>NZ_JAABOK010000009.1 GCF_009928525.1 Chitinophaga solisilvae | reverse complement strand
AGGAGCGAAGACATAAGCGGATAAAGGACTTTATCCGCTTATGTCTTCGCTCCTCATTCGTAATTCGCAATTCGTAATTCGTAATTAATTACTCCCATCGTTACTTCGAAACTGGTTTAATCCAGTAACTATACGCACAATCTCCAAACGCCACCCTGTACTCTTTCAGCGGCATGGAGCCCCAGCTGTCAATACCCTGAAGGCCAGACTGCTGCAGGTCTATGTGCATATAAACCTGGTTGCGTGGTACCAGTTCACCGGAGTGATATTGTTTTTTGTCGGCTTCAGGATCCAGGTCATCCAAGCTGTAAGGCAGTGCAGAGAAGTTCAGCAGGCTGTCGGCATATTCAATGCGGATGCCTTTACCTTTTCTGTTGGTCATGGTTACCCAGCGGACATCAGATTTGTTGCCGCTTTCCTGCGGACGCGCGTAGGGGAAGTATTGGTCAGCTACTGTTTGTTCGTAGATACCGGTGAAGGATGCTGTTTTTCTGTCCCAGTAGTTTTCCCATGGGCCACGGCCGTAGAAGCGGATCTGGTTGAATTGTCCGTTCAGCTGCAGGTCGTTGCCGATACGCAGCATCAGGGGATATTTACCTTTTATGGCATGAAAGCGGTTGGTCACTTTTATCGTGCCGTCGCCATACACGTGATAGGTTTGTGTGATGGTGGCATCGCCGTCCAGCAGTTCTTTCTGTAATACTACTTCATAACCGCCGGCAGTTTCCTTTACGCCGGCATCCAGCAACTTACCGGAAGCGTAGGCGTTGCGCCATTTGCGCAGGCTATGATTGAAGTCAGCGCCGATGTCGTTATCAGTAGGGGCACGCCAGAAAGCAGGTTGCGGGCCGTTTTCCAGCAGTTGTTCGCCCTGTACCGTATAGCTGTTCAGTATACCTTTGCTCATATCAAACGCTAAGGAGAAGTTACCGCCTTTTATCAGGAGGTTACCGTTGCTTTCCTGTTTGCTGAGTTTACCGCCGCCGGGTGTGATCACAGGCGCCATGCCCTGCTGCAGTGCAAATTGTTCCGCCGCCTGTTCAAAGCCTGCAGGCAGGAAAGGTTCTTCTTTCTTCAGTACATAACGGATGTTCAGGAAATAATCCTTACCGCTTTTCAGGTTAGTTTTTACCGGCAGAGAGATGGTGGCCGACTGTTGCGGAGCGATGTTCAGGTCTTTTACCGTACCACGTTCTGTTATTTTTCCATCTTCCAGTATTTCATAGTTCAGCTGGTAGTTGGAGAGGTCGCGGAAGAAATATCCGTTGTGTACCACTACGGTGTTGTTGCCGTTGTAAGTGGTTTTGATGTGCTGGTATACTTTCTTCACTTCGATAGCCATCGGTGTAAGTCCGCGCCAGGCTGTGACCACACCTTTCACGCAGAAGTTGTTATCGCTGAAAGTCTCGTTCACAGGGCCGCTGAGCGGGAAGTCGCCACCATATGCCAGGATACGTTTTCCGTTCTTTACGGTATCAATGCCCTGATCTATCCACTCCCAGATGAAGCCACCCTGCAGGAACGGGTTATTCTCGATAGCGGTCCAGTATTCCTGGAAGTTACCGAGACTGTTACCCATGATATGCGCATATTCGCTCATAATCATCGGGCGGTCCGGGTTATGTTTGGAATATTTTACCAGCCAGTTGGGATCCGGGTATTGCGGTACGATGATGTCTGTATTGTAGTCGTGTTCCGCGCGTTCGTACTGAACAGGGCGGGAATCTTTCTTTTTCAGCCAGTCGTATGCTTCGTAGAAGTTTACTCCGTTGCCGGCTTCGTTACCCAGTGACCAGGTGACTACGGAAGGGTGGTTTTTATCTCTTTCATACATGCGCTGAATCCTTTCCAGGTGTGGCATGCGCCATTGCCTGTCGTTCGCCAGCGTATAGCCGAGATCGTAGTAGCGGCCATGGGATTCGATGTTGGCCTCATCAATCACGTACAGGCCGTACTCATCGCAAAGCTGCATCCAGTAAGGATCCGGAGGGTAGTGAGAATGACGCACCGCATTTACGTTCAGCTGCTTCATCATTTCCATATCCTTGCGCATATCTTCTTTTGTCAGCGTATGCCCTTGTGTGGCATTGTGTTCGTGGCGGTTTACTCCTTTGAGGAATACGCGTTTGCCGTTAACGAGGAAGTTGCGGTCTTTCAGTTCTATAGAGCGGAAGCCGATGCGTTGCGGCACTACTTCCAGCACTTTGCCGTTCCTGTCTTTCAGGGTGATGTATAACGTATAGAGGTAAGGCGTTTCGGCGGACCATACCTTTACTCCCGGTACTTCTTTCTGAAAGCTGACAGCAGATTTATAGTTGCCCAGCGCACGTTGTACGCCTTTGGTTTCGTCCTGGAAAACGGTTTTGCCGGCAGCGTCCTGCAGCTCGATGGCTACGGAGAAGGTGTCGGGCCGGCTGTGCAGCGTTTTCTGGTCCATCCGGTAGTTGTTTACTTCCAGATCCAGTCCGAATACGCCGTTGGTATATGATTTATCCAGGGTGGAGGTTACTTTGAAATCGCGCACATCCAGCAACGGGGTAGCATATACGAAAACCTCTCTTTCAATACCGGAGATGCGCCACATATCCTGGCATTCCAGGTAGGAGCCATCGCTCCAGCGGTATACCTGCAGTGCTACCAGGTTTTCACCGGGTTTAACATATTTTGTAATGTCAAATTCTGCTGCCAGTTTGCTGTCTTCGCTGTAACCTACTTTCTGTCCGTTTACCCAGATGAAGAAAGCGGATTTCACGGCGCCCAGATGAATGAACACCTGGTGGCCGTCCCAGTTTTGCGGGATATTGAATTTTTTACGGTAAGAGCCTACCGGATTATTATCTTCCGGAATATCGAACGGCGGCTTTAAGGCAGCGCCCATTTTTGCGCGGCCGGTAAACTCATACGGATGATTTACATAGATGGGCAGGCCGTAACCGTTCACTTCCCAGTTGGCGGGTACTTTAAAGTTATCCCATGCTGCATCGTTGAAATCCGTTTTATGGAAATTTTCCGGACGTTTCCGGGGATCCTGTACCCAATTGAATTTCCAGGTGCCGTTCAGTGAGATGAAGTAGCCTGACTGCGTTTTATCCCCCTGGCGGGCCAGGTTAAAGGACTCGTAGGCAAAGGAGCTTGCCCGCATCGGCATTCTGTTGACAGACACCACTTCCGGCGTTTGCAGTTCCGTAGGTAATTGTTGCGCCCACCCCTGCATAGCGCCGGCAGTGAGGGCAATAAGTAGTACGCTTTTTTTCATTGTTCAGATTAATATTTTACTACAGCTGTTCCCTATAAAATAATAAGCGTATAAAGTACGTGTTATTTTTCAGTAAGTTAGATAAAATTGTGATGAGCGTATAAAAAGAGTTTTGGCGGGGAAACGGGCAGGAGGCAAAAAACGGTGACCGGTAGTGACCAGGCAGGAGCCCTTCCCTGTGTGGCGGCAGGTTTCAGCAGCCCCCCACGATGGCTGCATTACTGTAGCAGGCATATCAGAATATTCCCGCTGCTTTGATGGATTTTATTACTTTTATCCCAAACCTCCACGTTACATGATCAGAAAAGGCGAAGGCTTCAAGGGACAGCGCGCGATCGTTATTCCACGTAATATACTCCGCGGGAAATGTGCAGCAGAGCCGGTGATGATGCCGTTATATATCACCGACATCGGATATTATCCCAAGGCACAGTACCACTACCGCAAACGCATACGGGGCGCGGATGAACACATACTTATCTATTGCATAGAAGGCAGGGGTGTTATCACCGTCAGGGGCGAAACCCACCAGATCAGGGGGGGCGACTGCTTCATCATTCCGCGGCGCTGGGAGCACGAATACAGCGCACACCATGACGATCCCTGGACGATCTACTGGGCGCACTACACCGGGCAGACCGCCGATGCCATCACAGCTGCAGCGAGGCAGCACCATAACGGTCATAAGATATTCCTCCCACATTCTGCTGAACGGCTGGCACTCTTCAACAACATCTATCAGCAGCTGGAAAACGGCTACCGTACGGAAAATCTCACCTATGTAAATATGAGCTTCTGGGCATTCCTCTCCTCCTGTATATATCCGGGGAATTACAGTCCGGGTAAGGCTCAGCCGGAACACAGCGCCGTAGACAAAGTGATTGAGTTCATGAACAAACACCTGGACCAGATGCTGACACTGGATCAGATGGCGCAGTCTGTAAACCTTTCCGTGTCGCACTTCTCAGCGCTTTTCAAATCAAACACCGGCTTCTCTCCCATCGAATATTTCAATCACCTGAAAGTACAGAAAGCTTGCCAGTACCTGCTTTTCACACATCTGCGGATCAAGGAAATCGCTACCCGGCTGGGGATGGAAGACCCGTATTACTTCTCCCGCCTTTTTACCAAGGTGATGGGTGTTTCTCCCAATAATTACCGCGAGAAAAAAGGATGATCATAAAATAATCCATCAAAATCCAAATATCCTCTATCCACATCAACAGAATATCCGCCTACTTTTACAGCAGACCAATGAAGAAAAATGCGCCGATTATCCACGTTTATACCTGCGTTAGCATGTACGCTCATGTTCTCCTGCGAGTCGCGCAGGAAGGTAGACTTCAGCAGTGAAGTAAAGCCCATTCTTAATAAACATTGTATCAGCTGTCACGGCGGCGTCAAGCAGAGCGGTGGTTTCAGCGTATTGTTCCGGGAAGAAGCGCTGGGCAATACCAAATCCGGCAAGCCTGCCATCATTCCCGGTCATCCGGATCAGAGTGAATTTATCCGCCGCCTTACCTGTAAAGATCCCAAAGAGCGGATGCCGCAGAAAGGGGAACGGTTGTCTGCCGCCGACGTGGAAACCCTTACCCGCTGGGTGGAGCAGGGCGCCGAATGGGGTGAACACTGGGCTTACGTACCGCTGAAGCCCGTGCAGGCGCCGGATATAAAAGTGGAGGATGGTAATGATATTGATAAATTTATCCGGGAGAAGTTATCCGAAGAAGGATTAAAACCGGCTGCCCCGGCAGATAAGATGACCCTGCTGCGGCGCGTGAGCCTGGATCTCACCGGGCTGCCACCGACTCCCGCTATGGCAGCGGCTTACGAAGCAGATAACAGTCCGCGCGCCTACGAAAAAATGGTAGACAGCCTGCTGGCCTCCCCGCATTACGGCGAACGCTGGGCCGCCATGTGGCTGGACCTTGCCCGCTACTCCGATACCAAAGGTTACGAACGTGATGCCAGCAGAAACATCTGGCATTACCGCGACTGGGTCATAGATGCTTTCAACCGGGATATGCCGTATGACAGCTTCACCATTGCACAGCTTGCCGGCGATCTGCTGCCGCAGCCTACCAACGCCCAGTTTATCGCCACCGCCTTTCACCGCAACACCATGACCAACGATGAAGGCGGCACACAGGATGAAGAGTTCCGCACCGCTGCCGTGATGGACCGTGTCAATACCACCATGGAAGTATGGCAGGGCGTTACCATCGGATGCGTGCAATGCCACAGCCATCCCTATGATCCCTTCCGCTTTGAAGACTATTACAAGCTGCTCGCCTTCATGAATAATACCCGTGATGAAGATACGCACATGGAACATCCCAAACTGCGTTTATACGATAGCGTTAGTACCTCAGAAGTAGCCCGCATCAGCGAATGGGTAAAGCAACACGGCAACGGGTCACAGCTGGCCAGCGTACAGGAGTTTCTGAAAGTGCTGGAGCCCAAGGTACATGCACATGACTGCGACCAGTACATCAACGGCGCCCTGTACGATACCAAATACCTGGGCGTACGGCACAACGGCAGCTGCCGCCTGCCTGCACAGCAGCTGAGCGGCAAAACACAGCTTCTGATGAATTACTGGACCGGTAATAAATCCGGCAGCCTGGAGTTCCGCCTCGACAGCCTGAAAGGCCGGACCATATTAAAGCAGCAACTGGCGCCTACCGGCGGCCGGCAGGTTATCGCCATGAACTTACCGCCGGTAGCAGGCAAACATGACCTGTACCTCGTATTCAGTAATACCACCCTGGCCCCCAATGATCCTGTCTGCATGGTAGAATGGTTTGCTTTCCGGGAAGATCTCCCCGGAAAAGGTCAGCCCGGCTATGAGGCCGTCAGCAAAGAGATGCTGGCGCTTATCAACAAAACGCCCGAAGAGATTCCCGTGATGATAGAAAATCCGGCAGAGATGCAGCGCACCACGCGTGTATTTGAGCGCGGTAACTGGCTGGTAAAAGGTAATGCCGTAACACCCGACGTACCACATTCTCTCAACCCGTTCCCCGCCAACGCTCCGCGTAACCGCCTGGGGCTGGCGCGCTGGATTACCGATACCCGCAATCCGCTCACCGCCCGCGTGATGGTGAACCGCCTGTGGGAGCAACTGTTTGGCACCGGCATCGTAGAAACCATCGAAGACTTCGGCACACAGGGTTTCCTCCCATCGCATCCAGCGCTGCTGGACTGGCTTTCGTATAAATTCATGCAAGACAACCGCTGGCATATGAAAGCATTACTGAAAGAGATTGTGCTCTCCGCCGCCTACCGGCAAAGCTCCGCTACCACACCTGACCTGCAGGAAAAAGATCCCGCTAACCGGTTGCTGGCCAGGGGCCCACATTTCAGGCTGACGGCAGAAGAAGTACGCGATCAGGCCCTCGCCGTAAGCGGATTGCTCAACCAGGCCATGCATGGCCCCAGCATAATGCCGTACCAGCCGGAAGGCATCTGGCAGAGCGTCTGGAGCGGCGAATACTGGAAACAGGCACAGGATGGCAACCAGTACCGCCGCGCGGTATATGTGTTCCAGAAACGTACCAGCCCCTATCCGTCCATGATTACCTTCGACGGCTCCAGCCGCGAAGTATGCCTGCAGCGCCGCATCCGCACCAATACACCATTGCAGGCCCTCGTTACGCTCAATGATCCCGTATATATGGAAACAGCGCGGCAGCTGGCGCAGCAGATGCTGAGAAATGGTGGTAAAGATGCTGCAGCGTGTATCCGCTGGGGTTATAAGGCTGCTATGTTCAGGCAGCTGCCCGATAATAAGCTGACCGTTCTGCAACAGCTCTATAACAATGCGCTGCAGCAGTACCGCAAATCGCCTGCAGACGCCGTAAAGCTGCTGCAATGCAAAGAGCAGCCACCACAGATAGCCGAACTGGCAGCCCTCACCGTAGTGGCCAACGTGATGATGAATATGGATGAATTCCTGACCAAATCATAAGATAACAATTACGCATATACGCAAACGCACGCTATAACTGACTACCATGTACGAAAAACTAATCCGAGAAGCGAATGAAGAAACGCTGCGGTATATTACCCGCCGCCACTTCCTGCTGGACTGCGTTACCGGGCTGGGAGCTGCCGCCATGGGCTCTTTCCTGCTGGGATGCGGCAGTAGCAGCAAACAGCAGCCCGCTATTACCGGCGACCCGATGGCGCCACGGCCTCCCCACTTCCCGGGAAGGGCGAAAAGCGTTATCTACCTGCACATGGCCGGCGCACCCTCACAACTGGAATTATTTGACTATAAACCGGAACTGCAGAAGCTCCACAATCAACTTTGTCCGCAGTCACTGCTGGAAGGAAAACGTTTTGCCTTTATCCGCGGCGTCCCCAAAATGCTGGGGCCGCAAGCCGTATTCGCCCAGCATGGCGAATCCCGCGCCTGGGTATCTGACCACCTGCCGCACTTCGCCACCATGGCCGATGAGGTGAGCTTTCTCAAAGCCGTGCAGACAGATCAGTTCAACCACGGTCCGGCGCAACTGCTGATGCAGACCGGCAGCGCCAGACTGGGCAGGCCCAGCATTGGCTCCTGGGTGACTTACGGACTGGGCAGCGAAAACAGCAACCTGCCCGGCTTTGTTGTACTTACCTCCGGGGGCAAAACGCCTGATGCCGGCAAGAGCGTCTGGGGCAGCGGCTTTCTGCCGTCCGTGTACCAGGGCGTACAATGTCGCACCAAAGGCGAACCCGTACTGTACCTCAGCGATCCTGACGGTATGAACCGCGATATGCGCAAACAAACCATCAATGCCATCAACGAAATCAACCGCAAGGAATATGAAGCGTTCGGCGACCCTGAAACGCTGGCCCGCATTGCGCAATATGAGCTGGCCTACAAAATGCAGATCTCCGTTCCGGATGTGATGAACATCAACAATGAACCGGAATATATCCATGAAATGTACGGAACTCAGCCAGGCCGCGAATCTTTCGCCAACAACTGCCTGCTGGCCCGTAAACTCGTGGAGAAAGGCGTACGCTTTGTACAGCTGTACGACTGGGGCTGGGACAGCCACGGCACCGACGAAAACCTCGCTATCGACTACGGCTTCCGCAACAAATGCCGGGAGATCGACCGTCCTATTGCCGCACTGCTCCAGGATCTCAAGCAACGCGGCCTCCTCGACGAAACACTCGTTGTATGGGGCGGCGAATTTGGCCGCACCCCCATGCAGGAAAACCGTGACGGAAAAGATACGCCCTTCCTGGGCCGCGACCATCACGTAGAAGCCTTCACCATGTGGATGGCCGGAGCTGGCATCAAAAAAGGCTTCAGCTGGGGCGAAACCGATGAAATAGGCTACTCCGCCGTAAAAGGGAAGGTGGCCATCAACGATATTCACGCCACCATCCTGCAGCAGCTGGGCTTCGACCACGAAAAACTCACCTACCAGTTCCAGGGCAGACCGTTCAGGCTGACGGACGTAGGAGGAAAGGTGATAAGTCCCATCATTAGCTAATGATTTTATTATTTTATTATTTGAGATTTTGTATCCCATCCCGGTATTCCTTTGCACTGGCAGGTCGGAGGAGTATCAGGATGAGATACAAAATCTCAAATATTAAAATAATGACATGATAAAATAAACCTTATGGATAGAAGAAACTTCCTCAGACACTCTTCACTCGCGGGCGCTGCCCTTTGTATCCCTGCCTTGCCGGCATTTTCCGCTCCCCTGGCTGGTGAAGCGAAAGAGGGCTTTAAGCTGATTATTATGGCTACCAACTGGGGCTACGAGGGTACAACGGATGAATTCTGTGCAGCCGCCAGGAAAGCCGGGTATGATGGTATTGAAGTTTGGTGGCCTACCTCTGCGGAAGCGCAGCAGGAATTGTTTGCCGCGCTTAGTAAACATCAGCTGGAGGTAGGATATCTGTGTGCCGGTTACGACAGCGACTATACGAAACATGCGCATCAGTTTGAAGCAGCGCTGAAAGCCGCCACCACGCAAAGCAAACAGCCACCGTTATATATCAACAGTCATTCCGGCAGAGACTATTTCACTTTTGAGCAGAATGCAGCGCTCATTGATATTACCACCCGCATATCCGCTGCGTCCGGTATTCCTGTTTATCACGAAACGCATCGTTCCCGCATGTTGTTTGCCGCGCATGTAGCCCGCCAGTTTATTACCGCGAAGCCTGCATTAAGGCTTACGCTGGACATCTCCCACTGGTGTAATGTGCATGAATCGTTGCTGGAAGATCAGCAGGAAACTGTCAGCAAGGCGCTGGAACGCGCGTCCCATATACATGCACGCATAGGTCATGCAGAAGGGCCGCAGGTGAACGATCCCCGTGCTCCTGAATGGGATAATGCCGTGAAAGCGCATTTCAGCTGGTGGGATCAGGTTGTGCGCCGCCACCGCGAAGCGGGGAAACCGCTGACAATACTCACGGAATTTGGTCCGGCAGACTACCTGCCGGCATTACCCTATACCCGTCAGCCGGTAGCCAACCAGTGGGATATAAATGTTTACATGATGCAACAGCTCAGACAACGGTATAAATAAGAATTTGAAACAGATGAATTTATTACTGGCAGCCACCTCCGGTAACTGGAGTTTATTTCTTGGCAGGATACATCCGTTGATCGTACACCTGCCTATCGGCATACTGATCATCGCCTTTGTGCTGGCGCTGGCAGCGCGCAGCAGCAGGCATACCGCGCTGAAAGCCGCCCTGCCCCTGCTGTTGCTCGCAGCGTTCCTGTCTGCCGTATGCAGCTGTGTGGCAGGTTACCTGTTATCGCTCGATGGCGGCTATGATGAAACACTGCTGGACACACATTTCTATCTCGGTATAGCCGTAGCCGTTATCAGCCTGGTATTGTACCTGCTGGTAAAAACCAGCCGCCTGCCCCGGCTGCACCTGCCGCTATTTGGCGTCACCCTGCTGCTGGTCAGCGCCGCCGGCCATTACGGCGGCTCTCTTACGCACGGCGACGACTACCTCACACAGGCTATGCCGCCGGCCCTGCAACGCCTTGCCGGACATAAAACTGCCGTGGCTACCGCTGCCGCCTATACGACTATCAGCGATGCCCGCGTGTATGAAGACCTGATAACACCGGTGCTGACTACCCGCTGCTATGGCTGTCATAATGCACAAAAGCTGAAAGGCGGCCTGCGGCTGGAAACTATCGCACTGATAAGGCAGGGAGGAGAACACGGCCCGGTGCTGAAAGACAGCATGCCCGAAGAAAGTGAATTATACAAACGCCTGATCCTCTCTGAAAATGACGAACACCGGATGCCCCCTAAAGGCAAGCCACAGCTGTCGCCCCAGGAGCTGGAACTCCTCTACTGGTGGATAGCGCAGGGTGCTCCTTCCGGCAAAACCGTTAAGGAACTGGGTAAAACACCCCGTATACAGGCTGTGCTGGCAGCTATGGAGCCGGCAGCACCGATGGATCACAACGAGTTTGTTCCGGAAGGCAATGCCTCCGCAGCCAGCGGGAAAAGCATACAGGCCCTGGAGGCAAAAGGCGTGAAAGTTATGCCTGTAGCTACTGGCAGCAACTATGTATCCGTCAGCTGCATCAATGCCGCCGCCTTCAGCGATGCGGACATGCCCCTCCTGCATGCCATTAAGGATCAGCTCATCTGGCTGGATCTCTCCCAGACAAAGATCACGGACGCCGCACTTCCCGCCATCGGGCAGCTGCAGCGCCTTACCCGCCTGGAACTGAAGCAGACAGCCATCACCGGCAGCAACACCGCAGCACTCAACACCTGTAAGGAACTGCGCTACCTGAACCTCGCCGGCTCCCGGCTGCAGGCAACTGCCCTCGCAGCCCTGCAGCAAAACAAAAAACTGCAGCAGCTCTACTTATATCAATCCGGCACAGATGCCACTGCTATCCGGCAACTACAGCAACAACTACCCAAACTGAAAATAGATACCGGCGGCTACCACCTGGAGAAACTGGCGAGTGACACACTTATCTATAAAAAGGCGCCAGCCATGTAAATATTTGATTATTTGATTATTTGAGATTTGGTTATTTAAAATGCAGCGGAGATATTAGCGAAGATGACATACGCTAATATCTCCGCTGCATTTTAAATAACCAAATCTCAAATAATCAAATAATCAAATCCATTTGCCTTTATCCGGATACTGCCGGATAGATGTCATGTTATTCACGATCACTGCGATCAGGAGCATGATGGCTACACCGCTGGCGACAGGTGATAATACGTACCAGTAGCCCAGTTTACGGATGGCGGGGGAGCCGGCGATGGCCAGCAGGGCGGTGGCGCCGCCGGGAGGGTGAACGGTTTTGGTGATCTGCATGACAACGAGGGCCAGGGCCACAGCGAGGGAGCAGGCCAGCCATTCCCATTCGGGCCAGGGAACGAGAAAACGGATAGTGACGCCGATGATGGCGCTGAGTATATGACCGCCAACCAGATTACGGGGCTGGGCCAGCGGACTTTGGGTATGTCCGTATATCAGTACGGCAGAAGCGCCGAAGGAACCGATGAGGAACAGGTTATCTTTTACCGGTAAATAAAAGTGGCTGAGTAATCCTACACAGGCAATGCCCAGGAAAGCCCCGGCAAATGACCAGTAAATATTTTTTTTATCGATAAGTGTTTCGCGGTAAACAATGTAACGCGCAACCCGCATACCTCTTTTTATCTTGTGTCTCATTTCTTTTGGCAAGTGCGCCGCAAAAATATAAAAGATTAGCGGTAATGTCCAGCCATTCCCTCAATTCTGCGCTGCAGGCGAGTCACCAGGGACCGGGGAGATACAACCCGGATGCTTTCCCCGAAGCCGAGCAATTCCCTTTCCAGCTCGAAATTGATCACCACCCGGATACTGAACAGCAGGTGATCATCGGCCTCCTTCAGTATTTCCTGTGAGGGGTGCAGTGGTTTGGTCAGAATATAGGGAGCATCTCTTTTATTGATCTGTACCACCACTTTGTGGGCCACATCTTTTTCGGATTTGGTAACGCCTATCAGATCGTTGTAGTAGCTGTCAAAGTCAATGTCTTCACAGGCCGTAAACTGCTCTCCTGCCGCCTCCCGGAAGCTCACGATCCTGTCCAGCGCCATGGTCATCAGCTGGGGCTTTCCTTTCTGCCGGGCTATCAGGAACCAGCGGTTGCGGTATTCTTTCAGGAGGTAGGGATAACAGATGCTCTCCTTTGCTGCTGCGGCCTTGAAAGATTTATAGGATATCAGGAGCGGCTGACGGTGCAGGGTAGCCTGGTACAGGGGATTGATATGCGCCAGCCCCTGCAGGAGGTGGTTATTCTCAAACTGGATACAGTTGCGGTATTCGTGGGTTGATTTATACAGGTTACTTTCCAGCCTGGCGATCATGTCGTTCATGTCTGAGAAGTAGCTGAATCCGCTGAACTGTTTCAGTACCGCTACAATTTCCTTCATGGTGCTCACGTCCGCATTGTTGATGGGCGCGTTGGTGATGCTGTAGGAAGGGTCGCTGTAGGTATAGTACTTTTTATCCTTTACAATGATGGGCGCATTATATCCCAGTTTATCGCTGCGCATCAGCTGTATATCTGCCTGAATGGTGCGCCTGCTCACGCCGGAGTCGATGCCTTCGCATTCATATAATACCGCTGCTGTTTTATCGATGAGGTCTTCCAGCGTCCATTTACGCAGGCGGTTACGCAGACAATCATCTATTGTCTTGTAACGCATCAGTGCCAGTTTATTAACAGACATAATTTATTCGTTTCGTATAGTCGTGAAGGTAAAAATATATTTCTTCTGCGCAATACATCTGCGCAGCTAAGTTATCTCAAAAAAACTTTTCAACACAAATCACTAAAAATCAATTCATTAAAAAATATTTTTCTACAATTTTAAACTGCGCAAGTGCATTGCGCAGTTAGGTGGACATCTTTGTGTCATCGGAAGGCGGTCAACGGAACGATACTTCAACCATCTGTTAAATGTTCGTTCAACATTACAGCTTCTGATAAACCAAGCGGTGGTCTAATGGTCAGGACGCCGGCCTCCTTAAAGAGTTTCATCATTACCAGTCAGGTCAAGTGAAACTTACTTCAGGATTCCAGGCTGGAGATACCGGTTCGAATCCGGTCCGCTTTACAACATTTACCAGGTCAATTGCTGCCTACTTCTTTTTCTTCCACTGAAAGCCGTGCAGCACAATTACCAGGTAAACAAAGCGGTGGTTAAGGGTAAACACCGGTACCATACAAGTTTTCGCATTACCAGCCAGGTCAACGGAAACTTACTACAGGAACTTATGCCGGAGATATCGGTTCGAATCCGATCCGCTTTACAAAAGAATCGAGGTCAATTGTTGCATACTTCATTTTTTTTGGTAAAAACTGCAACAGCATTATCTGATTTTAATTTTTCATTATCATGAACACTACTTTAAAAGCAGCTTTACGTCAGCATGCCATTTTCATTCCGGCAACTGCTTCCGCGAACAAAACCCTTTCTCCTACCACCGGCCTGCTGGTAGCCAACATCGCCAAAATGGGATTTGGTGTTACCGAAACATTGTTACATGCCCTGAACAGCACTACCCCGGCGTATCACCGCCAGATACTGCAGCTGCTGCGCGAAGTAATGGGTATAGATAAAAACTGGACACCACTGGTGAAAGAATGGAATATTCCTACCGGAGAAAGCGTGACAGACCACCTGACTACCTGGTTCGCCAACGTGTTGCAGAACAGGAAAGCCGGTCCTGCACTACGCTGCGGCCATATCATTCCGCTGAATACCTTTCCGCTGGAAAGATATAATGGTTGTCCATTCTGTGGTACACCTTTCCAGGCTGGTGAAATAGAATATTATCAGCAGAACAGTAAAGTGCGTGTACTGGATCTGTGGACAGAAGCAAATGCCGATGCCTTTCTCCGTGACCTGTTAACCTCAAAAACAGCACTGGATGCAACGCAGACAGATACACTGCAACTGTTGCTGGAAGAACGTCCGCTGCCGCAGGTGAATATTACCATGAAAGAAACACAGATTACCGTGATCAGCTTCCTGGTAAGTAAAGACAAGGCTGCAGATGCACAGGCACTGTTTACTACGCCAACGGATATACTCCGTTACCTGTGGTATAAACATACCGGCTTCCTGCAGATTGTAGCGCCTAAAACCATCATCAAAAGACAACTGCGTAACAATCAGCACCTGGCATTCAGAAAGCAGCCTGACCAGCAGAGCAAAACAGCCATGGCCGCTTCCCTGAAGCTGAAATATGGCCGCCGCGAAGCCCTGACAGCAGCCCGCTGGCTGAATGAGCTGACTATGGATACTGCTGCCATGTGTGAAAACATGCATGCTAAACGCAACATGTGGGTACGTTTCATACGCGCCCTGCGCCTGGCTGAATTCAGTCACCGTAAAGGATTTGAAAAGCTGCATACGCTGCTGGACAAATTCTATAACGAGGATTACGTGGTCATGCAGGGTCGTATAGATCATTTCAAACTGCGTCACGATGCGGCAAGTACCTTTTACCTGTTGCAGCAGCGTCCGGGATTATTTGCCCGCTCCCTGTTTGCCAATATGCTGTGGTTCGGCCCTGAGCCTACCCTGCAGGCCTTTACGCAGATCGCAGATAAATTACCGGTACGCCTGTTGCTCACACTGCAGATGTATGCCGCCTATTACTTTAACCGTCATAACATGCGCAGCGTAAAACCGCTGGGAGGTACTTCCAAAAGAATACCCGCCAACAGCCTGCTGTCACTGTACACGGATAAAGACCTGCAGGCCATGCAGGGTGCGGTGACAGACATCTACCTGCATGTGATGCAGCAACGCTTTGCCGCGGCTCCGGTTACGGCGCGCACCATGTACATTGACCCTGCGTTGTTCTATATTCCGCTCGCTATCGGCGACCGTAGCGAACAGATACAAGACCTCCCTTCCGCCTTAATGGGAACACGTTTCAAAGTAGATGGCGATACCGTTCGCCTGTTCATGCAGTGGGGTAAAGGGTTACCGGCCCAGCACCTGGATATGGACCTGAGCTGCCGCGTGTCTTTCGGAAACCGGATGGAAATCTGCTCCTATATGTACCTGACAACTACCGGATGTAAGCATAGCGGTGATATACGTTCTATCCCGCATATGACCGGTGCGGCAGAATACATTGAGCTGAACATACCGGAACTGGCAGCGGCAGGTGCGCATTATGTGTCCTTCGCCTGCAATGCCTACAGCGCCGGCGCCCTGGTTCCGGAACTGGTGGTAGGATGGATGAACAGCCGTTATCCGATGAAAATATCCAAAAACTCCGGCGTGGCCTACGACCCGTCCTGCGTACAACATCAGGTAAGAATTACCCGCGGATTAACCAAGGGATTGTTATTTGGTGTGCTGGATGTAAAAGCAGGAGAAATCATCTGGCTGGAGATGCCGTTCGACGGACAGATTATACAGCAGCTGGACCAGAACAACATCTCTGCCCTGCTGAACAAACTGGAAAGCAAGATGAACATCGGGCAGCTGTTACAGCTGAAAGCTGCGGCGCAGCAGCTGGAAATCGTGAACGATCCCGGAGCTGATGAAGCCTACACCGCTCAGTGGGCCATGAATACCGCCGCCGTGACGCAGCTGTTTGCCGGCTGATTGTATGTCTGACATAACCCCAAAACAATAAGGCTGACAGCCGGGCTATCTTTTCTGCCCGAGCTGTCAGCCCTTTTTACCAAAAATGTTGTTATCTTCATTCCTGAGGAAAGCCATGGTAAAAAAATCTCTAGTCCTTATTCTTGTCTGTGCCGGTCAGGTTGCATATGCCCGTCAGGCCGTCCCTGCGGATACTAGGGCCCCGGCGGCCCCCAAAGGAGTATACAACCGTATTCTCCATTATCTTCAGCATACCAACGAGGTAAAGAAGAAAAAGAAATTTGACATCAGCTTCATCGGCGGGCCGGTGTATACACCCGAAACCAGCGCCGGTATTGCCGTTATGGTCGCCGCACAATACCGCACCGATCATAAGGACAGCCTGCTGCCCGTTTCCAATGTGGCCGTATACGGATCTGTAGCACTCACCGGTTTCTACGGACTGGGATTGAACAGCACGACCATTTTTCCGAAAGACAGATTCCGGCTCAGCCTGAAGGCGTCTTTCAGCTCAAGGCCAGATAAATACTGGGGGATCGGATTCGAAGACGGATCTAACAAAGACGACTATACGAAATATATACAGCTGACAGAAAAGCTGCAGGCCGATTTCAGCGTGAGAGTCAGCCGTGCGCTGTTTGCCGGCGCCAGTCTGCAGGTACAGCATACCAGTGCCGCCGATATAGACAGCATCGCCGGGCATCCGGTCATGCAGCCGGGCACCGTACTCGGCATAGGCATAGGACCTTACGTGGTATACGATACCCGTGATTTTATTCCGAATCCCTACAAAGGTATTTACGTGCGCTTCGGCTTCCGCAGCTTCCCTTCCTTTCTGGGCAACAACGATGTTTTTTCAAAATTTGATTTGCAGTTCGACTGGTACCGCCGCCTGTGGAAAGGCGCGATACTGGCCACCGATCTGTATGTAGAAGAACGCAGCGGTACTGTTCCCTGGAGTATGCTGGCAGAAGCAGGCGGCTCCAACAGGCTTCGCGGCTACTATGAAGGACGCTACCGCGATAAGAACCTTCTCGCCGGACAGGTGGAATTGCGCCAGCATATTTACCGGCGCAGCGGTATGGTAGCCTGGATAGGCGCCGGAAATGTATATTCAGAGTTTAAGCATCTTACCTTCTCCAAAACACTGGTGAGCTACGGTATCGGTTACAGATGGGAATTCAAAAACCGGGTGAATATACGCCTGGATTATGGCCGTGGCCAGGATCAGCAGGGTTTTTACTTTGGTATCAATGAAGTATTCTGATGCGCGTCGTTATTTTCCTTCTTTATTACCTTCCATCTGCCTGATAATATTATTCACTTCCGTTTCCGTGGCACGCAGCTTCTGCTGGCAGAATTCTATCAGCACTGCAGCGCGCTTTACCCTTTCTGCCAGTACATCTACAGAAACGGTTTCATTTTCTATTTCGGCTGCGATCTGCTGTAATTCGTTATAGGCAGCCTCATATGTCAGTTCCTCGCTCATCATGTGTTGTTTTTCCGGTAACGGCAGCCGTCAGTGTAGCATCATGGAGTTGCACGCTGATATTACTTCCCGGCGATACGGTTCCCGCGTTATTGATAATTTTTCCATCCTGGTAAACTATGGCAAAGCCGCGCCGGAGGATATTATCCGGGCTTACCAGTTTGAACAGTGTTTCATAGTGCGCCAGCTGTCCGCGGCGGTTCTGCGTATACAGGCGGTTAAAAGCCCGTATATTGGCAATGAGATTAGTGAGATCATTGCGTTTGCCTGCCACCAGTATACGCGGCGTTGACAATATCTCCCCGGAAACAGTCATCAGTTCCCGCTGATGCTTTACCAGCAGGGATTGTGAGCCATGCAGCACCGTGTGGTGATAATGATGCAATACTTCTTTCTGTATGCTGATAATATTTCTCGTCTGGTTTATCACCGCTGCATTCAGGGCAGACAATGCCTGATAATGTGTAGAGAACAGCTGCTGTGATCTGATGATGATACGCTGCCGCATTTCCAGCACGGCATCTTCAAAGGATTTATTATGCGCAATAATCAGCTCTGCCGCTTTGGTAGGCGTTTTCGTAGGACTGTGCGCCATCATGTCCGTGATGGTTTCATTTTTCTGGTGACCGATGCCTGTGATAACGGGGATCGGGAATTTAGCGACCGCCCTACCCAGCAGGAACGTATCGAAAAGCAGGAAATCCGTCTGGGCACCGCCCCCGCGGATAATCACCACGGCATCATAAGCGATGCCGCTGTTGTAGATATCTATCAGCTTTTGCTGCACCAGTTCCGCTTTGGACTCTCCCTGTACTACGGTAAAATAGGTATCTGTCTGAAACGTATAGCCGAAACGGTTATGTTCCAGCGTATGTCTGAAATCCTGAAATCCTGCGGAATTGCCGGAGGTGATGACGGCGATGCGTTGTATCACCTCTCTGAACTGCAGCTGGTTATTGCGGGTAATGTAATGGTCGCCCGCTTTGCGGATGAAGTCCGCGCACTCCGTCTGCAGCCGCACCAGGGTCTGCTGTTTCTGCTGTTCCAGCATTCCCACGGTGAAGTTAGTATCGATATCCAGCAGGGAGATCTGCAGGCCATGTACCTGGTGATAGCTGACAGATACCTTCACCAGCACGTGAATATCATTTTTAAACGGCTGGCCTGTCACCACTTCAAATTCCCTGATGCGCACCGCGCCGTTGCCCCAGGCTACAGCAGCCACTTTAGCTACAATAGCACTGGAGGCGGTATCTTTCTCCACCAGGTCAAAATAATGATACCCTTTCTGTGCGTAGTAAGAATGGTTGGTAACATCTGCCACTACCCAATAGGTTTGTGCAGCAAACGCATCATTAAGCGCCTGCTGGATCCTGCCGGTGAGTGCCGAGAGTTTTATGGATTCAGATGTAATCATCAGTGGCCATAAAGATAGGGAAAAGCGCGTTCATGACAGACAGCGCGCTATTTCAGGGCCGGCTGCAGGATACGTTCAATGGTAGCCGTTTTCAGTTCTCTGCCGATGAACACCAGCACAGAGGCCGGTGCATCATTGCCCCAGCTGCCTGCGGGCGTGAGATGCAGGTACCTGCCGGTAGATTGTAACAGGAAGCGTTCCTGTTCCCCTTTGAGGGCCACATAACCTTTGATGCGGTATAACTGGTCCGGATATACGTTGAAATGGAAATCCAGCACATACAGCAAACGGTCGAGATCAAAAGGCCGGGAAGATTCAAACAGTACGGAGTTGATTTTATGCCCGCCTGTTAACGGCGCACCTGCCGCTGCGGGACGGGCAATTGATGCTGCCCGGTGCAGGTCTGCCACGGAGAGCTGTCCGTTTTCAGTGGCGGTGTAAAAAGCCAGCGGGTTGATTGCTTCCAGCTCCTGGTATAGGGTAACCAGTTCCGGTACCGTCAGACTCCCGGTTTTGTTGATAACCACCACATCTGCGCAGGCCAGCTGGCGGCCGGTTTCAGGCGTCTGTTCCAATCTAGTGCGTACGTTTTCGGCATCTGCCACACAAATGGTTTTTTCCAGCGCATAATGTTTTTTCACCTGTGGCATCTGGAACATACCGATAATATTGCCGGCATCAGCAATACCGGTTGTTTCAATGAACAGTTGATCAGGGCGTTGTTCCAGCTGCAGTATGTCGCCCAGCACTTCCAGCAGGTCATTATCCAGCGAGCAGCAGATGCAGCCGCTGGTCAGTTCGTAGAGGGTGTCCGTCTGCTGCGTGACCAGGGATGCATCGATGTTTACTTTCCCGAATTCATTCTCAATAACAATATTCCGCCGGTCCTGGTACTGCTGCAGCAGGTTATTCAGCAACGTGGTTTTACCCGCGCCCAGGAAGCCCGTGATGATGTACACCTTTATCGGTAGTCTTTCTTCCATATCTTCTTCCGTAAAAAATCAAAAAATATATACCACACAAAATCAACGGGATGCTGAGCAGCTGCCCCATATTCAGCCACCATCCCTGTTCAAATATCTCCTGGTCTTCCTTGACAAATTCCAGCAGCAGGCGGGCGCTGAAAACTAATACCAGGAAGGCGCCGAAGAGATGCCCCGGTTTTTTTTCCGCGAGATGACTGTTATACAGGAAGATGAGGAAGATATAAATAAGCAGATAAGAGGCAGCCTCATACAACTGGGCCGGATGCCGGGGCAGTGCGTCTGTCCGCTGAAAGATCACCGCCCACGGCAAGCCGGAAGGGATACCAATGATCTCTGAATTGAAAAAGTTGCCGATACGTATCAGCGCTCCTGCCAGTGGGATGATGACCGCCAGGCGGTCCAGTACCCATATACAGCTGATCCGGTGTTTCCGGGAAAACAGCCATACCGCTACGAGTATGCCGATAGCGCCGCCATGGCTGGCCAGGCCCTGATAACCGGTAAATAACAGCCGCCCGTGACTGATGGTTACCGGTAGTATCAGTTCCAACGGATGTTTCAGAAAATAAGCCGGTTCATAAAAGAAGGCATGGCCCAGCCGTGCTCCTGCTATGGTTCCCAGGACCATGGATACAGCCAGTTTGTCTGCTATCCGGCGCGGCCGCTGTTCTATTGCCAGCATACGCGTGAGCAGTGCGTATCCCAGCAGGAATGCCAGCATAAAAGCCACGCTGTAATAGCGTAATGCAAAACCGCCGATGCGGAAAATTTCAGGTGACTGGTTCCAGGTCAGGTACATCAGCATAAAAGACATTCAATTATTTGCAACATTGTTGCAAATATATAGATCTCTGATCCAATCAGCAAATAGTTTTTATCTTTGGCGGTATGTCATTACAGATTACGTCATTGAATTCGGGGAGCAACGGTAATTGTTACTATATCGGTAACGGGCAGGAAGCGGTGCTGATAGACGCAGGCATTTCCTGCCGGGAAACAGAGCGGCGCATGAGCAGGCTGGGACTGACCATGGACAAGGTGAAGGCGGTATTCATTTCCCATGAGCACACTGATCACATCAAAGGCGTAACCGTACTGGCAAAAAAATACCGGCTGCCGGTATACATTACCAGTCACACCCTGACACACGGCCGGCTTACCCTGAGCAACGTATTGTCCTTTACCGCCTATCAGCCGGTACAGATAGGAAGTTTATCCGTCACCGCCTTTCCCAAACAGCACGACGCCATCGAGCCACACAGCTTCATCATCACGGATCAGCAAATCAGCATCGGCGTATTTACCGATATCGGCGTACCCTGCGAACATGTGATCCGTCACTTTCAGCAATGCCATGCTGCCTTCCTGGAAGCCAACTATGATGAACAGATGCTGGACAAAGGCAGATATCCCTATTTCCTTAAAAACCGCATCCGCGGCGGCAAAGGGCACCTCTCCAACCGGCAGGCGCTGGAGATATTCACCACCCACCGCCCCCCTTTCATGACACACCTGCTGCTCTCCCACCTCTCCCAGGACAACAACGACGCTACCCTGGTACAATCCCTCTTTGATGAACACGCAAACGGCATAAGGATAGTGGTGGCGTCAAGGCATGCGGAAACACCGGTGTTTGAAATTATGAATTAAGAATTAGGAATGATGAGTTGACGAGAAGACCTGAGCGGATGATCAAATCTATTATCCGCTCAGGTCTTCGCGTCAACTCATCATTCATCATTCGTAACTCATAATTTTCTTTATATTAGTAATGCCCAACACCATCACTATGCTACCTTATTTTAAACAGGCGCTGCGATTCACGTCGCATCTGCTGAAATCTTTCTGGTTGTTTTTTCCGGGTATATTTTATCTGTTGCTGATTATGTTCGCAAGCTGGACACTGGATCAGGGTAAGGATGTGATTGTGGCTTTTACGGAGAATGTGTATCGTATCAGGATTGTTTTCTTTCTGGCGATTGGGTTCTGGGTATATGTGAGCTGGTATTCATCCCGGATAGTGGCTTATACCAAGCGGGCCAGGCAGATCATGGATCTGCAGCAGTTTGCGGAGATGCCTGCCAACAAGGCTACACTGACATATACGGCCAACAACCGCTACTTCAATATCAGCCAGTCTTTTCTGGATCAGTTTCCGAGGATGATGGGGCATTGTTGTTTTCTGATGCTGGAACTAGCCATATTGCAATCTCCCGCCTTGTATCACCCGGTTAGCTTTTTGCAGGCATGGATCATTTTTGCCGTGGCATTGACAGCCTTGTTTTTTACGGATCGTCCGCTTTCAAATATTGCCGTACAGCCCTGGTTTCAGCTGCTGTTCTATATGCTGCTGACAGCCTGGCTGATTATTACCTTTGCCACCGGCTTTATTCCGCATACCGGTATTATGCTGCTGTTTGTGCTGTTGCTGGGGCTGCATGTCGTCTTCACGGTGTATATCCACCTGCGGCAGTTTAAGCTGGCTGAAGATTCCATGAAGCCGCAACTCAACACCAGGACGCTGCTGGACATCGTGATGGATTTTTTTCATATTCCCCGTGCGGAGAAGGCATTTTTCAGATGGTTCAATATTACCGGCGTCGCCGCGCTGATAGTATATTTTGCAGCGATCCAAAGCCTTGACTTTGCCCGTAAAATAGGGCCATTCCCCTACCTGGTACTCGCTTTCGGGATGCTACTGGGATTTGGTAATATTATTACTGCTTTGTCTGTCCGTTACCGGATCAGTTTTCATTTCATCCTGCTGGTGATAGCATTGATTTTCGGGATCAAGGAAACGCACTATGTAAAACTCACACCGGCTACGGCGGGGAATAATTACAACGAACGTCCTTCACTCGATACTTATCTGCGCGCCTGGCTGCGCAGCAGACCCGTTGCAAAAGACAGCGCCTATGATGTATATTTTGTGATGGCTAACGGCGGCGCTTCCCGTTCCGCCTACTGGACTGCCGCCGTGCTGGGAAGTATTGAAGATGCCAGCATCAGGCAACATCCCGGCGACAGGTTTTCCCGTCATCTCTTCTGCCTGTCCGGCACTTCCGGCGGCGGTGTCGGGATGGCCGCGTACTTTGCATTGCTGAGGGATAAGTCGCAGCAGCAGCCGCTGTATGCCCGTTCTGCCATGGCCTATCTCCGCCAGGATTACTTCAGCTACACCTTTGCACGCATGCTGGGCCCCGATTACTTCCGGTACATTGTGCGTACCTCCCGTGCAGCCGACAGGGCCGCAGCGCTGGAAGAATCCTTTGAGAAAAGCACGGACATTGCCGGCGACTCCCTCTACCGGGTACCGTTCGACAATGCCATGTCTTCCTTCCCTGCCATGCGCGGCGACACTGCGTTCATGCCTGTACTGTGTATCAACACCACCCGCATGCAGGACGGCAATCCGGGCCTGGTATCTAACCTCCGGCTGGATTCGGGCATCTTCAACAACCGGGTGGATGTATTAAGTCTGCTGCGCCACGACTCCGATATCACCATTACCTCCGGAGCCATACTGGGAGCGCGTTTCCCTTATCTCAGCCCGGCCGGCCGCATACAGGATCAATACTTCGTTGACGGAGGCTACTTCGATAATTCCGGCGCCGGTGTGATACAGGAAATCATCCGCGGCATCATCAATATCGGGGAAGATGACCGGCATCGTTACGGCGATACCAGCGCCCTCTATCAGCAGATCAGCCGCCTGCACTTTAAGGTGATTCATATTACCAACAGCCGTGTAATTCCAAAGTCTAACCAGTTCCGCAAAATAGCGCCGGTGAACAATGACCTCTTCGCCCCGCTGCTGACTATTGCCGGCGCTTACGGCATGCAGACGACCGTCAATGATATCCGCCTTCAGCATTATGTCAGCGATATCAATGATTACTACTACAAGCGCGCTTCCTATGTACAGATCCCGCTGTACAAAGACAGCGCAGAGTGGCAGTCAGATCCGCTCAGACAAAGGTTTCCCAAAGGAGAACCCTCCTACACGATGAATTGGTTTATGTCGGATACTACGATCAGGAGAATTAACAACCGGCTACAGCATAACCGGCATTTGCAGCAGTTGCTGCAGGAGATGAAGTAATTACAATTACCTGCTTTTGGCAAAGTAACGTCTGTAGGCTGCAATACCCGCTGCTACGGCAATCCAGAAGGGCCATACCTGTAACATGCCCAGCAGGATATTCCGCATCATAACGGCGCCATCGCGGAGAGCGGTACGCACTTCTGTGCCGAAAGGGGCACGCTTAAACTGCTGCGGGTTCACCACTACCTGCACATCGGCCACCTCCGGCTGAAACAGCTGCACTGTAAAAGTGGAATAGGCTACATTGTCCAGCAGCTGCATGTTGGAGATACTTCTGTCTACCGATTTTTCATGCTGCTCTTCTTCAAATTTTGCAATATCAAGAGAAGATGTTCCGGCATCAGGCTTTATCTTTTTCACTGGCGCCAGCTTATCGTTCTTCAGGGAATTGGATAAATAATTCCAGGTGTAATCCTGATCCGTCAGCGTACGGTATTCAATGAAAGCCGCCATAGACGTGAGTGTATGTACCACCGAATCCAGATGCCCCACTGGTACACGCAGCGTCAGGCTGGCTGTGGGCGTGTACAGCTGTACCTGTCTGACAGAATCGGAGGTATACGGCAGTTCATGCTGCTGTACAGCTTCGTTCTTCATCCTGCTTTCTACTACTATGCCTTGTACGGCAGTCACGGTCTGCTCCAGGCGGGAGGCGGCCCTGAATACATCCTGCACCCGGCAGCGTACATCGGCGGTGCGCACACGCTTACGGGAAGGTGAATTAAGTGCGGAAATGTCACTGGAAAAATCGGTGGAATCTGCAGCGGCAACGGCCTGCTGCTCGGGGCTATGGGCAGCATCTTCGGCACTGCGGTAGTGGCGCTGGCCACAGGCAGCCAGTACCATCACAGGTAGAATTAAACAGGAATAAGCTTTTCGCATAGAAGGATAATTTCCCTTTTATACATCTCTGTCAGAAAAGGTAACCCTTACAAAATGTTAAAATAAAAAAAGGATCTTGCCAGATAAACAGCTTCCGCTAAATTAGCCTATGCGTATGAAAATTGTTAACTTATTCACTACAGGGCTGGGAATGCTGTTGCTGGGCGCATGCAGCGAAAAGCAGGAGTATGGCCCGTTTACAGTGATTACCGGCAAACAGCCATACCGCAACGGCGATACCGGCAGCAAAAGCAATCACTACACTTACCGGATAAAATACAAGGGAAAAAATATTTCACCTGCAGACGTAAGCCATAAAAGCGGACGGGATCCGGGATCATTCCTGCATGTAGTTCCGGTAGACAGCGTACCCGGTAAACTACTGGTACATATTGCGCATACTTTTGAATCTCCCGTTTATCTCATCAGCGAAAAACAACATAAACCCGGTTATCATTTTCTTTATAATAACAGTAACGACCTGCCTTTCCAGCTGATGCAGGGCCGTTATCTCGTATATGAAAAAGCGTATGCACAGCAGGACGGCTGCTTTATTACCAGCATCTTTGATCTGGATACAGAGCAGCAGCAGCATTACCGGCTGCCTGCCAGCACACTGCCATATGATCTTTCGCCAGACAGAAAAAAGATAGCAGCCGGCAGCGCATTTACAGATAATGACACGACTGCTATGTATGTTGTTTCCCTGGCAGATAATCACACCACTGCCCTTCCGCTGCCGGAAAGTTTCCGCGCAGAAATGAAAGCGCACCTGGATACTTTGTTAACATCACAGGCGCGCCGCGCATGGTTCGTAAGACATTTCCGCTGGGTATCCGCAAACGGCGTATATACGTTGCAGTTAGTAAAGTAATTATCGTATACGCGACGGCGTTACACCGTACTGTTTTCTGAATTCATTACTGAAATGCTGGACAGTGGTATATCCTGTTTCATATGCCACCTCCGTGACTGTTTTGCTGGCGCTTGTCAGCAGCTGATGCGCCAGCGCCAGCCGGTGATTTTTAAAATAGCCGAACACCGTATTATTAAACACCTCCTTGAAACCTGTTTTCAGCTTAAACTCATTAAGTCCTGTCAGCCTTGCCAGCTGCGGCAGTGATGGTGGATTACAGAAGTCCTGCAACAATATTTCACGCGCGTGATGCAGCTTTTTAATATCTGCGGCAGAGAGCCTGGCGGGAGCCTTGCAGGTATTCTCCGCCTGTTCAAGCTGATCGAACTGCAACACCAGCAGCTCCAGCGCCTTTGCCTGAAGATATACATCCCGCAGTGCACCGCTATAGGGGCACTGGTGAATATCTTCCATAACAGCGCGCATACGGGGAGTGACGCGCAGGCATTTCTCAGAAATATACGGCTCTCCTCCCTGCACCAGTTTTTCAGCGATGCGATCCATGGCAGGGCCACCGTTTTCTGCCAGCTGCAGAAAGCGTTCCGGCTGAAAGCTCAGCACCATCACCTGCACGCGTTGCTTACGGAAATAGCTCAGCCGTGCATGAAAGGGATTGGTCAGTATATTATGGTCGCCGGCACTGAAGTGCCTTGACTTCTTCTGATCACTTGAGTTGGTAAGAATCTCCCCTTCTTCAATGAAAACAAGACTGGGTACTGGCGCATCCTGGCTGCTGCTGACCATGAGGTCTTCATGTACATCAATCCTGCACTGTCCTATATGAATACCTTCATAATAATGCTGCCTGTACAGCACATCCCAGAAGGGCAGCTGCTCGCGGACATCCCCGTTGGCCATCAGCCTTTTCATGTCCATACTTTCATCCTGCCGGTACAATAATTCTTCCGTAATATTTCTGAATTCCACACCCATAAAAAATACGTTTTACGCAAATATTTATTCCTTTTTCTGCAACAGCTGCTGTGATAAAATCGGTCTCTTTGTTATTGTGCAGTAACTGTTGCTGCATGATGACACCTGACAGGACACATACCCTGCGAACAACCATGCCTTTAACTTTTCTTTAACCATTGATCATGAAATATCAGAACGGTATATACACGGAAGAAACGGCACAGAAATCAGGCGTAGCCTGGATTTTTTACTTTCTGTTATATAGGGTGATGCGTTACCGTTATGCCGAAGTCATTCAGAATCTTTCCCGTTCCTTTCCGGAGAAATCCTACGGGGAGATAAAAAATATAGCGACGCAGTTTTACCGGCATTTCAGCCGCTTGTTTATGGAGATACTGGAATTGTTTACCATTCCGGAGTCGCGCATTAAAAAAAGGGTGGTATTGCATCAGGCAGCATTGCTGGATGCCTGTCATGCCAGGGGCAGGAACATCATCATTATGCTGGGGCATTATGGCAACTGGGAATGTGTTACCATGCTGCCGGCATTTTTCTCCTTTGATATTTACGGGGTATATAAACCCTTGCACAACGGGTTCTTTAACAGGCTGATGAAAAAAATCAGGGGGAGGTTCGGGTTAAAGATGCTGCCGGTAGAGGAGGCGCCTAAACATTTGCTGAAGTCCCGCAAACCGGGCGCATACATTTTCATATCGGATCAGTCGCCGGCAAAGGGCGGCAAATACATTGTCAACTTCCTGAATCAGCCTACGCGGGTAATAACGGGCGCGGAACGGCTGGCCAGGGCTACGGATGCGGTGGTAGTATATGCGGTTATCAACCGGAGCGCCACGGGCAGGCGTTGGGAAATTACTTTCTCCCTCATCACCGATGATGCCGCAACCACCCGCTCCGGTGAAATCACCAGTCGCTTCAACCAGCAGCTGGAACAGGATATACGCAAATCTCCGGCGTATTGGTTATGGACGCACAGACGCTGGAAGACACAGGTGTGAATATTTACGGATGTTGGAATTTTTTGATTTTGAGATTTTTTAATGCAGCAAAGATCTTTGCGAAAATATCCGCTGCATTAAAAAATCTCAAAATCAAAAAATTCCAACATCCGTAAATCTATTTAAGGAGCTTCACCCCTACCGCATTCGGTCCTTTATGGCCCATCTGCACTTCGAAGGTGACCTTGGAATGTTCTTTAACAGGATCGACTAAGCCGTTAACGTGCACAAAAATGCTTTCCTGCGTCTTCTGGTCTTTGATAAAGCCATATCCTTTAGACTCATTGAAAAAGGTAACCACACCCGTACGGATGCTGCTGCCTTCTTCTTCCTCCTCCTGCTTTTTAACGCTGATCTGGATTTCGTCGAGGCTGACTTCTTTCATTCGGGCGGGATCAGGAGGGGTGGAGGAAATGTTTCCGTTTTCATCGATGTAAGCCATCATTTCTTCCAGGCTTTTTCCTTTCTTACTGTTGGCCTGTCTTTCTTCTTTTTTCTCCTGTTTTTCCTGTTTCTTTTTTTGTTTCTTGTTTTCTTTTTCTTTTTTACTAAATGGTTCTTGTGATCTACCCATATTTTTACAGACCTGGTCCTTACAGCTGCTCTGAATGAAACAGACAACCAGGCGCATACTAAGGTACAAAAAAAATAAAGAACAAGCGCGCTGTAACTACCTGCTGTGCTGACAGGGCAGCCAATCACATGAAATTTTAAATCAATATATCTACCGCCAAAAAAGGGCCTTAGCGGCCCCTTCTGTTACATTAAAACACCCCATTCGTCATCGCGTTCCGGGTAGTCCTTATACTTTTCTTCTCCCCCTCTGTCTTTCCAGTCGGAATCAATCACCAGTTTGGAACTGATCCCGCCGCGGGGATTACAGATCAGCGTAAGCCTTAGCCTGTCCGGCCCGTAGGTTTCCATGAAGTGGTCATACATAATATTGATCAGCCGCTCGTAGGAAACGATAATATCCCGCAGATGATAGACGTACTGCTTGAGCGCTTTCAGTTCAATGATCCTGTTTTTCGGATAGAACGTGATGTACAATCTGGCAAAATCAGGTTGTTCGTGTACCCCCAGGAAGGTAAACTCCGGCACCTTGATCTTCATCTCATACTTTTCGTTTGATGGATTGGGCAAGCCTTTTAGCAAAGACTTGTCTATTTGCTGATACAGTTTTCGGGTCATAAATGATTGGTTAGACAGTATAATAATCTCAAATATAATATGATTACCGTTGTTTCTTTTAATGTTTACAGTTAAATAACTTCGCGGTATGGCTGCCATGCTTATCCTGAAAAAAAATGCGGTTCTGATGTGAGATTATTCTCAGTTCCGATAATAATATATGTAACGTAACTTTACATACCTGTGGCATTCCTGACTGTTGACTGCCGCCAGTATTACCTTTTTATTGAAAACAAACTACCATGAAAAAGCTCCTTATCCTCACCGGCATATTCATATGGGGAACAGCCGTCCATGCACAATTCCTGGATCGCATCAAGAACAAAGTCCAGCAGAAAGTGAATGAAAAGGTGGATAAAAAAATAGACGAAACCATAGATAAAGCCACGGCTCCTCAAAAGAAAAACGCGCCGCCTGCGGAGCATCCTGAGGCCGGCGCCCCTGCCGTCAATAACGGTACGCCCGCTGCCGGAGGAGGGATCAATACCAACATTACCTCTTATTCCAGGTTCGATTTTGTTCCCGGCGAGAAAATTATTGTC
Source organism: Chitinophaga solisilvae (assembly GCF_009928525.1). Classification (GTDB taxonomy): domain Bacteria; phylum Bacteroidota; class Bacteroidia; order Chitinophagales; family Chitinophagaceae; genus Chitinophaga; species Chitinophaga solisilvae. The sequence goes on along the minus strand of NZ_JAABOK010000009.1, from coordinate 300,188 downwards.
GCCGAAAACTTCGCCCAGGACCCCGTAGGCGAATTCCCCGGTCAGTGGAACACGCATTCCGGCGCGGAACTGGTGACTGTCAGCAACCGCCCCGGCAAATGGCTAAACATCCGTCAGGACGGAGTTTTCTATCCGGAATACCTGACGGGCAACCTGCCGGAAAACTTCACGCTGCAGCTGGATATCATGGCTAACGATGAAATAGCTTCTATCTCCTATCTCGTCATCGGGTTAATCAATGCTGGCAATACTGATGAGAAATTCAGCCGTGCACCCGGTCTGGGACTCAGCACGGAAGCCCAGGGATTTAAAATACAGCTGACACCCAAGTCCAGCGGACATGGCGATTTCGGCTATGCCTCGCATGTAATCGGCTCCCATTCAACCGGATCGCTGCCGGAATTTCATGTACCGGAAAAAAACAGCGTGCGGCTCTCCGTATGGCGGCAGAAACAACGCGTACGCGTGTACCTGGACAGCACCAAAGTACTGGACCTGCCCAAAGCACTGGACCCCGGCACCATACTTAACAGCCTGGTGTTTTCCACCTATGCGCCGGCCTTCGATGATAATAACGGAGGATATTTTATCAGCAATATAACCCTGGCAGTAGGCGCGCCGGACACACGCAACAAACTGATCACCGAGGGAAAATTCACCACACACGGCATCCTCTTTGACACCAACAGCGACCGGATCAAAGCCGAATCCTACGGAGCACTGAAAGACATTGCCAATGTGCTGACCGAAAATCCCTCCGTACGCGTAAAGATCATCGGTCATACCGACGCCGACGGCTCCGACCAGGCTAACCTGGAACTTTCCAGGCACCGGGCCGCCGCAGTAAAAGCTGCGCTCAGCAAAGACTTCAATATAGACGGCAGCCGCATGGAAACAGACGGCAAAGGCAAATCCCAGCCGGCAGATAACAACAATACAGAAGTGGGGAAAGCGAATAACAGGAGAGTGGAGTTTGTAAAAATGTGATTATTTGGTTATTTGAGATTTGGTTATTTGAGATTTTGTATCCCATCCTGGTATTCCTTAGCACTTATCAGTACAGAAGAATACCAGGATGGGATACAAAATCTCAAATAACCAAATCTCAAATAACCAAATACCCGGCTATTTATGCCAGTAGTTATTCTGCACGGAGGCATCCATAAACAGGTTACCTTCCAGCATAACGGTATTCACAGGTTTGCTTGCCGGCACGGTCAGGGTTACCTCGCGGGTATTGGCTTTCCAGACGGCGGGCGTATGATGGGTGGTAGTTGAGGTTCCGTCTTCATACCTCACCAGTATATCGAACGGGATGGCAAAGCCACCGTTGTTTTTGATTTTTACAGTTACCTTATTGCTTTTCTGCGATACGGTTTCTGCTGCCAGGTCAATATAGTTATTGCTGAAGAACCAGTTGTTCCAGAACCAGTTCAGGTTCTGCCCGGCGGCAGCATTGAAGGCGTTGAAGAAATCCCATGGAATAGGATGCTTACCATTCCAGTCGCGCATGTAGGCATGCAGACATTTTTTAAAGAGGTCATCGCCCAGCAAATCCTTCAGGGCCAGGTAAGCCAGCGATGCCTTACCATAGGAGTTGCTGCCATAGCCCATTCCGCTTACCTGGTGCGACATGGAGATAATAGGCTGGTCTTCTTCGGCAGAAAGATCGCTGATATATCTTTTCACCCGGAATTTCCGGTAGAAGTCATCCGCTTTTTCCTTTCCTTTTGCCGCGATACCGGCGAGATATTCAAAGGTAGTAGCCCATCCTTCATCCATAAAAGCGTAGCGGCTTTCGTTGATACCCATATAGAAAGGGAAATAGGTATGCGCAATTTCATGGTCCTGTAACAGCTGCGCGAAGTCCAGGTTGTTGCCACCTACGGTAGCGTCGTTCACCATCATCGGATATTCCATATCGGCATACCCCTGGAAGGCGGTCATCACCGGGAAGGGATAGGCCACACCCGGCCACTGGTGCGAAAAAAAGTTCAGCGCTGTATGCGCATAAGTTACAGAATGACGGAAGTCCGCCGCCGTATCATTATAGGCAGCCTGTACACTGGCCCTGCGGCGGGTGGTACTGTCTACCATTACGCTGGCGGCATCCCAGACATAATGATCACTGATACCTGCGGCGACATCGGCGATGTGATCGGCCTTGAAGCGCCAGGTATTCCAGTCGTTCTGCCTGGTTACCTTTCCGCCGCGTACTTCTTCCAGTGTAGCAATATGCTGCAGGTCATCTGCCCCCAGTGATTTTTTAAAACGTGTAAAGATCTCCGGCTGTAATACCTCTTCCGCATTGAGCAGTTCGCCGGTTCCCCAGACGATAAAGTTTTTTGGCACCTTCACGGCTACACGATAATCATTGAAGTCACTGTAGAACTCCACCCGGCCGGTATGCTCCAGCAGATCCCAGCCATTGTAATCATCGTATACGGATATACGCGGATAATAATATGCCAGGAAGAAGGTAGTGCTGTCGATAGCGCCTTCCCGGCCGCTTTCCACGGACAGCTCGTAATGCCAGGCCACAGACAGCTTCATACTGTCGCGCGCCACCAGCGGAGCGGGCAGCCTCACCAGCGACACAGTGCCGGCGTCATTGTCATATTTTACCTTTGTGCCGTTGATAATCAGCGTATCGATCACCACGCCAGCAGACAGATAGTCTTTACCGGAATACCCGGAGCGCGGCGCTTCCGGCTTATGCACATTGCAGATAAGCCGCATGGCGATGGCGGACAGGTCGTTGGGACTGTTGTTGATATAAGTGATACTCTCCCGGCCGTATACGATTCTGGAAGGCGGAGCAGCCGTAATCTGAATATCATAGCGGGCTTTGTTCTGCCAATAGTTGTTGCCGGGTTTACCATTCATATTCCTGGTGCCCATTGCATAAGCCTTACTGACATTACGCGGCATGTACAGCTCCTGCGCGCCGGCATGCAGCGCTGCAGTACCCGACAGCAGGAAAGCAAAGATGAATTTTCTCATAGCAGTATTTTAGACGCTTAAAAATACGGAAATACAAATAGTAACATCCGGGTAATACATGTTGAGCGGGCCATAAAGCTGATGCTCTGCCGGTATGATTTATTGCTGTTCCGTAAGACCTATTGTTTTTTGGCGAACAATGCGCCCAGCGCTTTATACAACGCCCTGTGCAGGATAGTCAGGTGGTTTTCTTCCGGCAGGAACATAAAGGCTACCCGGAGTTGGTCATTACCAGCAGCACGGATAGCTGTAGCCAGCTGGGCGGCATCGCCTTCCATCTGGGGCCCTTCGCTACCTACGAGTACATATACCCTTGTCTGCTTTTTGAAAGGCGTTTTTAACAGGGCCGGCGCTTTATCCAGCAGGGACTCGTCATCCCACCACAGGCTGGGGCTTACAATAATATACTGATCAAAGAGATGGGATTTTTTCAATAGCATCTCCGTAGCAAGCAGCCCTCCGAGCGATTGCCCGATCAACGTACGGGAGCCATTGGTATGCAGGTTCTTTTCCACATAGGGCTGTACTTCCTGTTCCATAAATTGCAGGAATTTTTCGGAATGCCCGGTGGTAGGCCATTGCTGCAGATCCTTCTTGTTCCGCGTAGGGAACGTAAAATCTCTTTTGCGGTCTGTATTGGCGATGCCGACAACAATAGCCGGGGGCATCTGTTCCGTAGCGCAGAGGAACCTGACCAGTCCGGCAACATGCAGGAAGTCTTCCGACATAGCCCCATCCAGCAGGTATATCACCGGATACACTGCTGTATCCTTTTCATAACCTTCCGGCAGATAAATATTCAGGGTCCTGTCTTCTCCCATTACGGAGGATTTCAGTACGGCTGTCTGTCCGATGCTGAGCGGCTGCCTGCTGATCTGTTGTGCCTTCAGGGCGATGCCGCAGCATAGTCCTGTAAAGAGAAGCATAATTTTTCTGTACATATGGATTGAAAGTTGGCCGGTTAAATTAAGAAAAGATGGGAACTATGAATGACGAATTATGCCTGACGGGTTAACACAGCCCATAAGCGGATGGCTACCAGCTCCGGCAATATTGGCTGAGTGCGCCACAGCAAAGGATTTGCGGTCATTATTCTACGTGCGCAGCCATTCCTGCTACACAGGCTGTAGAAAAAAATACAGCTTTCCGCCTCAAAAAGGACCATTTACCCCGGCACAATTTTTTCACTCCTGTTATCGGATGTTTCTAACGGGGTGGCCTCCTAAAAACAGGTCTGAGATCATACCCATAGCACCTGAAACGGGTAATACCGGCGTAGGAATAAGGAACAACCGAAGACTCCGGTAAACATACCGGAGTCTTCTTTTTATTGACTGGTATAGCGTTTCTCAAAAAAAATTGCAATTTTTGGATATATTTAATCCATAACCTATTGCTAATGATGAAACAACTTCTATGCGCGTTGGTTGTTCTGCTTACCTTCACCAGCCAGGTATCCGGACAGAAAAAAACCGGCAACGTTGCACTCAAAGCCATTTTTAACAGTGCGGGCAACATCACCCTGCCAACCACCATCCCTAACCTTACCCGGCAACTGGGTAACAAGCCGAAAGAAATTAATGACGATGTTCACAGCACCGCCTATGAATGGCAGCTGCCCAACGGCGTAAACATCTCCACCCTGGGCGAGCCCAATGATATTTTTGCGGTCTTCCTGGAAAGTAAAACCACTACCGCCGTTGGCGGCCTCCCCTACAAACTGGTGCTCAACGAAACCAGTAAAACCAGCTGCAACACCACCTTCAGGGCCTTTAATGTGCAACCCTGGGGAGAAAGCGGCCTTACCTTCAAACGCGACGGACTGTTTAACTATCTTGATTTCAACATGGACGGGAAGCTGGTGAGCGTGAGTCAGAGTACGTTTGATTTTAATACTATCAATTAGGCGTTGAATTACGAATTACGAATTGCGAATTACGAATGTAGAAGCGAAGAAAAAAGCGTAGATATAGGAGGATTAACTATTGGGAATCTCCTTATATCTACGCTTTTTTCTTCGCTTCTACATTCGTAATTCGCAATTCGTAATTCGTAATTTAAAATTAAAACCCAATCACTTCCTTCACTTCCACCTCCCACATTTCCCCCTGGGCAGTCACAAAGCGGTATTCGCCATCTATGCGGCAGAGTAACGGGAAGGTATATACGGCAGAGAGAGAGCGGTAGCCGGGGGTACGTGGAATCATGACATCGTTGAAACGTCGGCTGGTGATGGGTTTACCGTCAGGGCCGAGGATGCTGAAAAATCCTTTTTCCTGTACCAGGAATCCTTTCCCTTCTTTATTACAGAGTACCCTGTCGTAGATGGGGGGTAGTTTGATGTTACCCTGCATGTCCGCAACGCCGGTTTTAACACGGTAGTTATTCGCATCGTACTTGTATAGCGGCAGCCAGGTGCTGTCTTCAAAGTCTGAGGTGGTTAGCCGCTGATCGCAGTCATATTCCGGCGGCACCAGCAGTTTGCCGGTGCTGTCGGCATATCCGTACTTGAATTGCCCGTCAGCGGTTTTACGGAACAGCAGAATGATCCCGTTATCCAATATGGTAGCGCCGTCGTATGTGAAAGGTATTATGATGGCGCCTTTGTTGTTGATAACACCGGCTTTGCCGGCTTTTACCAGCGCGGACAGGTTTTTTCTGAATCCGGATATCCCTGGCAGTCCGTTCATTTCTGATAAGGGATAGGTGTCGGAGATATTTTTTCCTGTAACGGCATTCCAGAGAAAGCTGTTGCGGCTGTCGGAAACGATGAGAATATCCGGCTGACCGGAGAGTGCAGCATAGTGGTATGGCAGGGTCGTAACCTTTCTGGCATCGCTGTCGTACACCAGCCACCGGGAGGCGGTATCGCTGATTCGCTGCTGTAACAGGTAACGGTTGCTACCTGCAGCGCTGATACTGTTATAGGCGGCCGGTAGTATTTCATTGCCTTTGAAATCCCGTAGTCCGTACAGGAAATCATAGCTGTCTTCAGGAGCGGCGCCTACACGCAACCAGTTATCGTTGCCGGAAAATATTTCCAGTTCCCGGTAAACGGGCGCAAAGATTTCTTTACGGCTTTCCAGGTCATACACTCCTCTGCCTTTGTCTGTGGTTACGCTCAGCAGCGTTGGCGTCAGGAAGGAATAGCTGTTATAGGCCGGCGGCAGCAGCTGTACACCGTCGGTTGTATAGAGGCCGGTACGTTCCCGGTAAACGGTTTCAATGAGTTCCGGATGCCCCTGCAGCGGCTCTACTTCATGGAATGCCGGGGCCACCAATGTCCGGGTGCCGGGGTTGTAAAAGCCGTACAAGGCTTTTTCCTTTAGCACAAATACCGGTGGATAGCCATGGCTTTGCCGGTCGCTCAGCAGCGGGGATATTTCGGTGTAATCCTTCTTCAGCAGCACTTTTCCGGTGCTATCCATAATATTATACAAACCATTACGGGAGATAATCAGGTAATCGCCCTTACAGGTAATATCACCATCGACAGACGGCGGGATCACGATGCGGCCGTTTTCATTGACTACGCCGGATTTGCGGTTAGCGGTAATAATAAGATAAGGTCCGCTGGCATAGTCGCCGTAAGGATCGGTGATGTCGTCGTATATGAAATCCAGGACGGTAGTGCCGGCCGCGTTGATAAGTCCGTAGCGGCCGTTCTTCTTTGCTTTCAGCAGACCGTTGCCCATCAGCTCCACTGCTGCGAATGCGGGAGGCCCGTATTCTTTCTTCAGGTCCAGGTTGATGACTACCGGTTGTTTGTTTTTCTGAAAGCTCAGCACCCATTCATCAGCGCGCATACGCATGTGGGAATGTTCATAGCGGAAAGGTATCAGGATGTCGTTTTTGAAAGATACCACTCCCCATTTGCCCTGCTGCTGTGCGTATACGTATTCGCTTTTGCTGCCGCAGCCACCACAGTAATCGATTTTTTCATAGATAGCAGGCACTATCAGCTTATTTTCCGGTACGCTGAAAATACCCCATTTGCCGTTTTGTTTTACATCGAAGTGAGTATCATCCAGGATGCCGGCTTCTTCGAACAGCAATGGCAGCAGTATCTTCCCTTCTGTGCTGGCGTAGGTCATTTTTTTGCCGCGGCGGAGCAGCAGGTAGGAATGCCATTCGTTGGAGATGGTATCATAGGCTGCCGGTACCAGCCATTTACCGTGATCGTCTGTAACGCCGAACTGGCCGTCACGTTTCACGATGAATACATCCCGGTTCTCATTGAGGTAAACGGAACCGCCGGCAATGCTGTCTACCGGATGATAGGTGCTGATGATGGTATCAAATACCTTTTCGCCGGCAGTATTGATATACCGGCCCTTCCCCTTTTCTTCCAGGCGCGCCAGGCCGTTGCTGAACAACGATGCGCGCTGGGCTGTACTGTAAAGGGTGATACCTGTAAGGGCTGCTGTTAACAAACTTCTCCTAATCATTATATCCTTTTTCTTTCTTTGATTTAAATGGTAATGGATTTCCCTGCTGATCGAGATAGAAATACCATTCCCCCTGCTTCACCAGTACCGGGAAGGTGCGGTTGCCATATCCCCGGTTGGTGTTCAGCACTTCATATTCCGCAGGTATTATCACTTTCCCGGAAGCATCTGCCAGGCCGTTTTTTCCGTTCCGGGTCAGCTTGAAACATTTGCCGGAAGAGGAATAGCCGGCTTCGTCATACTCCGTCGGGATAACTGTCTGACCGGCTCCGTTGAGGACCCCTGACTTCCTGTTCAGAGTGACCTCATACAAGGTAGTATCGTAGATCTGCCGGATAGATGCATACTGTACAGGGATAATGACAGTGCCGTCTTTTTTAGCTACCCCAAAGCGTTCACCCTGGCTCAGCTTCAGCATTTTGTCTCCCAGTTCTGTAATATTATCATAGATAACGGGCAGTACTTCTTCCTGTTTACGGTTGATGATACCATACTTACCATCTTTCCCTGCGATAGCCAGCCCATTCCAGAATTCGCCCACATATGCGTACTGATCGAATGTAACGGGATTACCCTGCCTGTCGATAAACAGGTTATCTTTTCTGTTGGCTGTAATTTTCAGCAGGCCATCTGTAAAGGTGGTATCCAGGCGGCGTACAGCGGCGGGGCGTAATATGCTGCCGTTGGTATAGGTGTTAAATTCCCAGTCCTTGTTCTCATATAGTTTTTTTCCGGAGGGATCTGTCAGTGCGGTCAGCCGCCCGTTGTCCCCATAAGTGGTTTCAACCAGCAGGTCGTTGCTGAGCGGATGAAAGAAACCGTAAAGTTTCGGTCCCCTGATACGCTCCCCGTTACGGGTGAAGATGCTGGAAGTATCGCCATCCCTGGTTTCCAGCAGGCCGCTGCTCTTCCAGGTGATGGTGGTAAAGGCCGGTGGCAACACTTCCCTGCCGGTGGCCAGGTTATATAGTCCTACTTTTTCTTTCCTGCTGACCATAATAAAATCAGATTTGTCAGCGCCGGCACGATCATCATTATACGTATAGCCGGTACCGTAGGAAGCCATTATATTATCCCAGGAAACGGGCAGGAGTATTTTGCCGGAGAGGTCTGCCAGCCCGGCTTTTTTGTCTTTTATCATCATGACTACAGGGCGCTGATGGTGCATGACAATACGCAGAAAATGGTATTCTACCGGCAGCAGTGGTTTACCGGCAGCGGAGAAAAGCCCTGCCAGACCGGCTTTTTTCGCGACGATGAAATAGGTCAGCGAATCCGTGTCACGAGGGGCATAGGCGCCGTTGCCACGATTATCCATTACTTCTATTTCATCGTGTACCGTTGGCAGCACTTCCTTGCCGGCAGCGTTTACGACGCCGCATTTATTACCTTTCCATACGACTACGAGGCTGGCGTTGACAAATGCTTTGGAGTACTGCGGAGCCAGGATGGTTTTGCCTTGCCGGTTAATGAAACCGGTCTTATCCTGTTGTTCCACCATCAGTAATGCCGGCGAAGGTCCTCCAGCGATGCGGTTGTACAGCGCCGGGGTTACTTCCTTCCCGTTTTTATCCATGATGCCTGATTTATTATTCAAAGTATAACAAATCAGATCTCCGGATTTATCTCCAAAGGAATAGAACTGATGGTATCTGACAGGTGTCAGCAGCGAGCCGTCGTGGCGGGCGAGGCCCGTCAGTCCGTTGAGCGTTACACTGATGATACCGGGAAGCACATAGCTGTTATGGACGTTTTCATATTCAGGTGTCTGAATTACCTTGCCTGTTTTCATTTCAGCCCAGCCCCACAGGCCATTTTTCCTGAATTTGATCAGCCGGGGATTCAGGGCATCCACATCCTCGTATACCGGCTCAAGGAGTATATTTCCTGAGCTGTCTGCCGCGCCGGTTTTTCCGTTCAGCTTAAAGGTCACGAAGCAGTAATTATTATCGGGGTTATCCTTTTTATCTTCCGACTTAATTTCCACTGCATCGTACTTAAAGGGTACGATGACTTTACCATGGCGGTTGATTGCACCATAGGCATCCTGTTGTATGCCGCTTACAATTCCGTAGTAGCCGTAATGGCTGGTTTTATCCAGTAATACTTTTCCGGAAGCATGCAACCATTTTTTCTGATGCTGCACCATCACCGGGGCGAACACACCATCGAAATTACCGAGATAGTCTGCTACTGCCGGTTGCGGCGACTGAGCAGATACAGGCAGGGCCAGGGCAGATAAACCAGCTAACAGTACGGATAAACAATTCCATTTCATAGACGAATTCCTATTTTTTAAGGGTAACATTATTTTTTCCCGGATGGCGGATCACGCGCAGGCGGCCTTCCGTTGTGATGACTGTTGCCAGCCCTTCGCGGAAGGGTGTTACCTGATCAAACTGCGGCGGGATGGCCATATTGCCGGAGGTATCCATATAGCCCCAGGTGCTGCCTACTTTAACGGGCAGCAGTTTTTCCGAGAAGGCTGCGCCAGCATCGAGGATACACCTGCCGGAAGCATTACACAGGGGCACTGCAATAATACTGCCGGAAGCGTGGAGCAGCAGCAGTTTTCCATTCCTGACACCGGTAGTTTCACCGCCTGTCTGAACAATAGCGGTGCTGTCAGTAAAAGGCAACGGCCGGTTGTCAAACCGGGCGGGGAATACAGTTTCTCCTTTTTTATTGAAAAAGCCCCACAGGTCATCTTTATTAAAAAGTGCCAGGCCGCTGGAAAAATCGCCGACGATCTCCGCATCTGTGGTGAACAGCAGTTTCCCGGCGGGATCGATGACGCCCCAGGCGAAAGGTACTTCATCCGGGTTGTATGTCTGCATAGTTTCGTGCCGGTTGTTTTTAACGCCTGCGGATACCAGTGCCACACCATCGGCAAACTCTCTGGCTATCCGGTATTGCGGTGGTATGCGCCAGTTGCCGGCAGTGTCCGTATAGCCGTAGAGGTTATTCTTCCGGACCAGGAGCAGGCCGTTCCGGAACTGCATCGGGTTTACGCGTACTTCACGGTACATACCGCTGTACAGGTGATCGCGGAGGGTATCTGTTCTGACGTAGCGGCTGTTCAGTACCGGATGGCCGGTAGTGCTGATATACTGCCATACACCGTTTTTACTGACTGCGGCGCGGTGGCCGGAGAAGTCTTTTACCTCATCGTAGGCATACGGGATAACCAGCCTGCCGCTGCGGTTGATAAATCCGAAGCGCCGGCGGCCATCGATTTCTTTTCCAACACTGGCCAGTCCTTCATGAAAATCGCCGGCAGCCTCAAAGCGGGGGCTGATCACAACAGTGCCGTGTGTATTCATATAGCCATACCTGTTATTACCGGCTTCCATACGGGCCAGTCCTTCACAGAAGCTGCCTATGGTCAGGATTCCTTTCCTGACAGGAAAAGCGTCTGCCGGCGCCTGTGCAGGCACTGCAGCCGGGGGGCAGCAGAGAAAAAAAGATATGACGATGCTTTTCATCAATGGCAGACCGGGTTTGAGAATCAGGACATTGTTTGCATTTCAATGTGTATGGCCGTGGTTATACACTGCAAATATGGTATTTTTTTCCCGTCTGTCACTATACTTCAGTAGATGACTGTAGATTTGCGTTCAGCGAATGTACCCCTTTGTAATCCCGACCTGGCTAAAAACCCGTTGAAATGCTATCCATCTCTTTTCTTTTTCTTTCATCTCAAAAACAAAAAACATGAACTCCAACTTCATCAGAAACGTGTTCTGTGTTGCAGTACTGGCATGTAGCATGAGCGCCTGTACGAAACAACTGAAACAAGACCCTGTAACAGACGCACAACGTTTAAATGCAAACGGCGCAGCTGCTGCCGCAGCGCCGGCAGTTGACCCGGATGGTGCAGCTTTAAGAAAATTACTGAATGCCTATGGCCCTTCCTTTGAAATCTACCGTGTAAGCGGTGAGCAGGGCGGCAAGATTGTTTCCAAAAGAGGGACTATCTATTCCATTTCCCCGAATTCATTTGTTACCAAAAGCGGCGCACCAGTCACTGGTCCCGTTACCGTTGCTATCAAGGAAATCCGTGATGCCAGCAACATGATCTTCGCTGACAGGCCTACACGTACCAATAATGGCCAGGCGCTGGAATCTTTCGGCGAATTTTTTGTAAGAGCCAACGATGCCGGCGGCCAGCCGCTGAACCTGCGTAAAGACAGCGCCATTGCCGTGCAGGTGCCTGTTAAGCCGGGTAATTTCGACAGAGTGCCGATGTGGGGTGGCGATAGCACCATCACCCGTACGCTGTCCGGCTTCAACCACCTGAATCAGCCTACCACCGTTACACAGGACGTAGCAGTGGTAAAAGGTATCGACTGGACGCCTAACGGCCAGTTCGCCCTGTTCAACGGCACTACGCTGAACTTCCGCCTGGACAGCCTGATTAAATGGTTTAACTGCGACCGTCTTACCGGCAACAACCCAAGAACAACCGTACTGGGCTACTTCACCAACTTCTACAACCCGAACACCAACACCAGCTACATGGGCGAAGAACCAAGCATGCTGTTCTTCAAGGCAAGAAATGTAAACTCCATCGTTAAATTCTATAATGTTATTCTTAACCCGGCGCCGGGCTTCCAGGGTTTCCTCAGCTATCAGACCAGCGTGCCTGTTAACCAGCAGGGAACATTCCTGGCGATTACGTCGCTGAACGGGAATTTTTATGCAGAGCAGAAAGATGTGGTGATCAGTGCACCTCCTGCGGGTCAGAACTATACTTCTGTCAGCTTTAACCTGGTACAGGTATCTGCTACAGATCTGGTTAACCTGATCAACAGTATGAATACCAAGTAATACAGGTGTTCATTTTTTTTAACAGGAAGAACCGCTCCGGGGGGAAAGGTTCTTCCTGTTTTCATTTTCAGTTCATGTGAAAGCGGTAACTTCAGGAAGTGCTATCGTAAACAGATATACGAATTTATTCCTGCCGGAACGATAGTGTAAAGCCGTTGTCCGGCATTGAACGAATGCTGTTCCAAAAACGGACAATTCAACGGCGGGCATATATACAAATTATTGGTTAACAGCGTGCTGTATTATGGCATCATACTGGTATCCGGAGTCTGACCCGGCATACACCGGTACAGGCATTGCCGGAAAACATCAGATATGTTCAGAAATTATGTAAAGATTGCTGTCAGGCAACTATCGAAAAACGTTACATTTTCCTTTATCAATATTGCAGGTCTTGCCACCGGAATGGCTGCCTGTATGCTGCTGTTACTGTATATCCGGCATGAAATGAATTATGACCGGCATCATTACCGTTCCGGCGATATCTACCTGGTTAACAGCGAAGCTGTTTTATCTACCGGCGCGAAAGAGGAATACCCTGCGTTATCCGCGCCTTATGCCTCCGCGCTGACAACCGCCTTCCCTGAAATCATGCAGGCAGCGCGCCTCTATGTAATGGAAGAAAAGACGCTGCTGGGCATACCCGGGCAACCTGCTACTGCTTTCTATGAAAAACGCGGATGCCAGGCAGACACCTCCTTTTTCTCCCTGTTTGCCTATCATTTTTCAGAAGGCGATGCCCGTAATGCGTTACGGGAGCCTGGTTCCATCGTACTTTCCGCCACCGTGGCAAAGAAACTTTTCGGGGACAAGCCGGCCCTGCATAAAATCATTACCCTCAACGGCAAAGAGACATACCGCGTCAGCGGCGTTTACAGGGATGAAAGCGGCCGCTCACATATAGATGCCCGCTTTTTTATTCCCCTGGGGTCCGGCTGGATGGGCCACTTCCTGCGACAGCCGCAGCATTATGCAGGCAACAACATCTTTTATACTTATCTGCGGCTACATCCCGGCGCCTCCGCAGCAAGGCTGAACCGGAAACTGCCTGCCTTCATGGAACAGCATGCCGGCGCGGAGCTGAAAGCAGCTGGCTTCAGTAAACGTATTTTTCTTACCCCGGTACACAACCTCCACCTGCACGATCAGCTGGGCACTATTGTAACAGCCACCAACAGTCGCGCCTATCTGTATATGCTTGCATCGGTGGCCCTGTTGATACTGCTGATTGCCTGCGTCAATTTCATGAATCTTTCCAGCGCACGCGCTGTACGCCGCGCTGCAGAAGTAGGCATCAGAAAAGTGCTGGGCGCAAAAAAAGGAGAACTGATACGGCAATTCATGGGCGAATCCCTGATACTGGCACTATTGGCGCTCGGTGTTGCCTTCCTGCTGGTATGGCTGGTACTACCGCTGTTCAGTCAACTTACCAGCAGGGAACTAAGCAGTGCATTACTGCTGCAACCCGGCGTTATCACAGCTTTCATTTTACTGGCAGTACTGACGGGTATCGTCTCCGGCAGTTACCCTGCATTTTTCCTGGCAGCCTTTAAACCTATCTCTGTATTAAAAGGCAGATATGCCAACACGATGCACGCTATCAGCTTCCGGCGCGGACTGGTAGTATTTCAGTTCGTCATTGCAGTCGGCCTGATACTGGCTGCCATGGTGATACGCGATCAGATGCACTTTATACGGCATCAGCCGCTGGGCTTTCAACAGGACCAGCAGGTGGTGCTGCCACTGAACAGCGAAGCTGCGCAGCAAGCCTATACCGGTATCCGCAACAGTATGCTGCAGCATCAGCAGGTGCTCGGTGCAGCAGGCGCCGTGTACTATCCGGGCATCAGCAATCCGACCGACTTCAGCTTCTACCGGCCGGACCAGACAGTAAACGATATTCAGCATGTACGCATCAACCAGGTAGCACCGGAGCTGCTGGAAACAATGGGCTTCCGGCTGGCAGCAGGCCGTGGCTTCACTCCTGCTGATACTTTCCGCAATATGATCGTCAACGAAACCACCCTGCGTAAATTCAATATCCCGGCGGATAAAGCCATCGGTTATAAACTCAACTTCGACTGGGAGGGCGTAACTTATCCCTATCAGATTATCGGTGTGGTAAAAGATTTTCATTTTGAAGATCTGCACAAAACCATTACGCCATATGCCTTTCTGACACAGCCGGCAGGATTTAATTACCTGATTGTACATGTACAGACGGCAGATATGCCGGAGACAATAGCCAGCCTGGCGCAGCAATGGAAAACAATAATACCGGAAGAACCATTTGAATACAGCCTGCTCCAGGAAGATTTTCAGCGGAATTATCATGCAGACCTGCAGACATCCAGATTGCTGGACTTTTTCACAGGTATTGCTATATTCATTTCCTGTATGGGATTATTTGGGCTCGCTGCTTTTGATGCGCAGCAGCGCATCCGCGAAATAGGTATACGCAAAATCATGGGTGGGTCCGTACTGCATATCACCACCCTGTTATCGAAAGATTTTCTGCGACCAGTAATTACGGCCATTCTCATTGCCGGCCCGCTGGCCGGTATCTGTATGCAGCACTGGCTGAATAACTTTGCCTATCATACCCATGTCAGCGGCCGGACATTTCTGCTGGCAGCCATGATAGCCATTACTATGGCGGTGCTCACCACCGGTATGCAGGCACTGCGCGCAGCATTATCCAATCCGGTAAAAAATCTCAGGGAAGCATGATAAAACACGGTGGTTGCCGTTATAACGGAGAAGTACAAACGAAGTATTATAAAACAGGAAAGCGTAACCGGACAATGAGCCTTGCCGGATACGCCTTACTTTTCCGGATACACTGCCGGAATCAGCTGCACTAGTCTTTCCACGCATGGCGTAAAAATCTCAGCCAGTTGCCATGCATGACATTTTCTATATCGGTAGCAGTATATCCTCTTTTTGATAACAGGTCAGGCACCTTTTGCAGGTCTGCAATGGTTTCCAGGTCGTACGGACATTGCTCTTTACCAAAAGCGCCGTCCAGGTCGGAACCGATGCCGATATGCAGGGAGTTACCTGCCAGCTGGCAGATATGATCCATGTGATCGATCATCTTTTCCAGGTTGCAGTTCATTGCTTCCGGGGTAGACTGTTGCCTTACCCAACCCGGCACCATCATCCAGGCATCCAGTGCACCGCCAATGACAGCGCCTTTCTGAATGAGTGTGCGGATCATGTCGTCGCTGAACTGGCGGTTATGATCTACCAGTGCGCGACAGTTGTTATGGCTGGCCCAGACAGGACCATGAAAAATATCCATGGCATCCCAGAAGGCATCATCACAGAGATGTGTTGCATCCAGGATCATGTTGAGCTGTTCCATTTCTTTGAGCAGTGCGCGGCCCTGTTCGTTCAGGTGGCCGGTAGCATCGGTGCCGTTAGCATAGCGTCCCGGCCCGTAGTGTGCGGGGCCTGCCGCGCGCAATCCTTTATTATATGCTTTCTCCAGGTGTTTCAGTGTCACGATGGAGTCTGCCCCTTCCAGGCTGAGTATATAGCCTATAGGCTTTTTATCGTTGGGAGTGCCGTCGTTCCAGAGGGAGAGGTGTTGTTCCAGCGCTTTTTTATCTTTTATCATCACCATCTCGCCGGCATCTTCCATGGCTTTGTACCAGGCCAGCTGGCCCTGTGTCTGCGCCCATGCCTGCTCAGGAGAATGCCATCCCGGCAGCGGGTTATCCGGCGCTACATATCGTCCTATCTGTGTGGCCACTACCAGTCCGATATTGCCCTTCCTTAATTCAGGGAAGGCTACCACGCCTTTCGTGCGGTCGGGTTTATCATTCAGTCCGGCCTCACGGCGGCGGATGGCGCTGACCGGCTGCTGCAGGTCCCTGTTCCATTCCAGCGCGTTCATGCTGAGATCCAGATGTGCATCTATCGTAAACATATACTTGTATAATTAACGTACAATTCTTCCCGACAAACCATTCTTCATCAGGTCGGTCACTTCATTCCTGCTGATGATGGCCCAGTCGCCGGGGATACTCTGTTTCAGGGTACCACAGGCCACTGCGAAATCAATGATCTCCTGCGGCGGATATTGCTGCAGGATGCCGAAGAGCATACCTGCAGTAAAGGCGTCGCCTGTTCCTATCTGATCTGTGATCTGTGGCAGGGCAAATCCCCGGGAAAAATAAAACTGATCATCTTTCACCAGTGCACCGGTATATATCAGGCGGTTGTCTGTCTGCTTCCGGAAGCTCATGCCCAGTGTAGTGAGCCTGGGCATTCTTTCTTTCAGGGCGATGTAACAGGCGCGGAATCTGTCTTCCAGCGGCTGTTCCGGGTCTGTTTCAATACCGAAATATACCTGCGCGGCATCCAGGTCTGCCACGGTGATGTGGCTGTGCTGCAACAGCCGCGGCATAACAGCTGCCGGATGCTGCCCGTATTTCCACAGGGTGGAGCGGTAGTTAAAATCAGACGAGATAATCAACCCAGCGTCCAGCGCGGCTTCCAGTGCTTCTTCACAAACGGCGGCACTGCTGGCGGAAAGGGCGGCGGCAACGCCGGACCAATGAAAAACCTGTGTATCCTTCAGTATTTCCGTCCAGTTGAACATCCCTTTCTGCAGGGTGGCAAAGGAAGAATGTTCCCGGTCATAGATCACCCTGGTAGGCCGGACCTGATGGCCGGGTTCCGTAAAATACAGTCCCAGCTTGTCTCCTCCGTAAATGATCTTTTCCGTATCTACCCCGTGGCCCCGCAGCTGCTGTACACCTGCTGCAGCGATGTCATGTCCGGGTATACGCGTGATGTACGATGCCTGAATACCTAACCGCGCCAGCAACACGCATACATTGGCTTCTGCGCCGGCATAGTATGCGGTATATCCGTTCGTTTGCGCAAACCGCTGTCCTCCGTTACTGTGGAGCCTCAGCAGAAATTCTCCGAAAGCTGCCAGCCGGATATTGTTGTTATCATCCCCCTTTTGCATTGTCCCGATAATTTAAGGGAAAGATAATATTTTCCCGGACATGCCCGTCCGCAACTGTGTCAGATGGTATTAATACAGTTCAAATAATGCTTCAATTTCTACCGGGATATTATCCGGCAATGAGCCAAAACCTACTGCACTCCTCACTCCTATGCCATTCTCTTCACCCCATACCGCAGCAAATAATTCGCTGCATCCGTTGATGATGTATGGATGACGTTCAAATTCCGGTGTGCAATTCACCATGCCCAGTACTTTAATGACACGTTTTACTTTGGCCAGACTACCTACATGCGTTTTGATGGTAGACAGCATGGTTAAGCCTACCTGGCGGGCAGCCAGCTTACCCTGTTCCATATCCATATCACGGCCTATACGTCCGATGATGAGCGACTTATCCTGCTGCACAGGACCGTGGCCTGACAGATACAGGTATTTGCCATCGATCAGGTAAGGCTTGTAAACGCCCAGTGGCGCAGGGGCAGGAGGTAATTCCAATCCCAGCGCTGCTAACTTTTCTTCCGCATTGTTGTTTTCCATATTTACTGATTTAATTATTACTGACTGATAAATATATTCAATACCAATACCCCCAGCAGACCGGCTATGCCTACAATGGTTTCCATGACCGACCAGGAGAGAAAGGTGTTTTTGAGATTCAGGTTAAAATATTCCTTGAACATCCAGAAGCCGGCATCGTTCACATGGGAGAACATGAGGCTGCCTGCACCGATGGAGAGTACCATCAGGTTAGGATCTGTCTGCGATGTCAGCAGCATAGGCCCTATCATGCCTGCAGCTGTAATGCCTGCTATGGTGGCAGATCCTATACAGGCGCGTATTACCGCGGCCATGAGCCAGCCGAGTACCAGCAAGGGAATGTGCCAGGACTGCATTACCAGGGCAATGTCCTTACTCACGCCGCTGTCTGCCAGCACCTGTTTCAGCGCGCCTGCACCGGCAATGATGAGCAGAATCATGGCCACATCCTTCACCGCATCTGCATAAATAGTCATAACAGATTTAATACTGCGCTGCTGGCAGATGCCCAGTGTGAAAGTGGCGATGATGACGCAGCACAGCATTACCACCGGCGCGTCGCCGGCAAAAGCAATGAAGCGCTGTGTTTCAGGAGATGCCTGTTTCACGGCATACGTCAGCACGGTGGTCACAATCAGCAGCAACACCGGCAGCAGAGCTGTCAGAAAGCTATTGGCGGCGCCGGGCAATGCCTGCGCGTTTTTATCTTCCGCTGCAAACATGGCTGCAGGAGCGGCAGGTATTTTTTTCAGGTATCTGGCAAAAAAAGGCCCCGCGATAAGCAACGCCGGTATGGCTACTATCAGCCCGTACAGCAGCGTCAGTCCCATACTGGCTTTAAAAGTGGTAACCAGCGCTACCGGCGACGGATGCGGAGGCAGAAATCCATGAGTGATGGATAATGCCGCCAGCGTGGGTAACCCGATATATACCGCGGGTAGTTTATACTGATAGACCACCGAAAATATCAATGGCACCAGCAATACAAAGCCAACGCCGTAAAACAGGGGAATACCGATGATGAAGCCTGCAATCAGCAATGCCCATTGCACATAGCGCGGACCGAATGCCTTCATGAGGGCGTTGGCGATCTGTTGTGCAGCGCCGCTTTCTGCCACCAGCTTTCCTAACATGGCGCCCAGGGAGATGATAATCAGCAGTCCGCCGATGGTATCGCCTATCCCCTTCTGCATGGACGCGGTGATGGTATTCACCGGCATTCCCAGCAGGAAGCCGGCCAACAGCGACACCACCAGGAAAGCGAGGAAGGCATTGAGCTTTCCCCAGGTCAGTAACAGGATTAATATGAGAATACAAATAAAGACGATGAAAAAAGCCATGCCCTGCTTGCAATTACAAATGAGTGATGAGTTAACCGTGGAATGCGGAACAGCAGTAATCAGTTAACAATAATTTCGTCTATCAGCATCATGCTGCTGGCGCCTGCCACGTATTCTCCGGGAGGTATCACACCTTTATTGGTGGCTGTCACCCTGATGTAGCGGGCTTTCAGCGGCGCGATGGTCCATCTGGCTCTGTTGATGCCATTTACCGGAAAACTATCAGTAACGGCTATACGCTGATAATGTACGCCATCGGCAGATGCTTCAAACTGTAACGATACGGGAGGCCACATTTTCTGCCAGTGGTAGTTGAGCGTGTTGGCGCCCAGCTGCGTAACCGTTTGCACGCTGCCCAGGTCAATGACAGCATGCAGGTCCCTGGCACTGAAACCGGTCCACTGTTCATCGTTATAGCGATGCGTACCTTCAATGCCGTTTACCAGCGTAGCCGCATTACTGCTAAAGCGGTTGGGCGCCTCCTGCAGGGAAATAGCCGCACCAGTAGCCTTATGCACTAAAAATGATTGTTGGAAAAGCCGCCCTGCAGGTTTGCCCGAAACATATAACATGGCTTTGACCGTTGTATTTTTTTGCAGTAAGATAGATTTGCCGTCACTGATTTTGCTGTTTCCGTCAGGTTGCGAGCCGTCTGTTGTATAACGGATGACTGCTCCCGGCAGGTGGCTGCGCAGGGAAATATAAATCCTGCCTTTAGCGATGCTGTCAGCCGAATAACGGATTTCATTATAAGGTGCTGCCGGTGCAGCGCCGGTCTGCATTTCCAGCCTTTGTGTGAAATTGCTGTAATCCGTTACTGTCTGCGGCGACCACGCTCTTTCTGCCATTGCCTGCAAACGCGGGTAGATCATATAACGCGCCTGCGCCTCATCCGGCAGGTATTCGCTCCACATCTGTCCCTGTATGCCGGCGATGAAAGGCAGCAGGGAGGTATCTGCTGCAGCACGCAGTGGCTCGTAGGCATACACTTCCTCCAGCGGCGTATAGCCGGTAGCGGTAGGCTTCTCTGCCAGGTATAATGACTGGTAATGATCGAAGTAGAGATCGTCTTCCGGTGTCATGATAACATGATGCTGTTGCCGGGCGGCGCTCACTGCACCATCTACGCCCCGCCAGTTCATCACGGTGGCGCCGGGTGCGAGCCCGCCTTCCAGTATCTCATCCCATCCGATGATATGACGGCCTTTACTTTTCACAAAATCACTGATACGGCGGATAAAATAACTCTGCAGCGCATGTTCATCCGGCAGGTTTTCCCGGCGCATCCGTTGCTGGCATGCGGCACAGGCCTTCCACCTCACTTTCGGGCATTCATCCCCACCTATATGGATATACGAAGAAGGGAACAGCGCAATGACTTCTTCCAGTACATCCTGCAGAAACAGGAAGGTACTGTCTTTACCGGCGCAGAAGACATCATCGAAGATGCCCCAGAACTGGGCGGTTTTGTACGGGCCGCCCGTGCAACCCAGCGAAGGGTACGCAGTGAGGGCTGCCAGCGCATGTCCCGGCATTTCTATTTCAGGGATTACGTTGATATGCCTGGCTGCGGCATAGGCTACTACTTCGCGGACCTGTTCCTGCGTATAGTAGCCGCCGTAACGTTTGCCATCGAAGCGGTGCGGCAGCTCCTTCTTATGACCGATCATCGTCTGATCACGCCAGGCTGCCACGCTCTGCAGGCGGGGATATTTCTTTATTTCTATACGCCATCCCTGGTCATCCGTCAGGTGCCAGTGGAAGTTGTTGAGTTTGTAATAAGCCAGCTTGTCAATGAACTCCTTGAGAAAATCAACGGAGAAAAAGTGACGGCCAACATCCAGGTGCATGCCCCTGTAGGAAAAGCGCGGATAGTCTGTAATCAGACCTCCGGGTACCACCAGCACAGCACCTTTCGGGCGCCACAGCTGCCGCAGGGTTTCAATACCATGCGTTACACCCGCCGCATCATGACCTGTAATTTTTATCTGTGCCGGCGTGATATGCAGCTGATAGCCTTCCGGCTGTTTCACCACGGAACTGTCCAGCTGCAGCACAATAGCGCCGTTATCCTGTACAGGTAAGGCATGGCCGGTTGCGTGGTGTACATATTCCTGCAGGAGCTTTGTTTCCTGCTGTAATGCGGGAGCATTTCCTATTGCCGCGTTGGCGGTAATAAAAAAGGTATCCGCTGTCATGGAAACTGCTACGGGCAAAGGAATCAAGGCTGCCACAGGGGCAGCCTCTTTCCTTTGTGCGAACAGGCAGTTATGAATCAAAAGAACAAGTAAGATGAGTTGTAGCTTTTTCATGGTTATTTGTCCCACCAGATTCTGGTTGTTAATAAATCCGGCCCTTGTCTGTCAACAGCCGCTTTGTAATTCACACCGTTGATACCCTGCTCCGCCTGTGAATAGGGGAAACGGCGCGGAATAGTTCCGTTGGTAACGTTTCCGTTGTAATTCACGGGAGTGAGCTGCGGGTATCCGGTGCGTCTCCAGTTGGCATAGGCTTCCTGTTCATCGAGTAATAAAGCCACCCAGAACTGAGTGTGAATCTGATTCATCTGCGTTTCGAATGAACCGCCTGCATCCAGTGCGTTATCGCTAACATACTGGCTGATTTTTTCCTGCGGGATAACGCCTGCTGCGCCAAACTGTGCCCAGTTACGCAGTGCGGCGGTTACGCCCTCTCTGTAATATTGTGCTTTGTCGCCGCTGCTCCATCCGCGCAGGGCCGCTTCGCTGAGCAGCAGATTGGTTTCTGCGCTGGTCAGTATCATCAGCGGTGCGTTATATTGCAGGATGGTAGCCGGGTTCGGCTCTGAATAGGTAACAAAATCGGGCAGGCGTACATCGGTACCGTTAGGCATACCTTTCTGAATGGCAGCGGAGGTATCCGGGTTACCAGCATTCCACACCACAGACACCACGCCTAAACGCGGATCATTATGCGACTTCAGGAAATCGATGAAGGTTTTGCTGTACTTGCCCCATTCTGTGTTGGCAGCGCCTTTGGAGGTAGATACATAATCCTGTCCTACCAGTTCAAAAGCAACCGGGTTGTTGTTGTATGTCTGCGGTCCGTTACTGTAACGCAGGATGGCATTGTCTGCCGCACCGGTAATCACACCGCCTTCAATGGCTTTCTGCACCCAGTCTTTCGCAATCACCTTACCGCCGGTTTTCTTCGTGGTGCGCATGGCTACACGCAGCATCAGGGAGTAACCGAATTTCTTCCACTGTGCGATGTTGCCTTTGAAGAGCAGATCGGCACTGCCGAAGGTAGGTTTGGTGGCATCGAATGATTTGATGGCAGCTTCCAGTTCTTTCAGCATGTCTGCATAAATATCTTCCTGTGTGTCGTACTTGGGAAGAAATAATTTAGACCTGCCGCGGATGGCCTCGGAATAAGGCACATCTCCGTAGAGATCCGTGATACGTTGCATCAGCAGTACTTTCCAGATACGGGTGGCAGCCAGCTTGTTCACATCATCTGCTGATGTGGCGGCCATCAGAATCTCTCCCAATGTTGTAACTGCATTGGTATAGATGTACCTGAAATAAAAACTCTGATAGAAATCGTTCACGGCATATTTGTCACCCGCACCGGCACCGCCTATTTCCTTGGCGATGGAGAAGTGCTGGATATAAGTACCGCAATGAAGATAGGAAGTATAAAAATACCCCCTGTCATATGGTAGTTGACCTTTCAAAAGACTTTGTGTGAACAGCAGATCAATATTCGGATTTTCTGCAGCATTGGGATTCACATTCATTTTCTCAAATCCTTTGTCACAGGATGTAAAACCCAGCACTGCACCTAACAACAGTATATATTTATATTTAGCGAAACGTAGCATGTGTGTAATGTTTAATGATGAACTAAAGTTTTACCTGCAGATTCAGACCGAAACTTCTGGTACGTGGTACACCAAACATTTCAAAGCCCTGCGCGTTGGAGTTGCTGAAAGTAGACTCCGGATCGATGTTCGGCGCATTTTTATACAGGATAAACAGGTTTCTGGCTACAAAGGAAACAGCTACTGACTGCATCTTTGCGAAAGCAAATACTTTAGCCGGAATATTGTAGGTGAGTACTACCTGTCTTAACTTAATGAAGCTCGCATCATACACAAACTTCTCTGACAGGTTTTTATAGTTGTCATAATATCCCTGCAGGTCTTTATCGTAGGTAAATGTTTTGGAGAACGGTTTACCATCCTGGTCTACACCGGTTACGGTTAATCCGCCATCGCGGCCGGGCAGGGTCATGTCATGCAGACCGAAGCGCGTGCCGTACAGGTTGGTGGCAGAGTACACCTGACCGCCGAATTTACCGTCAATCAGGAAGCTCAGGTTAAACTGTTTGTAGCGGAAATTGTTGGTGATACCGGCGGAGAACGGAGACACACCGGTGCCGAGATCTGTCAGCGGCGTTCTCATTTCATAACCTGTCTTGTTATCATAAACGGTATTGCCACTGGCATCTTTCAGTACCTTGAAACCTTTGATGGTGCTGTAGGGCTTACCTACTTCTGCAAAAATATAGGCGTAGCTGTTTACGCTCACATCCAGCTGCAGGCTGTTGATACCTTCAGCCAGTTTCACCACTTCATTTTTATTGTAGGCCATATTATAGCTTACATCCCAGGAGAAATCCTTCTTTTTCACGGGGGTACCGCCGAGCATGACTTCAATACCCTTGTTGCTCATTTCGCCTACGTTGAGCAGGGCGAAGTTATAGCCGGAAGCCGGAGAGATGGCTGCCTGCATGATGTCGTTGGTAGTTCTGCGGCTGTACCAGGTGATGTCTGCCGATAAGCGGTTGTTGAGGAAACGTCCTTCCACACCAGCTTCAAAGGTGGTAGACAGCAGTGGTTTCAGATCCGGGTTAGGCGCCTGGAGTAATCCGGAGCCACCGATACCGGTAGCAGAAGGTGTCTGCGTAGGCATCTGCAGTGGTTGTCCCAGGTGCCCGCCACCGGTTAGGATGGTGTAGGTCTGGTACAGGGCATAAGGCTGTGGCGTAGCGCCGCCCACCTGCGCCCAGGAGGTTCTAACCTTCGCATAGTTTACCCAGGATGGGAGCTTCACGGCTTCAGACAGCAGGAAGCTGGCGCCCACAGAGGGATAGAAGATATTATTGTTTTGTGGCGACAGGGTAGAGAACCAGTCATTACGGCCGGTAGCAGTCAGGAAGAGGATGTCTTTCCAGGAGAGATCTACCGAACCGAAGAGGGAGTTGGTTGCCTGGCGCTGGTTTACATTTACGGTACCCAGGCTCACCACATTGGATGGATCATAGAAGCCGGGTGCGAAGAAATCAGTACCGTTCAGGTTCACCGCATCGGAAATGGATTTGCGTTTGTTACCACCGGCCATGGCAGTGAGCGCGAAATCGCGGCCCAGTTTGCCCTGGTAGTTGATGGTCAGCTCTGCATTGGTTTCCGTGCTGGTAGTAGTATACTGCTGGTAGAAGCCTTTCGGTGCATAAGCGGTACCGGTAGGCACAATACCTGTGTAGTTGATGTTCATGTAATCGTGGTTCACACGGCCGCGTACAAACAGGTTATCGAACAGGTTGTATTTGATGCTCGCATTACCGATAAAACGTTTGCGGTCATCATTGTTGCGGAATTTGTTGATCACGAAATACGGGTTGCTGGCGAAACCGGAAGGGTTCCAGTCCACTTCCCTGCCGGCAGCATTGTAGCCGGGATCCAGGCTGCGGATGTCTACCGTGTTGGCAAGTACATACGGGCCCCAGTTCACGTTACCCGGTGCATCGGATACGCCGCTTCTGTTTTTGGCTTTTTCAATATTATACTGTGCGTAGCCTTCCACGGTCAGTTTTTTACTGAGGTTGGATACCAGGCTGACAGAGAATATTTTTTTGTTGAGCGACTGGTTAGGTACCAGGCCATGGTTGTTCATATCGGATAAGGATACACGATACTGCGTGTTGTCCGAACCGCCGGAGAAAGCCAGGGTGTTGGTAAAGGTGTTACCGGTATTGTAGAAGTTCTTGATGTTGTTTTTCTGTGCTACATACGGGCGGCTTACTCCATCAAACTGAATCACATCGCTGCCGTCTATTTTAGGTCCCCAGGAGAGGCGGCCGGCGGCGATAGCTTCACCCATGGTGACCGGCTTTTTGCCATTCTGGCCGGAGCCGTACTGGTATTGCCAGTCAGGGATGATGGAAGGTGTTTCCAGCGTGAAGGTGGAGTTGTAATCCACGCCGATACCTTTTTGTTTTACACCTTTTTTGGTAGTGATGAGGATAACGCCGTTGGAAGCACGCGCACCGTACAAGGCAGCAGCAGGGCCGCCTTTCAGCACAGTGATGGTTTCAATGTCGTCCGGGTTGATACCACCGATACCATCGCCACGGTCGCTGTTCAGACCAATAGAACTGTTGCCGCTGGCCACATTGCTCTGTGTGGTGTTATCGATAGGCATCCCGTTCACTACATAGAGTGGCTGGTTATCACCGTTGAGGGAGCCGTTACCGCGGATGATCACGCGGCTGGAGCTACCGGGGCCGCTGGCGAGGCTGGAAGCGTTGACACCGGCAATTTTACCGGTCAAGGCATCAGCCACGTTGATTTCGCGGGCCTGGGTGAAGTCACTGCCTTTCACTTCCGTTACGGCGTAGGCCAGTGCTTTCTTTTCCTTTTTAATGCCGAGTGCAGTCACCACCAGTTCGCCCAGTGCTTTGGCGCTGACGTCCAGTGGAATGTTGATGGCGGTTTGTCCGGGTGCAATTTTTACGGTTTTTCTTTCAAATCCAATGAAAGTAACCGCCAGTTCGATGTTGCTGGCATAGGCTGCCGGAATTTTGATCGCGAATTTTCCTTCCGCGTCGGTCATAGCGCCTACTCCTTTAGCGGCTACGAGCGATACGGTGGCGCCGATAATTTTTTGTCCGTCGGCTGCGTTGGTCACGGTACCTGAGATTTGTGTTGTCTGCGCGTGGCTGCATACAGCTATCAACAGGCCTAGCAGTGGCAGGAGGATCTTTGGTAAGGAGGCCACTCTTATCATATTTTTCATCATGTGGTAAGTTGGTTGACAATTCTTCAAATAATGCGGAATACAGGTCTAAAAATAGGGATTTCATTTATTTCTGCAAATTATTTGCAGAAAAATATTGCAAATAATGCATAATATTTATCAAGAACAGCAATAAACGCGGCTATACCGGGGAAAATTAATTATTTACAGGTAGTAAAAAATTGCGGAAAAATTATTTTCTTTACTAAAAGTGCAAATTTGTGGGGTAACTGCTAATTTTGTCACTTAACCCGGAATAGGCAGATTCCTGCGTTTTTTGCAAATGCTGGAATTTTTACCTATCATCACTTTGAATTTTATCAGACGATATGGATAGCATTAACACTCAGGACCACGTACCCCCCGCTTCCCTCACCAAAAAATCGAGGAAACAACTGATCATTCAGCAGGTGAACATCCATACCCGCATCACCTACAGTGAACTGGTCAGCCTGATTAATGTTTCTGAAGATACCATACGCCGCGATGTGAATGAGCTGGCGGATGACGGCGAAGTGGTAAAAATAAAGGGCGGCGCCATGTCCATCGCCTATCATTACGGACATGACTCGCAAACCTACGCACAGAACAACAAACTGGCCATTGCAGAAAAAACGCTGCAACTCCTCCGCGATGATATGATCGTACTTATCGGCGGCGGTACCACCATCCGGGAATTCATCAAAAAAATACCGGCCACCCTGCGCGCCACTTTTATTACGGTGAATGTACTCTCCGCCGTAGAACTGCTGGATAAACCGATGATTAAAACCATCGTTATCGGCGGACAGATATCCGCCTACAGCCAGATGACCGTCAGCGGCGAAGTATTTGAATACCTTTCCAATATCAAGGCGGACCTCTGTATCATCGGCACCAACGCCATTGATCCCGTGAACGGGCTGACGGATGCGGACTGGGAAACTATACAGGTAAAGAAAGCGATGATTAAGGCAGCCGATAAAGTAGCCATACTGGCCATTTCTGAGAAGCTGAACTCATCCATGAAAATGAAGATCGCCGATCTGCAGGATATTGATTACCTGATTACTGAACTTCCTGCGGGCAGTGAAGCCTTGCAGGCATATAAAGCGAAAGACCTGATTATTCTCTGACGTGCTTAACAAAAGAGCTACAAATTATCCTGTCAGATTTCGTATATATTTAATAATTTGCCAGCTGGTAATTGAGTAGCAATCATTCTCACAAAGCAAATAAATGGGTCCATTAGCTAAATCTCTAAAGAGAGTTTACGTTTTTCTGTTTGCAAGAAAAATTTTCTATCCTGTACATCAGTACGTGTATAAACTGAGCATGCTGGGCATGGGTATGCAGAACTATGAAAACGACACCGTATCCGGTGAAAAGGCATTCATCAAGTACATCACCAATACCGGCATCCTGTCTTCCGGCGCTATCCTGGACGTTGGCGCCAACGTTGGCCACTACTCAGTTATGCTGCGGAAGAACAACATCAAACTTCCCATTTATGCTTTTGAACCGCATCCGGTAACATTCCGGGAACTGGAAAAAGCCGCTGCCACCTATCAGTTTACCGCTGTGCCTTTCGGCGCAGGAGAAGCTGCTACCACCACCGCTATCTACGACTACGGCGCGGGTACTTCTTCCCACGCTTCCCTCTATAAAGATGTGATCGAGCAACTGCATCACGGCGTTGCCCAGGAGGTAGCCATCGCGCTGACCACCATCGACGAATTTGTTGCGGCTCATCAGATCAATGAAATCGCTCTCCTGAAAATAGATACGGAAGGCCATGAACTGGCTGTACTGAACGGCGCAAAGGAAACCATCCGCAGAGGTATCGTGAAAGCGGTGCAGATAGAGTTCAACTCCATGCATGTCATCTCCAGAACATTCCTGAAAGATATCGTGGACCTGCTGCCGGAATACGAATTTTACCGCCTGCTGCCTGACGGATTAAGAGCGCTGGGGAAATATAATACCATCACCTACGAAATATTCTCTTTCCAGAACGTGGTAGCTATCCGGAAAACGGCCCGCTAATTTTGTGCAGCCTGCTCAAAGGCAGGCATTATTTTATCTACAGATAAATGCTCCAGGGCATATCTGCGGGCATTCTGCGCATATATATCCGCATCGCCGGCAATAGCTTTGCTGATAGCGTTATTCAATTCAGACTGGTCGTCTGCTTCTGCAACAATACCCATCTCATGACGCGTTATCAGCTCATGCAGGCTGGTACCCGGATTGGCTGTTACAATGGCCAGTCCGCCTACCGCCATGATGGTCGTGAGTTTGGAAGGCATCACCAGGTCTGCGGCATGGCCTTTCTGAATGACCAGGTGCACATCTGCCATATTCAGAAACCGGTTGAATTTTTCGAAGGGCTGCAGCGGCATAAAGATAGTATTCTGCAGCTGCAGCGATTCGGCCATCAGCTGCAGCTGCTGCCGGTAAGGCCCGGAGCCGCAGATCAGGAACTTCACCGCCGGGTTATCCCGGAAAGATGCTGCTGCATGCAACACCGCCTCCAGCCCCTGCTTTTCCCCGATAGCACCGGAATATAAAACAATCCGGTCCGACGCCTTAAAACCATATTCCGCTTTCAGCACTTCCTTGTTTTCCAGTGGATGAAACAGGCTTACATCTACCCAATTGGGAAACAGCATCACTTCCCTGCCGGCCTTCTCCCCTATCTTCCGGATCATACCATCAGAGATACTGCTGATGACATCGGCGCGCCGCATGATAAAACGCTCCATGCCGAAAAGCCGCTGCAGCAGCCAGGGAGAGCGGATCATGCGCAGGTCCCTCGCCGCTTCTATCTGCATATCCTGGATATGATAAAGAAACTTTGCCCCCCGTACTTTTTTGTAGAATACCGCCAGCAAGCCCAGGATAAAGGAGGGCACCACGGTCATGACTATATCAAACCGCTGCCGCGGTAAGGTTAACAGCAACTGCCACGCTGCAGCTACCGCAAAGGTGGCGTCCTGTAATATGCGTTTCTTCCCGGAAGGCTTCACCGGCACATATTGCGGGCATCTGTAAACAGTAATCCGGCCTGTATCAAACTGCTGTACTTCTTTGGTAAACCGGTACTTCCGGGAGGTGTAGGGTGCCTGTACCTTCCATTCAGGATAGTAGGGATAGGTGGTAATAACGGTACAGTCATACCCGCGGCCCGCAAGCCAGCGGATCATCTCTCCGTTGTATTTGCCGGTACCGTTGGGTTCCGGTGAAAAATTCCCTGTGATCAGTAACAACCGCATAAGCTAAAAAGCATTTCTGTCTCCCTTGATCATGGATACAAACGTCTGAAATATAATCTGACAATCGAGCCACAGACTGTAATTCTC
The DNA here is from genome assembly GCF_009928525.1 of Chitinophaga solisilvae. Classification (GTDB taxonomy): domain Bacteria; phylum Bacteroidota; class Bacteroidia; order Chitinophagales; family Chitinophagaceae; genus Chitinophaga; species Chitinophaga solisilvae. The sequence continues at coordinate 270,644 of NZ_JAABOK010000009.1, read as the reverse complement.
CAGGTACCAGATATCCAGGTTAATACGTTTCTGCATCTGTTCCGGGTCAGACAGGTTGCCCCTGCACCCGTTGATCTGCGCCCAGCCTGTAATTCCCGGCTTGATATAATGTCTTACCATATAATGACTCACCTTTTCCTTCAGCTCCATATGTTCGGCGGTGGCTAACGGTCGCGGCCCTACGAAAGACATATCTCCTTTCAGCACGTTGATGAACTGCGGCAGTTCATCCAGGTTGGTCTTCCGCAGAAAACGTCCTACCAGCGTAATACGCGGGTCATTACGCATGGTCAGCATAAACTGTCCGCTGCTGTTCCATTCGCTGTTCGGCACCATGGTCCGGAACTTATAGCAGGTGAGCCGCTGGTTCTTCAGTCCCCATCTTTCCTGTTTGTAGATCACCGGGCCGCGTGAGGATATTTTTATCAGCAGCGCTATCAGGAGGAAGAGCCAGGAAAAGGTAATCAGCAGTGTGATGGTGATGAAGATGTCGAACAGGCGCTTGAGCTGCTGCCGGCCGCTGTCGTCCAGCGGCGAAGAGCGGATGGTAATCAGCGGAAAAGTGCCGAATAAGCTCATGCTCACCGTAGTGGTACAGTGATGATGGCAACCGGCAATAATCCGCACCCGCTTGGCGGCGCCTTCACTGGTGGTGATAATCTGCTGCGTCTGTTCCCGCGAACTTTCCGGCAGGGCTACCACTACATCGTCTACCTCGTGCTTCTCAAGTATCTGTTTTAATTCTGACAGCGTGCCCAGGTATTGCCCGTTCAGCTGTTTGTTCCGGATATCATCCACAAAGCCCACGCAGCGGTAGCCATAGTGTTCATTGTCGATGATGGTCTGGTGAAAATTCAATCCTGTTTCACCTGCGCCCACAATCAGTATATTCCTGGTATTATGCCCGTGCATACGGAGGCGGAGCAGAAACTTCTTTATTAATAATTTGGAAATGATAATCCCTACAAAAATGTTGATGGAGTAAACAACGGTGAAAGTACGTGAGTAGGGATAGTATTTAAAGAAGTAGAAAAACAGGAAGGTCAGCACACAAACATGCAGCAGGATGGTTTTGAGGATAACTACAAACTCATAGGAAAATGGCCTGGAGCGGAAATCATCATATAAATGCAGATAAGTACCGATGATGGTCCAGGACAGGAGGCTCATCATCAGCAGTAATAAATTCAGCTGTAGGAATGCTGCATTTCCCTGTACATGAATATACTGCTGCGCCAGCCAGAAAGATCCGGCCAGTACAGCATAATCCATCAGCTGTCTCAGAAACAGGGATGCATTCAGGATCTGTCTCATACTCGATGCAGCTTTACATTTTCACATTTGACCATTGTACTCAGTATTTATGTCTTGCTGATCCGTTAATTCTTTTTCTCCGGTACAGCAGGTCCATCTGCAGTATCTGGAGATTATCCGACTGCAGGTAGCCTACCGGCGCTATCAGTTCAAAGCCCTGTTCTTTTACAAAATGGTGCATTTCATCAAACAGCGGTTCGCCTTCGTACATGCGTACAAAGGAGGTTTCAAACACCAGATAGTCTATCTGTGGAATACATTTTTCTGCGCCCAGCAATACTTCTTTTTCAAAGCCCTGTACATCCAGTTTCAGGAGTACCGGGGCGCGGAAGGTGATATGTCCGAGCAGGGAATCCATCTGACGTACGGCCACTTCTATCTTCCGGGCGTTGGCGGTACGCGGTATCAGCTGCTGTTGCAGTTCCGACACCTGTAGGGCGGAGCTGGCATGTGAATAGCTGTTACTGTAAAATTCCAGCATGCCGTTGCAGCTGCCCAGCGCAAAGTTGTGGGTATGTATCGCCGGTGTTTTCCTGGTGTTCTGCAATAATTCCGCAAAGGTATCCGGCACGGGTTCAAAGGAATGAATCACCGCATCCGGATAGCGCTGTGCTGCGGCCAGTGCAAACTGGCCTTTGTTGGCGCCTACATCCAGGATGGTGTTCAGCTGCGGAATATAATGGGAGCAGTTATGCAGCAGGCGTGTGGAAGCGATGGAAGCTCCCTTTTTCATCAGCGAAAAAAAGCTGTTGCCTGACTGTAGCATCACTCTTGCTGCATCTACTACTTTAAACAATGTACTCATGTTGAAAATTTATTACTCCAGCAATCTTTATAAAAACGAATGGTTTCCGCTATACTTTTCTCCCAGGTGAAAAGCGCTGCCTGACTGAATCCTGCCTGTATCAGCTGTCCGCGCAGCTGTTCGTTTTCCAGCATCCGGATTTGCGCTGCAAAGGAGGCTGCATCAGCGGTACGGGCCAGCAGTCCGGCCGGCCCTACCACTTCCGGAATGGAGGCTGCCAGCGTACTCACTACCGGACATCCGGCCTTCATCGCTTCTCCCGGCGGGAAGCCAAATCCTTCGTAGGTGGAGGTATACAGGAGACAGAAAGCATGATTATACAACTGATTCAGGTCTGCTGCGGTTACCTCCGGAAACAGCTGGTAGCGGCCGGGAATGCGGCTTTCCAGCAAACTGATTTCCCAGGGTTCCCAGCGTTCGCCACCCGCGGCTACGAGGCGGTATGCGCGTGGCAGCCGTTGCATGGTATCCAGTGCGGCCAGAAAATTTTTATATTTCCTCCGGCCGCCGACATACAGAATGTAAGGCTGGCGCAGCAGGCACGACTGCTGTTTAGCGGCCGGGTAAAAGTCGTCTGCAATCCCGTGATGGATCACTCTTACCTTCGCGGGATCAGTATCCGGATAAAAATGCAGCAGGTCTTTCCTGGTATTATGAGAGATACAGATGATACCATCTGCCCGCCGGATACCGTATGCCTTCTGCATTTTATTGGCCAGCCCCCGCGGAAAGCCGGTAGCCAGCCGGTGTTCATGCGCGAAATCATGCAATGTCAGTATGTTCACAATATCCTTCTGCGGAGATACGCGGAGATAGCCTCCGTGGAAAACCGCCGCTGCCGGCAGCTTACAACGCACCGGCAGGTAACGCAGGTATTTGTCGGGAATCACACTCTCCCGGATGCATCTATGCCGCTGATAGTCCAGCCGCTGCTCAAACAGGTTGGAAGATGACGGATGCGCGTTGAGGAAATTAACGGTCATCCCGCTGTTACAGATGCCCTTCAGCAGCTCGTACCAGTAAACAGACACACCGCCTGCCTTCTGAATGGTAAATACGATATTATCCATAAACAGCTCCATAAGCACCATACATTACAATCCCCGGAGACGCGGCGCCACCTCTTCTTCCGCATCATCCTCTTCCGGGTCATTATTGCCGTACACGCTCAGCAGCGCCACAATAATCAGGAAGAGGTCAATCTGACAAAAGAAAAAACAAATGGCTACGTACGCCAGGTAATGGTTATTGAAAGATGTATTCCGTTGATTGGTTTTTGTCATGATTATAAAAAAGAAGCACAGGGCGATTGCCCCGAATTCCGCCAGTATATAAAACCAGCGCATATTGATATTATGCCCGCCGATACCGGAGGCCCATGCCTTGGAAGTATACTGTCCGAAGAAATAGGTTTCCGGAATAAACACGCTGTTACCTGGCCCGTATCCTGAAATCAGCAGGTATGGCTCGCTGCGGAAAAAGTCTACAATAGGCAGTTCCATATCCCGCTGCAGCGGAATACCCAGCACGATGTTATCTTTCTGCCAGATCTCATTATCATAGCGGTAGGCGGAACGTTCAAAAAGCGTTTTATACAAGGGATCGTTCCTGTTTTCCATATAGTGTTTCAGGAAGAAATCCTTGGAGGCTGCCACGATGAGAAACACGCCGATTACGACGCCGAGTGTTCCGAGGATTTTAGTTCTGACGGAAGGCATGTTCTTCAGAAAAACAAACAGCAGCCCTGCTATCATCATATTTACCCAGAAAGTCTGGGAGGAAGTAGAGAAAGCGATTAAGAAGGCGAATAAAGCGGATTTATACTCCCGGTCCTTTATCAGTATCGGAATGGAAAGCGACAGGAAAGCGCTGAAGGTTTTAGGTTCCGAAAACAGCGCCTGAACCCGCATCCCGAGGATACCGTTGCTGACGCCTTCTATGAGGTAGCGCCGTTGCAGCCCGAACACTTCTCCCAGTTCAATACTGTTGAAAATACGGATCACCAGTATCTGCAGAACGGCAATACAGCAGGCAATCATGGTGATTCTTTTCATGGTGGCATAAAAACCATTAAAGGAAATAAATTCCCGGTCCTGTATGATCCTGGCGCCCAGCGCCATCAGCGGCAGGTAGGTTTTTATATAGAAGTAAAGCGGTTTGGTATAGAAGGTAAACATCTTACCCTGCGGATAGGAAAAGGGATCTTTGTACAGCTGTATAATGAGGAACACCGCTACCTGCGACAGCAGTGGCATCATCAGCAGCAGCAGGTATTCCTTTTTAATGAAAAGCCTGCCGGTAATGAGCCGGTGTACCTGATCTACCAGGAAGAACATCTGGATAAAGAAGCTGGCGGTAAAGGTAGGGCCGATGGCCAGCATGGTGTAGGCTTCCGATGCGAAGGCATACAGCAGGGTATCAATAATGGTGATTCTGCCCCGGTAATAGAGGTACAGCAAGGTGATGGCAATAACCAGGGGCATCAGTTCCCTGAATATTTCCACAAAAACATTTGTGCTCTGAAAACTACTATAGGCCGATTCCAGATCCATTAGCTGTAAATGCGTTTATAGAGATGATACAATAATTTGTTTTCCTTCACAATCCGTTTCACTTTTCCCAGGAGCTTGTTGCCGCCGAATATGGTTTCTTCCGTATAATCGTCTGCTGCCCGGTTTATTGCCTTTACGGCGGGGTGAGTGATCTGTTCCAGGTCACCGTATACTATTTTCCTGAACCAGCCCGGCATATGCCGGGTGTGGGTGGCGTCTTTTCCGTAGCCGATATTCCGGACCAGGCAAACGTTGGGCGTAACAGCCAGTCCTTTGTTAAACCAGACGGTCATAAACCACTGAATATCCCAGGTGTCGATAGCGTGGTCGTATATGGCCTGCACATCCTGCAGGAGTTTTTCGTTCATGCCTTCCCGTGAGGCATTGCGATAATGCAGCAGGGTGAAGTCATACCGCTGCCAGGCGCGTTTCCAGGTAGCCCATCCCCATATGTGGCTGTAGCGGGAAAAATAGTAGGATGCTTCGCCCCGCTGTATTCCAGCCTGGTAGTTGCTGCCATTGATATGCATCACGGAGGTATCATGCCGGTAATGTTCCAGCAGGCGGGTGCAGAAGGAAAAAAATCCCGGTGCGGGGATACAGTCATCTTCCAGGATGATGCCTTCTTCCACCTGGCTGAAGAACCAGTCGATAGCGCTGCTTACCGCCTTTCCGCATCCCAGGTTTTCTTCCCGGAACAGGGTACGTACCTGGCAGGGCCAGTCGATTCCTTTCAGCACCTGCTCCCTGGTAATGGCGCACTGCTGCGCTTCTCCGGGCCTGTTGCCCCGGGGGCCGTCGGCTGCGATATAAAAATACTGCGGCCGTTGCTGACGGATCTGTTCCAGCACCTGCATGGTTTGTTCAGGTCTGTTAAACACAAGAAATAACACGGGGGTATGCATAACTACTACTTGGTAGCCTCAAGGGCTACGGCGTTATTGAATCTTATTTCTTCTTCCACTCTGGCGAACATATTGTCCGGCGCGTCGTTGAAGCGGCAGTTACGGATATTGCGGAAGCCGGCCTGCTGCAGCGCATGGCTGAGCGAAACGGCGTCCCACATGAACAGGTGTTCGCTGTTACCGAACGCGCTTTGTACGATGTGCCGGAGTCCTCTTTTTCTTTCTTCCCTACCCAATAGTGTTTCCTGCAGGAATTTTACGTTTGCTTCCCTGTCCTGCCGGCCCAGGTTGTCGATATATCTTTTGGCGGCCACTTCCAGATCCGGTACCACACAGCGGAAATAGCCGCCGGGCTTCAGGATGCGGTAAGTATTCCGGATCGCTTTGAGGCAATCTGCATAAGACAGATGTTCCAGCACATGACTGCAATAAATACCGTCGCAGGAATTTTCGGCAATGCCGGGCAGCCCGCTGATGATATCGCCATGTATTACATCCGGATGGAAAGTTACGTGCATGCGCTTCCTGAGAATCCTGCCCATCAGGGGCAGCTGCTGCAGCCGGAGTGTCGGGGAAGAATCAAAATTCTTCCAGCCTTCCGGCGCCGAAAATGGGCCGCTTCCATATTGAACATATAGCTTATCTCCTGCTTTCATCACTCATCATATTTTTGAAGAAATACGTATAATACGTTTTAGCAAAAATGTTGTAGCCTACCTCCTGCATATACCTGCATAAATCGCTGCGGTTGATGTCTGACAGCTCATTGGGCTGCGACTCTACCAGTACGTAGGCAGGCCGGTACTTATCCCAGTTGTTGGAACGCAGCACATCCATATCCAGCCCTTCGGCGTCGATGGTCAGGAAGTCAATGCTACTGCCTTTCAGGTAATGGTCCAGTATATCTGCCAGGGGCCATGTCTCGATCTTCTTCTCTGCTATCACCTTGTACTGCGGTTCCCTGGTATATTCCTTTACTTTATCTGCAGAAAAAGTATTCAGCGCCGGTTCGTTAAAAATAGAATAGGTCAGCAGCTGCCTTTCTGCGGATACGCCTATTTCCAGGTTGGTATCCATCGGGCGGTACCGGTTAAACAGGGCGCTGGACCCCGGCATGGGATCGATGTTGATGCCGGTCCATTTCATCCGGTAAAAAAGATAGGTGTTGGAGAAACGGAACGGATGATGCGCACCGACATCCACATAGGTGCCTTTTTCTTTCTGATGGAAAATCCTTTTCAGAATCAGGTCTTCTCCTTCAGAGCTGTAGGCCCTGACACTGTATCTTATTCTGGGGAACAGTCCGGATGCAATCTTATTGATGATATAATACAGCTTACTCATTCGGTAAAGGATTTTTTTCATTCACAGATAACAGCTTACTGATAAACACGCGAAATCCTGCGCAGGCCTGCCGGAAATCGGCGATGGCCGGCTGCAGGCGGAACATCTTTTTGCTGAGCTGCCAGTTGCAGCCGGTAGTATCGAGCAGCAGCATCATACTGTAGACAGACATATAAGACGCTACTGTGGCGATAGCGGCGCCCACGCCGCCGTACACCGGGATCAGCAAAAAGTTAACCCCTACATTTACTATCAGCCCTGCAATATTTGCATACATATAGTTTTTATACGCTCCTTCAATAATAAGATGCTGTACCAGCACTGAACAAAGGAATACCGGAATACCGGCCCAGATGTGGATCATCAGTATCGGGGAAGCTGCCAGGTACCTGCTGCCATACAGAAAAGGTATAATCAGGTGCGCGGTAAACATCACTGCCCAGGCTACCAGGAAGCTGACCCAGAAAGACAACCGCAGCCACTTTTCCAGCGTGCGCAGGTAGCTGGCTTCACTGATTTTTTTCTGCCGGATCAGATCAGGCAGCATGGCCGTAGCAATAACCGTGGGAATAGCGTAGCCCAGCTCCGAAATGCGGGCAGCTACCACATAAACACCCAGCTGGTAAGGATTTCCCAGCACATCCAGCAATACCTGGTCTACCTTCACAAACAATACTACCACCAGGTTGGAGAACATCAGCGGCCAGCTTTGCGCCAGCAGCCCTTTTACCAGCGGCATGTCTATATCATTCCATGACAGGCGCTCATAGTACCTGCTGTACAACAGCAGTATCACAGCATAGGTGACTACCAGCTCCAGTAACGTGATCCACAGGAAGGCCACCAGGGTAGCATTCAACGCAATAGCTATCAGTTTGATTACACTGAAAAGCAGGAATACAGATATTTTGGGGATGATTACTTTCCTGACATCATTCTGTACCTGGTAGTAGTAATCGAACACATCGAACGACTGCAGCAATACCGTAAAGGAGGAGAACACCGTACAAACGATGTACACCGCCTGATGCTGCCGTGTGGCGCCTACAATGGCAATGCTTATCAGCATACAGATCAGGGCCGCGGTAAAGCGCATGAAGATGATACTGGTGATAACAGCTGCGCGCCGGTCAATATTCTTCACCAGTTCCTTCACCGCAATTTTATCCATTCCCAGCAAAGCCATACTTCCCACAATAGTGGTCAGCGCAATGGCGTAGTTCCATATGCCGAACTGTTCCGGTCCCAGGTGCCGCGCCAGCAGCGCCAGTACAAGGATGCCGGGAAACAGCTTGCTGACTTTATCTGCCAGCAGCCATGCGCTATTTTCGTATAGTTTATGCAATCCGTTTGGCTGTTTTCCTGATGAATGATACCCAGTTCTTTTTCTTATCCCTGTTTTCCTTATAGGAATACTGATCGTAATAGTAGTATGGATAGAAAGTATCGTATTCTATACCGTTAAAGATGAGGCCCATCTTTTTGAAATACCCTTCCTTGATATTTTCGGAAACAGGCATCAGTTTGGATTTTAAAGTGAAATTATATCTCACCACAAAGAGGGTGCAATCTACCACCGAGGCCAGGCTCTTGGCATCGGACACCATACCTATCGGCGATATGTCGATGATGATATAATCAAATCTTTCTTTCAGTACCGCCAGCAGGGCTGCCATGCGCTGGCCCTCTATCAGCTCAATGGGATTGGGCGGTATCGGTCCGCAAGACACCACATACAGCCGTTCTGTATTGGGTACCGGCCGGATGATTTCATCGATGGTTTTGTTGCCCATGATATAATTGGTGATCCCCGCCTGCTGATCCATGCCCAGGAAGTGCGACAGCTTGGGCTTGCGCAGATCCATTTCCACCAGTACCACCGTCTTGTTGCTTACCGTCAGTGAATTGGCCAGGTGAGCAGAGAGGAATGTTTTGCCTTCTCCGGAAACGCTGGAGGTCAGCATTATGGTGGCATGTCCTTTATGTTCTGACAATAAAAATTTCAGATTGGTACGCAGATTGAAAATCTGTTCAGATAACATGGACCGTGTACTGATGGCCAGGCTTTTTTCTCCTTCGTCCTGTTGATATATTTCTGCGATCACCGGCAGCCCGAATACCTGTTCTATTTCCTTGCGGCTCAGCACCCGCGGGTTCAGGAAGTACTTGATGTAGATGTATATGCTGGCCAGTACCAGTCCGGCGGCGATGAATCCTACGAATACCAGCGATTTCCTGGGCGACTCCGGTTTCTCCGGAATGAATGCCGGAGAGATCACCTTATTATCTGTTACATTGCTGGCGTAGGCGACAGACGCTTCTTCCTTTTTCTTCAGCAGGTAGAGATACAGGTTTTCCTTGACAGACTGCTGCCGTTTGATGTTGATATATTCCCTGGCGTATGCCGGTATATTGGCGATACGGCTCTGTATCTGGTTTACCTTATCCTGCGTTTTGCGCTGTACAATACCGGCATTACGTTTATAGCCCGCGATGTAGTCCCGGATGGTATTGCGGGCTTCCGTTACCTGGTCTTCCGCATTCTGCAGGATAGCGCTTCCCGGCTGCAGGGAAAGCGAAAGGTGCCTTTTCTCCTTCAGTCCTTCTTCATACCGGTTAATCATGGCTGTCAGTGTCTGATCCACTGTTCCGCTGGTAGGTGCAAAGGGGTAAGCACTGGAAGGGTTGCTGACATAATTTTCTATCTGATCAAAAACAGAGAGCTGCAGGTTCGCTTCGCTGAGGCGCACATCGGCTTCCTTCACCTGTTCCAGCGCCAGTTTGGAGCCGGCGTCTATGTCTGTGATACCGCGCTGCACCTTAAAACTTTCTTCCTGTTTTTCGAGTACACCGAGTTCTTCCCGGAGAGAGTCGATACGGATGGTGAGGAAGCGTACTGTCTGCAGTGCGCCTTTGTTTTTATCGTCCAGCGTATAGTCGTTATAGGTATTCAGCAACGCCTGCAGGAAGCCGGCAGTACGCTCCGGTACGGGGTCCCTGTAGGTGACCAGTACTACGGTAGCATCACGGTTTACCAGGGCGGTACCTATGTCTTTGGATATGTCGTAGGCCATCTGCAGCACGGAGTCTACCTGAATCCGGTAAACGCCCTGGAACTGCCTTTCGCCGGAAGGATGCCAGAAGATGGCGAACCTGTCTTTATCAATGGTAAAAGGTTCTCCGGATTTAACATCCAGCTGCATGGTGGAGTCTTCATCTGAGCCGATGCGTTTTACGTGCAGCAGGCCGTTTTCGGGCATCACATCAAATTTATAATTGCCAACGCGGGCGCTGTCTGTCAGGATGCTGACGGACAGCGGCAGATCGTTGTACAGTTCTACATTGTGGAGTGTGCCTTTTTCATAGTAATGAATATTGAAACCGTTTTCTCCGATTGTTTTTTCCAGCAGGATGGGAGATTTGAGGACTTCCATTTCATTCTCGATATTTTTACCGCTGTTGAAGAGGGATAATGATTTCAGCACGTCTCCTTCTTCGCCGGGCGTCTTTTTTTCGTCCTTAAGGTAAAGCCTGGCGCTGGACATGTACATCGGCGTTTTGTATTTCAGATAGAGCAGCGCGCCCATAACGGCGATCAGCAATACCATGAAATACAAAGGCCAGTGGAAAAATACTTTCATTATCAGATCGTTGAGATCGATAATTGTATTCCTGCTGTTGGGTGCTTTATGGTGGCTCATATGGTACTGATCATTTACTGAGAATAACAATCGTGGTAATCAATGAAATGATTCCCGTGATAACAGGCAGCAGCTGAATGGTGCGGGAAGACGGGAAGCTTTTGTTCGGTCCTGGTTTTACATATATAATGTCGTTATTGGTGAGGTAATAGTAGGGAGATGACAGGGCATTTATATCATTGAGATTGATATTACCATAGCTTTTGACGCCGTTGATTTCGCGGATGACCATGACATCATTCCGTTTAGCCGTTACGTTGAGATCGCCAGCCATACTGAGGGCATCCAGCACGGAAGCGCGCTCACCGCCGATGCGGAAGGATCCGGGACGGGCCACATCGCCGAGTACCGAGACGCGGAAGTTGACCAGCCGCGTAGATACGTACACGTTACGTACGGTTTTTGACAACTCGGCCGTGACCAGTTCATTGATACCGGCGGTAGTTTTATCTTTTACATATAGTTTCCCGATAACGGGCATGGCTATATACCCGCTGCTGTCAACCAGGTAACCCTGATCCATACCGTTGCCGGGCGTTTGGCCGGCCGCTGCGGCAGTATTGGGATTGAAGATCTGTGAGATTTCCTTATCGAAGGTGGTTACGGTGATCTGTAGTATATCTCCGGGTTGTATCTTCAGTTGCTGCAGCCGGTTCACCGAATCTGCGCCGGGAGTGACGGTGTCGTTGAAGTAGGTGATTTTCTTTGTATTGACACAGCTGGCGAATATTACCAGGGCCATCATGAGTAAATAATTAGATTTTGATCTCATATCAGATGATTAATAAATCAATGATGGCGCTAACAAACGATGGCAAACAGTCTGCCGGGGCAGGCTGTTCCATTTTTTTGCATTCTTATAAGCCAGCGTTTTTCCTACGCCGGGACTACGGAATATTTTCTGTTAATATTACAGGCGCTTCCGGAATGGTTGTTTTTAATTTCCGGTTGGCGTACCATTTTCTGATGCTGTTCTGTACCGGTAATTCAAACCGGTAATACACCACGATGCTGAGGCTCACCAATACCAGGAGGAACAGGATCATCGCAGCAGGATGGTGCATGACATCTCTTTTCAGGCCCAGCCATTCCAGGGATAATATAGTGAGTATCATCAGCGGAAAATGCATCAGGTAAATGCCAAAGCTGGCATTTCCGAAGATGTTCCACCGCTTGCTCATGCGCAGCCCTGCAGCCTCCCATACCACCAGGAATAACACCGTTACAGGTGATGCAGTAGAGCGGAAAAGCAGGTTCTTGGCCACATTGAATGATTTGGTATAAAATGCCGCTGACCTGTCCGGAATAAAGTGCTGCATGAGTTGTACCCATGCTGCTTTCACCGGCGGATAGTAGAAGACAACGGCTATCATGATATACATCGATATGGTAATTACGGCAAGGACTTTCAGTCCTTTCTTCATGTTGTCGGTTTTGATCAGCCATAAATAAATATAGTAGATGATGGCTCCCAGGAAGAAGCAGTAAATCGCTTTTCCGAAGAGCAGCCCCATCGCCTGGAATAATAAGCCCACCATCACAAGACCGGCCAGTACTATCATTTTGCGCTGCCATTTCATGAGGCAGAGCAGGAAGAATATCAGGTAGGTGACTACTTCTACAGATACGGACCATGAAGGTCCGTTGAAAGAGGGGCCTTTTTCAAATCCCCAGGTCTGCATGAAAAATATGTTCAGCATAAAATGATACAGGTCGTTATACTGTATCACAAAATAGTGTCCGACATCCCGGAGCATCAGTCCCTGAAAGACGGCCACCGCCACAAGCGTCACAGAATGCACCGGATACAGCCGCGACATACGGGTGACCATGTATTTACCGAATGATACTTTTCTTTGGGCAATGGATTCCGCATACAACCAGAATAAAACGAAGCCTGACATCAGAAAGAACAGGTCTACCACAACGCTTGCATCGTCATAGATGACCGACAGGTAATTATACCAGGGTAATGCAGCTTTATTGTACCCGTCTTCAGTAAACACATCATTGGGGTAATAAAACATCTGCCAGTGAAATATGACGACAATTAACGCACCTACTGTACGGATTGCGTCCATAGAATAAAAATGCGTCGGATAGTTTCGGTTTGGAGTCATGGATGGCGTTTCAGCAAAGTCAACCTAAAATCGGATAAAGGGAAGTCAATGAGGACGTTGCAATGTGTTAGTAAATTAATTATAATAATCATTCAACACATAAACTGCCATCTGAATGAACAAAATGAATACTCCGAAAACACTCCAGAGATAATGAACAAATTGAACAGCAGAAAAGTTGAACAAAACATAATTTATCTGCCAGCAGGCACAGCAAAAGTGAAATTGTCCTTACACCCCGCTAAACTGTCCGGATGTCAAATATCTTTTTCCACCCTCCGTATAGCCGGTACGTTTGTAAAAACACCACTCATGCAACCAAATACTGCTGCTCCCAGGGAAGCCTGGCTCGACTGGCTCCGCATCATCTCTATCGCCGGCGTACTCTTCTTTCACTCCGCCATGCCTTATGTACCCTGGTGGTGGCATATTAAAAATGCCGCTACCAGCAACATACTGATGGAGATCAATGATTTCCTGCACCGCTGCCGGATGCCGCTGCTGTTCTTTATTTCAGGCACCGTCAGCTATTATATGCTGCAGAAAAAAAGCGGCGCAGGTTTTATTGCCATCCGCTGCCGGCGCCTGCTCATCCCGCTCCTGCTGGCCATGCTGGTAATAGTACCGCCACAGGTATATATGGAACGCGTATCCCAGGGATATACCGGTAACTTCCTGCAGTTCTATGCCCGGATGTTCAGTACCGGCGCTTACCCCAAAGGGGATCTCAGCTGGCATCACCTGTGGTTCGTCGCCTATCTGCTGGTATACGACATCCTGTTTGCGCCGGTATTCGTCTGGTTCAACTCCGCCAGGGGAAAGGCTTTCCTCCAACGGCACTACTGGCTGGCCACCCGCCGCTATATTTACCTCCTGATGATACCCGGCGTACTGATCTACACCATCCTGGTCATGAAATATCCGGCCACCGGTGACTTGATCCATGACTATGCCTTCTTCCCCTATTACCTTACGTTTGTACTGGCAGGGTTTATCTGTATTGCGCATCCTGCGCTGATGGACAGCCTGGAACGCAACCGGCGGCTGTCTTTCGCCCTGGCGCTGCTCACGCTGATCTTCATTAACTACTGCCGCTGGAATGATGCCGATCCATGGGGGGAGAGATATGCGGGACAACCTCTAAATATGTCTTTTGCCTACAGCTACCTGGCTATACAGGCCATCTCCGGCTGGATGTGGGTATTCATGGCCCTGGGGTATGGGAAGCGATACCTCAACAGGCAGCATCCGGTGATACTGACGTATGCAAATCAGGCGGTGTATCCTTTTTATATACTGCATCAGACGGTGATTGTCATTCTCGCCTATTATGTGGTGAAAGCGCCGGACGGCGTAGGTATGAAGTATCTCTTTACCGTAGGGTCCACCTTTTTCGTCAGCATGAGCATCTATCACCTGTTTATACAACCGTTCCCCGTGATGCGTTTCCTGTTCGGCATGAAGCCCAAACCGCGGGAGAAGCCGGTGGTAAAGGAAAGCAGCACTCCGGAGATAGCCGCTCCCCTGCCGGCAACCGCATAATAAATTGTATCTTACCATTGCGTCATGAAAATATTCCATAAATATATTTTTCCCGGATTGTATGGACTGCTGGTCTACTTTACCATCCGCCTGCTGGTAGACAGCTGGTCGGGCAACGAATTCTGGCGCCGCCCGGCCGCTACCAACATCATCGAAATCAGCTGCAGCATCCTGATGGGATACCTGTGCCTGTGGGCCTATAACCGTCTGTTCAGCCGGTTTGATAAACAATATGCGCCCAGCTTCTCCTACCGCCGCGTTTTCCGGGAACTGCTGTATGTATTCCTGGTGAATACGCTGATACAAAACACCCTGATGGTACCCATGGCGGCCGTGACGGATAACGGGCTGCAGGTGTTCGACGTCATCGATATCAATATCGTCACACTGCTGTATTCCTTTATCTATTATGGCATCAAGCGCAGCAACACCTTCCTGCAGGCATATATCAGCAATCAGCTGCAGCTGGAGAAAATAACGAACGATCAGCTGCAGACAGAACTGAAATTTCTCAAAGCCCAGTACCATCCGCATTTTCTGTTCAACGCCCTCAACACCATCTACTTCCAGATGGACACTGATGTAAGGGGGGCGAAAAAGACGGTGGAAAAATTTTCGGAGCTGCTGCGCTACCAGCTGTATGACCAGCAGCAGATGGTCAGTATCCGCAGTGAAATCAATTACCTGCAGCATTTTATAGACCTGCAGCAGGTGCGGTCTTCCGCCAGGTTGCAACTGCAGGTAGACATTGACAAGAGCTTCAACGGGGAGCAGGTATATCCGCTGCTTTTTCTGCCGCTGGTAGAAAATGCCTTTAAATATGCAGGCGGCAAATTCCGTATCAGCATACAAATGAAAAAGCAGGATGACAGTATTTATTTCTGCGTGGAAAACTCCATGCCGGTTCCGTTTGCGGCCCTGCGGGAAGGCGGCATCGGACTGGAGAACCTGCAAAGAAGACTGGCATTGTTATATCCTGGCAAACACGTGTTCACAACTGGTATACAGGAAGACACCTTCTGTGCTGCATTAAAACTTACGCTATCATGAAAGAGAAAAGGATCATACGCTGTGTTATAACCGATGATGAACCGCTGGCCGGCCAAGGCCTGCTGGGATATGCGAAACAGACGGGTTTTCTGGATGTGGTGGCTGTCTGCGAAGACGCTCTGCAACTCAATACTGTGCTGAAAGAACAACCGGTAGACCTCCTGTTTCTCGATATAGAAATGCCTTATATCAGCGGTATAGAATTTCTGAAAAACTTTCCGAATCCGCCCAGGGTAATATTCACCACGGCATATGAACGTTATGCCCTGCAAGGGTTTGAGCTGGATGTGCTGGACTATCTGGTTAAGCCGATTCCATTTGAACGTTTTTTAAAGGCAGCGAACAAGGCCTATGATTTCTTCTCTGCCCAGGAGGTTGATGCAGCACAGTTCTGCTTTATCAGAACCGGTAATAAACTGGAAAAGGTTTTATTCCAGGATATTCTTTTTGCAGAGGCACTGGAAAACTATGTAGCCATTTATACGGCAGACAGGAAAATCGTAACGCATGCCACGCTGAAGTCGGTGCAGGAGATGTTACCCTCCCGCATATTTGTACAGCCGCATAAGTCTTACCTGGTCAGCATTCCACATGTCAGCGCCATAGAAGGCAACATCCTTCATGTAGGAAAATACGAGATTCCGGTGAGTAAATATCAGAAGGAAGAAGTACTGGAAAAGATTGTCAGCAACAGGGTGCTGAAGAAATAATTACGTAAATTAGAAGATGATTCACCATTGCTGCAACTGTGCAGCAGTGGATGTTTGCCCAAATTCCAAATCGTTACTTCCGATGATGAAATCACCTCTGTTAACAGCGCTGCTGACGCTTGGTATCAGCATCACCTATGCGCAATCCACCATTCTGCACTGTGGCGCACTTATTGACGGCATCAGCAATACGGCGAGGAAAAAAGTGTCGGTCATCATCTCCGGAAATAAAATCAGTGAGATAAAAGATGGCTTTGTAAATGGTTCTCCGCAGGACCAGATTATTGACCTGAGCCGGCAGACCGTTACCCCTGGCTGGATGGATATGCATGTGCATATGGTCAGCGAGATGAGCAAAAGCTCCTATGCAGACGAGTTCACCAAAAACCCCGCAGATTACGCCTTTCAAAGTGTAGGCTATGCCGAACGTACCCTGATGGCCGGCTTCACTACTGTCCGTGACCTGGGAAGTACTGACGGCGTGAACATTTCCCTTCGCAATGCTATTAACAAAGGGCTGGTAAAAGGTCCGCGGGTATTCACTGCCGGCACGCCCATTTCCGCCACCGGCGGACATGGAGATCCGACCAACAGTTTCCGCAAAGACCTCATGGGCGACCCCGGTACCAAACAGGGAGTTACCAACAGTGTGGATGAATGCCGTAAAGCTGTACGGCAGGCCTATAAATACGGCTCTGACCTGATTAAAGTAACGGCTACCGGCGGTGTACTGAGTCCGGCGAAAGATGGCAGCGCCCCGCAGTTTACAGAAGAAGAGCTGAAAACGATCGTGGAAACCGCGAAAGACTATGGTTTTCGTGTAGCCGCGCACGCACATGGGACCGAGGGTATCAAACGCGCTATCCGTGCTGGCGTTACCTCCATTGAACATGGCACCTATATGGATGACCAGTGTATATCGCTCGCTAAAAAATATGGCACCTGGTATGTGCCTACCATCACCGCCGGGCGCTCTGTAGCTGATTCCGCCAGGATCCCCGGCTTCTTTCCGGCTATTGTGCAACCCAAGGCAGAAACCATTGGCCCTAAAATACAGGGTACCTTTGCCAGAGCATATAAGGCGGGCGTCAGAATAGCCTTCGGCACCGATGCCTCCGTATATGCGCACGGTAAAAACTGGATAGAATTTACCTACATGGTAGAAGCAGGCATGCCTCCTATGGAGGCCATCAAATCCGCCACCATTCACGCTGCCGACCTCCTCGGCATGAAAGACAAACTGGGCAGCATCACCGCCGGCAAACTGGCAGACATCGTAGCCGTAGACGGCGATCCGCTGCAGGATATCCAGGTAACCAGCAAAGTGAGCTTTGTGATGAAAGACGGAGTTGTGTATAAGAATGTGACGGGTAAGTAGGGGAATTACGAATTGCGAATTACGAATTGCGAATTACGAATGATGAGCGAAGACCGGTTTATTTTTTTATTTAGTTATTTGAGATTTATATAAAAGCGAAGAACTGAGCGGTTTTTTAAAGTACAATCGCTCAGTTCTTCGCTTTTATATAAATCTCAAATAACTAAATAAAAAAATAAACCGGTCTTCGCTCATCATTCGTAATTCGTAATTCGCAATTCGTAATTTCACTAACTTACACCAAACTACTTTTATGGCTGCAAACGAAAACCTGGAGCAGATTGCACAACGATGGCTGGACGCTTTTAATCAACGTAACCTGGAGCAGCTCCTTTCGCTGTATCATGAAAATGCGGAGCATTACAGTCCCAAGCTGAAGCTGCGGCTTCCTGCTACCAACGGACTGGTTACCGGAAAGCCTGCCCTGCGCAGCTGGTGGCAGGACGCCTTTGACCGGCTGCCTACCCTTCATTATAAAATCAATACCCTGACAGCTAACGGACAGCGGGTATTCATGGAGTATACCCGGCAGGTTTCGGGGGAGGCGGACATGCTGGTGGCTGAAGTGCTGGAGATCCGCGACGGCAGCATCATAGCGTCGAGAGTATATCACGGATAGGCGACCGTTGTTCGCAATTATCCCCTTATTTGTCGCAACGTACCATTTTACCGGTATCTCTATCGCCCTACCTTTATGAAAGTAAATTACTATTCATGAAGCAACAGATTACATGCTTCCTGTTCATCATCCTAACAACAGCAGCCATGTCACAAAACAAAGGAAATTATGCGCCGGTCAACGGTCTGAAAATGTATTATGAAATATATGGCAAGGGCGCTCCGCTGGTACTGATACACGGCGGAGGTTCCACCATCGATGTTACCTGGGGCAGAATTATTCCGCAGCTGGCGCAGCATCATCAGGTAATAGCAGTGGAAATGCAGGCGCATGGCCGTACCGCAGATATTGACCGGCCCTTCAGCTTTGAACAGGATGCCGATGATATTGCCGCCCTGCTCCAATACCTGCATATACCTAAAGCTGATATATTCGGCTTCAGTAATGGCGGGCAGACCACCCTGCAGGTAGCTATCCGCCATCCCGAAGTGGTCAACAGGATAATTGTAGCCTCCGCCTTCTACAAAAAGGCCGGCGCCTACCCCTGGCTATGGGACTTTCTCGCCAAAGGCTCCTTCGAAGGTATGCCTCAGCCCCTGAAAGATGCGTTCCTGAAAGTAAATCCCAGCCAGGAAGCCCTTCGCGCCAGCCATGACCGCGACCTGCACCGGATGCAGCATTTCCAGGACATGAAAGAAACCGATATCAAAAACATCAAAGCTCCCACCCTGATCCTTTGCGGCGATCATGATGTTATCACCCCCGAACATGCCGTGGAAATGTTCCGCCAGATACCCGGCTCCCGCCTCATGATACTTCCCGGCGGCCACGGTGAATACCTCGGTGAATTACTTACTCTCTCTCCTGCGCATAAAGGAGATTTTGCGGTAGTGCCATTGGTGGAAAGCTTTTTAAATTAATTACGAATTGCGAATTACGAATTACGAATGTAAAGGCGAAGATCAAAACGAAGATTATCAGGGATAATTATTAAATATCATCATTAATCTTCGTTTTGATTTTCGTTTTGATCTTCGCCTTTACATTCGTAATTCGCAATTCGTAATTCGCAATTAATTCCCCCTCATATTTCCGTTTTGCGTAAAAACATTTCCCGAATAGCGTATAATGGCAGCCTGCGGTTTTATTGCTTTGCAGTAACCAAATCACTGTCTGCACTACTATGCGCTTCATTATAACGGCCTTGCTGGCTTTCTTCCTGACAAATTCCTATGCACAGACTATCATAAAAGGACAGGTAACTGATCCGGAAGGCAACCTGGTACCCGGCGCCAGTGTGATGCTGACGAATGGTAGAACAGAGATTACCAGCGATAAGGGCGAATTCATTTTTACAGATCTCACTCCGGGAAAGTATACGCTTCATTTCTCCTTTATTGGCTATGAGCCGGCGGTGCGCACCTTGCATGTAAAAGCAGGGGAAACCCGTGTGTTGCAGGTAGCCCTGGCGTCTTCCGCGGAGCAGTTGCAACATGTCGAAATCATCGGCAGAAAAGAAACAGGATATAAAAATACCAATTCATTTATAGGCACTAAAACGGCTACGGCACTCAAGGATGTGCCGCAGTCCATCAGTTATGTAACCAAAGAGCTGATGCAGGACCAGCAGGCGCTGCGTGTGGGCGAAGTAGTAAAAAACATGAGTGGTGTCAGTCAGTATACCACTTATGATGATTTTATGATCCGAGGTTTCCGTACCCAGAACAACGGCCAGGTGCAGCTGCTGAACGGGCTGCGTACCATCACCGGCTTCTGGAAACAGCCGCTGACCAACTACCTGGAGCGGGTGGAGGTCATCAAAGGGCCGGCATCAGCGCTGTTCGGCAACAGCTCTCCCGGCGGTATCATTAACAGGGTCACCAAAAAGCCGCTGACCGAAAAAAGGCAAAGTCTCAGTTTCAGCACCGGCAGCTTTAATACCTTCAGGGGATTTGCAGATTTCACCGGCCCGATGAATGAGTCCCGCTCTCTGCTGTACCGTCTGAACCTGGGGTATGAAAATGCCCAGAGCTTCCGGGACCTGCAGTTTGATAAGAACTTTATTATCGCTCCGTCGTTTTCCTTTCTTCCCGGAGCGCATACGCGTGTAAACCTGGATGTGGTGTATAACCGCAGTATGAGCCGCCTGGACCGCGGGCAGGCCGTTTACGGCAACAATGATATTTATTCCGTGCCTGTTTCCAAAAGTCTGAATGCCGCGAACGACTACCTGAATGAAGACAATATCATGATTACTACTTCTTTCAGTCATCAGTTCAACAAACATATACAGTTTAACTTCGCCTATCTGAAAACCATATGGGATGAAGATCTGCTGGAACACCGCACAGCCAACGGCTATGCGAAAGACAGCGCCGGCAGGGAACTGAGCACGCTGGTGGAAATGCAGGTGCTGATACGCAAGCGTAAAGTATTTTCCGATAACGTATCTGCCTATTTCAATTTCGATGTCAGCACCGGTGCGATAGCACATAAGATAGTAGCCGGCTTCGATTATGCACAGAACAAAATGCCCTGGGGTGCAGCGCAATCCGTTGCCAACGGCTACCGCAACAATACCAATACCGGCGCGGGAGCCTATAATAAAGATATGCCCGGCAGGTTCCTCTATGAAACCGTGAATGGCATCAAGCGGCCGGTACCTAATGTGCCGCACTTTGACCTTACCTCAGAAAGCCCTTACCAGCTTTTTGATATGAGCAAATACTTTTACAGCAAAAGCAACTACGACGCTACCTTCTATAACACACAGGGCATTTATGTGCAGGACCAGCTGACGCTTGGCCGCTTCCAGGCTTTGCTGGGACTGCGTTACGACCGTTACACTGATTTTCTGAATTACACCAAAAAGGCAGAACAACATGTATCCCAGGATGTATTGCTGCCGAGAATCGGGTTGGTATATACGCTGAACAGGCATATCAATCTTTATGGTACGTATACCGAAGGATACAATCCGCAGACAGCTTCCATCATTAACAATCCTAATGCCGGCGGGCCTTTCAGTCCATTGCAGAGTAACCTCGTGGAAGCGGGCGCTAAAAGTGACTGGTTTGGAGATCGTTTATCCGTGACCGTATCCGCGTATCGTATTCAGCTGAAAAATGTGCTGTACAAATCCGGCGATGCCGGCAATCCCGATCTGATGCGGCAGGTAGGCCGGGTGGAATCCAAAGGCGCCGAGGTAGATGTTAAAGGACAGGTTACGCCCCACTGGTTTATTACCGCCGCCTATGCCTATAACGAATCAGCCATTGCCGAAAGCCCGGTAGCTAAAGAGATCGGGCGGCAGAGCCCCGGTGCGCCTAAGCACCAGGGCAGCATCTGGACCAAATACAGCATCGGCAGCGGCAAGCTCAAAGGGCTGGGCATTGGCGCCGGCAGCAACTTCGTGACCGAACGGAATGTAGACGGCAATGATGTACAGACACTGCCGGCCTATCAGGTAGTCAATGCCGCATTGTATTACAGGATAGATAAGTTCCAGCTGCAATTCAACCTGAACAATATTCTCAACAAAACCTACTGGGTGGGCGGTTACGATTACCTCCGGCTGTTTCCCGGAGCGCCGCGCAACTGGATGTCTTCCGTATCCTACATGTTCTGATAACGGATTTTATGAAAAGGGTATTTAAAAAGATAACCGGACAACTGCATTTATGGCTGGGACTTGGTTCCGGCCTGGTTGTTTTTGTGGTGGCGCTTACCGGCGCGCTGCTGGTATTTGAAAAAGAGCTGGATGAAACGTTCCGGCGGGATACCTATTTTGTAAGCTATAAGTCCGGACAGCAACGGCTGCCGTTGGACAGTATCATCCGCAGGGCGAAAGCTGCGCTGCCCGGCGGACAGCTGCGCCGGATGGAAGTGGAAACGAACGCTCCCGGCCATACGATTTTATGCCGGGTAGTGCAAAAAGGAGAATTTTACCAGATAGCCTTACATCCCTATACCGGCCAGATAGTATATACCGGTGCAGAAGACAGGCAGTTTTTCCGGGTGGTGCTGCAGCTGCATCGTACCCTGCTGGCAGGTGAAGCCGGCAAGGCCGTCACCGGTGCCTGCTGCCTGATCTTCCTTTCGCTGGTGCTGACAGGGCTGGTATTATGGTGGCCTAAAAAATGGAAAGGGCTGAAACAGCGCCTGCAGATCAAACGGGGCGGCAATATAAAACGGTTTACCTGGGACCTGCATGCAGTAGGTGGCTTTTATATACATGTGGTGATTTTCATTATCGCGGTGACGGGGCTTACCTGGAGTTACAAATGGTTCAACAACGGGATTTTTCTGTTGTTTGACGGCAAGCCCCCCGTCGCCAATAAAGCGCCGGCAGATGTGAGGATGTTGCCCAACGGGGAACACTATTATGAAGATATTTTTGCCGGAGCCAACCGGCGGTTGGCATATCCGGGGACCGTCAGCATACAGTTTCCGGAGAAAGACAGTATATCCGTCACCGTTAGCAAGATAAATGCTGCTGCCTCCATACCCAATGTGGTGGACATGCTGTATTTCGAAAAAGGCAGCGGCCGGTTGTTATCCACGCGGCTGTATAAAGATCAGAGCCGTGGTATGAAGGTCCGCAGGCTGATTTATCCGGTGCATACCGGCAGTATCTACGGCTGGCCTACTAAAATACTGGCGCTGTGCAGCAGCCTCTTTGCTGCCACCCTGCCCGTTACCGGATTCCTGATGTGGCGTAACCGCCGGAAAAAACCGGGCAGAAAGAAAGCTACAGCTTCCGGGCGCCGCGACCCGGTAAAAAAGCAGTCCCAAAGCCCGGCCATAGCCACTTCCGGCAGATATACGCAGGAAGAGGCATAATTTCTTTAATTTCAGGCGGTGAAAACCGCTGCATATGCATGATAATGAAACCTCCCGGCTGGCACGACTAACGGCAATACTGACGCACTTACAAACCAAACGACTGATAACAGCCACTGAGCTGGCCGCAAAATTCGGCGTCAGCGTAAGAACCATCTATCGCGATATACGGTCGCTGGAGCAGTCCGGTGTTCCCGTGCTGACAGAAGAAGGCAAAGGCTACATGCTGATGGAAGGCTACCGGATACCGCCGGTAACATTCAGCGAAAGTGAAGCCAATGCCCTGATTACCGCAGAACAGCTGGTGATAAAAAACAGGGATGCTTCCTTTGTAAAGGAATACAGTGCCGCCGTTGAAAAAATAAAAGCGGTATTAAGATATACTACCCGTGAAAATGCCGACCTCCTCTCCGGCCGTGTGGCCTTCGCGCAGAACGCCGGGTACGACCGAACCAGCAACTACCTGTCATCCCTGCAGCTGGCCCTGACGAATTTCAATCTTATTCATATCATGTATCAGTCTACCGAAAACAGCAAGCCAACCGAGCGGATAGCAGAGCCTTTTGCGCTGCTCAGTACCCAGGAGAACTGGCTGCTGGTAGCCTGGTGCCGCCTGAGAAAGGACTACCGCCACTTCCGGCTGGACAGAATCCAACAGTTACAGGTGCTCAGCGATAAATTTGAACCGCATAAAATCAGCCTGCAGGAATATTTTAAATATTCAGAAAAAAATTCCACCCACCCCTGACATAGGGCTGTCAAACTGCCATTCTACCTTTGAAGTAAACAAAGATTATTCACTTTTAAAATACTTCAGATTATGGCAAACACACAGACTTTACGCGGATTTACAACGATGACCAGTTTTGTCGCCGATCATAAAGGGGCCATTGAATGGTATACTGCATTATTTGGTATGCCTCCCTACTTCAACAAGCCAGGGTATGCAGAATTCCGTGTCGGGGATTACCAGCATGAATTTGGTTTGATAGATGCACAATACGGCCCTCCCGGCATCACCGGCGGCACACCTGCCGCCAGCACCCTGTACTGGCATGTAGACGATATTGATGCTGCACTTGAAAAGTTGCTGGCTATGGGCGCCACTGCCTGGGAGCCTGTTACAAAACGCGGCGAAGGATTCATTACCGCCTCCGTCATTTGTCCTTACGGCATCGTGATCGGACTGATGTATAATCAGCACTATCTTTCAGTACTGGATGCTATTAAGCAGCAGTAAGCTGTTTTAATGATGAATTAAGAATTATGAATTATGAGTTGGTGAGAAGATCTAAGCGAATGATAAAACACCTTCATTCGCTTAGATCTTCTCACCAACTCATAATTCATAATTCTTAATTCATCATTAAAAGTTTTATTATATTCATTCCTGCATCCATCTCCAGCCTTAATATACCTAAGCCGTTATAAAATCACGCAAATGGAGCATACTATGTTGCAACTAACACATGTAAAAAAATTTTACGGCGGGCAGGTA
This sequence comes from Chitinophaga solisilvae, assembly GCF_009928525.1. Taxonomy (GTDB): domain Bacteria; phylum Bacteroidota; class Bacteroidia; order Chitinophagales; family Chitinophagaceae; genus Chitinophaga; species Chitinophaga solisilvae. The sequence continues at coordinate 246,264 of NZ_JAABOK010000009.1, read as the reverse complement.
GTGCTGGATATTCCGGATCTGCAGCTGACCAACGGGCTTTACTGGGTAAAGGGGGCCAATGGATCCGGGAAGTCTACTTTTCTGAAGATGATTTCCGGGCAGATTCCTTTTGAGGGAGATATTCTTTTCCGGGGTATCAGTATAAAGCGGCAGCCGCAGGATTATCGCCGTCAGATAGGGTGGGCAGAGGCGGAGCCATTATTTCCTCCTTTTATGACAGGTATGGATCTTATCCTGTTACATGAACATATCCGGAAGGCAGATAAAGCCGCCACCCGTTTGCTGATGGAGCAGCTGCAGCTGCATAGCTTCGTGAAAGGCGCCATTGGCAGCTATTCTGCGGGCATGACAAAAAGGTTATCCCTGGCGCTGGCATTGATTGGCCAGCCTTCGCTGGTAGTGCTGGATGAGCCGGTGACTACACTGGATGCACATTCCTTTACAGCAGTATCAGACATCATACTGGAACAGCAGCAGCGGGGCGTTACTTTCCTGATGAGTTCCCACCAGGATCTGGATACCCGCATTTCGCAATCACAACAGGTACTCACCGTTGTCAACAAAAGCGTATTCAACTGATGAACCAGCCTGCACGCATCTTCTTCCGCGCCTTTGTCAAGCCCTTCTACCAGGAGAACGGCGGCATTCTCGTATTTATCTTTACCATGATGTTCTTTATTGTCAGCCAGCAATCGGGCGCCGGGTTATATGAATATCATCTTTTTCTGGTGATTGGTATGCTGAAAAGTCCGGCTATACTGATAGTGGTATTTTTACTATGGCTGTTGTATACCCGGAAACTTTCCGTTTTTGTTACAGCGCAGCTGCGGCGGCAGGAGTATGCATTTCTGCATATCATCCGGCATCTCAGCAGCAGACAGCAGTTCAGCCTGTTTTTCTTCACGGTTCTGTGGCTGCAGCTGCCGGTGTGGCTGTATACCGTTTTTATTGTTATTACCGGATGGCAATATCATTATTTCACAGCGCTGATAATCGTACTGGCGTACCTGTTAGTACTCTGTGCCGGCACAGCATGGCTGCAGGCATACCGGCTGAATCATCCGGAAAGCAGGTTGCTGACGGCTTTCCGGAACAGGGCGTGGATGTCGTCATCTACCTATACAGGAATATTGCTGCGCTTTGTTTTTTCCCGGCAGATGACCACGTGGATGGGTATCCAGCTGTTTACCTGTATACTGCTATATTGTATTGCTGTAAATAATCCGTTATCTGATTTTGATGCACCTGCCGTTTTTATTGTTTTTATGCTGGGCATACTGGGTAACGGGGTACTGGTATATCGTATCCGGGAGTTTGAGGAGACGTATGCCCGCTTCTACCGGAGTATGCCTGCCGGATGGTGGCAAAGGGCAGGACAGTATGCAGGAGCTTATTTGCTGCTACTGCTTCCGGTACTGCTTACACTGGGTATACTGACACCTGCGCATATTCCCCTGAAGGCAGCCCTGCATTTTGCCTTATGTGGCTACAGCACCCTGCTGCTGATGCATGGTATACTGCTGTGGCAGCCATATAACGGGAAAGCCTATACGGTCATTTTGTTCCTGTTGTTTTGTCTGCAGTATGCATTCCTGATGGTATCCGGGCTGACAATATTGTCTGTATTATGTTTTGCAGGAAGCCTGCTGTTGCAGCGCTATGCGTATTATCATTACGAACGAAGTATGTAAATTTCTGATTTTGAGATTTTGAGATTTGAAATGCAGCGGAGAACTGAGCTGATACGAATGATTTAACTGCTCAGTTCTTCACTGTATTTCAAATCTCAAAATCCCAAAATCCGTAAATTCGAAAATCCCAATTCCATTTATATGAAAAAGATCATTCTTCTCCTGCTATCCTTCAGCCCATTATTATTACCGGCGCAGGATAGCATTCCTTCATTTGTCCGGGACAGCCTGGACACCTATGTTTCCCGGGGCCTGACCGAGTGGCAGATACCTGGTGCAGCCGTATGTATTATCAAAAACGGGAAGGTGATAGTCATGAAAGGTTATGGTGTGAAAGAGATGAATACCGGTGATAAGGTAGATGAACATACCGTATTCATGATTGGCTCAAATACCAAGGCTTTTACCGGTACCACGCTGGCGATGCTGCAGGCAGATAAAAAGCTGTCGCTGGATGACAAGGTACAGCGGTGGCTGCCTGATTTTAAGCTGTATGATCCGTGGGTCGCCAGAGAAGCCACCATCCGCGACCTGCTGTGTCACCGGCTGGGCTTTGAAACCTTCCAGGGAGATTTCATGTACTTCGATTCAGATCTTACCAAAGCGGAGGTGCGGCAGAAGCTCGCCCAGGTGAAGCCGGCACACAGCTTCCGCAGTCAGTGGGGATATACCAACGCTGCCTTTCTCACTGCCGGAGAAATTATTCCGAAAGCCAGCGGCAAAAGCTGGGAAGCATTTCTGAAAGAAAGGATATTTGAGCCACTGCAGATGAACAGTACCATCGCGCTGACCAGTGGGATAAACAGCGTAGCCAACAAAGCTGCCGCGCATACCGTATTTCAGGGAGTACTGCAGAAAATACCCTATGGTCAGATAGACAACCTGGCTCCTGCCGGCAGCATCTGCTCTTCCACGGAAGACCTGAGCAAATGGGTAATGATGCTGCTGCAAAACGGCAAAGCAGGAGATAAACAGGTAGTAGCCGAAGAAGCCATCGCAGAAACGAGGCTGCCCCATTCTATCCTGGGTAATGGCGGTCATCCGTACAACCGCGCGCACTTCGCGCTCTATGGCCTCGGCTGGATGCTGGAGGAATACAGTGGCAGGGAAATTATCTCGCACACCGGCGGTGTAAACGGCTTCGTTACCAGCATCACCCTGCTGCCCGAAGAACAGCTGGGCATTATCGTACTCACCAACACTGACAGCAACGGGTTCTACGAAGCCCTGCGCGACGAAATCCGCGATGCCTGGCTGGGTTTACCTTACCGCAATTACAGTCATATTTTCGGGGAGTACTACCGTCACCGCGACATGCAGGCAGCGAACAAGCTGCAGACCATCCGTAAGAGAACAGCCGCGCAGCCCCCTACACCGTTACCACTGCAGGCATTTACCGGCGTATACCGTCATCCTGTGTACGGCCAGATGAATATCACCCTGGAAAACGGAGCACTGGTCATGCATTTCTCCCATCACAAAAAACTGCTGGGCAGGCTGGAACATGCCGGTAACAATGAATTCCTATGTACTTACAATATTCCTATGTATGGCATACAGCTGTTACCTTATACGGTAGCCAAGGGCAAAGTGAGTTCGCTTACGGTGAAGGTGGATGGCTTTGTAGAGGGGACGCCGTATCAGTTTGTTAAATTGTAAAGCCAGTAATTAGAGACTATCTCATCAATTTTGTAAAAGGATACTACAGCCTTCATCTTATTTTTAACACAGTTGATGGGATAGTGTAACAATGGGACTGGACGCGAAAGTATCATTTTGCATCTCTCTCCCATTTAAACAATTCATTAAATGAAACTGTGTCTATCTTAATACTATGAGATTTTATTACTACTCTAGTACCATAAATATATTTAGTATCCAAAGATGACATTTGAGCCTTTTCTTCTGCCCTTATTTTTGCTGTATCCCAATTTTCAATCAGACTTAACACATGTTGCGAATATTTTCGCTTTAGGTATCGAAAAGGATAATAACCAAAGCCTTCACACGATTATGAGCACCATGATTATTTTCTTATTCTATCTGGTTTACAGTCACAAATCACTCAAATAATATAACATTGGATTAACCTCTTGCTACACAGATAATAATTGTTTTTTCTTGAATAGGCTATTCAAAATTGTTTATTTCTTTTCCTTCAAGAATTTTCCATTAAGTTCAAATTTTTGTTTATTCATAATGATATAATTTTCAATAGAAACATCTGTCAATACTGTAAGTTGTAGCCTGGCTTTCTTTTCCTCGACAGCAATCCATTTTGATGAGATTCCATTTTCAAAAAGAACCTTCACTCTATTTATGATTCCAAGTGAGCCATTACACCTCCCTATTGACGGAAGACACTTAAGACTATCATTATTAACTAATACAAATGCACTTGTCAGCAGTTCATGTTTTATATTCCTAACAACTGCAATATCAAAACTGTCGATAGAACTACTTTCATTTTCATAAGATATTTCTACCGGAATATTATTTCTTTTATATGTACTTTCCAGTGTTAATAAATTATCGACCAGCTTCCATTTGCCTTCACTTATTCCATGATAAGCAAAGGTATTTATACTATAGAAATAAGTTTTATTTTTATTAAGTATCAAACTAATTATACCATAGCTATCATTTGCTTCATAAGTAAATTTCCGAAAGACCCCATTTATTTTATCCTTTGCGGTTAGACTACGCTTTTCAAGTGTCTGACATTTTCCTTGGTCTGAAAGTGCCACCAAAATTATCAGTAAAAAAAAGGCTCTCATACTTTGTCTATTTTTTATTAAGTAATTGTCCTGTAAACAACTCTGGAACGCCATTAATTTTTTGACTGCTGGCATTAATAACGTTTATTGCTTCCATCACCGTTATATTTACATTATTTTTAAATCCAAGCACAAAAGATATGCGAGTATTAGGATTATACTTTGTATAGGTTGCAGAAGAAGTATTTGTTGTGAGCTGTTCATCACGCCCCATCAATGAGGCATATTGTTTATTTGTCCCCATTGTTTTCTTAAACCAATTCAAGTCATAATCGCCTTTGGCTACTGAATTGGATGCACTTCTAACCTAAATGGCTATCCAGTTTACTCATCAGCATCTTTTCAATTCCCGCTTCTGAATCCAGGCCAGGAAATTGTTTAGTTGATCGGCCGTTTTAAACTGCTTCAGAAAGTCGTCTGATAAAAAATCTTCTGTCTTCATAAAACTGTATATGCTTTAAAATTAAAAAATCGGAGTGAAACCCCGATTTTTAGAATTTACACAATTTTTGAGATAGTGTCCAATACGTTGATTCATTGCCTACTCAAATGGGTTATCATTTACCAGAAAAGGATTAAAACCATGCGGAATTTGAGAAATAATAGGTCTTAGCCCATTCCATACTGATTGATCCCATCGATAAGCATCATACACCTTTTTATTCTTATAATATATCTCAACACGGGGGATAGTACCCATTGGCTTTTTAATTGTTGAATCAATGTTAAGCTTGCTCAAAATATGAATTAAACCTTTTATTGAATCGACTCTAAATATATTACTACTCACTGAAGAATCTATTCTCAGTGGTTCGGTATAATAAGAACCTATTCCTTTGACTACATAACCAAATCCATCCTTATGCAGGAAAATGGAATAGAATCGTTGCCCAAGCCTTACATCGGTATGAATATCATATTCTCTCTGTGTTATTTTCGCCGCCCCACATGATACTATACCTTGAAGCAAACCAACTAATATTATTATATTCTTCATAACTCTTTATTTGCGTATAACATTGGCTTTATTAATTAATTGGCGTATCAGCCTCAGTTCCTGCTTTCTTATTTCCATACCTTTTGATACAATTTCAACCTGTTTAGTTTTCGAATTATACCGCAATTTATCATTAGATTTGTCCTGCACAACTTCCTGATAAAAATAAATTAACAATTCCTCATAAAGCACTCGTGCCTCCAAGATTTTCTATAAAAGACCATTATCCAGTTTAATGCTTTCACTAAGCACACTGTCCAAGTCCTTCGAATAAACAGAGACTTGAATACTCATTCTGAACTCAGCGGCCAGACTAACCAAATCTCTTGGCATAAATATAGACTGCAATAATTGACCATTTGAACTTTCAATGCCAAAATCCAGATTTATGTGATCGATTCCCCCTGTTGTTTTGATATTCATAAGCTGATTACGGTGTTTTCTTAAATACTTAATTGTATCTTTTACCTGCGCATTTAAATCACCGTAATCTGCTTTACTTGTCTCTATTGTAAGATAAGAATAAGGCAATTTTTCTCCATCAGGTCTTAACGAAGAACGTGGCTCCCCTTTAATCATTTTCTTTAATACCCGTAATCTGGTGACATTTAGAAACTGCGGGATATCAAAATCTTTTCCAGCTATCATTAAAATACAAGGCATAAAATCAGAAACATTCAGGGTAAGGTATGATTTGTCATATTTTTATGCCGACAAAACTATTGTTTATATTTCAGCCTGGTTCTATTTTATATAGTAAAATTGTCTTGCACTATCAAACAAAATAAAAACAGGGGCAACGGAAATTCATTCCCGTTGCCCCTGTTCATTTTATACATTTCCGGGTCTACAAATGCAGATCCCTTGCACCTTTCACTTCGGTGGATATTTCTCCCAGCATAGTTCCGGCATTACAATTCTGACCGGTATATACTTTTACGAAGTCGATGGCATTCAGGTTTACGGACTGGCCACTGCCATTCACTGCCCAGGCGATATCAAAAGTGTTGTAGCCCAGTGTCGGGTACTCGCTGGAGTAGCTGTCTGAATACCCCCAGGCAAATGCCAGGTTGGTGATGATAGCGCCAGGTTGCAGCGTATTCACCAGTTTGGTGCCTGTAAAGGAAACAGAGTCCTGATTCGGGGCGGTGGCCGGGTAATAATTGTTGGCGGTGTGGTAGGTGTTGGCTACTACATAACCGGAAGCGCCCTGGTTATCTTTCCACAATACGCTGGTACCAGCGGCATGCGGGTTATAATAGGTGATGCGGTAGTTTTTAATGGTGCCCGCAGCGTTATACTGGCTGCCTGCCAGCTCGTACCAGGCATCGTCCGGCTGACCGTTACCATTAACATCCTTGCTCACCATTACGACGCCGGGCTCAGACCACTGATACGTGGGGCCCAACGGATTGCCGTAGATGCCCAGGTCTGCGCCGGTGCCATTCACTACGGAATGATCGAAGCCAAAGATGATGTAACCGCCGAAACCACCCAGCGACACCATATTGCTGGTGCTGCCGATAAGCGCCTGTGCAGCTGCCGGGGAGCCCAGTGCTGTTTCATTGATGAACTGACCGGCAGCGGGCTGATAAGCATAAATTTTACTGATCAGCGGACTGCTAACTAACGTTGCCGCACGTACGGAGGCATCGCCTGCCAGGCTGGCTGCCAGCCCTTTGCCGGCAGGTATGGAATTATCAACAAGGTTTTCCTTGCTACAGGCGGCAAACAGTACGGTACCGGCCAATGCGATGAATGTCAGATAGGATTTTCGCATGATGTATTGTTTTGAGGATAAAAAAATCAATAGAATACAGGGAGTGCAGGGAAATAATATCCCTGGTAGTTGACGGTCTGTTTTAATGTTCCGGACACGGCATCATAGAACAGCCACCTGTTATCATTGCTGCTGCCCCACTCGTCGGTAAGGGTGAGCACTATCAGCTCCCGGGTTCTTTCGTTAAACCTCACTACGGACCCGTAGAAGTATTGTCCGGCCGGCAACGTGATAAACGGCGATGTTACGGAGGCGGCATTTCCTGGCGTATAGCGGTACAGTTTAGTGCCGCTGTATTCGATGGTGCCGTCAATACCGGCTGTCTCCTTTCTTTCTGCGATATACACTTCATTGCCGGAAGCACTGGCAGTGATGCTGCCGGAACGCCATGACCACAGCGCCCAGGGGTTAGTGACTTTAAACGGCAGTTTCACTTCGCTTACTGCCAGTGAGGCGTCGATCCTTACCAGGGCAGAGTCTCCGGCTGTCCATACAGCTCCGTCTTTGGTACGGGTGAAACCCATGGTGCCTTTGGGATATTTTTTGACGATGCTGTAATCGCTCTTCTTCAGGATAACAACACCCTCTTTTTTGGTGAGTACAAACACATATTCTTCTGTCACGAGCATATCTCCTGCTGCGCCGTCGATGCCGGCTACTTTAGCGCCCAGGGAAGGCCCAGTCAGGTTCACCCGGTATACGCCGTCTACTGCGCTGAGCAGGCCCCGGTTCTCGTCTACACCGGCAAATGCATACCCTTCGTTCTGCGGCAGCTGATCTATCCTGCCGGTTTCTTTCATGGTATAGGCATCGGCTACTACCAGCGGTCCGCCTACTTTTACGGCCAGGTACATCTTGCCTTTCCAGATGGTAGCAAACTGCAGGGTGGATGTTACCGGTCCCAGGCTCTTACCGGGGTTCTCCGTCTGAAAAACATTATAGGCTATCCTGTTGCTGTCATAGCTGTAATAAAACACATCACCGTTGGCGACGCCATACTGCGCCTCCTGCACCACCCAGAAACCATTTTCATACTTACCCCACACCTTCACTTCATACACGGCGGAGTCGGTCGCGGCCTGATTGCTGGCGGAGAATACAATGCGGTAATCTCCGTGCTCTCTGGCAGTGAAGGTAAATACTGCCTCCCTGCTTACCGGTGTTCCATTTACCTTCCACGTATATGCGGCGTTCGACGGATTGATCACCGACGGCCGGAAAGTAACGGCGGCACCTATTTTCAGGGTATCCCGCGTACTGCCGGTAATGATACCCGGCCCCGGATCTACTTCATCTTTCTGGCAGGAAGCCAGGAAAGCCATTACTATACCTGCCGTCAGCAAGGCTTTTGTAAATTTCATTTTCATGTAATGATATTTATGAGAGATGTATGATTTTATTCTCCAGGTAACACTTACGGGCACAGCATCTCCGGCCGTTGCACACAGTTGTCTTACAGCATTTACATCAGACAAAAAAAATTCCTGCACGGAGTTATCTCCATGAAAAAATCCTGTTCAGGGCATACAGCACACAGCAAACAATAGCGGGCATACAAGCGCTTAACACTGATACACGTACTATGGAATAAAACTGATCACCGGGCACACCGGCATTCCTTCACTCATTACTTTTCACCCGAAAGCACTGAACGTTTGAGCGCAACTGGCAGGTCTTCTGGCTTCCTTCTTTCCGGGGGCCTTCCCGTCCGGGTCAGGACAGTGGCAGGGAGCATTCCGGAAAAAGATCTTACTGATCTGAAGGTCACAGCTACGGGGATAGCTCCGGTATCACACCGGATTCCCTTTTAATACAACGGCAATAGCCGCCGCAACCAAATGCGGAGCAAAACTACGAATTATTTGAGATTTTATTATTTGGTTATTTGAGATTTGGTTATTTAAAATGCAGCGGAGACAAAAGCGAATACTTTCGCAACAATCTCCGCTGCATTTTAAATAACCAAATCTCAAATAATAAAATAATAAAATAAAAACTGCCGACAGATGGAGTTTCTGCCGGCAGCGCCTTTTCAACTAAAGATAAATAAACGGTGTCAGATCTTTATAGTGATGATGTCTTTTCCGTTCCAGGCGGAGCGGTAAATTTCTTTTCGTTTGTTCGTTACTGTTATGAGGAATGATTTCCCCTGACGTTTAACGGAGATGTCCAGGTCTGACTGGAAGGCGCGGATATGACGCAGGGCCATATGGTTCCAGCGGGCAGGCAGCCGGGGGCACATGGTGAATTGCCGCAGGCCGGTGGGAACAATGCCAAAGAGCCCTTCCGTTACGGTACGGCAATAGAGGGCGCTTTCGGCGGACAAATGCCGCTGATTCCCTTCCGGCCACGCTTCTACCGGATACGGCACATGTTCTCCCAGTAAGCGCTGACGCGTATAGTAAGCAAAGGCTGATAATGCCGTATCGGTTGCACCGGCGAAGAACATGCCCCGCAACGCATACAAGGTGGAACGATCCCAGAAGGTATGATCTCCGGCGGCAGTGAGCACGCCGTTGGGGCTCCACAGCGCCGGTGAAAGCAACGCCTGTATAGTAGCATCCCTGCGGGTGAAGATGCCCATCGATAAAGGCAGGCATATCCAGGAACGCAGGATGGTGTTTTCTTCATAATAACGGTAAGTGTCGAATCCCTGCACCTGGTGACCGAAATAGCGCTCTATGGCATCGGCCAGTACGCGGGCCGACTGCTCCCAGGCGGCGGCAGTATCTTTATGCCCCAGCGCGGCAGCAAGACAAGCAGCGCTTTCATATGCCCCGTAAGCCAGCGAATTGGTGGACAGGTTTGCCTTCCCTGCCGGGAAACGGCCTTCCAGTTCATCGGAGTCGGAGGTGATGATACCATCCGGACGGCGCTTCCCCTCCAGGTACCGGAGGCACCACTGTATCAACGGATACAGCTGTTGCGCTACGGCCGTATCGCCGGAGGCAAGGGCATACCGCGCAGCGCCATAGGCAATCATCGCCTGGTCCCCACGGTCACCGGCGCCGTTCCAGATCCCCGCCCCTTCTGCTATAATGGAACTGGGAATAGGCTTATAGCGGTCATTCATATACGTAGCAAACAACCGGAAGCTGTTGGTGGCAGACTCATTGCCGGCGGCATCTCCCAGGAAAGGGAAAAACGGATTGGCATACTCTGCCTGATCATTGGCCCATATGGCAGCGTAATAAGCGCCTCCACCCGGACCATGCATCAATCCGCCCCTCGTATCGTAAATGCTCTCCGCCGCTCGTATCTTTGCAAAGGAGAAGCCCTCATTCAGTGTATCATCAGGCGTTTCCAGCACCAGGTTCTCCTGCAGCGACTGCACAAACATACGGCGGCGCTGCAGCTCATAGGCGGCTGAATAATAGGCCGATGGAGCAGATACTACTCTTGCGCCGTACATATATGCTACCTCCAGCTTCTCTCCCGGCTGCAAACGGAAAGTACCCGCCCTGCTGCCGGTGGCCGTAATGAGGTAAACGCCGTATACTCCTTTCTCAGCAGCGGTATACCGCTCCACAGACAGGCTGTCCAGCTGCAACGTGCACACACTGCTGCCCCTGTTCTCAAACTGCCGCCATTGAATAAATACCGGCTTGTCTACCGATGGATACAGTATATCCTTTACCGTTATATCGCTGTTGCTGCGCGAAGTTATCTGCAAAACGCCATCCAGCTCCACCGCTACAGGATACAGCTGCAGCGGCACACCGCCGGCGGCAGCGGCAGGTATTGCCGTACTGTCGAACGTCGTGCGCAGGCTTGCATGGGTGTTGTTCGGAATGGTGCGCAACATGGGAAACACCAGCTGCTTATGTAATACCAGCAAGCCCTTATCATCGGCGCCATAGGTGATAATGCCTGAAAGCTGACGGCCGCTCATCTCTATATGATCCCGGTGCGCCGGCCCCGGCTGCACCTTCCAGCGGATAGTACGCTCCGGCGTCAGCTGCCAGCGGAGTGATTGCGCCATCCCGGTGCTGCAGACAACCGCCAATACCGTCAGCGCTGATATAATTTTTCTCATTACACTACTTTTCTGCTTAAAATAATAAAAAATAACCCGGTGTAGAAACACCAGGTCTGATCACTTTCAATAATCGATGTTTTGAACCAATAAACTATTCTTGTTCATCTCTTCTTTCGGAATCGGGAAGAGGTAATTATTGAGGTTAAACTTGCGGTCCTGTAATGTCGGATAGGCATAGGTAAAGGAACCATCCGGCTGTTTGGTGATACTCACCCTTTTCAGGGGCTTGTTATCAGTTATCTCTGCAATCTTCCAGCGACGTACGTCGAAGAAGCGGTGGCCTTCAAAACACAGCTCTATCTGTCTTTCATGGTAGATAAGCTCTTTCAGCGCCTCTCCGGAAGCGGCTACCGCCGGTTGCTGCACGCTGCTGCGGCTGCGGATGAGATTGAGATATTCCAGTGCGGCAGCTTCATCTCCTGCTTCCAGGCTGGCTTCTGCATAGTTCAGGTATATCTCTGCCAGCCGGAAGATAATCCAGTTCTGGCTGCTGCCGCTCTCTATGCGGTTGTTGTTTTCATCGGCATACTTGCGCCAGTTGTAACCAGTCAGGCTTGCATTCCAGTTGTCCACCGGACTTTGCGGGCTATCCATACCTCCTGTGAAATACTCCACGGTGCGGCCTTTGAAAGGAGCGCCGTTGTACAGGATGCTGGCATAGAAACGCGGATCGCGGTTATCATAGGGATGCTGCGGATCATATCCTGAGCCGGACGCTGTAATCATCTTACCGCTTTTCATTTCAAAGGCATCTACCATATTCTGGGAGGGCACATAGGCAGAATAGCCATGAGAGCCATTCGGATAAATGTAGAGATCAATAATGTTATCTGCATAGGTAGCATTCATACCGAATGATAAAATTGATTCGGGTGTTCTCTTATCCAGGAATATCTGTTTGTAATCTGCGCGCTGATCCAGCTGATAGTATCCCTCTTTGCCCAGATCTATTACCGCTTTGGCGGCCTCGGCAGCTTGCTTCCACTTCGTGATATCATGGGTGGGATTATGCAGCTTGCTGGCAGCATACAGGAGCAATCTGGATTTCAGTGCCAGCACTGCGCCTTTGGTAGCACGGCCGGTGCTGGCGGCATCGTACTTAAACGGCAGCAAAGCGTATGCATCTTCCAGATCCTTTAATACAAACTGCAGGCATTCTTCATAAGTGTTACGCGCTACCAGGAAGTTATTATCAGAGATGGAATATGATTTTGTAATCAGCGGAACCCCGCCATAGCGGCACATCAGATCGAAGTAACACCAGGCGCGGATGAATTTCATCTCTCCGTTCAGGCGGTTCTTCCAGGCCTCATCTCCGGTAACCTTATCAATCCGCTCAAAGAAAATATTACAGCTGCGGATATAGGCATAATCATCTGTCCAGTTATCCAGCCCGGTATAGTCCGGCGTGATCTGCCCCAGGTTGAAACGGAATTCATTTTCATAATTCCAGTGATCATATCCTTCGTCAGAAGCGCCGGAAAGACCGGTAGTGCTGGCTTTGGTAGAAGCGTCGATAAAGTGTGGCAATATCCAGTAGCGGGCATTCACATAGGCTTCAACAAGGCGGAGGTCAGACCACATCACTTCGTCGGAATAGCTCATCGGAGGCTGTTTGTCCAGTATATCCTTGTTGCAGGAGGAAAACCCCATCCACACGCAAAAGCCGCCCACCAGGCATTTATATATTGTGCTGTTCATACATTTCATTTTTGTCGGATGATTATAAAGAGATGCTGACGCCGGCGTTAAAAATTCTCGTCTGCGGATAATAGTTACCGGTTACGTTATTGAGTTCCGGGTCATATTTTTTCACCGGGCTGAACACCAGCAGGTTAAATCCGTTGGCATATACCTTCAGGTGCTGGAGCTTCAGCTGCTGCAGGAATGCAGGTGTGAAGGTATAGGACAGCTCCACTGTTTTCAGGCGAAGGAACGCGGCGTTTCGGATCCAGAAATCAGACTGGCGGTTGTTCACGTAGCTGTCGCGGTCAAATGCGGCCGGCATGGAAGCATTGGGATTGGAAGGCGTCCATCTGTCTTCATACATCCACAACGGCGGGGTGATAGAGCCGCCATGCTGTGAGGGCAGTATCACCATTTTAGCGCCCAGCTGGCCCTGCCAGAGTACATTCAGTCCCCAGCCCTTATAGTTTACGCCCATGGTTATACCGAAGATGCTGGTAGGGGTCGTGCTTTCGTATATGCGTACCTGATCGTCGGAGGTAATCTTTTTATCGCCGTTCACATCGATGTAGCGGATGTCGCCGGGCTGTGTACCTGCCGGATGTATGGAGTTATCTATTTCCTGCTGGTTATGGTAGATGCCAGCTGTTTTGTACACCAGCCAGGAGCCCATCGGGTGGCCCTGTACACGTTGCCATTCAGGGATATTGGCTGCTTCGTCATTGAATACCACCTTATTTTTCGCAAAGGTGTAATTCACGCCGAGATTGTAGTTCAGATGACGGTTCACCTGGTAACGGTGCGTTGCCTCGATTTCAAATCCGTGGTTGTCTACAATACCGATATTTTCCGGCGGCAGGCTTCCGTTCAGTCCTGTAGTAGCAGGTACAGAAGCGTTACGGGCCACCAGGATGTTGGAACGGCGGGAAGTAAAATACTCTGCATTCAGTGTCAGCAGGCCGTTCCACCAGGCTGATTCGATCCCGATATTTTTTGTTTCTGCTACCTCCCAGGTAATATTGGCATTGGGAGATACGCCGGCAGAGAGGCCGGGCACGCGTTGCGGGTCATTACCAAAATACACGCCGTTATCTCTGTTGTATTGCAGGATGTACTGATAGGGATTGATTTTATCATTTCCCATTTTACCCCAGGAGGCTTTCAGCTTCAGCTGATTGGCGGCAGGTACGGCATCCCTGAAGAATGGTTCTTCTGAAATGCGCCATCCTACGGTGATACCGGGGAAAGTTCCCCATCTTTTATTTTTGGGGAAGTTGAAAGATCCGTCATGACGCAGGATCAGTTCTGCCAGATACCTGTTATCGTAGCCGTAGCTTACGCGGCCGAAGAGGTTCTGCCGGGCTACCTGTGCGGCATTGCCACTGTTGTCTTTATCCTTATCGGCGCCCAGCGAGATCTGATCTACCTGGTCGCTGAGGAAATCCTTACGCATGGCTGTAATACCCTCATCGTATCCTTCACTCTGTTCATACGCTACAAAGCCGCTGATATCATGTACGCCGAATTTTCTTTCATAGGCTACTTTCAGCTGATAGGTTTTGTTGCGGTAGTTTCTGAAGCCCTGATCCAGCCGCATCGGCCCTTCCGTGCTACGCACGTTATCATACTGTTTTGTATTGGGATTATAGCGGAAGGCGTCCCAGTTGCTCTGGAACCTCTTTTCCTGGTGGAACTGGAAGTCAAAGGCCGCCAGACCGCTTACGGACAGACCCTTTGTTACATCGGGCAGTTTCAGGTCGAAAGACAGGTTGGATTGCAGAAAGTAATCTTTCACTTTATTGTAGCCGGTCTTGCCCGTCGCCATCAGCACCGGGTTGCGGCCGCCGGCGAGGCCGGGGCCAGGCAATCCGTTAGGGTAGTAATCGGGCAACGTAGGATAAGCAGATAGTGTTTCGCCGAAAATAGTTCCGCTCCCGTAGTTGGAATACGCCCTGTCTTCCAGGCGGCCGGAAACGTCTACGGCTACACGCAAATCACGGGTAATGGAAGCGCCTACGTTGGAACGCAGGTTATATTGCCGGTAGTTGGTGGCAGACTTCCGATAGATACCATCCTGGTAGAGATATTCACCGGAGATGAAATAATCGGTTTTATCGCTGCCGCCGTTAACGGACAAGGCGTGCCTGGTCTGCGGAGACAAATTTTTCAGCACAGCCTTGTACCAGTCAGTATTGGGATGCCCCAGCGGGTCGCTGCCATCATAATATTTCCTGATATCTTCATCAGAATACAGCAGCGGCTTGTTGGCGCGGGCAAATTTTTCATTCATGTAGGTAGCGTATTGTCCGGCATTCAGCAGTTTGGTGATGTTGGTAGGCTGAGACAGGCCATAGCTGCCGTTATAATTGATAACAGGCTTTCCGGGCTTTCCTCTTTTGGTGGTTACGAGGATAACGCCGTTTGCTGCCTGCGCGCCATAAATGGCGGCTGATGCGTCTTTCAGCACGGTGATGCTTTCCACATCGTCCGGGTTAAGCCGTTCAAAGGCGCCCCGGTTGGCGATACCATCGATGACAATCAGCGGGCTGTTATCGTTCAGGGTACCTTTACCACGAATGAGAATCGTGGAGTAATCGTTACCGGGTTCACCGCTGCGGTTGTTTGCGAAAACGCCGGTAACACGGCCTGCCAGGGCGTTGGATAAGTTAGGCGACGGGCTTTGTTTCAGCTCTGTACCTTTTACGGTGCTGACAGCCCCGGTTACATTCACCTGTTTTTTAGTGCCGTAACCGATTACTACCACGTTGTTCAGTGAAGAAACGGAGGGTTGCATCACTATGTTGATAGTGCTGCGACCCTGCACGGCTTCTTCCTGTCTTACATAACCCACAAAAGAAAAGACGAGCACGGCAGCATTGCCGGGAAGTTTAAGTGTATAATGTCCGGCCTCATTGGTTTGTGTGCCAATGGCGCTGTTCTTTATGCCGATGGTTACACCGGCAAGCGTTTTACCTTCCGTATCCCTGACAGTACCGCTGACCGATGCTTCCTGTGCAGGAGCAGCGGTGGGTCTGGCAGGAAAAATTACGACGGTATTACCGTTAATACGGTATCCCATGGTAGTGCCCCTGAATGCTTCCTCCAGAATTTCCGGTACGGTAGCATCTTTCAGGTTCACGGTAATAGAGGGAGCATTGTGTACATCTTCATCATTGTACAGAAACTGGTAATGGCTTTTCTGCTGAATGATGCGGAACAGACTGGCAATTTTGGCATCTTTCAGTGAAACAGTTAATTTGATTTCATTCACAGCAGTGGCATACGCGTGGAGAGTGCCTGTCAGCAGCAACAGCAGCAGCAGTTGCGCGGCACGTGGAATCAGGGCCAGCAGGGGTCTGTCTCCCGGCTGGCAGCCGGAGCTTACATTTTTTTTCATACTTTTGATTAGCATTGATGTGAGACGATACCTGCCTGTGTACTGGTCACCAAAAACAGTCAGGTTGTTTTGCATTAATACAGGGAATGTTTGCGCATTCCCTGTTTTCTTTGGTTGATCTTACATGGAATTTTAGCTGAAAATTTTTAATAGTTGGCTGTTAATCTCTGTGGGCCGGTAATACCTCCAATTGCTGACCGGTCAGGGAGAAGCGTACCTTGCCGGTAGTTTCCAGAAAGTTCAGCACTGCCGAGATCTGCGTGCTTCTTGCCATCCTGCCGGTGAAATGCATGTTTGTATTAACACGGCTGTCATAAGCTATATTTACATTATACCATCTTGATAATTGCTGTAGTATTTCTTCCAGCGAAGCGTGCTGAAAGATGAACACGCCGTTTTTCCAGGCGAGGGCTTCCTCCATATCGGCGGTCTGCAGCTGTATGCCTGCGTCTGCGGCAACAAGTGCCTGCTGGCCCGGGCGCAGCAGCTGCGGACGCCCGCCGTTGCTTACTTTCACAGCACCGTCTGCCAGCGTAGTGATTTCATAACGCTCACCGTTATACGATTTTATATTAAAAGATGTGCCCAGTACGGTGGTAACGCTCCTGGCAGTGGTCACTACAAAAGGATGTTGTGCATCCGGTTTAATATCAAAAAATGCTTCTCCGCTGAGGGTCACCTGTCTTTCCGCGGTGGTAAAAGCCATCGGGAAGCTGAGCCTGGAATCTGCGCCCATCCATACTTTAGAGCCATCGGGCAATACTACTTTATAGTCCATCCCTTTGGGCGTAATGAGTTGCTGCATCGGCGCAGGGCTGCCGCTCCCGCCCGTCACGGGGTACAGCAATGTACCGTGATGGTTTCCTGCACGCGTATCTTTATCCAGGCTGATTTCCTGGTTGCCTGTTTTGCTGAGGGCTACCGGTTCATTGTCACCGTTGATTAACCTGACAGTGTTGGCCATCGGCAGGGGCGTTCCGTAGGAGCGTACCATCGGTGCGGGAGAAGGCACGGTTTTACCACGCCGGGCGAGCATCCAGGAGGCTACCGCTATCAGTGAAATGACTACGGCGGCATAACTGAGCCAGCGCCACGGATAACGTACGGCAGGCCGGTATTCCGGCTCCCGGCGTATACGCGCCATTACCTGCTGCAACGCTTCCTCCCTGGTACCGCATTCCAGGTCCTGCAGCCTGCTCTCCAGGTAATGCAGCCCCAGCAGCTGCTGGTACAGCTTTTCATTGTCCGGACCTGCACTGCGCCAGTCCTGTAGCTTCCACATTTCTACCGGTGTAATTTCTCCGGTCAGCTGCCTGACTATCAGCCCGGCAATATCCAGATGATCCCTGATGACTTTCTCCATAAACGTATGCTATATAAACAACGTGATGAGAAAGAAGGGTGAAAGAGAGAGAAAAAAAATTATCAGAAAATTTTTCCGAAGAGGAACAGCATGTGCAGCGGCTGCTTTTTAAGCATGTCACGCATCAGGCGGAGTGCCCGTGCTTTTTGGGTTTTCACGGTATTGACAGATACATTGAGGTGAGCGGCAATTTCATGATTGCGCAGTCCTTCGTAATAGCCGAGGCTGATCACATCGCGGCAGCCTTTGGGCAGGCGGGCAATGGCACGGCGTATTTCGCCCAGCACCTCTGCCTCAATCAGTTTTATCATCACCGGTTTCTCATCATAGAGAGGTATGGAGAGATGATGATAACGGCGCCTGACTTCTTCATGTTTAAATACATTGAGACATTTGTTTTTTACGGTGAGATAGAGGAAGACTTTTACCGCAGCGGTATCGCTGAAGTTGTCCATCCGCTGCCAGAGCGCCACAAAGGCGTCCTGTACAATATCTGCCGCCTCTTCCTTTGTATCCAGCATACCTTGTGCAAACAGTAATAACCTGTCGTGGAACAGGTCAAATATAGCAGCAAATGATTGCTCTTTATTCTTTAATTCAACATGTACTTTCTGAAACATGCGGCAAGAGAGTTCGTGCCATGAAAGTAAAATTCCATACGGTAAAAATCGTGTAAATATTATCCGGTTATAAACGGATTTTAGCCAATAAAAAACCGGGCCGCCCAGAAGGGCCGGCCCGGTGATGTGTATCATCCATCAACAATTACTTGATTACCTTAACGGCTACACGTTTTCCTCCGCTGGTGATTTCCACGATATACATGCCTGCCGGCAGTGCGCCCAGCTCAGCAATACGGAAGGTGTTCTGACCTTCGCGCGCATGCTGCAGCTGCTGCGTGTGCAGGTGTCCGCGCATATCATACAGCCTGATAACAGCATTACCCTGTTGTCTGGCAGTATACCAGATATGCAGCTGATCGGTAAACGGACTCGTTACTTTAACGCTTTCCGTTCCGTGCATGAATGGAGTTTCATCTACCGGTGCACCGATACGGGCGGTTAACGCGCCGGTAGAATCGGTGGTGATCGTTACGGTGTAGTCTTCTACTTCTCCCTGATAGGAATCTGTTCCGCAGCTGATGAGATTATTGCCGTAACCCAGGCGTACGCGCATCATGGTATTACCGGTAACCGCGTTTGCTGGTACGGCGATGGTGGGCTTATACGGCCCTGCTCCTCTCCTGTTATATACTTTCTCTGTTGCTTCATTGAATACCTTGTCGTTGTTCCAGTCTATCCAGGCAGCTACGGAAATATCCGGCCAGTAGTCAATATTCGGGATGATCTCCAATGTATAGGACTTACCGGGGTTCACGGTAGCCTTGTCAGTGGTGAAGTTGCTGTATCCGTTCCAGGCGGATGTACGGTTAATACCTGCAAACTTCACTGTTTTGATATAATTGTAATCCAGTACGGTATTGGCGGCGCAATAGTTACCCGGTACCGATGTTGTGTCATTGGTAACAGTGATATAGCCTGCTCTCTGCAGCGTATCGCTGGTAGTAGTGTTATATACTATTAACGTTACCGCATATACGCCAACGGTATTATAGGTAACAAGCGGATTGCGGGCGGTATCAGTAGCAGGCGAGCCTCCGGCAAAGGTCCAGCGGCGGCTGGTGATGGTACCGGTGCTCTGGTCAGTGAACTGTACGGACTGTCCTTTTTTAACATTCACCTTGTTGGCGGTGAAGGCTGCATCCGGCGGGGTGTTGGTGTTGTCGCTCACCTGTTGCCCGGTACGGATAGACTCACCTGGTTTGGTGTTATAGGCGTAGTCGAGCAGTGTATAGGAGCGGCCGTCGGCAGCTACGCGGAAGCGGAACCAGCAGTAGTTGGTTTCTCCGTCAACGGTAAACCTGAATCCTGCATAGCCGGTTTGTCCGTTCCAGGAAGTGTAGCTGGCAGAACTGAGGTTATGCTCATCAGGATAATCACCGCCGGCCACAAAGTTGGAGCTGCTGCCTACCACAGTATTTACGGGCAGCAGGGCAATATTCCTGGTTGTACCCTGGCATACCATCTCACGCTTGTAGGTTTCAAAACGTGCGAAACCGTTTTCAATCCATATGCCCAATTCTACGGCCGGTGCATCTTCCAGCGTGAAGTAGGTCCACGGGTTGGCAGTGTTTACGGTCATATCCGGCACATCCACATACTTAATCTGGTAAGGATTGCGGAAAGTGATATTCAGTTTGCGGGAGGCACTGGGGAAAGTGGCAGACAGTCCTTCGAACGCTGCCGGCAGCAGTGCGAGCTGTACGTTGGCAGGCGTGTTGGCGGCTGCGTGGTTAAATGCCTTTCCGGTCAGATATACTTTCGCAGTACGGCGGTCTGCCGCTACCACGATCTGTATATCCAGACCTGCAGGCAGATTGGCGATGGTGAAGTGCGTGTTTTTGGTCATGGTACCTGCAGCAGCGAAACGGGTGCTGTACATGTACAGGGTGGTGGTATCCTTAAAGCTGCCATCGTTCACGAAGGCTTCTTTGAAGTTACCGTCGGACCAGGATAATTCAGCTGAGGAGACTTCACCAGCGCGGATGTCTGTATCCGGTTTTTCATTATATGCGTAGTCGTGGATGATGTAGCGTTTACCGCCAGGGAGTACTGTTGCCCGCATCCAGCCGTAGCGCATCTTTCCGTTGATTGTGAAGCGTATACCGATAAATGCTGTTTTGCCATCCCAGTTCTTATAGGTAGGCGAATACAGGAAGTGTTCATTCGGGAAGGCGCCGCCATTCACGAAGCTGGAGGCAGCACCGATGGTAGTGTTATAATCCAGCGGGGTGATGTTCAGGGAAGTTCCCTGGCATACCACGCCTTTCTGATATGTTTCGAAACGCAGGTTACCTTCATGAAACCAGGCGCCATAGGTGGCATCGCCGGCATTCAGTGAGAACCAGGTGAAGTTCGCCAGGGAGTCGGTCACCACATCAGTCATATCATTATATACAATTTTGTACGGATTAATGAAGTGGATGCCCAGCCTGGTTACAGTGCTGTACAGCGTTCCTGCGCCCCCTGCCACAGCGGGGTTCAGGAAAGTAATTTTCACGCTGTCGTTGTTATTGGCGACTGCATGTTGCGTGGCCGTGCCGGTGAAGGAGAAGGTCGCGGTACTGTCTGACTGCAGCTCAATTTTTACGGAGAGTCCGGCAGGCAGGTTTTGCACGGAGAAGTCGGTACCGGCTACCAACTGGCCGCTGCTGCGGGAGAAGCGGGCGCCGTCCAGTCCGCGGATGGTAGCGTTACCATAAGTTCCGTTACCCATATCCGTTGCCACCACGCCGGTGTTGGCATCTGTTTCGGTGAAATTTACGGTAGAGAACAGGAATCGTTTAGCCGGCGACGTGAGTAAGGTTGCGGCCAGGTTGGCGGCGGACCACAGGTTGTTACGACGGGCAACAACGCTGTTGAGTGCTGCGTTCATACGCTGGCTCTGACCGATGGTGAACATTTTGGTGCAGGATGCGTAATCCATATAGTTCTCCACGTTGGCTACCGAGCCACAGGAGTTGGCGTTAAGATTACAGCCCGTATTTACGGTAGTAGGCGGCGTGTCATCCACATAATCGCCAGGTGATGCGCAGCCGCCTTCGAAGGTGTGCTGCAGGTTGAGGAAGTGTCCTACCTCATGGGTGAGTACACGTTTCATACCGGGCTGGCCATTTTCGGAAACGCCCACACCGGGCGCGCCGAGGTAGCGCCAGTTGTATACGATACCATCCAGTTTGTTGTTGAATACCCAGTCGTCAGGCAGGAAGGACCAGCCGGAGTTGTTGAATACTCCTTTCTGTTCCACCTCGCTGACGATCCATATGTTGAGGTATTTTTCTCCGGGCCAGTAGGATACGCTCTTTACAGCAGTACCGTATCCGTCCGGAGAGCGGCCGTCTAAATCATTGTAATGATAGGTAACGCCGGTGGTAGGGTTACCATCCGGATCAATATCGGCGAGTCTGAAAGTGATGTGCAGATTAGCTGCCAGCGATTTAAAACGCGGATCAATATTGGCAAAGTCCGCATTCAGCGCATTATAGTCCTGGTTCAGTATATCCATGGCAGAACGGATCTGTTCCATGGTCACCTTGTAAGGATTAGACGGGTCGTTGACATGGAATACCACCGGAATGGTGTAGGAGGCCGGGGCTACGGCAGCGGCTACACGTTGTTGCTGCTTGTCAGCGATAAATTTCCTGGTAACGGCTTCCTGCCTGATGGCCCTTTCCCGGGCAGCAGGCATCTGGCGGTAAAGGGTTTCCATCACTCTCGATGAAGCGCAGTGGTCAGGCTGCGGGGCAGGCTTCACCTGGGCGTTTACGGTAAGGGCACAGGTAATCCCTGACAGGAATAGCAATAGCTTCCTGCTTAATTGTAGACAGGTGTACATTTGTGACAAATTATCGTGTGATCAATTCATAGCTATAGCCGGTCTTCGGGTCAAAGGTTATTCATACGTGAAAATGCTCCCGGAAAGAAATGATTTTGGTTTGCCTGCAGGTAAAATTTTCTTTTCCTGAGTACATAAACAACTGAGTGCAAAAAACGGGTGACTGAAAAAAAATAATTTTTCTGATCCGGAAGATGACTTGCAGATAATCAACCGGTTAAATTTATCGGGTACAAACTAAAAATCGTATATCCATTGCCGTATTACCGCAGTGGGGCTTCATCTCCCGTATATCCCTGTGCCGCCACTTCTTCGGAGGTAAGCCCGAAAATGGGCGGTGTCTTGATTTCCAGCATGGCCAGGTACATATATAGCTGCGCCCGGTGATGAATTTCGTGCTCTGTCAGGGAACGCATCCATTTCCAGGTAGTGATGGCCGCATTACCGGGCGTAATACTTTTGCGCTGCAAATCCCCGCTGGTCAGGCTGCCTATAATAGCTACCGTTTCTGCATGCATCCGGCGGAAGTAATCCATTACTGCATCGCGGCCATCAGCCAGCTCCTTACCGCAACCTGTGTAGCGGCTCGGTCTTCCGGCAAATGTTTCTGCGAACATGTTTCTTTCGATAGCGGCAATATGCCGTATCTGGTCGGCCACAGTAAATTTTCCGGGCGCGAAGGTCCAGTCCATTACATCCGGGGGAATTACCGCCAGCAAGCGTTCTGTACGTTGTCTTACTTTATGGTAATAATCGAGAAAAGAAGTTGTAGTAGGTATTTCCATGTTATTTTTTGTTGATGCGCATCATGGTTACAAGGGCTATCGCCGCATGGGTTTCCTGGCCGCCGGCAGTAGTGTAAACATCTACCTGTACAATGGTGAGCGACATACCGTGTTTAATAACGTTTCCCCTGACGATGAGCAGTTCTCCCTGCGCAGGATTCAGAAAATTGATTTTAAACTCCACTGTAACAAAATAGGGATCTTCCAAAGGCACCGTTGCGGCAGTATATCCGGCCACCGCATCTGCCACCCCGGCAATCACACCGCCAACAAAGAAGCCTGCAGGACGCAATACCAGCTCCGATGGCGGCAGGCTCACTTCAAAATATCCCTTACCTATCCCGGTGATGCCTGCACCGTATAATGCCAGTAACTTCTGGCGGCCAAAACTGGCTCTGACACGTTGTTCTATATCCGGTCTCAGCGGTACTATTTCCATGTTGACATAAATTTAATTAACGGTCATTGAACAGACCGGTTACAATTTAACGAATTCATGGAATATGCTGCCATTGGCATAGTCCGCTGCCGCCATATGCCGGGGCACGATTTTTTCTGCGCTGCCTGACAGACCAAATGTGTACATATGTTTACAACCATTTATGAACGTGCGGCGCACTGGGTGAACGTTTACGGGCTGCGCCTGCTGGTGGCGCTGCTGGTACTGATTACAGGCGAATTAATTATCTATGTAATACGGTGGTGGCTGCACAGGAGATTACAACGCCATACAGACAGCACACTGCGTCCCTTCCTCTCAGGGCTCGGTGCAGTTATCCTGCAGGTATGCCTGTTCCTGATAGTGATACAGCTGCTGGGCATACGCATGACCATCTTTGCGGCCGTTATAGGCGCCTTTGGCGTAGCGGCAGGACTGGCCCTATCCGGTACGCTGCAGAACTTCACCAGCGGTATACTGATACTGCTCCTCAAACCCTATACGGCCGGTGACTTCATCATGGCGCAGGGACAAAGTGGTACGGTTCAGTCGGTGCAGTTATTCTACACCATCGTCAACACACCGGATAACCGCTCCGTCATCATCCCCAATTCCAAATTATCCAATGAAGTCATCATCAACAATAACCGGCAGCTGAAACGCCGCATAGACCTGGAACTGAAGCTCAGCTACCAGTACAGTTTAACATCACTGAAAAATATGATACTGCCCGCAGTAAACAGTATGCATAACACGCTGGAGGACCCTGCGCCGGAAATATACACTTCCACGCTGGAGCCCGATGGCTGGAAATTATTGTTATCCGTATGGGTAGATGATGAAGATTATCTGCAGATGAAATATCTGCTGAATGAGAAAATACTGGAATCGCTCAAAAGCAATGGTGTTAAGTTACCGGGGATGTAAAGCTGCATAAACAAAAAGCCGCCCCGGTACAAGGGACGGCTTCTTGTTTATACACTTACCGGTTACTCAAGAGAAAGCCGGTGGCAGTTCCTCATAGTAATTCTTCACATACTTATCTGCTTCTATGCTGGTGTAGCCAACAGTATAATCAAACAGATCAAAATCGAAGGTGAAGGGAATCTGATCCTCCAGGAACGCCTGATGTTTTGTATAGAGTTCTTTATCGATCACATAACTCATGGCATCATCAAAGAGGAAGCGTTCATGCTGCACCTGTTCTCTGAAAAGCTCTTCCAGTTTGGCGTAAGGAATATGTGAGATATTGATATATCCGAAAATAAAGTCTTTGCCTTTTAAAACAACTTCCAGGTCGGCCTGGTAATAATACTTTTTCTGTTCTCTCATTGCTAAACTATTTTAACATAACGATATTCAAAATTACAATTTCTCATTATGGAATCGGTACTAAATTCCTTGGCGGGAATACCCTTGATCCTTCTGAGATGATAATATAAAGAATCAGTGCGCCGCCACTGAGGCCGGTAATCGTTGACATTTTTTGCATGAACGCATTGCTGTATGCCGGCGGTGGTGTGGCAGGTATTGCGGAAGGTGTAGGCGGAGGCGGTGCAGGAGATGCCTTGTAGGAAGGCTTCCTGTCGTTGCGCTTTTTCCCCGGAAACTCCTGTCCCGTTTCCGGATCATAGGCGCCCTGGTGATTGCCCTGTTTATCATATACCTCAATTTCTCCGTGCTGGGAATCCCATTCTCCCCACCATCCTTTAGGGATGGGCTGCGCATCAGGATCACCACCGGGCTTCGTTTTACTTAAATCCCAGGAAACCCTTCCACCGCCTTTACCCGGCAATACCTTAGATCCTGGAAATCCAGGAAGTCCCTTATGTTTGTAATCTTTTGGTACCGGTATATAATTCCCTTCGGGCTTCTTATTCTCATCCTTCTTTTTGCCGTTCTGGTCCTGATCATTATTGTCTCCCATATCCGGCATATCAGGCGTTCTGCTATCACTCCCCCCGCTTAATTCCTGCAGTATATTCTTGATTTCGCTGAAGTCGGTGGTGGTGAATCCTCCGTTAGCATCCATGGACCACATTCCATCGGGGTCAATCATTCTGACAGGATTATTAAATGCGTAGGTATATGGGCTCCAGCGGCGGCCTTTCTCACTCATCGGATCAATGGTGCCCCAGCGGCCTGTCTGTGGGTCCTGCATCCTGGCGCCATAGTCATACAGGTCTAACCCGGAGCCGTCGTCGAATTCCTTCCGCTGCAATTCTTTTCCGTTATAAAGCATTTTATTCTCCGGATATTTTGAACCTTTCAGTGCATTGGAACTAAGGCCTGCCATGGTCAGGCCAAACGGATAATAATGCGTTTCTTCAATAACGGGGCCGCTGGTCTGCGCCACGGCCAGGTTATCAAAATAAACATCCTGTGCATTTTCGTTGCTGGTATACACATAAAGGAATCCTGTTTTTGTCACCGGCATTTTTTCTTTAGCCAGCGTCTGCAGCTCGTCGGGAGTTGCATTCACCTGCTTCACACCGCTGTTGGCATCTACCAGTTTAAACTGCTCGTCAAACAGCAGGTAGTTAAGATATGCTTTAGGTTTATCTGCACGGTTTTCTGAAGGATCTTTTTCTTTCAGCTGCTGGTAATGTGCGCTGTTAAATGCCTGGCCGAAAGGAGAAGATGGCTGGTTATTACCACCGTGTGTAAAGGTGGCAGCAGCGCCGCCAAATGTATTTACCAGATCTGTGAGCATTGCCTGTGGAGTAGCGTCAGTACCCTTTTGCTGCCCTGCTGCAGATTTATAGAACGCGTTCACGCCGATTTGTATCGAATCACCGGCTATCACCCGTAAAACAATAGAGGGGCCTATTTTCTTATTGCCATCTCTGGCGCTTAACCGGGCTACAGATTTATTTTCACCGGAAGCAGCAGTGGTAGATTCAGCAGGATACCCGGCTGGTTTTGCAGACCTGGTATTGTCTATATTACTGAATAAGGCATTTTCCACGGCACTCTTGCCGGTTTCCATTGTAGCCGTATAAAGCGAGATGTCGCTCTTATCGGTAAGGATCATCCTGGTATTGCCCAGGTGGTCCTTTACAAAATAATCATAGGCATATTCAATGGGTTTGCCTGTCTGATAAACAGGGCGGATACGACCTTCCTCATGTGCGATATACCGGAGGCTGTCCCGTTCATACACATAACTGCCTATGTAATCTGTTGTAGTAGTACGGGCAGGAGTCATTGTATTATCTGTAACAATTTTACGCAGCTTATTACCGCCGGCATCGTATATATAGCGGATGCTTCCCTTTCCGGCAACCGTCAGCAGTTCCGGGAGGTTAAGGTGATTGTAGGTAATGGCGGTGATGTTCTTATTAAGGTCTGCAGTCATGTTACCATTGCCATCATAGCTATAATCGTTGCCGGTGTTGACACCATTCTTGAAATCGCCCAATATGGTTTTAAGGGTACTGGTATCGGATACGGCCATCAATTTATTGCTGTTGGCGCCGTAGGTATACTGCAGCCGGTCCATATCAGCAATGGTGGTTCCATCCATTCCCCGCTGCGCCATTTTGGTAATATTTCCGTTAGCATCGTAGTTAACCCAGCGGGTGCTGTAATCAGCTTTGTCGCTGGTCCAGCTGGTGCTGCCGGTATTCTGCTGGGAGAAGTTAGCGTTGGTCAGGCGGGAGCTGTTATCGTAGGAATAGCCGTAAGCCTTTGCCTGCTTATCGTTCCAGCCTTTCCACTGTACGCCGGAAATATTGCCGTTGAAGGCGGGGTCCTTAAACCCTCTGTCGAAACTGATAATCTCGGCAAAATGTCCAGTATTGCTGCGTTCTTCAAAATATTCCCGGTTGATGCTGGTCAGCCATCCGCGGGCATTGTAACGGTACGTGAGTTCTTCCAGCTGGCTACTTCCGGTAACGCCTAAACGTTTACTTTTCATCATCCCCAGAGGAAGGTATGTAAAAGCAGCAATGATTTTTTCATTGGCTGCATCATTGTTCAGCTGCTTTTTAATGGCCGATAACCGCTGCTCTTCATCAAAAGAGAACATAGTGAGCAGGGTGGTCTGAGGATTTGTACTGCTGCGGATATTGGTATGCCGGGAATAGGTACTGAGTACTTTTCCGCTGAAATCGTACATGCTGGTTACTGCATCTGTTCCTCCGCTGATATTTTCATTGATGACCTGAATAACATTTCCATTTTCATCGTAATACCGGGTGGATGTAAGCCACTGATCCGTGCCCAGCACTCTCACTTTTTGTCCGGTAACATAACCACGGGTCATATTGGTAGCTGCTACCTGAACCGGATTGGGATTGGATCCTGGTTTGGGTTTATCAAAATCTGTTGTTACCGCCGGTTTTGCGCCGGTAAACGTATAATTATCATAAAAGTTGAACAACAGCGGAGTCAGGTCAGCAGGCTTTATATCCGGTAATGGATTAGACACGGCCATACTCAGGCCTCCGTTGTTGATTCCTTCTTTTATTTCCAGCGCTACTGTTTCATTATTCCCCGTTTCAAATCCTTGCAGGACTGTAATACTATTAGTGGCTTCATATACCGGCCGGTCGTGCACGGCTGTCACCAGATCAGCTGTTCCGGGAAATGTATAGTCAAGCTGCTTTTGCGCACCTGTTACCAGGCTCATCTGGCCTTGTAACTGGTCGCGGGTGGCAGTGGAATTATAGAGTGCAATTTCAATGGGGCGGTTCAGGTTATCGTAAAAGTTCACTACCCACTGCTGTTGTTTTTTGAGAATAGCATCTCTGGTAAATACCAGTCTGTCTCTCACATCATACACCATTTCGACGGAATCAGCTCCGGGGATTTTCCGGATTACCATTCTGTCTCTGCCATCATAGCGGTAAGCATAACATAATTCTTCAGATACCGCATCAAGATTCCATTTTCCTACAATGACAGCTACTGCCAGCGGAGGGATGACATATCGCATTTTTCCTGACCG
Organism: Chitinophaga solisilvae; assembly: GCF_009928525.1. Taxonomy (GTDB): domain Bacteria; phylum Bacteroidota; class Bacteroidia; order Chitinophagales; family Chitinophagaceae; genus Chitinophaga; species Chitinophaga solisilvae. The sequence goes on along the minus strand of NZ_JAABOK010000009.1, from coordinate 217,904 downwards.
GTCGTATACGTAATAGGTAGACAGCCAGCCCATGTGCGCTGTTCCCGGCGAGCTTTCCAGCTGTATTCTCTTCAGCACGATGTGGTTGTCCTTGTCCCTGTATTCTACCATGCGGAGGCCCTCTTCATTCACCGTTACATCCTTATACAGATCTCCTTCCGGAAAATAACCTGCATATGCCGGCAAAGTGGCGGTGGGAGACATATTCCAGATAACGACGGAATCATTCACTTTATTTACCAGGTATTCTTTTCCGGTGGGATGACCGGCGCCTGATTTAGACCAGCTGTTGCCCGGGGCGTATTGTTTGTTAATCCTGTTCAGGTGCGACATCTCATAATCGGTCTGGCTGTAGTATACTTTTTCTTCTGCCATACCGGGGTTGAATACGGTGTCTTTGTAAAATGCCTGCTGACCTGTAAACGGATCTGGCTTAAACTTTCCGTCGCTGGTATTGGCGGTCTGCGATACATAAGGCAGATACTGGAATTCTTCATCTCCCAGCGGATTATAAGTGTATGGCAGCACGAGATCTTTCCCGTTTAATCCGCCGCCTTTAGTTACTGTTTGTAGCATGCGTCCCAGTCCGTCTACATAGGTGGTAGTTTGTTTTACTTCCTTCAGGCTTCTTGCAGGCGCAGCTATGTATGCGGAGTCTCCGGAAGGCACTGCGGGCATCCACTTACGGATAAAGGAAACCACGGAGCTGGGATACGGTCCTGCCGGCGCTACCGGAGAGGCCGTGGTGGTGGTGGCTTTAGGAATATTCTGTGCTGCCAGTGCAACTGGTAACAGCGTCAGACTGATGGATATAATAAATTGTCTCAGTGAGAACATACATTCATGATTTAGGTATACAATAGGAACAGGCTTAATCTATCTTCATCATTTCCACTACGCAGGGGGAACCGGAAATATTAAAGTCCGCGCCGCCGTTAATGGTCTGTTGCTGTCCGTTAATAGCCACAATCATACTACCGCTGCAGGTAACCCTGAAGTACAGATTTTCTCCTGCTGGCAGCATGGTGGCATAGGCCGGCCTTCCTGGTTCGTCACCCTGGAAGTCTTTGCGGTCAACGATATCATTGTTGCTTACTTTCATGATGCGTACTTCAAAAGGAGGTACTGGTCCTCTTCGTACGGTGACATAAAAATTCGGGGTTCCGCATACGCCGTTTTCATTGGCAAATGCCTGTCCTTTGCTATCTATTTCCGCCTGGGCCATCGCATTGGCGTCAGCCTGGGAAACACGGGACTTATATTTCCCGGCAGGAACGCTGTAGGAAACATTGGAGCCGGTTTGTCCGGCCGGACAGGCTTTAGTAAACACCTGTCCCATCGGGTAGTTAGTATAAAAACAGGCGCCGGCTTCGTTGGCGCGTATGGGTCCTTTGGTGTCTGCTTCCTGTTTTGCTTTCGCATCTGCATCCGCCTGGCTGATAAATGACTGGTATTTACCAGCGGATACGCTGTAGATAATTATTTCCGGCTCTGCGCCTGCAGGGCAGGTCGTTTTCTTATACGGAAGACTTAATGTAGCATTCCAGTAACCGGCAGGGCATGTTCCGTTTTCATTGGCATAAGTTTGTGTATTGGCATCTACGTCTGCCTGTGCTTTGGCGTCGGCATCTGCCTGACTGAGCATGGAACCATATTTTCCGGCGGGCACCACATACGTTACCTGCGATCCGGTTGTTCCGGTGGCACAGTTGTTACGGTTAACTGTTTTTTGTTTCAGGACATTCTTATACGGCGTGCTCAGCTCATTCTGCTGGTATACATAACTCATCTGCTGACGGATATTTCTGCGGGCATCGCGAACGGCCACCAGTCTGCCAAAGGCATCATAGCTATAGTAAGTAATCTTGTTATTCTCATTGGTATGGCTGGTAGCGCCCACCAGCGGCTGATGCGTATAGGTATTTACCTGGGCATCCGCAGGATATAGCCTCAGTTCATCGATATTGCCGGTACCGCTGACCTGTATGACAGACACACCGGTTACTTCATGTTCCTTATAGGTCCATCCGTTTTCCGTGGCGCCGGACATGCTTTTTGTTGTACCGCTAACAGTAACAGCGGCGCCTGTTTTAGCCCAGTAGGAAACGATATACTGCTGTGTGGCGGTAAGTCCGGACGCTGTAACAGCGCCGTTCTGCAGTGCATAGCTCTTACTGCCGGTAACGGCGTCGTTGGTAATGCGCTGCGTAGCGGCCAGCTGCCAGTTTCCTTTTCCATCGGCTTCAAAACTGGTATAGGCAATATCCTTTCTTTCTGCATTCTTTACTTCTGCAACCGGTAAACTGTTGCTGTAATCCCATATATAACTTACAGGCGTATTGTTTTGCATCCGCTGCTGCAGGAGATTCCCCTTTGCATCATAGCTGTCGAACAATACAGCAGGCTGATAGCGGCTGTCGGCAGTTAATACACCCGCATTCATAGTCACTCTTTTAAAATCCGTAGGCAGTACCGATGCTTCTATCTGGGAAGCCTTTGCCGTTAAAGGTTTATCAGCCATATAGTAAGTCAACAGGGAAGAAGCCAGCTCCCGGTTTGTACCCTGCAACCGGTAAACGCTTTTTTCTACCGGGGCAGACAGTATGTTCATGGCTGCCATTTTCTTAACACCTGCAGATAACGGATCGGATCCTGTTGCCAGGCGGTAATCATATATATAGGAATTCACCGTTTCCGTTAACTCTCCTTTACTGGTATAATATTTCTCCCAGGCATTTAATCCCAGGTCGTTGTACCCTGTTTCTCTCGTGGTCGTCAGGGAAGTACCGTCAGGCGCATAGGTGGTTTCCGTCTGCTTGCTTATCTGTTTATAACCGGCATAAATATAATAGTAGTGATAATTAAATACGGATTCTATATTGGTACCGTTATAATAGTCATATATCAGCGGAGAAAATACTTGCCCCCTGGCTCTTTTAACAAACGGCACTACTTTCAATCCTGTATACATATCTTTCGGAAGTGTATAGGCATATTCATAATGCTCTTTTCTGACTATTCTCTCCGGCTGGTTATAGGGCATATCATAATAGATCTTGTCTGTCAGCAGGGTGGCATTGGCATAGTCATAAGTCCGCAGCAAGGGAGAGCGATATTGCACGCTGCCATTGGTCGGGAAGGAACTCAGGTCGAGATAATCCTTTGTATACTTAGAGACCGTTTTTCTTTTGACAATTCCACCGCTCAGATCAGTTTCCGCTACTTCATCATACCATCCCCAGTTACCGGCAGTATAGCTGTCGCTTACTTCCGGGTTAGGAAGTGATGAATACAATACTTTTCTGGCGGCAATTAATTTGGTGGATTGAGGTGGCTCCCATAATTCTATCCTGTCCAGAATATCATTACCCCAGTCGGGCATGCAGCCTCTTATCCCAAATCCCAACCCTCCTTTACCATATTCGTACTTCTTCTGCAGTTCAAGTCCGCCCCAGTTGTTATAGGACGAAATTACCTTTACTCTCAACCCAGGCCCATGTTCAGCTGACCATTCCGGTTTACAGTTATACCGGTTATTTTCATACATATAAGTGGTATACCCTCCGGTCGGATAGGTAATTTTACTTAGTGTAAAAATATCCGGCGTTGCATATTCCTTATGAACGCCATACTCCAGATTGGTAAATCTGGAAGGAAGCGAACTGGAAAAATTGTCGGTATTACCAACGTTACCTGACCACACCAGTTTCAGGAATTGCAGTGTATTTTGTCCTTCGGTATTGATACAATATCCCCAGGGGTCATAATTTGTACAGGCCGTGTTCTTGTCCTTATAGTCAAATCTGTACAGCTGATAGTTAACATCATTCCTGTCGTAAATCCTGATGGAGTCCAGGAAGGTAAATGGCTGGTTATTACTGTAGGTATTATAGTAAAATTTCACCCGCCTGACAATATTATTATCCAGGTCACGTACCGTCAGCATTTTAATTACCCCTGTATACTGCTCCCTGTCAAATACAATCTTTTCTTTGGGTGTAACTATTTCACTGGAATAATACACTTCATAATAACTCTGGATGGATGTGCCGTACCCTTCGGAGAGTATATCGGCCAGGTAGGTTTGCCCTTCAAGATGACCTCCGTAATAATCTCCGCCATAGCGGGCTTCCAGCGAATGCGCCGGAATACTGTTTTTGTTAAGCTCGTATTTGTTGTAGCGGAACAGTAATTCCTGGTTCAGGGGGGTGATTATTTTACTAACCGGCCAGGCGGTGGTATTCTTTTCCCTGTTGCCGTTCGTCAGTTCACAGATGGTATCATTATTCAGCTCGTCCCGGCCAAAAATATACCTGACGCCACGCAGGTCCGTCAGGTCAAAAGTATTAATACCTAAGCGGCTGTGCGTCGTATAGGCGATCTTCTTTTTATTGCTGGTCGTAAGAAAAGATACCTGCTTCTGATCTCTGTCTGTAATCAGGAAATTACCATTTTCATTATCCAGGTTATAACTGAATATATCATATTGCCCGTCATTGAAATCGTGCGGCCCATCCAGAAAACGTTCTCCCTGGGTCGACACGCAGAAGTTAGACAGATAGCGGTCCCTTTCCAGTTTGGTTTTAATACCGAATGCATTCGTATTGATCTCATTCATGGACGGCATCCGGTATCTTTCATCCGGAAGCCCGTAGATAGTACGTGAAATGCGGTAACCCGGATTTAATACCCAGCCCACACCTACTTCCCCCGAATGCTGAAAATATTTAATCCCCGACGGATGATAGGAAAGCCGGATGGGTATTGTTACACCTTCCACTTCTATTTTATAGAGATCAATATTGATTTCCGGAAGCCCGTTAGCCAGGGAAACTTTCTGCGAGATATACTTTTCAAACTCGGAGGAAACCGGCGCCGGCGGAATTACGCTTCTCATTTCCTGCGCCTTCAACGGGTGTTCACTGACAAATAAAAACAGGGACCACAAAAACAGCAACGCCACCTTTCTCCGAAAGGCCGCGGACAGAATTACTTTCTTAAGATACATTACTGATAGGTATAGACTACATTAATTGAGAAAAACGGGTTTGTTCACTGCAAACAATAATAGGAAATATACCTTACCTCCAATTTTAAATTATTCTTATATCTGTGAAATCCTTTTACTGTATTCCATTCCGCCGGATCTAATGCTTCTGGAATCGTTATGCTATTCTCATCAAGCTCTTTTCCGGATCATCAGGTTTTCTTTTTAATTCACTATTTCATAACAAAATCATCATCTGCTGTCTTCATCCATGCTATTTTACATCCTGCTGATGCATGAAAAACACCATGATTGCTGAAGGGCTTCTATGCTGCCATCTGCACAGCACCGTTATAAGCGAAACATCAGTTCTCTCCGGTATACCTGCCTGTATCCAGGCACTGCCAGCAATAATTACCCAACACCATTTTCCGGATGCCGTACATATACTTCCTGACGGCTTCATTCCGGCGGAATTCAGCATTCACGGCTATCTGCAGCAGGTTCTCGAATCTGCTGAGCAGCGCATTGCGCAGTTCAATCACATCCTGAACGGCCTGTTCCTCGCTGGTGGCATTGGTATGTTTCATAATGATGATAGCGTTCAGTACATCTCCGGTTTCCTTCTCCATAGAAATAAGGTCATTGTCCAGGAAGATAATGCTGGTAGCCAGTTGCTTAAACTCCTGAACGGTAGGGTGCTGCAGCTGTTCCGGCGTCATTTCGATATTCTCTACAAACTCTATTAGGTCATAGCATACATCCGTACCAATAGAGCGGCCCCGGATTTCAAAATAGGCCCCCAGTGCCGGCACTCTGGTAGCCAGGCGGAAAGGCGCCTCCATCCGTACGCCTTCCAGGTACAGATCCATACTGGCTACAAATCTTTTCAGCCACGTATCTGACCGGTTAAATATTTCCAGTTCCATGCGGATGTCCTGCAACATGACACATAGTTCATCCTGCTCTTCCTCTGTGATTTCTTCTCCGCTCAGTACCGTGATAAACCTTTGATGTACTGCTCTCAGTTCTTCTTCTTCATACAGATGATAGTTGTCATCATTGATAAAAAAGAAGAGCATTACCCGGCAGGCAGTGATGAGATGCGGATAGCTGGCAGACGGGTAGAAACGCGCTATCAGGGAGCCAAAGCAGCCTTTGCATAGCTTTTTGCGGTGTTCTGCCGTGAGCCTGGGATTGGCATTGATCCAGTTGATAATGGTTTCGTCCAGGTTTTTCCAGTGCGGACTTATCAGGTCTGAGAAATGATTGAATAGTTTGGGATCGAGGATAGTAACGGGAAGCATTGTTGATATTTTATTCCTAAAATACACCACCCGCCTGTATTCATACAGCGGGGAGCAAAATCACCGGATACACCCCGCCCGCCCATAAACTAGTCAGGACTACTTACTTTTATGCCGTATCACAAGTATACAATTTTAGATTTTGAGATTTTGAGATTTTGAGATTTCAAATGCAGCGGATAATTACGCGAAGATCTTTGCTGCATTTAAAATCTCAAAATTCCAAAATCGTAAATCCGAAAATATCATAGTTATATTAACTTGCGGGAGTAACAACTGCTAGTTATGCTTACCAGCAAAGGATTAACAGAGATGATATTTAACCGGGAGAAGATTACTTCTCCCGGAGAATACCCGTTCAATATTCCTGCCTTGCGCCGGCTGTCTTCCCTGAAGTTTCATCCGAAGGTTACCTACCTGTCCGGAGAAAACGGTATGGGAAAATCCACACTGATAGAAGCGCTGGCAGTGGCCTGCGGATTCAATCCCGAAGGCGGATCCATACATTTCAACTTCAGCACGCATCCGTCCCATTCTGTATTACATCAGTATATCCGGCTCGTCAGGGGAGCCAGCCGACCCAAAAACGGTTACTTCCTGAGAAGTGAAAGTTTCTTTAACGTAGCTACCAATATAGACCAGATGGAAGATCCGCTACTGCTGAACAGTTACGGCGGGAAGTCCTTGCACGAACAATCACACAGAGAGGCTTTCTGGGCCCTGTTCATGAACCGGTTCTCCGGCAACGGCCTCTACATACTGGACGAACCGGAAGCAGCGCTCTCCCCTACCCGCCAGATGGCGATGCTCACCCGCATGCACGAGCTGGTGCAACAGCAATCCCAGTTCATTATCGCTACCCATTCTCCTATTATCATGGCGTATCCGGATGCGCTTATCTACGAACTAACGGAGACAGGCATACGTAAAACCAGCTACACTGAAACAGAGAACTACCGGGTATCCCATCAGTTTATCAATAATTATGAACAGATGCTGAAAATACTGCTGGAGTAATATTACGCCCGTTTTCCGTTCATCCAGGCGTACAGCGACATGGCGTGGCCATGCCCCAGCCCGAAGTCTTCCTTCAGCCAGGCTACAATCTGCCCTGCCTTTATGCCCGGCGCTATTTTGCCTTTCTGTATAAAACCTTTCTTTTCTGCCAGCTGCTGAAAATCTGCCGGTGACTTTCCTGTTTTCTGCTGAATATTATCTAAATAAGCCTGAAATGACATCGTTAGTTGTTTATTGCGTGATGGTAATTAATCATCCATTTAATGCCGAATTTATCCTGGCACATACCGAAGTAAGCTCCCCAGAATGTGCGGTTGACGGGCATCTCCACAGTTCCGCCGGCAGACAGGGCCTGGAACAGGCTGTCTACTTCTTCTTCTGAATCCGTATTAACGACCAGGCTGACGTTATTGCCCGTATGTAACTGCTGTTCCATGGAGTCCAGGAAATCAGTAGCCATCAGCACAGCGCCGCTCCTGGTGGTGAGTGCCAGGTGCATTATCCTGTTCCGTTCATGCGGCTCCATATTTTCTCCTCCCGGCGTATCCCCGAACCTGGTGAAAGCGGTAAACTCCCCGCCGAATATGCTTTTATAGAAATTCATGGCCTGTTCAGTGTTACCCATGAAATGGAAATAGGTGGTAATCGACTGCATTATTACTGCTTTTAAACAAAGGTAATGACAGAAAGCAATGCTATGGAATGGTAAATACGGCAACCTGTAGCAGGTGTTTGCGTCACGGCTTTAGTATATATTTGCCGGCCATGATCAACATATATATCCTTACCGTCAGAAATGCCCTGGTAGCCTCTATTGCAGATTGTCAGCATATCTTCAGCATGGTCAACACTTTCCTGAAGGAGCAGGGCAAAGCGCCGCTGTTTAATATTCAGCTGGCGGGCGCTGCGGCGGAAGTCAGTTATAACGGGAACCAGTTCTGTATTCGTCCTGACCTGCAACTGGATGATGTAAAAAATGCGGACCTTATTATTATCCCCGCTCTCACCGGCGATATGCATGGTTCGGTAATGCTGAACAAGGCCTATTCCCTGTGGGTGGCAACGCAATACAAGGAAGGTGTGGAAATTGCCTGTCTCAGCTCCGGTATCTTTCTGCTGGCCTTCTCCGGCGTACTGAAAGGCAGGCAATGCACTACCCACTGGAGTTATGCCAACGAACTGAAATATTTCTATCCGGCAATAGAAGTGGTAGATGAGCGGATGATCACCGATCAGCATGGCATTTATTCCAGCGGCGGCGGCAACGCCTACTGGAACCTGCTGCTCCACCTGGTAGAGAAATATGCCGGCAGGGAAATGGCTATCTATACTGCCAAATATTTTGTGATAGATACCGATAAAAATATGCAGTCGCCCTTCATTGTATTCCATGGCCTGAAAGACCATACAGACGATGATATCAAAACCGTGCAGCTGTATATCGAAAACAATTACAAAAAGAAACTTACCGTAGACGAGCTGGCGGTGCAGTTCAACATGAGCCGGAGAACCTTTGAGCGGCGCTTTAAAAAGGCAACCAGAAGCACCGTAGCAGAATATATCCAGCGCGTGAAAATTGAAGGGGCTAAAAAGCAGCTGGAGATCGGCAGAAAATCCATTCACGAAGTGATGGGTAATATCGGCTATACCGATACACAGACGTTCCGTAACATCTTCCGGCGCATTACCGGCATGACGCCGGTGGAATATAAAAACAAATACGCCAGGAAGCTGTCCGGCTGATTAAAACAGCGACATCTGCTCCTCCCGCGCTGCGGGCGTGAGTCCGAATACCGACTGTACCTCCCGGTAAAAATCTGCTTCATGCTTTCCGTCATGCACGTGCAGGAAGAAATATATTTTCTGCAGGCCGCGGGCCTTCCAGCTGTCGATGCGCGCCTTCCAGGCATGCAGCCGCACGCTGTCCAGCGGATGTCCGCCACAGGTAACAAACCGCAGGAACAATACCGGCATGGTAAGTCCCATATGACAGCAGTCGTGCCGCCCTGGCGTATCCGTCAGCACCAGTCCTTTCTTCAGCCGGTGCAGGGTGGTAAATAGTTCTCTCCGTTCATTCCCATCAGCAAACCAGTCAGGATGGCGTACTTCTACAAAAAAATCTATATCCTCCGGTAATGTTTCCAGGTATCTGTACAGGTTTTGTTTACGTACCGGGGAGAAATGTTCGCTGAGCTGCAGAAACACCGGGCCGAGGTGAGTACCGAATGCGCGTATTCCCTCAATAAAGGCGGCTGTTTCCACGGCTGCATTCAGCAGGGTGCTATGATGGCTGATAGATTGCGGTACTTTGGGACAGCAGATAAAATCGCGTCCTTTAATTTTTTCCACCCACTTGCTGATCGCATCAGGGCTGTATATTTTATAATGCGTGGCATTCAGTTCCACACAGTTGAACAGGCGGCTGTAAGTGGCGAGCATGGCTGTATCCCGGATAGTTGCCGGATACAGCGTGCCAGGATATTCTTTCCTGCTCCACCCGGAAGTACCGATTCTTAATACGCCTGCCACAGGCCCGCCGGATAATACTTCTCCGGTAATCCATTCATCTGCGGGGAGGGAAATATCCAGTTGTTCATATTGCTGCCAGTTTGCGCCGAAATCCATATAGTGTTATTTGAGAGATCAGGATGTATCCTGCGAAAATAAAACATTTCAGGCGGATGATACACACGCTGGGCCTGCAAGTGGCTGCAGAGCAGCGCGGGGCTTCAACCGCAGCCTGTTTTCACCACAAATTTTATATATTTATCACTGATGAGTAATAACCTGTAGCCCTGTTTGCAACCCGACAGCAGCGGTATTAAGACGATGCCGGCACTTAATACCATGAGAACCCGACAGATAACCCGATTAGCAACCCGATTTCTAAAACCAAAACAAATCAAGACCTGCGTTCACGAACGCGCCCCTGAATTTTTCAACCAAATCTGAATCATCATGAAAAAGACATTATGTGTTCTTGCCATTATCATGGCAATAGCAAACCTGTTGTCTGCCCAGCAGCGGCAGATAACAGGAAAGGTGGCAGGCAGCAATAACGCGCCTGTGCCTTATGCCAGCGTACAGCTGAAAGGCGGTACTGCCGGTGTCATTACAGACCAGCACGGGAATTTCAAGCTGAACATCAGCGGCAACGATGCGGTGCTGGTAGTCCGAAGTATAGGGTTTGTCACAAAGGAAGTGCCCGTTGGCGGCGCCGCTTCCATCAACATCGAGCTTATCACAGATGACCAGACCATGCAGGAAGTAGTAGTTACCGCACTCAATGTGAAACGAGAGAAAAAGTCACTCGGATATTCCGTTCAGGAAGTAAAGGGAGCCGACATCAATCAGTCCAAAGACGCCAACTTCATCAACACGCTCAGCGGAAAAGTAGCCGGTATACAGGTTACAGGCTCCTCCGGCAACCTGGGCGGCTCTGCCAGAATCACCATCCGCGGCGTCAACTCCATCTTTGGTAACAACAACCCTCTCTTTGTGGTAGACGGCGTACCGATGGATAACAGCAATTTCACCGGTAATAATACTACCCAGTCCATTGACCAGGAGCGCGGCCGCGGTGGTTACGACTACGGCAACTCCATCCAGGACATCAACCCGAATGATATTGAATCCATCTCTGTGCTGAAAGGCGCTGCCGCTTCCGCCCTCTATGGTACCCGTGGCTCCAATGGTGTAATCGTTATCACTACCAAAAAATCCAAATCAGGTACCGGCCGCGGTATCGGCGTCACCTATAACCTCGGCGCACAGGCAGAAAAAGTATACATCATGCCGGAATATCAGAATGATTACGGCGGCGGATACAAATTTGACAAGCTCTATCTCAACGAACACCCGGAAGCCTTCAAAGACGGCAAAGCCACCTATAATGACAACGACGGCAAAGGGCCTTACGACCTGGTGCCGCAATATGAGCCGGACGTTTCCTGGGGCCCTAAGCTGGATGGTAAACTGGTGCGCCACTGGTGGTCATGGGATAAAGACAAACAGAATCCAGACTTCGGTATATCAGCACCCTGGGAACCACATCCCAACAATAACCGCAGCTTCTTTGAAACAGGGCTGACCCTTACCAACAGTGTAGCCGTTACCGGTAGTAATGAAAAAGGCGGATTCAGATTGTCATATACCAACCTCGATCAGAAATTTGTTCTCCCCAACTCCAAACTGAAACGTAACTCCCTCAGCTTTAACGGCAATTATTTTATCTCTGACAGACTCGAAGCCTTTGTTGGCGTGAACTATGCCAGCACCAACGTGTTAGGCAGGCCCGGCACCGGCTATCACGGCAGGAATGTAATGCAGGGCTTCACAGAGTTCGGCCACCGCGACTGGGACATGAATAAACTGAAGGATTATGCATATGCCTTCGACGGGTCCCAGCGTTCCTGGAACCGCGGCGCCTGGGACGACCAGCCGCCACGCTATACAGACAACCCCTACTGGATCAGGTATAAAAACTATGAAACCGACCGCAGAGACAGAATTTATGGCAATGCGGGTTTCAATTTCAAACTGACCGACTACCTCTCTTTAACCGGTAAATTTATGACCGACTTTTATACCGACAGCCGGCAGGAAAGAGTAGCCATCGGCTCCCAGGGCATCCCGTCCTACCAGGAAGCCACCCGTTTTGTAAAAGAGAACAACTACGAAGGGCGCATCAATTTCAATAAAAGTTTCGGGAAAGATTTCTCCCTCACAGCTTTTGCCGGTATCAACAGAAGAGAGAACTACCTGAAATTCACCGGAGGAGAAAGTAAAGACGGATTAAACATAGACGGATGGTATAACCTCGCCAACTCCAGGCAACCTGCCCGCAGCTATGACCGGGTAGAACGCCTGAGAGAAAATGGCATCTTCGGCAGCGCCTCCCTCGGATTCCGCGGTATGCTTTACCTCGATGCCACCGGCAGAAATGAGTGGTCCAGCACCCTGCCCGCCGCTAACAACTCCTACTTCTTCCCTTCCGTGTCCGGTTCCTTCATCTTCTCAGAACTGGCCCCCCTGAAACACAACGGCTGGTTGTCTTTCGGTAAGGTCAGACTCGGATGGGCACAGGTAGGTAAAGGTACCATCCCCTACAGCACCGCGCTGGCATATCTCGCAGAAGAAAATTTTGGTTCCACCGCCAACATCACTATTCCCGATCAGCTGAACAATGCACACATACGCCCGGAAATTACTACCGAAGTAGAAGCCGGTCTGGAAGCCCGCTTCTTCGATAACAGGCTGGGTATCGATTTCAGCGTGTATGACAAAAAATCCCGCGACCAGATCATTCCGCTGACCATCTCCGCCTCCTCCGGTTATACCACTGCCATCATCAACGCCGGGCTGATCAGAAACAAGGGGTTTGAGCTGGCACTCACAGGAACGCCTCTACGTACTAAAAGTGGTTTCACCTGGGACCTGGGCTTTAACCTCGCGCGTAACAGGAATAAAATTGAGAAGCTGTATGAAGACGCCTCCAAAGGCATACGGGTAACCAACCTGCTGCTGGCCAACGCAGCCTTCTCCGTTACCGTCAATGCCCGCGAAGGTGAAACCTACGGCTCCATTGTAGGCTACGCCATCAAACGCGATGCAGAAGGACGGAAACTGGTAGATGCCAACGGCTTCTACATCCGGGCAGACCAGCAGACCGTGCTGGGCAACGCCTTACCGGATTACACCGGCGGCTTCTTCTCATCCTTCGCCTGGAAAGGCATTTCCCTCGGCGTTAATTTCGACTTCCAGGTAGGCGGTAAATACTTCTCCACCACCACCATGTTCGGACGGCAGTCGGGCATCCTGAAAGAAACAGCGCTGAACGGCATCAGGGAAAACGGCATCATCGCCGACGGCTTCACGGAAGACGGCAAAGCCAACGAGAAAGTCATCACCGCCTACGATCATTTCAATAACAACAACGGCTTTGTAGTACAGGAACTGGATATGTGGGATGCAGGTTATCTCTATCTGAAAGAAATCAACCTCGGATACACATTTGAAAAATCCTTCGTGTCCCGGCTGAGCCTCCAAAACCTGCGGCTCTCCTTCTCTGCCAGGAATGTATGGCTTATTCATTCCGACAACCCGCACCTGGACCCTACCAACCTGGCTATATCTGCCGGTAACGTGCAGGGCATAGAGGCTGCCGCACTGCCATCAGTACGGTCTTTCGGTGTTAACCTTTCCGTTTCCTTCTAAAACTGCTGCCATGAAAAAAGTAACATATCAATACTGCTATCTCTCCATCCTCGCTATACTCCTGATAACGGGATGTACCAGGAAATTTGATGAAATCAACCAGGACCCCAACACGCCGAAATCCAGCGATCCCGGCTACCTGCTGATATCCGCACAGAAGAAGGCGCTGGACAACATCTGGAATGAATGGAACAACGGACGCACCGGTATGCACTACGCCCAGTACTGGTCTGCCACCACCTACTCCAACGAAAGCCGCTACCAGATACGCGAAAACCAGAACAATACCTTCTGGAATATACTATATGCCGGTACATTGAAAGATCTTAATGAAATCATTAAAATCAACGGGGAAAAAGTATTCGATCATTCTTCCAACCAGATAGCCATCGCGCAGATACTGAAAGTATGGGCTTTTCATATGCTGACAGACGTATATGAAGACATTCCCTATAAATCAGCGCTGAACGGTCTTGACAAACCCAACAGCGAATACGATAAAGCCAGTACCATCTATCCCGATCTGCTCAAAGTGCTGGCAGAACAGGTAGCCAGACTGGATCTCAGCAAGGCTTCCTTCCCCGCCAAAACAGATATTATTTATGGCGGCGATGTACAGAAATGGAAACGCTTCGCCAACTCTCTCCGGCTGCGGATAGCCATCCGCGTCAGCGATGTACCCGCCATGCAGGCGCTTGTCAGCCAGACCATCAAAGACGCCGTGGCCTCCGGAGTATTCACGTCCAATGATGACAATGCCCATTTCAAATACGTAGATGCACCACCAAACAACAATCCGCTGAACGAATCGTATAAGTCGCGCACCGACTTCTGTATGTGTAAAACACTGGTCGACTACATGGCGTCTGTCAAAGATCCGCGCCTGCCCATATATGCAGCCCCTTCCAAAGACAGCGGTAAATTTGCAGGAAAGCCATACGGATTAAATCAGCAGAACGGAGAAACCATTCCCAACAGCAGCATCTCGATGCCTGGCAGCAAAGTGCTGGACGCCAAAGCTCCCGGTGTATATATGGATTATGCAGAAGTAGAATTCATCCTCGCTGAAGCTGTAGCCAGAGGTATCCTCAGCGGCTCCGCAGAAGAACACTACAAAAAAGGTGTCACCGCCTCCCTCGAAGACCGTGGCGTGGCGCCGGCAGACATCCCGCTATACATTGCCAGGGTGCCCTACAGCGGCGGCAGCTGGAAAAATGTTATCGGTACCCAGAAATGGATCGCCCTCTACATGCAGGGACTGGAAGGCTGGTTTGAAAGAATCCGGCTGGACTTCAAAAAGCCCAGCGGCGAAGCCCTTTTCGTAGCCCCCGTTGACGGCTCCCTCGACAGAGACGTAACCGTAGTTCCCACCCGCATGACCTATCCCGTAGATGAACAACAGCTGAACAAAAGCAACTACGACAAAGCCGTACAATCTATTGGCGGTAAGGACTCCAAGGCGGCGAAGCACTTCTGGGACCTCTATTGATTTGTTTATTTTTTTATTTAATTATTTGAGATTTAAAATGCAGCGGAGAACATAGCGTAAATATCCGCCAATGTTCTCCGCTGCATTTTAAATCTCAAATAATTAAATAAAAAAATAAACAAATTTTACGTAGATTATGGTATACCAAAATCTGCCAAACAATGCCGAAACCCGTTTACTCCTTATTATTATGGGCATGTATTTTATGTTTTGTTCTCCCGGCACGCGCACAGAATGCTACTGTACAGGGCAAGGTCTCCGATAGCAGGGGGCCATTGCAGGGTGTGACCATACATGTTGAAAAAACCAGTAAGGGCGCTTATACGAATGCTGAAGGAAGATACAGCATCAGTCTGTCGCCGGGCGCGTATACTGTCAGCGCCAGCCATATCGGATTAGCCACGCTCCGCAGGGATATTGTGTTATCTCCGGGGCAGGTGCTGCAGCTGGATTTTACGCTTGCAGAAGGCGCCAACATCAGTGAGCTGGTGGTACTCGGCTCCCGTAACCTGCCGCGCACGCAGACAGAAACACCTGTGCCGGTAGATGTGATCGATGTAAAACGTATTGTTTCAGATGCACCGCAGGTATCTATCAACCAGATACTGAATTATGTGGCGCCGTCTTTCAGTTCGGGTACGCAGACCGTAGCCGATGGTACGGATCATATTGACCCCGCCTCGCTGCGTGGCCTCGGTCCCGATCAGGTGCTGGTGCTGGTGAATGGCAAAAGACGGCACAATACCGCGCTTGTCAATGTAAACGGTACCTTCGGCCGTGGCGCCGTAGGCACAGATATGAATGCCATCCCCACCGCCGCCATTGACAGGATAGAAATCCTGCGCGACGGAGCCGCCGCGCAATACGGCTCAGACGCTATCGCCGGAGTGATCAACATCATCCTGAAAAGTACCGTCAACCGTTTATCCGTTAACGTTACCACCGGCGCCAATGTTACGCCGAAAGCGGATAAGGGCATAGACGGGCAAACGCTGCAGACGGCCGTCAACTATGGCATACCGCTGGGCAGCAAAGGAGGATTCGTCAATATAGGCGGCTCATTCGACTTCCGGAATTATACCAACCGATCAGGTCCCTGGGTAGGTCCGGTTTACCGTACCTATCCCGGCGGGGCCGATAAATCAGATTCCTTCCTGGTAGCCAACAAGATCACCCGCAACGATATACGTATGCGGGCAGGGCAATCCAGACTGCGCAGCAGCCAGGTATTTATGAATGCCAGCCTGCCGCTGGAAAACGAAGCAGAGATCTACGCGTTCGGCGGATTCGGCTACCGCAACGGCCAGGCCGCAGGCGTGTATCGCCTGCCGCACGACAGCCGGAATATCATCGATATTTACCCGCTGGGCTTTCTGCCTGAAATTCATTCCGACATTTACGACCGGTCCCTCGCCCTGGGAATACGCGGAAAACTCGGCGAATGGAAGGTAGATCTCAGCAATGCCTACGGCCAGAATGAATTTAACTTCAGCGTAGAAAACTCGCTGAACGCCTCCATGGAGAAAGCCTCTCCGACCCGCTTCAAGGCTGGCGGACCGGTATTCACCCAGAATACTACCAACCTTGACTTCTCCCGCAGAGTGGATGTACTAAGCGGCCTGGATATCAGCTTCGGCGCAGAACACCGCTTTGAACGCTACAAGCTGATCGCCGGCGCAGAAAACTCGTATACCGACTACGGCCGGGCTACTAAAATAGGTACCGACGGCGGCGGAAACCCCATACTGGTACCCGATCCGCAGGGATCTATCAACACCCGGTTCAGCCCTGACGGTACTGCAAGACCCGGCGGCGCACAGGTATTCCCCGGCTTCCGCCCGGAAAATGCCGTAGACGCCACCCGCAGCGCCATCGCCGGATATGCCGATGCAGAGCTGAACTTCAGCAGTAAGTTCCTGCTGGGCGCCGCCGCCAGATTCGAAAACTATAACGACTTCGGCTCTACGTTCAACGGTAAACTAACGGCCAGGTATAAACTGAGCGAACAAACCGCCCTGCGCGCCTCCGGCAGCACCGGCTTCCGCGCCCCCTCCCTGCATCAGCGCTTCTTTTCCAATACCGCCACCCTGTTCGTAGACGGCCTTCCGTATGAAGTAGGAACCTTTACCAACGACAGCCGCCCCGCACAGCTGCTCGGCATCCCGCAACTGAAACCGGAGAAATCCAAGAGCTTCAGCGCCGGCATCACCAGCCGCTTTGGGAAATTCAACCTCACCATAGACGGCTACTTCACACACATCGATGACCGCATCGTATATACCGATCAGTTCTCCGGCAGCAATGCCCCGAACGCATCAGAAACCGATAAGGAAATCTATAAGCTGCTGCAGCAGGCCAATGCCAACAAAGCCGCATTCTTCGCCAATGCCATCAACTCAGAAACAAAAGGGATAGACCTGGTACTCACTTACGGTACGCGTATGGGTAAGGGTAACTTCCGCGCCGACCTCGCCGCTACCGTATCTTCCACACAGCAGGTAGGCGCAATCAAAGCATCCGAGAAACTGGCCGGCAAAGAAAATATCTACTTCAGCCGCACCAGCCGCATCTACCTGGAAAGAAGCGTGCCCAGAGAAAAAATCAATCTTACCCTCTCCTACAACATCCGTAAATTCAATGCCTTCGTTCGCAATGTATATTTCGGCAGCGTGGAAGAAGCCACCAACGAACCCGCCTTCTTCCAGACCTTCCAGCCTAAAGTAGTAACCGATGTGGCAATAGGATATAAACTGCTGAAGGAACTGAAACTGAGTATCGGAGCCAACAACATCCTGGATATTTACCCTGACCTGGTAGAAAATCCAAATAACACCACCAACAACCAGTTCCTGTACAGCCGCCGTGCTACACAGTTCGGCTATAACGGCAGGTTCCTGTTTGCCAGACTGGAACTGAACCTCTAAAAATATTTTTTTATTTTTTTATTTAGTTATTTGAGATTTATATAAAAGCGAAGACCTGTTTATTTTATTATTTAGTTATTTGAGATTTATATAAAAGCGAAGACCTGAGCGGAATAATATACGCTCAGGTCTTCGCTTTTATATAAATCTCAAATAACTAAATAATAAAATAAAAAAATGATCCGTGTTATTTTGTTATATACGATGCGAATGCATTGAAGTCAGCGAAGTACGCAATATTACGTACAATAACGCCTGTTACAGGATCTATTACATCAGGGGGGAACCACTCTGAGGTGCTTTTATCTTCGGGGAAGTAAGGAGCATAAAAATTGCGGTCAGCACTTCTCTTGGCGAAGACGTGTTTTATTGTTACAGAGCTGGGTGGTGGATTAGGGCCTTCTCTTCTGATACGGGAAGAATAGGCATAAAATGCAACACCGGTTTTTGTCCAGATGGTTTCATCCTGCGGATGAATCGAGAAGAGTGTTACCAGGTTATTTTCTTTTTTAATGTAGCGGTATACGGGCACGGTGTTGGTTTCCTGCTGGCTGTAGGCAAAGAATGCATGCAGGAGAACGTAGTTGCCGTCCGGTAATAATTTATCGTGCAGGTCCCATCCTGGCGTGTTGGCCGGATCTGCATACAGGTCAAACGTTTTGCCGTTAGGCGCCACGGTGATGTATACAGCTACCATTGAAGGCTTTTTAAATTCTTCCGGAGGCGGATTGAAATACAGCTGGCCGGCGGGAAATATACTTTCCCTCCATGTGCGCAGCAGGCCGGTCATGGGATTAGTGGGTATGGCCGGTCCTATTTCAATACCGTAGCTGTTGGTGCTGTAGGTCACCATTGTCTGCGGATTGAGCGCTGTCATCCGCAGCATGATTCTTCCGGCTGTTTTATTGGCCGGCAGGGTCAGGTCTATCGAACCGGAATAAGGAGGCTGGGTGGCGGAGACCTGTTTGGAAGCACCCAGTACCAGGGTTTCACTCTGATCGTTGGCAATATATACCACATCTACCGTGATAAAGTTGAATTGTCCGTCAGCAAGATACCCCAGGCTGTAGGAAGCAGAAAACTTAGTAGGTTTTGTGGCATCAGGTACCACCAGTTTATTATTCTGATTGGCGCCTGTAATGGTAAAAGCCTGTACAAAGAAGCTGGCTTGTGCGGGTAATGCCATGCCCAGTACTGCCAGGCAGGCTAAAGCTATATTGGTTAATCTTCTCATGATCCTACTTTTTAATGGCCCGGTATTCAATAAGGGCATCTTCATAACTGAGAACATTAATCTGATGCATGGAGAAATATTTGTTCTTCTGATCAAAGCCTACGTCCTCATTTTTCATCTGGTATTTTTTTACCAGAAAAGTGCGGACAGACTCGATTTCAGCCTGACGTTGATCTTCCGCAGTGGGTGGCGGTACAATGTCATCCGCTGATTTTTTACAGCCAGCTGCTGCAGCCAGTATAAGCATACCGGCAACTCCCGTACGGAGCCATGTTGTCGTTTTCATATGGTTTGTGTTTGGTTTTCATAGTTAAGGTGAAAAAGGCGGGAATACAGCGCGCTGGTTCACTACAGCATATCATTTACGGGCATTACCATTACCTTTATCTGACTAATAAAAACCAGAATACATGCCCGTCTTCCGGGTAGATGATGCGCATGTATTTCCTGGTGATAATTGTGATGATAGAATGGGCGGAAGAAGAGGCTGCCGACCCGGCAGCAGTGGTCTCTCTTATGGTGTAAAAATAGCGCGTGGTTTCTGTCCGGGGAAGTAGTATTTAACAACTGCAGCCTCCCGTCAATAACTGCAGCTTGTTAAGTTTATTTTGACTTATTCTATATTATTTCTACTTTTATCACCAACAGAACTGAAATAAATTGTGGATGAACTCATTACTATTGTAACTACTTGTGCCTATAACCAGAACAAATCTTTTATTACTTGTTACCCTTAAGAAACCGGCTTAATGCACAGGATTGTACTTATACTTCTGCTGCTGCTCGGCCAACGCAGCTTTTCGCAGAATCCGGCATTCACCCGCTATACCGTTAGAGATGGACTGGCCGGCAGTGCTGTTTATGATGCCCTGCAGGACAAAAATGGCTATATCTGGTTTGCCACCAGCCAGGGCGTGAGCCGCTTTGATGGTAAAACCTTCAGGAATTTTTCCCGGGAAGACGGCCTGCCGGATAATGAAATACTCAAGCTATACCTTGACAGACATAACAACATCTGGTTTATATCCCTGTCAGGCCTCGTGTCCGTGTTCTATAACGGCGCCATCAGACAGATGAATGATTTTAAGGGCGTGATTTCTATTACTGAAGATCCGATCACCAATTCCATACAGCTGCTGTCAGGTTTTACCGAAGGACTTACTGAAAAATACGGCTATTATCAGTCGCCCAATATATCCGGACAATGGCAGTTTAAGCGGACCATCATCACCGTCAGGCATATTTCCTCCCCGCTGCCCTTTCTGAAAGGTGTTTCTGCTAAAACAGGATACTACTTTTCTGTCAGAGATGCCAGTAATTACGGCTTATCCGTCAAAAATTACAACAGCGGAAAAACTGTCTCCTATTCATTTCCCAGCAGTAACCACGGCGGGTTTCTTCCGCTGATGCTGAAATCCCTGATTGCCGTAGACCGCCAGCGCAACGACATTGTTTTCTGTACAGATTCCGTTTTTGAAGCCGATGGCAACCATATGAAATTGCTGTTTTCCCTCAGACCGCTGGGGCTGCAATATGTAGATGTAAACGCTATCTACCTGGAAAACAGCAACACGCTGTGGCTCTGTACCAGGAACAAAGGCCTGCTGCAGGTGCAGCACTTCAGGTCCCCGGCCAGAACCGTACGCAGCTTTTTCCCGAAAGTATACTGTACCGGCCTTATTAAAGACAGGGAAAACGGCTACTGGATAACTACACATGCAGAAGGCGTATATTATCTGCCTGACCTGGAGGCGCATTACAACACCGGCACCAGCGACCCTATCCAGAAAGAAGTAAAATGCCTCACCGCCACCCCGTTCCGCCCGCTGATAGCAGGATTCGGAAACGGAGAGCTGCTGTCGTTTGAAAAAGATAACCGTCAGTATAAACCCGTTAATATACAGCCGCACGAAAACCGCAACAACCGTATCCTGGATATACGGCCATACAAACAGCGGCAGCTGCTCGTAGCCAGCGATTACGGCCTGCACCTGGTGATGCCCGATAATAAAAGCCGTACCCTCGTTTCCTGGATGGGGGTAAAAGCTACCTATATTGCTTCGGATACACTCGTATACCTGGCGACCGGCTTCGGCGCCTTCACCTTTACACCACAGAGCGGGGAGCACAAAAAGTTTTTTGCGCAAAGAACCACCTGTATCAACGGTATCGGTCCGCAGGTATACTGGGGCACCCTCAACGGCCTGTATACCCTGGTGAATGATTCCATTATCAGCCTGAAAGATACCTATCCCGGACTCGGCGAAAGCATCAAGCACATTGCCATCGCCCCGGATTCTGCCATCTGGCTGGCCACCCAGCAGGGCGTGGTCATACTGAAAGACGGAAAGCTGACTACTATCCGTAGAAAAGACGGGCTGGCCAGCAACCTGTGCAAACATATTCTGACCGAAGGCGATACGGCCTGGGTTTCCACTGACAAGGGCGTTTCCCGCCTCATCTACAAATGGCAATCCGGCGCACTCTCCTACACCCTCTATAATATTGATGAAAACGACGGACTTATTTCCCCGGATGCCAACCAGACCGCCCTCAGCGGGAAATACCTGGCCATCGCTACCAGTGAGGGCCTCTGCTTTATTCCCCGGAATAATAACCGGCAGGCTATCCCTCACCCGTTAATCAATATCAGCAGCATCATCAACGGAGATGCCGAAATGCCCTACCAGGACACCGTCAGGATTGACTACCGCAAAAATCTGCTGCGTATACACCTGTCCGGTATCTCCTTCCGTAGCGGTAAGCAGCTCAGCTACCAATACCGCTTCCGCAACCTGGACACCGGCTGGATCAACTCCGCCAACAACCTGCTGGAGTTCTCCCAGCTGCCCTTTGGCATACATACCTTCGAAGTAAGGACCATCGACCGCTGGGGTAACAAAAGCAATCAGGTCAGGAATATGACCGTGGTGGTGGCGCCGCCGTTCTGGAAAACCCAGTGGTTCATGGCTGCGGCTTTTATACTGGCCATCCTGCTCACCGGCGGTATCATCTACAGCTATTTTATCTTCCGCCAGCGGCAGACCAACAAAACCTATCAGCTGCGGAAAAGAATGGCTGACATGGAACTGATGGGCCTGAAAGCGCAGATCAACCCACATTTTATCTTCAACTGCCTCAGCTCTATTCAGCATTATATTCTTCAGGCAAATATTACCAATGCCAATTTATATCTTCATAAATTTGCCACGCTGATGCGGGAAATACTCCACCTCAGCACTACTGCAGATCTGACGCTGGAAGAAGAGCTGAAGATCCTGCAGCTGTATCTGGATCTTGAAAAGTTAAGACTGGGAGAACGGATGCAATTCCGGATCAGCGTGACAGATGGCATTGTGCCTGCAGACCTGTACCTGCCGCCTATGATTATCCAGCCCTACCTGGAGAATGCGGTAAAACACGGTACGCCGGCAAGCGCAACAGAACCCTTACGTATAAACGTTCATTTCAGCCTGTCAGATAATTACCTGCTGTGCACCATTGAAGATAATGGCATCGGCATCGCTGCCGGAAAGGAAAGGAAATATGCCTCGCCGGACTACCGGCCTTCAGGCAATCATATTACCGCCAGCAGGATCAATATTATTAATACCTTTCAGGATGATAAAATACAACTCGAAATAACAGACAAGAAAGAAAAAGGGCTGCCGGAAACAGGAACTATTATCCGGCTGTTCTTTCCGCTCTCAAATGAATAACTATGGCTTTGCGAACGATTATTATTGAGGATGAAGAAAACAGTTTACAGGTCATATGCAGCCTGCTGGCGGAGTTTGCGCCGGACTTTGAACTGTGCGGCACGGCAGACAGCGTCGATAAAAGCGTGCAGCTGATAGAAACCATTCAGCCGCAGGTAGTATTCACCGATGTTCAGATCGCCGACGGCACCGGGTTTGACGTACTCAGAAAATTATCTTCCCGGAACTTTGAACTGGTCTGCCTCACTGCGCATAACAGCTACGCCGTGGAAGCCGTCCGGTTTTCTGCCATAGACTACCTGCTCAAACCTATCGGCATCCCTGAATTTGAAGCCGCTGTTACCCATATCAGGGAAAGAATAAACGCGAAAAGAAAACACGAACATATAGACCTCCTGCTGCACAACCTGGCCCAGTTTAATACACAGGATAAAAAAATCAGCATCGCCACCGTCAACGGATACGAGTTCGTTGACATCAAAGATATTATCTGGTGCGGCGCTGAAAGCAGCTACACCATCTTTCACCTGGCCAACAACACACAGATTATCTCTTCCCGCAACCTCGGCTATTATGAGAGCCTGCTCTGCTCCAATAACTTCTGCCGTATCCATCACACCTCCATCATCAATATGCGCTTTATAAAAAGCTATATAAAGGGAAAAAGCGGATACGTGGTGATGAGCAACGGCAGCCGGCTGGAAGTTTCCCAGCGGCGGAAAAATGATTTCCTCAACATGATATGATTGAAATAATTACGAATTACGAATTGCGAATTACGAATGTAGACGCGAAGATTAAAACGAAGATGAAAGGAGTACTTAATATCTATCTCCTTTCATCTTCGTTTTAATCTTCGCGTCTACATTCGTAATTCGCAATTCGTAATTCGTAATTAATTATCATTTAATCCTCGGAAACCCTCCATCCACATACATCTCCGTGCCATGCATAAATGACGCGTTATCTGATGCCAGGAATGTTACGGCTTTCGCTACTTCTGCGGGCTGGCCGAAACGGGCCAGTGATACCTGGGGAAGTACCCAGTCTGTCATGCCCTGAACCTGTTCGGCGGTCAGGTTTGAGCGGTCGAAGTAGTTGGTGGAGATAGGTCCGGGGCTGACGGCATTCACGCGGATATTCCGTGGGCCCAGTTCAGCGGCAAAGCTTTTCACAAAAGACTGTACGGCCGCTTTGGCAGCGGAATATACAGCTGAGTTTTGCAATCCTACTTCCGTTACGATGGAGGTATTGAGGATGATGGAGCTGCCGGCCTTCATCAGTGGCAGCAGCTGTTGTACGGTGAACAGCGTGCCTTTTACGAGGACGTTGAATTGTTCATCGAAATGTGTTTCATCGATAGATTCAATGGGGGCATATTTTCCGAAGCCGGCATTGACGAAAAGCACATCAATATGTGGAGTGATCCCGTTTACTTTTTTCCCCAGCAGGAGAAGGTCCTGCATGTTACCGGCATCTGAAACAATGCCATGCGCTTTCTCTCCCAGCTCCTGAACGGTTGCTGCTACTTTATCGGCGTAGCGGCCGGTGATGATAACGGTAGCGCCGTTTGCAATTAAATCTCTGGCTGCAGCCTTTCCTATTCCGCTTGTACCGCCGGTAACAAGGGCAGTTTTGTTGGTTAATCCTGACATATGCAAATCATTTTGAAGTGCAAAGTTGCGGCAGGTGGCAGGAGTATTCAACCCGATTCTTGCGGAAAAGGGAGAAATGCGGGATATAAGAAAGTAGCCCGGGAATAACCCCGGGCTACTGCTATATCACGACTAAGGCAAGCGTGTGATTAGTACAGCGTGAATTCTACACGTCTGTTCTGCTGGCGGCCTGCAGCTGTTTTGTTAGATGCAATCGGCTGCGTAGATCCGTAACCGGTAGCCTCAATTCTGGACGCATTGGCGCCTTTGGAAACGAGGTAGGAACGGATAGCTTCAGCGCGCTCTTTTGACAGGCGCATGTTAGTGGCGGCAGAACCGGTGTTATCGGTATGACCGGCCAGTTTCAGGCTGAAGTTTTTCTCTACCAGCAGCGAAGCTACTTTGTCCAGGCTGGCGTAGGAAGTAGGTCTGATGGTAGCTTTACCCAGGTCAAACTCCAGGTTGTCGATCGCATCTTTCACTACTTTCTTATCAGCTTCTGTTACGATGATTTTTTCTTTCACAATCTGCGGAACAGGCAGCGGGCAACCAGCGCCATCTACTTTTGTACCGGCAGGTGTGTTAGGGCATTTATCCAGGTAGTCCGGAACGCCGTCACCATCAGTATCCTGCTTCATATCAGTAATTTCCTGTTTCAGTGCATTGATAGCAGACTGGTTACGGGAATCACTTTCTGCGATGGTGTTGTTCAGCGCAGCATTTTTATCCCATAAATCCATTGCCAGCTGAGCAGCAGGATTTACTACCGCCAGTTGCGGTTTCTTTTTATTGCCGATGGCAAATTCAACGCCGAGGCGGGCAGTAGAGAATTTATCCTTGTTACCGCCGCTTACGCCGTCAAATACCTGGCTGTTCACGAAGTTAACGTTGTAGGCCAGATCAATGTTTACGCCACGCGCTACATTGAATTTAGCACCTACGCCAACCGGAATGTACATGGCTCTGTGTGTATGACTTCCATCGGAATTCAAAACTTTGGTTTCTGTACCATCTGCTGCAGTTACCGTAGGTTTGAAGCCCATGGCACCCGCACCGGCAGATACATAAGGAATAATGTAGCTCTGCTTGTTCAGCCAGTTGATGCTACCCAGGCTGAATACACCGCTTACGGATGCAGCCCAGTCAATATCAGTGCTGAAAGAGTTGATACCGCCGGTAGTTACCGCGTTACCACGTATATCTGTCAAAGCCTGAGATGCTTTGGTAGCGCCTTTTACCTGACCTCTCATGAAGTCAGCCTGCAGACCGAAGTTATGCAGTATCTGCTTCTTGATGTAACCACCATATACAAAACCGACATTCTTAAAATCAAAATTATTGAAATAGTAAGGACCTCCGAACGGACCAAAAGCAGCAGAACCACCGCCCCACGCTCCTACTGACCATGTACGGTAATCTTTCACACCATGAAAAGGGGTAACACGGTCAACTTTGTGTGTGCTATCCTGTGCGAATGCTGTTCCGGTTAATGCCAGGGCAGATGAAGCCAGTATGAGAGACTTCCCAAATTTCGTAAACGTACTCATAAAAAAAATGAATCGGGTTAAATAATAATCAATTTTACACTATACAATCAATAGTTGTTGAACATAACAATCGGTACCTTAGTTAGAACATGGGGCACTTTGCAAAGGTTGTGCCAACATAGGCCAAACGGACATTAGAATACAATTAAAACCCAACCATTAAACATTCGGAATCCTTACTGACAAAGGAAAAGAAGAATTTAAAATTATCCCCTCCAAATATGTTGATATGTGGTTATTTTTTTATTTGAGATTTGCTTTTATGCATAGTTTTCCCTTGATTTTCCCCGCAGGCACCAGGCAGAGATACAAATCTCAAATAATCAAATAACCAAATCTCAAATATTTTCTTTAGACTGCCACCATACTACGGCTGCTGCACCGAGCAACAGTACACTCCCCCATACTACATGGTGTTCGCCGGCATGCAGGATTACAAAGCCGCCGATGGTAGAACCTATGGTGACCGCTAGGTTGCCGCAGGAGGTGAATATACTGTTTACAAATTCCATCGACTCGGGTGCGGCAGCAGTAACATTCACATTACTGATGAGAAAGCCGCCGGTATGAATAAACCCCCATATCATTACCATCACGACCATTGGCAGGAAAGAATACCCTGCCGCATATACGAATATATGTGCAACGGCCAGCAGGATGATAAAGCCGATGGTGGTTGTACGGATATTGCGGCTGAGCATCTTTCCTGCCAGCCAGTTGCCGCCTACACCGGCCAGACCGAACAACATCAGCATTAAGCTGACCTGTGCGCCGTTCATTCCCGTTACTTTGCCCAGATAGGCAGCCAGGTAACCATAGGAGGCATACATCGCGGAGATCATCAGGCAGGCCAACGCCAGCTGCTGCCACAGGCGGGGATTCCGGAGTATACGCAATTCCTGCCTGCCGGAGGGCCTTGCAGCCGCCGGCATAGCTGGCAGCCAGCATAACAACGCTATACAGGCAACGGTATTAAAGATGGCGCATAAGACAAAAGATGCCTGCCAGTTGAATATATCCGCCATCCAGGTGGCTAAGGGCACTCCCAGCACACTGGCAATGGTAAACCCGCCGAATACCAGCCCCGCCGCCGCGGGCGACTCTTCCGGCGGTACTGCCGCTGCTGCCGTTGCCAGGGCTACAGACCAGTACACCGGATGCATAAATGCGGGTAAGATCCGCGCCAGCAGCAATAACGGGAAACTGTCCGCTATCACAGAAAGCACATTTGATACGGCAAACACCGCCAATACCAGCACCATCGCCCATTTGCGGTTCATTCGTGAAAACAGCAGTGACATAAAAGGCGCAAACAATGCAATAATCAATGCAAATGAACTCAATAACCATCCGGCTCTATCAATCGTAATGTTAAACGCCGCCGCAATCTGCGGTAAAATACCAATCACCCCAAACTCAGTAGTAGCAAGGCCAAATATCCCGAATGCCAGCACATAAAGGACTCTTTTCATGTTTGTCTTTTTTTGCGCAAATTTGTGGGCTGATCCGTACAGAAAGAATATATACACTTTTATGTGTGATACTTCCCTTTAGGTGAGTATCGCCACCAGTAAACACTTGAGACATGCCCGAATTTTTCTTTGACCACAAATTGTACTACACACCCATTGAATTTGCCCTGGAGCATATAGGCGGCACCTGGAAAATGCCTATCCTCTGGCGTTTACAACAAAAAACACTGAGATACGGGGAACTGAAGAAAGATATACCACACATTACCCATAAAATGCTGGCCTCGCAGCTGCGGGAACTGGAAGAGAAAGGAATGATTACCAGGGAAGCCTTTGCTGTAGTACCCCCAAGAGTAGAATACACCATTACCGACAAAGGCAGAAAAGCCATTCCGGTAATCGAAACAATTATGAAATACGGATATGAGATGATGAAGGAAGCGGGGATTGAATACCCCAAGAGATAATTGCGAATTACGAATTGCGAATTACGAATGAGGAGCGAAGATATAAGCGGATACTAAAGTGTTGTTCGCTTATATCTTCGCTCCTCATTCGTAATTCGCAATTCGTAATTCGTAATTATTACCCTCTACAGCTTCACCCAAACAATATACGCCCTCTTCTCCCTTCCTTTGCGTTCAATCATCATAGTGGCAAAAGAGCGGCCATCGTCCTGTCTGGAGATCATTTCCATCTGGCTGAAACGGGATTCGTTACCCTGGGGTTCTCCGTACAGATAGGTTTTGGAGATGTCTTTCCCATCGTATATGGCACAGATAGTATTTGTTTTACCGGCAAAGTTGACTTTCTTTTTGGAACGGTAATTTTCGTTATCATTTTCTTTGTTGATGGCGTAATCATTATAGATGATATAATCTTTCTGGTTGGCCCGGAAGAAGTCATAGGAGTAGAAACCGGAGAGGTTATTACCGGTGATACCTTTTCCGCGGAAGTTCCAGTTGGATTGATTACGCTTGTTCAGATCGAAAATGTCCAGTGCTACACGGGCTTCCTGTGCCTTGGCGATAGCGTAGCCGCCGGTTTCTTTACCTGCGGGCGAAAGCTGTGAGATGCCGATTTCACCCAGGCGGGTAGTTACCGTAGTGCTGGTGCTGCTGGCGCCGCTGCCGCTGGTGGAGGTATAGGTATGTACAATCACATCCATCTCTTCCATCAGCAATTGCACGGAGCCGTCGGCATTCAGGTTGAAATCCTGAATAACGCCCTGGTATTTTTTCTTGTATTTCAGATGCTCCTGTGCGTATTTATCGAGCATAGGATGCTTTACAAAATAATGGCGCTTTAATGCCAGTGTCTGCGGATTCACTACGTTCATCATCAGTGCCAGTTTGATGGAATTATCCCTGCTCATGATGGCTTCTGCGCCGGGTGATTTGGGATAAACGGTCGTCAGCAGGTAGATGTTGCTGTCTGCCGGATTGAACTTCAGGGCAGCATTTCTCAGCTTCAGGTCATCTGTATGATCCAGCAGGGCACTTTTAAAGGTATTGCTGCCGGCTGGCAGAATACCAATGGCAAACCGGGAATCTTTTCCGCCGGAAGCGCGGGTATTATAGGCGAAAGCAGCCAGGAATACAGATTTGCTTCCATTCACATGCATATCGGCCAGGTTGATGTATTTATAGTTCCCTGCAGGCGTATCAAAATAACCGTCGTTGATGATTTTATGATCAGGGCCGAAATGTATTACCCGGAGGCGTTCACCGGTTTCATGGGCGCGGCTGTTCAGCATGGTCACTGCATAGTAATCGGACAGGGGATCTTTCTTCACGGAGAAGTCAGGCATCTTCATCCCACCAAATGCAATAGCATAGCCCTGACCAAAACTGATACGCGGCAAATCGCCTATCAGCTTTTCCTCCACCAGCTTACCGGTTTTGCCGTCAAACAAAAAGCGGTACAGGCAAGGCTTGCGGTGTACATATTGCTGCAGGAAAACCACCGCCTGGCCATTCATTTCGAAGAAACCTTCCAGCTTTGCGGCTCCCATTTTCTTGTTCTTCCAGGAAGACACACGGGAGTTAATCAGCGGAAGCGCCTGGTGGGCAGGCGTATACACGGTGACATTAATACCTTTTTTCCTGGTAAAAGTGAAAAACAATGTATTCCCGTTTTTCATCAGCAACAGGCGGCTGGCGCCGTTTTCCGGCTCATCGAACGGTGTACTCCGTTCTACGGCTGGCTTTTCATTGGCAGGAGATTGCGCTGCAGCGCTCATTATCGTCAGCGCACTCAGACAGGCTAACAGTAATTTCTTTGGCATAGGTATAAACAGTTATAATCTAAAGGCCGCGAAAATAGCGCATTTTAGGACGCATGGTATGCGGAAAAGAAGAATATAACAATATGAACATCGTAACAAGACAAGATGGTTGATTAAAAACTAAAACAGCCACGGAGCATTAAGCTGCCCTCCCTCCCCAACCGTTAATTACTGTCAAATAGTGTTAAATAGTTTTAACCATCTTTCCGCAACAGGCTTTTAACATTTTCCCTGAACGCAATACCGGTGGATATTTCAAACCGGCAGTCCGCATTATTATGCCGTTGCCCCCTCTCCTGCCGGCTGCCGGCACATTAAACTCTTTCTGCCGGTCGCTATCCAATGTTCAAACGTAATATGCTGACGGCAACTGCCGGCACATACGATGCGAACTGAATTATTATTAAACTTCAAAAAAATGACGACGATGAAACATTTTCTTGTAGCAGGCATGCTCGCAGCAGCACTTATTTCCGTAAAAACCTATGCACAGGAACAGCCGCAACAGCAGCGTCCTAAACACGACCGTGAAGGATTCTTCAAAAAAATTGATACTGACGGCGACGGAAAACTCAGCAAGGCAGAGGTAGATACCGCCGCAGATAAGGATGGCAAAGGATTTACCAGGTTAAAGGAGAAGTTCGGTGCGATTGACAGCAACAAAGACGGCTTTATTGATAAAGAAGAACTGAAAGCATTCAGAAAGAGCCAGGGCCCTCGTTCCAAAGAGGGTAGCAGCAAATAATTTATGAAGAGTGCCCGGAACAGGACAGCCGGCCAGCAATGGCGGCTGTCCTGTTTTATTTTATGCCTGTCCCCTTTTCTGCCACATGATCGTCATTGTATAAAACGATCATGCAAAAAGACAAAATCATTTACTGGATAGCTACGCTGGCTATTGCAGCTATTTCTGCCGGCGGCGGCCTCGGACTGATCACCTCTCCCTTTATGATCAGTACCCTGGACCAGATGGGCTATCCGGCATATTTCAGAATAGAGCTGGCCATCTGCAAGATCATCGGGGGGATAGTGCTGCTCGTGCCCGTAGCTGTTACCATCAAGGAATGGGCGTATGCCGGACTGGCCATCAATATTATCTCTGCCATTATTGCCTTTGCCGCCATCGGAGCCGGAGCGTCCTCCTATGGCTGGCCGGTGGTAGCGCTGGGGTTACTGGGCGTTTCCTATGTTTATCTGCACAGATGGAAGCCCGGAAATGCCAGGTAGTCAAAAAAAGAAGGGAGCTGTCAGGCTCCCTTCCTAAAACAAAACAACTATGACTGTTCTCCGCTGCTACTTGCTGAATTTTTTCTCAAAGTCTGCAGCTGCTTTATTGATTTTCCCGCCGGTAGTTTCCAGGGAATGGTTAATCTTCTCCAGGGTTGCCAGGATACCTGCCTGCACCGTACTATCTCCCTCTTTCTCTTTGGCACGCAGCCCTATCAGTGATTTATAATCTTCTTCCACTACTTTTTTATAATCTTTCAATCCATCTGCCACAGAGGATTTCAGCCCTTCGTCATCTTTTATGGCTTCCATTTTATCTACTTCGCTGATAGATTTCCCCAGCTGTTCACTCCAGGTTTTACGCACGGTTTCCGCTTTGGTAAAATCCTGTGCAGACATGGCGGTGTTCATCGCATTCATATTCTTCTCATTCTCGTTGATGATGGTCATCAGCTTATTGTTATACTCCACAGGGCTGGGTGCTGATCCACAGCTGGCAAAAAACAGTGCGGCTCCCAATAATGCGAAAACGGGTTTTACTTTTTTCATTTTTTCAGGTTTTTATGATTGACAGCACAAAAGTAGCAGCAGATGTACCTGTACGATATCCCTGAAATCAGCCATTTTTAATCCCGCTACTGTAGTAAATTTGCAGCTGATTCAAAAAACATGCGCCTGTTCTATCGTATCATATGCACCTTACTATTGCTGTCTGCTGCCACCGGCAGCCAGGCACAGTGGCTGGCCGACTCGCTGCGGAACATCATTTCACAGCAGCAGCTTTCGCTGGAAAAACGTATTGACGCCACAGACAGGCTGGGTCAGGTGGTATTTTTCAATAAAGGCTGGAAAGAAGGCCTGCAGATACTCCGTAGCTCCCTGGCCATGGCCGCGCCGATGAAAGACGGGCAATACCGCGCGCATACCTATGGCATGATGGCAGCCTCCTACTATATCACCGGCGATACAGAAGCAGCCTCCCGCTGCCTGGACAGCGCCCGTTATTATATCCGCCGCTCCCGCAGCGGTCTGATGAAAGGCTATGTACTGTACATGCAGGGCTGGCTGGAAAGCCGCGGGCATAAGGAAACAGAAGCTATTCATACCCTGCAGCAGGCATTGGATATACTGGAAAAAGAACCGGACGGACTGAAATATATGCAATCCGTTTATTCAGAACTGGCAGGCGTTTATTTCAGGTGGTACGACCTGGTCAATGTAGAAAAATACACCCGCCTCTCCCTGGATGCTGCCAATAAAATCAGAACGCTGGATAAACTGATCAGCGCCAACCAGGAACGCGGCTCGTATTTCGTGAACGTATACCGCCATGATACCACCCGTAAAGCAGCGCTGGACTCAGGGCTGGCCTATATGCGCTACTCTCTTCACATTGCCCGCAGCAACCGGCAGCGGCTCATTACTCCCAGCGATATTCCTTTCTCGGCCATCGGCATCGCCTCTGTTTTTGCGGAGAACCTGCCTGCAACAGCCGCCAGCAAAGACAGTATCGATTATTACAATCATATTGCACTGGAAGAAGGCAGGCAAACCAGGCAGTACGTCGTAGAAGCAGGCGTATACAACTCCCTGGCCAGTACAGCCTTTAACCGCGGAGATTATGATGAGGCCATCGCCTACCTGCACAACGCCATCACCACCAGTCTGCAGGATCCGCTGTACGATAAATTCAATCTTTCCCAATCCTACCTGGGGCTGGCCGAGGCTTATGAAAACAAGCGGGACACCGCCATGGCGCTGTTTAACTACAAACAGTACATGGATACCTACCGGGAGCTGTTCGATGTGGAGAAAATGAATAAGGCCAAAGACCTGGAAGCCCGGTACGAAATGGCCCGCAAGGAAAAAGCATTACTCGAAGTAAGGTTACTGGCCACACAACGTAACCGCGAACTGATACAGGCCAGATACCTTTCCGGGCAGAAAGACAAAGCCCTGCTGGAAGCCCGCTATGCCGCCATCGTCAAGGACAACGCGCTGCTCGACGCTAAATATGCCGCCGAGTTGCAACAGAAGGCCCTTACCAGCGCCAACTTCAGGACAACACAGCGGGAGCAGGAATTAAAAGCTATGGGAGAAAGATTTTCCTACAACAGGAAACTGAATAAGATTTATTCCGCACTCACCATTGCCTTGTTTCTTGCAGCCGCCTTTTTATACTACGCCTTCCAGCAACGCTCCAGAGCACTGCGGCAGAAGCAGCAGCTGCATGAACTGGAGCTGGACAAAATCAACCAGGCCCACCGCATGACGGTATTATCCGCCATGCTGGAAGGTCAGGAGCAGGAACGCACACGGCTGGCGCGGGACCTGCACGACGGGCTGGGCGGCCTGCTCTCCGGCGTGAAAATAGAATTATCTGCCATCCATACGCCGGAAACAACAACGCCCCAACAAGCAGTTGTCAGCAAAACATTGCATCACCTGGACAGCGCCGTGGACGAACTGCGCAGGATAGCCCGGAGCATGATGCCGGAGGTATTGCTGACCTATGGCCTCGGTGAGGCTACAAAAGAATATTGCAGCGGCCTGAGAAAATCGGGTATCCCCGTGTCCTGCCAGGTGTACCACTACCGCAATGATATGAGTCATACCCGCCAGGTGACCCTGTACCGCATTATGCAGGAGCTGCTGAACAATGCCGTGAAACATGCCGCCGCCACACAGATACTGGTGCAGCTGCAGCAGCGGGACGACCGTATCTTCCTCGTAGTGGAAGATGATGGCAGGGGATTTGACACAGCGCAGCTGCAGGCGCTGAAAGGCGCAGGACTGGCCAATATACAGTCCCGCGTAGATATGCTGCAGGGAACACTGGAAGTGGAATCCGCCGCCGGCACCGGCTCCACCTTTACTATTGAATGTGCTGTAAACTGATGAGATATGATAAAAGTATTACTGATAGATGATCATCCGATTGTGATGGAAGGATTGAAAAACCTGCTTTCCCGTCAGGAAGATTTTTCCGTGGCCGGCTGCTGCGCCACCGGTGCGGAAGGGCTGAAAGCCATTACCACTCTGAATCCGGACGTAGTATTGCTGGACATCAACCTGCCCGACATTAAAGGAATAGATATCTGCCGCCAGGTGCGCAAGCACAATACGGATGTATGCATCATTGCGCTGAGCGTACACAACGAACGGCCTGTGATAAAAAATGTACTCAGCAGCGGCGCCAACGGATATGTGCTGAAGAACTCCGTGGGCGAGGAAATTATTACCGCCATCAATGCCGCACTGAAAGGAAATACTTACCTGTGCCGTGCAGCACGCGACATCATGAGCCAGATACAGGAAGGAGAACTAACGGAAATGCCGAGGATCACCCGCAGGGAGAAAGAGATCATGGCCCTCATCAGTAAAGGGCTTACTACCGCGCAGGTAGCAGAACAACTCTTTATCAGCCCGCATACGGTAGAAAGTCACCGCAAAAACCTGATCGAAAAATTTGATGTAAGTACGATGACCGCTGTCATTAAACTGGCCACACAATACGGACTGATATAGACTTCCGGTAAAATTAGCTGTTTTCAGGGATAACGCTGCCCCCCTTCCGGTCGTAGCTTTGTGAAACAAATTTTAACAATCTAAACGAAAACAGCATGGACAAAAAAACACTGGCTATCGTCTCCTACATCACCATCATCGGATGGCTCATCGCCTATTTTCAGTATAAGGACAAAGAGCGTGATCCCTTTGTAATCTATCACCTGAAACAGTCGCTGGGCATAGCTATCATAAGCATCATCCTGGGTGTTGCCATCAACCTGGTAGTGAGCATGGTACCTGCGCTGTCGGTGGTAGTATATGCCAACATCGCTATTCTCGTGTTGTGGGTACTGGGTATCCTGAATGCCCTGAACGGCCTGAAAAAACCTGTACCGGTAGTAGGTCCCCTGTTCGAAAACAAGTTTGCATTCCTGAATGTAAATGCTTAATCCCCGTTATTATTCTTTAAACACTATTATATGCAGAAGTTAGGTTCATTCCTGGTAATTATTGGCCTTTTATCCATTGTTGCCGGTTTCTTCAACTATGTTCCCAAAATACTGATATGGATTTACAAGTGGGGCGACGGTGCTGCCTGGGGCATAAAAATCGGGTTGATAGTTGTGGGAGCGCTATGCTATATGCTCAGCGCCAAAACAGAGAAAAACTAAGCTACAGGTACATTTACAGCAATATACCCTGATTATAAATATCCCTTTATCTGACCCCGGATATATAGCGGCTGTCTCCTGCGGGGCAGCCGCTTTCATTATTGTAACAACGGCGTAGCAGCAACAGGTTCCTTTTCTTCTATAAAACGTGCGCCCCACGCTTCCATTGTTGCAATAACAGGTAACAGTGAATGCCCTTTTTCTGTCAGATAATATTCTACCCGCGGCGGCATTTCTGCATAGATCACCTTCCGTACAATCCCGCTCTGTTCCAGCTCGTTGAGCTGCTGATTCAGCACGCGCCTCGATGCTCCGGGGCTGCACCGCTGCAGTTCTCCCGGCCGCCGGATACCTTTGGAAATATTGTATATCAGGCAAGGCTTCCACTTACCGCCAATGGTTTCCATAATCACCACCATGCCACAACTCATTTCGAGGGGAATTTTTCTTTCATACATCTTCCTCATCATTTGCAGCAAAATTACAACAATGTTACCTGTAAGTACCTATGGGGGGAAATTATCGCATAGGGATAAAGTGGTACGTACTTGTTAAATATCCCTGTTCCCTTCAACTTTGCAGCAGCAAAACAACATCCTGTCGCTGCCGGCAACTACAGACAGACCAACACCTATAAAAATTACAAATATGAAGAAGCTGACATCATTCCTGTACGC
The DNA here is from genome assembly GCF_009928525.1 of Chitinophaga solisilvae. Taxonomy (GTDB): domain Bacteria; phylum Bacteroidota; class Bacteroidia; order Chitinophagales; family Chitinophagaceae; genus Chitinophaga; species Chitinophaga solisilvae. The sequence goes on along the minus strand of NZ_JAABOK010000009.1, from coordinate 181,965 downwards.
AGGTATTGTGACTATATCAACATTTTTACACGCCGGAGCACAGGATAAAATGCCCCGTCCGCTGCCACAACCGGGATATTACCGCATGACGCTGGGCGATTTCGAAATCACCGCCCTTTCCGACGGCACCATCCCCCTGCAGGTAGATAAGCTGCTGCTCAACACACATCCGGGACAGATAGACGCTGCCCTATCCAGTTATTTCCAGACGCAGCCGGTAGAAACTTCTGTCAACGCCTACCTGATCAGAACCGGTAATCACCTCTATATGGTGGATGCCGGTACCGCAGAACTGCTCGGCCCTACGCTGGGACATCTGTCTGCCAGCATCAGAGCTGCCGGCTACACGCCGGAACAGGTTGAAGCCATCCTGATTACGCATATCCACACCGATCATACCGGCGGCCTGATGGAAGGCGACCGTATGGTATTTCCGAACGCCACCCTGTACATCAGCCGTAAAGAAGCCGGTTTCTGGCTGAGCAAAGAGGCCATGGAACAGGCGCCCGCCAGCCGGAAAAAATATTTTACAGAGGCCCTCACCAAAGTGGGGCCTTATGTAAAAGCCGGTAAAGTAAAACTCTTCGATTACAACGGAGAGCTGTTTCCCGGTATAACGCCGGTACCTACGCCCGGACATACACCAGGACATACCTTCTATGCCATCGCTAGTAAAGGACAGAAAATAATGTTCTGGGGAGATATTATCCATGTAGGACCCGTTCAGTTTGCAGATCCTGGCGTCACCATTGAATTTGATATAGATCCCAAAGCTGCCGCAGCAGCACGGATAAAGGCATTCCGGGAAGCCGTACGCGACGGTTACTGGATCGCCGCAGACCACCTCTCCTTCCCTGGCATAGGCCACCTCCGCGAAGAAAACGGAAAATTCCGGTGGATACCAATCAACTATAGTAACTCCGGCAACGGACAGTAAATTTTATTATTTTATTATTTGATTATTTGAGATTTGATGGGGATTTATAGATTTTGTAATGCTTGATTTAGCAATTACAAAATCTATAAATCCCCATCAAATCTCAAATAATCAAATAACCAAATAATAAAATTTATTTAACTTAACATACTATTGAACCTGTCAGAACGACCCTTTTACCTCAGGAGTATCGCTTAAAACAGAAATTAACCCATGATGCGTAATTCCAGTAACCACCTCAGTATCCTCATTGTAGATGATGAAACAGAAGCCTGCCGCAACCTTAAAAACCTACTGCTCACCTTCGTGGATCCTTGTCTGCATATCGATATGGCTCATAACACACAGGAAGCCGGCCAGCTGATAGACAGCCTGCGGCCTGACGCCGTTTTCCTAGATATAGACATGCCGGGGGAGAATGCCTTTTCATTCCTGGAGCGTATACCCATCCCCGATTTTGAAATCGTTTTTGTGACTGCCTACGACGAGTATGCTATCAGGGCCTTCCGGCTGAACGCAATTGATTATCTGCTTAAACCTGTCAACATACAGGAGCTGACGGATGCCGTCAAAAAGCTGCGTGAACGCGTATCCTATAAACAACTGCCTGATAAAAACCGCCAGCAGTACAGCGAACTGGCGAAGCAGGCCACACCCGGCGCACGGCAGCACCAGATCATCCTGAAAGATAAGAACCGCTGGGAAGTGGTTGATTTCAGAGATATCCTGTATGTGGAAGCGCAGACCAGCTACTCCAGAATTTATTTCCTGAAACGCGGTGCAGCAGAACACATCATGATGAGTCATTCTATCGCCACCTATGAAGAACTGCTGCCGGCCGCATTATTCTACCGCATTCATAAATCTTACCTGGTCAACTGCCTGCACCTGAAACAGATCGAAATTGCAGACGCCCCCATGGTGGTCATACATGAATCGTTCCGGCTTCCCATTGGTCGCAGAAGATATACCGGTTTCAGATCTTTTCTGCAGATGAACTCATTTGCTGATGAATAAATATCTGTACATGATCCCGGCCATATGTTGCCTGGCTTTCCTGCCCGCTACCACAGCGGCCAGGGAGCTGCCTTTCCTGCACTATACCCGCGACAACGGACTGCCCGGCAATATTGTATACAGCATTTACCGGGATCATAAGGGACTGCTGTGGTTTGCCACCGACAGAGGAGTAACCCGCTACAATGGCATTCACTTTGAAACGTTCACCACACATGATGGCCTGCCGGATAACGAGATATTTATCATTCGCGAAGATGCCGACAACCGGTGCTGGTTCATGTCTTTTACCGGTGCATTATCCTATTACCGGGATGGTGTTTTTTACAATACCGGCAATTCTCCTTTCCTTCGCCGGCTATCGCGCAGCTATATCAACGGAGCTATGCAGCTGGAACAGGACAGCAGCTTTTCTATCTACCCGTATGATAACAATTACCTGTTAAACATCCGGGGAGAGCACTACCTGAAAGTTCCACTGCAGCAGATCAATGCGCGGATGCACGTGCGCAAACGCATTGTTGCCAGCCGTAAATTATCCGCCATCGTTTTTGAAATCATCTGCGACCGGCAACGTTTTCGTATAGACGTTAACGGGAATATTCTGTCGGAAGAACCCCTGCCATTTTCCGGCCACTACAACCCGATCATGTGCGGGCAGGAAAATCATTACCTCACTGCCGACGCCATCTACAATACTACAGGCCAGGTTACACAACGCTTCCCGAAAGGAACTTATCCGCTGCAGAGCGCCAGGTGTTACCTGTCTGACGGAAAGAACCTGCTTGTCGGCACCGAAGACGGCCTGGTGATTAATCACACCAGACGCCTGCTCACCGGGAAAAAGATCACCGCTATTACAACAGACGCTGCCGGCAATTACTGGATAAGTACATTACTGAACGGCGTGTATTGCCTCAACCAGGACCTGCAATACACGCAAGTGGACAGGAACTGTTTCAGCGGCGTAGCCAGGTTTGCATTTACAGACAAAGGAGTCTTGTTTTTTGTAACAGACAACAACAACTTCTATCGCAGCAGCAAGGGGCGTACGGCGCTGCTCCTGGACTACCGCGCCCTCCGCGGGCACTCAGCCAGGTACCGGTCCGAACCCGGCTTCTTCCTGGATGATTCGCTGGTATTTAACAGCCTGTATGGCCATGACCATCTGCTTATCAGCCGGCTGCATACATCCGTGCCCGTTATACAGCAACGTTACATTCCCACCGAGAAAACGGCGAAGCCCCATGCCAGCCCTATGTTGTCTGCCGATGGGATTAAATTCATTAGCGCCACACCCGGCTGGATTTATTTCGTATATACCGGTTCCAGAATATTCCGGATAGACCGCGCACACTCTGCGCGTACGGGCGTTTCCGAGTTAACATCTCTGCCGCTGAATCCCTCCGGGAAACGTATCTACGCTATGGCAAAAGATGCCGCGCAGCAACTGTGGTATACTACCATAGACAGCATGTTTAAAATTACCGGCGCCAGCGCCGTAAACCTGCCACAGTTCAATAATATGGCGTTCAAGCGGTTTTATATTTATGATTCCTGCCTGATCGGCTGGACGCATCAGAATAAGCTGCTCATCTGCCATGACATCTACGGAAAAGTAAAAACCGATAGTGTTACCGGACATAATACCATCTGGAACCGGGCTTACAGACTGAATCGCAGCCGGGTGCTGTTAAAGACCAGCAATCAGTACCGCATGATAACGTTGCTTCCATCCGGCTACCGGATACATACAGTGGAGCATCCTTTTATACCGGAGGAAGCGGATTATGTGAGTGCAGACAGCAGCACCTGTTACTTTCTCCGTAACGGCCATATCACCAGTATCCCCCTGCAGCAATTGCTGATCCATACTGTACCTCCCGTGCCTGTTTTCATGCAGGTAAAAGTGCAGGACAGCGTATACGCCATGCATTCGGGGCATATACATATTCCTTACCATGCGCGCAGGAATATAACAGTATCGTTTACCGCTCCCGGCTTCGGACATAAGCAGCTGGCCTATGAATACAGCGTATCCGGACAGCACAACGACAACTGGCAGGAGCTGAACGAAGAAAAGATCAACCTGCTGGCGCCGGCTTACGGCGTCTATACGATAAAAGTGAGAAGCAAGAGTTTGTCCGGCGAGAGAAGCGCTCCTGCCATGCTGCAGTTCACGATCACGCCACCCTTCTGGGCCAGCTGGTGGTTTATGCTGGCCGCCGTACTCAGCGCCCTGCTGTTGCTGTATCTGTCTGTCCGCTATCTTATAAAATATTTTCTGCGCAAGCGGGAGCAGGTGCATATTACAGAAATGAAATTTCTGCAATCCGAGTTTAAAGTGCTGAATGCGCTGATGAATCCGCATTTTATTTTTAACAGCCTGAATAATATACAGGGGCTGATTAACGATGACAACAAGCGGACCGCCAATGAATACCTGCGTATCTTCGCCGATCTGGTGCGGCAGAATATGCTGAATATCTCTCAGGAGCGCATCACGTTACAGAAAGAAATGGATCTGGTGACCAATTACCTGCGGCTGGAAAAGCTGCGGTTTAAAGACAGCTTCAATTATAGTATTGAGATGGATGAAAATGTAGATCCTGATTTTATACGCATCCCTCCCCTGCTGATTCAGCCACTCGTAGAAAACAGTATCCGTCATGGTCTGCTGCCACGGCCACACCCGGATAACCTGGTGCATATCCGGATATATGAAGAAGATGATCTGCTACTGATAGAAGTCAGGGATAATGGTATCGGCATTGGCAAATCCCTTGAACAGCGGCCTGCAGCTGCAACCTCCTTTGCCCTGGGCAATATGGAAAAGCGGCTGGCGAAATTAAAAACATTACATCAGCAACATATTACCTTTCATATCCGGGAATTACCTGAACAAGCCGGCACGATAGCAGTCATCCGCATTTACCTCGATCCGCCGGAAGCTGGCAGCTGATGCCATTGCTGAAGGAAAGACTACCGTTGCTGAATTTTTTTTGATAACCGGCATCGATTCAGGTAGGTTCATCCTAAAATTCTCTCTGTGGAATTTGTCTTTTTACAAAAATTTCCTCCCACATGAAAATGAAAATGTTACACCTGAAAAGATTCCCTGTTGCCCTGCTGCTGGCAGCAGCAGCCATGCTGAGTATTCACGGCGTTGCCGGCAACGGCGGCCACCGTCATGCCACCAAAACCGTGCAACCTCCCCTGGAGACCTACTACCTGCTTAAATGGAGACCGCTGCCACCGATGATAGACCTTACCTTCGCCGAAAGCAGCTGGCTGGCCAATGAGATACCTGTAGCCTATGCCAATCCCGGCTTAACAGCCCTGACATCGCCGGCCACCTACAGAGGATGGCTCGCCTTTCCTTCCGCCGCCTGCAGAACTGAATTCCTGAACAAAAGAGTACATCCTACCGGCACCGCAACGTATACCTACAGCAGGTATTATGAGTTAGACGGAGCTTATAACTCTACTACGACCAGCGGGAATATATTGGTGATTGCGTGCAACATACTGGAATAGATAATTGCGAATTACGAATTGCGAATTACGAATGAGGAGCGAAGATCTGAGCGGATAATGAACTTCTTCGCTTATATCTTCGCTTTTCATTCGTAATTCGTAATTCGTAATTCGCAATTATTTATATCTGCTCCAGCCATCGCGCAATAATCTACTGATTCCAGCAATACAGCGGGAAAGATCTCCTTTTCAAACAGGTAGGCATATCGCAGCCGGCCCCATACCGGAGATATGATCTCCTCTTTTCGCCTTGGCTGTCTGAAGACGATGAATTTCAATGAACCATAGTCCGCGGGAGGAATATAGCTGATCATTCTTTCTACATCATTTACAGTACAGGCATGGCTTAACGGCAAACGTGCTTCTTCAGTTATGAAAGTGAAAGTGTGTCCATTGATTACCTTATCGGTCTTTTCATAGCTGCCCAGCCGCTCACAAAAACTCCTTTCATCCGCAAGAAGGCTGGGAATAGTGAGTTTATTATTTCTGCCATACCCTTGCTGCGGGGTTCCTATATTTCGATTACGTCTGACGGGATTTCGCATACTTATTCAGATCATTAAAAATACAGAACTTTCGCTCATCGTCATTTCCCCAAATCTATATCCATCTGCTATTCTCTTCCTTTTTCCCGATCACATAAATATTTTTCCCGATCAGAGAACCATATTCACCTGATACTTTCCAACTTGCGCGTCATATCTGAATAAATCAAACTTATCATGGTACGGATAATGATGCAACTGGTAACCCTGCTGATGCTGCTGGTTACTACCGCTACTGCCCAGCAGGCTGCCACCGGGGCAATTAAAGGAACTATTACCACCAGCGATGGAGAGCCGGGTGCGTTCGTCAGCATACAGATAAAAGAAACCAACCGTGGAACAGTGGCCAATGAGAAGGGAGAATATGTTTTCCGTAAAGTAGCTCCCGGCAGCTATACCTTACAGATGTCGCTGATGGGGCATGAGGCCGTAGAACAACAGGTGACCGTAACAGCAGGCAGCACGGCAGTGGTGAATATCAGGTTGCAGTTGTCCAACACCCAGCTGAGCGAGGTGAAGGTGCAGGGAGTACAGAACCGTATGAAGAAGGAAAGCGATTACGTAGCCCGCCTGCCCATCAAAAACCTGGAGAATCCGCAGGTATATAATGTGGTGAGCAAAGAGCTGATGAAAGAGCAGGTGATTACCACCGTAGATGATGCCCTGAAAAATGCACCTGGTGTAAACAGGCTCTGGTCGTCTACCGGCAGGCCGGGAGACGGGGCCGGCTATTTCTCCATGCGTGGCTTCAGTATACAGCCATCTATGGTCAATGGTATTGCAGGTATCTCCAACGGTAATATGGACCCTGCCAATATTGAGCGGATTGAAACCATTAAAGGGCCTTCCGGCACCTTGTTTGGCAGCAGCCTGATCTCTTTCGGCGGCCTGATTAATATCGTCACCAAAAGGCCCTACGACGTTTTTGGCGGAGAGCTCTCTTACACCGGTGGTACCTTCGGACTGAATCGTCTTACCGCGGATATTAACACCCCGCTTACAAAAGACAAGTCTGTATTACTGCGCACCAACGCTGCCTATCACTATGAAGGCAGCTTCCAGGATGCCGGTTTCAAAAGATCCTTCTTTGTAGCGCCCAGTCTTTCCTACAAAGTGAACGACCGGTTGTCTTTCCTCGTGAATACAGAAATCTATAACGGAGAAAGCACCAACACCCTAATGGTATTCCTGAACCGGGCACGCCCGCTGATCGCGAAAACGCCGGCAGAACTGGGCATAGACTTCAACCGCTCCTTTACCAGTAATGACCTCACCTATAAAACACCTACTGTAAATGTGATGGGACAGGCCAACTACAAGCTCTCTGACAAATGGACCTCACAGACGACAGTATCCCGCAGCAACCGCAGCAGCCGCGGATATTACTCCTATGTGATGTTCCTGGATGCAGGCAGTACACCTTACCTGGCACCGAACGATTCCATCCTGAGCCGCTTTGCCTATCACCAGCAATCTACCAGCATTACCACAGATGTACAGCAGAATTTCACCGGCGATTTTAAGATCGGCTCCCTGCGCAACAGAGTGGTTGCCGGTATCGACTTCCTGAGCATCAAAACGGATAACAACAATTCACCTTATCTGCTGTTCGACTCCCTCAGCGCGGTCAACACCAGGGATCCCCGCTACATACAACTGAACAGGCAATCTGTAGATGCAAAACTGGCTGCATCAAAAGGCGCTCCCATCTGGAATACCAATACCAGCTATACCTACAGCGCCTACGTATCCGATGTGCTGAATGTAACTGACTGGCTGATAGCCATGGCCAGCATCCGGGTAGATCATTTTGATACCAAAGGCACGCAGGATTTTGTGAAAGGGACCACCACCGGTACTTACAGTCAGACATCGGTATCTCCCAAGTTCGGCCTGATCTTCCAGCCACTGAAAGACAGATTGAGCCTGTTTGCCAATTATATGAACGGATTCCGGAACCTGCCGCCGGCAGCACCTACTGCTCCGGAGCTGACCATCACCATCAAACCGCAGCAGGCCAACCAGATAGAAGGTGGTGTGAAATATGAGTCTGCCAACCGCAAACTGAACCTGACGGCCAGCTATTACAATATCCTGGTAACAAACATGGTACGTACAGCTTCCGCTACCATCAACGGCACCCCATACAACTACAGCATCCAGGATGGCTCCCAGCGCAGTAAGGGCGTAGAAGTAGACCTGAGCGCCAACCCGCTGCCCGGCCTGAATATTATCGCCGGCTATGGTTACAATGACAGCAAAATGGAGCAGTCTGATAAATTTGTGCTGGGAAGAAGACCCACCACCGCAGGACCGGCCCACCTGGCCAACGCCTGGATCAGCTATACTATACCCAGCGGCCCTGCCAACGGACTCGGCGCAGGTTTAGGCGGTAACTATGCCAGCGAAAACATCATCACCAACGATCTCAGAACAGGTCAGTTCATACTGCCTGCCTACACTATACTCAATGCCAGCATTTTCTATAATGCCAAAGCCTACCGCCTGGCCTTAAAACTGGACAACCTCACGAATAAAGAATACTTCGGCGGATGGACTACTGTGGAAAAACAAATGCCAAGACGGTTGTCTGCCAATGTAAGTTTTAGGTTTTAATTACGAATTACGAATTGCGAATTACGAATGTAGAAGCGAAGATTAAACCGAAGATGAAAAGAGATATGTAATAGTTATCTCCTTAAATCTTCGGTTTAATCTTCGCTTCTACATTCGTAATTCGCAATTCGTAATTCGTAATTTCCTTAACACGCCCTGCAACTCAGCACCACACAATACGTTACACATAGTGTTCTGACAGAGGGACAAATAGAAGAGATACAAATTACTACTGCGCTGGGACAGGCGCCCTCTGTTAACGCGCCTCCCTGGAGGGCCATTTGCTGGGATGGTGATAAGGCGGATACCTTAATTTTTTTCAGGGACAGTTTTTTGACAGGTTGCTTTTTCATAACGCTGTAATTTATGGTGAAGGTAGGATAAGCTGCTGTAAGGCCGTAGCAGGAAAGCAGCGCCTGATCAGTACCTGCGGGCAGATTCAGCTGATGCTGCAAAGCAAGACAGGGACGTTGCCGGGGGCGGATTTTTAACGCAGGTGTAATATAACAAAAGTATGCCGCCGCAAAATGTAAAAGGGTGTCTCAGTAATCTGAGACACCCTTTTACATTTTGCGGCTGATGGCCTATTTATTTATAAGCCGGATTCTGTTCCAGGCGGCTGATATCAATTTCACGCTGCGGGATAGGTAATATATTACGGCCGTTACCGGAAGCCATGTTTATTGGTTTCCAATGTTCGGCGGCAGTTCTTACCAGTGTTTTCTTACGTCTGATGATATCGAAGAAACGGAAGCCTTCGCCATACAGCTCTTTTCTGCGTTCGTTTTCGATTTCTGTTTTCAGCGCGTCTCCGGTGTTGGTAGATTTTACCGCATCGGAGATAGCTCTTTTCTGCACTTCGAACAGGGCAGTCTGTGCCGCATCAGCGTTATTCAGTTCTGATTCCGCTTCCGCTTCGATCAGGTACATTTCAGCAGAGCGGATCAGCGGCATATCCAGATCGAGGGTGCTTCTGTAGTAGAATTTGTTCATCAGGTAACCATCTCCGGTGAGCACTACATCATCACGTTGCAATGCATCGCCATCGCCGGTATTCACCTTATCCAGGTTCACATAGAACTGTTTTTTGCGGATATCACTATCACTGAAAAGTGCGAAGAGTGATTTGGAGGCACGGAAAGTACTGTAACCAATATCATAAGGTTCCTGGAAGGAGGCCAGCATCAGGAAGGAGGTATTATCATCAGTACGGTAGTCCAGGCCCCATATCCATTCCGGTGTTTTATCCACAAAGCCTTTCAGCAGGGTAGCGCCCGCATCCAGCGGAAAGCCTGTACGTGCTTTTTTGGCGTAGCTGCTGGCTTCTGTCCAGTTTCCCATATCCAGGTACAGACGCGCCTGCAGCGCGTATACCGCGTTGATGGTAATACGGAAGGAGTTGCTGCGCTTTTTGGACAGGTTCTGTTCTGCAAATTTCAGGTCTTCGAGCATGAAAGCGTAGATATCTTTCACAGAAGAGCGCTGTGGCGTAGGATCTTCTGCCTTCAGCGGTTTGTCTACCTTAGGAATGCCCAGATCATTAGGATTTACGGCATACGGCTGTGCATACAGGCGTATCAGCTGGTGATTGGCCCATGCCCTTAATACCCTGGCTTCAGCGAGATAGTCGGCCTTCACATCTTCTGCAATCGGTGATTTAGGCAGGTTGTTAATGGCCTGGTTACAGCTGGAGATCATCTCAAATGCTCTCTTCCAGAAAACAAAGGAGAGCGCACCGGTTCCGCCATTGGCTACTTCTGTAAACTGGTATTCAGTAACAAAACGGTTATAGTTACCAGAGCTTTTTATCAGCTGGTCGCCTCCTTTCACATCAGTTACCAGGAAGATGTGGTTGGTAAACTGGCTGGGCTGCATCAGGTCATACAAGCCGATCATAGCGGCATTTACGCGTGATGGCGAAGTGAAAGCGTCACCGGACTCAATCGACGTTGCAGGTAAAGTGTCGAGATAAGATTTCTTACAGCCGGAGATCGCGAGCCCCGCAGCCAGTATATATGTGATATATAAGTTCTTCTTCATTATTTGACTTTTTTACGTGGTTTATAATCCAATGTTAATACCTACTGTAAATGTTTTTACGTTAGGGATATCATTGCCATAGAAACCGTCTATCTCAATTTCAGGGTCCATGCCTTTATGTTTAGCCCATGTGAACAGGTTCTCAGCAGCTACGTAAATTCTGGCGCGCTGGATGTGCGCTTTGTTCAGCAGCGTTTTAGGCAGGCTGTAACCCAGGTTCACCGTTTTCAGACGCATATAGGAACCATCAAACAGGAAGCGGGAAGAAGTACTGGAACCCAGGTCCCCGTTGTTTTCTACAAAGCGTGGTACATCGGTGATGTCTCCTGGTTTCTTCCATGCGCCGGCTGCTACATCACTCGCGATATTGGTGCCTTTGTTGGCGCCATCGTTGGAGATCGCCTGCAGATAGGAATCATATACCTTGTTGCCGTAGTTGAAGAACAGCATCGCACTCAGGTCAAATCCCTTGTAAGTAGCTCTCAGGTTGAAACCACCATAGAATTTAGGCAGGGAGCTGCCCATTTTGTAGCGGCTTGCCTGTGTATATTGCTTGGTGGTGATACGTTTGCCGGTGAGGTTACCGTTGGCATCCGTTTCATTCCTGTACCACTGTGGTTTACCATCCTGCGGATCCACACCGGCGTATTCCGGAATGAAGAACTCATAACGGTTACCACCTACCTGCCAGAGTTTACTGCCGGTTGGTGCGATGATGGAATCAGCGCCGCTCAGATAGATGATTTTGTTTCTGTTGGTAGTAATGTTAGCGCCCAGGTCGAGGGTGAAATCATTATTACGCACCACGTTCGCATCCACTGCTACCTCAAAGCCGGTGTTGTTCAGCTTGGCGAGGTTGGTTTTTACAGATTCAAAACCTGTTGTCATGGAAAGCGGCTTGTCAAACAGTAATCCTTCAGAACCACGGCGGTAGTAGCCTGCTTCCACACGGATTCTGTCGATGAAATAAGCCTCAATACCCACATCTGTAGTGATGGCGCGCTCCCAGCGGAGAGCGGGGTTACCCAGCTGTGTATATTTCGTACCTGCCTGACCGTTATAGTTGGCGCCTGCATCATACAGGTCCAGACGATCGTAACGGCCAATATTATCACTACCACTCAGACCATGGCTGCCTTTGATTTTCAGCTCTTTCAGCCAGCCGGCGGTACTGCTCATGAAGTTCTCACGGGAGATCAGCCAGGCGCCGCCTACGGACCAGAAAGTACCATATCTGTTCTGGTCGCCGAAGATGGAAGATCCGTCTGTACGGAGACTTGCAGATAAAATATATTTGCTGTCAAAGTCGTAGTTAACACGGGAGAAGTAAGAATTGAATTTCTTCTCGGTACGGTCTGATGAAGGGTTGGTGGCAGTAGAACCTGCGCCCAGTTCAGTGATACCTTCAAACGGGAAACCGGTAGAACCTGCAGTCAGGTTAGTATAAACATATTTATACGCTTCCTGGCCTAACAGCACGTTTACATGGTGCCTGTCGTAACGGTTGTCGAATGACAAGGTATTAACAATGGTAGTTCTGGTATCTCTCGGTGCATATTTATTGCTGCGGCCACTTACTGCTTTACCATCGCCGTTCAGCGGGTTGTAGTAGCGGCTTTCGCGCAGGTCCACTACATCAGCGCCTACCTGTGATTTAAAGGTGAAATATTTCAGGAAATACACTTCGCCGTAAGCAGAGAGGATTGCTCTCAGCGTTTTAACGTTGTGGATATTCAATTTGCTCAAACCTACGGGGTTATAATCTTTCATAACCGGGTTGATATAGTTGTAGGCCAGCCCTTTTCCTGATGGGTCCGGAACCGGATTACCATTAGCATCGCGCTGGTACAGGGAATACACCGGAGCGATCCTGTCAGCAAAGAAGATAGGGTTAGCAGAACCTGTAGAACCCGGAGGGGTATTCTGATCTGTAGAAGAGAAAGTGGAGAATACGCCAAACTTCAGGTAGTCTGTCACTTTCGTTTCCAGATTCAGTTTAGTATTATAACGTTTGAAGTCAGATGCCAGCGTCACACCTTTCTGATCAAAATAACCGGCAGAGAAATAATAGGTGGTTTTATCCGTACCGCCGGAAACACTGATACCATAATCCTGGGTAACACCGGTGCGGGTTACGGCGTTTCTCCAGTCGGTATCATAGTATTGAACTGTTCCGGCATTCAGCCTGCCATCAGCGCCATAAGGATTGGCGTTGTTGAACGGATTGGCCTGCAGCGCACCGATAGTGAGTGTGTTGGCCTGTGTAGCCGCATCAGCCGGTGAAGCTCCGCCAGCTATTTTCTGGTTATAGTAGGAATCCCACCAGTATTTGAAATAGTCCTGTGCATTGAGGAAGTCGTGTCTCTTTACCGCGATATCGGACCAACCGCCGCTACCGGTTACATTCACACTCATTCTGCCGATTTTACCTTTTTTAGTAGTAATGAGGACTACGCCATTGGCAGCACGGGAGCCGTACAATGCAGCAGCAGAAGCATCTTTCAGCACGGTGATGGTTTCTATATCTTTAGGATCAAGGGTAGCCAGTACATCAGCTGTAGTAGTTGCCTGTGTAAAATCGCCGGTAGCTACGGCAATACCATCTACCACATACAGCGGTGCGCTGTTGGCATTAGCGTTACTGCTGGTACCAAAGCCGCCTACACCGCGGATGCGGATGGTGGTGGCGCCACCGGGCTGGCCGGACACGCTTTGTACGGTTACACCGGGTACATTACCCTGTAAGGCTTTTTCGAATGAGGTAACTGGTCTTTCTGCCAGCACTTCTGCTTTTACGACAGAAGCAGATCCGGTAAACGTTGCTCTTTTCTGCGTACCGTAGGCAACTACCAGTACTTCATCCAGTACCTTGTCATTGGGTTTCAGCGCAATCCGGAGGTCAGAACCTGCGCCCAGTGTTACTTCCTGGTCTTCGTAACCTACAAATGAAAAACGGAGTACATTATTTTGTCCCTTCACGAGCAAGGTGAATGCACCTGAGACATTGGTAACGGTTCCGGTTTTCTCGCCTTTAACCTGTATTGTTACACCAGGCAGAGGATTACCAAATTTTGCGTCTGTTACCGAACCGGTAATAGTTCTGTTTTGAGCCTGCAATCCGGTTATTACCGAACACACCAGCATCAATAGAAGTAGAACTCTCTTCATTGTTATGGATTTTGGTTTAGATAAATGATCTCCTGTCTCATCCGGGGAGATGAGTCACGGTATTTGCTCTGAGCTGTACTTAGATTTAGATTACGATACTATTGTTCTCTTTAAGCAATTAAATCTGGTTTCTTTAGTGATTCGAATTGTTCGCTTTAAGTGATTTGAATTCTGGCTTCTCTGTGTGATTTGAATCTGGCAAGGATAAAAAATACTTCTCCGCTGTTCTTATTCTGAACAGTAAGCAAAAACCAGTTACAGTACTTTTAAATTCCAGCCGTTGGAATACTTTTAAATAATGTTGATGAAAATAAAATTGTACGAGGTCACCGGATTAAGAAAATTAGTCCAGCAGGGGCCAGGGATAAAATATACTCTTAATTGGCCATACTGTGCGACTATTCAGTACATAAGCAATATCAACTTAATTCTGATTGTTTCAGTAAACAACTTTTCAAAATGGATCTACATACAGCATTCAACTTTCCACTTGCAAGATAATTTAACAAAATTATCTTGCAAAATTTTTTTCCTGACAACAAAAAAAATGTAAGGGAGCCAGTTGAAAGGATTCCGGTGTATGAGTTCTGTGTATGTGCGCCTGTAACCACTGCCGGCGCCCGCACTCCACTTCTCCGGCAGTTGTACCCATCCTGAAAAATCTGCCTGCATCCATTACCCTCACCCATCCATATAAAATCGCTTACCTTTGCGCCTTCCCCCTCTCCGGGGGGCTGACAATATGCCCGCAAGCATGTATAAGACAGATGTAAAAGAGGATTTATCCATAACAGAACAGGATGCCGGCACGGCCTTCTGCCGCTTTACCGACCAGGACAATGCCAGGTCGGTAGCGGAATCGCTTACGTTTAACCTGGAAGACAATATTCATCCGCTGTGTGAAACGGCTATAGCCGAACTACAGCAATACCTGGCCGTTCAGAATGAATGGAAACACAATTTTGGCCTCGGCAGCCATGGTAACGGCGCCGTTATTGGCAAGATGTTCGGCGTACTGGTGGTTAGAACCCGCTGCGGCGTACTGGGTTACCTGTCTGCCTTTTCCGGCAAGCTGGCAAATGGCAATCACCATAACAGATTTGTGGAGCCGGTATTCGACGGACTTAAAACAGGCGGCTTTCTGAATGCCGGTATGATCCGGTTATCAGCCATCAACAATGAAATTGCCGTACTGTCCGGGGAAGATGCCATCCTCCACGAGGCGGCCATCACCAAGCTGAAGGAATTACGCAAAGCTCATTCCAACAGGTTACAACGGCAACTCCACGAACAATATAATTTCAGTAACAGGGCCGGGCAGTTCAGGAATCTGGTAGATATTTTTACTGACCACGGCTATAAACAGCCACCGGCGGGTGCCGGAGAATGTGCAGGTCCGAAATTACTGCAATATGCCTTTCGGCATCAGCTGGAGCCTCTGGCGCTGGCTGAATTCTGGTGGGGCTTATCACCCAAATCAGCCACCTGGAAACATGGCGCCTATTACAAGCCCTGTAAAGAGAAATGCGCACCCATCCTGAGTTATATGCTAAGCTGATTTCATGGTTACATATGCAGTGGCAGGAATATCCTGCCACTGCTCATTTCTACACATGCTTCATCAGCAGGTCAGCCACTGCTCCCAACAGCACTGCTGATAATATAAAGGAAAACATACCTAACAGATAAGCCATTAATGCGAGTAAGTAATTTTTGAATTTCCGCGGATCAAAAAACTGCGCAATAGCCCATGCACAGTAAAGAATAGCTGCAATGCTGGCCGGCGATGCCAGGCTGACTTTCAACAGCCCTTCTCCCAGCTCAAAAACTGCAAGTATCAACATGCCCATCCCCATTACAAAACATAACAGAATCAGCATCTCATAAAAATTATAGCCATATCTGCCAAACATCAGTTTCAGCCACCCTCCTATAAATACTCCCATAATGATGTTGGCATAACCATAATGACTTTCCACCCAGGCAAAAACGGCGGCTATCCCCGATGACTGCGGAATACCCCGCGCAGCATGGGTTTCACTGGTATGAAAAAAGTGAATGATGACCGTATAAATCAGGGAAGTGATGAGAAGGAAGATAACAGGCTTTACCAGTCGGTTACGGTTGCAGGTGATAAACTCCCGTATACTTTTCCCCGGACTTACCAGCAGCGCCTTAAAAGTATAGAGGATACCCTTTTCGAAATGCAGGATATGCTGTATTTCGTGAAGAATATAATGACCATCGACCCGTTTTAAAACAGCAGGCTGCCCGCAGTTGCCACAAAATTTTTCACTGACAGGCTGATTACAGTTATAGCAGCTCATAAACATCCGCAATTTAAAGCGTTAATGGAACGGGACTTTAGTTCCGCTCTTATCCGTTTTAAAGCGGTCTTCAACGCCGGAAAAGTAACCGGCAGGGCCATCAACGGAACAAAAACCATACACCTGGCATGAAAGCAGCAAAGTAGTATTCCCATTCCCGGCGCCAGTACGGCAAACACCAGTAATACGCATCTCAGGGCAGGTTGTGTGACAGTAAATTCCTCTCGATTCATGGTTGACAGCTGCTTCATATAACCAGGTATTTACATCAAAAGTCAACACAAAAAGATTTTGAAAGCCTACACTTTAGTGTAAATTTACCCGCATTACACACACCGATGAAAAACGACCGTTATTCCAGCCTGTTAACGAAGAATCACCTGGGTAAGCAACCGGAGCAGCAACAGGATTACCTCGAAGCCGTAAAGGCCATTGCCCGGCTTACGTATGAAAGTCTGTACATCATTGATTATGCAGATATGTCTTTTGAATATGTTTCGGACAATCCCCTGTTTCTCTGCGGATACACGGCTGCTGAAGTACTGCAATCCGGCTATGATTTTTACTTCCGGCATGTACCGGAGCCGGACCTGGAACTGCTCAACATTATCAATGAAACCGGGTTCAACTTCTTCAAAACATTACCTGTAGCAGAGAGAAAAGAGTTAAGTATCACCTACGATTTTCACCTGATCAGCAAAGATGGCAAACCGGTGCTGATTAATCATAAGCTGACGCCCTTGCTGATGACTCCCGATGGCAACATGTGGAAGGCCCTTTGCATCGTTTCCATATCGCATCATCAGACAGCAGGGCATGCCCGGATTTACCGGCAACATTCAGCAGATGTGTGGAAACTGGATGTTAAGCAACGCCGCTGGCGCAAATCAAGGAAGCCGGCGCTGACAGAACGGGAAACAGCTGTATTGCGGCTGCATGCCCAGGGGCTGACCATCAGTCAGATTGCAGAAAAACTTTTCGTATCCCCGGATACCGTTAAATACTACCGCCGGCGCATATTTGAGCGGCTGGAAGTAAATAGTATCGTAGAGGCGTTGTCGTATGCCATCAACAGCCGGATTATCTGACCTTTGCCATCAGACAAATATCATTTATGGAAGAAAGAATCGTCCACAAACAATTACTGAAACAATACTGCGAACAAATCTTCCTGCAACGTATTGCCACCACACAGCAGGCGATGGATGATGCGCAGGCGGCGGCAAACAACGAAAGCAAAAGTTCCGTCGGCGATAAGTATGAGACAGGCAGAGCGATGAGCCATATGGAAAAAGATATGCATGCCAGGCAGCTGCTGGCTCACCGGCAGGACCTTCTTGCGCTGCAGGCTGTTAATGTACAGGTCATTTATCATGTACCTGTTGCGGGCGCATTTGTACGGACTGCCACCACCGGTTTTTTTATAGGCACAGGTCTTGGTAAACAGGTTATCAACGGAGAAACTATTTTCTTTCTTTCCCCGGCATCTCCGCTCGCACAGCAACTGATGCAGAAAAAAGCAGGAGATGAATTTGAATTCAAAGGGAAAAACAGGATAACGGAGATCTATTGATGATCTGCTCCTCCCTGCCGGCCGTTGCTGCAGGCAATACCACTTCCATCATCTGTCTTCATCTGCCAAAAAAGATAAGGGTTGCCGGAAAAGTGATTTGTGCCTTACCTTTGCGACGGTATAAACAAAAAACATGAGTCAATTTTTACATATAAACCTGCCGTTAAAGCACAGGCTGACATTTACCGCCAACCCGGTAAACGTAGTACCATTGCCGGATGGAGAGATACTGATGAACTTTGCCAGTCAGCCGCTGATTACAAAACTCAATGCCAACCTGGAGATTGTCTGGGAGAAAATCATGCAGGGACAAAATGCGAACTATGTCAGCAGTAAGCTGTCTGCCTCTTCCGACGGCCGCCTGATTGCCATTGCGGGCATGACTGACATGCGTATTCTCGATGCGGAAGGAACCACCGTTTTACATACTGTAGCGCACCGCTCCTGGGGCTGGTTCCTGGGTGCAGCGTGTTATTTCAGCAAGGATAATAAAACCATCTGGTATATATTACCGGGAGATGACGATGAAACCGACGAGCTGCAGGTAATGGATGCCGGCACTTTTGAGGTGATAGCCTCGTATCCGCTGCAGGAGAGCCAGCAATACGCCTATACATTTCATGCTACGCCGGACAATAACACCATCCTGCTGGAAGCCGCTGCCGGTCAGGATGACTGCATCCACATGCAACTCCGGCTGAATGATGGTATCATCTCCCTGACAGAACTCACCCAATGCGATGACGTAATCATGGGTAACTTTGCCCCCTCCGGAAAAGAGTTTGTGATGGCCCCTCATTATGATGGCCCGCTGGTGGTCTATTCCTTTCCGGAAATTGCCCTGGTAGCAGATCAGGAGCAATCTGCCATTTTCGATGGCAGTAAAGATTTCCCCTCCTCTGAACCAGATAATATCAACTACAGTGTATTTTTTGTAGATGATAATAATATCCTCATCGTCTCTCAGTTCGGAAGATTATTACTGCTGGACCGAAAAGATTTACGCTGTAAGGCAGAAGTAATGCCAGAGGGTATTGAGTTTACCGCCTACGACCTGGATGGTAATCCTACTACCAATCCGGACTATATCTATGATTACAGCAGTAATATTATCAATGTGATGATTGTGCATGACAAGCTGCTGCTGACCACGAGTGACGGACAGCTGCGCGGATACGGGCTGCCGGTGTGATGAATTTTTCTGAAGGGGTTTCCAGATTTAAGAAGCGCGTTCAATACATACATCATGATGTTCATTCTCCGTTGACTGAAACAGGAGGATGAATACAGACATAAAAAACGGAGTGGCTGTTACCGGCCACTCCGTTTTTTATATATTATATAAGATCAATACTATACTTCTACAGCCTTGCTTACCTTACGATACACAAACTCGTGGTAGATATGCCTGCGGCAGAATCTGCCCGGCGTATCGGAGTTAACCAGCTTCACGTATAATGCTTTAGGCACATCCAGGTACTCATAGCTGCTGCCATCCTGAAACTGGATCTGCAACGTTGTTTTGCTATAACTGAAATCATGAATCATGCTGGCAGAGATGGTAGCAGTATAAGCAGGCAGTGCAGCTTCAATCGTTTCCGGTGCAATACTTACCAGAAAATGATATGCCTCTATCAATGCTTTACTTTTTGCTTCTGCGGCTGATTTTTTTTCCTCATCCAGTCCCTCGAATTTATCCGGATGCCATTCCTTCATCAAATTTCTGTAGGAGGTTTTTAATTCTTTAAGATCTGCAGTTTTGGTAACACCCAGCAGTTTTCTGTAGTCAATTATTTTACTCATTATGTATTGTGTTCAAAAATTAAACAGGCTGATCATTATGAGCAGACTACCATTTAATATAAATAGCGCGCAAAATTACGACAAATTAATGTAATGGCATTGTCAGATCTGTTCCTGTGTACAGAAAAGCCAAACCCCGTCTGAGATCAGACGGGGCTTTACCTTTAATCGAATGTATTATGCTATAACCATCTCCTATCTCAGGAATAATTTCCGCACAGCACTATTATTAGCATCAATCACATAAATACTTCCATCTTTACCTATTGCCATTCCTGTAACAATGGGAGAGAATTTTGCCTGATCAAAGGCGCCATCCCCATAACCGGAAGCAGCCTTCATCATGGTGGTTACCTCTCCGCTCACCACATTGTATTTACGGACACTATAATTCCATTTGTCCCAGATCAGCAGGTTGCCTTCCCCATCAAGCACTAAACCGGATGGTGCTGCCCCCAGTAAGGCGGATGAACGCGGACCATCCTGGTAACCACCTTCAGACTGACCGATATACTCAATGATAGCAGCTCCCCTGGCAGGAAGGAATGATATATAGGTGTTATAGTCATCGTTCAGGAAGTAGATATTACCTGCCAGATCAAAAGCAGGGCTGCAGGCATCGGAGGCTGTAGCGCCAAATACCTTTTCTGTAGCACCATTTGCGTGTACTTTCAGAATACCCTGATACATCTGCGTAATGTACAGCTCGCCGGCTTTGTTCAGGAATACCCTCCCAGCGTAAGGCAAGCCTGTTTTCAGGGTAGTCACCATGCCATTAGGTGTAATCTTCCGGATGTTATTGGCGTAATTGCTCTCTGCCACATACATATTATCGCTGGCATCTATTACGATACCGTTGATGCTACCGAAGGTGGCTGCAGACAGCGGGCCATCCTCGCTGCCGAATTCGTTGAGTTTACCTGCCCAGATAACCGCCTGGCCATCAGGCGTAATTTTACGGATCGTTCTGTCAGAGCGGCTGGATACATATACGTTTCCTTTGGAATCTATGGCAATACCGGAGGAGCTGCCGCCAATAAAGCTTCCTGTGCCGGGGCCTCCATACAGTGTTTGCACGCCTGCACGGAAAAATTCATTCGGCGCCTTTGCTTCCAGTGCTGCACGTTTTACCACCAGCTGACCGCTAGTAAGATTAGCAGGTGTTGTTACCACCAGAGACGTTTCTGTGGCGCTTTCCACTATGGCAGCAACACCGTTGAAGGTGACAATATTCTCTGCGGCTACGGCGCTGAAGCCGGCGCCGGTAATCGTTACTTTCGTACCTGCCAGACCGGTAGCCGGGTTCACCTGCGTAATACCCAGGTTCTGGTCTTTAAACTGCGGGCCTTCCACTTTCTGGTCGTTCACGGATACCATCACTTTACCATCACCTGTTCCGCCGGGAAGTATCAACGTAAGTCTGGTGGCAGTCGCTGTTTTCACCGGAACGGCCGTACCGTTGATCGTTACTACGTTTTCTTCAGGGAGTGTACTGAAGTTAATTCCGTTGATCGTCATATCAAGTCCTTTAGGACCACTCAACGGCGTCACGGATACAATAGTGGGTGGCGGTACTGTGGTAAACGCAGGACCGGTTGTTTTCTGTCCGTTAATAGTTACTGCTACGGGTCCGGTTGCTACGCCTTCAGGAGCTTCCACCACCAGATTAGTAGCAGATACTTCCAGTACTTTCGCCGCTTTACCGTTGAAATCAACGATATTACCGGCTGCTGTACCTTCAAAGCCTTCTCCGGATATGGTCACTTTAGTACCGGCTCCACCTGTGCGGGGCTTGATTCCGGTAACCGACTGAAAGCGGAAGTTGGCGCCGGAAGAGGTCTTTCCATCCACCGCTACCATTACAGGGCCACTACCTGCCTTCTCCGGCACTTCTGCCACAATCAGGGTATCGCTCACACTCACCACACTGGCGCTGACACCGTTGATGGTAACAACAGCCGGTGAATGGGTATTGCCAAAGCCTTCTCCGCTGATTCTTATCTGCATACCGGCAGCACCGTTCATGGGAGAAAAACCATGGACACTCAGCTGCTGGTAAGTATAGTTGCCTATGTTAATGGTCTTATCAGTGGTAACAAGTGTTAACCTAACGGTTGCCTCATTTTCAGGTGCACGTACCACCATGGAAGTGTCGTTAAAGTTCAGTACTTCGGCGGCCTTATCACCAAACATAACCGTCCCTTTTGCCAGCAGCCCCGTGCCCTGAATGGTGATCAGCGTACCTGCATTCCCGCTGTTCGGATAATAACTGCGGACCGCAAGGGAGGCTGCTATTGGCGGATCGTTCTTCTTACAGGCTTCTGTCAAACCAATAAATACTATCAGCACAAGACTGATTAAATAGGTGATGATCTTTTTCATCTGTCAGGATGTTATAGATATTTTGTTAAAAAGTATAGCGCACACCCAGCTGCATCTGGTAACGTGAACCGAAGTAATCGATCGAATAAGGCTTACCCGGGTCCGCAAAATTGTAAACAGGGTAGCCTTCTTTACCCTGCGCCGGTGGATATAAGGTAGGTGTCAATCCTACAGAAGCCGTGCTGTTGAAAGTATTGGGAGAGAAGTACTGACGGCCCCAGTTGCCATTCAGCATATTGGTAAAGTTGATGATATCTGCCGTGATGGTGATGTAATGCGTTTTCAGGGCAGGAAGATGGAATTCCTGCGCCAGATGCAGATCGCCCTGGATATTCCATGGCGTACGGCCCATATTCCTTTCTGTAAACAACCCTCTCCTGCTGCGCAGGTAAGCATTACCGTCTACATAAGCATTGAATGCAGCCGCCTGTTGCTCGGCGGTATGTTCTGCTCCATCCCGGAAGAATCTGACTGCTTCGTCTGCAGCAGGAATGTAAGCCAGGCTCACCTGCTGTGGCAGCCCCTGCACGCTGTTATTCACAATACCATAGGTAAACGGACTGCCTGACTGCGCGGTACCGAATAGCCCTACGCTGGTCACCAACACCTTATTCCATTGTTTCCTGTAGTTAACGTTCAGGACTATACGATGTCTGATATCAAAGTTGGAATAGGCCAGCCCGGCATTATTGGGACTCAATGCCTGGTTCAGCTGCCAGTTGGACTCCATAGAGTTACGGATACCATTGAACTGGTCTTTACTTTTTCCGAAAGTATAGCTACCGGTTACATACAGTCCGGACTGGAATGTTTTGGTAATGGTACCGGTTACATTGTAACGGAAACCGCTGGTAGTATTACTCAGCAGGTAAGCATTCGAAAAGGCCGGGTTAATAGTTCCGGAATACACCGGCTGCTCCCGGTTTTTATCGTATCCGTAATATTTTGGATTATCGGAGATATTTACCTGCTGGAAGAAGACATCCTTCAGCACCTTTGTTACAATACCTTCAACGGAAAATTTCCATTGATTGACAGTCGTATAATCCACCGCCAGGCTGGCACGCAGCACCTGCGGCATGGAGAAATCATTATCTACCAGGTCCACCTGCGTTTTGCCTGCATTAGGATGATTGATGATGGTACCATTATCTCTGATGAAACCGGCGATACCGTCAGGCCCTGGTCTGATGGCATCTGAACCGGGAGCGAAAGGTTTCTGGTCTGCCCGCTGATCAAAAGAACCATATCCGAGACCATTGTTGTAATAGGCATAGGCCAGCCATGCAAAAGGTATACGGCCGGTGAACAGGCCGGCGCCACCGCGCAGGATCAGGCTTTGATTGCCCAGCCAATCGTAGCGGAAGCCCAGTCGTGGCGAAATCTTCACTTTATTAAAGAACCGGTTACTGATACGGTTCAGGGGAGTATAGGCATAAGTAGTTCCAAAGTAGGGATCTGCCGGTGAATCAGTTACTTTCTCACTTAATGCAGGCTTATCCGGCAGCCAGGTATAATCTGCACGTAAACCGGGCATCAGTTTCAGTTTATCATTTACCTGGATTTCATCCTGCACATATATGCTATGCAGACTGATGTTAAACCTGGCGCCCGGATGGTCACGGATGTAGTCGCGGTTATTGTTCACGTAGTTGTAGCTGCCACGCACCCGGTAAGGATTATTACGGAGATAATCTTCGATGCTCAGGTAGTCTACACGGCCGTTCCAGCTATTCACGAAACCATAGTCGATATGATAAAGTTCATTATGCGTACCAAACAGAAAGGTGTGTTTACCTTTTGTAAGTGTTACGTTATCGCTGATTTCCACGGTACGTTGTTTCATATTAAAGATCGACGCTTCACGGTCTGTACCGAGATAGATGGTTGTACCCGGTGTACGGCCCATAATCTGCACCTGTGGCAGCGAAGGATCACTGAGTGGATCGCGGTAGTCGCGCACCACGCTGTAACCTGCCACAAAGCTGTTGCTCAGCGTATTATTGAAACGGCTTTTCAGCTCCAATACCGTGCTGCTTTGATTATTGGTTTGTCTGTATGCCATGCTGCTGAAACGGAAATCCTGCTGGTCACGGTCCATACTCACCGCACTGGAAGTGATGGTATTGTTACGTACCGATAACTGGTGGCGGTCGTTGATGTTCCAGTCCAGGCGGTTAAAGAATTTGGTTGACCTGGAGCTGGTGTTGTAAGTACCTGCCGTTCCCGGATCGAAGATGTTGCCATAGCGGCTGATCGTTTCGTTACGGATAGCGTCTGCATCTGCGGCGCTCAGAATGTGCCAGGTCTCATCTTTACCTGCCACCAGTTGTGTTGGTTCGGTACGGCGTGTAATTTCTTCGTTGGTAAAGAAAAACAGTTTGTTTTTGATAATAGGGAAACCGAGGCGTACACCTGCCTGGTAGTCTTCAAAAGCGCTGTTCATCTTACCCAGGGTACCTGCTTTATCCTTCCCGGTGATGGCGGCGTTGCGCCCATAGGCGTATACGGACCCCGTGAAGGTGTTGGTACCACTGCGGGTAACGGCGTTAACGCTACCGCCGGTGAAGTTCCCGATCTTCACGTCGTAAGGCGCCAGATATACCTGCATATCTTCAATTGCATCCAGGGAAACGGGGTTGGTACGGGTGCTGCTACCTGGCTGACCGCTGGTACCACTCTGTCCGCCGTTAGAAGGACTGAAGCCAATTGCATCATTGTTGATGGCGCCATCGATGGTGACGTTGTTGTAACGGAAGTTGGTACCTCCGAAGCTGTTATCTTTTGAACCCTGTGGCACCATACGGGTAATATCCTGTAAGCTGCGGTTCACGGTGGGCATGTTGCTCAGCTGTTGTTTGCTGATATTCTGTCCTGCACCAAAGTTGTTGGCGCGTGGCGCTGCCCTGGTTCCTTTCACCACTACCTCGCCCAGTCTGGTGCTTTGATCGGAAAGCGTGATGTTCAGTAATTGCGGTTCTCCCAGCTTTACCATAATATTTTCAATGGCCTGCGGTTCCATCCCCATCATGGTGGCCGTTACCTTATACGGACCGCCAATACGCATGCCGTTGATGCGGTAGCGCCCACCATTGTCAGTGATGATGGGATACTTTGTTCCGGACGGGCCATGGATGGCAATAATTGTGACACCGGGCAAGGCCTCTCCTTTTGCGCTTTGCACCTTACCGGTAAGGCCACCACCTGTTTCCTGTGCCGGTACTGCGAAAGGCAGCATCAGCAGCAGTAAAAGGAAGTGTATATGTTTCAATGTAAAAACTTGCATGTCTGAGATATTAAATATCAATGATGATTATTGCGTGATGCGTAAGGTGTTGTCCACGATATGCAACACGCCGTTACCTGCAATCACATCCTGTTTGAACAGATTTACATCTGCCGTATTACCGGTCCCTTTCAGTCGGATACCCGTAAAGGCGCCTGGCTGTTGCGGATTCGGAATGAGGTTTACGGTAACGGAGTTGTTATCCAGCATCCGCTGTGTAGTAGTAGTTTTACCGGTAGCTGTTGTCAGGATGTAATCATTTACAAAGCGGCGGTCTGTTACCATGTGATATTTTACGAATACCGCAATTTCGGCCACCGGTGCGGCATTGATGGCTTCTACGGTAGCATATCCCTTGCTGACCATAGCGGTATTAGACGGGGCGTACACTGTAAGAGGTGATTTACCCTGCAGCAGCTCCACCAGGCCGGCACGCTGTATCGCTTGCCAGAACAGCGTTAAAGAGGATTCCGCGGCAATCGCATCTCCTATTGTCTCATACAGGTAAGGCTGCAACATACGGTCAATTACCTGTACCTGTCCGTTGGAAGCCTTGATGGAAGAGGCCAGCAGCCGGCTGCCATTGATGGTCAGCACGGTATCCTTATCTTTAACCCACCGGGTTACAAAGAGCTTTCCTCCGCGGGAAGTGATTTCCTGGTTAAACAGGAAAGGCATTTTACTCAGGTCGTAATTTCCTTCCATGGTATGATAGGCGCCGATAGCACCTATCAATGCTGCCGGTGCGCTCAGCACAGATAGCTGGTTGGTATATCCCGCTTTTGCAAATGCGTCATCGGATGGTGCAAATACGGTGAACGGGCCTGGCGTATTGAGGTCATTACGCAGGTAGGTACGACTCACCACGGTATTCATGACAGAGAGGTTGAAGTTGTCTGCCAATACCTGTGCTATCCGGTTGTTATCTTTACCCGGTTGTACATCTTTATCTCTGGAACAACCGGCAGCCGTCAGCAGCAGTATACCACAAGCTGCCAGGGCTTTTAAATGGATATTAAACTTTCTCATCAGAACTCAACTTTATCGCCAAGAATCAGGTTATCTACTGCATGAAGCGGCCCTTGCAGCGTTGGGATGTCAGCTTCCACTATATTGGCTGCAGGATGACTGCTACCTTTTACCTTCAGCGTAATCTGGGTACCATTCATACCAAAACCAAATGGCATCAGGTAGACAGGCACGGAGTTATCGCCGCTGGTCACCAATGCAAAAGTGCTGAGCATTGCGTCATTGAGGTCGTTGGACCAGAACATGGCGGGTACGCCCGAACCTGCTCCGATGGAGGTCCTGGGCGCGTACATCCGGCCCCATGAGGAATATGCCAGCAGTGAATCGGTCACAAACAGTCCGTTACGCATTTCTCCCCACTCCTCATCCAGGTAAGGCATTGATCGTGCGTTTAATGTCATCAGATCTTCCACGGAATTAAAACCGGCTTTTTTAAATGCTTCATTGGTAGGTGCAAAGAAGGCATTGCCTGCGACAATATTTCCGGGATACATCCGTAAAGCCTGGTGCTGCTGCCGTTCAAACCAGCCATAGCTGACTGCTTCCCAGGTACTATCCATGGCCTTGAGGAGGCCGGACAATATGGTAAAGCGCGGATCAGTATCAATGATATCGATCATTAATTTACCCGGACGCACCAGCGGCTGACTGATCGGATAGATGATGCCATTCCTGGCATATATTGGTGTTATCCTGCCGCTCTTTTTACCATTGATGAGCAATGATCTGTCTGGCGCCACGCCGAGATACAATTTATAGGTATATGCTTCCGGGAAAGACACCGCTGAACCCGGGCGCGTGACCATTTCTTTTATAGTTCTGTCTCTCAGCAAAGATTTGTGCCGCACGTTACCCTGTTGTCCCAATAAGATAGCCGAATCAATATATACAGGTATTACATGAAACAACATCAGGGAATCCAGGTCGGTTACTTTTGCAGTGGCAATTTTGTCTGCCGTAAAACCTGCAGCTGTCATGGCAGCATCATCCGGCGCCAGCACAGTAAACCTGATACCGTTGCCCTCTGTTTTCAGGAGAGAATCGATATGGCTTTTCTGCCAGGCAGCATAGAATAATTTTTGCGTTGATTGCGCTAACAGGGTATTGAAATCGCTGGTAGCAGTATCTGTGTATGGTACGGGTACTCCCACCGGCGGCCGTTGAAATTCCGTTTTCCTGCAGGCTGTGAGCACTCCCGCCAAAGCGAGTGTATAAAATATGATACGTCTCATATCAAGAACTTTTTGAAATGATTATTTCTTTAATGCCGCCTTCGGCTTGATCACCAGGTCGGGCAAATAATGAACAATACCGTTGTCGGTGAGATTGTCATTTTTACGGGAGGTGTTACCATAGACAGTTCCCTGGTTCCCTAATGCCGGATTTTCAGGATCGCTGTAGGACAGCCAATATTCTGTGGGGCTCACCTGGTATGTATTCTTGATAGCCTTTAACAGATATCTGAAGTTGTCATTGGCAATTGTTGCGTTCAATGACGGAGTACCGTAAATAACAGACAATGCCTGGAAATCTGTCAGGAACAGGTTTTTTCCAGAAAGTATATACATCCCGAACAGTCTTGCTGTTATATATTTATCCGGATTATAGGCAGTCAGATTTTCCATGGTAATGCCCTGCCTTTCCAACGCCGCATTGTCTGGCGCAAAAACCGTGAACGGACCTGCACCTGACAACTGTTCCCATAATCTGCTTTGCTTCAGCGCAGCAACATATACGCTGTATTCCGGCTGCGCTGCCAGAAACTGCTGTACCGTACCAGGCGTATACTTCATCACCTTATCCATCACGTACAGGATGCCGTTTGCCAGCACCACATTTTTCTTGACGGCAAAAGAACCGTTTACAAACAGGTTGTTTACCTGAGAACCGGGTACTTTAGGATCAAAAGATGCAAAGGTCAGATACACTTCCTTCCCCGCCAGGTTAAGATATCTTACATCCACACCATTGGAAGGGATCTCGTTTACAGGCAGTCTGCGATTGAGAATATGATATTGCATGGCCTGTTTCAGGCTATCCTTATTGAGGCGTTGAAAATCCGACACACGGGTAATACCCAGCTCATTGAACGCACTATTGTTGGGCACCAGCAATGTGAAAGGCCCTTCTCCGTTCAATCCCGCAGCTAACCCCGTATATTCCAGTGCGGCATTAAACAGTTGCAGGTCGTAATTATTTTTAACAAAATCTCCCGCATGCCGGTATGATTCCCTGGTATCGGGCACCGTCAGTTCATCATGCTTACAGCCGGTAAACATTACTGGCAGTAAAGCGATCCACATGCAGGCTCTGATATATTTAAGCATTGTGCTACTTTTTATGTTGAAAAGAATCGCGATGATTAATAAACCGGTTTGGGATATCTCCGCTGAATCGTTGTCAGGTAGGCAGTTCCGTTCACCACTTCCAGCGTATTCACCGTAGCGAATGAACGCGGATTATAAGTACCGGAGTGGATGTTAATAATCATACTGGGCAGAAACAGGCCACCTCGTTCAAAAGTTTGCCTGGCGCCATTTCCGTACAGGGCCAGCAAACCATATTGTCCATCCACGTACGAATCCCTGTCGCCGTAAGGAATCCGTTCCGGATCGAGGCCGGGTACCAGCAATGTAAACCGTTGCCATATATCTGTTGTGATGCGGTTAGAAGCGGCATCTGCAAACAACGGAAAACTGTAATAAGGGGCCGTGCCGTTACCGATGCTTCTTTTCATCTGCCCCAGGTAAGCGTACTTGTAACCGGTAATAGTATTCCAGCCGCCAGGCTTGCAAAGCGACATCCAGATATTCACATCGTCCCGGATACCGAAGCGCATGACACCATCTTCGTAATTATCAATTTTTTTACTTTTATCAGCACTCCAGAAACCGGCTGCACTGTAGTTATAAAAATTCACATACACCATGGAATCAGAAAGCGGAAGGAGATGAAAATTTTCTTTACGGACAATGATGCCCCTGGATTTTGTTGTGAAATCCGTTTGCAATACATGCATGGTATAAACCTCTTCCACACCCAGTTCCAGGGTAGTATCCACTACTACGTTTTTCCGGACAGCAGGTTCCAGGTCAAAGAAGGGGATCTCATTCATAGGCCGGTAATAAAATATGATACGGTGTTTACCGGATGGAATCTGCGCCCAGCTGGATAAATCGAAGCCATTCAACACGGGGCCGGCAGGCACACTCTCCTTACCCGGATACTCCGGATTCCTTTTACTGGTACTACTGCCGATATGTGAAGGATATGGTGGCGCATAAGGATCGCGCTTATCCAGAAAGTCGCCTTTAATGGCAGCTCCCACAGGGACGCCGTCCTTATCAAATTCCGGATCGATCAGCATACACATAAAAGGCTTCTGCTCATCCTTGTTTTCGACCCCGATTCTTGTATTAAAATCATTGAATACACGCAGATAGGCAGGCTTATCGACCTTCGTATATTCTACCTTGCTGCAGGAGCTGAAACTCCATAGCAGCACAGCTGCGGCCAGGAAGTGTTTTATCTTCGTCATAACAATTACTTCGTGTGTTTAATAATGATCATTCTGGCGCCTTTCCCTTCCGGCTGACTACCATTGAGCCGGCCGGCCAATGCTACGGTGTATACGCCGGGTTCATGCACCGGCTTCACACGGGTATACCTGTCAGGACGGGCAATAAATGCAGTACTCTTCAACACAGGAATCGATGAAATCCAGCTGCCGGGATATATTGCCGGAGAAGATTTATACACCATAAACCGGTAATCCTCTGCATCCTGTAATACACGGGCGTAAGGCTGATTGGTAACAGGTATCCCTGGCTGCAGATTGCGTGAAGTGGCTGCAGCTCCTGCCGGCTGGCCATTTCCATAGGTAAAGCTGGCATATGGCAGGTCAGGGCACAGATTGAGAAAGCGATAGTTAAACGGATAGGCATGTGTCATCCGGTTGAGAGAACCATCCTGCCCTGTATTATCAGTTCCCGGCAACGGTTCATACCAGCTACCGGTAAGATTGTTAGCCACCATGCTGATCGCATTCTTTCCTTCCGGTGTTTTATACAACCAGGCAGTATAATTCTGTCCGGCAGTGAAGCGCTGTGTGGCTGTTGCCAATACCGCACCGGCAGCATTTATGGCTTCTACAGTGGCCGCACCCGCTACCAATATGCTATAGTCTGTAGCAGTGGCATAACCGGCGTCGCCCAGCCTGGCGCCATTTACGCGGAAACTCACGGGGCCTTCTTCAGCATTTGCCTGTACCGCCTGCAGGCGATAGTAATCCGTATTCAACGGCTCACTAACGTCGGCGAGCACACGAAAAATATTCTGAAAGTAAATGGCGGTTTCTCCCGGAATACCGTACAGGTTCAGCATCGTCAACACATTCAGGCCCACTACAATCGTGTAAACGCCGCCCGGCTGGTATGTTTTCAGCGGAGAGAAGGTAAGGCCGGTACTCACCGCATTGGGAATCGCATTCACCACCCTCATCAGATTAGAGCTTGAAGGCTCCGACATATACGTATTCTCCAGGGCAGTACCTCCCTCTGCCCTTACCTCTACTCCTTCAGGAGTAAGTACTTTAAACTGGTAGGTACCATAGGGCAACTCTATATATGACGACCAGGTTTGTGGATGAACATTACTGGTGGCAGCGCTTACCGGTGAACCATCTGCATAGGCCAATGTAAGCGGTTTCGTTACATTCTCCGCATTCCAGGAAGCGTTGGGCAGATCCGCCAGGTTGACAATACGGATTTTAAAATAGCCGGCTTTCGCAGGCGCAGTGATCTCACGCGGCACCTCCCGCACTCTTGATACTTTTTCTGCTGAGAAAGGAAAACCTCTCATCAGAACATAGTCCTTAGGCTTGTTATAGTCTTCTGTCACCTTAAATCCCAAAGGATTACTGTTGATAGAATATGCCAGGTAATCTGTAGAGATATCCGCACTTCCATTGGTAAGAAACTGGCGGGGAATGGTAAACATGGATCCCATTTTTCCGTTTGCAGGAAACCAGTAAGTACCCGGATACAATGTTTCCTGACCGGGTACAGGCTTAATAATCAGGTAGCTGGTCAGGCTATCGCCATTGACCGATAACTGGTTATTATCTGTAAAGTTGACGAGGCGGACAGTTGAGTTACCACCTACTGTTTTATCAGGGCGGTTATCGTAGGAATAATCTACCTTCTCTTTTTTGCACGACAGCATCCCGATGCTTAACAACAGCAGACCGGCGGCAAAACGTTTATAATACATATCTTCCTTTTTAATGAGTTTTTAGAACAACTTGTAAGTGAATCCCATCATGATTTCAGCACCACGTTTGTAGCTGCGGTTGATATAGCGTTCCCCGTACCAGAATCCTCCTGTACCTGGATTGGCATACACGGTTTGAATGGCAGGGTTCAGGATGTTCTTAGCATAACCTTTGAACAGTAAGCGCTTACCCAGCTGTTGTGAGAAAATGAGGTCGAGCACCGGTGCAGGACGGGTATACAAATCAGGTTCTCCCGTAAGGTTGATTTGCACCAGACGCTCTCCTACCATATTAAAGGTGGCAGTCAGGTCTGTGCCCCACTTCGTATTCCTGTAGTTCAGCCAGCCGTTGATGGAATAAGGCGCCTGTTCGAACAGCGGGCTGTTCTCCGGTGTATTTCTGTCCAGCGATTTACTGGCCTGGTACCTTGCTGTTGTTTTCTTAATGCTGCTTTGCGCAAGCAGCAGGTTAGCACCTATGAAGAAGTTTTTAAACACAGGTGTTAATCTTCCTAAATCCTTTACGAGTTCCAATTCAAGCCCCCACACCATACCTGTGTTAGGATCATTCTGGAACTGAATAGTGGGATACTCCGGATATTTAGCCGCTAATCCATCCGTTTTCAGGCTGAATACTTTCACCAGCTGGTTGTTAATACGTTTGCCAAAAGCGGAGACAGAAATTACTTCTCCCGGATGAGGGAACCATTCCCAGCGAAAGTCCAGGTTTTCCGTATGCTGGTTGATCAGGTGCGGATTACCTACCACCAGGCCCATCTGGAAGGCATCGAATTCAAACACATTGGTTAACTCTCTCAGCTCCGGTCTTGCCAGTGTGGTATTGTAAGCCAGACGGAAGTTCATATCCTCCCGGTAGGTGTAAGTCATATTCACTGCGTAATAGGGCTTGTACACCGTTTTGTATACCGTATTCGGATTAATCAGCGCTAACGGTACGCTATTCCCCTTATCATCCTTGGCGGTCAGTGACGGATCCAGGAATACATTGGAGGTATCTACAGCAGATTGAATATTGGTTTTCTCGAAACGTACGCCGCCGGCTATACGCAGTTGCTTCAGCACATGCAGGTCCAGCATACCGTAGTAGGCATTGGTTTCGAAGAAGCCGTTGTAGTTGTTGGGAGACTTCTGGGTGTTGTACAGGAAGCCGCCGATAGCATCAGCACCTTCGCCGGTACCACCCACAGGTTGCAGGATACCGATTACCTTAGGTCCTACCAGTGCATCCAGGTTACCATTTACATCATACAATGCCTTGTAACGGTTCTGTACGAAGTTGGAGCCCGGCAGGAACATCATATTCTCCCGGAACTTACGGTCGCGGTTCAGGTAGTTGAAACCGGTTTTAAATTCCTGTTTCTGTCCGAACAGCGGGAAGGGAAATACCAGGTCAGCTTTATAGTTCCAGTTGGTTTCGTTCAGCTGACGCCAGCGACGGCCGTTGGGTTCTGCCTGGATGATGCCATACGTACCATAACCATTCACATAACCTGAGTTCAACGCATACAGATGTTCCGAATATACCTTCACTCCGTTGCTGGGAAGGGTATAGAAACCGCCGCCACGGGGCTTGTAATCTGTCAGCGTAACAAAACGGAAGTCCGGATCGTTTTGTGCCGATGTAGAAGAAGCCAGATTATAGCTCAGCCTTGGCGCATATTGTCCTTCCAGGAACTTATGTTCACCCTGCAGGTTGAAAGTATTCAGGTAACGACGGGTTTGCTTGAGTGAGTAAATAGTGCTGTTCACCTCGCCCGGTAAGCCGGAATACTCGTACTTTCCGTGCATATTGACAGCCTGTGCTTCACTGCCCCAGCTGCCCATATATTGCATACTGATTTCATTTCGCTTGTCGAAGCGGAAAGTCAAACCTGTGAGTATGCCATAGTTCAATGTTTCTGTGCCTGTATTTTCTTTATAGGTTTGATATTTACCCATATACAGGTTATTGGGGGTGATATAGTTGGGGATATTCCGCGGGCTGTACAGGTCCGGATTGCCTGTGGTTACACCCTGGTAAATACTGTATTGTGTCAGGTCTCCGCCATATACGTCGGTAGTGCGGCGATAGTAGTTAGCGCCGGCAACGAGTCCCAGTGTTTTATTGCCGAATACCTTAAAGCTGTTACCATAGGTAACAGAATACAGCTGGTTAAGCGGCGCTGTTTTGTAACGTGTAGTCAGCACCGGATCAAAGGCATGCATAATTTTATTGATCCGGGCGGCTTCCCGTTGCATAGCAGGGCTGCCATTGCTTTCGGAGATCAGTTGCTGAATCTGGTTCAGGCTGCCGGGATACTGTTTAGACAGGTCCAGGAAATCGCTGCTCAGATTTTTCTTGTTTACCTTATTTCCCAGGAAACCGAGATCACTGTTATAGAAGCTGTTCATGCGGCCACCGGGGCCGATGTTGGAGTTAAAACCCGTTTGTGCAATAACTTCCAGCGTTCTTTTATCCGGTACTGATTTCGTTTTCAATTCCACGATACCCGCAGCAGCATCTGCAGGCTTGTCCGGCGTAACCGTTTTATAGATAGTGATGTTATCGAGGAGAGATGCCGGTACGAGATCCAGCGGAATGGAGGACCTGTCGGGATCAGAAGAAGCCAGGCGTACTCCGTTCAGCTGACCGATCACACTTCTGTCTCCCAGACCACGGATAGCCACATATTTATCATCCGTGACAGTAACCCCGCTTACCCGCTGTAGTGCCTGCGTAGTGGTGATAGAAGCCGTTCTTTCTATTTGTTGTGCAGAGATGGCATCCTGTACAATGGCAGCGTTTCTTCTTTCCTGGAGCACTGTAATCTCTGTATTGGTTTTACGACGTGCCTGTACCTGCACTTCACCCAGGGTGCGTGTGCTCACCTCCAGCAATATGATGACAGGTGCTGTATTACCCATTACCTTCACTTCTCTGGATTCATATCCCATCAGTGAAAATACCAGGACAGCTCCTTCAGAGGGAATTTCCACGGTAAAGTTACCATGGAGATCAGAGGCGGCGCCGCCGGCACTATTTTTTACGCGGACAGATACACCCGGCAGCGGTTCTTTGGTTTTGCTCTCGAGGATACGGCCGGATATTTTCACCGGAATTTTTTTTCTGGCAACTACTACATAACCATTCAGCAGATGATATTCGAGCGAAGTACCACTCAGCACCCCAGCAATGGCATCTTTCACGGTAATATCTTCCTTACGGAGATTAACTTTTTTGTTCACCGTAGCCAGCAGTGCTTCCGGCAGCAGGAAGTTCACACCGGTTTCGCGCTCTATCTTCAGCAAACTTGCTCTGACATCTGCATCTTTCAGATCAAGATTCAGGCGGCGGGAAAGATCCTGGCTCCTGAGGTTGTCAGCAAACAACAGGCTTACGAAGGTAAGCTGTGCTGCCAAAACAATAAATGAGCATTTCATCAGGAAGTAAATTTTGTGTCTGAGCTTACAGGAGGCAGGAGGAGAACCTGCACCACTGGGCTTTAACACAAATTCAAAGCTTTCGGGCACTGGTTCCACGAAAAATCCTAAAGGATCTTTTTTTAATCCTTTTTCCATACTTTTGAATATTGATAGTTAAGCCCGGTTTTATACCGGGAAATCTGTTAATAATTCGGCTGCTGCTGGTCCTGAGAAAACTTTTGGCAGACCGTTCAACTTTTAAGCGTTCCTGTTGCGGTCCAACGCAGGCAGGGACGTTTTTTATTTTTAATGTATACTTTTAATGCATATTGTTTTATTATAGCGTTAGTGAATATATATTTCACGGCCTTTCGCTGACCAGGTAAAATTATTTCCCGCTGCCAGTGTCTGCAGAGTTGCTTTAAGCGCAGCACCGGCGAACAAAGTGACTGTTACTTTTTCCTTTGACTTTTTCGGACGACTGAAGTGAATCTTCACATCATACCATCTTTCCAGGGTAGCAGCCACCTCCAGTAATGACTGGTTATTAAATACCAGGCGGCCGTTTTGCCATCCTGCCAGGTCTTCTGCACGGATATCTTCCAGTAAGGCCTGTTCATTGTTCCAGCTTACCTGTTTACCGGCGGTGAGGACCGCCAACTGGCCCCGGTTGCGGTCCTCCACACGTACCTTTCCGGTTGCCACGGATACTATCAGCGGCTGCCCTTCAAATGCAGCGATTTTAAAAGAGGTACCTAATACGGTGGTAGCAATAGTACCGGTATGTATAATGAAAGGATGCGCCGGGTCTGCAGCGATATCAAAAAACGCCTCCCCTGACAGCGTAATCTCCCGCGTAGCCCCGGTAAATTGTTCGGGGTATTGTAACTGACTGGCTGCTCCCAGGTGAATGGCAGAACCATCACTCAGGTGAATAATCTTCCGTTCTCCTGCTTTATTCTGTTGCAGAGCCAATAACGGCACTGTTCTTTCAGAGCGGCCGTTATTAAAGAAGGTAAATACGCCTGCCAGCAGCAGTATGGATGCGGCAACAGCGGCTGCTATATAATAACGTTTTTTCAGCGGCTTTACCGCCTCTCCTCTCCTTATGCGGGTATGCATATTCGCTGCCCATTGCTGCTGCCTGGCTATATCTACCGGAGCATCCATGCTGTCTTCCATATCCTGCTGCATACGCTCTTCCAGCAGCAGATCCAGCATAGCCTTACCTTCCGGCTGTTGCAGGCATGCTTCCACGATATTTTTTTCTGCATCACTGCAGTTGTTATCGAGATATTTTAATAAAAGTGCTCTTGTGATATTTGCCATGTTATACAGGTGAAAAACCGATCACCTACTATATAAAGGCCAAAAAAAATGCGTGGGGGCTAATGGCAGGAAAAATATTTTTTCAGAGAAAAAATGCTAAGATCACCACTCCTGAAATATCTATGTAGTCCTTCAGTTCAGCGCGGAAATAAGTGAGGGATGCCTTGATATGATTTTTCACCGTGAACAGGGAGAGATTCATTTCCTTTGCGATTTCCGCATGACTCATATTATCATGCCTGCTCAGGCGGAATACCTTTTGCCGCTGCTGGCTGAGAGCATTCAGCTTTTCCTGATACAGGGTGGTGAGTTCTGTTTCGCGCAGGCGGTTGCCAGCGTCTTCAATGGCGGTATTGTCTGCGAAATCGAGGGGTACAGTCTGAGCCGGATGACGGGTTAACACTTTAATTACCGCATGCTTCATGGCTCTGAACAGATAGGGCGCCAGTTGTACATCTGATGCCAGCTGATGACGTTTATCCCACAGCCAGAACATCAGGTCCATCATGGCTTCTTCGGCCCTGGCTTCGTCGCGGATGTATTTCAGGGCATAGTGATATAGCTTCCCCGAATATCGGTTGAACAGTATATCGTAAGCCCTGGTATTGTCTTTTCTGCATTCATCCAGCAATATTACATCCGATTGTTCAGCTAAGGGTAATCGCATAGTTTGCCACTATTTTCACAACCGCAAACATAAGCGCAAATTTTTAGTGTGTGTATTAAGGGATTATTAACATTTTGCAGAATGAATGGAGCAGTCACTCCTTAACCTTCCGTTCTCCGAGATATTGCTGAAATCGCAATAGATATCCGTCAGGGTCTTGAATCAGGAGTTCCTTAACGCCCTCTTCGATAGCATTAATCCTGTACCATTGTTCAGCTGGTTTTTCAAAATAGGATAATTGACTGACCTCAATTTTATCAATAATTGTATCTAAACAGCTTACTTCAATCTGAAAATTAATACCCCGGCCTCTGGGAAAATCAAGCGGAGCAGTAGTCCAGGCGGTTGAAGAATCCTGTTCAAGCATCAATTGAGCACCTTCATAGGAAATTAATGCAAAACAGTCCTCTTCTCTTTCGTATTCTAATGTAAACCCCAACTGTTCTATATAAAATAGTTTAGAATCAGCAATATCATTTACCTGCAATTCAGGAATCAACCTGTTAAATTTTATAATATTATCAGCGTCCAAAATAAAACTATTGTTTGCGTTGGATGAATATTTTTATCGTATATAATTTCAAATATACTAATTCAACTACAGTAATTAAGGTGTATTGGGAAATGTAGTGAGCTCATTGCCCATATTGCATCCGTTATAGCTTTAAACCTTTCTTTTCTCCTTTTCCTTCATTTTTAATAGAAACCTGGTTTATCTCCGTAAACACCGGGCTTATTAATACCTACACTCGCTTTTACATCTTTTCCGGGATGTTCTATAATATTTACGATGTAGGCTGCAACAGCTTTTCTTGCCACTTCGGTTCCTACGAATGGTTCTCCTTTCTGTGTGGTTTCGTAAGCTGTTTCATTTTTGTCAGTCAACCAGGATGGGCGGATAATGGTATAGTCCAATGAAGAAGCCTCGATAATATCGGCTGCGTGACGATAGCGAATCAAGTCGGAGCCGATCATCCGTTCATTCCATTGTCCGAATTTGCCCGGTATCTCATTATAGATTCCCAAAGAGGTAATGAATATTAAACGTTTTACTCCAGCGGTTTCCATTGATTTAACGATTTCTCCTGCCATTTTATCAATCTGACCGGCAAGATTTGCATATACAATCTCCTGTCCTTTGACAGCGTTGTCCAGATCGGACTTGTGCAGTACATCGCCTTTGATGATGCTGGCATTGGGAGCTTGTTCTGCCAGACCTCCTGTATTCCTTGCAAACAAGGTTAGTTTAACATTCTTTTCGTCTTTAAGATAGTCAATTACATGCCGGGCAATTGCTCCTCCAGCACCTAACATTAAAATTTTTGTTGCCATCTTATTTTTTATTTATGCTGTAATAGTATATATATGCTAATAAACTATGAAAACAACGAAATAATGCAAGCCTGCGTTATTTCGTTACATGAAATTACCCTTTATAAATTTTCTTTGAAAAAGGGAATTAATTTGTTCAATGCTGCATTTACTGGTTCCGGTTTATCATACAAATCGTAATGAGAATAACCTTCCAGAACCAGTATTTCTTTTTTCACAGAAGCTGCACGACCATAAATCTCCAGCCCATCGCGATAAGCGCCAAAACCGCCAGGTTTATCTCCAATTACAACCAGTAAAGGTTGAGTAAGCAGCGTTTCTGCATTGATAAACGCATCCCAGTCTACAGCTGTTGCACGGTGCGAAAACAGGGCGCTGGTAGCACCATGCGGCTGTGCGCCACGAGAGGTTTTATAGTAATCTGTAGCTTCTAATACATCAATATCAGTAATCCCTAGATTCCTGCCTTCTTCTACCGAGGGTGGCAGCAGTCCGTCCACACGCAATTGGGCGCCACGCGCTTCGGCAGTGCGTTGCAACGCAATTGCCTCAAGGGTACCAATCGGATCGTAGCCTGCAAAGCCCTCACGACAAAGGCGGCCAAAATTTACGCCGGTGATGCTCACCACCGCCTTGATGCGGCGTTCTGACCTGGCAGCGCTGATGGAATAACCACCTCCTCCGCAAATACCTAACACACCAATACGGTTTTCATCTACAAACGGAAGCGTAACCAGGTAATCGCAAACACAGCGAAAATCTTCTACCCGAATAGTAGGGTCTTCAATAAACCGTGGTTCACCACCGCTTGCCCCCTGAAAAGATGCGTCAAATGCCAATACGACAAAGCCTGCTTCTGCCAATGCTTTTCCATAAATATTGCCAGAGGTTTGCTCCTTACAACTGCCAATAGGGTGCGCGCTGATAATGGTCGGATATATTTTATTTTCGTCAAAATCAGGTGGGAAAAGTAAATCTGCTGCTATATCCCAATAAAGGGCTTTAAACTTCACTGATTTTTGCATTCTATGAAATTTACTATTGAATTACAATTTTTCGGAGAAGAAAGGATCCAATTGGGATACAGCTTCGTTCACATAATTTTCCCTGTCGTAAAGGGACATATGGTTTGCACCCTCTATGATATATTTTTTCTTATCAGTACTGGCAGCGATTTTTAGCAGGTCATCGCTCATCCATGCACTTCCGGCAACACTTCCTACGATGGCCAGTAAAGGCTGCGTGAAAAATGCATCGGCTTTGTTATAGGCATCATAGGTAATAATCTGTGTCAGGCTTCTTAATGTTGCCCATCCCGGTGCGGTAGGATATTGGCAACGGCTGGTATGATAGTATTCCCACGCTTCTCTTAATTCCTCATTGGGCGCATCTTCTTCCTTCATCGGAGCCAAAGGCATGGTCTGCAACCCTTCTTTTGCATCATTGGTTCTGGCCGTTGCGCCAGCTATCAGGTATGGCATTGCATCCGCATCCTTTACATTGTTATTCCATCCATTACGGAACATGGAACCGATGTTTACAGCGCTTACCATTCCGACTGCTTTTATACGATGGTCATTGATGGCTGCATTTGCGGTATAGCCTGCACCAGCACAGATGCCCATTGCACCTATTTTTTCAGCATCCACATATGGAAGTGTGGTCAGGTAATCTATTACTGCACTTACATCCTCTGTTCTGATATAAGGATTCTCCAATTGACGAGGCTCACCGGTACTTTCACCCTGGTAGGAAGCATCGTAAGCAATAGTAAGCAAACCGTTTTCCGATAATTTTTTCGCGTACAATCCGGCCGCTTGTTCCTTTACACCACCACCGGGATGAGAAACAACTACAACTGCGTATTTTTTGCTTTTATCAAACCCTTCCGGGAAATTGATAATGGCTGATAAGGTAATACCTTGTCCATTTCCGTTTTTGATACTTATTTTTTCTTGTGACATGACATTCTGTTTTTAAAGTTATACTTCTTGTTTTTTTGATAAAACAAAATTAGATACAGTCACGTTCCTGAAACGTAGACAGATTACTCAAAAAAGGAGACTTTTTACTGATTTGTAATTTCCTTAAAACAGAAAAGCAACTGTTTAGGTTGCAGTGTACTTAAGTTAGCCGGTTGCTTTAGATTACATTACCCTGAACACCTTGGGTGACATGCCTGTTTTCTTGCGGAAGAACTTTGCAAAATAATTGGGATAATCAAAACCCAGACTGTAAGAGATTTCGCTGATAGAAAGTGACGTATTCCTGAGCTTGTCTTTTGCTTGATTTAAAACAAAATTATGGATATGCTCAATGGGCGATTCGCCGGTAAAATGCTTAATCAGATCTCCGAAATAATTAGGCGACAGGTTGGTTTTCTGTGCAAAATAGGCTACCGAAGGTAGACTCTGCTATTCCCCACAAAGATTGTTCTGGCAAGACTTTCCAGCCCTCAGCTATATTGGGTATTAAGTGGAAATGATTTTTCCTTTGCCATTAACGATCCAGAGGTCCCTAAAATTTCATGTGCCGGAAATTACCCACAAAAGATCCAGACATATGGTGCAATCCTATCCTTGTATGTGAATCGTCTCATCAAATTGGTAAACCCAAAGGGGGAATCCCCCCTCAAGTCAATTTTTGATGAATTCCCGACCATTTATATAAGAGGAAGTACTGGTATCAACATATTACTGGCAACTGTCAGAAGTAATTTGGTAGCAACTACCTTAGCACTGCAGAATACAGAGCAATTAAGGAAGGATTATGGAAAAGAGCAAGCAGATGTTATCATTAATATTGTTGGTAACATAATTTTCAGGCCAAGTACCTAGAAATAGCACTAAACAGCTTTCATATCGATTTGTAAAGACATTTCAGGAGAAAGAAAGCTTATCTATAAATAGCAATGATATGAGCATCAACAAAAGCACTCAACTTGACTATGCCATTCCTGCATCTAAGATTGCGACCTTGAGTTTCGGTGTATTCGTTGGCATGGTTGCAGATAATCTGGAGCAGAAAATTGAGCTCAAGACGTTTCACGGAGAAATAATAAATGATCATGCGGCATTAAAGGCGGAGGAAGAGAGCTATACCAATTTTTCAGGAAGTGACTACAGAAATGATCACGGCAAACGACAAGGATATAAAGAACAATGTTCAGGAAACTATTGGAGGTCTCCTGGGAAAGATTAGAAACTCCCCTGATCTTGCCCACCTATTAATATCTACAGCAGATTGAGCTTAATATATTTTGTCTACTATATATTAGCTTAAATTATGTTATTTTCTTTCAAATGATCAATTAGGCCAGTAAGGTTCCTTTGCAAAAATTAGTATATACTCGCTTATAGGATGAAGTGGAAGATATACTTTTTATAATGAATGTGATTTTTTGCGTTAACGTTTAGTACTTAATTCATTTATGGACGTTAATATATGCGTACATCTAGTAAGAATATTGACGAGTAGTGGTGAAAAATTGTAAGAACTTGTTAATATGAGCGTGTGGATTTATTGTATAAAGCACGAATAAATTATTTTATTATATATGGAAAGGGAAATTTATCAATGTAAAATTAGGTTTATATGCTGCTCTAGATTGAGTGATTTATTGGTTGAGAGAGGAACTGGGTATTCATACCCGGTTTTAATAATTAATTGTTAACTCATATGTAGTAAAATGATAGGTTTTTATGGAAAATTTATAGGGTTCCGTGAAAGACTGGACCTAATGAGGTAAAGCTTCTTAAAGATTTGGAAGACGGAAAATTTAGATATAAAAGCCATCGTAGGGAAGCGGCTTTGAAATGTTTTGATGTTATATGAGGCATGGGTTTACTTAGATCACAAGCAGTGTTTTTGGGAAAATGAATAGAAGTAGGCAAAATAAGACAATCGAATATAACTGATGTTTTTTATTGCTATTCTCTATCTCATAATCCAGGTTGTCGGATAGTAAAACCCAATTAGTAAAACAATACACCAAATAATACAATATGGTACTCTTATAAGCTTAAATAATTTTATCTAACCATATGGAATGTCCAGCAGTAGACTTTTGGGCCTAATCCCAATATAAATATATTAATGTACCGATACCATTATTCCTTGGACTTTTTACAAGGGATATATTGATATGCCTAGAGGAAATCAAGTATATTAAATAAAGAAAGTGTTTGCAGCGTATGTGATTTGTGCTATTATCGCCAACTATATGTCTTTGCCAACTTTCAACAGTTATTATTACTCTCCAACCAGTAAACTTATGAGCAATGGCAGATACAGAAAAAATTGTCATTAGTTACAACCAGATAGATGATGCTTTTATAAAGGAGCGTGATTTTCACATCGTCGTAGGGGATATGATAAGGATCATCAATGCTTCTGGCACAAAAAAATATACGGAACAGCAAGCTAATGCTAAAAACTTCGCTCCTTATCATATCCTGACTTATTATGCAGATCCCCCCTTGAGAGATCCCAAATGGAAAGATTTTATCGGTGAATTCGTGGATGCTACTGCACCCATAGCCATGTGTAAGATTATAGCACCGTCATTTATACTTTTTGTAGGGTACAAGAAAAGAATGTTCGCCATTACAGGAGGAGCAGGTTCTTTTGCTATACAGGGATTTGTTTCGCAGAGTTTTGGAATGGATATATTAACGAGACTAATTAACGAAACCACCCCTGCCATCAAGTTGATCCAGAATAGAGGAGTTATTGGGACAGTATTGGCACAGGTCAAACAATTTCGTAAAGACCGTCGGCTGATGGATGAGAACGAATTTGGTAAGATTTACAAAGAGGTAAAAGCGGATTTGGATAAAGTAATATTGACCAAAGTTTTTGGGTTTAAAGACATCGATCTAAGGCGAAATGTATCTGGATGCCTAGCCAAATCATCGTTTAAACTCAATATACGGGTGGACCCCAAAGGTTTTTTGGCAGTAATCAGACGTTTGAATGCTTTACTGAATAAACCGCCTAACTTCATCATTAATAACGTAGAACTAATCTCCAAGAAAAAATCCAGCTCAATTAAGAAGCTACAGGATGCGTTAATCGGTACTGTGTATAATAATTTTTGTAATGGAGAAGAGTTGGATTTTGATTTCTGTCATCCGGAAATTGAGAAATATTTCAATGCAACTTACTATGAATTGCCGCAAACAGCATTGAGCGACTTAACGGTTCCGCCGATACTTCAGATACTATTAGTAGATCTCCAAAAGGATGGCATTTTAAAGGTTGGAAATATAGAAGAGTTTAAAAAATCGGTGATGAGAATTAATATGAACAGTTATGATGAAGAGGGACATTTATTAACAAGTGGTTCCTTATGGGAACATTTACATGGTGAAATTTCCCTCGATGGTCAGATATATTTCTATATTGATGGAGATTGGTACCGCATCAAACCTAACTTCATTAAGCAATTAAATAGGGAGTTAAAGCAATTTTTAGATGAGCATTGGGATGATAAGCTGCTTACAACCCCTTTTGATCTAAGTAAAGATGAGGGGAAGTTTAATGCAGGATTTATAGGAACTCCTGGTATGCTAGTATTTGATAAGATCATACCGGACAATATTGAGCCATGTGACTTATTAAAATATCGTCCTGGAGTTATCAATTTGATACATGTCAAAAAAGGTTTCAACAACATGATCCGGGATTTGGCGGCACAAGTTTCTATCGCAGCTAGTCGGATTGAGCATGACAAAAATGCCGGCTATAAATATATTAATCAAATAGAGAGTATAATTAAGGCATCAGTTACAAGTGACAGCAGAGAACGGCAAAAACTCGGTGGACAGGAATTTCCTCCTGGTGGTCTCGAAAAATTGTTCAGAGACACACGCACTAATAATACCTGCTTTTG
This sequence comes from Chitinophaga solisilvae, assembly GCF_009928525.1. Classification (GTDB taxonomy): domain Bacteria; phylum Bacteroidota; class Bacteroidia; order Chitinophagales; family Chitinophagaceae; genus Chitinophaga; species Chitinophaga solisilvae. The sequence goes on along the minus strand of NZ_JAABOK010000009.1, from coordinate 137,790 downwards.
TCTGGCGTTTGTTGATACTGCAAAATCAGAAAGGAGTTTGAGAGATAATTTAAATGCATTTGATTCTAATATAGCGAAATATTCCCTTTTGACTTTGATAAAAGAAATTGTTGGGATGGGTTTTGATTTTAAGGTTATTCAGTTAAATAGAGTAAAGAAAAAAAGTAGATAGCCTATTTTTAATGTAAACAGCTTACACATACATACATACATACATACATACATACATACATACACGTATATATATACGTGTATGTATGTATTAAATAATAAATTTATAATTATATAAACGGCTATAAAAAAAACAAATATTTGATATCTCAAAAATTACCCAATTCTTATTAAAGACCGACCCAATTAGCTACGTTGATTGATTGCTAATATTTATACCCTGTATTTTAGCTTACTAAAACGCTATCAACAATGCTGTTTAACGTTTATTTAAATGAATAATTTATATAGATTGATATGCTTACTATCATTCTGTCATAATGTTCTGATCAAATTTAACACGTATGGAAAATTCAACTGCTCAAAATTGCCTAAAATGCAACAATACATTACCTTCTAGAGGATATTTTTGTGGAATTTGTCTATCACAATTTAAATGCAAATCCTGTGACAGCTTTTTAGAAAAAGATAGTTCAGGATGCATCGAATGCGGAACACCTAAAATAGCTCAGAACACATCATCCACACAAAGCAATACTTTTAAGGTTCATGAAACCTTAACTGAAAGAATAATTGAAGCTACGTTTAGCGATGCAGTTGGTAAAGATCTTGCCGCTGTAATAAGAGATGCTTATGGCAAGAAAATGGGCCTTCCCAATAAACAATTAAATGAATTACCGTCAGAAGAGATAAGGACAGATGAGATGGCCGAGAATGCATATGAAATAATATCAGAAGAAAAGAGATCTGGCGATGAGTCAAAAAGTAGCAACCAGGATAGCAAATTAAGTACGTCAAGTCAAGACTTTCCCACATTGAAAGCGGTTACCTATAAAAATCTTCCAAGTTCAGAAACCGAGTGGATAGTTGTATACTCCTTTTATGCTTCCAAATATGGTGAAGAAGAATTCACGCGAGCACAAATCACAGAAAAGTATCAAGAATCAAACAGAAAAACTAAAGAAAGGCTTCGCGATATGGGAGTATATCTTAAATTGGCTGTTAAGGGAGGATATATAAATCCACTGGCCGGTACGAGTTACTCTTTACTGGAAAAAGGATTAAAAAAAGCAATGGAAATTTTTTCTCGCACAAGTAGCAGTGCGCCTAAAGTTAAGAAAAATAGTAGTAAATCTCAGGAAGGAGATAATTCTGCAAAGGCAGACGGAAGAAAAAAAACGTCTACCGGTGGCCAACCTAAACGACTCCCAACCTTGGATCTAGAGCCTTCTGGCAAAGAATCATTAAAAACCTTTTCAAATAAGTTTGCCCACAAGAGTTTTAACGATAAAAATTTAATATTTGTTTTTTACTTAAGCGAAGTATTAGGAATCCAGAATGTGACTATTGATCATATTTATACCTGTTACGAATTTCTTGATTTGTCTGCACCTGAACAATTTGCCGCATCACTAAGAAATACTAGTTCAGTGACTGGTCACATAGTTACATCAGACAAGAATAATATAACAGTGAGCATGAAGGGAAAAAATAAAATAAGGAACTGGAACCAAAATGCTAAACAATGACATTACAAGATTTTATTTCAAAATTAAAGGATTTTGATAACCTATTCGCAAGCAATAAAATAGACTATTTTGTATATTTTCTTACAATAGTTCAAGGAATAGACGGCATATCTAGTAAAGATATTAACAACTGTTATGATGAAATTAAAAGTGTGAAATATTCTAATATACCAGCTTACCTTAACAATAACAGTAAAAAAGTTAAAAATAAAAGACAAAAATTTATTCTCAAAAAAGGTTTATTTCATTTAGAAAGGTCCCGGCAGATAGAAATAGAAGAAGAATTAGGCACACCCAAGCTGATTCCTCCAAGTAATAATTATTTTCCGCTAGATATTCTTAATCATACAAGAAGTTATCTTCAGTGGGTCGCAAATCAAGCCGCTGGGTGCTACGACAATGGTTTTTATGATGCCTGTTATGTTATGACAAGAAAGTTACTTGAAATATTAATCATCGAAACTTTTGAAAGACACTCGCTCGCTGATAAAATAAAAAATACTGAAGGAAACTTCTTTTATCTGAGTGATTTGATTGATAAGCTTAATGCAGAAAGGTCATGGAATATTGGCCGAAATGCAAAACAAGGGCTTACTAAAATAAAGAAAAAGGGGGATCTAAGTGCGCATAACAGAAGATATATTGCCCGTCAAATTGAGGTAGACGAAATGAAAGAAGATCTAAGGATTGTGTTAGAAGAACTAGTTCATTTAATAGATTATCCAAACTGGCATAAATAACTAACTACTCAATAATCGAACACCAATAAAGCATTTTAATCAAACTGAAACCTCTAACATGGCAAAGAACCAGTGGCTATCAACCTTAGCGTTTAGAAACTTTCGCGATAAGACTTCTGACCTATCTGATATATATTGGACACAACAATTAGGTGCGGATTGTTTGGCAGAAGTATTGGGAACAAAAGATCCAGATCATTTTTCCGTAAATGTAATTAACAGCTCTTTTAAGCACACAATGCATCCGCAAAAAGTTAGCGAAACTCAGACCTGGCTACCTACCTTTATGGAGAGAAACAGGCTACATATATTAGTTATTTATACTGCTTTTCTAGAAACGTATTTAAAAGAAATCACCTTCTATCATATAGCATCACTTGGTCACATTACTAACAATTCGGAAACGGAGGCACCATTAAAACTAAAACCTGTTGGAGAAGCCATTGCGACACCAATTTTAAAGAGCTCTACCGTTCCTGATATGATAAAATATGCGAGTGAGCTTTATGAAATAGACTTTGGAGTAAATGCAACAGAATGGATAAAATTGTATAAGATAAGATGTGCAGCGGCCCATAACGGAGGTATTGCAACGCCTAAGTTTCTTAAAGCAATAAGCGGTCAGCCCCTTTCATTACGCCCAACTGAATATGAGAACATAGGCTTAACTTGGGACGAACTACGAACTGCAATGAAATATGGTGATAAGATTGCATCCTTGATTGATTCCAAGGTATCAAATAATGATGTTCGCTATTTAGAAACAGAGCAAATCTTAAGAGAATTAGCATCTTCAAAAAAACTTCCAGATAATAAAATCATTTGGCAGTACTTCCATGAGAAATATGCTATTATGTTGAACAAATCAGAAAAGCGAAAAGTTCTTAGGAAGTTTTATGGCATTATATGACAACAGCGCCATTGAACTCATAAAATTATTTCTCTCTACGAACAGTTAATTTAATGGAGTGAATATTGTGAATACCTACTGAATCGAAACCTTAATATGACAGTAATGTTGTAAATTTTATTGCGACAAGCCAACCTGAATAAAACTAAGTAACCACGAATCGCGATTTCGCACTTTGATAGACTAACAAATAGACCAAAACAACAAAGCCCGCAACTAGCGCAGGCTTTGTTAATCTCCAGTGATCCCCTTGGGATTCTTGTATCGAATTTTTTACCATTACTTTACATGATGGACTAAAGATGGTGGAGGATGTAAATCTCAATACGTTTATAGCGTATCTTAGTAAAAGCTCGTTAACCTGTATAAAGTACGGGAAGAAATTGAAGTTATACAATCGGAACTCGACTAAACTCTCGACTAAAAAACAAAACCCCGCGCCATGCGCGAGGTTTCTAAATTTCCAGTGATCCTTATGGTACAAAACTCGAACCTTTTCTATACTGATCTCCGGAAGTTATCCGAATTATAGTCGCATAGCTAAAATTCTATATTTCAGCTTTAATACAAATATCACCTAGATTATTACTGTTTATTATTTTACCTGTCACACATTGAGTGAGTCACTATTATTCCAATATGGCATCCATACTTGTTAAATAACATCTATTTGATATTTTATTGTTATTATGCGTAAAAATACGCAAGTTTAGGCTCCTGCATCTGAGTATTATTATAAGCACATCCGGAATAGCCTGCGTATGAAGACGTCTTCTTCTGTTAAAGTATCTCAGAATTTGTTGTCCTAATTTTTATCATCTGGTATGCCTGATTAGCGAGCCAATTCGTTACTACTTTCTGAAAAGAAAGATCGTTCATAAAGCGAGCAAAAATATCTTCGTTCTGGTCAATACGCTCTATAAAAAGATTTTGTAAAAGATTTTTAAATACAAGCTCAAACTTATCTTCAGGATTTACTTCAGCTGCTTTTATAATGGCTTCGTCTAATATTGCAGTTTCCACCAACTGATCAAAAAAGTATTGATCCGCCTGGTTAAAATCTGTTCCAAATCTTTCATTAATAATATCTATTAATCTTGAAAATGGAACTTCGGGTTCTCTAACAATTCCTGTTCCCACTTCTGTGGGACCGTCCAATACATATCTGTTATGCTCGTTCAAACTGATAGAGCCCTCGCTTATTTTCTGTAAACGGTAATACTCCAAACGAACTACATCGTCAAAATTGTAATCAATCCCAGCATTTCTTTTAGGTAACTTAGGGGAAAGATAACGCAGGAATATAAACAACTTCTCTAAATCAGAATCCTGATATGGGATTACCTGGCTCAAGAAAGCATAGAGATTTCGGAATGAGTTAACTTTACCTCTCCATAGCTCGGCTTCTTCCTCATTGTCCTGCAAAAGAATTTTAAAACGGGATACTGCCGGGTCCAATGCAGCGTTCATGCCTTCATGATCTGCCACACTTTGTTTTTCTTTGGGTTTAAAATACATCAAACAAAAACGCTCAACATCTTCCTTCATATAAATATCGGAAGTATCCAATTGATGTTGCAAGCGGTACATACTCGCCGGGTCTGCTTCTTCTCCAATTACAGCCCCTTCATAGTATATTTTAAAAGCTGCTTTTATTTCTTCTCTGTCATTGATAAAATCTAGTACAAACGTATCTTCTTTTAAAGGGTGGGTACGATTCAGTCGGGAAAGTGTTTGTACCGCCTGTATACCTGCCAGACGTTTATCTACATACATGGTATGTAATAGCGGTTGGTCAAAACCTGTCTGGTATTTTTCTGCTACCAATAATACATGATATTCTGGAGTTGCAAACTTGTCAGGCAATTCCTTTTCCTTTACCCCATTGTTCATTCCTTCTTCAGTGTAGATAACTTCTTGTACCTTGTCATCCGTCACCACTCCTGAAAAAGCTACCAACGATTTGATGTCATATCCCTTGCTTTTGATATACTGATCAAAGCTTTGTTTGTAACGTACTGCTTCCAGCCTGGAGCCAGTAACGACCATTGCTTTTGCATGTCCACCGATTTTGTGCCGTGTAGCCAGCTGGAAATGTTCAATCATGATTTCTGTTTTCTGGGCTATATTATGTGGATGCAGCCGAAGAAAACGTGCCAATGATTTTACTGCTTTTTTACGCTCTACCTGCGGATCTTCTTCACTCGCTTTTACTAATTTATAGTACGTCGCATACGTGGTATAGTTCTTTAGAACATCCAAGGTAAAACCTTCCTCAATGGCTTGGCGCATGGTGTAACGGTGAAAAGGTTCATTGTTTGTACCGAATATTTTTAAAGTTTTATGCTTCGGTGTAGCGGTAAAAGCAAAGAAGCTAATGTTAGTTTGCTTTCCTCTTTTAGCCATACTTCGATAAAGCCGCTCCATAGTATCTGCCCCTTCTTCGGTTGCCTTTTTTCTGGCTTCTTCCGCAAGCTGATTACCGCCTAAAACTTCTTTGAGATCAGTTGCCGTTTCGCCGCTTTGGGAGCTATGTGCTTCATCAATAATTACAGCAAATTTTTTGGTAGTTAATACCCCTGAACTTTGCTCACCTCTTTCTTGTGCCAGCTTTACCAATTGCTGCGAAACAAAAGGGAATTTCTGAAGTGTGGTAATAATGATAGGTACTCCGTTTTCTAATGCTTTTGCCAGTTGTCGTGAGCTTTCCTCAATTTTTTCTACTACGCCACGTTTATGCTCAAACTGGTAAATAGTATCCTGTAATTGTTTGTCTAAAACAACGCGGTCTGTAATCACTACTACAGAATTAAAAACTTTAGTATTATCTGTATGATGTAATGACGCTAACCGATGCGATAGCCAGGCAATTGTATTGCTTTTACCACTTCCTGCAGAGTGTTCCACCAAGTAATTATTCCCAACACCATTGTTCAGAGCATCCGCAGTTAATTTTCGTACCGCTTGCAACTGATGATAGCGAGGGAAAACCAGGATCTCTTTTTTTATCTTCCGGCCTTCATCTGTCAGTTTTTCTTCTACCTGGAGATGTATAAAACGAGCCAACAAGTCTAAAAAACTGTTTCGTTCCAATATTTCTTCCCATAAATAGGAAGTGCGATATGTTCTGCCTACCGAATCTGCTGGATTACCTGCACCTCCGTTATCCCCTTTGTTGAAAGGTAGAAAATAGGTAGCGTTCCCGGCAAGGCGTGTAGTCATATATACCTGTTCAGTATCTACTGCAAAATGAACCAGCGTCCTCTTTTTGAATTCAAAAAACAATTCCCGTGGATCACGATCCTGCTGGTATTGTTTTTTGGCGTGTTCTACTGTTTGCGAGGTCATGGGGTTTTTAAGCTCCACAGTAGCAATTGGAACACCATTTAAGCTTAAAACAGTATCCAATGAGTTGGTATTATGAGTGGAGTACTGCAACTGACGGGTGATTCCTAAGATATTATCGGCATACTGCTGCTCTAATTCCGGATTCATCGTATGAGCCGCTTTGAAGAACGCCACATGCAAAAGCCGCCCATAACACTTAAAGCCATGCCTCAAAGTAGCTAAAGACCCATATAGATCCATCCATTTACATAAATCCTGTATTACCTGGTTTTCGATATTATCACCGAGCAGCGATTCTAGCTTAGTCCATTCTTTCAGTTGCGTGGTTTTAATAAATTCCAAAACCACTTTCGGGAATAGGGCCATTTCCTTATCGAAGCCTTTACGATCAACGGCTTGATAGCCATTATTCAATAGAGAAGATTCAATAACGGTTTCGAAAGCTGATTCTTTGGTATATAACTGACTCATGAGCAAATCAATTTAATCTTTTTCTTATCCAATAGGCAACTACCATACAGTATGGCTTTAAATTACCTTGATGAGAGGTGCCTTCCCAATCAGCTAACCATCTTACGAGCGTGGCTTTATGCAATGCACCTCTTTTTAGTAAAGTCTCTTTGAAGCCATCCAAGACACCTTTTCTGGCTGCTTTTAGTTTGGACACATTTAAATTTAGTACGCTTTCCAGTTCTGAATTTAATGTTTCGTTTTTCGAGCTTATACTTCCATCATTATTATATTCAAGCATATCCCCTATATTTCTCTTGGTATCGCATGGATAGAATGTCAAGACTTTCTTTCCCTTAAAAGTATCACAATGCTGTTCTTTTTCAGGTCGACCTTCGTTACCCTTACATGCACCTAATAAATTGTAGTACTTCAACTGTTCTTTTGGAAAGTTTTCCTGACATTTAAAATGCTCAATTTTCATATGATTGAAATCTGGACTTATGCTTCCCATACAATAGCAGCAAATGCCTCGCTGCTCGGTACAAGTACTATTTCTTACTTCGTCCTTTTCTGCATAATTATCGTAATCAGCATGTACTTGTTGCCGATGCTTCGTAAGACTATTGGGTTCTTTAATCTTTGTTATCTGTCTCATCGGCTAATTCATCTTCTAAAAAACTGATCATTGTAGAGGAACGCGTAACTTCCGGATCATCTGGCCCCAAAATCAATATCAGTTTGCCTATCTGTTCTTTGGCATCATGGAGTTTCTCGTCATCAATGAATTTGTATAATGAATTTAATAGCTCATTCACTTTTTCATTTCTGGGAGGAGCATCAAGTATTTCCTCCAAAACCCTGTTGGAATCCATCCCAAAAGAACTTGCTGGTTTATTTGTCCCGTTGTCAATTATAGTAATGGAATTTGGTTTGACCTCTCCGATAATTTGAGGAGAGTGTGTTGATACAATAAACTGACAATTAGGAAAAATCCTGGTAAGATTTTCAACTATAGAGCGCTGCCATTTAGGATGTAAATGCAAATCCAACTCATCAATTAATATTATTGCTTTACCTTCTTTTAAAGGATCTTTCAAGCCAGGGTTCGCTTGATATAATCGACGGGAAATATCCATCACCAAAGAGAGCACACCTCGTTCCCCATCAGATAATTGATCAATATTTAGTGTCGTTTTTCCTTTGTCAATTGTGAGTGTGTATTTATCATCTTCGTTTTTTAATTGCAGGTTGGAGAAACCCGGCAGAAAACGGTAAATAGCTTCACTTAAAACTTCTACACTTTTTAGAGTGTCCGGATTTTCCTTCCCAAGTACCATCTGGGTTCTGATCCAATCGGTGAATATTCTAAGATTAAATTCGCGATTACCTGATAGTGCATCTGCAAAGGCTGCAGCTTGTCCACCTGCGCTCATAGCTTTTGTTGGTTCCCGATCAACCATCAAAGAACGACGGGTTGAAAAGAAAATACCAATGGGTTGAATTTCCTCCAAACTTAAAAGAGGAGATAATTTTTCAAGTTCGGGTAAGAAAGTGATTTTGGGCTTACTGGTAGTAGTCTCATATTTGAAATCAATCTCTAATTTGACAGGTTGATTTGAAAGTTCAAAATCACAAATAACCTTAAGACTTTCATTTCCTATTTTTATTTCATTTGCCGAAAAATTCTCTTTTTTATTTGTGGAAGCAGTTATTTCAGGCTGAATCTGTGACAGACAAATCCGTAATGCTTCTAATGCTGTAGTTTTACCCACACCATTAATACCAACCAATAAGTTCATACCTGGTTGAAATTCAAACTCGGCTTCTGAATAAGCTCTGAGATTGGTGATGTGAATTTTTTTTAAAATCATTTTTGGTTATTTAATATTTTCCATAATTATGGAAACACGCTTTTCATTTAATAGAACTAATTGTTGCTCCTTTAGAGAAAGTAACTTGTCAATTTTACCTATTTCACTTTGAATATTTAAAACCGTTTCACGCTGAATCTCTATCGGCACTTTTGGCACATGTAAAGATTTTAAATCATCTAAACTTAATTCCATGAAAGTTGATCCTCTACCTAAAGATTGTAGTAATGGAACATTTAGTAACAAATAGAAATAATAGTACTCGGGTATTAACTCTTTTTGTGGAACTAATAACAAACAGCCTTGATTACAACAAGCATCAATTCCAAGAATAGCTAGATTTCCAATAGGGGCTCGTTTCGTAATAACTATTGAATCTTTGGGGGCTAATTTGACACCAGAGCTTTCATAGCCTTCATCAGTAATTTTTCTTTTCGTGTCAAAAATTTTATATCCATTAATATTACTAATGTCTTCTGGTGTTATCCACGGAATATCGCCATCCCAATAATACCCTTTCCCCGTTTCAGGAGTAGAACCCGCGTAAATATCAAATAAAAACCTAAGCTGAATCTTTTGACTTCCCATTTATTGCAGCTATTTAATTAGTAATAGTATTTCTTTTTCTATTTTATTCAATTCTTGGTTGATACTATTGAGCCTTCTGATATTCTGCCCCTGATAGAACAACCTATTGAAATTGATTTCATAGCCAACTTTGTCTTTAGATCGATCCATCCAAGCATCAGATACGTTTGGTAATATTTCTGAGTGGAAATATTTGTCAATATCTTGATCTAGATGAATATTTATAAAGTCTCGTAAATCCGCATCCGGCTCGTATTCATTTTTGCTTTTTAACACCTTGGCTGCTTTCGGATCTTTTTTGGTAAATACATCCCGAAAAAATTTGAATTCCGTGGCTTTCCATCCGGAACCGATTTTCTTCAGGATATTGCGTATTTTTTTATCGGCAGCATTCCAATCCAATAATTGTTCTCTTCCTATTTCCTTGTCAATAGTTTCGATATCGTCCAACAAATGAGGTAACCCATCCAAGAAGCGGGCTTTATCTTCAAAAGTCATTTGATAGCGTAAGCGCAAAGGACGTTCCACCGTAACACGCGTGTAACCAAACTGTTCATTGCGGAAAATCTTAGAGTCACCGCTTTCTCCAAACCTTCCATATAGCTGAACCAATTTTTCGATATGATCCGGTTCGCTTTCTTCTACTTCACCCAGCTTGCGTCTTTTGCTGCCCATACTCTTACGCATTGGCACATAATATTCTCGGGCATTCACGAGTTGTATTGTTCCTTTACGTTCTTTTGACTTTCTATTCGTCAACACCCAGATGTAAGTACCAATACCAGTATTATAGTACATCTGTTCCGGTAAGGCTACAATAGCTTCAAGCCAGTCGTTTTCAATTATCCAGCGACGGATATTACTTTCTCCTGATCCAGCTCCTCCCGAAAACATAGGGGAACCGCTAAAAACTACTGCCAGGCGAGAACCATATTTCTGTTTCTTTTCATCAACCTTTTCAAACTTGCTGATCATGTGCTGCAGGAATAACAAGGCACCGTCATTCACCCGAGGAAGTCCCGCTCCAAAACGACCACTAAATCCCTGTTTCTCATGTTCCCTTACTATTTCTTTTTGTTGCTTCTTCCAATCAACGCCAAAAGGGGGATTGGCAATGAGATAATCAAACGTTTTACCTTCAAACTGGTCATCGATTAAGCTGTCTCCATACTTAATATTCTCACCCATCCCATTATGAGCTACTTCCTTAATCAGCATGTCGGAAGCTGCCGTAGCGAATGCCCTCTTGTTGTAATCTTGCCCGTAAGTATAAAGCATTGCCTCAGCGTGATGATCTTTAATATACTTTTGGGCTTCAGCAAGCATACCACCCGTCCCACAGGTAGGATCCAGCATTTTCCGAACAGTTCCGGGAGTGGAAAGCAAAGCGTCATCATTCATGAATAAGAGGTTTACCATTAGTTTGATAACCTCTCGGGGAGTAAAGTGATCCCCGGCTGTTTCGTTAGCCAATTCATTAAATCTGCGGATAAGGTTTTCAAAAATAAGGCCCATCTCAATATTCGATACCTGACTAGGATGCAAATCAACCTTGCTAAATTGGGAAACAACGAGATATAAAATATTAGCCTCGTTCATTTTTTCAATTTCCTTTTCAAATTCAAAGTATTCAAAAATACGGCGCACATTGGCCGAGAAGCCCTGAATATAACTCACCAAATCTTTAGCAATGGAATCCGGTGCCCCCTTTAATTTTTCAAAAGTAAAGGGAGAATGATTATGGAACTTTTGTCCAGATACTTTATTAAGCTTGGCATCCAAAGCCTCGCCATCCAACCTACTTTTAAGCTTATCGTAATTGCTGACTACCTCATCTTTAGTTTGATATAATACACAATCAAAACGTCGGAGTACGGTCATTGGGAGCATTACACGTTCATACTGTGGTGGGCGATATGGTCCACGAAGTAAATCGGCAATCTGCCAGATGAAATTGATATGATTATTATGGTTTGACATGAATAATTGTAGTGTATTTCTATTTTAATCAATTTTATTCTTCAATTCATTTTGATGAATACAGATATTTTTCATCAAATCTTTCCTTTTAGTTTTTTCGACACCGTTTTCAGCGCATCCCCAGCCTGCAGCTCATCTTTTACTACATCGTATACCTGATCAGCTAGCCAAAGTGTCAATAACTGCTTTTCGTCAGCCATTAGGATGGAAGCAAGACGACCAGCTACTTCCTTTTTGGCAATTCGTTCACCTCTTTCAATTTTACTATATAACGGAGTGTCGATCTCAAGTAGCGCAGCCACCTGACGTTGCAGTAACCCTTGCCTTTCACGAAGTTCTTTAATCCGCAAACCAAATTGAGTGCCCATTATCCTTATTTTGACTTGTCAAAAGTCGGTAAATTTAATAATTAATATAGACAAAAAGGCCTTTCTACCAAGAAGTTAATACTCTTTTTTTATTAATCTTAACTGACATCATATTCAAAACTGAAGACTACAACATGAACCAAAATATTTAAAAAGGAATTTAAATTTATGAATGAGAAGAAACTTACACCAGCGCAAGCAGTATCCATACTAGCAAATGGAGGAATAACTGTATCAGAGAAAGAGGCAGAAAAAATTCTTGAGTTAGTTTATTACCTGGCCGAAATGTCCATAAAACAAATTCTGAATTCTGATGAGTCGGAGCAAGCAAGAGATAGCGGCCAGAGTTCAAAGTATCATTAATTGCCCTTATGGTACTCGAACCGAATACCTAATATAAATCAATAAGTTGAGATTATCGCAAGTTCGTTGATCACATATCGAACCAAAAAAGGCTTCAAAACTAATAAGTTCTGAAGCCTTTTAAATCTCCGTGATCCCGCTGGGACTCGAACCCAGGACCCATACATTAAAAGTGTATTGCTCTACCAACTGAGCTACGGAATCATTCCGTTTTTGTTTAACGGAGTGCAAAGATAGGAATTATTCAATTCCAACCAAATATTAATGAAAATTTTTTCTCTATTTGCCTGCAAACTCAATCTTGTAGCGGATTAGCGGGTCATCTTTTTCTTTTTCATCAAAGATGTGCAGCAGGTAATACTTGCCCGCTACCCAGTCATTCACCGCATTATCATAGTACGGACTTCCCGGATTACCACTCTGTCCGCCGGGATAGATACCATAGGCTTCAGTTTTGTCGCTGAGCTGTACTACCATACGCCAGGAAGGACCGTGGTTTTTCTTCGTCGCATTCACGATATGCCGGCCCCCGCCGGTATTCAGGTTCATGGCGCTGAATGCGGGAATAGCGCGGGTAAGATGACGTATGTCCGTACCGCGGGCTTTACCCAGCTCCAGTCTGCCGGCCTTGTTGAATCTGGTAACATCCTGCAGCGCACGGATGAAAGCGCCCTGCACCAGCTCTGACAACGTTTCCTTCTGTGGGGTATTGATGTTATCAATAAAGCGGAAGGCAGTATCATGCTGCAGCAGGTTCAGCGTGGTGACAGGATGCGGATTGGAGATGATGGTGCTGTCTTTCGGATGTACTTCATCATTCCAGATGGTGTCTGACAAAGCCTCCCAGAAACAGTTGAAGATTACTGCGGCCTTGCTGTCCGGCGAGCTGACATAATCCCAGCGGGAAAGCTGCTCCCAGAAAGGCTTCTGCTCCGGCGTAAGGGCTGCCGTATCCAGGTGCCTGGCGAGGACAGGCATCGCCGCTGCTGCAAAAAGATTCTTGTAGTCATTCTGCAACGTCATCATATCCTGCGGGGTGATGCTGCTCATCTGCGTCAGCTGCTGATTAATGCGGATACCGCGGTACACATCGAACTCACCGTATAATGCATATGGATAGGTATTATCCGTCGGACGCTGGTTGGCGGAGCTGACAAACCCGCGCACCGGATTTTTGATATGCGGCAGCTCGTCATGCGGAATATATCCCTGCCACGCGTAGGTGCTATCATCGCCGGGCATCACCCATTTACCCTGATCCTTCCAGCGTACCGGGAACTGCCCGTTATGCCAGATGGCAATATCGCCGTCTTTTGCGGCAAATACGAAGTTTTGTGCCGGACAGGTGAAGTGTGTGATGGCAGCGAGGTAATCATCGTAATTACGCGCCTTATTCAGCTGTATAAATGTCTTCAGTTCATTGGACGGGTCCAGGGCTTTCCAGTGCATCGCCAGGTACGACTGCCTGGACCTGAAGTCCGGGAAGGTATTGTCAAATATTACTGGCCCCCAAACGGTATAGGCCACCGTATCCTGTATGGTGGCGGCGCCTCTCACTTTAATCGTTTCTACACGCAGGGAAGACGGGCGGAAGCTGCCGTTAAACAGGTATTCCTTTTTGCCGTTGCGGAACTGCATCCGGTAGTAGTCTTTTACATCTTCTTCTCCGTTGGTTACGCCCCAGGCGATATGATCGTTGAAGCCAATGATCACGCCGGGCGCGCCGGGAAGAGAAGCGCCGTAAACGTTCATCTCCGGCGTATGTATCTGCACTTCGTACCAGAGGGAAGGCAGGCTGAGTCCCAGGTGAGGATCGCTGCACAGGATAGGCGCGCCGGACCTTGTTTTGCTGCCGGCCACTGCCCAGTTATTACTGCCGTTGTCCGGATCCGGCTTGTCTGCCTTATATTTCATGAAGGCGGCATCCAGCGCCAGCAGGCTGTCCGGCGGCGCGGTGGCTTTCACGGAAGCGGCGGCAAATGCTGTTCCCGGCGGCACAATAGGATCTATGGAATCATGCGTATCCGGATACATGAGATGAAAATCTTCCAGGGAGAAGTTGCGGCGTGCATTCGTAGCTTCCAGGTCGTCTGCAGCACCTGCCAGGTCTGCTGCCATATACTTCAGGAGCAGCGCGGATTTCAGGATATCCCACTTTTCCGGTTTGTAGTCGAGGATTTTATATTCCACCGGTAAGGTCGCCGGCGTCAGGGTGGCAATCCAGGCGTTTACGCCGGCAGCATAGGCTTCCAGTGCCTTCTTCGTCTGAGGATCTTTCTCCATCACTTCAATCGCTTTCTCTGCGCCATATACCATGCCTTCGCGGCGCTTGGTGCGGTCGTAATTGATCAGGCCGGGCCCCAGGATCTCCGAGAGGCGGCCGGCGGCTGCAAAGGTCTGCAGTTCCATCTGCCACAGCCTGTCGCGGGCTGTTACATATCCTTGTACGTAATAGGCGTCCGCATCATTATCAGCGAATATATGCGGTACTACCCGGTCGTCAAACCAGACTTCAGCTTTCCCGCTTAATCCGGGTAAAGTCATTGTTTCGTGGGGGCGCTCTCCGATTGCTTCTGCATTCTGCCAGAAGCCTGTCTGCGGACTTAATAATTTACCCATCGGGGGGATACTCCCGATTTTGGTATTCAACACATAAGTGAGTGATAAGGTAACGGCGGCGGTGATAACAGCTGGGATGATTCTCATAAACAGTAATCGATGTATTTTGTAAAATACATCAATTTTGCATGAAAACCATTAACGCAATAATACTTTTATCAGCTGGTCAATTTCAGCAGCGGTATTAAAGCTGTGTAATACAATGCGCAACCGCTCTTCCCCTTTCGCTACGGTAGGATGCAGTATAGGACGCACATCCAGTCCGGATGATTGCAGCATGGCGGCAATAGTGCGGGTATGCTCATTTCCCCTGGTCATCACCACCTGTATAGGCGTTTCGCTGGCTAATAACGTCAGCGCCTCTACGCCGTTCCGGAATTGCTGTATATGTCCCCGCAAGGCCGTCCGCGCTTCGTCCATATAGGGGAACAGGCTGTAGGCGGCCTGGATAGCCGCTATCGCTGCCGGCGGCAGCGCGGTAGTATAAATAAATGACCGGGAGAAATTGATCAGGTAATCCCGCAGCGTGGCAGATCCCAGTACTACTGCGCCATGACACCCTACTGCCTTGCCGAAGGTTTGCACGCGCGCCAGACACGCATCCTGCAACCCCAGGTGCTGTACCAGCCCCTCTCCCCTGCTGCCCACGACCCCCGTGGCATGAGCTTCATCTACGATCAGGTGCGCGCCATATTCCCTGCAAAGCCCGGCAATGGCGGCCAGCGGGGCCATATCCCCGTCCATGGAGTACACTGATTCTACGGCCACAAAACAATTGCCGGCAGCCCTGGTGATCTTCTTACGCAGGTCCTCCGGGTCATTATGCTGAAAGGAGTAAGCCTGCGCATGCGATAAACGTATCCCATCCCTGATAGAGGCATGTATCAGCTGATCGTAAATGACGGTATCTCCTTTCTGCGGCACGCTGGAAAATAAGCCTACGTTGGCGTCATATCCGGAATTATATATCAGCCCGGCATCTGCCTCATGAAACAACGCCAGGTCTGCCTCTACATCATTAATCCAGGAATAATTGCCCGCCAGCAGCCTCGATCCGGTACTTCCGTGCGCGGCATACCGCGCCTGTACCAGCGCATGCACGGCCTCCTGCATCGCGCTGCTGCGCGCCAGCCCCAGGTAATCATTGGAACAAAAATCCACCTGCTCCCCCGGCAGCCGCAGCTCCCGGAAAGAATGCTGCTCATGGCGCTGCACCAACGGCTGCAGCAAAAATGGTTCTGGACTTCTTCGCATAAGGTTTTCAGCTTTTATGGATTCAATCTTATCTTCGCAAAAATAATACAATACGCAACAGCAAATATGAGCAAAGTATCCATACTCGGTTTAAAATTACCCACAGATCCGCGCTGGGTCAACCTCGCAGCCATCTCTCTGCAGGATATACTCACAGACCATGCCTACTGTGAACAGAAAGCCGCTTCGTCCGCCATCTCCCTCATACAACGTAACCCGCACCGGGAAAGACTTGTACAGGAACTGGCGCCTATCGTGACGGAAGAATGGGGACATTTCCGCCAGGTACTTGCTGAACTCAAAAAAAGAGGACTCTCCCTCGGCAAACAACGAAAAGACGACTACGTCAACGCACTCATGGACAACCGCGTCAAAGGCGGCTCCGCTGATGACGCCTTCCTCGACGCACTCCTCATATTCGCGCTCATCGAAGCCCGCAGCTGCGAACGCTTCCGCCTCCTCAGCGAAGGCCTCGATGATGAATACCTCCGCGAATTCTACCGCCGCTTCATGGTCTCTGAAGCAGGCCACTACCGCCTCTTCATCGACCTCGCCAACGAATACTTCCCCGAAGAAAAAGTCCGCCTCCGCTGGCAGGAATGGTTGAAACTGGAAGCTGAAATACTGGAGAATATTGAGGTGAGAGGAGATAGAATGCATTAAATTAATTGCGAATTACGAATTGCGAATTACGAATGCAGCCAGGAAGAACTAATCGAAGATGAAAGGTGATACTTAATACTTATCTCCTTTCATCTTCGATTAGTTCTTCCTGGCTGCATTCGTAATTCGCAATTCGTAATTCGTAATTCTAAAAGTTAAACCCCATATTCACGTAAAACTTCAACTTCCCCGTTTGCTCGCTATACATCATCGTTGCTTCTACGGGGCCTAAGCGGCTGTTGTAGCCGGCTCCCAGCCCATAGCCGCTGATGTACTGGTAGGTGTTGGCGCCGGTGAGCGCGTCAGTACCGTAGATGGAGGCCCCTGCGCGCGGGATGGCGTACAGGTTGCGCAGGAATTCATATTGCCAGGCCATCTGTACCATGGCGATCTTGGAAGACATCACCTCTCCTTCAAAAATGCCGATAAACGGCAGCTGGTTGCGGGAAACATTGTTCATACCGCCTAATATGAAACCATTCACCCTGGACTGACGATAATTAAAGTTCCAGCCCACATTGCCGTTAAACTCCAGGGCCGACTTTTTCCCCAGCGGCACGAAATATTTCGAGGTAAACATCAGCCGCTGATAGTTGTTGAAGCGGATACCGAGGCTATCGAGATTGTAAGCCTCACCGTTGGTACTCACGCTGATACCAGGATGCTGATTGTAGATATAGCCGCCTTCTACCCGTAGCTCCAGGCCACTGGTAGGATATATTTTATGATTCAGGGAGTTGATACCCCAGAAAGCATAGGTGTTCAGCTGATTGGTGCTGCCCCGCACCTCCGTGAAGGCGGAGTACTGCGGCTTGTATTTGATGTATTCCCAGCGGGTGCCCGCACCGGCAGCCATATTACCGCCAAAGGAATACTGCAGGTTCATGTCCACGCTCGCATATTTGTTCCGGTAACTCTGCATCTTCCCGAATTCTTCATCATAGGAAATCAACCCGTTATTTTCATAGTAGGCGCCCACTCCGAAGCCAAAGCTGCGGCTGCGTCCCAGGTACTTGAAATACTGTGCATTCAGCCGTGGATTCTCACTGATGGCAGCCGTGACGAAAGAACGTGAATTGGGTACGATGAAGTTGCGCTGTGTAAGGTTAATAATGGCGCTCGCGCCGGTGAACGTATTATAGTTCAGGGCAAACTTCACATAGGTGAGCGGGTTCTCTTCTGCCGTAATATCCATCCTGCTTCTGCCATAACCTTCCGGAATCAGGTTGTAGGTAATCAGCTTATAGAAGCGGGTACCATATACGCGGCGGATAGCCTTCTGCAGCTGCATCGGGCTGTAACAACCGCCTGGCTTCAGATGCAGCCTTTGCAGGAAAAATTTCTCGTCAGAGTGTATCAGCCCGGAAACATGAATACTGCTGATGTCTACATCGGCGGTGAAAGGCATGCGGTTCGCCACGAAGCTGTCGCGCGGCACAATGGCATGCAGGGAATCTGCCAGGCGTTTGAATACCGGGTACATCTCCCGGCCTTTACGCTTGCCTGCTTCTATGATGGAGTCCACGCTGTTGAAAGAGGCGGCGGAATAATCTTCCAGCTCCTTAATGATAGGAATGTATATATCGCACGCTTTGCGCGCCTTTTCAAAGTCGGCCGCATCTTTGTAAAAGCCCAGCTGGTAAAGTATATCAAAAGGCGTCACCAGCTGGTCCGCTTTACGCAGGCCGCCGCTTACATTGGAGCCGATGACGATATCTGCACCCATCTCTTTGGCGGTGATGACGGGGAAGTTACGTACCACGCCGCCGTCTACCAGCTTGCGGTTACCTATTTTCACCGCGGTGAAGATGGAAGGGATGGCCATACTGGCACGCATACACGTAACAATCTCTCCGCTGTCCAGGGTAACAATTTCCCCGGTAGCTACATCGGTGGCAATACATTTAAAGGGGATATTAAACTGGGAGAAATCCTTTTTATCTTTCACCGGCCATCCGAGGCGGGCCAGCTCCAGCCATAAGGCTTCGCCGGAAATCACGCCGGAAGCCAGTTTCGGCTTGCCGTATTCAAAAGGTATTTCAATGATGTATTTGTTGTATTCGGCCTTTTCTTCGTAAGATACATCTGTCAGGACCGGCTGATTGGAGAAAAGACTGGGCCAGTCGAGCCTGCGGGCGATGGCTTCAATGGAATCGCCGGGGTAACCGATGGCATACAATGCCCCTACGATGCTGCCCATGCTGGTACCGGTTACATAATCCACCTTCAGCCCGGCGCTGTCCAGCGCTTCCAGTATCCCGATATGCGCCAGCCCGCGCGCGCCGCCACCACTCAGCGTCAGCCCTATCTTCGGGCGATGGCCCTGCTGCTGGGCGCTGGCTCCGGCAAACAGGAGGATCTGGCTGAATATGATAATGCCTATCAATCTGCTGATGTGTAGTAACTGTCCCTGATTCATTGTATTAAATTGCGGCTCTATTAAAGATAAGTCTTTATTCATTTCAAGATTATCCGTACAGACATTTGCACCCATAATATTTATTCCTTATCTTTTTCGGATCAAGCATACAACCAAAACACGGCTCTATAAAACATCCTGACATGCAACAACCCGGTACGGCAAAAAATATCTGGCAGGTGATCCTCGCCTCGTCGGCAGGTACACTGATAGAATGGTACGACTTCTATATCTTCGGCAGCCTGTCCGCCATTATCTCTGAAAAATTCTTTCCACCCAGTAACCCGGAGCTGGCGTATATCGCTACGCTGGCTACTTTCGCAGTGGGATTCATTGTACGTCCTTTCGGGGCTATCGTTTTCGGACGGCTCGGCGATCTGGTAGGGCGTAAATACACCTTCCTGCTGACATTGCTCATTATGGGCGGCTCTACTTTCGCTATAGGCCTTATTCCCAGCTACCATACCATTGGTGTGCTGGCGCCCATGCTGGTACTGATTCTCCGCCTGCTGCAGGGCCTTGCGCTGGGAGGCGAGTACGGCGGCGCCGCTACCTATGTGGCGGAACACTCTCCGGACCACCGCCGCGGATATTTTACCAGCTTTATTCAGACTACCGCTACCCTGGGCCTCTTCGTTTCGCTGGCCGTTATCCTGATCACCCGTTCCGTGATGACGCCAGAGAACTTCAACAGCTACGGCTGGCGCATCCCGTTCCTGCTGTCGGTGGTGCTGGTACTGATGTCCTACTACATCAGAATACGTCTGCAGGAATCCCCGCTGTTCATCCAGATGAAACAGGAAGGAAAAACTTCCGCCAACCCCATAAAGGAAAGTTTCGGCAACCGGGAGAATCTGAAACTGGTGCTGATAGCCCTCTTCGGCGCAGCGATGGGCCAGGGCGTTGTCTGGTATACCGGGCAGTTTTATGCGCTCTCCTTCCTGCAGAAAACAATGAACATTGAATTTGTACAGTCCAATATCATCATCGCGGTAGCGCTGCTGCTGGGCACTCCGCTGTTCATCTATTTCGGCTCCCTGTCTGACCGCATCGGACGCAAAAAAATCATGATGGCGGGCATGCTGATCGCCGCACTGGCGTACTATCCCATCTATAAAACGATGGATACGATCGGGGATGTGAAACAGAAAACGGAACAGACAACCCTGTACCGGATTGAAAGTTCCCAGGCCCAAAATGAGTCAGGGCAGTTTGTTCAGCATACCACCCGTATACACAGCTATACAGATGGCAGCATCCTGAAGGAATCGGATACTAAAAAGGAACTGACGGTGGATAATACGCACATGGCCATCCTGATACTGCTGATATTTATACAGGTAGTGTTTGTAACAATGGTATATGCGCCCATAGCGGCTTTCCTGGTGGAACTGTTCCCTACCCGCATCCGTTATACGTCCATGTCGCTGCCGTATCATATAGGCAACGGCGTATTCGGCGGACTTCTCCCCACGATTTCTACCATCCTGGTAACCAAAACCGGGAATCACCTGGCAGGGCTGATATATCCTATAGCCGTTGCCGTTATATGCTTTATCATTGGTATGATTGCTATCAGAGAGAAAAGCGGGAAACTGAGCGTTTAGGCAGAAAAATACTGCTCCAGGTCGTCCAGGGGCAACGCGGGATGTGCCAGCTTCAGCTGTTTCACTTTATCTGCATAGGTACGGAGAAACTGCCGGTGCTGGCTGCCCTGCGGGTTGAACGGACGGTGCTGCGCGGCCCTGCTGATATCTGCAATGGTATGCAGCAACTGCTGCCCTTCCGGCGCCACACAGGCTTTCACCACATGTTCCCATACATAGTTCACCGCCGTTTCATTGGGGTGTACCATATCTTCCTTATAAAATCTGTAATCGCGCAGGTCATCTATCACCAGCTCATAAGCAGGAAAATAATACAGACGGGCGAATTTATTTACCAGATGATGAACTGCCTGCAGCAGGATAGCTTTGCTGAGATTGTTTTCCACCACGCCGTCGCGGACATACCGCACGGGGCTGACGGTGAAGAGTATGTTCACTTTGGAGTTACGGAAAAACAGGCGATGCATCATATTATCCAATGACGTCACTATTTCTTCTACCGTAAGCATCCGCTTATAAAACGAAGCTGCCGGCACCTTATGGCAGTTGCCCACCAGCCTGCTGGTTTCTTTCAGCGCATAGGCGTGCGCAGAGCCGAAGGTCAGTATCAGCCAGTCGGCCTGCTCAATAGTATGAATGGCTGTCTCCTGCGCTTTATTAATCAGGGCCAGCGCGGCTTCCGGCGTATTGGCAGAAAAACGGCTGTGATGATCCCAGCTGTGCCAGGTATCATTATGCTGAAACAGGTCTGCTGCAGTATATATTTTCCCGTCGAGGTAAGTATTGATGGCACTGGTGATGCTGACGGGGTTGAACAGGATGCCATGCGGGTTGATGAGGGTATCAAACCGGTGCTCCTGCAGCCTGGCGCCGATTTCTTCTGCGAAGCAGGAGCCCATCAGCAGCAGCTTATCGCTGTATTGTATACCGGGTTCCAACGGATCTACCGGGAAGCTCAGGTGAAATTGCATGCATTAATTTTTAAAAACGTTGTCTGCCAGCAGCTGCGCAGCCTGCAATGCGGTCATATCCAGCGTTAGCGGCTCCTGGTGCCGCAGGCAGAAATCTATCAGGCTCTCCGTTGCCAGATTGCCCACCAGTTCATCTTTTGCCATCGGGCAACCACCGATTCCCCTGATAGCGCTGTCAAATCGTTTGCAGCCCTGCTGCCAGGCGGCCAGCACCTTTTCTTCCCGGCCTGATGGCGCGGAGTGAAAGTGCGCTCCGATCTCCACACCGGGATAAGCCGGCACCAGCTGCTTAAACAGCGCCGTGATAATTTCCGGATTGGCCACTCCCACAGTATCTGCCAGCGAGATGGTCGTAATCTCCATCTTCACCATTTCATCTACCCATTGCAATACTATCTCCGGGCTGTATGGATCGCCGTAAGGGTTACCGAATCCCATGGAAATATATACCACCAGCTCTTTTCCGCTTTTCAGGCACAGCTCCTGCATGGTCTGCACCTGTTCCAGCGATTCTGCAATCGTCTTATTCGTATTCCTCAGCTGAAAAGTTTCTGAAACGGAA
Source organism: Chitinophaga solisilvae (assembly GCF_009928525.1). GTDB lineage: Bacteria > Bacteroidota > Bacteroidia > Chitinophagales > Chitinophagaceae > Chitinophaga > Chitinophaga solisilvae. The sequence goes on along the minus strand of NZ_JAABOK010000009.1, from coordinate 115,374 downwards.
AATGGAAATCCGAGGTAATGGATTTCATCATGAATAATAGCTTCTTCCGCACCGCGCACATTGGCGACTATCGCCAGCAGCTTGCTGCGGGTCTGGCTCAGGTCCAGCCGGGCCAATACCTCTTTGGTATCTGCCAGCTGCGGAATCGCTTTCGGAGAAACAAAACTGCCAAAGTCAATGGTATCAAACCCGACTTTGAGCAAAGCCTGCAGGTATGCCACTTTTTCGTCCGTACTGATCATCCTGTGCCATCCCTGCATCGCATCACGCGGACACTCGATTAGCTTTATCATGGTACTTATTTTATTGGAGAATTACGAATTGCGAATTGCGAATTACGAATGTTAAGCGAAGACCTGAGCGGATAAAGCCTCTCTATCTTCGCTGTAATCTTCGCTCCCCATTCGTAATTCGCAATTCGTAATTCGTAATTTAAATTCACGTTCTTTGCTTCATCGCCTCATACAATATAATCCCTGCTGCTACCGAAACGTTGAATGACTCAAACGTACCGGCCATGGGTATACGAAAAAGCTGGTCGGAGGCTTTGATGAGGGCGGGATAAACGCCTTTGTCTTCCGAGCCCATGATAACGGCTACCGGTTCTTTCAGGTCAAGGTCGTAGAGTTTCAGTTCTGTTTCCATTTCGCTGGCTACGACTTTGATACCGTTGAGATGGAGGGTATCGATTGCTTTCAGCAGGCTGTTAACGCGGCATACAGCAATTTTTTCCAGTGCGCCGGCGGAAGATTTTACGGCCTCTTCGTTGAGGGCGGCAATGCCTTTATCGGGGATGATGAGGGCCTGCGCGCCGCAGCACACGGCGCTGCGGGCAATAGCGCCGATGTTGCGCACATCGGTGACGCCGTCCAGTATGAGGAAAAGGGGTGTCTGCCCCTGGTCAGTTACATGGGAAATCACATCCTGGAGGTCCAGGTAGGTGATATTGCCGGCCAGCGCCACCACACCCTGGTGATTAGCCTGGGTAAAGCCATTGAGCTTTTCTACGGGTACGTAATTGACGGGAATATTGTTGCTGGCAGCCAGCTCTTTTATCTGCGGTATAATATCGCCGGTAGCTGAGCGGAGCATAAATATGCGCTCAATAGATTTGCCGCTGTTCAGGGCCTCTATTACCGGCTGGCGGCCGATGATCAGTGATGATTGCTTCGGCCGCGGACTGGCAAACCTTTTAGGGCCGTTGCCGCCCGTTCTTCTGTCTCCTTTGAAGGCGTTAAATTTCCTTTCCATTACTGCAAAGAAACAGCTTTTCTATCAAACCAGCTCGCCTTCGAGCAGCATGAGCTTTATTTTCTGTATGGCGGCGACGGAGAGCGAATCGGTGATTTCAAAGTTTTTCACCATCTGATAGGCTTCTTCAAAAGGTACTTTTTTAACGAGGAGCTGCTCCGTTTCCTCCGGTTCGGCGCTGCGTTGTTCCAGGCCCTGCGCCAGGTATACGATACCGGTTTCATCAGTAACGGAGTTGGAGGTATGCAGCCTGCTGATGATCTGCCAGCGGGAGGCTACCAGCCCTGTTTCTTCCAGCAACTCCCTCTTGGCGGATTCCAGCGGATCCTCCAGCAGCGGACCGCCGCCTTCCGGCAGCTCCCAGCTGAAGGCATTCAGCGGAAAACGGTACTGCCCTACCAGGTAGATATGCTGCTGCTCATCCATCGCCACCACGCCCAGCGCCAGGTTCTTAAAGTGAACAACGCCGTAGATGCCGGCAGTGCCGGACGGGTTCAACCCTTCGTGATGTGTAACGCTGATCCAGTTATTGTCATACCTGGTTTCACTGGCGTGAATGGTCCAGGGATTTTTAGTCATATCCATCCTGCAAAGAAAAGGAAAATCTCCTTTCATTACAGGCTCTGGTAGTAATAGTAGGAATGTACGTCCTTTTTAAACCCTTTGGCTTCGTAGAGTTTCTGCGCCTCCCTGTTGGCAATATAGGTCTGCAGCATCACCCAGGCAGCGCCTGTACTGCGACCCAGCGCTGCAGCGGCATCCAGCAGGGCGCTGCCGGCGCCTTTGCCACGGTGCTCTTCCAGCACATAAAGGTCATTCAGCAACCATCCGCGCTTCATGCCAATAGAAGTAAATATGGGATACAACTGTGTGAAGCCGATGATCTCTTCTCCTTCCAGCACAACATAAATGATACTGTCTTTCTGTTTGATCCGCTCGCTCACAAAAGCAAGCGCGCCTTTAAAATCGGGAGCCTGGTCATAAAAACTGCGGTATGCGTCGAACAGCACCGCCACCTCGTTGGTATGCATTTCCGTTGCCTGTATAACTTCCATAAGATAACTTTTACGTGTGCTAAATTTACTTCATTTACATAAAAAAAAGATGCTCCTTCCGGTAAATACCGGGGTGAGCATCTGACTCTTAACTTCTACCTTAAACTCTTATTGCAATTGTTTATTTTTACTTACAGCGTTGTTAACAAGATACACCCCTCCGATTGTTACCAGGCAACAGAAGCCCATCAGCCAGGTAAGATTCTCCCGCAGCAATACCCATCCCAGCAAAACCGCCACTATCGGATTAATGTAGGCATACACAGCTGCCAGCGACGGCGGCAGGTGGTTGAGCGTAAACACGTAGGCGGAATACGAAAGTACGGACCCTACCAGCACCAGGTACAGCAGGCTTTCCCACAGCTCGGCAGTGAAACTGCCTGCATCCAGCTGTTGCCCCAGCACCAGCGTGGCAAACAATAACATCACAATGCCACTGAACAACATCTGGAATCCTGCCCCGAACAGATAGTTGATCCCCAGCGCCCACTTGGCTGTCAGCACAGAACCCAGCGCCCAGAAAACACAGGCGCAGACAGACAGCATAATCCCGAAGCGGAAATCAGGATTTACCAGGCTGGACAAATAATTATAGAAGATGCCGGCAACACCCGCAAACCCCAGCACTATGCCTGCTATCAGCTGCCAGCTCAGCGTGGTACGCTTTACCAGGAAATAACTGAAAATCGTGATCCAGATAGGTACGGTAGCCCCGATGATGGCCCCCAGTCCGCTGGGGATATATTGCATCGCCCATGTCATCAGGCCGTTGCTGCCGCAAAGCAGCAGGAGCCCCAGCACAAACAGTTTCGACAGCACAATCTTCTCCGGCAGCTTATATCCTTTCAGTAAAAAGAACGCGGTAATCAACATGCCGGCGGCAGACTGCCGCAGCCCGGCCAGCATAACGCCATGTATATGCCTTACGCCCACCCTGGAAGCGAGGTACGTGGTGCCCCAGAAAATACTTACGATGGCCAGTGCGATATAGGCATTGGTATTGTTTTTACGCATAACTGTATTGGTTCAACGTTGCTGCTGCTACTTCCTTCATCGTCTGATACGCCACTGCCACATCTTCCTGTGCCGTTCTCCAGTTTACGAGCGCAGCCCTGATACCGGGCTGTCCGCCGTATACCGTGCGTGTCATACAAACTACGCCGGTAGCATTCAACGCATTCAAAAATTTATTTACGGCTTCTTCCTGTATGTCGGATGGTACATTGAGTGTAAAGCACACCACACACATCCGCACAGGCGATAATAAGGTGAACTGCGGATCATTGTCCAGCAGCGCGCCGAGTTCCTGCGCCAGCTGCACATTGGTTTCTACAATTTCCCGGTAGCCATCCAACCCGTAGGCCATCAGCGAGAACCAGGCCGGCAATGCCCGCTGACGGCGGGAGTTCTCCGGAATGTAGTTGATATAGTTAAACTGCTCCGCAGGATCGCCGAGATAAGCGGCGCCCGCATTCTGAAATACTTCTACGTGCAGTTCAGGATGCCGGGAGAAAATCATGGCGGCGTCATAAGGCACGTTCAGCCACTTGTGCGCATCGATGGTGATGGAGTCCGCAAACTCCCAGCCTTCCAGCAGGTGCTTGTATCTGTCACTGCAGGCAGCAAAACCACCGAAGGCAGCGTCGATATGCAGCCAGAAATTATATTCTTTCTTCAGTACTGCCAGTGCAGCCAGGTCGTCGAAATCAACGGTGTTCACGGTTCCTGCGCTGGCAGAGAAGATCACCGGCTGATCTGCGTGCGCGTCCAGGTAATCGCGCAGTGCAGCGATATTCACGCTCTCGCGGTTAGGCAGGGAAGGCAGCTTCACAATATTGTTGCGGCCCAGTCCCAGCATTGCCATGGACTTGCTCACACTCGAGTGCGGCGTGCAGGATACCACGGTCAGGTTTTGCAGCCCGGCCATACCATCGCGGCCAATATCAATACCACGCTGTTTTCCAAGCCACTGTCTGCCCAGGGCCAGCCCGGTGAAATTAGACATAGTAGCACCGGATACAAAAGCGCCGATAAAATCTTCCGGCAGTCTGAACAGCTGCTTCAATAAAGCAATGGTTTCCGTTTCTATATAATAAGCGGCTGAGCTTTTATCTGATGCATTCAAATCAATGGTAGATGTAATCCAGTCGCCCATCAGCGATGCAGGCGTAACACCTCCTGTCACAAATCCCCAGTATCGCGGCCCCACCGCGGCGGCAATGCTGCTGCCATAACGCTGCTTAAACAGCTCCAGCGCCGCGGCGCCGCCAAGGCCCTGCACAGGAATATTTTTTTCAACGGACAGCGTCACCGCTTTATCTGCCGCTACATAATCGATACCTGATAAAAATTCACTGCTGAAATCTTTTGTCAGTTGTAAGAGCTGGTCGGTATTTTTCAAATCATCCTGGAGTTTCATCTTGCCGGGTGTTTATAAAGGGAAAGGATATGTTCTCGGTATTTCAAAGGTCAAAATTGAGATAATTTAAGTTGTAAAAACAGATTCAGTTTTGTCTTTTTTAACCAGATCAGATTAAGTGGGCAATTACGAATTGCGAATTACGAATTACGAATGTTGAGCGAAGACATGAGCGAAGATAGCGGATGCTTTATCCGCTCATGCCTTCGCTCAACATTCGTAATTCGCAATTCGTAATTCGTAATTATTTCACAACAGGCCAGTAAACAAATCCGTTCTCTCATGTTCCAGGAGCCAGCGTTTGCGCCACAGGCCGCCGGCATATCCGGTGAGGGTGCCGTTGCTGCCGATAACGCGGTGGCAGGGAACGATGATGGCCAGTTTGTTTTTGCCGTTGGTGGTGCCTACGGCCCTGATGCTTTTAGGGTTGCCGATGCGGTACGCCAGCTGCAGGTAAGAGATGGTATGGCCGAAAGGGATGTGCAGGAGCTGCTGCCATACGGATTGCTGGAAGTCGGTACCGGGCTGTTGCAGGGGCAGCTCGAAAGTTTTACGTTCGCCGGCAAAGTATTCGTGGAGTTGCTGCGCACAGTCCAGCAGCAGCCGTGGCGGCTGAGGAAATTGTTCCCTGGGCATGGATATTTCTTCTTCGAACAACACTTCCTGGATATGGGTATTGGTACCGCCAATCAGCAGTATACCTACGGGAGTGTCTATATGAAGATGAGATAAAGCTTCCATGATACAATGATTTATTGGGGTAATAAGGATCTCCACAGGTAAAAGGTAGCGTAGGCTGCATGTTGCTGCCAGGGCTGCGTATATGCCAGCAGTTCCGGCAGCGCAGGTTTGGCGGCAAGTCCCAGCCTTTGCCTGATGGCATTATGCAGGCCCACATCTTCCAGCGGCAATGCCTGCGGAAAGCGGTGATACTTCATGAGTACATAGTTGGCAGACCAGTTACCGATACCTTTCAGGGCAGTCAGCCGGGCTTTGGCTTCTTCATAAGGCAGCGCTGCCAGCATCTCTGCTGTAATCTGTCCGCCTGCTATAGCTTTGGCTGTTTCAATCACATACAAGGCCTTACTTCTCGAAAACTGCATCGGCGTGAGCTGATCGGGCGTCAGCGCAGCGATGACTTCCGGCACAGGATAAAGATAATAATCTGTACCGTTTATTTTTTCATGATAACCGAAAGATTGTATAAACCGTTGCCGGAGCGTATACGCAAAAGAGAGGTTTATCTGCTGCCCGATAATAGGCCAGCTGATGGCTTCAAAGAAATCGGGCAGTCCTACCAGGCGCAGCCCATGATACGCTTCTGCCATTCCTTTCAGCACCGGATCTTTCCTCGTATAGCGGTAAAAAGATTGCAGGTCTGCATCCAGGTGCAGCCACCGTGTAATATAGGCGGCAATATCCGCTTCTGCAAAATCTTCTCCTGCCGGCGCCAGCACCGTTGCTTCCAGGTACCCTGCTGCAGCGCCTTCCGCCAGTTCCACTACTACCGGCTGACCGCCGGCCAGCATCATACGGGTCAGCTTCCCGTCCTGAATATAATGCAGGCATTCTTTATCCGATCTGCCAAGAAAATGTAAACATTCCCGGAACGAAAAGTTGGCCGGATCATTCACTGTAATCCTCATGAAGCAAAGGTAAGAGAATATGGGGCAGATGGAACCCGATTATTGCTTTAATTACGAATTACAAATTACGAATTACGAATGAGAGCGAAGATCTAAGCGGATCAATTTAAATTCTTTATCCGCTTAGATCTTCGCTCTCATTCGTAATTCGTAATTCGTAATTCGCAATTATTACTGCGGCAGTGTTCTCGATGTCACCGCAATTCTATTCCATGCATTGATCACTACAATCGCCATGGTGATTACGGCTACTTCTTCCTGGGTGAATACGGCCAGGGCGGCGTTGTATACGTCGTCAGGCACGTGGGTAGAGGCCAGGAGGGTTACGGATTCCGTGAGGGCGAGGGCTGCTCTCTCTTTTTCTGTATAAACAGGGGATTCCTGCCAGGCGTTGAGGAGGTAGATACGCTGTTCGGTTTCACCGGCGGCTCTGGCGTCTTTGGTGTGCATATTCAGACAAAAGGCGCAGCCGTTGATCTGGGATGCCCTGATTTTGATCAGTTCGTATAATGATTTATCGATACCGCTTTTCCGCAGTGCGCCTTCGAGTGACAATACTGCTTTATATGCTTCAGGGAAAAGCTGGGAAATATCCATTCTTGGTTCCATAATAATGATATTTTATTGTTGTTTGATAATTGTTTACCGGAGATGTAGGTGCCTGGTGTTCTTTTCATCTGTCAGAGTAACAACGGCCGGCGGCGCCTTGTTTTTAACCGGGAACAAAATAACGCTAAAAAATGCCACCAAAACAGATACAGATTATTGTATTTTTGACCATAACAGATTTTTTCAGAGATGAACAAGCAGAAAGACTTCCTCTATCTTCAGCTGGCCGATAAAATCGAGACGATGATTATGAATGGCACCTATGCGATAGGCGACAAACTGCCTTCCGTGAGGAGCCTGCACCGGGAACAGGGCATCAGCATCAGTACGGCGCTGCAGGTATATCTGCACCTGGAGCGGAAAGGCTGGATAGCGGCCAGGGAAAAATCGGGGTACTTTGTGCAGTATGCGCGGCACCTGTTCCCGGCATTGCCGCCACAAACGCTGCCGGCGAAAACGCCGACACGGGTGAATATCAGCGACCGGGTCACCATTGTCAGGCATACGGCGCAACGAAAGGGGATGACTTCGCTGATAGGCGCGGCCCCGCATCCGTCGATACTGCCGGGAGCAAAACTCAGCAAGGCTTTCCGGCAGGCGGCGCAGGAAGATAAAACTGCGTATATCCCTTACGGTGACCTCGCGGGATATGAGCCGTTACGCAGGCACATCGCGCGGCTGTCGCTCAACTGGGGCGGTGCGGTTTCGCCGGATGATATTGTGATTACCAATGGCGCCATCGAAGCGGCGACAATCTGCCTCCGTGCCGTTGCCCGCTCCGGCGATACCATTGCCATTGAGTCGCCCACCTTTTTCGGGTTGCTGCAGGCTATCGAAAACCTGGGCATGAAAGCCCTGGAAATACCTACTGACCCGGTTTCCGGCATTAACCTGAACATTCTCGAAGATAACTTCCGGAAGAAAAAAGTAGCTGCCTGCCTGCTGATTACCAACTACAACAATCCGCTGGGCAGCTGTATGCCGGACACTGCAAAAAAGCAGCTGGCGCGCCTGCTGGAGCAATATGAGGTACCGCTGATAGAAGATGATGTCTATGGCGATTTACACTTCCGGCCGGAACGGCCCAAAACGGTGAAGACTTACGACCGTGCGGATATGGTGATCTACTGCTCCTCTTTCTCTAAATCGGTGGCGCCCGGACTCCGTATAGGCTGGATCATTAACCAGCGGTACCGCGAACGCCTGATGCACCTGAAATTCATGTCGTCTGCCGGTACCGGTATGGTACCTCAGCTGCTGCTGGTGAAATTCCTGGATCAGCAGCGCATGGACCTGCACCTGAAGCAGCTGCGGCAAACGCTGCACATACAGCAACTGCAGATTAGCAAGGCCGTACAGCAATATTTTCCTGCCGGTACCCTGCTTACCAGGCCAGAGGGCGGTATCAGCCTGTGGGTAGTGCTGCCTCCTCCCGCCGATACCTGGGAGCTGCACCGGCAGGCCCTCTCCCACCATATTGCTTTTACGCCGGGGGCGCTGTTTTCCAGTCAGCAGCAATATAACAACTGCCTGCGGCTTTCCGGCGCAGACCCTTTCAGTGAGGAGCTGTCCTGGGCTATTCAGACGCTGGGGAAACTGATACATAAACAGCTGAAATAAATTGCATAAAACAGATGCCATTTTGTACTTTTGAACCATATCAGATTTTAATGCCATGATAAAGACCGCCGACCATCTGTACCTGCAGGTAGCAGACAATATAGAGCAACTGATAGAAAAAGAGGTGATGAAGATGGGGGAGAAACTGCCCTCCGTACGTATGCTGAGTAAACAGCAAGGTATTAGTCTGACTACCGCCTTCCAGGCCTACTATCATCTTGAAGGAAAGGGGCTGATTGAATCCCGGCCCAAATCAGGCTATTATATCCGCCGTAACATGCATAAGATGTTGCCCATGCCGGATACCTGCAGACCGGTAAAAAAGGCCAGCGAAGTAACGGTGAGCGATATGGTGATGGAAGTATTCAACCATACGGCGAATGAAAATATCCTGAAATTCTCTGTGGCGGCGCCTCCGGTGGGCATACTCCCCGCGGCGAAGATGGCCAAGGCGGTGATACATGCCATGCGGCAGCTGCCGGCCAACGGCATCTGGTATGAAGAGTTACAGGGCAATGCATTGCTGCGCGGGCAGATTGCGCGGCTTTCCCTTACCTGGGGAGCCGTGTATTCCGCAGATGATATAGTTACCACCAGCGGCTGTATGGATGCCCTCACCCTTTGCATGGCGTCTGTGACGCAGCCCGGCGACACCATTGCGCTGGAGAGCCCGGCGTATTACGGCACGCTGCAGCTGGCAGAGAGCCTGGGCCTGAAGGTGCTGGAGGTGCCTACGCATCCCGTAACGGGCGTAGACCTGGATTATCTGGACAAGGCCATTCCCAAACATAAAATCAAGGCATGTTTGTTTGTCACCAATTTCAACAATCCGCTGGGATGCTGCATGCCGGATACACACAAACAGGCGCTGGTGGCCATGATAGAGAAGTATGATATAGCCCTGATAGAAGATGATATTTACGGAGATCTTTACTTTGGCAAACAGCGGCCGGTCTCCTGCAAGTCGTTTGATAAATCGGGGAATGTGTTGCTGTGCAATTCCTTTTCCAAGTCGCTGGCGCCGGGTTACCGCGTAGGCTGGACGATGCCGGGCAAGTATAAGGACAAGGTGCTGCGGATGAAGCAGCATCACTCTATTGCCTGCGCGTCGCTGCCACATGCGGCTATTGGTCATTTCCTGGAGATAGGGCGTTATGATTTTCATCTGCGTAACCTGCGTAAGCAGCTGCATACGCAGAGTTTGCGGTATTCCCAGGCCATCTGTGAGTATTTTCCGGAGAGCACCCGTGTTTCCCGGCCGCAGGGTGGCGTTGTGTTATGGATAGAGCTGGATGACCATATCAATACCTTTGAATTATTTCAGCAGGCGCTGAAAAATAAGATCAGTTTTTGTCCCGGCCGTATTTTCTCTCTACAGAACCGATACAACAATTGCCTGCGGATCAGTTACGGTAACCCCTGGAGCAGGCAGGTTGACGAAGGTTTAAAGACCCTTGGAAAGCTTATAAGAAAAATGTAATATATACCTTCGTCAGCCGGAGTTACCATCAGTGGCCGGCTGGCGGCTATTCTTTCCTTGTCCCTGCTGCATTACAGCTTCATGTACCTGCCAGAAATCCACAGTTCACTATCCGCTGTTCATCACTATCTTTTTCAAAAAACAACCCCGACCGGATATTTTCCGTACAAAATTTGTCCTTTTTAGCTATTTTAATAGGGATGTTTGAAGTCTGCCATTGACCGGTAACTAGCATTTACAAAGTTTTTTGATCGACACGCACTTTATTGAATCGCCTTCTCTTATCATTCATCTGACCTCCTATCCAAACCTGAACAGAGTATTCTTATGCCAAACACATATTAATTTTTAATATATAATATTTCTATTACCGATTTATTTTCCTAACATTTAAACCTTTGAGTTATGCCAAATCATGTACAGGCCTGTATCACACTGCCAGGCAAAATCGCTATCCATTCCTCTTTTGAATCAGTTCAGGAACACACTTTAAGCTGGGCACAAGAATTTTCGCTGGCTCCGCAATTCAAATCTATAAGCTGGTATACTAAGGCCAGGTTTGGATTTCAGGCTGCACGGGAATATCCGGATGCTGACTATAACCAGATATGTCTGGCCGGAGATCTGCTTACATGGCTCTTCACTGTAGACGATGCTTGTGACAGGGGTTCTTCTGATGCAACTGGCGCCGCAAGAATGAAAATACTTCTTTATGAATTCATTGGTATTTTAAAGGGTAACAGAGCATTAAAGAGTAATGACCTCAGCAAAAGCCTCACGGATATACTTTTAAGAATGGAAGCCATCAGCACACCGTTCTTGTACCAAGTTTTCTGTAAACATATGATTGATTATTTGGAAGAATGCTTCTTTGAATTCGATATTCAATTACATAATTACACGCCTACTATTGAAAAGTACTTTGAAATGAGGCCACAAACCGGCTTTTACATTATGTTTCCGCTGGCAGCAATATTCAAAAGACTTAACATTCCTGATGTAGTCTATCAACATCCTGCTATTCAGGAAATAGAACTAACGCTAAGTCATCTGGGTTGCTTATCAAATGATCTGCACTCAAGGGAAAGAGAGCAGGAACTGGAAGCTACTGGTTTTAATCTCATTTTTATTGCAGAACGCGAATTACATATTTCTCATGATGAAGCAATCGATTACGTTACTGATTACCACGATCAGTACCAGGAAAAGCTAAAGGCACAAAGGCAATCGCTTCCCTTCTGGAGTAAGGAAATTAATCAGCAGGTTGACAAATATATCCGCGGGGTATATAATATCATCAAGGGTTACGACCATTGGGCAGTAATGGATACAAATCGTTATGGCATTGCGTAATATTGTGGCAAATGCTTTGATAGTTCGAGATAAAGTTCTGTGAAATGAATTGGCTTTCCTAGAAATGCATTTGCACCGGCTTCCATCATTTCATCTTTCACTTCTTTAAAGACATCCCCTGAAACTACAATCACGGGGGTGTCTTTAACTTCCGTGGTACTTCGCAGAAGATGCAACATATCCGTACTTTTATAGCCCGGCATATTAATATCTGTAAGTATAATATCAGGTTTCTCGGCAGTAATAATATCAAACGCCTGACTACCATCCTGACAATGGATCGTGCGTATCCCCATTTCTATCAGTATTTTCTTAGCCAGAGATGCATCTAACAGATTGTCTTCTATAACCAGGGCAGATGCTCCGGCAAAACAATTCTTTTTAAAATAACCGGCAGTTCTGGTAGATACCGGCTGTTGCACTTCTGCTGTTTCTAATGGTATATTAAAAGCAAAAATAGTTTCTGTTTCATCCTGCTCAAGTGCAATACTTCCCTCCATCAGCTCCAGCAAATGTTTGGTAATGCAAAGGCCTAAACCTGTTCCTTCCATCATCTGATTGCGTCCGGAAACAAAAGGATCAAATATTCTGCCGGCAATTTCCGGTTCAATTACCCCCAGGTTCTTTACCCTGAATACAATTTTCTCTTCTTCAAGGCAGGTACTTATTGTTACAGCACTGTTACCGGGAGCAAATTTCACTGCGTTTGATAAAACATTATTGATCACTTTTGTCAATAAAAGCTGGTCACTTTCTACCGAAGCCGGAATCCGTGTGTCAAATTCATTATTGATAAATATTCCACGGGAGTTTGCCAGGTAGCTGTTCATAGCTACGCAGTGAGAAACACATTCCTTCAGGTTGACCGGTTTCTTAATAACATGATAGAATTTACCGGAATCGACCCTGGACATATCCAGTACATTGTTAATAATGTTTCTGGCTATATAACAGGAAGCAAAAAGGTCATCAATTTCCTGTTTTTCAGCTTCTGTATACTGATTCTTTCTGCGCTGGAATAGCTGAGCAATACCGAAAATTGCGTTAAAAGGCGTTCTTAATTCATGATAGGTTTCCCGCAAAAATATACTCCGGCTTTCTGCTATCTCTTTCAGCCTTCTCTCGGACCTGAGCAGGTTCCGGATTTGTGTCATATAGGAGGAAAGCGTTAACAGAATCAATACGGATAAAGCCACGCTTGTAAAGGCACGCATCACAAAAGCTATTCTCGGTGTTAATTCCAAAGGCACAACAAAGTGTGTGAAAGCATTAATAATCACAATACCAGCGAGTATTACGCTTACTACCAGCCATATAATCGGAGCTTTCTTCTTATACAAAATAAGCGTACTTGCCAGGTGAAAAATAATCAGCATGATAAACGCGAAAACCAGTTCTGGTGAAATACCTGCGCTTAAAACGGTACTCCAGTACGCGGCAAATATGGCATTTACTACCAGTGTCTGCAGGTTTGCATAATAATAGAGTTTCCGGTGGTTCAGATAAATAACCGCCCAAAAGCAAAGCGTTTCCACCGGCACCCCAATGACAAAGTAGATTGAGTGCGTAAGTGCGTAAAAATAGCTGCCGATTCCCAATACCATCGCACTGAGGACTAAGGCCAATATGTTGTTCAGAACGATTACCTGTCGCCTGTCAACAACACTGTTCAGATCCCTCGTGCCCGCCAGCACAGGCCAGGACAAAATCTCTTTCCACGACAATTTTCTGCTTGAAGAATGGTTAGCAACTTCCATACATGGTTATTATTCGGGTTATTTTTACCTCCGGCAGGCCAGGTTATGCATTCAATATAAATATACGTATAAACGTGAAAAATTACCAAGTTAGATTTTTCTTTCCGGAAAAGCGCAGGGAGCCGGCATATTTCCGGGGGTCAAAGGGGAAAATCCGGCCGGTTATTTTATTAAAAAAGGCTTGCCAGGAGCCGGTTCCCGGCAAATCCTGGCAAGCAAAAATAAATTTGGGGTTAGTTTACAATGTTCAACTTTTACTAGCAACTGTAAATCAAAAAACACTAATTTTTTCTAACCAAAACCTGTTTAACATTTATAACTGTTTCTGCTGAATTTTAGTCAATGGCGGACCGATGGATTGTAATACCGGAATTTGCAGCTTATGTTGATTCCTGTCCGTTTTCCTTTCCTTTCGATTGTTGTTACGCTTGTCTGAGCCTGTTGCCTGTCTGATCTTCCAAATCCGTTATCTTAATTCATCACTCTTAAAATATCCGTTCTGCCGATCTGCAAATTCACCTGTCTCTTTCTAGTTAATTCCTGGATGTACCATCAATCCGCCATCTATGCTATATTCTCCGCCTGTAATAAACCTTGCTCCATCAGATACGAGGAAGGACACCAGATTGGCCACTTCTGATGATTCTCCCAATCTTCCCAGCGGAATACTGGCCGTCATTTTCTTACGTATATCACCTGCCTGGTCATGGCTTACGCCTATTTTCTCCAGGATCGGCGTGTCTATCGGACCTCCGATAATTGTGTTCACCCTGATATGCCGGGGCGCCAGCTCCCTGGAAAGTGTTCTTGCCAGAGAATTAATCGCTGCTTTACTGGCAGACAGCACCGCCGTTCCCGGCATCCCTGCGTAGGCGTTAGTGGCTGAAAGGAAAACAATACTGCCGCCATCATTGAGCAATGGTAACAGTTGCTGCACTGTGAAAAATGCGCCCCTGAAATTGATATTCATGATAGCATCAAAATCCTCTTCTGTTACATCTGTTATTCCTGAAAATTTAGCTATGCCTGCATTAATAAACAGTATGTCTACCTTGCCATAACGACTACGCACATACTCCGCCAGTTTTTTCGTGTCGTCCGTACTGGATTGATCTGCTGTAAACCCCTCCGCCGGAAATCCAAGCGAATGCACTGCCCGTTGCACCGCACCCGGATTGCGACCCGTGATCAGCACCCTTGCGCCTTTAGCCAAAAAATCTGCTGCTGTTGCATATCCTATTCCACTGTTACCTCCCGTGATAATAGCGGTCTTGTTCTTGAGTGACTGATCCATTTTCTATTTGATTTATTTAAAAGTATCGATATATTCAGGTAAAAAAATAGAGATGCCCGTCTCTATATTTCTATACATTTAAACATATCGATGTATTTGCCGATAAAAAAAGCCGTTCACACCGCTTACAGGTACGCTCAGCTCAATTGTAAAAAGAACAAAGATAATTGCTTCATCATCTCCTTATTCAGTGTCAGCTCCACTATACGGCCATTCTTTACTGAATTCAGTATACCACTCTCCACCAGGATCTTTACGTGATGCGACACAGCAGGCTGCGACAAGGAACAAAGGCAACAAACATCGCCACATACGATACTGCCCTTCTGGGCAATCTCCATGATAATCGACAATCTGTGCTTATCCGCTACCGCATTTGCTGCTTTTTCTATAATTCCCAGATCCATGATACAAATGTACAGCTTTTATCGAAACATCCAAATATTTAAATGTATTTTTTTTTATTCCGGCTGCCTGCCCCCCTCCTTTTTCTGTTTACGGTAAGCCGCCGGGCTCACCCCATAATACTTCTTAAACAGCCTGCTCATATGGCTTTCGTCACTGAACCCCAGCTCATCGGCGATCTCCCCGATCGTCAGCCGGCTGTTCTCCACCCGTAGCTCCACCAGCCGCAGCTTATAACAGATAATATACTGCTGGATACTCTCCCCTGTCTGCTTCTTGAAAAACTCCCCTATATAGTTAACAGATATATTGAAACGGGCAGCCATCGTTTCCAGCTTCAGCTGCTCCGGGTAATATATATGCTGCTGTATCCAGGTAATCAGCCTGCTGATCAGCGGCGCCTCCCCGTCCGGCTCCCGCACCGCCGATGCTGCCTCCACATTACGCGCAATAAGGTTCAGCAGCAGGGTCAGGTAATGCTGCAGGTTATTCTCATAATACTGGTGCCGGTTCCGGTATTCTTCCATCATATTGGCAATCAGTGATGCCATCATTTTGCAGTCATTCACCCGCTGCACCAGCACCGGCTGATGCTTGTTATGATTAAACAATATATACTCCAGTTGCTTCAGCCAGCCCGTAATACGCTCCCGCTCCTCCGCGCCATACTCCTTTCCTAAAAACAATTCCGAAAACCTCACGGTCACAAAACGCGTGGGCTGCGCTATCTCAAAACCGCGGCAATCGCGCGGCGTGAAAATAAATACGCTGCCCGGCCGGTACGGAAACCTGTTTCCATTCACCACCCGCACACCAGTCCCCTCCTGTATATGAATGATCTCAAAGAAATGATAAATCAGCGGCCGCGGCGTCCAGTCCTCCATATTCAGTTCCAGTAATTCAAACGGCGTATATAAATTTCTTGCTCCCATAACCCTCCAAAATTACAACAGAATCCCCGCATTGTTCCTGCTCCGGCGTTTACAGGCAGGATAACTTTGCCTTATCAAAGCAAACATATGAAACTATTAACACCGATCGGCAGCGATACACTACACCTGAACAACCGCATCGTAATGGCTCCCATGAGCAGACGCAGAGCAGATAATGGCATACCCGGTGAACTGGTACCTGTTTACTACAGTCAGCGTGCAGCTGCCGGACTTATCATCGCGGAAAGCACCGTCATATCTCCCGACGGCATGGGCAT
The DNA here is from genome assembly GCF_009928525.1 of Chitinophaga solisilvae. Lineage (GTDB taxonomy): Bacteria > Bacteroidota > Bacteroidia > Chitinophagales > Chitinophagaceae > Chitinophaga > Chitinophaga solisilvae. Next base: position 99,275 of record NZ_JAABOK010000009.1, on the reverse strand, counting down.
CACCCACTTGCCCGCCCTGTACAACCGTGAACAGATCGCAGCATGGAAAAAAGTGACGGATGCCGTTCATGACAATGGCGGTAAAATATTTGTACAGCTGGTTCACTCCGGCCGCATCGGGCATCCCTTCAATATCCCCGGTAACACTACACCGGTGGCGCCTTCTGCCATCGCAGCCGCCGGAACTATTCCCACCACCAACGGCGTATACCCGTTACCGGTACCCGAAGCACTCAGCACAACGGCTGTCAGAATAATGGTACGCACACACCTGCAGGCGGTAGAAAATGCGCTGGCAGCCGGTTTCGACGGCGTGGAAATACATGCGGCCCATGGCTACCTCCTGGAACAATTTCTTCACCCTGCCGCCAACCAACGCACCGATGAATACGGCGGCAGTATCGAAAACAGATGCCGCTTCCTCCTGGAAATCATGGCCGGCGCAACAGACATAGCCGGCGCAGACCGCATAGGCATACGCATCTCACCATATGCCAGTCTCAACGGCCTATCCCCCTACGATGAGGAAACAGCGACCTATCTTTACCTCGCTACCAAACTGGATAAGATGAATATCCGCTATCTGCATCTCTCTGATCAATCTACCAACGGCCGCCCGCCCATTCCTGACAACTACATCCGCCTGCTGCGCGACCACTTCCGCAACTGGCTCATACTCGGCGGCGGATTCGACAGTGACAAGGCAGAAAAAGCGCTGCACACACTCCATGCAGACCTCATCGCCTTCGGCAGACCCTTCATCTCCAATCCTGATCTCGTAGAACGCATCCGCCATAATATTCCGTTCGCAGACAGCGATAAAAACACATACTATCAGGGCGGCGCAAAAGGATTAATTGATTATCCTGTCATGATACCTGCATGATGATGGTTCCTGTCATTTTTTAGTTATCTTTACAGGCTTGCGTTGTTGTTACCCGCAACAACGCAAGGAACTAAAATATGCCAAACAAACTATTACCCATGTACACCATGAAACAACCCGGCCTGTTAGCCATCGTGATGCTTTTCCTTGTGGCATGCCATACCAAAAAGGAGCACGTAGTACAAACAGCCGCCGCACCGCCGACTGAACAGGATGCAGCTACCAACTTCAACACTGCAGCCAATTCCGGCGATCTCATCATCACTGAACCATGTGCCGTTTTCTATTCACCCGATACCGCCAAACTGGAAAAACTGAAAAAAGAAAACGGAGAAGAAGCCTTCTACTCTATCGCTGATGATAACATCAACGCCTTAACAGACTCACGCACTTTCCTTGACAGCAAAGGCGTAAAAATTGTAGATGCCACCACCGGAAAAATTACCTTCCGCATGAAAGACGGCAGCATCACCACCATTAATCTTCAGGATGAAAAATATGGATGGGAAGTACTGTTATTTAACGGTCATAAAGTGACGGATATTGATATTGCGAATGTGGAAAAAGAATATGATAGGCTGCTGAAGTAGAATTGCGAATTACGAATTGCGAATTACGAATGTAGAAGCGACGATTAAAGCGTAGATCTGATGAGATTAATTATGGAAAATCTTCTTAGATCTACGCTTTAATCGTCGCTTCTACATTCGTAATTCGCAATTCGTAATTCGTAATTATCACCAAAGGTAACCTAACGTTAACCCAACCTGCTGCCTATACACCTTCCGCTGCTCCTGCTCTCCTGCATTTTCCATCATAGGTATAAAACCGCGGGCATATCTGATGCTGATATTCAGATGCCGCGTTATCGTATAGCCGGTACTGATAGTAAATCCCAGATCATTTTTGGCGGCGTAGCCACTGTTGGCCGCACCGGCGCCGTAGTTGGCGGTACGCAGCAGCAGCGCGGCGTAGGGACCGGCGGCGAGGTGAAAACGCTGCAGGGTGAAAGCGACGCTTACCGGAAAGAGATCCAGGCGGGTTTCGTCCTTGTTGCCGGCCAGCTGCAGATCATGTTGCAGGGAAAAGGCGGTGGTGAGTGGTGAAACAACCTGCACACCGATCGTAAATCCCGGATGGTTTGTATAGCCGAGGCTATCCTTATCTCTTCCTGTTGTTTGTGGCAGCTGTATACCGGCACGCAGACCGAAAGAAAATGTTTTCTCCTGTGCAACAGCACAGCTGGCAATCACCAGTACTCCCAGCAGTAGCAATATATTTTTCATGAATGACTTCTTTATCAGGTACTAAATCTCAAATAACCAAATAACCACATGCTAAAACCCGATATCCCACACGGCGGCGGCTCTTTCCAGTTCTACCAGGGCGGCGGCATGACGGTATAATCTGTCTGCATATTGTTCCTGCACATCGTTGTAGGTGCGTTGTGCGGTGAGCACTTCCAGCAGCGATGTTTCTCCGCGGCGGTAACTGTAAATCCTGCCGTCGAGTACTTTGCGGGCCTGCTCCAGCAGGCCGGTATCAAACTGGCGCAGCTGCTGTCCGGCGACGAGGTAGCTGGTCCAGGCGGTGGTTACTTCTGTCTGTATCTGCAACCGGGCCTGCCTGGCGTTGACCTCCTGTTGCTGCACATCGTAGGTCGCTGCTTTCAGCTCTCCCTGGTTACGGGCGGAAAATTTCAGCGGAATGCTGATGCCGGCGGATACAGTATTCATTGACGGCGTAGGGGCGACAACGTTAGTTACTACCGACACGTTGTTTATCCCCAGGTTCAGGCCCAGGTCAATAGCCCTGGATGCTTTCGCCAGCTGCAGGTTTTTCCTTGAAACATCCTGCTGCTGCAGGGCGGCGAGCAGATCTGCGCGGCTGTTTTGTGCTTCAGTAATGAGTTGTGGCAGGGAGAAGCTGCGGGTGAAGCGGGAGAAATCGCCCTGTACGGCGAGCGTGGCATCTCCGCTGAAGCGGCCCAGCAAGAGATTCAGCTGCAGCCTGGCGTTCTGCATGTCTGCAGTGGCGCCGTAGGCTTCGTTGAGTAACAGTCCGGCTTCGATGGCTGACTGCCGTGCATCCGTTTCCGTTATCATGCCGGCGCGGAAACGGATAGAGTCCGCAGCAGCGAGGGCGCGCATGAACTCGTAGGCCTGCTGTTTAACTTCGTGCAGCCGTTGCTGTTGCATGGCCTGCAAAAAGGCCAGGGTAGCATCTGCCCGGAGGTTCCGGAAATAATCTTCCAGCAGGTAGCGGGTGAGTTCCTGCTCGCTGCGGGCCAGGCTGATGCGGGCGCGGCGCTTGCCGCCCAGCTCCAGCGTATAGCCCAGACCCGCATTGAAGCCGTATCCCAGCTGCATACGCCGTTGTCCGTTATCAAATACGCCCATATTCAGTTCCGGATCGGGGAAGACTTTCGCACTGAGTACTTTTGCAGCGGCGATGCCAGTATTGAATTTCTCTGCTGCATATCCCAGGTTATGCTGTCCTACAGCGGAGAGAAAAGTATTGAAATGCAGCAGGGAGTCCTGCGCCGGCAGCGTTACGCTACGCAGCAGCAGCGGCAGCAGGTATATCATCATTCTGAAATTATTTCTTTTCATCAGCCGCTTTTTTTTCGGTGAGATAATACAGGGCAGGCAAAGCGTATAAGGTAATCAGCGTAGAGCATAGCAACCCGTATACAATAACGGTGGCCAGCGGGCGCTGTACGTCGGAGCCTATGCCTGTGGCCAGCGATGCGGGCAACAAACCTAACATGGCGACGGTGGCAGTCATCAGTACCGGCCGGAAGCGATCCCTCGCAGCCTGTATGACGGTATCCTTCAGCGATACTGCCTGCTGCCGCAGACTGTTCATATGCGATACCATGATAACGCCATTCTGAATGGCTACGCCAAACAAAGCGATGAAACCCACGGCAGAAGATACATTCAGGGTCATACCCCGTACATTCAGCGCCAGCATGCCCCCGAATAAAGCCAGCGGCACAATAGACAATATCAGCGCGGCCTGCCGGAATACGCCGAAGGCGCTGTACAGCAGGATAAACATCAGCGCCAGCGCTACGGGCACTATCACTGCCAGCCGGCTGTAGGCACGGTTTTTATTCTCGAATTGCCCGCCCCAGGCGATAGTGGTATGTGCTTTATTGTAACTTACTTCGTGCGCTATTTTTGCCTGTGCTGCCTGCAGGAAGGTGGTGAGATCTGTACCACGCAGGTTGAGGCGTACTGTCAGATGACGACGGCTCATTTCCCGTGTGATGGTGCTCTCCCCGGTAGCCAGCTGCACGTTGGCTACCTGCGACAGCGGAATTTTTACACCATCGGGGGTAGTGAGCATGAGGTTACCGATTTTCTCCGGCGTATTGCGGGCATCAGCTATATAGCGGCAGCTGATATCATATACGCGGTTGCCTGTAAATACCTGTGACACAGCCTTTCCGCCGATAGCTATTTCTATCAGTTCGGCTACATCTGAAATATTGAGCCCGTAGCGCGCTATGGCACTGCGGTCCACGCGTATCTGCAGCTGCGGTAACGGCGGCTCCTGATCTATGGCCAGGTCTGCGGCGCCGGGAACTGTCCGCAGGGTAGTCAGCACCGCATCCGCCACCCTTCTGGTTTCGCGGAAATCATCTCCGAAAACTTTCACGACCAGCTCACTATGCGCACCGGCTATTTTATCCATCACCCCGTCTATCATCGGCTGGGAGAAGCCTACCGTATACCCCGGCATAGTGGCGTATTCTGCGGCCAGTTCGCTGATGAGGTCCTGCTTTGTTCTGCCGTGCGGCCACTGCTTATAGGACAGCAGTCCGATGGAACATTCGTAATGCGAAGGTGTGAACGGATCCGTGCCGTCATCATTGCGGCCGGTCTGCGTCATCATATACGTCACTTCCGGATGGCGCAAGGTGCGTGCCCGCAGGGTGTCCGCCATTTCGCGGGCTTTGGGCAGCGAAACGCCCGGCGGCAGCTGTACCTGCAGCCAGATGGAACCTTCATCCAGCGGCGGCAGGAAGTCTTTGCCTACAGTAACGGTCAGTCCTACGGCTGCCAGCAATATGCATCCCAGCGGTACAAACACCCGCTTCGGGCGCTGCATGATTTTCTCCATACGACGTTGGTACATCTCCGTTAGCTTTTCCAGCCAGCGGTTGTGAAAAATTTTCTTCGGCTTACGGTAAAGCATATACGCCAGTCCGGGTATCAGCAGCAAAGCCACTGCCAGCGCCCCGAAGAGGGCATACCCTACGGTAAAGGCCATCGGTGTGAACAACTTCTTCTCTACTCTTTCAAAAGCAAACAGGGGAAGATAGGCCGTAATAATGATGAGCGTGGCGAAGAACACCGGACGGGCCACAGCAATGGCTTTATCAGCAAAGGAAGATTCTTCCAGCATTTCTTTGGGGTGATCTTCCCGCTGCCGTAACATGGTTTCCATCATTACAATAGCGCCGTCCACGATGATACCGAAGTCGATAGCACCCAGTGATAACAGGTTGGCGGGGATGTTGGTGAAATACATGCCTACAAAGGCAAAAAGGAGACTGAGCGGGATGGTGACTGCTACCAGTAAGGCGGCGCGCCAGCTGCCGAGGAAGAGTATCAGCACCAGCATTACCAGCGCCATACCTTCCAGGAGTGTATGCGTGACCGTATTCAGGGTAGTATCTACCAGCGATGTTCTGTCCAGGAAGGGATGAATTTTCACGCCGGGCGGCAGCAGGCCGTTGTTCAGCTCCTGCACGGCTTCCTGCACGCCTTTCAGGACGCGGGAGGGGTTCTGTCCTTTCAGCAGCAGCACGATACCTTCGATGCTTTCGCTGTAATTACGCTGATGGTCTGTAAATCCCAGCACGCCTTTCCTTTCCAGGTTGCCGTAGCGCAGGCGGCCGATGTCGCGGAGAAAAATCGGTACGCCGTTCTGCGTCTGTACAACGGTCTGCCCGATGTCATTCAGTGATTTCATCATGCCGATACCACGCACTACATACCCCAGATCCCCACGCTCCAGGATACTGCCGCCGCTGTTGGCGTTATTGCTGGCAATAGCGCCGGTAACGGTGCTGAGGGGCAGATGATACTGCTCCATCTTCTGAGGGTCCAGCTCCACCTGGTATTGGGTGGTGATACCACCGAAATTGGTTACATCGGCTACGCCGGTCACCTGTTTGATGCGCGGAATGATTACCCAGTTCTGCAGGTCAGTCAGGGTGCGGAGGTCGGAGGAATCGCTTTCTATGATGTAGCGGTAGATTTCTCCTACCGGCGATGTCAGCGGGTCCAGACCGGGTTTGGCGCCATAGGGCAGGTCTGTTTCTTCCAGTCTTTCCCGGATGCGCTGCCGTGCCCAGTAGTCATCCACACCGTCGGCGAATACCATGGTAATCATGGACAGGCCGAAGGTAGATCGGGAGCGCATGACATGCATACCGGGCATACCGTTGAGGGCGCGTTCCAGCGGAATGGTGATCTGCTGTTCCACTTCTTCTGCGGCCAGGCCGGGCACCTGTGTTACCACCTGAGAGGTAACATCGGCAATGTCGGGGTATGCTTCTACAGACAGCTGTGTCCAGCAGTAATAGCCGCCTGCCGCCAGTAGTGCGAACAGACATATAAACAGCCACCGTTGATGGATGGCAGTGGAGATCAGTTTTTTCATGAGCCGGTTTTATTTTGCTGCTGAGAGATAGAAGGCGCCATCGCCGATAATTTTTTCGCCGGGGTGCAGTCCGGCTGTGATGAGCAGCTGATTGCTGAAAGTCTCGCCTGTAGCCACCTGGCGGCGTATATATTTTCCTTCGCCGGCAGCTACAAATACGTAACCGCTGTTATTTTCCTGCATCACTGCCTTTGCAGGCACGGATATTACTTTTTCCTGCGGGTCCATAAAGTGTACGCTGGCGTACATGCCCGGTTTCAGCTGGCGGCGGGGGTTATCGCACAGCATCAGCACTTCAGCGGCGCGGGTGGCTTCATCTATCACCCGGCTGATATGAAATACTTTTCCCGGCAGGGCGGTATCCGGTAATGCAGCTACTTCCATTTTAACCATATCGCCTTCATGGATAAAGCGGAGGTCTTTTTCTTTTACCTGACCGGCAATCCATACCTGTGAGAGCCGGGCTACTACAGCCACCGGGCCGGCTTCTGCGGCCAGGAACTGGCCGGTAACCAGTTTATTGCTGATGACTTCCCCGCTGAGCGGCGCGCGGATAATGAGAGGCTGCCCCAGCACCTGGTGCTGCGGATCTACGTTGAACACCTTCAGGGCAGCGGCAGCATTTTCAAACTCCTTACGTTGTACTGCCAGGTTGGTATTGGCTTCGTCGAGGTCGCGGGCAGCGCCTACACCGTGTTCCATGAGGTCCTGCTGCCGGCGTTGTGCAGTGGTTGCCTGCTGCCATAGCTGCTGCGCCTGGAAGTATGCTTTCTGCGCCGTAAAGAAGTCGGGAGATGAAATGGCAAACAGCGGCGCTCCTTCCTGCACTTCCTCACCCAAACGCATATACGATTTTATGACCCTGCCGGCGAAAGGCGGGGCTATCTCTGCATAGTTGTTGGGGATGGCTTTGACCACGCCTGCGGAGAGCAGTTCCAGGTGATAGGGTACGGCCGCAACGGTGAACAGCCGTATTTTCTGCGACAGTGGCGAGCCGGGAGGCACCAGTATGGTATCTCCCCTCAGCTCAAACGGGGTTTCTTCCTTTGCAGGTCCGGGATGCTGGCAGGACGCCGTTATCAGCATCACCCAGCAGGCAACAGTCATTGTTTTCATCGCCATAAAATTTTTCGTGTATCCGTTACAGCTATACCGCCATAACTGCCGCAAAGGTAAATCCGGCCTGCCGGGGAAGCCGTTAGAGAGCTTTTAGAATGCTATTAGAAATCTATTAGAATGCGGGATCAGACATGTGGGAGTTCTACCGTAAACACGGTCCCCTGGCCAGGTTTAGAGGCAACGCTGATATTACCCCGGTGCAGGCGGACTATCTTCATGGCCAGCGACAGGCCGATACCGTTGCCATCTACAAAGCGGTGGTTGCGGCCGCGGTAAAAAGGATCGAAGATATGCGGGAGGTCTTCTTTCTCCATTCCTATTCCTTCATCTGCAAAACGCAGGATAGTATGCCCTTTGAACCAGGTAAGCGTAACAGTGGTTTCCGGCGGATGGGAAAACTTGCACCCATTTTCCATGAGGTTGATGAAAGCTACTTTCAGCAGGTATTCGTTACCGGTAACAGAGATCAGGTCATCATCGCTATCGTCATTTGCCTCTTCCATGACAATACTGATTTTGTATTCCGGGTGGGCCTGCAGTATGTCCCGGCGGGCATCCATGATAATTTCATCGAGCCGCACTTCGCGGAAATGTATTTCAGAGGGGTCGTAGCTGGCTTTGGCCAGGTCCAGCAGGCTGTTGGAGAGCTTCACCAGCTGTTGCGCGTCGGTAATGGCATGGCGCATGGACTGCCGGTATTCTTCCGCCGGGCGCTCCCGCGAGGCGGTGATTTCCAGCTCAGCCATCATAGCGGTTAAGGGCGTACGCAGTTCATGGGAGATATTGGATACAAACTGCTTCTGCGCATCGAACGACTGCTCCAGGCGGTCCAGCATAGCATTGAAGGTAACCGCCAGTTCACCTATTTCATCCTTACTATCATTTTTCAGGCGCAGGTCCAGGTTGGTCGCGGTGATTTCTTCCACCTCATCCACCATATCCGATACGGGCTTCAGCGCCTGCCGGGCAAAGAACTGCCCGACGAGGAATACCAGCACCACCGCGGTAAAAAATGCGCCTACCAGCGTCCACAGCAGGTTGTGCAGTTGGAACAATCCGTATTCATCCTGCGCGGCGGCTGTAATAATATAGTCGTTTCCGTTATGTGCGTACAGGAATCCCACTACCTGCAGCTGCCCGGTATGAAAGGATATTTGTCCGTTTTCGGCAATTTCCCGGATCATGGTACGGGTTTCCTTCACCTTGTCTATTTCCACGGCATCATGATATAACAGGTGGAAAGCGGTATCATAGATCGCTACTTCTTCCTGGGAGCTGGAACCGGAAGCATTTTTATAGATCAGCTGCAGCACCTGCGGGCTGACCTTTGCGTCCAGCAGCAGATTGGCTTTGGTAACGGCCTGCTGCCGCAGGTTCTTGTAATACTCTTCCTCCCTGTCCTGTGAAAAGGAAAAATAGACAACCGAAGCGAAGAGCAGCAGCAGCGCTGCTGTCATACCAGTAAACAGTAAGGTGAGCCGGGTGCGGATCTTCATGACTAGCCTGCTTTAAAAATGAATCCCATACCTGGTTTGGTATGGATCAGTTTTACTTCAAATGCCTTATCTACTTTTTTACGGAGATAGTTAATATACACATCAATAAAATTGGTGCCGGTATCAAAATGAGTATCCCAGACATTCTCTGCAATCTCTGTTCTTGACAATACGCGCTCTTTATTATGCAGCATATATTCCAGCAGCCTGAATTCCTTTGGGGTGAGATGAATATCAGTACCGTTGCGGGTAACGCTTTTCGTTTGCAGGTTCATTTCCAGATCTGCATACTTCAGTACTGTCTGCTGCGGCGCTACTGTGCCGCTGTTTCTTTTCAGCAATGCGCGGATACGCACCAGCAGCTCTCTTAAATCAAACGGCTTCACCAGGTAATCATCTGCACCTGCATCAAAACCTTCTACCTTATCATCTGTAGTTCCCAGTGCAGTGAGCATCAGCACCGGAATATCCGGCATCGCCTCACGGATGGCGCGGCTCACCTCCAGCCCATTGATACGCGGCAATACAATATCTGTAATGATCAGATCGAAGCCTCCTCCCAGCGCCAGCTTGAGGCCCGCTTCGCCATCCCATGCCAGTGTTACCGTATAGCCTTGTTCTTCCAGACCACGGCGGATCAGGGCGCCGACGCGTTCTTCATCCTCGATGACTAAGATTTTCATGAGCCAAAGCTATGAATAAAAGAACTACGAACTTCGAATTACGAATTACGAATTGCGAATTACGAATGTAGAAGCGAAGATATAAGCGGAGATTAAAAGAGATTGCCAATAATTTAATTTACTTTTTCGCTTCTATCTTCGCTTCTACATTCGTAATTCGCAATTCGTAATTACTTAACATAGTAGTTCCATGTCGCTTCCGCTATTCTCGCAATCGTTGCTTCCCGCTGCGCCAGGTCTGCCCGGGCATCTTTGACAAAAACGCTTATCAGCAGGTGATGGCCATTGGGCAGGGTGATGATGCCTGCGTCGTTGGTGGCCCTGGTGAGGTTGCCGGTGGTACCGGAAGTACCTGTTTTATGTGCTACGACGGCGTCTTTGGGCAGGAGTCCTTTCAGCCTTTTAGCGCCGGGGGTAGAGGTTACCATCAGGTGAAGGAGGAAGTGGTAGCTGCTGTCGGATAAAAGGGCGCCTTTGCCGGTATAGAATTTTTTCAGAAGGGCTGTCATGGCTGCGGGGGTAGACCAGTTGCGGTATTGCACCATTTCATCGGGCACCTGTACCTGCTCAGTGGTAGCGATGCTGATATCTGTGATGCCCAGGCTGTGTACATACTGGCCGGCTTTTTCCGGGCCGCCGAGGAGGCGGAGCAGCACATCACAGGCGGTACCGTCGCTTTCCGCCACGTTGAGGCGCAGGAGTTCGGCGATGCTGTAGTCAACATTCCCTGCCGGATGCGCGTCGCGGAGTGGACTGTGACCATTCTTCGGGATCAGGTCTGATGGCAGCACGCGGACCGGTTGCTGTAATGACAGCCGGCCTTTATCTACTTCATGCAGTACCGCCATGGCGATCGGGAACTTATACACGCTCTGCATAGGGAAATGCTCATTGGTACGCAGACCTGCAGCAGCGCCGGTTTCCAGTACTACCGAAGATATGCCGACAGTGCCCTTTATACCGGAGGCAATGGTGGCATAGGCACGGACCAGAGGCGATTGCTGTGCACTGACGGAGAGGCCGCAGCAACCCAGCAGCAGACAGTAAAACAAACGGACTATTCCTGACATAAGCAGATGATTTTATTATCAGACAGCTGATTTTCAAAGATAAAAAATAAAACCTGTGACAACACCAATTTGGGTACTGCTTACCGGAGTTACAGGCAACCGGGAAAGAATAATACCGGGGAGATGATTTTGCGCTACCATTTTAGCGATACGGATATTATTTTTAGGGTTCCAAAAAAGAAGCGCATTGAGCAAACCAATATTAGTCATCAAATTCGGTACAGCGTCTATCACGCGGGAGAACGGCGATCTGGACGAAACCGTGATTGCCGGTATTGCGCGGCAGGTGGCCGCGCTGCACGACACCTATCATATTGTACTGGTATCATCCGGGGCGGTGGCTGCCGGCAAGCAGTTCCTGCGCCAGTACAACGGCAGTATCAGCGAACGCAAGGCGGCAGCAGCTATCGGCAACCCGTTGCTGCTGAATAAATATACCCGTTACTTTGCGCCCTACAATATAGCGGTGGCGCAGAGCCTATGCGAACGGCAGCACTTTTCCAACAGGGATCAGTTCCTGCAACTGAAACGCACCTACGAAGAACTGTGGGCCAGCAACATCATTCCTATCGCCAATGAAAACGATGTGGTGAGCAGCCTGGAGCTGAAATTTTCCGATAACGACGAGCTGGCAACGCTGATAGCCGTTGGCTTCGGCGCCTCCCTGCTGCTGTTCAGCACCTCTGTAGCCGGCGTACTGGATAAGTCGGGGCAGGTGGTACCGCAGATAGACGTCATCGATAAAAATGCGCTGGCGCTGGCCGACAAGGAGAAGTCCGCGCTGGGCCTGGGCGGCATGGTATCCAAGCTCACCTTCGCCAGACTGGCCACCCGTATGGGCATCAGGGTGGTGATCTTTGGCATCCGCACCACCGACGGCATACTCAATGCCATCGCAGGCAAAACAGGTACCTTGTGCCTGCCGCAGCCCTGCAGTATGCCGGCCCGCAAAAAATGGCTGGCCAGCGGCAGCCTGGTAACCGGCAGAATCATGATAGACCAGGGCGCGCAGGCAGCACTGGAAAAGCGACACAGCCTGCTCGCCGTAGGTGTGAAGTCGGTGCTGGAAAAATTTGAATGCGGAGAGGTAATAGAAATCGTCAATGAAGATAATATAGCTATTGCTGTAGGCAGGGCAAGGATTGCCTCAGAAACACTGGATGTAAACCTTAAAGCACAGAATACAGAGGTAGCACATGCCGATGATATTGTGCTGCTGTAAAAATAACCGACATGGAAACGATACAACCCCTCCTGGAAAATGCGGCAAAAGCGACGGTATCTATACGTACGCTGCCGGATGCCATCAGACAGGAACTGCTGCACCAGCTGTCACGCACCATCAGCGAACAGATTCCCGCCATTATTGCTGAAAACAAAAAAGACCTGGAACGCATGGCTGACGATGATCCCAAAAAAGACCGGCTGCTGCTGAACGGCCCCCGTATCAGGAGCCTGGCTGCCAGCCTGGTGGACATCGCCCGTCTTCCCGACCCTGCCAATGAGCTGCTGCTGGAAAGGCACCTGGAAAACGGCCTGCTGGTACAGAAGAAAACCGTGCCGCTGGGCGTTGTGGGTGTTATCTATGAATCGCGGCCCAACGTTACCATAGATGTAGCCGCCCTCTGCATCCGCTCCGGTAATGTATGTCTGCTGCGCGGCGGCTCTGACGCCATTCATACCAACACCATCCTGGTATCGCTTATACAGGATACGCTGCGCCGCTTTGGGGCAGATGTCTGCACCGTACAGCTGCTGCCTGCCGACAGGGCGCATGTAGCGGAAATGCTCAACGCAGAAAAATATATCGACATTATTATACCCCGCGGTTCCCAGCAGCTGATCGACTACGTCCGGGAACACTCCCGCGTACCGGTCATAGAAACCGGCGCCGGCGTATGTCATACCTACGTGGAAAAATCCGCCAACCTGGAACAGGCAGCTGCTATCGTTACCAACGCCAAAGTATCGCGCCCCTCCGTCTGCAATGCACTGGACACCATACTGGTAGATCAGTCAGTAGCAGCGGACTTCCTGGCACTGCTGACACCACAGCTGTCCGCCCACGCCGTAGACGTATATGCGGAACCGTTAGCCTACGCCTTGCTGGAAGCGCAGCAGTACCCCTACCTTCATGCTGCACAACCGGAAGACTTCGGCCGGGAGTTCCTTTCCCTGAAATGTTCCGTTAAAGTAGTGTCCGGCCTTTCCGCCGCACTGGAACATATCCGGCAATATTCTTCCCGCCACTCGGAGGCCATCATATCCAGGGACCCCATCGTCAGCGAACAGTTCCTCAACACCGTAGATGCAGCGGCCGTTTACGTAAACGCCTCCACCCGTTTCACCGATGGCGGCGTATTCGGCCTGGGCGCCGAGATAGGCATCTCTACACAGAAACTGCATGCCAGAGGGCCGTTTGCACTGGAAAAACTGGTAACGGAGAAGTGGTTTGTGTATGGAGCCGGGCAAGTGAGGGAATGATATTGGTTTTAAATTACGAATTGCGAATTGCGAATTACGAATGTAGAAGCGAAGAGCTAAACGTAGATTAAAAGAGATAACTATTGTATATCACCTTTAATCTACGTTTAGCTCTTCGCTTCTACATTCGTAATTCGCAATTCGTAATTCGTAATTAGAATTTCAAATAGTTTACCCCCGGCTCATACTCTTTCTCCAGCGCCTGCAGCAGCATTCCGAAATCGTCGGGGTTGTGCAGGAAATCCACTTTTGTGGTATCTATTACGAGGGTGCGTACAGGATGTTGCTTGATATATTGCATGTACATATCGTGTACGTTCAGCAGGTATTCGTCCGGAATCTGCTGCTCGTAGGAGCGGTTTCTTTTTCTGATATTTTCCTGCAATTTGGTAACGGGCGCATTGAGGAAGATGAGCAGCTCCGGCTGTACCAGTTGCGGGTTGATGATATCGAAGAGCTTCTGATACAGGGAAAATTCTTCTTCCGGCAGGGTTACTTTGGCGAACAGGAGGCTTTTGATGAAAAGATAATCTGATATGACCACATCACTGAACAGATCGTGGGATTGCAGCATCTCCTTGAGTTGCTTATATCTTTCTGCCATAAAAAACAGTTCGAGTGGAAACGCGTACTGTTGCGGGCGTTCGTAGAATAACGGAAGAAACGGGTTGTCTGCAAATTCCTCCAGGATCAGTTTGGCGGAAAAATGTTGAGACAACATATTGGCCAGGGTGGTTTTGCCTGCGCCTATATTTCCTTCTACCGTAATAAATTTATATTGCATGCTATGGGTCGTTATGGCTGTTCTGTATTCAGTTTGATGGCGCTCAGGTTGTCTTTGCAATCCTGCGCCAGTTCGCGGATGCTTTTGTGGAGCACCGGATGTATGTAGTCCGGGATGATTTCCAGGAGAGGTGTCAGCACAAACTGCCGCAGCTGCATCCTGGGATGGGGGATCTTCAGGTCCGGCAGGGAAATGATATCATCATTATAAAATATCATGTCGATATCGATGACCCGCGCACCCCATTTCTCCTGGCGGATGCGGCCTATTCTTCTTTCTATGTCCAGCAGTGTATGCAATAACGTTAGTGCATCCAGGGACGTATGTATCATGATAGCCTGGTTCAGGTAGTCAGGCTGGTCTACTGCGCCCCACGGGGCGGTCTGGTATAAGGCGGAGATTTTCTGTACGGCCCCTGCGTCTGCAGCGATAAGCTGCACTGCTTTTTGCAGGTTCCCGGTACGATCACCTAAATTGCCACCTATAAGTAATATTGCTGTATTCATGTATATTCTGAAGCCCAAAAGTAGCCATATTCCGTATTTTTGAAAAAATGTATCTTTCCACTTCCCTTTCATTTTAACTAAAAAGTATGCGTTTCTTTAAAATTTTCTTTGCATCCTTACTCGCTTTTATCGTCTTTACCGGTATCTGCTTTATCATCCTGCTGGTGATGATAGGCAGAGCAATATCCTCAGAGCCGGAGACATTAGCCCCCAATGGCGTACTGGTGCTGCAAACAAGCCAGGCATATAATGAACAGAAGCAAACTAACCCCCTCGGCGCTTTTATGAAAGATGAAACGGCTGAAATCCCGGGATTATATCAGACGGTAAGACTGATTGAAAATGCTGCCACCGACGATAATATCAAAGGTATTTACCTGAAGATAGATGGTAACAGCAACGGATTTGCGAGCAACGAAGAGCTGCGTAACGCCCTGCTGCAATTCAGGAAGTCCGGGAAATTTGTTTACGCATACGGGGAAGTAATGGGGCAGCAGGCATATTATGTAGCTACCGCAGCGGATAAGATATACCTGAATCCCAAAGGGGGACTGGATTTTGCCGGTTTCTCCACGGAGCTGACTTTCGTGAAAGGGACCCTCGACAAGCTGGAAATACAACCCGAAATATTCTACTGCGGTAAATTCAAAAGCGCTACCGAGCCGCTGCGCGAAACGCAGATGACCGACGCTAACCGCATACAAACCAACCAATTCCTGGGCGACCTCTATGGTAACTTCCTGCATGGTATCAGCAAGGCGCGCGGCGTAGATACCGCCACCCTGCATGGTTATGCCAGCGAAAACCTGATCCGGGAGCCTTCAGATGCCCTCAAATATAAGCTGGTAGATGGTCTGAGATATGATGATGAAGTGATAGGGGAGCTGAAAAGCAAGACCGGCATCAAAAGCGACGAAAAGCTGAACCTGATAACCCTGCTCAAATATAACAGCGCTGTAACGCCCGACCGTGGCACGGGTGAAAATAAAATAGCGGTCATTTATGCCCAGGGAGACATTATAGGCGGAGAATCTGACCGGGAGAACAAAATAGCCAGCGAAAACTACCTGGAAATTATCCGCAAAGCCCGGGAGAACAAGAATGTGAAGGCCATCGTGTTCCGGGTAAACTCCGGCGGCGGCAGTGCCCTCGCTTCTGAAGTGATCTGGCGCGAGCTGTCACTGGCGAAGAAAGTGAAGCCGGTAGTGGTATCTATGGGCGATTACGCCGCTTCCGGCGGGTATTATATCTCCTGTATGGCAGATTCTATTTTTGCACAACCTAATACGCTGACAGGTTCCATCGGTGTTTTCGGAGTGATGTTCAATATGCAGAATTTCTTCAAAAATAAACTGGGCGTTACCTTCGACGGCGTGAAAACGGCGCCCTATGCAGATCTGGGCACGATGGGCCGTCCGCTGAACGATGCTGAAAAACGCTTTGTACAGAGTGGCGTTGACACGATCTACAATTCCTTCAAATCACGTGTGGCTGCCGGCAGAAAGCTGGACCCCGCCATTGTGGACAGCATCGCGCAGGGCCGCGTATGGAGTGGTACGGAAGCTATCCGCCTGGGCCTTGTAGACCGCATCGGCGGCGTAAACGATGCCCTTAAATGTGCAGCCGGCCTGGCAAAACTCAGCTCCTACAGAATGGTGGAATATCCTGAAGTAAAAGATAAATTCTCCAAATTTCTTAAAAGCGTCAGCGGCGAAATGGAAACACGCCTGCTGAAAAAGGAATTCGGCATCAACTATTCCCTCTATCAGCAACTGAAAGACGTACAGTATATGCATGGAGATGTGCAGGCGAAGCTGCCGTTTAACTACAACTTCTATTAAATAATTACGAATTACGAATGGCGAATTACGAATGAAAGCGAAGAACGAAGCAAATGTCATATCTGAGATTTGCTTCGTTCTTCGCTTTCATTCGTAATTCGCCATTCGTAATTCGTAATTGCCCAAAAATGCTCCCGATTAGAACAAATCCCCAATTTATAGTAGTTTTACGCGGTTTTTAAAAATGCGATCTTGATGAATGGAGAGAAGTATAGCCAGTGGCGGGCGATGTTTGCTATCACAAAGGGGAGCCTGAGAGGGATATTCAGGAGCCCGTCCGCGGTGGTGTTCAGTCTGGGTTTTCCACTGGTATTCATACTGGTATTCGGGTTTATAGGGAATGGCAGCGTGTCCGTAAAAGTAGGGGTAGACCGGCAGACAGATATTAACAGCCCGTTTTATAAGGGGCTGGCACAGGTGAAAACGATGAAACTGGTGACAGATCAGCCGGCAGCGGCTATGGAAGACGACCTGAAGAAGGGCCGCCTGGTAGCTGTCCTGAACATCGTTCCGGGAACCGGGGCAGACAGCATGCCTTCCTATAACGTGAATATCCGGACCTCCACGGCATCTGATGCCAACAAAAAGGCCATCCTGCTCTCTGTCCTCAAAGATGTAGCCACCCATATTGACGACCGCGTGTATCCCCGCCCTTCAGTGGCAACCTTTACCACAACGGAAATTCCGGGCCGGATCTTCAAGACAATAGACTTTATATTGCCGGGGCAGCTGGGCTTTGCACTGATGAGCGCCGCCGTTTTTGGTACCGCTTTCCTGTTTTACAGCCTCCGGCAGACGCTCGTACTTAAACGTTTCTTTGCTACGCCTATCAGGCGCACCTATATTGTGCTGGCGGAAGCCTTCAGCAGGATGGTATTCCAGCTGATCAGCTCTGTCATCATCATCGGTCTGGGCCACTTTGCCTTCGGCTTTACGCTGGTACACGGCTTTGTCACCTTCCTGGAAATGCTGGTACTCTCCGTATTCGGACTGCTCGTATTTATGGGATTTGGCTTTGTGGTGAGCAGTATCGCCAAAAATGAAAGCACTATTCCGCCATTGGCAAATATTGTGACGCTGCCGCAGTTCCTGCTGGCGGGCACCTTTTTCCCGATAGACTCCTTCCCGGCATGGCTGCAGCCCATCTGTAAGGTGATGCCGCTGACCTACCTGATAGACGCGCTGCGTAGCGTGGCTTTTGAAGGACAACACCTCTGGAACGTAGGCTGGGACATCGCCATACTCACCCTCTGGGGCGTAGTCGTATATGCGGTGGCCGTGAAAGTATTCCGCTGGGAGTAGCGGGGTTTTCGTAGCTTTGGCATACTTAAACCGCGCTACATGCAAGCCTTTTTTATTATCCTGGGGGCATTGATTGTCCTGGTACTGGGGCTTTTCATATTCAGCTTATTTCTTCCCCCTGTCGTGAAAATAGAACGGACGCTGATCATACCGGCGCCTCCGGAAAAAATATTCCCCTATGTGAACACCGTACGTAACTGGGAACTGTGGTCGCCCTGGAAAGAACAGGACCCCACCGTTGCCATCACCTACGGTGAAAAAGACAGCGGGCCCGGCGCCGGCTACAGCTGGGAAAGCCGCCATCCCAATATCGGCAGGGGCCATATGACTATCCTGGAATCCAGACCAGACCAGTTCATCGCCACAGACACCGATTTTATGAGCATGAGCACCGCCCGCGGCACCTTCCGCTTTGATCCCGTCCCGGAAGGCACCCTCGTCACCTGGAGCATGACCTGCAACATGGGACAACATCCGCTCAGGAAAGTCATGGGCCTGATGATGGACAAATGGGTAGGAAAGGATTTTGAAAAAGGACTGGAGGGAATCAGGAGATTGGTAACCCGGCCGGCCTGAGACAGGACCATTTTGTTATTTGATTATTTGAGATTTGCTGTTAATCCGCTTGCACCTTGTAGTGTTGCATGGACAATCATTAAAAACAAATCTCAAATAATAAAATCTCAAATTACCAATATTAGTAACAACCATTTTTTAGTATGCGTTTTTTCAAATTAATCGTGCTCAGCGTAGTCGTATTCGCGCTGTTTGTATTCCTCTTATCCCTCGTGTTTCCTTCCACCGCTGTGGTGGAGCGTACCGGCGTAATACACGCACCGCTGGATTCCGTATATGCACAGGTCAATAACCTGAAAGCCTGGGAGCAGTGGAATCCCTGGAGCCGTCCGGATACTACCGCACAGCTGGTATATAGCCAGCAGGCGGAGGGAGCAGGCGCTTCCTACTCCTGGCACGGACAACTGAACAGCGGCAAGGTGATGATTACCGATAGCCGGAAGGACAAAGGCGTACATTACCAGATGGATATTGCCAACATGCGCCCGGTAAAAGGAGGTATTGAGCTGAAACCTACGGCAGACGGGCAGGGAACTGCCATCTTCTGGCATATGGAAATAAAGCTTGGCATGCTGCCCTGGTGGAAACTGCGCGGATTTATTTCTGATCGTATCTATGGACCAGCCATGGATGCGGGGCTGACAAAACTGAGCCGCATCTGCGAACGCCAATAGCTGACATTATATGTAGGTATTTTACCATTGATCCAATTATGTGGGTGGAGTCAGAATTTATAGTTTAAATTGTCTGACTTCTTAAACACACTTCTTTCAACAAAAAAAATCTACATCTAAATGAAACACCTTTTATTGGCAACCTTCTTCCTGGCCGCCACCACCCTGGGTTTTGCTCAGGAAAAGGCCAAAAAGAGCCCTAAAGTATCCGTTGAAAATAAAGACATGAAAGTAGTATACGGCCAGCCTTCCAAAAATGGCCGCGCTATCTTCGGTACCCTGGAGCCATTCGGTAAAGTATGGCGTACCGGCGCTAACGAAGCTACTGAAATCACTTTCAACAAAGACGTGGTATTTGGTGGTAAATCCGTAAAAGCAGGTACCTATACACTCTTCACTATTCCGGATCCTAAAACCTGGACGGTTATCCTGAACAGCAAACTGGGTCAGTGGGGCGCTTACGACTACGAAAAAAATAAAGGACAGGACGTAGCCTCCGTAAAAGTGGCGCGCGAAACCCTGAAAACACCCGTAGAAAAACTGACCTTCACCCTCCCTGGAAATGCCGTAGTATTTGAATGGGATGATACGAAAGTGACGGTACCGGTTAAGTAGAAATTACGAATTGCGAATTGCGAATTACGAATGTAGAAGCGGAGAGCTAAATGTAGATTAAAGGTGATATTTATAAAAGTCATCCTAATTAATCTGCATTTTGCTCTCCGCTTCTACATTCGTAATTCGTAATTCGCAATTCGTAATTATTTAAGCAGTTCCCTTATACTACCATACACCGTATCCAGCTGTGTATCAGTAATACAATAAGGAGGAAGAATATAGAGGGTGTTGCCGAGTGGGCGGAGCATGACACGTTTTTCCCGGAAGAAGCGGTGCAGATGATCCGCAAGACTATTCGTATAGCCGTCGGCGTTGGTGGTAATTATTTCGAAGGCCAGGATGGTACCCAGCAGTCTTGGATTTTTGATGCCGGGTAGTTGCTGTAGTTCCTCCAGGAAACGGAGGTGCCGTTCGTGGATACGTTGCCGGTTGGCAGCGCAGTCGGGATGCAGAAACAGGTCCAGGCTGGCCAGCGCCATGGTACAAGCCAGCGGATTAGCTGTAAAGGAGTGGCCGTGGAATAATGTTTTCAGCTTGTCGGTAGATAGAAACGCATCATAGATTGTAGCAGTGCAGGTGGTAACTCCCAGCGCCATACTGCCGCCGGTAAGTCCTTTGGACAGACAGATCATATCCGGTGCGGTGGTTACATATTCCATCGCAAAATTTTTCCCTGTTCTTCCGAAACCGGTCATCACTTCATCAGCGATCAGCAGTATGTCATTGCCGGCGCAATATTGCAGGAGTCTGTCAAAAGAGGGTATATCGTACATCACCATACCACCGGAACCCTGCAGCAACGGTTCAAAGATGAAAGCGGCTACCTGGTCCGGTCCCAGTGCGGCAATCTCCTGAATGAGATGGTCGGTGTTCTCTGGCGTCGGCACATCAAGAAAATGTACTTCGAAAAGGAAATCATCGAATACACGGGTGAAAACACTGCGGCCGCTCACGCTCATTGCGCCGAAGGTATCACCATGATAGGCATTTTTAAAAGCCATAATTTTATGGCGGCGTTGCCCCTTGTTATCCCAGTACTGCAGCGCCATCTTCAACGCTACCTCTACGGCGGTAGAGCCGTTGTCAGAATAAAATACCCGGCTTTGTTCTCCCGGCAATATCTGCAGTAACCGTTCTGCCAGGTTCACCGCAGGCGGATGCGTATAACCGGCAAAAATACAGTGCTGTAATTCCATCGCCTGCGCAGCCAGCTGCTGCGCCATATAAGGATGCGCATGCCCATGTATATTCACCCACCAGCTGGAGGTCGCATCTATATAACTGTTGTTGTCTTCATCATATAGACAAGCGCCTTCTCCCCGAACAATCCCGATCGGCGCCGGCGCAGTCTGCATCTGTGTATAAGGATGCCATATTACACTTAGATCTCTTGAAGAGAGGTTGTCTTTTAACATGGAGCAAAAGTAGGAGTTATTTGGGGGAATAATTACGAATTACGAATTGCGAATTACGAATGAGGAGCGAAGATATAAACGAAGACCGAAGCGATATTACTATTATGTATCCGCTTCTTCGCTTAAATCTTCGCTCCTCATTCGTAATTCGCAATTCGTAATTCGTAATTATTTCAAAACATATCCGTAACCGACAACCTGTACTTCACCAGTACCCGGTACAAATCCGTTGCCTTATAGGGTTTGGGAAGTATATCCTTTACATGTAGTGCGTGGAGGCGTTCGGATACTTCGGGCATGATATCGGCGGTGAGTACTACGATGAAAGCGTTGGGCTGCAGGGTGCGGATATGTGGGATAGTTTCGTAGCCGTTCATTTCGGGCATATGGAGATCCAGCATGACGCCATCGAATTTCTGCTGTTCCATTTTGAGGATGGCATCCTTACCATTGACGGCAACGGTGGTAGTGGCGCCGGATTTGGCCAGCTGCAGCTGCATGACGCGTACATTGATTTTATTATCTTCCACGATGAGCAGGTGCATGCCTGTGAGAAATCCGGGTGGCAGCGAAAGGTCGGTCTGACGATCTGCTGCCGCTGATTCCGGCAGCTCAAAATCCAGGGTGAAATAGAAGGTGGTGCCGGCTCCTTTTACGCTGGAGATATGAATGTTGCCCTGCATCAGCTCCACCAGCCTGCGTGTAATGGCGAGGCCCAGTCCTGTACCGCCGTACTGGCGGGTCGTGGCAGAATCTTCCTGAACAAAAGTATCAAATACCTGCTCCAGCATTTCCGGTGCGATGCCCACACCGGTATCCTTTACCTTGAAGCTGATGCTGCATTTGCCACGGATGTAGGATTCCTGGTGTATCTCCAGGGTAACGGCGCCCTTGTCGGTGAACTTGATGGCGTTGTTGACCAGGTTGCTCAGTATCTGCGAAAGACGTACCGGATCGCCGGTAATCTGGACGGCCAGGTCGTGGTCTATGTTGGTGTATAGTTTGATGCCTTTGGCTTTTGCCAGCGGCTGGAAGTTGGCAGCAATATCCTGCACAAGTTCCCGCAGGTTCAGCGGAACATGTTCCAGCTCTATCTTCCCGGCTTCAATCTTGCTGAAATCGAGGATATCGTTGACAAGGCCCAGCAGATGATTGGCAGAAAACTGCAGGCTATGCAGCACTTCTTTATGATCTGCGGCAGGGTCGTCCTGCATAATGCCGGCGATGCCGATGATGGCATTGAGGGGTGTCCGGATTTCATGGCTCATCACAGAAAGAAAATCGCTGCGGCCTTTGGCGGCCTGTTCTGCGTTGACCCTGGCCTGACCAAGTTCCAGTTCAGACAGTTTCTGTTTGTCTATATCCATAATGATACCCCTGAAGTGCGTGAGGGTATCATTGGTATAAACAGGCATGCCTACGGTTTTGACCCATTTACAGGTATTTCTGGCAGAGATATGCCGCAGTTCCAGGCAGAATCTTTTCTGCTGCACCAGCAGCTGCTGGTGCGCGGCCTGGAGCAGGGGCCGGTCATCCGGATGATAGAATGCGCCGTCATCGAAGGAGGGCCTGAAGTTTTCCGGTACCTCCCGCATCTGGTAAACCTGCCGGGTCCAGTAAATTTCTCCGGTAACGATATTGAATTCCCATCCGCCTATCAATCCCATCTGCTGGGTGATGTCCAGCAGGTGAATATTACGGGCAAGGGCCGCGTTAACATGGCGTAGTTCCAGTTCATCACGTTTGCGTTGGGTGATATTCTGGATGAGCAGCAGCAGTCGTTTCGGACCAGGCTGGCTGGTCATGATCTGACTCATTTTGAGTGCGTACCAGTGGTGCAGGTTCTGACGTATGTCGGTATACTCGTAGTATTGTGGTTCTCCGGTGAGCAGGAGTGTATCAGCCATCTTGCAGAAGGCGGTGGAATGTTCGCCCATTACCTCGCTGATGCTTTTGCCGATCACTTCCTTCATGGGAATGAACAGCAGGTTTTCCTGTTTGCACCATACTTTGGTGAACACTTTGTGTTCATCCATTTCAAAAACAATATCATCCAGGGTGTTCATCAGCGCGTCGATGTCGGCAGACAACTGTCTGTTGGCAGCTTCCATACCGGCGCGGAGGGTATCGGCCTGATCGGTATACAATAAGGTAGTATAGGTAAACAGGATGGGCCGCAGCAGGGCAATGATACCGGGATCGTAACCGCCTTCCCGGTCTGCGAAGCCTATCATACCCGTTACTTCTCCTTTGCGGATCAGTGGCAGGCCGAGGAAATTACGGAAGATGGGCGTGGGGCATGCAGGCTTGCCGGCAGGGCGCTCGTCGGCAGCCGGATTGTTATTCAGCACCGGGCGGCCCGTCAGCAATACCTGTGTGGATAAGGTATGCAGCTGAATCAGGTATTGTCCGTCATCTGTGCGTGTTCCGAAGTAGGGCCGCACATCGGGATGCCGGCGCATATTACATACCGCCTTTATGCACAGGCCGGAAGTGCTGTTATTATTTTCCGGCTCACCGATAAATCCATATTCACTGCCGGTAAAAGCCGTCAGGGTTTGCAGCAGCGCTTCATTAATCTGGGAGTGGGTTTTGTATGCAGCGAAATCATCATGCAGCTGAGATATTATTTCCAGCGCCTTTTGTTCCCTGGAAACAGGGTGTTGCCATATCAATGCTTCCAATGATTCGCCGACCTTTATACTTCCAGCCTCATCGTCGGGAAAAGTGTTCGCCAGCATGGGGAAATCGTTTAATCAATTCTGAAAACCGATATGCATGGAACCCGTTGCAGGCAGGTCACGCAATACTATTGAATACAGGACAATGAATAAAGCAGGCAAGAGTTAAGGAACATAGATTACCCCATTCCGGGAAAAAATACCAGAATAATAAATTTACTAAAATTAGTCAGACTACAACAAATAAATTATTTACGCATGCCACCGTTTTTAAACAGTGCATAGGCGGTCTGGTAGGTAGCCAACCCATGTTGTAACAATGTATTGTCGGTAGCTATTGGCTGCAGGTCGTTTTTGTCCTGATTCCAGGAGAAACACTGTGCTTTTTGCTGCGGACTTAATATCACCAGTTTACCGGGTTCCAGGTAAGCGAGCTTTTGATAGGTACTCACCATGGCGCGTGGCTGATAGCCGGGAGCCAGTACATTCTGCCCGTAGAAATTACTGTTGTACGACCAATGCAGCATACCCAGCAAGGTAGGATAAAGATCTATCTGTGAGCACATGGCGGATATTTCCTGCGGTGCGGCGCCAGGCACATTATAGAGTATGCAGGGGATATGGTATTTGCTGACTTCAATTTCATTTTTACCGGCACTGCTGGCGCAATGGTCTGCTACAAAGATGATAACAGTGTTGGCAAACCAGGGTTTGGTACGGATTTTCTGCAGGAACTGTCCGATGGCATAATCCGTATACTTCACCGCACCTTCGCGGCTGCTGCCGGAAGGGATGTCAATTTTTCCGGCAGGATAGGTGAATGGGCGGTGGTTGGAGGTAGTCATGATAAAATCATAGAACTGTTTGCCTGCGGCATATTTTTCATCTGCGCTTTTAATAGCGGCATTGTAGATGTCTTCATCGCAGACGCCCCAGGCATTTTCAAACTGTACGGCGCTGTCGGGGATATGGGTACGTCTGGTGGCAATCTGGTCGTCTACGAGCCGGGAACGCAGCCTGTCAGTAATATCGTAGCCGTTGTTGCCGAAGAATTTATTCATATTATCGAAGTAGCCGTCGCCTCCGTAAAAGAAGGTGGCTTCATATCCCTGCTTACGGAAGATGCTGCCGGCGGAGAAGAGGTTTTCATTGTTTTTCCTGCGCACGATGCTTTGTCCGGGTGTAGGCGGCACCGCCAGCGTGAGGGCTTCCATACCTCTGACAGTCCGGGTGCCGGTTGCATACATGTTGGTGAACAATACACCTTCCCGGGCGATACTGTCCAGTACCGGTGTTATATTTTCCTTGTTACCGAAGCGGGCCATAAAATCGGCACTGAAGCTCTCGATGGTCACCATGATGACGTTGGGCTTTACCGGTATAGCCGTATCCGTTATACTGCGGAATATGCTCTTCCCGTTTTCCAGGTAACGGGCATCCGGTTGTTGCAGCAGCTGGCGTACCTGGGTGAAGGCGGTGTTTTCATCTTCCAGCAGGTAATATTTGTCGTACGCCAGTTCGTTGTTCAGGTAGGCAGATATGAAAGAATAGATGCCCGCTTTGGATAATTCCTGTGCGTAGCGGTTCTTGCTTTTTTCAGCCCAGGTATTACTGATAAAGAAGGCATGTGACAGCAGTAGTCCCAGCAGCGCGAGGAAGGTAGCCAGTCTTCTGCCGAAGGGCATATTGGACCGGAAGCTGCGGCGGAAATTACCGTTGCGGCTCATCAGCCAGGTCAGCAGCACCGTGCCGGCTACTACACCGCCGATCAGCCATGGTAAGGGATAAGATTGATTGATATTGCTGATCACCTCATAGGTATATATCAGATAATCCACGGCGATGAAATCGAACCGGCCGGAATATTCGCCCCAGAATGTGAATTCTGCAAAGAAGGAGAACATGACAATCATCAGTGCCAGGAAGAACCCCGTATAGGTAAAGATGCGGTTGAAGAGCGTGTTGTTGAGCCGCTGCGGCAATACCAGCAGATAAAGCGCATAGGCAATGGTAAAGAACAGGGAAACGCCTGCGTCGTATATAAATCCTTTTGCAAATACAGGGAAAATATTGGCAGCGGTCATGCCCGACTGGGGAAATGCCCATATCAGCAGCGCAGCACGAACTAAGAAGGATAATATCAGGTAAAGGGCAATAAAGCCAAAGAGAACGGCGTACCGGTTTTTGACAGATTTCATCAGCTGTTTTCAGATTGAGGCGCAAAGGTAAAGAGAATTGACTATTTAATTATTTGAGATTTTGTGCAATGGATCATTTTCCCTGAAGTGAGGAGATTTATAGATTTTGGGATTTACGGATTTTGGGATTTACGAATTTTTAAATGCGGCAAAGATCTTCGCGAAGATATCCGCTGCATTTAAAAATTCGTAAATCCACAAATCCGTAAATTCCAAAATCAGCAGTAGAGTCCGTTAATTCTCAAATAAAATTTGTTTTATTATGAAAAACCAAAAATCACAGGGTTTCGTTTATATGGAAGAGGAATGAATTTCCCGGCCTTGTGCGTACATTCTCACGGAACCCGGCCTAACCCGTTTGAATGCCCTGCTAACCTTCTAAACGATGCTACACCTGCTATTTCAGTATTAACCTGTTCTTTAACCGGCGTGATGATGACCGGACTGATGTTTTGCTAATCTTTAAACAACGGAGATTTGAACGACAAAGAAACCAGGGAGCTGTTCGATCTGATGGATCGGGTTCCCAATGCTAAGCGAGTAGCGATTGAATACCAGCGGCTGATCCGTCAGGGAAAGATAGATCGCGGGAAGGATGTTACGGATGCCGGTGCGGGATGGCTGGCAGTAGAGGATGAGCTGGTGCGCGAAGATGATATCAGGCCTTATAACTACCGGGTGGTGGCTGCCTGTATTGCCATTATGATGTTTGCTCTTTGCCTGTTCGGTTTCCTGCACAGCAGGCAGGAACGGGAAAACAGGGCGATAAGGGAACATCAGCAGCAGCTGGCACATATGAACCAGCCGGCTTTACCCGATGCGGTGAGCAACTGGTCGGTACATGTATTCCACAACGCTACCATGCAGGAAGTGGCTGAACTGATGCCCCGCTGGTTTAATACCCCCGTAGTACTGGACGACCCGGCAGTGGCCCGTAAACTCTTTACCGGCGCTATGGATAAGGCTCAATCCCTGGAATCATTTCTGCAGGTGCTGCAATATACGACCGGGGTACGGTATTATTTCCAGGATCAGACCCTGCACCTGGCTTTACAGTTGCCATAGGCGGCAGACATGCGGCCATGTATTTATGCCTTACATGTACCGCGATGCCTTTGCCGCTATTTTGGGGAACGGTAAACAATTATGGTCGAAGGATATGGCTGTCTATACTCATCATAAATTGCTTCAGCGCTGTTTCCGCCTGCCACAGTTCTTTTGACTTATACCAGTAAACAAACGCTTCCTGCCTGCTCCCAGCAGGGATTTCCGCCTGCATAGTCTCAAATTCATCCTCCGGGAACCGGTGATGGGATTTGATCAGCTCTGCTGCCATATGGGGATATTCCCGCCTGGCCTCCAGAAATTTTGTACGTGCCAGCTCTTTTCTGCCCAGTTTAAAACAAGCCAGGAAAGAACAGAAAGCAGTTTCCATCGTCCTTTTTCCGGCCGGTAACGCGTTATACCAGTCCATATATGCCTCATACTGCTGCAGATGCAGGTAACATGCCGGCAACATGGCGCTTACGTCCGTGTCGTCGCCCTTGTTAATGCGCAGCAGGTAATTGATTTTCTCCAGCGCCTTATCATACTGCTGTTCCCGGATATATGCGGCACATACCGCATGAAAAGAGCGCAGAAATGGCCGGTTCTCAATAATACACCAGTACACCTCATCCAGGTTCGTATCGAAACAGGGCGGGATCGCTTCCAGACAGATACTGTGCGCCCTGTGTATCAGCGCATCTCCTTCTATGCTGCGGCCGGACCTGTTCAGTATCAGTCCCAGCGTCAGCAATGCATCTATACTGCCGGTACCGCATACCATGATAATCTTCCTCAACATCCGCTCCGCTACAATCATCCGGCTGTCCATCAGCTCCATGGCTGTCAGCAGCTCCTTGTAAAAGCTGACAGTGTTGTCCGGCTGAACAAACGTCCATGAATCACCTGTTTTTATAAGTGCTGGTTGCCGTAGCATATACGCAGGGTTTATTGTCCTGTTGCAAGATTAAGCAATTGAAAAGTGTGAATTGTTAATTACATCTTAACGCCGGAAAAAAGTTCCGGCTGCCGGCGGACAAGCAGCGGGCTAAACCGCTTCAGAGGCCCGCCTGTAGCATAGAACAGCCGGGAATAACAGGCATGCCTGTACTTTACGGCATCCTTTCTTACGGCATATTTTACAGAAAATAATGGCTTTTTATAGCGAGGTAGGCGTGAGGCCGGTATATTTCCGGATATCGTTAGCCAGGTGCGCGTGATCGTAATAGCCGTTTTCAAAGGCAATGGTCTGCATACTTACTCCCGGCGTCATATTTTTTATCAGGTGGTGCACATGCCGGTATCTTACAATATTGGAGAAGGCTTTGGGAGAAACGCCGGTAAATTTCATAAACTGCCTTTCCAGTTGCCGGGGCGTAATAAAATGGCGACTGGCCAGATCGGCTATCTTCACCAAACCATGTTGCTGCTGTATATCCTGTGTAATGGCAATCAGCCGGGAAGCTGCATTGGTCAGGCGATGCAGGAAATACTGGTCCAGCTGTGCCGTGAAATCGCTGCCGGCCTTATGCAACAGCGGCACCAGTTCCTGGGCAAACGGAATACAGTTGTCCGTAGCCTCCTGCAGATGCAGGTCATAGAATGCGGCGAAGCCGGCGGGTTTGAAACGGATACCTGTCAGCCTGGTATCTGCCTGCATCACCGGAACGGAATACTGCGTCATGGTGCCTACGAGATAAGCCCTGTCTGTAAGCATGCCGGCGCCGCCATCGGTGTCAGGTACTTCATTGCCCAGGTTGCAGATAATATCTACACAACCGTCAGGCAGTATTCTGCTCTGCTGCGCCTGCCGGGTATGCACGCTTACTGTCCAGTAGGCGTCAATAAAAGAGGTGAGCGCTATGTGCGGAGTATACTGCTGGTACATACCGTGTGTATCGTTTGAAAAATAAAGTTACGCTTTCGGTTCCATTTACAACATGCCGTAGCGCCGGTTATCGCGGCAGACCGCTGCATTTCAAATCTCAGATAACCAGATAGTAAAATAATAAAATGATTATCTGATATTTTCTTTCAGAGATAAATGCGAAATTTATGCTGCTGAAATTTTGTTATGAAAGCTGCTGCTGATAAGCAGAAATTACAGCCGGATAAACCGTCATGATTGTTAAACTGAAAATGCATTAACATGGAGATATTTGTAAGAAAGGCCACTATAGCAGACCTGGAAGTACTACTGGCATTTGAGCAGGGCATTGTTGCGGCAGAACGCCCGTACGACAGCACCCTGAAAGAAGGCAACATTCATTACTATGATATTGCGGAGATGATTGCGGCAGAAGATACAGAAGTGGCTGTAGCAGTGGCAGGAGAAGAGATCATAGGATCCGGTTACGCCCGGCTGGAAAATGCCAAACACTATCGTAAGCACCTGCAACATGCTTATCTTGGCTTTATGTTTGTTCGCCCGGAATTCAGAGGGCGGGGCGTTAACACCTTAATCCTGGCAGCATTGAAAGAGTGGGCCTATCTGAAGGGCGTCACAGAACTGTGCCTGGATGTATATCATAACAACGAAGCAGCCGTGAAAGCTTATCTGAAAGCAGGATTCAAGCCCAGCCTGCTGGAAATGCGACTGAGCCTGAATGATGATCCTACCTGGCTGGCACAATAAATTATTCCTGCGGCTGCTGACGGATCAGCTGCCAGGCTTTCGTCATAGCCGCATCTTCCTGCCGGAGAATATCTGCTGTATGCACGGCTACCGGATAATCCGGCATAACGCCTCGCGCGGTATGTACGCCGGTATCTACGGCATTGAAATACTGCTGTAAAGGCACGGTGAGCATCAACCCGGTAGGCTTCAGTCTTACAGAGGGCATCATACCGCTGTTATTACCCTGGTAACCGCCGCCTGTTTCTTCCCCGATCAGCACGGCTTTTTTGTTGCAGGATAGAATGGCGGCTGCATCTGCGCAGGAAGACATGCAGAAACCATTAATCAGCACATACGTCTTCCCTGTAAAAGGATGCGCTGCGGGAAACTGCATCGTGTAATAATTAAACTCCGACGTTATTTTTGACTTCTTCCAGAGATAGCTGCTGTCACGCTTTTCGGGTTTGCGGTAGAATAATCTTGCAAAACCTTTTATCTGCCTGGCAATATCTTTTGTGACTTCAATACGATCCCAGTACCGGAAGGGTTTATCAAAGAAATGCCGTGTGAAATAGACGGCATTGTTATCGGTGCCGCCGGTATTGTCGCGCAGGTCTACAATCAGCTGCTGCACTTTTTGCTGCTGCAGCTGCAGGAACACGCTGTCTATAAATTTCCTGAAATGCTGACCGCTTTTTTTGATGTCGGTAGCGGCAAAGGAATGTATGGTAAGTATGCCGGTTTGCGCTGTCATCCTGAAGTCCAGGGTTTTACGGTAAGATGGCTCCTGCAGGAAGCCGTCGCGGGCAAGGGTCTGAAATGCCGCGCCGGGTATCGTAACTGTCTGTTGTGTACCGGTGCTCACCGTAAAGGAATCTGTTACCGCTATCATAGACCGGTACCAGGAGGGGAACTGCGTATCCAGCGCGCGGTATTTCAACGTGAGATTATGCCCGTCCGACGGAATGGCTGGTAGCAGCAACGCAATAATGGCAGCCATGCTTTTACCATTGATAGCTGTTATTTCTGTACCCGGCGCCAGTTCCCGGCTGCCGCTGTAGTTGGCGGTAACAAAGGCTTTTTCGTTTTCAATATGCAGTTGCAGGGGCAGCAGGTTGCTGCCGCTGTTCAGGTACCGGGTATATCCGGGCGAGAGGGAGAGGGCGGTATGCAGGCATCCGATTTTTGCTACAAATGGTTTTATCTTGTGATAAATTTCCAGTTCATCCAGTGAATCTTTGCGGATAGTAGCCTTGACACTGTCCAGGTATTTATCAAGCGCAGCTTTGTTGTTATACCGGTAGTAACCGGGATGGCTGTCTGCCAGCTCTTTGTGCATGT
Source organism: Chitinophaga solisilvae (assembly GCF_009928525.1). Classification (GTDB taxonomy): domain Bacteria; phylum Bacteroidota; class Bacteroidia; order Chitinophagales; family Chitinophagaceae; genus Chitinophaga; species Chitinophaga solisilvae. The sequence goes on along the minus strand of NZ_JAABOK010000009.1, from coordinate 68,261 downwards.
CGTCAATCAGCGAGGTAACCGCAGCACGCGCATACCGCTGCTGTACCGGCGGTGCATGACGTTGTGCAATAGTTGTCAGGGGAATACTACAGGAAAGGAGCAGGGATAATGCTTTCATTTTTTTTTGCGGGGAAGATAAAGACAGCGGTTGTTAAGAAGGTGTGAATTGGGATTTTGTTTGCAACGTATAACCTCTGCCGTTAGTTCAGACAAAACGGACGATACCTGTACAGAAATGAACATATTGAACTATTTTCAATGTGTAAAGTTTTTATTTTTAGTCACGGTGCTGAATGGCATTTTATTCGTACCAGCTTTATCATGATTATACACTATCTCCGCACGGCTATACGTAGTCTGCTTAAGAGCAGGACTTACAGCTTTCTCAATATCTTCGGGCTGATGATCGGCATCACCTGTGCCGGTGTTATATTCCTGTGGGTGGAAGATGAGTGGATGTTTGACAGCGTGCATGAAAAGAAGGATCAGCTGTATGTAGTGCGGCAGCATTGGAATTACAACGGGTCCATACGTACTTTTCAATCTTCGTCTGCACTGATGGGGCCAGCCATACAGCAATCTATTCCTGGTGTGGCAGCCACCTGCCGCTCTACCGAAGAGCCTATCACGCATCTCTTCAGCTATAATGGTCATCATCTGTATGCTACCGGCGCATTTATGGACAGCACCGCCTTCACCATGTTTACCTTTCCGTTTGTACAGGGAACCGCTGCACAGGCGTTTACGCAACCTTATGCGATAGTGCTGACGGAAAAGGGAGCCAGGAAATTTTTCGGGGAGGAAAAAAATGTGATCGGGAAGATGGTGCAGATGGATAACCGGCAAACATTCCAGGTAACCGGTATCATTAAAGATCATCCGGATAATTCTTCCTTCCGGTTTGAATGGGTAGCGCCATTTCCTGCCTACTTTCATCAAAGGGCATGGATGAACAGCTGGGATGCCAATGCTGTCAGCACCTATGTGGAATTGCAGGCAGGTACCGATACTGCCGCGGTAAACAGGGAAATGCAGGCAGCCGTAAAGAGAATATTACCACAGGCCATTGTATCGCCATTTTTATTCAGCATGAATGACTGGCGGCTGTACAATAATTTCGAGAATGGTATACAGACGGGTGGGCGTATTGCGTATGTGCGGTTGTTCGGGGTCATTGGGTGGATCATCATATTAATTGCCTGCATTAACTTCATGAACCTGGCAACCGCCCGCAGTGAGGGCCGTTCCAGGGAAGTGGGTGTCAGAAAGGTGCTGGGTGCAGGCAGGAGGGGACTGATATTCCAGTTTGCCGGAGAAGCGCTGCTGTTATCAGCTGTTGCCATGCTACTGGCCATCGTTGCTATATACCTGCTGCTGCCGGCATTTAATGCCATGGTAGGAAAGCATATCCTGCCGGATGTACTGAAGCCCACACACCTGCTGGCAATAGTTATGATCACGCTGATATGCGGACTTACTGCCGGCAGCTATCCATCCTTCTACCTCTCGTCTTTCCGGCCGATAGCAGTACTGAAAGGCCGGATGCAGCAAGGCGGCGGGGAGCTGTGGATCCGCAAAGGGCTGGTCATCACGCAGTTTACTATCTCTATCGTGCTGATCATCTCCACTATGGTTGTCTTTCAACAGTTACAGCATATACGCAACAGGAATCTGGGATATGACCGGCATAACCTGATAGAACTGAAAGCAGAAGGTGCTATTGCTAAAAATTATGAGGCTGTCCGCCAGCATCTCCTGGCTACAGGCGCAGTAGAGAACGCGGCCTTGTCTGACCATGAAACAATATACGGCGGTAACAATACAGCTGCTTTCAGCTGGCCCGGAAAACCGGAGCAGGAGCATGTATTGATATCGCATCGGAATGTAAGCCCGGATTTTATTAAAACATCCGGCATGAAGATCCGGGAGGGCCGTGATTTTATGCCAGCGGCAGCGAGTGATAGTTTAAGTGTTATCATCACCCATTCGCTCGCAAAGGTCATCAGTAACAAGAGTGTTATCGGCATGTCATTCATGGCGCCTGAATGGGATGACAGTGTAAAGATTTATACAATTGTCGGTGTGGCGGAAGATTTTGTGTATGGAGATATGTACGGAAAGCCGGACCCTGTGGCGTTTTTCAGCCGTACCAATGATCCGGTGTTTATGTATGTACGTATTGCTGCCGGTGTGGGTACAGAAGAGGGTATTCGTAAAATCCGCGCGGTCATTGAGCATGATAATCCCGATTATCCTTTTGCCTTTAAGTTTGTAGACGAGCAGTTCAATGCCATGTTTACGAATGAAGTGCTGATGGGGAGGTTGTCCCGTTTATTTGCAACGCTGGCGGTAATTATTTCCTGCATGGGATTATTCGGACTGGCTGCTTATACCGCCGAGCGCCGGACAAAGGAAATCGGTATCCGCAAGGTGCTGGGCGCAGGTATTCCGTCCATTGCCGGCCTGTTATCCGGCGAATTCCTGCAGCTGGTGCTGATTGCTGCCGTTGTAGCGTTTCCGCTGGCATGGTGGATGATGAGTACCTGGCTGAGTCAGTATGCCTACAGGATATCGGTACAGTGGTGGATATTTTTGCTGGCAGGTTTGCTGGCGGTGGTCATTGCCGTACTTACCGTCAGCTACCAGGCTATCCGGGTGGCGTTGATCAATCCTGCCAAAAGCCTCCGGTCTAATTGATTACAAAAATGGTACATTTGGTTTTCCTTAATGTAAAACCGTCTCAACCAAATTTGTATGATGAAAACACCTGTTGCCGGCCGTTTCCTGGCGATCTATTCCGTTATTGTTACCATCGCCCTGGCTATGAGTTTAATGGCTTTCAGAAATCTGCATGAATCATTTGAAGAGATCAGCGTGAAGCGGATTAACATTGTAGATGATGCCGGCCGGAGCAGACTTGTTATATCCAACCAGGAGAAAATGCCACCGCCGGTTATCGGCGGTAAAACGTATAAGCGGGCAGTAGCTCCTGCCGGCCTGGTATTTTATGATGAGAAGGGCAATGAATGCGGTGGTATCGCTCTTTCCGCCAATGAGAAGCTGGGCATGCGCGCGCTTGCTTTTGACTACAGCAATGCCGACGCTATAGGCCTGTTTTCCAGGGAAGATAAAGATGGCAGCAATTATGAAGCGGCGCTGGTCATCAATGACCGGGGGCCGCTGGATAAAATCGGCAATAATCAGAACCGGATCATCCTGCATACCGCCAACGGTAAAGCCGGGCTGACATTCAACGGACCTGACGGCAGGGCGCGGCTGCGTATCGGCGTAGACAGCACCGGTAACCCCGTTTTTGAAACGCTGGATGCAAAGGGCGTAGTCACCAAACGCTTTGCCACCGCGAAAAAATAGCGTACTAATGAAATTCTAATTTTTTTCTAAATGCTTTCTAACGGCTCCTGTGAAGGGGCCGTTTTAATTTTGCATCGTCAGCAAACATTATTCACTATGGACACAGGACCCGCACGTATAACGCGTTACCCGATATAGTCATCACTGTTTTAAGTGGTGACTGCTGTATCCCATTTAAAACAGGTATTATGACATTATTTGAATTCACCACACGTCTCGGACTGGCTTTCCTGCTGGGCGCCTGCATCGGTATTGAGCGGCAGTGGCGGCAGAAGAGCGCCGGACTGAGAACCAATACGCTGGTGTGCATAGGGGTGGCGGCTTTCCTTTGCCTGTCCATCCGTATCGGCGGCGATGCCGTAGGCCGTGTTGCTTCCTATATCATCAGCGGTATCGGCTTTCTGGGCGCGGGCGCTATCATGAAAGACGGCATCAATATACAGGGGCTGAACACCGCCGCTACTATCTGGTGCTCTGCTGCCGTTGGCTCCCTGGCCGGTTTTGGCCTTTTCGGCGAGGCTGTTATCACCAGCGCCATTGTTATCCTGACACATATGCTCCTGCGTCCGCTGGGTGTAGTGCTGGGCAGCTTCCCGATGAAACGTGCCGCCGCCCCGCAAACGGAATATCTCTTTACCATCAAGTGCCGCGAGAAAGTGGAAAATCATATCCGCATCCTGCTGATGCAGTACCTGAGCAACGACGAACACCTGTTGCTCCGCTCACTGACCAGCAGCGATAACGGCGACCCGCAGAACGCCATTATCACCGCGGAAATAATTGCCGCCACTCCGCAGGATAGTCTCATGGAAAGAGTGGCCGGCCGGCTCACCATAGAAAAGGACGTGATGAAAGTAAAATGGGAAGTAACCGGTCAGCAAAACGATGTATAACCCTTCAAAGAATGAGCTATGATCAGAACAGCCACCAACAGGATCAGAAAACACATGCCTTTTACCCGCATGGCTACCAGCGACGGATTCAACGTAGCCGCCGCCACGAGGCTGCGGAATATTGCGCGGACAGACAGAAGCGGGAGCCTTGCTATGCTGGAAAGCACCGCCGACGGGCTTTCTGATAACCAGGTACAGGACCGCCACCGCATTTTCGGCCACAATGAAATTACGCATGCCAGATCACCCGCTTGGTACATACAGCTCCTGCAGGCATTTATCAATCCTTTCATCGGTGTACTGGCAGCCATAGCGCTCGTCTCCCTGGTAATGGATGTGATGCTGGCAGCGCCGGCAGACCGTGACTATAAAACCGTTATCGTGGTAGGGGTAATGATCTTCCTCAGCTCTGTTATGCGCTTCTGGCAAGAGTTCCGTAGCAACAGGGCAGCAGAGAAATTACAGGGTATGGTCAAAACTACGGCCATGCTTATACGCTCGTCACACCGCCACCAGGAAACGGATATACGGCAGATAGTACCGGGAGATGTTTTTTTATTGTCTGCCGGCGATATGATTCCTGCCGACTGCCGTATCCTGCAGTCGAAAGACCTGTTCGTGAGCCAGGCCATGCTTACCGGGGAAGCGCTGCCAGTAGAAAAACATGAATACAGCATTTCGGATGCCGACCACCGTATGCCGCTGGAGCTGGAGAATATCTGCTTTATGGGTACCAATGTAGTGAGTGGCGCAGCTACTGCCATTGCCGTAAATACCGGTAACCAGACTTACTTCGGCGCTATCGGCGCTTCCCTGGCAGGTAAACGTGCAGAAACCAGTTTCGATAAAGGCGTGAACAGTGTCAGCTGGCTGCTGATACGCTTTATGCTGGTCATGGTACCCCTGATTTTTTTAATCAACGGCTTCATAAAACATGACTGGATAGAAGCGCTGCTTTTTGCTATAGCCGTTGCCGTTGGACTTACCCCTGAAATGCTGCCGATGGTGGTTACTGCCAACCTGGCCAGGGGGGCGGTTTCTATGAGCAAGCGTAAAGTGATTGTAAAGCGGCTGAATGCCATACAGAATATCGGCGCCATGGATACGCTGTGTACCGATAAAACGGGTACGCTGACCATGGATAAAATTGTGCTGGAAAGACACCTGAACGTGCTGGGGCAGGAAGATGACGAAGTGCTGAAATGGGCATATCTCAACAGCTATCATCAGACGGGGCTGCGTAACCTGCTGGACCAGGCAGTGCTGGAACATGCGGAGCTGCATGAGCACCTGAAGGTGGCAGAACACTTTTCCAAACTGGATGAAATTCCATTCGATTTTCAGCGCAGGCGCATGTCCGTTATACTGAAGCAGCACAACGGAAAACACCTGCTGATCTGCAAGGGCGCTGTGGAAGAAATGCTGGCGCTTTGCACGCATGCCTTTGATCCGGGAGAGGATACCTCCGTGCACCTGGAACGCGATAAGATCATGCTAATGGACGAACATATGCGGCAGGCCGTGCTGCATACTTCCCGCCGCCTTAATGAAGAAGGGCTGAGGGTGTTGCTGGTGGCTATCCGCGAGTTTGACAGCCGTGCGCTGAATTATGGTGTGGCAGATGAAAATAATCTGGTACTGACCGGCTTCATCGGTTTTCTGGACCCGGCCAAACCTTCTGCCCGCCCGTCTGTAGAAGCATTGCACCAGCTGGGTGTTACCGTGAAGGTGCTGACCGGCGATAATGAAATTGTTACCCGCAAGATCTGTAAGGATGTAGGCATCCCTGTGAATAACATCCTGCTGGGCGCTGACCTGGAAATTTTAACAGATGAGATGCTGACCGCGCAGCTGGACAGTACCAGTATTTTTGCTAAGCTGAGCCCGGCGCAGAAAACACGCGTCGTAAAATTGCTGCAGCAGAAGGGGCACACGGTGGGCTTTATGGGCGATGGCATCAATGACGCCGCAGCACTCCGGGAAGCAGATGTGGGCATCTCCGTAGATACCGCCACCGACATTGCCAAAGAAAGCGCCGATATCATCCTGCTGGAAAAAGACCTGCTGGTATTGCGCAAGGGGGTAATTTACGGGCGCAGAACTTTCGGCAATATTATCAAATACATCAAGATGACTGCCAGCAGTAATTTCGGGAATATGTTCAGTATGCTGGGAGCCAGCGCCTTTCTGCCTTTCCTGCCCATGCTGCCGGTACAACTGCTGGTGCAGAACCTGTTGTATGATGTATCGCAGATGGCCATTCCCTGGGATACGATGGACAAGGAATACCTGTCGCAGCCGCGTAAGTGGGACGCATCAGGCATTGCAAGGTTCATGGTGTTTGTGGGGCCTGTCAGTTCTGTTTTTGATTATATCACTTTTGCTCTGTTGTTCTTTGTGTTCAAAGCCAATATGCCCCAGCACCAGGCGCTGTTTCAAAGCGGATGGTTCGTAGAAGGGCTGTTGTCGCAAACGTTGATAGTACATATGATACGTACCCGCAGGATCCCGTTTATCCAGAGCAGGGCGGCAACGCCGGTCATCGTCATGACGCTGCTGGTGATGGCTGCAGGTATACTGATACCGTTTTCACCGCTGGCAGGCGCGTTGAAAATGCAGGCGTTACCGCCGGGATATTTTCCGTTCCTGTTAATTGTGCTGATAGGCTATTGTGTGCTCACACAGGGTGTGAAAACCTGGTTTATCCGGCGCTTCGGAAGCTGGCTGTAGTCCGTTTTAGTTGCCCGCGCCGGTAGTGACAGCACTGCCGGCGTTTTATTTTACACCTTTGTCAGGATTCCAGCTGCCCTGCAGCTTGCGGATATACACGATCTGCCCGATATGATACGCGTTATGCGCGGAGATATGCGCCACCACATCGTACCAGTTGCCCATCTTTTTAGGATCGGTCGTGTTCACCACATTTTCCCAGCCTTTCATAATGTCATCGATTTTTTTAACGCTGGCATTCCAGGCATGCTGATCGGCTACCACGAATGTTTCGTTGTTATCGCCGCTGAATGATTTGTCGGTCTTGCCGTTGAATTTTTCCAGCTGCCATTCATTCCAGAAGATCAGGTGCTGCACCAGCTGTGCGATAGAGTGATTCCCGCTGTTGTCTTTCCAGTTGGCCTGCTCCGGAGTAAGACCTTCCAGCGCTGTATTCACGGGCACGAACCAGTCTTTGGCGTCATGTGTGCTTTTCAGCTGAGATAATAGAATTGTTTTCAGGGTAGGCGTTGCATCCTGACTGTAACCCTGTACTGATGCCATCATCAGCAGGATAAAAAATGTTTTTTTCATAAACGTAGTTGAGGGGGTAAAGGAAAATTTATGGTGTATGTAGCAGTCGGAAACACTACTAAGATACATTCTTCTGTATTCCTCATAAAAAAAATACACCAACGGTAAATCTTGCTACCTTCGTGTGCTCACACTTTTTGCTTATGAATATTTTAAAGAAGATGACCACTGCGGTCATCGGTATTTGCTGTAGCCTGAACGCTTTTGCCCAGCAGCGTTCCGGCGGATTGGAAATCAGACATCTTACGGGAGATTATTACATTTATACTACCTGGCACGAGTGGGCCGGTAAGTTGTATCCGGCCAACGGAATGTATGTAGTAACAAATAAGGGTACTGTTATTATTGATTGTCCGTGGGACACTGCACAGCTGCAACCGTTGCTGGATAGTATCGAACAGAAACATCATCAGCCCGCGGTGATATGTATTGCCACGCATTCGCATGCAGACAGAACAGGAGGATTTGATTATTTCAGGAAGAAGGGTATCAAAACATATTCTACAGAGCAGACTTATCAGATCTGCCGGCAGAAAAAGGAGCAGGAGGCAGCATTCCGTTTCACGAAAGATACTGTATTCCGCGTAGGACAGCACGCATTGCAAACCTTTTTTGCAGGCGAGGGTCATACGGCAGATAACATAGTGATATGGGCGAAGGATGCACGTATCCTGTATGGTGGCTGCCTCATCAAGAGCGTTGACAACCAGGAGATGGGCTACATCGCCGAATCCAACCTGAAGGCGTGGCCGCAGTCACTCCGCAGGCTGCAGCAAAAGTATCCGCGTCCTGCATATATCATCCCCGGACATGAAAGCTGGGCAAGCAACAAGTCCATTATTCATACGTTACAGTTACTGGAAGCACATGCTAAAAGCAACCCGTAAAATAAAACGATATGGAAATCCTGAAATGGTCTGAACGGAAATTTTAATTCGGCTATCCGCCTTTTTTATTGAGTGGCTGTGGGCGGGCTCCTGCGCCGCGTCCGGATAATTACGAATTACGAATTGCGAATTACGAATGAAGAAGCGAAGAGCTAAACGTAGATTAAAGGAAGATATTTTTAAGTTATCACCTTTCATCTACGTTTAGCTCTTCGCTTCTTCATTCGTAATTCATAATTCGTAATTCGTAATTATTTATTTCCGGTACGCCAGTAACCTCAGCCCATTAAAAACAACCACCAGCGTAGATCCTTCATGCGCCATTACCGCGGGGCCAATAGATGCTATGCCGGTGATGGTGAGTGGAATGAGTATGGCTACCATGCCGAGGCTCATCCAGAGGTTTTGTTTGATGATGCGGCTGGCTTTCCGGCTGAGCCCTATGGCGAAGGGGAGCAGATCGAGTTTGTCGCCCATGAGGGCGATGTCGGCGGTTTCGAGAGCAACGTCGGAGCCGGCGGCGCCCATAGCGATGCCTACGGTGCTGTTGGCCATAGCGGGTGCGTCGTTGACGCCGTCGCCGACCATGGCCACCTTATTTTCCTGTTGCGCCAGTTTTCTGATGGCATCCACTTTCTGTTCCGGGAGAAGTCCGCCCCAGGCATCGGTGATGCCTATTTCTTTTGCAACGGCGTCGGCTACCTGTTGGTTATCGCCGGTGAGCATAATCATGCGGCGGATACCGGATTTTTTGAGATCCTGCAGTACCTGTGCGGCTTCTGCGCGGGGAGTATCCATCATGGCGAGGATGCCGGCGTATTGTTTGTCTTTCCGGACGATCATGGTAGTATTACCACCGGCTTCCAGTGCCTGCACCTGTTGGATGATGGCAGGAGAAGGGCGGTTATCGTCCAGCGCTTCGAACAGGGCGAGGTTGCCGATAAATACCGGTATGTTATCGAGCGTGGCCCGGATACCTTTGCCCAGTACAGCTTCCAGTGATTGCGCCTGAGGAACGGGCGTGCTGCCGAGTTTTGTTTTACCATCGCGCACGATGGCTTTAGCCAATGGGTGATCGCTGAGTGCTTCCACGGCGATGGCCGCCTGCAGCAGTTCCTGCTCGGTGATGCCGTTGAGCGGAAGTACTTGTGTAAGTTTAGGTTTTCCTTCCGTGAGTGTTCCTGTTTTATCAAAAGCTACGGCCGTGAGATTGCCGAGATCTTCCAGCGGGCGGCCGCCTTTGATCAGTACACCCATTTTGGCAGCACGTGCTACGCCGCTAAGCACGGCGCTGGGTGTGGAGATGGCCAGCGCGCATGGGCTGGCAGCAACCAGCACAGACATGGCCCTGTAAAAGCTGGCGCTGAAAGGTTCATTGATGACCAGGAAGGCGAAGCAGAGCAGCACCACCAGTATCAGTACGGCCGGTACAAAATAGCGTTCAAATTTATCCGTGAATTGCTGTGTAGGCGATTTCTGTGTCTGCGCTTCATTGACAAGTTTTACCAGCCTGGAAATGGTGGAGTCGCTGGCAGGCTGACTCACCATGACTTCCAGAGAGCCGTTGCCGTTGATAGCACCAGAGAATACGCGGTATTTAGCATCCAGCTGCGCCGCCTTTTTCAGGTCTATATTATTGCGGTCGTCAACTGCTGTTTTATCTACCGGTACGCTCTCTCCTGTGATGGGAGCCTGGTTTACGCTGCTGTTACCATCTACGACTACGCCGTCGGCAGATATTTTAGTATTGGGTTTTACAATGATAATATCGCCTGGTTTCAGTTGAGCCGTATCTACTTCCGTAATGCCGCCGGCAGTTTTGAGCAGGGCGGTTTTAGGCGCGAGATCGGCCAGGGCAGCGATGGATTTACGTGCTTTTTCCATGGCATAATGTTCCAGGGAGTGTCCGAGGCTGAAGAGGAACAGCAGCAGGGAACCTTCCTGCCATTTACCGAGGATAGCAGCGCCGATAGCGGCAACCAGCATGAGAAAATCTATCTCAAAACCTCCTTTGGCTACTGTTTGAACAGCTTCTTTGGCAGTATAGAAACCACCGAAGAAATAAGCGCCTATCAGGAGTGATAGCGGCAGCCAGGAAGGCGCACCGCCGGCGTTGGTTAACAGCCAGGCGAGGCCGGATAAGGCGCCGCATAACAGGCTGAAATATAATTCGGTGTTTTTACCGAAAATCATCATCGTGTGTTCGTGACCGTGATCTTCTCCGGGAGCATGTACATGAGGAGCCGGTTTGTCTGCCGGTATAGCCTTTGTTGCGGCCGGGGTTGCGGTGGTATTATCTTTCATGTTCATTGGGTTATGTTTTAACATGGCACAAAACATCAGCACACGCTTACAAAGCGTATTAGTTATTAATACTGATGATGGCTTAAAAAAGAGACTGTTTGTATTTACGGGGTGGCTGATGACAACCTTCCATACAAAAGTAATGATTCTTCATTACCGCGCCCAGTCTATTTTTACACGGTGGTTGCAAAAAGCAGGGGGATATTTTTACCTTGCAGTATGAAACAATTGACGATAAGCGGGTATTCCACCGCCCTGTTTTCTACATGGTATTTTATAGAAGAAGCAGGCGTACTTTTTGACGCCGGCGATGGCGTAACTGCCGCCTTGCTCCAGAAGAGCCGGAAAGTTAATCACATTTTCATTTCGCATGCCGACAGAGATCATCTTACCGGATTGTTGCAACTGAATCAGCTGAATGCGCGGGACGGTCTTCCGGTTATCTGCTATCCCCGCGACAGCAAATTCTTTCCTGCACTGGCAGAATTTATCAGCCGCTTCGATGCCTATGCCACCGGGAGTATATGGATGCCCGTTAGTCCGGGCGATGAAATCAGGATTCACAAAGATATGCTGGTCATACCCCTGCGTAACGAGCATGTACGTACCGAAAAGCATATTACCCGCAGCCTGGGTTACCAGCTGATAGAAACGAAGCGTAAGCTGAAGCCGGAGCTGGCAGGACTCTCCAACGCAGAAATAGCCAGGATCAGCCTGGAACATGGGAAGGAGAGTACCACCACAGAAGTACGTACCACGATCCTGAGTTATTCCGGTGATACGCCGGTCGCCGACCCCTCTACATGGGACGGCTCCCGTACCTTGATACATGAAGCCACCTTCCTGGGAGGTGAGGAAGATATACCGGTGCACGCCCATAAGAACCTGCACAGCCGGCTGGAAGAGGTGATGGAGATGGTGAGCGGTATTACCATAGAACAGCTGATACTGGGGCATTTCAGCTCCCGTTATGATGCGGCGGAGATAGACAGGGCCATTTTATCCCTCTGTGATAAGTATGGTATACAGATCCCGGTGTTCCGCGTATTACCCGGTGAAACGGTGAAGGATATCTTACGTTCATCTCCTGTTAATAAATAATTTGCCGTTGATAAGGATATCATTAAACTAGTTTTTAAAACCAAACTATCAGTTTCCCTTAACCTTTTTTGCATAAATCCACGGTTTAACGTATATTCATAAACGAACCTTATTTTTTTGATTTAAACCACGTTTTATGAAAAAGAAGATCAGGAAAAAACTTGACATCAGTAAAATGAAAATCTCTAAACTGAGCGAGGCCAACGACAAAAGAATGAAAGCCGCTACCTTGCCTCCCCACACGTTTGAATGCATTGATATTAAGCTATTTTAGCAACAGGCATTTAGATTATTAATTACGAATTGCGAATTACGAATTGCGAATGAAAGCGAAGAACGGAGGGAATGGTCAGCATTCATCTGTTTGGTTTTTGTTTATGATTTGTAGTTCGTAATTCTTTTTTATGCTGATTCGTGCTTGGAGGATAATTTATCTCCGCTCTTAACTCGTCATTCATCATTGATAATTCATAATTTATCTCCGCTCCTCAGTGACGTTGTGTTAGGTATTTATTAAGAGGCTGATCAGATATACGGCTGCCATGGCTGTTATTCCCATAAAGATGGTGCTGACAGTATACACGCGGAGCATATCCTTCACCTCCAGGCCGGAGAATCGGGCTATTACCCAGAAGTAGGCATCGTTGGTATGCGATATGAGCATGGAACCTGCACCCATCGCCAGGGTGCAGAGTATACGGCCGTTCTCAGTATCCAGTCCGAGGGATAACAGTAACGGCTGTACGATAGAAGCCGCGGTGATAATAGCTACGGTAGACGATCCCTGAGCCGTTTTCAGTATCGCAGTAATCAGGAAGGGGAGTAGCAGTCCCATGCCGGTGATGGCGGGGTTTTGTGCAATATGATGACCAATATCCGCTTTGGTGAGGATAGCGCCGAAAGCGCTGCCACCGCCGATAATAACAAGTATCCCGGCAGCTTTTTCTGCACCTTCGGGTAGTATTTTGCGTAGTGCAGCAGATCCCTGTCTGTTGCCGGTCAGGAGCGCCAGCGCTATACCTGCAGTGATGGCTACTTCCGGAATGCCTGCAATATTGAGGATTTTTATCAGCCAGGTATCGGCTGCTTTATCCAGCGTAAAGAAAGAGCGCAGTGCAATCAGCAATACCGGTATGGCAACGGGCAGCACTGCCTGCCATACCGTGGGCAGTTGCCGTGCTGGCGCCGTAATCACTTCTTCCTGTATAACTGGGGCGGGTATACGTTTTCCGGCGCGGGCCGACCACAGATATCCGCAGAAGGCGGCTGGTATGGCGATCAGCAGGCCATACAGCATCACCTTCCCGATATCCGTATGTATAGTGCCGGTAGCCGCGGTAATGCCGGGATGAGGCGGCATCATGCAATGCACGGCGTATAGTCCTGTAGCCAGCGAAGAGGCCATTACTATCAGCGATATACCGGAGCGCCGGGCCATCGCTTTGTTCAGGCCGCTTAGCACAATAAATCCTGAGTCACAGAAGATGGGCATCCCCACAATATACCCGATGATATTCACTGCCAGCGCAGAACGGCTGCTGCCGATTTTCTGCAATACATAGCCGGCGAGCACGGTAGTACTGCCGGTATGCTCCAGTATCAACCCCAGTGTAGTACCCAGAATAATGAGCAGCCCCAGCGACCCGATGATCTGCCCGAAACCTGTTTTGATGGTTCCCAGTATCTCCGTAAACGGCAGCTGAAAAATCAGACCTGCCAGTACCGCCGCCATCAGCAAGGCAAAGAAGGCATGCAGCTTATAACGTGCCGTCAGCAATATGATAAGTAAAATTCCTGCCAGTAATCCAAGTACGCTCTGAAATAAGGAAACAACCATGGAGTAATGATGAATTATGAATTATGAATGATGAGTTATATGCGAAGATTGATGAGAAGATAATAATTGTTCGCGTAAATCTTCGCTTATAACTCATATTTCATAACTCATAATTCATAATTCATCATTCATAATTATTTCAGGTATTCCGGTAATGGCAGCTGCAGGCTTGTTTCATCCGGAACGGGCGCCAGGCGGCTGTTCCGGAGTGGAATGAGGCCGGACCAGATTGGCAGGTGATTATCTTCGTCTTCGTTGATAACCTGTCCGCTACGTATTTTGGCAGAGGCTTCTTCCAGGCTGAAAGCCAGGATGGTGGTCTTTTTTATTTCGTTGTCCCGGATAGGGCGCAGGCTGTCCCAGCTGTTGGGCGTGATTTTTTCCACAAGCCATTTCAGCGCGTCGGATTTCTGTTCCTTTTCTTCAATCTTTTCCGGTGTGGCAAAGATGACCACGGAGCGGTAATTGACAGAATAATGGAAAGCGGATTTGGCAATAACCAGGTCATCCAGCAGGGAAACGGTAATGCATACCGGTAATCCTTTTTCTATTTCACGTATAAAATGGCTGCCTACAGAGCCATGTATATAGATTTTATCTTCATAACGCACAAAGGCGGTAGGGATAGAAAAGGGCTTGTTATCCATCACAAAGCTGATAGTACATACCAGGGCTTCATCCAGGATGGAGTAGATATTTTCTGTATCGTAATGCGCTCTTTTAAAGCTGCGGCTAGGGACGAGGTGAGCAGGAATTGTAGTCATCGGCTTTTAATTTTCTACAAAGTTGTATCTTTATTGGGTGACTATAATCGTCCGATTTTCATAATTCTGATAGTCCAATTTTTTATGCAACATCTTTATTCGCAGCTGAGGATTGAGAAAGAAGAGCGGCAGCCGGTGTATCTGCAGCTGGCAGACCAGCTGATGTCACTGATACGTAATGGCCCCCTGCATGCCGGGCAGCGCCTGCCCAGCAGCCGGGATATGGCGGAGCAGCTACAGGTGCACCGCAAAACTGTAGTACGGGCCTATGATGAGTTGCTGGCACAGGGCTGGCTGGAAAGCCATACCGGCAGCGGTACCTTCGTAGCCCGGCATCTGCCTAAAACGCAGCTGCAGACATTAAACGGAAAAAAAAGCGATGCGCCGGATCCGCTCACCAAAGCGGGCTTCAGCTTTGAAGTACCGGTACACCTGGAAAGGCCGATCGTGAAATCGGTAGCGCCGCTGCACCTGGACGACGGCTTCCCGGACTCCCGGCTGGCGCCCCTCGAAGAACTATCCCGCTGCTATCGCAGCCAGCTGCTGCTGGGAAATCCGTATATGCGTCTGGGTTACAGCGATACCAATGGTACCCTCTGGCTGCGCCAGGAGCTTTCCGCCTACCTCAACGAAACACGCGGACTGCACACCACACCGGATAATATCCTCGTGGTACGGGGCACCATTATGGGAATGTACCTGGTAGCTACCGGCCTGCTACAGCCGGGAGATAACGTGGTAACGGGAGATCTCAGCTGGGCCGGTGCAGGAGCCAATGCCGCACAGGTAGGCGCCCATCTGCTGAAAATACCGGTAGATGAATACGGACTGGACACCACCGCGCTGGAACAGCTATGTAAAAAGAAAAAAATCCGGCTGGTATATGTTACGCCGCATCATCACTACCCTACAACGGTTATCATGCGGGCAGACCGGCGACTGCACCTGTTGCAGCTGGCAGAGAAATACGGTTTTATCATTTTTGAAGATGATTACGATTACGACTTTCATTATCTCAGCAAACCACTGACACCGCTGGCCAGCGCCGACAAAGCCGGTATGGTCATGTATGGAGGCTCCTTCACCAAAGCGGTATCTCCGGCCTTTCGTATAGGCTACCTCGTTGGTCCCGCAGATGTATTGAACTACCTGTCCAAATTACGCCGCATCATAGACCGTCAGGGCGATAATATGCTGGAAAACGCCATAGCAGCCCTGCTGCAATCCGGCGTGATCCAGCGCTGCCTGCGCAAATCACTGCGCATATACCGCGAACGCCGCGATGTTTTCTGCGATCTGCTGCAAACTGAACTCGGAAAATACGTACAGTTTCAACCACCTGTAGGCGGCCTCGCCGTATGGGCTGATTTTGACAAACGCATTAACATGGCCGCCCTCTCGCAGCAGGCGCTCCGGCAAGACCTGTATATTTACGATGGCAGCGCCTACAGGCAAAGCCTGCCTGCACATAATTTCACCCGCCTGGGCTTTGCCTCCTCCACACCGGAGGAGCTGGAAGAATGTGTAGGGATTTTGAAGGTACTACTTGGAAAGTAATTACGAATTACGAATGGCGAATTACGAATGTAGAAGCGAAGATTAAAACGGAGATCAATGTACTTCTCCGCTTATGTCTTCGCTTCTACATTCGTAATTCGCCATTCGTAATTCGTAATTAATTTTTAACTATTCTCGTAATCGGCAATCCTCCCGGATAGTGCTCATTAACATACTTAATCAGGTGTTCGCGGATATAGCAGCGAAGATCGAAGGCGTTGCCGGAAGTGGCGGCGCTCATCAGTGCCCTGACTTCCAGGGTGCGGTCGGTGATATTGGTGACCTGCAGGGTACATACGCGTTTGTCCCATAGGGGAGAGGTTTGTACCAGGCGCTCGTATTCCTTGCGGATGGCGTCTATAGGGATGGTGTAGTCGAGATAGAAGAAGGCGGTACCCAGTATTTCGGAGCCGGTGCGGGTCCAGTTCTGGAAGGGCTTCTCAATAAAATAATTAATAGGTAATATGAGTTTTCGCTGGTCCCATATACTTAAAACTACATAAGTCAGTGTAATTTCTTCCACACGTCCCCATTCACCTTCCACTACCAGTACATCGTCAATACGGATGGGTTGTGTAAAGGCCAGCTGGAAGCCGGCAAGCAGGTTTCCTAACGATTTCTGCGCGGCGAAGCCAATGATGATGCCACCTACGCCAACCCCGGTGAGGAGACCCGCACCGAGTTTACGCATGCTGTCGAAGCTCAGCAGGATAACGCAGGCTGTTAACACCAGGATCAGCGCTACCGCCAGTTTACGGAGAAACTGCAGCTGGGTGCGTATCTTTCTTTCTTTAAGATTATTGGATTTTTTCAGGTCATAGGTATGGGAAATGTAATCTTCCAACACCTTGATGATGCCAATGACCAGTGCTGCGAAAGACAGCGTCAGCGCTATTTCCGCAGCTTTTCCCATGAGGGGCAGATACTTTGGCGGTACCCGCATCAACGGTAATACCATATTTAATATCAGCAGGGGTAAAAAATAATTGAATGCCTTACCCAGTCTGAAAAGTATGCTGTGTACCAGGGTGAATTCGTCTTTGTTGGCCGCCGGTTTACGCACGAATAACGATAGCAGGAATTTAATCAGCCATCCCGCAATTACTGAAATGCCTACCAGCAGCAGATTCCACAGCAGCGCAGGCAAATGATCCGTTTTATCTAATAATTCATTCCACATAAGCGCCGTTGTCCTCAAAAAAGGTGCCGGGGAGGTATGATGCCAGGAATTAATCCAATGAGGATTTTTACATATTTATTTCAAAACAATCCGTGCAGCTACCAGTAGGCGCCGTCCCTGAAAAATTCCCTCGGCGCTTTGCCGGTGAAAATGCGGAAGTCCCTGATGAAATGCGCCTGATCGAAGTATCCGGCTGCATAAGCGGTGGCAGTAAGGCTTTGGTTGACAGTGTGGGTGTCGATAATATTTTTAAACCTGATGATGTTGGAGAAATGTTTTGGCGTAGTACCTACATATCGCCGGAATCTTTTTTCAAAAGCATCTCTGCTGATGTATAGTTCCTGCAGCAGCGCCGGTATGCTGGCCGTTCCTTTGGCGCTGCGTATCTGCTGTACGGCGTAGGTGATCATAGCGTCCTGTTCCTGCTGCAGCAACGCTTTTTCCAGGAATGTGCTGATGATGCGGATACGTTGCGTGTTGCTCCTGGCTTCCATTAGCCGCGATGTGATTTCATCTGTATTTTTCAGCAGGAGATCCAGGGAGATGCTGGTGTTGGAGATTTCATGCAGCGGCGTGCGCAGGAAGGCGGTAGCGCCGCCTTCGCGGAATTTTACCAGCAGCATGGCCGTATTTTTTTCATAATGTACGGCGTGTGGCGCCTTTCTCAACCCGGAAAGAATGCTATCCGGAAAATGTTCCTGAACAGCTGCATCACTGTAAGAAATACCGCCCTTCAACCGGAATGCCATCACTGCAGCGGTATCCGGGAGGATGCTGTTATGCATGCCGGCCTCGCTTTCTATAATCATCAATGATTCAATGAAAGGCTGCAGTTTTTCCGAAGGAAGATATTTTTCAATTTTCATGTCAGGTACGGCTGCAATAAAGATATTCTTTTTAATCTTGCAGCTGTTTATGTTTATTATTTTATGAAGAAGTATCTGATTTATTCCGCTGTACTGATGACCATTGCCGGATGTGCCTCCCGGCAGACAAAAGATGTTGCGCAGGCCGACAGTACCACACCGGTGGCGGTTTCTGCACCGGCTACTCCGGCAGTTCCTGTTGTACCGGCTGCTTCCGGCGATGAACCAAGACCTTACCCCCATTGGATGGATACCGTGGTGCAGGCCTATATCCTCGTTTCTGAAAGCGCATTGACAAAGCTGGCTGTTAAAGACAGCACTGCTGAATGGCTGTTTGACCAGGTCACGGAACGTGATGGTAACAAATTTGTCGTGTTCCAGATTGGTCAGGATGTGCAGGATGGGGACGGCCGTCGTTTTTCTACCTGCGAGTGGGTATATATCCAGCCACAGACGAGAGAACTGTACCGCTATGATCTGCCCAATGATGAGCTGATAAAATGGACAAAAAAATAATTAAAACAGGGTAGGATGCGGCATTAGTGCTATATCTTCTTCCTTTACCACAGCTGTCAGCGCAGTGATCAGCCTGCGCAGGCTGTCAGCAGTAGCAGGGTCAGTGATAGTTCCGCTGTCGCTGACTTTTGTTTTTACACCGGAGATGACCAGCTGTGCATCTGCTGTAATACGTGATTCAATTATCAGCAGGGTACCCAGTAAAGACTGGTGTGCTTTATGGCCGGAGGTGCCGGCGGTGATGAGTGCCACAGGTTTCCCGGAGAACTCCATGGAGGAAACGGTCCAGTCGATCGCGTTTTTTAATACACCGGGCACCCCGATAGCATATTCGGGTGTGGATATTAGTACGGCGTCGGCTTCCCGCAGCAGTTGCCGGAAGCCGGCTACTGCCGGCGGCGCGCTTTCCGCGTGAAGGTCCTGGTCCGGATTGAAGGGCGGAATGTTCATCAACCCATCGAACAATTCAACGGAAAAAATACCGGCGGCCATAGTGGTCACCGCTTTGATAATATGATGATTGGAAGATACGCTGCGCGTACTTCCACAGATAGCCAATACTTTCATAAGAGATGTTTAACTTACCGCTATCTGCGTAGTGCCGTTAACGTTATTGCACCTTCAGAACAAACACTTCCGGGTTAATATCACCGGGTTGCAGGGCAGAGAGGTTTATCACACAATCTTTTCCCTGCTGCTGCCAGCGAATGCTTCTGTTGCTTCCCAGTACGGTAACGGCGGCCTTTGCAGGCGCGGTATAGTTCCGGATACGCAGCTGTGGCCGGCAGCGCGGAACAATGCAATATAAGGCATCTCTTTTTCTGGTGAAGAACATTTCTATATGAGCGGTATCGCCGGTGGGTTGCACCATTTTTGGAATATCGTAATCCGCGAATGTCTCCGCTGCATTTTAAATCTCAAAATCCCAAAATTCCAAAATCCGTAAATCTTCCCTTATCTTATCGGAATGATAAAATACCTTTTCCTGATTTTCTGCTGGTGCGTATCTTTAACTGCTGCCGCGCAAGCTAAGCTGGTGGCCATAACGATGGATGATGTACCTTTCAATGCGATGCCGTCGCGTTATACGGTGGAGCAGGTGAAGGCGGCGGGAAAAACACTGCTTGAAAAAATTACGCAGCAGCAAACGCCGGTGACGATCTTTATTAACGGAGATGCCTGTATGTCGCCGGAGAAGGCGGCGGAGCGGTGGGAAACTTTGCGCAGCTGGGTGAACCACCCGCTGATTACGCCGGCTAATCATTCGCTGCGTCATCTGAACTGTGGTGAAATGCCGTTGGCGCAATTCCGGGAGGAGGTCAGCATCAACGATTACATCATCCGGAAAGTATGGGGGGATAAGCCTTTGCGCTATTTCCGTTTTCCGTTTAATAATCAGGGAAAGGACAGTGCCGCGCAGGCGGAGCGGCTGCAATACCTGCATGATAAAGGCTATACAGCTGCGCCGTTTACAGTAGAGAGCGCCGATTATATGTATGCCGCCCTCTATGACGCAGCCCTGGCTAGAAAGGATAAAGCCGGCGCAGCAGCGCTGGTAAAGGAATACATCCGGTCTACGCTGGCCGGCTTTGCTTTTGCGGAGCAGCTGTCGAAGGAACAGTTTGGCAGGAACATCCCGCAAATTTATTTGTGCCATGCCAACCAGTTGCATACAGATCATTACGGAGAGCTGATTGCCGCCCTGCGGGAGCGGGGATACCAGTTCATTTCCATGGAAGCGGCCATGCAGGATACGGCCTACGCTTCGCCGGTATATTATTATGGGCCATACGGATTCTCCTGGCTATTCCGGTGGATAAAAGATGCTGCTGTCCGGAAACAGTACCTGCGTAATAGTCCGGATGCAGATGCGAAAATTTATTCCGCTTATGAACAATTATCACACTGATGAAATTACTGACAGAGGCAGAACTGATATGGTCGCCGGTGGTGGCCAATACCCGCATGAACCGCAGCCGGCAGGCAACCGGTGTCAATAGTTATGAAAAGGAATTTGGCTTCAGTCCTGTCAGCTTTCTGGAACAGCGGCTGGCAGCAGGCGCACCGGTAGCATGGCTGGATGTGTGCTGCGGTGAAGGCAGAGCGCTCCTGCAGGCAGCGGATTACTTTGCTGCCCGCGGGTTGTCAGACAAGCTGCTGCTGAAAGGTATTGACCTGCTGCCACCCGCAGATGACCGCGTTATCTTTGAAACTGCTGCCGCAGTAGGATGGAAGCCGCAGGAAACGTATGATCTGATTACCTGTTCACATGGATTGCATTACCTGGGAGATAAATTACAGGTGACGGCCACTTTGCTGAGTGTCCTGAAATCAGCCGGTTGCTTTGCGGCGCATCTGGATCTGCATAACATCCGGATAGCGCAGGATGCCGGCGGAAAATATCTGAAACAGCTTTTTGCTGCCAGCAGTATCCGGTACGATGCCCGCAGGAAACTACTGCTGTGTACCGGGCCACAGCAGCTGCATACCGGGTTGATGTTCCTGGGCGCTGATGATCTGTCAGGCCCCAATTATACCGGCCAGGAAGCCGTTACCTCCTATTACCGGCTTATGCCATAACGGTAACTTTTTCACTGATATGCTGAAGCTGGCGCAGGTGACGCTGTGCATGAACATTGATAAAATGCAGCCATTCCAGTCTGGTCAGCGGACCAAAATCGGGTAGTACAAAATCCAGGCATATCAGATCCAGGTCTTCGGTGGTGGCTATTTCATACAATCTGTCCCAGGCGCCGGCAATATGTTCCAGTACTATTGCTTTCGGCTGATGCTCATCTGTAGGTAAGATAAATTCAGGAGACGAAAATTTAACCTGGAAGTTGAGGAAGAAATCCCGGACGAAGGATACTTTTTCATCCGGTGCGCGGTCAGCAGCTGCGGTGTTGCCAAAGAGGTTGTCGGTGCCTGCGCCTTTGTATACGTGATCTGCTACCTGGGCGGCTGTCCAGCTGCCGGCAAAGGGAACGGTGTTCAGCTGTTCTTCGGAAAGGGAGGAGAGCACATTCAGCAGTTCCTGTCTGGTTTGTTTCAGTTCTTCGGCTATGTGTGGTTTCATGGTTTTTATTTTTTTGTTGATACAAACTTAGCATGAATCATGGAGCTGCATAGGGTGTGAAATTGACAATTAAAGGGTGGTTTGCGTCATCCGGAGGAAGTCGGCTTAAATTTTTATATTGCAGGATGCTAATAAACTAACCCGTCATGACACTTGCCGCTTTTATCGCTTCTGTTAAAGACCCGCAGCCGCCTTCCCTGGATGTATATCTGACTTCCCTGTGGTATGCCCGCAAAGGCAACTGGGATAAGGCGCATGAGCTGGTGCAGGACCTGCCTGATCATGTGGCAGCGCATATTCATGCTTACCTGCACCGGGTAGAGGGTGATGACTGGAATGCTGACTACTGGTACAGGAGAGCCGGTGAAAAGCGCCCGTTTCTCAGCCTGGAACAGGAATGGGAAGCGCTGGCAACCCACCTGCTGCCGCGGGAAAAATAGTGCTTGCGCCACTTTATGATTTTGTCTATTATTGTTTCACCTTCCACGTAAAATAAAAGGTCACTACATGAAGAAAGGAAAATTTTTGCTGACAGTATTTTTAGCGGGCGGATGCTACACCGCTTTTGCACAGGAGAAAACAAAACCCGAAGAGACGGAAGTATACACACCGGTACCGCCGGTAGTACAACCCGGAAAAAAATGCGGGGAGGCGCCATCAGACGCTATTGTATTATTTAACGGCAGCAGCCTGGATCAATGGGTGATGGCGGACGACCGCAATACTCCTGCCAGATGGAATATAGAAAAAGGGGTGCTTACCGTTAACAAGCAAACGGGCAACATCGAAACAAAGCAGGCATTCAATAACTACCAGCTGCATATTGAATGGCGTGTTCCTGCAAACATCACAGGCACCGGTCAGGGGCGCGGTAACAGCGGTATCTTCCTGGCCTCCCTGGGTAAAGGAGATGCCGGCTACGAACTGCAGGTGCTGGACTCCTATAACAATAAAACCTATACCAACGGGATGGCAGGCAGCATCTACAAACAACATGTGCCGCTGGCCAATCCTACACTCAAACCGGGCGAATGGCAATCCTACGATATCATCTGGACAGCCCCCGTCTTCAACACCGACGGTACTGTTAAGCATCCCGCCCGCGTGACCGTACTCTTCAACGGTGTACTGGTGCAGAACGCTGTTGAACTGAAAGGACCAACACAATACATCGGCGATCCGGCATACCGCTCCGCACATGGCCCCAGCCCGATTAAGCTGCAGGCCCACGGCGATAAAAGCGAACCGCTGAGTTTCAGAAATATATGGATAAGACAGATATAGCATTTACGGATTTGGGAATTTAGGAATTTGGGAATTTGGAATGCTGCGAATGATATTCGCGAATGATATTCGCGAATATCATTCGCAGCATTCCAAATTCCCAAATTCCCAAATTCGTAAATCCGTAAATTTTAACCTGGTTTATAATAGAGCACCACGTTTCCTGAATCCATTTTCTTTGTTTCCAGTAATTGCAGGTGAAGCGGGGAGGTAATACCCTGGAATAATTTGCGGCCCTGTCCGAGCATGACGGGGTTAACAATAAGCTGGCACTCGTCTATAAGGCCCATGGATAAAAGGCTCAGCGCGAGGTTGGAGCTGCCAAGGAGCAGCAGATCTTTACCGGGAATATTTTTCAGCCGGGATACTTCGACAGCAATATTATTGCTGATTAATACGGTATTCTGCCAGTCTACGGATTTCAGGGTGCGGGAGAATACAATTTTAGGAAGACCATTCATTTTGGCGGCAACTACCGGGTCATTTTCAATGGCCATCCGGGAAGGCCAGTAGGAAACCATCATCTCATAGGTGATGCGCCCGAATAGTAAGGTGTCTGCGGAATCCAGCAGCTGATGGGCGTAATCATCAAACTCACCGGATACATTGTGCCAGTCTATTTCCCGGTTCGGCCCCTCAAAATATCCATCTAATGACACCATCATTTGAAAAACCACTTTTCTCATAAATATATTTAACAGTTGCGTATAACAAACTTAACCGCATTCACTGAGCTGGTCAGGGGTTGTTTGCGTCAAAAAATGGGGTGTTTGCGACTGGGTTTCGGGCCGTTTGCGACAATTATGTATTTTTACTGTAATTATTTTGGTATATGAAACACATATCTATCCTGGTTCCTAAAGGAAATGTTGCCCTTGGCTGTATTGAGGGCTCTTTTACCGTGTTTAATAAAGTAAACGACTTCCTGGCTGATAAGGACAGAGAGCCGCTGTTTAAGGTACAGCTGGTAGGATTATCTGCTGATACGGAAGTCTATCACCGTTTTTTTTCCGTCACGCCAGACCTGGGCATCCATGCTGTTACTAAAACAGACCTGATTATTATTCCTGCAGTAAACGGGGAAATGGAAAAGGTGATTGAAAACAATAAGGATTTTCTACCCTGGATTGCTGCCCGCTACCAGGATGGCGCAGAAGTAGCCAGCCTGTGTGTAGGCGCTTTCATTCTGGCTTCCACCGGATTGCTGAATGGTAAGAAATGCGCTACCCACTGGGAAGCTGCCAATAACTTCCGTCGTATGTTCCCGGATGTAAACCTGGTGTCCGAAAAAATTATCACTGATGAGAATGGTATCTACTCCAGCGGCGGAGCTACCTCTTTCTTTAACCTGATCCTTTATCTGGTGGAGAAGTATGCCGGGCGCGAGATAGCAGTGATCTGTGCCAAAGTCTTCGAAATAGAAATCGACCGCGTCAATCAGTCTCCGTTTATCATCTTCGACGGACAAAAAGGACATGATGATGAGCCGATTAAAAAGGCGCAGGAGTATATCGAGAATAATTTTATGGAGAAGATAACGGTAGACCAGCTGGCCAGCATGTTATCGCTGAGCCGCCGCAACCTGGAACGCCGCTTCAAGAAAGCTACTTCCAATACCGCGGTGGAATATATGCAACGCGTAAAGATCGAAGCCGCCAAGAGCAGCCTCGAATCTTCACGCGAAAATGTCAGTGAGGTCATGTATAAAGTGGGGTATACCGATACCAAGGCTTTCCGTACTACCTTCAAACGGATAACGGGGTTGTCGCCCATGGAATACCGTAACAAGTACAACCGTCAGGCTGCCATGGCCGGCTGATTATTTTTCCAGTACACCTTTTAAATTGGCAAGGCCCTGTTCGAGGTCTTTTCCCAGCATCTTGTCCATGTCCATGAATAACAGCAGGAAGTTCATCGGATATTTCATACCGCTGCTGAAGCTCCAGGTCACTTTGGTCTGGTTGTCATTCACAGCGGTAGTGGACAGGCGCGCAGTAGCCAGCCCTTCAAATGGCTTGATGAAATGGATGGTTGTTTCCATACTCTCGCCAGGGGTTACTGTTTTAATTACCTGTTCTCCCTGTCCTACTTCTTCCTTGGCACTTTTCCAGGAGTAGGAAAAGCCCGGCTCTCCGTCTGTTCCCTTGTAATCCTTCTGCATGGCGGGATCCATCTGATTCCAGATAGCATAATTATCCTGGTTTTTCAGGTATTTAATGTAATCGAAAACCGGCTGCTTCGGTTTGTTGATGACAACCTCCCGTTGTACTGCATAATCCTTTTTAACAAATAAGGCAATAACCAGGGGAATAGCAATAATGATGAGAATGACAATCAGAATCTTCTTTAAGATCTTCATGGTGGAAATGGTTTAGGTGAAAAGTTACAGGTCTGCTTTGGTTGATAGTTATCATGACAAATGTAACTGGATTTTCGATACGGACACAAGGTTGTTGCATTCCATTTTATTATTTGATTATTTGAGATTTGGTTATTTAAAATGCAGCGAAGGTCTACACGATAAATAATGTTATACGCTACCATCTCTGCTGCATTTTAAATAACCAAATTTCAAATAATCAAATAATAAAATTAACCGGGGTAGGAATAGGTTTCTGCTATCCATTCGTAGCCGTTGCCGTTGATACGGGTGTGTCCTATACCTGGCCATGGCAGATGGTAGGCGAAGATGCGTGTTTTATCTGTTGCGAGCCTGTTAAGTATTGCTTTGCGGGTAGCTGCTGCCTGTTCCAGGTCTGTGTCTCCGAAGAAGCCCCATTCGGGGTGGGGAAACAGCAGCACATCTGAGTGCATCATATCGGCGATATGCACCAGTTCCTCCCTGCCGGAGAAGATGCGTACCAGCGTATGGCCTGGTGTGTGGCCGGCAGCGAGTTCCAGCCGCAGGCATCCGAATAGTTCCGTGGGATGCTCAAACAGTACCAGTTTGTTTTTTACGGTGGTCAGTATCCGTTGGGTGTCAGCAATAATGTTTTGCAGGGCGGCTTTATCGCGGAATTCACTTTTGGAGAAGTCCTGTTTGTCGGCCATCCAGAAGTGGTGTTCTATGGCCGACAGGTGAATGCTGGCGGAGGGGAACAGCAGTTGGCCATCTGTTTTCAGGAGGCCGCCGATGTGATCTGTATGTGCATGGGACAGCACGATGTCTGTCACCTGTTCCGGCCGGAAGCCGGCATCTGCCAGGCTTTGCGGCAGCCAGCCCGAATTTTTGCCGAACAGGGGACCGGCGCCTGTATCTACCAGGATGAGCTGTTTGCCTTTCCTGATGAGGAGTATGTTCATACTGAGATCAATACTGCTGGTGGGGCGGAAGTGCTCGCGGAGCAGGGTGTTCACGGCGGCGCTGTCTGTCCGCGGCGCAAAGGCCGGTTGTACCGGGCTGATAATGAGGTGGCCATCGGTGATAACGGTGAGTTCCAGTTCGCCCAGCATAAAGCGGTGAAAAGGACGTTTACCCGTTGACGTTATATTTCCGTTCAGTGCTGATAGTTTCTTCAATGGCAATGCGGTGGCAAGGCCCATTACCATGAGCTGTTTTACTAGTGCCCTTCTGTTCATGATATGATTATTTCCTGCAAATGTACAGGAGGTGGTATATACCAGACAAGTACGCACTTTTTAGGTACCAGGTTACCTGGCGGAAAGCAGGGAAGGGGTTTTGAAGCTGAAAGTGCCGGCAGATAAGGCTGCCGGCACTTTCAGGTAAAGCAGTGACTTTATTCAGCTGCAGAAATGGATACGTAATATCCGTCCGGATCACGGAGGGAAAATTCTTCCCGTCCGGAATTATGATTCATATGAGGTACTTCTGCTACCTGCAGCTGGCTGATGCCCTGTGCATTTTTCCAGATTTGCCGGAAGTTGCTCACCCGCAGGAAGACGATCAGGCCGTTGCCCGGCGTGATAGCCGGATCTGTAAGCGTAGGGTGGCCGTGGGGCCCCCACTTGTGCAGGCAGAGGATAACAGTACCTTTTTCATCTTTCAGTATTTCGAAAGTATCTCCGCCATGGGCTGCTTCACAACGCAGCAGCTGCTGGTACCAGGTGGCGCTGGCCCGCACGTCTTTTACACCGATAACAAATTCAGGGATGACCATATTTTTTGTCGGATTTGTTCAATTTCCGGGGAGGTAACCGGTATAATTTTGACATAAAAAAAGATGAAATTATTCCTGCTGCTTTCCCTGCTGTCTCCTGCATCCTCCCATGATGGCGATGTTAAAACCAATGCTCTCCACGTATTACAGGAGAAGTGCAATGTCTGCCATGTCCGCCAGAACCCGTTTAAGGTCTTCAATGAGCGGAACATGGAGAAACATGCATCAGGTATTTACAAGCAGGTGTTCCTGAAGAACCGCATGCCTAAGGGCAATGAAATTAAACTGACAGCTGAAGAGCGGGAAACCCTGTATAACTGGTTAACGGCACAGCTGAAAATGTAGTGGCTGTATTAGTCAGGACACCGCGTCTTTACCGATTACTGTCCAGTCGTCCTTACCGTGTCCTTTGGCAATCCAGCGGTCCATTTCAGCTGCAATAGCCGGTATTACGGCCAGTTTAGTACCGCCTTTTTCGGCAGCTTCCATAAACAGCCCGGTATCTTTACGTGCCATATCCAGCTCCCAGGAAGGTTTGCTGTAATCGCCACCGGCTATACGCTGCAGGCGCGCTTTCATCATATTGGCCGGGTTCCAGGATTCGAATAAGGTGGCTACATCGCTGGCAGGAATATGCAATGCCTTGGCGAGCGATAAGGTATCCGCTACACCTGCAGTAAAGCACACCAGGAAATTATTGCCGATCAGCTTCATGCCGGCAGCTTTACCGGTTTCTTCCCCGAAATTGATGACCGTGCCTGTCATCTTTGCCAATGCAGGTTCCATGCGTGCAATTACCTGCTGATCGCCGGAAACCAGCATAAAGCCTGTACTCTCCAGCGCATTGGGCGGACCCATAAATACCGGTGCATGCACATAGGTAAAGCCCCGTTCCTTCCATTCCGCTGTTCTCCTGATAGCTCCATCCACCGAAGTGGTAGTATGATCCACAATGGTTACGCCTGGTTTCAGCGCCGGACTGGCCATCGCCAGCACTACATCCACCGTCGTATCATCTTTCAGCGTCAGATGAATCGTATCTGCATCCCTTACTGCTTCCGCAATATTCTCAAACGCTTTCGCACCATATTGTTCCAGCGCCTTTGCCTTTGATTCCGTCCTGTTCCACACATTCACCTGTTCTCCCTTACTGAGCATCGCCCTGACAAAATTGGCGCCTAAAAGCCCCATACCTAAGAATGCAATCATAGTGATAATTTTATTGGTGTAAGTTAAGGAAATTACGAATTACGAATTGCGAATTACGAATGTAGAAGCGAAGATTAAACCGAAGATTAAAGGAGGTAACTATCAAACATCTCCTTTAATCTTCGGTTTAATCTTCGCTTCTACATTCGTAATTCGCAATTCGTAATTCGTAATTATTTCCAGTTGATTGTAATCTTCTCTCCATCCTCCGAGTTTGTTCCGATCTGAATAATAAACTCACCGGGTTCCCAGATGTATTTAAGGTCGGAGTTGAAGAATTTCAGTTGTTCCGGTGAAATGCGGAAGGAGATTTCCTTGCTTTCGCCGGGTTGTAGTTTTATTTTCTGAAATCCTTTCAGGTCTTTTACAGATCTGGTGACGGAAGCAACCGGGTCGGTGATGTAGAGCTGTACTACTTCTTCACCGGCGTAGCTGCCGGTATTGGTAAGGGTCACGGAAGCGGTGATGGTTTCATTGCCTGCAGGCTGTGCATTGCTCACCTTTATGTTGCTGTAGGAGAAGGTGGTGTAGCTCAGACCGAAGCCAAATGGAAACAGGGGTTCGTTGGGAACATCGAGGTAGTCTGATTTGAACTTCTGGAATGCTTTTCCTTCCAGCGGGCGGCCGGTATTTTTGTGGTTGTAGAATACGGGTATTTGTCCGACGTTGTGCGGGAAGCTCGCGGTGATTTTCCCGGATGGGTTGTAGTTGCCAAAGAGGGCGTCTGCGATGGCATTGCCTGCTTCTACGCCGGGAAACCATACGTCCAGCATAGCGTTAACGTGTTGCGCTTCCCAGCCCAATGTGAGCGGGCGGCCGTTCATGACTACGAGTACAACGGGTTTACCTGTTTTGACAAGTGCCTTGAGCAGTTGCTGCTGGCATTCAGGGATGCTGATGTCGCTGCGGCTGGCGCTTTCTCCGCTCATTTCGGAGGCTTCGCCGAGTACGGCTACTACTACATCCGCCTGGTTAGCGGCGTTGAGGGCTTCCTGCTGCATGGCTTCCGGTGTTTGTGCATCTATTTCCGCACGTGGCCCGAATACATTTACATTTTTGGCGAGGGCAGTATCGTTGGTGATGTTGGCGCCTTTGGCATAGATGATTTTTACATCGTTGCCGGCTACATTTTTAATACCATCCAGTATGGTAACCGCATCATTGAGATTCCCGGAAACGGCCCAGGTGCCGAGCATATTATTTTTGCTGTTGGCCAGCGGGCCTACCAGCGCAATGGTGCCGGATTTTTTCAGTGGTAATGTCTGCCGGTTATTTTTCAGCAATACAAAGGTTCTTGCGGCAATGTCGCGGGCGGCTGCTCTGGTGGCGGGTGTGAGGATGTCTCTTGCCGGCCGGGCTTCGTTGATAAAACGGTAGGGATCCTCAAAGAGTCCCAGTTTGTATTTGGTTTCCAGCACGCGGCGGCAGGCATCATTGATCTGCTGCAGGGTTACTTTTCCTTCCTGCAGTGATTTTTTGAGTGTGGTAAGAAAACCTTCGCCTACCATGTCCATATCCAGGCCGGCACGCAGTGCCTGGGCAGATACGGCCTGCAGATCTCCCAGACCATGTGCGCTCATTTCATTGACAGCGGTATAATCGCTGACAACGAGGCCCCGGAAGCCCCACTGTTTGCGCAGGAGGTCGGTGAGCAGCCATTTGTTGCCGGTGGCAGGAACAGCATCCACATCGTTGAAGGAAGTCATGATACTGCCTACGCCTGCGTCGATAGCGGCTTTATAGGGTGGGAGATAATATTCGTACATTTTAATGCGGCTCATGTCCACGGAGTTGTAGTCGCGGCCGCCTTCGGCAGCGCCGTACAGTGCAAAGTGTTTAACACAGGCCATGAGGGTGTTGCCCTTGCTGTAATCGCTGCCCTGGTAGCCTTTTACCATAGCACTGGCAATCCGGGAGCCGAGGTAGGGATCTTCCCCGGAGCCTTCTGCAATTCTTCCCCAGCGTGGATCGCGTGCGATGTCTACCATCGGGGAGTAGGCCCAGCAGATGCCGTCTGCAGTGGCTTCGGTGGCAGCGATACGTGCACTGTTTTCTATCAGCGCCATATCCCAGGAAGCGGATAGGCCCAGCGGTATAGGGAATACTGTCCTGTAGCCATGAATAACATCGAGGCCAAAAATCAGCGGGATATGGAGACGGGTATTTTTAACCGCGATATCCTGAATTTTGCGGAGCCTTTCCGGACCGGTGACGCCGAAAAGTCCGCCTACGTTTCCTTTACGAATTTTTTCATCGACATCCTGACTTACTACAGCGCCGGTTACTGTGCCGCCGCCGGGTACTACCAGGTTGAGCTGGCCGATTTTTTCTTCCAGCGTCATTCTGCTCATAAGTCCGCCTACAAAGGATTTCATCTTCATGTCCTGTTGTGCCTGCGTTTTTATGGAAGCTATTATCAATACCGAAAAAAATAGTTTTTTCATCTGTCTGATTTATATCTTTTCTTTAGCTGACGAAGATAAATATTCTGCTCATCTGCTACCGGATTTCTTTCCCTATCTTTGATTATTGCAAATGAGAAAATGTATGGAACCTATCTCACTCGAAGGGTTTTATCAGGAAACAGCCTCCTTGATTCCGGAAGGTATAAACAAGGAGATCGGGCACTTCAATGTTTTCAGGATAGATGATCTGTTCCCCGCCAACAAGCCGCGTGTGCCCATGTCCTACAACCGGCGGGCCTATTATAAGATCAGCCTGATAAGCGGCCGTAACAAGGCGGAGTATGCAGATAAGGTGATAGATATTGAGAAGAATGCGCTGCTGTTTGCCACGCCGAAGATTCCTTACCACTGGTTGCCGGAAGACGATCATCAGTCCGGCTACTTCTGTATTTTCACAGCCGATTTCCTGGTGCAGCAGAAGAGCGGCGTTATACTGGACGACCTGCCTATTTTCCAGCCCCGTGGCTATCCGGTGTTTCAGCTCACCGATGAGGAAGCGGAAGATATCCTGTTCATCTTCCGGAAAATGTATAAGGAGCTTTCTTCTGATTATGCCTATAAATATGACCTGCTCCGCAACTATGTGATGGAGGTAATACATTACGGGCAGAAGCTGCAGCCCGCTACGGCATTATATCCTACACATACTGCTGCGGCACGTATATCATCGCTGTTCATAGAGCTGCTGGAAAGGCAGTTTCCGGTAGAATCCCCGCAGCAGCGGCTGTTGCTGCGTACGGCAAAAGATTATGCCGACCGGCTGGCAGTGCATGTGAATCACCTGAACAGGGTGCTGAAGGAGAACACCGGCAAAACCACTACAGACCTGATCAGCGGCCGTATCCTGCAGGAGGCGAAGGTACTGCTGAAGCAGACCGACTGGAACATCTCTGAAATAGCCTATAGTCTTGGTTTTGAAGAGGTAGCACACTTTTCTAACTTCTTCCGTAAACAAACTACTTTGTCTCCCGTGGCCTTCCGTTCCTGAGATGTTTGAATTTTGCAAACATCGGATTGATGTGCGCAACGGCCTGCTCCATATCCCGTTTTACCTTTGTGATATCAGTTGGAATGATGGCATCATCATCCTGTAACATCAAAAAAAGGAAAAAATGACAACAGGTAAAATCGCACTGGTTACTGGTGGTAGCCGCGGACTCGGAAAAAATATGGCGCTTAGCCTTGCTGCAAAAGGTATAGATGTAGTCATTACCTATAACAGCAGAAAAGAAGATGCAGATGCCGTAGTAGCAGCTATTGAGCAGTCAGGCCGCAAAGCTGCCGCCCTGCAGCTGAATACCGGCGACATAAAAACGTTTGACGCTTTCTTTCAGCAACTGGGACAACTGCTGACTTCACATTTTAAGGCAGATCATTTTGATTTCCTGGTGAATAATGCCGGCGTAGGTGTGCACGCACCATTTGCTTCCACAACGGAAGATGATTTCGATATGCTGGTGAACATACATCTGAAAGGAGTATTCTTCCTGACACAGAAGGCTTTACCCTGGCTGAACAACGGTGGCCGTATCGTAAATCTTTCTACCGGTCTGGCACGTTTTGCATTGCCCGGCTACAGCGCCTATGCAGCCATGAAAGGCGGTGTGGAAGTATTGTCCCGGTACATGGCCAAAGAACTCGGCGAACGCGGTATAGCCGTTAACGTAGTGGCTCCCGGCGCCATCGCTACCGATTTCGGCGGCGGCCTCGTCAGAGATAACGAGCACGTCAACCAGCTCATTGCATCCACTATTTCACTGGGCCGTGTCGGCCTTCCCGATGATATCGGCGGCGTAGTAGCCTTTCTCTGTACCGAAGATGCCCGCTGGATCAATGCGCAACGCATCGAAGTTTCCGGCGGACAAAACCTGTAATTATTTTTTTATTTGATTATTTGAGATTTGGCTATTTAAAATGCAGCGGAGATTTTGGCGATGATGATATATGCTGAAATCTCCGCTGCATTTTAAATAACCAAATCTCAAATAATCAAATAAAAAAATAAAAATGCAACTTGGTTTCATAATTCGGAACTTCCCTTATATTTGCTTTTATGAAGCAACCCGGACATAATGTGTGGCCTCGGCTGTGTGCGTTCTTTTTACTGGCTGTACTGGTATTTATACAGGCTGTAAAAACGACGCACCGGCATGACTATGCAGGGAAGGAAGGGATGCGTATTTTTCAGCAGCATAATCCTTCGGGATGTACGATATCTGTTGCTGCACATTATTGCGCCATCTGTGATTATCAGCTGGCGAAAGAGGTGTGGCAGCCATCTGTGAAACCCTCCTTGTTATTACAACCCTCCTGGATGGTGGCATATGCGTCCCTGCATATTACTCCGCCACAGGCAATCATTCTCCACTGCGCCAACAAGGGCCCTCCTGTTGTATAGCCCACCTTTTATTGCATCTGTTTTTTATCAGTGAATCCTTTAAGGAAAAGCTATGCTACAAGCTATTGCGCTGACCCGTCAGTTCGGGCAGCATAAAGCGCTGTGCGCGCTGGATCTGCATGTTGGTCCGGGTGAAATTTTCTGTTTGCTGGGACCAAACGGCGCAGGGAAAACCACGACTATCAACTGCTTTCTCGGATTTGTGCAGCCAGACAGCGGGCAGGCGCTCGTTAACGGTATTAATGTGCAGCAGCACCGGGAGCAGGCCAGGAAGCATATCGCCTATATCCCTGAAACGGTGATGCTGTATCCCTATCTCAGCGGACTGGAAAACCTGGTCTTCTTTCATGCGCTCACCGGTATGCATCATAGCCGGCAGGAGCTGCTGGAATACCTGCTGCGTGCCGGCTTACAGGAAGATGCCGTGCATCGCCGTGTAGGTGGATATTCCAAAGGTATGCGGCAGAAAGTAGGTATTGCCATTGCCACGGCAAAGCAGGCGGCTGTATTGCTGCTGGATGAACCTACGTCCGGACTGGACCCGGCAGCGAGCAATGAATTTTCCGTATTGCTGCAACGCTTCAGTAATGAAGGCCGTGCGGTGCTTATGGCAACACATGATCTGTACCGTGCGCGGGAAGTGGCTTCCCGCATCGGCATCATGAAGCATGGCCGGCTGCTCACCGTGATGGATGCTGCAGATGTAGATCACTATGCCCTGGAAAGTATTTATATGGAACATATGACCGCCGCCCGATAACTTATGTATAAAATTATTGTCGCCAAAGACTGGCAGACCATGTGCCGTAACCGCACCTGGCTGGCAGGATGCCTGTTGCTGCTGCTGATGTGTGGTATCGCTTTCACCGGCACACTGCAGCAGGATGCACAGTTGCAGACGCAGCGTCTTGCAGCAGATTCCCTGTTCCGCGCACAATGGGACCAGCTCCGTGCCGGTAATCCGCATGATGCGGCGCACTTCGGTACCTGGCTGTACAAGCCGCTGTCGGTGCTGAGCAGCTTTGATAATGGTATCCATCACGTTAGCGGCTATACGATGCGTGTAGAGGCGCATGTACAGCATATGCCGGCAGCAGCCCCGGTGCAGCCGGCCGACAACTATCTGCGCTTCGGCGCATTTACACCGGCAGCAGTATTACAGCTGTTCTTCCCGCTGGTCATCATCTTCTGCTGTTACCAGTTATATGTGCAGGAAAGAGAAGCAGGTACACTGAAGCTGCTGCTGATACAGGGTGGCGCACGAGGCGTACTGGTAAGGGCAAAGGCCGGATTGGCCCTGTTACTCTCTAACGGATTGCTGCTGGCATGTCTGCTCTTGCTGTTGCCTGCTTTATTTTTCTGGCGCGGCGGTATAACGTCTGCTATCTCCGTGCAGGCGCTGCTGCTCACGATAGCTTATATGCTCTATGCCTCTGTCATTGCGCTGCTATGCATGGCGGCATCTGTATTGCTGAAGCGCAGCAACCAGGCGTTACTGCTCCTGCTCGCGGGATGGTTGTTCGCCGTGGTGATATTGCCCAGGATGACTGCGGCAGCAGGAGATATGCTGTATCCTTTGCCGGCGCAGTCGGTTGTACAGGAAAATATTTCCCGTGCGGAGAAGTCAGGCATCCACGGCGACGAGCCGCGGGTGCAACGGCAGCAGCAGCTGGAAGCACGCTGGCTGAAACAATACCAGGTGAAAACCACGGCCGAACTGCCTGTTAACTTCGATGCCATCCTGATGCAGGCAGCAGAGGACTATATGCAACGCATATACGAAGATCAGACGAGGCATATAGACAGTATCATCCGTTTACAGCATAGCATTACGGCCTACGCCGTACTGCTGGACCCTTACCTGGCTATCAGGGAGCTGTCTATGGCCTTATGCGGGGCTGACTATATGCATCATGCGCATTTTTTTGCCGCTGCCCGCCGCTACAGGAATGATTTCATCGCGGCCCTGAATCATGAAATGGCTTATGGTGGCAGCAAAACGGGCGACTACTCCTGGAAGGCAGATGCCACATTTTTTAAACAGATGCCGGTATTCAGGTACACGCCTCCCGGCACCGGGGAGATACTGCGGCAGCAGTATCTGGCAGGCATCTCCCTGCTGATATGGGTAACAGCAGGTTTGCTCTTGCTGGGAAAGTTATCCCGGCAGGAATCAGCAGGATAATTCATCAATAAAGTGCAGTCATACACGATGAGATACAGTATACAGATAATTGCTTCAGAACTACGCGCCCTGTTCCGCACGGCAGTATTGCCGGTGCTGACAGCCGTTTGCCTGGCTGCCGGCAGCTGTGCGCTGTTTTATGGGCATCATGTAACTCAGCAGCGTGTAGCCGGTATAGATAGTATGCAGCGCCAGTATACCGAAAGGTATACCGCCATGTATACTTCCTTACGGGCGGATACAGCTACGGAGCAAGGTAAACAGAACTATCAGGCTGCCATTGAGCCGGCTGTAGTTGAATACAGGCTGTACAACAACGCGGTACAGCTGCCGGGCGCTATGTCGGTGCTGGCAATAGGTATGAGCGATGTGGCGCGCCATTATTACCCGGTGAAGATCAATGCCGGTTATACGCCCGCAGAAGAGAAGCTGAGTAATCCGCAGCAACTGATGACCGGTAATTTTGACCTGGCTTTTGTCTGCATCTACCTGCTGCCGCTGATGCTCATTGCGCTCACCTATAACCTGTTTTCTCAGGAGCAGGAACAGGGAACCCTGAAACTGCTGATTATTCAACAGGGTAGTTTCAGAAGAATATTGCTCATGCGCCTGTGTATCCGATGGGTATTGCTGCTGCTGCTGGTAACATTTTTAATCCTGGCGGGGATTATTTTTCTGCCGGCCGGTATCCCGGTGAATGCAGGTGAAGTGTGGGCGTGGATAGCGGTAACGGCCGCCTATACGCTGTTCTGGGCAGGCGTCTGCTGGGTGGTGACCACCTGGGGAAAATCATCGGGCGTGAACCTCATTGCACTCCTCAGCTGCTGGTTGCTGCTGCTGGTCGTTATGCCGGCTGTCATTCACTTCAGGATCAGCGATACGGGTGTTACCGATGATACTGCTACCAATGCCTCGCGGCAGCGGGATATTGCCTGGGATACCTGGGAGCTGCCGCAGCGGCAGCTGCTGGACAGTTTCTATCAGGTATATCCGCAGTACCGCAATCACCTGGCCTATGATACAAGCGAAGGAAGCATGCGCCGTTCCATGGCCTATTATCAGCTGGCAGAACAACGGATGGACCGCATCCTGGCCCCGCAGCAGCAACGCCGGCAGCAACAGCTGGCAGGAGTAACTGCGGCCTATGCATGGAGCCCTGCCGTATATGCGCAGGCGTTATACAGCCGTATTGCGCATACAGACATTACTGACGATTACTATTTCCGGCAGCAGGTAACCGCTTTCCGGGAACAATGGAAGCATTATTTCTACGGATTTTATTTTAACAACCGGCAGTTTACCGCTGCAGCATATGCCACCATTCCGAAATATCAGCCAGCTGGCGACCCTGATGCCGGAAGGATGATCGGAAAAGGCATTTTATACCTGACAGCCGCAGGAATCGTCCTGCTCGCAGCCGGCTGTGTGATAGCCGGCCGGCGTAATATCCAACTATAACCTATAAACGTAATGACTATATGAAAAAAGAAGTACGCTTCCTGTTACTGTTCCTGATAATGGCGTCGTCCGTCTGTGCGCAGCAGCAGCCAGACAGTATCCGCAGGATGCGGCTGCGCGAGGTAGAGGTGCAGGAAAAAAAGAAGCGCCTGCGCGCAGATAGTATTCCGGCTGGTCTGCGCCTGGAAGGCAGCCTTATAGAAACACCGCAGAATATCGTCAGCGTGAGCAGCGCGCTGGTAGCTGAACAGGGAGGACTGGTGATGAAAGACATTGTCAGAAATGCAAGCGGCGTACACATGGGCTACAACACGAATTTATTCGACGGATCTGCCACCATTTTTATCCGTGGCTTTCCTGCGCCCACCTATGTGAACGGTTTACTGCAACGGACCACCATTGACGATGCTGCTATTATTGAGCAGGTGGAATTTATCAAAGGCCCGGCAGGTTTTCTTGCGTCTGCCGGCGAGCCGGGAGGAACAGTGAACATTACCACCAAAGTGCCGCTGCAGCGCCGTGTGCGGAGTGTGGAGATAGCCGGCGGCAGTTTCGGTATGTGGCGGGCTTCCGTTGACCTGGGAAGCATGATAAAGACGAAGGGTTTCTCCTGGAGAATGAATGCTGCCTATCAGCAGGAACGTTCCTTCCTGGACTTTCTTCAAACAAAAAAATATGTGCTGGCGCCTGTGGTACAGTATAATTTTTCGCCG
The DNA here is from genome assembly GCF_009928525.1 of Chitinophaga solisilvae. Lineage (GTDB taxonomy): Bacteria > Bacteroidota > Bacteroidia > Chitinophagales > Chitinophagaceae > Chitinophaga > Chitinophaga solisilvae. The sequence continues at coordinate 30,775 of NZ_JAABOK010000009.1, read as the reverse complement.
CGTACCTCCGTGCTGCTGGAATATAACCTGCTGCGTGCTTCGTCGGCCGGCGGCAGCGGCCTGAACAAGGTAGGTACGGACGAAGAAATCAGGCATGCGCGTATAGCAGATAATTTTGCCGGAGATCCGGGATTGCCCGGCTCCTACGGCGAAACGCAGTCTGTCCGCTTTTTGTTTAACCATGCGTTAAGCAAAAGCTGGAAGCTGGTAGCACAGGGGCGTTATACCTCCACGCCAGCCGAAACATGGTATCTGTTTTCAGCGAATCAGTCGCCGGTGAACTTTATCAATGATACCACCCGCAGACTCCCGGTGCGGAATCATTCTACCGGGCAGGTAGTGGCATCGCAACTGTATGTCAAAGGTGTTTTCAATACGGGAACGGCTATACGTCATTACCTGATGACCGGTGTTGATTTTAACTATGCCAGGGATGTGTACAATTACACCACCGGGCAGTACAGTTTTTATTTTGACAGAAGGCAGCCGGTGTATGGATTGCATACGGATAGTGTGCGTATGCTGAAAGCTGCTGCCGATCAGGTGGATGAGAACAACTGGGCATCCGCCTATGCCTATGATATGATTCACGTCGGGGAAGCATGGCGTATTAATATCGGAGGCAGGTACACCCGGAATACAAGACCGGGAAAAGAGTTGCAGCAGGCGTTTTCGCCCAGGCTGGGTATTACCTGGCTGCTGCGGAGCAATCTTTCTGTGTATGCATTGTACGACCAGTCGTTTATACCGCAGACAGGATCCGACTTCGATAAGAACCTGTTCAAACCCTTGCTGGGAAATGATTTTGAGCTGGGTGTGAAAGGCGATTGGTTCAATAAACGGTTAAGTACTACTGTTACCGGTTACCGGATTATCAAGAATAATATGCTGGTAGCTGATCCGGAGCATCGCCGCTTCCGCAAACAGATCGGGCAGGTAAAGAGTACCGGTGTGGAAGTGGATGTCATGGGGCAGATAACCGACCGTTTCACGGTTTCTGCCAATTATTCCTATACGGACGCAGTTATCAGTAAGGATACCAAACCAGCTAATGTAGGTACGGCGTTGCCGTTCATGCCGCAGCAGAATATCAATACATGGTTGCAGTACAGTATTCCTGTCAGCACCGCCCGGTTGCGGCTGAGCCTGGGACAGCGTACTGCTATCCGGCCCGGCACCTATACGCCTGATTTGTACCTGCCTGATTATACGCTCTTTGATGCAGGCGCATCATGGGATGCAGGTAAATGGTATGTGCGGATTGTAGCGGAGAATATTACGAACAGACGTTATTTCTCCAGCGGAGATATACTGATCGGATCTGTTTATCCTGATGTGAAAACAACTTATTACATCGATGGAACACCCATTAATTTCAAGGCTTTCGCAGGAATCAGGTGGTGAAAAAAAACTGAAAAAAAGTGCTTTTAATTTTTGCAACAATGTTTCATTTTTATATCTTTATATGGATTGCAATCCGGGGAATGCCGAAACCCTCATAATAGTAGGCATCTAATCAATTAAATACTATTTTATGAAAGAAAACAATGTAAGCAACTTAAAACTGAGCCTGGAAGATCTGAAAATTGAAAGCTTTGTAACCAGCATTGACAGCGAAATGAGCATGCGTCTGGCAGGTGGCCTGGCTGCCCAGGCACACCCTACGCACACAGAGCGTACAGATGATGAAGGACATTTCTGTACAACACAGATTTGCTAATCCCGGATTGACGCAAATCCAGATTGCAGAGAAGATAAAGCGGGCCGCAAGGCCCGCTTTTATTTTTTTATTTTTTTATTTGAGATTTGTGGTATGCATGATATTCCTTTTGCCGGAGAAAAGAATAGTAATAATAATCCGTGCAGGTAAAATCTCAAATAACCAAATAACCAAATAAAAAAATAAAAAATGTTATTTTGGGGGTATGAAACAGGAGGCGTTAAAGAAGGATATTTTATCGGTGCTGGAAGGGGATAATGCTGAGGATGACCGGTGGTTGAGATTTTCCCGGAAGATAGATGAGGGCATTGGTGCGGGGTGGGGAAGAAGGGAAGTGTTTGCGGTGCTCCGGGATATCTTTGAGCATCATGCTGCGGGTCTGAGTGAACAGGTGCAGGAAGAGCTGAAGGAGTTTGAAAATACCATCACCGGATTCTGTGATCCGGTGGATATATACCGGTTCCCCGGCGATCCGCAGGAAGTAGAGGCATTATCTGCCAAGGTGCGCAGTAACAACTGGCGTTAACTCATGCAGGGGTAATGAAGCCGCATTGCAGCAGCTCGTTTACCTGTGCGGTAATGATGTTGTATGCCACCGCATCGGGTGTACCCGGTGGCTGTGTCTGCATGAGCTGTTCCTGTAGCTGTATCATACTCATGGGAGTAGCCAGCCATTCCAGTATCACAGCAGTCAGTTTACCCGCAGAAGTACTATTGATGCCCGTATCATGACTGTACCAGATTACCTGACCACATACTTTCACATGCCGGCTGATTACCAATAGCCGGTGTTCCGTTACTTGTTGTATGAGCTGTTGTTGTAAGCGCCGGCATTCGCGGTGTTGCAGCCATCCTTTGTGCTGCAGCCAGAGATCCGTTGCGGTGTCTTCATTAAGAAACAGGGAGCGCGCATCCGGGTGCCGGATAATTTGTTCCCGTAGCAAAATCCGTAATCCCGGTATATCCCGGGCCTGTAGTAAGATGCCGGCAATGGTTTCATCCTGCGTCAATGTCTGCCAGGTGCGGGGATAATATCTGCTGAATAATTTTTCCTTTATTTCATTTAACGTATATGCGTTTACGTTAATTTCAGTGTTTTCGGTATTGATAGCAGGGTGCAGGATGGAATCCGGGCCGGGCGCATGTATGGTGCTCAGCAGGAAATAGCCTGCGCCAGCCAGTCCGGAAAGGAGTCCGGGATCTTCCGGATCTGTTATGAGGTGGCTGTTATAGGTGTGATGTTTTTCGGAATAATCAATGGCTGCAATTGCTATACGTTGTGCTGCAGCCGTAAGGTATGGTTGTTTCAATATACGGGCGGCCTCCACCAGGAAAGCGGCTATGCCGCCATAGCCGCTGCAGAGCGTATAGTCGCCGCGGTTATCTGCTGCTGCATCTGCCAGGCAGCGGCGGAGTGCCTGTTGAATATCTGCCATGTAGGCCGGGTGGTGCGTATGTTCCCAGATATGCAGCCGCGCGATGCCGATGCCGGCGGCGCCGTGCGCCCAGGTATTAAGATGGCTCATGCCGGCCAGGAAAGGCGTCAGCTCCCACTTCAATATAGCCGCTCCCTGGGTATCTGCCAGCTGTTGCATTCTTTTAACGCCTGTACGTAAATCCATCCAGTTGTTGCGGGCGGGGTCCGCGTAAGTATTTTCATAGGCAAGCGCCTGTTCTGCCAGGTATAGTAATCCATCGCTATGCAGGCAGCGCGCAGCCTGCAGCAGGGCAAAGGCAATGCCGGAGCCGCCGTGAGAAAATCCCGTCAGGCTGTCGTATGCCTGTTTTACCGGGTCCCACTTCAGACCGGCGGGCGCTATACGGGCATGACTCAGCAGCTGGTCAATAAGCTGCCGCATTATCTCCAGGTAGCAGGGATGCTGCGTATAGGCGTAGAGATGTGTGAACAGCAGCAGGTTGCCGGCATCACCGCTGAGCAGGTCATCTTTTTTTACTTCCTGCAGAATACCTTGCTGATAGCTGTACGTTAGCAGCAGCGCCTGTTCCAGGTAATCGCTGTTGCCGGTATAGCGGTGCATCCGGATGCACAGCAGTAATATACCGGTGGCGCCGGTATAGAAAGGATAGAAGGCCGGCTGCCGGATTTCCGGATGTTGCAGCAGCCGGGCGGTTCCCCGTATACATACGCGCAGATATGCGGCCTCGCCGGTATAATCATACAGGGATAGAAAGAAGAAGAGTATGCCGGTAGTGCCGTTAAAAAGGTCCGTGCTTTCTCCCGGCGCGCCGCCCTGTATATGCGGAGGAGTGATCCAGTAAATACCGTGTTCATCCTCCTGTGCTGCCTGCAGCAGCCGCGCGGCGGTACTCATAACGGCATCGTTTATACGTTGATGGTCAGCGGTCATACTCATACAGGTGGGAAATACATTTCAGGGTAAGAAAAACGCACCAGGATTCTTCTGCATTGGAGATGCCCAGTCTGTTGTGTGACATATGCATCATGCTGCAGAAGGCTTCTTCCAGTTGCCCGGCAGCTAATCCGGCGTGATAATACCGTTGCAGCAGGCGGCTGTTACGGTAGGTAAAGGATTGCAGCGCCGGCGGTGCCTTTCCCTGCTTCAGTTGCTGCCAGAGCGTTTCGCTGGCAGGAAGTAGGGAAGGTGCGTATTGCCGGTACATATTTTCCATATGCGTATTTATCAGGGCTGCCTGCTCAGGAGTGTTCATGGAACCTGCTAATGATGGCGACCAGGCCTGGATGAAACGGGTACATATGCGCTGAATATCTGCCAGGGTGGTCTGCATGGCCATGAAAAAGCAAAGGTGCAGTTGAATACCGTATGTCAGGGATGCTGCTGCAGCTCCGTTCTGCAGCTGTTCCATCACCAGCCGGGAAGACAGGTAAAACTGTTCTTCGGCCAGCGGGATCGTGTGCTGGTTGCCGTAGCGTGCTGTCTCCTGTTGGTAGTGCATAAAAGCCAGCGTATCATGGAGGGGCATTTCGCCTCCGCTGACCGGCACTGAGGGATATTCGCTGAAATAGTTTCCGGCAGCTTCTTTTAGCATATGCCGCACCGTTTCTGTGTGCGATGTGTTGACGTGTAGCCGTAACCGTATATGGGGGCCTCCTTCGCCATAGCGTATAAAGAAGAAAGGACTTACAGGATGCAGACAGGCGGCTACCGTGGCGGTGAAAGGAGCGGCCAGCAGATTTATCAGCCGGTCCAGCGGGCCGCGGGAGTAAATATGCGCGGAGAGCCAGGCCGTTCCCGTATTGGGCAAGGCAGAGCGGTTGGCTGCAGACCAGCTGTTGGATGGATGCTTCATGTTCCGTAATTATACCAGTGCAATAATTGTTCTGTTACCGGCTCCTGCTGCAGGTCACTGGTATGCGGCAGCATCTCTTCCAGGTATATCTGTGTACCGGCGCGGGCCAGTAGTTTTTTAAGTAAACCCATCAGCAAAGGTTGCCCGAAATGCAGGTACTGCGGCTTGTAATCATCCCGCTGCAGTGCAGAAGGAGAGTCCTTATCCGCTTTGCTGTAGCGGGAGCGGAGGAACAGGAATACCTGCTCCGGAATGCCTTGCTGTTCCCGCCATTGCTGTACACGCAGGAACCAGGCGGCCTCCGTTTCTGCTGTCTGCTGCTGCGGTATGTCAGCCGTTTGTACGAGCCAGCCCATTCTGCGCAGTACCACCTTGCTTTCAAAAGTGATGCGCGGACGGATATGCCCTTGCTCCGGAAAAGCGGTTGCATGGGCATCATCTGTCAGCCGGAAGAATTTTTTAAGCGGCAGATAAGGCTCCGGGTTAAAATGTGCCAGCAGCTGATAAAAATTGGAGCGCAGATAAAAGGATTCCAGGCAGAGATCATAGGCGAAGATGCGGCGTTGATCCGGCGCATGCTGCAGCCAGAGCTGCTGCGAGGCTTCGTCATATCTGACCAGTACATCCTGCAGCCGGGCACGCTGTTCCGCCGGATAGTTGTTGTATCCGCCGGGAACAGCTATTTCAAAAGGCAGCAACGGCAGGTGTATATTGGCATTGAAACTGGAACCATCGCTCAGCTCCATCAGCATATGATCGGGGTATAGGGCCTGGTTCCAGTCACAAAACTGCGCTGCCAGCGAAGGATCGAACAGATCCAGGAAGCGGCCGGCTACTTTTCCCATGCCGGGCAGCAGGTTGTTTACCACACCTGTCAGGCCTGCGGGGCCCCGGTAAAACTGCACGAACGCCGCTCCTGCATGGCGCCTGTCCGGCAGTGCTACTTCACGGGCGCTGATTTCAGCATGGAACGCATTGCTGAAATGTGTATCCAGTAAGGATTCCAGACGTTGCTTTGTTGCTTCGGAGACTGGGAGCAGGGACCTGTCTCCCTGCTGCGTTTTTCTTACTTTTTTTTCTTCCAGATAATACTGATGATAGAAGGTGGTTACAGCAATCTGTTCATCCGGTTCATAATGTTTCAGAAAGAAATCGCGCATGCTGGTTCGTTCTTCCTGCAGGTCATCCAGCGGGGTAAGCGACTGGAAGAGCTTTTCCAGGGTTGCCGTGAAAGCGTGGATGTCTGCCGCCGGGAGATGACCGATGCCGGTGGCAGCAGCATCTTCATAAAAAATACCGGCAGGAGAAAAATTTCTGCGGGCAAACATGTCGGTAACAAAAGCGCCGGACTCCCTGATTTTAGCAGCAGCACTTTCCGGTGCGGCAAGGGCGGCCGCCAGTTCAGGTACGGCATAGAGGGTTTCCAGTGACTGATTAATCAGTGTGGCAGCGTCCTGCAGCAACCGGTACCTGTCTGCCGGTGATGCATATACGTAATCCCGGCGCGAAGTGAATAATTGCTGTAATAACTCATGAACGGGCAACAGGGCGGTATGCACTGCCAGGTTATCCCGGCAGAACTGCAGCAGCTGTTCTTCCCATTGCGGGTGAACGGCAGAGCAGCCGGTAACTGCTTCCAGCAGGCCGCTGCTCACCAGTTTCAGGAGGTATGCCTTTACAGTATCCCTGTCTGTATCCGCTAGTTTAGCATGTAATGCATCTGTTACCGTCTGCAGACTTACCCTTTCCCTGCTGTTCGTGATAAATGCGTACAGCCATTGCATAATGCCGCTATCGGGCATGCGCTGGAAAGATTCTATATTAAAGCAGTTGACCAGGAACAGCAGCTGTCCGTTTTCCCTGGCGATGGAGCTGTTCAGCCGGAGGTACAGGGCTTCATTCAGTAACGGATGCTGTAGCATCAGCGATTGCAGGGTAGTAAACAGGGTGTTGTTGAGCCGGATGCTGCTGTGGCTCATGGCAGGCGGTGCGGTAGTTGCCGCTTCTGCTGTAACGGCGGTAAGCCCCGTATAGGTAAAGGTGCTGAAGGGAGAGGTTTTAAATGCCATGCGTGTGATATAACGCAGGAGGCTATACTCTATTTTCAGTTCCTTATGCCTGAAAGCAGCGGGATGTGCAGTGGTATAGGCGGGCAGCTGTTCGTACAGTACGGGGCTGGATAACAGCAGGCCGTTCAGCAGTAGTGGATTGCGGGTCCATTGCTGCAGCTGCTGCCGGTATTGCTGCAGGCGGCGGTCGTAGTATGCCTGCCAGGAGGCAGGCAGTGACTGGCGGCGTAGCAGCAGCCGTAGCTGGCTTTCCAGCTGTACTTGCAAAGCTGCCGGTAATCCGGGTGGAAGCTGTGCCGGTAGCTTATCCTGCTGCAGTTCCCTTTTAAGTTTTATCAGTTGTTTCCGGAGGCTATCGTCTTCCTGTTCCCGGATGAGGTGAAACAGGCCTTCACAGAGCGCTTCGCGGCCGGCGATCACCAGTTCGCCGGTGCGCTGCTGCAGCCACAGCTGCCGGCGAATGCCGGGTAGTGTCAGCGGGCGGAAGTCCCGGTGATGAATAGTACTATAACGGGTAAGCGTATACGGAAAAATGTTTACTGGCATGGTGATGGGTTTACAAAGTGATTACTTCCCCAGTTCAAGCTGGTTTTTTATCAGCTGGTAATAGGCGCCGTTACTGGCTGCAAGTGCCGCATGGGTACCGCGTTCCACAATCTGGCCCTTGTCCATGACTACGATCTGATCGGCGTGTTTAACAGTGCTGAGACGATGGGCTACTACCACCACCGTTTTTCCGGGGAAGAACTGGTGAAGGTTCCCGATGATGGCGCGTTCGTTATGCGCATCGAGTGAATTGGTGGCTTCATCCAGGAAGATGAAGGACGGGTTACGGTAGATCAGCCGCGCTATCAGCAGCCGCTGGGTCTGGCCTTCGCTCAGGCCGTATCCGTCTTTCCCCACCATGGTTTCGTATCCGAAAGGCATGCTGCTGAAGAAGTCGTGGATACAGGCCATTTCAGCTGCGCGGAACATCCTGGATTCATCCCTGATCTGTGCGCCGGCATAGATGTTATTGGCGATAGTATCCATAAAGATGTACCCATCCTGCATAACTACGCCGCAATGTCTGCGCCACTCTCTGGCAGGCAGGCTTTGCAGCGGTACTGTGCCTACCAGGATCTGACCGGATACCGGTGCATAACAGCGGAGCAGCAGTTTGAGCAGGGTCGTTTTTCCGCTGCCGCTCATACCGACAATAGCGGTCACTTTACCGGCAGGTATCACCAGGCTGACATGTTGCAGCACCATAGGAGAATGTTTATGTCCGTACTGGAAGCAGAGGTTGCGCAGCCGTATATCCTTTTCCGTTATATCCGGGAAGGGTGCTGCCTGCGGCGGATCTTCATCAGGTTCTTGCTGTACTTCCTCCATCCGTTGCAGACTGAAGCGGGTATTCTGTGAAACACGGATGAACTCTGCCAGTTGCAGTACCGGCGCGTTGAGCTGCCCGCAGATAAAGGTAATGGCGAGCATGGCGCCCAGCGTAATCTGGCCTTCTATTACCAGCATAGCGGCCACGCCGGTGATGAGTATATTTTTGATTTCGTTGATGAATGCGCCGGTGCCCTGCATGAACTGGTCCATGCGCAGGCTGTCCAGCTTCAGCGCCAGCGATTTATCCTGCAGGGCTTCCCACTGTGTGCTTTTGAGATGTTCGCTGCCGGTGAGTTTTATTTCCTGCATGGCGGAGAATATTTCGAGGAGTATGTGCTGGTTGGCAGACAGTATCCTGAATTTCTTCTGATCGAGGATGCGGCGTTTTTCCTGGAAGGAGTTGGCCCATAGTACGCTGACCGCCGCACTTGTAAGGAACAGCAGGAAAATCCATGTATTGTACCATAGCAGCGCGCCGCCAAGTACTGCAATGGTGATGACAGACAGCATGAAATTTACGAGGGAGGATGTCAGGAAGTCTTCTACCCGCTGGTTGTCTGTTACCCGTTGCATATTATCGCCCGCGTGGCGATTGTCAAAGAAAGCGAGCGGCAGGCGCATCAGCTTTTCCAGGTAGGCTTTCAGCAATTGTATGCTGATGAGAGCGCCGGCTTTGTAAAGCACGCGTGCGCGGATGAAGTCCATCAGGGTGCGGCCGGTAAACAGCAGCAGCAGCCCTGTGCAGATGAGGAGCAGCAGCGGCAGGTTCTTGCCGGTGATAGCCGTATCCACAATACGTTGCGTGAGCAGCGGTGTCAGCAGGGAGCACGCGCTGGCGAGCAGGAGGGTGCCGGCCACAGCGGGCAGGCGGCGGGTATGGGGACGAAGCCAGGGCAACAATGACCAGAGGCGGACATCTTTATCCGGTACGGCTTCCCCTTCATTGAAGCGCCCGGTTTTTTCCAGCAGCAATGCCCTGCCGGTACGGCTGCCCGGCTCCTGTTCCCATGCCGCGAGGAAATCGGCCAGCGGATAGCTGACAGGCTTTCCCAATGCGGGGTCTGCGATGAATGCGTGCGTTTTTGTTATATCGTACAACACCACAAAGTGCTGTTTCTCCCAATGTAAAATACAGGGCAGCGGTGCTTTATCCGTCAATACCTGTATATGCAGCGAGGCGGGCAGCGTATTAAATCCCAGCTGTTCCGCCGTTGCCTCCAGATCCGCCATGGTAACCCCTTGCCGCGTCAGCTTGCTGATGTTGCGCAGGTACTGCAGCGGAAACTTCCGGCCGTAATGTTCCGCAATCATTTTCAGACAGGTTGGTCCGCAGTCCATACCATCTGACTGTTTATAGAAGGGGAACTTTTTCCGTGTGAATAATTTTTGAAACATTGTTGCAATTTTAAAACAATAATTTCAAACCACCAATATTTGGTTATTTGATTATTTGAGATTTGATTATTTGAAATGCAGCGAAGATTACCAGGACGATTTCAGTATTCTTTTCCTGGTAATCTTCGCTGCATTTCAAATAATCAAATCTCAAATAGCCAAATAATCAAATCTTAAATAATTCACCCTGTTATTTATCCGTTTCAGCTCCTGTTATTTCCGTTTCGTAGGGAATTGTGCCATACCTCTTTTTAATGGAAGCGATATTTGCTTCTCATAGGTTAAAAATTTCTCATCGTAATGAAACAGTTATTACATACAGGAGGACGCAGGGGAACCATTTGCGGATTAGCGCTGCTGGGCATGCTGGCAGCTGGTATTACCGGTTGTGGCGGTAATGCCGGAGCTGCTGCGGGCGCAGAAGCCATGCCTCCCCAGGAGTTGCCCGTTGCGACCCTGGATACTACTACCGCTATGACTACCAAAGCCTATGCTGCCCAGCTGGAAGGAAAGGTAAATGTGGACGTGCGTCCGCAGGTAGATGGCTATCTCGATAAAATTTATGTGGAAGAAGGCAGTTACGTAAAGGCAGGTCAGCCGTTGTTTGGTATTAACGACCAGCCTTACCGGGAGCAGCTTAACAAGGACATCGCCAGCCTGCATGCGATGGAGTCCGCACTGGCCGCTGCCGAACTGGAAGCCGAAAAAATCCGGCCGCTGGTAGAAAACAAGGTGGTTGCAGGTATACAACTGAAAACAGCGCAGGCTACCGTACAGACGGCGAAAGCCAATGTGGAACAGGCCAAAGCGGCTGTTGCAGCCTCCCGGATCAATATGGGCTTCACCGTTGTAAAAGCGCCGGTGAGCGGCTATATAGGCCGTATTCCCAAAAGAATAGGTAACCTGGTAGGAAAAACAGACGCTTCGCCGCTGACGACCCTTTCCGATATCAGCGAGGTATATGCCTACTTCTCCATGAGTGAAAATGATTTCATGGATTTCAGCCATGGCGGCGCCGCAGGTAATTTATCCCAGCAGATAAAACAGCTGCGCCCCGTAACGCTGGTGCTGTCTAACGGTACCGACTATACGCATACCGGCCGCATTGAAATGGTAGACGGGCAGTTCAACAAAGCCACAGCAGCTATCAGTCTGCGGGCCACTTTCCCGAACCCCTCCTCCGTACTGCGTTCCGGTAATACCGGCAAGGTAAAGATAGAGACGCTGAATTCCGGCGTACTGCTGGTACCGCAGGCCGCTACCCTGGAGATGCAGAACAAGGTGTTTGTGTATCAGCTGGGTGACAGCAATAAAGTAAAACGCCAGATCATAGATATCGCCGGCAGCAGCGACAATAACTTCCTGGTAAAGGGAGGATTGAAACGCGGAGACAAGATTGTGACAGCAGGGATTGAAACACTGATGGAAGGCGCCGTAGTAACGCCGGCTGCAGCCCCTAAAGATTCCGCTGCCGCAAAAGCAAAATAAGCGCTTAAACGAATTCTGACTATGTTAAAGAAAATTATACAAAGACCTGTACTGGCAACGGTAATATCCGTCATCCTGGTGATACTGGGGGTGGTAGGACTTACCCGGCTGCCGGTGACACAGTTCCCCGATATTGCTCCTCCCAGTGTTATGGTGAGCGCCAGCTTCCCGGGTGGTAACGCCGCAACGGTATTACGTTCGGTAGTTACGCCGCTGGAAGAGGCCATCAACGGGGTGGAGAACATGACCTACGTACAATCCACTGCCAGCAACGACGGCAGTGCCTCTATCTCCGTGTTTTTTAAACTGGGTACAGACCCTGACCAGGCGGCGGTGAACGTACAGAACCGCGTGGCCCAGGTAACCAGTACCCTGCCGCCGGAAGTAGTACAGGCAGGTATTACTACCACCAAGCAGCAGAATGGTATGATTATGATCCTCGACATTGTGAGCGGGGACCAGAAAAAATATGACGAAGCCTTCCTGCAGAACTTTGCCAAGATCAACGTGATCCCTGAGCTGAAACGTATCTCCGGAGTAGGGCAGGTGCAGGTGTTCGGCGGTAAGGACTACTCCATGCGCGTATGGCTGAAACCTGCTGCACTGGCAGCGTATAAGGTAACGCCTGCAGAGGTGATGAACGCCATCCGTGACCAGAGCCTGGAAGCTGCTCCCGGTAAATTCGGAGAGGGCACGGATGCTGCCTTGTCCTATGTTATCAATTACAGCGGTAAGTTCAATACACCGGAGCAGTTTGAAAATATTGTAGTACGCGTAGCCCCGGATGGCTCTGTATTATTCCTGAAGGACCTGGCCCGCATAGAACTGGGAAGCGCCACCTATGCAACGGATAACCGCGTAAACGGTCAGGATGCCGTAACCATGGCCGTTTTCCAGACCAATGGCTCCAACGCCAATGCGATACAGACCACTGTAAAGGAGGTGATGGAAAATGCCCAGAAGACATTCCCCAAAGGTATCCGTTACCAGATAACGATGAGTACCAAAGAACAGCTGGATACCTCCATTGCGCAGGTGAAATCCACGCTGATAGAGGCATTCATCCTTGTATTTGTGATCGTATTCCTGTTCCTGCAGGATTTCCGGTCAACCCTGATCCCCGCGATAGCCGTACCGGTATCGCTGATAGGAACTTTCTTTTTCCTGCAGCTGATGGGCTTTTCGGTGAATATGCTGACGCTGTTTGCCCTGGTACTGGCCATTGGTATTGTGGTGGACGACGCTATTGTGGTGGTGGAGGCAGTGCACAGTAAGATGGAACGCTCGCATCTGCCTGCCAAAGCCGCCACTTTATCTGCTATGAGCGAAATTACCGGCGCCATTATCTCCATTACCCTGGTGATGGCGGCAGTATTCCTCCCGGTAGGTTTCATGGAAGGCCCTACCGGCGTATTCTACCGGCAGTTTGCCTTTACGCTGGCTATCGCCATCCTGATTTCAGCGCTGAACGCGCTGACCCTGAGCCCGGCCTTATGTGCATTGTTTCTGAAGAACCCCCACACCGCTGAAGGTGATAATGAAAACAGTAACGGTCATACGAAGAAAGGTTTTGGCCGCCGCTTTTTCACCGCTTTCAACACCGGTTTCCAGGCGATGACCTACCGCTATACGCGCATCATCAAATGGCTGATCAGCTACAAATGGGTCAGTCTGGGTTCCCTCGCGGTGATCATCGCAGCAGTGGTATACCTGATGCGGGTAACACCGAAAGGGTTTATCCCCAATGAAGACGGCAACTTCGTGGCATGGTCCCTGTCTCTCCCTCCGGGAGCAGGCCTGGAACGTACCACCAAAGCCCTGGAGAAAGCAGACAGCGTATTGAAAACCATGCCCATGGTAGTTTCCGGCACCAGCATCTCCGGTTATAACATCCTGAGTAATGCCGCCAGCCCTGCCTATGCGATGGGTTTCGTGAAACTGAAAGATATTAAGGACAGAGGAGAAGTACAGCAGATTGATCACGTAGTGGCGGTGATGACAGAAAGGCTGAGCACCATTAAGGAAGGTACTTTCAGCGTATTCACTTTCCCTACCGTGCCGGGATTTGGTTCCTTCAACGGGCTGGAGCTGATGTTGCAGGACCGCACCGGCGGCTCTGTGCAGAACTTCAGCGAAACGGCCAATAACTTCATCGGGGAACTGATGCAGTGCCCTGAAATAGGGGTGGCGTTCACCATGTTCAAGGCGGACTTCCCGCAGTTTGAAGTACAGGTGGATGCGGTAAAAGCCAAACAATTAGGCGTGAGTGTGAGTGACCTGATGATGACGCTGCAGACCTATTACGGCAGTAACCAGGCATCGGACTTTAACCGTTTCGGTAAATATTACCGTGTGATGGTGCAGGCTGCGCCGGAAGACCGCAGCGATGCCGCCAGCATGGAAGGGGTATTTGTAAAGAATGAACAGGGAGAAATGGTGCCTGTCAACAGCATCGTTACCCTGAAAAAAGTATATGGTCCGGAGATGATGAACCGCTATAATCTGTTCAACGCCATTGCGGTGAACGCGATGCCTAAACCGGGATACAGTACCGGTCAGGCTATGCAGGCGGTAGAGCGGGTGGCAGCTACAAAATTGCCGGCTGGCTTCAGTTTCGAATGGACCGGTTTAAGTAAGGAAGAGAAAAATTCCGGCAATCAGATGGTACTCATCTTCGCGCTGGCGATTGTATTCGTATACTTCCTGCTGGCAGCGCAGTATGAGAGCTATATTCTTCCGCTGGCAGTATTGCTGTCCATCCCGACGGGGTTGATAGGCGTATTCCTCGCCATCAACATGGTGGGTATAGACAATAATATTTACGTGCAGGTGGGGCTGGTAATGCTGATTGGTTTGCTGGCCAAGAACGCGATCCTGATTGTGGAATTTGCCGTACAGCGCCGCAGGGCAGGCAGAACGTTGTTGTCTGCCGCACTGGAGGCAGCCCGGCTAAGGCTCCGTCCTATCATCATGACATCGCTGGCCTTCGTGGTGGGGCTGATCCCGCTGATGTCCGTAAAAGGTCCGTCAGCCATGGGGAACGTTTCCATCAGTATAGGCACCGCCGGCGGTATGCTCACAGGTGTTATACTGGGGGTATTTATCATACCGGTGCTGTTTATTGTTTTCCAGTTCCTGCAGGAAAAAGTAACCGGTAAAAAGCCGGCAGAACATGCAGTAGCAGAAGAAGTACATGCTTAATCATCTTCTTAAATCAGTATTTTTTATGAAAGAAAAAATATCACTCATCCTGGTAATGGCCGTCATCTGTGTGACGACGGCCTGCCGGGTGGGTAAAGACTTCACCAGGCCGGCAGTAGCATTACCGGATAAGTACCGCGGCGCCGGTGCGGCCACGGATACCACCAGTATTGCCGGCATCCCCTGGAAATCATTCTTTACAGATCCGGTGCTGCAAACGCTGATAGACAGCGCCATTGCGAAAAACTTCGATATGCTGACAGCCCTGAAAAATGTGGAAGCGGCAGAAAGAAGCGTACGTGCGTCCAGGTTAGGTAACCTGCCGGATATCAACCTGACAGTACAGGGTAACCGTAACTGGCCGTCTAAAAACAGTCTGAACGGCTCCTTGTCGCAGGAATTTATCGGCACCAGGTTCATGGATGACTATAACGCCAACGTAGGATTGTCCTGGGAAGTGATTGCCTGGGGTAAGATCAGCAGGCTGAAAGAAGCCGCGCTGGCGGATTACCTGCGTAGTGCCGAAGCCTCCAAAGCGGTGCAGACAAAACTGGTAAGCGATGTGGCGCAGGGGTATTATAACCTGCTCATGCTGGACAACCAGCTGGAGATAACGAAGAAGAACCTGGCGCTGAACGACAGTACACTGCGTATCATGCGCCTGCAGTATGAATCCGGACAAACAAACACATTAGCAATAGAACAGACGGAAGCCCAGCGCGACGCCGCTGCTGCGTTGCTGCCCAAGATTGAACAGCAGATCAGTCAGCAGGAAAATGCCCTGCGACTGCTCACCGGCGATCTTCCCGGCAGCATCGCGCGGCAGGCAAACCTGCAATCCGTGCGTTTCGACGGACAGTTATCCGCCGGTGTACCGGCCGCCCTGCTTAGTGCGCGCCCGGACGTACATGCCGCTGAGATGTCTGTTATGGCCGCCAACGCCCGTACCGGCGTAGCGCGCGCAAATATGTACCCTGCGCTGAACATCACAGCCAGCGCAGGTTTGAATGCTTTTAAGGCAAGCAGCTGGTTTAGTATTCCTGGTAGCCTGTTTGAAACGGTGGGTGGAAGTATCACGCAGCCTGTATTTCAGCGGAGGAAGCTCAAAACAGAATGGGAAACAGCAAAGATCGAATGGGAAAAGTCAGTCATCAGCTTCAGACAATCAGTACTCACAGCCGTAGGAGAAGTGTCTGATGCGCTGGTGAAAATCGACAAGCTGAAAGCACAGTACAGCATCACGCAACAGCGGGTACAGAAGCTGGAAAGTGCTACCAGGAATGCCAGCATGCTTTATCAGAACGGAATGGCCAATTATCTGGAAGTGATTACCGCACAGGGCAACGTACTGCAGAGCGAACTGGATCTCGCTGCCATACAGCGGGAACAGCTGGGCGCCGTCACGGAATTATACCGTGCTCTCGGCGGCGGTTGGAAATAGTAGCCGTGGATTTGTTAATTTTAACTGTCATTTATAACTGTCAATACCCCGGCTAATATTCCGATAATGGGCAAATCTACCACACAGGAAAAATTATTTAACAGGTATTACAGGATATTCATCTTCCCGATGATATTCCTCCTGTACTACCTGTTATCTTATCTCGTAAATCCTTTCAGCGGCTACTGGGAGGAACTCTGGAAGCAGAAATGGACAGACATCCTGATAGAAGGTGTCATCATGATGATCTTCTGTGCGCTGATCACTGAAATGAGTCTCATCATTGCCCGGCAGCTTAACAAGATCATGCCGTGGAATGAAAAGCCGATAGCCCGTTCTTTTATCCAGCTGTTATTGCAGCTGGTATCTGTAGGGCTGCTGCTGGCTTTTCTATACTATACGCTGTTCTTTATTTTCGGACCTCCCCCCAAAGCAACCAAACCCCCTGATAAGCTCGATGAGTGGCAGTTTGTATTTGTCTGCTCCATGTTAGCCATTCTGATCAGCGCCGTACATACCGGGCATTATTTCCTGCAACGCTGGAAAACCTCTATGCTGGAGGCTTCTGAGCTGAAGCTGAAAGCGGCCGAGTTCAAACAGATCGCCATGCAGGCGCAGCTGCAATCGTTAAAGCTGCAGCTCGACCCGCATTTTATGTTCAATAACTTCAGCGCGCTGTCTGCGCTCATCATGGAAGATAAAGACGTGGCATTGTCTTTCCTGGAGAATCTGGCCAAAGTATACCGTTATATGATTACCAATCTGAATAACGATATTATCACGCTGGCAGAAGAAGAAAAGATCATCCGCGCCTTCGCTTACCTGATAAAGATCAGGCATGGCGATAACGTAGTTATTGATATTGATATCCCTGCATCCATTGCCGGCAGAGGAATTCCGCCGATTACGCTGCAGCTGCTCATAGAAAATGCCATCAAGCATAATATGGCTACAGCTGCCAGGCCGCTGCTGATAAAGATCTATGAAGATGATTCCGGCCGGCTGATTGTCAGCAACCGTATTCAACGGATCAGGCACCAGATACAATCCACCAAGCTGGGATTGGAGAATATACGTAACCGCTATCGCATTTTATCAGATCAGCAACCAGTTATCAAAGAAGAAGATGGTATGTTCATAGTTGTGTTGCCGGTACTGGATATATAAAATTTTGTATATGGAGATTTTAATAGTAGAAGATGAAGCATTGAACGCCACCCGCCTGCAACGTATGTTGCAGGAGATCAACCCGGATATCCGGATCCCCGGTGTTTGTGAAAGTATTACTGAAACCGTTGACTGGATCAGGTCCCACCCGCTGCCGGACCTCGTTCTGATGGATATACGTCTTGCTGATGGCCTCAGCTTCGAAATATTTGAACAGGTGGAAATCGGGTGTCCCGTGATCTTTACCACTGCCTACGACGAATACGCTATCCGCGCTTTCAAGGTAAACAGCATCGATTATCTCATGAAACCCATTGTGCAGGAAGACCTGAGCGCCGCCCTGCGCAAATTTGAGAGCCTGCGCCAGCAGAAGGTAGTATCAGAGCCGGTGAAGGACATCCTGCGCTATCTTGAAAAGAAAGAAACCATTTACCGCTCCCGCTTCCTGATACCCTATAAGGATGGTTACCGCACCGTCAGCGCTGCCGATGTGGAGTTTGTGGTATATGACTACGGTATCACGCACCTGGCGCTGTCTGACAAGACTACGGTTACCGTACTGCAGACCATGGACGAACTGGAAGAACAGCTGGACCCCGCACAGTTTTTCCGTGCCAACCGCCAGTACATCATTCATATCAACAGCATTGAAGGCATTCACAATTATTTCAACGGCAAGCTGAAAGTGAAGCTGCGCACCTCTCCCCAGAGTGAAGTTATCATCAGCAAGGAAAAGGCCCGCCTGTTCAAAAACTGGCTGGACCGCTGAAAGTACAGGCCCGCCGGTAGCCTCCTCATAAAAAGCCTTATATTGCGCCGAATTTTATTCTCAATAGCATGAAACTGGAAGAACAACTACTGGAAAGGAGCAATAAGAAATGTGAATTATGCCAATCTGGCGATTCCCTGCAGGTATATGAAGTGCCGCCGCAATCATACAGCGATCCTGAAAACTGTATCATGATCTGCGGGAAATGCCATACGCAGATTGACCGGAAGGCAGAACTGGAAAGTATGCACTGGCGCTTTTTGTCGGAAGTGATGTGGAGCGAGATTCCCGGAGTACAGGTTGTTTCCTGGCGCATGCTCAACCGCCTGCGCGCCGAAAGCTGGGCCATGGAAAGCCTTGATATGATGTACCTCAATGACGAAACGCTCGCCTGGGCCAAAGCTACCGGTGATCATGACAACGATGCCACCGTGAGCCTGCACCGCGATAGCAACGGTGCTCAGCTCTTCAACGGAGACACCGTTATACTCACCAAATCCCTGGACGTAAAAGGTTCCACCCTCAATGCCAAACTCGGCACCGTTGTAAAAAATATACGCCTCGTAGAAGATAATACAGAACAGATAGAAGGTAAGATAGAGGGGCAGGTGATTGTTATTCTGACGAAGTACCTGAGGAAACAAAGCTGATGGGTTAATTACGAATTACGAATTGCGAATTACGAATGGGGAGCGAAGATGTAAGCGAAGAAGTAAATTTTCTATCCGCTTACATCTTCGCTCCTCATTCGTAATTCGTAATTCGCAATTCGTAATTATCTTACAGCATGATTATTCCTCGTACTGAAAAGCTGCAACAAGTAATAGCATGGGGTGCCGGCAATGAAACCATCAGGGCCATGCTGCTTACCAGCTCGCTGACAAACCCGCATGCTCCTGTGGATATGTTCAGCGACCTGGACATAGATATTGTAGTGCCTGATCTGCAGGCATTCCTGGCAGATGACAGCTGGCTCACCGCTTTCGGCCCTGTTATTACCACTATTGTAGAAAATGAAGAAGTGTTCGATGGACGACATGCTTCCCGCATGGTTATCTATGAAGACTATACGAAAATTGATTTCCTGATTTATTCCGTAGAAAAGTTCCGGGAGCAGGCATCTGCAGATACCCTGTATGAAGACTGGGACATCGGCTATGAGGTACTGCTGGACAAGGATCGTCTTACTGCCGGTATGCAGGCGCCGACCCACCGCGTGTTTAATATCCGCAAGCCTTCGCAGGAGGAGTTTGCTTATGTGTTTAATGATTTCCTGTTCTGTACCACCTACGTGGCCAAGTGCCTCTGGCGCGATGAGTTGTTCTATGCCCGTTTTGTGGCGGAGCAGATCATGCGTTTTGAGAGCTTTCAGAAGATGATAGAGTGGTACATCGGGTCGCAGCATAACTGGAACGTCAGTACGAATAAATACGGTCGTTTGTTCAAGCGGTATCTGTCGCCCGGCATGTGGAAGAAGATTGAGGCCACCTTTGCCGGTGCGGATATAGCCGGCAACTGGAATGCATTGTTTGCCTATGTGGACGTAGCCGGTGAGCTGGGCCGGGAGCTGGCGCAGCAGCTGGGATACAGCTATCCGGAGGCTGTGGAGGAGAAGATCAGGAAGTATCTGCTGGAAGTAAAAAAGATGGGCGCCCGTCAGTAGCTGAAAGACGCCCTTGTTCAAACCTGCTTTTTTAGAACAATGGTGTTGCCAGTCTGATAAAATAGACAGTATTGAAATCTACTTTGCCGGTGCGTGGCAGTATTTTAGCGATATAGTTGTTGTTGACAGGATCTGCGGGGAGTATGCCGAAGTCGTCGTCATTACTGAGCGCGATGATGTTATTACCTACTAGCACGATGCCTTCCGGTTTATCATGCGGATAGTCCGGGATATCTTTGATAATATCCACTACCAGTGTTTTGCTGACAGTTTTGATGCCGGCAGCCAGCAATTCTTCATCGCTGAGTACTTCCAGTGTTTTACTATTCACCAGGCGGCCGTTGGCGCCGTTGCCGGGATCCGAAACGTCGGTGCCGGTACTGAGATCTATTTTATATATCCTTTTGATGCGGGACGGTTTGGCAGGATCGCCGGGGAATTCGCCGTCTCTTTCCAGCACCAGGAAGGAATTGTTGCTGATAGCGGTAATCTCGCTGTTGGCGGTATTTTTATCATCCAGTTTATAGAGGTATTGTTTGGTATTGCCGGTAGCGATATCGAAGGTGACGATGCGGGTGTACAGGGAGTTGCTCACTGCACTTTTGGAAGGATTGTAGAGGGGAGACTGCATCAGTCCTACGAGTGTTTTGCCGTCTGGTGTGATGGCGAGTCCTTCCATGCCACGGTTGGCGCGGCGGGTAGCGAGTACCAGTGGTAATTTTCTGCCACCTGTGCCGGTGCCGAAAGGATTGATTCTTTCGAGTGTTTTGCCGTTTCTGTCGAGATGTACGATATGCGGACCGTATTCATCGCTGATCCAGAAGGAGCCGTCCGGAGCGGCCACGAGGCCTTCGCAGTCGATGCCTTCCGCGTCGGTGCTGAGTGTAGCGCCGTTCATATCCAGCGCAGTTTCGCCGGTGCCGCCGCTGCCTGCAGGGTTGGGTAATCCGGTTACCGGTGTGTTGGCGGCGGATTTGATATGGATGGTTTCCACGAGTATCATGGAGTCGCCGCTGAGGCGGAATTTACCGATCTGCGGGTTGAAGGCAGGCACCGGAAATACTTTAGAATCCTTGATGGTGCCGTCCACGTTAGGGCCGCGGTCGGTCATCAGGTAGAAGGAGCCGGCTTCGCCGGGTACGCTGGCAATGGAAGAGCCGTAGCCGCCATTGAAAACATTTGTGCCGGCGGTGTTGGTATATATTACTTTGGCGCCGGCCAGGCGGGCTTTGGCAGGGTAGGAGGTGTTGCCGCCGTTGTCAGAAGGGCCGTCATTTTTCTGGCAGGCGAAGAGGAAGGCGAGGCCGAGAGGAGCCATGCGTAATGCTTTATTCATGTATCAGCTGAATTTAGGCTGCAAAGATTGGGCGGGTATGTGAACGGGGGATTATGTATTTGTTATGAAATAGTGAAATGATAAGGAGGATACAGGCCGGATACGGGAAGGAGAATAGGACGGGAGGTACCGGCATTTCAGCAGATAGATTACTTAGTATATCTTAATTCGTAACTCCTGATAATTACAGATGCAGTTTACAGCATATTGTAATTGCACTACAGGACTCTTATTTAAAAATATTCTCCCTTTCTACTGCAGTGACACATACACCCAACTTGATAAAACCGTATATTTATCCGACAAAATACCCGGCACTGTATACCAGTGCTCATCAATCAAAATAAAACTAAAACTATCCCTGTTGAAAATTTATCATGTTTTTTCTCCGCCTGTAAAATACCACGGTAATCAGATGTAGCACGATAGTAGTTCATTACCGTTATTTATTATATTTCACAATTTGCAGGACATTAAATGGTTGGGTAAGATTGCCGGCAGATTTAAGACATATTGAAGCAGGAATGCTCTTACGTATCGCGGAAGGGGACGAGCAGGCATTTACCGCGTTGCTGACAGCCACCTCCGGATTGCTGTACAGTTTCGTATTGCGCCATACCGGCTCCCGCGAGGTAGCTGAAGAAATAGTGCAGGATATCTACACCCAGATCTGGCAAACCCGCGAAAGCCTTTCTGCCATCAGAAATTTCCGTACCTACCTTTACGTGATCTCCCGTAACCGTATACTCAATGAAATCAAGCGGATGGCCCGGGAACGCCGGCGTCATCAGGCATGGGAACAAACTGCTGCCACCGTTCCGCAGGAAGACAGCTCCATGCGGGAGCAGCACTACTCCCTCATAGATACCGCCGTAAACCTGCTGCCTCCCCAGCAATATAAAGTCTGGGTACTGAACCGCCGCCAGAAAATGACCTACCAGGAAATCGCTGCAGAAATGCAGATTTCGCGGGAAACCGTTAAGACATATTTGCAACATGCCACGCAGGCGATAACGAGGTATATTAAAGACAGGGTGTAGGTGTTTAATGGTGAATTACGAATTGCGAATTGCGAATTACGAATGCAGAAGCGAAGAACTAAACGAAGATTAAAGGTGATACTTAATACTTATCATCTTTAATCTTCGTTTAGTTCTTCGCTTCTGCATTCGTAATTCGTAATTCGCAATTCGTAATTGATTCCCCCAAACTTGTCTAGTCAAAAAATCCCTTCCCCCCATTACCCCCTTTTTCTCAACCCTGTTGTCCTTATAATGGAAAGATAAAATACCGCATATTGAAAGACGCAAATACCAGGTTGGCATACCTGTATAATTTATGGTGTAAACAGCAACTTACTGAGGAGGAGCGTGCAGAATATTCCGCCTTACTGGAGGAGGAGGATCTCGCGGGTGAGCTGGAGCCATTGATGATGCAGCAATGGAATGCCGCTGTGGATGAGGGGCAGCTGGAAATGAGCCGCCGTGAAGCGATAGCGCAGCGTATTTTATCTGATTACCCGGTTCAAACGGAAACGGTTACACGAAGTATATTCCCTGTGCCTGTGTTCCGCCGGTGGCGCAGTGCTGCGGCTGCAGCCGTAGTGGTAATGGCTGCCGCCGGCATGTATTTTATGCTTCACCCAGGGCAACGACCTGTGGCAGCAGCAGTAAGTACTGAGATAGGCCCCGGTCATGAAGGCGCCATACTCACCCTGGCTGATGGAAGCCAGGTAGTGCTGGATAGTTTGCCGGATGGTGTAATAGCCAGTCAGCAGGGCGCTACGGCAGTCATGACAAACGGGCGCCTGTCCTATAATGCGGGGCAGTCTTCCGATACGGGCATGGTATATAATACCATGTCAACCCCGAGAGGGCGGCAATTCCGCATGGTACTGCCGGATGGCACCAAAGTATGGCTCAACGCGGTGACATCGCTGAAATACCCCACCGCTTTCAAAGGAAAGGAGCGTGTGGTGGAAGTAAGCGGTGAGGCGTATTTTGAAGTGGCGAAGGATGAATCCAAGCCCTTCCGGGTGCAGTTTACCTCCACTGCCGGCAATGATCCGCTCGGAACTGTACTGGCGCTGGGTACCAGCTTTAATGTGTCCGCGTATTATGATGATCCTGCTGCAAAAATCACCCTGCTGGATGGTAAAGTAATGGTGTCGCCGGCAAAAACGGAACATAAGGATAAAATATTGGTTCCCGGCCAGCAGGCCGCCATGGCTGTCAATGCCGGAATGCCAGGCAATATCTCCGTACATCAGGCAGATACGGCTAAAGTAAACGCCTGGCGGTATGGTATCCTGAATATGCACCAGATGGGCCTGGCGGAAGTAATGAAGCAAATATCGCGATGGTATAATGTAGATATAGTATACGAAGACAGTATTCCGGATATCACCTTCTGGGGTGAAATCAACCGGACAGAAAACCTGACAACTGTATTAGGCTTTATGGCAGAATCGGGCGTTAAATTCAGCATAGTAAATGAAGGCCGGAAAATAATCATCCAAAAAAAGTAGTATCAATAAGAAAAAATTAAAAAAAGTCACAACCCTATTCCTGACAAAGTAAGGGAATAACCGCCGGCTACCGTCAACTTAGCCGGGGAAGAACGTTTTATCAATCAAAGTAAATCAAATCTATGCACTTATCAACCAGTAAGGGCTGCTCCGGAAAGGAGCGGCTGGGCAAGCTATGCAGAAAACTGACCGCCTCTGTATTGCTGCTGATCTGCCTGCACATCAGCGTTAGCGGGCGATCTCAGATGGTTTCCATCTCCGGAAGAAACATCCCTATGGAGGAAGTCTTTTTTTCTATCAAGAAACAAACTTCCTTCTCCGTCGTTTGCAAGGCATCCCTTATGAAGGAGCTGAAACCGGTGGACCTGAACGTAACCGATATGCCACTGCGGAATGTGATGGACCTGACAGTAAAACCGCAGGGCGCACAGTATACCATCGGTAAAAACTCCGTATTCGTATTCCCTGATTCTTCCGCAGTCAGGCAGCATCACCTTCAGGTGGAACAAACAGAAAGCAACCTGCAGCAGGAAGATCCCGTTAAAGGTAAAGTAACAGATTCCGCCGGATTACCTTTACCCGGCGTAACCGTTTTTATAAAAGGCAAATACAATACCGCCACCACTACCGATGGTAATGGTGTGTTCAACATCAACGCAAAAGACGGCGATGTGCTGGTAGTGTACAACCCCGGCTTTGCCACCCGTGAAATTGTTGCACGCAAAGGCAGGCTGATGGCCGTTTCCATGAGGGTGTCGCAGCAGGCGCTGAATGAAGTGATCGTTACGGGTTACCAGCAGCTCCGCAAAGAAACCTTCACCGGCGCAGTTGGCCGCGTAGATAAATCACTCCTGCAACGTGGCGGCGTCGGCGACGTATCCAAAATGCTGCAGGGCGCTGTAGCCGGCGTAAGCGTGGAAAACGTTTCTTCTACTTTCGGCAGCACGCCCAAGATCAGGGTGAGAGGAAGCGCCTCCATCAGCGCCAACCAGGAACCGCTGTACGTGGTAGACGGTGTGCCTATCACCGCTCCGGCCAACATCCAGCCCAACCAGCTCTACTCCGGCGACCCCGCCTCCCTGCTCGGTTCTGCCATAGCCGGCCTGAACCCCGCCGATATTGAGGATATCGTTATCCTGAAAGACGGATCCGCTACCTCTCTCTACGGTACCAGGGCTGCCAACGGCGTGGTATCCATTACCACCCGCAAAGGAAAGAAAGGACAGATGACCGTCAACGCAGGTACTGCGCTGACAATGGGTATCAAACCCAATGTGGCGACTTTCAACCTGATGAATTCCAAAGAGCAGATGGACCTCTCCGCGGAACTCTATCGCTACGGTTATCTCTCCGTACTGAACTATCCCAGCTCCACCGGCGCTTTCACGGATATTTACAATCAGTATACCCAGCGCAAAATATCCATGGATAAGGCGAATCAGCTGCTGAACAACGCCCGTTCCGCCAATACAGACTGGTTCGACGTGTTATTCAGGAATAACCTGGTGCAGGAACACAACCTCTCCCTGCAGGGCGGCAGCGATAAAGCTACCTACTACCTCTCCGGCAGCTATCTGCATGATGACGGACAGGCGAAAGGATATAACACCAACCGCTATACGGCCAATTTTCGTACAACCGTTAACGTTACCAGCAAGCTGGAAGTAGACTTCCTCACCAACTTCACCTATCGCGATCAGATGGCGCCGGGTACCTTCGATACCACTGCCAGCGGCAGCAACGGTAACATCGTACGCCGCTTTGAGCTGAACCCCTTCAGCTATGCGGTGAACACCAGCCGCGCCATGACGCCCTACGATGAAAACGGTAACTACAAATATTACCTGCGCGATTTTGCTCCCTTCAATATCCTCGATGAGCTGAATGAAAACTTCAACACGCTGAAAAGCCAGGATATCCGCTCTGTACTGCGCCTCAACTATAAAATCATTCCGGGACTCACCTATGAAGGGTTATTGTCTGTTCGTAAAACCGTCAGCGACAACAGCCACGTAATGACCGAAAGATCCAATGTGGCAGCTGCCTACCGGGTAGATAACCCCCGCTCTATCGCAGATATCAACCCGCTGCTCTACAAGGATCCCAACGATCCGAATGCCATCCCGCAGACCATCCTGCCTTCCGGTGGCCTGCTGGAACAGCGCGCTTTCAGAGGCTCTTTCCTGAATATGCGCCATACCCTCAACTGGCGCAACGTGTTTGATAAAAAACACGCCGTGAATATCTTCGGCGGTTTTGAAATGGGCAGCGATAAAATCAATTCCAACTTCGTCAGAGGATATGGTTACCAGTATTATTCCGGTAAAATCATCTCCCCCAGCGTGCTCGCGCTCAAAAGAGCTGTGGAAAGGGACGAGAAATATTATGAAGAAGGATTTATCAGAGAGAATAAAACTGCCTTCTTCCTCAATACCAACTATATCTACAGCGATAAATACATCGTTGACCTGGCAGCCAGGGTGGATGGCAGCAACCTGTTCGGTTCCGCCACCAAAAGCAAATTCCTGCCGAACTATAGTATAGGTCTGGCCTGGAACCTGCACAAGGAAAAATTCATGGAGCCGCTGGCAGCTAAACTGGACCTCCTGAAAATCCGCGGCAGCTACGCATTACGTGGTAACGCCTGGCAAAACTCTCCCGCACTGAATGGCACCTTTATCAACGCCTACAGGGGAGATCCCAACTTCAACGAACTGGGTATCAACATCACCTCTCCGGAACTCTATAACCTGAACTGGGAGAAGGATTATACTACCAGTATCGGTGTGGACATCGGACTGTTTAACAGGCTGACCGTTACGGCAGAATACTATAACCGGAGAAACATGGACCTGGTAGCGCCCCGCAACGTGGCCTACGAAGATGGATTTACCACCAAAACCATCAACTGGGCCAGCATGTCCAATAAGGGTATAGACGTTACCATCAGCGTGCGCAACATCACCAACTCCCGCAACTTCCAGTGGAACGTAAGCGGTCTGGTAGGCCATGTGAAAAATCAGGTACTCGACGGCACCTTTTCACCGCTGCTTACCCAGAAAACATCTCCATGGGGATACGGCTCTATCGGCAAACCGCTTAACGGCCTCTATGCCTACCGTTTCGCCGGACTGGACGTAGCTGGACAACCACAGTTCTACGGCGCCAAAAACCAGCTGGTATCCAATATTCAGCTGAACTCACAGGATGATTCCCTTATTACGTATATGGGTTCCCGTGACCCAACCTTAACAGGTTCCTTCACCAACAGCTTTAACTATAAAGGATTTGAGCTGCGGGTATTCCTTACCTACAGCTTCGGTAACAAAGTATTCAGAAATCCGGTTATCAGCAGGATTTATGCTGACAACCTCGCTACCCAGAAAGACGTGGCAGCCCGCTGGCGTATTCCTGGCGATGAACAGACCACCAATATTCCCGGACTGGTATCCAATATCCAGCAGGCCTATAACAACGCAGCCTTTATTCAGAGAGAATTTGCCTATAACAGGGGAGATCATATGGTTGTAAATGCCGGCGTAGTGCGCCTGAGCGAAGTAGCGCTATCCTATGATTATGTGCCGAAAGTAAGACCCGGAAAATTCAGCGCCATCAAATCCGCACGCGTAACGCTTTCCGGTAATAACCTTTATTTCTGGGCCGACAAAGACCTGAGAGGAGTAGATCCGCAGAGCATCATCACCGGGGTGAGCCTGCCTAACGTTACCTCCTATACGCTGAGACTTAACGCCCAATTTTAAAATCTTGAGAAATGGTACAAACTGAGCTGAAAATAAAAACTGTTGCGATTTACCTGTTCGCGCTCTGCCTTACCGCCGCCGGCTGTAAGAAGTTTACAAGCGAACCATATGATAACCGCGCGCAGCTGCAAACTGCTGAGCAATACCAGCAGGTACTTGTAAATGCCTATCCTGTCAGACATGACCTGTTTACGGATATCCTGACAGATGATTTCGAATACCATGCACAGCTGGCGCAGGCATCCAATATTACCGACTACCTTCCCATGTATCAGTGGAAGGACGATTATCCTGATGGTATTACCACCGGGCCGGCGAGGGCATATGAAGGATTCTATCAGAAAATTTACCTGGCCAACCTGGCGCTGGAAGGAATAGAATCTGCCTCCGGCAGTGAGGAACAAAAGGCGGCAGTAAGGGGAGAAGCACTGCTGGTCCGCGCCTACTGCCATTTTATACTGGTAAACCTTTTCGGTATGCACTATGAGGCAGGCACCGCTTCCACCAATCTGGGCATCCCGCTGGTAACCGTCAACAACCGTGGTAACATCAACACCTACAGACGTAATACCGTAAAAGAAGTGTATGACCAGGTAGAATCAGATATCGCGCAGGGCATTGCCCAGCTGAAAAACGGCGGTGCGTTTGTATCTGCCAACCCCTACCACTTCTCTGTTGCAACCGGTAACGCCCTGATGGCCAGATTGAAGCTGTACAAGGGAGAGTGGGACCAGGCGGTGAAATACAGTGAAGATGTCATCAACGAAAGAGGTTACCAGGTCAGAAGGCTTGCAGATGATATACCCTTTTATACCTCCAATGGTATGCTTTTCTTTGCCACCAGATACATGGACCCGGCCTCTCATCCTAATATTCTGTCATTAGCCTATAACCCGACCATGGGACCACTGGTGCCTACCGGCTACTTCATCTGTGGTTTCTTCCCCAGCGATTACATGATAGCGCAGTATTTCGCAGGAAATACCGACCTGAGAAGAAGAGTGTTTGTTTCTGTAGGTACCGTTATCGACGCGCGTTACATTGCACTGAAATTTGCCACACAGGCGAACAGCCCATCCAATACGCCGATCAAGACGCCTTACTTCAATATGGAAGAAGTAATACTGACACACGCGGAAGCGGCCCTCAGAAGCAACGACGCCAACGGCGTACAGAAAGCACTCAACGATGTGGAATCAATCCGCAAGCTGCGCTATGCGCCCTACACTCCGCTCAACACCGGTATTACCAAGGATGAACTGCTGGAAGTAGTACTGCTGGAAAGAAGAAAGGAACTGATTAACGAAGGGTTACGCTGGTACGATATCAAACGCCTGAAGCTGAGTGTAACGCACCGCCTGGCACGTGGTAATACCGCCGTGGAAGTGCTGAAGGAAAACGATCTCCGCAAAGCCATTCAGATACCAAGGATGGAGCAGGAAAGAAATATCCCGATTGCATCTGAGCTGAACCCAAGATAATATCACCCTTAATTTTTTTGTTATGAAACAAGTTGCTAAACTATTTATACTGGCAGGGTTGATAGCCGTAATGACTTTCTCCTGCACCAAAGACAAGGCGCCGGTGATTAATGATACGATCGATTATTTTGCCATGCCCAAACCCCTGAATGCGCTGGACAGCCTCATAGATACCATCCAGCACACCTACGGGCTGCGGGTAATCTATAAATTTGAACCGCGCGTAATAGATCCTACCACCTTCTTTGTACCCGCACTGATTAACAGAGCGCAGGGCTATACAAAATATGTGGTGGAAAAGATGTGGCTGCAGCCTATCAGCATCTTCGCACCGCAGTTCTCTAAAAACCAGATCCCGGTGGAGTTCCTGACCATCGGTACAGCAGTGCATTTCAACAGCATCAGCTCCGGTGGCGCAGCAGGTGCAGGGCTTAACGGCCAATACTACCGGCTGGGTATGGGAGATGTTAACAGCTTTGTTGTTAACCGCGCCTGGATCCGGGAACATATCAATATCCTCTATCATGAACATGCGCATCAGCTGGATCATAAATTTGGCCGCCCTAAAGGATACGACCAGGTATCACAAGGCTTGTATTATGACCTGCAATATATCAGCAGAACAGACGAGCAGGCGCAGAAAGACGGATATTTCCGTGCTTACGGCGGGTTTCAGCCGGTAGAGGACTTTGCTACCACCGTAGAAGCAATGATGCGGTTTCCGAAAGATTCCATCCTGAAGATCATTGCCAAAAATCCAAAGCTGGAAACAAAGTATAAAATGGTAAACCAATTCTATCTCAGCAAGGGAATAGACCTGCATATGATGCAGATAAAACTGGATTCTGTAGTAAAAGCGCTGATTCCGTAAGACAAGGTTGTTTTTATCATTCACATTCTAAACAAACAACATGAAGAAGATATATAAACTGCTGCCGCTGCTGATAATGGCTGTCAGCGTCATCAGCTGCGTAAAATATGAGAAGGATATAGATCTGGACCTGACCCTGGTGAAGCAATCGCAGCTCACTGCCAGAATACGTTCACAGATTGGCGACGCACCCAACGGCTGGCTGCTGATGATCCCGAACCCGGATCCTTCCATCAAAACAGCTATCCCGATCATTTTAAAGTTCGACACCGTAAAGAATACATTCACCTCCCGGTCCATGTTCCCTTCCTCTACGGTAGCCACACCCCCGGTATATGAACTCAGCAGCGCCACCGGCGCACCCCTGCTGAGCTTTGCCAGCGGCTCAACCTTTTCTGCCATTTATGAATCCGGCTTTATCCAGGACTTCTATTTTAAAATAATGGACGTAACGCCCGACAGTATCACCATGCAGCCCTACCGCAAAGGAGAAATCTATGCATCAGAAGGTGGTACCGTCATGAAGATGTACAAACTGAAATCACCGGTGACCTGGTTCGATACCCAGTACCCGCTGCTGGCCCTGTTTTCAGCATCCAATTCACCCTTTGTCATCAGCGCCACCAATCCGCTGAAGCTGACGTACAAAGACGGATACCAGGCCCCTGCATGGAATATGGAATTCTCCGGTGTAGGCGCAGGCAATACCAGTTTCTTCAAAGCTAACATCGGCATCTCCAGAGACGTAGGCCTGAACCCGATAGCCCTGTATTCCAACAGCGACTATAACAACTACGCCTTCTACTATGTTAGCGGCACCGCCATGGTAACCGCTGTCATAAAAGGCTGGAGCCCTCCCGGCCCCTTCTCGCTGGAACCGATGAAATTCATCAACGCCATTAAAACGGATTATCTGCTGGTACGCAGCATAAGCCCCGACTATACAAAAATTGAACTGTTCGCCCTGAACCGCTACGGTCAGGAAGTGATTACGGGGACGCTGGAGGTAGAGCAATAGGGAGAGTAATTACGAATTACGAATCATTGGTGTCCGGTAAAAATCAGACCTACTACAAGAAAAAAGGGGGCAATTGCCCCCTTTTTTTGGTAGATTTAAGTTACCACACTTTAAAATACCATGAATAAAGGTACTTATTTTACCGGACAGCCGATCTTTAGTCAACTACTTTCTTTTGTTCCCAGATCTCTGGTAACCCG
>NZ_JAABOK010000008.1 GCF_009928525.1 Chitinophaga solisilvae | reverse complement strand
TGAACCTGCTGCGCGGTGTGAAGGTACAGGAAGATGATCAGCAATACTTTTTATCCCGGCTGGGAGAACTGTGGCGTTACGGCCTGTCCATCGACTGGGATGTTTACTATCAGTCTGCCCGCCGCCGCCGTATATCGCTGCCTACCTACAGCTTCGAGCCGGTGAAGTATCCGGTGGAGGTAGATCCCTTCTCCGGCAGCCTGTTATCGGTGGTAGGTCAGGGGTTGTCCGACAGCGGCTCGCTGCCGGACTGGATCTATCATCCGTTGTGGAAACGGGGTCTTCCTGCGGCTGCACAGGAAGGGAAACAGGTGTTCCTCTTGCTGGGCGCAGCGGCTGCCTTCAACGTATCGCTGCAGGAACAGCTGCGCAGCCGGGGGCATGAAGTGGTGATGGTGACGCCCGGGGCAGGCTATCAGCGGCTGTCGCCACTGCACTATGAAGCAGATTTATTATCTGTGGCAGATTATACGGCTGTATTAGCTGACCTGCAATCTGCCGGTATAACGTTAACGGATATACTCTATACACATGGGCTGGATAATTCCCTGGGGGAAGAAACGCTGTACCTGTCGCTGTCATACATAGCGGGTGCGCTGGTGAGCCAGGGAATGATGAAAGACCGCCGCATCGCGGTGGTGACAGACAGCCTGCACCAGGTACAGGGGGATGAGTGCGGCGATGCGCGCAGTGCCGTGTTGCTGGGTCTGGTGAATGTACTTCCGCAGGAATATGCGGTGAATACCATTAATATCGACATCATCGCAGCTACAACTAGCGCATTGCCGGCACTGACGAAAGAGCTGACGGCCGTATGGCATCGGGGGGACCGCATTGTGGCGCTGCGCGGCGCTCACCGCTGGCTGTGCGAGTATCAGCAGCACCGCGGAGAGGTAACTCCCGGCGGTACGGTGCTGCGGCCAGGCGGCCTATACCTGGTGACCGGCGGCCTGGGTAATGTGGGATATGTCCTGTCTACGTATATACGCCGGCGTTATAACGCCAGGCTTGTACTGACGGGCCGCCGTGAACTGTCCTCCCTGGATGATACAGCGAAGGAGCGTCTCCGTCAGCTGCAGTCCGGTGCGGACCATTGCAGCTACCATGCGGCAGACATCACGGATGAAGAGAGCTTGAGCCGGCTGGTAGCAGACATTGAATCGACTACGGGCCGGATAGACGGCATCATTCATACGGCGGGCGTAATAGACGAACGTCATTTTGAACTCATCAGCGACATCACGGAAGAGAATACACAGCGGCTGTTTTCCGCGAAGGTATCCGGTATCCGGGTACTGGAAAAAGTGTTCGGTGAGCGCCGCCCCGATTTTATCTGGGTGAGTTCCAGCCTGTCTGCGGTGCTGGGCGGATTAGGTTTCAGCGCGTATGCCGCCGCCAATCTTTATATGGATCATTTCCTGTTACGTCAGCAGGAGAGCGGCATCCGGTGGCGCAGCGTCTGCCTGGGCGGTATGGCCTTCAGCGTATCACAGATAGCGAAGGAGCAGGGCCGTCAGCGCGCCACGCTGAAGCCGGAAGAACTGAGCCAGCTGTTTGAATGGAGCCTGGAATGCGATGGCAGCCCTGTGCTGGTGCAAACGGTAGAACCATTGTCAGCGCGCCTTCACCGGGTATACGAAGTGAAGAAGGAAGCATATCTGGATGAAGAACCGGCAGCAACGGAGATGATAAAGACGGAGCGTCCGGCATTGGCCACAGCTTACGTTGCGCCGGCGAATGCAACGGAAGAAAAGCTGGCGGACATCTTCGGTCAGTTCTTCGGGATAGACCGCATCGGTACGGACGACAACTTCTTCGAACTGGGAGGCGACTCGCTGAAAGGCATGATGCTGCTGAAAAGAGTGAAGAATGAATTCAATGTCAATATTACCCTGACAGATTTTTTCCATCATCAGACCGTACGGATGCTCAGCATACTTGTCAGTGACCTGCAGCTGATTACTGTGAAAAGTCAGCGTACATCGAAAATGGTTATATAAACGAATTAATATGAACATCAGAAGTCTAATCAACCGCCTGAAAGAAAATAACATTGATGTTTCGCTATCCGGAAGCGATCTGGAAATCGGTTTCGATGGCGATTATATACCCGAACAGTTACTCATAGCGTTAAAAGAAAATAAAGCAGCCATCGTTGGTTTCCTGCAAAGCCTGTCTGCCGGCGTGGAAATGGAGATCCCCGTTGCGCCTGCAGCAGATAGCTATCCGTTATCTTCCGCACAACGCCGCCTCTGGATATTGCATCAGCTGGAGGAAGGTACCACAGCCTATAACCTGCCGGATGTATTTTTCTTTGAAGGTGCACTGAATATGGCAGCGCTGGAACACTCGTTTCATGAGCTGGTAACCCGTCATGAAATCCTGCGTACTGTTTTCCGGGAAGAGGAAGATGGCAACGTTGTACAGGTCATCCGCCCGGCTGACGCCAGCGGATTTCAGCTGCAGCAGCAGGATCTGCGGGAGGCAGACAACCAGGATGAAATACTGCAGGCGCTGATAAAGGAAAATGCCGTGCAGCAGTTTGATCTTTCCGCAGGGCCGCTGCTGCGTGCATCGCTGTACCAGGTGAAAGACCAGCAATGGGTGTTTGCCTATACCATGCATCATATCATCAGCGACGGATGGTCTATGGAGGTGCTGGTAAGGGAACTGATGACGTTGTACAATGCTTTTGTAGCCGGTGTTCCGTCGCCATTGCAGCCTTTGCGCATACAGTACCGCGATTATGCCGTATGGCAGCAGCAGGAGCTGAGCGGCGCCTCCTATGAACAACACCGCCAATACTGGAATACACAGTTTGCAGGAGAACTGCCGGTGCTAGAAATGCCCGCAGCCAGAACGCGCCCGGCCATCAAAACATTCCGTGGCAACACTGCCAGCTGCAGGCTGACACCCGCGCTCAGCAAACAGCTGAAAGCGGCCTGCCAGGCAGAAGGGGCTACGCTCTTCATGGGCTTACTAACGGTCGTGGATATACTGTTGTACCGTTATACCGGACAGTCAGATATTATTGTTGGCAGCCCTGCTGCCGGCAGGGATCATACCGACCTGGAAGGACAGATCGGTTTCTATATCAATACGCTCGCGCTGAGAAGCCGTTTCTCAGGTACTGACAGCTTCCGGGAAATTTTACGGCAGGTGCGTAACGTTACGCTGGGTGCTTTTGAACACCAGGTGTACCCGTTTGACGAGCTGGTAAACCAGCTGAACCTGGAGCGGGATCTCAGCCGCAACGCGCTCTTCGACGTCATGGTGGTTTTACAGAATGCGAAGATGATGACTACCGCCGGCCGCAGCCAGCTCGGAGAACTGAAGATCAGCGTATATCCGTCAGCGAAAGAACAGATCAGCCAGTTTGATATGAAGTTCGATTTTGTAGAGATAGGCGATGATATACAACTGACGCTGGAATATAATACCGATATCTACGCCGCACCGGCAATGGAACAGCTGATACGGCACGTAGCACAGCTCTCCGCTCAGCTGCTGCAGCAGCAGGATATGCCGGTAGATAAAGCAGATTATCTTTCCGGAGAAGAAAGAAAAATATTGCTGACAGATTTCAATAATACAGCAGCTCCTTTCCCGGACGATCAGACACTGATAACACTTTTTGAAGAACAGGTACGCCTGACGCCGGATAAAACAGCCCTGGAGTATCAGGACAGGAAGTACACCTACGAGGCGCTTAACAAGGCGGCCAACCAGTTAGGAAATTATCTGCGCCAGCAGTATCATGTACAACCTGATGACCTCATCGCTGTACAGCTGGAGCGCACTGAACGGATGATTATCGCCATACTGGGCGTGCTGAAGGCCGGTGCAGCCTATGTGCCGGTAGATCCTGAATACCCGGCGGAAAGAACGCAGTACATCCTGCAGGACAGCCGCAGCAAGGTGCTGGTAGATGAACAGTTTATGACAGCTTTTGCCGCCGGACAGCATCCCTGTCATACAGATAACCTGCCGCATATAACGAAGCCGGATAACCTGGCCTATGTCATCTATACCTCCGGTTCTACCGGCGTTCCGAAAGGTTGTATGCTGGAGCACCGCGGCGTGGTAAACCGCATCGCCTGGATGTGGGAACACTACGGTTTCCGTCAGGAAGAGGTGATCCTGCAGAAAACCACTTTTACCTTCGACGTTTCTGTCTGGGAGATATTCCTGCCGTTGTGCATGGGTGCCGGTATGGTATTATGTGAACGGGAAGCTGCCGGCTCTCCTGAAATGATCCTGTCGCTGACTGCACAACATCAGATCACCTGCATGCATTTTGTTCCGGGTGTGCTGAACGGGTTGCTGGCATATGTGGCCGAACAGCCGGAGGCAGCTGCCGGAATGGATAGCCTGCAGCGGCTGATTGTCAGCGGCGAGGCGCTGTTACCTGAAACAGCCGCAAAATGGTACCGCTGGTTCAAAGCGCCGCTGCATAACCTGTACGGACCTACGGAGGCATCTGTGGATGTAACCTGTTACCCGGTTGCTCCCGGCGATCTGCTCATTCCTATCGGCAAGCCAGTCCGGAATACGGCGATCCGCATTCTGGACGCAGCCGGAAACCTGCAACCTGCAGGCGTTCCCGGTGAAATATGCATCAGCGGAATACAGGTGGCACGCGGCTACCTGAATCAACCGGAACTGAGCCAGGCGAAATTTATGACTGATCCCTTCCAGCCCGGCGCCCGCCTGTATAAAACCGGCGATCTCGGCAGATGGCTGCCTGACGGCAACATCGAATACATGGGCAGAATAGATCAGCAGGTAAAAATCCGCGGCTTCAGAATTGAAACCGGTGAAATAGAAACAGCGATGGAAGCTCATCCTGCAGTACAGGCTGCTGTAGTGATAGCACGTGCAGACCACCAGGGGGAAAAGCAGCTGACAGCCTACGTTA
This sequence comes from Chitinophaga solisilvae, assembly GCF_009928525.1. Taxonomy (GTDB): domain Bacteria; phylum Bacteroidota; class Bacteroidia; order Chitinophagales; family Chitinophagaceae; genus Chitinophaga; species Chitinophaga solisilvae. The sequence goes on along the minus strand of NZ_JAABOK010000008.1, from coordinate 412,928 downwards.
TCTCCGGCGAAGAAATAACGCCGGAAGCATGGCGCACCTTCCTCTCGGCTAAACTGCCGTATTATATGCTGCCAGTATTTTATATACGGATGGATGCTTTTCCGCTGACAGCCAGCGGTAAGACGGACCGTAAGAAATTACCGGCGCCCGCCGCTGCCCGTCAGCACACCGCTGCAGCGTTTGTAGCGCCGTCAGGTGAAACAGCCCTGCAGCTCGCAGCAATCTGGCAGAACATCCTGGGCGTGGACGCTGTCAGCACCAAAGACAACTTCTTCCTGCTGGGCGGGCATAGTCTGACGGCCAACCGTCTGATCTCCCGTATCTATAAAACCTTCGGTATAAAAATTCCGCTGAAGGAGCTGTTCCTCGCACCGGTGTTTGAACAGCAGCTGCAGCTGATATGGCAGCCGGCAGGTAATACGCCCGGCCATATAACGCCGGCGGGTATACGTAGTAGCTATCCGTTATCATTTTCACAACGCCGCCTCTGGGTACTGAGTCAGTTTGAAGATGCCAGCGTAGCCTATAATATGCCAGGAGTCTATATCTTCCGCGGTGAGCTGAAAAAGGAAATACTGAATGAAGCCTTCCGTATACTGATAGCAAGGCATGAAAGCCTGCGTACCGTATTCCGCCATGATGCAGCAGGTATGATCAGCCAGGAACTGTTACCGGCAGCAACCTTTATCTCGCCGGTATCTTTTACAGACCTGACCGGTCAGCACAATGCCCGTGAACAGGCTGCTCAGCGCGTACGTGCGGAATTTACGAAAGCCTTTGACCTCGCCGGCGGCCCGCTGTTCAGCATTGTCCTGCAACAGGTAGAGCCGGAAGAATGGATTTTCTCCTATGTACTGCATCACATCATCGCCGATGGTATCTCGCTGGAAATCCTGATGCAGGAACTGATACAGGTGTATAATGCATTGCTGGAAAATCAAGAACACGGCCTGCCGCCACTGGATATACAGTTCAGGGACTACGCCGTATGGCAGGAGTCCGGCTATTCCGGTGAAGCTGACAGGCATTTCTGGATGAAGCATTTCGAAGGAGAACTGCCCGTGCTGGAGCTTCTGGGCGATAAGCCAAGACCCGCCAGCCGCACCTATAACGGCGCAATAGCCGGAAAGAAAATAAATCCGGTTACTGCTGCTGCCATGATACAGCTCATCACAGGAGAGAACAGCACCCTCTTTATGGGTATGATGTCGCTGGTAAACATACTGCTGTACCGCTATACCGGACAGGAAGATATTATCATTGGTACGCCGGTATCCGGCAGGGAGCATCCCGACCTGGAACATCAGATAGGCTTCTATGCCAACACGCTGGCGATCAGAACGAAGTTCAGCGGAACCGACAGCTACAAGATCCTGCTGGCGGCTACCCGTAAAACCGTGCTGGATACCTTTGCACACCAGGGCTATCCGTTCGATCAGCTGGTGGAATCACTGAACATCCGCCGGGATGCAGCCCGCAACCCGCTCTTCGATGTACAGGTGATAGTACAGGAAGGCAACCGCCAGACTCAGGCGGCGGCCGGTATGAAAGGCGTTGTTATCAGCAGGTACGGTGCTTCTGAAAAAATGACCAGCGTATTTGACCTTGTATTTAAGTTTATTGTTTTCGGAGAAGATATAGAACTGAATATCGAATACAATACGGATCTGTATTCTGCAGCATATGCCGCCCGCCTGCTGCAGCACCTGGAACAACTGATGGCGGCCGTGACGGCAGAAGCCTTCAAACCCTTAAACCGCCTGCATTTCCTGGGACAGGAAGAAACGGAAGAACTGGAGTCATTCTTTACCGGTCCGCACCTGCTCTACGATGAGCAGCGCACCGTACTGGACCTTTTCTATGAGCAGGCAGACCTCCACCCGGATGCCGTGGCTGTCAGCTTTGAAAATACCCGGCTTACCTACCGGCAGCTGGATGAACAGTCCAGCCGGCTGGCACACTATCTCCGCGCTACCTACGATATACAGCCGGATGATTTCATCGGTATCATGACAGACAGGTCTGATAAAATGATTACCGGTATACTGGGCATCCTCAAAAGCGGTGCGGCTTATGTGCCGGTTGATCCGGAATATCCCCGCAGCCGTAAGGAATACATGCTCACGGATACTGCGGTTAAAGTACTGATTACGCAGACAGACTATCTCTTTGACATAGACTATTGCCAGGGTGAGGGCGCACTGTTTGCCATCGATGTGCAGCTGGACGGGCTGGACACCAGCAGGGAAAGGCCTGCGCAGCAATCGCAGCCTGCCGATCTGGCCTATATCATCTATACTTCCGGTTCAACGGGTACGCCCAAAGGCGTGCAGGTTTCCCACGGTAACCTGATGCATTCTACCATGCCGAGGGAGCATGTCTATAAACGTATCAGCGCATTCCTGCTGCTGTCATCCTTTGCATTCGACAGCTCCATCGCCGGCATCTTCGGTACGCTCTGCTATGGCGGCACCGTTTGTATCACCCGGAAAATTGACGTAGCGAATGTGGACGGTATTGCCGACCTGCTGGTGAGCAACGCCGTAAGCCATCTGCTGACAGTACCCTCATATTATGCATTGCTGATAAATGCGTTGCAGCATCGCGAAAACTCGCTGCAGCAGGTGATTGTAGCCGGAGAAAACTGCCCGGTGCAGCTGGTGCAGCAACACTTCGCATCACCGGCATTACAGCACTGCGATTTCTTTAATGAATACGGGCCTACCGAATGCGCCGTATGGAGCAGCGTATTCCGGTATGAAAGGGATTATATTCCTGCTTCCTGTATCGGCCGCCCTATTGCCAATACTTCCATCTATATACTGGATGCCGCCGATAACCTGACACCGGTGAGCGTGGCAGGCGAAATCTGCATCAGCGGTAACGGCCTTGCCCGCGGCTACCTTCACCAGGAAGAGATGACGGCCGGAAAGTTTGTGCCGGTTCCTTTTGATAAACCCGGGATCATGTACAGAACCGGCGATATCGGCAGGTGGAATACCGATGGCACCATCGAGTTCCTGGGCCGCAAAGACGATCAGGTAAAAATCAGGGGATATAGAATTGAAACAGGAGAGATAGAAAATGCCCTGCTTACACATGAAGACATCACTGCTGCCGCAGTAGTGGTGAAAACAGATAATACCGGCGCTAAAGAGCTGGTAGCCTATATTGTAAGCGATACGCCCCTGGAAGTATCCGCACTGCGGGAGCACCTGGATACGCTGATGCCCGCCTATATGATACCCGCACTGTTTATTGCCATGGAACAGTTACCGCTGACAGCCAACGGTAAAACAGACCGGAAGAACCTGCCGGACCCGGCTGGAACAGACAGGCTCACCGGCGCCCGTTACGTAATGCCGCGTACTGCTACAGAACATAGGCTGGTAAAGATCTGGGAAGAGTTACTGGGGAAAGGGAATATAGGTATTCATGATGACTATTTTGAGCTGGGAGGCAACTCGCTCAAAGCCATGATAATCCTCAAACGAATACTGGATGAAACCGGCGTAGTTATTTCTATCAAAACATTTTTCCTCGAAAAGAATATCGAAAATACAGCTGCCTATATTGATGCCGCCACATCTCCGGCGGAAACACCGGAACAGCTGCAGACAGGCGGCGCCGGCCTCATACCGGCATCGTTCAGTCAGCAGATATATTCCAGCGACTGGAAACCGGGCAGCGAAATGGTAGTTACACCGGTGCTGCTGGAAGATGTGAACCTGTACGCACTGGAAACCGCTTTTTGTCAGCTGATACAAAGACACGAAATCCTGCGTACAGCATTTGTCATGGAAGCAGGGAAACTATATCAGCAGGTATTACCGTTTGCAGAAACCGGCTTTCATATTCCGCCGCCAGTGAAAGTTAGCAGCGAAGCGGAACTGCAGGAAATGATGGCCGCAGCAAAACAGGCAACACCGGATCTTTTCGCCGTTCCGTTGATCTCCGTACAGCCGTACCAGTTACCCGATAACAGTTACCTGGTACTGGTGCGTATGCACCATGCCATCACAGATGGTTTCTCCGACGGTATTTTCCGAAGGGAGCTGACGAAGCTGTATAACGCTGCGCTGGTAAACATTGCAGCCGTACTGCCGGAGCTGCCTTGTCAGTACCGGGACTTTGCCGCCTGGCAGCATCATTTCGTGCAGACAGATCAGGGTAAAGTGCATCAGCAATACTGGCAGCAGAAATTGCAGACCTGGCGTCCGGAAGAAGTGCCGGCAACGGTTTCCGGCCAGGAAGCAGACCACGCTTACAGTTATAATAAAGCCATTGCCGGTACCCGCCTCGAAGAGCTGAGCCGCTTTGTACGCGAGCAGGGGCTTACCCGTACATCCCTGTTGATGGGCGCGCTGTTCCTGACATTATACAAACGTTATCCGCAGGAAGATCACACGCTGTTTATGACCGTGTCCGGCCGCAGCTCCCGCTATTTTGGCGCTATGGATGTGACCGGCCTGATCGGCAATTTTGTGAATTCCATCCTGGTAAGGAATACGGTCAACCGCGAAGATACGCTGGCAGCGTTTCTGCTCAGTATGCAGGAAGGTTACCTGGATGATCTCAACTATGACAGCTATCCGTTTGAGAAGCTGATTCATGAACTGCCTGCTGTTAATCCTGCTACACTGTCTGATGCACTTGTATTCCTGAACTATCATAACTATGATTATATGAGCCAGGCAGACATTGAAGTTACCGCTGCGGACACCGAAGGATGGATGAGCCGGAAAGAGCCTGTACGCATGCCTTTCGGCCTGGTGGTATCCGAATATCAGCAGGTGCTGAAACTGCAGCTGGTATTCAACGCAGCCAGGTTCAGCGAAGCAGATGCCGCGCAGATGGCCGGCAGCTTCCATCAGATACTGGCTGAAATATTATCAGCGCCGCATAAAACCATCAAATCGTTTCTCAGCAGAGAAGCGGGCATTGTCGCATAATAAACCTGTTACCCTTCACGATAAAAATTAAAAACTATGAACGAGAAAAAATGGTACCTTAAACCCAACGTGATTATTGAACCCCTGATTGAAAGATGGTATGCATGGTCGCACATCATATCACCTGCAACAGCGGCTATGAATGTGGTAGGGCGCCACCTGAAAATTATGAGCTCCTATATCCAGTCGTCACAGATCCATGCAGCTGCGGTACAGAACCCTAAAATGCTTGGCGGCCCTTTTATGGATTACAAAGGCTCACGTGTGGATGATATTAAAAAACTGAAAGCAGAAACACTCGTGCGGCAGGCAAAATCGGTAGAACTGGCAGAAGCCATCGTGCAACTGGATAAAATGCTGCAGAAACAGGCCAAGGGATTTGCCCTCGAAGGACTTTACGATCAGGTGCCGGATGTCCTCAAAGGCTATGTGGAACTGGTGTACGACCTCAACAACAACCCTTCATTCCGCGTATTTGAATCACTGTTGTATGACAGTGAATTTTACGATAAATCATTCCAGAGCGTAGCGCTGTGGATCACCAACAATGATGAAAGACCTTTCTGTCTCAGTACTGCCCGCCTGGATGAGCCGCATGTGCTGCACCTCAACATTCCTTTCGATCATGAAGGACTGGATGACCTGGCCCGCATGAAACGCGAAGGCGGATCACTGGATGAAATAGCTGCAACACTGGGCGTTACTGCCGAACAACGCGAGCTTTTCAATACCTTCTTTACAGAACAGGAGCATCCTGCCTACAAGAAATATGACGGTGATTTTGTACGTATGCGCTACTTCGGACATGCCTGCATCCTCATCGAAACAAAAGATGTGAGCATCCTGGTAGATCCGCTGATCAGCTACTACGGATATGAATCCAGCGTAACGCATTATTCCGATGTGGATCTGCCGGATACGATCGACTACGTGCTGATTACACATAACCACCAGGATCACGTGCTGTTTGAAACCCTGCTGCCGCTGCGTCATAAAATCAAGAACATCATTGTGCCGCGCACTACCAGCGGCGCCTTACAGGACCCAAGTCTGAAGCTGGCATTCAACGCCGCCGGATTCCAGAACGTAGTGGAAATTGATGACATGGAAAAAATCCGCTTCAAAAACTGCGTGATCACCGGTATTCCGTTTACAGGAGAACACAGCGACCTGAATATCAAAGCCAAGTCCTGCTTCCACGTAGCTATAGAAGAATTTACCTTCCTGTTTATGGCTGACTCCAGGATAGTGGAGCCCCGTTTATACGATCACGTGCACCGTACTATCGGCGACGTAGATGTAGTATTCCTGGGAATGGAATGCGATGGCGCACCGCTGACGTGGCTGTACGGACCATTGCTCACAGACGAGCTGGCAAGGGACAAGGACCAGTCCAGAAGGCTTTCCGGTTCAGATTACAAACGGGGTATGCACCTGGTAGATATCTTCCACCCCAGAGAAATATATGTGTATGCAATGGGACAGGAGCCATGGCTGGAATTCATCAGTACAGTAAGATATACTGAAGAGTCCAATCCGATCCTGCAGTCCAATAAGCTGGTAGAAGAGTGTATCAGCCGCGGACTGATTGCGGAAAGGCTGTACGGCGAGAAAGAGCTGCTGTACGCCTATGCGCTCCAGGAGTAGCAGGTATAGCCCCGGGACATAGCGCCCGGGGCCTTGCATTATGCAGCACAAGTTTTTAACCCGCATACTTTACTTAATCAAACAAACGGATGCGTCGTATATTCAAAATGGTTGTTCCACTGATGGGAGTGGGAGGGATGTTGAAGTATATTATCCTCGGCATACTTTCGGGTGGCTGTAGTTTTTTCTTTATCAAATCCGTAACGAAAGCGGTCGGGCTGATGATGTCCGGCACCTTTGAAGCGCAGCGCGCTACCTATGCCGCTGTTTTTGCAGGTATTATTGTACTGTTCGTGATAGTGCGGAAAACATTGGCCATTGCCATTATCAGGCTGTCGCAGACGCTTTTCTGGAACCTCCGGAAAGAAGTGCTGGCGCTGATACTGAAGGCCGACTACCGGCAGGTGGCAGACCGCCGTGTGGAAGTACATGCGGCTATTGTGAGTGATGTCAACGTACTCACCAATGCCTCCATGAGCATTATTGAGTTTTCTACCGCCATGGTACTGGCTACCGCCAGCCTTATCTACCTGGCATCCATCTCCGTAATACTGTTCCTGATTACCCTGGCTGTAGCGCTGAGCGGAGCGTTCATCTATCATTACAACAGCCGGAAGAATAATCAGTACTTTGAAAACGGCCGGAAGCTGGAAAATAGTTTCCTGGAAAGTCTGAATCAGGTACTGGACGGTTTCAAGGAAATTTATATGGAGCCGGCCAGGGGACAATATATTTATAACGAGAAAGTTTCCAGGGTGTCGAAAGATGCCTGGCATAATAATACACAGGCTTTTACCGGTTTTCTCAATAACCAGATCACCGGACAGGTACTGTTTTATACGCTGGTATCGTCTATTGTTACACTCTTTTGTTTCCTGTTACATATCCCGACAGCGCAGACCGTAAGTTTTATTTTTACGCTGCTGTATTTACTCAGCGCCACAGAAACAATCATGGTGTTGCTGCCCGGTCTGATGCGCGCCCGTATAGCAGGCAATCATCTGATGGATCTGCGGCAGGAGCTGACCAGTACAGACCTGAACAGCAGGATGCCGGAAAAATATATGAGCCGGGAGCAGTTTGAACAGATCACCATTGCAGACCTGCGGTACCGCTACAAGGCTGCTGAAAGCGGCTTCAGTATAGGACCGGTAAATTTGGAATTCAGAAAGGGGGAAACTATCTTTATCTACGGTGGTAACGGCAGTGGCAAAACCACTTTCGTACATGCGGTACTGGGGCTTATCCTCCCTGATACCGGCACCATCCGGTTAAATGACGATCTGGTAGGCCACAGCAACTATCCCGAATACCGAACCCTGTTTGCAGTCGTATTCAGTGACTTCTACCTGTTCAGCGAATTATGTTTACCCGGTAATTTCAATGAGCAAAAATGGATGTACTACCTGCAGCTGTTTGAACTGGAAGGAAAAGTAACCCTGGAAAACGGCCGCCTCTCCACCACCGCACTGTCGATGGGCCAGCGTAAGCGCCTGGCGCTGATTGCCGCTTTACTGGAAGAGAAACCCATTCTGGTAATAGACGAATGGGCCGCCGACCAGGACCCTTATTTCAGGAGAAAGTTCTACACAGAAATTATTCCGCTGCTGAAAGGAGAAGGTATCAGTATTATCGCCATCACACATGATGACAGATATTATCACTGTGCAGATAAACTGTATAAAATGGATTACGGCCACCTGCTGGAGGAATTCAGCCCTGTACATGAAACCCGGATAGAATCTTAACCTCGATAAAATGCTGCTGACATGATGAAACCTCAGTTGTTTTTAATCCACTACGCCGGCGGGAACAGTTACTCGTTCCAGTTTCTGCTTCCGTTTCTGAAAGACTTTGAAGTGATAGCCCCGGAACTGCCGGGAAGAGGACGACGGGTGGCAGAAGAACTGGCGCCGGATTTTGAACATGCCGCCGAAGATATGTATGCGATCATATCAAAGAAAATTACTACAGACAATTTCCTCATTTATGGTCATAGCCTCGGCGCCTACCTCGCTTTCAGCGTTGCTAAAAAGCTGGAACAGGCGGGCAAACCACCCGCATACCTGCTGGTGAGCGGAAACCCCGGCCCCGGCGCCGTTGAAATCAAAAACAGACACCTGATGCCCGCAGGAGATTTTATCAGGGAACTGAAGCTGCTGGGGGGCGTACCGAAAGAATTCCTCGAAAGCGAAGAGCTGATGGCATTCTTCGATCCCATCCTGCGGTCTGATTTCAGGATCGCCGAACAGCACCATCTGGAAAACAGCTCACCGGTAAACGTTCCTATGTACGCCATGATGGGCAGCGAAGAAGAAGGCGTTGACAGAATTGATAACTGGGGCAGGTTCACAGCTTCCTCCTTCCAGACAGAAATACTTTCAGGCGATCACTTCTTCATACAAAACCATCCGCAGCGGCTCGCGGAGGTCATCAGATTTTGTTACAACAGAAAACGTATTCACACCGTATAATTAAACCGCCACACTCATGAGAAACGCGATGAAGCGATATTGTCACCTGTATTTTATACTGTTTATCCTGCTGTTTGCTGTGGAGGCCATGGCACAGGACAGCAACGGCACCATCCGGGGAAAGGTAACCGACGATAAAGGAAATCCTGTTCCGGGTGCTACCGTGCTGCTGAAGAAACAACAGGATTCCTCCCTCTATAAAAGCTACATCAGCGACGGTGACGGCATATTCGTTTTCGAGGCAGCCAGCGCCGGCCAATACCAGGTAGAAATAAAAATGATCGGATATGAAACGTTCACCCGGAAAGAGATTACCACTACCGCCCAGGCAGTGACGGAAGTGAAGGACGTACGCCTGCTGCTATCCTCCAGAACGCTGGGCCCCGTTACAGTGAAAGGACAGCTGCCGTTTATCGACAGGCAGATAGACAAGGTAGTGGTGAACCTGGAATCCAGCAATCTCGCCCAGGGCAACTCCGCCATGGAACTGCTGCCCAAACTGCCCGGTATACAGGTAACGCCGGACGATCAGCTGAAACTGAACGGCCGCCCCAACGTAACCATCTACATCGACGGTAAACCTACCTACCTTTCCGGAGATGCGCTGGCGGCACAACTGAAAGGAATGAACGCTGCCAATATCCAGAAGATAGAACTGATAGCACAGCCTGGCGCCAAATACGACGCGGCCGGCAGTGGCGGGATTATCAACATCGTGCGTAAAAAGAACAGGGGAGAAGGCCTCAACGGTACCATCACCGCCGGCGCCGGCATGGGCAACTACGGTAAGTATAACGGAGGCATCGGGCTGAACTACAGGAATCAGAAAGTGAACATCGTCTTCAACAATGATTACATGTTCAACAAATTCTTCAACGATTCCCGCGTCATCTCAGAATTTGGTACCGCCGATAATAAACTGCTGAAACTCTTTAACTCCGATAACCGCACCATCAGCACCAATAAAACCAATACTCCCTCGCTGGCGGTGGACTTCTATCTGTCTAAACGTACTACGCTCTCCGTTTCCGGCGTGGCAGCCACCCGTAACTTCCACCGGGACGGCACCTCCTTTACCACCGAATCAGATAATAAAGGCAGCATTGCAAGCCTGCGGGATTTTGATATCAGCTATTCACAGAAGTACAACAACTACTCCACGAATATGCACCTGGTTCATCAGTTTGACAGCACCGGGAAGGAACTGGTGGTGGACCTGGATTATTTCAACTATGGCAGTACATTTAACCAGTTGTATGCCGATACCATCCTGTCGAAGGAACAACTCTTCCTCAGAAGCGGGCGTACCTGGCTGGATCAGGACAGAAACCTGAAAATCTATTCCGGGAAGGCAGACTATTCCCATGTGTTCAGAAACAAACTGAATATGGACCTGGGATGGAAATCAAGTTACATTGTTTCAGATAACTATGATATGGTTCGCGAAGATTCTGTTCCGGCTCCGGTAAATAATCATTTCCGCTACACCGAAAATATCAACGCCGGATATGTGAACCTGAACAGGAAATTCAGCCAGCTGACCCTGCAGATGGGGCTGCGTGTGGAGCAGACCTATGCGAAAGGAGAACAGCTGCTGCGTAATGTTTCGGTTACACGCAATTATACCAACCTGTTCCCATCCCTGTATGTGGATTATAGCATCAGCAAGGACCACAGCCTGAACCTGCAGCTGAACAGGAAGATAGACCGGCCACCTTATCTGAATATGAACCCGCTGTCATTCAGGATCAATCCTACTACCAACTTCAAAGGAAACCCTGACCTGCTGCCGGTACTGTCATATAATGCCGAGCTGGGATATTCCTTCAGGAATGAATTTTCAGCCGCCTTCCGTTATAGCCGCAATACCCATGATTTTATGACACAGGCTTCTCCTGACAGCAGTCAGGAAGTATCCACCATCATTACTATCAATAACGACTATACGGAGTACCTGAACCTGAGTTTTTCCTACAGCAAGGAGTGGAATTCCTGGTGGCGCACCAACAGTTCCCTGGAGTTTTACAGGCAGTCTTTCAAAGGATTCGTCAACGGTCTGCCGCTGGATATACAAGGATTATATGCCTATAACTTTTATTTATTCAACAGTTTCCGCCTGACATCGAAACTGTCTGCTGAATGCATGTATTATTACAATCACCGCAACCAGGAGAATATCCGGATCACGGAACCCAAGCATGCGCTGAGTTTTGCGGTAAAGCAGCAGCTGTTTGCATCCCGCGGATCACTGACCCTGAACATCCAGGACCCGTTTTTCTTTTACCGGGAACGTTATACAGAAAATTCCATCACGGTAAAACAGCGTTTCGATACGAGGTTTGAAACCAGGGTGGTGAAGCTGAACTTTATGTACCGCTTTGGCCGCAGCAAGATGAAGAAAGCGAATGTGGGTAACAGCGCGGCAGAAGAACAGAAACGTTCCAGGCCGGTGAACTGACCGCTGTGAGATACGTATGAACTATTAAAACCTGCGCTGGCCGCAGGTTTTTTGTTGTCAGGAATTGTAGATGACCGGCATCTGTCCTTTCCATTGATGCCAGAGGGTATCATCTGTTATCAGCCTGCACATACAATGCGCTACGTTTATGCGGCTGGTCTGCCCTGCATTAAACAAGGCACTCCTGACAGGAGAGGCATGTAATGAAAAGGGGGTAACCGCTTCCTGGTTAATTAAGGTATCCGGGCGCAATGCCACCCACTCAATAAACGGATGCTGCTTCCCTGTTTTCACTCTCAGGTAATCTGCAGCCTGCTCGTTATCCGCATGTGGCGGCAGCAGTAAGCGTAACAGCCCGATCACCAGTTTATGTGTGAATGAAACCGGTTCGTTCAGATCCCTGTTACTGTTACCTGCAGTGTTCATAAGCACAACCCTGACCGGCTTCTCCGGAGCATTTTGCGTAATGGCCGCGCAAAGTAGCTGTACTACATGCGTCACCAGCCTGGTAGGTTTTCCGTAAATACCTTTAAAGCTCATTGTATGCCCAAGACACAACGCCACCGCCTGGCATCCGCGGAGATATTCCGCCATCTCCTGCACCGGTATGGCTGTAATATCAGCAGTACGGATAATATTCACCTGTGAATGCTGCTGCCATTCACCAGGGATATTACTTGTCATCCTGACAATTATTTTCACCTGATGACCGGCATTGAGCAACTGTGTTACGAGCAGCCTGCCGGTTGCGCCGGATGCTCCTGCTACAAGAACATTCATGAAATGGGATTTAATTACGAATTACGAATTACGAATTACGAATGTAGAAGCGAAGAACTAAACGAAGATTAAAAGAGAATGTTTAATCGTTATCACCTTTCCGCTTCGTTTAGTTCTTCGCTTCTACATTCGTAATTCGCAATTCGTAATTCGTAATTTAAAATATAATTTATTTCTGTCCAATCCCTGCCCATGCACTCAACTCAAATTCAAATGCGCCTGGGCCGAATTGCTGAATAAGTCTTTGTTCCAGTTGCCGGGCAATGGTGTCAAAAGAAGCGGGGGCTTTTTCTTTTACCTGTCTGCCCAGCGGATGTTGCAGGAAATAGCTGGTCACGAGTTGCTGTGGTGAGGTGGCTTGTCCTTTATATTTCAGGGGTATGATGTGGGTGGTGGTAAACCCGGCCTGCTGCAGATAATGGCCGAGTTGTCCGGGTTCGTGCAGGGCAAAAGGGGTATGAAAGCGGCTGGTATCTTCTCCGGAGAATACTGGGATGATTATTTCATCGATCAGCAGTTTAAACAGGGGCATTGCTGCGGTCTGATCCCAGGTGGTGAATGCAAAATGTCCGCCTGGTTTTAACACACGGAAAGCCTCGTTTACTCCGCCTTGCTTATCCGGCAGGAACATGAGTCCGAACTGGTTTACCACCAGGTCGAAAGAGGCGTCGCTGAAGGGTAATTGCTGTGCGTCGGCCAGCTGAAATATGATGGCGTCATTGTCCGGCAGCTGTTGTGCCAGCTCCAGCATATCCGGATTAATATCGGTAGCGGTCAGCGTGGCCGGCGGAGGGAATGCTTCACGCAGGTGTCTGGTAAGTCTGCCGGAGCCGCAGGCAAGTTCCAGCACAGCGGAGGCCGGAAGCCCTGCAATATGCGGCAGCAGTGCCCTGGCAGAAGGTTCAAATATGAGCGGTCCCAGGTGTTCTTCATAGTTGGCTGCATCGTTGCCGGAAATTTTATAAACTTCTTTTTCCATCGTATTTTAATTTACCGGTGAAATACTGAAATTACATTTAATTATTTTTTTATTTTATTATTTGAGATTTAAAATGCAGCGGAGATCTGAACGCAAATAATAATCGCTCAGGTCTCCGCTGCATTTTAAATCTCAAATAATAAAATAAAAAAATAATTAAATAGTAAGGGGGGCCAGTCGGGCGGCAGCTCCTGACAGCGTGGCTTCGTGAGTGGTGAGCCATTTAAGCTGGGTGGCGAGGGTGGCTTGTCCGTTGCGGAGCATTTGTTGTACGGCGGATGGTGCGGGCATGCCGGTGCCGGTTTTGCGCCGGATGCTTTGCTGTGGGTCCAGTGCTGCTGCCAGTGCGGAGGCAGGGATGATGAGCTGCCGGCCCAGCTTCTTTTCTGTGGCGGCATTAATCATGGCGGGTGTAATGCGGTCGGCGGTGAGCTGATCTGCCAGTGCCTGGTTGATAACAGCCGCGATAATTTCATGTGCCTCCCGGAAGTCCAGTTTACCATATTGCACCAGCAGATCGGCGAGGTCGGTCATGGTGGAATAGTTTTCCTTTGCATACTTTAACATGACTGCTTTACGGATCTGCAGGGTTTTAATCACGCCGGTCATAGTATGGGTGGCTGCCAGTACAGCATCCAGGCTTTTGGGTTCCATCATTAGTCTGACGCCGCTGTGCTGGTATTCGATGCCGTTGAGGGAGGTGAGGATGGCGGAGAGCTGGCCGGTGACCAGTGCCGCCGCTTTTCTTGTTCTTTCAAGGGCATCCGGATTTTTTTTCTGTGGCATCATGCTGCTGATGCCGGCAAAGGAGTTATCCAGCTCCGCCACATTGTATTCGTCGGTACTCCACAGCTGTACTTCGGATGCCAGCCTGCTCAGGTCACTCATATAGATACTGTTGTCTGCCGCAAATTCAGCGATATGATCCCAGCCAGCCACGCCTTCGATGGTATTGGTGACGAGGCCGCTGAATCCCAGCAGGGTAGCCAGCCGCTCACGGTTCAGTGGCCATGCGGTGCCACCGCTGGCGCCTGATCCGAGCGGACATTGGTCTATGCGTGCGTATAATTCGATGTAGCGGTCCAGGCATTTGGACAAACTTTCGTCTATGCCTGTCAGGTAGTGCGCCAGCGTAACGGGCTGTGCTTCTTTCCGGTGTGTATATACTACCATGACGGTTTCCAGGTGTTCGCCGGCTTTTTCCATCAGGGCTGCACGCAGGCCGGTAACCGCCCTGATGATCTGTAGCAGCTGATCGCGGAGGTACATGCGGTGTGTGGTATTGTCCATATCGTTGCGGCTTCTGCCGGTATGCATTTTCCCGCCTACGCTGCCGGCAGCTTTAATAACAGCTGCCTCATAAGGGAGATACAGGCGCAGGGAGGGATCTGCTGCCGCCTGCCGGTCGGCTATTGCCAGCCCGCCGAAAATAGCTTTCGCTTCCTGCTGCGTGATGATGTGCTGTTCTGCGAGCATCAGCACAATATGCTTTATGTAACAGGCGCTGATAGGGGAATATTTCATCAGTAAGATTTTTATGGCTGGTTTCATAATCATACAGCTCCTGGAAGGCGGCTGCCTTGGCGCCGGAGGTGCGGCCCATACGGCTGGCATCCTGCAGCCGGCTGCTGTCCGCTGTTTTCAGCGTGCCCGTATTCTCATTACCTGCGCTGATGAATTGCGCTTTCACCTCTCCGGTGATGGTCATTGCAGCGGCCAATGCCACCAGACCCACATAGTTTCCGATTGATCTCATAGTCTGCTATTATACAACAAAGATAATAATAAATGCAACGTAGTTGCATTTGTAAAATCTATCGCTCAGCATGCTGTTATCGGGATCATTGATAGCGAAAGGGGGAGGGGACACTTTTTTTCAGCATATATTTTACAGCTATCCGGTTTACCCGCATAGCTGTAAAAGAGGAAACATGCTATTCTTCAAGTATGAAACAGGCAATCGCCAATGCCGGTGAGGTGGTGGTAACGGTGTTATGTGACCAGTCTATTTCATAATACCTGCTGTAGGTATAAACAGCAGTGCCGGTAGGATGTACGCGCTTATTCAGGAATTCCGTTCTGCAGGCATCAGAGGTAAAAACCAGCCATCCGCGGTAGGTAGCCGGATTGGTGAGGGCTGTCAGCGTATAGTTGGCATAGGAAACAGGTATCTGATCGGTTAACCAGTTGTGTTCTGTTACAATCATAAACGGAGGATTAGATGGCTTCCATCTGAGCAGGTGATAGGTGTTATTCAACGGTGGCTTTCCGGCAGACACACGGCGCTCACTTTTCCGCAAGCCGTTATCATTTCCGGCAAATCCGGTAAAACTTACTGCGGTAACAGCTACTACAGCCATGCCCATGCAAAGGTTTTTCAGGGGGAAGATTTTCTTTTTCATGTAAAAAGGGTTTTTGTGAAGATGTAGAACCGGGTTATCCGATCTTGCCTGAAACCTATATGAATTGCGGAGGGTATACAAAAAAAGTTGAGGAAAGGTGGGGTTTTGTTTAGAAGCGGAAGGTAGATAATTACGAATTACGAATTACGAATTGCGAATGTAGAAGCGAAGAACTAAACGTAGATTAAAGAGGATAACCATTAAAGGTCCCTTTTAATCTACGTTTAGTTCTTCGCTTCTACATTCGTAATTCGCAATTCGTAATTCGCAATTCTTACAACTTAATGATCTTCAAACTTCCCTTCTTCCCGCTCTGCTGATTGCTGGTTCTGATAATCCAGCTGCCGGCGGGTACTTTGCTGACATCCAGTTTTACGCCCTGGCTGCCTTTGGCGCCCAGTACCTGTGTCTGGCGGGAGAGCGGCTGGCTGCCGTTCAGGCTCCAGATTTCAATGAGTACGTTGTCGCCGGGTTTGCCGGAAATCTGTACCTGTACTGCGTCTCCGGTTACCGGGTTCGGATATACGGAGATTTTTTCCTGGTGCGCGTCAGCATCTCTGCTGATGGTTTGTGCTGCGCTGCTGCCGGAGCATGGGCCTATCAGCGTCCACCACCACCATGCGCTGCCGGGGGTAATGTTATAGATACCGTCTGACTGGCATTCGTACAGGTTATTGTTGTAAACGGCGCGTTCTCCTTTTGAATAGATCTTCGGATAAGGCTGATAAGCCGGTACGCCTGCACAGTTGCCGCCGCCGGAAGTCACTTTGATATTGACAGCTGCGGAGGTGGCGGTAGCGCCCAGGTTATCGGTGGCTTTGGCGGTAATCACGTAATCGCCGGCGGTAACGTTAGACCAGGTGTAGGAGAAAGGAGGTGTGTTTACTACAGCCAGGCTGCTGCCGCCATTGAAGAATTCCACGCTGGCGATGCTGCCGTCGCTGTCTGTTGCGGTAGCCTGAATGGCAACGCTGGCAGGCGCGGTGAAGGAAGCATTGTTAGCCGGGGAGGTAATACTTACTGACGGCGGCTGATTGCCGGTGGTGTTAACGCTGATGCTTACCGGGGAAGAAGTGGTGCTGGCGCCTTTATCATCGGTGGCTACTGCTGTAATGGTGTAGCTGCCGGTGCCTACGTTGTTCCAGGTGTAGGTATACGGCGCTGCATTGATGACAGCCAGACTGGTGCTGCCATTGAAGAATTCAACGCGGGACACGGTGCCGTCTGCATCGCTGGCGGTAGCCTGGATGTTAACAGTGGCGGGCGCTGTATAGGAAGTGCCGGAAGCGGGAGCGGTAATGCTGACAGATGGCGGCTGATTCACTGAACCTCTCGGTATGGTGCCGGAGATGGTATATACGCCCAGGGAGCCATAGTTGCTGTATCCGTCTGTGGAAGGATTGCCTGCGCCGGTACCGGTAACGGATACAAAGTAACTGCCTGCAGCCAGGTTGGTGCTGATGCTGGCCGGCAGCCCTGCGGGGTTGGCGGTTGTTACCACGCCGCCGGTGCTGTTGTAAAGCGTTGCCAGGATGTCCAGGTCCGGATGTCTGGCAGCAGGGTTGAAGTTAAGTGAAATATTTCCGCCGGAGGTGGTGAAGGAAAATACGTCTATATCAGCCGTACGTTCTATCAGGCCGGAGGTTTTTACGTTGCCGGCAGCGTCAAATGCCAGCGGGCTGGCTGTAGCCGTGGTGTTGCCGTAATCGTCTGTACGGTAGCCGAAGCCATAGGTGGCGCTGCTAATGATGGCCAGGTCATTTTCAGTATTATTGGCATTGGCATATTCGCCCTTGCTCCAATGTCCGATGGGTTTGGTATACGCTACGCCCATAATGGGAGCCCAGCTGCCATGTCCGGCAAAGTAGGCTTCAGACGGACTGGTTCTGCCATCATGGTTCAGCCCAACGGTATGGCCTGCTTCGTGGGTACCTGCTTCACCGGCTCCTTTCACGCCGTTGTTGAAAACCCAGCAGGGGGTATCATCATTCCAGCTGAAAGATCCGAGGTAGGCTACGCCGCCCGCGCCTGGCGCAGCGGTATTGGTAGGCGTAAATATCACGCGCATACGCCTGTTTTTGGCGTAGGTATTAAAAACAGTTTCGTTGGTGGTAATATTTACGTGAAACGGCTGATAGTCTTCGCTGATCAGCTCCCATACTTCCTGTATCTGTGCATCGGTCAGTGTGGACGGCTGCGCATTGATAGGATTACCATTGTTCCACTGGGTGCCGGAAACGTATTGTCCGTCAAAGTCCAGCAGAATACATCCTTTGGCGCCGGGATAGCTTTCCAGTTTCAGCAGGTTGGGGTCAATGGCCAGCGGAGTCTGCGCGCGGGCGCTGACCGGGGCGGATGCTCCCTCCGGGCCGGTGGTGTAGTCTATGCAGACAATCTTATTGATATCGGTTTCCTTCACATAGGCATTACCGTTATCATCAGAATAGTACTGATAGGCTTTTTTGGTATTATACAGGATGATATTACCTGTCAGCGTTTTGCCGGAAACATTGATGAAGAAAGAAGAGCGCGGCGTGCCGGCTATTTCGCCGATGATACGCTCACCGCCATTTTCCGCTTTCCGGAAATTTACTCTTCCCAGAAATGTTTCTGCAGCAGATACTTTTAACGGTACGCCTGTAACAGGCTGCTGCCTTACCATTTTGGATACAGGTTGCTGTAAGCTCTGTAACAGCTGCTGCGTGGTGCCAAGTGATAAGGGCTTTTGCTGCCCGTACATGTTTATACCCGCCAGCAGCAGAAGCGCCAGCATTACTAAACGGATTAACCGTGTTTTCATATTTGAAAGGTTTATAAAATTGTCATGAAATATTTGGTTGTTGCTGTTGATTCGACCAGGTATTGAGCGCTTTGGTGACATCCGGGTTTACTTTCGGGAAATGGCATGCCCAGGAAAGCACAGGATACCGGCTTTCAGTTCACAGGTTACTGAATAGTGGATAATTATCTCGTAAGGGACGCCTGCATGGCAACATGCAGGTACGGTAAGTAAGGGTCTAATTTCTCATAGTACCAGATTATTTTGATGAGTGAAATGATTCCGCTGGAAGGCATGCGCTGGCATTCAGGACAGCTGACTGATTTTGTTGCTTTGCTATTAGTACAGTTCTTCAAACGTTGGTATTCCCCCCGGGATACCGGTTAACAATACATTTCCATGAGCTGATGGTTGATGCAAGCCTTTAGCGTAAATATATGTGCTAGAATAAATAACCACTATAATGCTTCTCTGAGATAATGCTCTCTTTCCCGTAAGATATTTTCAAAAATAATAGTAATGGGTGCAAAGTGAACGCGGCGGGCAGCAGAACACTATAAATTCCTACTTAAATTATAGACTTTCTGATTTTTGCGTCGGAATAGTACCGGGAAGGGGTTTGTTTGGTTGTCTGCGGTAGATTTATCTGCCGGATCACAGCAATACCTGCCTCCGTGGTCTGATGTTTGTTGCCACTATAAAAACAGGTTTTATGAAAAATAGACAACAACAGATACAGCAATTCTTCGCGGACTATGAACAGCGTTTCCGCGAGGTACTGGAGGGTAAACCTGCTGATGTGGACGCTACTGCGGCAGCCTTCGCTGACTACTTTGTACAGTCTGTGCCAGGCGGCGTGACGGGAGGGAAGAACGATGAGAAATTTAAGGAACAGATACCGGCGGGAAACGATTTCTATAAAAGCATCGGCACCCAATCCATGAAAATCGGCAGCCTCCATGTTACACCGCTGGATGAGCTGCATGCTATCGCAAAGGTACACTGGCTATCTACCTATAAAGGAGATATCAACATCGGGTTTGATGTGTTCTATATTCTGACCTTTGCCAGCGGGCAACCTAAGATTTTTGCATTCATCACCGGCGATGAACAGAAGGTGCTGCGGGAAAAAGGATTGCTGCCGCAAGAACCGGCAGCCTCCTGACAAAGGCAGTAGCGCCGACAAATACCTGCGCTGCTGTTATTTTTTGATAATCACCTCATCCTGGTACAACATTTTTTCCTCTCCCTGCTCCAGGGAAACAAATCGTGCATTCACAAAATTCAGGATGTTATTGATTTCATACCACCTGCTGTTGAAATGAGTTTCCTTATAGTAGAGCTTCTCGTGCAATACTTTTTGTTCGTCATAAAAAAAACTCTCCTTGTAGGGCTTTCCGAATTTTCGAACCACTTCTTCTTTAGTGATGCCGGGTTTCAGGCTTTCAGCGGTAAACTTGCTGGTCCGCCGGGCAGCAGCGCAACTCAGGAGGAACAGAAAGGCTGTCAGGAAAAACATCATCCTGTACGCAGACATAACAAACCGGTTATTTTTCATAAGCTGGCAAAAAAATTAATTATGCTGTTATTTTTTATTTGAGATTTTCTTTCTCCTCAAGGTATCTTCAAATCACTAAGAATGAGATAAGGATGAGAAAAAAAATCTCAAATAAAAAAATAACAAAATAAACAAGATTAGTCAAATTTAAACGGAGTGGTAGGTATTTTTTTCAGGATAACTGTTTTCACAGGGCCTCTGCCGGTCAGCGGGCGTTCTGTTACAGTTACCTTTACGTCAATACAGTCTACACCAGACCATACACCGCGGACTTTAATCATCTTGTTGGTTCTTACACCTCTCATGGTAGCGATGTATTTAACATCCATATTGTACCTGCCTACAGTAGCAGTGGCCGTTACAGCGGTTTTAGGCGCAATCCTGATCGGGAAGTTGTAGCTCTGCTGATCTTCCTGTGATTCGGATTTGCCGTAGGCAAAGGAAGTACTGGTTTGTAAAGTGGTGTTGATCTTGCCTTCTGCCAGGAACGGCACCTTCACCTTGACTTCCGTGGAAATGGACAGGGAGATGTTGGTAGTTCTGTTAAAGGTGGATGTTTTGGTAGCCTTCTGGCTGAAAGCGGTAGTCATACTCTGTTCCAGCGAGGTGCCGTTGCTGTAGTTCCAGTTTACCACGAAGTCAGGCATCTGTGTTAACCTCGCTGTCTCATCATTGATGTATTCAATGCTTTCCAGCCGGAAATCATCTACAGGTCTAACCTCAAATTCCTGTTTACCCTGATTCCGGTATTTGTCAAAGTAAATATCGCTGGCATTTTCACTGCCGATTACTTTACGATAAACGCTCCACGGATTGTTGGGATCGTCGGTACCCAGCACATCTTCATTCTGCAGGATATGTGCATCGCCGTTGATACCGCCTTTCAGAAAGGTCCATGCAGCGCCGGTCAGACTGGTACCGTCTTTCACATACAATACGGTTTTGTTGGGATTGTTGGTGTAGGCGCCGGCAGATACGAGTTTCTTCTGACCGTTGACATTACTCTGGATGTACAGCAGGCCTGTTAAGGGCATACGGTAGAGATAAAATTTCTGGCTTTCTGCATCATTCTGTTTCTGTGTGAGCAGCAGAACTTTGTTAAGCCCCTGCGATGTCAGATAGGTGTTGCCGTTCTGGTTCTCCTTTACCACAATGTTCACCGGAAAATCCAGGATGTCGTAGAATGATTCATTGTCATCCGTAGGGGCATCAAACAACTGCGTGTTTAAGAAACGTTTGAGCGGGGACTCGGCCAGCTCGGAGATGTCTCCGCTTCCTGTGGAGTCCGCCAGTACATTGATACTGGTTTTACTGTCAGTGGCTGTTGTCGCTGCCGGCATGTCGTTAATAAGATCTTTGCGGCAGGAAAACAAAGCCAGGGTTAATGCAAAAGCAATAAGGCTTTTTTTCATAGTGTTTATTTTATGTGATGGGTTAAGATGCTCATAGATACAGACAGGGATAGCTGCAGATGCGGGTGCTGCATCCGGGATATCATGCTGTGACGGCATGGTAAACAGATATATACGGGTAATTACCTCATTACCGGGTAGGGAGCGCTGCTCCTGTTTAACGTGGATATAACATTGTTACGCTGATTTACTTGCTGCGGGCTGGAATCTTATTGCTTCCCGATATAGGCGCATGTGCATGTACAGGGAACTCAGGATCCGGTAGCTGCGGTGGTGTCAGGATAATGGGTTAATGAGAAATTATCTGACCCCGGTAGCAATCCTCACAGTTTATTTTGAGTTAAAAAAATTGAATTATTACAAAGATAGAGATAATGGTGTTTGGTGTGTGAAAAAAAGAAAGCTAGACAAATTGAGGTCAATTACGAATTACGAATTACGAATGTTGAGCGAAGACATAAGCGGATTTTTCGTGGCACCCTTCTTGTTGCTATGCAAAATTACGAATCACAGGTTACAGATTTTGAGCGAAGACATAAGCGGATGATAGATTTATCCGCTTATGTCTTCGCTCAACATTCGTAATTCGCCATTCGTAATTCGTAATTAAAAAGAAAATTATGTCTGCAACATCCGATAACATTACCCAGGCTTATTTCGCTTTTCTCGATAAACATATCAGGGATGTGATTAATGGAGATGCCCCACAGTTTATGGAGCTGAACCAGATTGCTTCCGCATTGTTTGTATCTCACGCGCATCTCACCGCTACCATCCGGCAAACGATGGGAAATCACCCCTGTCATTTTTATGACCTGAAAATAATTGATGCCGCCAAAAAAATGCTGGCCACCACCGATAAGCCTGTTGCGGAAATTGCCAATATACTTACCTACGATCCTTCCAATTTTTCAAAGTTCTTTAAGAAACTGACCGGACAAACACCTGGTCACTACAGAGAGACGAACAGGTAACCCGTACTAAAAATCCTTAAAGTTCACCATAGCAGCAACAGTAATTTCAGGAGCTTTAACCCATTGTTAAACGAAATAAAACTGTTCTATATGGCACGTAATGATTTAAAGGGAAAAGTAGTGCTTATCGCCGGCGGCGCCAAAAATCTGGGCGGCCTGCTCAGCCGCAGCCTGGCCGGAAAAGGAGCAAAAGTAGCCATTCATTATAACAGCGCAGCTACCAGGGCAGACGCAGAAAAAACACTGGCAGATATCAGCAGTACCGGTGGCGAAGCATTCCTTTACCAGGCGGATCTTACAAAGGTGGACAATATCAAAAAACTCTTTGAAGCCACGAAAGAAAAATGGGGACAGGTGGATATCGCCATCAACACTGTAGGGAAAGTGCTGAAGAAACCATTCTCCGATACCACGGAAGCAGAGTACGATTCCATGTTCGACATCAATTCAAAGGTAGCTTACTTCTTTATACAGGAAGCCGGCCGCCAGCTGAATGATAATGGTAAAATATGTACCATCGTGACCTCGCTGCTGGCGGCATATACCGGACTGTACTCCACTTATGCCGGAGGAAAGGCCCCCGTAGAACACTACACACGCGCAGCCTCCAAGGAATTAGGCAGCCGCGGTATTTCAGTGACAGCTGTAGCGCCAGGCCCTATGGACACACCATTCTTTTACGGACAGGAAACTGCAGATGCCGTAGCATATCATACATCCGCTTCCGCACTCGGCGGCCTGACCAACATCCGTGATATTGCGCCACTGGTGGAATTCCTGGTTACCGACGGCTGGTGGATCACCGGGCAGACCATCTTCGCCAATGGCGGATATACTACCCGCTGATATCGGCTTAGAATAACTTTAAACGCATGCAGCACAGGTTACCGCGCTGCATGCGTTTATGCATGCACGTATTTTTCAGACACAGAAAGCCTGCGCTTACTTTTTTATTTTCAATGATTTACCCTTAGTTTTGCGGGATGTTTTACCATAGAAGGTGAATACAGCATATGATAAAACAGCTTACAGGAAATCATCTTATCTGCTGTATCATCTGGTATCGGAGGATACCACCGGATTTACATATTTCAAAAACATCTTGCGCAAATGCCGTTGACAAAAGTTTTGATCACTGTTAAAAGTTACCCTACCATATCTTCCCATTATGATGAACAGGTCAGCATCGCTGGCTTCAGAGAAGATGGCGTGTTTATCAGGATATACCCTATTCCTTTTTCAAAAAAAACTTACGACGAACAATACCAGTTGTATGACTGGGTGGAAATGGATCTGGCGCGGAATACCCGCGATTTCAGACTGGAGAGCTTCCGGCCTGTAACACCGGACGCGCCGGTAAAGAAAACAGGACATCTCGCTGCCGGCGACGACTGGAGCGAACGTAAGTCCATCGTGCTGCGTACGGTATACCGAGATCTGTCTACCCTTATCGTAGAAGCTAAACACGAAGCGTTTTACACATCGCTCGCCGTATTTAAACCCACCCGCATACTGGATTTTATAGCAGAAGAAACCACGCGGGAATGGGACAGCGCGCGGCTGGAAAAACTGCAGGAAGAAAAGAACAGCGGCCGCGTATTCGAACAGCCGGAAGATCCGTTTGCTGTGATGAAGAAACTGCCCTATCAGTTTTCTTTCCGTTTTACAGATAAGGATAATAAGGAAATCACCCTGCCGGTGGAAGACTGGCAGCTGGCATCCTTTTACTGGAAATGTCTGAAGAAGCACAGCGGGCCCGAAAAGGAACAGAAGGCCATCAGGGATGTACGGAAGAAGTACCTGATGGAATATGCCAGGAGTACGGACCTGCATTTCTTCCTCGGCACCGCACAGGCGGTACATGCCACTTCCCGGCAACCGTTCACCATCGTCGGGTTGTTTCATCCTCCCGTACTCCCGTCAGCCATCCAGGGCAGCCTTTTTTAATCGTCATGCTAAAGTATTGTACGCCTGTCTTATCTTACGGGCCCGTTATCTTTTGAATTAATTGCAGATACCTATGAAGAACATATTCCGGAAAGGCAGGTTATGGCTGCCGCTGTGTGTCATCCCTGCCATCATGCTGGCCTGCCACGGAGATGGTAAAAAAAACGGTAACAACAAAAATGGTAAGGATTCAGGTCAGGTTACAACCACAGTTGATGTACCGGCTTTATCCACCGAAGCCTATGTAGCCGGCATTATCAGCAGAAGAGCCGACATTGCCAGGCAGCTGCCTGGCATCAAAGCTGCTGCTGCGGCAGATCTGTACCATGCACTGGCACTGTATACAGATACTGCGCTGGCAGCCATTTCCGGCAATGAAACTAGCTGGCTGGATGAATATGCCAACTATTACTCGGACGAGCAAAAGGCAGTAGTGCCGCCGGCTAAAGCTGCACTGCGTATCAAGCTGCTGGCTACCGCAGGTATTGAACCCTGGAATATCGGGGAAGGTTATACGGAGTTACGCACGGAGCCTGCCTTCTATACTGGTTTATTCAAATCTTCCCTGCCAGCCGATTATAACAGCTTCCTGCAACTGCAGGCAGATGAAGATACCGTATTGTACAGCGCAGATGCGGGACTGGTCATATCTTTCAACCAGGTAGGCAAGAGAGTGCTTAACTGGGAAAAGTTTCTGGATACCTATCCCGGCAGCATTTTTACGGCAGCCGCCAGGGAGCTGTATGCAGGCTACACGCTCGATTATCTGTTCGGAGAAGATAATACCCCTGCCTTTGACCGCCACGAGGACCTGAGTTCTTTATATCCGGAGAATAAACAGGAATACCTCTCCTTTGTACAGCAACACGGAGATACCAGAACAGGGACGGTAGTAAAAAGATTTCTGCAGCAGGTCTCCACCGGAATTACTTACGGCGAACTGCGTCATGATATACAGAATACCATAGGGATACTCTGTGCCGGAGAAGTGAGTCTGGCGCCGGTACAGCCGGATTTCCATGCAGCAGCAATTGAAAAGCTGACGGCGCCCGTATATGACACGGTGCCATCCACGATAGATATAGCCGAAGGCGCCTCAGAGAAAATCAACCGTAAGCTGGATTCCATCATGTACTTTCAGCAGGATGGCCAGCTATACTGCGTAGCGATATTTACCAACAGCGGGAGCAGCGGCGGCGCACCTGTTTCAGGCTGGGTGGATGTATGGGCTTTCAGAAAAACAGCAGACCGCTGGCAGACCGCCAGCTATCTGCTCAACGCCGGCGGCGGAGGTATGTATGGCAATTCCGGTTACTTTCATAAGCTGGTGAACATGGGGGCGCATACTACCGGTATAGTGATCTCCGGCGGTATCACCCACATGGGCAGCAGTGTTTCCTGGGATGATATGATTGCCTTTACGGGTGAAGAACTCCGGCCGGTGATGAATATCGTTACGGATGATAGCTATGATGGCGGCACCGGTAATTCGAAATGCCGCAACTGTAAATGGCTGTTGCAGCCGGCCGCCGGCCGTGAAAACTATGACCTGGTGATAATTTCAGGTAGCTGTCTGCGTGGAAATACGCCATTGAAAAGGATACTCGTGCCTTATAGCAAGAGCGGGTATCAGGTACCGGAAGAATTCATGGACAAGGGTATCTGAGTAGCAGTCATAAAAAATTATAAGCCATCAGTTCCGCGCTGATGGCTTTTTTTATTCCTGTCAGCATATTTGTGCGGATTTGTACAATTATCGCATCCTGCGCTACCCTAAATTTGTCTGAAGATTTTCCGGAATACCCTTCCGGTAGCTGGTAATGTCAACCATAAAAATACCCATCATGAAAGCATTAACCTTATCTGCATTCGGCAGCTCTGATGTACTGGAATACAAAGAAGTCAACGCTCCGCAACTGAAAGCCGGAGAGGTCCTGGTAGAAATGAAAGCGATAGGACTGAATTTCGCGGACCTGATGCGCAGGAGCGGAACCTATCCGATGAGAGGCAGTGCGCCTTATATCAATGGCTTTGAAGGCGCAGGCATAGTAAAAGACAGTAATCACCATCCCCGCCTGAAAGCGGGCGACCGCATTGCTTTTGCAGATGTGCCCTTCGCCAATGCAGAACTGGTGGCAGTACCCTTTGAAAATGCTGTTCCCCTTCCGGATGCTGTCAGCTTTGAAATGGCGGCATCTGTCATGTTGCAGGGACTGACCGTTCAGTACCTGACAACCGACAGTCATGCTGTCAGGCCCGGAGAAACCGTGCTGGTACATGCTGCCGCGGGTGGCGTAGGGCAGCTGCTCACGCAGGTATGCAAGCTGTCAGGGGCCAGGGTCATCGGCCTGGTATCTGCCGCAGACAAAAAAGATATTGTGCAGTCCCTGGGCGCTGATGCGGTTTTTCTGTACAGCGGCGACTGGAAAAGCCAGGTGCTGGAATTATGCCCGCAGGGTGTAGACGTTGTGTACGAGAGCGTGGGAACAACCATGGAAACCAGTATCGCCGTCACTGGAACATTAGGCCACATAGTCCTCTTCGGCCTGGCCGGCGGAAAGCTGTTGCTGGGCAATCCCCTGGAAATAATAGCGAAGTCCATCACCATTACCGGTGGCGACCTGTGGAACTATCTTGTTTCTGAAGATGAACGGTTAAGAAGATCAGTGCAGTTATTCGGATGGCTGACCTCCGGGAAGGTGAAAGTGGCTGCTCCAACGGTTTTCAGGTTGTCAGAAGGTAAGCAGGCACATGATTTTATGGAGGGCAGAAAGAGTACGGGGAAGATTTTAATGGTACCGTAGGGACTATGTAAAAACTCAGCGCTGATAGCGCTGAGTTTTTACATAGTCATCATTTTAGAATTGTTCTCATATAGGGCCTGCTTGTATTAAAAAAGAGAAATGCCTTTAAGTATGATCTCAGCCAGGTGATATTGCCTGGTTACTTCTGGCAGGGACAGACCAAGTGAGGTTGCTATTCTATTGAATGACATGCCAGATGCCAGCTGTCTGACAATTAATGCCTGATCCGGTCCCAGGCAATTATAATATTCAGCCATCCTGATCCTGGTTTTTTGTTCACGGAGTGCTGTTATTGCCAGTAAACTGCCTGCGAATATTCTTAACTCTTTCCTGGCAGATGTTAGTGCTTGTCTGACATCCTGATAAGTACATTGTACCGCTGCAGCAATTTCCCGCTTGCTTTTCCCTTCGAGGTAGTGATAGAGAATTTCCTGTTTGTCAGGGATAAGATAAGGTAAAGCCTGTTCAATCAGTTTTTCCATCTTCGCTTCATAGCAGGCAGGGTCATTTCCGATCCTGTTTTTATCTACTGCGGATCTGTAATAATGCAGGCAATCCCATGAAGCCTGTAGGCAGCGTTTTTTTTTCACATCATTCATGTTTTTCATTATGCCACGTAGTTTCCATATCAGCAAAAAGGCATCCTGTGAGATGTGGTGTGCCTCATATTCATCCCTGATAATCTTTGCTGTAAAATTGATCAGGGAAATGTAAAGGTGCTGGTATGGGAATACCATCCCCTTTTCATCGCCCCGATTGTATAGAAAAGAACAGCGGTACAACTTGTTTGCTGAATTGACTGATCCAGGAGAAAAGGTCATGTGTTTTAGGTTTTTGATTTAAATTTTTTCGTCAGGAAGATTTTGAGGCAAAAGCGTACTTATCTCACCGGAATGAGAATAATGAATTTTAGTGTACGGGTTTATCTGTCAGATTATACTACAGGCAGGATTGCATCCATTGTTTCGGAAGCCTCACCGTAATGGGATAAGTTAGTTTTCATGATATACAGATTGTTTATGCTGGTTAATACATGAACACAGCTGTTTTTTAATGTTACCTCAGTGGAAATAGTTTCCTGCACTACCTGACATATAAGGGCAGACAGTCCTTAAAAGGAATCATTGCAGATAAAAATGTATATCCGTTATAGCTGCCTTTGGGTTGATATGGGCAATTGGGTATAAGGCCATAACCAAGGGTATAACGAATACTGTGTCAAAAAGCAGTGCTGCTTTAGTCGCATAGTAGGTTGTGTTTTAATGGTAATCTGTTTTATCCGTATCTATGATACGGATTATATATAAAACGATTTATGAAGAAGATAGACTAAAACTTCCGGGATTATTTTGAAATAAATTTTATCTTATTCATTTATGTATGAACGATGTAAAAGACTGAAGGTACCACCGTGGCTGCCGGATATTTTGTTATTCGCTAGTTAATAGTATAACGTAGAAGATTATACGGAGAATATATATGAGATAAGATTGGCAGATCCTGCTACCATGCATGCTTTCACGGAATTGTCCCTACACCGCTTTCCCAGGATGGTCTGCCGGTGGTATTTATCTGAATTAATACCTGGTGTAGCGTTAGCGCCGCCGGTATACAAACGGCTTTAATTGTTGTCAGCTACGGCTTATTACCTGCGTTGCTGCTTTGTTGCCCTGAAAGAAAGCCTCCTCAAAAATGGAAATGCCACTAAGGTCAGAATGCGCAAGAAAGATGTTATCATATCCGCTATTCTGCGCCTGCTTCAGTGCCACTCCGGTAATGAAACCAGGTTGCGGGCGTATCATACCGTGCCCCCATACCTGCACCTCTATGTTGCGTATGAGCCGGTGAATATCTTTATGTGCCAGCTCCAGGTCATCCGTGATAAGTTTCACCCAATGTGTATGGTCGAGCGACAGGGCATATCTGCGGGAATCGGTGGGGGGCAGGTGGTCCAGCGGCAGATACCAGCTGATAACCTGCTTTTCAGGCTTAGTCTGTAGCAGTGTCTGCTGCTGGGAGTTTACATAGCCAAGTGATCTTCCCTTATACACCACATTATCCCAGCTGAGCGGATACCCGCTGGAAGCAGGAATATGATCCAGGGTGATGTTTGCTACTAACCATGGTGAATATACGAAACCTTTTGCCGGTTGCAGTGCAGGTAACAGGCGGCAGCTGACAAAGTGAGGTGTTGCCAGTATACAGTGGTCAGCGATGATACGACAGGTAGTTTGCCGGATTACATCAAAATAATCTACATGGACTTTATCGCCCGCCGGCGTTACCTGATAAACAAGACTGTTAGTCAGCAGTGCATCCTGGCTGAATTGCAGGAGATGTTGTATCAGTCGCCCGTTGCCTTGTGGCCATGTCAGTACCTGAGATGGTCCGGCATTGGCAGCTTTGCCTTTGCGGCCGGCGAAATAGTGAATACCGGCCCATGCGCTGACAGTGGATGTATCTGCGCCGTAGTCGTCCCGGCAGCAATAATCCAGGTACCATTGCAGTTCTTCGGAATGGTATCCTTCCTGCTGCAGCCATGTTTTCATACTGATATCATCCAGCTGTGTAAACTGAGGGTCTGCAGAGCTGCAGGCAACCGGAATGTCGAATGCGTATCGCAGATCAGATCCTTTTACCCACCTGAAATGATCCATGGCAGCCAGGAAACGTTGTATGGTGGACAGCGAATCCGCTTCTACTCCCCATTGGGGAACCAGTCCTTCCTGCCATCTGCCCCGGATGAATAAACGTTCTTCAGGATCGAAGCAAAGGTCTGTTTCGTTGTAGATGGGTAGCCCGGCAGTATCATAGCCGGTAAGTATGCCTGCTTCCCGGAGCAGCTCCAGCAGATCGCCGTTCTGCAGGTTAGGTAATGGCAGGTAATGTGCGCCCAGCGGGTAGGAAGACCAGGCATTTTCTCCGGAGGCAGCATTGCCACCGGGACGGGGTTCAAGGTCCAGTATTTTAAAGGGGATGCCCTGCAGGCGTAGCTTTCGGCCTGCTGCAAGCCCTGCGGCGCCACTGCCGGCAATGACAGTATGCATATGTGTTGTTTCTTCCGGCGGCGGAAATCCGCCTTCGCGCAAACGATGACCGGTAGCAGCTGATGCACCATTTATCCGGCCGGTGATGTGTGCATATTTATCTTTTTTACTACTGCATGCAATATACTGGCCTGCAGTAATGGTTCCTCCTGCAATCAACGCCATATAGCGGAGAAAGTCTTTTCTGCTGAGTGGTTTACTCCTGGTATTTTCCCCATTCATCTTCAAAATATTGTACCAATACCTGGTTGTTTAACTGATTAGGAGATACGGGCCTGTCTGCCATATCTGCGGCAAATAAACGCATCTGTGGAAACACTGACGCCGAAAAATACCGGAGCCCCTCCGGCAGCTGTTCCTGTTGCTGACGAAGCGGCTGTGTGCCCGGAGACGCCATTACATATCCCCATTCCCCGAAGGAGGGTACATAGGTATGATACGGGATAGTCTGGTAACCGCAGGTCCGCAGGGTGGTATTGACACACCAGAATGCTTTGGGCGCGACAAAAGGAGAGGTGGACTGAACTACCATCACGCTGCTGTCATGCAGACAATGACGTAACTGCCTGTAAAAAGCCGTCGTGTAAAGCTTGCCTACGGCGTAACTCCCCGGATCCGGAAAATCAATGATCACAATATCATACGGTGTCTTGTGCTGTTTGATCCACTGAAATGCGTCGGCATTAATGACTGTCACCCTGGATGATTGCAGGGAATGATGATTCAGCCTGGTCAGCAGGGTGTTTTCTCTGAACAGCCGCGTCATGGATGGGTCCAGATCTACCAGTGTGATATGTTCCACATCCGGATAACGTAACAGTTCCCGGGCCGCCATACCGTCGCCGCCACCCAGAATAAGTACCTGCCTGTGCTGCTGGCTGTACACCATAACGGGATGCACCAGCGCTTCGTGGTAACGGTATTCATCTGCGGAGCTGAACTGCAGGTTCCCATTGAGATACAGCCGCAGATCTGATTTGTTTCTGGTTAAAACAATACGCTGATAGGGGGAAGAATGGGTGAAGATAACAGGATCCCTGAAAGCCATACCTTCTGAAAAAGTCATAATATCATTCGCCCAGAAGAATATACCGCCCAGGAAGATGATAACGGCTATCGCTTTTGCCTTAAGATAAGAAGCCCATTTGATTTCTGTCCTGAATTTTACCAGCACAATGATGGCTACCGCTACATTGAGAATGCCAAAGAAACAGGAGGTGCGTATCAATCCCAGGTAAGGCACCAGCAATAACGGAAACACAATAGAAGCCAGTAATGCCCCGATGTAATCAAAGGTAAACACCCGGGATACCAGGTCGCGGAATGCGTAGCGGTTTTTGAGGATGTTCATCAGTAATGGCAGTTCCAGACCGACCAGTATGCCGGTAAGACCTACCAGCAGATACAGTATCAACCGGAAAGACAGGGCGTGCTCAAACAGCAGGAACAGGAGGGCGGAACTGATGCCGCCGATAAATCCTACAAGAATTTCCAGCTGGATAAACCAGCTCAGTAAATCCCTTTTGAAGAACCGTGATAACCAGGCGCCGATACCCATCGCGAACAGATAAGCCCCGATGATGGTGGAAAACTGTGTGACTGAATCGCCCAACAGATAACTCGCCAGCGTGCCTGCAACTAATTCATAAATCAGCCCGCAGGTGGCAATCACAAACACAGAAAAAAACAACAGTATTTCCACGCACTCAAATAATTTAACTGTGAATCGCTGAGCTGATGATCATGCCGATGGCGATAATAAAGCCGGCAACTACAATCGCCAGCGCAATATTTTTGTTCTGTACGATTTCTTTCCACGTGTTTTCCGGCGTGAGGCGGTCCACCAGCCAGAAGGTCAGCACCAGGATAACTACTCCCAGCAGGGAATAAACGATAGAGGCAAGAATATACTTGAATTGTAATGCTTCCATATTGCTATTGGTTTATTTATGATAAAAGTGATTAACTCCCCTGCGTGTGCTGCTGTTACGGCTGCCGCCAGGCTCCCATTTTTCGGTACTGGCACAGTTGCATATCCTGTAACCGTAATGGTTACTCAGCAGAAATGCAGTCATCAATACCACAAAGACGCAGATGAAGAATTTATCTTTCTGCCATATGCCGGTTACTATATGATATACTGTTTTCATTTATATAGATAAGGGTCTACATTACTGCTATGCCAGCGGCGGAGTTCAAAGAAATAATCTGCTGCCCGGATGATTAATGCGATGATGCCCATCGTCATCGCTATAAAACCGGCATTCCACCAGCTGGGCATATCCCACCAGGCGGTCAGTGTAAGGCTCACCGGCCGGCCATTGGTTTCTTTGCTGAAGATGGTGACAAAATGATAGCTGCCAGGCGCTACACTGCAGATAAATTCTTCCTGCCAGCGGGAACCTTCATTCCAGGCTTCGCCCTCAGATATGCCGTTGTAATATTCTGCCCCCAGCACAAAAGCAGTTTCCTTGCCTGTCTGCTCATTGACCAGGGTTACCTCCGCCTCGCACCAGCTGTTATCCAGATCCGTTTCCAGTAAAGTTGTCAGATTGGAATTTTTTCCGCTCACTTTGAATGATGG
Source organism: Chitinophaga solisilvae (assembly GCF_009928525.1). Lineage (GTDB taxonomy): Bacteria > Bacteroidota > Bacteroidia > Chitinophagales > Chitinophagaceae > Chitinophaga > Chitinophaga solisilvae. The sequence continues at coordinate 380,131 of NZ_JAABOK010000008.1, read as the reverse complement.
CGAAATAATCGGTTTACCGGTATTGGAAGTATCTGCTACTATGTATTCCTTCAATACCTGCAGCGACTGGCTGCGATGGCTGTAAAACTGCTGAATCAGGAAGATAAGGAAGCAGAAAATAATTCCGCCAACGAAAAACCTCGAGAGATCAATACTGAATGGTTGTGCGGGTGCTATACCATTACGCACGGGCATACGGGCGCCTTTAAAGAATGCCTTGCTGACCTCCCGCGGATAAATATATTCCCCTCCGAAAACATCCCAGTCTTCGGGATTACCTTTGTCATATTCCACCGCTATCAGTTTCGGCGGACAGATATATTCCAGGCAGTGAGTGCCTTTACGCAGGTTGTCTGTCCAATAAAATTCCCCGCTGGCATAATGATATCGCGCCTGGTATCTGCTGAAACGTTTCAATGTCTGGCCATCCCAGGTAACGGAAGGCTGGCTGACCTGCCAGCGCAGTGTTTGTGCAGGCGTGCCGGTCAGCGGTTTCAACAGGTTCCAGTGCCCTTCGTAAAAAGACAGATAAGCCAGTTCATGGTTATCGTCCAGGAGGGTATATTCAAACCAGTAGTAGGGAATGGCGCCTGTTTCAAACCTCTCCGTTACCGCAATAACAGTACAGCGCCGGCCTTTCAGTATCCCCTGTGTGCCTGGCGTCAGCAGCGGTTTCCCTTTAGGTGCATTCAGTGCGTAGGCAGTATGAAGGATACCCGGGCCGGTATGAAGGACGCTATGACAATTGCCGCAGACATACATTTCCGTACGGGCAATGTCGGATAGGTGATGTACCTGCCGGCAGGACGGACAGGTCAGTTCAGATGAGGTGGCTGATTGCATGAATACTGAATCTATCTTCTTATACAATGAGACGCTTCGGGGGTAGCTTCAAAAAACTGCTGTATCTGTTCCATAATAGCGGTTGTAATCGCATCATTGTTTTTACTGAAATTGGACAGAAATATATCACAGGTGCATAGATTAAACTCCGGCCAGGTATGAATGGAAATATGTGATTCTGTCAGGCAGTGCACCCCGGTAAACCCTCCGCCGGGAAAATCATGTACACAATGGCCTACTGCAGTCAGTTGATGAGAAGTGATCTGAGCCTGAATAAATGTGTTCCAGAAGCTGCTCTCCTGCAATAAGTCTGTTCTTTGGGTATACAATGTTGCCAACAGGTGTAATCCCGGCTTATATTCCATAGGTAAAATTTCAGCAGCAAAATAGTACTATTAATCGGATTCTGCAGAAAAACAGGGGTGCGTTTTTTCGCAGGGATACCTGAAAACATAACGCAGTCTTATGTTTTGCAGATGATATGCTGAGAGAAAACAGGTTAATCATCTTCCCTGTAAACAACAAAGGCAGGCTCTCCAAAGAACCTGCCTCCTGTAAAATATATGGACTGTTTAGAATTTAATCTGCAGCTTTTCAGCCACCAGCTTATTATCCCTGTAGTATTCAAACTGCCATTCTCCGTTCACTTTCAGCACAATGCCATGTGCTGCGCCGTTATTGGCAATGAAATAATCCTGTGCGGATGTTTTGAACAGGGTTAAAACAATTTTGGGAGAAGTATCTATCAGCTGGTAGCCATTGGCGGTTGCCTGCGCGTACAGGGTGCCTGCTGCCTGCTTCGTATCGGTAACGGCTGCGGGTACTGTAACCGGATATACCGGTGTAACGGTAGTGACGGTCACCGGTGTTGCAGCAGCCGTTGTGATAGCAGCCGGAGTGCTGTCTACAGAAGCCGTTGCCTGAACTGGTCCGGTATAGGAATAGGGTACATCATTCAGTGAGGTGAAGGCATCTCTTAAAGCAAGATTATAGGAGGCCGCAAATTCTTTCTCCCTGCTCTTGCCTTCCTTACTTTTGAAAACAATGTTACCCTGGCAATCTTTTAATATCAGTGTGAGATTCGTCACGAACAGATTTTTTTTCTGTGTAACCTCAGCTACCAGCGCATTACACCTGTTGTCGGCTATTTCTTTCGGGATAGCTGTTTTGTCAGAATAGACAGAAAACCCCTTTTCTTCCAGCAGGGATTGTGCGACAGAATTAAGATTATACTGATTATCTTCTTTGGAGAAACTGAATCTCTCCGGCACCATCACATATTTGTAGTTGTTGATGGTCTGCTGCGCATACGCAGAAAATGAAACAAAGAAAAGTAGTAATAAAGCGTATCCTTTCATATGGTGCTGTCTTATGTATAGTGACGAATATATAGAAAATGCCGGTGAAAATGAGTAGAAACTTGCAGATACAGTACCGTGGCTGCCGGAAGAGCAGCGGCGGAGGTATGTTTTCCGTTGTAATTCGCCGCCGTTGGCGTAATTTGGAGGTATGAAACAACAGGAAGGAGAAATAGCACGCCTGCTGGCAGCAGCATTTCAGGATGAAGCCTTGTACAACGCCTACTACCAGGTGGCGGAAGAAAGAGTTTTCCGCAGGGGAGAAGTGCTGCTGGAACAGGGAAAGGTATGCCGCCACTGTTACAATATTATCTCCGGCCTGGTACGGGTATTTTATCTGAAAGATGGAAAGGATATTACGACTGCCTTCTGCTTTGCAGATGATACGGTATTTTCCATTGAAAGCGCTACGCGGCAGACACCCTGCCCTGAAACTTATGAAGTGCTGGAAGACAGCGTTATTGAGGTGATTGCATTTGAAGACCTCAACCGCCTGCGTCAGGAATTTCCGGTACTGGAGAAAGTCTGGACCCTCAGCATGGAAGCCTACGCCATCTGGCTGGAGGAGCGGGTTTACAGTATGCAGTTCTGCTCCGCGCGGGAAAGATATCAGCAGCTGTTGCAAAAATACCCGGAAATTATCCTGCAGGCCCGCCTCACCCATATCGCCTCTTACCTGGGCATTACCCTGGAAACTCTCAGCCGTATCCGGGCACAGGCAGGCTGACTGAATTTTATTTGACATTTATCAAATTCCTGCTGTTCGCCTTCGCGCACCTTTGCTGCATGAACAAACATGTAGCCAGATGCAGCTGTTTTCATTTTTTCCGGCAGGATTCAGACAGGTACTACCGGCACACCGCGGCCGGCTGATTTTCGTATATGCGTTATTGATAGCCGAAAATATTCTCAACCTCATCATGGGATGGGTAATGGGTTACACCATCAATGCCCTGGCCGCCGGAAACATTGCGGCCATCTGGCTCATTATAGCGCAGCTGCTGGGGTACCTGGTTACCGGAACGCTGCGCAGGTATGCGGATACCCGCGTGTATTCCGCCATCTATACGGACTTCGTGAATCATACCATTGCGGAGCAGCTGAAACGACATACGCCGGTATCGCTGATCAGCGCCAGGGTACACCTGTCGCGGGAGTATATTGAGCTCCTGGAAAAAGACATGGCATCGCTGGCAGGAATGTTTTTCAATGTGGCCGGTGCGGCGGTGATGCTGCTGGGTTATTCATTCCGCCTGTTTGCGGTCAGCCTGCTGGTGCTGGGCTTATGCCTGCTGATACTCCGGCGCTATGGCCGCGTAATCGGGAAGCCGAATAACAGCTATAACAACCTCCAGGAGCAGCAGGTGGATGTACTGATAGCAGGGAAGATGACGGCTGTAAAAAGATTGTTCCGCCTGATGCGCCTGCACCAGATCCGTATTTCAGATGCGGGTGCAGCGGCCTTCCTGGCCATGGAAATATTTCTCTTCGGCCTCATCGCCTATGCGGTATGGCTGGCTACGGGCGGTATGCCGGCCGGCGATGTATTCGGTATGCTGAACTACATCCTTTCCTTTGTTACCGGGATATACAGCCTGCCGCTCTTTGCTGAACGGATCAGCAGACTGAAAGATATCCGCGCCCGTCTCGATTAATGTAAAAACCTGTTATCATATGCAATCAGATCAACGCATCCGCGACCTGGATGCTGTAAGGGGAGTGGCACTCTGCGGGATACTGCTGGTGAATGCAGGCCTGTTTGCGTTCCCGGCGCTCTACCTGAATCCAATGGATTACTGGACCGATCCGGTGAACCGGTCGGTTATCTTCCTGACCAACTTTATCGGGGAAGGAAAATTTATCGCGATGTTCTCTTTTTTATTCGGACTGGGCTTTACCATTTTTCTGCAGGGTGCAGTGAAGAAGGGGCTGCATCCGGTGCGGCTGTTCCTGCGCCGTCTGGCAGTATTGCTGGGCATCGGCATCATGCACGCATATTTTATCTGGTTCGGAGATGTATTATGTCTGTATAGTGTGCTGGGTGTTGCATTGCTGTTCTTCCGCAACTGCCGGCCCCAAACGCTGCTGATATGGGCTTTTTGTCTGTTGACTGTTCCGGTGGTAATTTTTGTGGGCGGCGGGATGTTGACGGGCCCCGGTATATTTGCCGATCCGTCCGCAGCTGTCACTACTGCCCTCGGGAAGGGCGCACTGCATATCTACAGAACTGGTTCCTGGTTGGATATCTGGCGGCAAAACAGTACAGATGTGGTATCTACCCGCATCGGTTACCTGCTTGTCAGCCCGGTAATCTTCGCCATGTTTCTGCTGGGAGCTTATGCGGGAAAGAAAAATATTTTCAGGGATATAGCGGGGAATATGCCGTTAATCCGCCAGGTGCAGCTGTGGGGCGCTGTCACCGGATGGCCGCTGGCATTGCTGTCAGCCTGTTGTATGAATGCTGCGCCCGATTCGCTGGTATACAATTATACGCAGGTAATGGGCAGTTACCTGGGCGGACCGGCCATCGCTTTATTTTATATGGCCACGGTGGTGCGTTTTCTCCGCCATCCTGCCGGAAGGCGTATCCTGCAGCCGTTTGAGGCTGCCGGCCGGATGGCGGCCACCAATTACCTGATGCAGTCTGTAGGGTGCGTGCTTGTTTACTACAGCTTCGGGCTGGGCTGGTACGGCCGTAGTCCGCTGACGGGCTGGCTGGTATGGATATGTGTTTTCAGTCTGCAACTGTTACTAAGCAGCTGGTGGATGCGCAGGTTCCGCTCCGGACCTGTGGAGTGGCTCTGGCGCAGACTAACCTATGGCCGTCTGGCGCCGGAATATGCGAAGTAGAAGGGCTGCGATAGCAAGGCTGGTACACGTTGGTACCAGCCTTTTTTTCAGCTTTGCTGTAACGGCTTCAGTATTTTATAATCGATATAAAAAGTACCGAAGGGAATGAAACAGGCTACAATTACCTTCCAGGTGATCTGTGAAAATTTCCATCGCTGTTCAATACCGGCCTGCAGTGCGTTGAAGACAAACAACAGGAAAAGTACGCCGTGCACGGGGCCTATTGCCCTTACCCAGTCCGGGTTGCCTGCAAAATGTTTGGCCGGTACCGCAATGAATACCAATACTAATAAGGAGATGCCTTCCAGTAAGGCGAGGAGCCGTAAGCGTCCGATGGTGGTGGTGAAATATTTGAACATACATTAGAAGTTTCTGAAGTAAGGCCTGCCGGATAATGGTGAAAATGGCCAGGGAACTGCGAGGAATATTATCAGCAGGGCTAGGGAAAACCAGCAGAGCATGGCCCGGAATTTTTCCTGGTCTTCCGTTTTCCGCTTTGTCAGCGCCGACCCTGTCGTCAGTATAACAATGGCTGCCAGCATTAAGCCGGCATGTGTCAGCGCGTAAAAATTGATCTCCCGTATGGAGAAGGCCGTCTGCCTGTTTTTCCAGAAGTACTGTACAACCGGACTTTTTATATACAGCAGCATGCCGATCATCAGTTGTATATGCGCCGTGGTGGCCGTCCAATGCCGCAGGGCATTGTCCGTTCGCGTAAAGGCCCGCCGTTGCCGTAATCCCGTGAAGGCGCGGTATACGGACAGGCATATGCATAGCAGCACTATCCATCGCATGATGGAATGGGCGGGGAGTAAATATGGGTACATGATTTGTCTGGTTAGGAATTACGAATTACGAATTGCGAATTACGAATGAGAGCGAAGATGAAAGCGAATATCCGCTTACATCTTCGCTCTCATTCGTAATTCGCAATTCGTAATTCGTAATTCATGAAAGGCAAATGTATGCCAAAAAACATACTAATCAGTATGTTTTTGATTAAAAAAAATCACGTCAGACTGTGCAGGTAGTTTTTCAGCTCTTTCAGATAGGGGAGATAAACGGATCTGCTGTTTTCCAGCTTACCGAAATTGCGGATGCCCCAATAGCCGGAGATAATAAATAGTGTTACCTGGCGGGCATTGACATCTTTCCGGATGTATTTGTTTTTCTTTCCTCTCTCGATGGTCTGTATCATCACTTTTTCCCATTGCCGGGCGAGTTCGTCCAGCACTTGCGTGAAATCACTGTTCCAGGGCGTCATCTCGTAGGTGAAGTTGGCAGCGGGGCAGCCATATGCTACTTTCAGGAATTCGTTTTTCATCAGCAGGTGATGTATCAGCTGCCAGATGGCTTCTACGGGGTTTTCCTGCTGCTGTAACGGTACTATGAAGCTGTTTATCAGCGATGGCTTCATGATTTCATTGATGATAGCGATACCCATTTCGTCCTTGTTTTTGAAATGGTAATAGAAAGCGCCCTTTGTTACCTGCGTGGTAGCCAGAATATCATCCACGCTGGTGGTCTGATAACCTTTTACGTATATCAGTTCAAATGCCTTTTGCAGGATGTGCAGCCGGGTAGCTTCCGCTTTCTTCATAAAAAATACCGGTTAGTATTATCTGCAAAGGAACGAAATCCTGCTGGTTTCTGCAAATACCGTAAAGGATGTACCATATACTACATGTAAGGAGAAACCTTATATTTATATAAACTATGTTTTTTTAACCCGATTCCAAATCCCCTAAACAACCCTTTAATGAAAAGAAAAACCATTTTTCCCGCCATCGGATTACTGTTACTGGCAGCATCCTGTACCAAGCAACCGGCTGAAATGAATACCGGTACCACTACTAACCGTAACGTACATACGGAGTCTGTCAGCCTCGGCGCTCCGGTTGCAGAAGCCAAACTGTACAAGCTGCTGCCCGGCTATAAGAAATCCGATAAATTCGAGGCCAGCGGTGTGTATTATCTGAACGGATACTTTTACATTCCCTGTGATAACCGTTTTAAAATTGCCCGTATCAAAAGTTCATTACCGCTGAACAGCAGTCAGAATACCCTGCTGGGATCAGGATCCGGCGATTCTGATTTTGAAGGTATCACCTACAGTAACATTAGCCCGTCCCGTTTTTATGTGGTGGAAGAAGCTGTGGAAAATGGCAGCAGCTGGCAGCCCAGAATCAGGGAGTATGACAGCTCCATGAATTACCTGAGCAGCAAATGGGCAGGCTATAATTTTTCTGAAGATGAAAGCAACAAAGGATTTGAAGGCATTGCGCATGTATACCGTAACGGAGAAAGCTACCTGCTGGGGCTGGTAGAAGGCACCGGCAAAATTCCGGTATTAAGAAAAACAGCCTCGAAGTGGGAGAAGATAGCAGAAATTACACTGCCTGCCGGCGCCGACTTCGGCGACTATTCAGACATAGCGGTGTACGGCAGCAAGGTCGCCATTACTTCACAGGAAGATGCGCTGTTATGGATCGGTACCCTGAGCGATACATCCTGGAGTATCAGCGGGGGCACTACCTACAGCTTCCCGACCGGCAATGACCAGGGTGTTGTAGGCCCTGGCGGCAAAGTGCTGTACGGCAATGTGGAAGGTGTATCGTTTATCAGCGCTACACAGATTGTAGTGGTGTCTGATAAGGTCAAATCTGATCAGCCGGATTACCAGTCTTACAAGGATCAGTCTGTACATGTGTTTAATTTACCATAGTGCCTGATTCCTTTATCTGCTCAGCCTCCGGGAACCATAAGCCCGGAGGCTGTTTCATGTATGCTGCCTGTGTGTGGTTATGCAGGTCCGGCATTGTAAAGCAATGTCCTTTTATGATCTCTGTTTCTTTCCGGGCATCTACCTGTAAAATACCTCCGGCAGTCTGGTCAGGAAGTATGAAGGCGGGCTGCCGGTCACTACCCTGCGGCCATGGGTACAGGCGCTGGAATGAGCTGCTGCCCCCGTTTTGCTGTAAAATATTTAACATTATTTCAAAAATTGAACAGTGTTAAATATATTTGTATCATGTTAAGTAAAAAAGAACTGCAGGAACAGCGGGTGAGGGGATATTTTATAGACGCTACCAAAGAGCTGCTGAAAAGCGAAGGACTGAAAAGCGTCAGCGTCCGTAATATTGCTGACAAAGCCGGCTATTCCTTCGCTACCCTGTACAATTATTTTAAAGATGTGAAAGACCTGGTCTTCCTCTGTGTGAAGGACTTCCGGGCTGAGTGCATGCTGTCGGTACAGGCAGCAACGAGCCGCATGTCACCTGGCAGCAAACGGCTCAAAGCCGTGGTACTCGCCTACATACAGTATTTTATTCAGTACCCCGGCATCTATGACCTGTTCTTCAATGAAAAATTATCTGAGATAGATCGTACCGGCCATACGGCAGATCTTGTCAGCTCCCTGCTGCCGGAGCTGTGTGCTGCCGACTGGGAAGCGCTCCGCAAAGAAAACAGTGTAGCCCCGCGGGAAATAACCGCCAGGAACGCCGCCCTGCTTTACTGCACCACCGGCCTGCTGGCGCTGTATCTCAACAGGCGGCACCCGGATAACTATGAGGCATTTGTGAAACAGGCAGGTCAGGTAATTGATCTGCATTTAAAAATAACAGTATGAGTTCGAGAAAAGAATTGAAAGAGGCCTACAGGGCCATGCAGTTCAGGAAAGGTGTGTACCAGCTGCGTAACCAGCGTAACAATAAATTATTTATCGGCAGCAGCATGGATGTAGACAGAGCCTGGAACTCCCTGCGGATACAGCTGATGAGCGGATCTTTTGCTAACGAGGCATTGCAGCGCGACTGGAACGAACAGCAGGGCCAGGACTTCCACTACGAAATTGTAGAAGTGCTGCAGGAAAAGGAAACAGATGACCCCGGCACCGATTACAAAGAAGGCATTAAAACCCTGGAAAAGCTGGTGATGATGGAGCTGGAACCGTATGGGGAGAAGGGGTATCATCAGAGAAAGGAGAAGTGATTTTGGGATTTACGGATTTACGGATTTTGGAATTTTGAGATTTAAAATGCAGCAAAGATCTTCGCGGAAAACATTTGCTGCATTTTAAATCTCAAAATTCCAAAATTCCCAAATCCGTAAATCACTCCTCAAATTACCTGTCTTTCCGGTAGTCATAAATTATCTCTCCGTTCCGGATCGTATAAGCTACTTCCGAAAAATGGCGGATATCGGTATGGGGGTCTGCTTTCAGTAGAACGATGTCTGCGTCCATGCCTTTGGCAATGCGGCCGCTGCTGGCTTCCTTGCCAAAACGTTTAGCCGGCGCCGTAGTCAGGGCAGCGAGTATCTGATCAAAGTTCAGTCCGGCCTGGGAGAGGAACAGGAATTCTTCCGTTGTACTGTAGTCGGTAACATACCCTACGTCGGTGCCGAACAGTATTTCTCCGCCGGCTTTTGCCAGGGCGCCCAGTTGCTGCAGCGCTGTTGTCATCAGCGGGTTGTTCATGTCGGTGACGCCATTTCTTTCCAGTTCCCATTTATATAATTTCAGGGTAGGTATCACCGCCATGTGGTGTTGCTGTATCAGGGTTATTTCTTCCGGCGTCCAGCTACGGTAGCCGTCAGGGGATACATGTGCCAGTACGTCTACGCCGCCGGCTATGGCGATGGATAATCCTGTGTCTGCCGTAGGGTGGGCAAACACTGGTTTATGTAACCGGTGTGCGGCGCCGGCAGCGGCTTTTACAATCTCCAGCGGCATGGGTACTATGCCATGTCCGTCCGGGGAGGCGGACCACAGCTTGATGCCATCAGCGCCGTCTGCCAGCTGCCGGGCAGCATAGGCGGCTGCTTCTTCCGGAACGCCTATTTCCCGCAGTTTGAGCGGTCTGATATAAAAGGGGCTGCCGTTGGGCGGAGCAAAGGGTACGCCGGCAGTAAGTATGGCTGGCCCTTTCACTTCGCCGGATTGTACCCTGGCTTTTAATGCCAGCAGGTTCGGGAAATCGAGGCAGGCAAGGTCAAAGGCATGTGTGAACCCGTAACCGGTGAGCATACGTTGCATCTGCCGGGTAAGCGTTGCTGCCGGCTGCGTAGCGGCATTGAACCATGCCGGCTCCATAAAATGCACATGACTGTTCCAGAAGCCGGCCATGAGCACCAGCCCTTTACAGTCCAGCACTTTCATGCCTGCAGGAATCTTTATCTGCCCGGAAGTGCCTGCAGCGGTGATTTTCCCGCCCCGGGTGATAACGATGCCGTTTTCAACCGGCGGCTTGCCGGGAGCAGTGTATATGCGCGCACCGGTGAGCGCCAGCCTTTCAGGGGCGGCAGACTGTGCATAGAAAATACGCGGAAGCAATAGTAGTAATGCCAGCAATAATGTTTTCATCATTTGGATCATTGAATATGTAAAGGAGATTTTTTGTCTTCATAAAAAATGGTAACGATATCGTTTTTCATCAGGTATCACCGGCAGCATGGTTATCAAGCGCCTCTTCCGGCCTCTGCATTTTTCTGATGGTAAATATAGGCAGGAATGTATCAGGCAGTATGATATGAGGGATGATGCAGGATTACTTTGTGGTGAAACCGGTGATTGATGTGATGAAATCCTGCTGACCCGCAAAAAATAATTTGCGCAACCGATTAGTTGCTTATATTTGCAACTGACTGGTTGCATGTAAATCACCGATACCATGAGAAGAGATGTATTTCAGGCCATAGCCGACCCTACGCGGCGCGCCATCATATTACTGATTGCCATAAAAGCAATGACGCCCAACGCTATTGCTACGCACTTCGACATTACCCGGCAGGCAGTTTCCAAACACCTGCGCATTTTAACAGAATGTGAGCTGGTGAAAACAGAACAGTCGGGCAGAGAAATATTCTATGAGCTGAATGGGACAAAGATGCTGGAAGTAGACAAATGGCTGGCAGCATTCCGGAAGCTATGGGAGAGTCGCTTTAATGAACTTGACCAGGTATTATTAACCATGAAAAAAAATAAGCAATGAGTAACAAGTTAGCATTTGATTTTACGGTTGACAAGGAAAACAAAACCATTGTCATTAAACGGGAATTTGATGCAGCGCTCCCGCTTGTCTGGGATGCCTACACCAAAAGTGAAATACTGGATCGCTGGTGGGGACCTAAACCCTGGAAAGCCCGGACCCGCTCGCAGGACTTCCGCGAAGGCGGCAGCTGGCATTATTCCATGATAGGCCCGGAAGGCGAAGAACACTGGGCGGTACTGAACTATATCACCATTGAAAACCAGAAAAAATTTATCTGCGAGGATGCTTTTGCAGACGCTGCAGGTAATGTCAGTACTGATCTGCCCCAGGCCAGATGGGTCGTTACCTTTACTGATAAAGGACCGGTTACCCTGGTAGAATCGCTCATCAGTTTTGATGATCTGGCACAGCTGGAAAAAGTAATAGAGATGGGTATGGGCGACGGACTTACCATGGCCATGCAGAACCTGGACGAATTGCTGCCCCTCCTGAAAAAATAAAACTTCCTGCTGAAAGCATCAACTGCCTGATAAAATTATCATGCTATTGTATAATCAAAATACCGAATGTATCTTTATTTGAAATTAAACAACTATGAAAAGCAAAATTCTATTTGTTGTCAGCCTGCTCTTCGGGCTGATGTTCATCAACGCCGGTCTTAACAAGTTTTTAAATTACATGCCGCCACCACAGGATTTACCTGAAAACCTGGCCCGCATGATGAAGGCGTCTATGGACATCACCTGGTTAATGCCACTGGTGGGCATTGCTGAAATAGTAGGTGGCATCCTGTTTATCACCAACCGGTTCAGGGCACTCGGAGCGCTCATCATTTTTCCGGTAATGGTAGGCGTTTTATTAACCAACATCACCGCTGCCCCATCCGGATTATCGATCGCTCTGCCGCTGTTTGCCATCCTCATCTGGGCTATCATCGACAACAAAGAGAAATTCATGCCGCTGATCAGAAAATAGATCGTCACTGATTATTTGAGATTTGGTCAATTTATTTATCCCTTTGGTCATTTGAGACATTTTATTATGTAGTTATTTGAGATTTTGCAGCTCATCAGGATTTTCCTTTACACCTGTACATGCAGAAGGAAATTCTGATGAGCTGCAAAATCTCAAATAGCTACATAATAAAATGTCTCAAGTGGCAAAAGGGAAAATTTTTTTGAAGGCAGCTGACAGACTGTTGTCACCATGAGGTATTTACTTTGTATCCATAATAAAAAGCCATCGCTATGAAACAAGTACAACCTTTCAGCATCAACATTCCACAGAACATCCTGGATGAATTACAGGTCAGATTAAAACATACCCGCCTGCCCGATGAGAAGGAAGGCAGTGGGTGGGAGTATGGCGCCAATCTGGCCTATATGAAAGACCTGATGCATTACTGGGAACATTCCTACAACTGGCGGGAGCAGGAAGCCGCCATGAATAAGTTCAGCCACTTTACCGCGGATGTGAAGGGTACCCAGGTACATTTCATCCATGAAAAAGGAAAAGGTCCTAATCCGATTCCGCTGATCCTTACCCACGGCTGGCCGGATTCTTTCTATCGTTTCCTGAAAATAATTCCGATGCTCACCGATCCCGAAAAATACGGCGGCCGCGCGGAAGATTCCTTTGATGTCATTATTCCTTCTGTACCTGGTTTCGGATTCTCTGAAAAAATAGCCTTATCTCAGGGCCCCGTTGCGGATCTCTGGGCTTCCCTGATGACAGAAACACTGGGATACGACCGCTTCATGGCAGCTGGCGGAGATCTCGGTACCGGCGTAGTGAAAGAACTGGCTAATAGATACCCGCAACATGTAACGGCTATCCACTTAACGGATGTGGGCTATCCTACCGGTACGGAGAACTGGGCGGAAATGTCTCCGGCAGAACAGCAGTTCGGTCAGTATATCCAGCACTGGTGGATGACAGAAGGCGCCTATAACATGATACAGTCTACCAAACCGCAGACAATCGCCTATGCGCTCACCGATTCCCCGTCAGGACTCGCTGCCTGGTTTATTGAAAAATTCTACACCTGGAGTGCCTGCAAGGATAACCTGGATAGCCACTTCAGTAAAGATGAACTGCTCACCAATATCATGATCTACTGGGTAACCGGTACTGCCGGCAGCGCCGCACGCATGTACCTGGAAGTTGCCAGAAGCGTTTATATGAACCCGGCGGCGCAACCCGCTAAAAGGGTAGAAGTGCCAACTGCTTTCGCTTCCTTCCCCGGAGATGCCCCCGTGCCACGTGAATGGGCCGAACGCCAGGTGAACCTGCAACGCCATACCATTATGCCGGAAGGCGGCCACTTCAGCGCCTGGGAAAAACCTACACTATACGCCAACGACATACGTGCTTTTGCACAGTCATTCCGTTAATCAATGTTCAGTATGCAGCCTTATTAAAACGGACATAATTTTTATGTCCGTTTTTTATTACAGCCAAAAAAGCCGGCGACAGTTTACACTGCCGCCGGCAAAAATACTTCCCGGCTGATATCCCATCAGCCGTTTACTACTGTTGAAATCAAGGACACTGGTAGCATACTGGTCTACCGGTAATAGGACGTGTTTCACAGTCACTGGTGCGGGTAAGCGCCGCAAAACCACCACCAAGTAATGCCTGCTGATACGGGGTCAGTGTAGTCAGTGTGTCTTTTTTCAGGACAAGTTTCTTCTTCAGGTTAATGTTTTTCTTTTTCATAACAAGTATTAAAATTAATTACAGCCTCCCCTGTCTTTTACATAGCTGTAGCGCCATGGGGCGGATATTCAGCGCCTTAAAATCTGTGATGGAAAAAATGGTGGTCAGGTTAATGGTGAGTGCAACGGGTTAATTATTTTGACACACTTCAAATTAAGGAAAGTTTCCTGAAATAACACAAAAAAATTTTGCTGCAGCACCTGTGAAGATACTGCAGCAAAACTGCGGTAATGATAAACGGTCAGAATTCAAGCGGCAGCTGCATATTCACCGCCAGCGGTTCCAGATTTTCCAGGGATTTCTGCAGACGCATCTGGAGTTCTTTTTTTTCTTTCAGATGAAATAATAACAACCGCACGGGATTCTTTGGCAGATAAACATCTATCGTCAGCCTGCTTTTACGATCACCCGTTTTTTCCACGGTATAGAAGTTGACCCGTTTCTGCTTCTCGGCCGTTTCACTGAAAACTACACGCTGCTCCGGATTGTAGGAAAAGCTGCTGGTAAACATCAGCACCGTTTCCCCGTTATCCATCACATGCAGATGACGGCTGCCCACACCCGGCAGAAAATGTTCCACCTCTGTAACGCCCTGTACGCCTTCCTGCCACTGATGCCGGAACTCAAAATGCACCACCGTAAAACACAGCGTTTTAATATCGGTATCATATTCCCGTGTCAGCGAAAGTACTTTCACCTTATCCGTCATCACCGGGTATTGCTCCGGCTCCGGCGGAATCATATTTTTAAGTTCACTCAGCTGGGTGTAATGAAACGGTATGCTGCCTGTCTCCGTCTGTTTGATACTGGCGTCCCATTTCATCCATTGCGCCAGATCAGGCGGAGGACCGCTCAGCAGGTTGTCTGTTATCAGCCAGTACTCATGCTGTGCGATATCATTCTTCAGCAGCTGATGTGCTACTATCACATCCTTACCGATGAGCTTACTGAAATTTTTTACCTGATATGTGGTAAACTCCCCGTAATGCGTGATTATCTTCAGCGTCAGATCCACCGCCGATACACAGGCTTTGCACTGGCATATCTTACGGTGATCGTATGCGTTGAGGTGACGGTGAAATTCACAGAACATTTTTTCTACCTGCCTGTATAATGCAGGTAAATCCAGCGGATCGCCGAATTTGTAAAACAGGATAGCATCGCCTTCTATTTCGGATATCTCAAGGCCGGTATCGTTGGCGTTGATCAATACTTCCAGCAGTTGCTGAATGATATGCCGGCTATGCCCGATCTCGATTTCATTCACAAAACGCGTAAAGCCACTTATGTCCGGAATGAAAAGCAGCCCTTTATTTTCCATCTTTTTTTCTTTGAATAAAGATAGTAAAAAGACAGGTTAACTGCTGCTTTTCACGGTATACCAATGCATTTCAGCCTGCAAGGTTACACAGCTTTCCTGCGCAGTATACGGGCTGCACTGTCCGATGCAATTATCAATCCGCCTGCCAGCATGATCACATCTTTCAGTACCAGCCTGCCAGGTCCCGCCAGATAAGGAAATCCATGTGCAGGGCCGCCCAGATCCGGCACATACGCTTCCGGTGTGGTCACCAGAAAGGATAAGGTCACCAGCGACATACCGGCTGTGAGCAGGCCGCCCCACAGCCCGGTCTGCGGATAATAAATACCTGACAGCACCAGCAGACTGATAACAATGATGACCGCCCCCAATGCCCATGAAAAAATATAGGTGCCGTTTTCCCGGTGCCATTGTATATTTTCCATCACCACTTTCCCTTCAGGATTTTTATGCGCTTTGTATTCGGCATAGGGCCGCTGGTAAAAGAAACGCATGAACGGACTGTTAGCAACAAACGGCACAATGCCGTCTGCCTCGTACTGACACGCTTTCAGCGCGCCTATCCAGGCCATCACCAGAAAAATAGCGATGCGCAGGAAATGAATAAACCGGGATTGTAAGGAGGCCAGTAATGTCAGCATAATTATCTTTTTAGGTACTGCAAAACTATACCGGCACCGCGGGTCAGCCCATAGACGAATAGGGATTTCCGATGGATAAATGTGCAACCGGTGAAATACCTACGCTTTCCCGGAAGGCGGTAGGGGCAATACCTGTATGCTTTTTGAAATACCTGCTGAAATAATGCTCGTCATCGAAATGCAGTATCGCTGCTATCTCCTTGATACTTCTGAAAGAAAGATGAATCAGTTTTTTTGCTTCCAGTATAACCCGCTCCTGTATCAGGTCTGACGGAGATTTCAGAAAATACGCGCGGCAGTTTTTGGAGAAGGTATTGGGCGACATGCCCAGTTGCGCTGCATAGAATGCCGGCCCTCTTTCCCTGATAAAATGCTGCTCCAGCAGTTCTTTGAACTGCGCCACAGGATGATGTATTTTCTGCTCCGCAGCTGCCGGCGCAGCATTTACTTTCGTCTTGCTGCTGATGGCGAGAATCAGCTGCAGGTAGGTACGCGCTATTGCCCGCGAATAGGGATCATGGTATGGCAGCTCCTGTTCCAGTTGCGCTGTCAGCTCTTTCAGCCGCATAAACATCTCCGGGTCAACACTGATGAAAGGCTGTGCATAAATATTGTTAAACAGCAGGCCGTTACAGGCTACTTCTTCCTTATGATACGCGATACAGTAATAATCACTGTGAAACCATAGTACCCTGACCGGTTGCGCCGTATCGAAATGTACCAGTTGCCAGGGCGTGGTAAACAACACGGTATAACGGGTATAGCTGTATTGGGTAACATCGGCGGTAAGCCGGCCCTCTTCCTCCAGGAAGAAAATACCATATAAAGGTCTGGCCCCTTGTTGGTTAAAGGTTTCGGCGCTTGCTTCTTCAATGAGGCAGTGGTAGTTATCCGGTGTCGGCTTCTCCATGTATGACGGTATAAAAATCAAAGGTAGGGAGCCTGCGGCGGATTTAAATGCGCAAGCGTCCTGCTGCATTTAAATTCTCCCTTCTCAGCATCTCCCTCATCCGGAAATTTTTACTCCGCTATTTTACATCCGTGTTCCTGACCGGTGAGTGCCTGTTCCAGCGCGTTACCGTCTATCATCGCCCAGTGTTCAATAATGCGGCTTGCTGATAGCCTGAACTGCCGGTAACCCACCACGCTCACGGTTTTACCGGTAGGAGCTATATTCCGCCATTCGCCGGTATGCAATAAAGTCATTTTGATTTTGATGATGACCTTATCTTCTTCAGCTACGGCATCGGTGATAAGGGTATGCGATTCAAAAGAGGCATTGTTGATGTGTACCCATTGCCGGAGCCCTGCTGC
The DNA here is from genome assembly GCF_009928525.1 of Chitinophaga solisilvae. Lineage (GTDB taxonomy): Bacteria > Bacteroidota > Bacteroidia > Chitinophagales > Chitinophagaceae > Chitinophaga > Chitinophaga solisilvae. Next base: position 363,093 of record NZ_JAABOK010000008.1, on the reverse strand, counting down.
ATCGGCGGATAGGGGCGCAGGCAGCGAATGGTCGGTAAAGTCGGGATGCAGGAACATTTCCAGGTTACCGGTGTTGGATTCATTCCATACTTCATGGATAAATCTCCGGATCAGTGCTTTGTTTTCAGTGATGTTCATGGTAATATTTTTTTGTTGTAACAAAAGTATTACCGTAACAGCAGGTACACCTGCGTCAAACGTCACAAAGTTGGTCAGCTGGTTCTTTTTCTGATACGGCTCAGCGTTTCGCGCGAGATACCGATATAGGAGCTGAGCTGGGTAAGGGAAACTCTTTGCAGCAGTGTGGGGCGGTCGGTTAATACCGACTGGTAGCGTTCTTCCGGCGTGTTCACCTTGAGCCAGTCGTTATGTGTTTCCTGTTCTATCAGCATTTTTTCCAGCCATAGCTTCCCAAAGGCAACAATGTCGGGCGATTGCTGATAGATGCGGTAAAGATCATCTTCCTGCCATCTCCATAAAATGCTGTCTTCATAGGTTTGTATAGTATATACCGATGGCTGCTGCGCGCGCAGGCTCGCCAGGTTGGTGAAGAACGTATTTTCAAAGTAGAAACTGGTGTTGATTTCTTTTCCGGCTTTAGTATGAAAGGTACGGCAGGCGCCATTTTCAATATACCAGATATGGCGGCAGCGGCTTCCTTCTGCCAGCAGTACGGTCCCCTTTTTTACGGCGGCTACCTGTGCTGCACCGGTAAATAATTCCAGGGCCGGCGCCGGCAGGGGGGCTACGGTAGCAATATGACTGATAAGCAATCCGGGTACTTTTTCCATCAGATAAAGCTACTGTTTTTTGCTGACGGGTAACAGGTAGCTGAAAGAAAGGGTGTCCTGTGCTGTGGAGAAGATATGCAGGCTACCCTGCATCTGCTGAAGGAAGTCGCGGCACGTGGCCATTATCAGGTTGTCCGGATGATCCGCTGCCTGTAATGCTGCCGGTGTTGTATGCACCGGAAATCCGCAGCAGATCACACGGATCTGTTGCGACTGCCGTAATATGCTGATGCGGAGAATACCGTTTTCGCCGCTGAGATGTATAAGCTGCCGCAGCAGCGTACGGTTTACCGATTGCAGCATATCATGGTGTGCCGCTGCGATGTAGCCGGCAGGGATATCCGTGACTACCTGCAGGTGCTGCTGTCTGATTTCTTCCTGCAGGTGGGTAATGGCGGCGTTAATCAGCGCGCCGGTATCACAGGGGGCGGGCGTAAAGGCAAAGCCGTTCAGTTGCAGTTTCACCCAGCGCAGGATGTTATCGAAGGTATCGAGTACGCGGCGTGCATTCATGGCTACACCCTGCAGGCCGCCAATCATGGCGGGCAGCTCCGGGGTGCCCTGCTGCCAGCGGATGGCGTTGTGCTGAATTTCTTTCAGCGGCGTCCGGAAATCGTGGGCAATGAGAGAGAGCAGCCTGTTTTTGAATACATCATTCTGTTGTAATCGTATATTCTTCTCCGTTATATCTGCATGAAGGACGGCCAGCCGGCGTATATGCCGGCGGGAGTGATAGTAGGACCAGCAGTAGATGGCGGCGAGTAACAGCAGCAGCAGGAGCAGGGCGCCCAGGAACCGGAGCAGCATCCAGTGGCTGGCTTCCTGCAGGCGGCTCTTTTCAATGATGTGTTGCTGTAGCGCATTGTTACTGTGCAATTCCTGTACCTGCTGCTCTTTCAGAAAATAGCTGAAGTAATCTACGGCAGGCAGACTGCCGGACTCCGTTATGTCTGAAAGGGAGAGGCGTCTGATGGCATCGCCGTAAAGCGCCAGCTGTGGCCAGTTGTGGTGTGTAGTGGCATGCGGGTATGCTACCTTCAGTGCATCCAGCATCCAGGAGTAGTTGCCTGCCTGCCGGGCCAGCCGGAAAATGCGGGTGGCATATTTCACTGAGTCTACAGGATAGCCCAACGGCAGGATGTCATTTATCAGGTGAAAGTATCCATATACAGCCACATCCGGCATACCACGCCGGATACCGGCTGCAGCCAGCTGGTTGATGCGCTGCTCTGCCTGTATAAAGGAAGTGGTTTTAAGTTGTTCCATCGCTTCATACATGCGGGCCTCATACCATTCCATGCTGTAGGGCGTCTTGTCGGTAAGGGCGTACAATTCCTGCAATACCCATCGTACGGAATCTCTTTTGGCGGGTACTTTCCAGTAGTATTCCAGGTAATTCAGCAGATCAATGTTGTAGTCTGCCTTGTCTGCAAAACGTTTGCTCATCTGCAAAGAGAGCTGTTCGTAGTACTGTGCTTTACCCAGGTTTTCATCTGCCCGGTAGCCCAGCGCCAGGTTACTGTAGTCTATGCAGATGCCGGCGGTATCTTTCAGGGCCTCATCCAGTTGCAGGGCTTTATAGTTGTAGATGTTGCCCAGTTTGTAATTCCTCTTGCGGGTATGAAAGAGGGCAAAATTCGTATAGGCGTAGGATTTACCCCGCATATCATTCCGGCGGGCAGCAATGGTAAAGGCTTTGCTGGCATACCACAGGCAGCTGTCCAGCTGCGTGCGGTGGTGCAAAAAGGCAATGTTGTTCAGCGCTTTGACATAGGCCACGCTGTCTGCGGCACTACGCAGCACTTTATGCAGCTGCTGTAATTCGGTTGTCTGGGCCTGCAGTGGCCGGACTGTGGCTGGCAGCAGGAAACAAAGCAATATGGTGTAGCGGAGTAACATGTCAGGAGGGGTTATGGTTTAAAGGAAGAGTGTACGAGAATATGGCGCCGCCGTCGGGTTTGTTGGCGGCATGAAGACTGCCTCCCATTTTTTCTATAAAATCATGGCAGATGATGAGTGCGAGTCCTGCGCCCTGTTGTTTTCCGCGGAAAGACTTCATGCCGGTGAAGAGGTGAGGCAGCAATGTCTGCGGAATACCGGGGCCTTCATCTGAGAAGGAAACGGTAACCGTATGCGCTTGCTGTGTAGCGGTAATAAGCAGCCGGCCCTGTATGGGGGAGAACCTGACGGCATTATGCAGGAGGTTACGGTGAATAAACTGCAGCATCTCCGGATCGGCGCTGACAGCCAGTTGCGCTGGCACCTGCAGTTGTACCTGCACCTGCCGGGCGGCGATCATATTGCCGGCATAGCGGATGGCGTCAGGAAGCAGTGCGGCAGGCCGGCAGGGGCGGGGATGCCAGGTGAATCCGCTGATCTGGGAATGTACCCAGGCCAGAATATTATCGAAGGTGCTGAGGGTATGATGTGTTTTCCGCTCTATATCGGCCATCCATTCAACGGCTTCTTCGGGGGTGAGTACTTCCTGTTTCAGGAAGGCTGATATTTCAATGATGTTGCCCAGCGGCGCCCGGAAATCATGTGCAATAACGGATACCAGCTTGTTCTTGAAATCATCCTGGCTGAGCAGCAGCTTATTTTTTTCGTTGATCTCCCGGTTCATGGCACATAGCTGTGCGGCATTCTTCCTGGCCCTGAACCGGGCCCGGAAAAAATAGATGCCTGCAAAGATGGTGACCAGCAATAGCAGGGCGATAATGATGCCCAGGTATACCCGGTTGCGCGACTGCTGCTGCTGTTTTCCGATAACAGCCTGCTGCAGCGCATCCTGGAGCTGCAGCTGACGGAGGTTGTGCTGTTGGGTGTAATAGCCCAGGTAATCCATTTCGCCGTTGGATTTGGCAGCTTCTTTCTTCTGCAGTATGTCGAAGAGCAGATGGCTGTACTGTGCCGCAGTATCCGGATGACCGTGTTGCGTGTACCAGTCATACATCCGGATGGCATAAGGCTGTATCAGTTCTGTATAGCTGCCGGCCTGTGCCAGCTGTATCATGCGGGCATAGCAGGATACGGCATCCGCTGGGTGTATATCCGCCATCAGCTGATACCCTTTGATAGCGGGGTAGTTATATCCCTGCCCGGCAGCTGTTTGTATAAAGGCTGGCAGGCGGGACAGGGCTCCGGCAGTATCCCGCTGTTGCAGGCGGAGCTGAATGCCGAGCAGTGACAGCTGCAACAGACGGGGCGTATCCCGGCTGTGTGAAAGCAGGCTGCGGGCGGTTTCCAGCGCCCACTTTACAGAGTCCGGTCGGGCGGAATGGTGCAGCAGTACGGTGGCATAATCCATCAGGATCACTGCCTGCAGGGTATCGGGCAGGCCCCGGGCAGCCGTTGTCATGGCTTTATGCAGGTAATGGCCGGCGGCCGCAGGCCGTTGCTGCCGGCTGTAGTAAACGGCCAGATGCCCGTACAGCTCCCCGGCTGTGGCAGTCAGCCCCTTTTTCTCGCAGAGCTGTAAAGCATCCAGGTAATACCGGAAAGCTACGTAGTTGTTATGGCACAATTCGTAGTAATAACCCAGTGCATACCAGGCTGCCGCTTTACCAGGCGCCCAGCTCAGCCGGTCAGACAGCTCCCTGGCGCGCAACGCATACTGTTTGGATGAATCCGCATGCTTCCAGCTATAGTAAAATGCCTGCCGGCAGAGATATTGCGCATGGAGGGTACTGTCAGCCTTCCCCTGCAGCGCTGCTGATCCTGTGGCAGGACACGCCAGACTTACAAGCAGCAAAAGAAGCCGGATAAAGAGGTAATTGCTGGTCAGGTACCTTGATCGCATATACATTAGATAGCCCAGAAAAACTGTCTGCAGCAGTTTAACACTGCCTGAACCGGGTTAACCGGCTGTTTGATCAGCCATCTGTATTTTTTATCTTTAATAACGTTTGGGAAATGGATCGGTACTACGTCCTTCGGGCAGAGAAATATTAAAAATTGCGAATTACGAATTGCGAATTACGAATGCAGCGCGAAGACATAAGCGGATAATGAACTTTATCCGCTTATGTCTTCGCGCTGCATTCGTAATTCGCAATTCGTAATTCGTAATTATCCCAGTCCTTCCATCAGCCTCTCCAGCTCCCTCATATCTTTATCATCGAGTGGTTGCAGCGGGCTTCTCAGGAAGCCGCCGTCGGTGCCGCGGAGTTGTAGTCCTGCCTGGATGGCGCGTGGAAGCCCTTTGGCAACGATAAATTGCAGGAGGGGCTGTTGCTGGTAAAAGAGGTGCTGCGCTTTGGGCAGGTCGCTGTTCCGGATGGCATGGTATAGCTGTGTATTCAATGCGGGGATAAGGTTGGGGGCAGCGGTGCACCAGCCTTTCGCTCCTGCTGCGAAGGCGGCCAGGGCGAGGGGATTGGAACCATTGTAAAAGGCGACATCAGCTCCCAGTTCCCTGCGCAGGTAATGCATGCGTTGTACGTCGCCGGTGCTTTCCTTGATCATGGTGACATTGGGAATCTGCAGTAACCGTTTCAGCAGGGTGGGCGACATATCCACGCCGCCGGTAGCAGGATTGTTGTAGGCCATGATGGGAATGGAAATATGACGCGCTACGGTGTCGTAATGCTGAAAAATTTCATCATCCGTCAGTTTCCAGTAGCTCATCGGGATAATCATGACTGCGGCGGCGCCGGCCTTTTCCGCGAATTTGGCATGGTATACCGTACGTTCGGTAGTCAGGTTGGAAACACCTGCCAGTACCGGGAGGCGGCCGGCGGCCTGTTGCAGGGCGGCGGTAATGACGGCTTCTTTTTCTCCATCATTGAGATACGGTAATACGCCGGTACTGCCCAGCGGGGCAAGTGCATGTACGCCTGATTGTATCAGGCGCTCCGTGAGCGATGTAAACAGCGGGATGTTCACCTGCTGCGCAGCATCGAACGGCGTGATGGGGTAGGCGATGATGCCTTCAAAAGTAGTGGCAGACTGCATAGTACAATAATTTCAGAAAGATGAATAAAGCGGCTGGCTGATACAGCCAGCCTGGTTAATATCAGAGGTCGCGGCCTTCTTCTTCGCGGAGGGCAACGCCCAGGTTCTGCAGCTGCGGCGCATTTTCACAGGCAATATATCTTGCCGGTGCTATATCACTGAGGTTCTGGTGACGGTGCCACGCCCATCCCGGAATGTATACGGCGTCGCCGGCTTCCCACTCCACGCGTTCGTCTTCTACTTCAGTGTACCCTTTCCCTTCCAGTACATACAACACGGTTTCATAGGTGTGCCGGTGCCGGTTGGTGAGCTGCCCTGGCAGCAGTCCGCCGATGGTCATGCTGACATTTTTGGTGGGCAGGTCCACAAAAAATACAGGGTGTTTGCGCTCTGCAGAGAATTGCTGATGCTCTCCCGCCTGCTCCACATTCTTGTGCAGCAGCTTCGCCGGCTTTACATATACCGGGCGGGCATAGGTCTGATGAAAATCCTTTGATGAAAATTGTTTCTTTTCCATAATCTGATATTTGATGTGTGAAGAATAATACTATGATGAACGCCACAAAATTTGCGTATTTTTGGATGACGTAAATCATCCAGATTTATATAAAACTGATGGGCCAGATGTTAAGACCTTGGAAAACAATGCTGCAGATCAATCTTGAGGATGATGTAGCCGTATATCAGCAGATTGCCGACGGCATCATAGCGGAGATAAAGAAAGGCCGGCTGAAACCCGGTACGGCCCTGCCGGGCAGCCGTATCCTCGCTGCTGATATCGGCGTGAACAGGAAAACGGTAGTACTGGCCTATGAGGCGCTGACAGCCGCCGGGTGGCTGGAATCCGCTCATAAGAAAGGTACCTTTGTGGCAGCAGAGCTGCCGGAAGTAAAGCAACGCACCGCTACTGCCACCGTAAACTTCGAGTTCCATGCGCACGACGGATTCTTTGCAGCGGCACCCGCCGCTAAAAGAAAACTCATCACCTTCAACGACGGACTGCCGGATGTACGCCTCGCGCCTCTCGATGAACTGGCCCGTTCCTACCGCCGCATCTTCCAGCAGAAAGCACGCTGGCGCATGATGGGTTACGGCCACGTACAGGGCGAAGAACGCCTGCGCATCGCTATTGCGGATATGCTGGCGCATAAACGCGGCATGAATATCCAGCCCGGACAACTCTGCATTACCCGCGGCAGCCAGATGGCGCTGTACCTGACAGCCCGCACCATTATTCGTACAGGCGATACCGTAGTCATGGAATGCCCCGGCTATTTCCCCGCCTGGCAAACATTCCGCGACGCCGGCGCTGACATGCTTCCCCTCGGCGTGGATGAAAAAGGACTAAAGGTGGATGAACTGGAAAGCCTCTGCCGCCGCCGCCGCATCAAAGCGGTATATGTGACGCCGCATCACCAGTTCCCTACCGCCGTAACCATGAAAATGGACCGCAGACTGCAACTGCTCGCGCTTTCCAATAAATACGGCTTCGCAGTTATTGAAGATGATTACGATCATGAATATCACTTCGAATCCAAAAGTCTCCTGCCCCTGGCCAGCCATGAACATGCTGCCAACGTTATCTACATCAGCTCCCTGAGCAAGCTGGTAGCCCCCGCCGTGCGCGTAGGCTACGTGGCCGGCCCGCCGGCCTTCATTGAAGCACTGTCGAAACTCCGGGCCATCATCGACCGGCAGGGCGATACCATCATGGAACAGGCCATCGCAGAACTGATGGAAGACGGCGCCATTGCCCGCCATGCCCGCAGGGCCGCCGCTGTTTACCGGGAACGGCATGCACTCATGAACCAGTACCTGCAGCAGTACCTCGCCGGGAAAGCCGATTGGCGCATACCGGAAGGAGGACTGGCCTACTGGGTAACCTTCCTGCGTAAAATCAATACGGAAAAAATTGCGCGGCAACTGCTGGACAAAGGCGTGGCTGTTATCCCTACAGAACCCTTCGCATTTGACGGTAAACCACTGCACGCCCTGCGCCTCGGCTTCGCCTCCCTCACCCCCAGGGAACTGAAGGAAGGGCTCCGCATCATCGGCAGCGTAATACCCTCCTGAGTCCCGCTTCGTACAGTGTTTTTTTTGTAACTTAGGGATACCTCAAAACCGTAACCCCATGTCAGATTCCGATTTCAAGTCATTGCTGTCCCGCGATTTCAGGCTGATTGACGGAAATGCCAGCGCTGCCAATATCAAAACACGGATCACAGCAGCACCTGCCGCCTACAGTATTGTAGAAGATAAAAGAAGAAAAAATTACTATGTCTACGAGACAGCAGAGCTGATTACCCGGCTGAATCTGACCAACGGCCGCACCAAACTCATAAATGTTGTACAGCGGGATAACAGGCAACCCGTTGCCGTCATCGGTCTGAACGACAGGCTGAAACCCGCTGCAGACAAATACATCGTCAGGAACAGCGATAAAAAAGTGGTGGGCGTAGTACGTACTGAAAAAATAATCCCGCAGCAGCGTACCCGGCTGTCAGAAATGCTTTCCGAGAAATTAATACAGCAGCTGGAAAATAAAAGGCTCGTGGTAAAAGGAGGTAAACCATTGATAGATCTGCGTAAGGCAGCCGGACTGAAAGCCTATTACCAGAAGAAGACAGACTGGGGAGAAGTTTTCGGTGGCCACAAGAACCTGGTGCTCCCCGATACCGGCAGCACAGGTACGCCCGCAGGTGGTAAACAGGAAGTGCCCGGCCCTCCCGGAAAAGGTACGCCCGTGGGCCCTGCTGAAGGTAAAACTCCGCCTGAACAGGCCGGCATCAGCTGGTTCCTGAATGCAGACTATGAACACGCCGCCGTTGTGGAAGAACCTTTCCCGCTGCATCTTTCCATAGATGCTGTCACGAAAGGAAAGAAGAACAAGACGCTGAACGTGAAGGAAGGAACGGAAGTACTGATCGCCGTTTCCTGCGAGAAAGGATTCCGGGTAAATGGCGAATATACCAGCGATACCATTATTGTAGGAAGCAAAAAGAAAATAACTTTCTCCCTGATACCTTTAACAGCAGGAGAGGGCCAGGTTTTCGTATATGCGTACACGAAAGGCCGGCCGCTGGCCACACTGGAACTAAACCTACCTGTCACCGCCGGCACGAAACAGACAAGTAAGCCGCTGCCGGTATCTGCCAGGGTAATCCCTGTTATCCCCGGTCATGCGGCGGATCTCAGCCTGCTGATCAGCAAGACGTACCTGCCATCCGGTGAAAAGGCGCTGGGCTTCCTGGTACTGCACGCCCCCGTGCTGGAAGACAACGATAAAAAGGAATTTGTATCGGAGCCCATTGAGCTGAACCCGCAGGAATATATGCAGAACTTCTTCCGGGATATTGAGAAGCTGAACACAGATACGCCGAAGGAAATGAAAAGCGCTGTCAGAACCCTTCGCAATAAAGGTGCAGAGCTGACCAGACGGCTGCTGCCACCGGAGCTGGCGGACCTCCTCTGGAATAACCGCGATAAAATACAGACCATCAGTATCATCTCACAGGAACCCTGGATACCCTGGGAGTTGTGTTGTTTTTCACCCATCGTCGAAGGGCGTGTAACAGACGGGCCATATTTCTGCGAGCAATTCCAGGTAACCCGCTGGCTGGCCGGTCCCTGGTCTCCTGCGGAATTCATCAGCTTTTCCAATGCCGGCTTCATCATCCCCCAGCATGATAATCTGAAACATACGGAACTGGAACGGGATGAAATCCGCGCTATGCTGAAAGAAAAAAATTACCTGGTAGAAGATATTCCCGCCAATATAGAAACACTGGAAAGTAAATTCTCCGAAGGCACTTATTCCCTCCTGCATTTCAGTGGCCATGGCGTTACCGCCAATAATAAAATAGCGATGATGCTGGAAGACAATGAAGAATTTACCCCGGAATATATCAATGGGAAACTGAGTAATGTAGGCATCAGACAACCATTTGTGTTCTTCAACGCCTGCCAGATAGGCCGTCCTGTTATGGGTATTACCGGCATCGGCGGATGGGCCAGCCGCTTTATAGAAGTAGGCGCGTCGGTATTTATCGGCGCCTACTGGAATGTGCTGGATGAACGCGCCCATGTTTTTGCCGCTGCCCTGTATAAAGAACTGCTGCAGGGCGCTACCATCGGGAAAGCGGTGCAGACCGCCCGCCTGGCTACCAATAACAACGGTGATCCTGCCTGGCTGGCATATACCGTTTACGCCGATCCGAATGCCGTCCTGAAAGCGGTATAACTCCTGATGTATTTTATCTTCCCGCCTGTCATCTCCGGTCATGCTTCCCCGGATCATCTATCTCATGCTCCTGCCAGATCAATGATTTTTTACAATTTCCTGCGTCCCCGCCGCTATAATTTTGTTGAAAATTAAACGCATGAAACCAATACAAACCATACTGGTACTAACCCTGAGCATGACGGCATCTCACCATGCAACCGCTCAGACAAGAACATCTTCTCAACCTAAAAATGAAATGAACATGCATATGACCACCGCCAGACAACATAAACAGATTATAGCTGCACTCTACGAAAAAGTATTAAACGGCAAGGATTTCAGCCTGCTGCCCGCTTTCATCAGTCCTGACTATACCGGGGAAAACGGCAGCCAGGGCCCTGCGGCCTTCGGGGAACCACTGCAGGCATTAATAAAGGCGCTGCCGGATATCCATTACCATATCACAGAAATGATTGCAGAAGATGATAAGGTATTGGTGAGATGGAAACTGCAGGGAACACACCTGGGGCCGTTCCGGCAATATCCGCCTTCCGGCAGAACCATCACCAACGAAGGCATGGCTACGTATCAGCTGAAAGACGGAAAAATTACCGCCCGCCACCTCCAGACAGACCGCCTCGGCTTCCTGCAATCCCTGGAAGTTTTACCTGCCGGTTTCCCGCAGCTGCCAGCTAAACAGACTTCCACCCACGGTATCCACTTCATTGATAAATTCCTGGTTCCCGTCGCCGCTAAAGAGGCATTCCTGGAACGCGTCCGCATCAACCGGGAAATGATCCGGCGCCTTCCCGGCTTCATCGAAGATGCTGCCTACGCCGGCACCGACGCAGACAATAACCTCATTTTCCTGACCATCGCCCGCTGGGAAAACAAAGAAGCCCTGGCCGCCGCCAAAGCAGCCGTACAGGCAACTTATCAGCAGGAAGGATTTGATATGAATGCCATGATGATAAAATGGGGGGTGAAGATGGAGAGAGAAACTTATGAAAGGATTTAATTACGAATTACGAATTGCGAATTACGAATGTAGAAGCGAAGATTAAAACGAAGATTTAAGGAGATAACTATTAGATATCTCTTTTAATCTTCGTTTTAATCTTCGCTTCTACATTCGTAATTCGCAATTCGTAATTCGCAATTAACCCCGCCTTATCTTACCAGCAAAATCCACCCCTTATATTCCCTTTCTCCGCCGGCCGGTATTTTCAGTTTCAGGATATAGAAATAGGTGCCTTCATTTAATCCTGTGCCCTGCCATTTGTTGTCGTAGTCTTTGGTCTGGTATACCTGGTTGCCCCATCTGTTGTAGATGTAGAGGGAGGAGCCGGGATATTTTTCCAGTCCGGTGATGCGGAAGTTATCATTCTTGCCGTCACCGTTGGGGGTGATGACGTTGGGAATGAAGATGTCGTCTCCGCTGACAGGCACCGGTACGATGGTGAAGGTGTTGTCGGAAAGATCGATATCTGTTTCATTACCGGCGATGGTGGCGGTGTTGGGTACGCTGCTGCCGCTGAGGAGGCGGACGGTAAAGGTCAGCTTCCTGCTCGCGCCCGGAGGCATGGAGGGCAGTGACCAGCTGATGGTGCTGCTACCGGCATTATATGTGCCGCCGTCACTGATGGTGATGGGCTGGCCGAGAACAGTGGCCAGCACATCTTTTACGATGACGCCGGTGGCGGTATCCGGACCATTATTGGCTGCAGTAATGCTGAAGGTGAGCACCTGCCCGGTTACGAGCGGGGGCACGGTTTCCAGTGCTTTGGTCACTTTCAGGTTCGCATATCTGCCGGTAGTGATGGTGATGGCGGAAGTATCCGGTATCGCCACATCCGGTGGCCCGGTAACGATGGCAATGTTGCGCATGGAGCCGGCACCGCGGATGGCGAGGCGGTAACTCCAGGTCAGCGTCTCACCGGGTTTGAGTTCGGTAGCATTCCAGGTAAGCAGGCGTTGTCCGGCGTTATATGTTGCCGTTCCGCGTGGCGGCGACTGGTAGTCGGGGTCGCCGGCCAGTGCTGCCGGCGGCAGTGTATCCGTTACCGTTACCGGGTTTACGCCGGCGGCTCCCTGGTTGCTGATGCGGAGTGTATACGTTACCGTTTGTCCGATCTCATAGATGCCGCTTGCCGGGGAAACTGATTTGGTGACGTCCAGCGGTACTTTGGGCTGTACCTGGGTGCTGACGGTGCTGCGGTTATTGCTGCTGTCAGGATCGGTGATACCGGCCGGAGGTACGATACCCGCCGTATTCCGGAGTGTGCCCGCTTCCCCGGCAGTGCCGGTGATGGTGAGCACAGCAGCGGCGCCTGATGGGAACTGACCGATCGTTGCCTGTATGTTACCGTTGATGGTATTGAACTGAATGTTGCCGGCGCCGCCGCTCATGGAAGATACGGCCGTATTTATCTGCGACAGGCCTGCCGGGATACTGTCGGTGACAATAGTGCCCGGAGCGTCGGAAGGCCCGTTGTTAGCCACTTCCAGCTGGTAGGTAATTTTGTTTCCGGTGAATACGGAGGCAGGTCCTGTTTTCCGGATGCTGACATCTGCAGATGATCCTATTCTGCTGACCACCGGCAGCGAGGTGGCAGTAGTGCCGTCGGGCTGCCGTACAGTAGCGGTATTGGTAACCGTGCCTGCCGGGGCATCTTTTTTTACCACGCCTTCAATGAGCAGCTGCACGCCGCTGTTATCTGCTGCCGGCAGGTTGGCGCTGACAGATACATTATTGCCGGTACCACTGGTGTTGCCATTGATGGTGGCGTTGCGGAACGGTTGTACATTCCAGGATACATCTGTGAGCACGGCCGGAACCAGGTCCGTAATAACGGCATTGATGGCATCGGAGGGGCCCACGTTGGTGGCTATCACCACATAGGTCACCCTTGCGCCGCGGACCATCAGCTGAGGTCCGGTTTTACTGATGGTAATATCAGCCACCTGGCGGATGACGGTTGTTCTGCTGGATGACTGCCGCAGGGTGCTGTCTTCCGAAGGCACCACTTCAGCGGTATTCACCAGCCTGCCGGATGCACCTGCCGGTATGGTGCCGGTAACGGTAATGGTTATATTATTTCCGCTGCCGGCGGCAATATCGCCGGTAACAGCAATGTTGTTACCACTGCCGCCCGCTCCGCCGGTGATGTGTGCAGTGCCGGTAGCAACGGCTTCCCAGGTCACCTGCTGTATGGTGGAAGGCACGGCATCGGTTATACGTAGTTGCGATGCATCGCTTGGCCCGTTGTTGGTGACGGTAATCACATACCGGATGCTTTGTCCGGCGTTGACGGTATCCGGTCCGCTCTTCAGTATCTGCACCACCGGCCTGGCTTTGACATGTGCCGCTATGCCGGCGGTATCTGTTTCTCCTGTTTCCGCGGCGGTAACGGTGGCGATGTTACGCAGGCTGTCGCGGTACCGCGGACTTAACACCCCGCTAACGGTAATGACTACACTATGTGCATCTCCCGGAGGTATATCTGCCATCAGCTGCACCTGATTACCGGTGCCGGTGCCGCCGGAGGTTACCTGTGCCTGCCCGGTGGTAATACTGGACCAGCGTACCTGTGTAAGGCCTGGCGCTACCGGGTCAGCAATAACCGCTCTGCGGGCGGCGCTGGGCCCGTTGTTCTTCACAGTAATGGTATAGGTCACCGTCTGTCCGGCGATAACAGTATCTGCGCCTGCTTTGGTGATCTGCAGCGATGGCTCGGCAAGTACGTCTGTCTCCACTTCCGCAGTATCCGGCAGGTTACCCGGTTCGGAAGGCGTCGCTATCAGCGTGTTAATCAGCTTCCTGGTGAAGGTGGAATCTACTTTACCGCTGACAGCCACTATGATGGCTGCGTGTGGTGGCAAGCTGGCGTTTATCTGCAGACTGTTACCGGCGCCGTTGCCGCCGGAAAGTATAACTGCGCCGCCGCTGGTGCTTTGTACGGCCCACTGTACGCCGCTGACAGCCGCAGGTATCTGGTCGGTGATAACGGCATTGCGGGCGGTACTCAGTCCGTTGTTCATCACCTGTAAGACATAGCTGATATTTTCGCCGGCTGCTATTGCTGACGGACCGTTCTTTACTACCGCCAGTTGCGGATGCTGTTCTATATTGGTGATCACCGGCGGCGTCACTACAGGTACCGTCAGCGAATCCGGTGAATCTGCAGTAGCCGTGTTACGCAGGCTGCCGGTAGCGCTGTCTGGTACTATGCCGCTGATATTGATGGTAATAACGGCGTTGTTACCTGCGGGTATGTCTGCATTAACAGCCAGCAGATTGCCCGTGCCGGTGCTGCCACTGTTGATGACTGCACCATTGACGCCGGTGGCGGTCCAGGTGACCTGTTTTATCCGGCTGTCCAGTGTATCCTTCACCGTTACTCCCTTCGCCAGTGATGGTCCGCTGTTGGAAGCGGTGATAACATAGGAGATGTTGTCGCCGGCAGTTACAGTGGCCGCGCCGGTTTTATTGATGTTCAGTGCGGACTGCGGTACTACCCGCGTATGCACGGTATCAGTAACGGTGTTCAGTCCGGTGCCGCCGGCAGTACCGATGTTGGTGATGTTACCGCTGAAGCCGGGCGCCACGGTGCCGGTGATGGTAACAATCACGCTGTTGCCCTTGCCGGCCGGAATATCGGCTGTTGTCTGCATATTGTTGCCGGTACCGTTGAAAGGCCCGGTAACAGCCGCCGCGCCGGTCACCGTTACTGCCCAGCGGGTATTGGTAATGGCTGCAGGCACCAGATCGCTGATGTTGATACCGGTGGCATCTGAAGGCCCCTGGTTCGTGATGACCAGTCCGTAAGTGATCCTGTTGCCAGCCAGCGTTTGTACAGGACCTCCCTTGCGGATAAGCAGCCCAACATCCCTGCCGATGACGGTCGTGATACTGCTGGTATTGTTGGCCGGATTATAATCGGTTGTACCGACAGCGGTAACTGTAGCGGTGTTGGTGATGCTGCCGGCAGGGGTGGAGCCGCTGACGGTGCCGATGACGCTGATGGTAATGTAATTACCTGCGCCTGCCGCCAGCCTGGCGGTGAGATGAATGTTATTGCCGGCGCTGTCTATCCGCATACTGTCCAGTACACTGCCATTGCCGGTCACCTGCGCTCTCCAGCTCACATTGACGATTTCTGCCGGTATGATATCCGTAATCACCAGGCTGTCGGCATTCGTCGGCCCGTTGTTGAATATCTGCATGGAGTAGGCGATCTGTTGCCCGGCCAGCAATTGCTGCGGCCCGCTCTTCACAATGCCGGCATCCAGGGAACGGTTTACGGTTGTGGTAACCGAGCTGGTCTTATTGGCGCCAGCCGTTACCGTAGCCGTATTGGTAACACTTGTACCTGCGGAGTTATTGACAATACCATCTATCAGGATGATAATTTTATTGTTGCCTACCGGGATATCCGCAGTAGTGGAAACAGTATTGGTAGTGCCGCTGGCTGCGCCTGTTACCGTTGCGGTACCGGTGGCGGTAGCCGTCCATCTGCCTACGGTGATACCGGCGGGTACATTGTCGGTAATCAGGGCATTGGTGATATTACCGCTGCCGCCATTGGTGATTTCTATACGGTAGTGGATAGAGTCGAGTATGTTCACGGTAGCAGGGCCTGTTTTGGCGATGCGTACTACCGGATCATTATCTGTCACGGTGCTGACAGTGCTGGTATTATCTGCCGGATTGGGATCCGTGGCTGTACTGCCTGCTGGCAGCGCTACCGTGGCGGTATTGATAATCGTAGTGCCGTTGACGGTAGCCGGGCTGATAACGCCATTCACCACAATATCGAGTATGCCGCCGGCATTCATATCGGCTGTCAGCGACAGGTTATTACCTGTTCCTGCAGCAGGCGTCACATTACTCACACCGGAAACCGGCGTGGCTGTCCAGCTCACATTCAGTATGCTGGCAGGCAGCACATCGGTGATGGTGGCAGTACGTACATTGGAGGGGCCATCGTTCTGCACGCGGAGTACATATTGTATTGTTTCTCCCGCAGCGCCGTTGGCAGGCCCGCTCTTGACAATGCGGAGGTTGGCCAGCCGTTGTACGACAGATGTTACTGCAGAGGTGTCATTCAGTGCGCCCGGTATGGAAGGGTCATTGATGACGATAGCCTGATTGGTCAGCGATGGATCGCGGTAGTCGGGATCCAGCGTGCCGGTGATCTGTACCAGTATCTTCGCTTCCGGCGTGGCCGGGATATTACCGGCAACGGATAATGCCGCGCCGCTGCCTGTAGCAGGGGAGGTAATGGTAGCTCCGTTCAGCGCCAGCGCTCCCCAGGTGGGCGACAGGATAGCCGCCGGTATATTATCCGTGATGCGGATATTATTGGCATTGCTGGGGCCTGCATTGGTAACCTCCATCGTGTAGGAAACGGTGTTACCCGGGGTCATGGTAGCCGGACCGGCTTTGCTGATCTGCAGTACAGCCGATCTGTCCACCTTAGTGACAGCGTCGTCTTTCACCTGTGCAATGCCCGGTTCTGCCGGCGATGCGGTGGCCGTATTCACCAGCTGACCGCTGAAGTCACCCCTTACAGTACCCGTTACCGTTATAGTCAGTTCATTTTCCTGACCCGGCGGCATATCTGCCACAAGGTTTACGGTATTGCCCGTACCGGTACTGCCGCTGCTGATGACGCTGCTGCCGGCGGCATTGGCCGTCCAGGTAACATTTTCCACCGCCGCAGGTACCACATCGCTGATAACGGTGCCCCTGGCAAGGCTGGGGCCGAAGTTAGTGACCCTGATGATATAATGTATTACTTCACCGGCATGCAGTGCAGCCGGTCCGGTTTTTACAATGACTACATTCGGCTTGTGGTTGATTTTAGTGCGTACCATCCCGGAAATCACCGGTGGTAATCCCGGCGCGCCACCGGTGGTCATTGCCTGATTAAGTACCGAATCGAGTTGCGTATTATACGGTACTCTTGCAGCAACCGAGACGAAAATTTTTCCGGAATCTGCACCTACATTACCCACCACTCTCACCAGGGATTTGTTGCCGTCACCGCCGGATTCAATGGTAGATCCGTTGAATGCCCTGGCTTCCCAGTCCGGTTCCTGCAGCCAGGGCGCCAGCTGGTCTGTAATGACTACCTGCTGCGCTTCCGACGGACCGGTATTGGTAACAATGATGTCATAGTAAATAAAATCTCCGGCATTCACCTGATCAGGCCCTCTTTTGATAATGGAAACAACCGGCTTTCTTTCCACCGTCGTCAGAATTTTATTGGAAGTATCCGGTGTTGTTCCTGTTTCTGCCGGTACCGCTATCGCATAATTTTCAAAAGTACCGCTGAAGGAAGGAGATACTTTTCCGTTGATGGTGATTTCCACTGTTCCGTTGCCACCACCAGGTATATTGGCAGTCACCTGCAAGGTATTGCCGGTGCCGGTAGCGCCGTTGGTAACTACCGCACCGCCGGTAGCGGCGGTGGTCCAGCTGACCTGTCTTACTTCCGCCGGAATAATATCATTGATGACGACTCCTGTAGCATTTGATTTGCCCGGGTTGTTCACCAGCAGTTTATATACAACGGGGTTACCTGCGGCTGATTGCGCCGGACCTGATTTTACAATCTTCAGCACCGGCACGCGGCGTACTGTTACAAACTTGGTAGCAAAAACGCCCTGCGGTGTTTCAGCCGGTTGTATGGCCGCCGTATTAGTGATTATCCCTTCAAAGGCAGGATCAGTTTTTCCGGTAATGGTCACAAAAATTTTATTACCGGCGCCTGCGGGAATACTGGCGCTGAAGGTAACGCTGTTGCCGGTGCCGCTGCGGTTACCGTTGATGGTGGCTGTTCCTGCGGTGGAGGCAAACCAGGTAACGCCTGTCAGCTGCGCCGGAACAATATCCGTAAAGAGGGCGTTCACGGCATCTGCTACGCCGGTATTGCCGATCTCAATATGATATTTGAGGCTGTCGCCTGCAATCACTTCATCCACTGCTGCTTTGGATATAGACAGCTGCGGTATCCTGGATACGATGGTAGATTTGCTGGCACTGTCGCCCCGGTTGCCGGTTCCGGAAGGAGTAGCTACCGCTTTGTTGGTGAGCGTACCCTGGAAGGAAGGAGCAATCACGCCATTTACCGTCAGCACAATCACATTACCTGCGCCTGCGCTGATATCTGCATCCAGCGCAATACTGTTGCCGCTGCCGGCGGAAGTGCCGGTGATGCTGGCATTACCGGTGGCTCTGGCCGACCAGGTAACCTGCTGCACGGATGCAGGCACTACATCGGTGATATGTACCGCTCTGGCGTTGCTGGGACCGTTGTTGCCTACCTCTATCGTGTATACGATACTGTTACCGGCAGAGGCGGAATCAGGTCCGGCTTTGGTGACGAACAGCCTGGCCTGTTGCCGCAGCTGTGTGATAACCACATTGGAGGTCACCGGTTGCAGGTTAGGTTCTGAAGGATTGATGGCAGCTGTATTACGGAGCGGGGCCGTAGCTGTTGGGAGTATGGTACCGCGCACGACTATACGGATAGTAGAACCGGGACTCATATCTGCGTCAGTATGCAACTGATTTCCCGTGCCGGTTGCGCCGGTAAGAATGGCAGCAGTGCCTTTGAGCACTGTAGCTATCCAGCTGACACCGGTGAGTTCAGGTGGCAGCATGTCGGTGATGGAAGCGTTGCTGATGGCGGATGGTCCGTTATTATCCACATCGATGGTATACGAAATCTTTTCTCCGGCGGTGGCCGTATCAGGTCCGCTCTTGACGATATGCAGCGCAGCCGATTTCCTGACAGGGGTAATATCAATATCTGTCACCGGCTGTATACCTGGTTCTGCCGGAGTAGCAGTAGCCATATTCAGGATGTTTCCTGCAAAGGAAGGACTCACCACACCGGTTACCTGCAGGCGGATGATGTTACTGCCGCCCGCCGGAATATTACCTGTAACGCGGACGATATTACCGCTGCCGGTACTGCCGGCTGTAATGGCGGCGGCTCCCTGCACGGAAGTAGTCCATTGTACCTGCTGTATCATGGCTGGCACGGTATCCGTAATAACAGTGCCGGCTGCATTGCTGGGACCATTATTCACGAGCAGTATTTCGTAGGCGATTGGTTCACCGGCAATGGCAGTCACCGGCGCAACTTTCGATTTGCTGATGACCAGTCCGGGAGAACTGATGATTCTGGTGTCTGTCACATTTGAAATGAACGGATCCACAAATGGTTCAGCCGGTGTTACGCTGCCCTGGTTATCAATTTTGCCGGTAGCATCCGGTGCGATGGTGCCGGTAATGGTCACCAGCAGCATACCGGAGCCGCCGCCGGGGAAGTCGGCGTTCACCTGTACCTTATTCCCGGTGCCGGCAGCGCCGCTGCGTATGCGTACGCCACCGGTGGTGGTGGCTGTCCATGATACGTTTTGGATACGGGCGTCGATACTGTCTTTGATAGCGGCATCCAGCGCATCGCTGAGACTGGTGTTGCGGGTAGACAATACAAACTGTATGGTTTCTCCGGCAACAGCGGTGGCCGGAGCAGATTTTTCCTGTTCGAAGTAGGGTCTTCGTGCAACCGGTACCGTTACGGTGCTGGTTGCGCCGTCGGGGTCCCTTTGCACCAGGGAGGTGGCAGTAGCGGTATTGGTCAGGTCGCCGCTGAAGTTACCGGCGATCTTCCCTTCGGCTTCAATGATGATACTGGCATCGCCGGTGGGTATCAGCGCATCCATGTCTACGCTGCTGGTATTACTTCTGTCGTCCAGCACACGGGCCGCACCGGTAGCGGCGGCCATCATGGAACCGGGCACATATCCTGCCGGCAGGATATCCCTGATATGTACGCGGCTGGCAGTACTCGGACCCGCATTGGTTACTTCTATGCGGTAGGTGACCGGCTGCCCGGCGAGGTAAGGCCCCTGCGGTGAAATGGTTTTATTGATCCTGATATCTGCCAGACTGGTAAAGGTCAGCACCACGGTATCTATATCGGGCGGACAAACGCCGCCATTGCTGATAGTCCAGGTAAGGGTGGCGCTGCTGTTGGGATTGAGGGTAGCCGTTGTCTTCGGATCGCTGGCGGTACCGATGGTGGCGCTGCCTGCAATTACTGCCCAGGCGCCGGTTTCGCCGGCAGCCGGGTTATTGGCATTCAGCTGGAAGATGCCGGAGTTATATTGTGTCATGTCCGGTCCTGCATTGGCTTTGGTCAGTGCAGGAGTAACGGTGACGGATACGTTGGAGGAAGAAGGTTCGCAGGAACCGTTGGTGATAGTCCACCGGAAATTGTAAGTGCCGGGTATCAGTCCGGTGACCTGTGTATTGGGCTGATGAATATTACTGAAGACAGCATTATTGGGCCCGCCTGTCTGCGACCACGTACCAGTACCAGCCACGGGCGTATTGGCCGCCATTGTGGTGGAGGTAGCGGCGCACAAGGTTTGGTTGGGGCCGGCATTGGCAACGGTGGGTAAGGAATCCACCTTTACCGTGAAAGGATAGGTAACAGATCCGCAGCCGCTGGTGGTATTGGTAAAACGGATATTGAGATGATAGGTTCCCGGTACTGTGTTGGCAGGCAATGTGAAGCGCAGCGGGCTGGCTGTCAGCACCGCATTGTTCACGGCAGTGAAGCCGGGCAGGTCGGTGGCTGCAGCGCTGAACCGGTCCGGGTTACCGGAATTCACCGCGAACGGCAGCTGGAACTGTGTGGCGCCCTGGCATATGGCTGGCACGGGTTGCAGGGTAGCGGTAATATCAGGCAGTACGGTAACGCGGAAAGGGGCTGATACACCGTCGCCGGTGCAGCTGCTCACGGTAGCGGTTACACGATACCAGGCATTGGCTGTCAGCGGTGGTACCGTCAGGCTGGCGTTGGTCTGCCCGCTGATAACAGTCCAGTTATTGATGCCATCGGGGCTGGTTTCCCACCGGTAGGTGAAGCCGGTAGCAGGTGTACCGCTGCCGGGCGCGCGCGTGATGGCGGCTGTGAGCGCCGGTGCTGTATTGTAACATATCGTCTGGTTGCCGTTGATATTAACGCTGAAGTCTACTACTTTCAGTTCTACCGGTACGGATACCACCCGGCAGTTGGCGTTGTTGATTTCGTCCAGGCCGCCGGCTGCCAGCACGCGGTATTCAAATCCGCCGCGGGCATTGGGAATAGAGAACGTACGGCTGTTGCTGCTGCCGTTATCCAGTATGGCTGTTTCACTGTTCCAGGTGGTAGTGCCCAGGGCACGTTTCTCCAGCTGGAAATAATAATGGGAATAGCTTCCTGCCGGCAGCGATACTGTCATGGAAGTAGTTGCATTGCTGCATACAATACCGGGAGCTTGTGTAAACGTAATGGGAGGGCCGCAGGCGGCGAAGGCAATATCATCCAGAGCAAGGTCGTTGCCGTTACTGCTGGGGGTATTGCTGAAGATGCGCAGGATAACGGCGCTGGTGGTGGCAGGCATCTGGAATATACCGGCCTGCCGCACCCATACGCCGGGAGACTGATACGGCACATTGCCGGTAGATACGCTTTTCAGCGGCGGACCGGAAGGGTTATTGGCATCAAGGATATCAAAGCGGAGACTGGGGTCCGAGCCACCTGAACCCGAATTGATATTCATGATCCAGGCAGAAAATTCAAAAACAGAACCTGCGCATAACCCCGTAATAGTGCGTTCATAAAACTGGTCGGGAGTGGCATTGGCATCCACCACCATACAGAAGCCGCGTCCGTTGGTGGATGTATGATCCGGTCTGTCTACAAAGTAAATATTGTTATACCCGCGGGTGGTATTGCTGATGGTGTATTGCCCGGGGTAGGGTCCTGTGGGCCTCGATATGGTAGCCGGACTGTAATACGTATAGGTGGTGATGCCGGGAGCAAGGGCAGGGCCCAGTGTAGGCTTTGCTGCTGTAGGCGCCTCGCCGAAGGTTTCCTTAAACACCGGATCTCCCAGAGATCCGGTACATTGCTGCGCACTGGCACTATAACCTGCCAGCGTAAACAACAGTAACAGGTAACAATGCTTCAGGATCAGCATGGCGGGGCGTTTACATAGCATGCGTTCTCCCTGAGAAGCAGGCATCAGCTTTTTACTCATAAGTTCTACAATTTGAAATATAAAAGCTACCGGGGTAATTGTTGCCGGAAATCAGGATTTGCAGGGTCAGGATTTATCACCGGAACGGGGGTACGCAGGATCAGCAGCAGCTATAACAGCCCCCTTTAATCAATTTTGGTAATACGTTATGAATCACCTACATACATCTTGGTAACTACTTCTTCATAACAACTGTTACCTGATAATGTTTAAGGAGGAAGAGGGCTGTACAGAAAATAAAAAGGGGTTACAACCGGGAAGAAGAAAAGTGCTTACTTACGGATTAGTTTCCGGTCAATCAGTTCCAGCAGGGCGGCTTTATAATTTTTACTGACAGGCAGTTCCCGCGTGCCTATTCTGAGAATGTTGCCATTCAGGGAATGTATTTTATCAATAGCTACAATAAACGATTTCTGGATACGTAAAAATCTGCCGGAAGGCAGTTGTTCTTCCAGTGAGCGCATGGTGGTCAGCGTCATATATTTTCCGCCGGCAGTATGAATGCTGCAGTAGTTTTCACATCCTTCTATATATAAAATCTCCTGGAAGGAAATCTTTTCAAACCCGTTGCCGGAGCGGATAAAAAAGTAATCTTCCACGGTGTTGCCGGTTTCGGATTTACGCGATTCCATTAATGTTCTGGCCCTGTTAACAGCCGTCAGAAAGCGTTCCGGTGTGATCGGCTTTACCAGGTAGTCCAGCACATTCAGTTCAAAACCTTCCAGCGCGAAGTTGGGATAGGCGGTGGTGATGATAATCATGGGCGGATTAGTCAGGCTTCTCACAAAATCAAGCCCCATAATACCCGGCATCTGTATATCAAGAAAAAGCAGGTCGGGCTTGTCCTGGGCCATCAGGCTGTTAGCCTGCATAGCGCTGCCGCAAACGCCCGTCACTTCCAGAAAGCTGTAATCTTTCACGAGCATCATCATGCCTTCGCGTGCCAGTGGTTCATCATCTACTATGATGCATTTTATTTTCATGGTATATTGATTCGTAACAAAACAGAAAACAGCTGACCGTCATTGGTGATGTGCAGCCGGTGTTGCCCGTTGTACAGCAATTCCAGCCTGCGCTTTACATTTTCCAGTCCTATACCTCCCGGCGCCTGTCCGTGCGTATAGCCGTTGTTGATATCCATTGTATTGACGGCGCTGAACTCAAATATATGGTTATCGTAGGTTAAATTGATAATTACGTGGTTGGATTTATCCGGGAAGACAGACACATGTTTAAAGGCATTTTCCACAAAAGGAATGAGCAGCAGCGGCGCAATATGGAAATGCCGTACCTCCGGCGCCACATGATATTGTACCGCCACGGTATTACCTTTCCTGAGCTGTTCTACTTCCAGGTAATGATTGAGATACCCTATTTCCTTATCTATGGAAATATGACTGCTGTTACATTCATACAGCTGATACCGCAACATATCGGCAAACCTGGCCAGCATAGCGGCTGCATAGTCCGGATCTTTTTTAATCAGGATATAAATACTGTTGATGGCGTTGAACAGGAAATGCGGATTCAGCTGTGACTTCAGAAATTTCAATTCATGTGCTGTCTGCTCTTTTTCCAGCTGCTGCTGCCTTTTTTGTTGCAGTATCTTATCCCGCCCCCATTTTATAGCCAGAAAAAGAAAGGTCATATAGAAATTGGTCAGCAGAATGGAAGGCCCCATCTGCCAGGCTTTTAAGGGAAAAGCAGGCATCAGGTGCCTGATGACCGGTAAAGTAGTTAAGGTAATGAAAGCGGCGCCCAGTACCAGCACCACCAGCATGGAAAGCGCCAGCACCACATACCTGCGGGAAGCCAGGAGCCTGGGTATCAGTAGATAGGCGATGATATATAAACTGGAACCCTGCCCGATCATCCATAATAACGTTAGGAAAGCTGCCCCCCCAAGCGGAGTACCGTAATATAACATGGAATAGGTAGTCCAGAAGATGGCATAAATCATCCAGAATAATACATGGTACAATGCAGGAATCAGTTTCTTGTTCATCAGGCAAAGTTCAACAACCGGGGAGAAGATAGGAATTATTATTGACGAAAGTGGGGTATGAATGGATGAAACAGAAAGGGGGGATATTTTATTATTTTTTTATTTGAGATGTTGTGCCCTATCATTATTTCCCTTGTACCTGTGAGTACAAAAGAATACCGTGATCAGGCACAACATCTCAAATAAAAAAATAATAAAATACCCAAGCCGGCATCATTCATAATCCCAACCACGGTTTTGGTCAATCTCATTTTATCTGCTCGTTTATATAGGCGCTATTTGTGGAAATTTTATTTTATGAGACAGTTGGTAAAAAAAAGTGTATTCTTTATTTTTTTTTGGGCGGGTTATTTGGGAGTAGTGCAGGCACAGTCGCAGTATTCATTTGCGGTGAAAAAAACAGGGAAGGGTGCGCCGATGATTTTTATTCCGGGATTGTATTGCGGGGGAGCAATATGGGAAGAAACGGCAGCGGCTTTTTCGGACAGGTATACCTGTTATATGATTACCTTACCGGGATTTGACGGGCAGCCGCCGGTAGTATCGGATTCATTGCTGATGAAGGTAACCCGGGAGCTGGCAGCATTTATCAGGGATGAAAAATTAAAGCAGCCCGTGGTGATAGGCCATAGTACCGGCGGATGGCTGGCGTTGAACCTGGGTGTTAGCAGCCCGGAGCTGACGGGAGATATTATCTGCGTGAGTGCCGCGCCTTTCATGGCGGCATTGTCTATGGGAATGGATGTCAGCGTAGACAGCTGCCGGCAGATAGGGAAGAGGATACAGCAGTATATGGCTGCGCAGCAGCCGGAACAGGTGAAGTCCGGCCAGCAGTATATACTTAAAACCATGATACGCGACAGCGTTTATATTGCGAAGGTCATGGACATGGCGCTACGCTCTGATAACCGCACGCAGGCGCAGGTGATGTACGAACTGTTCAGTAACGATCTGCGGCCCGCCTTATCTGCTATCCGTTCGCGCATCCTGGTACTGGGCGACTGGTACGGCTACCGTCAGTTTGGGTCCTCACGGCAAAGGGTAAACGAAAATCTGGAGTCGCAGTTCCGTCTGGCACGTCGTACCACCATTGCCATATCAGACAGTTCTCTGCACTTTATTATGTACGATGAGCCACAGTGGCTGCGTCAGCAGATAAGTCAGTTCCTGCGCAGATAAATTACTTTATTATCTTGCAAAAAATTTCGGAATGAAGACATTATTAAATCTGGAAGAAGCGGGTATGCTGTTGTTGTCTGTGATAGCATTCATGTTGCAGTCGCCTTACGCCTGGTGGTGGTTCCCGCTCTGCCTGTTGCTACCGGACCTGAGTATGCTGGGATATGCCATGGGTAACCGTGCCGGCGCCCGGATCTACAACTTCTTTCATCATAAGGGTATTGCCATACTGGTTTACCTGGCCGGCTTATACCTGAAGCTGGACTGGCTGCTGTTTGCAGGCATTATCCTGTTTGCCCATTCCTGTATGGACCGCATCTTCGGCTATGGCCTGAAATATTTACAAGGCTTTAGCCACACACACTTAGGAACAATAGGAAGAAACAACAAATAGGAGTTATTTTATTATTTTATTATTTGGTTATTTGGTTATTTGAGATTTAAAAAAATGCAGCGAAGATCTACATGATAGATCTCCGCTGCATTTTTTTAAATCTCAAATAACCAAATAAAAAAATAATAAAATAACGCTTATTTGTTGGTGAGTTTGTGCCATACATCTCTGAGGAATCTGAATTTCCAGATGGTGCGGCGGATATTTTTTATGCTGCCGCGACGTAGTTCTTCGAAGAGAGGGGCTTTATATTGTGCGGCGCCCTGTGTGGCAATCTGCAGGGCCAATCCGTATTCTTCATTGAGTGTGGCGATAACCCAGCCCAGCAGGAGGTCGCGTTGCGACATATTTTCCCGCGGATCAAAGCTGTTGAGGTATACCATTTCGCCCCAGCCGGCAGTTTGTTTGTGGGAGGCGGCCAGCAGTTTCTGCATGAAAGGGCTGGAGGTGATATCCTTCAGCTGTTGCTGAGAGATGCGGTTAGGACCTTTTACGGTGATCTCGCTCAGGTAAAACGGCAGGTTGTCCATATGACGGAGAACAGCGTGCAGCTTATCTTCCCCGTGATAGGCGTGCATGATGCCCGGTTCAAATTCGGCCACTTTCATCCTGCGGGTGATGCCTTCCTCCAGCGACTGGAATATGCGGAGGTCGAGGCCCTGGGAGTCTGTTTTAAACCAGTCTATATAGCCGATATTCAGTTCCTGTAATACTTCCTGTACGGTGCGTGTCATCAGTCGGGTTTCTCTTTCCACCGTAAATTTCTCCGCAAAGGCATAGGGCTGCAATTCATCCGTGCGCGGGGTCAGGAAGCTGGAGCAGTAGGGAGAGCGGGTCAGGTAAAACGGTTGCTCCTCGCTTGCAGCATCTGTTACCACGCAATTGAAAACATACAGTTTGCGGTAGTTGTCATTTTCACGGACGATGTAACCATATTTACGGTCATCCGGATCAAAAGCAATGCAAATGGCATATTTTGCGATCTTCTTCCATCTGAAATGTATGGCTCCTGATGCGCCGATATCCAGTAATACCGGCGGCTGATTAACTAATTCCGGTGTGTTGAGTACTTTTTCTATTAATGACATATATGTAGATGACTGAAGATACTGTTTAAGCTGGTGTAGTTTTTATAGGTAGAAAAGGGGGTAAATATAAGCATCATTCCCATAAAATAAAAATAGGTCCCCGGTATCCGATACCGGTCATTGCCTGTATCAAAACCGGACATTTTAGTAAAAACAGCTTACGGAATGTGTTTATTGTCAGTCTGTTAGATGTTGGCATGTTTTTTAAATCCGGTTCCGTGTCAAATCCTGTTGATTATGATGAAGAATTACTTTCTGATAGCCTGGCGCAACCTGCTCCGGAACAAGGCTTTTTCGTTGGTGAACATTTCCGGGCTCGCCCTGGGGATGGCCTGTAGCCTGTTGATTATACTGTGGGTACAGGAGGAGCGGGGTGTTGACAACTTCCATGTTAATGGTTCATCGCTTTTCCAGGTATATGAGCGCAGGATATCAGGTGGTAAAACAGATGGCACCTACCAGACGCAGGGGCCGCTGGCTGCGGAGCTGAAACGGAACTACCCGGAAATAAAAGCCGCCGCCAGCCTGGAAATCAACAACCGGTACACGTTTGAAGCCGGCAAACAGATCAGCAGGATGGATGGCACTTATGCCGGCGCTGACTTTTTCTCCATGTTCAGCTACCCGCTGCTGGAAGGCACAGCGGCTACCGCATTGCAGGCTCCGGGTGCAGTGGCAGTCTCCCGTCATATGGCGGAAGTTTTCTTTGGCAGCGCTGCCGCCGCTATCGGTAAAACCATCCGCTTTGAAGACCGGGAGAACCTGCAGGTGACCGCCGTATTTGAAAACATTCCCGACAATGCTTCCCGGCAGTTCGATTTCCTGCGTAACTGGGATGACTATACGAAAGCTAATGCCTGGGTGAGCACCTGGGGCAGCAGTAACCCCGACACCTATATCCAGCTGGCGCCCGGCGCTGATGCGCAAAAGCTGGAGGCATCCATCAAAAATTTCATCGCCAGGTATTATACATTCCCTCCCGGCGAACAGATAGAACTGGCGCTGCAACCATACGGCGAACGCTATCTGCACGGCAGGTTCAGTGATGGCAATATCAGCGGCGGCCGTATTGAATATGTACGGCTCTTCAGCTTCCTGGCATTGTTTATCCTGGTTATTGCCTGTATCAACTTTATGAATCTGGCTACCGCCCGTTCTGCCAACCGGGCAAAGGAAGTAGGCGTACGCAAAGTGCTGGGGGCCATGCGTTCCTCTCTGGCCGGGCAGTTTGCAGGAGAGGCATTGCTCATCACCTGTATCTCCGCCTTCATAGCGATAGTGATAGTACTGCTGCTGTTGCCCGCCTTCGGCAATATGACGGGCAGGCACATAGCATTACCGGTCACGAAGCCGGTGTTCTGGTACTGGTTCTCCGGATTGTTATTGTTCACAGGACTGCTGGCAGGCAGCTATCCGGCTTTGTTCCTGTCATCCCTGCTGCCGGTAAAAGTGCTTAAAACCAACCAGGTCATTAACAAAGGAGCAGCGGCTTTCAGAAAAGGGCTGGTCGTATTTCAGTTCTCTGTGGCGGTAGTGCTGATGATCGGCATGATGGCCGTTTACCGGCAGATGGATTATATCCGTAACAAACACCTGGGATATGAACGGGAGCACCTGTTATATATTCCGGCGGAAGGTGAGCTGCTGAAAAATTATGAACTGTTCCGGCAGGAAGCAGAAAAGATTCCCGGCGTAACCGCCATCTCCAGGATGCGGCAATCGCCTACAGTACTGGATCATCATAAGGGAGGCATTTCCTGGACGGGTAAAGATCCCTTGCAGGAAGCATCTTTTGCAGATGCAGCTGTAGATTTTGATTTTGTGAAAACGATGAAACTACAGCTGAAGGAAGGGCGCGACTTCTCCAGGGCTTTTGCCACCGATTCTGCTAATTTTCTTATCAACGAAATGGCCGCGGCACGGATGGGATATGCGCATCCGCTCGGGCAGCAGATGGCCTGGGGAGATAATCGCGGAGAGATCATCGGGGTGCTGAAGGACTTCCATTTCAATTCCATGCATGAGGCAATAGAACCATTGTTTATACGATTGGACAACGCTCCTCGCTGGGGGACTATTCTTGTCAGAACAGCTGCCGGCAAGGAACGGGAAGTACTGGCGGCATTGGAGAAAACAACAAAGGCCCTGAATCCCAGGTTCCCGTTCACCTACCAGTTTTCCGATCAGGAGTTTACACGCCTGTACCGCAGCGAGGAAGTGATCGGGCAACTTACCGCCTGGTTTGCCTTCCTGGCGGTCTTCATTTCCTGCCTGGGTTTGTTCGGGCTGGCAGCTTTCACGGTAGAGCAGCGTACAAAGGAAATAGGTATACGCAAAGTGCTGGGCGCTTCTATCGGCGGCATTGTGGTATTGTTGTCCGGCGATTTCCTGAAACTGGTACTGCTGGCCGTGATGATAGGAGCGCCGGTGGCATGGGCCGGTATGCAGCAGTGGCTGAGTGCATATGCTTACAGAACAGATCTTCCGTGGTGGTTGTTTATATCAGCAGGTGTACTGGCTACGGGGATTGCTATGATGACGGTAGCCCTGCATAGCATCAGGGCGGGGATGACTGATCCGGTGAAGACGCTTAAATCAGCATAACATTTTTATCTGTGCTTCCGGGCCAGAAACTGGTGACATTCCGGTTTCTCCTTAATGCCTGTGCTGTCAGCACGCGGCATCCGGCAGCTGGACCTTGCTTCCGGGCGAATGCGGACTAACAGCTGCAAAGGCATAATGTTGCCTACTGTCTCCTTTACATGAAAGAAAATGTTCCGGCAGGCTGCCCGGATTGTTTTTCAGTTGTGTTTGTCTTGCAGGACTATTTATCAGGAAGAGAAGAAATAATGATTACGGATGAAACGCTTTTAGCCGTTACCCCACAGCATCCGGTAGTTCCAGGTTGGGTGATTGGTACTACCTGAACGCTGCAGGTTAACGGCTAAAAGCGCATTCTGGCATTAACTGCGAGCCGCCAAAAGCATACAGTTAATAAGTTTAGAGATCGTATGTTTTATCGAAACTGTTGGCTACAGTCTGATTCAGATCGATGATCGTTTTGCCGTCTACTTCTATTTTCAATTTCACATTGAAAGCTGTTTCCAGATTAAGTGCCGTTAAGGAAACATAGCATACATCCAGCGGTACCAATGATTCTATAGTATAGGTTCCACCTGCTATCAGCTGTTTCTCATCTATTTTAACAATCGGCTCATTGGTCTGTGGTACACCATTCAGCTTCAGTAAGGTCTTGGTTTGTTTGTAATCGCTGCCTCCTACCTGCAGCAGCACCAGATCGTGATCGGCAGTTGACACACCAGAACCGGAGAAGGTTACTTTCAGCGTTCTTCCCGCCTTGGGGGCCGGATCATCTTTATCTTTTTTAGAACAGGAACTGAGCGTCATTACTGCCAGGGCAACAATTGCAAAAATGGAAAAAGGTTTCTTCATAAAAATTTAAATTCGGTTAAATACTGCTTCGGAATATCCCGGTTGATGACTCAAAAGTATTTACAATGGCGGGTTTCAGCAATCCTTAGAATTGAGTGTTTTTTTCTACTGGTTTCCCGGTATTTTGTATCAAGCTAATTTTTAATTGAAATCTCCATACTATTTTTAGGTATGGCAAAACTGATTAAGTCCCTGTTTTGCTGTATCGTATTTGCATACAGCGCTATGGCGCAGGTTCCATTGAACGACCAGGCATATACGGACAGCCTCAGCGCAATACTGAACGGGCAGCACAATGACAGCAGCAAATCGGGAGCAGCATTTCAGCTGACAGAATACTATGCACAGAAAGATACTATCCGCGCCATGCAATACCTGCAGCAAAGCAGGGCATGGCTGGGCAACTCGCCGTTGCTGCACGCACTGTATCCCTATTATTACGGATTACTGCTGGCCAGAACACAACCGCCGCTGGCAGAAGCGCAGTTCCTGCTGGCCGACAGCCTGCTGAAGAAGATACCAGGTAGTGTATCCTGTGGCTTTCAGGCCAGAGCCTGGCAGAAATACGGAGTCCTGCAACAGGTCAAAGACAATGAAGAAGCCTATATGGATATTATTATCCATAAGGTGATGCCGCTGGCCAGACAGGCGGGCGACAGTATCTTCATCGGTAAAAGCCTGCTGGATCTGGGCATTGTGTTTAAAAACAACGCTAAGCGCGATAAGGCGGAAGCATATTGCCTCGAAGCTATCAGCGTGCTGAAAGGAAGAGAAGGTGCTGAAAGCCTGCTGGTAGAGGTGTATTACACGATAGCAGAAAACAATATCCTCTCCGGAAAAAACCCGCAGGCCAGGGCCATGCTGGATAGCGCCTGGGTATTATTGTCGCCCTATCCTGAATCTGATAAGGTAATAGATTATTACGGGGCAGAAGGTATGTATTATACTATGCAGGCGCAGTTTGACAAAGCGCTGGGCAGCCTTGACAAGGGTATTCAGCTGGCGCGCAGGCGTGGCCTGCGTTACGAAGGGCAACGGCTGGAACTGCAGCAGTTCTATGCCTATTATAATCAGAAAAATTTTGCGAAAGCGAAAGAGGTCATGCTCCGTCTGATGCAGCAACCGGAGATGATGGCGCGTGCCAATAACAGGATACAGCTGTATTATGGACTTGCTGAAACCTATCGCGCACTGGGGCAGATGACGCCGGCATACCAGTGGCTCATGAGTTTCAGCCAGCTGAGTGATAGTCTCAGCGCCAGCCGCTCGCGTAATGAAATCAGTGCGCTGGAAGCAAAATACCGGAATGCAGAAAGCCGGAAAAGAATATCTGTGCTGGAAGCAGCATCGGAAAGTAGTTCCCTGTCTGCCCGTAACACCCTGCTGACGCTGTGGTTGCTGGCGGCTGTCAGTATTGCGCTGGTCATCGCTTCTGCCTTTACGCTCTTCTATTACCGGAACAACAAAAAGCTATCTGAACAGAAAGAAATCAACTATCAGCAGCAGTTAAGAGAGATGGAACAGCAGCAGCAGCTGGGTATTTCCAGGGCGATGCTGGAAGGAGAAGAAAGAGAGCGCCGCAGGGTGGCCAGGGATCTGCATGATGGCCTGGGCGGTATGCTGGCCGGTGTAAAGATAAAGCTCTCTAACCTGGGCGCGGGTCACGATCATCATGCGGCGTTGCATAACATTGTGGGGCAGCTGGACAGTTCCATGAAAGAGCTGCGGCTGATTGCCCGCAACCTGATGCCGGAAAGCCTGCTTAAATTCGGGCTGGAAACCGCGTTGAAAGACCTGTGTGAATCGCTGCGCTCAGAGCATACGCAGATTGACTTCCAGGCATTCGGCATTGAACCGGATATAGCGGAACCGGTACAGGTAACCATTTACCGTATTGTACAGGAAACCCTGACCAATGCTATCCGCCATGCCAATGCCTCCGAAATATTGCTGCAATGCAGTCAGAACGGGGACGCATTTTTCATCACCGTAGAAGATAACGGAAAGGGTTTTGACCTGTCAGGTATCGCCAATGCAGCGGGTATCGGCATGAGCAATATTAAAAACAGGGTAAAGTACCTGAAAGGAAAATTAGATATATCTTCGGTGCTGAATGAAGGTACCACGATAAACATCGAACTGAATGTTGGAGACTAATGAAAAAATTATACTGGCCATTGTAGACGACCATCCGGTGGTGATAGAAGGGCTGAAAACCTTGCTGAAACAAGAGCCGAATATAGCGGTAGTCAACAGTTTCACCAGAGGGAAGGAATTTGTTTCGTTTCTGCGTACCAACGAAGTAGACGTGGTACTGCTGGATATTATGCTGCCGGATGTGAATGGTATTGACCTCTGTAAGGAGATCAAGCAGGTGGCGCCGGATATTATTGTGCTGGCGCTGAGCAACCAGGCCGAGCGCAGTATCATCCTGCAGATATTACAGAACGGAGCTAATGGCTACCTGCTGAAGAACGCTTCTGCAGAGGAACTGATCCGCTGTCTGAATGAAGCGCTGAGCGGAGAGCTGGCCTTCAGTAAAGAGGTGAAGGAGATGATTACCCGGCCAGGGGTAAACGAACTGAAAAAAATTCCTACCCTTACCAAAAGGGAAAAGCAGATACTGCAGCTGGTAGCAGAAGGCAAAACCACGCCGGTGATGGCGAAGGAGCTGAATCTGAGTCCGCTGACGGTAGACACGCACCGTCGTAACCTGCTGCAGAAGTTTGAAGCGCGTAATGTGGCAGAGCTGATTATGGCTGCCGTACAGCACAAGATGCTTTAATATTTTTTATAGCTGACCGTATCGGTGAGTGCCTGCATAAAAGCGATCAGGGCTTTTTTCTCCAGGGCGTTCAGCTGTAGCTTATCTTTTGGCAGGGTCTGATTTTCCGGTGCAATACCCAGACCTTCTCCGCCGCCTTTATCATAGAAGTCTATAACGTCTTCCAACGTACGAAAAACGCCGTTATGCATGTAAGGTGCGGTGAGGGCGCTGTTTCTGACGCCGGAAGTTTTAAAGGCATATTGCTGGATAGGAATCTGCCACAGGATATATTTCCCGGGATCTTTATCCAGCGCGGATTTGGGCTGATCGCTGGCTGGTACGCCCAGCACTTCTGATTCGGGTTCCAGGAAGTAAGGCGGCGCTACACCGTTGAACAGCGGGGCAAAGTGGCAGGTGCCGCATTTTCCTTTTCCCATGAATACATTAAACCCTTTCTTTTCCAGGCTGCCCAGCGCGGCGGGATTACCATTCATATACTGATCAAACCTGGATTGCAGGCTGTTGAGTGCACGCAGGTAGGACGACAGCGCATTGGCGATATTATCGGCATTTACCGCTTCGTGTGCACCGGGAAAGGCGTCCGTAAACAGGCGGCGGTAGGTGGTATCCTTGCGGAATGCCGCTGCCGCCAGCTGAAGGGAGCCGTCCATTTCCGTTTTGTTATGTACTACATCAGCTACCTGCCGTTCCAGGAATACGGCGCGGGAGTCGTAGAAGAGCTTGGACTGGAAGCCGACATTGAGCAGGGTGGGGGCATTGCGGGCAACAGTGCTGCTGCCGTCCAGGGACGGGCTTTTAGGTAGCCCGTCGGTAAAGGCTTTGTCCGGCTGGTGGCAGGAAGCGCAGGAGCGTTGTCCGTTGCCGGAGAGGGCTTTATCATAGAACAGGCGGGCGCCCAGCCGGATTTTTTCGGCAGTGGGGTCCGCCTCCCGGGCCGGCGTATAGCCGTTGGGGTGAAGCCATGCCGTAGCGAACAGATGCGGCGCATCGGGAGATAATATTCTTCTTTCCGCCGGTAAGGTCAGCTGTAGTTGCTGCTGCCAGCGCAGCAGGAGGGTGCTTAACGGGTTCGCATATACGGTGATGAAGTGCAGGCGGTCAAAAGTATTGAAAGCGCGGTGCTGCAGCAGGTATTGCCGGGCTGAGCGGAACAGCAGCATGGTACGGCGTTGCAGTGCCGTATCCTGCAGGCGTTTACTGTAGCGGTCAAGGCCCAGCTGTACGCCTTGCAGTGCAGCGGCGGCTTCCGGTACAGACAGCAGGGCTACCGGAGAATCGTAGCCGGAGATACCCAGGGCTATGATCCTGTATATTTCAAAACGCATGGCGTCAAACAGGTAAGGGTCCATAAACCCGTAGGGGTCTGTCTGCCGGCCTATTTCTTCCAGTTGCGATTTCAGTTCAGCCGTTAACGTTAGTACGGCAGTTGTATCTTCCGGTACCTCTCCCGAAAAAATCTTTTCTTCTATCAGTTGAAAACCTTTGGGCGGCAGTATGGTTTTGGAATTCTCCCCGTCGGCAAAAGGTAATGCCGGTCCGTTGATACTGCGGATCAGGTGAGGATAATAATATTCTGTCAGGAATTCTACCTTTTTATAGGCCAGGCGGCTTCCGCTGAAATGCAGTCTGACAATGGCCGGTGTTGCCTGCCGGCTGACGGCCTCCTGTAAGCGTGTAAGGCTGTCCGTTACTGCCTGCAGTTGCCGGCGGAAATAGGTTTCCAGACTGGCGGCTTCTTCTCCATGGCCGGTGGGCAGTGCCGGATACAGGTGAATAGCAGCCAGCCCCGTTAACAACAATGCTATTATCCTGGTCTTCATGGGCTTTTGTTAAGGGATGATTAACAAGAAAAGTTTTACTGGAAAATATAACTTTTTTCTATTATTTTCACTGAAAACCTAAATGTAACCCATATGAAACCCCTGTATCTCCTGTCTGTACTGGTGGCCCTGTGCACAGCCACCTCGTTGACAACGAATGCACAAACAACACTGTTGCCTTTTGGCGCAACCTGGAAGTATCTCGACAATGGCTCCAACCAGGGTACTTCCTGGAGAGCTGCCTCCTTCAACGACGGCTCCTGGGCATCCGGTCCGGGCCAGCTTGGCTACGGCGACGGAGATGAATCTACTGTAGTCAGCTATGGCTCCAGTTCTTCCAGCAAGTATGTGACCACCTATTTCCGTAAAACATTCAACATTACAGGTATCGCCAATTACACCGGCTTCAGCCTGGAGTACCTGCGGGATGATGGTATTGTCGTCTACATCAATGGCACCGAAGTAAAAAGGGATAACCTTTCTTCCGGCACCATATCCTACACTACACTGGCAACAGATGCCGCAGATGATGGCACGGCCATTCAGACTACCAGCATCGGTACCGGCGTGCTGACAGAAGGTAGTAACACCATTGCCGTAGAGATCCATCAGTCCAGCAAAAGCAGCAGCGACATCTCTTTCGACCTGCAGCTAAAAGGAATTACCAGCAGCACTGTACCCTCCATCAGCCGCGGGCCCTACCTGCAGATGGGTAATCAGACCGCTGTAACCGTACGCTGGAGAACCGGCATCGCTGCCACTGGCAAAGTAAAATACGGTACCGTACTCGGAAATCTGACAGACAGCGTGGTACATACCAACGCACTCACAGAACATGAACTAAGGATCACCGGCCTGCAGCCCGATACCAAATACTACTACAGTGTTGGTACTACCACCGGTGTTATTGAAGCCAGCGACAAGAACTACTTCAATACCGCACCTCCGGCAAATACCACCCGGAAAATCAGGATTGCCGCATATGGCGACTGCGGTACCAACGAAGCGAATCAGCGCAGCGCCCGCGATGCCTATATCAACTATGTAGGCGCCGGACATACAGACCTGTGGCTGCTGCTCGGCGATAACGCCTATGACGGCGGATTTGATGCCGAGTATCAGACCAACTTCTTCAATAACTATAAAGACAACCTGCTGAAGAACATCCTGCTGTTCCCGGCGCCCGGCAACCACGACTATGATAACGACGGCGCCCGCCAGGATGACCATAATATTCCTTACCTCGCCAACTTCACCCTGCCGGCCAACGGCGAGTGCGGCGGTGTAGCCTCCGGCAAGGAAGAATATTATTCCGTTGACTACGGCGATATACATATCATCAGCCTTGACTCCTACGGAAGAGAAGGCGGCAAACGCTTTTATGATACCACCAGCCCGCAGATACAATGGCTGAAGAGGGACCTGGCAGCGAATACCAAAAAATGGACCATCGCTTACTGGCATCATCCGCCCTACACCATGGGCAGCCACAACTCTGACACAGAGAGCGAACTGGTAAAGGTAAGGCAGCAGCTGATCCGTATCCTGGAACGTTATGGCGTTGACGTTATACTCAATGGCCATAGCCATAACTATGAACGTTCCTATCTCATCAAGGGACATTACGGACTGGAAAATACCTTCTCCTTCTCCTCACATGCTGTGAGCAACAGCAGCGCAAAATATGACGGTACTTCCAACTCCTGCCCGTATGTATTGCCTT
The DNA here is from genome assembly GCF_009928525.1 of Chitinophaga solisilvae. Lineage (GTDB taxonomy): Bacteria > Bacteroidota > Bacteroidia > Chitinophagales > Chitinophagaceae > Chitinophaga > Chitinophaga solisilvae. The sequence goes on along the minus strand of NZ_JAABOK010000008.1, from coordinate 326,569 downwards.
CAGCGAAAAGCTACCATGGCACCGTGTATGTAGTGGCCGGTTCCGCAGGACAGATAGGCGGTACGCAGTCATCCTATCCGCATGCCGTATCCTACTATTCCAACTCCGACAAAAGCGGTTCGCTGGTGCTGGAAATAGAAGGTAACCGCCTGGATGCCAAATTCGTAGCGTCAGATAAAACCATCAAGGACCGTTTCACTATCCTGAAAGATGCGAACAAGAAGACTACCGTGCAGGCTACAGCTGGCCAGCCGCTTGAGCTCACCGCATCCTGGATTGGTAACTACCAGTGGAACAACGGCGCGGTAACCCGGTCTATTACCGTTACTCCGTCAGCAGGTACCAGCACCTATTATGTAAGCGATAATTCCGTTGCAGGCAGCCAGTGTGTAAGGGATTCCTTTGTAGTGGTAACCACTGCGCTGGCGCGTCTCGGACAAACAGACAGCATACCGGCCAGCTCAAAAAAGGTAGCTTTCACCTTCAGGGTATATCCTAATCCTGCACCGGCTAACATCATCCAGGTGGAAACAGACAGCCAGCGGGAACAGCCCATGCAGTTCACCATTACCGACTTTAGCGGTAAGCAGGTGCATAACAAGCTGCTGCGCGTACCTTCCGGGGTGAGCAAACAAACATATACGCTTTCGCCGGGCATCTACCTGGTGACCTTCAGCAACGCAACGGAAAAAGTAACACAGAAAATCGTGGTACAATAATTACCTTCGTGGCTTAATATCTTTATTTTTTTATGAAACTTAGCACTGCATTGACATTACCTGTTTTCCTGCTGGCGGTTAACGCACAGCCGCTGTTCAGCATGGAGAAGAACGTAATGACTGCTTCAACGGAAACCATTATTGAACTATTGGAAGAACAAACGCCTGCAGCCAAAGGCGTAACCATCGGCGCCGGTATTGACCTCATCGTAAAAGGACTGGGCCTGAACATTGATAACATCCGGTTTATCAAAGCTCCTAAAGCCACCGATTACTACCGGAACGCCAATGACAAGGCGCCCTACGCATCATCACTGATTATTGCGGCCAATAACGGTATTCAGCTGAATCCCGCTACCCGCTTTGATAACGCGATGACCCGCGAACAGTTCGCCCTGGCGCTCTATCAGGCTATGACCTCCAAGGAGCAATATCCTGCCAATATGATGTGGATCATCGTAAAGGATGAAGCTAAATTTTCCAAAGATGCCCTGAACGCCGTACAAATGCTGGTGAAATTCAATGTGGTAAAACTGGAAAACGGCAGCTTCCGTCCGAAAGCGCCCATCACCTCCCAGGAAGCCGCTACCATGATTAAAAAGGCAACCGCCTTTATCAGGGAAGCGAAAGAAAGAGAACAAGGCAGCAACCCTTCCGCTGAAGAAGTTACCTTTACCTCCACACCGGTTAATAATAAGGTTAACAGCATCGTTATCTCCCGGGGAAGTAAACCCAATGCCGGCTATCGTATAGCCGTTACCGGTATCTCCTTCACTGATAACAAAGAAGCCGTTATCCGCTATAAACTCATTGATCCTGCTCCCGGCGATATGACGGCACAGATAATCACGGAGCCTAAAGCTGAAACCTATGTGGGGAAAGAGTTTAAGGTGGTGCTGGAGAAAGAATAATAATAGTTAATTACGAATTACGAATTGCGAATTACGAATGAAGAAGCGAAGATTTAAACGAAGATTAAAGGTGATAATCATTAAATATCCTTTTAAATCTTCGTTTAAATCTTCGCTTCTTCATTCGTAATTCGCAATTCGTAATTACTTTTTAAACGGAATCATTTCCCTCAACCTCGCGTCCTGCAAAAATAACCCCGCCCACACCAGTATACCGAAAATCACGCAGAAGTACAGTGGCATATGCACCCTTACCATGATGGCGGTAGCGCCGCCGAGATAGGCTGTTACCAGGATAGCGCCGAGGATGGCAGTTCTGGGAATGGCGTACAGAATGGTAGACAGTAGTAAGACAATACCAATGGCTCTTACGGATTCGGCGGGCCAGCCAAGTGCTACAGAGCCTTCCATGGAATAATGATTTTCTGCGATTTTGCCGATAGCATCGAACAGGAGGAAAAGTATTAACAGGATGGTGATGATACGTCCGGTTATGCGCATGCCTTTGGAGGTAGTGTTAATCGTTGTCATGTTGAAAGATTTGATGTGGTTCAGTAATAGTTTGTCTGTGTTTGATTTGTTGATACAAACTTACTGCGCATACGCAAATCCTATGTTGTGTGGATACGACATCCTTAGGGGCTGAATACGACAATCTTTTGCAGGAGACGGGAAGATGAGGTTGTAATGTAGTACAGCAGCCGGTTTTAAGGGATATGTACAACCAGCTGCTGTATATAATAGTATTAAAGGAATAAGTCGGGTTGTAATTTACCGCCCGGTGTAACGGCATATTTTTCCAGGTCTGTGATACCGGCTTCTTTCAGAATAGTTTCATCAATAAAATTATTGCCGCTGCAGGTGGCTGCCGTCTTTTCCAGCAGGAGGGCCACCGCGTCCGCCATGATGGCTGGCGTACGGCTTCTCTGCATGAGGGCTTCGCCGCCGAGCAGGTTTCTGATGGCAGCTGTGGCAATGGTAGTTGCCGGCCAGATGGAGTTGGCGGCGATGCCAAAGGGCTTCAGTTCTTCTGCCCATCCCAGCGTCAGCATACTCATGTTATACTTGCTGATGGTATAGGCTACGTGGCTGCCAAGCCATACGGGAGCGAGGTTTACGGGAGGTGATAATGTGATGATGTGCGGATTGTTACCTTTCTTCAGCCAGGGAATACAGTGTTGTGTAACGAGGAAAGTACCGCGCACATTAATATCATACATGAGGTCAAAACGTTTTGCCGGCGTTTGTTCCGTGTTGGTAAGCTGGATAGCGGAGGCGTTGTTGATGAGTACATCTATGCCGCCGAATGTATCCGCCGCCTTTTGCACTGCTGCCTGTATCTGTGCTTCCTCGCGGATGTCTACCTGGATGGGCAATGCTTTACCGCCGGCTTTTTCTACAGCTTCCGCCACTGAATAGATGGTGCCGCCAAGGCGGGGGTCTTCTTCAACGCTCTTGGCTGCAATGACGATGTTGGCGCCTGCTGCGGCGAGTCTGAGTGCGATGGCTTCTCCTATACCCCTGCTGGCGCCGGTGATGAAGATAGTGCGGTTCTGAAATGTCATGAGCGGGTTTTTTAACGTGAAATCAATATTATCACTTTTTTGCCAGAGGACCACGAACGATTTTTTCCCGGTAGATGATAAAGCAGCAGGGGGAATGAGCAGGAATACATCCCGGTATTTCGTAGCTTCGCGCACCAGATACACTTGTGATGACGCAGCCGAAACCGATGATTGTTACGCTTGAAATTGCCGCTGATGATATGCTCTTTTTTCAGCAGCTGCGGGATGCCCATTTCCCGGCGCATGCCAATTATCTCGATGCCCATATTACCCTGTTTCACCGCCTCCCCGGCGGAGAACCTGCCATCACGGATACGCTGGCGAAACTGGCTGCACGGCCGCCTCTTAGCCTGCAGGTAAACGGAATTGTAAAGTTTACTAACGGAATAGCATATACGCTTTTTTCGCCGGACCTGCAGGCGTTGCATGAGGAACTGCAGACAGCCTTCATGCCCTGGCTGGTACGGCAGGACAAGCAGCCGCTGCGCCCGCATATTACCATACAGAATAAGGTTACTGCTTTTAAGGCGGCACAGCTCCATAGTACCCTGCTGGCCTCTTTTACCCCTTTTGCCATACAGGCTACCGGTTTCGGTACCTGGTCCTACCTGCGCGGCCCCTGGAAGGCGCTGCAAAAAATCAATTTTAACAAACGGTAACAATTACCGGATAGGGGGTGGCCGATAATTATACGTCATATACATAACACCGTAACACGGGAGATGTAGCATTTATGTGAGTATCAAATTTTATTAATGCGGGCTGCCTACAACTGTATTGGAAATCGTTGGATTTTTTGTTTTTGCCTGCTCCTGATTGCGCTGTCTTTACAGGCGCAAAGGCCGTCTGTCGTGGCCGGGAAGGTAGTGTCAGGGTTTTCCCAGGAACCATTGCCTTATGCAACGGTTTACTGGAAAGCCGGAGGATTTGGCTGTATGACGGACAGTATCGGGCGTTTCAGCCTGAACAGCAGTCACTATACCGGAGATACCCTGGTAGTGCGTTACGTAGGCTATCTCGTAGCCCGGATACCGGCTCCTGCTCCCGGTCAGCAGGCCGATCTGCTCATTCAGCTGGAAACAGCCGTGAAAGACGCAGTGGAGGTAAAGGGGAAGATGAACCGCGGACTGGTCTGGTGGCGGCAGATTGTAGCCCGCAAACCGGAGAATGCTCCCGGGCATTATGATAGTTATCACGCACAGTTATATAATAAGCTGGAAATTGATATCTCCAATCTGAATAAAACCCGGTGGCAGCATTCGGGTATGCTCAAACCTTTCCGGTTTGTGCTGCAGCAGGTGGACAGCACCTCAGAAAACCAGGCGTTTCTGCCGGTGTTTCTCAGCGAGTCCATCTCCGACTATTATGTATCCTCCGAACCCGCCCGTGTGCGGGAAGAGATCCGGGCGCTGCACAGCGGCGGCATAAAGAATGAGTCCGTGATGGAGTACCTGGGGGGCATCAACCAGAAAATCAATGCCTACCAGGATTATATGATGGTGTTCGGCCGGGAATTCATCAGCCCGGTGAGCGTGGCCGGCGACCGCTACTATCACTACCGCGCGCTGGATACCGTAGTACGTAACGGAGAACAGTACTTCCACCTGGCCTTTTCCCCGAAGCGGGAAGGCGAAAATGCTTTCAGCGGCGACTGCTGGATACAAGCCTCCACCTGGGCTTTGCAGAAAATTACGTTGTCAGTCAACGGAGCAGTGAACATTAATTTTGTAAAACGGCTGGACATTATCCAGGAATATTCTCCGCTCAACAAAAAGGAGTGGGCCGTAACCAAAGACAGGTGCGTTGTAGAGCTGGCGCCGCTGGGCAAGGAAAAAGCCACTTTCATTGCCCGCAAAACAACGCTGTACCAGCAGATAAAAATAAATGAGCCTTATATCAGCGAGCGGCTCAATGCCAACCGGAAGAAGGAAGAAGTGGTGATTGCGGACAGCGCCACCGGAGCAGGAGCAGGCTACCTGGCACAGCACCGCCCGGAAGCCCTCACCGTAAATGAAAGAAATGCCATCACGCTGGTGGATACGCTGAAATCCCTGCCAGCCTTTAAAAGTCTGAGCGATAAGATAACCTTCCTGTTTGACGGACATATTAAACTGGGGAAAATAGAAATAGGCCCCTGGTACAAATGGCTGAGCCGTAACCGCGTAGAAGGATTACGTATGCGTTTCGACCTGGGCACCACGCCCGCTTTCAGCCGTAACCTGCGCCTGTTCGGCTACCTGGCCTATGGTACCCGCGACGAATCCCTGAAGGGCAAACTGGCGATGGCCTGGGAGCTTCCCGGCAACGGCGGCTATAGTATACTGGCATCCTATAAAGACGACCTGGACAACCAGCAGCGTGGCTTCAACGGGGAAGAGGTATCGCTGGATAATATATTCGGACAACTGATCCGCCGCCGTGGTATCCCGCAGAAATTTATCCGGGAGAGGGAGATGAAATTCAGCCTCACCAAAAAGCTGCCTATGAACTTCTCGCTGCAGGGGACCCTTAGCCGCAGCTGCTTTACCACGTATACACCACTGCCGCCGCATCAGATATACAATGACCGCGGGCAGGTCATCAATACAGAACTCCTGCTGAAAGCGCGGTATGCACCCGGAGAAAGGGAGATACGCACTTTCCGTAAAACGCGCCGTATGCGCAGCAACCTGCCGGTAGTAGAAGCTGCCTGGAGCGTGGCCACCGCCGGTGTGCTGAACAGCCATTACAATTACCAGAAAGTGAGCCTGAGCGTAGCACAGAAGTTCCGTATCCCGCAGTGGGGGCAGGTATCGTACCTGCTGTATGGCGGAAGGATTTTCTCGGACCGGCTGCCGTTTATGTTACTGCATATACATCCGGGCAATGAAACGTATTACTACAATAAGGAAGCGTTCAGCCTCATGAACAAATATGAGTTCATCAGCGACCGCTATGCAGGTCTCAGTATAGAACACAATTTTGACGGAAAGTTGCTGAACCTGCTGCCTTTTATGCGGAGAACGGGTATCCGCCAGTTCTGGAATCTGAAAGCCGTAACAGGGGATCTTTCTCCGGAGAACCGCAGCTATAACAGATTTGAGTTCCCTGCGTATGGCATGCGTTCCTTCCGGGGGAAGGTATATACAGAAGTGGGTACCGGGCTGGATAACATTTTTCATTTCTTCCGCGTAGATGCCGTATGGCGGTTTTATCCGAATGGGGCAGCCACTTCGCATCCGGCCAACTTCGGTCTGTTCGGCAGTTTCAGGCTACAGTTTTAATCATCCTGATGATGGCGATATCATCGGCAGGTCTTAATCCGTATATATGTTCCAGGGTTTTTAGTTTCCGTTGCAGCATATCTTCCGCAGCGATGCCGGTAGTGTCATGCACCAGGAAATCTACCGGATCGGTTTCCGTTTCGGCCGGCCGGCGCTGATATGGCTGAAAGAGGCAGATACCATCTGTAGCAATGGTAATGTCGGTAATGTCATTGAAATAAATTTTTTGCGTGAGAGATGCATACCATTTGCTGAAATCCTTATGCAGGTGATAACCCAGGTAATCCGGTTTATTATCCTGGTCAAAGATGGTTGTTTGTCCGTTTATGCTGATAAGTCCATCACCGATGGCAATCGCAATGCCTTCTCCGCGTTGTTCATCTGCCAGCAATACTATCAGGGTGGTCAGCATATCCTGTTGTTCCAGCAGTAAATCCTGCTGCATTTTTTTCAGCGCTGTCCACAAATCAGCCAGTATTACCCGGAGGAGCGCTTCCGTTGTTAAAGCGGCGAGCGCCGGTTCATACCATTGGCGCCAGTGATAGGTGCAGCATATCTTCCTGAGAATTTTTCCGGCGAGGGTAGAGATAAAATAGCTTTCCCTGCCCATTGTACAGCCATCCAGTACGGCTATCAGTTTTTTGTTTTGTCCGGCGTCAGCTATAACCAGGTAATCTTCGCAGTGTTGAAGATGGTAATCTCCCATCTGGAGGGCGGAGTATATTTGCATAGAGAAGTGCTGCAAGGTAGCAAAAAAAAAGCGTCTCCCGGAGGAGACGCTTTTAAGAATATGTTACCGCAGGTATTATTGCTGCGCTCTTTTTTTCTTCTGATGATCTACAATGGCTCCGGTGCCCGCACCGATACCAGCGCCGATCAGTGTACCTATGGCTGCGCCTTTCACGCGGTCCTTGTTGATGATGGCGCCTGTGATAGCTCCGGCTCCTGCGCCGACAACCGCTCCTTTGGCAGTATGACTCCAGCCTTTTTTCTTTTTGGCTACGGGAGCAGGCGCTGGTGCTGCGGTAGCAGGTGCGTCGCCGGCCACATAGCTGGCATCTTTAAAGCCGGATGCAGCTGTACCGGTGTTGTGGCGGTGCGCTGGTTTTTTTATAGCGTTCATGGAATCAATCACCTGTTGTTTAACGGCGTTGATGGCATTCATGGAGTCGATGGTAGCTTTTTTAGCACTTTCAATAGCGGCGGAATTGTTACTCTGGCAGGATGTGAGTATCATCACTGCTGCGGCAAAGGCTACAAGTATCTGTTTCATGGTTTAAAATTTTTTCTGAAATTTTAGGTTTCATTCAGCAGTCTGCGAAAACTGTGCCATTTTCCTCAACCTGCGGTGGGCGCCGGGTGTAAGGCCTTTATGTTTTTTAAAAAGCCGGGAAAGATAGCTTTCATCGGAGAAGCCCAGTTCCTGTGCTATCTCTCTGATACGCATATTACTATACGATAATCTTGTTTCCACCAGTTTCAGTTTATAGCTGATGATGTAATCCTGCACGCTCTGGCCCGTAAGCTTTTTAAAATATTCTCCCAGGTAGTTGACTGACATATGAAAGCGGGCTGCGAGGGTGGGCATACGCAGCATTTCCGGCTGATAGATATTTTCCTGCAGATAGCTTATCATTTGAATGAGGGAGAATTTGCCGCTGTTGTCCTGTATGTCGCCGGATTCGCTGCGGAGCAGGTTGCGGGCGATGAGGTTCAGCAGGATGGAAACAGCCTGCCGGATGATAAGCTGATGGCCTTTACCGGGTTGCTGTTTCTCTCTGGCGATGGCTGTCAGCAGGCTGTGTGCCAGCTGTTCATCGGCGAGGTCCCGGAAGATGCAGCCGGCTTTCGCGTGGTAGTTATTGAAGATGTAGTCTGTTTTTTTCATCCAGTCGCACAGTTCCAGCCGGGCGGCATCATCGCGCAGCTGGGTGACAAACAGTTGTGTAAACCGGATGAAGATAAAGCGGGTAGGCGTCTGAATATCGAAGTGGTGGGCATCGTCCGGAGCGAGGAGGAACAGTTTACCTGCCTGATACGGATAGGCGTTACCGTTAGTGCAGTGCATTCCTTCGCCTTCCTGAATAAAAGCCAGGCGGTAGTATGGTTGCGGCCTGGCGGGCGTAGTCCAGTCTGATGATGCTTCCGTAATAATATCGAATGGTTCCCCGATGATGCTGTTGAACATGCGGCAAAAATACAGGCAAAACCTCTTAAAGTGCAATTTTTTATTGTACAGAAGCGCTTTCCTTTGCAGGCATAACAGAAAAGGATGTATGGAAGCAAAGCGTATGACTGCCTGGCCGCGGCGCTGGTGGGCACTGACCGTATTATGCATGGGGGCGTTTTTATCGCCGCTGGATTTCTTTATTGTCAATGTAGCCCTGCCGGGTATCAGGAGCGGGTTGCATGCGTCAGCGGCTTCGTTGCAGCTGGTGATAGCGGGTTATGGGGCTGCCTATGCCGTTTGTGTAGTTACCGGCGGGCGGCTGGGCGATATGTATGGCCGGAAGCGGGTATTTATTGTAGGGATGGTACTGTTTACGCTGACCTCCGCCTTATGTGCGCTGGCGGTCAATGTGGAGTGGCTGATAGCTGCGCGGGTGATGCAGGGCATGTCAGCTGCGATGCTGGCGCCGCAGGTGCTGTCGACCATCCGGGTTATTTTTCCGGTAGCCGAGCAGCCTGCCGCGATGGGAATTTTCGGCGCTGTATTCGGGCTGGCGGCCATCGCCGGGCAGCTGCTGGGAGGTATGCTGATCCGGGCAGAGATTTTTGGTTTTACCTGGGAAAGTGTGTTTATGATTAATATTCCCGTAGGTATTATTACGTGTATAACGGGCATGTATATACTAAAAGAGAACAGGCCGCCGGAGCGGCAGCAGCCGGACCTGCCGGGGATGTTGCTGATAACGGCAGCGTTGCTGCTGTTTATCTGTCCGGTTATCCTCGGACGGGAAGCGCATTGGCCGGTATGGACATTTGTAAGTATGGCGTTATCGGCAGTTGCCGGCGTATGGTTTGTGAAGACCGAACAGCGGGTATTGCAGCAGGGCGGCTCCCCGCTGATATATCTGCCCTTGTTGCGTGATCCGTATTTTGTAAGATCGCTGATAATAATTTTTCTCTATAATCATACCGCTGCTTTTTTTCTCGTTTATCCATATTATCTTCAGAACGGGCTGCATTGGGATGCGCTGGCCGCCGGATTTTCGGTGTTGCCGTATGCCGCAGGGTTCTTTGCGGGACCGCTTATAAGTCCGCTGCTGGCGAGGCGTACAGGCATTTACGCCGCGGGAGCCGGGCAGGTATTGCTGAGTATCGGGTTGATGGGTGCAGCAACGGTGTTGTGGCTGGATGCACCACCCGGATGGGCGCTGAAAGCCGCGCTGTTTGTGGCTGGTATCGGGCATGGCATTGTGATGCCCTCCATGGTGCGGCTGGCGATGGTGGGAATGGAGGAGCATATGGCCGGGCAGGCATCCGGTATGGTGAGTACGGCGATACAGGTAGGGAGTGTGCTGGGCGTGGCTTTGCTGGGAACGCTGTTTTTTGCGTTACTGGACAGGTATACCGGCATTGTGGCGGTTACCGTAACCCTGGCGTGCCTGGCATGTATCCAGTGTGTTGCTCTGATGATGATCTTCTTTTTAAAATCTGCTTTAACATCTTCCGAAAAAATAAAATAACCATACATGGACACATTACAAACAGCACAGCAGGAAATCTATGACTTTCATACCGCCATCAGGGATTGGTTCAGGGGAGCAGGAGCCGCGGATACCGATGTATTGCTGCAAAATTTCAGTACTGATTTTAAGATGGTATCTCCTGATGGCTCGCTTAAAAGTCTGGCAGACCTGGCCAGCTGGCTGCCGCCGGGATTTGGCAAGATACCGGATATGGAGATCAGCGTGAAGATCATTGATGGTTATGCCACAGACAAACATGCGCTGATCAGTTATGAAGAAACACAGGCATCCGGCGGACAGTCCTATTCCCGCATGTCCAGTGCTGTATTTATCAGGGAAGGGGCGCGGATGCTTTGGCTGAATCTGTGGGAAACGTTTTAGCTGAAGCTGGCCGTAGCGATTTCAATCATGATATCATCATAGTGAAAATAAAATCCGAAGGTACGGCGGATTTTCTGCGGCGCCTGTGGCAGCGGAATACCGCCGTCCTGTAAACGCTGATAGGTGGCGAGTACGTCTGCATCGCCGGGCAGGTAGAAGCCGATGTGGAAGCTGTCCGGATAGGTGCTGTTACCGTTTTCGTTGAGTCGCTGATGCATGAGTACCAGTATGAAATCGCCGGGGCCGTTGAGTACCGCGAGGGTATCGTTCGGTTTGGTGTCTGCGGAAGTAAATCCCAGATAGGTTTCGAAGAAGGTGCGGGAGGCGGCTACGTCCCGTACGCTGAGGTTGAGGTGATTGAGTTGCATAAGTATGTCGTTACATTTGATATTGCAAATATAAACGAACATTCGTTCTTTTAAAATTTATTTTTGAAGAAATGTGAAATAAGCGGGAGATGACCGCCTATTTCAGTTGCACGGGCATACCTGTAAACAGGCTATAGTGTTCGATTGCAGCGGAAAGGGCAGGAATGTCGGATTTTTTCAGCGGCAGCAGGTGTTTGCACGTTACCTCGATATGTTTGGTTTTGATGGTGCGTTTCCAGGTACCGGTGATTTGTCCGTCGGTAACAATGAGGTATCCCAGCGACTCCATCGGGGCGAGTTCTTTTTTCAGCAGCAGCTGCTGGAGGTCGCGTTTTTTATATCCTACATTGAATTCATCGAAAGCGGAGAGGAGCTTCACCTCAGCGGTGGAGGTCTGCCGGCGTTTACCGGGCGCGGTCCAGTAGCTGATACCTTCGATCGTCATTTCCGCGAGCTGGTCTTTTACCGCATCCAGCCCGGCTTTGGACTCTGTAACAGTCAGTCCGGACCACCAGGCGAAATCCTGCAGCTGTGCCGGGCCGTGGCTGGAGAAGTAGCGCAGGGCCAGTTCCGCGAGGGCTTCCGGCTTGCTGCGTGGTTTGGCGGGCGGCACATGTTCATCTATCAGCACATAGGAGAACTGTTTACCATGGCGGGGGCCACTGCAGATGATGCCATCCAGTTCCGCGTGTGCGAGCAGGGAACCGATACGGTATTCGTCCGTAGGGATACCTTCCTCTTTCAGCAGGGGGGCTATCTGGTAGCGGGTAAGCTGTTGTTTGTCACGCAATATTTTCTCCAGGAGCTTATGGCTGCGGTGGATGATCCTGGTATCAAGTCCCCATTGGTTATCATTGTATACCATCAGCTTTTTTACGCGGGGTGCGGTGAGCTGCTGTATCCAGCGCAGGTCTTCCGGCGCCACAAAATGCCAGGTAGGGCGCATGATATGTGTGCGGATGATCTCCCATTTATCCAGCGCCTCGTCGAGTCTTGCTTCTGTAGCGGTTTTGAGTCTTTGTCCCACCGCCCATTTGGCGGCGCTGTAATCCTGTGCCTGTACGGCGCCCATCCATCGTACCAGATCTGCCGGCTTTTTAAATTCGGGAGTAGCCAGATGTTGCTGGCGCAGGCGTTGGAGGGTAATATCGTGATTAGTCATTTTCATATGGTGGCTGTTAAGTTAATAGATATGCCGCTGATTACAAAGTAATACCCTGATGATGACAACAGTGTGTCAGGAGCAGAGAAACTTTTTTATCTTACCACCTTAAAGCATATACGATGAAATTACCGGAAGCATGCGAAAGCATGGAAGACATCCGCACAGAGATAGACCGCATAGACCAGACCGTGATTCAGTTGCTGGGAGAGCGGTACAGATATGTACAGGCCGCCGCCGCATTTAAAAAGGATACCGCCGCCGTAAAAGCGCCCGCCAGATTTGAAGCCATGCTGGTCAAACGCCGGGAATGGGCGGTGGCAGCAGGTTTGAGCCCGGATGTAATAGAAAAAATGTACACCGACCTGGTGAATTATTTCATCGCAGAGGAGCTAAAACATTGGCAGTCTAAGGGTTAAGTGTAAATTTTTTTTGGAAGTGAAGGAGAAATTTATATCTTCGCGCTCCGTTTAAATGATTCCGTAGCTCAGTTGGTAGAGCAATACACTTTTAATGTATGGGTCCTGGGTTCGAGTCCCAGCGGGATCACTGGAGAAATGGGATAGGGCTTTTTATCAAGGCTTATCCCATTTCCTTTGGGGTGAAATATTTTTCCCTCTGCATATATTAGCTTTGTTGCCTCATTAAGTTTAGTGGTTCGATTCTAATAGCCGGAATAGTGCTTTCTAGAGGCTCTGATAATTTTTCTTCAAGCTTTATTATTCTGTTTAATATTCTTTTTTGTCCTACCTGAAAATATTTCCATTGGCTAAAAGATTTTGTGTACTTACCAGAATTTATTCACCATTGATATAAAATCCTATTCTTTGCTTATTTTTTGTAAATTGCTCAACTTCATAATGACTTATCATGAGTGTAGTTAAAGTTACCTTAACTCAATTAATTGGAGCATTCAAAAAACACTATGCTTTTTCCTCCAAAGATGATCAAATATCTCATTTATTGATCTTGTTTTATGCTGTTGAATGTGGCCTGAAGGCTAAATACTTGAAAAAGTATAACCGTTTGAATACCGACGATTTTGAGACATTGCCTGTAAATAAGAAATATGGGCATGGACATGACATATATGCTTGGGTGAAGGATTTGAAAATCCCTGCACTTGGGTATATTGATAGTCGCACAAATAAACCTTTAGTTCAAATGCATGAGAGATTAAGGTATGGTACTTATTCAGCAGGAACTGAAAATTTGCAAGTTAAGTTTTTACGAGATTTATCATTATACTTGAAAAAAGAGCTCTAATGCAAAGTAGCAAACTTTATACTTGGATTGACATTCAAGACACAATTGACTCATTTTTTAAAGAAGAGGAGAATAGTTTACAATTACAAAATTTGACTTTTCGCGCTTATTGGGATGGATTAAATATTTCGTTTTCTAAACCTAAAAGCAAAGACGAGATTGAGGGTATTCTCGAATCTATTTTCTTATCAAGGTTCGTTAAACTTGATGCAGAAAAATGTAATATATTACTGGAAGGAAACAGGGGGTTTCCAGTTTTGTTTGAGGAGGTTATTCCGGATGAGCTAGAGTTGATTCCTTTTCAACCAACTTTATCAAGAGCGCCTATTGTTGCATCTAAAGAAACTACCAATTTTTCAAATAGGAATGCTAATGATAAACCTGTCTTTTTTGCATTTCATTCTTTTAAAGGAGGGGTTGGCCGAACTTTGCACGCCATTTCTTTAGCATTGAATCTTTCTGAAAAACACAAAGTTCTATTAATAGATGCGGATTTTGAGGCACCTGGTATCTCATGGTTAACTAATAAATCGATTTCTTTTTCTGATTTTTTAGCAATGCTTCATGGAGATTCTGGTGTTGAAGACAATTATGAGAGTATTATTAAGCTTACTGCTGATAGTCTCCGAGATGACTCAACTGAAGATGAAAATCTATTTGTTTTTCCAGCTTTTAGATCACTTAAGTCAACATCACCAATTCTTGAAATTAAGCCAGAACATATAATAAAGTTTAATTCAAACCCGTTTTTCTTAACTGATATTTTAGTAAAGCTAGCTACAGAATTAGCTGTCGATTTTATTATTCTGGATTTAAGAGCCGGGATTTCAGAATTGTCTACAAGCTGGTTTCTCGATCCGAGAATTAATAAAGTATTTGTAACAACGCTTAGTAGTCAGTCTGTTTTAGGAACTGCAATGCTATTTAGGTTATTATCTAAGTTTGAGAAGCAGAACAACCTGAAGAATCAGGAATCTCCGTTGCCTTCAATTATTATATCACAAATTCCCAAAAGCTCAATTAAGGAAATTGAATATAATTGGGGAGATACCTACTCGCAGGAAACAACGTTAAGTACTTTGAGAGGTGCCTATGCAGAGTCGTTTTTGAATTTGTCTGAGTATAATCAAATGGAAGGATTTTCGGATCTGACAGATGAACAAATCGTTGGGAGGCTGTTAGGGCCTATTACTCTTTTTTCTCAGGAATATGATACTTTAAAATCATTACCTGATAATTGGGAGGAAGTAGTGAAATTGATAAAGCAAAATGAGTTAGACAAAAAACTAATTAAACTTGCGGAAAACTACCCTGTATCAGAAGAAGAAACTAGTGTACTTCAGGAATTGCCTGCTCTGAGAGAGAGATTGAAAGAAGCAGCTAATAAGCTAATTTTTGCGGAAACTGAAAAACAAGACGATTTCTTAATTACACAACCAATAAGGAATTTGGCAAGCGGTTTTAAGACCACTTTACCTATTGCCGTAGTAGTTGGAGCCAAGGGGTCGGGTAAGACCTTCCTCTTTAATCAAATTTCGCATTTGGAGAACTGGCAGGAATTTGGTGAAAAAGTATTAGGTAGTTATTCAAATACGGCAATTGTTCTGCCTATTTCGCTTCCTGCAAATGCCGCTCCTGTAGATATAAGAAGTTTTGCTAAAATTCCTCAAGAACTGTTGGCGTTGAAACCTCAGTCAAATATTGAAGCACTGCAGATCAATAGTATTTGGCTTGAATATATAAAACCGGATATTGATTTGTCGATAAAAGAGGATTTAACAAATAGTCAATGGCGAGAAAAGTGGCTTGATTATATAGCTTGGGCTGGAGGTTTTAGAATTAATGAAAATGGTGTAGGTAGAGGCTTTTTAGAATTATTAAGAAATGAAAAAGTAAAAGTTATTGCTGTTTTCGATGGGCTTGAAGATTTATTTAAGCAGTTCAATAATAACGCGAAACAACAAGCTGCATTAGAATCTCTATTACAAGATGTACCTAACTGGTTGGAAAGCTTATCTGAAAGATATCTTGGAATATTAGTTTTTGTTCGTAAAGACATTGTTTCTGTAGCTATCTCTCAAAATTCTAAGCAGTTCCTGAAAAAGTATGAGAATTATGAGTTACGTTGGAATGTTGAAGAAGCTTTAAGGCTATTGCATTGGATATTGAACAAATTCACAATGGGAGAGCATCCCACTTTTTCCGATTGGAAAGACTCATTAGGTCAGAAAAGCGAAAATGAATTGGTACAAAACTTACATATACTTTGGGGAATACGAATGGCGAAAAATACATCCAAAGAGGCGTATTCGCATAACTGGGTATTAGGATCTCTTGCAAATTTAAAGAAGGAAATTCAGTCTAGAGATATTGTAAGGTTTCTCAATTCAGCAGCAAATAAAACCTTATCAACAACTGATGCCAAGATTGTAACTTTATATAATGATCGTATACTATTTCCCGCTGCTATTAGAGACTCAATTGATGAAGTCGGTCGAAATAAAATTGATGAAATAAAAATAGAGAATCAACCCTTGAAGGAAGTCCTAGAGCTTTTGGAAGACCAAACAAAGAATATCAAATTCCCCTGTAAACCGGAAGATATAAAGCAGATTGTTCATGAGTCAGGTGTACGAATACTAGAGGATAATGGAGTAATAGTTCTCCATAATGGAGAATATTATATGGCTGAATTGTATAGACGCGGTATGGGATTCGATTATTCTAGAAAGGGACGCCCTAAGGTTTTGTATTTTTAAGCAAAAGTTAGTAGCTCTCCAACGTGTGTATGGTAGTTAAAGAATAAGGTTTAGTTGAAATAGCTGCGATTTAATCTGACAGTTAGGGTTAATTTTAAGTAACCACACTTTCAATCAACCCTTTAAAACTGCCAGAAATGAATTGAGCAGCTAAGGCTGTAACCGAAGATCTTGCATGCCTGTGATACATTTCCTAATTCTTCGGCCAATCTGAGCAGGCCAACTTTGTTTTTGATTAACTTAGTAGCTTTTATAGATACAAGGAGCTATTTGAGGAGGGAGGAGAAGTCGCCCTTCAGGAAATCAGCAGAAAGAAGCCGATATTAAAGAATCGGATAGAACCTGAAATAGAAACAGTCGTTGTTGAAATGGCAACCTTAAATCAGGCATTTGGCCAGCTCCGAGCTAGTCGTGAGCTTTGGAAACAGGGTATTTTCATTTCACCAGCGGGTGTACGATGTATCTGGCTACGGCACGATCTGGAAACCTTTAAAAAACGTCTTAAGGCGCTTGAAGCCAGATCTATAGGGGAAGCAATGGCGTTAGCACGCGATCCTTACCTAAAAGCGTATCTCCATTCTTCAAACGGCTAGCCGCTAGCTACTTGAAGACTTCAAAATCAAAGTTTTGCTTTCCATATTGTGATATCAGTTTTAAGTTAAAAACTTTTTACTGACACACTTTATGTAATAGTCTCGATTAGATGTTATTTATGTTTTTGTTTATTTTATCCATCCTTCACCTAAGACACTTCCCCCTTCATCAAAAGTAAATTTCATCCCTGATTTAAAATAACTATCATCTATCATGCCTTTTATAAAACTAATCTCAACATCACCTTTCGACCCTGGAGAAAAAGAATCCATATCTATAAGTTTAATACTACCCGATACTTTTGTTTGAGCACCTGAAAAATTAAATAATGGCCTATAACCACTCGTAAAAGGTGTTTTTCTTGACCGTTCATTGAAGAACAGATTTATTGTTGCCAAAACTTTAATAAAATCTACCATCCTGAAGAATTAAAAGGGTTCGTTGGACGAGGTGAAAAATTTAAAGGCTTTATAAAATTAATTTTAGGTAATTGATTTGCGGGTATAGATACGGCAGGCATGCCATCAGCTTCAAACATCGTTACAGTCTTCATTACCGCATTGGGAACCCTTACTTTTATAATTGTATTAGGAATTTGATCAAATGCAAAATTAGCTTTCCCAAATTGTGCAGCATCAGAAGCAGCTATAGCAAATAACTTACCAGTTTCATAGCTGCCAACTCCCATACTTAGACCGCCCTTTTCAGCTATACTAGTTAATTCTGCGCCCGATACCGATCTATACAACGTAGTAGAATTAAGTATTCCTATACCTCCTTTTACCAAACTAACCCCTTTACTCGCGACTACAGCCTCGCCAACCTTTTCGACGCCGTATCCAACATCATGTCCTATTTGGTCACTGGTCTTATTGGGAATATCTGCAGCATAGTTTACAGCATTGTCTATCATTTGAGCTCTGGCTCCTATCGCTCCTTCATCTACATTAAAAGGAGAAAAAGCAGCAATTCCATCTAATGTTTGGCCCCACCCTTCAGCAGTCCCCAAACTTTTAACCCATTGCCCTGTGGACCGTCCACCATCTTTTATCCCTTCCCAAGCATTCCTCCAAAAACCTGCTCCCTTTATCGTTGTGTCTCCCCAAAAGTCACTATAGCGAATAGGATTATTATTCATTGCAGTATATGGTGAGATTGCATCATTTGGCTTCGGATCTATCTGCCACCATCTTCCTAACTGGGGATCCAGATTCCGATAGTGTGCCTCATAAGAATATAAATCCAGATCGCTATTTAATTCAATGCCATTAAACTTATTTTTATTAACCGGATAGTTCGTGCCTTTTAACGCATTCGAACTAATCCCCGCCATCGTCAACCCAAATGGATAATAATGTGTTTCCTCCAATAACGGACCACTTATATCCAATACGGATATATTATCAAACAACACGTCCTGTGGACTTTCATTTGTTGTGAATACGTACAGGAAACCACTTTGGGGGTTAGGATATTTTTCCTGTGCCAGGGTTTGCAGCTGATCAGGAAGGGATTTTACCTGCTTAACACCACTTCCTGCTTTGACTAAATTAAACTGATCGTCGAACAATACAAAATTTAAATATGCCTTTGGCCTGGTAGCATCTGCCTGATCTGGCTTCTTTTGTTTTAACTGCTGATAATCGCGAAGGCTGAAATGATCGGTAAAAGGAGAAGAGCCAGTTGCAGGGCTGTTACCATGAGCATTGGAGGAAGGCGTACTTCCTGCCAGTACCTGCAAAATGTCGGGAAAAATGTTTTCTGCTGACACAGCACCGGGCTTACCTTCGGGAGTTGTAACTGATTTATAATAAGCCTTTGTGCCAATACTGACGGTATCACCGGCCATTACCCGCAATACAATAGAGGGGCCTGTTTTCTTTGAACTACCTGCCGCATTCAGTTTGGCTACTGAGGTGTTTTTTTTAGTGCTGTTATCGACAGGATACCCTGGTGGAAGTGGTACCCGAGTCTGATCTACATTATTGAATAAGGCATTTTCCACCGCGGACTGGTCAGGCTCCATAGAAGCCATGTATACGGTGAAATCTGTCTGGTCTGTCAGCACAGCCCTGGTACTGCCCAGGTGGTCTTTTAGAAAATAATCAAATGCATAGGCTGGTGGCTTCGCGGACTTATATATGGTACGAATACGCCCTTCTTCATGGGCAATCAACTGCAAGGTATCATTAATATACACCAGGCCATCCAGGTAGTCGATCGTGGTAATTTTACCGGTACTGGTGACATCTGTAATTTTCTTTCGCCACTTGCTGCCATTGGCATCATACGTAAATTCAAAATAGCCTTTCCCAATAATCATTATACTGTCCGGCAGATTCAGATAATTATACCGGCGAACGGAGGATAGCTTATTCATATCGACCACGCAGTTGCCGTTCCGGTCGTATGTATAATCCTGATCCTGGGCGCCATTCAGCTCTGTGAAATCTCCGAGCGTACTGGCAAGGTTATTCTTTCGGTCAGTGATGAGGAAGGGCTTATTGGATTTAGGATAATAGGAGTACAACAGGCTGTCTATAGTAGTGATGACGGCGCCATTCATGCCTTTCTGGCTCATGGATCGGATGTTACCATTGGCGTCGTAATCCAGTCCACTAACGGAAAAATCAACGGTATTCCTTGTCCAGGCAGCGCCAGCAATGTTCTGCTGTGTAAAATCTGCTGATAATAAGCGATTGGTATTATCATACCGGTAGCCATACGCCCTGGTGATGTTGTTGCCTTTACTCTTCCATTTAATGCCGGAGATGTTGCCATTGTACTGCCTGGCAGTAAATCCTGAATCATAGCTAAGCACCTGCCCGAACCAGTTGGTGCTGCTGGTGGAATTAACATAGGCTTTATTAATCCCGCTGAGCCATCCGCGAATATTGTATTCATATGATAGCTGCTCCAGTGGTGCGCCGGCATTCCTGATGCCCAGCTGCTTTAGTTTCAGTTGCCCGGATTCATAATATTGATGGGTGGCAATGGTGCGTTCCAGTGAATTCAGGTCATTTATTTTCTTCTTTATACTGGTTACCCGGCTGGCGGGGTCGTAGGCAAGTGTTGTCAGTATGGTCGTCTGCGGCGTTAAACTGCTGCGCGGATTGGTATGCCGCTGATAGGTACTGAGTACTTTACCACTGAAATCATACAGGGTGGTGACGGTATTTTTTCCGCCCGCCAGGTTATCGTTTACAGATTGGATTAATCTGCCTTTTTCGTTGTAGTAGTGAGTGGTTGTTAACCAGGTACTGGTGTTGAGCACCCGCACGCTGCTGCCGGTGAGGAGGCCGGTGGTTTTGGTAGTGTAGGCGGTATTGGCCTCTGCATAAGGGTTTGTACCTGCCTGTGGTTTGGCGAAGTCAGTGGTCAGGGCGCTCTGGACACCGGCGAAACTGTAATTGTGATAATAATTAAGTGTCAGGGGAGTTAAACTTCCGGCGCTAAGGCCCGGCAGGGGCAAGGTAGCTGTTACAGCGCCATTCACTATAAACGTACCACTGGTAACACTGTTCATACTGCTTTGCAGCGAGCCGCGGGAGGCGTTGCTATTATAGATGGCAGTGGCTACGACCCTGTTCAGTGAATCATAAAAAGTAGCCAGCCAGGTATTCTGTTGCGCCCTGTTTCCATCCCTGGAAAATACCTGCCGGTCACGCACGTCATACACCATTTCTACGGAATCGGCGCCGGGGAGCTTTTTCACAATCATTCTTCCCAGAGCATCATAACGATAGGCGAAACATAACTCCGCTGCAACGGCAGCATCTATAACCCAGGTGGTGCGGATAGTATCCACCGCTAATGGCGGAATTACATAACGCAGCCGGTTAAAATCATCATACACGTAATAAGTGCTGAGCCAGCCGGGATGCCCGTCAGCAGCTCCGGCGGACAGTTCACTTTTCTTCAGCAGGGCGCGTCCCTGCTTATCAGTGAAAACGACGGACCTGATGTTATGCTCATCAAGGGTCACCTGTTTGCTCAGCTCACCAGCGGCATAGGCAGCAGTGGATACGGGAATGCCATTGGCGGGAACCGTCCAGATACGCACGTCATCGCTGGTGCTGTTTAACTGGTATTGCGAAGAAACCGGCTTATTGCCTCCTTCCTTTGCCCAGCTTCTTCCGGGGGCAAATGATTTTGACAGCCTGTTCAACGGGGATGGCTCAAACTCCTGCTGACTATAAAAAATAGTTTCTCCCGCTATGCCGGGATGCAGCGCTGTGTTTTTATAGAAGGTCTGCTGTGCGGTAAAAGGGTCACTCTTGAACTTGCCATCGCTGGTATTGCCACTCTGCTGCGCATAGGGCAGGTATATATATTGTCTTCGCCCCAGTGCATCATAGGTTACAGGCATTACCATATCCCTGCCGCCAGGACTGATGCCCTTACTGACAGTTTGTAACAGACGGCCAAGACCATCATAATATTCAACGGATTGCCTTACCTGGCTAATGCTGGCCGCCCCCGTAACGGCGGCATCTGTAGCAGCCGGCATAGATGGCTCCCACACCCGGATATAGTTGACAGGAGTATCTGCATAGGCAGCAGGTAAAGTCACAGGATTGGCCAAGGGCAGGGTAGTAGGGGCGGGTATATTCTGCCCTGCGCATAGCAGCGCACTGCCTGACCATAACAATAAAAGCAACAACTTCTTCATGGGATTAACGATTTACATTGCCTGGTTAATGAGGTATGGTATCGATATGGCTTTTCGGGACGGCTGCCAGCACAATTCCTCTCACAAGCGGCAGATCCAGCGGGATGTCAGGTCCCAGATGGGCGTACAGTCTTCCGTCTTCACTGATAAAGTATTTACTGCCGGTTATTGAAGGCATCCTCCCGGTCAGCCATTCCAGTACCGACTGGCGTGGATCTTTGGTGCCCGTTCTCGGAAACCCGGCGGTAAATACAACGCCAGCTTCTTCCAGTTGCCGGGATACAGCAGGACATAAGGCTATGACCGGCATGGTATCTTTATACTGCTGCCGGAAGCGCAGCAGCTGGTTATTCAGGGAAGTATCTTCAATAGCCGGCAAAATGATATACAGTAGCCGCTTTCCTGCGTACTGCTGTAGATCCGGGGCGGAAGTCTGCGCAAAACAATGACCGGTATAACAGAGAAGTATCATCAACAATGTCTTCTTCATAAATAACTATTTACCTATTTGAAAATCATACAGCTTAATAATATTACCATCTTTATCCTTTATACGCTGTAGCCGGCCGAACGAATCATACTCGTAATAGGCGATTCTGCCTTCCGGTCCCGTCTGGGAACTCATACCACTATACAAGGGAGAATAGGTAAATGTATTTACCAGGGCAGATCCTGCCGGTAAGCCGCTCCTGATCTTATTCAGCTCTGTTCGCAGCGCATTATCGGAAGCAGGATTATTCAGGATGGAAAGATTAACCAATCCGGCTACTGTAGCATAATTGCTGCCTGTGACCTGTGCTACCGGATAGTTGCCATTATATCCCCAGAGAAAAACCTCTTTTATATCATTGGCCTTGTACTGTTCGGTGAGATTGCCTTTCGCATCATAACCGGAGAAGTACATAATGGCACTGTCAGTTTTGGAGAAGTAGTTTCTGAACTGGGAAAGATGCAGCTTATTACTATTGAAAAAACTGAATACATATTTGCTTCCATTGATGAATAAGGGACTCAGGCCATTCTTTTTGATGGAATCGGTTACCTCTACCGGCTGCAGGTAATGGCGTTTCAGCAGTGTATCTTTCATCGCCAGCTCCCCGGCATTCAATCCCAGTGAAAATTCTCCGGAAGGAGTGAAAGCATATTTGTACGTCTGTTCACGGGTCTGGTTATTATTGATAGTGATTTTTTTCTGTTTCAGCAGATAGATATAATCATGGAGATAATAGCTGTAACTGGTTTGGGCGCCCATTGCGATATTGCCGGCATAGGAACTATCGGTGGCCTGCGCCAGCGCCACTACCGGCATGGTAACCGTGTAATAGGACTGCGCGGCATAGTCGGGGATACAGTCATTGAATATATCGTTGCAATTACCGGGGTTACGCCGTATATCCGTCCAGATATAGGCCAGACCATCCACCTGCCAGTAAGGCTTGGCTTTATAGCCAGGTTGCGATGGCGGGTAAGACCAGATCCACTGCTGTTCCGTTTTTCTCAGTAAGGTCCCATCCTGGCGATAGACTTTCTCTTTTAATAACTTCCCGCGGTAATAGCTGGGGTCAACCGGAGGAATGGGAGGGAAGCCGGTAGGCGGATTATTATACATATAGGCGAATATCCTGTCCGTCCAGCCGTTGTTGCTTTCAATCGTTCTTACCTCCGGATATACCACAAAGGAACCGTTGTCTGAAGCCAGAGGATAACTGCTGCCGGGAAATACTTTAAAATACTGGCACCCGGTAGTAGAGGTGTTCTGCAGGGACATAATATTTACCGGAGAAGCCAGCAGCCCGCTGCCAACGGTGGAATCATTGGAGTACATTTTATACCGGTAGCTGGTAACATTGCTTTTACCGGTAACCGGATCATAATCTGTCAGTGATTTTACCCGCACCCCGCCGGCATAATAAGACCTTCTTCCCATCTGGTACGTATTGCCATAGGTAAACTGGACAGTAGTAGTATCTGGCACGCCCTCCAGCCACGAACAGGACAGCGTACCGGCGGTACAGGGAAACTGCAGGCTGGTGGAATAAATATCCACGCGGTAGTTGCCATTCTTTAATATCAGGCTACCTGTGCGCTGGCCGTCAAAAGACTGTATGAGATAACCGCCGTTTAAATCTCCCGGAGAATTGACCCGCATAAATTTTATGGAGAAGTTATTACCGCAGGGCAAAGAGAGATTACCCAGGTTGAAGGTAACCCGCGAGATATTAAAGGAAGTGTTAACGGTGAATGCATGTTGCAGCGATGGACTGGTAGTGCCTCCCGCACGAAAATTACTTTCGCTGAAAGACCTGCTCACCATATACCTGGAATCAGGATGATAAATGAAAAAATCTCCCAGGCCAAGCACCTCATTCCCTTCGTATTCAATTTCCCGGTATCCACCGGTGGGATAGGTGATTTTACGGAGCACATTTGCTTTGCCGTAATAAGGATCGGCAGTACGGATGGCCCAGTAATCCCAGTAGAAATCATTAGCACCGTTGGAGAAGATCAGGTTGGGAATCAAGCCGGAATTTAAATTGGCTTTACCGTTGAAAAATCCCCATATATCTACAGCAGGATTAAGTACTGTAGGTAATGCCACGGATTCAATGTATTCAAACTTATGCGTAAGGCTATCAGTACCAGCAGCACCAAACTGTGAAAACGAACTTAATTTAAACCGGTTGCTGGTGAAATCAGGACCATAGTTAAATGTAAATTTTCCCCTGAAATTACCATTGGGATCATACTGCTGAATAGACAGCAGTCGTTTGGGACCATAGGTATAATCCGGCGCCGCATTAAAGATAAGATAACCACTGCCTGCATCAATCCGGCTGACCATATATTCAGTACCGGAGGTAGTGACTGTACCTATATCACTGATTACATTAAAGCCCCTGCAGTCCAGTCCGGCGGTAGTCAGCGGCATAAAGCTGCCGGAAATAGTGGTGAAAGCATCTCCTGTAGTGACGTAGGAGTATTTTATACTGTTCTCCTCATTCATATCATAGGATTCCGCGAGGTGCCATGATACGGAAGATGTTTCACTGGGAGAAGAGCCGCCATTACCATTATAGGTGGATTGGTTTACTATTCGCAGGTCACCTGTGCCGGCTTTATTTCTGCCAAAATAATATTTATGGCCGTTTTCATCCGTGATGATCCATGACCGGATACCTGGTCCGGGTGGCGCCTGGCTGCTATCGCGGGTGTAAGTAATATCGATGGCGTCATTGGTCATCATAATAACATCTCCATTTTCCTTCAGGAAAAATTTACCGGAGCGACCATTAAAGTTGTACAGGAATACATCCGGCTCCAGGTCCAGGCGGTCCTGTCCTAACTCGGCCATGTGGGAGAGGTTATTGACATTGAACGTAGAGGGCCGGGCAAAAGGGTTCATCAGCATGCCTAGCTGGCTGTCATCAGGCTTTCCATTCACCATTTGCGTTATCCGGCCGGCGCCATCCGCCAGGCTGAACCCCAACCCCACACAACCTGACAGCTCTTCAACCCGTATACCACCGGTATTATTATAGCTGAGGGAAATATTCGCTGATAACGGACCACTGTTCACGCTGCATAAAGGAAAGCTAATGGGAATAGTCCCTGTGAATGTTCCCAGGGGCCGCTCCAGTACTTTAAACATAGCGGCTGCATTGGGAGGAATAGGTTTCGCTTTGGGAAGATGTTGCTGATATTGTCCCAAAGTAAATAACGGGAATAGCAGGGATACTGGGAAAACAATAAAACGCAGACGCATAGTAATGATATTAAATTTCAGCGTGTTTTTGAGGTATAGGACTAAGCCAATCGTCAGATTCAGCAGCTGGGATTTATCCGGGAGCAGGTGATATAAATTTTATAAAAAAGAATGCAATGAGGCAGCAGTTAAGGAACTATTGCCTAATAGGCTATGCGCAACGGAATGCTGAGCGCGAATCATATAAATAAATCGGAATTGTTTGTTGCCAGATCTTATCAAGTCTGGAAGCTTACAATTTTACTATAGGTTCTTCATCTTTAATTCAGTGCTGGGTTCAGGGTTGGCTGCAGGAGGATAATGAATAAACTAATGGTAGGGAGATATCTGCATGGAATTGAGACTTGTTTTCAGGCATCATGGGTATGGCAGACGATTACATACAGATATAAGTATCCGTATTCTATCTTATTGAAACCAGCTTGTGAAGAATGTGCCCCGGATATGATGGCCGTTGTTATCCGGTAACATTTTTTTTGTAATATTTGAGTAGTTTGTAGTAATCTTTAGGGCTCACAGGTCTGATAAAATCGTATAAAGGTAGTTTGCTGACTTTTCGCGGCAGGCCCATATCTTTCATTAATTTATCCAGGTATTGCAGGTTAAGAGGGGCTATACAGGTTCCGTCATGTGTGCTGGTCACATGGTTTCGATGCTGTTGCCAGGCTGACATAGTTAGTATTTCTTCCTTTATCTTATCTTTTGATGGAAGCTGTAAGTTGCCATTAACAAGTCTAAGTACCCAATGAGATGCTATCTCGGAAGTAAGGGATGTGACAAAACTGGTATTGAAACCCACAAAGGCAAGTTGCGGAATGTCTGGATGAATTATATTTCTGTAAAGCTGAAAGCCCGTTTCTTCATTGAATATTATATTCCGGTTTTTTTCTTCCAGGAATGGAAGGCGCCGCAGAAAGCCGGTACCAAAGATGATCAGGTCTGGTTTGATCGTTGATCCATTCTTTAATTCAATATGACTACCGTTAAATCTGTCAATTTCTGTCTGGATAGCTTTTATCTGTCCTTTTCTGATTTTAGGGTAGAAATCTGGATGGGCTACTCCAAGGGCGCAATTTATCTGAGTTTCAATGGGGTCTTCAGGTATCATGTTGCAGGATTTTAACCTGAATTGTTTTTTTAGAAGTAATTCCACCATACGCCATTGTAACCATGCAAAGAGCCGTTTGGGCAGCCGAAACTGATTTTTGTTGCCGCTTTTATGAGGCGGCGTTATGAAAATTTCGGAGTATCTTGAAAGTAGTAAGTATTTCAGATTGATTATATTAGCAAAATAGCGCGGTACTTTCCATCGTGCTTTTCTATAGATAAGTGTACAATCCTTAGCATGATCAGTTACCAGTGTGGCAACATCTGTGGCCGATTTAGCGAATCCGACAACGACTACGGATTTATTTTCTACTAATGATGCATCGGAAACATCTGTTGTATGAAGTACCTTGCCGCCGTGATCAATGAATTCCTGCATACCTTCAAATGCTGGAATATAAGGGACATTAAAAGTTCCGGTACAGATAATTACGAAATCAAATAGTAAGGTAGCATTTTTGCTTTTTTTCCGATCGAAAACCTCTACAGACCAGATATTGTCCAGATATTTCATTTCAATAACTTCAGTATTGAAGCGAATATGTTGAGATAAGCCAAAATGTGTTGCATAGTTTCTGAGATAGGACAATATCTGCTCTCCGGAAGGCCATTCAGGAAAGGATGCCGGCATAGGATAGTCCGAAAAGGCGTATTCGTCCCGGGTGGTCTGAGTGGATGCTCCAAAGTAACAATGATCCCGCTTCCAAACACCACCTATTCCAGACGTTTTTTCTAATACAGAAACGTGATGATTGCCTTCTAAGAATGTTTTAGCGGTTACCAGGCCGCTCACTCCTGCACCAATGATTCCAATACTTGCCATAATGGTTACTTTTATGTCAGATACAGATAAACAGAAATTATGAAAGGGGGCTGTTTAAATTAAGAACTTGTTATCATATTCTGATGTTTTGAGGTATTGCCCTGGAAGTTACTTAATGATAAATTGAGACTGATTGAACATGAATAATATCAGTTGGTGCTTCAATGCCCATTATTACTGCTACTCCTGTTTTTTATAGGCTACCGGCATCTTTTTGTGTTAATCCGGATATCATCAATAACCTGTCTGCTACAGGGTTTTAGTATGTATGAGAAATTTCTGGAGTGCCTGCATTTTATTGAAGTATACTTGAATGGGATAAAATTCATGAAAAAAACAATACGGAAGAAATAATTCTATGCACCGTACAGTTGGTTTTGCATCCCGTACAGTGCTAATCTGATATCGTGTAATCAATGGAAAGGTATGGGGACGAGGCTTCTATATTGATTAGTTTCAGCAGGAAAAACATTATGGGAAGGATGGGAAAACACTGCTGCTGCCATGAAAAATGCAGCAGCATCACAACCTGCCTGACAACAAAAAGCCTATACCGGCAGAAATATGGTAAACATCCTGCCGGTATAAAACCAGCTGTTATTGCAGATGCTCATTGTTGGTATATCCAACACTCAACTCTATTGTTCCCCTGGTTATATCCTCCTGCGTAACAGTATAAGGCCCGCTGGCAAGCGGAGAACCGCTATTCCCGGAAGTAGGCTTGTATCTTAACTCTAGCTGATCTCCAACTGATACCACTACATTGGTAGCGGAGGAGGGACAACTGATATAATTGTAGCTGTTGGTCTGCCGGTTAAGCACATACGCTTTTGCAGTAGCCATGATGCTACATAACGGATTGATATACTCATACCCGTTATCACGGTAAATATAAATGGTGGTAACAAGGATAGAAACACCGCGTGCACTGTGTACACCGGCAGTCCTTTTCTTTGAAGGAGGGTTGGCGGCAACAACTATCAGTTGTACGGCAAAGAGCATGGTAATGATTAACGTTAACTTTTTCATATTTTTTTTTATGAGGGTGAATAAAATACAGAAGGGGATATCTGCGATAAACCGGAATTCTCAGGTAAACAGATGGACATGATTCTCCGTTGTACTACAGTCTGGGTTAAATATTTATCGGGAAGCAGAACAGGAAGATGATAATCTGTATCCTGCGATCTCATTTTGTTGCGGAAAGAAAAGTATATGCTGGCTGTCAGTCCCTGTCAGGTTTATCTTACATCATAAGCGTTTCTCTTATATCTGGAACGAATAGGTCATTCAATCCCGAAGCTACAGCAGATGGCTGCATACAGTATGCGGTCAGTAATTATAGGTATACCGGATTACAGGGTAAATAAGCACCTGATAAGCAATAAAACCACTTCTGCAATACTATCATCTTATTCATAAGATGTAATACCCTGGCAGTAATTCATATTATATTGCGGATGATTATTTCCCTCCATGCTGAATTGGTATTTGCTACAGTAACCATTAAATGATTATTATGGGTGCTCCTATGACCGGCAACTTCAGGGCAGATCAGATAGCTGCACTACGGCATCATTTAAAAATGAAACAGCCGGATGTTTGGAGTATCGAAGCATGTGGCTTGTCAGATAGTAATATCAACGACAGGTTTTTGAAACTCCTCAAAAAACTGGCATCTCCCCAGGGTAAAAATGGTCCTCATACAATTTTTGTAAAGGAACCAGTTTACGTTCCATATGAATCAGCAAAAGTCCCTGAGACAACTCCCTTCGGGGAATTATGCCGGCTGGTGATTGATACTGCACTGTCCGATGAACTGCGTTTTGCTGTGTCATCAGGCCCTTTGGCCGCTATGGCGGTGCTGGCTGCTGCAACTGCATTGATCGGTAAACATCGGTCGGGCGAATGGATAGATACAATAGGAACAGTAATTCCGGAAAAGGGCAATGAGGCGAAACTGCTTTGGCAGGAGTATCAGCAGCAGTGCCGCGGAAAACTGGATAATGCGCTGCCTGTGATAATACGGAATACCTTTGCCAGCGTTTTTATCTGGCAGTTTATCCGGATAGCCGATGAGCGTATACTGGACTTATGCAGCTCACTCCTTATTGTGCTGATAGCAGTTGATAATGTAGGCGCTCATGATGATGTTGGTGTGGGAGAATATGCTACCTATATAAAAGTGATGAACGAAGGTATTACATGTCTGAGAGGATCTGCTGTGGCTGCCGGACTCAGAGACGCCGTGGTAGCGGGTGCATTTATGAAATGGCGGGAAATGGTAACAGCCGGAATAGAAATTATGGCAGTAAAGGAGCTGGAGCATCTCATTTTATCATGCGGAGGGCCCGTAACTCCGGAGGAATACCTGAAAATGCGATGGTGGGACGGATTTATGGTGCCTTATTTCAGAGTGCCCATGGGAGCAGATGGGTATCACCATCTGGCAGATAAGGCAGGTACTTTTATGAGTGCACGAAAATGTGGCAAAATCAAACGGGTACTTGACAATACTTTTCGTTATAACGATATCATTGATTTCTTTTCTGATAGTAAGCAGGGAGATGGCGTTAATGAATTACTGGTAGCATTATCCGTCGCAGGTCCAATAGGAATGGCCGGATATGCGGAAGCGTTGGCGATGATAACGGATGATGCACTGGCATGTGACTGCGGAGAGGCCGGACATGCAGAGGCTGCGGAATCTGCTATAGGGATATGTGTATGGTATGCTATTAATCCGCGCTATCAATTGCGACGACAACTGGATGTTTTATGTGCTGCAGATGAGAAGTCTGCGCAAATATTTGGTTTTAAATTACAGGAAGACAGAAATGTCTCCTGCAGGATTGCTGATGGCGATTTACTACATACAGGTGAGTGGCTCCCTTTATGGGAGCTGTGCAGGACAGACATCCGGGAACTCGTGCAAAGAGCTGTCCGGAGAGTACTGCCGGGGGATATTACAGAAGGGCCTGTATACGAGCGATGTTGTGAGGTGGCGGCAGTAACGCTCAAAAGCTGCATGACTGCCGGTAATGATATCAAAAGTTTATGGGCACTGGCAGATCAGTGGTGCTGCTTCTTTGATGAAGCCATTTCCAGCCACGACCAGCTTCATCCGGTGGTAAATACTTTACGGAATATTATCTCAGGAATCTGGAAACACCATATCATTGGAGGAGGTGAAGGAAACAATGAAACGGATGCAAAGCTGTTTATTGATGCTGATAAGGCTTTTAGAAGTACCTACACATTGGAACCCAACAGGGGCGTGGCTGTCCGGCGGGCCTTTTTAGGAGTATTGTCCGGAGCCATTGAACTGAGCGGCTTCAATCCATATAGCCGTATTGTTGATGGGATTGTCTGTTTATGCAATACAGGATATAATAAACACGCATAGATATACCGCTGACAGCAGACATATTTTTGAATGTTAACTTCTGTAATATTTCCCGAACTTAGCATGCTATGAAAACAGTACTCATCACCGGTATGTCCGGCACCGGGAAAACCAGCACTATTTTAGAACTCCAGGCACGCGGCTTCACCACAGCCGATCTTGACAGTGCTGCCTATTCTGTATGGGCTGATGCGGGGACTGATCCGGACTACCCGGACAATGAGGTGAAAGAAGGGAAAGACTGGATATGGGACGAAAGCCGCGTGGAAAAACTGCTGACCGCAGATACCGCTGAGCTGCTTTTTGTAAGCGGATGCGCCAGCAATATGAGCAGATTTTATCCTTACTTCGATTATATCGTATTACTCACTGCGCCGGACCATGTCATCCTCGACCGGCTGGCATCCCGTGGGAGTAACAGTTACGGCTGCACGCCGGAAGAAGCCGCAAGGGTACTTCGTTTAATACAAACCATTGAACCTCTGCTGAGAGATGATGCCGATCTGGAAATAGATACCGGTATTCCCGGGCAATCAGCAGTAGATGTGATCCTGGCATATATCGGTGTGCGAAATTTTTAGCATACGGACAGGGTAGGAGATATCAACGCTCCGGGATATGGCCGTCGCGGAACATGGCGGCTACTGCGTGAAAAGATGCCTTACGTTCCCATCGCCGGCTAACATCCTGGTTGCCGCTGTCGGCAGGCAAGGCCTTCACCAGGCTATAGCTCCCCATATCCAGGTCATACCGTGTTGCTGCAGCGTGAGGCAGCTCCGCATTGTTAAATACATATACAAATGCACCATGCACTTTTTCACGCTGATAGATGCTGAACAGATCACGGAGATAGTCAGCCTGTGTTTTTTCGCTACGGATATAACCCGTTTTGATCTCCGGACCGCTGTTCTTCCAGTCAATAATTTCATGACCGGCAGCGCCTTTTTTATCCGCTCCTTCATAGGTACAGCAGCCAAATTCTGTAATCACCACCGGCTTGCCATATTGGTGAAAGGCGCGTAATGCTTCCGCATAGTTTTTCTCATTGGTTGCTTCGCGGTAATAATCCAGTCCTATTATATCGAAAAGCTGCCAGCTGACCGATTCCCAGGGACCGGCAGCATACGTGATTGTTCCTTTGAATCCGGCCCTGGCAGTAGCGCTTACTTTAACGAGAAAGGCATTCAGTTTTTCATTCCAGGCGGGAATAGACTGCCAGTTGTCAGTCAGCTGCCGCACCCTTGCCTCCATATTATCGCCGGGAATAATACCGGATACGAACAGGCTGCTTTCACAGCCGGTATTTAATATGAGGCCGGGATATTGCTGCCTCAGCTGTTCCGCCTCCCTGGCTGCTATAGATAAATGCGTCAGCATCTCATCCTGGCTGCTGTGAAATAACCGGGGCTGTATCCATACCTGCAGGCCCTCTGCGGCCGCGAAGGCGGCGGTTTTAGTAAGCCGCGGTATATCGGTGCCGAAAACATTCACGGCATTGCAGTGCAGCTCCCGGCGGATAACGCGGATATCGAACTGCATCGCCTGCTCGTCCCAGTCCGCTGATAAATTTCCGGGCGAGAAATTTGTTCCCGTATCATAGTTGACGCCCTTATATTGCATATGGTTGTTCCGGGGTGCAGGTATACCGGCACAAACCTTTTTCAGGTAAGCCGGAGCCGGAAGCAGGATCAGCGCGTATCCCACCTGCCTCAGTAAATTCCTCCTGGTAATAGCTGTCTTATTCATATGGTGCCATCTGATGCTGTTGGTATTATATCTTCAGTTACGCCCGGCTGATAAATGTAAGACAAAATTGTAAGTTACCCCTGAATGCCACCGCCGGATGCCGGTTAATTTCGGCAAAGAAACGGTCAACATCGGTGCGGCCCGCCACGGCAATAAGTAATACATTCACACTGTTAAAATATTTATCACTGAAATTTCAGGGTTAATTGTATCTAGGTTTACCTGTCTGGTAAGACAGGTTATTTTCATGTATATCTGTAATGCTGATATTAAATAACAATGATGTTGCAAACCTGCTTTCTCTGGAAGAAGTGATCGCAACCGTAGAGGCGGCATTGATTGCCAACGAGCAGAATAGTTGCCTGGTACCCAAACGCATGCATATCGATTGGGGAGAAAATACTTTTCTTTCCATGCCTTCTTTTTCCCATGACTATTTTGGTACGAAGCTGGTATCGGTAGTGCCGGGAAACCGTGAGCAGCAGCTGGCTGTCACCAACGGCGCCATGTTGCTCAACGATGCGCATACCGGTTTCCCGCTGGCGATGATGAATGCCGCAAAGCTGACGGCATTGCGTACCGGCGCATTGGGCGCCATAGGCATCAGATATATGACTCCTCCCGATGTTGATACTATCGGATTAATCGGCGCGGGCGTACAGGGAATCCAACAGGCTGTTTTTGCCTGCGCGGTGCGGCCAGTGACGAAAATATATTGTCTGCAACGATCCCAGACAGGTATGGATGCATTTGTGACAGCACTCCGGGAGCAATTCCCGGCAGTCACCGTCATACCCTGTAAAGATGCGGATACCATCCTGCAACACACAAACGTGATTATTGCCGCCAGCCGCTCTGCCACGCCGGTTTTACCGGATGATCCGCGTTTGCTGGAAAATAAACATTTCATCAGTATCGGTTCCTACAAACCGGACATGCAGGAGCTGCCGGATCAGGTTTTCCGGTTATCCGGGAAACTGGCCATAGATTCCGTATTCGCTAAAAAAGAAACCGGCGATATTATCAATCCGCTCATGAAAGGAATTTTACAGGAGGAAGATGTATTCACTATCGGAAAACTTTTAACCGGTGAAGTGAAGATAGACGTTAATGTTACTACTGCCTACAAATCCGCCGGCATGGCGCTTTTTGATCTGTTTATGGCCAGGGCGCTGTATGAAAAGGCCAGCGCCGCAAACATCGGTACAGCAGTTTCTTTTTAAACCTCCTGTAGTGCAGCAATAACAATTCTTCATCATTCATGATTCATCAGATGCAAACACAGCTTCATAATTTTCACTGGGAAGCGCCGGCCCGGTGGTTAAAGATAGAAACGATAGACATGCATACCGGCGGCGAACCGCTGCGTGTCTTTATCTCCGGATTACCTGCTGTAAAAGGAGAAACTGTGCTGGAAAAAAGAAGATATTTCAAGGAACACCTGGATTACATCCGTACGGGTATCATGTGGGAGCCGCGTGGCCATGCAGACATGTACGGCGCGGTGATATCTGCTTCCGCAGACGCGGACCTGGATGTGTTCTTCCTGCATAACGAAGGCTACAGCACCATGTGCGGCCATGCGATGATTGCGTTGACCAAACTGGTGCTGGAAACCGGCATCATTAAGAAAGAGGGGAATCATCCTGAGCTGATCTTTAACGTACCTGCCGGGAAAATCTATGCCCGTGCTATCATAGACAATGGTAACGTAAAAGATGTATCCTTCCGTAATGTCCCTTCCTTTCTGTATTTAGCTGCCCAGGAAGTAATGGTGCCCGGTATCGGCAATGTAACATTTGATGTGGCTTATGGCGGCGCTTTTTATGCATTTGTAGATGCTGACAGCGTTCAGCTGCATCTGGATGCCAGCCACTATAACCAGCTGATTGATTACGGGCGCAGGATTAAACAGGCAGTGATGAACAATTTTACCATCAGACATCCTTTTGAAGAAGACCTGAGCTTTTTATATGGCACCATCTTCACAGGCAAGGCCCATAAAAAAGAACATCACAGCCGCAATGTATGCATCTTTGCAGAAGGAGAGGTAGACCGTTCCGCTACCGGTTCCGGCGTTAGCGCGCGTGCTGCGCTGCACCATGCCAAAGGGGAATTAAAGCTCAATGAAACTATAATAATAGAAAGCATTACCGGCAGCACGATGGGGGTAACGGCAAGGGAGCAGACCACCTTTGGTGATTACAACGCTGTCATACCGCAGGTAAGTGGAACTGCTTCTATCACCGGGCGGCATACTTTCTATTTTGATCCGGAAGATCCGTTTAAAGAAGGATTTATTTTCAGATAGCAACTCACCTGTAAACCGGTCCCGGTGTTTTATGCGGCATGGCCGCTCTGTTGCATCATAGCCTGTTGGGATATTCACTTGCATTGGGGTACGCTGCTGCGATCCGGATTAAACGGTAACTTATTGTAACGGTTTTTCCGGCATTCCCCAGGATGCCAGAAACCCTGTTTGTTATACTACCCGGACATGATCCGGAAATATCACCGGAAAGGGCTCTAAAACCTGCTGGCCGGGATATAGTTTATTTAGCACCCCCTCCATCTATGTTTCTACTTTTGTAATGTGTTAACCGTCAGGATAGAGAGCAGGTCTAAGATCTGTCTATTGAAGCTGTGTCCGTCCAGGGCATAGGTATTTAATTATATCAGCAGGTAATACGTAATACTCCGGTACAAAGCTTTCGTTGAGAGTTCTTTTATTGTATGCTAAATTTTGTGTGTATGCTATATAATTCCGCACATGAAGATAATCTGAAAAATGCAGTAGCTGTCATTGGTATGAGCTGCCGTTTCCCAGGCGGAGCCACTTCTCCGGAAAAATACTGGGAAATATTGAAGAATAATATAAATGTAATCCATGATATACCGAATGACAGATGGAACTTTGACCGGTATTATGATGAAACCGGAAAAATTCCGGGAAAAATATACACCAGGCACGGAGGATATCTTGAGAATATTGATTTGTTTGATACAGGGTTCTTCAATATTACCCCCCTGGAGGCAAAAGCAATGGATCCGCAATTCCGTCAGCTGCTGGAATTGAGCTACGAGGCATTTGAAAACGGCAATATAAAGATCAATGAACTGAAAGATAGCGCTACCGGGGTATACACAGGCATTTTGTGGGACGAGTATGAAGATATTGCCAACTGCGACAATAGCCAGCTGCTGACAGGCAACATGCGGTCATCCAGCTGCGGACGTATTTCATATGTTTACGGACTACATGGACCAAGTATTGCAACAGATACTGCCTGTTCTACTTCCCTGACAATTATCAGTCTTGCCTGTAATGATCTGTTGTCCGGAACGTGTAACCTGGCCGTGGCCGGCAGTGTTAATCTGATCCTGTCTCCTGGCCGGTATATCAGCCTTTCCGAACTGGGAGTGCTTGCCGCTGATGGCTGCTGCAGATCATTTGACAACGATGCAAAAGGTTTTGCAAGATCGGAAGGGGCCGGAGTTGTTGTATTAAAACGGTACGGTGACGCCCTGAAAGACGGAGATAAAATACTGGCGGTTATTGCCGGCACTGCGACCAATACTGCAGGGGGCCGGTCCAGTTATGTTACCACTGATCCGGTAACCCAGGAAAAAGTGATCCGGGAGGCACTGAAAAAAGCAGGTGTATCTCCTGATGATATAGACTACTTTGAAGCCCATGGCACCGGCACTCCGGTTGGCGACCCGATTGAAATGAGCGGGATTGCCAGCGTCTTCAGAAGTAGTACGAGAACGAAAAATTTACTGGTAGGATCTTCCAAAACAAATATCGGTCATACGGAGTCTTCTGCCGGCATGGCCGGATTCATTAAAGCAGTGCTGGCGCTACAGCATAACTGCATTCCCGCTAACCTGCATTTCAAAACCCCCAGCAAAGCTATTCCCTGGGAAAACATGCCTGTAACCATACCGGTCAGTAATACTGACTGGCTGCCCGGTAAGCGTATCAGGTATGCCTGCGTGAATGCTTTTGGGCTGAATGGTACCAACGCACATGTGGTACTGAGAGAAACACCTGCTGTTAATATGCAGGAGCCGGCTGAAAAAACATCTGAACAGCCGTATATAATATTGCCTGTTTCGGCTGCAAACGATCAGGCCCTGACCATACTCGCAGGTGAATATAGTACACTGCTTGCTCAGCGAAAGTTTGCTGCATACAATATCGCTGCTGCTGCTGCGCTGCGCCGCTCGGATCTACCCTGCCGCCTATGTGTTTCCGGAAAGGATGCAGTTACCATACAGCAAAGATTACAGGAAGCACTTGCGGAGAGCCTGCCGTCTAAACCGGTTATTAAATGGCAGCATAGGAAAATAGCTTTTGTCTTCCCCGGTCAGGGCGGACAGTGGCAGGGCATGGGAAAAAGCCTGCTGGAAACATCGCCCGTTTTCAGACAGTCCATGATCGCCTGCGACGCTGCCATCAGCGCTGAAACGGGATGGTCTGTAATAGCGGAAATCAATAAAACAGGCGCAGACAACCGCTTGGGAGAGATCAACATCCTGCAGCCGGTATTGTTTGCCATTGAGATATCCCTGGCCCGCCTCTGGGAATCCTGGGGCATCAGCCCAGATGTTGTCATAGGACATAGTATGGGAGAAATAGCCGCCGCCTGTATGGCGGGAATTCTCTCTTTACCTGATGCGGTGTCGGTTATCTGCCGCCGCAGCAGGTTGGCCAGGAAGTTATCCGGTCAGGGAGCCATGGCATTAATTGAATCGGGTATGGAAGATACGATGGAAATCCTGCGTCCCTATGAAGATAAAGTTTCCATTGCTGCCAGTAACGGCCCTGTCTCCACCGTGATTTCCGGAGATCCGGCAGTTGTTGATAGCATACTTCATCAACTGGAGGCAAAAGATATTTTCTGCCGGCGTATCAATGCAGATATTGCCTCTCACAGCCCGCTGGTAGATTCGTTAAAAGAAGAACTGGAGGAACAGTTAACCGGCATTTTACCCGGTAAAGCTGATATCCCTTTTTATTCAACAGTAGTCAACAGTTTCATACACGGAGAAGCGTGTAATGCCTCCTATTGGGTGAATAACCTGAGAAAACCGGTATTGTTTTCCCAGGGAATACAGCAAATGCTGCAACAGGAAGAATATATATTCATTGAATTGGGCCCTCATCCTACACTGCTTCCTGTAATACAACAGAACATGGAATATCTCCGGAAAACAAATTGTACAGTCATTGGCTCTCTGAAGCGTGAACAGCCGGAGATGGAAGAAATGCTTGAACAGCTTTGCCTGCTGTATAAAGCAGGTGGAAAGGTAGACTGGCACAGTGTTTATCCGCTGAGAACGGCTGAAATAGCAGCGATACCACTTCCACGATACCCCTGGCAATGGGAGAGAT
Organism: Chitinophaga solisilvae; assembly: GCF_009928525.1. Classification (GTDB taxonomy): domain Bacteria; phylum Bacteroidota; class Bacteroidia; order Chitinophagales; family Chitinophagaceae; genus Chitinophaga; species Chitinophaga solisilvae. The sequence continues at coordinate 288,974 of NZ_JAABOK010000008.1, read as the reverse complement.
GCTGGGTGGATGAAAGAAAGCCCGGAACTATTCCGTATCAGGCTACAGATAGTCTGCATTCTTTTGGCAGTACCCGTCTTCATCTGGCATCTTCAGATGATAAAAAGATTTACTGGGAATCCGATCTCAGTACCAGTTTGTTCCCGTTCCTGAATGATCATGCTATAAATAATGTGGCCGTATTTCCTGGTACAGGATACCTGGAGTATGTTATGAGCGCTGCAACAATCAGTTACCCTGACAGGCAGTATGTGATGGAGAAGATCGAATACAAACAAACGCTGATACTGGATGAATCGGCAACACGCGTACAGCTGATCCTCACTTCATCTGCAGAGGGGAATATTGAATTTAGTTTTTACAGTAAAGACAAACAGCATAATACAGACTGGATACTGTTAGCTACAGGGTATCTCCGTTTAACTACCGCTTCATTTCCTGTTACAAATTATCCGCTGAAGGATCTCATACAGGAGCTCGACAGTTATGAGCATCATGCCAGGGAAGAATGTTATGCGAAGTTTGAAAAATACGGATTACAGTACGGGAAAAATTTTAGCCTGCTGAGAGATTTTTATATCAAAGATGACCAGGCGGCAGGAAAAATTGAAGTATCCCGAACATTAATAAAAGCGGGTAACCGGCATATCTTTCATCCCGCCATACTTGACGCTTGTCTGCATACAGGATGCCTGCTGGGTATCAGCGAAGATAGAACAGGGGGAAGCATTCTGGCGGCAGCCTTTCATAAATGCACTTTTTTTGATGACAGCACAATAACTCCTGTGCTATGGGTAAAGGCAACAATTATACGGTTGTCAAAAGCCATCAGGGGAGAGTACCATATACAGATTTCCATTTATAATGATACCGGAGATAAGATAGTAACTATTGAAGATTTATGCTTTAAGAATATGGAAGTCATGCAGGAAAAGAAACCGGCGGATTTCCTGTACAACCTGAAGTGGCAACCTTATCACCTTCCGGCTGATGCAGATAAACCCGCACACCTTCCTGCAGGCCGGTGGCTGGTATGGTCCAAAGACAAAGACCAACATCCGGAAGGTTTAATCACGCAACTGATTAAAACCGGCAGGGAAGCAACACTGGTGAATAGCGAGGCGGATTTACAGGATGCATTAACGCATGATAACGGATCTCCTGTACGGGGAATCATCTGTCTGAACCGTACACCATCCGTACCCGTCAGTAATCCGGCGGAATATATTACGGCAGATTGTATGCCGCTGATAAACTTGTTGCGTACCCTGCAGCAACGGATTTCCGGCACTCCGCTTAAATTGGTAATCATTACATCCGGCACCCAGGCTATACTGCAGGGTGAACGGGTTGAACTTTTTAATGCCCCCCTGTGGAATCTGATGCATACCGCCTTTCATGAATTCCAGGAATATGATTGCACACGCTTTGACCTGTCACTACAGGCTACCGGGATAGAGTGGGAATCAGTTTGCCGCTTGCTGGAATCGGCAACAAACGATAAGGCATTTGCTGTACGCGGTGAAAATATTTATGTGAGCAGGTTGACGCATTATTCACCGGACGAAAAGAAACATACGGCAACAGACATCATACAGGTACCGGTTGCAGCTGACTGTCCTTACCGTTTTGTAACAGATACCCCCGGCCTGCTGGAAGGTATTACTCCAATTGTGTGTATGAGATCTGTTCCGGGAGAAGGAGAGGTGGAGGTGAGAATAGCCGCCTGCGGACTTAATTTTATGAATGTATTGTCGGCATTGGGAGTGTATCCGGGAGGAAAAATGAGCCTGGGAATAGAGTTTGCAGGGGAGGTAACCCGCGTGGGTCCAGGAGTTGCAGGGGTACGTCCGGGGTATCGCGTTATGGGAATAACGCCTGCCGGCGATGCGCTGGGCTCCTTTATTGTAACCAGGGAAACATTCGTAATAGTGATTCCGGATAATCTTGATTACGAAGATGCGGCCACTATACCTGTTGCATATGGTACCGCATACAGGGCATTGGTAACCAATGCCGGCCTGAAAAAAGGTGAACGTGTGCTGATACACAATGCATCCGGAGGGGTAGGCCTGGCTGCCATCCATATCGCCAATATGATAGGCGCAGAAATCTATGCAACGGCAGGTACAGCAGCTAAAAGACAATTGCTGCGGGATATGGGAATACAGTATGTGATGGATTCCCGCTCCACCGCTTTTGTACAGGATACCTGGAATTATACAGGTAATGAAGGAGTAGATGTAATATTGGGCGCAGTTACAGGAGAGCTCCTGGTGAAAAGTATGACATTGCTGCGTTGTGCCGGCAGGTACTGCGATATAGGGAAAAAGGATATCTACGGTAATACCAGCCTGGGTATGTCAGTTTTCAAAAAAGGCATTGCCTATTCATTCCTGGACCTGCATGTGTTGTATATGGAACAGCCGGAAAGCATATACCAGTTGCATACGGAAATTATGAAAGGTGTCCTGGCAGGACATCTGCCCCCGCTGCCTAAAACTGTTTTTCCTGCTTCGGCTGTGAAGGACGGCTTTTCCCTCATGGCAGGAGGGCAACACACCGGGAAAATTGTTTTCAATATGACACCATCCGGATTTTCCGTTGTACCTCTCCTGTTTAATGCGCATGAAACCTATATCATCACCGGTGGGATGGGTGGGCTGGGTATCACTATTGCCCGGTGGATGTCCCAGAACGGAGCTGCACACATAGTACTGACAGGCCGCAACGATCCCGGTCAGGCAGCCGCTAATATTATTGCCGATATGCGGGCAGCCGGTTGTGAGCTAGAGATCATAAAAGGAGATATCAGTGATTTTAATGCAGTAAAGAATATGCTGGAGGAGGTAAGAGGAAAATTTCCTCCGATAAAAGGTATTTTTCATGCTGCACTTGTATTAGATGACGGCACTTTAATGACAATGGATGAATCTCAGTTTAACAGACCACTGTTGGCTAAAACCAATGGTGCATGGTTGCTGCATCAATTGACACAACAGGACGAATTACAGTACTTTGTACTGTTCTCTTCTGCGGCTTCCTTCCTGGGGTTGCCAGGACAAGGTAATTATGTAGCAGCCAATGCTTTCCTTGATGCGTTATCAAAATACCGGCAGGCAGCCGGCCTGCCCGTGACCTGCATCAACTGGGGAACGGTTGCAGATGTCGGGCTGGCGGCAGCAAAGGATATAAGAGGAGCAAGGCTCCATGAAGAAGGTATAGGCAGTTTTACTGTAGATAGCTTCCTCGAAATATTCTCGTATATACTGAAGAATAGCCTGACAGATGTGATGTCCATAAAATTTAATCCATATAAATTCATCTCCTGCAATCCGTCCTATCTCCGGGATAACCTGTTTAAAGAGCTGCTGGATGAAAAGAAGGTCAACACTGGCAATACATCAGCATGGAAAACAGCTCTCCTGAACTATGAATCAGCCGCCGTCGCTGAAGAAAAAATGGAACAGTTGTTACAGGGACTATTAGGCTCCATCACCAGGATGACGCCTTCGCGCATTATGACAGACACGCCCTTCGGTGATATGGGAATAGATTCCCTGATGATAACACAGCTGCGCAATAAAATTGAAAGCAGTATGGGCCTGTCAATTCCGCTGATTGTTATTAATAAAAATCCCAGGATTAAATTCCTGGCACATTATATATTACAGGAAAGCGGTATCATCAGCGCCTGATGCAGAAAAGTGAATCCATGCTGCCGCGGTGCGGCAATGGCTCAGCATACCTGAATTGCCTTACCTTTGCTGGCAGGAATCGCCGGAAACTAACAGGCGGATCAGCACTATGATTATCAGAAAGAAAGAACACTGGTTCAGGATGCTTTTTGTGTGGCACGGTTCCGTGCTTCCTAAATTATTGCCACGCCTGCTGGCACTGTTTTTACTGTCATTGGGCATTGTATACCTGCATGGAAATATTCTTTCCTACAAAGTACCACTGAATCCTGCACCGCTTACCCTGTTTGGATTTGTGCTGGCTTTGTTTCTGGGATTCCGTAACAGTGCAAGCTACGAGCGTTTCTGGGAAGGACGTAAACTCTGGGGCGCACAGCTGAATATCACCCGCTCTCTGGTGCGTCAGGCCCTGACACTGGTGAATGTAAACACAGATAAGGCCACAGTGATGGAATTTGTACAGCTGCTCACTGCCTGTACCTATGCACTGAAACATCAGCTGAGAGGAACAGATCCGGCAGAAGACCTCCGCCAAAGGCTGACGGAAGCACAGTTTCAGCTGGTGGAACAGGATCGCTACAAACCAATTGTAATAACAAGGCTTTTAGGCGAATGGGTACAACATGCAAAACTTGAAAACAGGATCGATTCCATTCAGCAGGCCCGGTTTGACGAGAACCTCGATAAAATAGCCGATGTGATAGGCGGTTGTGAAAGAATCGCTTCTACGCCAATTCCATACAGCTACCGTGTATTGCTGCACCGCACGGTGTATATCTATTGCTTTCTGCTGCCCTTCGGACTGGTAGACAGCCTTAGCTGGTTAACTCCTTTTATAGTAGTATTTATAGCCTATACCTTCGTGGCCTTTGAAGCTATCGCCGATGAAATAGAGGACCCGTTTGGTACAGATACAAACGACCTGGCACTTGGCAGTATGTGTGAAATGATAGAAACCACCTTGCTGGAGCTGGCAGGAAAGCGTACCGAAATAACACCTAAAAACACGCATGGATTTATAGATTAAAAGACCAAATTCTCCATTTCTATTTTCATCATGATAAGTAGGCGGCCTGTCCCACATCACTTAACAATATCTTAAACCTTTATCCGGCCGCCTGTTCTCCGTCTCCCGCCACATCTCACAGCCGGCCCATGCTTTGTTTTATGGATTTTTACACTTATTTTAGATAGTTACCCCGCACAGCAGCAGATCCTGTCTGCTGAGGTATGGCGACAGAGTCATTCGGATCATGCTTTAAAATAGTCATACAATGGCATTGCCCTTTATTGAAGTTATTGAGTCATTAACGCCGGACCCAAAGGTACTCATGTGGAAATTTCCGGATGCCGACAAGGAAATTAAAAACGGCGCGATGCTCACTGTCCGCGAAAGCCAACAGGTCATGCTGCTCAACGAAGGACAGCTGGCAGACGTATTTTCCGCCGGCCGGCACAGCCTGAAAACAGAGAATGTTCCCGTGCTTTCCAGGCTGCGTGGCTGGAAGTACGGATTTGAAAGCCCTTTCAAGGCAGATGTATACTTTTTCAATACGCACCAGTTTGTTAGCCTGAAATGGGGAACACCTGCGCCTGTTCTCATGACAGATCCGGTATTTGGCCAGGTGCGTATCCGCGCTTTCGGCACTTATAATGTACGCATCACGGATGTGGCGAAATTCTTTAAAGAATATGCAGGCACCTGGCCCATGCTCACCGTTACTGAGCTGGAATTACAGCTGCGCGATTTCATATCCCCGAAGTTCGGGGAAGTACTATCGCTCGCAAAAATACCTGCAGTGGAAGCTGCCGCCAATGTTTCAGCGCTGAACGAAAGAATACAGCCGCTTATTCAGCCATATTTCGCTGACTTCGGCGTGGAGGTGACCCGCTTTACCATCACCGGTATCACCCTGCCGGAAGAGGTATTGCGCCAATACGATAAGGTAACGGGTATGAATATGGTGACAGATATGAATAAGTTCTCGCAGTATAGTATCGCGGATGCTATGGATAGGGAAGGATCGGTACTGGGCGATGGCGCGCGGCAGGGAGTGGTGCTGGGAATGATGGCTGGTATGATGAACCCGGCCAACGCTGCTCAGCATAAACCCGCTCCTGCGGATGACATCACAGAACGGCTCCGTAAGCTGAAATCACTGTATGAAGCGGCACTCATTACCGAGTCAGAATATACTGCCAAAAAAGAAGAACTACTCAAATTACTCTGATCCTGCCTGTATGACAGACGATAACAAAAAAAGAACCGCCTCCTTCCTGGAAAAGCTCCGGCAAAAGGCCACCACGCAACAGCATTATGGCGGTGGGGTACCGGAGGAAGAAGCGAAAATGGATATCCGCGACTGTCCCAACTGCGGCGCCGGAAGGGCTTATCATAAAGGCCTGACCAGCTGTGCCTACTGCGGCTTTGCATTTATGAACATCACGCTTACAGACGGTATTCATATCAGGAAAGAAAATAACTCCTAATACATGTTTGATTTCTTTAAGAAAAAGTACAGTAACCCCGAACTGCTGGCGGAGCTGCAATCCAGGCAGCAACGCTGGTTTGTATTTCTTGACAGGCTCGAAGCCCGCATGGAAGAGCTGACAGACGCCGGTATCCCGGAACTGCAGCAGGTTTTTAAAGAAGATACAGACCCGTACAAACGTTCGCACTACCATATGTTGCTGGGGCTGATGGGACAGTTCAACAATATGCGGGATAAGGCGAATGAGGTGAAAGAAGAAAATATTATTTCCTTCATATACAGTGCTGAAGCAGCTTTGCCGCCGGTTACCTCTCCGGCCGGCAGTGAGTATTACAGGTATGTACATGATTTCAGGATGGCCTGCCTGGACCGCTATCATCTTTTCGATGACCGGCTCAATGAAGCGTTGGAAGCGTTGCGCCATGCAGCAGGGGAGCAGGACCTGGAAAGTGCCTACCAGCAGGAGCTGGCGGCTTTCGAAAAAATAAAGGACCAGTTTACCTGCAAACAATGCGGTGGTAATATAACCATTCCGAAAATGTTTTTCATCGACACCTATATTCCCTGTCCCTTCTGCCAGTCGCAGAATACCTTTAGTCCGTCTACTGCCGCAAGAATGGTACTGCACAACGCGCGGGAACTGGCAGAGCAGCGTACGGCGGAGCTTCGCAGGGCATATGAAAGCAGCCGCCCGCAGGACCCGGTACTGTATAAAAAATACCTGCGCGCCATGTTTGATGAGTGGAACAGGATAGTGCCGGATATGGCAGGAGAGAATGAAAAATTCTATCAGCGATTATTGGAAGAGTACACTTTTAACCATTATAAATAGATTGTTTATGTCTGAAAATCCTTTATTAGCGCCTATTCACGGCATTACCCTGGAAGATTACAGCGCAGCCTGCGCTAAAATAGGCAGCGGCCTGAGTGAAGACGATGTGGCCAAAGCACTGGGAGTGGAGTTACCCGTATGGCAGGAAGCCAACCTCCTGTGGCCTGAGCGCATGAAACAGGATGCTTCCTTCGAGATTGTTACCCTGTTCGGACAATACTTTGGCCAGGCAGATCAGCATCCTAAATTCAACGGTCTGAAAGCTGATACTTCTGCAGCAGGAAATGAGAATACTGTAAGAATCAAATCCGATAAAGACTTTTACCAGGAGCTGGAAGTAGCGAGGAATGTGGCCTATGAATACGGCCTGGATGGCGCTCAGTGGGTAGCTGATAAATACGGTATTACCCTCGGTGACTTCCAGATAGCAGCGTCACTCTGGAATGAACAGATTCACCAGGATATCCAGGCAGACTTCCAGGGATATACATCCAGGCAGGATGGCTATAAAACCAAGTACCAGCAACTGTTTACGGATGCGCAGGGTGGCAATGTCGCTGATGATATTCAGTTCTGATGATCTGAACCAAATAGATAAACTGAAAAAGCCGGGCATCAGATCCCGGCTTTTTCAGTTTATCTATTTATCAGGCTATTTTATATCTGCGGTAAATTTATCTAAATTTCCTTTGCCATCAACCTTTCCAGCCAGTTGTATTCTTCCTTCAACTGCTCCTGCATGCCTGATTGTTCAATAAGATGGTAGCAGTTAACTACTGCATCCTTGTACCACGGCATTTCCTCAACCAGACTTAGCAACTTCGCCAACCCCCGCAAATGTTCCTGCCTTTCAATCAACCGATATGCATGCTGCGCACGAAAATACGGGCTGTAATAAAACTCATCGTTTGCCCAGTTCCAGATTTCTTCTGATGTATCTTCCATATTGCTTAACCAGGAGAATGCATAAACCGGAGAGTTGATGTAGTCTCCGTCAAACCCGAGCAGCTGTTGAACAGACAGAGACAGTTGCTGGTCCCTTGTCAGTTTCTTATTCAATATCTCCTCATATAACCGGTGAGCCTGTTCTTGCCTGCCTGTGCAATGAAGTACGTCTGCATAAATACGTTTAGTCCTGATATGACCGGGATCAAGTTCCTGCGCCTTCAAACAGTATTGCTCTGCCTGCTCAAACTGAGTCAGTAGAAAGTAGGTTCTTGCCATGGCAGTATTAAAATCCGGTTGCTGCTCTACGGTTGCATCCATGTATTGTAATGCAAGTTTCAATGCTTTCTGTGAGTTCCGATCGTCGTTAAATCGTTCCATTATTTGCCATAGTTGCAGCTGAGGCCCCAATTGCTCATCAAGCAGGGAATAGATGATTCCGCGCCTGTCTGCAACCGATTTTACAGTTTTCCAGGTATTGAATTGATCGGGATAAGCGATAGCAAATGAAATGATTTTGTTTGTTTTACTATGCCGTACCCGGATGTCAACAGCTGCACCCGGCATAGAGAAATATCTTGGAATGGTACGTAATACTTCCTCTTCAAATTGTGTTTCATAGGAATTATCAGCTTCGTTTGAGTGGCTGGCAGGAAGATTTTTCTTTTTTAAAAAGTCGAACAGACCCATAGTATAGTTTAATCTGGATAAAAGGTTGAAGCCAGGCTACTACGGATAGCATTACCATTTAATACCATGCAGTAATTAGACGTAAACGTTGCAAGATAAAGTAAATACTTAAAACTCATCCTGGTGGCTTTTCCTCCGGTCTGTACTCCACCCTCCCTACATTAAATTATTGTAAACAGCTACTACTTTATCAATCAAACCAGAGCTTTGCGGCTGCATTATAAACACTAACTGCAAGCAGGATGCGCGGATCAGATAGCAGAACAGGCAACGGCGAACCAACCTGGCAGCACAGCCGGCCTTATTTTGATGAAATCTATGAACTGTACTGGAAAGAACTGTATGAAACTGCCTGCAGACGCTTGTCTGCGGCTGAAGATGCAGAAGATATCCTGCAGGAAGTATTCCTGTCACTGCTTAAAAACCCGTCCGTGATAGAAAATGAAGGTTCTATCCGGGCGTACCTGCACAAAGCGCTGAAAGGAAGAATCATTGATTTCTACAGGAAAAGTTTATTGAAAGAAGCTTTTGAAAGAAATACTACGTTTACGGCTCCCCGTTATAGTACGCATCCTGACGTACACCTGATGCATAAGGAACTGGAAAGCCTGCTGGAAAAGGAAATCAGCAGTATGCCCGAACGGATGCAGACTGTTTTCCTGATGAGCAGGAAACGCATGCTCTCCAATGAGGAAATTGCCCATGAACTCTCTATCTCACATCAGACCGTTCGGAACCAGATCAGCGCGGCCATTAAAAGAATACGCAAAGCCCTGCACCAGTATAACCTGGCGAATGATGCCGGTGTTCATGTAATACTTGCAGTGACCGCAGCACTGCTCACCCGGTACTGATCAATGTTACCTTAATGTTAAGCCTGGAAATATACCGGTACATCCTTCTGTGTTGTTCGAGTATGTTCATAAAGACCACAGGTGAACAAACGCGAATTACTTGATTTACTGCAAAAAGAAGTACAGGGAAAATGTACATCCGAAGAAACGGCCCGGCTGGATGCCTGGTATGCTTCCTTCGACAGTCGTACTATTCCTGTATTCGGCAGTCAGGCGGAAGAAGAGCTGGTGCGGACACGCCTGCGCAACCGTATCTACAGCCGGATAACAGCAGATATGCCGGACCTGCCTGCCCCCGCACATAAACGGAAGACAATGGTATTTTTCCGGATGGCTGCTGCCGTACTGGTATTACTCGGACTCGCCTGCGCAGCATATTTATTCCGTCAGGAACAACGTGTGCCGCAACCGGCCGCCACATTACTCAGCAGCGTTTCACCCGCCGGCAAAATGCTGAAGGTCATTCTGACCGACGGGAGCGAGGTATGGCTGAATGCCGGCAGTACGCTCACCTATCCTTCCGGATTCAAAGGCCGCGCCCGCGAAGTATTCCTGAAAGGAGAAGCGTTCTTCCAGGTGGCCACACAGGCGGAACAGCCGTTTATGGTACATACAGACACGATCAGCACTGTGGTGCTGGGCACCTCCTTCAATATCAAGGCTTATCCTGAACTGGGAAGCATCCGTATCAATGTGGCCACAGGAAAAGTAGGCGTCCTCATGGGCGGCAATGCACTCGGTACTTTACTGCCGGATCAGCAGCTCACCTACCATAAGCCGGATCATAGCTATGAGATTGAAACAAAAGATGGCGTTACGGCCAATGCCTGGAAGGAAGGAAACATCCACCTGGACGGTGTTACATTTGATGAGCTGGCGGCAGTACTGGAACACAATTTTGGCTATCGCCTGCAAACCAGCCGGACGGATATCAGGAACGTACGTTTTTCCATGAACATTATCAGCAGCAGTAAAATTGAAGAGGTGATGCGCATTGTATGCAGTATTACACAGGCGCAATACAACATCAGACAACAGGTTATCAGCATATATTAATCATCTGACAGCATAAAAAAACGGAAGCTGCTGGAAACAACTTCCGTCACAATCAGCGCGGTATTCAGTTCCCGGGAAGGTCTTTGAATACCGTTGCATCTAAACAGTATTTCACCATTTAAACGATTCGAAATTATGAAAAAAAACCTTTCGGGGTCCATTAAACATCTTATGAGAGTTTCTGTACTTCTTCTGGGAATTATGGTGGCCGGCACGCTTTGCCTGCATGCCGCTGCCGGCACAGCCCAGGATCTGAGCCACATCCGGCTGCAGATTCAGCTGAAGGGTAAAACACTGGCTGCTGCTATCTCAGAGTTATCTGCTGCCAGTAAATTATCCTTCGCATTCGACAAGGCTGCGCTGCATGAAAAAGCGGTCGCTGAAAGCAGCTTCAATAATGTAGCGCTGAGCGATATCCTGCACCGTTTATTACGGAACAGCGGTTACCGCTATGAAATCATGAATCATACGGTCGTTATCGTAAAAGAGGTGAAGCCCGTAAAAATTAATCCGGGTAAGATAACGGGCAGGGTTACGGACGAAAAGGGCGATGTACTCCCCGGCGCCAGCATCCGTATTCCGGAACTGAATAAAAGCACCGTCAGCGATGGCGAAGGCGCTTTCAGCCTGGTGGTGGAGCCTGGCGTATATACTGTAGAGGTGAGCTTTATCTCTTTCGCTCCGCAGCGGATCATGAAAGTTGTGGTGGAAGAAGGAAAGCACCGGGAGCTGTCTGTAGTAATGAAACAGGCTTCCAGCGCATTAAGTGAAGTGCTGGTAGTCGGCTACGGTACCCAGGAGAAAAAGGATATCACCGGCGCGGTAGGCTCTGTGGCGGGCGATCAGATCAACAACAGAACATTGGGTAGCCTGGATCAGGCGCTGGTAGGAAAGGTAGCCGGATTAAGCGTTTCCAATAACTCCGGCGCACCCGGTACCGGTATGATGATCCGTATCCGCGGGGTGGGCACCATCAACAACAGCGACCCGCTGTATGTAGTGGATGGTAACCCGTTTGGTAACATCAACAACCTCGATCCGGAAGATATTCAGTCCGTGGAGATCCTGAAGAGTGCTTCTGCTGCTGCTATCTACGGCTCCCGTGGCGCTAACGGCGTAGTGCTGGTGACAACCAAGAAAGGCAGCGCCGGCGCGATGAAAATAGATGTACATACGTTTACCGGTATGCAGCAGGTGTATAAAAAACTGAAGCTGACCAACGCAGATACCTATGCGAAGTATTACAACGCAGCCCTGGTATCCGGTGGCCTGGCGCCTGTTTTCAATAACCCGGATGGGTATGGCGAGGGTACCGACTGGCAGGATGCTATTTTCAGAACAGCGCCTATCAGCAAATATGAGGTGGCATTTTCCGGTGGTAAGGAAGGCTCCGTATACCGCATGAGCGCCAGCTACCTGAAACAGAAAGGAACCGTGATAGGAACGGATTACGCTAAAACAGGCGTATCCCTGAACAGCACTCACCAGCTGAAACGCTGGCTGAAATTCGGAGAGAACCTGAACTACGCTTTTACGACGCGTAACAGTATTTCCGATTACGACAGTGATGCCAGAGGTATCATCAGCACAGCTATCCAGATGTCGCCCACCGTGCCTGTAAAGAATGCAGACGGCAGCTATGGCGTATCGCCTTTTGCCAATACCTACAATCCGGTGGCGGCAGTAGAAAATATCCAGCGCCTGAATAAAAGCTGGCAGTTGATGGGATCACTGTATGCACAGGCAGACCTCTTACCCGGACTGAACTTTAAATCACAGTTTAATATCAATGTGGGTAATGGCCGTCAGCGTTCCTATATCCCGGCGTATTTTGTCAGCAATTCACAGAAGGAAGATGTGAGCAGCCTGGAAGAAGAAGCCTCCAACGGCACTGACTGGGCCTGGGAAAATACCCTGAACTACAGCCGCAGCTTCGGTAAGCATCATATCGACGGGTTGCTGGGCGTTACTGCGCAGCATTCCTTTGATTCGTATATCACGGCCTACGGACAAAACCTGCCGGCCGACGCCAGGCTCACCGGTTCGCTGCAATACCTGGACCTCGCCTCCACAGGGATGAAAGTCGGCGGTGGCGGCGATGAATGGGGCATGTTATCCTACTTCGGCCGCCTGAACTACAGCTACCGGAATACCTACCTCGCAACGGTGAATGTACGCCGCGACGGATCTTCCAAGTTCGGCGCCAACAACCGCTTCGGTACGTTCCCGTCTTTCTCGCTGGGCTGGCGCTTATCCAATGAGCCATTCCTCCGGGACGTGAAATTTATCAACGACCTCAAACTGCGCGGCGGCTGGGGATCGCTGGGTAATGAAGGCTCTCTGTCTACCAGCGCTACCGTTTCTACCCTGAAAGTAAACATACCTTATCCGTTTGGCCGTGGCAAAGAACAGGAAGTACTGCTGGGCGCCACGCCTTCCAGCATCGGTAATATGAACCTGAAATGGGAGGCCACCAGAGAAACAGATCTGGGTATCGACGCTACCTTGTTCAATAACCGTATTACCGTGGGAGCTGATTATTATCACCGCGCCACTTCCGGTGTCCTGGTGAGATTGCCCATCCTGGCTTCTGTAGGCGTTTCTGAACCGCCTTATGTAAACGGTGGTAATGTAGTCAACAAAGGTTTTGAGTTTACGGTGGGCATCCATAGTAACCGTAAAAAAACCTTCGGATATGATATCTCCGTGAATTACGCGATTAACCGCAACGAGGTGACCAGCCTGATGAACGAAGGTGCAGCCTTCTATGCAGGTGAAATCACCAGCGGCGTAAGAGTCAGCAAAACAATGGCCGGCCATCCTATCGGCGGTTTCTTCGGATATGTGACAGATGGCATCTTCCAGAATCAGAAGGAAGTAGACGAGGCAGCAAAGCAGCCCGGCGCGGCTCCCGGCGATATCCGCTATAAAGACCTGAACGGGGATCATGTGATAGATGACAAAGACCAGACCTACATCGGCAGCCCATGGCCTACCCGTATCTATGGCCTTTCTGCTTCCTTCTGGTATAAGCAGTTCGACCTGAACATGACCCTCAGCGGCCGCGGTGGAAACCAGATTTATACCGGCTGGAAACACTATACCAATTCATCCGGGATCTCCAACTACTTTGCGCCCGATAAAGAGCAGTCATGGACCGGCGAAGGATCTACGAATAAGGAACCCCGCGTTACTATCCTGGATCCCAATAACAATATGCGACCTTCTGACCGCTGGATTCAGAACGGCAGCTTTATCCGCCTGAACAGCCTGCAACTCGGCTATTCCCTTCCGCAGTCATTACTGAAGAGATGGGGCATTGCTAAAGTACGGGTATACGCCGGAGGTGAGAACCTGCTTACCATCACCAGATATGATGGCTTTGATCCGGAAGTAGGTATGCGCGACGGTAACGACGGCGATCCGCTGGATGTGGGTATCGACCGTGCTTACTATCCGCGTCCGCGCACGCTTTCCGTTGGCCTGAATGTAAACTTTTAATACCAGAAATATTTGATCGTATGATGATGAAACGAATTGGCATAACTATACTCTTCCTCGCTGCCGGCGCTTTTTCCGGATGCAGTAAACTGCTGGAAATTGAACCGCATGGCAGGCAGACCACCGCTACCTTCTTTACTACGCCCGCTACTGCCAGGCAAGGGCTGATAGCGGCTTACAAGGCACTGCAATCTAATTACCGTACCAATTATCCCGGCTATGTAAGATGGGTGTTCGGAGATGTATGCTCTGATGATGCCAGGGCTAACGGCGGCGATAATCCGGACATGATCCAGGTAGAATTTTTTACCGCCAACGCTACCAATCCTTTCTATGAAAACGCCTGGTCTACCTTGTACCAGGGTATACATGCCGCCAACATCGTTATTGAAAAAGCGCCTGCCGTAAAAGGTATGGACGATAAAACAAAACAGGTGTATGTGGCGGAAGGTAAATTTCTCCGGGCCTACTATTACTTCAACCTGGTACAGATCTTCGGCGGCGTACCATTGATGCTGAAAGAAACACTCACAGATTATAACATCCCCAGAAACACCAAAGCAGAGATATACCGGCAGATAGAAGCCGACCTGCTGGATGCAGAAGGCGTACTGCCGGAGAAGAGTGCGCAGGAAAAAGCCGATTATGGCCGTGCCACCAAAGGCGCTGCACAGGCCCTTTTGGCCAGGGTATACATGATGCAGGGGAAATTCACGGAAACGGAAACATGGACTAAAAAAATCATCGATTCCCGCCAGTACAGCCTGGATCCTATATATTACCACAACTTCACCATAGACGGAGAATACGGCGTGGAAGCCATTTTTGAAATCAACTTCCAGTATGATGCCCGCTTCTATGATGAAGAAGGTTCCGGCGACGGAGATGGCAGAACCCGCGGCCCCCTGTCCTACGGCTGGTGCTATGACAACCCTACCCAGGACCTGGTGGATGCCTTTGAGCCCGGCGATCCCCGCAAAAAAGCAACGGTGTACAAAACCGGTGATGTACTGCCGGATGGTACCATCGGTAACACAGGTACCAGCGCTACCGGTTACCTCTGTACGAAATATCTTATCCTGAAAAATGAAATGCCGGATCAGCCGAAAAGCTCCGGTAAAGATCAGATCGTTTTCCGTTATGGACATATCCTGCTCTGGTATGCTGAAGCTGCCAATGAAAACGGACATGGCGCAGAAGCGCTCCGGGTGCTGAACCAGGTGAGAGCCCGCGCCAGGGAAGGAAATGCAGGGATCCTGCCGGATATCGCCACTACGGATAAGGAAACACTGCGCCAGGCTATCTGGCAGGAGCAACGCGTGGAATATGCCACGGAAGTGTTCCGCTTCTATGACCTGGTACGCACCGGCAGAGCCGCCAAAGTACTGAACGATTTTGCGAAGAAGTATAACAGCCTCAAAGGGGCGTCTTTTAAAGCAGGTGTGAATGAAGTATTTCCTATCCCGCAGTCACAGATTAACCTGAGCCAGGGGGTATTAATACAAAATCCCGGACTTTAAAAACAGACGTTGTATATTATACTGTAAAAAAACGACATGAAAAGATACGCTATTGCAGCAGCTCTCATCTTTCCGGTGCTGATGGCCTATGCACAACCGAAACAGCAGCCTGCTCCTAAAATTAAAAATATCATTTTTATGGTGGGAGACGGTATGGGTACAACGCAGATCTATGCAGGGCTGACCGCCAACAAAGGTTCGCTGAACCTGGAACGCTTCCGCTGCATCGGTTTTTCCAGGACCAATTCTGCCAGCGACTACATGACAGAATCGGCTGCAGGGGCTACCGCCTTTTCTATCGGGCAGAAGACCTATAACGGCGCTATCGGGGTAGACAGCGCAGGGAACCCGCAGCCTACCATACTGGAAATTGCCAAGCAGCATGGATTATCTACCGGTATCGTGGTAACCACTGATATCACAGATGCCACACCCGCCACTTTCGCCGCCCATCAGAAAACCCGTGACATGCAGGCTGAAATAGCCGCAGACTACATAAAATCAGAAGTGGATGTGCTGATAGGCGCAGGCCGCGAACATTTCGACCAGCGGAAAGACGGGCGTAATCTCCTGACAGAATTCAGCGGGAAAGGTTACCAGATAAAGCATACTACCGATGATATCGTTCAGGTGAAACAGGGGAAACTGATAGGACTGGTGAAAGAAGAACGGGTAGCCGGAAGAGGCGATCAGCTGGCACGTACCACCAATGCGGCTCTTCAGCTGCTGCGGCAGAACAGGAAAGGCTTTTTCCTCGTAGTGGAAGGCTCCAAAATAGATGATGGCGGTCATGCCAACGATCTGCAGTATGTTACGGAAGAAGTGATCGATTTTGACAAAGCTATCAAAGCGGCGCTGGACTTCGCAGACAAGGACGGCGAAACGCTGGTGATTGTTACGGCCGACCATGAAACCGGCGGACTGACCATTGCGGAAGGAGATCTGAAAACCGGTAAAATCAGCGGCAAATTTTCTACAGATGACCATACCGGTGTGATGGTGCCGGTGTTTGCCTACGGCCCCGGAGCAGAAGCATTTATGGGCATTTATCACAACAATACCATCTTCCGGAAATTTATGCAGGCATTAAAATTCTGATGAACTGCACATAACGTTACCGTAAAAAAGAGAAGGGGCAAGGAATTGCCCCTTTTTTTTTCTGAAGAATGCGACATGTAAAGTGGAGTGCTATCGACAATCATGCTCACATCATAATCCATAATCCATAATCGGGGTTACAGAACAACCAGAGAGATCTAATTTTTTGTCAGTGTTTCCTCTGTAATCCTGCCGGAGCCGGCAGTGTTTACATAAATAGTTTTCAGATAGAGCTGCTTTTTAGCATCATCATAACTGACACGCAGCACCTGAAAGGAGCCGGCCAGAATGCCTCCTGCGAATATGTTATCGGGCTTCACACTGGTAATTGCTTTGGTGACAGGATCAAAAGTGATAAGATACTTCCAGCCGGAGCCACCCAGGTCCGCATAATCAACGGCATAGGTGCCGGGGTATACAGGCATTATCTGCTTGATACCGGACAGGTTAGCGGTACTTCCCAGGATACTGTCTTTCAGCGCACCGGTGTAAAGTTTCCTGTTGCCGGAACTGGTATAGGCGCCGCTCAGGTAATTATTCTGCCGGAATAGATTGCGGGTGAATCCCGCTGAATCGCCGGGTGCTGCTTTTATCAGTCTGGCGTAACTCTTATTGTATTTACCATACAGGACAATACTGTCTGGAGATACATACCTGATCTCGTATTCAAAATCTGCCATCAGTCCCTTTCCTCTTACCGCGCCGCTGATGCCGGGTGAAGGAGTGGCGTCCGACAGGCGGTGGAGGTAGCTGTAGGTGTCGAAGATCAGCTCCGGCTGCATCATGGCTTTCAGGCGGTAACTGCTTTCCTGTGCCGGCAGTGTATCCATGTTGGAAGTAACCCGGTTTTGCGCAGAGAATTTCATCCACAGATAAAATATATATGGCTGCGAAGTATCTGCAGGAATGACGGTCATTTTCCACCCGTTGGGGGCAGCTGTTAACAAGGACTGATAATCTGCCATTTTACTGTTGAGTCTTTCGTCTGCCGGCTCAGGAAACACCCTGTCGTCGGCTCCTTTGTTGCAGGCGCTCCAGGCTATTGCCAGCAGCAGTATGTATAAGATGGAATTTTTCATGTGGTTGCTGTTTATAGTTGTTATTTCCGGATAATAGCCTTGAGAGCCGCCTGTACGCGGGATTGCAGGCTGTAGAAGTCAAGGTTGTAGGAATCCCTGAAGTACTGCACAATCAGCGCTTCCTTTTGTCTGAGCTTATTTACACCATCGGTATATTGGGCACGGTTAACCTGTGTGGCGGATGCGAGGAAGCGGGTAAGCCTGTCTTCATACCCTGCCTTCCCCAGCACCATCATCCAGGATACCATTTCTGCGATATCTTCTCCGGGTTCTTTTCTGGCATAATTGGAAATATAACCGAGGGAAAGCGGATTCTCCTTGGCTACTGTCCAGCCGCCGGTATAGCCATCCGGAGTAACGCTCTTGTAGGTGATGGGATACGCTTTCTGCTGATTGAGGATATGCGTAAACTCATGATGCAGCAGATGCGCCATATCATAAACCCCGGCAGAATCTTTCTGATTAAAGGAGTTGATGGAGAACAGCAGGATTTTCAGCCCGCCTTCTGCGAGGCCCTGAACGGAAGAACCATCGCTGTTTACAGCCGGACTACCGGAAAGTACCAGAACTTTGGATGCATACTGTTTCATGAACAGTTCGGTACCTGCTTCTTTGTTGTAAGGCTCTATCCACATGCGTAATACAGCCTGTGCGGTAGGTATCACCATGGCTTCGGCAGGCGGCACCAGCGTATAGGCCATATCAAATTCAGACTGATCCCATTTGTATTTTACCTCAATGTTCAGCGGAACGGTAAGGGAGTCATAGAGCCATTTGTCTATCGGGCTTTTCACCCAGGTATCTCCGCCCAGCCCGTTCAGCGGCACATTCAGGTTATCCTTTTTGTTACAGGCCGGCTGAATGGTGATCAGCATCAGCAGGAGCAATATTTTCAGTTTGTTCATGTGGTCTGATTTTAAGAATGAAATCATTAACGCGGATTGGCTGCAATGCCTGCCGCCTGCGCTGACTGCGGGATCTGTATTACTTTCCGCCTGTCGTCTGTTGTCAGAATAATCGGAGAGCCGTCAGCGTTAGTATGCGTTACAGTCAGCCGGTGACGGAGTATGTCGAACCAGCGCATTCCTTCCTGTATAAACTCCACCCGTTTGATGTCCAGCAGCGCATTGATGAGCGCCTGCCTGGTGTCCGCTGTCTTGTAATAGGAGGTAACTTTGGCGGTAGTCAGGGCATTGGTACCTGCATCATAATTATTGATGCGGGTGCTGATAAATGCGTTCAGGTCTGTGAGTGCGGCATCGTATTTTCCGCTTTGTATATTGGCCTCTGCGCGGTTGAATAAGGCTTCTTCGGCTGTCAGCAGTGGTGCAAAAACATAGGGGTTGCCTACATCAGCACTGGTGTAGATAAATTTTTCAATCAGCTTTTTAGCGCTTCGCCTGTCCGGTGCTGGCCCCCAGTAATAGGTAAGATCACCGTAGGTCCAGTAGCCGCCGGTAACATTATTGCTGTAAAGCAGCTGTTGTGCGAGCGCCTGGTTAAAACCGTACTGGTAATCTGTCTGGCCTCTTGACCATACGGACAAGTTGGTAGCCAGTAACAGGTTGGTTTTTTGTGACGAGCTGGTGTAGTAATTCTGGAACTGGTCAGACGTGTAGGCTTTATATACGGTGTTGAGCGGCCTGAGCGCAGCGCTGATAGTAGTACCGGGGAATGCCTGGCTGACATGTGTAATCACTTTGTCGTACTGTTTTTGAAAGAGATAGAAGCGTGCGGCAAAGGCATGTGCGGCCACCCTGGTGAAATGAAAGGCCGGTACTTTGTAGGCGTTGTCATTCAGCAGCGGCAAGGCTTCGCTGATATCTTTATCAATCATTTCATACACATAGGCGACCGATTTCCGCTCATAGTTTTTATAGAGTGTTTTTTCGGGTTCCTTTACATAGGGGATACCCGGATCGCCGGCGGCGGTGGCGGCATCATAGGATTTGGCAAACAGGCTTACCAGCATGAAATGTGCATAGGCGCGGGCCATCAGCGCTTCTCCCTTGTAGGGCAGATAGGCTTTGTTACCCGAATGCTTATCGCATGCTTCCAGTGCCTGGTTGGCTGCGGCAATAGCCTGGTAGCAACTCTGCCAGTATGCGCCGACGGAGCCTCTGATGTCAGTATCGAAATCTGTATAACGGAATGGATGCTCATTGATCCGCACATCGCCGACATACTGGCTGGCAGCCATTTTCCGGTCCTGCGAATTGTCGGACATTGTTTCCGTGAAGGTGTAATAATCCCGGTCAGGGTACGCGGAAGTGAGCAACTGCGCTACTTTTTCCGGGCTGTCAAGCTGGGTGCGGTTATCAGGCACCTGCTCCAGGTATTTTTTACATCCCGGCAGGAGTGAAGCGCCGAGCAGCAGGAAGATGACCGGCAGTATACGATCGGTACAATGATATATAGCAGCAATTTGTTTTTTCATATCTGTATGTTTATAAGCCTACTTTTAAGGAGATAACCACCTGCCGTTGCAGCGGCTGCGCCACCCCGCCGGCGTTGAAGAATTCAGGATCCTGTCCTTTCAGTTTTTTGTCTGCATAGAGCAGCCACAGGTTGGAGCCGGAAGCGGTGAGGGATACATTGGTCAATCCGGCCGCCTTCAGCAGGTAAGGAGGAAGCTGGTAAGTCAGCGCGATGTATTTCAACCGTATAAATCCGCCGTCGGCAATCCTTGCGGAAGAGTAGTTGTAGTTATTGTAAGGATAAGCTCCGCCCATCCGGTAATTCGTCAGCGCATCGAGCAGGGAGGGAATGTCAGTACGTTGTTCATCTCCCGGTAATGTCCATCTGTCGGCAAATTCTCTGGGCAGTGCATTCAGATCAGAATAGGTAGGCTTGAAGACCGGCGACAGCCTGATTTTATTGCCTGCCTGATAGGTCAGTAACACATTCAGGGAAAGTCCTTTATAACGGAAGGTGTTGGAAAGCCCGCCGGTAAAGGTGGGATCTACCGGCCCTTCATACTTCAGGTACCTGGTTTCTATATCCTGCATGTTCACATCCCTGCTGACATCGCCTTTTTCGTTGACAAACAGGGGGATGCCGTTGAGCGGATCCAGTCCTCGGAAATCCAGGGAGAACAGGCTGCTGACAGGATATCCCTGTTTGTTGCCGCCTTCAGCTTTTACCTGGTCGAAGATGATGGGGGTGTTTCTGGCGTTGGTGATTTTGTTTTTATTGTAGCCTGCCGTAAAGTTCACTTTCCATCCCCAGTCCGGCTGCCGTACGGGTTCTCCGCCTATTGTCAGCTCTACTCCATGGGATTTCATATCGGCATAGTTGACTGTTTTATAGGTTTGTCCGCCTATCCCGGAAGTTTTGATATCAGCAATCAGATCGAATCCGTTTTTATTGTAGACATCTGCCGTTACGGTGAGCCGGTTGTCGAATAAGCCTGCATCCACGCCGATATTGCCAACGTATTGCTTTTCCCAGGTAAGGTCAGCATTTTCGAGGTCCTGGATATAAATGCCGGGTTCAATATCTGAGGCTACGGCCCTGATGGTGCTGGCATTTTTCAGGACGATGGAAGAGTTGGTAGCTGCGCCCATGCTGGCGTTCAGGCCATAGCTTCCCCGGAGTTTGAGGTAGCTGAGATGGCGGGCGCCTTTCAGAAATGCTTCCTGGTCTATGTTCCAGGCGCCGCTGAAGCTCCAGGTAGGCAGCCACCTGGCGGTGCGGGATTGGCCCAGCTGGTTGGACCCGTCGTAACGCAGCGCCACCCCGAAATTCAGGCGTTTGTCATAGGTATAGTCTGCTTTGCTGAAGAAGGCCGCGAAGCGGTCGTAGTTGTTGGACATGCCGTAGTAGGGCAGGTTCGCTTCAATATTTTGTTTGATAATCCGGTAGTCTGTCAGCGGTACGCCGCCATACTCATACTGGTAGCCATATCCGTAGTTGAAAGCATTTTGCCGGTTGGCATATTTTATTTCCTGGCCCAGCAGTACATTCAGATCATGTTTGCCGAAGCTCCGGGAATAATTCAGGCTGTTTCTGAAGTTATAGTTGGTCAGCGCATTTTCGGTACGGTTGTAGAAGCCGCCGGAGGGCAGCACTACACGGGGCAGGGCATTGGGGAAGTCCGGGTCCCGGTAGAGAAAACGGTTGGCGTTGGCAATGGTGGCATTATAATCTGCGCGGTATGCCTGCGCTTTGTTGGATTGCTCGTTAACCATGTCTTCCTGCGTAGTCTGCGCATATCTCAGCGCGCCGATAAAGTCGTACCGCAGGTGATCCGTAATTCTCCATGTAGCGTTTGCCTGCAGCTTAACATCTATGACGCCCAGCTTCAGCTTATTTTGCTGCAGTTCATTGATGATATTGAAGGAGGCATAATTCTGCGTGAAATATTCCAGGTTGCCATACTCATCATAGGGCGTGATGGTACGGTTGGTATTCATGGCATAATTGTACGGGTTGATATCAAAATCACGGCTCATCTTACCGAAGTAGGAGTCCTGTGTGCGGTTAACGGTACCGGGCGCCTGCTGCTGTCTGACAGATCCGGTGGCTATCAGTCCCGCGGAGAATCTTTTGGAGAACTGATAGTTGTTCTGTGAGTTGAAGGTGAATCGCTTCACCTGATCGGCGATGGTCCAGCCGTTATCATTATAGAAGCCGGCGGAGAAGTAACTCTGGAATTTATCGGAACCGCCGGACAGGCTGATGGTATGTTCCTGGATGAAAGAGTTGCGGAAGAGATACCGGAACCAGTCTGTATTGGCCTGTGCATATCGTTGCAGGAAGGCAGCCCTGGCCTCCGGCGTGTTTTCAAGCGCAAATTTACCGGTGGCAGCATCTACCTGCTGCAGCATGTTGTACATTTTGCCAAATACTCCTCTGTCCGGCGCATTGGCTACATCGTTGATGTTGAGCATGCCTTTCCTGTATAATTCGGATAAGACAGACATCTGCTCCGCTGAGTTCATGATGTTGAAATTACTGTAGCTGGGGCGGAGCTGCGAGCTGAAGTTACCGGTGTAGTTGGTCTGCATTTTCCCGGCACGGCCTTTTTTGGTGGTAATCACCACCACGCCGTTCATGGCTCTGGCGCCGTACAGGGAGGTGGCCGCCGCATCTTTCAGGATATAGATGTCTTCCACGTCGTTCATATTCAGCCCGGCTACGGAAGATGCCAGGAGGGTAGCGGGATCTCCGCTGGACAGCTGGTCGTTCGATACGTCTATCACATCTTCCAGTACCACGCCATCTACCACCCATAAAGGTTTGTTAGCGCCGGTGAGTGAGGTGGCGCCCCTGATACGCAGTTTGGGAGCGGACCCGAAGGTGCCGGAAACATTTTGCACAGAAACGCCGGCAGCGCGGCCTTCCAGCATACGGCTGATATCTGTGGCGCCGTCCATTTTGATGTCGTCAGCTTTCAGCTTTACGGCAGCGCCGGAGAATTTATTTTTTTCTATCTGCTGAAATCCTGTCACTACTACTTCATTCAGCCCTTTGGTACCGGGTGTCATGCGGATGTTCAGCGTATGGCTGTTCTTCACCTCTTTTTCAGCAGCGGCGTATCCGATGAAGGTGAAGATCAGCTTATCGTCCGGATCGGCGCCGATGGTGTAGGTGCCGTTAGCATTGGTGACGGCGTTTTTTTTACTTCGTATAGCCCTGATCGTGACACCGGGCATAGGCTGTCCTCTTTCGTCCGTTACAGTGCCGGTTACAGTGATGCTGGTATCTGCGGGAGCGGGTATGGCCGCCGCCTTCTGGATGATGATATTTTTCTCCACCACTTTATAGGAAAGGGGCTGCCCTTTCAACGTCTCGTCCAGTGCGTCTTTGAGAGAAGCGTTCTGCAGGGAGAGGTCTATCTTGTTATACAGTCCTGGCATCTCACTGTTTTTTCCGCTGAACAAAAGCAGGAATCCTGATTGCCGGGATATTTCAGCCAGCGCTTTCCCAAGTGGTATCTTACTTGCGGAGAGAGAAATCTGTTGTGACCGGGCTACAGCGCTCAACTGCATACAACCGGCAAATAGCAGAAAGGTAACTATTCTCATTACCAGGTAAATTTTGGTCAATACACTCCCCATACGCCGCGGGGGCATACCATTTGGTTTAAAATGCATACATTTGTTTTGTTTAGGTTAGTTCCTTAAATCTGCGTACATGGATGACAGGCATAACCCGGACATTACCGGAGATGCGCGAACATCTCCGGTTTACTTTAGGTCATACCGGCTCCTCTTTTACTCTTTTATCATTGGTTTAGTTGATTGGCTGACTGGCAGCGTTATAGTGCTCTACAGGTATTCAGTTGCTGACTGTCACGATGTTTCCTTTTACCTTGCATTGCAGTCCTGTGGCATTCATCACGGACAGCGTCTGTTCAAGGGTGTAACTACGGTACAGTTTTCCGGAAAATTTTTTGTCCACTGCTCCTTCATAACTTATTTCTATATTATACCAGCGTGCCAGCTGTCGCATAACGGCGGTAATATCTTCGTCAGAGAAAAGGAATATGCCGTCTTTCCAGGCAATTTCTTCTTCCGCATTCACGGCATTTACGGATAAGCGGTTGTCCTGGTTCATGACCGCCTGTTCTCCCGGTTTCAGTACAAAGCTCTGCTGCTGATGGCCTACTCTTACGGCGCCGTCCAGCAGGGTGGTACGGATTATCTCTTCATCTTTGTAAGCCATGATATTGAATCGTGTGCCCAGCACATCTACCGTCATGTTGCCGGCTTTAACCCGGAAGGGTTGATGTGGATTGGCTGCGGCTTCAAAGTAGGCTTCTCCGGTCAGCATTACCTGACGGGAGTTTCCCTGGAAAGATGCCGGAAATTCCAGCGATGATCCGGCATTCAGCCATACGCGGGTGCCATCGGCTAAAGTAAGCTGGTAGTGCCGTCCTTTGGGTACGGTGAGTATATTCATGGCGGTAGCGGAAGCCGGCTGCTGTTGTTCATAAAACAGTTCTCCGTTTCTGTTCTGAATACTGGAGCCTCCCTGTTGCCCCAGATGTATGTGGGCACTGCTGTCCAGCGTCACCACGCTGCCGTCGCTCAATGTTAAGGTGGGCGCTTCGGCTGGCAGTGCCGCATGTGCCGTCGTCTGGTTGTCTGCCAGGCGGGATGTTTTGTCCGGAGAAGTTACGAACCAGGTGATACCTGCCGTGAGCAACAGACCGGTTACCACCGCGGCGGCGGCATATTTCCACAGGATATAACGCGGTTTAACAGGTGTAGCGTTATCCTGCCGTACGCGTTGCAGCAGCCTGTCCATTACGGCCTGCTGTTCGTGCTGCCCCCATCCGGATGCTTTCCCCTGGCTGTTTTGCAACGTATGCAGCAGATCGTCCTGCAGGTGCTGATTGTAGCGGCCGTCTCTGACCAGCTGCATAAACCGCTGCCTGTCTGCTTCATCCAGCTGATGTTGTTTGTAGGCATGTAATAAATAAAGAAATTCCTGTTCTGACATAGACTTTGGCTTGATACTTCCGGCTGGTTGTCTGATTAAAGACGAATGAAAAAAGGGGGAGGACTATCGGGCGGAAAAAAAATTATTTTGCGCGTTCCTGTATATAGGATCTGATAAAACGAAGGGCCTTTACCATCTGGTTTTTAACAGTGAAAGCGGAGATCTCCATACTGGAGGCTATTTCTGCATAACTCTGCCCTTCTTCCTTGGCGAGCTGGTATATGCGTTTCCGCTGAGGGGGCAGGCAGGCTACCGCCGACCGCAGCAGCTGATTATAGAGCCGTTCTTCCACCAGGTGGTCGGTGTTATTGACAGCCGATGGCTGCAACATCTGTATGGCAGCTACCGCATTGGCTTCGGCAGCTTTTTTACGGAGAAAGTCGAAGATGAGATTACGGGCAATGATAAAAAGGTAGTCGCGCAGATTTTTTATTTCCGGCAGCGCAATCCGCTTTTCCCAGATACGGTAGAACACCTCCTGCACTACTTCCCCCGCCTGCGCCTGATCCTGCAGGTACACCATTGCTGCCTCATAAATAAATTTATGGTAATGGAGGTAAACGGCAGTAAATGCATACTCATCTCCGTCGGCTATAGATAACAACAGCGCGTGCTCATTATGTAATGGGACCTGCTCCAATAGGCAATATTTAGTATTTGACAGATTATGATGTTAAAATAATAACTTTTTGATAATCCGGCAATTTGTTTTTAGTTAAAAGTAAGGGCTACTGCGGGGATGTTTGTTTTTTTAACAATTATTAACGCCGGTTAACTTTCATTAACACCTGTTAACAGATGGGGAATGGGAATGCGTGATTTGAAATAATTGCGAATTACGAATTGCGAATTACGAATGTAGAAGCGAAGATTAAAACGTAGATTTAAGGTGATACCTAATACTTATCTCCTTTAATCTACGTTTTAATCTTCGCTTCTACATTCGTAATTCGCAATTCGTAATTCGCAATTATTTCAAATCACGCATCAGGTATCTCCGGTTCCACCAGCTTCGCCAGCTTTTCCAGTGATTCCTGCCAGCCCAGGTAGCACATTTCTGCGGGGATACCGGCAGGAATGCCTTCCTGCGTAATTTTTATTTCGGTGCCGGCAATGGTTTGCCGTAGTTGAACGGTAGTCGTCATTTCGCCCGGCATATTAGGATCATCAAACTGATCGGTGTATTTGATAAATTCTGCAGGCAGGAGTTCCAGGTAGGCGC
The DNA here is from genome assembly GCF_009928525.1 of Chitinophaga solisilvae. Lineage (GTDB taxonomy): Bacteria > Bacteroidota > Bacteroidia > Chitinophagales > Chitinophagaceae > Chitinophaga > Chitinophaga solisilvae. The sequence goes on along the minus strand of NZ_JAABOK010000008.1, from coordinate 262,538 downwards.
CGCCAAATGAATGGCGGTAGCCGGTAGTGAAATTCTGAAATGACATTTTGTGAATGCCCCCGGGTCTGACATCCATTTCATGAACAGTGCAGAGAAATCCGTAAGGAGGCAGCCAGGAAGCGATGGCCGCAGGTTCGGTAAACGCGCGGTATACTTTTTCCGGAGATGTTTTAAGTACCCTGTGGAGTGAAACACTATTGTCTGACATAAGAGATATTTTTGTTCCTACTCGTCTGGCTTTTCGGTGGCGCCCGTTTTTAAAGTGGTTACTGCTCCACTGATCGTTTGGCTTACTGTTTTGACAAAGATGATAAGAAAATCAGATCCTGATGGGGGCTGTATCTGACAATTACAGGGTTATTTGCGACGGAAGTGCGTCTGCAGATAAATGCTTAATTTTGCTTGTCTAAACAGGCTGTGCGAATGCAGGATAACAGTATATCTACTTTCTATCAACAATATCTGGATCAAAGACCGGAGGAGAAGAACAATTTCCTCGGGTACTTTGATGTATTTTCCTGGAATCAATTGAAGGAAGATCTTTCTGCGTGCGACCGGCTGCAACGTAAGCCTTTTTACAAAATTGCCCTGCTAAGCGGTGATGCCGTCTATTATTCCAATGAGGAGCAGATCCGGGTATCCGGCAAAACCATTGTGTTTATTAACCCGATGACACAGAGCCGCTTTAAAACAGCGGACATACATTTCACCGGAGAATATTGTGTTTTTAGTGATGACTTTCTCCGGGGATCAGGTAAAATGGCTACCGGCAGCTGGCCGGTCTTCCAGGGACATGATATGTATGTACAGCCGCTGACCACGGAAAACTATGATGCTTTAAGGAAAATATTCCGGGAACTGGAAACGGAGTACGCCGCATCCTATCAGTTTAAGGAAGAGCTTATCCGGAACCGGGTGCTGGACATTATCCATTTTACACAGAAGCTGGAAACCTCTTCCGCCGCCGGCCGGCCGGCACAGCATGACCCGCTCACCACCCTGTTTTTCAACCACCTGGAACAGGCATTCAGCCATATCAGCCCCAGGCATCCGCTGGCGTATAAAACGCCGGCACAGTTTGCACAGCTGCTGAGCACGCCCGTTGACAGACTGAATAAAACGCTGCGTAAAAGTACCGGTAAAACGACCATAGCGCTGTTACACGGCCGCCTGCTGCAGGAGGCTAACGTATTACTGCGGCATACGTCCTGGAGTATCAAGGAAATTGCCTGGTGTTTAAGTTTCCGGGAAACGGCCCATTTTCAGAACTTTTACAGGAAACATGCCGGCTGCACCCCGCAGGAATACCGTACGGCATAGTTTATTCGCAATTATTCACCGTTTTTTTGCAACACCGGCGCCTGTCCGGCACTTTACCTTTGTCCGTACAAAAAACAAGGTAAAATGGATCAGTCATTTTTAATTATCGGAACCGGAGAAGTAGGCATGGCTATGTTACGCAGCCTGTACGATTACCGGCAGGATCACGCAAAAAATTTCAGCATCGGTGTACTGGTGCAGTCATCGCGGTTGGGAGAAGATGAAGTCAGCCGGCATCCGGCGTTTAAGGACGTTATTATAGCAGGAGCAGACCTGCAGGAAGACAGTCACGATACCCTGGCAGCCATTTTCAGTAAGTATGATACGGTGATCTGCTGCAGCGGATTCTCTGCAGGAGCGGGGATACAGGTGAAAATAACCGAAGCCGTACTGGCGGCCGGTGTAAAAAGGTATATCCCCTGGCAGTTTGGGGTAGATTATGACCGGATAGGCCGCGGAAGCGCCCAGCCCACCTTCGATGAGCAACTGGATGTACGGGATCTGCTGAGAAAGCAAAGCAATACCCGCTGGATTATTGTTTCAACCGGTATGATTACCAGTTTCCTGTTCCGGGAAGATTTCGGGGTCATCAGTCTGTCGCGCAGAATAGTACATGCGCTGGGCAGCTGGGAACATTCGCTCACGCTGACATCCTGTGAGGATATTGCCGCCCTCACAGTGGCTGTTTTATTTCATACGCCGCAGATACTGGATCAGGTGGTATTTGTTGCCGGTGATACCGTAACATTTACTGAAATCGCGGATAAAATGGAACACCTCTTCCAGACAAAATTTGAGCGTGTGCTGTGGCGTGTCTCCGACCTGGAAAGAGCGCTGCAGCAGCATCCTGAAGACCAGCTGCTCCGTTACCGGCTGGTGTTTACCAATCCCGGAGTAACATGGCCGCTGGCAGATACCTTCAATGAAAGGAACCGTATCCCGACGATGAATATAACGGAATGGGCCACACGAAATATCCTGTAATCATCGTTTTTATAATTTGTAAAACAGCGGGTATGCCGGCAATTTTTAACAGGCCGGCATACCCGCTGTTTTATAGTTGTGGCAGCAGACAGGCAGGAGTCAGTACTATTATTTATGCCGGAAATAAATAAATTCCTTCCCCGGCACGCTCAAAAAGCCGTGAGAAAGTTTATATTTAGACTTATGAAGCTAAGATTGTCAATTCCTGTATGGCTTATTGCCACGCCCGTGCTGGCCTGGCTGTCAATAGCCCTGATCTCTGCTGATACCGGTATATTATCTGTTGTTTTGCTGTCCGTAGTGCTGATTGCAGCGGTGATGGCTTCCGTGCATCTGGCAGAGATAATAGCCCACAAGGTGGGGGAACCCTTCGGTACGCTGATACTGGCGCTGGCGGTTACCATCATTGAGCTGTCGCTGATTGTTTCGCTGATGTCGGCAGGAGGGGAGCAAAGCCTCACGCTGGCCAGGGATACCATCCTTGCGGCCAATATGATTATCCTGAACGGGCTGATAGGGCTCAGTATATTAATGGGTGCACTGAAGTACCATGAGCAGACGATCACGCGGCATTCTGCCACTTCTGCGCTGGTAGCGCTTATTTCTATCCTGGTACTGACCCTTGTACTTCCCAACTTTACCACCAGCATCAGCGGCCCTGAATATAACAAGGCGCAGCTGGCATTTGTGGCAGTGATATGTATCGTTATCTATGTCGCCTTTGTATTTGTGCAATCTGTACGTCACCGCGATTATTTCCTGCCAGCCGGAGAAAGCAATGAAGACCACCATGCGGAACCGCCATCCGGCAAAACGGCGCTATTGAGTCTCCTGCTGCTGCTGGCCTGCCTGGGCGCAGTCGTATTACTGGCCAAATCACTCTCGCCCGTTATAGAATCAGGCGTTGAAAAAATAGGCGCGCCGCAATCACTGGTAGGCGTTATCATCGCCATGATTATACTCCTGCCGGAAGGCATTGCCGCCGTGCAGGCCGCAAGGAAAAACCGCTTGCAGACCAGCATGAACCTGGCCCTCGGTTCCGCCCTGGCAAGTACCGGACTTACCATCCCCGCCGTTGCAGCATATTCCATGTTCACCGGTTCCACCGTACTGCTGGGAATAAGCACCGCATCCACCGTATTACTGCTCCTCTCCATATTTATTGTGATGCTCTCGCTGGTAACCGGCAGAACAAATGTATTGTACGGCATTGTACTGCTGATGGTGTTTGCGACGTATCTTTTTACGAGCATAATACCCTAGGAGGAATTACGAATTGCGAATTACGAATGTAGAAGCGAAGATTAAAGTGAAGATTAAAGGTGATACCTATTAAACATCTCTATTAATCTCCGTTTTAATCTTCGCTTCTACATTCGTAATTCGCAATTCGTAATTCGTAATTCCCAGCTCAACCTCTATTCTCTCCGTTTCATCAGTTATTTCTTCCTGCAGGCTGTAAAGAATATCATATTTGTACCTGTGAAGGATCCGGGTATAAAGCCTATGCATTAAGCAAAAAATAATCAGACTTATTTAGTTATAACCCTCAGCTGGTATGCTATATAACCGGCCATGCTATGCCATGCCAGTACAAATATTTCTTATGGAAAATAAAATTGTTGATCTGAACCCAAAAAAATCCTGGTACCCGTTAGGACTCTTTAATGACCAGGTACTGGAAAGCGTATTTCTTTTTTATCTGGGAAGTACCTGGCAGCAGTTGTCCGATATCGGCGAATGCTTTGATACCGCCTCCCGTATTGATGAGCGTAATGAATACAGCTGGTCTGATGAATGGACGAAAACAGCCGACAGGATAAGTGCCCTGGGCGATGATTGCCTGAAAGAACATCACCGGCTTACGGCGGGAGCGTCTTATCTGCGGGCATCTACCTACTACCGCGCTGCGCTGCACCGCTACCCCGATCCTGCCAATGCGCTGGTAAAGCAGCTGGCCGGGAAGGTGGTGAAAAATTACCAGACGGCACTCACGCTGCTCTCCGTGCCTTATGAGGCGGTATCTATTCCTTATATGAATACACATCTGCCTGGCTATTTCCTGCGGGCAGCAGGCAAACATCCGCATAAAGCACCGGTAATTATTTTTCATCCGGGCAGAGATGCCTGGGCGGAAGATAATTTATGGATTGCCGAATATGCCGTTAAACGTGGTTACCATTGCCTCCTCTTTGAGGGCCCCGGACAGGGTAAAGTTATCCGCCTGCAAGACATTCCGTTCCGGCCCGACTGGGAAAATGTGGTGACGCCGGTAGTGAATTTCCTGGAACACTACAAAGGAGTAGATATTAAAAAGAGCGTGCTGATGGGCTTCAGCATGGGCGGGTTTCTGGCCCCCAGAGCTGTAACCGCCGAAAAAAGGATTAAACTGTGCGTGGCTAACCCCGGTGTGTTGAGCTGGACAGAAAGCATTTATTCGTCGCTGGATTTACTGATACCACAGCTGATGCCCATATTCCATGCAGGTAATTATGATCTTTTTGATGAGCAGCTGAAAGCATACATGGAAGAAAATGCTTTTGTGAGATGGGGTATCACTGACGAGCTGTGGAAACACGGCGCCAGCCGGCCTTCGGAGCTGCTATTGAAACTGCAGCAGTACAGTATCGAAAGCACCGTTAAAAATATCAGCTGCCGCACACTGGTGGTAGACGGTACCGGGGAAGAATTCTCCAGAGGACAGGCGAAGAAACTGTACGATGCGCTTATCTGCCCGAAAGATTTTCTGCTCTTCACAGAAGAAGATACCGGATACCTGCATTGCCAGCCAGGCGCATTGGCCATCTGCTATACACGTATTTTTAACTGGATAGATAAACACATTCATTAATTCAGCTATCACCATCCTGTTCTGAATGAACAGATAAATCCGGGTTCTGGAACCAGCTGTCAGCAGGGGTTTCAGGGCCCGGTACATTTTTTTCTCAGAAAATGCCATAAGCGGTTTCTACCTTATGGTAATGTTCAAATGTGTATGCCCCAGAGGTAAGGGTTGAATGAAATTTTTCAAAGATGCCGGAGAAGAAAATGGCAGAATCCGGGCAGCTGTGCGGGACAGATTTTTTGCAGTGCTGTACCCGTGCCTGGTTGTAAGGTAAACGCTTTGCTTACCTCGTTTATTGCGCAGAAAAAAAATAGTACGAAATGATTTTTTGACAGGGAACGATTAGATACTTTTGACCCTGCAGTGCTGGTTTTTATCAGTGAATTCACTACTCATATCATCATCAGGAAAGAAGAGAACAGTAGCGGAGCGCCGCCCGGCGTACCCCGTTACCTGTGAATGACAGCGCTGTTACTACAAATCGGGAGAAAAACAAAACACAGCTAATATGACGGATTCGTTTGTATTTGATTTCCGGGAAACAGACTACACCCAAACGGCACTTGCCGGCGGTAAAGGCGCCAACCTGGGAGAACTGACAAAGATAGCCGGCATCCGTGTACCGGAAGGATTCATTGTTTCAACAGCAGCATTTGAAAGCGTAATAGCTGCAGCGCCTGCCGTGGGAGCATTGATGGACGGGTTATCCCTGCTGAAGGCGGATAACCAGGCGGAGATCAGCCACCTCAGTGCGCAGATCCGCAGTATCATCGAAGGAATCACCATTCCTGCCGGTATAGCGGAAGAGATCAGCAGGCAGCTGTCCCGGCTGGGAGCCGGCGGCGCATATGCGGTAAGGTCCAGCGCTACGGCGGAAGATTTGCCGGCAGCGTCGTTTGCCGGACAACAGGATACTTACCTGAATATTACCGGCGAGGCAGCGATACTCCGGCATATCAGCAGGTGCTGGGCTTCCCTGTTTACAGCCAGGGCTGTCACCTACAGGATCCGGAACGGCTTCGGTCACCGCAAAGTGCTGCTGGCAGTGGTTGTACAGCGGATGGTATTTCCGCAGTCGGCAGGTATTATGTTCACCGCCGATCCTGTTACTGCCAGCAGAAAAGTAGTTTCAATTGATGCCGGATTCGGGCTGGGAGAGGCTCTGGTAGCTGGTCTGGTGAACCCGGACGTATATAAGGTCAGCGACGGAACAATTATTGATAAGCACATTGCAGTCAAGAAACTGGCCACCTATGCGCTGACGGACGGCGGTACAGAGGAGGCCGCAGTTGAGCCTGAAAAGCAACACAGACAGGTGTTGACAGATGAACAGGTTTTGTTGCTGGCGCATACCGGCCGGATAATAGCGACTCATTTCGGACAGCCGCAGGACATAGAATGGTGCCTGGCGGAAGATGGATTTTATATTGTCCAGAGCCGGCCCATAACTACCTTATTTCCCATCCCGGAAGCAGATGACCGGGAAAATCGTGTATACGTTTCCGTAGGACATCAGCAGATGATGACAGACCCCATTAAGCCGCTGGGGCTCTCCTTTTACCAGCTTATCACGCCAGCGCCTATACGTAAGGCCGGCGGCAGATTGTTTGTAGATATAACACATTTTCTATCCTCACCGGCAGGCCGGGAAAGACTGATGAATACACTGGGGAAATCCGATCCGCTGATCAACGATGCATTGAAGACAATCATGGCACGGGAACATTTTATCCCGCAATTGCCGCAAGAAACGGAAGTGCAGCCGGCAGATAAATGTAAGGAAGCGCCACCCGCGCCAGCACCCCTTGGTAATGACCCCGCGATCGCCTCCGCCATGATACAGCGTTTCGAGGAATCGGCAACAGCGCTGAAAAAGCATATCCTTACAAAATCAGGACCGGAACTGTTCGATTTCATCATAGCAGATATACAGGAACTGAAGACGATCATGCAGCATCCACATAACATGGGCATGATTATGGCCGCCATCAATGCCGCCTTCCGGATTAATGAAAGGATCTATGAATGGCTGGGGGAAAAGAATGTGGCAGATATCCTTTCCCTGTCTGTATCCGGTAATATTACCTCGGAAATGGGGCTGGACCTGCTGGCACTGGCAGATCTGATCCGCCCTTATCCCGGTATTATAGCTTACCTGCAACAGGTAACAGACGATAACTTCCTGGAAGCACTGCCGCAGTTTGCCGGCGGGCAACAGGTACGTGAGGCTATAGACAATTATCTCAGCAGGTATGGTATGCGTTGTGCCGGAGAGATAGACATATCCAGGCCCCGCTGGAGCGAAAAGCCATTTACACTGGTACCCATGATCCTCGGTAACCTGCGGAATGCAGCGCCGGGCGCAGGTAAGCAGAAATTTGAAGAAGGGCGGCAGGCAGCCCGGAAAAAAGAAGCGGAGCTGACGGAGCAACTGCTGCATCTTCCGGATGCCGGAGAGAAAATAAAGGAAATAAAGGAAAATATCAGCCTGCTCCGGAATTACGCCGGTTACCGGGAATACCCCAAGTATGCCATCGTGAGCCGTTACCTCATCTACAAACAGGCTTTGCTGAAAGAGGCGGCGCAGCTTGTGCAGCTGCGGGCTATACAGGATACTGCTGATGTCTTCTATCTTACCTTTGAAGAATTCCGCGAAGCTGTGCGTACGGGGAAGGCTGATGAGCAGCTGATTCGCCGCCGGAAGGAAGAATATACCGTTTATGAAAAACTGACGCCACCCCGCCTCATCACATCTGATGGTGAAATTATAACGGGAGCGTATAAACGTGAAAACCTTCCTGCAGATGCCATCGCCGGATTGCCGGTATCATCCGGTATGGTAGAAGGCCGGGCACGGGTGATCCTGAACATGGAAGATGCCGACCTCGAAGAAGGGGATATACTGGTCACCACTTTTACGGATCCCAGCTGGACGCCCTTGTTTGTCACCATCAAAGGGCTGGTCACCGAAGTAGGCGGTATAATGACCCACGGCGCTGTTATAGCGCGCGAGTATGGCCTGCCTGCAGTCGTTTGCGTCGAAAATGCGACCCGCCTCATAAAAGACGGACAACAGATCCGTGTACATGGCACGGAAGGATATATTGAGCTGCTGTAGGCAACAGATATGTATCCGGCGGCCTTGCTGCACGCGCCGCCGGATACACCGGTCAGCAGCTTTGATTATTGCCGTCTTTTTTTTAAATTACAGATAGTGTATGCCTGTGTGTAATCCCTCATTGTTAATAACCTGAAATATGCCTGACAGTCACTTATCCCGGCTTATACCTGAATTCCGGATCAAAGCCTCCGTATTGCTGATGCGTTGTTCGCAGCGCGGTGTTGTCATGCGCCCGACGGAAGGGCTGCGCGACCCGCTTATACAGGCTGCTTACTGGAAACGTTCCAGGAATGCGGAGGAAATAACCGCTGAAATAACCGGTCTGCGGTCCGCAGGCGCACCCTTCCTGGCCGAATGCCTGGAACAGGTGAACCCGCAGGAGGGCCCGCATGCCACCAATGCTATACCCGGACTTTCATGGCACCAGTGGGGAGAAGCATTGGATTGCGTATGGATGGCCGGTAGCCGGCCCATATGGGATGCTACGGTACTGATTAATAACGTGAACGGCTATCAGATTTACGGAGAAGAAGCAAAACGGCTCGGACTGGATTGCGGACTGTACTGGTCCGGTTTTACAGACGCGATGCATGTACAGCTCCGGAATATCTCCAGCCCCGCAACCATCTATTCCTTACAGGATATAGACCGGCAGATGGAGCTTAGCTTCCGGCATCAGCTGGAACATTATGACGGCCAGCTGCTCTGATCCAGTAACAGCGGTACAGCTAGACGCTTCCGTTACGGAGCGGTTTCATATAATCAGCTAATGTACGGAAACGTATACCGGCCGATTTTAAAAACCTGATTAACAGATGCAGCTGATCGGCTGCCTGATACGCAGGATGCTGCCGGAATGCACGGTCATGCATCAGCAGTACAAAATGTTGTTTGGGGTGCAGGAGTATCCTTTTGAAAACATCCATCCATGGCTCTGTCAGACGATCTTTATGTATATGCTCCGGCGCCAGCATGTCAAACCAGGGATATAGCCGCGTATAATCCGGATAGCCGGTAATGGCTGCCATCACTTCTTCCTTTCTCTGTTTAATGTCCTGTGCAAAATCAAAACTCATTTTCCATTCATCATCCCAGCCAAATACCTCGTAGCCAGCCTGAAACAGGCTGCCGGCGGCTGCTTCAGCGCCACGCTCCGTTTTACGGAAGGGTGGGGCAGACAGCTGCCAGGCATTTTTCGCAGGCAGCCTGGCCAGTCGCGGAACAGCTGTAATAAACGGGTATATATCTTCCGTCAGCCTATGTATAAAATGATCCTGCTGCTGAAAGTCCGATGTTACGCTAAGCCGTGTGCCCCGGTCATCTGTCAGCAGCCCCTGCTGATAATATTCCTGGTAGCACCCGTAACAGTGGGTGTAGCTGTGATTTCCCAATGCATGATGCTGCCTGATCCGGTTTAAAATGTCCAGCGTGTCCGCACGGTCTTTATCACAGGAGTACCGGGTATGAATGCCGGTGAGAAAGAAGGTGGCAGCGGTATTGTTTTCTTCCAGTACGTTCAGCACTTCCTGCGTACCGGGTTCTATACCGTCGTCAAAGGTCAGGTATATTGTTTTGTCTGATGGCGTGTGGTGCATGGATCAGGATAAATCAAGGGTTCCGAATCTTTCACTGAAAACAATTTTCTTCTCCAGATTTTCATAATCTTCCCGGGTAATTATTTCAAACTGCAGCAGCCAGCGTCCGGTGTCACCGGTGTATTTTCTCAGGTTGCCGGTCAGCTGCGGCGTGCGGGCCAGCAAGGCTTCGCAGAAGTGCACCGGCCGGGGGATGATGTAGGTCAGCACAATGATCTCTGTTAACGACAGCTCATTGGGATGCTTGCCGAAATAAAATGCGGTCCCTTCCTTTACACCGTAAACCATCGGTGCAAATTCAATAATGTTCAGGTATATTTCCAGTATCCTGTCTTTCGGTACGCTGAACATCGTTTCCATGGAAAGCGCAATGGCCGTTTCTTCCAGCTTCCGCAGCAAGGATGTTTCCGGGCTCAGAAAAAGATTTTTGGTTAACTGCATGGTGATGGTGCTGGCTCCTGACACAATTTTCCGGTTCATGATATTCCTGATAACGGCCTTGCAGATAAAGTATTTGTCTACGCCGGCATGTTTATGAAAATCGGGATCTTCACAAAAAACGACCAGCTGCGGGAGTAGTGGCTGTATGTTTTGCAACGGAAGAAAAGCGGCCGTTTCAACAGTTTCCAGGCGGATCGTCTTATCCGTTCCTGCAACGGTATGTACAAACGGATGCTTCAGGTAGTGCAGGTCCAGCTCCATCCTGTCCATATCAAATCCTCCCGCCTGCATATCCAGGCTGACAGATAATTTCTGCGGATGAAACAGATCTGATTTTACTAACAGGATCAGCCGGATGCTATCGGAGTCGCCTACACGCAGCAGTCTGTTCCGGAAGCGTGCGGTAATGCGCTGAATGATATGATGGCCGGCTTCTGCCACGCAGAAGCAGTTGATTACCGGCCATGTTTTTTTCAGGGAAAAGATGCGGACGGAAACCGGGCAGCCATCTATGTCTACCGTGGAGTCATCTGTAAAAGCTATTTTCTCCCTGTTCAGCGCTATCTTAATGCCGGCTTCTATTTTGTTGAGGTGACAGGCTTCCTGACTGATGTACCTGTGCTGCAGCTGTATGCCGGTCATCTCCATATCAAAAGAAAAGGTGTAACCCGCCTCTTCCTGCCTGCCTGTTTCCTGCCAGGCTAACTGTAACGCACCTACGCTGATACCCCGGCGGCTGTCAAAAGGTGTTTGCAGCCGGAGCGTTATCCTGCGTTGCGGACCCTGGATTTCGCCGGTAAGGAGCTGGCCGTGGAGCGCTATGCTTATCCGGTTGCCCTGTATACTGACCGATTGCAGTAACGGAAGGCGGTATTGCTCAAAAGAAAAACCTTTCACGGTTATGTGCAGCGGATAGTTAAACAGTATCCGCGATATTTTCCGGTACAGCTGCATCAGTTTTAAAAAGGGCTCAGGTGGGGGAGTATCGCCTGCAGCCTTTGGGGTATCCGTATCTCCGGGTGGCAGCCGTTGCAGGTGTATCATATCTGCTGTAAGGCTGACGGCCGCGCTCCATGTTTTCTTCCGCAGGATGGCACGCGGATGAAAGCGGAGATGCAGCTGCGCAATGGTCACACAGTATTTACGGGCAGATACGAGTTTCAGGCCTTCTATCCGGAGCTGATTTATGCCAATAATACGTATGCGGGAAACCGTCATCAGCAACTGATATTCAGGCAGACGGATTTCCTTCTTTGACCTGAAAAGCCCGCAGAGCAGGAGGTATAGTATTTTGATTATCATTTGCCGGTGATGTTTTCAAAGATCCTCCGGAGGATGCTTTTCTGTTCAATGATAATATCAGCTGTGCCTGCAATTTCCGGACGCCGGGGAATCTCCTGCTGTTTAGTGGTCCGCAGTCCGTCTTTCAGCGTCAGCACTACGGTATAGCTGCTGTCGAGCGGCACATGGGAGAGGCTGCCGATAGTGGCTTTAAGTCTGCCGAATTCCCCCTCCGGAAATTCCTGTAGCCTGATCAGCGCGGTTTGCCCGGCTTTGACTTTGCCTGCCTTGTACCTGGGTAACTGCAGATACACGTTGTAAGCCAGCGGGGAGGAGGGCGTTATTACGCAGACTGTTTCGCCGGCGGTTACGTATTGATTTTTTTCCCGGATACGGAAGAAGGAGGCAATGCCTTTCACCGGGCTGCGAAGCACATAGCGGCTTTCCCAGATACTGAGCTGCGCTGTTATACGGCTGGCCATACTGCGGATAGCGGCGTGGTTGCCGGGTTGTCCGGCTATAGCCTGAAGAAGTGCGAGGTAGTCGGCCTGCAGGGATGCTGCCTGTATATCTTTGCGTAAAGTCAGCCTGCTGATGCTGTGGGCCGGGTCCATGGCGGTATCCAGCTGTGCGCAGATTGTTTTCAGGTAAAACATATCCCGGGTTACCGCCGGGTTGTCAATGACAGCTATCACCTGTTCTTCCTGTACCTGTTCATTGTCTTCGATGTATAATGCTGTTATATGACCCGCCGTTGCGGCCACCAGCTTCACGGGTGGCGGAGAGGAGGTCAGCGTTACCGGAGCGGTAACTATGGCAGGGTATTTAATCAGCGAGGCTCCCAGCAGCAGGAGCACCACAACGCCGGCCACCACGGCAGAGCCGCGGCGTATTACCCATCGCGGTGGCCTGCCGATAATTTCCTGCAGTTCTTCGCTGTGTACTGTTGTCAGATCAATATTTTCCGGCATAGTCATTTTTTAGTTTCCCAGCTCCAGCTGGTTTTTTACCAGGTGATAATATTTTCCCTTCAGGGCTGTCAGCGTCTGATGATCGCCCTGTTCTACAATGCGGCCGTTGTCCATCACGATAATCTGGTCAGCATGTTTCACGGTGCTTAACCGGTGTGCGATGACCAGTACGGTACGGCTTTCAAAGAAGCGTCCCAGGTTTTCAATAATCATCTTTTCATTGTTGGCATCCAGGGTACTGGTGGCTTCATCAAGAAAAAGAAAAGCCGGTTGTTTGTAGACGGCCCTGGCAATCAGGATACGCTGGCGTTGCCCGGAACTGACGCCCCTGCCGGTATTCCCGATTTTGGTGGCGAAGCCCTGGGGAAGGCGGTTGACAAACGAATCCAGGTTCGCAATTTTTACCGCAGCCATCAGTCTTTGCTGATCTGTTTCGTCCTGTACAGAAATATTATGTGCGATGGTATTGGAAAAGATGTAGCCGTCTGACATTACGGCTCCGCAGTGCCTGCGCCACCATTGGGAGGATACGGCCCGCAGCGGAATATCGCCGAGATGTATATCTCCTTCTGTCGGTTCGTAAAACTTCAGCAGCAGTTTCATCAGCGTGGTTTTACCACTGCCGCTGGCGCCTACGATGGCGGTAGTTTTTCCGAAAGGAATGGTAAGATTGATATTATCCAGTACCATCGGCGAGCCGGGATCGCCGTACTGAAAGGATACATTTTCCAGCGTGATGCCGCTTTCCGGATACGTTCCGTTCAGCCGGCCGCGAGCCGCCGGCGCAGTGAGATGCAGCAGCGCTTCTTCCGGCTTCAGTTCATGCGGCTGTTCTTCTTCTTCCCGGTTATGTATTTCGCTCAGTCGCTCCACACTGATTCTGGCATCCTGTGCTGCCTGTAAAAAGGACAGCAGCTGGGCAATAGGAGAGTTCAGCTGTCCGATGATATAAGAGATACTGAGCATCATCCCCAGCGAGATATGGCCGTGCAAGGCTTCCCTGGCTGCCAGAAAGGATATGAGGATGTTTTTCAGCTGCGTGAAAAATGAAAAGCCGATATGCTGGTATTGAGCCAGACTGAGACTGCTGACACTGATTTTAAACAGCTTTGCCTGGGTATGTTCCCAGCCCCACCGGTGAGTGGTTTCGCTGCCGTTCATTTTAATTTCCTGCATGCCGGTGATGATCTCGAAGAGATTATTCTGATTTTCACTCCGCCGCTGGAAACGTGCGTAATCCAGTTCCCGCCGTTTTTTCAGGAAGAAGGAGATCCACCCGACAGACAGTGCGGACCCTGCGATGAAAATAAGGAAGACAGGGATGCTGTAAACTGCCAGTACCACCGAGAACACCAGCATATTCACCAGAGAAAACAACGTATTCAGGGAAGTGCCGGTAAGAAACTGCTCAATACGTGAATGATCGGAGATGCGTTGTGTGATGTCGCCTACCATTTTGGTGTCAAAGAAACGGATAGGCAGTTTCATCAGCTTTATCAGGAAATCGGAGATGATGGCAATATTTACGCGTGAGCTCATATGCAGCAGCAGCCACCCCCGGATCATTTCAATGGCTGTACTGCCTGCAAACAGCGCCAGCTGCGCCACCAGTATCAGGTAGATAAATCCGATGTCCTGCTGGCTGATACCGTAATCGACCAGTACCTGTGTCAGGAAGGGCGCTGTCAGCGAAAGCAGGCTGGCCACGAACATGCCGGTGAACAACTGACCGAGGTAACCTTTGTATGGGCGCAGGTAGCGGTAGAGAAAAGTGAGGTTACGGCCCGTTTTCTTTTCTTCTTCCTGTTCATAGAAAGCGGGTGAAGGATCCAGCAGCAGGGCAAATCCCTGGCTGCTGCTGCCCAGCCAGGACCGCAGGAAGGTTTCTTTTGAAACATTCACCAGCCCGTGTGCGGGGTCTGCAATCAGTATTTTACTGTTCTTTTTATGACGGTCATAGTTCTGGGGAGGCAGCACCACGAAATGATTCTGATTCCAGTGCAGGATACAGGGCAGATTGGCCTCTTCGTCCAGTTGTTCAAAGGTGAGCCTGGCGCCGCATGTTCTGAAACCTATTTTAACGGCAGCCTCGCTGATACCCTTGAGCGTAACACCTTCGCGGGTGATAAACGATGATTCCCTTAATGTCTGCAGGGAATAATGTTTACCGTAGTGCTGCGCTATCATGCGCAGGCAGGTAGGTCCGCAATCCATCTGATCGAGCTGTCTGTATGTCGTAAACGTTCTTCCCACTACATAATTATTTTAGCCGGTGAATGTCATAAATGCGGCGCGCCAGCTGCAGCCGGGGTACTGCATTGTTGAAGCTGAAGTCTTTGTGCGCCGAGATAAAGGGAAACAAGACCATCTTATAACTGGTGATGTCCGACAATGCTCTGTGGACGGCCATTTTACCGGTTGTTTCCTGCTGCAGTATTTTTTGAAAGATGCTTTTGTAGACAACCAGGAATTGTAAAGAAGAAAGGCTGTTCAGCCAGAACCGGTTGGTAGTAACGGGAACGGCTATATCAAATTCATACACCATGCCGGAAAGGAGGGTGGTTCCCTGCCGGTACGCCTCTATGATATTCCGCAGCAGGTAGTCCCTGGAGTAGTGTGCGGTGAACAGGTGGCTGTCCTGGCAGATGATGATGACATCATCCTCGTTACTGTGTGCGGTGGCAATGATCTCCCGGAAGGTCTTCCACAGGTCCGGCCCGCCGTTTTCCTGTCTGTGTGCCGTAAGGTGAACAACGGAAAATTCACTTTTCCCCCGGAACTGCTGCTGTACATGCGCTTGTCGGTCGGGTCCTCCGGGCAGGCTGATAACAAAGGTCGGAATGGATATGCCGTCGTAGGTGGCGGTATCATCAGTCACCATCTTTTCATGCAGCTGACGGTAATATTCACAGATATATTTTACGGCGCCTGCTTTTTTCAGGCTGTTGTCAAACAGGGTACTCACGCGGCCTTCCCGGTTGTTCCGGGGTGTTACATCGGAGTATCCGAATTCACGCTGACCGGAGATGAAAGGGTATATGAAGTATTTATTATCCGTCAGGTGAGATGTTTTGGTATCAGCGGCATCATCTGTTGTAAAGGCGGCATCCAGCAGGGGCTGAAAGAAACGGCTGAAGATGATGGTGAACTGCATGCCGGAGAATTTCTCCACCCAGTAAAGCGTATCCGAAACAGGCAGGGCATTGTTAAACCAGCTGACGCCGCCGGAGAGGATATCCGCCTGCCGGGCATCAGCTTCGGCAATAGCAGCATGCAGAACAGATGCCTGATAATGTGGGAGGAAGGTGTGGTCATCTTCACAGAGAATAATATATGCCTGCTGCAGGGTTACCGCTTCCTGAATAATCTGCCGGATGGTCAGCCATAAGCCCAGGGCGCCTTCCTCACGTTCCTGCGCTTCCACAATACGGGGGCTGAATTCCGCCCGCCCGCTGAACTCCAGGAGGATATGCTCTTTTCGCTCTGCTCTTTTCTTCAGGTTAATGATATAGGTCGGTATCGGCTGCATATAATATTATTTTTCCGGGCTGTCATCAATAGAAACAAGATTGGCGGCGCTCAGGTCTTTGTTGAGATATTCCTGTGCGTGCAGCTCGTTTTCGAGGTAGTTGCCGATGTTTTGTAACAGGGCTGCCGCGCCGGGATATTGTGTTTCTTTTTTTACCAGTTTGATCGTCTCCAGCAACAGATCTGTTTTCAGTATATCGTAAATTTTACATTTCGGATCGTGCATGAATTCCAGCAGCTCAATGAGAAATTCTTCGTAGTCGCCGGTATGGAAGGCTTTCCTGATGTGCATCCAGTGTGCCAGGATCTGACGGTCGGGCGTATTGATCTCAAATCTGAGATCTCCGAATATGCCGGGAAACAAATGCGGCGCAATAACGGGATGGCGTTTTTCTACATGGATCATAAGAGATACCATAACCCGGAAACACTGATAGGCATAACCTTCTCTTACATAGGGGATTTCGTTCCAGAAAGTTTTTTCCCGGAAGATGGTGCCATACAGCTGCCCCGGTTCTCCGTTCAGCAGGTAGTGCAGCAGATCTTTTGCGAAGGTGGCGCCGGCCTGCCAGTTACCGCTGCGGAAAAATATCCGGGAGATATTTTTATTCTGTTCTGCTGCACGGAACAGCAGGGTGAAGATACCTTCCCTGATGAGGTATTCATTCAGGATCACGCATTCCAGGCTATAGTCCAGCGCTTTTTCAAAGTTGTGCTGCTTATAGTAATAAAGTGCTTTAACGGACAGCCCCCACTGTTTGGCGTAGATATACATAGGGCCGCTGAGGCTTTGTTCTATTTCTGCCTGCAATGCATCGTAGGTCCGCATAGGATCAGGGTCTTCACCGGTGAGAATACTCCTGGTGATATAACCGAATTTAACAGAGAGCTGATGAGCGCCGGCAATAATGGCCGGGTCGCTGACGATGCCTGCAATTTCTTTCTTCTGCAGAATATTCATCAGCTTATTGAAGTTATAAAGCATGGGTGATTCTTCCGTAGAGGGAGGAAAGTTGCTGCATGCTGCCAGCAGCTTATCTAAGAGGGAATAGTAGTTTTGGGTACCGATCATCATGGCAGTAGTTATTATTACGTACGAAAATATTTACAGGGTTTTCAGGCGATGAGCAGCAAAGGATCAATGGCAGGGAGCTCCGGTTTCATCATCCGCATGAGCGATATGCCTATACCGATGATACCCCATCCGAAGCTGGTATTCCACAGCGGGCCGGCGTCCGGCAGCCGTGTTTTATATCCTGCAAACTCATTTTCATGGACAGCATAGGAAGGTATTTGTTCATACCAGTAACCGGCAGCCTGCTGATAACGCTGGTCGCCGCTGATCCTGTGGAGCTTTTCAAAAGTAGCCCCTACGCCTGCGGCGCCGTACAGTATGCTGGCATCCAGTGTACGGTTATCTTCGCGGTTACGGGTGAGGCAGTCATTGAGGATGATGCCGGCTACGGTAAGCAGGTGTTCATCCTGCAGCACGTGACCGGCTCTGTACAGCGCATAGCCTATGCCGAGATCGCCGTAGCAGAGTGAAAATTGTTTGGGCCCTGTTTCTTCATCTCCGATAAAATGAGGGAACATTCCCTTCTCGTAACCGGACCTTTGCTTCAGCAGGTAGCTGGCAGCCTTACGTATAATCCGGCTGCAGGCTTCTGTTTCAATGCCTCTTTCGCAGACGTTGGCGAGAAAGGACAGGAGCAGCGCGCTTCCGTGGGAAATGCCCAGATAAATGCGGTTATACAGGGGTGGCGTTGTCCAGTAGTAGTCGCTTGCCTCATCGGTAAAGGCCATGTTCTCAATGCCCTGCACCAGCAATGTCAGCGGCGCCTCAACATTGCCTTCGCTTCTGCCCAGGAAATAATATCCGGCAGCCAGTGCGCCACTGTTGATATCAAAATTACCGATGGCTATTTTACTCTGCATCAGTTCCAGGAGTGTGCTGTCTATATCTGAGAGGTAATCGCCGGTATCTACTTCCAGGATTTTATGGGCTTTGGTAAATTCGAGGAAACGGCCGATATGCGCCAGATGCGCATCCAGTGAGTCCGTTTTATAGATGCGTTTGAAATTAGCCAGGTCAAGAGACGAAATACCCCGGATGAGAAAGTCTTCCGCTTTTTCAAAGTATTGCGTATCTCCTGTGTACCGCGCATAATAGGCATAAAAGAGAGACAGGCCGGGTAGTCCTGTTTCATAGGAAGCGTTCTGAATAACCTCCCATTTTATTTCCAGCGCTTTCTTTATTTGTTCGGTATGGGCGGCTGCTACGGTCAGTATATTTGCTGCAGATGATATCATGATATATTAATTTTCATGGAGGTAGCGGATGTCTGTTTCTCTCTGGCTATCAGCGACTGGTAATATTTATTCAGGTAATGATAGATGACCAGTTCATGTGCTCTTTGCCTGGCGAGGAAGAGCCGGTTCATATTCATGTGGATGTAGCTGATCAGTAATTTTTTCAGGGCGGCCTGCGGGTTGCCGGCTGCTGCCAGTTGCTCCTTAATGGCGTTGGCAATGGCAGTTATGGTGTTGCTGCGTTGCCGGAAGCAATCGTACATGTCTGCCATTTCTTCCGGAAGGGCATCGCTCAATACTTCTTTTATCTGCGGGTAATGCTTCCTGTATTTGTCGTTGAGGGAGCGCTCCAGCCGGGAGGCATTGCGTTTGTCGTGGTTGCTGAACTCCTGCGTAAATGCTTCCCTGGTGGCGTTGATAATATCTTTTTTTTCTGCCAGGCTACAGGAGAAGTCCTGCAGTAACCTGTCCACACTGTACAAGGCCAGTTGCCACCGCAGCTGTTCGCCTTCATCTCCTTCGATCATATCCAGGAAACTGCTGACAGCCACGCTGTCGGCAAAGAACAATGTTTCACTTTCCGTGATCGTATCTGCGCCATAACGCTCTATCTCACGGATGTAGGTGTCTGCAGTCATTTTCGCTACGCGGTTATCCTGTATGAGCGGCGCTATGGCGTTATTCAGTGCCGGCAGCAGTTCCAGCCATGCCTGCCGGTTTCCGGCGGCATGAAAGCGTATCCGCAGGTGTCCTTCCGGATCGTTGTACCGGATAAAAAACCATTTGCTGATGGCGTTATCCTGCAGGGCCTTATCTGCGAATGGTCTGATAATACTGACCAGGAGTGTGTCCAGCGTTTTGTTGCCGGCATAGATCTTTACGTACAGCCAGTCGCTGCCGGGAGGGAAATGCCGTACGGGATCTGTTTCCCTGACTGCAGGCTGCGCCACGGTATCGGCAAAGAAAGGGAGCCGCGTACCCAGCGGAATCACCACCTGGTTGTTGTATCCGCCGTGCTGATCGCGGATAAAACACTGATCAGAGGTATGGAGGAATTCCAGCAGGATAACAGCTGAATTTTTCAGCTGCCGCACAATATGCTGCCGGCAGATAGCGCTGTCCAGGTCAATGAACAATTCGTTGTCGCTGTTTTGTGTGAGTACCACGTAGCGGGGAATATGATACAGGGCTCTTACCTTATGGAAGTACGCATCCGTGAGCGCCGGTGTGGACAAGCTTTCCCCGCTTTCCTGCTTCAGCTGCCAGCGGGCGCGCTGAAGGATAAAATTCCGGTATTCTATGCGGGGAAGATAAGGTTCGTTGTAAAACTCCGTCCACTCCCATTTAAAGGGCGGCTTCACATACTGCGACCGCAGGTCGGTGAGGAAACGATACATGGGTTGCCCTTTTCTGGCGTTGAAAGCGTTGGATACCTGCGGAACAATTTCCCGGTTGAATGTACGGGAACGGAGTACTACCCGCCGGTTGCGGACAGATACCATCAGGTCATTGATGTTGATGGTCTGTTCTTTTGCTGCTGCCGTATTACACAGGTAGGGAATTTCAAAATCCCTGAAACGCGGACGCAGCACCACGTTGGCGCCACGTCCTTCGGGCATGTATACCACTTCTGCGAGGATCACACCGGGGTTCGCCTGGTCTTCGTCAGCAGCGCATGCGCGCAGTTTTTCCTGCAGCGCAGGTTCGCCCTGCGCAAACCTTCCCAGCATCCTGCCGGCGGCATAGGCATGCAGCTGCAGGGCCAGGAATTTATAGTCGCCCTGATCGAGCGCCGGCTGCGATGGCGATAATATGCTGCCAAAAATATAGGCGCTGTGGTTTTGTACAGGCGTATGGCTGTTGTTATTGACAGCTATCAGCTGATCTACATCTTCTTCTGTCAGCACAATTACCGGTGTGTGCTGCTCCAGGAACAATTTCAGTTTTTCAAATAACAGCTGTTCGTATGCTCCCCTGAAAACGCGGTTGTCTTCCGGCGGCGGCGCAATAGCCAGGGTATCGATCAGCGGCATGTTTTCCGCCACACCGCTGACGGCCAGCCCGTAACCGATGCCAATGTCAGGGTCCAGGGCCTTCACCAGCGGTATCTCCTGTTCTTCATATCTGGCATGAAAACGCTGTGCAAACTCTTTCAGTTCAGGAGATACATACACCGGAACAATATCCCATAGTTTTTCGGAGGTCTTCGCAATATCCTCCACGACATGCCGGCTGATATTGTTGCTGTTCATATTGAAGTAGGCATCTTCCTGGATGATTTCTATTTTCTTATCCGTCAGCAGGGCTCCGGCAGTCTTTTCAATTTTCGTATAGGCGTCCAGGTCAGGTATGCCGGTGTGCAGCAGCTGCTGTGCGTTGCGCAGCAAATCGTGTACGACCGACAGGTGGGGTATGCCGGTTGTACGGTTGAGCAGCGGCTGTACAAAGTCGTCGCCGGTGACGGCCGGCTGCAGCTCGCTGATTAATACCTGCATACCAATCATGCCACGGATAAACTGCTGTACGGCTTCTTTCTTTACGCTTTCATTCAGGATACAGTCTTCCAGTTCCTGTATGGTGGCGCCATCGGCCGCTCTTTTCAAGGCTTTTTCAATATACGGCGATACGCTGAGCGCACTCATGATATAGCTGGACCTGCCGTTTTTCATTGTGTTCTCCAGGTAAACATACCGGTTGCCGGTACGGTATAACGTGTTATTGACAAAGAACCGGGTCTGCTGCTGTACGGCAGGATCGCGCTCAATGAGCCTGGTAAGCGCTGTTATATAAGCCATGTCAAAACGGACATGCCTTCTGATTTTTTCTGAAGCGAAATTTATCTGCGTGGGCTGCGTACTTACACTGCCACAGGCACATCCCGCGAAAAGCCCG
This sequence comes from Chitinophaga solisilvae, assembly GCF_009928525.1. Taxonomy (GTDB): domain Bacteria; phylum Bacteroidota; class Bacteroidia; order Chitinophagales; family Chitinophagaceae; genus Chitinophaga; species Chitinophaga solisilvae. The sequence continues at coordinate 241,250 of NZ_JAABOK010000008.1, read as the reverse complement.
AATGGCGTGCCACGGGTACACATCCGGGAGTAATACCTGTGCAGCCCCTTCAGTAATTTACCGGACTGCGTGTAATTGTAATCCGGCTGACGCAGCCATTCCTGCAGGGCGGCATACAGGTCTTTAGAGGCAAAGTAAACAGCCTCAAGAAACCACGGGTGCGAGAACCGCTCCCGGAGCTGATCCCAGGATGCCGTATCTGTTTCATCCTGCACGATCTTATCCAGTATTCCGTTCAGCTCCTGCAACTCGTCTATAGAGAAAACAGGAGCTCTCAGCAGATAGAAATCATACAAAAAAAATCTTTCATCAGACATAGGATTATACAGGTTTAATTGGCCCTTTGGGTTTCTTTAAAGTTGATCTGTTTCTGATTTCCCCTGACTTTGGTTTTGCCAAACAAATAGGTAATACTCACGTTGAGTCTTCTGGAATCGTAGTAGGTATTGTTATACTGGGTGAAATCTTTATAATATAACTGGCCTCTGCTGATGGCGCTTCTCAATATATCATTGACGCTGGCGCTCAGCTGCAGCCGGTTTTGCAGGAGCGTTGTTCTGCCGCCGGATGACAGCATATATTGTCCTGCATTATACAGGTATCCTTTGGTTGACGGCAGCGAATGGGTGAAATTCACGAATAGGCTGACCTTGCGGCTCACAGGAAAAGTGTTGTTGGTGCTGTAGCTGAATCCGCTGCCATTCTGCGTAACGGCATCCGGAACAGCCGATTTTGAATCCGCATAGCTGAAAGTCAGGTAGCTGTTGGTTTCCCACCAGGGAAAGAATTTTTTGTTCAGGGTGATGACGATGCCTGCGTTGTATTGGGTCAGGTAATTTTTCGGACTGTATACCCGCAGCGTTCCATCCATTTCTCCGATGAATCCGAAGCCGTCAAGTACTTTGTCGCCAAACAGCGAAACAGACAGAATACCTTTATACAACCACGATAATTCGATGTTGTGGCTGTAGGAGGGCTGCAGGAGCGGCGCACCCACATAATACGTATAGGGATTGGAATACCATCTGGCCGGATTCAGCGCCCTGAAATAAGGGCGGTTAATTCTTTTGGAATAGGTTAATCCCCAGCTGTGGCGTGTATTGGGCTTATAACTGAGATAGGCTGTAGGAAAAAATCTGCCATATGCTGTTCTGTTTCTTGTATCTGTAGTAGGAGAAAAGCCTGTTACGATAGCATATTCATACCGTAATCCGGCCTTGGCAGACCATTTCCTGCCGAAGTCCCTGCGTGCGCTGAAATATCCTGCCAGATTTTTTTCGTTGCAGTAAAAAATATTGCTTCTGGACGGATCGATGATAAAATCCTTTCCTGCAAGATTGTAATAGGATATATCCGCATCATTGCTGAAACCGGTTACCTTGGCGCCTGTTTCAATTTCCGCCACGGGATAGGGCAAGGTAAGGTCAGCCTGTGCGGACCATATATGATACTTTACATCGCTGTAACTATTTACTACAGCTGTTACCGGTTGTTTATCAGAACTTGTCAGGAAGCTGATCGCTGTTTCCGGGGTTGTAGAAAAATAGTTGAATGCGGTACTTAGCTTTTTACCTTTGTTATCCAGCCGGTGATCGGAATACAGGTTCAGTGTCTGCGTGAGTACAGGGTTACGGTTGTCCGATAATGTGGTCAGGACGGAATCAGTACGGTCATGGGTCTGGTAAGTGGTGTGATTATCAATATAGGCGTTAGCGTTAGATTTGCCTATGTCGTAAATAAACCCGGCGCTGGATTTTTTACTGAGTTTATAATCCATGCTGAGATTCAGCCCGATGCCGTCAGACATATCTTTCCGGTTATCGTTGCCGCGGGCGGAGTTGATGCCGATGGCATCCAGTTCTTCCGTAATCCTGGAAGCACGGTCATATTGCCTGAGTTTAAGGGAGCTGCTGAGTTTCTTTGACTGGTAATTGAGGTTCACGTTATTGGTAACAGCGGCATAGGTAGCCTGGGAATAGGCAGTGCTGATAGTGCCGCTCCATCCGAGGGACGGATTTTTCTTCAGGATGATGTTGATTAACCCGCTGTTGCCCTGCGCATCATATCTGGCGGGAGGTGTGGTAATTACTTCGATGCTGGCAACATCATCAGAGCGCAGGGATTTTAAATAATTTAAAAGATCGGTTCCGCTGAGGGGAAGTATGCGGTCATTTATCATCACTGCTACACCGCTTTTGCCTACAATAGAGATGCCGCTCTGGCTTATCCTCAGCCGGGGGGTGAGTGCGATGGCCTCCGTCAGGTCAGTGCCTTTGGCGGCAATGGAATTTTCCACGTTGAATATCAGTCTGTCAATTTTTTTCTCCAGCAGTGGTTTGCTGCCGGTTACCTCCACTGTTTTGAGTAGTGCGCCTGACTGCCGGATAATAAGGGAAACAATGGTATCCCTGTTAAGCCGGAAAGGAGGCAGCAATGCCTTGTTGCCGATGTAGCTGCCTTCTATGCCATATATTCCGGGGGCCAGGTCTGTAAAGCTGAAATACCCGGTGCTGTCAGACAATACGGTTTGGATCACCAGGGTATCAGTACGCAGTTTCAGCGTACTGTATAACAATGGTGTGCCGGCAGTATCCTGGATATGACCGGTAATTTTCAGTTGTCCTGCAGCAAGTATGCTTTTCATCAGGAAGGTAAGTATGAGGGTAATGCTCCTATTCATATCTTAAAGACACGCGTTTGCCTGAAAAAATGCATGGAACAGGCGAGAGACCTGGAAGTTTTTTTAGCCTTCCAGGTCTCATACATCCTGGTACGCCTGGCTTATGGGTATAAGTAAGCGACACAAAGTGCTGTTATCAGCATTTGCTGCTACCGGAAGCGCAACCACCTGACTGGCCGGTTTCGCCACAGTCGGAACCGCCGGTATCGCAGCCACTGGAAGTAGCGGCGAAATCAGCGATAACGCCACCTACGATTTCCTGTAACTGTTGTTCGTCCAGTTTGGCAATGGTTTCTCTATCTAAGGCCAGAGGATCTAATTTGATTTTTTTCATAATAAGTGATTTTGATTTGACTCTACTCTATTATGGGGCTTTTCGAGATCCGCCCATTGTTGCGCAACAATGATTTTTATTAAGTGATTTACTTTCAGGTGAGAATAATGGCAATAGGAAGAACAGCGAAAATCCCGTTTTCGCTTACGCAGCATTACAGATAAAGGAATAGTGCCTGTTACTTTTCCATTTCGGGAATCATTTCATAGATAAAATTTAAAAAAGATGATTGACTTATCGGGTGACAACGCATAACCCAGGGAGTGGTGCTGAGGGGTTCCTGGGATATTCAAGGGCTTGTTTACTACGGTAAAATAAATATAGCAAGAATTATCGGTAAAAAAAATACCTGATACAGATATTTTAAGTATGTGGCAGTGTGATGTTTCTTCGTGTCAGATGAACGCTTCTTCCGGCAATGGGCTGATCCTGCTGGTATGGATGGCCGGTACAGGTATGTTCGGAGTACTGTCTATATTACTGTAACCGGGAAATCGGGCTGATGATTAAAGGAGCTGTTGCTTCGTTGGTAGTGCGTGCCGGATAAAAGGAGAAGCCTGGTACTACTGTGCTTCACAGGGTGCGGATACATACAGGGGCCAGCATTGCTGCCGCCCCTGTAGTTAACAATTAATTGCAGGGACCAAGCCAGATCCAGTAAGGACCAAATCCAGGCCACTGGCTTGAATTGGTTTGTGAGGCCTGGTAAAGAGTGTTAGCATAAACCACGCGCTGTCCGGGGTAATAGGTGAAGCCATAGAAAAACGGTTGCACTCCTGCGCAGGAAACGAAGATTTTAAACTTAGGTGCGGCAGGGGCTTTCTTGTCAGCAGCCTTCTTGTCAGTTGCATTTACACTGGACAGGAAGAGGGTGGAACATAACAATAGTAAACAGGTTACTTTGAATTTCATGGAATTTGTTTTTTGATGTGTTACGAATGTAAACTGCAGTAATGCAGTAATGCAGCAGTAATTTTATAAAATTATCGAGGATGTAAAAAAAATATATTTTGTGTCTGTTGTCATTTAAAAAGCATATGGCCATATGACATTTTATTCTTCTGCAGATAAAACAGATAAGCGGTTGTCCATGGCATGTATGCATATTGTTGTTTTAAAGTGCCGCCGGATAGGGGTTTTGTTGAGAAGCAGATAAGTGTATCCTGCTTGTGGTGCGTGATGAATGTGGTTGATGGTAAGAAACTATTGGAAGCAGTCCTGATATTTTAGAAGCGAAAGCTGGTCGCCAGATATCCCCTGCTCTGAAGGGGAGCCGTGCGCAATTAAATCGGGTCTACCAAACAGGGGAAACTACCGGTGGAAAAGAAAGACCTGCTGACAGAGCCGTCGCTGAAGACATAGACATAAGTACACCGGTAGACGTTCCCTTGTCTGACTGAACTTGTATATCTTTTCTCACCAGTTTCACAGATTCCGTTGATAACCTTACTGCCTTCATAACCGCATCCATAGAGATAGTTCAGCGCCAGCTGGTCATTGGTGGTAAACGGCCTGTCTGTACCATTGCTGCAGGCCAGCATCCAGCTGTCTGCATCAGGGCCTGACGGTGTTCCGGGAATAAGTATGGCGCCGGAAGAACTTTGTCCTTCATCCGGGTGGGGATCAGATCCACAACTATAGTTGCGGTTGGCATAGTCCGTATGGCGGAAACCAATGCAGTGACCTAGTTCATGTGTAATAATGCTGGTCATCCAGCCTATAGGGAAATTGTTGCCAATAGCGCCAACATTCAATACTATCCGGTTGGCAGGGTTGCCGTTTCCGTCTGGAAATCCGGAAGAACCCAATACATCAGCTGGCAGTGCACCATTGGCGATTACAATTTGTCCTCCGCTTTGTATCCTGGTAAACCGGATTCTCAGCTGAAGAGCATTATATCTTGCTATTGCCGCATCAACGGCGGTGATGTAATTAGCAGAAAGATTCTCCACGGAAACATACAAGATCCTCGAGCCAATATCGTCCACCCCGAAAAGAATCAGGCGGTTGGTGCGGTAATGTTCTGTTTCTGCAACATGCAGCCGGATTATATCCTGTTTCTTATCAAGATCGCTCTCAGTAAGCAGTATATCTCCTTCCACCAGATATCCGCTCTTTACTTTTATCACGCCCTTTTTACTGAATCCCAGGGCGGATATTTTAGTGAGAACCGTTGCAGGAATTTCTTCGGTAACCTTTGCTGGTTGCTGGTCTTTTTGACATGCGAAGAAAAGTATACCTGTCAGTATACAGCATGTCGTTAGGGTAATTAATGTTTTCATTTTGGTTAACATTTTTCATTCATGAAATAAATTTCAGAGCAGGGGAGAAGGAATATACAATATTTCGGGATTTTGAGATTTTATGATTTACGGATTTGAAATGCAGCGAAGCGAGTTAATTGCTGCATTTTAAATCCATAAATCATAAAATCTCAAAATCCCGAAATATATCACGAGTATCAGGCATCCTGCATAAGTGCGGATCTTCCGCCATCTATGAGGTAGGTGACGCCGGAGGCGAAGGAGGCGTAGTCGCTGCTCAGAAAGGCGCACCAGGCGCCTATTTCGGCTGGTGTGCCCAGTTTTCTGACCGGGTGCAGGTTGATGGTGCGTTGTCTTTCTGCGGTGGGGTCAGGGAAGGAGTTGAACCATGTCTGGTTGCCGGGAGTATCTATGAATCCGGGTGCAATGCCTACTGTACGTATCTGCGGGCCCCATTCTGCGGCCAGGCTTTGTACCAGTCCGGTCAGTGCGGTTTTGGCAACATTGTAGGGAAAGCATCCGGGAATGGTGCGATACGCATGATTGGAGGTAATGATGATGATGACGCCGTTGCCCGACTGCTGCAGCCAGGGACGGCAGCATCGCGCCAGCTGCCAGTGCGATCTGAGGTTAAGTTGCATATTCTGCTCCCATTCTTCCGGCGTGGTAGTTGCAGCGCCGGTGAATACGTTGCTGCCGGCGCAGGAGATGAGGATGTCAATTTGCGGATGCTGCTGTGCTATGCTGGCTACGAACGACTGTACCTGAGCGTCATCAGTTACATCAACCGGCTGAATGTCGCCGCTGCCGGTGATGTCAGCGCCATATACCGTGGCGCCGGCCTGCAGCAGGGCATGATATATGCCCGCTCCTATTCCGGAAGCGGCCCCGGTAACAATAGCTGTTTTTCCTGTTAAATCTATCTGCAGTGACATAACCTGTTTATTTATTCCTGGTGATTTCCGGTTGTATAAAAGCTGCCGGTGGTATCACGAAGATCAAAAAACCTTTTCATACCAGCAATTAAAAGCGTGTGTGTGGCTGCTTCCACGCAGGAATGGAGAAGGTGTGAGCGGGTAATCCCCGTACCGGCAGCTTTACGGCAAACAGGGCGCCGCTGTCGGGATATGCGGCCAGCTGCGCGGCTGTCAGGTCTTTGCGGGCAGTGGTGATATACAATGTATCCATCTCAGGGCCGCCGAAAGCACAGGAGGTTACATGTGGCGCATTCACCCTGACGCTGCCTGTCAGCTCGCCCGTCTGCGGATGATACCTGTTGACGCAACCGCCTCCCCACATAGCTACCCACAGCATACCTTCCCGGTCCATGCACATACCGTCGGGGTATTCCACGGTACGTGCCACCACGCGGGGATGACTGATGGCGGCTGTTTCCATGTTGAAGTCATATGCGCGGATGGTCCGCTCGTGTGTATCAATGTAGTACATGGCGGTATGATCCGCAGACCAGCAGAGGCCATTTGAAATACTGATGCTGTCCAGCTTTTTATGCAGGCTCCCGTCATAGCAGTACAAAGCTCCCTGGTGAGGTAAGGCATGTATATGCATGGTGCCGAACCAGAGCCTGCCCGCTGCATCGCATTTACCGTCGTTGCAGCGGTTCAGCGGAATATGTGGCTCTACAGCCAAGATGTTTTCCATAGAGCGGAAGCGTTTATCCGTTAACGTGAGACTGCCCTGTAACCCCAGCAGCAGCCTGCCGTCATCGGCGGGGATAACGAGGCTGACAGGCCGGCTGGTGCGAAAGGATGTACAGACGTGTACTGCGGGAGAATATCTCCACACGTGCTGCCCGGTAATATCGGTGAAGTACAATGCCTGTTCGCTGCTATCCCATACAGGCCCTTCGCCCAGCAGGGTGTTGCAGTTGTAAACGGGCATTGCTTTCCACACCCTATACATAGAATCCTGGTTTGGGCGTCAGGATACCCGGGTGCTTTTCCATTTCCGCTTCTACCAGATCTACACCGAGGCCCGCACGGTTGCTGAGCCGCAGGTGCCCGTCGTGGATCATATCCGCAATAGGATGAGTAATGACGGTATCTCTCCAGGGTACATCATTGAACATAAATTCCTGCCGGAAAAAATTGGGAACAGCAGCACAGACATGTGCGGATGCGAGTGTAGACAACGGCCCGTTGGGATTGTGCGGGGCCAGCAGCACATTATAGGCTTCCATCATGGTAGCCATGCGTTTCATCTCAGAAGGGCCGCCGCAACGGGTGATGTCCGGCATCATGATATCGCATACCTGTTTTTCCAGCAGCGGACGGATACCATGACGCGTATAATGGCGTTCCCCCACACAGATAGATACGCCGGCAGGAATACGTTCCCGCATGGCGCGCAGGGTATCGGCGCTTTCCGGACCTGCCGGCTCTTCATACCAGGTAATATCCAGTTCGGCAAGGCGCTGTGCCATCTTTACAGCTACGCGGTAGTTGAGCATGGCATGTGTTTCAATCATTATATCGAAATCAGGACCTACTGCATCCCTTACAGCCTTGCTCACATGAAAGGCCAGATCCTGCTGGGCCGGCGTCAGCGTAAGGCTGGAGGAAAGGTCTTCTCCATACAGATAATTCGTGTGTGCAAAGGGATCAAACTTCAACCCGGTAAATCCGGCATCTTTTACTTTCTTCGCCTGTGCCGCATAATCGGTGGCATTGTGCCCTCCGCCGGTGAACCAATAGTTGGCATACAACTGAATATCATGGCGGAAAGCGCCACCCAGCAGTTCGTAGCAGGGTACGCCCAGCGCTTTGCCTTTCAGGTCCAGCAGCGCCATATCAATACCGCTGATAGCGCAGAGAGAAGCGCCATAAGGTCCCATCCAGTTCAGGTCACGGTAAAGTTTGGTCCAGATGAAATCTGTTTTCATCGGGTCCATCCCTGTAATACGTTCGCCAACATGCCGGGCGGCATGATATACAATAGGGCTGCCCGGCCAGTTGGTAGCTTCTCCTACACCGGTAAGGCCCGTATCCGTGAATATTTTCAGCAGTGTCCAGTTATATTTTACGCCCTCTACGAGCCATACTTTCACGTCGGTGATTTTCATGTCCGTTGTTTTTATGCACTATTACGGCAGCTGTACAATAAGTTTTCCCTGCAATGTTTTATTCCTGATGTTGATTTTTCCGTTGCTATGCGGTGAACCGTAAAATGGTTCGGAGCCGTTGTTGCTGTAATCGGCCAGGAGCCATTGAACGGCTCCGTCCTGCAGCCAGGAGCGGGAATGCTGTCTGCCATCTGATACCGCCTGTACGGTGTTGCCTGTTTTGTCTGACAAGGCTGCCTGCAGGATGGTATGTTTGGTAGACCTGAAATCATTCGATCCCAGCTCGTTCGCATCATCTTTCCATAACCCTGACGGCTGTACGCCGAAGGGTTCCACGGCATTGAGCTGCGTCGCATGCAGCATGGCAGTGCCGCTGCTGCGGCCTATATCCGTGGTATCGCTGACGGAGAGCGCTCCTGTACGTTTCCAGCTCAGGTGATTAAACCGTACCGGCAGCTGCAGAAGCAGTCCGTATTGATAGGGAAGTGTATCATGACCGGTGTAATGCACGGCATATTCCGTTATCAGTTCTCCGGCAGGCGTTATCAGGTATGATTGTCTCCCGCTGCCGCTGGTATAGGTAACGTGCATGTCTATACGAATACCGGCATCTGACTGCGTTGTTTTTATATCTTTTGCAAAGATGGTATATAGCGGATAATTTTTCAGCGGGTAGATGTTCTGCTGATAGGTTTCTCCTGCAACATTTGGTTTGCCGCCGTCATCATCATTCGCGGGCACAACGCTGAATACGGGACCTTGCTGCAGCAGGGTGTCCTGGCCTTTACGCAGGCAGGTAATGATGCCTTTGGTTTTGCTGATAGTATAGGAATAAGGTCCCTGCCGGATAAATACAGCGCCGTTATTTTCGGTGTAGTGCAGGGCGTATACCGGTCGGGGAACAGGCATTACAGTTGCTGCTCCTGTTATTTCTTCAGCGCAGATAAATCCGCGTGGGTCCGTAAACGTTATATGTACCGGTGCATGCTCTTTTTTCGGAATGCGCAGCGTGCCGGTGGCGCCGGCCGGAATAGCAGCGTGAAGAAGTTGCCCGTTGGCCGTGATCTTTACGTCTTTCAGGGAGGTGAAGTCGTACCTGTTCTGTATTGTCAGCTGCAGGTAGTCATTTGTTTCCTGTACCTGTAATATCTTCACGGGGGCGTAGGCTTTTTTCATGCCGGTGTATTCCGGTTTGGGTCTTCTCCAGGCATCCACAGGCCCCCAGGGGCCGTAGCCCGCAATTTGCCCGCCAGGCAGGTGGAAGATGTCGTCTATGCCACTCCAGATAGCGCCGCCGAGGCAGCCTTTATAATGATAAACAGAATCGTAGAAGGTAATCAGCGGTGCATTGTAGGCGCTCCGGATACCCGGATCAGTAGCCAGTTCCCGGCGGTTGTAACAGGAGAGGTGCGCATATTCGCCGAAAAGTACGGGCCTGCCGGAGGTAGCGGCTTTCGCCGGTCCGTTGATACCCGGATAGTGATATACTGCAATGTCGGCCTTACTGCCGGCATTGTTGAATCCGCCCCAGCACTGATCGTGAAAGGTGGTTGGCCGGGAAGGATCGGTTTTCTTTACAAAAGCCAGCACCTTTTCCCAGAGCGGACTCCAGAGGGATTCATTTCCCAGCGACCAGATAATTACCGAAGGATGATTTCTGCCAGCCCGGATATTATCTGCATTGGCCTGTATCATATACGGCAGGAATTTTTCGTCTTTATAATCCCATAATTTCCAGATGGGAGATGCACCGTGTTGTATCCAGGTGAGGGCAGCCTCGCTTTCCACAAAGAGTCCCAGTTCGTCTGCCGCCTCCAGGAATTCTTCAGAAGGGGGGTAGTGGGAGGTACGGATATAGTTGCAGTTGGCATCGCGGAAGAGGAGCGCATCGCGGCGGTTCAGCGGCGCTGCGATGCTGCGGCCGGTGAGCGGATGCACATCGTGGCGGTTAACGCCGCGGAGCTTTACCGCCTTGCCGTTGACCAGCAGTTCATTGCCTTGTATGTTAACCTGTCTGAATCCTACTGTAGAGATAGTTGTTTCCGTTATTTTTCCCTGTTGCAGCAACTCCACCTGTAACTGATACAGGTAGGGTGTTTCAGGCGTCCAGTGCCTGGGAGTGCGGATGCTGAATTGATAGTTGCCGGCCGATTGCCCGCCTGCTGCTATTTTCCCCATGATACCGGCAGATGACTGCAAGACAGTTTTGCCCGCAGCATCGCGGAGGGTGAAGCGCAGCGCAGCATTGGCCGGCATGGTGGATTCATTGGCTATGGTTGCGGCAATATGGAGGGTCGCGTTTTTATATAATGCATCGAAGGTGGTGTGCAGGGAAATGTCGGAGAGGTTTACCTCCGGCAGCGCATACATGCTCACCTTGCGTATAAGTCCGCCTACCGTATGCACTGCATACTGGCTCGTACAGGCGAGGTAATCGCTGATGGTGAGCGCCTGCACTTCCACGGTGAGCGTATCTGCCTTACCGTTAAGAGCGCTGGTGATATCTGTTTCAAAAGGGACGAATCCGCCTTCATGTTCGCCTGTTTGTATACCGTTTACTTTCACCCGTGCATGGCTGCTGACAGCATCGAAGCGGATTTTGATGCGCCGTCCTTTCCAGGCGGCGGGGATGTTGAGCGGGCGGGTATAGACGGCGGTTTCTCCTTCGCTGACGGTAAACCCCTGCATGACCCATTCACCGGGAACCTGGATGGGGTAGCGATGCTGGAAAGTCCAGCTGCCGTTGAGTGAAATGACTTCCTCCGGCCTGGGCGACAGGCGTTGCGTCTGGGCCATGGCAGCCGTGAACAGTAAAGTATAGATAAGTGTAAGGATATTTTTTTTCATAATCACATGATGCCAAATTGTTTGAAAGCCTGTCCGGCGCTCATGCCTTCCAGTATTTTCTGCTGTACCATTTTTTCTCCCCGTGCTTTTTCGATAGCGCGGGCAAATACTTCCGCTGCTGCCTCCTGTGGTACAATACATACGCCGTCCATATCTCCAAATACGATGTCGCCGGACATAATACGCACTCCTCTGATTTCCAGCGGAACGCGGAAATCAATGACCTTGCCCCTGGGGGCCTGGTCCTGCGCATAGCGGCCATAGGAGAACGTCGGGAAGTTGAGCTGCAGGATACCTTTGGTATCGCGGGAGTAGCCATCTACTACTGCGCCGGCAGCGCCGAGTTGCATGGCCCTGGTGCTCATCAGCTCACCCCACAGTGCGTAGGAGGGAGAAGCGCCGCTGCAAATATATACTTCATTCTTCTTCAGATCGTCGAGTGCTTCCAGCATCAGGCCGAAGGGCAGTTGCAGCACATCGTTCCTGCCCGCCGCCGCAGGGGAGGTAATGACATCCGCTTCCAGTACGGTCATGGCGCGTCCTGCCACTATCATATTGCTGTGGAGGGGTTGTATCTGCGGGGGCAGGAATTGCCGGAGCAATCCCATCTGATCCATGATATCGCCTACTACAGCGGTATACAGTTCATTTCTGACAATAGAAAATAGTTCATCATCGTTCTGCCACAGACGGGAGGCTGCTCCCGGGTGATGGATATTATTGTTCATATCTGCGTCTTTTACTAACCTGATTGGTCTGCAAATTAGTATGGACGATTGGTACGGGTCATAACGATTTTATCCAAAATATAAACAATATTAGCATGGGTGGTTATTTTTTTGATAATTCATGTAATAATATTTAATTTTCTTTCATGAAAGCAAGGTTGATGGATACGGGGTTACATGCCAGCCGGCAGTTCCGTGTAAAGCAGGTAGACGAGTATTTTCTGAATTCGCCGTTTCATTTTCATGATACCTGTGAGATCGTGCTCATTGAAGAAGGTTATGGGAAGCGCATTGTAGGAGATCATATCGCTGAGTTTGAGCAAGGTGACCTGGTGATGATGGGGCCTGACCTGCCACATATCTGGCAGAACGACAGCATTTATTTCCAGCAGCGTAAGCATCTGCGGGTGAAGGCTACGGTATTGTATTTTGACCCTTCGATGGTGATGAATCTCATTGCCGGAACGACGGCGGAGCGGCATGTACAGCAGCTGTTTACCAGCGCAGCCCGCGGTATCAGTATCCAGGGTGATACCCATGCATGTATCGTGGAAAAATTTAGCGTTATCCGCAGCACAGATGGCCTGAAGCGGATGGCTGTCTTCCTGGAAGTGATAGACCTGCTGGCCGGTTCCGCAGATCATCATCTTCTTGCCAGCAGTAATTACAGCCATGCGATGACGCTTAAAGACACCGGCAGGTTCAGTGATGTGTACCAGTTCCTGATGATGAACTTTCACCGGGATATTCCGCTGGAAGAAGTTGCCGCCGTTGCGAAGATGTCACCCACGGCATTCTGCCGCTATTTCAAAGCCAGAACCCAGAAATCCTTTGTCAGCTTCCTGCAGGAGATCCGTATTTCCCATGCCTGCAAGCTACTGCGCAACAGCGAACTTTCCATACTGGAAACAGCCTTGGAAAGTGGCTATAATAATCTCGTCAACTTCAACAAATGTTTCCGCAACGTCACTTCACAAAGCCCGTCTATGTACAGGAAGGCAATGCGGAAGAAATAAATGCCGAATGATGCGCTTCAATCTCCGCTGCTCATTCGTCATTCGCAATTCGTCATTCGTAATTCCCCGCCAGGGGTTTTTCATATAGATTATTTAGCGCATGCGGCATTTTCACCTGGCCGGCTTTGGTAAATCCCTGACTTTCGTAATAGCGGCATAGCCATTGGTTACCGGCGTTGCAGTCGAGCCGGAGCAGATGATACCCTTCTTCCAGCAGTTTAGCTTCAATCATTCTCAGTATGGTTGTTCCCAGGTTATGACCGGAAAACTTTTTTCTGACAACCAGTGAATGGACATATCCCGCGGGTTTATCCTGTTTCCCCCAGTAGAGGAGATCGCTGTATGAAAGGCGGAACATGCCGGCGGTTTCCTGGTTCCCGGTTATGACGGAGAAGAATTCATTGTTCAGCAGGCCGGCTTGCAGCCAGCTGATATTATCATCGGTGGGTTGCAGCCAGGTATTCCACTGGTCAAGACCTTTATTTTGTATAGCAGTTGCAGCTTCCCGGAGCAGTTGTAATATGAGTGGCAGCTGGTCCGGGGTAAGCTGCCGGAAAGATAAATTTTGTGTCATCATGATCTTTGGGCATGGTGTATTAAGCAGGGGCAAAAGTATCCTGAAAAATCAGCATGAAAAATTCTTTCCGGGAAATGTTTGCCGGACACTGGCGTTAATGTTGCCCTGCGGGATGATTGTCAAAGAAAGTACCGCTGCAGGCAACAATTTCGGGGCCAGGCTGTTTAACCATTAACAGTTGTTATGATGATGGCAGTGTAAATATAAAATCCTGTTGATGTGAGAGATGCAGTGAAAACAGGAGAATCCGTTGGAAATATACTCATACACTCATTGGAGGAACGAACCAGTAATTAAGCATATCGTGTGTTAACCATGAATTCCGTTGATGCAGAAGGCCGTACCGCTTTCAGCAGGGAAGTATTTTGTCAGCATATCAGCCATTACCGTGTACCGGTATTTTTTGCGAAAAACATTATTCCATTATACATGATCTGGTGAAACAGCAAGAAACAGACATCATGAAGAGAATTTTACTGTTACTATGTTGGTTATTATTATTGGTGGGAGGTAACCTCGAGGCACAAACGAAGTTTATTATTAACAGCGCGGGTACTCCCTATGCGTTGAGGTACCAGGATGTAGTGCGGGGGGGAGTGTTGGTGGCAGGTAATGCCAATGTGGTACGTACCAGAACAGTACCTTATTCCTATTATATTGATATAGACGGAGATCCGGTCACCTTTAATTCTTCCAGTGAGAACCTGACGATTCCTGCAGGAGCCACCGTAAAGAAGGCTTTTTTATACTGGCAATCGAACTGTTACAGCAGTGGCGCCGTGTATAATATCAGTAATCCGCCTGCAGGCAGGGCGAGCTTCACGCATGTAAAACTCAAGACGCCGTCTTCCTCAGCATATACCGACCTGATTCCGGATATCGCGTGGCAGTCTAATACTTATTTCTGGCAGGGGATGAAAGATGTAACCGCACTGGTGCAGCAATCCGGAACCTATACCGTAGCTAATATTGATTCTGATCCGAAGCCGCCGGCTACTAATGGTTATCCTCCTTATGCCGGCTGGTCTTTGTGGGTAGAGTATGCCTATCCGAATACCGATATTTCCCAAAGTTACCGGATGATTTCGCTGACAGATGGATTTAAATATGTGACAGGCGGATCTAATGATGTTACCTCCACCGGTTTCAAGGTGCCGGAAAGCGCGGCTGTAGCGATAGATGGCGAAGCAGGTTGGTTTATCGGCGGCGCCAATGCCCCCTGGAATGATGCCGTAACCTATAACAGGCCTGCTTATGGCGCTTCTCCGGCGCTGAATAATTTTTTCCTGAGCGATGGCGCTAATCCGGCCAATAACCCGTTGAATGAATCCCGGAGTTACAGGGGAACGCCTGTTACCAGCGGGCGTAACCCGGCATCATCTTTTTCCTACACCAACGCCGCATCGGGGAATGAGGTAGCATTCCCCTGGTTTGACCTGGATGTAATTGATATTTCTGCTTTGCTGGTGCGGGGGCAGACGCAATACACCCTGAAATTTTATCCGCAGGCCAACGGGGCGCCGGGAGGATGTACTGCGCCATATGGTTGTGACGACTGGAACCAGCCGGGATACGTGTATACTTCCATAAGAGTGGTGCCGCCGATAGCCGTAAATGACACCGTTACCACTCCCGTCAATGTTGCTGTTACCATTCCTGTGCTGAATAATGATATTGCAGTGGGAGATGCGTTGGATCCGTCTACAGTAACCATTACGCAGCAGCCGTCGAACGGTGTGCTGACCGTTAATGCCGACGGTACGGTTACTTATACGCCCAATGCCGGGTTTACCGGTGAGGATACGTTTAAGTATACCGTGAGGGATGTCACCGGTTCTTTGTCGAATGAGGCGACCGTGCTTATCCGGATTGGCGCGAAGCCGGTGCTGGGCATTGTGAAAACGGCGGACAGGCACTTTGTTAATCCGGGTAACCAGGTAACGTTTACTATAACGTTGAGTAATACCGGTTCGGCAGATAGTCTGGGGGTAAAAGTGATAGAGAAGCCGGTGGGCTTTACCTATGTCAGCAGCAGTGCATCTTCGGGGAGTTATGATAACAGTACCCGGACCTGGACTGTAGATGCGCTGAAAGACAGCACAGAGACCCTGACGCTGGTGATGACTGCAGATGCAACAGGACCATACGGCAATGTGGCTGGCATCGGGGATCCGGATGATCCGGTTAATCCGCGTGATACCACAAGGTTCAGTACATTGAGCATTAAGAAGACGGCAGACAAAGGCAGTGTACGGTCCGGGGATACGGTAACCTTTACGGTCACGGTAAAGAACAGCGGGCAGAAAGATACATTGGGACTGGAGGTATTGGATATTTCAGAAGGGTTTACCTATGTGAGCAGCAGCCTGACAACAGGTACGTATAACAGTGGTGATGGCATCTGGACGTTGGATGCCTTGCAGGGTAGTACGCATACGCTGACATTGGTGATGAAGGCAAATGCGGCAGGGCCTTACAGCAATGTAGCCGCCATCGGGGATCCGGGAGATCCTGATGATCCCAGTGATACCGCAAAGTTTGTGGTGCCGGGGATTCAGAAGGTAGCTGATAAGAGTAGTATCCGGGCGGGTGATACGGTGACATTTAAAGTAACGGTGACGAATAGTGGTTTAAAGGATACATTAGGGTTGCAGGTAACCGACCAGCCGCAGGGCTTCACTTATGTAAGCAGTAGTGTGTCTACCGGTAGCTACAACAGTGGTAGCGGTGTCTGGACACTGGATGCCTTGAAAGGCAGTACACAAACGCTGACCTTAGTGATGACAGCGAATGCGAGCGGCCCTTATGGTAACGTAGCTGTGGCTGGTGATCCGACTGATCCTGTTAATCCGCGTGATACGGCAAAATTTGCAGTCATTGGTGTAAAAAAAGTAGCAGATAAGAATAATGTTAGACCGGGAGATACGGTGACCTTTACGGTGACGGTGACGAATAGTGGCTTAAAGGATACATTAGGGTTGCAGGTAACCGACCAGCCGCAAGGCTTCACTTATGTAAGCAGCAGTACGAGTACGGGTACGTATAACAGTGGCAGTAATGTTTGGACGTTGGATGCGTTGAAAGGCAGCACACAAACGCTGACATTAGTTATGACAGCGAATGCGAGTGGTCCTTACGGCAACGTAGCTGTGGCTGGTGATCCGACTGATCCAGTTAATCCTCGTGATACGGCAAAATTTGCAGTCATTGGTGTAAAAAAAGTAGCAGATAAGAATAATGTTAGACCGGGAGATACGGTGACCTTTACGGTGACGGTGACGAATAGTGGCTTAAAAGATACCTTAGGTTTACAGGTAACCGACCAGCCGCAAGGCTTCACTTATGTAAGCAGCAGTACGAATACGGGTACGTATAACAGTGGCAGTAACGTTTGGACCTTGGATGCGTTGAAAGGCAGTACGCAAACGCTGACATTAGTTATGACAGCGAATGCGAGTGGCCCTTACGGCAACGTAGCGGTAGCTGGTGATCCGACTGATCCGACTAACCCACGTGATACTGCGAAGTTTGCGGTCATTGGTGTAAAAAAAGTAGCAGATAAGAATAATGTTAGACCGGGAGATACGGTGACCTTTACGGTGACGGTGACGAATAGTGGCTTAAAGGATACATTAGGGTTGCAGGTAACCGACCAGCCGCAGGGCTTCACTTATGTTAGCAGCAGTGTGTCTACCGGTAGCTACAACAGTGGTAGCGGTGTCTGGACCTTAGATGCGTTGAAAGGCAGCACACAAACGCTGACATTAGTTATGACAGCGAATGCGAGTGGCCCTTACGGCAACATAGCGGTAGCTGGTGATCCGACTGATCCGACTAACCCACGCGATACCGCGAAGTTTGCGGTCATTGGTGTAAAAAAAGTAGCAGATAAGAATAATGTTAGACCGGGAGATACGGTGACCTTTACGGTGACGGTGACGAATAGTGGCTTAAAGGATACATTAGGGTTGCAGGTAACCGACCAGCCGCAGGGCTTTACTTATGTGAGCAGTAGTACCAGCACTGGCACATACAACAGTGGCAGTGGCGTCTGGACCTTAGATGCGTTGAAAGGCAGTACACAAACACTGACATTGGTAATGAGGGCAAATGCGAGTGGTCCTTACTGCAACGTAGCCGTAGCCGGCGATCCAACTGATCCGACTAACCCACACGATACCGCAAAGTTTGCCGTCATCAGCGTGAAGAAGATATCAGATAAAAGCAACATCAAACCCGGAGAACAGGTAACCTTTACTGTTACTGTGAGCAACACTGGTTTAAAAGATACCTTAGGCTTACAGGTAACCGACCAGCCACAGGGCTTCACTTATGTCAGCAGCAATACCAGTACTGGAACTTATAACAGCGGTAGCGGCGTATGGACCTTAGATGCTTTGAAAGGCAGTACGCAAACACTGACATTAGTAATGACGGCAAATGCGAGTGGTCCTTATGGCAACGTAGCTGTGGCCGGTGATCCTACAGATCCAACCAACCCACGCGATACGGCGAAGTTTGCTGTTATCAGCGTTAAGAAGGTAGCAGATAAAAGCAACATCAAACCCGGAGAACAGGTAACTTTTACTGTAACTGTGGCTAACAGCGGCTTAAAAGATACTTTAGGCTTGCAGGTAACCGACCAGCCGCAAGGGTTCACTTATGTCAGCAGCAATACCAGTACTGGCACATATAACAGCGGTAACGGAATATGGACCTTAGATGCATTGAAAGGCAGTACACAAACACTGACGTTAGTGATGACAGCTAATGCGAGTGGTCCTTACGGTAACGTAGCGGTAGCCGGCGATCCTACTGATCCGACTAACCCACGCGATACTGCGAAGTTTGCCGTCATCAGCGTTAAGAAGGTAGCAGATAAAAACAACATCAAACCCGGTGAACAGGTAACCTTTACTGTTACTGTGAGCAACAGTGGCTTAAAAGATACCTTAGGCTTACAGGTAACCGACCAGCCGCAAGGCTTCACTTATGTCAGCAGCAATACTAGCACTGGCACATATAACAGTGGTAGCGGTGTCTGGACCTTAGATGCGTTGAAAGGTAGTACGCAAACACTGACATTGGTGATGATGGCAAATGCGAGCGGTCCTTACGGCAACATAGCTGTGGCCGGTGATCCGACTGATCCAACCAACCCCCGCGATACTGCGAAGTTTGCAATCATCAGCGTGAGGAAGGTAGCAGATAAAAGCAATATTAAACCCGGAGAACAGGTAACCTTTACTGTTACTGTGAACAACAGTGGTTTAAAAGATACCTTAGGCTTACAGGTAACCGATCAGCCACAAGGCTTCACTTATGTAAGTAGCAATACCAGTACTGGTACGTATAACAGTGGCAATGGTATCTGGACCTTAGATGCATTAAAAGGCAGCACACAAACACTGACATTGGTGATGACGGCCAATGCGAGTGGTCCTTATGGCAACGTAGCTGTGGCCGGTGATCCAACTGATCCGACTAACCCACGCGATACTGCGAAGTTTGCAATCATCAGCGTGAGGAAGTTAGCTGATAGGAGTAACATCAAACCCGGTGAACAGGTAACCTTCACTGTTACTGTGAGCAACAGTGGTTTAAAAGACACCTTAGGTTTACAGGTAACCGACCAGCCGCAAGGCTTCACTTATGTAAGCAGCAGTGTGTCTACTGGTAACTACAACAGTGGTAGCGGTGTCTGGACACTGGATGCGTTAAAAGGCAGTACGCAAACACTGACATTAGTGATGACGGCAAATGCGAGTGGTCCTTATGGCAACGTAGCGGTAGCCGGTGATCCTACTGATCCGACTAATCCACGCGATACTGCGAAGTTTGCGGTCATCAGCGTTAAGAAGGTATCAGATAAAAGCAACATCAAACCCGGAGAACAGGTAACCTTTACTGTTACTGTGAGCAACAGTGGTTTAAAAGACACCTTAGGCTTACAGGTAACCGACCAGCCGCAAGGCTTCACTTATGTAAGCAGCAGTGTGTCTACTGGTAACTACAACAGTGGTAGCGGTGTCTGGACACTGGATGCGTTAAAAGGCAGTACGCAAACACTGACATTAGTGATGACGGCAAATGCGAGTGGTCCTTATGGCAACGTAGCGGTAGCCGGTGATCCTACTGATCCGACTAATCCACGCGATACTGCGAAGTTTGCGGTCATCAGCGTTAAGAAGGTATCAGATAAAAGCAACATCAAACCCGGAGAACAGGTAACCTTTACTGTTACTGTGAGCAACAGTGGTTTAAAAGACACCTTAGGCTTACAGGTAACCGACCAGCCGCAAGGCTTCACTTATGTAAGTAGTAGTGTGTCTACCGGTAGCTACAACAGTGGTACCGGTGTCTGGACCTTAGATGCGTTGAAAGGCAGCACACAAACACTGACATTGGTGATGACGGCAAATGCGAGTGGTCCTTACGGTAACGTAGCGGTAGCCGGCGATCCTACTGATCCGACTAACCCACGCGATACTGCGAAGTTTGCCGTTATCAGCGTTAAGAAGGTAGCAGATAAAAGCAACATCAAACCCGGAGAACAGGTAACCTTTACTGTTACTGTGGCTAACAGTGGTTTAAAAGACACCTTAGGTTTACAGGTAACCGACCAGCCGCAAGGCTTCACTTATGTAAGTAGCAATACCAGTACTGGTACGTATAACAGTGGCGATGGTATCTGGACCTTAGATGCGTTGAAGGGTAGTACACAAACGCTGACATTAGTAATGACGGCAAATGCGAGTGGTCCTTATGGCAACGTAGCTGTGGCTGGTGATCCAACAGATCCGACTAACCCACGCGATACCGCGAAGTTTGCGGTCATCAGCGTGAAGAAGATATCAGATAAAAGCAACATCAAACCAGGAGAACAGGTAACCTTTACTGTTACTGTGGCTAACAGTGGTTTAAAAGACACCTTAGGTTTACAGGTAACCGACCAGCCGCAAGGCTTCACTTATGTAAGTAGCAATACCAGTACTGGTACGTATAACAGTGGCGATGGTATCTGGACCTTAGATGCGTTGAAAGGTAGTACGCAAACACTGACGTTAGTGATGACGGCAAATGCGAGTGGTCCTTATGGCAACGTAGCTGTGGCCGGTGATCCAACTGATCCGACTAACCCACGCGATACCGCGAAGTTTGCGGTCATCAGCGTTAAGAAGGTAGCCGATAAAAGCAACATCAAACCCGGAGAACAGGTAACCTTTACTGTTACTGTGAGCAACAGTGGTTTAAAAGACACCTTAGGTTTACAGGTAACCGACCAGCCGCAAGGCTTCACTTATGTAAGTAGCAATACCAGTACTGGTACGTATAACAGTGGCGATGGTATCTGGACCTTAGATGCGTTGAAAGGTAGTACGCAAACACTGACGTTAGTGATGACGGAAAATGCGAGTGGTCCTTATGGCAACGTAGCTGTGGCCGGTGATCCAACTGATCCGACTAACCCACGCGATACCGCGAAGTTTGCGGTCATCAGCGTTAAGAAGGTAGCCGATAAAAGCAACATCAAACCCGGAGAACAGGTAACCTTTACTGTTACTGTGAGCAACAGTGGTTTAAAAGACACCTTAGGTTTACAGGTAACCGACCAGCCACAAGGCTTCACTTATGTCAGCAGCAATACCAGTACTGGAACTTATAACAGCGGTAGCGGTGTATGGATCTTAGATGCGTTAAAAGGCAGCACGCAAACACTGACGTTAGTAATGACGGCTAATGCGAGTGGTCCTTACGGCAACGTAGCGGTAGCCGGTGATCCAACTGATCCGACTAACCCACGCGATACCGCGAAGTTTGCGGTTATCAGCGTTAAGAAGGTAGCTGATAAAAGCAACATCAAACCCGGAGAACAGGTGACCTTCACGGTGACGGTGGCTAACAGCGGCTTAAAAGATACTTTAGGCTTGCAGGTAACCGACCAGCCGCAAGGGTTCACCTATGTGAGCAGTAGCACCAGCACTGGCACCTATAACAGTGGCAGTGGCGTATGGACCTTAGATGCGTTGAAAGGCAGTACGCAAACGCTGACATTAGTAATGACGGCAAATGCGAGTGGTCCTTATGGTAACGTAGCGGTAGCCGGTGATCCAACTGATCCGACTAATCCACGCGATACCGCGAAGTTTGCGGTCATCAGCGTTAAGAAGGTATCAGATAAAAGCAACATCAAACCCGGAGAACAGGTGACCTTCACTGTAACGGTGACGAATAGTGGTTTAAAAGATACTTTAGGTTTGCAGGTAACAGACCAGCCGCAAGGGTTCACCTATGTGAGCAGTAGCACCAGCACTGGCACCTATAACAGCGGCAGTGGCGTATGGACCTTAGATGCGTTGAAAGGCAGCATCCAAACACTGACATTAGTAATGACGGCGAATGCGAGTGGTCCTTACGGCAACGTAGCGGTAGCTGGTGATCCAACTGATCCGACCAACCCACGCGATACTGCGAAGTTTGCAATCATCAGCGTGAGGAAGGTAGCAGATAAAAGCAACATCAAACCCGGAGAACAGGTAACCTTTACTGTAACTGTGGCTAACAGCGGCTTAAAAGATACTTTAGGCTTACAGGTAACCGATCAGCCGCAAGGCTTCACTTATGTAAGCAGTAGTGTGTCTACCGGTAGCTACAACAGTGGTAGCGGAGTATGGACACTGGATGCGTTGAAAGGCAGCACACAAACACTGACATTGGTGATGACGGCCAATGCGAGTGGTCCTTACGGCAACGTCGCGGTAGCCGGTGATCCGACTGATCCGACTAACCCACGTGATACCGCGAAGTTTGCGGTCATCAGCGTTAAGAAGGCATCAGATAAAAGCAACATCAAACCCGGAGAACAGGTAACCTTTACTGTTACAGTGAACAACAGTGGTTTAAAAGATACTTTAGGCTTACAGGTAACAGACCAGCCACAAGGCTTTACTTATGTGAGCAGTAGCACCAGCACTGGCACCTATAACAGCGGCAGTGGTGTCTGGACCTTAGATGCGTTGAAAGGCAGTACGCAAACACTGACCCTTGTGATGCGCGCAAACGCGAACGGTCCATACAGCAACGTAGCTGTGGCCGGCGATCCGACAGATCCGACCAATCCCCGCGATACCGCGAAGTTTGCGGTCATCAGCGTGAAGAAGGTAGCAGATAAAAGCAATGTTAAACCTGGTGAACAGGTAACCTTTACTGTAACTGTGGCTAACAGTGGTTTAAAAGATACCTTAGGTTTACAGGTAACCGACCAGCCGCAAGGGTTCACTTATGTCAGCAGCAATACCAGTACTGGCACATATAACAGCGGTAGCGGAATATGGACCTTAGATGCATTGAAAGGCAGCACACAAACACTGACATTAGTGATGACAGCAAATGCGAGTGGTCCTTACGGTAACGTAGCGGTAGCCGGCGATCCTACTGATCCGACTAACCCACGCGATACCGCAAAGTTTGCCGTCATCAGCGTTAAGAAGGTAGCTGATAAAAGCAACATCAAACCAGGTGAACAAGTGACCTTTACTGTTACTGTGAGCAACAGTGGTTTAAAAGATACTTTAGGCTTACAGGTAACAGACCAGCCACAAGGCTTTACTTATGTGAGCAGTAGCACCAGCACTGGCACCTATAACAGCGGCAGTGGTGTCTGGACCTTAGATGCGTTGAAAGGCAGTACGCAAACACTGACCCTTGTGATGCGCGCAAACGCGAACGGTCCATACAGCAACGTAGCTGTGGCCGGCGATCCGACAGATCCGACCAATCCCCGCGATACCGCGAAGTTTGCGGTCATCAGCGTGAAGAAGGTAGCAGATAAAAGCAATGTTAAACCTGGTGAACAGGTAACCTTTACTGTAACTGTGGCTAACAGCGGCTTAAAAGATACTTTAGGATTGCAGGTAACCGATCAGCCGCAAGGGTTCACTTATGTAAGTAGTAGTGTGTCTACCGGTAGCTACAACAGTGGTAGCGGAGTATGGACCTTAGATGCGTTGAAAGGCAGTACGCAAACGCTGACGTTAGTAATGACGGCAAATGCGAGCGGTCCATACAGCAATGTAGCCGTAGCCGGAGATCCAACTGATCCGACTAACCCCCGCGATACCGCGAAGTTTGCGGTCATCAGCGTTAAGAAGGTAGCTGATAAAAGCAACATCAAATCCGGAGAACAGGTGACCTTCACTGTAACGGTGACGAATAGTGGTTTAAAAGATACCTTAGGCTTACAGGTAACCGACCAGCCGCAAGGCTTCACTTATGTGAGCAGCAGTACCAGCACTGGCACATATAACAGTGGTAGCGGAGTATGGACACTGGATGCGTTGAAAGGCAGCACACAAACCCTGACCCTTGTGATGACGGCAAATGCGAGTGGTCCTTATGGCAACGTAGCTGTGGCCGGCGATCCTACTGATCCGACTAACCCCCGCGATACTGCGAAGTTTGCCGTCATCAGCGTTAAGAAGGTAGCAGATAAAAGCAATATTAAACCCGGAGAACAAGTGACCTTTACTGTTACTGTGGCTAACAGTGGTTTAAAAGATACCTTAGGCTTACAGGTAACCGACCAGCCGCAAGGGTTCACTTATGTGAGCAGTAGTGTGTCTACCGGTAGCTACAACAGTGGTAGCGGTGTCTGGACCTTAGATGCGTTGAAGGGCAGCACACAAACGCTGATATTAGTAATGACGGCAAATGTGAGTGGTCCTTTTGGCAACGTTGCGGTAGCCGGTGATCCGACTGATCCGACTAATCCCCGTGATACCGCGAAGTTTGCAGTCATCAGTGTGAGGAAGGTAGCAGATAAAAGCAACATCAAACCCGGTGAACAGGTAACCTTCACGGTAACGGTAATCAACAGCGGTTTAAAAGATACCTTAGGCTTACAGGTAACCGACCAACCGCAAGGCTTCACTTATGTGAGCAGTAGTGTGTCTACCGGTAGCTACAACAGCGGTAGCGGTGTCTGGACACTAGATGCGTTGAAAGGCAGCACACAAACACTGACATTAGTAATGACGGCAAATGCGAGCGGTCCTTATAGCAACGTAGCTGTGGCCGGTGATCCGACCGATCCGACTAACCCCCGCGATACCGCGAAGTTTGCGGTCATCAGCGTTAAGAAGGTAGCAGATAAAAGCAACATTAAACCCGGAGAACAGGTACCCTTTACTGTTACTGTGAACAACAGTGGTTTAAAAGATACTTTAGGTTTGCAGGTAACCGACCAGCCGCAAGGGTTCACTTATGTGAGCAGTAGTGTGTCTACTGGTAACTACAACAGTGGTAGCGGTGTCTGGACACTGGATGCGTTAAAAGGCAGTACGCAAACGCTGACATTGGTGATGACGGCTAATGCGAGTGGCCCTTACGGCAACGTAGCGGTGGCCGGTGATCCAACCGATCCGACCAATCCCCGCGATACTGCGAAGTTTGTCGTCATCAGCGTTAAGAAGGTAGCAGATAAAAGCAATGTTAAACCCGGAGAACAGGTAACCTTTACTGTTACTGTGAGCAACAGTGGTTTAAAAGACACCTTAGGTTTACAGGTAACCGACCAGCCGCAAGGGTTCACTTATGTCAACAGCAATACCAGCACTGGCATATATAACAGCGGTAACGGCGTATGGACATTAGATGCGTTGAAAGGCAGTACGCAAACGCTGACATTAGTAATGACGGCAAATGCGAGTGGTCCTTATGGCAACGTAGCGGTGGCCGGTGATCCAACCGATCCGACCAATCCCCGCGATACTGCGAAGTTTGCAGTCATCAGCGTTAAGAAGGTAGCAGATAAAAGCAACATCAAACCAGGTGAACAGGTAACCTTTACTGTAACTGTGGCTAACAGCGGCTTAAAAGATACCTTAGGCTTACAGGTAACCGACCAGCCGCAAGGGTTCACTTATGTGAGCAGTAGCACTAGCACTGGCACGTATAACAGTGGCAATGGTATCTGGACCTTAGATGTATTAAAAGGCAGTACGCAAACACTGACGTTAGTGATGACGGCGAATGCGAGTGGTCCTTACGGCAACGTTGCGGTAGCCGGTGATCCGACAGATCCGACTAATCCCCGTGATACCGCGAAGTTTGCAGTCATCAGTGTGAGGAAGGTAGCAGATAAAAGCAACATCAAACCCGGTGAACAGGTAACCTTCACGGTAACGGTAATCAACAGCGGTTTAAAAGATACCTTAGGCTTACAGGTAACCGACCAACCGCAAGGCTTCACTTATGTGAGCAGTAGTGTGTCTACCGGTAGCTACAACAGCGGTAGCGGTGTCTGGACACTAGATGCGTTGAAAGGCAGCACACAAACACTGACATTAGTAATGACGGCAAATGCGAGTGGTCCTTATGGCAACATAGCTGTGGGCGGTGATCCTACTGATCCGACTAACCCCCGCGATACCGCGAAGTTTGCGGTCATCAGCGTTAAGAAGGTAGCAGATAAAAGCAATGTTAAACCTGGTGAACAGGTAACCTTTACTGTAACTGTGAGCAACAGTGGTTTAAAAGATACTTTAGGCTTACAGGTAACCGACCAGCCGCAAGGCTTCACTTATGTAAGTAGCAATACCAGTACTGGTACGTATAACAGTGGCAATGGTATCTGGACCTTAGATGCGTTGAAAGGCAGCACCCAAACACTGACATTGGTGATGACGGCAAATGCGAGTGGTCCTTATGGTAACGTAGCTGTGGCCGGCGATCCTACTGATCCGACTAATCCACGCGATACCGCGAAGTTTGCGGTCATCAGCGTGAGGAAGGTAGCAGATAAAAGCAACATCAAACCAGGAGAACAGGTGACCTTTACTGTTACAGTGAACAACAGTGGTTTAAAAGATACCTTAGGTTTGCAGGTAACCGATCAGCCGCAAGGCTTTACTTATGTGAGCAGTAGTACCAGCACTGGCACATATAACAGCGGTAGCGGAGTATGGACCTTAGATGCGTTGAAAGGCAGTACGCAAACGCTGACGTTAGTAATGACGGCAAATGCGAGTGGTCCTTATGGCAACGTAGCGGTGGCCGGTGATCCAACCGATCCGACCAATCCCCGCGATACTGCGAAGTTTGCAGTCATCAGCGTGAGGAAGGTAGCAGATAAAAGCAACATCAAACCAGGTGAACAGGTAACCTTTACTGTAACTGTGGCTAACAGCGGCTTAAAAGATACTTTAGGTTTGCAGGTAACCGATCAGCCGCAAGGCTTTACTTATGTAAGCAGCAGTACGAGTACGGGTACGTATAACAGTGGCAGTAACGTTTGGACCTTGGATGCGTTGAAAGGCAGTACGCAAACACTGACATTGGTGATGACGGCAAATGCGAGTGGTCCATACAGCAACGTAGCGGTGGCCGGTGATCCAACCGATCCGACCAATCCCCGCGATACCGCGAAATTTGCCGTCATCAGCGTTAAGAAGGTAGCAGATAAAAGCAACATCAAACCAGGTGAACAGGTAACCTTTACTGTTACTGTGAGCAACAGTGGTTTAAAAGACACCTTAGGTTTACAGGTAACCGACCAGCCGCAAGGCTTCACTTATGTAAGCAGCAATACCAGTACAGGAACTTATAACAGTGGTAGCGGAGTATGGACCTTAGATGCGTTGAAAGGCAGCACCCAAACACTGACATTAGTAATGACGGCGAATGCGAGTGGTCCTTACGGCAACGTAGCGGTAGCCGGTGATCCTACTGATCCGACTAATCCCCGTGATACCGCGAAGTTTGCAGTCATCAGTGTGAGGAAGGTAGCAGATAAAAGCAACATCAAACCCGGTGAACAGGTAACCTTCACGGTAACGGTAATCAACAGCGGTTTAAAAGATACCTTAGGCTTACAGGTAACCGACCAACCGCAAGGCTTCACTTATGTGAGCAGTAGTGTGTCTACCGGTAGCTACAACAGCGGTAGCGGTGTCTGGACACTAGATGCGTTGAAAGGCAGCACCCAAACACTGACATTAGTAATGACGGCAAATGCGAGTGGTCCTTATGGCAACGTAGCGGTGGCCGGTGATCCAACCGATCCGACCAATCCCCGCGATACGGCGAAGTTTGCCGTTATCAACGTTAAGAAGGTAGCGGATAAAAGCAACATCAAACCCGGTGAACAGGTAACCTTTACTGTTACTGTGACTAACAGCGGCTTAAAAGACACTTTAGGCTTACAGGTAACCGATCAACCGCAAGGCTTTACTTATGTGAGCAGCAGAACCAGTACTGGCACATACAACAGTGGTAGCGGTGTTTGGACCCTAGATGCGTTGAAAGGCAGCACCCAAACACTGACCCTTGTGATGCGCACAAATGCGAGTGGTCCTTATGGTAACGTAGCGGTAGCCGGCGATCCTACTGATCCGACTAACCCACGTGATACTGCGAAGTTTGTGGTCATCAGCGTGAAGAAGGTAGCTGATAAAAGCAACATCAAACCCGGAGAACAGGTAACCTTTACTGTCACTGTGAGCAACAGCGGCTTAAAAGATACCTTAGGCTTGCAGGTAACCGACCAACCGCAAGGCTTCACTTATGTAAGCAGTAGTGTGTCTACCGGTAGTTACAACAGTGGCAATGGTGTCTGGACACTGGATGCACTAAAAGGCAGTACCCAAACACTGACGCTCATTATGCGCGCCAATGCGAGCGGTCCTTATAGCAACGTAGCGGTAGCCGGTGATCCGACTGATCCGACTAATCCACGCGATACCGCGAAGTTTGCGGTCATCAGCGTTAAGAAGGTAGCAGATAAAAACAATGTTAAACCTGGTGAACAGGTAACTTTCACCGTAACGGTAATCAACAGTGGCTTAAAAGATACAGCAGGCTTACAGGTAACCGACCAACCGCAAGGCTTCACTTATGTGAGCAGTAGCGTATCTACTGGTAACTATAATAATGGTAACGGCGTCTGGACCTTGAATGCATTAAAAGGCAGCACACAAACGCTGACCCTGGTCATGCGTGCCAACGCCAGCGGTCCATACAGCAACGTAGCCGTTGCCGGCGATCCAACCGATCCGACCAACCCACGCGATACCGCGAAGTTTGCCATCATCAGCATTAAGAAAATAGCCGATAAAAGCAGTGTCAAACCTGGCGAACAGGTAACTTTTACCATAACGGTAACCAACAGTGGCTTAAAAGATACTGTAGGCTTACAGGTAACCGATCAGCCACAAGGCTTCACCTATATAAGCAGCAACACCAGCACAGGAACCTATAACAGCAGCAGCGGCGTCTGGACATTAAATGCATTGAAAGGCAGTACACAGATACTGACCCTGGTCATGCGTACCAACGCCACCGGCCCTTATGGTAACGTAGCCATAGCCGGCGACCCTACTGATCCCACCAACCCGCGCGATACCGTGAAATTCACCGCCATCAGCCTGAAGAAAACCGCCGATAAAAGTAATATCCAGCCCGGCGATCAGGTCAGCTTCACGGTAACGGTTACCAATAACGGTTTAAAAGATTCCACCGGCTTACAGGTTACCGACCTGCCGCAAGGCTTCACCTATATAAGCAGCAACACCAGCACCGGCGCCTATAACAGCGGCAGCGGCATCTGGACATTAAACGCCCTGAAAGGCAGCACGCAAACACTGACCCTCCTCATGCGCGCCAACGCCACAGGACCTTATCTGAATACAGTACACACCGGAAACCCCGCTGATCCGAACAGCCTCAGAGATACCGTCAGGTTTGTAGCCCTGGCAATCAGCAAAACAGCCGATAGAGCCAGCATACAACCCGGAGAAAAAGTAACCTTCACCATCCGGTTACATAATGCCGGTACCAAAGATACGCTCGGTGTACGGGTACAAGACCTGCCAGCCGGATTGTCCTACGTCAGCCATAATACCACTGCCGGAACATACAACAGCACTACAGGCATCTGGACTACCGACGCATTACAGGGTACTGCGCAGACGCTCACACTCATCATGGAGGCAGGCATAACCGGACCTTATAAAAATACAGCAGCAACCGGCAACCTGGCAGATTCTGTTATATTGTCTGCCACCCAGGTGAATCTCAGCATCGTTAAAACAATCCGGGAATCCGGACCCTATGTATCCGGACAAAAAATCACTTACCAGCTCACAGTACGCAATGCCGGCCCCGCAACCGCTACCGGCGTGGTGGTGAACGATGTATTGGTGAAAGACCTGGCCGAACCGCGGAATATCCAGCCAGATACTGGTACAACCCTGTACGATCCGCTCCGCAGAACGCTGACATGGAACATAGGTAGTCTCGGTGCCGGCACTACCGCTACGCTCACTATGATTACCATGTTTAATAACGGCGGCGATATCGCCAATACAGCCACTGTCTCAGGAAATGAAACGGATGCCGACCCATCCGATAATACATCGGTAGTAACGGCAAAAGTGATGGGAGATATCTTCATACCCAATACTATCACACCAAACGGCGATGGCAAGAATGATAAGTTTGTTATACCCGGATTGGATAAATACCCAGGCAGCAGACTGGAAATATATAACAGATGGGGTAATCAGGTGTATTTCAGCAATAACTACGCTAACAACTGGGATGGCTATGGATTGAACGAAGGCACCTACTACTATGTACTCAAACTGAAAACACCATCAAAAATAATTGCCTACACCGGATGGATCCTGCTGATAAGATAACAGCCGGTACGTGCGGCTGTTTTATCTTCCGGTAGTTGAAAAAATCATGTAAAATACCCTATTTTGCAACCTGAAGTTCTTTTCTAACATCCTATCAAACAGCAAAGGTTCCCACTCATCGTGGGATTAATAGGGAATTGTGTGCAAATCACAAGCTGTCCCGCAACTGTAAGTAACGCAAAAGTTTTACCCTTGTTGTCCACTGTACTGTATTCGCAGCATGGGAAGGACGGTAAAAATGTTACAAGCCAGGAGACCTGCCTCTACTGTATCTGACAATGCTTTCGTGGAATGAAGCAGCCGTTGGACTGATATGCGCATCAACCGCCTGTAGCAACAGCCGGATAAATTCTCCGTGCGCATATTCCCACACTTTCTTTCCTGCTTAGCATCGCTGATGTCGCAAAGAGCTTTTAGCTGATTTTTTATCATCTTAAAAGCATACTTAAATATATCATTATGAATCAGGAGAGAACAGATCAGTCAGTAACGAGAATTTTTAAAGCCGTTTTCCCGGACAGCGTCAATCATTACGATACCCTGTTCGGAGGTACCGCCATGGCACTCATGGATGAAGTAGCCTTTATCACCGCCACCCGATACAGCCGCCAGAAAATGGTCACCGTAAGCAGCGACCGCATCGACTTCACCAAACCTATTCCGGCCGGTACCATCATAGAACTGGTAGGCATGGTGTCCTTTGTAGGGAATACCAGCCTGAAAGTAAAAGTGGAAGTATTTATCGAAGAAATGTACTCGCCAACCCGGGAGAAAGCTATCACAGGGGAATTTACCTTTGTGGCGATAGATCATGCGAAGAAACCGGTTAAAATTCTTTAGAATTACGAATAATGAATTACGAATTACGAATTGCGAATTGCGAATGAAACGGGAAGATAAAAGCGAAGACCCAAGCGAGATATATTTAAGTATTTGCTTTGGTCTTCGCTTTTATCTTCCCGTTTCATTCGCAATTCGCAATTCGTAATTCGTAATTCATCATTCGTAATTCCTGCTACTCATATTGATGCGGATACGCCAGCCCTTTCCCCGTTTCGCACAGTAATCTCAGGCTTCTTAAAAACATCGCCCAGTCATAGGTGCATGAAGCCATAGACGGGGTGTATTCTTTCCATCCGTCATGGCGGAAAAGCAGGACTGCGCCGTTTTTATGCGGTTCAATGTTGAACGAAACAGTGGTGCCGATCCAGTCTTCGAAAGCCTGCACGCAAACCCATTCTACCTGCGATGATGGCGTGAGCCTGGTTACTTTCATTTCCTTGAAATAATCCGGACCAAATGAAAAACGAAGTATACTACCCGTTTCAGGCTTCGCGATGGTTTCAGGTGTCCACCATCCGGCTAACCCTTCCTGTGTGGTTACTGCTTTATAAACTTCTTCCGGAGAAGCTTTAATAACCAGCTTGTGCCAGATATTTGCCATAGTTATGCTGTATTGTTGAAACACAAAGCTATCGGATATTCATCACGCAGAAGGGGGGAGAATCAGACATTGTAGAAGGGTAATTTAGACAGATCAGCGCTGCAGATACTGCCTTTTTTTAATACATTTGCAGCTCCTTCCGGAAGCGGAAGGAAATTATTTTTGTTACCCGGATGAATACGTTAACCATCAGCTATAAAATACCTGCAGCCAGGCAGGAACGATAAACAATGAACAGGAACGCCGAATACGAGAAAATGCCCAAAAACCTGAAAGGATTGCATCTCTCTGAAAAAGCCATGAAGGAACTCAATAAACTGAAATGGATTGTAACAGAGAAAATACATGGCGCCAATTTCAGCTTCGTATACGAACAGCGCAAACTGCTGTTTGCAAAAAGGAAAGCATATCTCAGCTGGACAGATGATTTCTTCGGATTTCAGACAGTAGTCAATGAAATGGAAGATAATATCCTCCGTCTTTTTGAACAGCTGAGCAGCGATATGCCAGCACAGCGGTATATCATTTACGGAGAATTGTTCGGCGGGAAATATCCTCATCCGGAGGTTACGCCGGTACCTTATGTGCAGGCTATTCAAACCGGCGTATATTATGCGCCTTCCATCAGGTTCTGTGCATTCGACATCGCTGTGGAAGATACGGCAGGAGGGAAGCAATACCTCGACTACGAGTCTGCCCTTGCCTATTTTGAACGCTTCGGCATTTTTTGCGCGAAAGCGCTGTTCAGCGGCAAATGGAATGAAGCGCTGCAGGTTGATATCAGGATAAATTCACTCATTCCCGCACAGCTGCGGCTGCCGGAACTTGATACCAACCTGATAGAAGGCGTGGTAATTAAACCGCTGCGCCATTCCGGACTTATCAGCACAGATATACGCCCCATCATTAAGGTAAAGAACCCTGAATTTGATGAGGAACAAAAGTTCCATGAAGCAGAAAAATGGTCTTTCATTCCGAAGGTAACTTCCCGGTCGGAAAAGCTTTCTTTCCTGGTAGAGGAGATATCCGGTTACATTACCGTGAACCGACTGAACAGCGCCATATCCAAAACAGGCCGCCTGGACTTCTCCGATGAAGCCCGGCTCTCAGCCATAAAACAGGAGTTTCTGGAAGATATATGTGTGGATTTTAATGAAGATAACGACCGTATACTGGCTTACCTGGATACACCTGAGATGAAATGGGTGCAGGACCGCATCGCAGTACGCCTGACTGCGTTCCTGGCCGCACAGGCAGGATCAGATACCTGATGCCGGCATCGGCAGTCCGGGTTAAAATGAACGCAGTTTGTGTTAATTATGGCAAATATTTATCTGCCAAAGAAAAGCATATTTGATACCGTGCCGGGATGAAACCGGTATGGTAAAAATATCGCTATGCCTGATTATTCCCGTTCGTCATCTCATCCCAAAGGTCTCTACATCCTGTTCGTAACGGAAATGTGGGAGCGGTTCAATTACTACGGTATGCGCGCTGTGCTCATCCTGTATATGACCAAAGCGCTGCTGTTCAGCAAGGTGTTTGCCGCCAGCCTTTACGGCAGCTACACCGGCCTGATCTACCTCACTCCGTTGCTGGGAGGCTATATCGCCGACCGTTACTGGGGTAACAGCCGGTCCATCATCACCGGAGGAATAGTGATGGCAATCGGAGAGATCATTCTCTTTATCAGCGCGTCTGTATTTCAGCATCAGGCTGACTTGTCCCTGCTGCTGTTCTTTTGTGGCCTGAGCTGCATGATTTCCGGCAATGGCTTCTTTAAACCGAATATATCTTCACTGGTAGGGCAGCTGTATGAAGATGGCGACAAAAGGAAGGATGCGGCCTATACCATTTTTTATATGGGTATCAATACCGGTGGGGCCTTAGGTCCTGTAATATGCGGGCTTGCCGGCGATACCGGCAATCCGGCTGACTTCAGATGGGCCTTTCTCGCCGGGGCCGTGAGTATGGTGATCGGCGTGATCGTACAGGCAGTATTTCATCGCCGTTATGTGATTGCGCCCGATGGGAAAGCGCTGGGGCAGACTCCGGAAAATGCGCCTGCCAGATTGCTGCGGCCGCTGGTGATCACAGGCGGACTGCTGCTGTTCACGCTCCTGATGATCGGATTGCTCTACCTGGATGCCAAAGTAGTCAGCTACCTCTCTTATCTGCTGCTGGCTGCGGTGGTACTGATCGCTTTCGTTATCTTCCGCGACACCTCACTGACGCGCCTGGAGAAGCAGCGGATAAAAGTAATTTTCATCATTTCCTTCTTTGTGATATTTTTCTGGGCTGCCTTTGAACAGGCAGGCGCTTCGCTGACATTTTTTGCTGATGAACAGACCAACCGGCAGCTGAACTGGAAGATACCGGTATGGAGCATCCACCTGGTATCCGGAGCAGGGCTGCTCCTGTTTTTCAGGTTATTCCTTGCGGCGCGGAAACGCCTGTCAGCAGCTGCTGACCACATATTACGCAACAGCGTATATGGGTTGCTGTTAGTCCTGAGTGCCGGATTGCTGCTATTGAATCTGTATCTGCTGGCCATGCCGGAAGCCTCGCTGCTGCTGGATGAAATTCCTCCGAGCCTTTTCCTGTCCCTGGGGTCTGTATATATTGTTTTATTTGCGCCATTCTTTACCTGGCTGTGGCCGCGGTTAGGAAAGCGTGAACCCGGCGCCGCCGTGAAAATGGCTATAGGGCTGTTGTTACTGGCGTTGGGGTATCTGTGGATTGCATTCGGGGTGAAGGAAATAGCACCCGGAACAAAAGTGAGCATCATCTGGATTACCGGCATGTATGGCCTGCATTCCCTTGGCGAATTGTGCCTGTCGCCCATCGGTCTTTCGCTGGTGAATAAGCTCTCGCCGCTTAAATTCTCTTCTCTGCTGATGGCGGTATGGTTCCTGGCTACAGCGGCGGCCAATAAGTTCGCCGGCGTGTTAAGTACTTTATATCCCGAGCAGGGCAGAACCGTAAATTTCTGCGGATACCTTATCCGTAACTCCTACGATTTCTTTTTGCTGTTTGTGGTGATGGTAGGGGCGGCGGCGCTCTTGCTGCTGCTGCTTTCCCGGTGGTTGTCGGCGATGATGGCGCCGGCCGTTGAAAAGCCGGCGCCGGAGATAGTTACTTTGCTTTCAGCAGGTCAGCAGGTGTGATTTCATTGGAAAGCAGGTGACCGAAACTTTCCCATCTGCCGTCTGGCCGGGATTGGCCGGCGCTGGCGGAAATATACGCTTTAATCAGGTCCTGTCCGTAGTTATAGTTGATAACATAACTGCGGTTTTTCCGGATGAACTGTAACCCCTTTGCGGCAGCTTCCTGGTTCAGGAGCGTATAATTCAGCAGCCACTGTACGGCGGTAGAATCGGACATACTCCCATTCAGCAGCCCTCTGCCTACTTCATTGCGGGCATAGTTCAGCTGTCCTTTGATGTCCAGCGCTCTGAAGTAGGTGTCTATGCCGGTGGTATCCAGTCCGGCCAGCGGAAGCAGCACGTTTTTCGTGAAGATGGTTTTTTCATCTCCCGGGAAGGCGATCTCAATGCCGTAATTGGCGCTGCCTTCGGCTATCAGCGACTGCGGACTGAATAAAGGATACAGCGAAACTTCCGGCCAGCCTTTATCGTGATACAGGTTTTTTTCCAGCAGCATATTATACACATGATGTCCGGGGTAACCTTCATGGCAACCCAGGTCGATGGCCTTTTCTATAAAGATGCGCAGGTCGGCGCTGATCTGTATCAGGCTGGTGTAATGGCCCTTGTACCAGTTATATCCCATCCAGGGTTTGCCGGAAACATATTCCAGTGTAAAGCTCTCCGTTGATGGCAGCGCATAATGCTGCAGGGTACGTTTACGGGCTTCTGCAATGCCGGTTTTAAATACGGTGTCCAGCTTTTCCTTCGGGATGATAAACCGGTTGGCCAGCTCCTGGAAACGTTGCTGTACAGCGCCTTTGCCGGGCAGCAGGCTGTCCAGCCTGGCGATGAGCAGCTGGTAATGCTGTTCAGGATAAGCCGGCGCTACTACGTCGAATAATTCTTTTGACTCTTCATCAAAGGAACTGAGTTCACCGGAAAATATTTTAATTCGCCGGCTGAAAGCAGTGAGCTGTTTGGTGATCCAGTTGGCGCGGATACGTACGGTATCTTCCTTTGTGGCCGCGGCTATCTCCTGCAGGGAGGTTTTCATGGCTGCCACAGCGGTCAGGAAGCTGTCTTTCGGAAAGGAGGCCTGCCGGGATACTGGTTTCAGCGAATCCGGGCCGTAATAGGCATCTACAAAATCCGGATCATACTGTCCGATGGCAAGGCCCAGCCGTACATAATCTTCCGCGATCCGGTGCAATGTTTTGCTACTGGTATCTTCCTGTTGCCGGGTGTTACAGGCGAATAAAAAAAGGAATGACGCTAACAGTAATCTGTTCTTCATGTATAACGGGATATTTATTGAGCGATTAGATGTTCTATTTCTGCTGCGGTACGGGCAAATGGCCGTCCCAGCAGGCGGCCGCCGCCTGCGGTTACTACGAAATTATCTTCCAGCCTGACGCCTCCGAAATCCTGGTAGGCCGCCAGCTTATCGTAATTAATGAACGACGCGTGTTTGCCTGCTGCCTGCCAGGAGGCTGTCAGCAGCGGATTGAAATAGATACCGGGTTCTATCGTAAATACAAATCCTTCTTCAAGCTCTCTTCCCAGGCGCAGTGATTTTAATCCGAACTCGGTACTCTGTTTGAATGTTTCGGTGTAGCCCACATATTTTTCGCCGAGGTTTTCCATATCATGAATATCCAGTCCGAGCATATGTCCCAGTCCGCAAGGGAAGAAAAGTGTATGTGCGCCGGCTTCCACGGCTTCGCGGGCATTCCCTTTCATCAGGCCCAGCGCAATGAGTCCGGCGGCCAGCTGTTCGCAGGCCAGCAAGTGAACATCCTTAAAGCGGATACCTGGCCTGATGGCGTCGGCAGCTGCTTTATAGGCGTTATATACAATGTCGTAGATCTCCCGCTGTGCAGTAGTAAATTTTTTATTGACAGGGTGCGTGCGGGTCAGGTCGCCGGCATAGCGCATGGCATTTTCTGCGCCGCAGTCGCATAGCAGCAGCTGTCCGTTCTGCAGGGGAACAGGATGGGCATGATTATGCAGGAACTGCCCGTTGGCGGTCAGGATAACGGGAAAGGATATATTACCGCCTGCTGCAATGGCCACTGCCTGCAGCCTGCCGGCGATCTCTGTTTCGGTGACGCCGGCTGCCGCCAGCTCCATCGCTGTCAGCTGCATGTCTATGGTAGTGTTCACCGCGATCTCTATCTGTTCCAGTTCTTCCGCAGTTTTAACGGCACGCTGTGCGATAATGGCTTTTATCAGCTTCACGGAAACGCGGTCTGCGAGCTGGTTTACAGGTATGTCCAGCCAGGCGCTCAGCCGGATGCTGAGGTCGCCGCGGTAGGGCTGCAGGAAATGTACTTCCTGTTTATGACGGATGCATTGCGCCAGAAAGTCTGCCAGTGCGGAAGACGGGCGTATATCAGTAATACCTGCACGCGCCGCCTGCGCCGCCAGCGATGCTACCGGACCGGTCCACATAATCTGCTCTACGGTCAGTTCATCTCCGAATAATATCTCCCGGTTATTATCTGCATCTATAATGAAATGAATTCCCGGCCTGTCTATCCCCGCAAAGTACAGAAAGCTGCTGTCCTGGCGGAAAGGAAAGATATTATCTGTATAGTTCATCGGACTGTCTTCATTCCCCGGCAGCAGAATAATACCGCTGCCCATGTCTGACTGCAATCTTTTTCTCCTGTTGATATAAGTCTGCGCTGAAAACATATGGCTGTATTTTTAGAATAATTTATAGATAAAATGGCATTAAAAGTAATTAACAAACCCCGATAATCATTTATTGGGTTAAAAAGGGCAGACAGATGGTTAAAATTTGATTATTTGGTTATTTGAGATTTGGTTATTTAAAATGCAGCGGAGATTTTCGCGTATATCATATCCGCAACGATCTCCGCTGCATTTTAAATAACCAAATCTCAAATAACCAAATAATCAAATTATCGATGATTTCCGGCGGGATTACCGGAAAATGCCGGAAAGAAATATTCATTTTGTAAGTCCGCCCAGGGAAGAAGTATATGGTATGGTCGCTGTATTTGAAGATTTGTATGGTAACCGCTGGGACCTGCTGCAACCTCATGAAAGCAACAAAGGCTTGCGTTGATATCTCCTTCAGCTGAATTGCTGCCGGAATTGCAGCGGAGATAAATTTGTTTTTATCTTAAACAGTTTACTGAATGACTGCGGATGTTCAAAGCCAAGTTCATAGGCTATTTCACTGACAGACAAGCCGGTGGTAGACAGTTTCTCCTTTGCCTTCTCTATAAGCCTGCCGTGTATATGCTGCTGGGTATGCTGGCCTGTCAACACTTTCAGCAGGCTGCCCAGGTAATTGGCGGAGAGGTTTAACTCCTTCGCAAAATATTGTACCACAGGTAATCCTGTCCGTGCCAGGTTGTCGTCACGGAAAGAGTCGGACAACAATTCTTCAAAACGGTCAAGTATCCGGTGATTGGCAATTTTCCGGGTAATGAACTGCCGGTGATAAAATCTTTCTGCATAGGTGAACAGCAGTTCCAGCTGCGCAATCATTACCGGCTGACTGAACTGATCGATATTGGAATGGTATTCCTGTTCAATATGCTGTATAATACCGGAGATGGTGTTTTCTTCCTGTTCCGACAGGTGCAGCGCTTCATTCACAGCATAGCTGAAATACTCATACTGCCTGATAGCCTTTGCCAGAGGCGTATTCCAGAGGAAGTCAGGATGGATCAGCAGGATCCATCCCGAATGTTTCGGACCTTTGTAGCCTTCGATGGAAAAAACCTGGCCCGGCGAAATAAAAAACATGACCCCTTCATTAAAATCATACGCCTGATGACCGTATTTTATTTTTCCCTCAAAATTTCTTTTCAGGGAGATAGAATAAAAATTCATGACCATACTGGCAGGCTCCTGTTCGCGCAGATGTTCCAGGTCTTTGCAGTTGACCACGCTGATGAGCGGGTGCCTGGGTTTGGGCAGTTTCCGGAACTGGTGGTAATCTGTGATCGTATTGATTTTATAGGGAGATGTATTTTTCATGTCGCTTTAATTTCCGTGACGGAAGGCTGCGGCAAATTCCTGCGCGAAATCTTCCAGCTTGATTTTCCCCAGCGGTATCGGCTGGTGTTTGCGGTAATCAGCAGCAAAATCACCGCTGTGAATATTGGCAAAGATATCAACAAGATTGACAGCAACATTTTCCGGTATACCTTTTTCCAGGCAGTCTGCCAGGGTTTGTTCCCGGGAGCAGCGCCGCCATTGAAGATCCGGTTGCCCGATGGCTTTACCAATAGCTGCGGCTACTTCGTTGCAGGTGCGTTCATCGCTGACAATATACCTGATGGCAGGAGTTGCCGCCGGCGTGGCTTCCAGCTCTTCCGCCGCAACTACGGCAATGTCTGCCGGCGCAATCAGCTCAATCATATCCTGCTCTCCATAGGAGGCGCGGATATGTCCCAGTTTCCTGATGGTGTCCATAAAGCCGTAGAGGTTGTAGTAGAAATAGCCAGGGCGCAGGTGTGTGACGGATATGCCGGGTATGTCATTGAAGATGCTTTCCACATCATGAGCGCCCAGGATAATACCAATGCCGGCATCCAGGTGTGCGCCCATGCTGCTGAGAAAAACCACCCGTCTGACGCCGGCGGCTTTAATGGCGGCGGCATAGCGGCGGCCTGTTTCCTGGTACCAGGAACGCTGGTCTGCGGCGGTGAAGCTGGGAGGTACCATTGCATACAATGCATCGGCGCCCTGCAGGGCGTTGCGCAGAAAATCTGCATCTTCCAAAGTACCGATGGCGGCATGCGCGTGCAGCGCTTCAATATCTTTTTGTCTTTCAGGCTGACTGCTGATGACGGTGACGTGATGTCCCTGCTGTACAAGCAGTTGGGTAAGTGGCTTACTGATGTTGCCTAATGAACCGGTTACTGTTATTTTCATATGCAGCTGTTTACTGCAAAGTTCAGCAGATGCCGGCAACCGGCTGTAGTCAGATCAACTATTGTTGTAGCCATATGAAGGATGCAGGGCCTGGCGTTATTTTACTGTCAGTATTACTTTTTTTGCAGCTGCAGCAGCATCCTTCCAAATTGCGGATGCATCGGAGTAATACGGCCGCTGTTGATGGAAATGCCTACGGAACCTGCAGGCGGTACGGCTCCGCCCAGGCCCGGACCGGAAACGGAAAGAAACACAGGCGCTTTGCCTTCTTCTCCCTGTATGGTCCAGGAAGCGCCGGTGATACCGCCTTTGCTGAGTTTCAGTGTTGAGCCGGGCGGCGTTTCA
Source organism: Chitinophaga solisilvae (assembly GCF_009928525.1). GTDB lineage: Bacteria > Bacteroidota > Bacteroidia > Chitinophagales > Chitinophagaceae > Chitinophaga > Chitinophaga solisilvae. The sequence goes on along the minus strand of NZ_JAABOK010000008.1, from coordinate 201,170 downwards.
TATCGCAGGAAGCTGTTGGCGGGGATGTCCACTTCTTCGCCGTTTACTTTTACCGGCATGGGTTTTCCCTTGTTGCCGAAAAGGTATACCACATTTTTTTCTTCCCTTTCTGTATTCCGGCTGAGCGCCGCTTCACTGGCCAGGTAAAGGTCCAGGATCAGTTCTGCTTTGGCATCGCTGCTGTCTGTGAAGGAACGGCATATAAATACGTTGGAGCCCAATCTGACGGAACGGTTGCCGGCATGGTTCCATATTTCCCAGAGTGATTTACCACCCATCGCGGAAGCTTTGGAAGAAAGGGTAGCCACATATTCCAGCCCGGCGGTATCGGAAGGGTTGTTCCAGTAAATGAACTGCCGGTGTTTTCCCTGCCGCTGAAATGTTTCCGACTGGCGCAGTATGTCAACATCCTGGCTATATGCCCGGCCTGCCAGCAGCAGGCAGATGATAATAAGGTAAGGGGATTTCATAAAAGGGATTTATTCAAAAATAATATAAAAACAGCAGGAAGAATGACCGGCAGTACAGCAGGTACTGTTGCCCCGTGCCATATGCCTGAAAGATAGCTGTTATCTCCGGATTTTTTTCCGGACACGCTGCTGAAGTTATCTTGAATGCAGATATATTATACAGGGAAGATTTTAACAAGTGTTTTATTAACTTCGGCGCTGATTTTTATCCGCTTACATGTCTAAACCTATCCTCCAACAAACTCCGGATACTGAATTATGGCAGCAGGTCCGGGAAGGCAGCCTGCAGGCATACGGGGAAATTTACGAACGGTACTGGGAAACCCTGTACGAAAGTGCTTACTGGCGGCTTTATGATAAGGCCGTGGCCAAAGATATTGTGCAGGAGGTATTTATCTACTGCTGGCAGAAGAGAGAGCAGATACAGATTACCACTACGGTAGAAGGGTATCTTCGTGTAGCCGTCAGGTTTAAGGTGCTGAACCACCTGAAGTCGGAAGAGGCCAGGGAGAAATACCGGCAACTGGCTGGCCGGGAGCTGCCTGAAATTACCTGGTCCACAGAAGAAGCCGTTGCCGGCGCTGATCTGCAGGCCAGCTACCACCGTGAGCTGCAACGGCTGCCGGATAAAATGAGGCAGGTATTTATTGACAGCAGGGAGCATGGGCTGTCTGTCCGTGAAATTGCGCAGAAGCATACGCTCTCGGAACAAACTGTCAAGAACCAGCTTTCTGCCGCACTCAAAAAATTACGGGAAGGGTTGGGCGGCTTCTTCCTGGATTAAAAATTTTTTTCTTCTACATAGTACTCCCGGAATCTGAGGATTGTCTATTAAACAACAGCATATGAGTCATCCTGATCAACATATCATCCGTCAATTGCTTGAAAGGCACGCGTTGGGCATCTGTACGCCCGAAGAACGTGCTATATTGGAAAGATGGTATGCATCATTTCCCGGCGAAGGTCCTGTATTTCATGACCAGACCGAAAAGCAGGAAGTGAAGGCATCGTTGAAGGCAGGAATTTTCGGCGCGCTTCAGGCAACAACTTCTGACATAATAACGTTACCGCTGCCGCAGGAACAGGTACATACAGCAGTTGCAGACAATGCTGCGCCGGGTAAACGGGCTTTCCGGCGCATGTACTGGCGTGCGGCTGCGGCTGTACTTATCCTGCTGGCGGCCGGTACGTTCTTTTATGTACAGCGTCAGCATCCGCAACCCGTTTCCTATACTACGGTAAGCGCTCCGGCAGGCGGTAAGGTGTACCACCTGCAGTTGCCCGACGGATCTGCCGTATGGCTGCAACCTGGGTCAACGATCCGTTATGCGGACGGGTTCGGGAAACAACGCCGGGAGGTGCAGCTGGTAGACGGCCTGGCTTATTTCGCAGTAGTGCCGGCAGCAACACATCCCTTCCTTGTCAGCGCCCCTTCCGGTATTAAGGCAAAGGTGCTGGGAACGGAATTCAGCGTAAAAGCCTATAACGGCCTCCCCTCCATAGAGATCTATGTGGAGAGTGGTAGCGTGCAGGTGGCAGACAGTAGTCAGACGCTGGGCATCCTGACCGCCGGCCAGCACCTGGAATATCGGCAGGTAACGCAGACGGCTACACGCTCTGAAGGCCATCTGGACGACTGGCGTCGTGGAAACCTCACCCTGCAGCATGTTTCGTTCGCTGAAGTAGCCCGCATTCTGCAGAACCGTTACCAGGCACAGGTAATATACGACGCCACCCGCATGTCGCCCTACCGCTTTAACCTGCAGATTAGCGGCAACGCTACCCTGGAGGAAACGCTGGAAATGCTGAAAGCCCTGAGCGGAATGACTTATAAGCTGAACAACCGCCAGGTAACTGTTACCGGCATACAACAATAATCATTCAATTACCTATCAGCAACCCGAAAGCAGCTGCAGATGCGGCAGGGGAGACTAATGCCCTTTTGTTAAACAAAAAACCATGCAACGATTTCTATCTATTCTGTTACTGATATGCTGGCAGGCAACTGCCGCACAACAGCAGGAAATAAAACTCACTATAAACATCCCCGCTACCTCGCTGGAAAACGCGATTAAGCTGCTGGAGCAGCAGAGCGGCCTCCACTTCTCGTATGAATATACGCGGATACAGGGCATCACCGTAAAAGCGCACAGCTATAAGGATCAGCCGCTGGCCATCATCTGCCGCGACCTGCTGAAAGGTACCACGCTGATGTATAAACGCATCGGGAACCAGGTGATCATCGGACCGGCTTTTAAAAACGACCGCACACTCAGTGGATATGTGGAGGATGCAGTCTCCGGCGAACGGCTGATCGGCGTTTCGCTGGCAGCGCCGGAATTTCAGGCAGGTACTGCCACTAACGCCTACGGCTTTTACAGCATCACCGTACCGGCAGATTCTATCCGGCTGCAGTTGTCATACCTGGGGTATCAGCGACTGGATACGGTAGTAGCCATCAATAAAGCCGAAGCTGTTACCTTCCGGCTGAAGGCCGCCAACAGGCAGCTGGGAGAGGTGACGATCCGCGGGGGACAGGCAGAGAAAATTGAGCATGCTGTTCAGATGAGCCGCATGACTATTACCAGCGCTATGGTACAGGCTATGCCGCGCCTGCTGGGAGAACCGGATCTGCTGAAATCCCTGCAGCTGATGCCTGGCGTAAAGCAGGGAACAGAAGCTACCAGCGCTTTGCTGGTACGTGGCGGAACGCCCGACCAGAACCTTATCCTGCTGGACGGCGCCCCGCTGTATAATCCCATGCACCTGATGGGATTGTTCTCTACCTTCAATACCAGCATCCTGAAAGATGTAACGCTGTATAAAGGCGCTTTTCCGGCGCGTTACGGCGGGCGGTTGTCTTCTGTGATCGACGTTTCTACCAAGGACGGTGATATGCATAAAATGCACGGCGATTTTTCCATAGGACTGCTTTCAACCCAGGCTACCCTGGAAGGACCTATCAGGAAAGGGAAAACTACATTCGTCCTCTCCGGACGGAGATCTTACCCGGACCTGGGCGCTAAAATCTATCTCAATGCCGCCGGCGACGGGCCGGAGAAGTTCAAACTCAACTTCTACGATCTCAATGCCAAGCTGCATCATAAATTTTCTGACAGAGATAAGATTTACCTGAGCTTCTATACCGGCCGCGATCAGATGTTTACAAAGCATCGTTACACGGACGATGCCAACATGAAAGGGAATGCAAACCCGGATTATTATCTCACAGATGCGGGCGCCTATGCAGGCAATATCTCCGGTACTATCCGCTGGAATCACGTCTACTCGCCTAAACTCTTTTCCAACGTGATGCTCATTGGCAGTGACTATTATTTCCGCTCTGTATTTTCACAGGAAGGACGTAATCAGGATAAAGGATATACAGATTATCAGCAACTTAAATCTGGTATCCGGGATTACGGAGCCAAGGCAGATTTCGAATACCAGCCCGTTCCGGCACATGCCATCAGGGCCGGTGCTGATATCATGCTGCGCAGATTTACACCAGGCACGCTGAGAACCAGGCAAACAGATCAGGAGGTGGTAACGGCCGATTCCATCAATAACAACCGTGATATCTACGGTACAGAAATCAATCTCTATGCAGAAGATGAATGGGAGCTGAGCCAGCGACTAAAAGTTAATGGCGGCCTGCATTTCAGCGCTTTCTATGTAGAAGGGCGTTCGTACTATTCCCTGCAACCCCGTCTGAATGCACGTTACCTGCTGCCGGGCAACTGGGCACTGAAAGCCTCCTATTCCCGCATGACACAATACATTCACCTGCTGGCCAATAATTCTATTACGCTCCCGACAGATTTATGGGTGCCGGTTACCGACAAGGTAAAGCCGCAGGATGCAGACCAGTTTGCATTGGGCGTCGCCCGCAACCTGTTTAAGGATAAGTTTGAATTCTCCGTGGAAGGCTACTATAAAAAGATGCACGGTGTGATCGAATACAAGGAAGGAGCAGACTACCTGACCAGTAGCAAGGGCGATACCTGGCAAAGCCAGGTGGCTGCGGGTAACGGGCAATCATACGGTGTGGAATTGCTGCTGCAGAAGAAAAGCGGCCGCCTTACCGGCTGGCTGGGGTATACGCTGGCCTGGGCCAACCGTAATATCCCGCTGGTCAACCGGGGAAGGGACTTTCCCTATAAATACGACCGCCGTCATGATCTGCATATCGTTGCAGTTTATAAACTGCGTAAAGGCATTGAGCTATCCGGCTCCTGGACATTGCAGAGTGCTTCGCCTTTCACCATCCCCGTGGGAATATATGAAAAAGCCGGCCTGCCGCTGTCTGCGCACGAATCGTATTACCCGCAGCCACATGTACAGGAAATCAATACGCGCAACAATATGCGTCTCCGGCCTTATCACCGGTTAGATCTCGGCATCAGCTTCATCAAGTATAAAAGGAACGGATTGATCAGAACCTGGAATGTCAGTGTACTCAATGCCTACAACCAGTTTAATCCCTTCTTCTATTACGTCGATAAGTTCGAATATGAGAAGGCAAGGGTAAGCCTTAACGCCATTAATCTGATACCCGTTATGCCCAGTATTTCTTACAGCCTGAAATATTAAACAATGAAAATAAAGTTATTACTGTTGCTGGCACTGACTGCTGCCGGCTGCACCAAAAAAATAGATGTAAATTTCCCCGATCAGACCAGTAAACCGGTACTTAATTTGCTAATGGTAAAGGACAGTTTGATGGAGGCGCGGGTGACCCTATCCGGTTATATGAATAAATCGAATGACTTCCCCGCAGTGGAAAATGCAGTTGTAAAGCTGTATGAAGATGGCATATTCCGGGAGGAAATGACCAGGTTGACGAAAGACGAGAAGGTCGTCTATATCAGTACCGTAAAAGTGCGGACAGGAGTAACATACCGGGTGACGGCAGCTATTCCGGGTTATCCCGAAGCTGAAGGCAGTGACGTGGTGCCTGAGCCGGCAAATGCAGGAGAGATAAAGCTGAAGCTGATTCCAACCAACGGTTTTTATCCAAAGGCCAATATCACAGTAGAGCTGCATGATAGGGCCGGAGAAAAAAACTATTACCGGATAAGATTGCTGAACGCATACAAGTTTGATAGTAACGAAGGCCCGCGGGAATACAGGTATGCTTTTAAATTTACCTCCGGCGATCCGCGTGACGTAATATTTGGTACCAAAGACCGGTATGAATTTTTTACGGATGATGCCTATTTCGATGGCCAGCGTGCAAAATTCATATTCGTTTCCGGCGCCACCGGTGATTTCAGAAGGGTGATGGTAGAAGTAACCACGCTCACCTATAACAGTTACAACTACCTGTTCAGTGCCTTTATGGCACATGAAAAAAATGATGATCCGCTGGCAGAGAAAGTAATTGTATTCAATAATATTGTACACGGACTGGGCGTTGTAGGAGGCGCCACAAAACAGGAATACATTGTAACACCATAAACGAAATATCCCTTAAAACAACTTAATCTGCTCAAAATGCGACAGTTAAAAAAGATGATATTGTGGAAAGAAAAATTTGCAGATTGTTTATCCGTTGAATTTTCCAATCCCGTTTACTTTGAAGCGCATCATCTGCTGGTCACTGCCTACATGCTGCAGTCCGACGGCTACAGTCCTGAGTATCAGCCGGAAGCCCTGAAGCTGCTGGAAGAATTTCTCTACTTCAACGCAGCGCCTAACCACATCATCATCCGGAACAGGTACGCAGGTTTCTACGGCAACATAGAAAACAATGGCGAAAGAAACATTGACCGCTATAACTGGAACCTCGACATTTTAAGTGTCAGCACCCAAACCGCCGACATCTACCGCCAGGATGTCAGGCGTTGGGCTGCGGATGTACTACAGGTGATGAAAACCTGAATAAATTCAATTATGAATTAAGAATTAAGAATGATGAGTTAAAGCGAAGATCAGAGCAGATATGTAGAAAATTATCCGCTCTGATCTTCGCTTTAACTCATCATTCTTAATTCATAATTGAATTTATTCATTATCATATACCAGCACTCCATCCTTAAATACTCCTTTAACTCCGATATGTCGCTGGTCGTCGACAAGCGGGTCACCTTTCAGGAGTACCAGGTCGGCGCGTTTATGGAGTTTAATGGAGCCTTTGCTCTGTTGTTCGTCCCATTGGATGGCGGCGTTGATGGTGATAGCTTTGAGGGCTTCGTAGGCGGAGATGACCTGATCGGAGCCCAGTACAACGGTGCTGTCCATGAGGGTGCGGCGATGAACGGCACTCCAGACGGCAGTTAATAAATCCGGCGGTGTTACCGGTGCATCCGTGTGTATGGTGAATACGAGGTTGTTGTCAAGGCCCTGCCGGAGTGGACTGATATGATTGGCTCTGGCTGCGCCCAGAACTGTATCGCGGTGCCATAGTCCCCAGATATAGCAGTGGGTGGGAAACCAGCTGGGCATGATGCCTGTGCGCTTTATATGCGGTACCTGGTCTTCCCGGCATACCTGGCCATGCACCATTACATTGATCATATCTTTGGTGATGTAAGGCTTCAGCGTATCAATGAGGCGTAAGCCTTCATCAATGGCAGCGTCGCCGTTGCAGTGCATATGTACCTGCATGTTGAGCGTATCCGTCACATAGCGGAGGTAATGGTACAGCTGCATATGGTCATAGATGGGATGGCCTTTAAAGCCCGGCTTTTCACCGAGTGGTGCATTGACATACGGATCTTTCAGCCAGGCTGACCTGCCCTGCGGAGAGCCGTCCAGCGTAAATTTGACTGCACCTATCTTGAAATGTTTATCGTATTGTTTGTAGTAGGTTTTCCATTGTTTCAGCAGCTCTTTGTTGGTGTCAAAATCCGGCAGCACAATGAAATCACCTCTGAGCCGTCCCAGTTTATTGGCGGTTTGTACCAGTTGTATGGCAGCCGGACTGGCACGTCCTTCACACAGGGTGGTGATGCCATAGGCGAACCATTCCTTTTCTGCGCGCTGCAGTTTCCGGAGGGATTTCTCCAGGGCTTCCTGCTCTGATTCTTTTGGCATCAGATGTTGCGCGATATATATCATAGCGCCTACGTTGGCATTTTCAATCAGCAGGCCGGTAGGGTTTCCGTTGGCATCGCGGACAATTGTGCCACCTGCCACCGTGGTATCGGGATTATCAAATCCCAGCAGGTGCAGCAGCTTTGAATTGGCAACTCCCATATGTCCGCTGACATGTTCAATGAATATGGGGCGGTCTGCCGATACCTGGTTCAGCTCTTGTACCGTAGGATGGCGGCGCTCTCTGAGGCGGGAGTCATCATAGCCATTTCCCATGATAATAGTGCCCGTATCCGGGCATTTACGCAGGCTATCCTTCAGTTGCTGCAGCAGGGTGTCAATGGTATTGGTGTGCCCGTACGGCAGCGGGTTCAGATCTACCGCATCATAGGTACTGGTGTACTGCACGGCGTGGGCATGTGCATCAATGAATCCGGGCATCAGTGTTTCCCCTCTGGGAATTTCATACACTTTGGTAGTGGTGGTCCTGTACTGCAGCGCAGCATTGTTGGTGCCGGTAAAAATTATTTTTCCGCCATTCACAACGATGGCATCCACATAAGCAGGGCTCTTGCCTTCCATAGTAAGGATTTTGCCGCCTTTAGTAGTAAATATCCGCTGGTCCGATCGCTGCGTATAGCCGCTGTAGGGTATGCTGACCAGCAGTACGCTGCATAGCAGCAGCGCAAAAGTCAACCGTGTTTTCATAGCATATGTTTTATAAAAGGAAAAAGCCGGGGGAACACTTTCAGGCCAGCAGGTAAAAGCTGTAAATATGGTCTGTGATCCATTCTTCCGTTAAAGGATGAAAAATAGCGGTCATCTGAGGAAATAATTTCATTAGCTGCTTTTATATGGTTATCAGGAGAACAAGTTTAGAGGGAAAAGGTTCAGTGAGAATGAATAATTATAAATTACGAATTACGAATTGCGAATTACGAATGTAGAAGCGAAGATGAAAATGAAGATTAAAGGTGATATTTAATACTTATCCTCTTTAATCTTCATTTTCATCTTCGCTTCTACATTCGTAATTCGCAATTCGTAATTCGTAATTCTCAACTTTATCTATTACAATCAGCCGTCCATGTCCTTCCGTCTTTGGTATAACCTATCACCAGTTTATCTTTATTGATAGTGATAAGGCCGGTGCCGGACGATCCTATGTTAACCATGGTATTGTCATCCTTACGTTGAAATTCAACACCGGTAAGATCAGGAATGCCATCAGAAAATCTGAAATCATACCGGGTACCTACTTTGGTAACAAACACGCTGCCGCTCTCCGGTTTAATATTTTTTTCATTGTCATTGTAAGTAATTTTTCCTCTGAAAGTACCGGCAAAGACGTCTACGTCTGCGGGATCTGTGTCTTTACTGCAGGCAGCAAACAGTAATGCAGGAATCAGTAATACGCCAAGAATTCTCAGAATCGATTTCATATGTTCAGATTTGGGTTACAGAAAATGATTTCAGAGACAGACAGGCAATCGCTGTACCAAAATGTGCGGATATGCTTGTAAATGCTTGTAAATGTTGAGTTTGTATGGTTTAAATGTGTGCATATTACATGAAATGCAAGTGGGTGAACCGATCCCCAAAATGTACAGATATATTCCTTATTTGGTTATTTAGTTATTTGAGATTTGGTTATTTAAAATGCAGCGAAGACTTCCGCGGAAATCTTCGCTGCATTTTAAATAACCAAATCTCAAATAACTAAATAATCAAATAAGGAAATCTTCGCTGCATTTTTAAATAACCCAATCTCAAATAACCAAATAACCAAATAAATTCATCGTTTAAGGATGATGGTGGTGGTGAGTGTTTTTCCGGACAGGGTGCGTACCTGTATGATGTATGCGCCGGCGGTAATGCTGGATGGCAGATGAATGGTGTTGCTGTTCAGCATGGTACGGAAAACAGGTTTCCCGTCCAGGCTGTTGACAATGGCTATGCTGCCTCTCAGGTCTTCTTTCAGCTGCAGCTGAATAATGCCGTCAGTCGGATTAGGATATACCAGCAGTTTTTCCGTTGGTGTCCTGTGGTGGACAGATGGCTGAACGGGAACTTTTTCTGTTGCCGGTGAAACGGCCGCAGCAGCGCGATCAGCAGGGTTGCTGGTCAGGAAATAGGAGTGGTAGAAGTCACTGATTTCGGTGGCATTCAGCGCTCTGCCATAGATATATACTTCATCTATGCGTGCATCTATCGGATAGAACTCATCCTGATCCACATATGCACCCAGGCCAAAGAAGTCGGTAGACAATCCCTGGTAAAGGATGTTGCCACTCTGGTTGGTAGAGCTGCTATAGAGCGTGCCATTCAGATACAGCTTCATGGTAGTGTTATCGTAAGTAGCCACTACATGATACCATTGGTTGTTCAATACCGTTTGCGGACCCGTCAGATAAAAAGCGCTGCTGTTGTTGGAGCCTCTGAGATAGAACTGCAGGCTGTTATTCCTGTGTCCTACAGCGAAGCCATATTCATTGGAAAGATTATCCTGCAACGCGCCGTTAACGACCATCGGGAAGTTGCCGCTGCTGAATTTCTTTACCCAGTAAGAAACGGTTAATGCCTGCCTGGGTAGTATGGAGGAAGCGTTGACGCCGGATGTAATCGCTACAAAGGCGCTGGAGAATACGCCTGCCCTGTTGCAAACATTATCCTGTACAAACGGTACCCCGCCTGTGGCCAGCGAGCCGTTATGCCCGTTACCGGATTCATCGTCGAGGTTGCCGGAGAACCTGTAGATAGCCAGCGCCCCCGATGGCGGAGTGGCGCAACTGATGACAGATACATACACGGCTTTCCTGGTAAGGCTTTCACAGCCATTGCTTTCCAGTCCGGCATAGTAGTAGGTGGACGCTGACGGCGCCACTTTATATGGATTGCCGGCATACAGCAGCGTTCCGCCGGTGGAAGCATTGTACCACCTGATATTGCCGCTGCCGCTGGCAGTAAGGTTTACGGAATCGCCGGGATGGATGATGATAGTGTCCGGAGCGGAGGGCGCCGGCAGTTTCCTGCTAACCGTAAAGGAGTCCCGTATGGTAATGGAAGTACATCCGTTCAGGGTGCTGATGGTTTTTACATATACATCGGCACGGGCATTCAGCACATTGTTCAATGCCGGTGCATGAATGGTGTCGCCGTACTGTAAGAAGGAAGTGTCCTGTACGGACAGGCCATCCGCATATTTCAAACGTACCTGATATACTACGTTGTCCTGATGATTGGCAATAGGGATATTGGCTGGCTGACAGGCCACACCCAATGGCGGTATCAGTACTGCAATCGCGGGAAGGGGCTTCACGATTACAGTTACCGGCTGGCGTGCCGCGCTCACGCAACCGTTGCTGTTGAGGGCATCCACATAGAAGGTGGCAGAAAGCGGCAGGTTGTGTATGACAACCCTTGGTGCGCTGATTTCCGGCGAACCGCCCGTAGCTGTCAGGTACCAGCGGAAAGTTACATTGGCCGGCGCTATAGCCTGCAGCACAACACTGTCACCATAACATACCGATACGGTGTCTTCCGCAAGTGTGGGTATGTCCGGCCGGGAAACCACGGTAACGGTATCGGGTGTACGCTGACTGAGGCAGCCACCATTGTCAGCTTCTGCATAATATACTGTAGTGGCAGCGGGGCTGACTTTAAAAGGGCTGCCGCTGCCCAGCAATGTTCCGCCGGCAGCGCTGCTGTACCACCGGATGCCGGGACCGCTGGCAGTGAGGGTAGCGGTATCTCCGGCGCAAATGGTGACAGGAGAATTCACCACCGGTGCCGGTGGCGCAAGCGATTTGCGGTAAGCATAATACAGCCGGAAACTGTTCAGCAGGCCTACCAGTGTGCTTTGCAGACTTACCTTCACACGGTCAAATTTTGCAGCAGGTTTAAGCGTAACCTCGGCGCGGGTGTTGTTGTCTAATAATCGCAATACGCCGGAGTACACAACGGTGGCATCATTGTTGGAAATGCTGCCGTTGAAGGTCTCTACTGTAATGCCGCCAAACAGGCTGGCAGACAATACCGGGTTGCTGCTGCCGATGCCAACTACCAGCGAGTCGCAGCCGGCATTGGCAGATGCCGGAAAAATCAGTGTCTGTTCCACACTGACGCCGAGCAGCCCGACATTAATCACAAAAGTGGAGTAATCATTCAGGTTGCTATTAACAGCATTGTCAGGATTACTGACACCACATAAAATGCATAGCCCGTTCACCTTGTTGGTTTGGATAGTAGCATATGTCTTTTGTCCGTAGCTCTGCACCGGCAGTGCTAAAACGGACAAAAGCCAACATAGCAGCAGGGCTGTTGATCTGAGGGATAAGGGTTTCATAAAAGGTAGATTTAGAGAATAAAAAAAGATTTAAGTGTGAAAAATAGGGTGCCTGCAGGCATGACTACAGAAGGGTCATCCCTGATTTGAAAAAATAGAAAGTGTAGGGTATTATGGATACAAACAATCATCCGTTGTCAGAATAGTCGTGCAAAAGCAGCAGCGGAAGGAACATTTAACTGGTTACTGATCCGGCCGACAAAAGATATATAAAGCATCCGGGTTAATCTCTGTAAAGCTACTTACACCGTCTGCACCTGAACAGCAGCTTATACAATCAGTATCTGTCCGTTACATTTCATACTTCATGATATGAAAATCAGGCAGGTCAATACTCTTTTTCTGATACAGGTACAAGAATTTTTTTCAAACATTTTTACTGCAGGAAGGTTTATTATAACAACATCATCATCTGAAGATAATTTTATGATTTATGTAGAAAATGAATATGCCCGGTTGCAGAAAGTTGTGCTGGCAGCATCTGAATTCGGATATCCGGAAAAGGTGCGTACAGACGATCTGCGGTTCCTTGCACCGGAAGCCGTTACGGATAATGAAAACAGCAAAGGGAAAGATTTCCGTGAGGTGCATCCGGAGCTGCAGCAGCGCTGGGAGCAGGAAAGGAATGCCCTGGAGCAGGTGCTGCTGAAATATGGTGTGGAAGTATTGCGCCCGCGGATGCTGACCAGTGCTGAGAAGCAGGCAGGCGGAGAAGATGGTTACGCCAATTTTTTTGTGCGTGATCCTTTCTTTACGGTGGGCAATTGTGTGATAGAAGGCTCCATGCGTTTTCTGCACAGAAGGGGAGAAGTGCTGCCTGTCAGGAATATTATGCAGGCGGCAGTGTATCCGGAAGATTGTTACTATGTAGCTACACCCCGCCCGGAAATAGCGCAGCCGGATGATCCTTCACTAGGCCCCGGTCCTTTCCTCGAAGGCGGAGATGTGATCGTGATGGGCAACACCGTACTCGTCGGAAATTCGGGCCTGGCTTCCAATGCGCTGGGCGTGCAATGGCTGAAGAAATTCCTGGGTAAGCAGGGTTATACGGTGGAAATGGTCCGGCTGCATCCCAACATATTGCACCTGGACTGTGCGCTGGGCCTGATACGGAAAGGGCTGATGGTGGTATGTCCGGATGCCTTTCCAGATGGTGTGCCGGCGGTGCTGCATGACTGGGAAAAAATTCCCGTTACCCTGGAAGAAGCCTCTATATTGGCTACCAACGGGCTGCCCGTTTCTTCGGAGGTGTATATTACTGACCCGGTTTTTAGTGGTGTGGGAGAGCGGATAGCTGCGCACGGCGTACAGGTGCAGTACATCGATTTCCGTATCAGCAGGAGCTTCGGCGGTTCTTTCCGATGCAGCACGCAGCCCCTGCTGAGAAAAGATGATTAGCTACCGGCTGCTGGTAATTTTATATACCAGGCTCCATTCCTGTCCCGGCACATCGTCCAGCCGGCCGGTCAGCACCATGCCGCTTTTCTCCAGCACATGAATAGACGGTTTGTTGACCGGTCTTACTATCGCAAATACTTCCGGCAGCCGCAAGGTGTTGAAAGCCGTATCGATGGCATGCTTCGCCATTTCTGTGGCATAGCCGCGCCCCCAGGAGGCCTCCCGGAAACGGTATCCCAGATTCAGCCTTTCATCAGCACCATACATCTTGTATTGTATGCCGCCGAAACCGATCACATCTTCGGGATGCTCTGTGGTGGCTACCGCCCAGGCACCGAAACCGTAAGCTGCCCAATGGGCAATCGTCTTCTCTATATTTTTTTCTGCTACCTCGATGCCGGTAATAGGTCCGAAAGGATTGTACAGGTTGGTCTGCGGATCAGCAAAGATGTCATAATAACGTTGTACATCTGCGGTGGTGGGCTGTCTGTATATAAGTCTGCTCTCCTGTATCATTGGTGGATAGTCATTTTTAATACCATGGAATGCGCTGTAAAGTTCTGCGCCGGATAGTAAAAGTATTAAAGTCCGCTAACAGGCCGGCTATAAATTTATTGATAGTGGTATAGAAACTATATATAATTTGTTGTAGGGAAATAAGAAATGTCTATGTAGTGCGCAGCATGATGTTCAGGAAAATAATAACACGAGCAGGATGAGTACTCCTTCCCGCAGGCGTTTGAGGGCTTTGCGCATGTGTTGTTCTACGGTATTGACAGATATACCCAGCGCAGCGGCGATTTCATTGTTCGACATATTTCTTTCGCGGCTCAGCAGGAATACGGTTCTGCATTGCTGGGGGAGATCCATGATTTTCTGCCGCATGGATTTTACCAGGTCGGCATGATAGAGGGGCAGGGAGGGATCTTCTGTGGTAGTAGGCTTATGCTGCATGGCGGCAGCGGTGTGCTGCTTGCTGATGAGGGCCTTGCGGAAATGGTCATATATTTTGTTCCGCAATATAATCTGCAGATAGGCGGGAATATTTTCGATGCGGTGATCCTTGCGGTGATAGAAGGCCAGCATGCTTTCCTGCGCCAGTTCTTCCGCCAGGAAACGATCCCTGGTTTTATGGTAGGACGTAGTGACCAGCAGCGGAAAGTATCTCCGGTAGATCTGTGCAAACGCTTCTTCGTCACCGCTTTCCCAAAGCGATAACAACTGTTGGTCTGAAATATCTGTGTGATGTACGCTCAACATTTTCTCCTCAGCGGTTCGGGCTAAAGATATAATAAAATGCAGGTAAAAAAAATCTTGATACGGACTAACGGTTCTGCTGTGTTCATGCGTCATATCAACAGACTGTCTTCAGATGATGTAAAAAAATATTTGTTGACGGAGTAACGGTAAGGCATCATTGCTTCGTCCTTACTTATATCAGGTGTTTATGCAACAGGAAGAATTAAGGCAAATACTGGAGAAATATCATGCCGGGCAATGCAGCCAGGCAGAGGAGGATGCATTGCACGCCTGGTATGCCTCCCTGGGTGATACGGACACTGCGCCGGAATGGGATGTACAGCAGCCGGACTATCTCAGGGATAAATACAATGAGTTTACACTGCGTGCCCGCCGTACCGGCAGGTATCGCTGGTTATACCGGGCTGTGGCTGCTGCTGCCGTGACAGCCGGCGTTTTCATTACGGCTGGTTATTTCCGTACCGCCCGCCGCCCCGTGGCCTATCATACTACCGTGGTAAAACCGGCAGTTACAGCGCCCTTACCCGGAATGAACGAACCGGTAGCTTATGACCGCCATCTACAGCTGCCGGATAGTTCTGTTGTGCTTCTGCGCGCAGGCAGTACGCTCACGCTGGCAGAAGCTTTCAATCAGCAGGCAAGAAGAGTGGAACTCAGTGGTGAGGCTTTCTTCGATGTCCGGACCAATGCCCGCAAACCATTTATCATCAAAGCTGCCGGCGTATATACCTATGTGCTGGGTACCACCTTTAATATTAAATCAGAAACCACTACCGGTCATGTTACCGTTACTGTAGCCAGCGGAAAGGTCAGAGTGGAGAATGAAAACAGGAAAATAGCCATCCTGACAAAAGACCAGGAGCTGGTATGGCAGCAACCCCGGCCGGAAATCCCGGCAGCGGTACAGCTCAATACTGCCCGCAAGGTAACCTGGATAGGCAGGGACCTGCTGTTTAATGATGTAAGCCTGGAGGCTGTCTGTAGCAGACTGGCAGCACGCTATCAGCTGCAGATGTCATTCGACAGGCAGGTAGATACCTCCAGAAGAGTGACCATCACCGATGCATTTTACGGAACTGAATCCATCAACGAAATATTAGACATTGTATGCACCACTTTAGGGTACACTTATACTGTCAACGATAATCATGTGACTATATCGGGAATGTAATTATCCATTTACCGTATTTCAAAAATCAACCAAACCAGCCTTTATCATGAGGAGAGTATGCCTGTTGCTATTACTGGCCATGCATGTACTGATAAGTCATGCCCAGCATTTACAGAAAATTATCAGCCTGTCTGCGCAAAACCGCCCGTTGGCGGAGCTGCTGACAGAAGCCGGAAAGCAGGCGGGGTGTAAAATTTCTTTTCCTGTACAGGAAGTGAACGAATGGAAAGAGGTAAGCATACATGCTGTCAGCAAACCATTGGGAGAAGTCATCCGCCAGATGCTGGATAACACCGGCCTTGATTACAAAACGGTGGCTGGAACCATCGTGGTATTCAAAAAAACGAGCCCCCTGCTGCAATCCGGTCCTGTAGTGCACCTGCAGGGGATAGTCAGGAATGAAAACGGATTGCCGCTGCCTTATGTTACCGTGCAGGTGAACAGCTCCGGTATCATCACCAATAACACCGGCGCCTATACGTTGCGGAACGTGCCGGTCAAAGCTATGGTGAGAATATCATGTGTAGGCTATGATCCGGTATCTGTTACCGCAGATGAACTGTCGGGTATGAAAGAAGTGGTGCTGCGCGCCGGCAGGCATAACCTGGGTGTGGTGGAAGTCAGCACCGCCTATCAGCGCATACGCCCGGAGCAAAGTACCGGCGCCATCGCGGCTATTACTACCAAAGAGTATGAATCCCGTATCAGTACCGACTTCCTCTCCGGTATACAGAACAAATTGCCGGGGGTGCTGATTAACAATGACCTGAAATTTGAGAATAATGCCCTGTTTCAGATCAGGGGTCTGTCTACTATCTCTGCCAACAAACAGCCGCTGATTGTAGTAGACGGTTATCCTACAGAGTTATCGCTGGATGCGATCAACCCTAATGAGATAAAATCCGTGACAGTGCTGAAAGATGCAGCTGCCGCCACCATCTATGGCGTGCGTGCCTCCAACGGCGTTATCATCATCGAACGTAAACAGGCAGAAATAGGCCGTACCAGGTTTGCACTTCGCACCACCATGGGCATTACCGGCAAGGAGAATTACAGCACCTACCGCCTCGGCGTCAATAATGCAAAGCTGAACTACCTGCGCGACAGCTACAAAGATGGCGCAGATATACCGGTAGACTGGGATTACTATAAAAACAGGTATTCTATTTACCAGCCGGGATATGAAATATTGCTGGACAAAAAGGCGGGGCTTATTACGCAGGACCAGCTGGAGCAACGTTTCGCGGCGATGGGCGCATATGATAACGCTGCGGACTACAGCCGGCTGTTTCTCCGCAACGCCTTCACCCAGCAGTATGATATGAATATCTCCGGAGGTACGGAACGCGCTACCTATTATGTTTCCGCCAACTACACCGGCAACCGTGCCGCTAAAATCAATAACAGCAACAACCGCTTTTTACTGTCAGGCCGCGGTACCTACCGGTTTAATAAACGCCTGTCCCTGGAACTGACTACCGACTACCTGGAAACAAGCGGCAAAGTAGCGCCTGTGCCGGATTTTATGAATGTATACGGTTATGAGCGTTTCAGAGACAACAATGGTAATCCTGCCGCTATTTTTCAGGGCTCCGGTATGAACCCGGTATTCAATGATTCCATCAAGAAACTTGGTCTTTATGATAACCTGGCCTATCCGCTGATTGATGTCAATGAAATCAGCGATCTCAATAAATCTGTCAACAATAAGATCATCGCTAATTTCAGCTACCAGATAGGACATGGATTCAGTCTGCGTTTCGGAGGTATCTATGAGAACTCCCGCAATGACCTGAAACATTATGCCAGCGAGCGGTCATCAGAAGCGAGGCAGTATGTAAACCAGTATGCAGAGCAGGGACCCACGGGCATTATCTTCAATATTCCTATGGGCGGATATATTAACCAGACAGGTATCAATACCCTGAGTTATACGCTGCGCGCTCAGCTGGATTATAATAAAGTCATCAGCAACCAGCATTCCTTCAACTTTATACTGGGTGCGGAAAACAGGAAGGTAACTACAGAATCTTCTTCCAGCGCTACTTTCGGGTATAACGATCAGACCTTGCTGCAACTGCCGGTTAACTACGGAAGAATATTCACCGGTTACTGGGTATCGCCGTTTGCCGGCGGTAACCCGCGTCTCAGCTATGAAAGGCTCTTCAATAAAGGATTTACAGACGATCGCTTCGTGTCCGGTTATTTCAATGGCGTATATGCCTTCCGGGGTAAATACTCAGTTTCCGGAAGCGTACGTATCGATCAGTCCAATCTGTTCGGTACAGATCCGAAATACCGCTATAAACCGCTGTGGTCAATGGGTGCTGCGTGGAATATAGACCAGGAAAAATTCCTGCATAATGTCCGCTGGATAGATGCGCTGAAGCTGCGTGCTGCCTATGGGTTTAACGGGAATACCTCCAAAGCCAGTATCCCGCAGATTGTTGCGAAGTATGCGAGTAACCTGAGAACGTCGCCGGCTTCCACTTCCCTGGACCTGGCCTCCATGGAAAATGCCGCCCTCCGCTGGGAACAGACGCAGAACCTGAATGCGGGACTGGATTTTCGTTTCGTAGGAAGAATTTACGGTAGCCTGGATTACTATCTCCGCCAAAGTAAGGACCTGCTGGCCTCCTCCCAGATAGATCCCACCAAAGGCGCCAGCAGTGCTGTCCTCAACGCCGCTTCTATCAGAAACGACGGCGTGGAACTGAACCTGCATGCCGACTGGATCTCGCGCAGAGGCTTTAACTGGAATACAGGTCTGGCTATCTCCCGCAACATCAACAAAGTGCAGGCGCTGTATGTCAACAACAAACAATTCTCTTACAACTTCCTCTCCAACAACTATGTAGTGGGCTACCCGGTAGGCGCTATGTTCAGCTACCGCTATGCCGGGCTGGATACCACCGGCCTGCCGCTGATGTACGATGTGAACGGAAAAATCAAACGGCCGGGATATGGCGTACTGGATGAAGGTTTCAACGACCTGGTATATAACGGCAACAGCATCCCCGCTATCACAGCCGGTTTAAGTAACCGCGTGGACATCGGTAATTTTTATGTGTACTGCATGATTGATTACTACGGCGG
The DNA here is from genome assembly GCF_009928525.1 of Chitinophaga solisilvae. GTDB lineage: Bacteria > Bacteroidota > Bacteroidia > Chitinophagales > Chitinophagaceae > Chitinophaga > Chitinophaga solisilvae. Next base: position 182,392 of record NZ_JAABOK010000008.1, on the reverse strand, counting down.
ATTTAAAACCAGGGTGCCTTCACCGTCTGTTTACGCTACACGCCCCCTGGAAGGAAGCGAGAACTATTTCCGTAAACCCGGCGATGAAAAAACGACGGATGTGATGGGATTGTATCCGTATGCCATCTATAATAACTACCATACCTATGTCTACAATTATGCAGACAAGTATGTGGTCAACGGCGCCTATTTTGTATTACGCGATGTAACCGTGTCCTACGACTTCCGTAAGGTGAAGAAGATCCGTCAGATGGGCTTCTCCAGCTTTGAACTGAAACTGCAGGCCAGCAACCTGCTGACAGTAGGACTTAACAAATACAATTACAGCGTGGCTACCGGCAGCTTCGCCCGCAGAAAGCTGGTACCTACATTTACCATCGGCTTATTCACCAATTTCTAAATGACGAACCATGAAAAAAATCCGGATTATATACATACTGACAGGATTGGTGATGACCGCCGCTTCCTGCAAAAAATACCTGGACGTACCGCCTAAGGGAAAAGTAATACTGACCAATGTCAGCGACTATGATTTGTTTCTGAACAGCCAGACGCTGACAGCCAGTGGTGCACGTGAGCTGAACCTGCTGTCAGATGAATCCGATGCGCCAGCCATGCCGCAGGTGCCAGACAGACCTGAAGACCTGGTATATCTCTGGACCAGCCAGTATACCAACGATACGAAGGTAGATCCGTTGTTCTGGGGCAGGCATTATGCCAATATCTACCGCTTCAATGCAGTGCTGACCGGTATTGAGCTGGCAGGCAACGGCACGGTGGAGAGTAAAAAAAGGATTCGCTCGGAAGCCTTGCTGGGACGTGCTTTTGAATATCTCTACCTGGTGAACCTGTATGCGAAGCCTTACAATGCCGCTACCGCCGCTACTGACCTGGCCACGCCTTTCGTGACTTCTACGGACTTATCCGCCCAAACACCTCCCCGCAGTACTGTTGCGGATATCTATAATCGTATCATCACAGATATCAACGAAGCCCTGCCGGGGCTACCGGCAAACAATGCAGGTAGCCGCTTCAGAGGCTCTGTGGCAGCAGGTTACAGCGTGCTCGCCAGAACTTACCTGTATATGGGACGTTACAGCGACGCCGCAAAGTATGCTGCACTGGCGCTGGGTGACAAACCCGTTCCGCTCATCGATTATAATACGCTGGCTTCCGGGAAAGTTATTCCGGGCATGGCGCAGCGGGCAGTGGAGATATATGCGCGCTATTCTACCAACGCATCCTACACTGAAATTCCCACCCTGGATTTTCTGAAGAAGTTTGATACCAGCGACCTGCGCCTGCGCTTCTTTTATACTAAACTGGAAGATTTCAGCTTTAAGAAAAGAGGCATCAGCTTATTTGATCCTAATGCCGCCGTTGTGCAAAGCTATGGCACATCGGTAGAAGAAATGAAACTGATTATCGCGGAAGCTGCCGCCCGCAGCGGAGATATTCCGAAAGCGCTGGAGCAGCTGGATGATATACGCAGATGCCGTATCCGCAAAGATAAATGGGCAGCACTGACAGCCGGCAATAAGGAAGAAGCCCTGCAGCTCGTTATACGTGAACGCGGCTTTGAGCTGGCCTTCCGCGGTTTCCGCTGGATAGACATGCGTCGCCTGAACGCGGAAGGAAAGATGCCAACAGTATACCGCTACGGAGCTGATAATGCTATCCGTGCTACCCTGGCTCCGAAAAGTCCGAGGTATACGCTGCAGATACCGCTGAGTGTACTATCCTTCAATCCGGAGATGCCCATGAATGAAGAATAAAATAATATGCCATGAAGAAAATTTGTATAGCCATATGTCTGCTGCCGCTGCAGACAGCCATCGCACAGCAGTTTACGCTGAAGGGCAGCGTACAGCAGACCACCTATGCTGTCAGTGATTTTGTCTACCTGACCTATCGGCAGCAGCACAAAACCATCCTTGACAGCTGCCGCCTGGAGGGAACAAAGTATCATTTCAGCGGACAGCTGCAGTATCCTGCAGAAGCAAAATTGTACCTGAAGGTCGCCGACAGTACGTTACAGTATTACAATACCACGCATTTCATAAAACCGTTTGAATGTACTTTTTATTTAGATGCTGGCAGTCTTACCGCCACCAGCAAAGAAAACCTGTATGAAACCATCATCAGCGGATCTGCTGCGCAAGACGACCGGCAGCAGCTGCGTAAAGAGTTGCATGAGATCAATGACAGGGCAGATGCAGCCTATGGTAAGGAGCGTGAAGCAGCCTACAAGGCAAATGACAAGGCCGCCATTGCCATCGTGTCCCGTAAGATGACGGCTACCGGTGAAGAGGAAAAAGCAGCACAGCTACGCTTTATACAGCAGCACCCGAAAACCGGTATTATGCTGGATCTGCTGGCAGAATATACCCGCACTAAAATAGATCCTGCCGTAATAGGACCTGTATATGAACAGATGCTGCCTGCACTGAAAGCATCGCCGGAAGGAAAAGCCTATGGCATAAGGCTGGAGAAAGCACGCAAGATTGCAACCGGCATGCCGGCGCCGCCCGTTGTGCTGAAAGACAGAAACGGCAAAACCATCCGGTTGTCTGACCTCCGCGGAAAGGTAGTGCTGCTGGACTTCTGGGGCAGCTGGTGCTACCCGTGCCGGATGACGCATCCGCACCTGCGGGAAACGTATGCGCGTTACCGTGATAAAGGTTTTGAAATACTGGGCGTGTCCAATGAAAGAGGCGATACTGCTACCCGCTACGCCAAATGGACCAAGGCACTCGATGAAGATAACATGACCTGGCTCAATGTTATCAATGAAAATACCAGCACCGAAAAAGATAAAGGCGTACTGGACAACTACGATGTGAAAGCCTTCCCCACCAAATTCCTGATCGGCCGCGACGGACGTATTATCATTAAACTGGTAGGTAATACGCCACAGAATAATGAGGAGCTGGAAGCGCAGCTGAAAAAAATGATGGAAAATATTTAGTTGTAAATTACGAATTACAAATTGCGAATTACGAATGTAGAGGCGAAGATTAAAACGAAGATTAAAGGAGATAACTATTAACATCTCTATTAATCTTCGTTTTAATCTTCGCCTCTACATTCGTAATTCGTAATTCGCAATTCGTAATTCCCAACCAAACTCCCCCAGAATTAATAATTATATAAAACGCTTCCTTCTCCGCCCTCACTACCTTTGCCTGTCAAAATCCCCCTTTTATGAATGCTGTTCAGGAAATGGAATGGTTCCGCCGGATAAAGCAGGACGACGTGCAGGCGTTCAACCTGTTATTCAACAGGTATTGGGAAAGGCTTTATTTATTTGCTTACAGAAAGATACAATCAGAAGACGACGCCAAAGATATTATACAGAACATTTTTATTACCTGCTGGCTGAAGCGGCATCAGATCGATATACAGACCTCCGTGGAGGCTTACCTGTTCAGCATGACCCGTTATGAACTGTTATCGTTTATCTCCCGTTCTATCAAATTAAAAGAGAAGCTGGACCTGCTTACTCAGGTGATATTACCGGCATTTGAGGAGCCGCTGTTACCGATGGAAGCCAGGGACATAGATCAGCTGGTGAAACAGGAAGAAGAGAAGCTGCCGGCCAGGATGAAACAGATATTCAGGATGGCCAGGGAGCAGAATCTTTCTATCCGGGAAATTTCGACTCAGCTGCAGTTATCGGAACAGAATGTCCGGAACCAGCTCAATACCGCTATCACCAAAGTCAAGATAGGGCTTGGAGAAGTTGTACTGGCGGCTATTTTCATCAGTCGCCTCTAAGCGTAACCATCCTTTTTTCCGTTGTTAACAATTTCGTAATACAGTCAGGCTAGTTAAAGTAACGCGTTTCCTACGCATGTAGATAAGCGTAGTTATATGAAATTATCTGAACTGGAAATTCTGATTGACAAATACCTGGCAGGAAAAGCTGCTGCAGAAGAAAAGCGATTGGTAGAGCGATGGCTCGACGATCCGGAAGATGGCCGTGAAGCGCTGTCGCCGGACAAAAGAGCAGAACTGGCTCAATACTTCCGGAGCAATATCCTGGCGCGTATCAGCGCCGGGGAGCGTTTACCGGAGACGCCGCCGCTGCGTATTGCTCATCAAGGAAACAGAAAGCGCTTCCTGAGAATTGCCGCTGCGCTGCTGTTTGTTATCATCTCTGCTGCCATCATCCGGCGTCTGCTGCCGGCATATCAGCATACATCACCTGCCTATACTACCATTACTGCCGGCAGCGGCAGCGTTACCCGCTATGTATTGCCGGATGGCTCAACAGTAAGCCTGTTCCCCGGTTCCTCCATTCATATCCCCGATCATTTTAACCTGTCCGACAGAAAAATAAAAGCCAGCGGAAGAGTTTACTTTGAAGTGGTGCCTGATGAAAAAAGGGCGTTCTACGTTATTTCCGGCGCGTTGGAAACGCGCGTGTTGGGAACCTCTTTTGAAGTAAATACCTTATCCGGTACACGCCCGGCGGTGGTAGTGCGCACCGGTAAGGTAGCCGTTTCCTGTAACGGCCGGCAGCTGGCAACGCTGCAGATGAATAAACGTATCTGCGTTGACGTATCTGAGCAAGTGCCCGTTGCCCGTGTAGACAGTGTGGATGCTGCCGGCATCTGCAGCTGGTGGAACGGTCCGCTGGCATTCAGTCAGACGCCGTTGCCGGAAGTATTGCAAACGCTCAGTCAATGGTACAGCATTCCGGTAACCCTGCATCATGAAAGATGGGCATCTGAAAAGATAACCATGCAGATTGAAGCGGGCTTGCCTGCCGCAGAGGCCATGCGTCTGCTCTCCGGTATACTGGGTTGTCAGTACCGCATCACCGGGCAGCAGATTATTATCTACTGACGGAACCATACATCCAACAAATAAACTGTAGAAACAATTATAATGCAGCACAAAGAAATTATCAGGCATTTTATTTTCATTTTTTTGGCGGCCATGTTCATGTTGCGGGTACATGCACAAACAACGCAACGTATTCAGCTGCGGAAATCCACGCTGACAGTAGCTGAACTGGCAAAGTCCATCGAATCGCAAACCAGTGTCCGCTTCTCCTATGGAAGTGAAGTGATGGGAAAGTTAACGGAATCGGTGAAATTCAATTCGCTGTCTGTTTCGCTGCAGGAGGTGCTGGAAGCCATCCGGATGCAGACCGGTATTCAGTACAGTATTTTTTCTCCCGTAAAAATTATCCTGAAAGCAGATGGTAAGAAAGAAATACAGCCGTCGCCGGCCGGCAGCAGTATTGTTGTTAACGGTGTTGTAACCGATGCAGAGAATGGTTTTCCGCTGCCCGGTACTACCGTAGTTACCATTGATTCCCGTAAAGGAACAGCCACCAATGAGAAAGGACAATTCAGTCTGCCCGGTGCAACCGCCAATGCAGTCCTCGTTATCAGCCATGTAGGCTACGACCGCCGGGAGGTGGCGGTATCCGGCAATACCTTTCTGAACATTAAACTGGTGCAGACTAAAAACAAACTCAGCGAAGTAACGGTATCGGCTGTACGAAATCATAATACCGATGCTTCCCTGCTGTCGGAACGGAGAAAATCGGCGGTTGTTTCCGATGGCATCTCCGCCCAGCAGATAGAAAGAACGGCCAGCGTGACCACCGTACAGGCCCTGCAACGTGTTACGGGTGTATCTGTAACGGACGATAAGTATGTAGCGGTACGCGGACTCGGTGACCGCAGCGTGATTGCAGAATTGAACGGCGCACGGCTTTCCTCTGCAGACCCCGACCGGAGCGCCGTGCCGCTGGACCTTATTCCTGCCGGCCTGCTGGACAATATCACCGTATACAAAACACTTTCCCCGGACAGAGCCGCCGATGCTTCCGCAGGTATCGTGGAACTGAAAACAAAATCAGTACCCACACGCCGCACGCTGGAAGTCATTGCCCAGGCGGGCTTTAACTCCAACATCGGGGTAAACGGAAAATACAATGGATTCTATAATGATAATACCGGCTTCTGGGGACAGCAAGTAAAAAAACATGGGCTGCAGGACGACTTCATGCGTTTGTCTGCACAATATCCCGGCGGATTGATTCAGATGCAGGACCTTTTTATTCAGAGCCGTAATAACCCGGCCATGGCGCAGGAAGCTATGCGCATCAACAGTATCATGCAGCGCATTGATCCCGTACTGACCACCAGCTACAGGAAGGCAAGTCCCAATCAGCTGTACGGTATCTCCTTCGGTGATTCCTACAAGGTGTTCAATGGGCATAAGCTGGGCCTTGTGGTCAGCGCCAATTATTACCAGCGCTATGAAGATATCTATAACGCAGAAAGAAATCAGTACAGCCTGTATCAGGGTGTGGTGACGGGCTCCCCCCGGATTTTCAACCAGCTGCATATTCCGTCTTTCATCACACCGGCATATCCGCGGCTGGGGCATTACATCGGGTATAATGAAAATACGGGCAAGCGGACCATTAACTACGGCGGACTAATAGGCGTTGCCTATCAGTTCAATCCGCGGCATGTACTGCAATTCCAGTTTGTAGGCAGCCGCGGGGCAGAAGCAATCGCCAGCAACCTGACCGGACAGTGGAAAAATACAGGGCTTAATTACCCGGTGTATAATGTCATCAATCAGCTGAAATTAACTTATCGCTCCTTTGATACCTACAACCTGCAGGGTGAACATAAGCTGCTGGATAAGGAATGGTCGCCGCGCATCACGTATAATCTCAGTACATCAAAAACGGTGCAGGATGAACCGGATTACCGCTCCAGCAACTACGCGGTGATGCGTTCGGCACAGCAGATAACACCCGGCGGCGCGGGCATAGGAACGGATACCTATGCGTTTGTAACCGGTCTTACACACGGACTGGGAAACGATTATTCCAGCGCCATTATTGCAGACCCCAACGGCAGGCAGTACCGGAAGCTCTACGAAGATAATTACAATGCCAGGGTAGACCTGACACAACCCTTTACTGTAAAAGGTTTACAGCAGGTGATAAAAATCGGTGGAGCATTTCTCAGAAGAGAACGCGATTACCGGGAGAATATACTGGGATTACCCGGCAGCAGTCTGGGGGGCGGCGGAGATCTGCTCACCGGCGTAAAGGGAGATATAGACCGCCTGGTATCCACGCGTTACATCGGGCTGAAAGATCCCGGCGCCTATGATGAAGAAGGGCAGCCGCGGGCAGGCGGCTTTCTGTACCAGATCAAGAAGTCGCCCAATAATTACACCGGCTCCTATGAAACGAGGGCATTCTACCTGATGGCAGATGTACGCCCGGTTTCCCGCCTGCGTGTAACCGGTGGCGTGAGGTTTGAGTCAACCGTGATTAAAGCGGCCGTAGATACCAGCCAGGTGTATATGCCGCCGGCGCTGGACCTGATGACCAACCTGCCGGGCGTTAAAATACGCAACCTCACCGACAGGCCGTTTTCCAACTATACTGTGGATTATAAGCCTTACTATTCCGCCAACATCACCTATGCAGTTACCGGCAGCATGAATGTGCGGCTGGCTTACAGCACTTCGCTGGCACGGCCGGAGTTGCGGGAGCTGACCAACATCTATGCCTTTGATCCGTTTCAGTTTGCCGTAGTGGGAGGGAACCCGGGGCTGGAGAACCAGCTTACGCGCAGCCTGGACTTTCGCTGGGAATGGTTTACGGCGCCGAATGAAGTGCTGGCGGTATCTGCTTTTTCAAAATCTATCCGCCACCAGCTGCAGAAAGTCTTTAACTATAAATCGCAGGGAACATTGTCTACCTCGCCGGAATTTCCGCTGATCAATTTTCAGAATGACCCGAACGAAGGCCGTGTGTATGGTCTTGAATTTGAACTGCGGCGTAACCTGGGGTTTATCGCACCGCGTCTGAAGTATTTTTTCTTTAATACCAATATCATGATGGCGGTGAGCCGTATTGATAAAAATCCGCAGCGTCTGGAAGCCTCGCGTATCAATGACCGGCGCTCACCAGCCACCAGTCCGGTATTTGAGCAGGCGCCGTATTCCATCAATACCGCACTGGATTACAGTAACCCGGCCACACAAACCAATATATCCTGCAATTTCAATATAGTCGGGGCAAGGCTGGTACAGGTGCAGCTGGATGGTACACCCGATATCTTTGACCGTCCCGTACCCGTCCTCGACCTGGTATTCACACAACAGTTAGGGAAATATTTTCTGCTGAAAGGATTTGCGAAAAATGTGCTGGACCCCGACTATAAGCAGGTATATACGAACGCCGGAAATAACGGCCGGTATCATGGCGCCACCTATGTCTACCGCCAGTACCGCCGTGGTGCTGAATTTTCACTGGGTCTTGCCTACAAAATTTTATAAGCTCATTTTTAAAACAGCGTGTCATGTATTGTTCTCTGCAACATCGCTTATTACCACTGTTATATATACTGATGCTGGCATTCACTGCTGCCTGCACAAAGCCCAAGGTAGCTGCCGGTATACCGGAAGACAACCTGCTGACCATCAGCAGCTCCAACATCCGTTTGTTCAATGTCAGCCAGCGTACGCTGAATGTGACGGTAAACAATACGGTACTGGCCATGCAGCGTACTTCTCCGCTTGAGGAACCAGGTATCTCCGTTATCGGTAAACAGCTTTTTCCGGACGGGATGTGGAAGAACGGAACATCTTTTTCTATTCCTTCACTGGTGCTGGATCAGTCTGGCGATGCCCGGTTGTCTGCCGGCGATCCCGGTACCGGTATTACCTTCCGGGATACAGTGCTGAGGAATGATCCGGCGCGTCCGGCGGATGTATACCTGCTGCCAGCAGGAAAGATAGTCTGTTTTCCGCGTAACAATACACCGCCGGCGGATCCGCAGCATTTTAAAATCCGCATCGTGAACCTGGGTGCAACACAGGATGACTTCAATACTGCTGGTCCGGTATCGCTCACCTATGCCGATGGTACCGCCGTAGATCCGGTATTGAACAATATCGCTGCCGGTACCTCCTCCCCATATGCAGAAATACCCTATGGCGCATATCAGTTCAAATTGTTTGCCGGCGGCGATTACAGCCGGCAGCTGGTAACCGGCGATATGCAACCGGCCTTCAACAGCTGTCAGCCGGGCCGGTTGCCGCAGGCGGGTTTTATGCCACCGGTGGTAACATTCAAGCCTGGTGGTGTGTATACCATTATGGTCGTTAACCGCATGTTTTTGTTTTCTTCTGTCTGCGGCGGCACTTCCTTTAATGAATCAAAGTATGCCAATGCCTATCAGCTGATTACGGACCTGGATGCCGGTATTAACCTTACCTATGCCCGTGTGCATGCCGTGAATGCCATCCCCGGAAAAAATATAACGGTGAGGGTAGATGGAAGGCCGCTGGGAGAAGGCCCGCTGGGCTATATCGGAGATATTTTCCGGGAGAAGGCAATAGCCGCAGACTACCATACCATTGTGCAGGGAAGCCATACCGCTGAAGCGCTGGATGAAAAGGGCAATACGCTGGCAGCGGTATCTATGCAGCTGTTTCCTTATGATAACTATACTATCTGGGCATATCGGGAAAAGGGGGGAAGTGTAAAGCTGCTGTTCACTTCCAATGATATGACCCACACGATTTACAGAACAGGAGGCAATACGAATATACAGGGGCCTGACGACGGTACAGACGGAGAGCGCCGCCGGCTGCGCTTCACCTATGCGTGGCAAAGCCGGTTCCTGAATTTATGCAACGAACAGCCGGAAATTACCTTCACCAATAACGGACAGCTCTTCCTGCCGGAATTTGTTTATCCGGATACCCTGCGCTTTGCGTCTGCCTACCGGCATCTCAGACCCGGTATTCTTCCCGAAAGAAATCCGGCTGTCATCTACCGGCTGAATAACATATCAAAGTATACGGAAGAGGGCAGGCCCGATACCTTCGGTTCCAATGATGACCTGCTGTATTTTCCTGAAAAAATATGGGTGAACAATACCGCCGGCGGGCAGTCGCCGGGTACGCTGCTGACAACGGTAACACCGCTGACCTGCCGTAAAACATTCATCGCCAACAATAGCATGTATGCCGCCACCATTACCACACCACCGGCAGAAAACGGTATTTATACGCTGGCACTGGTGGGGGGAGAAGCAGGTGCTGCACCCCGTATCATAGCTATCAAACACAATAAATAAAAATATTTATGAGACATAGAATTACCTGGCTGACCGCTATACTGCCGCTGGTTTTATTGCTGGGCAGCTGCTATAAATATGCAGAGCGCGATCCCGTGGAAACCCCCGCCTACCTGCGGGTATTCAATTCAGTGGCTGTAATGCCGGATGCTTTACAGGGTACTGCCGTCGCCTCTTTCTTTACCTTCCTGATGGACCCGGAAACCGATGCGGCGGGCATACCGCTGAAAGCGGCGGTAATGGGTGATTTCCTGACCACGCGGCAGCTGTACAGCGCTTCCGTGCCACTGAATTCCGGCAACAGCTCAGAAGGACAGTATGTGATAGATAAATTCGGCAGAAGGATTTACAGCACCACACCGCTGAATTACGAATATCCCGGTAATGCGAAAGTACTCACAGCGGCTGTTATCAACGGTTTTGACCTCTCTGCATGGGCACAGATCACTTCCGGTAAGCACCGCATTGTTTTCGTCAGCAGACCTAAAAACAGTATTGCCTTTCCTGAGCTGTCAAAGGAAATAAGAAGCCAGGTGCTGATAGATACGGTCGTGGATTTCAGCCAGGGAGAAGTATATACCATGCAGATACTCTGCCGCGACCTGGAGAAAAATCAGTACGGCCTGTATGTCCGCAATGAACAATTCACACATCAGCAGTTTGATGATAAGAAAATTTATGTAGGCTTTCTGAACCTCTCCGGCGCGCCCACCCGGCAGATGCAAATGGGTATGGAGGCTGCATTTCCGCAGAAGATCCGCATCAGCTACAGCTACAAGCAGCAGGAGCTGCAAGGCACCCTGCCCGTGCCCATGGCAGGATATAACAATAACTACTATACCACGCTGACAGAAAAAATGAATACAGGCATCAGTTACCTGACACTACCGCTGTTGCCAAGAGCGTCCTTCTTTGAAAAAGATACCCTGCGTTCGTATAGCCGGGTAGATCTGAGATACACTGGCCTGGTTACCCTGCCACATGCCGAGTTCTATTTTGAAGATGCTGACAGGCCCGGATTTAAAATGCCTCCGGTGCAGTATTCCGCCGATCCGTCTGTATATAACATCTACAGGTACAGCAGCTTCCTCACCGACAGGCAGACGGAGATCAATGTTGCACCCGTGCTTAACCTGATTACCAGCTCCGGCAATAAATATCATATATCCGCCACCGTTAACATCATGGAAATTATTTACGACAGGATTTACATGATGCAGGTGCAACGCGGATTCAATGAAATTCCTCACTAACTAAATCTGAATGATGCGGGAATATAACAAATACCTGCTGTGTGCATTAGTATGTGTCATGGCAGGATGTATCAAGAAAGAAGCGATGCAGACGGCTCCGGATAGTACTGCTGCCAGCCTGAGAAGCCTGATGAAAAGTAATTTTTCGTTCAGTATGTTCTATGAAGTGATGATGCAGACAGGCACGGATTCGCTGCTGGATAATAACGCAGCCGGCTATACGCTGATGGTGCCCGATAACGGCGCTTTTGCCCGTTCCGGCATATCAAGAGACAGCCTCCGGAAAATACCGGCTGCCGATTTACGCAGGATGGTACTGTATCATATACTTCCGGGGAAAACCGGCAGTGCAGCCATTCCACAGGCGATCGGCTTCTCCTGGAACACCCTTTCTAACGACCGGCTTTTCACCTCCACCACTTCTGCAGACACCAACCTGTACGTGAATGGTATCACCGTCATCAGGAAAAATATCCAGGCAGCCAATGGTATCATTCATGCGCTGAACAATCCGCTTACCGTACCTGCAGCCTCTGTGCAGGACCTCCTGGTACAGCAGGGTACTTACAGGTGCCTGATTGCAGGGCTGAAAAAGTTCGGCCTCTGGGACGGCCTGAAAACAAAAAAACCGGTGGTCATCATTGCACCGACAGATGAGGCTTTTGCGCTGCATAACTGGAACGCAGATGCCGTGGAACAGATGGACCCGGCGGCCTTCAGAAAACTGGTGTTTGGCGCCTATATCATCAGCCCCGCTTTCTTCTTTCTGCAGGATCTCAAAATGGCGCCGGTAGCAGGCCCTTTTCTGCAGGAAGAGTCACTGTACCTGGTGAGGAATGTAGTATCCGTTACCGAGGCAGAATTCAAGGTTGTGCCGACCAATTACCGCGACCCTGAATATAGTATGCGGGATATCTTCTTCGGTAAATGGTTTCCTGTTCCCTTCAGCAGGCCGGGAGCACTCGCGGTCAACGGTATCGTGCACCAGGTGGATCAGCTGCCGGTAATACCTGACAGCACGCGGATTAAATAATCTCAATACAAACAGGGTATGTACTTTAAACTGAACATAAATATAAAAGCCATAACAGTTTGCCTGGCAGCTATGGTGCTGGCAGCGGGGTGTATCAAATCATCCGACTCACCGCTGCTGTCTGCTCCCATGCCGGAATATAACCAGGCCAGCCTGAAACAGGCTATAACGTCAATGGATACACTGAGCTTGTTTTACCAGGCAATAGATAAAGCAGGATATAGCAGTCTGCTGGCCGGTAACGATGTATACACGGTCTTTGCGCCGGGTAATACTGCCATGCAGGCTGCCGGACTGAATGCGGAAAAAATCCGGCAGCTGACGCCTGATTCGCTGCGCAAACTGGTGGGCTATCATATGCTGGCAGGCGCCTACGATGATTATTCCCTGCGCGGGCTGCTGCTCACCTCCTTTGTTCCCACGCTGCGGGAAGATACCGTGCTGATACCGCAACAGCAGTTCTATGTAAAAAAATCATGGCTTTCCATTCAGCAGTCCGATCAGCTGTATCTCAACAGCTGCGCCGTTGGCGGAAAAATACGGCCGCTGGCATGTGCCAACGGGTTTATTTATCCTATCGGCAGCGTCGTCAACTTCGCGCCGGTAGATGAAAGCCGGACCATGTGGGAGGTCATTGAAAACGACCCTGAGCTGAGCATGTACCGGGATGCCGTACTGCTGCTGGATAGTATCAAACAAACAGACGTCTATTTTGAGGGAACTGTCTTTGGCTCCATACTTACGCCGCCATTGGATTATCCGTTGCTGTCAGAACGCAAAACCAATCCGGATAACGGTACAGTGAATCCCAGGAGTACGCCCGCCGTATTTGCGCCTACCAATAAAGCATTTCATGATGCGGGATTCCATTCCCTGGAAGACTTGCGCGCACTGGCATACCGTTACCCTTTCGGCGTAACCGGATGGGCCAATGAAGATTATACAGAGGTGATGATTACGTTTAGGTTTTCCTCCCTGGATACGCTGCTCGCCCGTAACATCCTGGTAAGCGGCAACGGGGATGCTGCACGGTATCCTATACGTATTCTGTACAGCGACCTGGTGAAAGGAACCGTCAATAACGGGATCTTCAACAGAATGACAAGAGTAGAGGGGCAGAGCGGCAGCGCCTACATCAGGTATCCGTTTGACCTGCAGTTCAGCGCTGCTAACGGTGTTGCCTATATGCAATGGCGCAGTAACGGCGATAAAATCATTATCCCTAAAGATGACAACCCGCTGAAACCGGTGAATAACTTCAACGTCGATAACGGTGTGATTTATAAAGTAGATAAACTGTTTTACCCTTTCAATTAAGTGATGCGTTTATGATACATCGGAAACTATCCCGGTTGGTATACCACTTTCTGCCGGCAGCGGGTATGATACTGCTGCTGTTATCCGCCTGCAGCAGGAACAACGAAATAGCCCCGCAGGAAGAAACAGACAGAAGCCGGACCGGTTATATGCTGGAAGATAACTTCAATTTTACTGTATGCAATAAGCTGTTTCAGTTCAGCGGACAGGCAAAACTGTTGAAGGGACAAGAGCTGTATACCGTGCTGGCGGCAGATAATGAGGCTTTCAAACAGATTGCGGCAGCAGACATACCTCAACTTTCCTACGAAAATAACTGGTTCAGGGAGCTGGCAGCCAATGCTATACTGCCAGGCAATCACCTCATACGGAAAATGCCGCTGGGAGATAATCAGCCGCTGATGTCCGCCAGTGGAAATAATGTATATGTGAGCCGTTACCTGGAAGGCAATGATACCATTACGACCATCAATGGCAGCCAGGTAACAGATACAGATGTAAAAACCGGTAATGGCAGCCTGCAGGTCACCAGGCAGGTTGTACAGCCTGCCCGGTTCAGACACTTGCCCCAGCTGCTTACCGGCGATACTACCCTGACCCTTTTTGCGCTGGCAGTACAGCACAGCGGGCTGATGCCCCTGCTGCAACAGTCGGAATATACAATACTGGCGCCCGTTAACGCGGCCATGCGTGCGAAAGGAATGATTGGCCCGGCCATCAACCTGACATCCCCGGATGGTATCCTGGCAACTGATAAAGCTGCACTGGCAGCCATCGTGCAATATCATATCCTTAAAGAAATTCATTTCCTGGACCGTATTCACCGCCGCACAGATACCGCTGCCCAACATGCGCTCATCATGCTGAACGGAGAGCCGGTAGTAACAGGAGGTAATCCGCAGCAGTATAATGCTACCACCTTTACCGGGAAGAATAACGGCCAGGCAGCCAGGATTTACAGATTTGAATATTTTAATCTGGCCAATTGCCCGGCTGGTAACGGAGTGGTGCATCACATCGATAATATTCTTCTTCCGTAATTCCCACAAAACAAGTCTTTATGTTTAGAATAATACATTATACCGGCTGGACCATCATGGCGCTGCTATTGTTTGCCTGTTCGCGGGAAGAGCTGAACAGGGAAGTGAATATGCCCCGGCAGACCTGCCTGGATTATATCGCTGCTGATCCGCAGCTGTCGTGCTTCAACGCGGCACTGCAGCGTACTGGCCTGGCTGCTGATACGGCTTACCTGAAGCGCGGGCCTTTCAGTTTCTTTGCACCCACCAATGCTGCATTTGCCGCCGCCGGACTGGATATACAGACGGTGCAGCGATTTGATAAGGATTCGCTGAGAAAGATTGTTTATGCGCATGTATTGAGCGGCAGACTGGGCAACAGTACCTTGTCAGGGTTTTACAGGATCAGCGCAGTATGCCTGGATACTATTTATAAACCCATGCTGATACGCAACTACTACGGTCTATTTCTCAATGGCCATATCACGGAAAATGCTACAGACCTGGGAGATGGTATCGTGCATAAAATGAATGCCATTGCATTCCCGATATCGTCTACACTTTGGGAATTTATCCGCGACAACCCGCAGCTGACCATGCTGAAAGCAGCTATCGAAAGATCCGTTCCGCTGCCCGGCCAGCCTGCCGTACAACTGAATTACCGGGAGATATTGGATACCGGCCTGCCAGGCGTCTGGACCACTTCAACGGTATTATGCCCTGACAACGATGCATTCCGCAAACTGGGGTATAATGATGTGGATGATATACAGCAGGCCACAGAACAGCAGATAAAGAATATACTGAGAATGCAGATATCGAGGGGATACTTTTTTGTCTGCGATTACCTGGGAGCCGGAACCATGCAGCCGGGATCAGATATACTGAGGGCCGGCAGCAACATTATCTATCCCAGAATAACCAGGGCTAATATCAAAGGCAGCAATGGTGTTGCTCATATGACTGACCAGGTTGTTTTACCATGATTTTTAATATGCACTGTATCATGAAAAATAAATTTTTATCCGGGGATAAAGCCTACCTGCTGTTCCTGGTATTTATACTGTCATTATTCCCGGCGGACCTGCAGGCGCAGGAAACAGGCGGAGCCCTGGAAGGATGGGTTACCGGCTCCGGTAAAAAAGGACTGGAGGCTGCCGCCATAACGCTGACGCATATACCTTCTTCCACCCGTTATCACCTGACTTCCCTGAAAGACGGACATTTTTACTTCAGCAACCTGAAGCCGGGAGGGCCTTATCACCTGGAGGTATCGCATGTGGGGATGAAAAAGGCAGATACGCTTATTGCTAAAATTTCACTGGGAGATGCACAGGTTATCACTATAACATTACAGGAAGCTACGGTGGCGCTGACCGGTATCACTATCACGGCTGCTGCCGGTAAACCCGCCATGCCAGCAGGCTCCGGTGAACAGATCAGCCGCCGTACCGTACAGGATATGCCCACTATTTCCCGCAGCCTGACAGACATCACCAGGATAGTACCACAGGCCACAAAAGATAACAGCTTTGCAGGCACCAACTTCCGCTATAACAATGTTACCCTGGACGGTGCTGTCAATAACGATGCTATCGGCTTCAGCCCTTCCCTGGGCGGGCAAACCGGCAGCTCCAATATGCCCGGTAGTTCCACCAGAACAAACCCCATATCCCTGGATGCTATCGGTGAAATGCAGGTATATCTGTCTCCCTTTGATATTAAAATCGGTAATTTCACTGGTGGCAGTATCAACGCAGTAACACGGTCAGGCACCAACGAAATACATGCTTCCATATATGCCTACGGCCGGAATGCCTCGCTGACAGGTCCTGACAGAACAGGTACTGAAAGCAGTAAAGCCCTGCCGGCTTCTTTCCACGATATGCAGACAGGTGCTCGTATAGGCTTTCCTGTTATAAAGAATAAATTATTTTTCTTCACCAATGAAGAAATTACCGACAGGCAGGAACCTGTACAGCAGGTAGCCGGAAGTCCCGGCTCCGCCAATATTCTCAGCCGGGAAGATGCAGATAAGATTACACAACATGCGGAAAGCCGGTATAACTTTAATCCCGGAGAACATCAGCTGTATAACACCTACGCGCGCTCCCGGAAATTATTTAACCGCCTGGACTGGAATATCAATGAGCAGCACCAGCTGGCCATCCGCAACAACACCGTATTTTCAGAAGCGTTGCATATGGAAAGGGACCAGTTTAACTTCCGCTTTTCCAGTATCGGTTTCCGGCAGGTCAATACACAATCATCTACCGTTATTGATCTGAAATCAAGGATCAGCAACCGTATGTCCAATAACCTCCTGCTGGGATATACTACTATCCGCGATTACCGGGAACCTTCCGCCAGAACGGATTTTCCGCAGGTGCAGATTGTTGGCCGCACGCCAGGATCCACCATTTTCTTTGGTACAGACAGGGAGGCGGCTGTTTTCAATTTAAAACAACGGACATTTGAGCTGACGGATAACCTGACGGTAAGAATGGGCAGGCATACGCTGACAATAGGTACGCATAACGAGTTTTATAACATCAGCTATGGTTTTGTTAACAGTTGGAACGGAAGGGTAACCTATCAGAGCATAGAAGATTTTCTGTCCAACAACCCGCAGCGGGTCCAGGGCAATTTCAACTATTTCAACAACAGCCGGGAATACCTGTACCATCATCCGGCGGCGAAGTTCCGTGTTAATTTCATGAGTGGTTACTTGCAGGATGAAATCAGGGTGTCACCCCGTTTTAAAGTTACCCCCGGCCTGCGTATCGACTGGGTGCATATTCCTGACAAGGCGCCGCTGAGCAGCCGCAGCGCAGACGCTTTTCACGATCAGTACTTTGGTAACACCTACGCCTATACGCCGTTGAGCCAGTATAACCAGCGCTATTTATCCCAGCCGCAACTATCGCCCCGCATTGGTTTCAGGGCGGATCTCAATGAAAGCCGGACGTTGGTACTGAGAGGAGGGCTGGGTATATTCACCGGCCGCATTCCGCTGGCATGGATGGGGTACGCCTATTACAATACCGGCAGTACCTTTGGTTCCATCGATCTGCGGACAAACGGTATTCCGCCGAATCCGTTTCAACCCGGTACCGATCCGCTGCTGCGGCCGGCCGGCAGCCCGTATGACGGCATCGCTGCCTTTGCATACCAGCAGGGACGCATAGTTAATAATCCCAACGCCGGGCAGACACAGGTAGACGTTATTGATAATGACTTTAAGATGCCATCTGTTTTCAGAAGCAGTCTGGCACTGGATTTTACAGATGCACACGGATTTAACTATACGCTGGAAGGTATCTTTACCAAAACTATCCAGGATGTGAAATTTATGCAGATCAACCTGAAGGATAATCCTACGTATTACGCCTATGATACTGCGCAGCATCTGCGGAAACAGCCCGTATACAACGGCAGTGTTGATCCGCGTCTGGCCAATGCCTATATGCTTACCAATACGTCCAAAGGATTCCGCTACAGCATTACCAGTAAAATCAGCAGAAAGTTCAGTAATGGTTTTCATTTCATGAGCGCCTACACCTACGGTAAATCAAAGGATATTTCCAATGGTATACGCAACTCCATGGAATCCAACTGGCAGCTCAACCAGGCGCTGAACCCCAACGATCCTGCCCTGGCTTATTCCAACTTCGACATCAGGCACCGTATTATTGCCATGACAGGCTATGAACGCAGCTGGTCAGCACGGTGGCGCAGCGTGATCTCCCTGTTTTTCTCCGCGCAGTCGGGTAGCCCGTTCACCTACGGTTTCGTGAACTATACGCCGCAGAATACGCCGCAACAGGTATCACTGGCCTATATTCCTTCCCGGGGGGAGACAATCAATTTCTTCACTACAAAATATGCGGCAGACGGCGCCATCATCAGCACCGCCCGGCAACAGGCTGACGCCTTCGACCAGTTCATCGATGACAACAGCTACCTCAGCTCCCGCCGTGGCAATTTCACAGAACGCAATACCGGCCGCACTCCCTGGAACATCAATGCTGACCTGCACTTTGCGCAGGACCTGAACCTCTTCACCGGCAAACCTCTGAAAGACCGCCATACTATCACCCTCACTGTGGATATTATGAACTTCACCAACCTGCTCAGCAAAACATGGGGATGGGTATATTTTTCTCCCAATACCTACAACTCCACTGCCAGCATAGGACTGCAACCATATATCCCCGGCCGCAGCGCACAGGGCTACCCGCTGTATCAGTTCAGGGATCCCGGAAAACCATATTCGATAGATCCGCTGGGATCAAGGTGGCAGATGCAGGTAGGAATACGTTATAGTTTGTAAACAATTACGAATTACGAATTGCGAATTACGAATGAGGAGCGAAGATGAAAGCGAAGAAGTAAATTCTTTATCCGCTTTCATCTTCGCTCCTCATTCGTAATTCGTAATTCGCAATTCGTAATTCGTAATTACTTCTTTACGGGTTTGCTATCAGCCACTCAATTGCTGTTTTAATATTCGGCAGTGGTCCTATGTGTCCGCCGGTGCCCTGGGCAGTGCCGGTGCTGATCAGTACAGATCTGATTTTTCTGGGTGCGAGTACCTTGCCTGTTCTGGCTTTGTACCAGGACTGTACAGAGATAACAGCAGAGGCCACGATGGGGGTGGCAGAAGAGGTGCCGGAGAAATCTTTGGTATAGCCAGCGTTAGCACCACCATTGTACAGGGAGGTGTAGCCGGTGCTGGTTACGGTCCAGTCGCCCCAGCCCTGCAGGTGAACGGGGGTACCATAGGTGGAGAAGCTGGCTTTGTTTCTGCCTGATTTAGTACCGGCGCCCACGATGATAGCGCCGTTATCACCACGTGCCCTGTAGGCATTATAGAAGGCATCGTCGAGGTTCTGGTTACCGTTACCTGCGGCAGCTACTACTACGATACCGGAGTCGGTAGCGGTTTTGGTGATATCCCATACAGCCTGGTTGTAGTCTGCAGGTACATACTGGCCGCCGTTGCCGCCGGTCTGCATTTCATACAGGAATACATCGCCGCGTCTCAGTTTTTTCAGTCCTTCCGCGATACCACCGGGTCTTCCCAGTACGCGTTCGGAGATGATGTAGCAGGCATCAGCGCCGTATACCATACCAGTTACGCCGAAGGTATTTTTCTTACCCATGAGGATGCCGGCAACGGCAGTACCATGATCTTTGAACTGATCGTCCGGCGGAGGTAAAATTTCCTGGCAGGTAGTAGTTACCAGGTCTTCATGATTTTTATTGTATCCCCATTCGATGTCTGCTATCCTGATACCGGCGCCTGTAACGCCGATAGACCAGGCATATTCGGCATTGATGCCGCGTACATTTACGCCGCTGCCGTCTACATCATTTTTATAATACTGCTGTGCAGTAAAATCGGGTGTAGCCGGTGGTGGCGGAGGAGTTACCGGTTCCATGGCGGCGTATTCCACCATGTCCAGTTTTTCAAATTCGTTTGCGAGATCCAGTACTTCTTTAGGTGTCATGTTAACGGCTTCCCGTACGTAGAGCAGTCCGCGGAAAGCATAGCGGTTGAATTGTCCGGGTTCCGGCGGGGCTACTCTTCCCTGTTTCATAGCTGCCTTGTCCTGGGAGCTGAAGGGAATGGCCTGCTCATAGGTGTAAGACCAGATATTGTTACCTGACCTGCCCCAGGTACCGGCATCAGCGGTGGCGCGTGCATTGGAGAAAACGGGTTTATTTTTCTCTACATCCGTGATGGATGTTGCCTTGAATTTCACCAGCAGCCGGTATTGATCGGTACCGGGCACAATCTGGTTCTGACCTTTCAGACCAACCGGATGAACAATTTCCTGAGAAGGAGAAGGAGGAGCATCCTGTGTTTTTTTAGTACACCCCATGATGCTCAGGCAAAGGGCGACGGCTAACAATAGACGACTTTTCATATGGTTTTTATTTAAGTGAAGAAATGGCTGGGATGAATGGGACAGATAATGGTTGAATAAATTTTACACGGGTTATCAGTATCGCGTCAGATAGTCGGATGGTGGTTCACTGTATATATCGTCGGGTTACTGGCGTACAGACGTTCACGTTGGTTGCCCTGCAAAATAAACAGGGTGGGTTATCATATCACTTCAGTGGCCGGATTAAAATGAAAGCCGCATAAACCAGTTGATATATGCGGCTTTATAATCTTTTTGTTGGAATACATCAGCAGATCAGCGTGCCTGATGTTGTACAGGTGAAGTAGCAGGTATTGGCGGTGGCAAATTGTAAGCCGCCTTTTACAACGTTTTGGGTCTCCTGCAGATTGGAAATTTTAATTTTTCCGAGTTTAAGTTTTTTCGTTGTGATCTTTTTCATAACTGTGATTTTGAGATAAGTGGGTTGAAAGGGTCAGTAAGTAGAAAGTATCATCTCTCTAATTTAAATGATTTCTCTGAATAATGAACAGCTGTAACCGGTAAAAATAAAAAGCCGCCTCTGGAAAGAGGGCGGCTGCAGTATACCCGGTATCTGCCGTTATGAAAAAGAACTTAGTAATAAATGTCTACGATGCCGCCCGGTGTTCCCGGCGTAACAACGGTGGAATGTTGTCCGCAGTCGGTTACAGGATTGGCTACCGTCCATGATAGGGGCGCCTGTGCACCGCCTACTTTCAGTTCGATGTTGCTTAACCTTGTTTTGGCGGTGGCGGGATAGTTGTTGCAGGTAGCAACGCTGTAGGCTTCCATTGACTCAGCTGCCCAGTAAAGTTTGGCGACGTTGTTAACTGTTAGGGTGATGGAAGGATAACCGGCGAATGCGGACGTATAGCTGTACTTCGTGCCGCTGCTGCCGGTGAGCGTCATAATGCCCTGCAGGCTGGTGCCTGGATTTACGCGGATCAGATTACTGTATAAGGCGGTACCATTGGCGCCGTCAACATACCAGTTGGCAATAGCCCAGTAGTTACCGCCGCCGGCTGCTGATACGCCCCATTGCAGCACAGGCTGCAAAATATAGGATGCATTCTGCAGCCCGTTGAAAAGGAAGATGGTCTGACCGGAATTGGTAGTGGGCGCAGGCGGCACTACCCAGCTGGTACTGAAATAGGAAATGGGGGTGGCGGAAGGATTAGTCCAGTAAGTATAGGTAATCCAGCCGGAACCCAAAGGAAGTGCACGGTCTTTGGGAATGTTTACATTGGTGGGATAATCAGGAAGATGACCTGCTTTATTTTCTACGGGTCCGTAGTCGCTGAGAATTCCGCGACCTGTTGTGCTGCGTTTTACCAGTCTGTCGTTGCTGGCGTCGAGGTATTGTCCGCTCCCGATGCTGCCTGTTTTTGAGGCAGGTCTCCAGCCGCCGGGAGTAAGTACTTCGTCCGGATGTGCTGCAGACGGATGAACGCCGGCTGTTGCTGTCTGCGGGTCTGCCTGATCGGCAGCAGTACCGGATTTAATATCTTTCCGGCAGGCAGTGGAGAAGAGTATGCCCGTCAGCAGCAGGGTGAATAAAATTTGTTTGCTCATAAAAGGGGTGATGAAAGGTGAAATAATATGGATAGTGGCCCCGGGTATAACAATGCTATGTGAATATAGGGAAAGTGATTGCAGTGCTGCTGCAATGACCTGCGCTGTACAGGTATAAAAAAAACGGCGCCGCAGGTAGCAGCGCCGTCGTGAAATATGGCGGGCGATCAGAAAATGTAGCGTAAGCCGGCCTGTATCTGCCATCTGGACGGCAGGTCGGGGCTGGTGATAAAAGTAGATTGCAGGGAAGGATCAAACTGATATACCGGCGCATTGTTGTTATACGCAACTGATAATGGCTGCGTATAACCGGAAGTGGTGGCATACTTCACCACACCCCAGTTGCTGTTCAGCATATTACCCAGGTTGATGATATCAAGACTCACCTGTATTGTCTGGTTTTTCTTCTTTCCCTTTATCACAAAATCCTGCAGGATACGCATGTCCACCTGGCTCATCCATGGATTTTCCCCGGCGTATTTTTCAGTGTATTGCCCTCTTCTTGAACGCAGATATTTATCCTGACTGATGAACCGGATCAGTGCCTGCCTTTGTGCGGGCGCATCCTGTACCTGCCCGTTAATATCTGTCAGGGGGGCAAACTGCATTTTATTTATTTCGTCATCGGTGGGTACATAGAGCAGATCGTTGGTAGAAGTGCCGTCGTTGTTGATGTCTCCGCCATATACATATGCAAAGCGATTGCCTGAGTTGACGGAAGCAAATAACGATACGGTGGTGCCCAGCATTTTATCTTTTCCGTAGCTCCACTTTTTAGAGATGACGCCGATGAAACGGTGACGGTTACCGTACAGGGAGTTGGACAGTACGGCTGCATTGGCGTTGTTGAGAATAGGGTTACGGTCAAAGGCATCGCTGGAGATTTCTGCTGAAATGGAGCTGGCGTCTTTGGCGATGAGGTAATTGTATCCCAGCATGGCATACAGCCCGTTTTTAAAGGTCTGCTGCGCCTGCAGGGAAAGGTTAAACTGATAGCCTTCGCGGGTATTGGTGAACACGTAGGCGTTATTGGCGCCCTGGTTGGCCGGGAGATAGACGGAGCGCTGATCACCGGTGCCTGAATTCAGCTTGCCGGCAGGTGTACCCAGTTTGTAGTTGCGTACCATCATGGCGTTGACATCTTTGGTATAGGACACATCAGCCGTGAACACCGTTCCGAAAGGTATCTTCACATCCGCACCCAGGTTGGATCTCCAGACCTGCGGCCATTTGAAGTTCCTGTCTGTCACATTGTAGAAGCTGCTGAACGGATTGCCGATATGGTTACCTATCCATACAAACGGGAAGCGGCCGGTGAACAGGCCGGTACCACCTCTCAGCTGCAGGGTTTTATCTCCCTTCACATCCCAGTTGAAGCCCACGCGGGGCGACAGCAATGGTTTCCGGGCAGGCAGCCGCGTGTTGTCCACGTCTTTACCCACGCCATTGGTAAGCGGCTTTCCGTCAGGATCAAACAGCACCAGGTTGTCGTTGTTGGGAACGGTGGGCCTGCCTTCTGTAAACGTTCCTTTGAAAGTGCCGTCTGTATTAACATCCGGTGTGGTGTACCGCATGTTGGAATAAAAAGGCACATCCATACGCAGGCCATAGGTAAGCCGGAATTTTTCATTTACCTGCCATTCGTCCTGCAGGTAGGCAGACAGCTGCGCAACGGTCAGGTAGTACCATGTCCATTCTCCTGCAGCAGCGCGGTTACGGGCATAAGCTACATCCACATCCAGCGGATAGGAGCCGAATACCACATTTCCGCCGTTAGGTACCTTGGTGAGGAAGTCGTTGATGTCCACCTCACTGAAGAGGGTAGGGCCATAGCCTGTCAGGTTAAACGAATTGCCGAATTTGAATGATTCGAAGGACGCGCCGGCCGTCAGCGTATGTTTTTTCAGGAAGATATTGAAGTTGTTGGTCACCTGCAGGGCATCCTGGTTCAGCCTGTTGTTGATAGAAAACGGTTCGTTGCCTGCAATGATGTAACGCACGCCGTTTTTGGTTATGTTAACAGGCGGGAAGGGTGCAGAGAACGGATTTCGTTTATCCCTGAACGTTGTATATACTACCCGCAGCTTGTTGGCGTAACTGCTGCCGAAATTAGACTTCAGCTCAGCGCCGAAGGAGTGGAGGCGGTTGATCATCTCATAGCCTGAATTCCGGAACTGCAGGGTAGTAAAGTCCGGGCCACGGCGGCCGATTGCGCTGGGATGCGCAGGCTTTTCCTTGCTGGCATCCATGCCGTTATAGGTAAAGGAAAGCCGGTTGCCGGCATTGATGTTCCAGTCTAACTTAAACAGCCACTTATAGCTTTTTTGCTTCAGCGTAAATTTCTGCCACGGACCGGTATCATAATCAAATCTGGACTTCAGTATCTGGCTCACCTGCTGCAGATCTGATTCCAGTACGCGGGAGGTGTTGGTCTGCCCGGTATTGGAGCTGTTCTGCGCCACATAGCTGGTGGCTTCATCGCTGCGCTGATCTGTTTCGAAGTTGACAAAATAAAAGAGCTTGTCTTTTACAATAGGACCACCGAGCGAAAATCCTGCCTGCAGCTGCTGCAGGTCGGGTACTACCAGCTTATTACCCGCTACGCGTGATCCGCTCATGGCCTGATTGCGGTAGAAGCCGTACACTGTTCCGGAAATATTGTTGTTGCCCGATTTGGTGACGGTGTTGACACCTGCGCCGGTAAAGCCTGCCTGCGTTACATCATAGGGGGCAATGTTTACCTGGATCTGATCTATCGCATCCAGTGAAATAGGCTGGGAGTTGGTTTGTCCGCCCGGTGTTGGCGCATCCAGCCCGAACGGATTATTAAATACGGCGCCATCCAGC
The DNA here is from genome assembly GCF_009928525.1 of Chitinophaga solisilvae. Lineage (GTDB taxonomy): Bacteria > Bacteroidota > Bacteroidia > Chitinophagales > Chitinophagaceae > Chitinophaga > Chitinophaga solisilvae. The sequence continues at coordinate 157,279 of NZ_JAABOK010000008.1, read as the reverse complement.
GAGAAATTATTATACTGCCCGTTACGGCCGGCAAAAGATAATCCGTTATAGGTAATGGAAGCAGAAGGTGTTAAGCGCAGGTAATCATCTGCAGAACGGGAGATAGTAGGCAGCGCCTTCAGCATACGGCTGCCGATATTGACGGAAGCGCCGGTCTTTTTATTGTCGAAGACGGTAGATCTGCCGGAAACAGTAACGCTGTTCAACGACACCGTTTTTTCCTGCAGACGGATCTCTATGGCATTGTTCAGCCCCAGCTCCAGAAAGATGTTTTCAGTTACCGATTCCTGGTAACCGAGATAGGTGATGGTAACCCGGTAAGGGCCTCCGACGCGCAGGTTGGGAACGGTGAACCTGCCGTCGCCTTTGGTTGACAGTTGTTGTCGTATACCCGCATCCGTTAGTTCCACGGTAACGGATGCTCCGGCAACCGGCGTGCCGCCGGGTTCCTTCACTATACCGCTCAGGGTAGCGGTTGTCACCTGTGCCAGCAATGGGGTGGCGCTCAGTAGCAATAACAGGAGCCCCGACAGATAAACTTTACATCTGAAGTTTTTTCGCATAGTAATAATCGTAATTGTTTTTCGGATAAAGAAAATGAGAATGGAAACAGGTGTCGTGCTGAGGCAGCATGACAGTCAGTATTTAAATATTGGTTGATGCGGTTGACAGCCGGTAATTACCAGAAAACATAACACATGTGCAGGACTTCATTTACTGTTAGTGATGCGTCTGAGGATGCAGCATGTTATACAGCGCTTTTTGGAGGTCTTCGTTCTTCAGTTTATTCAGTTCTTCAGTGTGGATCTCATACCAGCCTTTTTTATGCCCGAGCACGCCTATAACATAGGTAAGGCCCGCAGGCGCCGGTTCTCCGGTTTCAGGATGTTTCCGGGAGAGGGTTACTATTACATCTTTGACTTTAGACATATAATGAATATAATCAAAAGTTCCGGATTACAGAAAATAATTATGAAGAACGCAGATGCCTTCCTTTTTTTTGCTGTCAATAATGATTATTACTGCAATCCTGCGGCGTTTCACGTTTATTTTCAGGCGCTTAATTTTTGCAGGTTTGAATATGTTTATTAAATTCGGAGTACTAATAATGCAGGCAGTCATCTTTGTTGCAAAAATGTGCTGCCGGTCTATAAATTGTTAACTATGTAACCCAGGCACATAACCCGACAGTATAACCCGGATAAATTTCCTGACATTACATTTTGACGCTGCCACCGCCGGGGTTTACCAGCACGGACCTACGGTTGAAAAACTCATGCGGACACAGGAAGCCACATGAGCGGAAGCTGTGTCATTATTACCCCGGACGCCCGTACTATCCATCAACATAAGCGATCAGAGAAACCTCCTGTAATCATTTCAAATCTTTGTTAACTTAAATTTTATTCATGAGAATTTCTTATTTACTCGCAGCCTGTCTGCTCATAGTGGCCTCTTCTTCCTGTAACAGACAGGAAACGCCGTTGAATCCCGGTTCTGCCGGTGAAAACCCGAATGAAGTGATCCCAAAATCTGCTATCAATGCCCTGGTAAATGAACAACTCCGCCTGAACGACCGCTTCAACTGGAAGATGGTAGGCGATAAAGTAGCCTGGAGTGCGCTCGTACAGGGCGACAGCATCCTGGCGGTAGGCTACCGGCCTGCGGGTACCGGTAACCTGGATGAGATGATCGATAAAATCGACATCCGCAGTCAGTCCTGGCAGGCAGCCAGACAAACCGTACTAAATCTAATTGCAGAAAATGAAAAAGTTACCGGCGCCAATGCCAAAAACATCATTACCTACGAGGCTTCCCGGTTACCTGTGTTTTATGTAAAAGCCAGCCGGCTGGCTACCGTGAAGGCATTGCGCGCATCAGGCATGGTGCGTTACGCCGAACCTTCCGGCTACGGAAAATATATGAATGATGGCCAGGCTGCAAAACGTTCTCCAGCCACAGAGTCCGGCGGATTATCATTCGGCTGCGATGCCAACCTGCCTAATACTTCCCTGGTAGCAGGTACGGATTACCTCAATATTACACCCGGCGCCAAACAATCCTGGAACTATGCCCTGCACAGCATTCCACAAGCATGGACAAAATCTACCGGCAGCAATGTAAAAGTGATGGTGATAGATACCGGAACCAGTCCGGATCAGGCTAACCTGGGCAGCAGCTTTAACCAGGGCGCTTCCACCGGAAGAACTGTCGAAAAAGGCGTTACCTATCCCGGTGGTACGCCGGCAGATGTCTGTGGTCATGGTACCAAAATGGCTGGTGTAGTTGCCGCTCCCAGAGGCGTAAACGGCAACAGCGCCGGTATTGCGTACAACTGTAACCTGCTGGCCGTACATGCGGCGGAGAATGTGGTGCTGCTGTCTTCAGAATCTTTACAGGGCGTTGCTGATGCTTATGTACAGGGCGGCGATAACGCTTCCGTGAAAATTATCAGCATGAGTATGGGCACCATCTTCGAATCAGGACAGGTTACCGACGCAGTGAATTATGCGAACAATAAAGGTAAGCTGCTGTTCTGCGCCGCAGGTACAACCAACTCTTTCTTCGGCGGACTGCTCGGTGTGATTTATCCTGCGTATCTGCCGGCCGTACAGGCGGTAACCGGTGTTACAGAGAGCATTACCACGCCCTGCGAGAATTGCCATACCGGAAGCCAGGTGGCCTTTACCATTATCATGGAGAAAAACGGCAACCGCAGAAATCCGCTGACCACTACTGCCACCGGAGATGCGCCTGGTACCGTAGGCGGTTCTTCCGTGGCTACTGCCAGCGCAGCTGGCATTGCGGCACTGGTATGGAGTAAATATCCTTCTTATCCGAAAGACAGCATCGTTGCCAGGATGAAACGTGCTTCCAGCAACTATCCCAACCGGGATTCCAAACTGGGATGGGGCTATGTAAACGCTGCCGTAGCCGTTGGCAACTGATGTTACTCTTATATTTGTTGATGGAAAGAAACAGGCACAAACAAAGAGAGGATGTACCGTCAGGTACATCCTCTCTTTGTTTGTAGCTGCCGTAAAGAAAGGTTATTTGATTATTTTTTTATTTGAGATTTTCTTTCCCGTCAGGGTGCCTTCAAAACCGTTAAGAAGAGATACTGATGAGAAAGAAAATCTCAAATAAAAAAATAACTACATGAATCAGCAGTCAAAGAAAGTAGGAACGCAGTCTCCACAGGTATTGTAGTGCGTTCTGATACAACCGCCGCCGGGTTGTGTGTTACACCCAACAAATATGGTGGCATCCTTTCCGAAGTGCAAAGGCTGGTTACTCAGACTGGAAATTTTAATTTTAGACAGCACCAGCTTTTTTTCATTGGTCTTTCTCATAATTGATTTGGTTTATAGATTAGAAAATCGGGAGAACGGATTTCCTGTTCCTCCCGGAACAAAATCGTATATGATGGCCAACGCCAGCCGGGCTTGATGCGGGCGGGAACCACTATTGGATGATTATTGATGAACGTGCATTACAGGAGCCGGCACTTTTCCATAAACAGGCTTTTCATAACGCCATCGGTTTTCACCTGATAAATGTACATAGAAATATGCATCGGATTATTCACTGAAAAACGGGATTTTTATCAGCGGCAGTAATTATTTATTTATGGGGTAGCTGGTTCTTTGCCGGAGAGGTGTTGTCCGGCATAGAACCAGCACAGGTAATGATTTGCGCGTGTTAAGCGTTGTAAACAGCCCAGAGTTTCGGATAGAGCCGGGGAAGATCATCTGCTGTCCATTGAATACCTTTTGTAGGCGGCGCTTCAAAATCATAATCCAATCCTCTTTCGTATGCCACATTCCGGGGCAGGTTATCTTCTGCTTCCTCTTCTGTAAGGCCGCTTTTCTGCAGGTAGGCATCGTCCGCTACATACAGCAGCTCTTCGAAATCAGGATAGGTATTTTCATGCACGATCGCTGCCAGGTTATCCGGCTGTGTGCGGGCGGTTTCAACAACTGCTTTCCCCTGGCTGATCAGCCAGCATCGGAAGTATACGTAGGCGTCGTCGCTTACGCGGCCGGTCATGACTTTCAGTATGCCCATGATACTGAAATCGTCCAGTTCGATGATGGCTTCCCGCAGGATAATTTCAAAGTCTGTTATGTCTTCCAGAGAGCAGGAGGTCAGCAGTTGCGTAATTTTTCCTGCCTTTTCTTCTTCAGCTGCCGTGGAAGCTGTCTCCATGATTTTCCAGAATGTTTCTTTTTCCATACTGCTATATATTATTTGGGCCGCAAGATAAATGAATCCTGCGGCCCGTAGGAAAATGATGTACAGCAAAAATTTTACAGCGGATAGTTCAGGTCAAACACAAACTGCTCTGCGTGGGGCTGCGGCTTGCGGGGCAGCTTTTCATCGCGCATGGCGGCATTGTACAGGAAGGCGGCCATTACTGCAGATGCCTGTTTGATATCGTCCATGGAGAGGTGCTCGTAAGTATCCATGTTGGTATGATGCGTTCTGGTTTCATATTCCAGCGGGTCCTGTATAAACTGGAATGCAGGAATACCTACTGCATCGAAGGGGAGGTGATCGGTGCTGCCGGTATTGCTGCGGGTAACACCGGTGGCGCCCAGATCGGCAAACGGTGCTAACCAGCTGCGGAATACAGGGCCGGCGGCATCGTTTTGCTGCAGGTAGATACCCCTGATCTTACCGGAGCCGTTATCCAGGTTAAAGTAAGCAGATACCTGCTGTTGTGCCGGCAACAGCTGCATGTCTGCCGGGTTGCCATAATGTTTCTTGACGTAATTGAAAGAACCGTATAATCCCTGTTCTTCGCCGCCCCACAGGGCAATGCGTATGGTGCGCCTGGGCTGTACGCCGATGGCTTTCAGTATTCTCAGTGCCTCCATCATAATAACACAGCCTGCTCCATTGTCTGTGGCGCCGGTGCCGCTGTGCCAGGAGTCCAGGTGACCGCCTGCAATCACCACCTCATCTTTCAATGCCGGATCTGTACCGGTAATATCGCCGATAACATTGTAACCGTTGAGATCATCGGTATACCACTTGTTCTGTATATCCAGTTCCAGGTTAACGGGAACGGATGAACGAAGCAGGCGGCTGATGCGCAGAAAATCTTCTTTGGTAACTGTCAGCTCCGGAACAGGCAGCTCAAAACCTTTGGCATAGCCGTTATGGCCATTTACTTCCATGGTGCCGTCTCTTCCGTTGCCCTGCAGGGATATTAATGCGATCACGCCTTTTGTAGCCAGGTGTTTTTTCGCGGCGGCTGTAAGCTTCGCTGTTTCCAGGTGCCTGGTTAATGACTCGCGCCGTACCATGTATTTATCCGGCAGGCTGTTCAGCACGCTGTCCGGATACCGGTAGATGGCAGGAGCAGGTTTCAGCAGGGTGTCTTTGGTATGCAGCAGTACTATTTTGCCGCGGAGGTTGCTGCCCAGCCTGTCAATAGCCGTAATGGTCATACTATCCAGCAGGATGGCATTGCCTGTAACAAGCCCTTTGGTACCCTGGCTCCATGCCAGCGGGAAAGCAATCAGCGGCTGGTAATATGGTTTTTTGATGGCAGCATACACATGTTCTGTGCTCCAGCCTTTGCCAAACACGCCCCATGGCTCCAGTGCGGCTTTGTTCAGTCCCCATTGCCGCAGGGTTTGTACGGCCCATTTCGCTGCCCGCATATACCCCGGAGAGTTGGTCAGCCGAGGCCCGGCAATATCCGTCAGCTGATGCGCTAGCTCTGCTGCTCCGGAATGTTCCAGGGCTTCAGTCCTGATCTGCTGCATCACCTCCATATTTATTTTCTCCTGCGCCAGTAAAGCCGCCGGTAACAGTATGCCGGCTAAAAGGGATAGATGTTTTCTCACAAGTGGTAGATTTTAATTGATGTATTTTCGATTTTCGGATTTTTTGATTTTGGAATTTAAAATGCAGCGGAGAACTTCGCGAAAATATCCGCTGCATTTTAAATTCCAACATCAAAAAATTCCAAAATTCCAAAATCTTCAGTGGGCTTTCGCCATATACAATGTTGTCGTATAATCCAGCTTTACCTTCCCGTTTTCCGCATAGCGGTCAAAATTTTCTTTCAATACTGCTATCATCTCTTCGCAGATATCATCTTCTTCTGAAGGCATAAAGGAGGTAGACAGCAGCCGGCCGCGTACCACTTCATATGTCAGCTCCTGCGTGCTGGAAAAAATCACCTTTTCAAAGGGGCAGGGGGCGAAGAAGGAAATGGTTTTGGATTCCGCTGTCACATCCCGGCCATCGTCGGAATAATTGGTGCCGTAGGTGGCAAAAATATTTTCGTAGGCGGCAGAAAAGGGGTTGCTGATCTCACGCATGTTCCACATCAGCAGAATGTAGGCATCTTTCCGGGCAATGCGGCTGAATTCCCTGCGGGCTTCCGCCTGCCGGAACCAGTGAAAGGACTGGCTCGCGAGGATAATATCCATGCTGTTATCTTCCAGCGTGGTGGCTTCTGCCTGTCCGTTCACGCTGTTGAAAGCTGGATAATCCTGCAGCAGCAGTTCTGCCTTTGCCCGCATTGCGTCGTTGGGTTCCACACCATAAACAGTATTGCCGTTCTTCAGAAATACTTCGGCAGATATACCGGTACCAGAGCCTATATCTGCTATCAGCATCCGGGGATGCAGCCCTATAGCTTCGCGCAGATGATCGATGACAACCGGTGGGTATCCCGGCCGGTAGCGTGCATAAAGGTCCGCTCTTCCGGTAAATCTGGTGGTACTGTTCATGGGTTAATGTTTACAACAGTGATTAATGGATTAAATCATCTCTGTGAAATGATTTTTTAAATGTAAAATTTTTGATGCAATACCAGGATGATTTTCTTTTCACCGGTAAAAATAGTAACAAGATAAGGTGAAGGGAATGATCAGTGGCAGACTGCGGTTTAATAGCGGTGAATGGCACTATAATGTTGATGCGTAGCGTGTTTTGACGATTGCTGATTTGTTATTGGAGATAACATAATGATAATAAAAAAAATTGCGTGGCTCAATTTATTTTTATTACATTCGGTTTAACGATCCCTGGATTAACCCGAGAGAAAGATTTGTTAACAGTATTCCTATTGCCAGCGTATTGTTATCGATTAAATGATTCAATCTAAGCCCGATTCTCTGTAACGTATAGCCATTAACGTTTTTGTAACCTGTTTTCCTTCATCACTAAAAACGAACGACATGAATCATTTGTTGCACTTTGATGACAGCAGGGCCATTGCCTTCCAGCGGCCGTCGCTCAAATCAATCAGTGAAAAAGACCTTGCTGAAATGCCCGTCTATGACATTCTCTGTGGTAAAAGCGCCGGCCTGCCTTTTGATTACCTGATGACAGATGTTTACTCCGGATGCCTGCCGATCAAAAGTATCTGCTATGGTAACTGCTCTGCAGCTGAATACTGGATCAATAAAGGATTCAACTTCGGTATGCGTCACATCAACCGGTTTGATGAAGCAAAATTCCGGGAATCAATTGTTAACCTGCCGTCACAGCAACGCTGGTTAAGACAGGGATGGGTATCCGACTGTTCTCTCTCCAAAAAATCCTGGGACCTGCTGGGACCTGCCACGGACATACTGATGGAATACAATATCCGGCTGGTCATCATCTCCAAAATATTTACCAAACCATCCCTGGAAATCATGAGGCAGCTCGCGCAGAACAAAGCCGAGATCAGGGTGTCTATTTCAGCGATAGACACTAAAAGGGAAATCGAAAAGCGTTTTGAGTTTCTCGATGCCTACCGTCAGGTGGGCGGCCTGGCAGTACCTTACCTGATGTCTTTCCGTTATGCTGACGCTGCCCTGAAAAATAACCAGGAACTGATTGTGAGCAAAATCATAGCAGATGATTATATCGCGTCGGAACATCCGCTCAGGCTCAGCAACGATAACGCCGGACTGGAAAGTGCGGAGGAAGACCGTCACTATCATCCCAAATTTGCAGACCAGACCTGGTTTGGCCGCCTGTACAATGATGCCGGCAATTTCGTACTGCCGCCGCCTACCTTCCTGCCTCCGGAATATGATTTCAACTATATCCGTTATTCCGATCTGGCGAAGGCAGGAGCGCAATTCTCCTTCAACAACCTGCCTACCTACCAGGACCTGATAGAAAAAAATTTAATTCACACCAATACTTTTGACCATGCAAACTATGACGTTAAATAAAGACCTCGCCACCCTTGAAAATGAAGAAGCAGCGATCCTGCAGGCTATCACCGGCCCACTGGAAGCGCAGGGATATGTGTCGGCAGACATCGGAGAGATTTCTCCCAAAACATTACTCTCCGTTGCCTATTTCTTCGGAGAAGTTATTCCCATCGGAAGAGGTAACGATCATGTCACTGAAATCCGTACCAGCGCAGAAGTAGGTTCCAAAAACGTACCCCTGCACAACGATAAATCCTACTGGAGAATACCTCCGAGGTACCTCATTCTCTACTGCCGCGAAGCCAATGGCTTCGAAAATAATCACATGCATGTTTCAGATATTCACGGCGCCTTCCTGCAACTCACTGAAGAAGAAAGAGCCAGCCTCTCCGAACGCGTACTGGATATCCATCATCCTTCCAACCGCAGCAGCGGCACCCTGCAAGGCAAGGTAGTCAACTATCTCAACGAAGAAGTCTTCTACCGCTTCCGCTCCGATACCATCGAAAAAAACTGGGATGCCTTCAACAAATGGGACCAGCTGGTCATCGACAACCTGGTAGAAGTACCCTTTAATCCCGGCACCCTCCTTATTATGGATAACTGGAAATTTGCCCATGGCAGAAGACTAACGTCTGTCGTGAATTCTTATTCGAGGAATATAGATAGGGTGCTGATTATGTAATAATAGAATTACGAATTACGAATTGCGAATTACGAATGTAGAAGCGAAGAGCTAAACGTAGATTTAAGGTGATAACTTAAAAATATCCTCCTAAGTCTACGTTTAGCTCTTCGCTTCTACATTCGTAATTCGCAATTCGTAATTATTTCCCCCGGCTTACCCACCCATTCCCCTCCACATAATACCTGTACAACCGCAATGCGTCTTCTCCGGCGTACTGTACGCCTATGCGCGGGGTGGCAACAATCTGTGCATCCGGGATGCGGCTGCCTGCTTCTATCCATACTTTATGGCCGTTGAGGCTTTCGCCGTTGAAGGAGGGATCTATGCCCAGGGCCTTGCAGAGATTGCCGGGGCCGGACGTATAGGAGGGCCGGATTTTATGCTGATAGCGGGCTTGCATGAGAGGAAGGCCCTCCAGGGGCTGCAAGGCTCTTATCAGTACGGCGTCTGGAACATCCTGTATGTTGGTGACTACGTTGAACAGGTAATGTATGCCGTAGCAGAGATATATGTAGGATACGCCGCCGGCGGCGTACATGATGCCGGTGCGCTGGGTTCTGCGGTTATTCCAGGCATGGGAGGCGCGGTCCGTAATGCCGGCATAGGCTTCTGTTTCCACGATGATGCCGGAAGTACGTTCCCCGTTGATGTTAGTGACCAGGTGCTGTCCCAGCAGCTGCCGGGCTATCACAGTGACATCTTGCTGACGATAAAATGTAACCGGTAGTTTACTCATGCATTAAATGTAAACATTTGCGGGCAATGGAGGAAAGACCAGCGGAGTAACTACCGGAAAGGTGTCGGCGGGAAGAAGAAGGGATAAGCCGTGAGCGGCCTATCCCGTTGGTTTATGTGTAACATTACAGGGGAATATTGTAGAGGCGGCAGACTTCCTCATAAGTCATTTTCGTATAGTCACGGCCAGCTACGCGCGCATTAGGCACGCCGCCGGGAATAATGAGATAGCGGACCATGTTACTTTCAGAAGGGATGCCGGCGGGCAAAACATCAGCGATGATCCTCACTTTACCTGGAAATAACCCGTATTGAAAACGGTATTGCGTACCGGCGCCACCTATATTGTAATAGATGCTGGGCAGGAGTTTGGCAATGCCGTCGCCATCGGGGTCCGAAACAAATTTCATGTATACGAGTACAGTGCCTTTATCGACGATTTCCTGCGTCACCTTAGCGGCAGCGATGTCAAAGTAATAGGTTTTTTTACCGGCGCCTGCGGAGGTGGTAGAAGCCACCCAGATACTGGTAGGCACCCAGCTGGTGTAAATCACATTGGCAGCGCCTGCCGGGCCTTCCGGACCGGTATCGCCTTTTTTGCACCCGGAGAATAACAAGCCGGCAACTGCCAGCATCAAACAGGATCTGAAGATAGATTTCATGATAGTCTGATTTATTTAAGTGATAGTTTAAAGACGGTCGTTATCCAGCTTGAATCCTGCCTCTGTCAGCTGTTCTGCGGCAGACAGCAGCGCTTTCTGCAACGCTTCTTCTGCGGTGAACTTAGCTGCCTGCCTGAACTCCAGTGCCATCACAAATAATTCCAGCGAATCAAATTTCGGCTTCGGAGGAATGTGTGGTTTCACGAAGTAAGGCGGACATAATTCATCTGTTAAAGCCTGCAGTAGTCTCACCCCGCCGGAATGGCCGCTACCGCCATTGGTATTACCGCTGATAAAGGCTGCCAGCTCCACCTTTTCAATAACAGCATACGCTACGTTCCGTGCAAACGTAATCCGCCAGGCTTCTGCTCCCAGCCAGGGATCAGGGCGGGGACCGGCGGTGTACTGATACTTCCAGGGCTGCGGACCCGGGCCGTTAATGATTTCCCATAATACAGGATGCCGGTGCGCTATCAGTGTCAGCAGGCTGTTTCTGTGGGCCTCGCGGATCACAGGGCCTATAGGCCACGGCCACGGCTTGGGATCCGGATCTTCCGGATTGGGATAGTATCCGTAAGTCCTCACATAATGATCGGCCTGTGAGAATATTTGCTCATGCCTCGATGCAGTGGTATTTTCCATAGTAGTAAGTTTTTGGAGTCAGAAAATATATCCGGAATACCGGACTATATTATTAGTCGCATCAACCACACTAAAAGGAAACAAGGTTATGACCGTTTTTTACGGAAGAGATAAATAAGCGTGAGGATACCCACGACTGCTACGGCCAGCCACCAGTAAAGACGGCTGTTGCCTGCTGCCGGTGCAGGAATGGCGGACGTATCACCGATCAGGATAGCTGCTGCCCAGAAATAGGGTAGCTGATGGCCGCTGTCATGGTTACGGAGGTATTGCAGTCTGGCCTGCTGCAAGGCCTCATCTTTACGGAGGCCCTGTAGCAGTAGCCGGTGAAAGTTTTCTGTCAGCTCATAGGTGGCTTCGTTGTTCATCTGCCATAAGGAAGTAACTACAGCCGGTATGCCGGTCAGTGTAAAGCCGCGTGCCAGACTGAGTACGCCTTCCCCGCGTGCATGGCGGCCGGCGCCGGATTCGCAGGTAGACAGTATCAGCAGTGAAGTAACCGTGTCGCGTAACAACTGTATCTCCGGAAGATATAATGCGGAATCAGCCAGGTATAATACGGGGTCTTTATCCTGGTCGCCGGCGCTGGCATGTGTGTAGAGCTGCACGATACTGCTGTGGGGTAATTGTTCCAGAAAACGTTGCCTGGTAGCTCTTTCACCGGTTATATTCAGGGCGCCGCGATAGTTACTGCCGATAAGGCGTAAGGACTGATCGGCTCCGTTCAGGGGTTGCAGCCGCAGGGAAGCGGCATAGTTCACCGGCGCGATGCCCAACAGGGAGTGCGTGGCCGCTGTGCGTACCGGCATTGTCTTCATCAGCGAACCGGCAGCATAGGTATAGCTGAAGGCAAATTTTTTAAGCAGGTAGCTGCTGTAATCTGTACTGTCAGATTGTAATACTTCAAAAGGAATCAGGTATTCATCCGGAGAGATGATGACCCTGCCTGCCGTAAGCTGCAGGGGAGCAAACAACCGGTGATACAGGTGCCAGGCCAGCCGGCAGTATTGCCGGTACTGCACTTCCAGCAAGGTCGGTGAGGTACATAGCTGCATCAGCTCCTGTACTTCTGTATGCCGGAAGGTTGTTTTCAGCAACTTGCAGCTGCCGGCGGAGATACCGAGTATATAGGCGCTGCTGTCGGCCACAAAATAACTGACCAGCGTTTCTCCCTGTGAGAGGAGCCGCCGGCGTATATCCGTTACCGTATGTACTGCAGTGTCATATTTGTACTGATAGTAGGCGGGATGCGCTTTTTCGAGCCCGCGTATGAAACGTTCCAGCGCATCGCGGGCATGCAGCAGTTGCTGGTACACTGTCTGATGCATGGATGAATCCGGCGGGGTGGCGTCCAGTTCTTGCTGCAGCGATACCACGCGGATACGCAGCTGCTGTTCCCTGGAAATATCTGCTGCAGAAAGGTACTTCCGCGCACCCAGTTCATTCAGCTTGTCATTGAGCAGCACGGCGCGGCTCTTTTCAAAGAAGCGGAAGGCTGCGGGAGCATCCTGTAACAGGTAACAGGTTTCAATAGCTTTTTCATACATCGCCCTGGTGCGGATGCGCCAGAACAGGCGTGAAGGTTCGCCGTACTGCTTCCACCGCATCAGGTCTACAGACATATCTGCGGCCTGGTAGGCCTTCAGCGCATATTGCAGCCACAGGCTGTCGCCGGTAGATTTAAACAGGGCCAGTAATGATTCCCCTTTATTGCTGAGGAGGGTAGATACAAAATAATCGTTGGTAGCTTCCCGCAGCATATGATAGTCAGGATTGGCCTGCAGGGAAGAGTCCCTGAAATGCACCGGCAGCGTGTTCAAACCACGCTGATACCAGGAGAGGGCTTCCCGGTATTTGCGCTGCTTCCAGCAGGCCGTACCGATATTGTTGTATACGCCTGCCAGGATATACGGATCGCCGGACTGCCGCGCAAATGGTATCCCTTCCTTATAGGAACTGAAGGCATGCCCCGCATCTTTCATATCATCCATGTACAGATTGCCCAGGTCCAGCATATTACGGGCGCACTGATCCCAGCTCTGCTGCTGCCTGTTTACGCGGAGCGCCTGCCGGTAGGCGGCGATAGCCGGACGGTATTGTTTCTCCTTACCCAGAACGCCGGCATAGATGGTATAGCAGGCTACCTGGTGTGCGGGTGGAGCATCCGGTGGCAGTAGCCGCAGGGCTTTGCGGATCAGAAGGCCGGCAGTGCTGTCTTCCATTGCCAGCAGGGATTGTGCTTTCTGGGCCAGCATGGCTACTTCCCACAGCGTGTCCTGCATGCGCTGCGCTACCAGGATTCCCAGATCGGCCGCTTCTGCGGCCCGCTGGTAATCGCCGGTACCATAGAGGGAAAATGCCCTGGCTTCCAGTGCCATCATCACAATTCTTCTTTTCTCCGGATAATGCAATCCTGTAAGAATACAGCTGTCAAAATAATGTTGTGACTCCGGGTAAAGAAATAGTTTATTATAGAAAACGCCCAGATTGAAATAACTGTTGACAAGAAAAGACTCCTGCCGGCCTTTGGAGCTACGGTTGACGGCTACGGCTTCTTTCGTAAAGGCAAGGGCGTCTGGCCACTTTTGTGCGTAATGATACAGGTCGCCCATGCGATGCAGGATACGCGCGTAAATGCTGTCTTTTTGCGGAAAACAACGCAACTGCAGCAACCGCAGGGAGTCCAGCTGCTGTAGCCTGATATTGTCCGGCAGCCCGCTCTGTTCAATGGCGGTAATCTTTTCCATGAACCAGGAGGGCGGCGGACATTGAGCATGGGCACAAAAAGCAGACAGCAGGCAGCTGATGATCAGCAACTGCCTGCGTAGGATATTTTTTATGTGAGATGCCTGCGTACAGGTATACATACGTTAATGATGCCTGATAAATTTGCCTCCGTTAACCTGGTGTTCCAATGTTGTTTTGTTGCCTACCGTAGTGCCCAGCTTACTGAGAACATCAGCTTTCTTCGGTGAGGAAGGCGGGGCCGGCCAGGACGACATGGGGAACAGTGCGGCTATTTTTCCGGTAGCGATAGCGGTAGCATAGGAGGAGCCGGCAATATATTCCGGCGGCCCTGCTACCAGCGGTATTTTAAATTTCAGCGAGCCTTCGTCCAGCGTATCTGCTATCACCGCCAGGTCAGTATAGGTGGTGGAGTAATTCTGGGAAGGACTCACCATGGTATCATTGGCGCTGGTGACTACCAGTACATTATTGGGCTTGCCGCCGAAGCAGGCAGGATAGAACCGGTGTCTGTCCAGGTTCCGGAGGTCTGCCGGCGCTATGCCCACATGCAGGGCACTGTCGTCGGCTGCGGCTATCCTGTTACCGGCGGCTGTTACCACCAGGATGCCTTTGGATGCCATGATCCTCGTAATGATAGCATCAATCGGCTCATACGGAGATACAAAATAATACTGACTGTAGAAGCCCCAGCTGGCATTGATGATCTTTGCCTTTTTGCTGGCGGCATAAGACATGGCGCACATGATGTTGAACATGTCGCCTTCGGAGTTTTTATTATGCGTCTTCAATATCAGGAGCTGCAGCGCATTGGTATTGTTGCGCTGGAATTCGTTGATGATAAACAACGCTACGCGCGTGCCGTGGCCATCGCGGCTGTCGTCTGTAATATCATTGTTGCCGTTGGCAAAATTCCAGCCTTTCAGATCATCTTTCAGACAGTTACTATCTTCATCCGCACCATTGGCCTGCTCTGTTTTGTTTACCCAGAAATACTGCGGATAGGAGAAGAAGAGGTTGGGATCAATACCGGTATCGAGAATGGCTACACGAACGGTATCGGCAGTATGGCTGTAGATGGTATCTGTTCTGAATTTCTGTCCGCGGGACCTGTAAGGTTCCTTCGGTATTATTTCAGGCGGGGTGTTGATCACGTAATTCGGCAGATAGTAGCCCAGGTCGTCCTCGCCTACGGTGTGGGTGCCGCCGCCGGTACTGGCACCGCCTTTGACGGTTTCGGCATGTACGAAGGTTTCAATATGCGGTGTTTTCCATAATTCCATGAGGGTATCTGTACAGTTTTCACAACGCTGTACTTCAATGTGCAGGGTATCGATGCCTGCGTCTTTTATTTTCTTTTTGAGATCGGTAAGGTCCTGTGGGGAAGGGGCATGTTTATAGAAAACAACCAGCTGGTCGGGAATACGCTGAGGGGCCCTGGAGGGACTGTCTGTACGGTTGCCGGTAACAGGTCCGGGATTACAGTGACAGTGCCTGATGCATAAAATAATGATGATGATGATACAGAGTATCAGCAGCAGCAAGAGGGGTTTTTTCATGATTATATTTTTTTAAGCCATTCAGTAGCCTGTTGGTTGCCTGGTAACTGCCTGCTGCGTACTTCTTCCAGCAGTTCCCTGGCCTGTTGCCTGTCCTGTGGGCCGGCGCGCTGCAACAGCGCCAGCGCTTTATAGAAGGGTCCGGGGTTGGCATACAGCGGCAGCTGTATGAGCCGGTCAAACTGCACGATGGCCTGGTCATATGCTCCTGTGTTCAGGTAAACAAGCCCCAGGTATTTAATGGCGTCGGGCGCCTGCTGCTGTTGCGTGCTGAGGGTCCCGAATATCTTTGCTGCCAGCTGGTAGTCTTTGCGGTTAAAGGCGGCGATGCCGGATTGCAGGCTATCCTGACCACTATCCATCGTAGCGCTGAGTTGTTGCAGATGGTCTTTGATATAGCGGGCAGAGAGCTGTTTGACGGATGGCTCTCCTGAAAATATCCACCAGCCGGCCAGTAGCATGCCTGCTATGACGGCGGCGGCGAGGTAAGACCACAGGCGGCGTACTTTTGTCGTTGGGGGCGGCGCGACTGCTACCGCAGTAAACGACTGCCGCTTTTCAGCGTGCAGCTCTTCCCTGATGGCACTGCGGGCGCTCAGGTAAAAAGCTACTTCCTGCGCAAACGCCTGATCGGTGGTGCAACGCATTTCAAATGCCTGCTTTTCTGCCGCTGACAGCGTGCCGGTAAAGTAATCATCGATATAATGTAGCAGTTCACTCATAATTCTGGTTGAAGGGCAGCATTTTTTCTTTTAGTTTATCCATACACCTGCGCCTGCTGACTTTCACCACATCCGCTGTGTTGTAAGACAGCATCGTGGCTATTTCCCGGTCGCTGTATCCATCTTCAAACAGCAGCAGCAACTGCCGGCATTTTTCGCCGATCTCTCCCAGGTACTTTTCCAGCAGGGAACGGTTGCTGTTGTCTATCAGCTGTTGTACGATACTACGCGCGTTGTCGGGAAGCATCCCGATCAGGGTGTCAAGATCGTGCGTCTGATGAACCTTCTCCTTATTAGTCGTAATTTTTCGGTGGAGGTCAACACATTTGTTGGAAAAAATCTGATACGTATATGATTTGAGGGATGACCGGCCCTCAAAGCGCCCTTTCACAATATTATCTATGACGCTGATAATGGTGTCGGAATAGGCGGAGGCGCTGTCGTCTTCCGTCAGGTGGTACTTTCTGACCCCTTCGGTGGTAAGATAATGGAATGTACGGTATAACTGCTCTTCAAATGAGCGTCTCCGGGGGCCTCCCTGCTTTAATCCGGCAAGGATTTCCTGTTCCTGGCTGCTGTATGCTGATGCGGGGATCATAAGATAATTAAAAGCGCAGAAAAGGTTTAGCCCAATTTACAGAAAAAAAAATTCAATTCTCTGTTTCCCCCTTGTAATTATTCTACGACTAATTAATCAGTACAACGTGGTTTCCTATATCCGGCATGCACCCGGAAAGTTGTTAACCCCCAAAAAAGGAAGGACCGGTTTCTCCAACCGGTCCTTTTTATTTGCTGTTTACCACCGGAGGGTGGTACCCGCCAGCGGGGAAATGTCTTTCAGCTCTGCTGCGCTCTTGTCCTTGTTGCGCTGCCACCAGGCATTATACAACGGCACCAGTTCTTCCAGCGGTACCTTGCGGGAAGGCGCAGCCGTATCCTGTACATAAGGATAGCTGGATACGCCCTGCGGGCGCTGGGTGCGGATGCTCTCCACTGTATAGAGAATAATCATGCCTACCTGCTGCGGACCATAACGCACCGCGGAAATCGCCGGGATCGGATAATGGTTGATCAGCCGGTTGTTGCCGGCATGCTTCAGCAGCTCGCCTATATCTGACTTGTCCAGTTTGGGAACAAGGTCGTATTCCGGGTACTTATCGGCGCTCAGCGTAGCTATATATTGTGCTGCAGTCATATCATGTTGCTGGTTTCCGCTGTTGCAGGAGCTGACAGCGATCTGTAGGGAGGTAATAATCAGCAGGAAAAATTTCATACGATGCTAATAAAATAATCAAATAACCAAATAACCAAATAATTAAATGGAACGTTGCCGGCTAAAGATAATATAATAATATCGTAAAGGATTGTTAATAACGGTATCGGCTACACGTATATCCGTTGCTGGATAATTTGAAAGATAGATACAGTCTCTGTTTCCATATACCGGAAACAGAGACTGTTCATTTACCGGAGCCGGAACTCAGGGGCAGTTCAGTACCGGAGCGGGGCCGCAACCGGAATAACCGCTATACGTAGCTATTACACAGTTGGTACTGGCGTAGTTGTTGTCATACAGCGGGGTATTGCTGGTGGCGGACACATAGTAAACGTTGCCGGGCATGGTTCTGGTGCTGCTCACATAGGCGCTGCTGCTGCAACCGGTATTCTTGCAGGCATTCAGCCACTGGGTCTGTGTTACCGGGCCGCTGAACAGGGATGGGTCCAGGATACGGTATTCGATGGCGCCGCTTGTGGTTTTAAAACGTACCAGCGGCGCTACGTGATAGCTCCATAATACACAGCAGGAGCCGGTAGAAGCAGCCAGGTAGCCGTAAGCGAAATATTTGTTGCAGTCGTAACCGGCATTTAAAATGATCTGCCTCATTTTATGCGCACGGGCATAGCAGCCATCTGTGGCGAAAGAGAAGGGGATAGGGGCGGAGGCCAGTTGGGACCACAGGCTGTTCAGTGCTGCCTGGCTGGGGATTACCGGCGGTTCTGCCTCCGGCAGAGGGCCGGCAGGAGCCTGCTGCATTTTCCTGTAAGCCGCCAGCGCCGGTTCGCCAGCCGGTTTTACCTGGGCAATTTTGTTGGTATTCCGGTACAGATATACTTCTACCGGTATCTCATCCTGTATGGCTTTGCGGAGTAGGTCCGCATCAACGTTGGCGCCTATACGGGAAAGATCAATTTCATACAGCCGGGCAGACTGCACAAACCCAACGGTAGATGGGCCGGCGTTACCCGTGTTCAGGGTGAAAGGGGTGAAGTTACCTGCCATCACGATATCACTGTTAACCGCCTGGGGGGTGGCTGTTTCAGGATGACCGCCTTTTTTACAGGATACTACGCTCATGACAGCAAAGGCTGCTACTGCAATAAGCCCGATGAAAATTTTCTTCATGGTTTGAAAGATTGATGGTTAATAAATGTATGTTGATTGTGATGTGACAATAGTCCGGCTATGCTGATCCGGAGTTGGATCAGCGGCACGAAAAAAAACAAAAAGGTCATGCAAACGCAGGCGACGGTTGCTTGTTCAGGTTCAGACTAATAGAAATGTTGCATAAAAAACTCAGGTCCGGATTTGTGGTAAATGGAATGCGTGAAAATGTAGGCTGATGGCCTTCTTAGCTCTCTCGGGTACTTGTATGGGTTAAAAAAATCGGGCTACAGGATTATCTTCAGGCTGATATGGCAATACAAGTATTTCAGTAAGTAAAGAAATGTAAAAAACTGAAATCTTCAAAATTTAATTTCTGTGTTACAGTAACATCCGGAACGTAAACAGCTGAAATGCTGCATGGAAGAAGATCTGTATAAAAAGCACTGCAGCGCCGGAAGACGCTGCAGTATAATGGCAATAAAAATCAGCATGACGCGATATGCTGCATTGGAATAGTTGGTAACTATTTTCGTATAATCGTTACTGTTATAAAGGAAGGGCAGGTGTTTATCTGCCGGCGATAGCCGCTGCAATGGCTGTCCGCAGATTTCCTTCCGGCAGCAGTCCGGTATGCCGCCATATTTCCCGGCCACCCCGGAGCAATACCAGCGTTGGCACGGCCATAATATGAAACTGATTGGTCATCTCCTGCTCCTGGTCTATATCCACGCGGCTCACCGTAATGGTATCCGACATCTTCTCTTCAATGGTATTTACCACGGGTGATAATAGTTTGCAGGGATGGCACCATGTGGCATAAAACTGTATCAGGGTTGCTCCTTCACTATGCTGACTTACGGATGATGTATTCATGTCGATATATTTTTTATGAATGATCTGCCACAAAGTTAATCAGCACCGGGAAGCGTATCGTTACACGTATCGTTGGATTGTTGGTACAAAAAGCATTTCTGCTATCCGTTAATGCTGATGGTTTTTCCGGAACTGCAAGGGAGTAAGACCGGTATGTTTTTTAAAGAACCGGCAGAAGTAGGACTGATCTGTAAAGTTCAGGCTGTCAGAGATACCGGCAATGGTTTCGTCTGTCTGAATGAGCTGAGCCTTGGCTTCCGTCATCAGCTGATGATGAATAAAGCTGCTGGCGGAGCGCCCGGTCAGTTCTTTCACGGTATCGTTCAGGTAATGCGCATTCACATGCAGTTGTCTGGCGTAGTCGGTAACATGCCGGAGTTCCAGGAAGTGTTGTGATACCAGCTGCCGGAAGCTGGTTGTCAGCTGTTCCTTGCGTGGCAGCTCCCTGCTTACGGGGATATGCTGCGACTGATAAACCTTTTCTGTTTCAATCAGCAATACGTTGAGGTATAACCGTACCAGCAGGTCGTCGTTCAGGGTTTTCCTACTGCAGTACTCCTTGCTGAGTTTCATGAAAAGCGGTATCATCATGGCAGTTTCTTCTTCCGAAAGTTTGACATACGGGTCTTTTCCCGGCTGAAAGAAAGGAAACCGGTTCAGCTTCACCTGGTTTTTAATGCAGAGCAGGAAATAGTCTGTATCAAAAATGCAGTGATACCCTTTTACATCTTCACTCCAGGAGTGAATGGTATGCAGCTGGTTTTCCGGAATGAAATACAGCGTGCCGGCGTCAAAAGTATAGGTATGGTGACCGATGGTTTCCCGTACGTTGCCAGCGGTAAGGAGTATGGCGGTGTAAAAGCGGCGGCGGGCGCTGTCGAACGAGGCGCTTTTATGCAGGCTTTTCAACGCTTCCAGCGGCGCAATTTCCAGGAAGTTATTTTTCTCCTGGTGCGGCAGTATATCGCAGGCGGCACAAAAGGAATGATGCCCGTCGGAGAGGTATTGCTGCTTGAAATCAAGCGGCGTTTTCAGTGTGTTTTTTGTTTGATCCTTCATACGTACGGTTTAAGGTCGTGAAGCCATATCTACAGGATACCCTTTCATGGTCCAGTCCTGGTACCCCTTATCGAATTTTTTTACTTTATATCCTTTTTTCGCCAGTAGTTCCACTGCGTGGTTGACCAGCATACAAAGGGTGCCACGGCAATAGGCTACTATCTCCTGTTTTTTAGATAGTTCCCGGATGCGGTTTTCCAGTTCATCCAGTGGTATGGAGATGGCACGATGAATATGTCCTCGCTGATATTCTTCTTCCGGGCGGATATCCAGGATGACCACCTTGCCGGCTTTCGCTTTTTTCAGCAGTTCTTCCGCAGAGATACCCTGTTGCTGTTGCTGCTCCTGGTAGTCTTCCACCAGTTTTTTCGCTTCCGCGTTGTAAGTCACGCCCAGCTCACGCAGGGCGCTCCAGGCGCTGAATACATGCTGGCCCGCCAGCTGGTAATAAATGAAGTTGCCTTTGCGGGTAATCTCGGCCAGCCGGGCGTTTTTAAGTACCTGCAGGTGCTGGGAGGTATTGGCAATGCTCATGCCCGTGTATTTGGCAATGGCTTCCACGGGGAATGGTCCCTGTGCCAGAAGGTCTATGATTTCCATCCGGCGGGGATTACCCATTGCCTTGGCAGTGATGGCCAGCTCCTCATAAATCCTGTCTTTCAGTATGCGTGCGTTCGTTTTCATGATTGGCAGCAAATACCAAAAATACAGTTAATATTCAAGTATTCAATAAATTTATTGAATAGATAGACGGACGCCAAAAAAAGACGCCCGTAAGCAGGGCGTCTTTTGGGAAGAAGTTATCCGGTAGTATCAGGACAATGCCCCGATGGTGCGGGCCACGGCAGTCACATCATGATCGCCCAGTCCGCCGGCTACCGATTCCTGCAGCAGCTGCTGTACCTGTGTACCTACGGGCATTACCGCCTGTACGTTAGCGGCCTGCTGCAGTACGAGGTTCATATCTTTCAGTCCCAGCTTCAGGGAGAAACCGGCCGGCTGAAAGGCTTCCTTTAATATCAGCTGGCTGTAGCTTGCATAAACGGGGGCATTGAAAATGGTGCTGGTGAGCATTTTCATCCAGAGGTCTGCATCAATGCCACTGCGTCTGGCGAGGTTGATACCTTCTGCGAGCGCTTCCATGGCGGTTAATATGAGATAGTTGCTGGAGAGCTTAGCCACGTTGGCTGCGCCGGCCGTGTCACCGAATTCCCATATGCCGGCTGCACCGGCCTGTTCCAGCAATGGTCTGACCTGCTGAATAGCTTCCTGGTTGCCTGACACGAGGAAATTGATTTTTCGCTCACGCGCCGCTTCAGGTCTTGCCATCAGCGGAGCTGCCAGGTAGATGCTGCCGTGCTGCCGGTGTAAAGCCTCCAGCGCAATAGCGGTATCCGGTAAAATAGTGCTCATGGCAATGTGAATGCCACCCGGTTTCAGGTGTGCGGCAATGCCATCTGGCCCCTGCGTAATATGGTTCAATGCAGCATCGTCAGATACAATGCTGAAAACAATATCACATTGCGCTGCCAGCTCCTGCACCGAGGTACAGACGATAGCACCTTGCGCTATGAGCCCCTGCGCCTTTGCGGCCGTACGATTGTATACATAAAGCGGCTGCTGTGCAGCCAGTAGATTTTCCGCAATAACAATTCCCAGATTGCCTAATCCGATAAAGCCAGTTTTCATAATTGATGGTTCCCTTTAATGATAAAAATAATTACAAATTACGAATTACGAATTACGAATGAAAGCGGAGATGGGGTATTTGAGATTTGGTTATTTGAGATTTTGCACCCAATCATAATATTCTTTTGTACCAATAAGTGCAAGGAGCATAAGGATTGGATGCAAAATCTCAAATAACCAAATCTCAAATACCCCATCTCCGCTTTCATTCGTAATTCGTAATTCGTAATTCGCAATTTAAAACGAAACAGCTATTGGTCTCAACGGTCCTGCACTCGCTCCTCTCAGCTTCAGCGGGGTGCCTATGAAAAGAAATTCGCGTACTTTGGCAGCGGCCAGTTCTTCCAGGTATACCAGTTCAATGAACATACTGCCTTTTTGTGCCAGCAGGTAAGTGTGGCCTGGTAACCAGTTGGCGCTGTCGGTTGATGGCAGCGGTTCCAGACTGAGGTTATCGGCGCCCAGGGTCATCACGCCTTTTTCTTCTATCAGCCAGCGGATGGCTTCTATGCTGACGCCCGGTGTGTTGTGCATGAATTTTTCCCGGTCTGTATAAAAGTATTTCATCAGGCCTGTTCTGAACAGCACAATATCGCCTTTATTGATCTGCAGCTGCTGCGCCTGTATCAGTTGCTGCAGTTCTTTGAGTGACAGTACATAGTTACCGGGTACTACATCGATGCCTTTGTAGGCGGGAATGTCTATCAGTATGCCGCGTCCGATGACGGGCGGGATCTTTTCCGCACCGGCTTTATCCCAGCCGCGGTCGCTCAGGTGCTCGTCTGCCGTGTAGCCATTCCATATTTTGCCATGCAGTCCGAAATGATTCAGCGCATCGATATGCGTGCCGGTATGGGTATACATGGAGATCGCATCTCCGGTGTAGCTGACTTTTCTGTTGATGGCGGCGCCTTGTTTGCTGATATTGCCTACTACCGTACCTCTTGGCGTATGTGTCATCCAGAACTGGTAAGGCGGGTCGCCCAGCTCTGTGAAGCCGGGCATGCCGGTGAAGTATTCCACGCCCAGGTCATATACCTTGCCGGAACGGACGGCGGAGAACAGCGCACGGGTAGTGCTTTCATTCATCATGTTGAGCGTGCCTATTTCATCGTGGCTTCCCCAGGGACTTTTACCTGCCTGTTCCGTCTGCGCATGTACGGCCGCTGCTCCCGCCAGGGCTAAGGATAGCAGCACTGTCTTACGTTTGTTCATGTCTGTCTGTTTTTTAAGATGAAGATGTTTGTATTTATTTGAATGATTGTTCAAGAAAAAAATAAAAAAATAACGTCCTTATATTTTTCCGCAGCCTCCTGCTACTGTCATCCGGTAAGCAAGGTAGCGGAGGGAAGGGAACATCTTCCGGAAAATTATTGAATGATTATTCAAAAAACAGGTAAAAAAAATCAGCGCCGTACGCTGTCTATCAGCTGATCAATCACACTGTTCACATAACGCTTGTCATTCAGCAGGATATCTATCTGCCAGACCCCGTTGAAACCGGCGTACAGGAACATGGCCATCTCCCGTGGCTCCCGCTGGGCGTGTACTTCGCCGGCTTCCTGCGCTTTCACCAGCAGCGCTTCAAAAATATCGATGATGCTCTTCACCTGGGAGGTGACTACCGTGTGGGCCTGTTTATTTTTTTTGCCCAGTTCCAGCATGGTTCTCACCGTCATGCATCCTTTGCCCTCGCGGATAAGCACAGACGCGCCTTCGCGGATGACCTGCTCCAGCACCTGCAGGGGAGAACCTTCTCCGCCGGCTTCCTGCCGGAAAGCTGACAACCGTTCGCCGGCATACTTTTTCAGGCACTCCATAAAGAGCTCCTGCTTGCCGCCGAAAGTGCTGTAAATGCTGCCCGGATTGAGTTTCATCACCGTCACAATATCTTTCATGGACGTGGCATTATATCCCTTCGCCCAGAAAAGCTGCTTGGCCTTCTCCAACCTTTCTTCCGGATTAAATTCTT
Organism: Chitinophaga solisilvae; assembly: GCF_009928525.1. Lineage (GTDB taxonomy): Bacteria > Bacteroidota > Bacteroidia > Chitinophagales > Chitinophagaceae > Chitinophaga > Chitinophaga solisilvae. Next base: position 133,373 of record NZ_JAABOK010000008.1, on the reverse strand, counting down.
TTAGTCTGGCCATGATGCCGCAAATGTATATTTTTTAACAATCGTTCAAAAATTTTTGAGATGCCCTGCCGGCTTTTTACAGTCTTGCCCTGACAACTGTTCCACATCATGACAGGATCAACTGCTTTCCTCCGGGTAACCGTTGCTGTTATCCACAGCAATACTATATCAGGGGAAAAGGATTAATTTTAAGCTGTATGAAACCGCTTTATGATTCACCCGGCTGCCGGGACAGGCGTTATTCCCTGCTGACAGTATTCCTGATACTGGCCAGCATATCCCTGTCATTACCGGCCACTTCCTGTAAAGGTGCAGGAGCTGCCGGCGTCCGGACGGAGTGGTTGTATGCCGGCCATCAGTACAGGACCGGCAAAACAGCACATTTCCGTTACTGCCATCATCTCTTTCCACCGCAACCTGCAGGAAGCTGCACGCCTGCTACACCGGAGCTGACAGCCACCCCGCTGCCCGTTCTCCATCGCCACACCAGCCACCGCAGCCAGCTGCCAATGAAGCTGCCAGCCCCCGCCAATACAGACGAAGACCCGCTCCTCACCACCTGATTCCCGCCACATCCGGCTGCTTACATTTTATTCTCTATTCATCACCCTGTCGTACCGCCATCACGGTAACGGCTATACTAAATTATTGTCCAACGTGAAAACAATGAAACTCCTGTCCGGCATCCTGCGGATAGTTATATATATCATGATTGCCATGATCGGCGCCTTCGCGGGCGCCATTCCGCCCACCATGCGCAAGAAGGATGAAACCACGATCATCGAATCCGTCATGCAGGCCACCGCCCGCAAGGACGACGGAAAAACAATAGACTTTACGGAGATCAGATAGGAATTATTTTGTTATTTGGTTATTTGAGATTTTGTATCCGATCAGGGTATTCTCTTGTACTTAGCGGTACAAAAGAATACCCTGATTGGATACAAAATCTCAAATAACCAAATAATCACATAGCCAGTATTTTGGTCTTCTCGGCATCAAATTCGGCCTGGGAAAGGATGCCTGCGTCCAGTAGTGCTTTCAGGTCCAGGAGGGCCTGTTTTTTATCGCTGATGCTTTGAGCAGGGGGCGTTGCCGGAGATGAGACCACCGGAGCTGTCCTGGGCTGAGGGGAATGGTGACCAAGCAGGAGGGTGGCTATTTCATTGAATCCTTTAATGGAGGCGTAATCAATAGCCTTCTGCTCCCGGGTGTTGACTACGGTAACGTCTGCACCGTGTTCCAGCAGGTATTTTACGATATCTTTTTTCCCTGCGGAGGAGGCATAGTGCAATGCCGTATTGCCAGATTCATCCTGTATATTGATGTTGGCGTCTCTTTCCAGCAGCAGCTTTACCATGCTGAGATGACCGTTTTTGGCCGCTACATGGAGCAGGCTTTCCCCGCCGTAGCTATAGGTATGGCTGAGCGAGAAGGAGCTTTCCATGGAAAGGCTGGACGCGCTTTCCACCCATTCGAGGTAGCTGTTCATGCTGACGGTTTCGGCAGACAGCGGCTGACTGAAATTCACATCTATGCCCTTATCCAGGAACATGCCCACTATTTCCTTCTGGTTGTTGGCACAGGCATACCAGATGGGAGATAAACCGTTTTTAGAGGTCACCAGCACATCTGCGCCATGTTGTACCAGCATGTTGGTCAGCGCCCGGTTGGTATCATAGCAGGCGATGAGCAGGGCAGATTCGCCGGCATGATTGGTATGGTTAACATCCGCACCGTTTTCCAGCAGGGTGGTAACCATAACCGGATTTTTGGCACGGGTGGCTACTATCAGCGGATGATCGCCGGCCTTGTTGGTGGTGTTTACATTGGCCCCGTTGTTCAGCAGCGTTTGCACAATCTCTTTATTACGCCAGGAGGCGGCTATCAGCAAAGGCGTTTCTGCCTCGTTGTTTTCCAGGTCTGCGGGAACACCTTGTTCCAGCAGCTTGTCTACCAGCTCTTTCTGGCCTGTTTTGGCGGTCAGGTGCAGCAGGCTGTTTCCCTGCAGGTCGTTGATATTGGTACGTGCCCCTTTCTCCAGGAGATAGAGTGCGGTTTGTTTCTGTTTCTGCAGACAGGAAAAGTAAAAAGGCGTTTCCCCGTTATGATCTTCGTAATCCAGGTCGGCGCCGGCATCCAGCAAAAGTTTTACGAGATCAAGGTAACCGTGGTGCGAGGCATAGTGCAGCGCTGTTCTGCCTTTTTCATCGGTATAGGCAACATCCACTTCGTTATTGGCCAGCAGGATTTCTGCTATTTTACGTTTGCCGCTTTCACAGGCAACAATGAATGACATGGACATATGCTATGCTTTATTTTTTAAGAGTAATTCAACGGTTTTTGATTTCAGGTTATCCTGTGCGGCGAGGTCCATGGGTAGCTGATCTGCATCGTTGGTAATGCTGCTGTCTGCCCCGTGTTCCAGGAGGAGCTTCACTTTGCGGTAAAGCTGGCGGGCAGCTTCCTGGTCATAGTTAACGTTATAGCCGCAAACCTTGTGCAGCAGTGTATTTCCCTGGTTGTCGCGGCGGTCTGTTTCAATTACGCCTGTATCCAGAATAGCCTGCAGCATATCGGCCGGATATTCAGTGACCCAGTCGAGCGCCGCTTTATCCTGCTGGTACCAGGGAGATGTCTGGTACACATCTGCCCCATCGCGGATCAGCGCTTTAATCAGCGTGGTTTCATGGTCATCTCCGCGCCTGCGCATGCGTAAGGCGCCGCACAGCAGCGTTTCCCCGTTTTTGTTGACCGCGTTGAAGTCGGCCGGCGCATAGGTGGTCAGCTTTTCATACAAAGCCGCATCGCAAACGTAATGCACGATGGCCTGGTAGAAGGCGGATTCTCCGTCTTTCCCCGGTTGATTGGGATCTGCGCCGCGTTCCAGCAAAAGATCCGTGTATTTATTTTTTTTGTTGCGCAAAGACAGGTGCAGGGCGGTTTCTCCTACAATATTTCCTTCGTTGGGGTCCAGTCCTTCGTCCAGCAGGTATTGCAGGTAGGCAATACCGGTATCTTCCTTAATGGCATATTCCTGTGCAATCAGGTACAGGTAATTCTGCTCATAATTATTTTTATAGCGGATGTTGCAGCCTGCATCTGCCAGCAGCTGTATATATTCCAGGGGGGCAGATTTCTGGAAGGCGATTCCCAGCAATGTTTTATCCTGTACGGCATCATTAATGTTATCAAGTTTGCCCAGCAGGGATTCCAGGTATGCCAGGTCAACGGATTCCTTTGCGCCGTTGCGGAACAGGACTTCAAAGATGCTGCCGTCTAATTTTTCGTATTCATAAATATCGGTTTCAATGATACGGTCTTTAATCAGGGCGTCAATCAGGTCATATGCTTTGGTCCTGGCAAGCACATCATAAATCTGGCTTTTGTCAAAGGGGGCAAGGTCTTTTGGAAGTTTTTCTCCCTGTTCCATCCGTTGTCTGGCTTCATCCAGCCTGTTACTTCTCAGGGCGTTGTGCAATGCATTCACTTCATTCATAAAAATAGAGGATTAATATTCGGGTTGCTTTGGGTCAATTTTCCTGCCAAAATTATTTACGAATTTAAGGATTTTGGAATTTTGAGATTTGAAATGCAGCGAAGATATTCGCGTAGATCTCCGCTGCATTTCAAATCTCAAAATTCCAAAATCCCTAAATCCCAAAATAATTTTACCGGGTTTTATCCGGCATGATATACAGGCAGATGCTTGTCAAAAGTAAGAGAAAGATGCTCAAGGAGATGGCTATGCGGTAAGCATGCACATAGTCGGGCAGTACGGGGTTGTTGCCGGCGGCGTAGAAAAAGACGCCGCCGGTAATACCTGCTCCCAGGGCGATGGCAGATTGTTGTACGGTATAGTAGGTGCCGGAGGCTGCGCCGGCAAAATGATGCGGAATATTCTTTAATGACCAGGCGAGGAGCGAAGGCAGTACGGAACCGCATCCCAGTCCGTAGGCGAAAAGAATGAGGGCAATACTGACAGGAGGCGTTTGCGGGGAGGTGAGGAAAAGTATATGCAGCAGCAGGGATATAATCATTATCAGTATGCCTGACTGTAAAACCTTTTTGCCGTATACCGGTATCAGTTTTACGGAGATGACAGAAGCGATGACATAACCGATGCCCTGGAATACAAAGTAGATGCCGGCTGTAGAGGAATGCATGGCCAGCCCGTTCTGGAAAAAGATACCGGTAACAAAGAAGTAGGGCTCCTGTACCAGGAAGTAGAATATGGTGGCGTATAGTCCGATTTTAAAATCCCGGAAGTGAAAAAGGCGTGTATCCATGAGCGGGGCTGCGTTGCGCGCCAGCTTCCGTTGCTGATCGCGGCGGAATATCAGCAGCAGGGCCACAGAGAGGAGCAGCAGGAAAATGCTCCAGGCAGGCCATCCCAGCTCCCGGCCCTGTATTACCGGATATATCAGGGAGAAGAGGGCGGGGGTGAGCAGGGCTACGCCGCCGTAGTCAAACCGCTGTGTTTTGTTTGCCGCCGTTTCGGGAAGGAAAAGCAGCGCGGCTGCCAGTGCCACGATGCCCAGCGGCAGGTTGATGAAGAAGATAAGCCGCCAGCCTTCCATCAGAAAATGTATATCGGGCAGGAGTCCTCCCAGGAATTGCCCGATGACCGATGCCGAGCCGGCAATGATGCCATAAACGCCGATCGCTTTCAGGCGGGCATTGGTGTCCGTAAAAAGTACCTGTATGTAGGAAATGCCCTGTGGCGTCATGAGCGAAGCGGATACGCCCTGGAAGAAACGCGCTGTATTCAGTTGCAGCCCTGTATTTGCCAGTCCGCAGCAGCAGGAGCTGATCGTGAATAACAACATGCCTGCCAGGAAGATTTTCTTACGGCCGTAATAATCTCCAAGCCGGCCGCCGGTAATCAGGAAGCAGGAGTAGCCGAGGAGGTAGACAGCGATGACCAGCTGCAACTCTCCGTTGGTGGCGTGTATGCCTTTCTGTATGGAAGGTAGCGCTACATTGACAATGAAAATGTCTATCACTGCAAGAAAGATGGACGATGATACAATGAACATCGGTAACCAGGGGGAAGTGTGTTGTTTCATGGCTTTTTAAATTATATAGATAGATCTATCTATTTTTAAAACAAAAAAAATGTACCGGCATGGTTATCCCTTTCTCCGCAGGCGGAGTGGCAGCACCGGCTGTTTACTACGGACAGCAACTTCTCTTCGCCGTACCGGCGGTACGGGCATTATTGGAAACGCCGTCAGCGCAGGGGAATATCAGCTGTAATAATGATGAATGCGCGGGCGCGCTCAGGCAATAATTTTTTTGATGAATTTTTTGACGTTCTCCAGCGCCTGCATATTACGTGTAATGGTGGTGGTAATAGTAGCGCCTTCCGCCATGAGGAAAAAGGTTTCGCACAGCAGTTTCCGGTCCCACGCATCATCGCACTGTACCTGTTTAAAGTAGCCCTGCAACATGGTGCGCTGTTTATCTTTATGGCTTTGTACAAACGCCGTCAGCACCGGATCATGTGTGCCGGCTTCTGCAATGATCTTTACAAAAGGGCAGCCACAGAAGCCGGAATGCTGCTGCTGTTCTATGCGGAAGTCAATAAACCGGAGAATTTTCTCCCGGGGGGTGCCTGCCTGGCGGCTGAATTGCTCAAACTGCTCAAACCAGGTTGTATCTTCCTGTTCCAGGTAGGCCATCAGCAGGTCGTTCTTGGAGGGGAAGTGATTATACAACGAGCCAATGGCAATATCCGCTTCCGCAATGATCTGATTGATGCCTGTCTGATTATACCCCTGCCGGTAGAATAAATCGGCCGCCACCTGCAATATCCTGTCCCGTACTTTCAGTTTCCCGGTCATACGCTTAATTTTTTCTAAAGGTAGGCATTCTTTTGAAAAAATAGAGAACTCTATCTATTTTTTTAAAACGGCGCAGAATACTTACATTTATTGTACAATAGATAGTCATGAAAAAAACAGCATGGTTCGACAGATCTTTCCCGGCCATCACCGACAATGGCCTGTTACCTTCCATCATTGAACGTTTAAGCGGCACACCGGCAAGGGTGGAAGAAATGATCAGCCGTATTGCCCCATCAAAATTAACCCTGCGCCACGGCGACAAATGGACGATTCATGAACAGGCCGGACACCTGGGAGATATGGAGCCGTTATGGCTCGGCAGACTGGAAGATCTGCAGGAGGGCGCTACGGATCTGCGGGTGGCGGACCTGACCAATCAGCGTACGCACAACGCACAGCACAACAACACCGATATTAAAATAATATTGCAGCATTTCAGGGAACAAAGGGAAATATTTGTAAACAGGCTGCTGCAACTGGAAGACGTCCAGCTGGAACATACCGCGTTGCATCCGCGGCTGAAGACGCCGATGCGTATCATAGACCTCGCCTGCTTTGTGGCTGAACATGATGACCATCATCTGTCCGCCATCCGCGAACTGTCATAACAAAAACAACGATATGGAAACCAGGGTACTTGTCACCGGAGGTTCGGGATTTGTAGGCTCGCACTGCATTTTACAGCTCCTGCATTACGGGTATCGTGTGCGTGCCGCCGTGCGTTCGCTGCAACGCGAACCCGCCGTACGCGCCCTGTTACAGGCGGGGGGCGCCCATCCGGGCAATATGCTTTCTTTTGTGGAAGCGGACCTGCATACCAGCGAAGGCTGGCCGGAAGCCGTTACCGGATGCGATTATGTTTTACATATAGCTTCGCCCGGCCCTGTAGCCGCACCTAAAAATGAAGACGACCTGATAATCCCCGCCAGAAAGGGCGTCCTGCATGTATTACGCGCCGCCCGCGATGCCGGCGTGAAACGCGTGGTGCTTACTTCTTCCTTTGCCGCTATCGGCTACACGCCGAAAAAGGACCATACCCCTTTCACGGAAAAGGACTGGACCAACCCCGATGTAAAAGGTACCGGCGCCTATATTAAATCCAAAACCATTGCAGAACGTGCCGCCTGGGAGTTTATGTCCAGGGAAGGCGGCGACCTGGAGCTGTCGGTCGTAAATCCGGTGGGCATCTTCGGTCCGGTACCGGGTCCTGATATGCCTGCGGCTGTACATATCATACAACGCATGCTGAGCGGAGCCATGCCCGGCCTGCCACGTATAGCCTTCGGCGTAGTGGATGTTCGCGATGTGGCAGATATTCACCTGCGCGCCATGACCAACCCCGCAGCCAGAGGGGAGCGTTTCCTCGCCGCTGCCGGCGAGCCCATGACGCTGGCGGAAATTGCACAGCTGCTGAAAGGTAACCTGGGAGAAGCTGCTGCCCGCGTGCCTTCCCGCTCGCTGCCCGACTGGCTGATACGTTTTGCTGCACTCTTTAACCCTGAAATGAAAACCCTCCGCGCCGAACTGGGCGTAGTCAGGAAACTAAGCAATGAAAAGGCAAAAAGCGTACTCGGCTGGGAACCACGATCCAATAACGAAACTATCCTCGCAACCGCTGAATCCCTGATTCAGCGCGGCCTGACAAATCCGCATAAATAACCCGCGTTACATCTCAGGTAATCCCTGGCTTATACCAGGGCGGATTTCCTGTCGGATTTCTCCGGTTCTGCTCTACCCGGTACTGTACAATCCTGGCAATCAGATCCAGTGGCATCGGTTCATCCAGCGGAAACTGCACGGAGCCTTTCCCGGTCCTGTACCCGGATAGCTCTTCCCGGAACTCTTCTACCCCTACCGGCGCAGGATAAAAACCGATATGATGTTTGAAAGCAGCAAAATGTACCAGGTTACCATAGAAAATGAAAGTCGGCATGGAGTATCTGATGGCTTCCCTGACACCGGGGGGAGCAGTGGCATGGATAGTTTCGCGGATCTGACTGAGAACCCGCTGCATCGGTTCGGGAAAAGCTGCAATATACTCGTCAATGGTTTTAACATGCAAAGATTTAACTCTACCTCGCATAGACGTTTGCAATTTTTTAGTTACTATAAATTTACTGACTCAGGCGCAGAAAGCAGTGTATCCATTCCGACAAATTACAAGTATAATGCGACAAAAAAAGCGCCAGTTCCTGCCGGAAGCTGGCGCTGATATGTAGTGTTAGCGGCTGCTTAGTCTTTTCTGATCTTGAATATTTCCTGGTGCGAACGCGTACCTACCTGTATGAAATACAGTCCGGCCGGCAATCCATCCAGTGAAACGGCTTTTCTGCTGTTATCACTGGCTTCCTGCTGTCGCAGCAAACGCATATCTGCCCCGAAAACTCTTATCAGTACTTTTTCTTTTACAGGTTGGGTAAACTCCACAAAAACCTGGCTGGTAGCCGGATTCGGATATACTTTTACTTTCGAGTCCTTCCGCTGTGCATCTTTTGCAGCATTGTCCGCTACAGGCGTCACTTTTTCAATAATATTGGAATTCAGTGCGCCACGGGCATCTACGCGGAATTGTCCGCAGAGTAATTTCGGCAGCACACGCAGCAGCTGGCTCCAGTTTTCCGGATATTGCTTGAATAACGGCGCTGAAGGCGTAATGCCCAGCTGCTGAGGACTATACTGGTAAGGTGTTATCGGTGGCTGATGCAGCTTGATACACTCGGTAGTACTTACCTGCAGATCCCTTATCAGCACATTGGAAAAAGTGCTGAGCGGCGCTGCCGGCTGCAGTATATAATCAGCGTTGGCTAATATCGCAAACCTGTCTTTTCCGGCAGCCTTGATTTCCACGCCTGTCCGCGTGGTATAGTTGGCTGTTTGCGGATAGGTATTGAACTGCATTAGGCTCAGGTTGCCGGGTATATATCTTAGCCAGGCAAAGTATACTTCCCGCGCTACCTGTGTATAATAGCTGGTCGTATAGCCGGTCAGGTACAGATAGTAGCTCTGGTTGCCCAGGTCGCGGATCACCAGGTCGTTGGCTTCTTCCTGGCCGCCGTCGCCTACATGGAACAGGCTGACGATACTACCGTTTTCTCTTACGTCCAGCACCTGTATCTGACGGTTAATAGCGCCGGTAGGCAGCTGTACGTCAATGTAGCCGGTGATGAAGAAGGCATCATTGCCGGCAGTAAAGGTGCGTTTAACAATTTTGCGGCCGGCAGACTGCGGAACGCCTGTATAGGCAAAACCGGTAATGGGCAGTCCGGTCGGCTGCAGGCTCATGAACAGGGTGCGTTGCGGGCCTGCGAAGCCCGGAGGGGTGCAGTTTTCAATGTATCCTGTCAGTATAATGTTGCCGTCAACTGCTTCGGTGAGGGACAGCGCATTGGCATTACAGGGCTGATTGGGAGGGTAAATATAATTCCAGATGATAGCGCCGGAATTTTTCAACCGGGTAACTATGACCACCTGCTGCTGTCCGGCAGGCGCACCGCTGAAACGGCCGGCAAGAATGATTTCCCCGTTGGCTGCCTCAATGATATCGTTGTATTCTATCAGCGTGTTGGCATTGGCGGTAGTGACAGTGGCGAAGTGCAGCTTCTGTATCCAGAACGGGCTCAGAGAAGGATTCAGCCGGATAACTACCGGTGTCGAATACACGTTGATGCCACCGGTCGGGTTGGGAGACTGAATCACATACCCCAGCAGGTAGTAGCCGATCCCGTTTTTAATACGGATGATTTTTTTGGGCAGCAGGTAAGGCAGCGTGCGTCCGGGTTCCGGTACCACGCGCTCCTGCAGGAAGTTGCCGGCAGCATCGAACTGATCCAGGGATAAGGCACTGCGGGTGCTGTCTGCCAGCACATTACTGCTCCACAGCAGAAATGCCTGCTGCGGGCTGGTAGTGCTGACTGGCGTATCTACCACAAAGCTGGCCGCTTTATAATGGTATCTTAATACCAGGGAATTGTAATACTGCTGGTCGGCATTCTGTGCCTGTACCTGGCTGAAACTCAGCAGCCATAGGGTAATGATAAGGTATAGATGTTTTTTCATGATGAAGAATGGATTGAAAGTGAGTAACAGGGATTAATCCTTTCTGATCTTGAATATTTCCTGATGTGAGCGGGAGCCAACCTGAATGAAGTAAAGTCCGGCAGGCAGGCCGTCCAGCGAAACGGATTTCCGTGTATGATCGCTGGCTTCCTGCTGCCGCAACAGGCGCATATCTGCCCCGAATATTTTAATCTGTATCTTTTCTTTTACGGGCCGGGTGAATTCTACAAATATCTGGCTGGTGGCCGGATTGGGGTATACCTTCACCAGCGCTGCCTGGTGTCCGGAAGTTGCCTGCGGCGCATCATTTACCGGCACTGCTTTTTCGATAATACCCGCGTTCAGCGCGTCTGCGGCATCAATCACCAGCTGACCGCACAGTTTCTCCGCATATACCTTCAAACCTTTTTTGAAGGTTTCCGTATATTCCTTGAAGTCCAGTACATCTTCCTTGGCGCCAAGATCTTTGGGCGCCTGTTTGTAAGGCTCTACAGGCGGCTGATGCGCCTTGTAGCAGTCGCCGGTACCGCTCTGCAGATCGCGTACCAGCACATTGCTGAAGGAGTTGGCGGGGCCGCCGTTGCTCTTGTAGTCACCGTTTGCCAGAATAGCAAACTTATCTTTGCCCGCCGCCTTAATAGCTACGCCTGTTCTGTTATAGTAAGACACCTGTGCCGGGAAGGTGTTGAATTCTATCAGGTTCAGGGAGCCCACATCATATTTGAACCATCCGAAATACGCTTCTGTAGCGGGTTGCTGATAGTAGCTGGAAGTATAGCCGGTGAAATAGAGGTAATATACATTGTTGCCAAGATCCTTTAATATCAGGTCATTACCGGTTTCATAGCCTTTATCGCCCGTGAGGAACATACTATTGAGCGTACCATCCTGTTTCACATCCAGCAGCTGTATCTGTTTGTTGGTAAGCCCTGTGGGGACTACCTGGTCCAGGTAACCGGTAATGAGAAACTGATCTTTCTCCCGTTTGATAATTTTATAACCGGCAGATGCAGGGTTGCCGGTATACATCCAGCTGTTGACCACTGTACCGCCGGATTTCAGGTGGAAGAAAAGTGTCTGCTGCGGACCTGAGATACTGCCGTTGCATTCTTCTGTATAACCGGTCAGCACAATACCGCCATCGCCGGCCTCTGTGAGTGAAAGGGCGTTGGCGCTGCAGCCGGTGTTGATTTTGTAGACATAGTTCCAGAGGATAGTACCGGAAGCCTTCAGCCGGGTTACCAGCACGCGGGTAATGGCGGTAGGCTTCGGGCTGTAACGTCCTGCCAGTATAATTTCCCCGGTGAGTTCCGACTCAATGATATCGTTGTACTCAATCAAGGCTTCCGTATTAACGGATACAGCGGCAAAATGCAGTTTCTCCACCCATACCGGGTTCAGGAGTTTATCCAGCCGCAGGACTACCGGTGTCGAATACACGCCGACACCGCCAACAGGATTGGGGGATTTAATAACATACCCCAGCAGGTAATAGCCGTTACCTTTCCGCATCCGTATAATTTTCTTCGGCAGCAGGTAAGGCAGTGTGCGGCCGGTTTGTGGTATTACGCGCTGCTGCAGGAAATTGCCGTTGGCATCAAACTGGTCCAGCGACAGCGTACTCCTGGTGCTGTCTGCTGGCGCGTTGGCACTCCATAACAGGAACGCCTGCTTTGGGCTGCTGGCAGAAGCCGGCGTATCTATCACTATACCGGCAGCCTTGTAGTGATGATAGGGGAGCGCCTGGTTGTAATAGAGATAGTCGGCATTCTGGGCTTTCACATGGCTGAAATGCATCAGTATACCGATGATAAAAAGGGGTAGAAACTTGTTCATAATAAGGAGGGTTATAGTTAACAATAGGTTCCGAAACAATGCGTCGACAGTATATCCTGTAAAAGTTAGCATACTTGTCATGTAATGCAGGTGCAGTATGGCCGGAGATTTCCCCGGTGTAGTTTAAATGGCTGACCGCCAACTGTTAAGATTTCCTGCAAAAGTGTTAATGAGTGTTAATACCCGGTTGGCCGCTACTGCGCTTGCCTTACATTTGCAGTATGGACGCTATTATCAAACGTATCTGGTGGATTGTGGTACCTACCGCGCTGGCGGTACTGGCCTTCCAGCTGTACTGGCTGCGTTCTTCCTGGCGCAGCCAGGAAGACAGCTTCACGCAGGTGGCCTCCGATGCGCTGGCAAAAGCACGCGACCGGGCAGTGGTGGAATCTGTCAAGAAGATCGGCAATGCCACAGATTCTTCCTTTAAACTGAGCAGCAGCGTCAGCATCAATTCGGACAGCTATAATGATTACATTGACTCATTAATGAAGCAGAACGATCAGGTGAAGGTGTTTAAAAAGGTAATCAAGTCGCCTGCTGATTCCCTTCACCTGTCGGGGAAAAAAGATACCGTCATCCAAAAAAATATTGACCCTATCCGTGCCGGGCTGGACATGACACAATTCCTGGCCAGTGTTTTCGTGCTGTCAGATTTTACCCGCCCGGATACCGCACTGCTGGCGAAGAAATACCGGGAGGAACTGAAGAACAGACATATCCTGTTACCCTTCCAGCTGACGATTTACAACAAGGATACCACCATTACCAAAGCGCCCGGCGTCATTGCACTGGGAACACCGCACTCCGGCAACCCCATGCTGGTAGTAGCGCGCTTCCCCGGCCTGAACAGTATGCTGCTGCTGAAAATATTATGGCCGATAATATTGTCTTTTCTGCTGGTACTGCTCATCATCGGCTGTATCTGGACGTTATGGAGAATTATTGTACGGCAGAAAAAACTGGAAGTGATGAAGAATGATTTTATCAGCAATATTACCCATGAACTGAAAACTCCCGTTGCCATACTCAGCGCTACCAATGAGGCTTTGCTGGCATTCGGCGGTATAAATGATCCGGAGAAGACAGCGCGTTACCTGCGCCTCGGCCAGGATGAAATCCGTAAGCTGCAGGGCCTCGTAGATAATATTATGGCGCTCACCCGCCTGGAACACGGCGACGATGACATGACCGGTGAGATGGCCGCCATCGCGCCGGCTGACCTGCTGAAAGCTGTGGTATCCAGGTTTACAGGGCTGCCCGGCGTACATATAGACCTGGACACACAATTACAGCAGGAAACAATACTGACGTATCCCGCCGCCCTGAAAACCATCTTTTCCAACCTGGTGGATAATGCCATCAAGTATACCGCCACCCCGGAAAAGCGTGTAGTCATTCAGGTTAGAGAAACAGAACAGTACATCATCTTCTTTATAAAAGATCAGGGTATGGGTATTGACAAACAACATCAGCCCTTTATCTTTGACCGGTTCTACCGGGTGCCGCACGGAGATATTCATGAAGTAAAGGGGCACGGCCTGGGGCTCAGTCATGTTAAAAGCCTGGTAACCCGCCTGAACGGTACCATAACCGTAGAAAGTACACCTGGACAGGGAACCACATTCATCATTCAATTAAAGAAATCATGAGTCTGCATATTCGCCTGCTACTGGTGGAAGACGAGGAAATACTGGCCGGCGTAGTGGCAGAAACGCTGGAAATGAAAGGCTTTGAAGTGATGAAGGCGGCCAATGGCGTACAGGGCCTTGAGCTGTACCACAGCTTCCGCCCGGATGTATGCATCATCGATGTGATGATGCCGAAGAAAGACGGACTTACCTTAGTGCAGGAAATCCGGGCCACAGATCAGCATATTCCGCTGGTACTGCTCACCGCCAAAGGAGAAGTGCAGGACGTACTCAAAGGCTTCCGTGCAGGAGCTGACGACTATATCCGGAAACCTTTCAGTATGGAAGAACTGATACTCCGTATTCACGCCCTGCTGAAACGTACCATGACAGCCCCGGTACAGCAAACGGCTTCCGATCATATACGCCTGGGCATGTATGTATTTGATTTTAACCGCCAGGAGCTGCACCACGGTGGCAGCATTCAGCATCTTTCCCAGCGCGAAGCAGAAATACTGAAGATGCTGGCAGATAACCGCAATAACATTACTCCCCGTAAAGAAATGTTGCTGGAGCTGTGGGGCGATGACAGCTTTTTCAATGCCCGTAATATGGACGTATATATTACCCGCCTCCGTAAGTATCTGAAACAGGATGAAAGTATTCAGATTGTTAATGTCCGCGCCCGCGGATACAAGCTGATTGTGTAATATACAGGAATTACGAATTACGAATTGCGAATTACGAATGTAGAAGCGAAGAACTAAACGAAGATTAAAAGTGATAAGTATGCAATATCTCTTTTAATCTTCGTTTAGTTCTTCGCTTCTACATTCGTAATTCGCAATTCGTAATCGCAATTATTTAAAACATTAACACTCATTAAGACTAAATCCATACTCATTAACCCATTCCTGACATAACCACTGCTAGTTTTGCCACAGAATAATCAATGTGGCTATGATCAGTTTTTTAAGATATGTTTTTGTGTTATTGTTTTTAGCGCCGCTGACACTGAAGGCGCAGCAAATGCTGCAGCTCACGGTGCGGGATACTGTCAGCGGCAAACCGCTTCCCGGCGCTATGGTACGTATCTGCGCCGCCGGAGATACGGCGTTGTTAAGGTCTGCGCTTACAGATCAGCAGGGTAAAGTTTCCTTCAGCAATATCAGTAACGGGAAATATGATTTACAGATCCATAGCCTGGGTTACCAGGACCGGCAACAACGTGTATCCGTTCCCGGTAGCTGGCCGGAAACCATGCTGCTTACACCAGGCCTGCAGCTGAAGGAGATCACCATCCGGGAAGACATACCACCGGTACGTATGAAAGGCGATACGATTGAGTATAACGCCGCTAAATTCAAGACAAAAGATAATGCCGTCGTGGAAGACCTGCTACGCAAATTGCCCGGCGTAAAAGTTGACCGCGACGGTTCTATTAAAGCCCAGGGGGAGGATGTACAGCGGGTACTGGTGGACGGCAAGGAGTTTTTCGGCAGTGATCCGTCGGTCGCTACCCGCAATCTCCCTGCTGATATGATCGATAAGGTGCAGGTATTGGACAAGCAGAGCGATATGGCCGAATTCACGGGGGTGGCAGACGGGCAGCAGACAAAAACCATCAACCTGGTTACCAAAAAGAACAGGAAGAAGGGTTACTTCGGCAATGTCAGTGCCGGCGCCGGTTCCAATGGGCGTTATGAAGGCGGCTTCAATGTAAACAGCTTCACCGGGGATATGCAGCTATCTGCCCTGTTAAAAGGTAATAATGTCAACAAATCAGGATTTAATCCTTCCGAACTGCTGAAAATGATTATGCAGAATAAGGACATGCTCCGGAACCTGCCTCCGTCTGCTATGTCGGAGCTGGCGCGGATGAAGGGCGTAAGACTGGAAGGCAGCCAGGATGCACTGGCGGAGATAGTGCGGCCGTCAGGGCTTACGGACACCCGTTTCGGCGGACTTAACTTCAACAACGACTGGCGTAATCTGAAACTGCGCAGCAGCTACTTCTTCAATGATAATCATACCCGTCAGGAATATAACTATGCCAGACAATACCGGTTGCAGGATACCGCTTACAACTACCTGCAGTCGGGCACAACCAGGGCGGATAATATCAACCATCGCGCAGATCTCAGCGGGGACTTTAAAATAAACGACCGTACCTCTCTGAAAGTATCCCCGCACCTGGATGTTACCCGGACGCAAAACCAGGGAGAACGTAGCTACAGTTCCTGGTCTGCCGACGGTCTCCGGCTGCTGAACACGGGAACACAATTCAACAGCAGCGATTTCCGCCAGCAGCTGCTGACAACCGATATACTGCTGCGGCACCGTCTTCCCAAAAAAGGCCGTACCATTATGCTGAACGTGAAACCGGAATATTTTCATTCAGATGGAACTTCGTATAACCGCTCCACCAGCGATTTTTATAATCTGCCAAAAGGACCTAAGCAGGAAATTATTGACCAGCAGCGTAAAGATAAGGCAGAGATCTACAGTGTAAATACCAATGTCGTATATACGGAACCGTTATCCCGCACGCACAGTCTGCAGATAGGACAACAGCTGTATTACAGTCAGGGCGACTATCAGCGCCTGGTGCAGCTGCCGGATGCAGCAGGACATTACACCGCGCCGGACCGGCTTTTCAGCGACCAGTACGAAGCGCAGCAGTTGCAATACACCGGGAAAATGCTGTTGTCCGGTAATCATAAACGTCTGCTGTACACAGTAGGGGCGGGCTGGCAGCAGAGTAGCATTGACGGGCATTCCGGTATGAAAGGGTATCACGTGAACGGCCGCTACCAGGCGCTGTTACCGGAGGCCTATGCAGAATGGAAAACAGGCAAACATGATAAACTGATTTTCCGCTATGATATGCAGACTTCCAGGCCCTCTGTATCAGAGCTGCAGCCGCTGGAAGATAACAGCGACCCATTGTATATCCGTCGCGGAAACCCGCTGCTGGAGCAACGGAAAAGTCAGCATGCGGGGCTGACATACAATTCGTTCCGGCTGAACAACAATAACAGCCTGTTTGCCAAACTGGATGCCACCTATTACAATACCGACATCGCAGACAGCAGCAGTATAGATCTGAGCAGCGGTAAACAAAGTATTGTACCCGTGAATGTCAGTGGTAATTATCTGCTTGCTGCTGCCGCCGGCAAAAGCATGGGATTGGGAAAGAATGGGTCTTCCTTTACAGTTGGCCTTACCACCAGCCTGGCAAAGAATACCACTTTTACCAATGGCTTGTCCAATATCATCCGCACATTTTCCATTACACCAGATATGAATGTCAACTATTACCTGGGCGACCATGTAAGCCTGACAGCACGCGGCAGCGCTGCCTGGAATAAACGCAGCTTCTCCGGAGCATCGCTGCTGCCGGAAAGCAACTGGCTGCTGATGTACGGACTGGAAGGAATTGTAACGCTGCCCTGGAAAATTACACTGGAAGGAAGCCTGGACGGGTTCAGCTCCCTGGGAATGGCCGCGGGTTATAACAATACCATATTACTCGTGAATACCGCCGTGGGCAAAGAAATCGGCAACCGCTTTACCCTGCGTGCGGAAGTCCGAGATCTGCTCAACCGGAATGAGAGCGTTAACCGCATTAACGGAAACGGCTATATCGAAGACCGGAGAAATAATGCGCTGGGAAGATTTTTCCTGCTCAGCGCCGGCTATAAACTTAAACATTTTGCAAAATCAAAAAACAAGTAATACTCATGAAAAAGTTCATGTTACTGCTGGCATTGACCGGCATCAGCGCCACTACGCTGCTGGCGCAGGATAAACAACAGGGAAGGATCGATTATGATGTGACGCTGAATGTGCGCGCAGCGCTCAAACCGGATCAGCAGCAGTTCAAAGACCTGGTTCCCGAAACAATGATCAGCAGGGAAATGCTCTTCTTCAACGGCAATAAAACACGACTGGCCCGTAAAGATCCTGAAGAAACCACCTCAGAAGAAGGTGCGAAAATAAAAATGGTCAGCAACGAAGGTCAGATCGCCGTATACACCGACGGCTCCGCCGGCAAAGCGTGGTCGCTGATGGAGGAAGACGGAAAGAAACTACTGGTACCACAATCAGATAACAACCTGGGGAAAGACAAGACCGGCGCGCGCACCAGACAGATACTGGGATTTACCTGCAGGGAAGTGCTTACCAAAAGGGGAGATGGCCCTACCACGCTCTGGGTGACGGATGAGCTGCCGTTCAGTGCAGGTCCTATGGGGATGTTGTCCGGCAAGGGCGCTATCCTGGGGCTGGACAGCAAAAAGATGAATATTATCGCGACGGCTATTAGCTACGTACCGGTAACTAAGGAAGATGTCAGCATTCCGGCTGATGTTCCGGTAAAGGAAACAAAGTAACAATCTGTGAGGCCCGTCATGCGGGCCTTACCTGTTTTTGATGGCAGCTATTATCCGCGCCATCCGTTCTGTCACGGAGAGGTCGCCCCGCAGTTGCAGCACCGGCGCCTGCTGCCTGCTGATCCAGGCTTCATGCGCATGAATGGTTCTTCCTGAAAGACCGGTAGGCTGATCGTAGTCCGCCGCCCATGCTATAAAATCTTCGTATAGCCGTTTACGCACAGGGTCTGTAATAATCACGGTGCCATATCTATCCAGTTCTCTTTCCCGCAGGCGTTGCATACGTATTTCCGGCGGCAGCCACAGGAATACAATCAGGTCAAATACCGGGAACACCTGATCACCCCAGTTGATGACAGAGCCACCCAGTATCCATGCAGGATGTGCCGCTATATCTGCCTGCACCCGTGCATTCCGCACATCCGCCGGCCGCCGTACCGTAAACGGAGGCTCCGACGGCTCCCAGAAATAATCATCACTATCGAAGTACGGAACCTGCCACTCCTCCGCCAGCACACGCCCCAGCGTAGTAACCCCCGTACCCGAAGCCCCGAACAAATGCAGTTTTATTTGAAATGTAGTCATTTGAGATTTGGTTATTTAAAATGCAGCGAAGATTTTCGCGAAGATCTTCGCTGCATTTTAAATAACCAAATCTCAGATAATCAAATAATCAAATCTTTGGAAAGCGGTCGCCTACGAGGTTTAATTGAATATTATATTCAAGGTAGGCCTTCAGGCCGGCCAGTACCCAGCAGAAGCCACCGGTGGTATCGCGGATCTGGCGGACGATGGCGTTGGTGTCTCCTTTGAAGCCGTATTGCAGAATCTCTACGAAAGTCTGGCCGGGGCCCAGTGGCTTGAATGTCCATTCTACCGTGGTGGCATCATCACCTTTGCCCCATTCGATGATGATCTTTTCGTTGGGGGTGAGGGAAATTACTTTGGCGGGGCTGGAAACGTTATACATTTCCCAGGTCCATTCCACTTCCTGATGTTCATCCAGGCGGCCGGTGCTTTTGGTGAACCAGAATTTAGTAGTGACAGCCGGATCGATGAAGGCTTCGTATACCTGCGCTACCGGCTTGCGGATGAGCATGGCAGTTTCCGTAATCTGATTTTCCTTGCTGATCATGACAATAACTTTTTTATGTGAAGGATACTATAAAAATAAATAAAACCGTTCGGTTACGTGTTTTTTTAACAGATTTTTCCGAAGAAGAAAAATGTATAGATTGTACTGTAAATAACGACTGGAAATTTAAGAACAATGCAGATCAGTATCAGGGTGCTCAGCAGTGAGCGGCAGACAATAGCAGATTTATCGGACATGATGATAGCAGTAGTGGCGCACGGCGGTTCTATCGGATTTATGCATCCGCTGGCACAGCAGGTGGCCGAAGGGTTCTGGCAGGACTCCCTGCTATCGGCAGAGAAGGGGGAACGCATCGTGTTGGGGGCTTTTGATAATGATATCCTGGCAGGGACGGTAACGTTGCTGCTGAAAGGACCGCAGAACCAGCCACACCGTGGCGAAATAGCCAAGATGATGACCCGTGCAGAATATCGCAGGCGCGGTATTGCGCGCGCCTTGCTGCTGGATGCAGAGCGCCTTGCTGCCGCGCACGGTCGTACCCTGTTAACACTGGACACGGCCACCGAAGATGGCGCTGCCGGTTTATACGAATCGCTCGGCTATCAGCTTACCGGCGAAATACCGGACTATGCGCTGAAGCCGCATGGCGGCCTGACCGGCACGCTGATTTACTGGAAGCGCCTTTGACCGGCGCCTGGCGGTGGAACATTTTGAAATGACCTTTGTTATTGGAGGAGTTAAAACCCTGACATATCATGACAACCGTATCGCTCCGCAGCGCTGAAGGCAAATGGATAATGGTGACTACCATACTGGCGTCTGCCATGGCGTTTATCGACGGTACGGCGCTGAACGTGGTACTGCCTGCCCTGCAACGTGGGCTGCAGGCTTCCGCGGCAGACCTGTTCTGGGTGCTTAACGCCTATATGCTGATGCTGGCTTCGCTCATTCTCATAGGCGGCACGCTGGGAGATGCTATCGGGAGAAAGAAAGTATTCATGACGGGAATCTTGATTTTCATCCTGGGCTCTGCGGCCTGTGGCTTTGCCGGCAACGCCGTGTGGCTCATCATCTTCCGGGTGATACAGGGTATCGGTGGCTCGCTGATGATTCCTGGCAGTCTTTCGCTGATCTCCTCCTCTATAAATGAAGATGAAAGAGGCAAAGCTATTGGCACCTGGTCGGCGGTTACCACCCTGGTAACGATGGGGGGCCCTGTCTTAGGTGGTGCATTGGCCGATGCGGGCCTGTGGCGCTATATATTTTTTATCAATCTGCCTGTGGGGCTTGTTGCCCTGTTATTTCTCGCGTGGAAGGTGCCGGAGAGCAGGGAAACAGATAGCGCAGCAGGACTGGATATTCCCGGTGCGGCCCTGACGGCATCGGGGCTGGCAGCGCTGACTTTCGGTTTCCTGCGTATGCCGTCGGTGGGGTTCAGTCATCCGCAGGTGTATGGCAGTATCGCCGGCGGCCTTGTATTATTGCTGCTGTTCGTATATACAGAGAGCAGGAGCCGGCATCCTATGCTGCCGCTTCATCTTTTCCGTAACCTGACATTCACGGGCGCCAACCTGCTTACTTTTTTCCTCTATGCCGGTCTCAGCTCCGGTATGTTGTTTCTGTCACTGAATATGGTGCAGGCACAGGGTTATTCGCAGCTGCAGTCGGGGCTTACCTTCCTGCCCTTTACCATCCTGATGATACTGATAGCGCGGTATGCCGGTAGTCTGGCAGATAAGTACGGGCCCCGCTGGTTCCTGGTATTCGGCCCTGCCGTGGCAGGAGCCGGTATGATACTGCTTTCCTGCATCACCGAAACCAATGGTTTTTCCGATTACTGGACTACCTTTTTCCCGGGCATCGTAGTGTTGGGCCTTGGTATGTCTTTCACCGTAGCTCCGCTGACCGCCACTGTGATGGGGTCCGTCAGCAATCATCTTTCCGGTACAGCTTCCGGTGTCAACAATGCTGTTACCCGTATTGCAGGTGTTTTCGCCGTTGCCATTTACGGCGCTCTGGCCGTATTGTTTTTCTCCGGCTCCGTACAACATAACATCGGTAACTTACACCTGCCTGCTTCCACCACCCAGGCAGTGCTGGCACAAACCGTTAATCTCGGCGATGCTGCGCCGCCGGCAGGTCTGACAACCGGACAGCACGATGCTGTAACCGGCATTTACCGCGAAGGCTTCATTGCCGCCTACCAGAAAATTATGGCGTTGTCTGGCGCATTGGGGCTGCTGGCAGGCGGAATGGGGTTTTTGTTTATAAGATCCGGAGGGAAATGATTTTTTTATAATTACGAATTACGAATTGCGAATTACGAATGTAGCGCGAAGATATAAGCGTAGATCAAATAATGTCTACGCTTATACCTTCGCGCTACATTCGTAATTCGCAATTCGTAATTCGTAATTACATAATATGAATTTCCGGCGCAGCCCCCCACGCCTGCACCTTATCTGTTGTCAGGATATTAAACGGTTCTCTGGTGCCGCCGAGTTCGCCGGAGTGTTTCATGAAAACAACGGCAGCAATACGGTAGTGACGGATGGCGTAGGAGCAGAGCAGGCAGGGTTCCACGTTGGTGTACATGGTGGCGCCTGCAGGATGTGTGCCTTTGTGGAGGGCGTCCAGGAGGGCGAGGGTTTCTGCGTGGCGGGTGATGTCCTGCAGTTGTTTGCTTTGCTCGTATGCTTCGCCGATGATGATGCCATTCTTAACGATGACGCTGCCTACCGGGCTTTCTCCCTGTGAGGCGGCGATTTCAGCCAGTTCCAGGCAGCGGTGCAGGAATGGTGTATGGTGGTCTGTCATATTTCAAAAGTAAAAAAGTACCCGGACCTGGTATGCTATTTTACCGGTCAGGGTGGTGATAGTTATCGGGCAGTTCTTTTATCAGGGTATGAAAAGAGGTAGCGTATTTTCATTATACAATTTTACCAAACGTTCGGTATATAAAAAAATATTTTTAGACAGACAGGTGATCATTGATGAAATAGAGCAGGGGGAAACGGTTGTGGGGCGTACAGCCGGTGTTATTTTTTCAGCAGCAGTGGAATATCTTCCAGGCACTTTTTGAAATAGGTGGTATCATTCATCACATTGGATAACACCAGGGAGCCCTGAATAGCAACGCTCACTTCTTTGGCCTGCTGCAGGGCACGCGTACCGGAGAACCCGTTTGCTGCCGCAATAGCGGCAAAACCGGTATGCAGCAACTCGAAGCACGAAGCGATGGCATCGCGGAAATAGGGCGCATCCGTACCTATTGACAATGTTCTCAGTATACAATTGGAGGACCCGCCGTTATATAACTGGTCCAGCGCCTGTAATGCCAGCGTCAGCCGCTTCTTTACAGGCTGCTCCTCATGCGTCAGCACATCCCGTATATGTGTCTTTATCCATTGCCGGGTGCCCTTCAGCACATGCAGCGCCATCTCCTTTTTCCCTTCCGGGAAACGGTGATACAAACTGGCCTTCTTCAGTCCCGTGGCATTAGCTAACATTTCCAGCGAAGTACCATCGTATCCGTAGGAACAAAAAAGCGCGAACATCTCCCGGTCTGCTGTTTCCGGATCTACTTTTTGAAGCGGCATATTTTACCAATTGTTCGGTAAAGTTACAAACTTTACGAATGTTCTGCACGCTTATTATCTTTGGATGACATCGATTCAGTTAAACTATTATCATGATGAAAAAAATCAAATGGCTTTGTCTTTGTATGGCCCTGCTCACCGGCTATCATTCCTTCGCCCAGGAGAAGGCGCCCTTCCGTTTACGGGAAGGAAAGCACAATTTTACCCTGCAGTGGGTAGGTTGGCATAATCCAGGTAAGGTGCTGATTTCCAAAAGATCAGATGGGTTATTTAATGTTAAGGGTGAACAGCGGAGCAGCGAAGGTTTTGTTACTATAGACGGTACGCTGAAAGTGTTGTCGCCGCAGGAACTTTTGTTTGAAGGTACTATTCAGACCATGGAAAAAAGCCTGAACAAAGGAGAGGTATGCGAGAAAAAAGGCGTGTATCACTTCCTTGCCAAAGGCGCCCGCAAATACTGGCGGCTCCAGGAAATGGATAACTGCGAAGGCAACAACGTGGTAGACTATGTAGATATTTTCTTTTGATACCGGGAAGGGGCGTGGATCACGCCTCTTCTTTCCCTGTCATAACGGGCAGGGGTATACGCCCTTACTACCTGACAGCGCCGGGCGTTATACCGAACCGCTTGCGGAAGGCGGTGCCGAAATGCTGTACAGATGAATATCCCAGGATCTCGCTTACTTCCTTGATCGCCATTCCTTCTTCCAGCATCTCTTTGGCGCGGCTCATCTTTACTTCTCCCAGGTAACCGAATACGGTAGTATCAAACAGTTCCTTAAAACCATTTTTCAGTTTAAATACGTTGGTGCCTGTGATGGCAGCCAGTTCTGTCAGCGAAGGCGGCGTAGCCATGTGCTGCAGCAGGTATTCGCGCGCCTGCATAATGCAATCACGGTCCCGCGAAGAGTGGAGTACGGTACTCCGGCTGTTTTCTATCCGGTCAAAAGCTTCTGCCTGCAGCGTCAGCATTTCCACGGCTTTGGACTGCAGGAACAGCAGTTTTAGTCCGCCGGCAAACTTACAGGCCATAATCTCCCGTATACACTGGTGCATAGCCAGCGAAATAGGCGTATAGTCGCTGCTGATACGCGCCTGCCTGCCTCCTGCCACATGGTCGGCAAAGCGGCGTAAAGGCGCATTGGCAAACTGCGCCAGCTCCAGGAAATACCTGCGCGTGAAATGTATCTCGAAAAACTGGTAGGGGGTATCGCCGGAATAGGCAAGCGATCCGTCAAATGACGGCATGTACAGGAGGTCGTGCTGCAACTCCCTGAAATGATACCGCGTGCCGCTGATCTGTTCCAGTACCAGGCCGCTGCCGTTCAGCACAAAATGCAGTTCTACCATATCCGGTACATCATGGGTACGCATATTCAGCAGGTGCTGCTTCATCTGTAAATCGCCATATACGATATAAATATTGGGAAGCGTAATCTGTATCAGGTCCAGGTCCCCGAACTGCAGACTGAATTTTTCCCGGCGCTCCTTCACCAGCGGCGCCTGCAGGTCCTGGGGCAGGAGGGACGGTATGGCTCCGAGATCCACCCATCCGGCTTTATCATCTTTTATCATCATCCCCATAAAAAAATCCCTTAGATGTTAAATAATATCCCTGAGATGTAAAAACAATTTTTTCATACACAGGCACCTTTGTACAAATTTAATGATAATAAATTCCTATGGCTAATAAACAAGAAAAGAAACCATCAGGCGTAGCCAGACTGCTGCAGATAGCAGGCAGGCGTAAAAGGCTGCTCACATTATCTGCTGTGCTGGCGGTACTGCATGCGTTGCTGGCATTAATACCATATGTGCTGATGTACGCTGTTATCCGGAATATGATGCAGCCGGTAACAGATAAGGTGCTGCTGCAAACCTGGATATTTCGTGCAGGCATTGCCGTGGCTGCCGGATATGTATTATTGTACGCTTCCGGCATGGCCTCCCATGTGGCGGCCTTCAATATCCTGTATGAGCTGCGCCGGCAGATGGCGGAAAAAATCGGGAAACTGCCCCTCGGCTTTATCAACCGCCATAATTCAGGGGCGCTCAAAAAAATTATGGCAGATGATATTGAGCGGATAGAAAATTTCCTGGCCCACAGCATTCCTGATTTTATAAAAGGCATCGCCCTGCCGGTTATCACGCTGGGGTTCCTGTTCGTCACCGACTGGCGGCTGGCGCTGGTCAGCTGCCTGCCACTGGCCCTGCTGGCGATACTCATTCCCCTTATGTTCAACAAAAGCAGGATGGAGCTGCTCACCGCCTATCACCGTTCCATTGAAGACATGAATGCCGGTATTGTAGAGTATGTGCGCGCGATGCCTGTCATTAAAATATTCGGGCAAACGGCAGACAGCTTCAGTAAATACAGTCATACCGTATACAACTTCCGGGAGATTGTATTGCGCTGGGTAAAGGCCTCGTCGCCGGCATTCGGTATTTTCATCAGCTTCGTCAGCAATGCTACTTTACCCGTACTGGCATTAGGGTTGTATCTGTATTTCTCTCAGGGTATTGGCCTGCCGGTACTGTTCCTCTTCCTCATCCTGGGCGTTGGCTATATCCGGCCGCTGTTTGCGCTGAGTAACCTGGGCTCCCAGATTTCTGTCATCAACCATGGGATCCGGCGGCTGGATGAAATTCTTTTCAGCCAGGAGCAGGAAACAGCGGGAGATGATTTGCTGGAAGATGATTTCAATATTGTATTCCGGGAAGTGAGTTTCAGCTACGACGAGCGCAGCAGCGTGCTCAACTGCGTGAACTTTACCATTCCGCAAGGCGCCGTTACTGCGCTGGTAGGGCCTTCCGGCTCCGGTAAATCTACTGTAGCGCAGCTGGTAGCGCGCTTCTGGGATGTGCAGCAGGGGGCTGTGCTGATAGGGGGAAAAGACATCCGGCGGATTAAGCCGGAAAACCTGATGCAGCATATCTCTTTTGTTTTCCAGGACAGCTTTATGTTTCAGCAGAGCATGCTGGAAAACATCCGGATGGGCATGGATAAGACTGACGAGGAAGTGATGGCTGCCGCGAAGGTGGCGCAATGCCATGAGTTTATCAGCAGGCTGCCGCAAGGTTATCATACGCTGTGGGGCGGTACCAGCGCACATCTCAGTGGTGGCGAGCAGCAACGCATCCAGCTGGCGAGGGCTGTACTCAAAGATGCGCCCATACTTATCCTGGACGAAGCCACTGCCTTCAGTGATCCTGAAAATGAATACCAGATACAACAGGCCTTCGGCCGCCTGATCCGGCATAAAACCGTCATCATCATCGCTCACCGCCTCAGCACTATTACTACCAGCGATCAGATTATTGTGATGGACAAGGGAGATGTGCATGCCGCCGGCACGCATGAAGCGCTGCTGAAAGAATCGCCGCTGTACCTCAACATGTGGGAAGCGCATACCCGTGCAAAGCATTTTGCTATCTGATAACCTTCAATGAAAACAAATGATCCGTAACCTGATATATACCTTTAAAATAGCGCCGGCGGCAGTCCGTAAAAGCATTGTGCTGGACCTGCTGCATGGACTGCTGATAGCCATGCCTACCGGTTTCCTCCTGTTAATCATCCAGGAGTTGTTCTCCGGAAAGGCAGTACCTGAAAGACTCTGGACCTACACCGGCATCCTGCTGGCGCTGCTGGTGGTACAGCTGTGGCTGTCTGTCCGTACCATCATTGCGAGTAACGTGATGACCTATACGTTGTCTACCCGTCTGCGCATCCACCTCGGCAATCACCTGCAGCGGCTGTCTATGGGCGTATACAAGCAGCGCGATCCGGGGGACCTGGCCTCCGTAGCGCTGCAGGATGTGGCCAACTTTGAACTCATCTTCGGCCATACCATCGGTAATATTACCGCTGCTGTTTTTACGACGCTCACGATATCCGTATTCCTGTTTATCACCGACTGGCGGCTGGCGCTGGTGCTGCTGGCGGCATTGCCACTCAGCTGGCTCATGGTGAAAATCTCCGATATGCTCATCTTCCGGGAAGGGAAAAGGCATATAGCCGCGCGTAACAATACCGGTGCGCGTTTCCTGGAGTATGTACAGGGCATCCGGCATATCAAGTCCTTCGGCATGACAGGGAAGCGCTTTGCCACACTGGACAAGGCCCTCAACGAGCTGCGCGCTGCCAGCATACAGACCGAAATGCTGCCCGGTCCTTTTGTTCTTACCGCCGCACTGGTGCTGGAATGTTGCTTCCTGCTGATGCTGTATACCGGCGTCACCTTTCTTACACAGGGCACATTGACCACCGCCGCACTCATCACCTTTCTCATACTGGGATACCGCCTTTTCGAGCCGCTGCGTATAGTGCTTGTGGATTACATCATCCTGCGATATATGAATATTTCCCTGGAAAGAGTCATGACGCTGATGAAGACCCCGGTGCAGGATGCCGGCCGCCGGCTTGTGCCGCAGCGTCATGACATCACCTTTTCGCAGGTGAGCTTTTCGTATAGCCATGACAAGCAGGTATTACGCGACATCAGCTTTCATGTGCCGGAACGGCAGATGCTGGCGCTGGTAGGGCCTTCCGGCTCCGGTAAAACCACTATCACCTCGCTGATAGCGCGCTTCTGGGATGTACAGCAGGGGAGTGTGCAGATAGGAGGCGTGGATGTAAGGGATATGGAGCCGCAGCAGGTATACCGGCTGATCAGCGAAGTGTTTCAGGACGTATATCTCTTCGACGATACTATTTACAACAACATCCGGGTGGGCCGTATGGATGCTACCGAAGAAGAAGTGCTGGCTGCCGCAGAGAAAGCCCTGGTACTGGACTTTGCCATGGAATTCCCGGACGGTATCCATAGCAGGACAGGAGAGGGCGGTAATCGTTTGTCCGGCGGACAAAAACAACGTATCAGTATTGCGCGGGCCCTGCTGAAAAATGCGCCCGTCGTTTTGCTGGATGAAGCCACCGCCTCCCTGGATCCGGAGAATGAAGTATTTATCCAGCAGGCCATACAGGAGCTGGTGAAAGATAAAACCGTGATAGTAGTGGCGCATAAGCTGGCTACCATCCGCAATGCGAACGCTATACTGGTATTAAACGACGGCCGCATGGATGCATATGGCACACATGAGACACTGATGGCGGAGCAGGGATTGTATCATCACCTCTGGCAGTTGCAGCAGACTGCCGGCGGCTGGAAGGTATCCAACGAAACATTCATTTTAAATGATCAGATATGAGCAGAGAAAAGTCAACCATCGCAGCGGTACTGGAAGTAAAATATAAGATCAGTATTACCCCGCATTACATACGTATGGTGCTGACAGGAGCGGAAGTGCCACAGTTCAGCAACACCACGCCCGGTGTCAATAACAAAATACTGATACCGCCACCTGGTGTGAAGGACATCTGTTTCCCGGAGTGGGACCCTGTCAGCGGCCGGTGGACAGAACAGCCGGAAGCTGTGCGCCCCTGGATCAGAACTTTCACACACAGGGGAATAGATACAGCGCGCCGGGAGATGTACATCGACTTTGCCGTGCATGGCGACCATTCGCCGGCTTCTGCCTGGGCGCTGCATGCGCAGCCCGGCGATAAGCTGGGGGTGATGATGCGCGACGGCCTCACAGAGTTGTACCCGCGCGCCGATAATTACCTGCTGATCGGCGATGCCACCGCTATCCCGGTGCTGGGCGTTATCCTGGAAGACCTGCCACCAGCCGCAAAAGTGGTGGCGGTGCTGGAAGTACCAGGCCCTGAAGATGAACAGTCGTTTAAAACCGTTGCCCGCGCAGACATACGCTGGGTGTACAATCCCCATCCGCAGGAGGGCAGCCGCCTCTCAGAAACGGTACATGGACTGTCGCTTCCCTTCGATGCAGGAGATACCCGCTTCGGATACGTAGCAGCAGAGTATACCACGGTAAAGACTATACGTAATTACCTGCGTCATGAACTGAGATGGCAGCGTGCAGAACTGTTTGCCTACGCCTACTGGAAGGCCGGTACATCCGAAGACGGCTCCTTTATGGAAAGACACCTGGAGAATGCAGAGGCATAAATCTGGACTACCTGTTTATTCTGAACTGGACTATCAGGTAGTCCAGGTGGTCCGTTAGTTTTGTGACAGATTAAAACGATGCAGTATGGAAACAATGACAGGCAACATCACGGAAACACCAGGAACAACAGAACAAGCTATCATAAATAACCTGTACTCGCTCTGGCGGTTTGTAGGCCGCCGCGCGGGCATTCTGCAGGAAATGCCGGCATTCAGTGCCACCACGCCGCTGGCATCGGACTGGCCTAAAAGAATATTTGCGCCGGAAGCAGACAAAGAAGTATTCAGTAATCTGCCGGCACTGATCAGAGAAAGACAGTTGCCGGAAATAATGGCGCTTACGCAGACCACCGGAGAACAATTCGCAGATACCTTACTGGCAGCGGGCTTCACAGAAACGTCCAGGTTACAGGGCATGATCATTGACACCACAGCCATAACCCTGCCGGAAAACAATCCGGGATTCCGTTTTCAGCGAATAGCTACCGCAGCAGATGCACAGCTGTATGCGGCCATCGCTTCCGCCTCTTTCGGATACCATGTGGACGGCAGTATTCTCGAAACATTGCTGCACCAGGAAGATAAAATCAGGTTATTCATCGGCTATCAGCAGGATGTGCCATCTTCCTGCGGCTTTATCTATTTCGATGAAGACGGCTATGCAGGGTTGCATATGATAGGCACCCTGCCGGAATTCCGCGGGCAGGGGCTGGCTGCTGAAGTAACGGTACAGCTGTTGAAGGAAGGTATACAGCTTGGCAGAACGAAATGTGTATTGCATGCATCCGTTGCAGGAGAACGTGTATACACAAGGCTTGGATTTAAAGCGGTGAAACAGGTGATTAACTATAAACTGGCCTGACAGCGCACATGACAGATCTATGCTGAATAAAAAAGAGAACACCACGGGCGGTGTTCTCTTTTGTTTTTATATGGATAAGATTATTGTTTGTAGATAACCCGGTAGATGGTGCCCTGTTTATCATCAGAGATGTAGAGGGAGCCATCCGGACCCTGTGCCAGTCCGCAGGGGCGGTGCATGGCATCGCTGGGAGAAGCGATATTATCCTTGCCGGCGAAACCTTTTGCAAACACTTCCCATTTGCCGGAAGGCTTACCGTTCTGAAAAGGTACGAACGCAACGAAGAAGCCGGCCTGTGGTTCAGGGGCCCGGTTCCAGGAACCATGAAAGGCAATGAAAGCGCCGTTTTTGTAACGTTCAGGGAACATGCTGCCGGTGTAAAAGAGCAGTGCATTGGGCGCCAGGTGGCCGGGGAAGGTAACCACCGGATTTTCGTATTTATCAGTGACTGCTTTTTTACCGTCGCCGCCGTATTCGGGGCATACAATTTTCTTTTCCTGGAACTGGTCGTAATAGATATAGGGCCAGCCGCAGTCTGCCCCCTGGAATAACTTGTACATACATTCCGCCGGCAGTTCCGCAGACTGTTTGGTATCATACAGTTCAGGGAAGAAGTCGTGCAGGTTATCCCTGCCGTGCTGCATTACATAAACTGCCTTATCGGCCTGGTTCCAGTCCAGTCCCACCACATTACGCAAGCCGGTGGCAAAGCGTTTGCCGGTGGCATATCCCTGTTGCAGTGCATCCGCCTTAAACTGCCAAATACCGCCGGCAGAATCGAGCAGGGGGCAGGGCATCATGCCGGGAGAGCCTTTGGTACGGTCTTTTTCCTGGCATACGTTGGAAGGTGCGCCGATATTTACATAGATATTACCGGCATCATCCAGCGCCAGTGATTTGGAGTTGTGTTGTCCGCGGTCTATCAGGCCGGATACCAGCGTATCTGGATGTTCTGTATCTGCTACCTGCTGCTTTTCATTCAGCTTATAGCGGAATACGCTGGTGTTGGAGGACGCATACAGGTAGTCCTTGCCGAGTATGATACCGGTACCGGGGTAATTGCCGAAGCCGGTGCGCTCATCGGCTTTACCATCGCCGTTTTTATCGGAGAGCATCAGGATACCGTGTCCGCTTTTGGCATCTTCCAGCTTAATGAATATATCTCCGTTTTTATTAACAGTGATATGGCGGGCATTGCCGGTGCTGTCTGCTACCTTTAATGCGCCAAATCCTGCGGGCAGCGTGAGTCCGACATTGTTACTGTCGGCCGCCACGCCGCCGCCACCTGCAGCGGGCTGCTGGCAGCTGCTGACGTACAGTGATGCGGGAAGCAGCAGCAGTAACGCGTATTTTTTACCGGAAAAGAAGGGCTGTAAGCCTGTTTTCATATGCAATAGTTTGGTTTAACAGTGATAACGGGTTGAAGAAAGACAGGATGTAAATTAATGAAATTTTCGTGTGGTGCATAAGATGGCTACCGGTATCCGGCATGAAGATAAATTTACGGCTAAACAGGATAAGTAAAACAGCCACGGCCGGAATGGCCGCGAAACAGCTGTAGAAGTCAGGCTGCATGCGGGAAACAACCGGCAAAAGGAAAAAACATCAGGCGTAACCGTTAGATCAGCCCGGGGCCCTACTATCTTTTAACGGCCAGATAGTGATATATTTGAGGTATCAACCCATATCAACCTGAAAATTAATCTCTGGCATGAAGCAACTTTTTTTACTCACTGTCATCACATTCACTGTTACATTATCAGCCGTATCACAGATAAGATTTGGCATTAAAGCCGGTTATGGCCTGGCTACAGCCTCAGAAAAGAAATATGCAAATATTGGCAGTACACAGCGGAAAAGCAACATCACTGGTTTGCATGCCGGCGCTGTCGCAGATATTCCCCTGACAAAATATTTTGCCCTGCAGCCCGGGCTTTTTTATTACCAGAAGGGTGTCAACTTCAAGAGAAACAGCTACTCGGCTGCGCTGGGACAGCAGTTTAGTGTAGACTCAGACGAGAAGCTCAATTACCTGGAACTACCTGTTAACTTCGTGGGCAAACTGCCACTGGGAACAGGAAAGATATTTGCAGGACTGGGGCCTTACGTGGCTATGGGCATACACGGGAAAATAAAGTCAGACATATATCTCAGCGGTTCGCACCTGACGGATAATCGCGAAGTAAAGTTCGGAGGAAAGGAGCAGGATATGACGGATCCCCGTTCGGATGTGCCGATGAAGCATTTTGATGCCGGCGCCAGTTTCACCATTGGCTATGAAATGAAAATGGGCCTGGTGTTCAGCGCGGGTTACAGCCTGGGCTTAACGAGTATCAGCGTAGGAACGGACGGCACTTTACGCAACCGTTATGCAGGTATCAGCATAGGGTATCTGTTTACAAAATAAAAAGCAGTAGATTAGATTGCTTTTATCATACTTGCCGGCACTGATAAAGCGCCGGCAATTTTATTTTAAGATAACGCTATGAAATCTTGTTGGCTCCTCCTGCTCTGTCTTCTTTATATGCTGCCCGTATCTGCGCAGCGCACTGAACAACGCTCCGGTACCCTGTTTCAGGCTGGCGTAGCCAGTGCATTCATCGGTGGTTTATACGATGCCTGTTATAGCTACAAAGAGCTGCGGCGGCACGGCGACTTCGGCCTGGGTGCGCCGGATAAGCTGGATGGAGAGCTGGTGATCCTGGATGGAAAATTTTATGAAACCCGCTCCAGCGGAAAAACATTTCCTGCAGCGGATACCGGTAGTACTTCGCTCGCGTTTATTAATTTTTTTCATGCAGATAAAAAGATAGTGCTGCCGCAGGCGATGAGCAGAACTGTCTTGTACAGGTATCTGGACAGCCTGCTGGAAAATCCTAACGGTATTTACGCCATCCGCATACAGGGTAGTTTTGATACCGTGAGAACACGCGCATTTCCGCCGCCGGAGCATCCTTACAGGCCGCTGGCAGGTATGCTGGACCAGCAACATTTCTTCTCCTTTAAACATATCAGCGGGGACCTGGTAGGGTACAGGCTGCCTTTATACCTGGAGGCGCTGAGTATTCATGGGTACCATTTTCATTTCCTGTCTGCCGATAAGCAAAGCGGCGGGCATATCATAGACTTCATTGCCCGCGGGGCCACGGTTTTCATCGACGAGCTGGAAAACTATTCCCTGGCGCTTCCCGGCTCGGCGGAGTTCAGGCAGTTTGACTTCGGTAAAGACCGTAAGGAAGAACTTAAAAGTGTAGAGACGGGGCACAACACCAATAAATAAACAAGGCTGTCAGCGCAGC
This sequence comes from Chitinophaga solisilvae, assembly GCF_009928525.1. Taxonomy (GTDB): domain Bacteria; phylum Bacteroidota; class Bacteroidia; order Chitinophagales; family Chitinophagaceae; genus Chitinophaga; species Chitinophaga solisilvae. The sequence continues at coordinate 100,719 of NZ_JAABOK010000008.1, read as the reverse complement.
AAACAGTGTATTGCAGCTGTTCACGATGTCGTTATTAATAAATTTTTTACGTTCCAGCGTAGCGCCCAGTACAGAATCCATGAAGTTGCCGGCGATGCCGGCAACCAGTACATACCATGCGCCCGCTGTAGAGATCAGGGCCGCATAGAGCAGCGCAATAATCAGTGCGCCGAGTGCCCCCAGCAGTGTGCCTTCCAGGCTGATAACGCCATCCAGCCCTCTGGCTTCCTTCTTCCATGTAAGGATGTTGAAATGCCTGCGGCCGTATACCATTCCCAGTTCAGACGATAATGTATCTGCCGTAGCGGAGGCCATACTGGCAGCCAGCATCAGCAGGTATATATGCCTGTGCGGCGGATCTGCCAGCGCTGCTACCGCCATCAGGGCGGCTACGCCGCCGTTGGCCAGCACCTGCCCCGGTTTGCGTTGCTGTGGCTCCGGCCCGTCGGCTTCCAGCATTACTTTTTTCTCTTTCTGATGGGAGGTGGCCCAGGTACCGAGTACAAAGAATACAGCCAGTAGTACAATGCCCGGATAGCCTGCTCCTGCAAATATGAGTATGCCGATGAGGCCGGCTGTCAGCGCTGCCGGCAGCGATAGTTTGCGGGCTTTCACGCAAATGATGATAAATATAATCAGTACTACCAGGAAGATGATAGTCTGCGTAACAGGTATCTGCATAAGAGCAGCAAAACTAGGGAATTAATTTCAGGCACACCGGCTGAAATTGATCCATCCCTCCGCGATGATGAGGTGCAGGGTAAAGCCTATCCAGAAAGCAGTGCCAAAGAAGACCTGCGGCGGTAATCCGGAGAACCCGAAGAACAGGGCAATGATGGGGCGCACGGTGCTGACAGCCAGCCCTGTTGCAAATGCCCGGATCATCCATTCCCGGTGCAGCCCTGTATGTTGATGAAGAATATGATACCAGGCCATGGAAAGCGCCAGCAGGAACCAGCAGCCAAAGAGGATGGAGGCGGCAGCCTCATTGATGCCACCGATGGGGAGCATCACAAAAGGCATCATGACTGCAGATATGCCGGTGATATATGCCGATATGATAAAGATACGCCCGCTGATGCGGTGGAAGGCCGGAAACCTGCTCCGCAGCCGCGGGATAAACTGCAAAGGGCCCAGCAACATGAAAATGGCGCCGGGGAGTATATGAATGAAAGTTAGTAGAGGATTCTCTGTAAAGCCATGGTCAAAAGGTTTCCCTCCGGAAGGGTTAAAAGAAGTCAGGCTGCCGCTGACCACCAGCACCCGGCGCATCACCATCACCAGGCCGGTGGCGGCGAGCAGGAATGACAGTACCCTCAGCAGGCGTGCCATACGGCGTATCTTTTTATCGCGGTTCATAGGCTGAAATTAGGGAGTAAAACCATCGGGTGGCGGCATAGTAGGCCAGCAGACCATATCCCGCGACAAGGCGGCCAGGAATGCAGATAAAGCCGCTTACGATCCCTGCCTGCTTTTTTACAGTCCAGCTGCCTTATGCTGCAATTCGTGGGAAAATTGCTGGCAGATACTGCAGCGGGTTGCATTTTTGTACCATCAATTAAAGCCTACAATCATATGCAGTGCCTGAGGTATATACTGAGAACGGAAAACAGCTCACACATCAACGGAACCAGCAGCCGTCAGTGTAATACCATTCAGCCGCGGATGCAATCATTTGTCACCAGGGCCGCTACTGTTCACACCCGGAAAGCCGCCTGCCAAAGCCATTCTATGCAACAACTGAAGTACACCCTGATTACCGGCGCCAGTTCCGGACTGGGAAAGGAGTTTGCCCGCCAGTGCGCGGCGATGGGCCGTAACCTGATTTTGCTGTCCCTTCCGGGCTGCAATATATTCTCCCTGGCAGAGAGCCTGGAGCTGGAATACGGCGTGGACGTACGTTTCTTTGAATTTGATATGACCAATACAGAGGTCCTGCAGCGTTGCCTGCAGGAAATCATGTCACAATACCAGATCGATTTTCTCATCAACAACGCAGGGGTGGGCGGTACTTCTTCCATTACCGCTACCCCTCTTGAAAAAATTGACAGCATTATCCTGCTGAATGTAAGGAGTACTGTGATGATTACGCGGATGCTGATTCCGCATCTGCTGCAACATAAGGAAAGTTATATCCTCAACATAGCCAGCATGGCGGCTTTCACACCGATAGCCTATAAAACGGTGTATCCCGCATCGAAGGCATTTATATCTTCCTTCTTTCTGGGGCTGCGAGAAGAACTGTCCGGTACCGGCCTGTCGGTTAGTGTGGTGTATCCCGGGCCTATTATGACCAATTCGCATACCACGCGGAGGATCATAGGGCAGGGGATAAAAGGCAAGATGGGCCTGTTGCCGGCCAGTGAAATCGCGGAAATAGCATTGAAAGGCGCACTTTCCAAATGCAGGGTCATCATACCCGGACTGATGAACCGCATCAATCATAAGCTCATGCAGCTGCTTCCGGCCGGACTGAAGCTCCGGCTGGTTTCCAGGGAGGTGAAGAAAGAAATACAATTTGCAACATGATGAAAGTATTAATAACGGGGGCCAACGGATTTCTCGGCTCCCATCTGACGAGAGAATTGTTCCGGCAGGGATATGAGGTGAAAGCCATGATCCGCGCATCTGCCAATCTCCTGGGTATGGAAGATATTCCCTGTGAAATCTTCTCCGGAAATATTGATAACCGGGACGATGTCTGTGCTGCAGTGGCAGGATGCGATATTGTTATCCATACCGCCTGCATCACTGACCAGTGGAACATCTCCTTTGAAGCCTATGAACGCGTGAACTTCACGGCTACCAAATATATCGTGGAAGCCTGTATTGCGCAGCAGGTGAAAAGACTGATATACGTCAGCACCGCCAATACCATCGGGCCGGGATCCAAAATGCATCCTGGTACGGAGCTGAACGGATTCACGCTGTTTAACGCCAACTCCGGCTATATCAATACCAAATACCTCGCACAGCAATATGTACTGGAACAGGTAGCTGCAGGGCGTTTGCAGGGAGTGGTGGTCAACCCCACCTTCATGATCGGACCGCGCGACAGCAAGCCCAGCTCCGGAAAACTGATCCTTTACGGGATGAAAAAGAAAGTACTGTTTTATCCGCCCGGCGGAAAAAACTTCGTTCATATTCAGGATGTATGCAGGGGAATCGTGAATGCCATAGACAAGGGGAAGACCGGCGACTGTTATCTGCTCGCCGGTCATAATCTTACCTACCGCGAATTTTTTAGTATACTGAACCAGGTATCGGGAGAGAAGAAAGTGATGATACGCATCCCGCGCTTCCTCCTGAAAATAGCCGGGGTCACCGGTTCTGTACTGCAGCAGCTTTTACATATACGCGGCAAACTGAATTATACCGCCGCCTACATGCTGAGCCTGGACAACTATTACACCGGCAGGAAATCAGAACGCGAACTGCAGGTACGCTACACACCTATAGAAGATGCGATAGCAGGCGCGCACAGCTGGTTCAAAGAAAATAACTATTTTTAGGATTACCGCAATGACTATGAATTTCCAGGAGAACGAAAAGTTATTTTCCAGCAAAGTGTTTCTGTATCTGTCCAGGATACTGATACTGTATACTTTCAGCATCATCTTTCAATCCTTCGACCACACCTTTGTGCAGGAGCTGAAGATGCTGAATTTCCGCGGACAGATGTTCAGTCTGGTGTATGTGCTGTTCGGATTACTGGTGTGGGAAGGCACGGTACGCCTGACCAAATTCCTGGAGCACCGGCTGCACAACCAGCATACCACCCGCCGCCTGTCCGTATTATGCGCCGCATTACTGGTATATGGAATGTTGTCTGCCTACTGCTTCGGCTTCCTGTACGGCGCCATGGATATTGTGTTGTTTCACCGCTATGAGGCCTGGGAGAGCTTCCGCAATTTCAGCTATGACCTGAACTTCGGCATCTTCTGCTTTTACCTGCTGATACTGGCTTTCAACGGCATCGTATATTATTATTCCGGCTGGAAGGAGTCGCAGGTACAGGCAGAAAGACTGATGCGGGAAAACCTGCAGGCCAAATATGACGCCCTGCGCAACCAGATAGATCCGCACTTCTTCTTTAATTCCCTGAGTGTGCTGACCAACCTGGTGTATAAAAGCCCCGACCTGTCGGCCGACTACATCACGCAGCTGGCCAAGACTTACCGGTACATCCTCGATAAAAAATTTGAGAACCTGGTAACGGTACAGACGGAGCTGGACTTCCTGGATTCCTATCTGTTCCTGATGCGCATCCGCCACCAGCAGAGCGTACAGTTCAGGGTGAACATAGATGAGAAGACACGGATGAAAGGGATGATACCGCCGGTATCCCTGCAGCTGCTGATAGAAAACGCCATCAAGCATAATCGTTTCTCCCATAATGATCCGCTGATAGTAACGGTGGAAATGGAGGAAGGTCACCTGGTAGTGTCTAATCCTGTCAGGCTGAAAACCAATCCTGATATGTCTTCCGGTATTGGCCTGGAAAATATCCGCAACCGTTATGCGCTTATCAGCGATCGCAGCATCATTATCCTGCAGCAGGATGATCAGTTTATTGTAAAAATTCCGATTATCGCCACCACATGAAGATTATCATATTTGAAGATGAAATGCATAACGCCGAACGCCTGATTCAGCTGTTACACAAATACGATCCCGGTATAGAGATCGCCGGTGTGATAGAATCAGTAGCTGACGGGTTAAAATGGCTGGAGCAGAAGCAGCCCGTAGATCTCATGATGATGGATATACAGCTGTCCGACGGCAACTGCTTTGAAATATTCAGGCAAGCAAAGATACGTACGCCGGTGATCTTTACCACGGCCTTCGATGGCTTTGCATTACAGGCATTCAAGGTCAACAGCATTGATTATCTGATGAAACCGATCGATGCCGGCGAACTGGCTGCCGCCCTGCAGAAGTACGAACACTTCCAGCCTTCAACCGCAAAAACCATCAGCATAGAACTGATCGCGGAAGAGTTTATGCGGCGTAACAGCACCCGTTTCATCGGTAAAGTCAATAACCAGCTGGTGTATGTCAAGGCCCAGGACATTGCCTACCTGCATTTCAGCAAAGGCGTAACAATGGCCACCACCACAGCTAATCAGCGTTTACCGCTGGATTACTCACTGGACCAGATAGAAAAAATGCTCGACAAAAATGTTTTCTTCCGCATCAACCGGCAGTTCATCATCCACATCGATGCCATCAAAAAAATTACAACCTATTACAATAGCAGATTAATTCTTCAATTAGCGCCTTATGTTGATTCTGATGTTATTATTAGCCGCGAAAGGGTGGCGGAATTTAAAAGCTGGCTGGAAGGCAAGAATGGTTAGGAGGGCGGTTTGTACCTATCTTTGTCATTAATTAATTACGAATTACGAATTGCGAATTACGAATTACGAATGAGGAGCGAAGACATAAGCGGATAAAAAATTTTAATCTTCGCTTCTACATTCGTAATTCGTAATTCGCAATTCGTAATTCGTAATTAATTCGCCTGGTATGTAACAATATCAATCCCTACCCCATTCGGGTCTTCAATAGCAAAATGCCTGTCTCCCCAGGGCTCTTCCCGTAGTTCAATCTTTATCTCTACTCCTTTATCTTTTATTTCCCGGTAAACGGCATCTACATCATCCACTTCGATGGTGAGGTATACGCCTTTGCCCTGAAAGGCCGGGTGGAAGAGAGGTTGCTGGGTGTAGTGTCCGGGCAGCAGGAAGCTGATCTCCGACTGCCGGCCGGGTGTATGCAGGAGGAGGTAGAATTCATTTTCGAAGGTAATGCCGAAATGAAGGATGCTGGTGTAGAAGTCTTTGGTGGCAGCGAGTTTGCTGGTGACAATGCCTGCGTTCAGTTTCATGATGCTTAATTTATTTCGTTGCTGATTGATGCAACAAAATTGACAAAATATAGGTGAAGAAGATTGTAAAAAACGGACAAATATAATTACGAATTACGAATTACGAATTGCGAATGGGAGCGGAGATTAGCGGGGAGATCAGGGGTTACTTTTCCCGGAGGGCGATAGTGGGGGTGAGTCCGTACATGGTTTTGAATTCTTTGATGAAATGGGCCTGGTCGTAGTAGCCGGCGTCATAGAATAGTTTGTTTTCCCGCAGGCTTTTGAGGGAGGGCTTGGCCTGGAGGATGTGCTGGAAGCGGACCACCTTGCTGAATGTTTTAGGGGTATCGCCGATATAAAATTCAAAGAGGCGGCGCAGCTGGCGCGGACTGATACCGGTGTCCAGGCTGCTTTCCACGTTTAAGACGCCTTTAGCCTGAAGGATCAGGTCTATGGCTTCGAAAAGACGGTGATCCGCCTGGAGGTCCTTGCCGGAGATAGTTTCCATGAAATATTGATCCAGTAACGGTTGTAAGGCCGGCAGGGATACCTGGCCGGCAGCAATCCGTGCAATGCCCCTGGACAGGGCCGGCACTACCTGCTGCAGCTGTTCAAAGCGGTTGGTAAGTTCGCCGGCATTCACCCGGAACAATAAAGGAAAAGCAGCCGGCAGAAAACGGATGCCGATATAATTAAACCTGTTTTCCAGCGGGAACTCCGTATAAGTGGTGGAGAAACCCATGATATAGTTGTCATCCGGCTTATCCGTGTTATAGAAAATATCCATACAGCCATCCGCCACTACCCGGTAATAAAAGGGCTCCTTTAATTCTTCTGCGGAAGTCAGCTGCCAGTAGCAGTAAATATATTTCATCAACCGCACATCCGGGAGCAGCTCCGTATAGGTGGCGCCCTGAAGGTCATTCCTTACAGAAGGCTGTACCGGCTTGAAGAGTTGTCTGATTTCCATTATAACGTTGTTCCAACCCCCTAAAGATAGGGGTTATTTAGTTATTTGATTATTTGAGATTTGTATCCACAAGATGTGCCCCCTGGGGGATTTACGAAGTAATGTAAAAATAAGTACGCTGAAGTATTTAAACCTTGTAGAAGCTGATTCTACAAGTTTTTTTTGTTTTTGGTGGTAAATGTGTGAAAAGATAAGTAACGATAGAAAAGTGAGCGTTGAGGTTAGCAACAGAATGATTAAATTGTGCTAACCGTCACTGGTCTTAAATGCTATACTGTATTTCGTTTGGCCAATGCTAAGTGATGTTAAGATAAGTGCAATTGAAACAATTTTGGTTAGCTTAAAACAAGTGTCGTATGACCAGCTTTTCTGCTCTTTTCTGGCTCAACAATAGCCGTACTAAAAATAATAAGCCCGCTATTTATCTTCGCGTCAGCGTAGGCGGCAAATGTGCAGAACTTTCCACGTATCAGTATGTAACCCCGGCATTATGGAATGCCTCCGCCCAATGTGTTAAAGGAAACTCCGAAGAAGCATAGGCGATTAACCGAAAGTTACTCACCCTGAAAACCAATCTACACAAACATTACAGCCTCTTAGTTACGTCAGGCGAACCAGTAACCGCTGGTGTATGAATGGATAAAGATTGGTAAGTTTAAACGCTATAAGATGAGATCTCGTGTTTTCTTTCTGAGAGATGAAGTATGGAAGCTATTTCAGCAAGAAAGTAACACCGAGAAGTAGATCTGTAAAATATGTTATCCCGCGAAGCGAAAATCGAATAGTTCCTTGGGATGCACATCCAGCCCTTTTGCCAGTGCGTAAATTACCGATAGCGTGGCAGCATGTTCTCCATTTATTACACGATAAACCTGTTTGGTTTCAATATTGCCATGGGCAGCAACCTCTTCTGGGGTCTTTTTCTTAGACTCCAGAAGTTTTTTGAAGTTTTGACCGAAAGCCGTTATATATGCTTGATTCTTAGTTTTCACCTACTCAAGGTCCGTAACCGATTAATAATAAAATTGTCAAATTTGACAAAATCGAATTTATTTATTATTTTAGCATTTAGAATATATTTTTGCGATTCTTCAATACAAGATATTGTAAGCAATTCGCATTTTAAGTCTCGCTTTTGAAACCTGAGAATCTTCAATGCCACGAGACGATGAAGTGGATGGCTCGCGTTCGTACGTCGGCCCACTTTTTCGTAGCATGGGCTTCTCATGGCCTCAAAAGCGAAGGGTGGGTACCGCGCTTTTTTTGTGCCAAATCTTCGCGCCCGCTTTTCATAAAACATATACCTGCTAAAAGATTTTTTCAGCTCTAATATTAATATCCGTGATGCACTTCGAAGAAACTAGGTTGGGGACTTAATACCAGCATTGATCACAGAGCAGGAAAGCGATCTTTATGAATTATTGAGTTTTCAGTCGGGTATTGAGTTACATGATTTAGAAGCTGCATTGGATCAATATATCGCCATCCTGGCTGATGAGGATACCCACACAGACATTAAGTAGGGCAGTGAAGGAAAAGATACGTGAGATTGCTGAGGAAGTAACGAATGGCTTATCTACCTCCATTTTCGGGGAGCAGGATTTGAACCATCGAGTTTTTTTATGTGTTAGGACTAAACGATAGTGGTGCCTGATTCTTTTTGCGCCATTTATCTTATCGCATGTTGCATGCGGAGCATGAAAAGTTTAAGGGTTTGGGTATTACTAAAACATAGCTGGCAATGCAGAATTAGTTCCAATGCCGAATAGGTTCAAAAATAGCTTTGCACTGTAATGATCAATTTTGCATTGTTTTAATGTATCTTACTTATATTTGCCTTCACTACTCTTGACTATCATGCTTATACACATATTAATACTCAAGAGAAAAAAAATTAGTAGATAGGATGTATTGTTAGAACTCCATGAATCTATAATCTCAACAGTTGAATCATTAAGATATGGCCCTTATTTTTTCGAGAGAGACAATTGGTCGGATACTTCGTAAAATATGGGATCGAAATAGTTAGTCGGTACATCCAATTTATATATTGTGATTGGCTTTATATTCACAAAATAACATTAAAGATATAGCTCATCCACTAGGTTCTTGTGATGTCTAGTCATATTGGCAACAGAGAAGAAATGGTATAATTATTTTTATATATATAATATAAACAAATGACTCTTGTAACCAAAGATAAAATTATTGAAACATTTAATGAAAGTGTTTCGTCGTTAGAAGAATCGCATAGCCTAGCTCAAGCTGGAAGAATTAATGATTTCATGATGCAATTGTCATCTTCGGCGGGGTTGATTTATAGTACTTTAGAATGGGTTATTAAAAATTATCTACTAAATATTTTTACAGACCCTATCACAAATGCAAATGAAATTAGAATAATTGAAAGACCAAATTTTCATGATAAATTACATTTATTTGTAGGCAATACAACGCCGCCTATCAGAACAACTGACATTGATACTGCATGTATTAGCGATCTTAAAAGGGCCGTAAGGAATGACCCGGAGCACTCTGGGGCTGTACCACACTATAATTCTTTAATAAAAGTTCTAGAAGAAACTCGTAAGATTATTTTGACTTATTTGAATGTTTCTAATTCTCAACTCAAACAAATTCCTGATTTATCCCCAGTTGTTATAGATACTTCCTCTGAGTGGAATAGACTTTTTAGTCTAATGAATGTTTTTGGTAATAATCAAAATTATATTCTGGTAGCCGATTTTAACCAAATCCTTCCAGATTTGATTAAGCCGTTTGCTTTAGTGGATTGGAGTGCAGTAATTGATTTGGATAATGCCTCTGCAAATTCTGGATTTTTCCACGTCGTGAACAGTGAAATTAGTTCACGTAAGCCAATTCATCAATTTACTTTAGGAGATGTTCTACCGTCATCATTTTCTGATAGGGCATGTTATTGGCTATATGGAAACGGGATTGATGGAAGAACCAGTAGTGTTTATACCGATTTTAGATTTTGGAATAGAGATTATCAGCCTTTTTTTACCCAGGTATTTGCCAAATTGCAGTTAGCGATATCTAGTAAGCCAACTACTGTTCTCATAGTCTCAGATAAGATCAACTACACAACAGAAGTTGTTAAATGGCTGTTTAACTCCTTTGGAACTTCAATGAAGTTCGTTTTTGCGAATGCTAATCTAGATGACTATTTTCAATTGGCTACAGAATATGAAGGCGAACAAGTTAAAATAAAAATTCCTGAAATTGCGGTAGGACTTTCGACAATAAGGACATATTTCGAGCCACTCGCAGCCATTGATGATATAGTTATTCCTCATAAGGATGAGGGTACCCAATCAATTTCATCGGTGGATTATCAATGGTTGGGTGAAGATATTGAATTGCTTCATAAATCGATTTATAAAGAAGATTTTGATTCACATGATGAAAGAATGGATTTTTATAAAGGAGGAAAACTTGGATGGAAAGGGCTTTTATTAGGATATGATCTTCCCAGGGATTTGGAACCCGTATTAGACCAAAAGCTGGAGAAGAATTTGAGAGAACGATTAATAAAAACAATTTCTCTATTTCATTATCCTGGTATTGGAGCAACAACAATTTCAAAAAGAGTTGCTTGGAAGATTAAAGAAAAGTATCCAGTTGCATTTGTTAGAAGATATCGTCCAAATGAAACTATAAATAGAATTTACTACCTGTTTCAGCAATCTTCCCTTCCTCCATTAATTGTTATGGATAGTGAGGATGTGAATAATGACTCTCGGCTTCGTATTTTCAACGAAGCTTTAACACGGAATTTTCCAGTTACTTTTTGGGAAATTCAGCGAAAAATAACCAAGCCATCTCAACTCAGAACAAGTCAAGACTATATTTCTGAAGTTCTGTCAGATAAAGAAGTTGTTACGTTTTCTCAGGCTTACATTGAATTGTCGCCACGAAAGAAGTATGAATTAGATGCTATTGTTAATTCTGCAAATTCTAAAGAGAAGCATCCTTTGTTTTTTGGATTAACTGCATTTGAAGAGAATTTTTCGGGGTTAGCAAGTTTTATCAGAAAGGCGGTTGACACTAGTGAGAATGATGAAATTCAAAAGCAAATTGTCGCGCTAATCTGTTTCTGCGGAGTATATGCACAGAGATCCCTTTCTGCTCAATGCTTTTCGGGTTTTCTTTCCTTACCAGAATCAGTCTCAATACGGCTTGAAAATTATTTAAATGAAGCATTACTCCACTTGATAGTTAGTGATGGAACCTTAATTTGGAGACCACTACATTATCTGGTTGCTAAACAATATTTAGTTGTCATGTATGGTGGGAACTTGGAAGAAATGACCATATCGCTTACGGATCTTTCAATAAAGTTTATTGAATTGCTGGGGAATAGAAGCTTTGACCCCTCCGAAGATGAATTTGAGCTATTAAATAGGTTATTCATTGACAGGATCGATAATGAAGACGAGGAAGATGAGAAGCAGTTTTCAAAATTAGTGGAAGAAGGTTTAAGTTCATCTAATGCAAAGCTGATTGTATTAAGTAAATTAGCAGAAACTTTTCCTAAGAAAATCCATTATTGGAGCCACCTGGCAAGATTATATAATTTGGTTATTAAGAATCAAGAGAGAGCTGAAGAATGCATAGATATAGCAATTCAGTTAGATTTAGAGTCAAATGGCAAAGATCATACGTTATACCACATAAAGGGTATGATTTTAGTTTCGACGGCAAAAAGTATAATGCAGCGAAATAGGTATAGTTCTGATGTGGATCTTAAAGATTTAGAAGAGCTAGAAAGGCTTGTATCACAAAGTGGCTTGCAATTTGAAATAGCAAGGAATTATAATCCCAATAGTAGGTATGGATATATAACGAATATAGATGCAATTACTTCCTACCTTGACTTTAAATATTCTAAATCTAAACTCGATGATAGAGGACAATTTCTTACTAAATTAAATGATTTTGATGCAAATTTATTCCGTGAGGCAAGATTGCTTTTAGAGGAGCTTCAGGCCAAATTAAATCATACAGAAGATGATTATTACTTTACGCGGGCAAAGAATAATTTGCGGCAATATTTCACAAATTATAGTGTAATCATACAAACTTGGCAAAATTTGCTTTCAACCAGTAAAACCAATAAATTGGCGATACGTTTAAACTTGGTTTATGCCTATGTAGATAGAGCTTCTGGATGGGAAATGCTTACGTCCAAAGACCTTAATAGAATTTTAAATCTGCTAGATGATAATATTGATCAAGATCCTACAGACATAAAGAATATTTTTCTTTGGTTTAGAGCAGCACGAGTTAGCGAATTTATTTCAATAGATACAGCTATTCAAAAATTAGCTCGGTGGAGAACTTTGAGTAATTCTATTGAGGTAAGATTTTATTTAGCAATATTGTATGTAATCGATGCTATTAATGGCAATTCTTTTTCTGCGCAGCTCGCTGTAAATCTAATTCGAGAGGTGAGCGAGAGTTCAAGGCACAATCCGCAAAGAACATTTATTTCGGAATTATATGGACATGGAGTAGAACTAAAACATATTATTCTCCGTAGGTTAGTCGTGACAGTTGAAGATGGTATTAGAGGGTTAAAGCTTGATCATTCAAAATTGGTGCCACTACGCGGGCGGGTTGTAAGTTTAACAGGTCCCGAGTTAGGCTTAATAGAGTTTGCAAATGGTTTACAAGCATCATTTATACCTGCAAGGGCTGATAAGGGTAATGGGCTTATTCGGGGTAGAAATGAAAACGTAGAGGTCGAATTCTTTTTAGGATTTAGTTATGACGGATTAAAAGCACTTGACGTTGCCAAAGTATCGCATTAAAATTGATTGATAATACGTTTTTAATGCGAATATCCTAGGTCGTTGACATTGACTAATATGGTATGTGGTATTATGTTCTGTTGTATCCGAGCAACCTAGTCTTGTTTTGAATTTTGGGCTAAGAATGTGCTATTTTATAACTTTACTTATATCTTACACTATAATGGTCAAACGTAATCAGGTTAGCATTACGGTTAGCCAATAAACGCTCACCACTATCAAACACAGATTCTACAAGCTATTACGAAGATACGTGCTACTCCCCCCGGGGGCACATCCTGTGGATACAAATCTCAAATCTCAAATCTCAAATAACCAAATAATCAAATAATCAAATAATCAAATAATCAAATATTTTATAGTTTTGCGGGATGAACAGGACCATCAGTATAATTATTGCAACGTATAATGTGGGGGAGGATTTACGGGAGTGTCTCGCTTCTGTGGAGGTGCAATCCTATAAGGATATTGAGGTGGTAGTAGTGGATGGGGGTAGTCAGGACGATACAGTGGCAGTGTTGAAGGAGTATGCGTTGAGGCTGAAGTTGCAGTATGTGAGTGAGCCGGATAAGGGTATTTATGATGCGTTGAATAAAGGTGTGCGGATGGCTACCGGCGGGTGGTTACATTTTCTGGGTGCGGACGACAGGTTGCTGCCGGGTTTCAGTGAGCTGGCGGCCAGGCTGCAACGCCCGGATACTGTGTATTATGGCATAACGGAAGAATTCCATAAAGACGGAAGGACGACGAAGACGGGTCTGCTTACCGGAAAGTTCTCTGCTTACCGTATGGCAAAGGGATGTATTAACCACCAGGCGATATTGTACCCGGCTGCGGTTTTCCAGAAATACCAGTATGATCTTAAATACAGGGTGTATGCAGACTATGCATTGAACATCCGGGTATGGGGCGACCGGCAGTTCCGGAAGGACTATTACCCTGTTCCGGTGGTAAGCTATAATATGAGTGGCTTCTCTGCCAATAATCCTGACGAGGTTTTCCTGAAAGATAAACCAGCTATTATCCGGGAGAGTATGAGCTGGTTTACCTGGTGGCGGTATAAAAGCAAGGAATTCAAAAAGAAGATCAAAGGCGCCTGACCTTACCCTGTAATATATTTCCGCTTATAGTATTTATTCGTATAGCCGGCAAGGTAGTATTTGAAGAGCCGGTTCAGGGATGTATGCAGCCTGGGTATTTCCCGCGTTTCGTGGAAAGTACCGGTAAGTCCGGCTGCGGCCAGCTCCTGTTCTGCTGCCTGCAGGGCTTTTATGTAAGGTTTGTAAATGGAGCGCATCTGCGGAAGGGTAATCACATATTCACCGAGATAGCAGCCATCAGCCATACAGTATTTATAATCATGATAGTGATAGAAGACTAACTCAAAACTTTTCTCGCCGGAAATTTCCGTGCCGGTGATTTTATCTCCCTGGCCGGAAAATGAATACTGCTGTATGTTCCAGGGAGCTACGCCCCCGCCGGTATGTTGCAGCTCATGTACGCCGGTGAAGCGCTCACACCAGCTGTCCAGGTATTTCTGATCTCCGAATTTACCATCTTCAAAGCGGTTGTAGCACCACTCAAAACATTTCTCTTTCCAGTCTGTCAGCACCTGCCGGCCAGCGGTATCATTTTTGAAGCTGATGAACTGCACGCAGTATTTACCGCTGGTAGCGGTCTGATCGTAAGCAGGTGTATAACGGTGTTCCGTGATGAGTACCGACTTATGCTCCATTTCTGCCGTCAGCACAGCGGGATTGCTGAAAAACAGCAGGTCTGCATCGATGTAGGTGCAGGCGGCCAGCTGGTATTTTTCTATACAATATTCGATGGTGGCAGGTGTGCAGGTCCAGCAGTATTCGCCGGGCGTGCGGGATGGTTTAAGGGCGAGCAGCCGCTCATCTTCAAATTCCTGCAGGGAAATGATGGTTGCCTTTGGCAGCCGCAATGCGCGCAGCGTGTTCAGGGCGGCATCATCGAAAGCAAAAATATAGAGATGGAAATCCGGCGCATGACGTTCCAGGGAGCGGTACATGGCCAGTCCGCGGGTAAGATATAATGAGTTGAAGAGGGTGCAGAAATTCAGCATGCAATCTATGTTCTGTGGTATAATCAGGCGCCGGTGAAGATATATCTGACCCAGCGCTTGAAGCGTTTACGTTTGCGTTTGAACCAGCTGTATTTGTTCATGCCGATGAAGAAGTCCTTAAAGGCACGGAACGCCTGCGGACTTTGTACCACGGGCAGGTTCTCAACAGGAATGGGAGAGGTGCCTATTTCCACGTCATAATCACTGGAAGTGCCGCAGTTGGTGCCGGAGCTGTCCATCCCGATGTTATGGGCCATAGACTGGCCGGGATACAGGGTATATTTATTTTGCAGGAATGCAGCCGCATGCCAGCGGATAGCCCAGGAATCGTTTTTACCTGCGATCTGATCTCTCAGCATCTGCGTGTATGGATAAGCGCCGTGGAAATCAAATTTGAAGGAGAGCTTCCGTCGTTCTATTTCCTGCAGCAGCTTTTGCCCGTCTGCCTCAAAGATGGTCCACGCTCTTTTCCAGGTAGCCCAGATGGCGCAGTCGGCTCCTCTCATGAAGAAGGCGGGAGGCACGGGTTTGCGTACCGGATACAGGAATCCGCAGACACAGGCTACGCGGTCATCATGTTCGTAATGGTCAAGGGCGTCGTTGAAGTATTTCAGGCACCAGGGAGAAACAATCAGGTCATCATCTATCTGAATCATCTTCCCGTGCTTATCGAGCACCATAGATACGCCGGAAAGGATGCTGCGGGAGAGGCCGATATTTTTAGGCTGTTCAACGATGGTAACGCTGGCGAAGCCGGTAACGGTGTGAATGTAATTCCTTACTTCCTGCACCTTTACGGTTTCTTTTTCTGACCGGGGGCCATCACTGAAAATATACAGATCTGTATGCGCCGCTTCAGCAGTTTTAAGCAAATTGGTAATCGTCTGTTTCGCATGGTCTGCTCTGTTATAGACAAACAGTGCGATAGGCGCTAAGCTCATAATTCCTCCTGTGATTTTCTGGCATAAGAAACAACAAATGTAATAAAATTCACTTAAATTCAGGTACAGGTTTTCCCTCACAACACCCTGACTATGCAACTCATCCCTTGTATCCTCATTACCTGCCTGTTGTATGCCAACACCTCTGATGCCAGGCAGAAAGATTCCCTGCTGGCGCGTGAAAAATGTATCGCCGCACTGGCCTTTATGGAAAGCGGTGATCCGGCGCAATCGGTTCCCCTGCTACAGGAGGCCATCCGCCTGGATCCCGGCAATGAAATGTATGTGTATGAAATGGCTGCTGCCAGGTATGCCCTGCAGGAGTATGACAAGGCCATCACCGTACTGCAGCCGCTTACCCGGCAGAAGCCGGCATCGCCGCTGGTATATGTGCTGCTGGGACATTGTTATGACGACAGCGGAAAGCGCAGCAAGGCCAGAGAAACCTATGACAGGGCGCTGCAGCTGTTTCCGGAGGCAGGCAACCTCTATACCGAAAGAGGGATGCTGGAGATGCAGGCGAAAGAATATGAGCGGGCGCTTATTTATTTCGAGACAGGCATACTGGCCAGCCCGATGCATGCCGCCAACTACTACTGGGCTTCGAAACTGTTCTGCAATTCATCTGAGAAGGTTTGGGGCATGATTTACGGGGAAGTATTCCTGAACCTGGAAAAGCGGAACCCCTCGCGTATCCGGGAAATCAGCAAACTGTTATATCTCACGTATAAATCTGATGTACATTTTCCCGGAGATACTGCGGTGACGGTAGACTTCAGCCGTGGACACGACATAGCGGGTGTACTCTGGAGCGATGCTCCCGGAGAGCTGACGCCGTCTTTCCGGACGCCTTACAGCACGGGAATATATCAGCCGTTTCTGCTGGAAGCACTACAGGGCGAGAAGATCATCAGTCTGCCTTCCCTGCACCGTGCCCGCACCAGGTTTTTGTCCATGTATGAACTCCGGGAAAAGCAGCAGGAGGCAACGCCATTATTCGATTATCAGCTGAAAGTACGTGCTGCAGGCTTCCTCGAAGCGTATAACTACTGGATACTGGGATTTGGTGATGAGCGTGACTTTGAAGTGTGGCGTTTATCGAATCCTGCGTTGTTCCGCAACTTTCTCACCTGGCAGCAGGAACATCCGCTGGTGGTAACAGATACCAGCCGGGTATTCCGGCGCCGGTAGCTCAGGGCAGGCGGGCGACCAGTTTTTCCGGCAGCCGCCGCAGGATGTGGTAAATAACTTTCCATTTATACCCTGGTACCAGCACAAAACCGTTGCCGGCGCCAACTACCGCCTGTGCAATAAAAGATGGCTCCAGCATCAGGGATTCAGGGAGGTCAAGACCTGCCGTCATTTTACTGCGTATATATCCCGCTACCACCACGTTAACGGTTATACGGCGTTGAAAAAGATGCTGCCGCAGCCCTGCCAGGTACTGCGTGAAAGCAGCCTTGGTGCTGCCATAGATGAAATTGCTTTTCCGGCCCCTCACCCCTGAGAGAGAGGAAAGCCCCACAATCTTTTCCAGGTGGGTATTGGAAGTATCTGTGGCAATAATATTCAATATAGAAACAGCTCCGCAGTAATGTACCTGCATCATCTGATAACTGCCTGACCAGTCATGCAGCGCTTCTTCATTATTTTTCAGGAAACCGGCGGCATACAGTACAATATGGGGTTTAGCAGGCAGCCGCTGATAGAAGTCCGCATGCTGCTCAAAATCCGCCGCATCAAAGGAAAGTATGGTTACCTGCTTCTCCGGAATACCCTTTTCCTCCACTAAATCCTGTAACGCAACCGTATTGCGGGAAGCAGCCATAACATGATACCCCTTTGCCACATACAGCGGAATGGCAGCCTTAGCCACATCAGAATTGGCACCCAGTATAAGGACGTGCTTTTGCATCCTTCAAAGATAGGAGGACATTTTGTTATTTTATTATTTGGTTATTTGAGATTTGATGGGAAATTTACGGATTTTGGGATTTTGAAATTTTGAGATTTTAAATGCAGCGGATGATAGTGTGATCTTCACTGCATTTATAAAATCTCAAAATTTCAAAATCCCAAAATCCGTAAATTTCCCATCAAATCTCAAATAACCAAATAATAAAATAACAAAATATTAGTTGCGGTCCCAAAACGGTACGGGTTCGAGGCCGAGGGCGCGGAAGTAGACGTAGGCCTGGCCGCGGTGGTGGATTTCGTTGTCGATGAAGTAGAGGAGGAGGCTGTATACTACGCCTTCGTACATGCCGAAGGCTTTATCGGTTTCGTGGAAGCGTTCCAGGGTCATCAGGGGCCAGTTGCTGTCGATGGCGGTGGTGACGTTATCCCAGAGGGCCAGCACTTCTGCTTTGGTGGCAGGGGTGGCGGCGGAGGCGTAGCTTTCGGAGTGCCAGTTACCGGTAGGCAGGCCGGTGGCGGCGCTGGCGGCGATTCTGTTCAGCTCGGCGATCAGCTCAGAGAAGGGGCGCATGCCGCCGATAGAAAAAGTAAAGAACTGGTCTTCCGGAAAAGCTTCTATTAGTCTGCGGGTAAGTCCGCGGTGGCTTTGCCAGTGTTTGCGTATTTCTTCCGGAGAGATAACGGTGGCTGTCAGTTCAGTAGTTGCGTTCATGTTTGCCATGGCTATAGTTTTTTAGGATGTATGTGATTAATAACAACACAAAGAACTACAGGGAGAGTGACAACCTTATGTCAGCAGGCTTTAAAAAAAGTTGAAAAAATTTTCTGCAGATATATTTTATCAGGATGGAATGGGCTTCAGGCGCCAGGTCGCCTGTATTTTTCCGCGTTTGCGGAGGGCCGACAGTTGTTCCGGGGAGCTGTTTTTGAGAAGATGATTGTAGGCTGTCAGCCGGGTATAGTCCGGCTGAGCTTCGCCGTCAATTTCAAAGCCGTTGCGGCGGAAGAAGCCGGCTGCAGCATCGAAGCTGTCGAACATATTCTCCTGGATATTATGTTGCAGGAAGAAAGAATTCAGTTCCTGGTCGGCCTGTAGTACGGGGTTTCCTGCGGTGCTGTGTTTCAGGTAGCAGTCGGCCGTAATCCAGTATCCGCCGTGGCGGAGCAGGGTTTCCCTGATAATGCGGCATAGTTGTTCTTTTTCGGGGATGCTGAGATACATGAGCAGGCCTTCGTTGAGGATGGCCAGCTGTCCGGGCCGGAAGCGGCCGGTGGTGGCTGTAAAAGCAGGTGCATCGAGGGCGTTGAGGGGTAATGTTTCCAGCATGCCGGCAGCGGGTGGGAGTGATGCGGATAGGGATTGCAGGAATGATATTTTGGCTGCTATCAGTTCTGGCAGGTCAGTGTCTATATAATGAACCGCTTGCTGCTGTGTGGTGGCGAGCCCGCGGAAAGAGAAGCCGGAAGACAGCTCCAGGATGTTAGCCGCCTGGATGCCGGTCAGCAGCTGATTGATGCTGTGATAGCGGTTTTCGAAGTGCACCACGCGGGCCCAGAAAGCAGGGTTCCGGTGGCTGGCGGCATCGATGTCCGCAGCCTGACTGCCGGCCAGCATTGCTGCTTCGCGGGCGAAGGGGATATCTGTCAGGGCTTTCATTGCCAGCAACGCGCCGGCGGAAGGGCTGATGGTATTATAGTTCCGTTCAGGGATATTATTTTCCATAAAGCAGTATTAAGGCAGGCTGGCCACTTCGATGCGGTTCACCCATTTGACGTGGCGGGGACCGGTGATTTTATCGGTGGTGCTGACCATGACGAAAGGACCGTCGGTTGTAATAGGCTGGCCATTTTCTTCAAAGAGGAGCACCACATGAGATCCGGTGGGGTTGTTGAAGAGGTCATTCCAGGAGTAAAGGGTGGTGTAGTTGTCTGTTCCCCGTACAACGATATAGCAGCGTCCTCTTTCTTTAGGAGCCAGCCGGATGCCGGCGCTGTCGAGGAGGGTTGTCAGCAGTACTCCTTTCCAGGAATGCAGTGTTTTTTTGATATCGCCTTTTACGCCGACAATTTTCAGGTCTTTTCCTGTAACGGCATTGAAGCGGCGCAGGTGCTCCTGACTTAAGGTGAGCGGATGCGTGACCTGTCCGCTTATGGTTACACTATCCGCCGGAAGGCCGTATGGTTGCCGGGGGGTAGCGGAAGCGCGGGTAGCAGCGCACAGGACCAGCAGCAGGGCAACTGCGTATAGGCATTTAAGTGAGTACTTCATTTTCCGTAATGTTGATTATATATAATAAAAGTACGGTCTCTCCGCTGTTTTTCCAATATCCCGCGGGTTTTAAGTAATTTGCAGGCGATTACAATAACTGTTATGGATATCAGTGTAAATAAATATATCAGCGAAACCGGCTTCTGTAGCAGGAGGGAGGCTGACAAGTACATAGAGCAGGGGCGTGTCACCATCAACGACAATGTGGCGTCCAAAGGGAACCGCGTAAAAGCCGGCGATGTGGTGGAAATAGACGGGGAACCGCTGAAGAAAAAGAAGAGCACCGTATACATTGCGCTGAACAAGCCTAAAGGTATTACCTGTACCACGGATCTGAAGGATAAAACGAACATCATTGATTACGTGAACTATTCGTCCCGCATATTCCCGATAGGCAGACTGGATAAGCGTTCTGAGGGACTGATATTCCTTACCAACGACGGTGATATTGTCAATAAGATATTGCGTGCCGGCAATCAGCATGAGAAGGAATATATTGTTACCGTGGATAATCCGGTTACACCGGAGTTTATCAAATCCATGCGCAATGGGGTGAAGATACTGGGAGTGACCACCCAGAAATGTTTCGTGCAGCAGGAGGGGCCTCAGAAATTCCGTATCATCCTTACACAGGGATTGAACCGCCAGATCAGGCGTATGTGCGAAGTGCTGGGGTATAACGTAGAAACGCTGAAGCGGGTACGTATCATGAATATGACGCTGAAAGACCTGCCGCCAGGCAAATGGCGTTATTTCACCAAAGATGAAATCAGCAATATTAATACACTGGTGGCCAACAGTAGCAAGACAGCCGGCGGACATGACGGTGCGGATGGTATGGATGAGTAATATTTTTTATTGACAGATGTGTGTTTGGAGATTGGCTATGGTGGCTTGTTTGGTGGTTTTGTCTACGTGTATGCGTTATGTTTAGTTGATATTTTTATTGATAAAAGTTTGGAAGTAATTGAATTATTTATATCTTTGCATCCGCTAAACAGCAATACAGTAAAGGATTCCGTAGCTCAGTTGGTAGAGCAATACACTTTTAATGTATGGGTCCTGGGTTCGAGTCCCAGCGGGATCACAAGTAACTTCTAAAACCTGCGCTGGTCGCAGGTTTTGTTTTTTTAGTTGAGCGTTTAGTCGAGTTCCTATTGTATAACCCCGATTTCTTTCCCGTACTTTATACAGGTTAATCAGCTTTTACTAAGATACGAAATACTCACATTAAGATTTATATAACTTATTTGAGGCAAACCGATTTCGAAGCTGTAATCAATTTCTTTCTACGGGTATAAAAACTAGTCTTCCTTTATTGGCAACCCCGCAATAATTTCTAATGCCAAATAGAAGCACACGTTGCAAATCTCCAGCGCATGTTTCATTTTTTCTGGATATGCTTCTTTTTCTTTGTTCAATCTATCTATTTTTTCTGGGTCTTCTCGATTTTCAATTACACCCCAAAATTGTTGGGTTTCTACTTGGTAGTGATGAACTGCATCGTGTCTGAGGTCAAAAATGCTCTTTTGCTCATCGTATAGTTCAATTAAGCGTAGGTATGAAGTCTTTGATTTGAGATCATCTGGAATTAAATCCTTCATTCTTCCAAATGTTACTTTGTCTAACCTGATGTTGGTTCGAAAGTAGAGATGTAGCAAATCACCTAGTCTATCCCAAAAGTTATAGATAGCCTGAATGCCGAATGTGGTGTACATTAAGTATCGTCGATCTTCCAAGTTCTGCAAGTATTTACCTTCATTCTCCTTGGGATTTATTATATGCGGCCTGAGTAAAAACAGGATAGCCGTAATGTATTTTATATCCTTGCTAATTGATATAAATTCATCATGAAGTTTGAAAAGAGAATAAGGTAAAGTTTGAGAATTGGCTCTATTGAATAGAACATCACTAAATATACTGGCAGATGATTTACCGTAATGACTGGTATGATGCAAATCAACGAGGTTTTGCTCTTTTTGTTCTTTAAAAATTTGGTCATTCCATTCATGGAATGCTTTTAATTCTTCCATTTTTTCAGTTTGAGATTATAAGCAATGAATTATACGTCTCTCACATTATTGGAATATTAAAGCCACCTGTAAACTGCTTAACAGATGGCTTTAAGCTATGGCATTTATTTTATCGAGGTAAGCAAAGCGGTTTGAAGACTAGCATCAAACTTGTTTAAAGTGGGAGGTTTAATTTCCTCATTAAACTCCATCTCTAATTGTATACTTTTGTTATATTTCATTTTGAATAATTGCTGAAATTGCTCTTTGGACACTGCAATTGACATTAATGTGGTCACTTCAATGATCTGCTTTTTCAAGTGTTCTCGCCCAATTTCAGGCGTGAGGGATTGGTGAAACTTATATTTCCAATTACCTTTTTCAGTTTTTGGAGTGTTTATTTTTATTTTTTCTAACACTCCCTCCGGTAACTGTTCATATATGTATTTAGTTGTAAGCTTGCCTATAAATGAAGGCTTATTTTTGATGTATTTGGGTATAAAAGATAGTCCCCACAGTCGATATACTTGTTTGTAGAATTCATCAGTAAATGTGAGCTGCCATTTTAAAATCTCATCCGAAATATATGCAGTAAGAATTTTTTGTAGTTCAAATCTTTCTCTGTCATATTGATATCCGGTAGCTTCGTCTACTAGGGCGATCATTCCTACGGTTGCAAATCCCCGAACTAATAACTTGCACTGATCAAAGATGTGCATTTGATTGCTTTTAAGTTTTCCTGCTTCGCCAGCATCGATAAAAACATAGCAAATATGAGGAAGTAGAGACGCTTTGTACCCAATTAATTCGACATTATTTAAATCAATAAAATTAATAGGTTTAGAATCCTCGATTAATTCAGGAGAAATAAAGGGTTCGAGACTATTGGCAGTCAAAAAAACTGGTAATGTTGACTGTTTATCATATTTTCTTCCTCCCTTTGCCTTTCCTGTGCGCCCAATCGCTCTTAAAAGACTTATTCTGTTTAATACACGGGTACCATCAGATAATATGGCAACCTTCATTTCAACATCTCCTAATTTTACAACTCCCTCATGGGTTGCTCTTAAAATCTGTTTTTCCATGTTTCATTTTTGGTTTTGGTTATAAACAATATTTAATCTCTCAAGTACCATTGTCGCGGATTTTGGTGTAATGTTTAGTATTTTGGCTAATTCTGATGCTCGAAAATTCTTCTCCTCTACAATAATCAGGTATATCGCAGTGAACCACATTGACAGAGGAATCTTGGTGTTGTCAAACATAGTATTGGTGAGAACTGTAAAGTACTTTCCAGAGTTCTTACATTTATATCTGCTGCCAGCACATTTATATACTTTTGAAGCTGGGTCAAATGGAGATATTACATCTCCATTCCATCGTATCTTTTCTAGGTGAGCTAGACAATCTTCTTCAGTGGGGAAAATTTTATTTATGTCCATCACAGATTCAACTTGCCGCATCTCCAATAGTGTTGTTTTTTATTACCTCAAAAGTAGGGAAGATTACACCGATAATCTAATTTTTGGTGTAAAAATGTATAAAATATATCATATTTATTGTATGTTCTGAAAATATTGAAAGTATATGTGATTTGTTGACTAATGAAGCCGATTTGTTAAAAAGAGGCAAATATTTAAACAATAGAAAAATGCTTTAGAATGTAACTTCGTTCATTACTGCTTCTTCGGGGGATAGTCCTATCTCGTCTCCATATATAGAGTGGATTGATACCCAATTGTGGCTAATATTTCCATTTTCATCAATAAACCCATTTTTCGATTGAGGTTTTGTAGGGATTTCTATAGTAATGCGCTTTACATCCTGATTTCCTTCAACCTTAATCAGAGTGCAAGTAGTCGCAACGTTTCTTCCAAACGAGACGTAATATTTGTTGCCAATTGAACCAATGATTTTTCTTTTTTGTTCGATGCAACAACGCCTAAAAGAATTGCTAATTCCTCCAAGTCTCCTTTTCTGCTATTTGCAATGTTTTTTTCTTTTAGAGACCATTTTCTATTTATACATTCATGTTCAGGTTCCCAATTTTCTTTGAATAAATATACAGTACGAAATCTGATTCGATCAGTCGCTACTTTTTTATAATTGCTGCGTGTAATATCATATTTATCATGATCAATCTTCTGCCGTATAATCTTCTCCATTGAATGTTCTGTGTCTTTAATTCCATATCATTACAGCATGAACACCCGGTGATTTCATGAGAGAGCTAAAAATGAAGATAGCAGGCGTCTCTAACTCTTATTTGAAATTCAAATCATCATCCTGGATGACCTCTAAATCACACTATTTTAAGTTTGTTTTTTGAAAATCAAAATATTTTATATTGCTATATTTTTTGAAAAATATTTGGCAAAAAAAATACCAACTTCAATAAATAAATCCTATATTCATATCGGTTAACTTGAAATAACCCGGAAAAGCAGCTTCATTTGATTGGACAAAAAAGTTTTTTATAGCTCAGTTTCTTTTAGTTTGTAACCAGTTTGTATTAACCATTCAATAAGTCCATTAAAGAAATCCAATTGTCGTATCTAAGAAATGTAATGAGTTACGGCTATTAAGGTTTACTCCATATAACGGTTCATATAGATTGAATCTGAAATAAGAATAAAATCAAAAGACACAGCATCAATTGAGATCCCCAAAGAACCTCATAGCAGTTAACTCGAAAATAATATAATTGTTGTTAAGACTGGTTTGTAATACCTGTTAAGCCCCGGGAGGCAGACTCTCGTTACATCAAAACGTAAGAGTACTGTATATTGATACTTCAATTATTAACAGTGATAATCTCCAAGGAACAACCGCAAGTCATTATGATCTTTTTTATATTGATCCGGCTTTTAGCGCCGTTAATACTTAATGTAAACCTGTTATGCCTTAAAAAAGTTATACGGATGAATACCAGATAAGAATACTTTCAACATCGATTTAATCCAGTAGCATTGATTAAATTTTTTATTCTTTAGCTCCTAAAATGTTATAATCCTTATGAAAAGATTTAAAATGTCATTAGTCATGACGCCGTTAGCTGTTTTATCATGCACCAGACCAAGAAACGCGCTATCAAAATATCCTGGGAAGTTTATTTTCCGGCTAAATTGTCCACGAATATTATTTTCGCAATAATGACCCTCACTACAGCGGAACAGGTTTAATGAATGATGACCCGCCCGAAGTATTCCTCATTTTTCAAAAAGCCAGGTAAGAAATGTCTTCTGAGGTTTGGTCATTCCAATTATTTGATCCATACTTGTGCTGATAAACCCTATCGATTTATTAAAGACGGTTCTCTTTTGTTTCATACCAAATCATGCCCCTTTTTCATGCTCTTTCTCCTTCTTTGAATATATTTTGTATAACTTTTTTGTTACCCACATCTTTTCATCCCAAATTCTTAGTTTAAAAAACCACCGGACTATTGTTGTAAGAAAGCAACATAATAACATCAAATATAATCTCAAAATATGCCACAAATCACCACTTACACTGTGGATGCCGCGAAACGCCGCATCATCACAGTTGAAAACATGGAAGAGTTAGGAATAACACCTAACTTAATTCAGGATTTTTTGAATAAAAAAGTACCTGAATTAAGAAGGGTTAAAGTAGATCAAAGAGGAGTACCTGTGCTGGATAGTAAAAATCAACAAATCCCGTTATGGCCGGTAGGAGTTTCTATAAACGATCAAAAATTTGGTAATTTCCCTGATCCGAACGCTGCACAAAGAGGATGGATCGGATTTTTCGAAATTGGAGCCCCCTTATTTGAAGAAAGGTCGAATATCATTCCACCCGTTGCGGATGTAATATCTACCAGGACCTATGACAATAGATCTGCTGAGGTACGTCAGTTTTCCGACACTATTGAATTTACTATAGAAAATATCATCTCCTGGACTTTATCAACTACGGGCAGCGCTACTTTTGGCGGATTGGTTGCCGGGGAACTACAAGGACAAATGTCACAGACTATACAGACGATTTTGACAGAGAGTTTGACTAATAGCCTACAAAATCTTACCGGCAATACTACCAAACAAAACCATCATGATCATAATCATAAAGACGATATAGGTACTGAAGATGAATCTGGTGCTGAAAGTAAATCGGAAGTTACTACAAAAACGGATATTGCTTCCACCAATTCAAACATGGTAAGTTTCACAGGAACAGGTACAGCTATCGGTCGTGGAGAGTTACATGCAGAACTAGGACTTTCTCTGACGGGCACTATTTCTGGTACGGTAACAACATCATGGAATTCAAGTTCTAATGTTTCAGGCAGTATTTCTCCCAACTCCCGCGTTGAAACCACAGCAACACAAAGGCGTCAGGTGAAGCAATTTACCTATGAAATACCCATTACGTTTAGTGGATATATTGCATTGAATTATGACGACTTAGTTCTTCCTATTGCGGATGGGAATGGACCGCCACTTGCCAGTACTAATTATTTAACTCCGTCTAAGGTAATTCCTGTTAATATATCTTATTTGCAGCTTGTAGAGTCAGGTAAATTATACAGAGCAAAAGGAATGGCAGAAACAGTATCAGCTCTGGATGTAATCCATGCTATTTTCGACACTAAGCCGCTCTATAGAGATGCTAATCAAAAATTTGGAACAGAGCGTCCTCATAATTTGTAAAATTAATATAACTTATCTAAATACAACAATATGGCATTTCAAGATATTTTCAATTTTGCCCGCAGTGTATCTGGTGGGGGAAGTACAGCAGAAGAGCAACTTTCGGGATTCATACCAAAAAAAGAAAATGAATCAGTCAGTGTCGCTCCTCACGATCCGTTTAAACCTGAACAACCAGTTCAGCAAGATCCGAAAATCGTGAGAGAAACTTCTCCACAATCCAATATAGTATTCAACTTCATCAAATCAGTGACGGCTGATATTAACCAATGCAGTAACAGCGTGGAAACATCGATGGCTAATCCTTCGACGGTAGTTGATCCTGGTGCAGGAGTGATGGGTAAAGCCAGAGAGACTTCTGATAAGGTTAAGAATGATACTCCTGTTTCCGATACAGTAGTGACTCCTCCTCCTAAACCTAAGAATGAGAAACCAGAGGCATGGAATCCTGATAAATAGGCTAAAAATAAGTATCTAATCAGGTGTTTTATTCAAAAAACCGGTGGGTCAAAAAACCTGATAGATATTCTAAGTTACTGGTTCAATAGTTTTTTGAAATAAGAATTTCGGATGAAAAAATGTGGATAACAAAAAAATATGCAGAAGGTATTCAAAGGAGAAGAAGGAGACCGTAGCCGGAAAATGAATTCCCCGGGAAGGCTTTTCCTGACTTCTAATCTCAGCCGGATCACTAGAAATTTCAAAGCCTGCGACCATTGCGCAGGCTTTGAAATTTACGCTCTTTTTTACTCAATTAAAGCCGCAGATGCTACGCAGCATTTTGACCTCCCGGCATTTTAGAGATGGATGCCATCGCAATAGCGAGATTGCCGGAGCTGGAAGCGATAGTAGTGCTATCCTAGTTATTAAGCAATTGATCTAATGCTTTTTTCCCGCTTTTGTTGTCCGGATTTAGTACCAATGATCTTTTATACATTTCAATTGCTTCCGTTTGGTTCCCGGTAAATGCGAGGGCCTCAGCATAGCTGTCGTAGGTATTGAAACTTTGCGGGAACAACAGAATGTTCAGTCTTAATACCTCGAGGGCCATCACTTGGTGATTCACTGATTTACTTGCGTAAAGCAGTTGCAAACCGAGGTCATTTAATTCATATTCAACAACTGTGTAGTGCAGGCTGTCTGCTTTTAGGCCGATCAGTTTAGTGAAAGCAGCATCAACCCCCGCAGACAACAAAGTGGTGGCATATTCACGTGTCAGGCTTTTTTTTACCGGGACAGGCTGCTGGCCATACAATGCCCGTAAGATGTTAGCCGCATTACGAAATAACCCGGGGCTGATCGTATTATCGAACAGCATAAGCGCCTGTTTTCCGGTGAGGTTCCGGATAAAGATGGAGGCTGCACCAGGCACCCCTCCGGTATGAAAGACGACCTTTCCAAAGGTCGTATCCTGGAGAATAAACCAACCTAAACCATAAGCGGCATTGCCTGGACCATTATCTGAGACGCTCAGGGAGCCGTCATTAAGTTTTGCCGGAGTAAATGCTTCAGCAAGCGTTGCTGGTTTCAAAAGCCGGTGCCCGTATAGTGCCTGGTCAAACTTTATCATATCTCCGGTAGTGGTATAAATATTTCCCTGGCCCAGTAATCCGTTCAGGTTATAGGTTCGCCAGCGTACTGCCTGAATACTGTCCGCATTGACAGGCATTGAAGAAAAGTAGAATGGATAATCATGGTTGGCAGCTTGCTGAGACGGTCTGTCTTTTGAAGTACCCGTATAAAAGTAACTTTCCCGCATGCCGGCAGGTTTAAATATTTTGGTTGTAACATAGTTTTCAAAAGGTTTGCCTGAAACTTTTTCCACCAGCAAAGCCAGCAGGCAAAAATTGAGATTGCAGTACTGCCATTGACTGCCAGGTTTAAAAGCTAAGGGCCTGTCCCGGGCTTTCAGGTAAGGAATGATGTCTGCATTGTAAAATTTCTTTTCCGGCTGCTGTGCAACAGCTTTTTCAAAAAGCTCGTAGTCAGGCAGGCCGGAGGTCTGCGTCAGCAGGTGGCGGATCGTGATATCCGGATAGGGAAAGGCCGGAATGTAGCGGGTGAGCGGATCACCCAGTGATAACCGGTGATTATCACGTAATTGCAGGATGGCTATTGCAGTAAAAATCTTGGATACTGATCCCAGTGCAAATGTAGTTTGATTATCATTCAGCTTTTTCAGGGAAAAGTCCGCATAACCATATGCATGCTGATAAATTACCTTTCCGTTTTCTGCAATCATGGCTGCGCCATTGAATACCCCATACCGGTTCATTTCCCGGAATAAGCTATCTGGCAGGCGGGTTATTGGAGCCTGCCGGGCGTTCAGTTGTATGGACAAGATAAGTAGGGCGAAAATGATTAAACTCAGGGAGCAGTTTTTCATGCGTATCTTTTTGACTGTAAAAGTAGGGTACATGCCCCTCCGCACGGCTTTAGAAAAGGTTTGGAAAATGTATGGAAAACCTTAATTTTATATTTTCCAATGAATTATGCTCATTAACAACCGTTTTGAGGTTGACCCAGTCCGCAGCAAAGTCACTGACCGCGATACGGGTGACCAGACCCGCCTGGAACCCAGGCTGATGAAACTGCTGTGTCTTTTAATCGAAAATCATGAGCGACTTGTTACCCGGCAGCTGATTATAAAAGAAGTATGGGATGATTATCCAGGTGGTGAGGAAGGGCTCAACCAGGCAATATCCGGCCTGCGTAAGTTATTGCACGATGAGCAAAAGCAACTGATTGAAACACTGCCTAAAAAAGGATATTGCTTTCATGGGGTGCTCTCTGATAATATACCTGCAGCCAAACGAAAGTTATTAAAGCCGGTTTACGTAGCTGGCATCCTGTTACTGGTAATACTTACTGTATTTACTTTCCTGTTTTACCGTACATCCCGCAATAGTTATACCAACCAATCCTCCACAGAAGAACATATCCGGCTGTTCAAAATTGATTCTGCCAGGCAAGCAGAGAAGCTAAAAAAGTGATAAGGGAGAAATTAAACCATTTTCAGGTAGTAAAGATTTAGTCCCCATCATTATTGATGGAGGAAAAGCTGCTAATAAATTATTAGGTTGTTGAATATTGTGTTCCGCTCAGCTAAAAATCATGAAGTGATGCTGCAGCCTTTAGCAGGGTTGAGCATGGGAGAGACGGCAGCGGAAAGATGTATGCCTTTTCCAGATGAGGCAATCACTGTTACAGACTATATGCTGCTGTTTATCTTCTTTATACTATGATATATTTGTCATTGGCAGATAGCAGTACAGCCGGAGGAATGAGGTACTGACATTTTCAAGGGTAATCAAAATATATGTTATGGACCCTAAACAAGTATTTGAGAACTTCAGAAATAATGAATCTGATCTTACAGGAGAACAAATCAGTACTTTTTTTGACAGCTTACCGGATGTACATACCGATGAACTTATCGGTAACTGGAGAGGCGGATATTTTCATTTTCAGCATAACGAGGTCGCAAAACAGCTCGACGCAGTAAGATGGTTCGGGAAATCAATCATTTCCCGGGATCATGCAGCCCCGCTGGTTTGTCTGGATGAACAGAATAACCCATACACCTATCAGGATATAGGTGAGGGAGTACTCCGTATGGTACAATTCAGGAACGGATTAACAACAGCATTGATCTATGATCAGCTGCCTATAATAGATTATTTCCGGAAAGTAGATAGTAATACGCTGTTGGGTATTATGGAAGGCAAAGTATACCTAGAAGAGAATGAGTTTTTCTATTTTTTCCTGGAAAGAATATGATATCGCTTTAATTCAGCTACAGGGAATTGATCATTGTATATGCCTGTTCCGGAATGTTATTGGCAATGTTTTCAGGTCATATGTAATAGGACTGCCGCTAAGTGATAGCACTGCATCTTCCTGTATACTTATCCCGGACATGTGTTTCAGTATTATGCTGAACGCAATTCTGGCTTCCATTCTCGCAAGCATTGAACCTATGCAGCTATGTATACCATGCCCAAATGACAGTGACATACTATTATTACGATGCACGTTGAATTCATCAGGATTGTTAAATACTTCAGGGTCACGGTTAGCCGATATACTATACAATCCTACCAGTTCTCCTGCTTTAATCTCTATGCCATTTATAATTGTATTATGCCTGGCAATACGATGGAAATTTAGTACGGGAGATCTGAACCTCAGCACTTCTTCCATGGCAGCAGGTATCGATGCAGGGTGTTGTATGAGATACTCCTGCAACGCAGGCAGCTTACAGAGGGTATACATGGCATTTCCAAGAAATGCTTCCGTTGTTTCAATGCCTCCGCTTAATAATACTATACAAAAACCAAGTAATTCTGCCAGTGTTAGTTTTTCGCCATCTGTATTGGCGTCTATCAGACCAGCAATAATGTTGTGCCCGCTGGTGATGCCCTGTTGGTATTGTGAAATGTACTGATAAAACGGCTGGCTTATCCGTTCTTCCATTAACTGAAGAGATCCCGGATCTTCGCTATGATTTTTACCCAGTATGTCAATTTCCTGTGGCAGGAGCTGGGCCGTGATTTCCGGCGGCAATCCAAGAAACTGCAATATGGTCCGTTTCGGTAATTGCCTGGCAAAGTCATCGATAAAATCCATTTTCCCGGCACTTAGCAAGGGCTGTAATAATGATTCACATTGTGAGGTAATCCAGCTTTCCAGGTAAGCGATGGCAGTTGGGGTGAAAGCCTTTGCGACCAGCGACCTCAGCTTTCCGTGACGGGGAGGGTCGGTGGCAAGGAAACTATTGCCAAGGTGATTTTTTCTGGAGATAAATTCACTGGAGAATATTTCATGATGATCCAGTACATACCGGATATCATGATAACGGAACAAATGCCAGGCGCCCTTGCCACCATGCACACGAGGGTATTCACTGTTATAGACTATAGGATGTGCAACTCTCATGCGGTGGCACCAGGGAGCGAGGTCAATGGTATCAATGGACGGAATCATGGGTTCATGAATGTAGATTGATTCAGAATAGAAGATATGCCGGCCTGATTAACTTCATTGAATAACGCTTTCCTGATTAAAGGAGGCGTAAATGGTTTACTGTGAGATGATATGCCTAATCTAAGTTAGCTCACGGGTGTGAAAATGGATGGCAGTTTGAATTCATAAATTTATATAAACATCTGTTATGCATGCATTATCATACAAGAGGCTGAACACATCCTATCTGTTCAATGAGAAAGGATTGATTGTCCGTAAAGAAATCTACGCGTCTGCAGATAATGTTATTATGGATCCGGTTTATATATTTGAGTATCCCGATATAGTATGCGCGGTAGCATTGACAGAAAGAGAAGAGGTAATTATGGTGGAACAGTTCAGGCCAGGAACAGGTAAGGTAGTCATTGAGTTACCTGGCGGGAAAATAGATATAAAGGATGAGTCCCCTGCTACTGCTATTGAACGGGAGCTGCTGGAAGAAACAGGTTTTGTTTTTCGTAGTATCTATCCTCTCGGAGTTGTAGCGGTAAACCCTGTTACACATAATAACAGGTTGCATATGTTTCTGGCTACGGGAGGCCATCCGGAGAAAGAGCAGCAGTTTGATAAAGACGAACGGATAGAAATCCGGCTTTTGCCTCTGGCTAAAGCAATGGCGTTACTTCAGAAAAGTGAGTTTCTGAATAATGCATATTTAGTAACCACTTTTTTCTATGCGTTACTCAAAATGAAAAAACTAGACTTTACCTGAATGTCTTCTTTGTCAATAGCATTTAAATGAAAAAGCCGTTTCCCGATCAGAAAAACGGCTTTTTCAAAATAGGCAATAAGAGGGAAATTCAGCATCACCTTACAGATCCTTTCAGGTTTCCCTTTGAAGCTACTTACTGTTCAGCACCTCATTGACAAATTTGATCCATCCGGTGCGCTCGACAGTATTATCAATGTAATAGTCAGGTTGGAGGCCAATGTCATCTATCGCCATTCCAGGTATACGATAGCTTTTGGAAAGCCCGTAAAAGAGCTCAAACTTCGCACAGGGAAAAGGTATGGAATGTACATTGGAAATGTCGAGCATACCAAAGGTAGTTACCCCAAACAGCTTTACTTTTTTGCTTTGCTTGGCCGCAAGCAGAAACTGTTCGGTGGTACTGCCATTCCGTTCATGGACCAGGATACCGACCTGCTGTGGATAGGTGTAGACGCTGTCCCTCCTCTGTATCTCAACTATCTGCTCCGAAAAGGGGATAAATTTTCCCGGGGACTGTTCCAGCTTTTCATAAAATTCCCTTAACTGCTTTCTCGTAGCCTCATCAAATTCGGGGTTGTTAGATAATTCCAGCATCCGCTGATTATTCAGCTTTGTGGAAAGAAACTCAGTTCCGACGTTCCGCACAGGATTGGTATACAGAAACGGAAGAATCTCTTCAAAGCTGGCGTCGCTGCCACCCGGGTTGTTACGCAGGTCAATGATCAGATTGGGTGTCGATGAAATAATCGCCCTGTTTACCCCGATCACGCTATCAATATATTTTTTCTCTGTAATTTCAAAGAAGGGCACGCGCAGGATAACCGTGGTAGCATTCAGTCTTTCGAAAAGAGGTCTGGAGCTTTTCAATAACTTCAGCTCCAGTTCCGTTTCAGGATCGTTCTTTAGTACCGGGTAAATTCTCTTCAGTACAAAATTGCCCAGCTCCAGGTCATTCTTGCCTTCCAGTTTAATCTTCGATTTGCTGAATTTGGCTGCTGCCTTGTTCCGGAGATAGTATACCCCGCCATTTTCGTCAAATTTCGCCTTCACCTCGCCGGCCTTCCAGTTTTCGGCAGTAGTTTCTATGATAAATCCCACATAGCTGTTGCCTGTTTTTTTGATTCCTATTTTATACGGTTCAGAGACCCAGATTCCCTCATAACCAGGATCCTTTTTAGCGTTCAGGTATTTTTCAAATTCCCTGGTATCGATCTTTACGGTCTCTGATTTTTCCGGAACTGCCCCGGCCCCGGTATCCTTTCCTTTGAAAGAAACACCAATATGGCCTTGTCTGAAAAATCTCATCCACTGGTCCAATGCAATGGCGCATTCCTTATCACTGATGATCTTTTTTACCTTTTCCAGGTAAGCATTGTTGTGCATTTCATAGGCGTCTTTCCCTTTTTTGGACAGAATGTAGGCAAAGCCGGCATCATTTTCCTCAAAAGTTTTCTTCATCCAAAGAAAATTAGTCTCACAATTACAGTCCTGGGCAAATGCCCCATTCATTAGAAACAGGGCCAGTAATAACAGTTGTAGCTTCTTCATTCAATCACATGTTTGGTAAAAGGCGGGCAATACATAGTTCTTGTTAGGTAAAATCAAGTCTTTGAGCAAGTATTTACTAAATGCCCAATTGAAGGGAGTAGCTGGATTTTATAATCAGATCTCCCTTCAGATACAGTTTTTAGTTCCTGTCAAATGTTTTCGGAATAATATGTTTGTCCGTTTCACCAAAGAATGTCCAGGAAATAATATACCACCGGTTGTTGTCAAAAATCAGTTGAATGCTGTTTATGCCTCTTCTTGCAACTTTTCCGTCTTTTTCCAGCTGGGTCTCGTAGGTACTCCAGACGTGCGCCATATTACCAAAGACTCTGACTTCCCGGTTGATTTCCTTTTCATAAAAGGCCGTGCTGAAAACCATGTCGTCAGTTTCTTTATGAAATTCTGATAATGTCATGGTTACCTGTTCCTGCTTCTTCTTGTCAAAATAGGAATATACTGCTTTGGGGTGATGTAAATAGTTATCTCTTTCCCATTGTCTTTTTGCCCCTTTTTCACCGGAAACTACCTCATAGCTAGCTTTCATTATTGCATCAATTGTTTTGACGTCATGTTCAAACGTATTGCTCTGTGCATTTAAATTCCCTGCCATCATAAGCACCATAGTTGTTAAGTAAAATAGAAATCGTTTCATGATTTTTTTACAAAGCAACTCACATAAATAGCTTCAGAAAAAAGATTTATCCGGTTTGTTCAGTTTTTTATGTGATCTGCCGGGTTTCTTATTCAGAGTAACAATTTGTCAATGCTGTTTAATAAGCAATCTTTATAACTTTTAGCAATGGTAATCTGATGTTCGCCAATGATTAAATGATTATCTTCTACATAGTCCACATTTTTTAAGTTCACAATATTTGAATTATGGACTCTCATAAATTCATCCG
Organism: Chitinophaga solisilvae; assembly: GCF_009928525.1. GTDB lineage: Bacteria > Bacteroidota > Bacteroidia > Chitinophagales > Chitinophagaceae > Chitinophaga > Chitinophaga solisilvae. The sequence goes on along the minus strand of NZ_JAABOK010000008.1, from coordinate 65,952 downwards.
GCAGGTTCTCAATCAGCTCCTTTAACGTTTTGTAATAGACATATTTTTTATTGCTGCTGACAAATATCTCCACATAATTTCCCAACCCTTTTATAAATAAAATGTCGTCGAAATTTATTTTGATTAATTTTCTGTCAGTTTTTATGAAAGTGAAATCTTGCTTGTTCGTCATGATAGCATTTTTTTTATTAAGATTTCGATTAATTATCAAATATATGGAGTATGTTTCATTTAGTTAATGAAGAATACTGATTCTACAGTCAATCATCCGGATATTGGCAACTCCTCAATGAAGATTTTTATCAACCTTATCTGTATATTTTTAAAATACGAATTATTTCGTACATTGGCAGGATTAAAGTAAACCTATACTGTAAATACATTAAAGTATGAAAAAAGCAATATTCCTGTCCTTCCTGTTTGTAATAGCAACAGGTTTATGTTTCGCACAAAAAAACACACAGTACAAGCAATTGGATAGTATCTTCTCTGTACTCCATTCGCAAAATCAGTTTAACGGAAGTGTATTAATCGCAGACAAGGGCAAAGTTCTGTTTAAGAAAGGTTATGGAATCCGGGATGAAAAAACAAGAGCCCTCAATAATCCAGGAACTGTATTTGAACTGGCATCCTGTACAAAGCAATTCACAGCAATGGGAATTGTTTTGTTAAAGAAGGACGGTAAATTGAATTATGAGGATAAAATCTCTAAGTATATACCTGAACTGAGTTGCTGGGATAAAGTAACCATATATGATTTATTGCGGCACACCAGTGGTATCCCAGAATTTTTGATAGACATGGAAGAAGACAAGGATCCAACAAAGATTCTAAACAATCAGGACCTGATAAATTTTTACGCGAACAGACATGATACGCTGCGATTTGAGCCGAAGACCAGGCATAGATACAGCAATACCAACTATGCCCTGCTGGCAAGTATTATTGAACGGGCTTCCGGAAGAAAATATGCTGACTATCTGCATGAACGGATTTTCAAACCATTAAAAATGAAGAATACATTTGTCTATAACAGGCGGGAAACTCCCAGGGCCATTAAAAACTATGCCACCGGGTATGTCTGGGCAAAAGACTCTTTCGAGAAGGTCACTTCAGAAAACCCCCGGCATGGAGATAGAACGGTCTATTATCTGGATGGCGTGGTAGGTGCTGCAAAAGTAAATTCTACAGTTGAAGATCTGTTCAGGTGGATAACCGCTCTGAAGAACAATACGCTTATTACCCGGCAGGAATTTGAAGAAATGACAGCCGTTACTAAAACATCTCTTAATAAAAATATTCCCTACGGTTTTGGATTTGATGTTTCAAAAGGAGAGAATAAATTTGCTTTTGGTCATACCGGAAGCTGGGATGGATATATTTCCTTTATCTCTCAGAATATGATAAAGGATAAAACTATTATTATCCTGGAAAATTTTAACCTGGGAACATACTCCTATGATAATATCAACCAGGTGCTGGATAATAAGCCATTGAGTCTGGAATATAAAACAAAGCTCAATCTTCCTGACAGCGAAATGAAAGCATTTTCGGGAATTTATACAGATGAAAAGGAGCCGGAAGAACAACATATTATTACCTGTAAAAACGGACATCTGTTTTATAATACCAATAAGGTCAAATGGGATATGAGATTTTTTCCTGTTTCGGGAAATGAATTTCAAGCGATAAGGCAAGGTGGCCGCGATGGTGTTTTAAGGTTTACTACCCAGGCAGACGGAGCAACCAGGCTTGAAATGATTGAGTATGGAAAGGTTATCGGAAGTGGCGTAAAGTTAGTTGAAGTCACCGCTGCCAGCAATGAAATATGAGTTAGATGATCAATCCTGGTTAAGGACGCTGTATTTGCCCCTGCAGTATTATCCTAAAATAGAAAACTCCGTGCTCGCGCGGAGTTTTCTATTTAATTCGGTTATTATCAAATTTATATCCCCTGCAATATTATCAGGGTACTATCCCTTTCACCATTAATTGCAGCATCGGATTCGCTGCGTTACTATGAATAAATACCGCATGACCGAAGCTTCCTGTCTCCGTGGCACTGAACGTTACCTCCAGTTCTCCGTCTTTGCCGGGCGCTATACTGTCCTGCAAGGTCTTTGCCAGCGTACATGGACAGTCTGTATAAGTTTTTCCGAAAATCAGCGTCTGCTTTCCGCTGTTGCTGATCTTAAACCTGATTTTCCGGACGGAACCTTCCTGCACTAACCCAAGTGATTTTTCTACCGAATCCGGAACTGCTAACGGCTCTTTTTCCGGGCTGTATTCCGGATCGATGAGGAGATGCATTTCCCGGCGCAGCATATGGAACATGCCGGCGGACTTCGCATCGTGGAATTCCAGTGCCTGATGTGCATATATGCGGGCATTGGCTGTATCCCTGATGGTACTGTAGTATCGGGCCAGCAGATAGTTGTTGTAGAAGTAAGGGTATATGGAGATACTTTCCTTTAGGTATGCCGGCATTTTATCTGGTGTGTATTGCTTGCTCTTTTCGTACCGGTCCCATTCCAGCTGTGCATTCAATGTTGCCTGCACACATGCCATCTGCCGGGGGGCGGATATATGGGAAGTATCACTCAGCGCATAATGCTCAAAGAGATGCTTACCTGCGCTTACCGCTGTAAGGATGTCTGTTATTTTCTTTTTGGGAACGGCGCCGGATATGATAGCGCGTATCTCTCCGTTTTTATCGGTGATGATAAACAAAGGAGTAGCCGTGGCATTAATGACACGGGAAAGCCATTCGTTTCCCGGCCGCATATGGTCAATGGAAGCAACAATATAATCCTTGTAAATAGCAGCTGCAAACTCCTGATCCCGCAGTAAGGCGGTTTCATATACTTCGCATGCCGGGCATCCGTCTGCTTTGCTGATAAAGAATATGCCTTTACCTTCCGTTTGGGCAGCGGAAAATGCCGTATCATAGCTGATGTTGTACAAATGTATGTTCCGCTTTTCTGCGGATTTACATGATAATATGAACATGGCCAGTACCATGCATACAAGGTTCGGTAGATTATTTTTCACGGGTGTTCGATTTAAATCAATAGATGTTGGCTCAGACTGCGATTCCTTTAATGATAATTTCCAGCCTTCCGTTTACGGCATTACTGTATATTATGACCGCCTTGGAAAATCTGCCGGGGGCAGTAGCATGGTAGCTGAGTTTTACGGCGGTTACATGCCCCGCACGAATGGGCGCTTTGCTGAAACCCGCAGCGGTGCAGTTACAACCTGTTATTACACTTGACAGGATAAGATCTTTTTTTCCCAGGTTGGTCAGTAATATAACGGTGTCGGTGTTGCTTCCGTTTTTGACCTCCCCCAGATCTATAATTGTATTGCTGATACCAATCCGGGAAGAATGAGCATCACTGCCGGCAGTGGTCAGGGATTTCAACTCGGTACGAAGTAAGCCGAAAAGATCCACTGTGTGAGCATCATTGAATGCTAATGCTGTATTGGTATAGTGATGCATGGCGATTGTATCGCCACAGGCTGCTGAAATTTTAGCTGCCAGATAGTTATTGTAGAAGTAGGAATGTTCTGCAATACTCTCTTTCAGCATATTGTATAGGGAACTATCAGTCACCGCTGCCGGAGCTGAGTGACTGTGGGTATTCCTGATCCGCACTATGTCAAACAGATGTTGCAAATGACTTAACTGCTCCTGTGCCGTGAAGTTTTCCTGAAGAAATGCACCTGTAGCATGAACAAAGCAACCTCCGGATTCCACTTCACTGACCCGGGTGAGGATATCTGCATCAGAAGCTACATTGTCTGATATTCCCCTCAGTTGCATGGAATCATTAAAGAAGAGGAGTAAAGGCGTTTTCGATGTATTCAGCAGGTGCGACAGCCATTCATTTCCCCTGGTATTCTGATCAATTCGGACTAATATATTTTTGCTGAAAAAGGAATCTGCAAACCTGTGATCTTCTTCCAGTTTTGCTTCCAGCAGCGCAGATGCCGATATTTCTGCAGATGCGGAAAGCAGTATCATCTTTTTTCCGAGCTTTGTTGCAGTGTCTGCTGCTGCTGCGTAGGAAACATTCTTTAATATGGTTTTCTGCGGTGCTGAATGACAGCCATAAAAAAGGAATATCCCTATTATTGCGAATCTGAACGTGAATTTTTTAAATGTCTGCATCCTCATGAATTTGCTGCACATAATTTTTTTCAGGTAAACGACCGGATGCAATCTGCATCCGGTCGGTGATTACAGCTATTCCATTACCATTGGCAGCATCCGGCTGCGGATACAACCCAGGGATGATCGCACTGTAAGTTGACACAGTGCCAGTACAATCCGTTCGGGCATTTCCATTTCACATATTCGCGATTCGCACATATCCAGAATGCAGTACAGTCTACAGGATCGGAAATGAACTGAGGAGACGAGTTGTCGCATGGACCTACTACCTGGGCTGTCACCGGACGGGCGAAAACGAGTGTTACTGCAGTTACTGCCAGTAATACAGGGAAAATGAACTTTTTCATGTTCGGTTGAAATTTAAGATGAGAAAAAATAAGGAGTAAATAGGTTTATGATTACAAACTTATTTGCACAGCATCTCTATTCCATCAGCAGGTATGCTTTGATGAAGTTTCAATTGCTGCTCACAAGTTTCGGAAGCATGAGTACGGGTAAACGGATATGATTGTTTGTTTACAGTCCCGGAACGGTATCGGATTTGGTTTAAGGTAAATTACAATTGTTTCGTTGTAAAGGTATCGTTCATGAATTCAAATGTAACCGTTCTACTGAAAATACAAATAGCGTACTGTAACGATTTTATTCATGATAATTAAAGTAAGATACAATCCTTACTGATAGCGGTTGTCCGGGAAAAGCAGCCATGAAAAATTTTATTACATCCACTCACTCATTTTGTCCAGTGCCGTATTTTTGCATGTTTAATTCCCTTGTTCTGTCTGAAGAAAAAATTAATAAGACTAATGATTCATCGATCAGACAACAATCATTTGTATGCCCTGATTTTCCCGGCAGGCAAAAGCAGATTGCCGCAGTAGTATAAACAGGCTGCATTAAAACAGCGCCTGCAAAAAAATTCCCGATTCGCGTATCCCCGGTTTATTAAAGTATTTATCTTCATGCCTGCATGACACAACTGATAGGACTCTTCTTGCAGAAGAGTGCTATACGCCTGTGTTATCTCTTAAACTAATGATTAAACCCTAACCAGCTGTGCTTTTCGAAAACCCCGATGAATAAAGGCATAGCTGGGCAATAACCCTGCAGCAATGAGTAACGCTTTAGAGATACTGTTGAGCGAACTGAAAGGCCCCTATAGAACTATCGTGCTGGGCTCCGTATTTATTGAATGGATCATTCTTATTATAGCCAGGAGGATAGAAAGTAATAAGAGCGGCCTGATAAATATTTTATGCTATGTCATAGAATTGATACCCTATCTCTTTTTCGGAAGAATTGTCATTTTTGGTATCATGCTGTGGTCGTATAATCACCGGTTCCTTACGCTGGGATTCGAATGGTATATCTGGGTGCTTGCCTACCTGGTGTATGATTTTATGCTCTGGTTTGTACATTTAATAGGACATAAGGTAAGGTTCTTCTGGTGCATCCATGGCGTACATCATACGGCAGAAGAGATGAAATTGTCTGTCACCATCAGAGGTTCTTTTCTCGGATTTCTGCATTCGCCGCTCAGTATCGTGTTCTTACCGATACTGGGATTTAACCCCTTTATGATTTTATTGCTGGATCTTATCAGAAGATTGTATGTTCTTTATGAGCATGCCAGCGAGTATATGGATTCATTTGTAGGAAAACTAACCTGGCTGGAGAAAATATTTATTACTCCTTCTCTGCACCGGGTACATCATGCGAAGAATTTTATCTACCTGGATAGAAACTATGGTGAAACCTTCTCTGTGTGGGACCGGATATTTAAAACTTTTCAGCCTGAATTGCACGATGTCAGGCCGGTTTACGGGATCATCAGTGATAAAATCAACAGCCGTAACTTTTTCCAGGTGCAGTTGCAGCTGTGGAAGGACCTTTGGTCCGATATCGTCAGAGCGCCCAGGTTAACGGATAAGATAAAATATATCATTATGCCCCCTGGCTGGAATCATATTGACGGTGGGAAAATGGCCAGCGCCTACCGGCTGGAGGCAGAGAAGGCGCGTCAGCCGGCCGTATCTGCGGAAAGGCATCCGGCGCCCTCAGATCAGGAAATTCAGCCACAGGACCTCATCTGACGAACCGGGAAGAAGTTCGGCTGATAAAATTCCGCATTGCGTAAATGATCGAGGACAGTTCTGTCTATCTTCGCGCCGAAGAAAAGCAACCTGTTTAAGGACTGACTATGAAGCTATTATTTATCCAACGCGCCGCTAAAATGGCGATACCGTTCCTGTTTTTCCAACTGAATACTGCAATAAATGCCTGGGCTGTCAGATATATTTCTGATAATGAATTGGTTAAGGCTTATTATCAGGATGGTGGTAACATCACAGGAAAGGTATTGACCAGCGACGGGCAGCCTGCGGAATCTGCTACCATTTCCCTGAATAATCTGAAAAGTACACAGGTTGGGAAAGATGGCACATTTAAATTTGAAAACCTGGGAGCAGGAACCTACAAACTGGCTATTCTGTTCATGGGGCACGCGGCGGAGGAAAAAACAGTGGTGCTGAAAGAAGGAGAAACTGCCCGCATCGATTTTGCATTAACTGCTACTTCAAGGGCGCTCAATGAAATATTAATAGTAGGCGATAAATATACCATCACCTCCAAAAAGCAGAGCAGCAGTGTGGGCCGCCTGCCGCTTAAATACCTGGAAAATACGCAGGTGTACAGTGTGATCGATAAGGAGCTGATACGTGAACAGCTGTCCGTTACGCTGGATGAAGCGTTCCGTAATGTGCCAGGCGCTGCGCCTGCCAAGACGGGCGCCGGCATCCCCGCCTTTTTCTCCCGAGGCTTTGTTACAAACGATAACCTCCGCAATGGAATGGCCACTTTTACCCGCACTACCATCGATCTGGCTACAGTGGAGAGGGTAGAAGCCATTAAAGGCCCTTCTTCCACCTTATTCGGCGCGTCTATGGTATCTTTCGGAGGTCTGGTCAATTACATCACCAAAAAGCCATTTGACCGTATGGCCGGCGAAATTGGCTATACTTTTGGCAGTTATGACCTGAACAGGTTCACCGCTGATTTCAATACACCTTTGAATGATAGCAAAACGGTGCTTTTCCGTACCAATATTGCCTACCAGAAGGAAAATACCTTCCAGGACCAGGGGCATGGCTCAACGCTGGTAGTGGCGCCCAGCCTGCTCTATAAGGTGAACGACCGCTTTACCGTGCGGCTGGATGCGGATATCCAGCATTATAAAGGCACCTCCAGCACCGCCTGGATCGTATCTCCCGGTGTCAATGCCAAATCATACGATCAGCTGAACCTCGATTATAAGCGCTCCCTGATTGATAATTCATTTACCGCCAACATGTATACCAATAATATATTTCTGCAGGCGGAGTACAAACTATCGGATAAATGGACATCTACCACCAACTATGCCTGGGCAACCGGCGGATACAGCAACATGTATCTGTTCGATATGACCTGGCTGTCCGATACCACTGTAGCCAGAAGTATACGGGTACATGCACCTGACAGAATGGGACGTAAGCATTTTCAGCAGAACTTCACCGGCGATTTTAAGATCGGTAGTTTACGCAACCGGCTGGTGGTAGGTTTTGATATTATGGATCAGTATCGTGACCTGAAGTATAATATGCTGCAACTGGATACTGTCAATACACGTGGTATTGCCAAAGACGTCCGCGTAGAAACGGTAGACGCCCGTCTGGCTGCGCTGAATACGCCGGAAACAAACAGCCGCCAGCTCAGTTACGGCGCCTATTTCTCCGATGTATTGAATATCACCAGTAACTTGCTGGTAATGGCCAGTCTGCGTGTTGATTATTTCGATAACAAAGGAACGAAGAATAACCTCACCCAGGTGACCACAGGAGCTTACAACCAGGCAGCATTTTCGCCCAAATTCGGGGTGGTATACCAGCCGGTGCTGAACAAGGTTGCCCTCTTTGCCAACTATATGAACGGATTTAAGAACGTGGCGAATACGGTGCAGCCCGATGGCTCAGTAAGTTCCTTCAAACCGCAGCAGGCAAATCAGCTGGAAGGCGGTGTAAAGCTGGATCTCTTTGAAAACAAGCTGGCTGCCACCATCAGTTATTATGATATCCAGATCAATAACAGCACCAGGGGAGATGTAAAGGGTACTCAGGTATTTACCGTGCAGGATGGTACGCAGGAAAGTAAAGGCGTAGATGTGGAAATTATTGGTAATCCGCTGCCGGGCTTCAATATCATTACCGGTTACGGCTACAACGAAAACAAATACATAAAAGCGTCTGCTCAGCTGACAGGTAAGAGAACAGTAGGCGCTCCGGCTCATGTGGGTAATATCTGGATGAGTTACAGTATCCTGGAAGGAGCCGTGAAAGGACTCGGTATCGGCGCCGGCGCCATCTATGTAGGCGATGCATTCTACGACCCGGCTAATACCTTTGTACTGCCTTCCTATACTACCTTCGACGCTACGTTGTTCTATAACACACCGAAATTCAGGATCGCTGTAAAGGGTAATAATCTGACAGGGAAGAAGTATTGGGTCAGCGATGGCTTTTATGCCCGTCCGCAGAAACAGGCTAATTTTCTGGTGAGCCTGGCCCTGAAATTCTGATAAAACCGCGCGTCTGAATAAGACTGCATATCATAACTAATGTTCATCATGCAGGAAGCTGTCTTCGTTATCCGGAGACAGCTTCCTTGTTTTTCGATGTCGTCGTTATGCCTTTCTGTTGATCCTTAATTTATCTTCGTCATAGATAATTCTCCATGTATAATGCCTTTTACAGCTGTCAATGCATTGGCCAGCTGCTTTAGCAGGGAGGCCTTTCCCTTGACTGCAATAATTTCCATACAGTTGTCGTGGTCCAGGTGAATATGCTGGGAACAAAGAATCAGATGATGATAGTCATGCTGAATGTCTGTGATCCTGTCCAGCAAATCTCTCTTGTGATGATCAAACAGTAGGGTTATAGAACCGCCTACTACTACATCCGACTGCCATTGCTTTTCTACTTCTATCCGCTGAATAAGATGACGGATAGCCTGCGACCGGTTGGGAAACTGGTTATCTTCAATATAATTATCCAGCAACTGCAATACGTTTTTCTCAATGGAGACACCAAATCTTACAACTTTCATATGCGGCGTTTAAATCTTACAACTTAGAATGCATTGACCAGGTACAGCACCCCGACGGCAATCAGGTTGGTGCGCTGGGGGGCGTTGGCATCGGCTATCACATTTTTGTATTTTACCTGGTTGTTATAGTAATAACCGAACAGCTTCATGTTCTGATTCGCAATGGGCTTATATTCCAGCCCGGCCAGGAGGCCGATGTTCTCCCGGAAATTCTTTCCCGCTGCGCCGTTATGTTTCGTCTGACTGGCAGATTCGAAAATACCCTTGGTGGTAATGAACCATCCCGGAACAAACTCATAGTCCAGCCTTAATACCGCTCCTTTATAATTAATGTCCCTGGCAAATACCGGCGTGAAATCAGGATTGAGCCGCTGCTGATACCTATTGACGGAGGGAGAGGCAATGTTAACGTAATCTACTGCCATAGCAGCCCATTGCAGGTCCAGGTATCCCTTGAGTTTCTTCAGCACCATTTTATTACCCAGCGCAACGGCGTGATTGGTTTTTCCGGAGGCATACTGTGCAACATTGTAGCTCCAGAAGGTGTGTAGCTGCTGATCGAACATTTTACCTAACCAGCTTGCATATACGCCCATCGGCGTTTTAGCGCCTTTCAGGCCGTCAGCGGCATAGCCGGCACTGGTATGTGTGGTGTTGAAGCTGTTATTGTAGGTATTGTGCAGCTGCAGGAAGAAACCGTGGTTTTTGTTCACCTGGTATCCCAGCCGTATCCCCATCATGAATAAATTGGTCTGGAAGTTTACAAATTCAGAGTATTGATACTCATAGGTAGGGTTGGTTTCAAACTCCCAGTTGCCTACATACGCGGCCTGTTTCCCGATATTGACGGACCATTTTTTAGCGTCCCCGAATTTATAGTTGACGGAGGCGATGTCCAGAGAGCCGGGAGCATTGTCGAGATCCCGTTGCGCCTGCGATCTGTTAAGCCTGTAACGGATTCTGAAGTCCAGGTCCGGAACAATGGTACCGAGTACTTCAAGGCGGGCCTCATTGAGGCGCATGGAAGACTGTTTGTCTCCATCGGGAATTTCCAGGGAGCTACGCAGCAAAAAATTCATATGAACATTTTGCAGGGCTTCCGGTTTTTTCTTTATTAAAAGCGACGGCGCATTACCGGTGGTGTCGCCGGCAGATGCCGGCGCCGGCGCTGTCTGGGCAAACAGGTAACCAGATGAACAAATAAAGCCTATGGTCAGAAAGAGTTTCATTTTCATATATCAGATTCGATTTTTTTGGGAGAAAAGGCGGCCGGAAATACCTTATTGTTTCCGGGCCTTTTTCTCTTTTACTTTTTCCTCCAGCCAGCTGCACCACTCCTCAATTCCTTCACCGGTTAAGGTGCTCACCTGTATGGCTGAGAGATCGGGATTTACTTCCCGGGCATCTTTAACGGCGGCTTCGACAGAGAACGGTACGTAGGGGAGCAGGTCTGCCTTTGATACCAGCATCAGTTCACTGGTTAAAAACATCCGCGGATACTTTTTAGGTTTATCATCTCCTTCGGTAGATGCCAGTAATGTTACGCGGTAATCTTCTCCCAGGTCAAACGCTGACGGGCAAACGAGATTACCCACATTTTCAATGATGAGCAGGTCTACCTGTGTGAGGTCTATATGATCCAGCGCCTGGTATATCATCTGTGCCTCTATATGACACATGCCGCCGGTAACAATCTGCAAGGCATTGATGCCCACATCGCGTAACCGTACAGCATCCCTTTCTGTTTCCGGGTCGCCTACCAGCACGGCGATGCTTAACCTGTCTTTCAGGCGTCTGCCGGTTTCCTGCAGCAGCGTGGTTTTGCCGCTTCCAGGAGATGAGCATATATTGATGATCAATACATCCGGCACTTTGTCTTTAATCGCTTTGGCAACAAAATCGTTGGCCTTTAACAGGTTCATCGTGGTATTGTCACACTGCACGGAACCGGCAGGCATTCTGTTGCTTTTAGGTTTTGTATCAATCATGTGTATTAATTTTCAGGTTAGAAATTCCACTTTACTGATGCGCAGTTCTTCGCCCTGCACAATTTTTCTGGAAGGAGTGCCGCAATCGCACACGAACCGGTGCCTGATAACATCGAAGTGTTTGTCGCAGGTACCGCACCAGGCTATAATCGGCAGCAGCACTACTTCCAGGTCGATATGGGCCAGCTGTGGCTCGTCACGTATCAGTGCTTCAAATGCGTTCTGAATCAGGATGGGTTGTACATTACATAAAAGCCCGGCTTCTACCTGCACCTTGGTGATGCGGTCGAACTTATCCGGATGGCTCTCCTGAAGCGTATTGAAAATATCTCTGACTATCGGTACTTCGTGCATGGCTTCATTTTAAATTTCCCCGGGACATAAGCCCCGGATTATAATCTGGCTGCCGTTTTTCCGGCAGGCTTTTTTTTCGCAGGCTTTTTTTTCACCACCGGTGCTGCTTTCTTTTCCGGCGCCGGTTTCAGGGGCGCCGCTATGGTTTCCTCTGCTACCGGAGCAACGGCTTCGGTATGATGTTGAATGAAACTCCAGCACATATCGCCGATGTTGGACAGCCACTCGTGCATAGCCTCGCCGCTTTCTCCCAGGGCTCTTACCAGCAGCGCATTTTTGCCGCATAGGGTAAATCCGTAGCTCATATCCACGAACTGTTCTGTCAGCACTTCATCCAGCTCTTCCTTAAATGCAGCGGCATATTCAGAGACAATCAGCAGGGTGCCCTGATGGGTATGTCCTTCGAAGAACAGCATGCGTTCCAGCGGCTGTTTACGTGGTTCCATTAACTGGTTGTCAAAGAAAATCAGCTTTCCGCCGCGGTAGACTTTTGTCCGGCTGTGCAGTTTCGAGAACTCGAACCGCTCGCCGGAATGAATACGGCCGCCGCTGATAATGTCTCCCCATATCAGGTGTCCGTTTGCTGCCACCTCAATCAGGTTGTCCATATCGAAAATGGCGTTCCTGAAGGGGATGGTGGGCATCGGCAGATATTGCAGGAGGGCGTGCTCATCTACTTTCACATGCATCGACTGGGAAGCCCCTTTTTTCATGGGGTGCACTTTGTTGAATGATTGAGTAAACAGTTTCATTTCCGCGTTAACGGGGCAATGCACGCTTACCTGCAGCGTGTCGCCGTCCATAACGCCGGGAGAGTAACACATCATCATTACCTCCAGGTGATCCTGCAGGCGTTTGGAACCATAGTGCACCACTTTATAGGGAATGTCAAAATAACTGTTCACCAGCAGGGTTTTAGGCCCTTCCCGCTTGCAGCTAATGTCAACCCTGCTTGTCAGTGAATTATCCCTATTTATCATTGTTGTTCAGATTATGCTTCGAGTAATGCGTATTTCTTGATCCAGGTAATGACATCGTTCAGTCCCAGCTTTTCCCGGATGTTGGTTTTGAGGAATGGCTTGTCGCCCCTCATTTTTTTCGCGTCTCTTTCCATTACTTCCAGGCTTGCACCTACGTAAGGCGCCAGATCTATTTTGTTGATGAGCAGTAAGTCGGACCGTGTAATACCAGGACCTCCCTTGCGCGGTATTTTCTCGCCTTCTGCCACATCTATCACAAAGATGGTCACATCTGCCAGGTCAGGGCTGAAGGTCGCCGCCAGGTTATCGCCACCGCTTTCTATGAATACAATTTCCGTATCAGGATGAAGCTTTACCAGCTCTTCCACTGCTTCGAGGTTCATAGAGGCGTCTTCCCGGATGGCCGTGTGCGGGCATCCTCCTGTTTCTACACCGCGGATTCTGTCTGCCGGCAGTTTGGAATTTTTAATCATGAACTGCGCATCTTCCTTGGTGTAGATATCATTTGTGACTACGCAGATGCTGTAGTCATTGCTCATCTCTCTCGTCAGCGCCTCTATCAGGGCTGTTTTCCCGGATCCTACGGGACCGGCTACACCTACTTTTACATATTTCGTCATGTCACAAGAATTTAAAATTAAAAGATCAGGAAATGTAAATGCGGGTATGCAGTTTTTCATGCTGCATACATTTTATTTCCTGTCCTATACAACATAAGCCCAGCTGCTGCTCGTCCATATCTTTCTGTTTGTTCACCAGCCTGGCAATGACCGGCTGGAGCCCGAACAGTATTTTCTGCCCGGCAGTCTGACTGATGGGCACCGTTTTGGCGCAGTTGGTGATAATACCATTCAGCGAATTATAGTAAAATGCGCTGAGGGCTTCTTCTGTGGAGATGCCTGCGGCCTTCACATATAATCCGAATGCGATGGCGTAATGCCCGTGCAGTTCTCCCTGCTGGATGGCTTCCGCATACTTCCTGCAAACAGGATATATCTTCAGCTCATTCACCAGCTTGAGGAAGCGTATTGCGAGCTTTTTACTGGCATCTCTTATTTCATAGGATGCCTTTAAAGCAGTGACCAGCACATCCAGCTCTGCCAGTTTATCCCATCTTTTTTTTCCGGTGGGTAAGGAGAGGGTCCTGTACAGGAAAGCGGCATCGTTGTAGTAGATATTATGCTCCAGCATTGTTCTGGCATATTCGGCAGCTGAAAGGTTATCGTGCACAATTCCGGCATTCACATAAGATTCCAGCCCATAGGAATGTGTAAAGCTTCCTATAGGGAACATGGAGTCGTTCACCTGCAACAGTGTTAATAGTTTCTGCATTTATTATTCATTTGCATGGTTATTACCATGGCTATGAGCCCGCAGCATATGTGTCTGCAACAGTTTGCGTTCTTCAATGCGGGGCTCATAACCGGCTCTCTGCAGCTGCATATATAAGGGCGACTCGTAGGCCACGCTTATGCTATGCTCCTCATCGATGTAAATGGGGATATGTTTGTTGCCGATCTCAAAACAAATAATCCCCATTTCCTTCAGTGTTTTTGGTGTAAACACAATACACTCGCAGGGCTTTATCACCAGCTCAATGTATTTTTCATCGTCCATCCATAAAATATCGCCGTCGGCCAGCGGGATGCCGTTGTGTTTTCTGATCACTATTTCCATTCCGGAGCGGGTAGGGCGTCTGATAATTGTTTTGGCAGTTTCATACCATTCAATTTCAAAAACATCTCCTTTCCTGTTTCCGGTAACCGGATTTTTCAGCACTTCTTCAATAATGATCATCACTGCATAATTTTAAAACAACAGGTAACGCTGCGCCAGCGGAACAACTTTCAAAGGTTCGCAGGTGGCTACCTTGCCGTCAATTTTCACTACATATGTTTCCGGATCCACTTCCAGTTTAGGCATGGCACTGTTGTGCACCATGTCTTTCTTTCCAACGGTTCTGCATCCTTTCACCGGCAGCGATTTCTTTTTCAGTCCCAGTTTCCCGATGTTGCCGGATTCTATGGATATTTTGGATACGAAGTTGTAGCTGGTCTGCGCTGTGGCGCCGCCATATGCGCCGTACATTTTGCGGTAGAGTACAGGTTGCGGTGTTGGGATAGACGCGTTCGGATCCCCCATTTTGGAGGCTACGATCATACCTGATTTGTAGATCATCTCCGGTTTTATACCGAAGAATTCCGGTCGCCAGATAACGAGATCCGCAATCTTGCCGGGTTCTATGGAGCCTACATATTCATCGATACCGTGCGATTTCGCCGGGTTGATGGTGTATTTGGCCATATATCTTTTTACCCGGAAGTTGTCGTTGCCCTGTTTGTTATCTTCCGGTAAGGCGCCCCGCTGTATTTTCATTTTGTGGGCGGTCTGCCAGGTGCGGGTGATTACTTCACCAACACGGCCCATCGCCTGGGAGTCGGAGCTCATCATGCTGATGACGCCGAGATCATGCAAAACGTCTTCCGCCGCGATGGTGGAAGGGCGGATGCGCGAATCGGCAAAAGCAACGTCCTCCTTGATTTCAGGGCTCAGGTGATGGCACACCATCAGCATGTCCACGTGTTCGGCAACGGTGTTAAAGGTATAGGGCTTGGTAGGATTGGTGGAAGATGGCAGGATGTTGGGATACATCGCAATCTGGATAATATCCGGTGCGTGCCCGCCGCCGGCGCCTTCTGTATGGAAAGTGTGGATCACTCTTCCGTTGATGGCCCTGATGGTATCTTCCAGATAACCTGCTTCGTTCAGGGTATCAGTATGGATGGCTACCTGGGTGTCGTATTTGTCGGCTACCCGCAGCGCCATATCGATGGTGGATGGCGTGGCGCCCCAGTCTTCATGGACCTTCATACCCAGCGCACCCGCCCTGATCATTTCGGCCTGCGCTTCTTCATTGGATACGTTGCCCTTGCCGAAGAAGCCTACGTTGATAGGCAGGTCTTCTGATGCCTGCAGCATCTTTTCCATGAAGAACTTACCGGCAGTAACCGTGGTAGCCAGGGTACCGTCGTTAGGCCCTGCGCCGCCGCCGATCAGTGTAGTCAGACCGCTATACAGTGCAGTGTCGATGATCTCCGGACAGATAAAGTGGATGTGGGTATCAATGCCGCCAGGGGTAACGATATAGCCCCAGCCGCCATGCACTTCTGTACCGGGACCGATAATCATGCCCGGCGTTACACCGTCCTGCGTATCAGGATTACCGGCTTTACCGATGGCTTTGATTTTCCCATCCTTAATACCGATATCCGCTTTTACAATTCCCCAGTGATCGATGATGATGGCGCCGAGAATACAGAGATCCAGCACGTCTTTATCGAGGGCAGAAGTGGCTTGTCCCATACCATCCCGCACCGTTTTACCGCCGCCGAATTTGTTCTCTTCGCCATAAACCTGGTAATCTTTTTCTATCTCAATAAACAGCTCTGTATCGGCCAGGCGCATTTTGTCGCCTGTAGTAGGACCGAAGAGAGACGCATATTTTTCACGCTTAATATAAAGGTTCCCGTTCTCAAATCTTACCTCATTGCTGTTCTGAGCAAAGGCCTTGTTCAGGCCCATCACCGTTAGGCCGGCGGTGGTAACTCCCACAATTTTGATCCATTCCCTCCTGTTCCAGGTTCCACCCTTTTTTTTGTTCTCTTTATTCTCGGACATACTTTTTGATTTAATGAAAAGTGAAATGCTTCAAAGGATGCCTGTTATTTGGCGCCTTTGAAATTGTTTTTCTTTGCTCTGGCTATCGCTTCGGTTTTAACCGTATTGCTGGCGGCATTGCCATCGGTCAGGTTGTTGAACCCATGGATATTTTTTTTGCCGCCGAATTCCACCAGGATCACCATCTTTTTTTCGCCGGGTTCAAAACGTACCGCTGTACTGGCAGGGATATTGAGCCGCATACCGAACGCCCGGTTTCTGTCGAAGTCGAGCGCCTTGTTGACTTCAAAAAAGTGGAAGTGCGAGCCCACCTGAATAGGGCGGTCACCGGTATTTTTCACTTCTATTCTTACCGTATTCTTTTTTGCATTGCAGATAATATCTTCTCTCTTCAGAATAAGTTCTCCGGGTATCATTATTAATTCATTTAACAGGTTATGCAATTGATGTTATCGGATCGGGTCATGAATGGTGACCAGTTTGTTTCCGTCCGGAAACAAAGCCTCAATCTGGATGTCGTGGATCATTTCCGGAACACCTTCCATGACCTGACTTCTGGTCAGCAGCTTCGTGCCCCATTCCATTAATTCCGCCACTGATTTTTTGCCATCCCTGGCCTGTTCCATGATTTCACTGGAGATGTAGGCAATACATTCCGGGTAGTTTAATTTCACTCCGCGCTTTAGCCGTTTGGCTGCGAGCTCTCCTGCCTGGTGTAATAACAGCTTCTCAATTTCCCGGGTGGTTAGATGCATAGTAATTGTATTTTGTTATGATAGAATACTTCTGGACGCCTTCCTGTATAGCCGGACACAGGTATGGCAGGGACAGCCCGAAAAGGCTGAACAGCGCTACATTTTTATATGTTGCCGGTCATGGAAATGAAAACAGATGCAGCAGGTGACCCTCCTGGAAAAGAAGGCACGATACAACGTTTCCTGCGCGTTATTCGCAATAAAAAGAGAATAAATTCACAATTGACAACCTGAAAAATAGCAGGACGGAACAACGTCTTCTACACGTTATTCACCTAGAATCGAAAATAAAATCAGGCTAAGGTATGGGTGCCTTCCGGAGGCGGAGTAATCAATTCAAGGGAGTGGTTATCCAGATAGAAGGTATCTTCTCCCATAATAAGCTGAACAGGATCAGGGATAATAGTCAGCATCTCTTTCCGCTCACAAATAAATTCGGAGAGCAGCGTATCTTCTTCCACCCGCTCTTCATTGAGGCCGGAGCGCTCTTCATTTAGATCAGAACTGGATTCGGAATCCGTATTATCCTTGCTGACAGAATATATTTTTTGTTTTTGTTCTGCCTGTTTAGTTAAAATGTAGGGCATACTTACAGTCACCCATGTGAAAAACAACATGGCGAGAATGGCAGAAAGTCGGCGGATTAATTGATATGTGTGTTTTTGTAACCGCATAGAAGTGTGACTGCGTATGAATCGCGGCGAAAGTAGTAAAAAGTTATTAAACAACAAGTACTTAATTGATTAATTATGATTTGCTGCTGATCTTTTAACATATTGTTCTAAATTTTTTTTTCTGATGACGTTTTTTATTCACGCAAAAAAAACGACCTTCGTGGCACGAAAATAAAATTCTTGCTACTTCTACTGGCACACATGGCTACACTCCGTTGACGCGCGGACTTCCACTATTACCAATTTTATTTGCTAATTTTTTTATTTAATATGTTTAGGAAAACTATGTCCCTGGCGGCATTGGCCTTTTCCTGTCTGCATGTTTCCGCACAGGAAAAAGAAACATCAGACTCGTTAAAGGTACTGATGCTGGATGAACTGACTGTGACCAGTAAATACTATAAGAAGTATAATCTGAGTAAAATATCTGCTGATTTGCGCCTGCAATCACCATTGATAGAAACACCACAGAATATACAAATTATCAGCGCTGAAGTTTTAAAAGATCAGGTAGTTTATAACCTGATAGAAAGCGTTACCCGCAATGTAAGCGGTACTATGCGCGAAGAACTGCATAATGCGGTATCGCCGGATATTTATTCCCGCGGAGGGTACATCAATGCACAACGTAATGGTGTTGACCTGCGGCCGTTGATTAAAGGCCCGCTCGGCGATGATGCAGCCATGATTGAAACAATTGAATTCGTAAAGGGCCCAGCCGGATTTATGACAGCCCTCAGCGATCCTGCCGGCTCCTATAATATTGTCACCAAGAAACCGACCGGCATAAAGAAACACACGTTTAAACTGATGTCCGGCAGCTTCGGCCTGTTCCGCGCTGAATCGGATATGGGCGGCGTACTGGATGACAAGGGAAAATGGCAGTACCGTTTTAATATGATGGGCATGGGTACGAAAGGATTCATGAAATTTGATAACAGTACAAGAATGCTGATCGCACCATCTATAAAATATCTGGCCGGCAAAAAAACATCATTCACGCTTGAATATATTTATCAGCGGATGAATTATCTGTTACTCAGCGAAGCGCAGATATCGCCTTATGGTTATGGTACCCTGCCACGGGATTTTTCTATAACTGATCCCAACACCAGACCTTACCGGGCCAACGATCACAATATCTTCTTCACGGCAGAACATAAGTTCAATGATGACTGGAAGCTGACGACCCGCATCAGTAATATCAACAATGAATATAATGGCAGCATATTCTGGGTATACGGAAAAAACAATCAGAATCCTGATATACTGAACAGATATTATGTGTACGATGGCGTAGGCTACAATACTTTTTCAGCGCAGGCATATGTCCAGGGCAGGTTTAAAACCGGTGCTGTCGGCCATGCCGTGATGGGGGGCATAGACTTTAATGACAAGAAAAACAACACCACTGACACCTGGGAAACCGCCAGCACTGTGTATCCGTTGAGCATCAGTAACCCGAAATACGGTAATGTGATCAACAACAGCGGAACAGGTGGTTCATTTGAATCAGAGAATGATATCACCGGAGAAAAGAACCGTACAAAAGGCCGGCTGTATTATATTTCAGCCTATGTGATGGATGAAATATCATTAACGGATAAATTAAAGGTAAATGCAGGCGTCCGTATGACACAGTCCAGCGCTGATTTTAACCAGTATGGTACAAAGACGGATGCCCGCGACCTGGTGGTTACTCCGCGTATAGGCGTTAACTATATGCTGACACCCGCAACCAGCGTGTATGCATTGTATGACCACTCGTATCTGCCACAGGCAGGTGTAGCGTATGACGGCTCTCCACTGAAACCGCTGACAGGTAAGAGTTATGAAGCAGGTATCAAAAAAGACTGGCATGATGGCACCTGGAATACAACGTTATCTGTTTACCAGATCTACCGGAAACGGACAATCCTGCGGGATCCAGTATCAAACGCCATTTATCAGACGGGAGAAAACAGGTCGGAAGGAGTAGAGCTGGATGTAAGAGGCCGCGTCGCAAAAGGACTGAACCTTGTCATGAACTATGCCTTTACCGAATCGAAGATTACCAGGGACGAGAAGAATCCTGAAATGGTGGGCATGGCAACACCTAACAGAATAAAGCATATACAGAACACCTGGCTGAATTATGCATTGCCGCTGGCCAAACTGCCGGGTATCGCTGTTTCTGCGGGATATCAGTATATGGCAGGCCGCGCAGAGCGATATACTACCACCAATCCGGAAGCGCTGAAGGATTTCTTCCGCCTGGATGCAGGGATCTCCTATACAAGGAAGAAGTATAGCCTCAACCTGATCGTCAACAATATCCTGGACGATCATTTGTACAGCACTGCCTGGAAGCGGAATGACATGTATTATTGGGTACAGGTGGCGCCGCGTAACTTCCGTTGTGCCCTTACAGTTAATTTATAAAGAGATCACATGAAACATATTTTTATGATGGCGGCGCTGCTGGTTTACCTGTCAGCCTGCACTCCGGGCCAGCGTCCGGACGAAGAAGCTGCCATAACGTTAACGGATATACAGGGAAATAAAGTGGTATTGAATAAGCCTGCGGAGAAAATCGTGTGTTTGTTTGATCCTATGATGGATGCCATTTACATGCTGCAGATGCAGCATAAGCTGGTAGGAATACCAGCGGAAACCTATTCCGACAAGGAGCTGTTTACGCCCTTCAGCCTGATCGACGAACGGATAAGAGATAAGCGCCTGGCCATTCCGGGGAGTAACGAAACGGCGAATCTCGAAAGTATCATTGCGCTTAAACCAGACCTGGTGATTGCCAAACACATGAGCGCCGGTAGTATCCGGAGTCTGCGGGAGATGGGAATAGCGGTATACCTGGCATCTTCCGAAAAGTACAGTCAGGTGCTGAAGGAGCTGGAAGATATTGGTCAGCTTACCGGCGCGGGGGAAAGAGCCGCCGAACTGGCCGCCTATACCCGGCAGCAGTTCGATGCTATGCAGTCGGCCGCTGCGGCAGTACCGGAAAAGGACAGGAAGAAAACGTATTTCACCTGGGCTCATGGCCGCATTTACGCTACCACCGGCCGTAACAGTATGATGAACGATTGTCTGGAATTTGCCGGCGTGCGGAATGTATGTACAGCTCCGGTTGACCAGCCGGATATTAATGCGGAAACACTGATCAGCTGGAACCCTGATATGATCGTGATGTGGAATGATCCGGCAGATTTGTTTTATGCAAAAAAGGAATTATCCCGCGTTACGGCAGTAGAAAAGAAAGCCATCTTCAACCTGATGCCTATGTTCTTCTATAATCCGCATACGCTCAAATCACTGACGGCAGCGGTGCGTATCAGGGGATGGGCAACCGGGCAAACAACGGAAGCATCGCTGGAAGCAGTGAGAGAAATGATCTTAAAATATTACGGTCCAACAACCGGTAACCAATTAATCACATTATTATGATGCAGGAAATATCAGCCTATTGGGATAGGCAGAGTGCTATCTGGCGGGAAGAAAAGCAGGACGCATGGTCGCAGCCGGTAACACAGCAGTGGCTGACTTACTTTAAGGAATTATTACCTCATCTGAAAGGCAACAGAGTGCTGGAAGCAGGTACTGCTTCCGGTTATTTCGCCAATATACTGGCGCTGGCAGGGTATGAAGTAACGGCGGCCGATATTTCTGCAAATATGATCGCCGAAGCAAAAGCTGTGTCGGCAGCGCTTAATGTCCGGGTAGACTATCACGTGATGGACGCGCAGCAGCTTGATTTTCCTGAGCACCACTTCGACCTGGTATTTACCCGGCTGATGACCTGGACTATACCGGATGTAAACACTTTTTACGGTGAATGCTTCAGGGTATTAAAACCCGGTGGGTTGTTACTGAACTTTGATGGCGACTTTGGGGCCTGTCAGTTCAGCCAGGAAGGGCACGAAAAATATCCGGCAGACATTATGGAGCAGGCGAACAGGATCAAGAGCCGGCTGGATATTTCAAAATATCAGCGCCCGGCGAAAGATATAGCTGTACTGCAGGCGGCTGGCTTTGTGCAGGTGTCCGCCGGTGAAAGAGAGGACCAGGTGCTGCAGCAGCCGGAAGGAACATCGGATCTGTTTGAACTCAAAGGATACAAACCATTACATTGAAACAGGGGATTATCTACTTAATATGTTATGCATTGCCTGTACCGGTTATCCTGTTATCACTCTTTATAGGATCAACCGGTCAGGCAGATGTGGGTACAGCGCTGGAGCTGGCATATAAAAACGCCGTTGCATCCCCGCTCTCATCAGTGGAGCAGGAAAGCTGGGTGATGATAAAGAATATTATCTGTAACGTCCGGCTGCCCCGTGTGTTAATGACCTTTCTGGTAGGCGCCGCATTGTCTGTTTCCGGCTCTGTACTGCAGGGCATATTCCGTAATCCGCTGGTCGATTCCTATGTATTGGGCATATCCTCCGGAGCGGCTTTCGGGGCTGCGCTGGCGATGACATTCACGCTGATCCCGGTGAGCGTGGCTGCTTTTGCCGGAGGAATACTGGCGGTGGTGCTGGCTTACCTGATTGCCCGGTCAGGATCCGGCGCCAGCATCATCACCATTGTATTATCCGGTATGGTTATCTCCGGCATGTTTGCAGCAGGCCTGGCCATTGTGCAATACATCAGCAATCCCTACAAGTTGCAGGCCATTGTACAATGGACGATGGGTAACCTGCATGCTGCTTCATGGGAGGAGTTAAAACGTATATACATTCCCGTTATACTGGGGCTGGTGATCGTATTTATTTACCGGTGGCGCCTCAATATCCTGTCGCTGGGCGATGACGCCGCGAAAGCCACCGGTGTGAATCCGGGGCCGGACAAATGGATACTGATCGGTTGTGCCACGCTGCTGACGGCCATTACCGTGGCATCGGTAGGGATCATCAGTTTTTACGGACTCTTCCTGCCGCATATTGTACGGATGATGCTGGGGGCAGATAACAGAAAAGCGATTCCTGCCAGTATCTTCCTGGGAGGTACCTTTCTGCTGGTGATTGACAATTTTTCCCGGTCGCTTTTTGCTTTTGAAATTCCGGTAGGCATCTTCACCATGTTGCTGGGAGGACCATTTTTTATATACCTGATGCGTAAAAACAAATTAAACTGGCACTGATGGAACTGGCTATCGAAATAAAGAATATGAGTTTTTCCTATGGCAGGCAAACCATTTTACAGGAGGTGAATGCAGGGTTTGGCGCGCGCAGGTTTTCGGTGCTGCTGGGAACCAACGGCAGCGGGAAATCTACGTTGTTTAAATCTATCACCGGGATATTGTCGGGTTACAAAGGCGAAGTTCACGTAAAGGGACGTCTTATCAGTCAGCTCACGCATAAGGAACGAGCCAGGCAGATCGGGTTTTTACCACAGTTTTATCAGACGGTATTCCCGTTTACTGTAGAAGATATTCTGCTGACCGGCCGCGCGGCCTTCTCCGGGTTTTCACCCACCGGAGAAGACCGGGCACTGGCAGAACAGGTGTTGGCAGAGCTGGGCCTGGAAGCCCTCCGCAAAAAACACTTCCCGCAGCTGTCGGGCGGTGAGCAGCAGATGGTGATGATCGGCCGCTTACTCATGCAGGATCCGGAAATTATCATCCTGGATGAACCTACCAACCACCTCGATGTATACTATCAGCATTTTTTGATGAGTAAGCTGAAAGCCTTTGTGGCAGCAGGCCGTACCGTTATTGCCATCATGCATAATCCTACGCTGGCCTATCAGTTTGCTGACGACTTCTTTTTTATGCTGAACAACACGGTGGTGCCGGCAGTAAGTGCAGATATGCCGGAACTGGATATGCTGAAAGCGGTGTACAATACCAGTTTTCTGCATATCCGGCATGATGATCTGAAAATTGTATTGCCGGTGGGGGCGGGCGGCAGTTAACCGGAAGTGCCTGACCTGTCTGCTTTGTAGGTCTGCAGCACCACACCGGATTTATAGTCTTTTGTCTCCACGAGAAGCAGCCGGTGTTTTTCTTCAATATGCTGAAACAGGGGTTTGCCTTTTCCCAGGATAACAGGATGCACCGCCAGCCGGTATTCATCAATCAGATCCATATTAAGCAGGGTGGTGACCAGTTTGGCGCCGCCATATAACCAGATATTCCCGCCGGGCTGTTGTTTAATCTCCATCACTCTTTCCCGGATACCGGAATTGATGAAGATGGCATTGGTATTATCTCCGGTTTTTGTTCCGGAAAAAACATACTTTGTTTTACTGTGCAGGAGTTGATATGCCTGCCGTATTTTTTCTCCTGCATTTTCATCAGGCCCGGCATTACCAAACTTATCATAGCTTACGCGACCGTAAAAGATGATGTCTTTATCACGCAGAATATCGTTGAGGATATCGCCAAAATCAATATCCGGATCTTTTACAATCCAGTCCAGTTCCCCGTTGGGGCCTTCAATAAAGCCATCGTATGTCATGGCGAGGTTTAGAATAAGCTGTCTCATTTTATACTTATTTTGAAGATATGGAATAATACGGTGGTGATTGCCTGCAGGTTTTTGCGGGAGATGTATTGTGCTTCAGGCAGCGCTGGATGAGTGATAAGCAGTGCGGTTTTCCACGGCGCCTTTCTGAGAAGTTAGGAAAAATCCGCCAAAGTATCAATAGTATCTGCGGCAGCTATGAGGATGTACGCTGCTGAATGCTGTGATGAAAAGGGGTTGCAGGCTATCAGATTGTTTTGTATTTTTCGCCCTTCAAAAGAAAAAACACTTTAAAAGTACAGGAGAAACCGGAGAATGGACAGAACAATAGCGTCTTCATCAGCATTTGCAGACACGAAGCCTCATTACAATATACTGGATGGATTACGAGGGGTCGCCGCCATAACAGTTGTATGTTTTCACTTATTTGAAGCGTATGCCACCAGTCATGTGGATCAGAAGATCAATCACGGATACCTGGCAGTTGATTTCTTCTTTATCCTCTCCGGCTTTGTGATGGGATATGCTTATGATGACCGTTGGAAAACGATGACTATAAAAGAGTTTATCAAACGCAGGGTAATCCGCCTGCATCCGATGGTGGTGATCGGCGCTATTATCGGCGCGGTGATGTTTTATTGGCAGGGGTGTTCCGCCTGGGATGTTTCAAAGGTGTCCATAGCGATGCTGCTGGTGTCTACGCTGCTGAACATGCTGCTGATTCCGGCAACGCCGGGCTTTGAAATCCGTGGGGTCGGGGAAATGTATCCGCTGAACGGACCGAGCTGGTCATTGTTTTTTGAGTACATCGGTAATGTGCTCTATGCTTTCTGGATCCGTAAACTTCCGACCAAGGCGCTTGCTGTACTGGTTTTGCTGGCCGGCGGCGGATTAGCAGCATTTGCCATATGGGGCCCGTATGGTGATATCTGCGCAGGGTTTTCGCTGACAGGCGAAAATATGCTCGCTGGTTCTTTACGCTTATTATTTTCTTTCTCAGCAGGATTGCTGCTTGCCCGTGTATTCAGGCCGGTCAGGATAAAGGGTGCTTTCTGGACAGGCAGCATCGCTATCGTTGTACTCTCAGCTATACCACGGATTGGCGGTCATGAACATTTCTGGATGAATGGCTTATATGACACCATTTGTTTTGCGGTGATCTTCCCGCTGCTCGTTTACCTGGGAGCTTCAGAAAAGGTAACAGATAAAACAACTATCCGGATATGTAAATTTCTGGGAGATATTTCCTACCCGTTGTATATGGTACATTATCCCTTTATTTATCTGTACTTTGCCTGGGTTAAGAATAAAAACCTCAGCTTCATGGAATCGTTACCGGGAGCGGCCGCGCTGGTCATTGGCAGCATTTTGCTGGCTTACCTCTGCTTAAAGTTGTATGATGAGCCTGTACGGAGATATTTGACAAACCGGTTGCTGAAAAAAAAGTAAACAGCAGGCATACTATATAAAAGCCGCCGGTACTATCTGGCGGCTTTTATATGGTATGCCTGCTGTAAAAATAATCCGGTGGAATTACACAGCACGTAGTACGGCTCATCTGCCGCCATTACTGCGTCAGCTTCGCCAGGATATCCGGCAACTGCTGTTTGGCAAAAGCATCCAGCCAGGCGGCGATCTTACCGTCTTTTCCCACTACAATTACGTGCGGAATGCTGGTGATATGCAACATTTTCTTTACGGGCGAACCTGCGCTGAAGCCGCCATGAATAAGCCCTTGCGTCCATTCCATCCCGGTTTCCCGTATGGCTGTCCGCCATTTCTCTTCTTCTTCATCGAAGGAGGCTGCTACAAACTCTACGCCTTTGGGCTGATATTGCTGATACAGCTCCCGCATGGCCGGAACATAAGACCGGCAGGGGCCGCACCAGGACGCCCAGAAATCCAGCACTACTATTTTACCTGCCATGTTCCTTACGGAAAAATTTTTGCCTTCAGGGCTGGTCATATTGAAATCGGGCATAATGCTGCCGGCCTGTGTGCTATGGAATACCGCCAGCTTTTCCGCCAGCGCGCGGCCGTGCCAGGAGTCTTTATTAGCCTGGCTGAGGGCATCATAACCTTTCTTTATTTCAGAATACTCCCGTGCATAGAAGTGTACGAGAATAGGAGCTACCGGCTGGTCAGCATGCTGCGCCGCATATCCCAGCTGATTGGTACCGCTGCCGATGCATTCCCTGAACTGATCGTTCAGCGTACTGCCTTTTAACTGCTGTGGCGCCAGTTCTTTAAAGTCGCATGCAATGGAGTATTCCGTATTCTCCAGAATAATCTGAAATGTTTTCGTGCTGATCTTCAGTAGCAGGATAGCGGGGTGTGCTACTTTGCCGGTGAGGGTGAAAGCTCCGTTTTCAATCCTGACGCGAGGATACGTTCCGCCGGGTTGCCAGGGCCTGCCTCCTTCGTGGATAGCAGCATATCCGCTTTGGATACCGGCAATCTTACCTTTGATGATATACCCTTCTCCGGCCAGGCATCCGAAGGGGAGTAGAACAGCTGCTATGATTTTAAGGATGATATTCATGAGATGGAATTTAGGAAGGTGAAAAAACAGGGGCTGACCTTAACTGGCAGCCCCCTGGGTTATTCATGGTAATACGGTGTGTTTATTTTATCAGTGCCTCCAGCTGTTTTTCTATCATGTCGCCGTAGAGTCCCATTGCCAGTACGGTTCCGTCGGGCCCGATCAGCACATTGCTGGGAATGGCGCTGATGCCGTAGGCAACTGCTACCGGTTCTGCCCAGCCTTTAAGATGGGATGCGTTGAGCCAGGTCAGTTCATGTTTTTCGATTGCTTTAGTCCAGGCTTCTTTTTTGCTGTCCAGTGAAACGGCGAGCATCACGAAGTTTTTATCCTTGAATTTTTCATTGGCGGCCTTGAGGAAAGGAATCTGTGGTTTGCAGGGGCTGCACCAGCTGGCCCAGAAATCGATGAAGAGATATTTCCCTTTGAAGTCTGCCAGTGAAAGCATTTTACCGTCAGTATCGGGGACGCTGAAATCCGGTGCAGCCTTACCTATTGTAATAACGCCCTTTTTGCCGCTGGGGGTACTGGCAGTGTCTACCGACAATGTCATCGGGCGCGGATCGTATTTGCCCGGAAACAGGAAACGTTTCATGATGCGGGAACTTTTAGCATGTTCGCCCATGCCGGCCACGATGGAGTCTCTTTCCTTTCTGTTTTTGATGTAACAGGTAGCCAGGTAGCCGGTAACACCGGAGTTGGGATGTGATTGGATAAAACTCCGGATCTTCCGGTTTTGGATTTTCATGAGGGAGTCGCCTACGCGGTTGTATTCATCGGCTGCATCTTCATCACCGATTTCCATGGCCTTGAAGTATTTGGCTTTTGTTTCCGCCAGTATCTTGCCGCTGCCTTTACTTTCATCCAGGAAGTCAGCAACTTCCATCCACTCCTTCGCCCATTTGTCGCCGGAGAGTTTTACATTTTTAAGTGTAGTGCCATTACCTTCGATATGCATTTTCCCGCTCTCCAGGTATAGGATCATACCGCCTGTTTTGGGATCAGGATTTCTGCCTACTTTCAGTATATACATGCTGCCGCCTTTAGGCATGGGCATGTTCAGGGTGAAGCGCTGATTTTTGATGAAGGCAGTGTCTACTTCACCGGAGTAAGGTTCGTATAAGGTTATTATCGAATCGTTGGGCGCATTCTTCAGGAAGCCTGTAACGACAGCCTTTTCTTCTTTCAGTGTAGTCAGTTTTTGTTTCTTATCCTGTTGTGCATGAGCGCTGATGGCTGTAAGACAGCCGAGGAACAGTAAGTATTTTTTCATTAGCTGATGATTATAATATGATAGAATTGATGATTACTTTTTTGCCGGTGCAGGATGTGCTATCATGTCGGCCAGCATAGCCAGGGAGGCGTCGATGTAAACATCCTGCGAAATTGTTTTCAGCCATTCCTTTACGTTGGCGCCGGCTGTCTCTTCTTTCCGCAGATCAGGATGTATGCTTCTGTTTACCGGTAGTTCCACGGGTAATACTTTTTCTGCGGGCAGTGTGCGGGCGTTGCGGATGATTTTTTCTGAGCGGGCTGTTTCTCCATAGTATTGGCGGAAGGAGCTGATATCAAGCGGCGCCGGCAGAAGGGCATGTTCCCTGATGTGGTTCATCTGTGCGGTAATGGTGGTAAATGCCGGGTTGGCAGCTATCCGTTCGCGGGCTTGCCGTACTACCAGGTCATAGTTGAAATGAGGCCCTGCAGCTTCAAATGCCGGCAGTTGCAGGGTATCGCAGGGCAGACTGGAAGCGAAGGTACGTTCGCGCTTTTCTGTAGTGCGCATGGTTTCCTGCAGGATAACGTCCGGCACTACGCCGTTCAGCTGCGTGGAGGTGCCGGTAACGCGGTAGAATTTCTGTACGGTGAGCCGCATGCTGCCATAGCTGATGTCTGGTGTACCGAGGGTAGCATCTCCCAGTTTCCCGACATTGACTGTTGCCTGCGCAGTACCTTTTCCGTAAGTGGAAGCGGGTCCTGCAATAAGTCCCCTGCGCCGGTCCTGGATAACGGCAGCAAATATCTCTGATGCGGAAGCGCTGGATTCATCTACCATCACTACCAGCGGGCCTTCAAAGGAAGGAGGAACAGCAGGACTGTTGTAGCGGTTGACCTGCTGCTGTGTCCTGAGCCAGGTTACCGGGCCGGAAGGCAGAAATATACTGCTCATACGCACGACTTCCTCCAGCGAGCCGCCGCCGTTGCCGCGAAGATCGAAGACAATACCCTCTACTTCCTGTTCCTTGAGCTTCTCTACTTCGCGTGCCACATCGCTGAATGAGCCTGTCAGTCCCTGACCGGTAGGGTCCAGGTAAAAGAGCGGGAGGGAGAGATAGCCGAACTTCTTACCATTCTTCTCTATCACAGCACCTCTGGCCCTGTTCTCCTGATCTATTACTTCTCCCCGTTTAACGGCAACAGTTCTGGCGGTATCGCCGGGCTGACGCAACATCATTTTCACTTCTGTATCTTTTTCCCCGCGTATCATGCGTGTTACTTCCATGGCGGTAAGGCCGGAAACAGGCACCATATTGCCATTGGCATCGGATATGGAAATGATGTTATCATTTTCCTTTACCACGCCGCTGCGGGCGGCGGTGCCTCCGGACATCAGCCGTTTCACATAGAAGTCAGCTTCTTTTTCGGCCAGCTCCATGCCCAGTCCGAAATACCGTTTACTGATCTGCTGTTCCATCGTTTTATCTTTCGGTCCGCTGTAAACAGTGTGCGGATCTATCTCTATCAGGGCGACGGCAACATACTGGCTGAATTTTTCATCTTCCGCATTGGGCGCGGCTGCTAGTCTGAACTGGTCGTTATGCCATTTGCGGATGTATCCGCGGGCTTTTGCCATGGCAGCCGTGTCGGTGGTAGTTTGGGTATTGCCGGCGGCAGTTTGCTGTTCCATGTAATTGCGCAGCACCTGGTATTTCAGGAGTTTACGCCATAACGATTCCTTCTCCTGCACACTGGCCGGATAATCGCGGGTCTCTGTGTTCAAGACCAGCGTCTCCTGCCTGGTGACATCAAATGCTTCTCCGGATATTTTTTCAACTATTTGTTTGTTCTCCTGCATCCGCAGCTGATAGGTGGCATATACGGAATCAAAGAAGGTGGTTTGTCCGGTTGCCAGCTGGTTGTCCAGATCCTGCTGCATGGCGGTGAACCGTTGTATATCTTCCCGGAGGAAAACGTTGCGGTTGGGATCCAGCAACCGGATATAGCTTTTCCATACGGCGGCGGACCATGTATCGTCCAGCTGCCGCGGCGCATAATGTCTGGTTTTTACTTTCTGCAGCACGTTAAGGATCACTTCCCCCCGGAAGGCCCGGGTTTTAACCGGATCTGCCGGAGCCTGGGCGTAGGCCGCCAGACTGCATGAGGTGGCCAGGGCCGCCAGTAGAAGGGGCCTGCATCGTTGGTTCATATCGTACGTATTTATATCGTGAAAATTCAGGGCTTACGGCAGATTGCCGATAGCCTGAAGGTCTATGCCATATGTTGATTTAAGATGACTGATTACTACATTATATTTCTTCCGGAGCAATCCCTTCTTATCTACCTGTGGCCGGAAAATGCCAGCTTCCAGGGTTTCGGCAGAAGTACCGGCAATCACCCTGATGAAGGAGATGTAATCCCTGGCGGGATTTAGTAACTTTTCGTATACATCAGATACCACACCCTCTGCATAGCGGTTGCCTGCGTGGATATTGTTGTATCCCGCTGCCGGCGTCAGCGCCATAAAAGCAGGCGGTACAACAACAGCTTCGGTGCGTATGGCCCGTTCCCAATAGTAATAATGCAGGAGGCCGCGCATGTTCTTCAGCTCTGCAGGTGTTTTCCCCAGGAGCGTACTGTCGGCCCAGCCAATGGTCAGCGTACCGGAAGTACTGGCAAAGCCGTCTGCATGGCGGGTGTCGCCTGAACCGATGTAGGCTGCCAGCAGCACTCTGAAAGGCATCGTTTTTTTCAGGAAACTTTCAGGATACAATGCCATCAGCTGCTGCCTGAAAAAACGCAGGGTGGTATCCACATATGCGGGATTGGCGTTAAATGCGCTGTCTTTACGCATTGTCGTATAGTCGTAACCGAAGTCGCCCTGGGAGAAACGGTACAGCACATAGGTGCCGTATTTTTTATGAATGGCTATAATGCTGTCATCCGCTGCCGTATGGCCCTGCGGCAGGGTGTAGGCGGGCTGCTCCGGAGTGGCTTGTAATTTCGCTTCCTTCTGGCAGGCAAATAATGCCGTTGTCAGCAGCAGCACCGGAATGAGATATGTTCTTTTCATCGGTTATTTTTTTGATGGTGGAAGACATTAATCCGGCATGCGCATGCCGGGTAATACAGGATTGCGTATGAGGGCCGGATTTCTTTCGATCACATTCTTCGGAATAGGCACTACGTACTGCGGATCTCTTTTTTTCAGCGTGAAATACTGCACCGTAAATCTGTCCGGCATACTGATATGTCTGATCTCCGGCATGCCATAACGCCGGAGGTCGAACCAGCGGTGTGCTTCCTCCATATACAGTTCGCGGCGTCTTTCCTGGCGGCACATTTCCAGCAGCTTATCGCCGGTATCCATAGCCCATGGCCTGAAGGTGGAGGCGTGAAAACGCTGCGCGCGGAGGGTATTAAGACTGCTGAGTGCTTCGGCAGCTGCTGCTGCATCTCCTCTGGAGCGGTACAGCTGAATGCAGGCCTCTGCCTTGTTAAGGTATGCTTCGGCGCTGCGCCAGGAATTGGTGATGGTTTCCCGTCCTCTGCCTGTAAGACTTAACAGCTTGCTTTGAATGTAGTCCGGTACGATATACTCCTTTAATGGCTCCGGTGTAATTTGGATGCCGTTCTGCCTGCGGAGGTCAGTTTCTTCAAAACAATCAAAAAGGTTTTTGGAAATATCAAAGACACGGCCGAAACCCCAGGAGAGGGAGTAGTGTTCTGTAAAAGTGCCATAGCACCAGATAGACTCTGCGTTACCCGGACCTATAAACTGAGTGGCAGGAGCGGGTGGCGTATTCGTCCATTTATTGTAGTCCATCAGCATAGGATGATACTGGATGACCTCATTGGCATGTGTTATACTTTTCTGCCAATCTTCCATGTAAAGATATACCCTGCTGGCCAGCAGCTGTACGGCTGTATAGGACAGACGGAAAACGTCCCTGTCTTCCCTGCTTTTACTGAGCAGGGCAAGAGAACTGTCCAGGTCCCTGGTGATCTGCTGGTATACTTCCTTTACGCTGTTACGTGTAAGAAACTGATCAGAAAGATCAGCAGTGGTTCGTATGGGAACACCTGCCAGTTTATCGGGAGTAGACAGGGAATCGTTATAGGGAAGCGCATAAATGTTAACCAGCATAAAGTGATAGTAAGCTCTGAGCCCGAAGGCTTCGCCCTTAAACCGGTCTTTCTGTTCCTGGCTGCCGGTCGAATTATCCAGATGTTGCAATGCCACGTTAACGCCCAGTAACATTTTATAATAATTTCCCCAGGCGTTCAGCTGCCGGTCGGTAATAGCGCCATCCTGGAAGCTGGTCATTTCAGGTTGCCAGTGATAAATATTACCTATAGCAGCCATAAAGCCCTTATTGGCTAATTCATTCGCCTTTCCTACATAACATTGGATGTCGTCATCGAGGAAAACCATCCAGGGTTGTATGGGTGTTATGGCATCCGGGTACCCGTCTGCATAAAGGATCTCTCCGAAGTCCGAAGTTGTTTTCGGCGTTACATCCGAAGGTGAATATTCGGCCAGAAATTTCCGGCAGGAAACCAGGCAACCGGCAACGAGCAGTATGATTAGTATTTTCTTCATGTTCTTGCATTGAATTGGTTCGGCTAAAAGGTGGCATTAAGAGAGCCGGCATACTGGCGGGTGATAGGCAATGCACCGGTGCCCGTTCCGCTGATCTCGGGGTCCTGCCCTTTGAGGGCAGGATTGGCGATGGTGAAAACATTGTTGACGGAGAAGCCCACACTCAATGCCTGTAAACCGCTACGGCCAAGTCTGCGGGGCGGTACATTGTACCGCATGTTAATATAGTTGCAGCGCAGGTAATCATTTTTTACAGTTCTGATGTCAGACAGGTCATAGGCGTCCAGGGGAGATACGGATATTTTCTCCTGTGAAGTGAGAACCGGCCTGTTCATCGGGCTATAGGGAACCTGTAGTAATAATACATTGTACTGATCGGCGAACGAAGGGATATTGGTATAGGCTTCATCTCCCGGTTTCCGCCAGCGGTACAGCAAGTCCCTGTTGGCATTCGATATTGCCCTGGGCGTACCTGATGAGGAATTGGTGCGGTTGATGACAGGGTTCAGCCTTTTTACGCTGCCCAGGCTGAGATAAATGCCGGATGTCAGCGTAAATGATTTGTAGGTGATGACGGGCGTAATGTTAACTGTCAGCTTTGGATCCGCCTGACCGGCATATACGAGGAAATCGTCCGGATTGGGAGTAGGTTTAGCTAAATCCAGCCTGTCAAACTGAGGCAGGCCGTTTTGTCCGTTGAGTCCCTTGAAGATATAGGAATACATGCCTGAAACGGCTTTGCCGGCGGGATGCCCCTCTCCGCTGAATAAACTGTTATATCCATAGTTACTCACCTGGTCGGCTACACGGTTCAAATTTTTGCTGGTATTGAAGGTCAGTGAAAAACTGCTTTGTTTCCGTTGTATCAGGTGAGCGGTAACAGAAAGTTCCAGTCCGCGGTTAAACATCTTACCACCATTTCTGTACATAAAGTCCATACCATATTCGTATGGAATGGGCAACCTGTCTACCAGGTCAACGGAATTTTTGGAATAGTAGTCCAGCACCAACAGCAGGCGGTTGTTGAGCATACCAATACTGGTACCCAGGTTCAGCTGGTATGTTTTTTCCCAGCGAAGATCAGGATAGGGCATGGATTTCATGGTGAGATACGGCAGGTTATTGGCCGGGTTCACCTTATAGGTTGAATATTGCGCAATAAGGTTAGGACCTACTGCCGTTACCACGTTACCCTGGGTGCCAAAGGAGGCTGACAGCTGCCAGTTATTCAGCAGCCGACCACGTGGAAACCAGTTTTCAGAAGAGGCATTCCAGCGGCCGGAAACGCTGTAGATAGGGCGGAAGTTGGCATTGGCATATTGCCCGAACCTGTTGGACCCTTCAAATCTGACGGTACCGTTGATGATATAGCGGTTCATCAGGCTATATCCGCCGGACAGGTAAACTCCGGCTGTATTGTTTTTCGATTTGTCGATTCCGTTTTGACTAATCAGCCGCTGGCCCACCGGCGAAGGAGAGAAAATATTTCCACGGTCAGGAAAATATCCGGGTAATACATGGAACCGGCTGTTCCCTGTTTCACTGCGGATTTCATTTCCAAGGGTAATACTGTACTGGTCACGGTTACCGAATAAACCCCTGCTGTAATCAAAACTGTTCCGCATGCTGAGGGCCATACTGCTGGAAGTGTTCATATCTGCGACACCGCCGACGGGCAGCTTCGAACCCTCTATATTTATGGGAGAAGGTATATAAGCCAGATCCCAGCCTCTTTGAAGAGCTGCAGCATGGCTGTAATAGTCTGCCCATGACATGCCTTCCCCTGCATCCAGAATAAAGCTGGTGTTATTTCTGAAGAAAAAACCATTGGCAATTTTGTAGTCTGCGTTCAGGTTCACAGTACCTGACTGCAGGCTGGAAGTTTTCTGCGTATGGGCGATCTCGTTATGAATGTTAAAGGTATAGGGAGGTCTGATAGCATCCAGTTCATAAATGCCGGTTGTAGTATGGCCATTGGCGATGGGAATAAAATCGTCCGGACTGAAAATACGGCTTGTCTGCAGGGCAAATGCCAGCGGAGATACGCTATTATAATAAGTACGGGCTTGCTGGTAACTGGTGGTAACGGAAAGGTCTATATTGAGCCGGCTGGTAATTTTAGAACGCATATTAATGGTGGCGCTGTAGTTCTTGCGGCCATCTTCCCTGGCCGCCCCTTTCTGGTCAGAAAACCGCAGCGAGGCGTAATAGGTTGTTCTGGCATTACCGCCACTGAGACTGAGACTATGCTGCATGCTGAACTGATTCCTGAAAAGTTCCTTAAACCAGTCGGTATTGCGGGTTTCCAGTATGGCCACCCTGCGGTTGAATTCAGCCTCTGATATTTTACGGGCATACAATAGCTGCAGCAGTCCTTCGTAGGAATAAGTATCTTCAAAGCCGCTGGTGGTAGGCGTGAAAATAGTATTGTCCTCCTGCATCTGCCGGGAAAGCAATATTCTTTCCTTTGAGTTCATCAGGTTCATGTTCCGGTAAGAAGGGCGTGCCTGGAAAGAAAAATCTGCATTATAGGTGACGCGCATCGGTCCTTCTTTTCCTCTTTTAGTGGTGAGCACAATAACGCCGTTGGCCGCGCGCGTACCATAAATGGCGGTGGCGGCGGCGTCTCTCAGGAAGGTAAAGCTCTCGATGTCGTAAGGATTTACACCGCTGATGGCATTTCCCAGCAGTTCGAAGTTAGATGCTGAGGTCTGGCTGATAACATTATTGAGAATGGCGGAGGAAATATTTACCGGCTCGGTACGTATCATGCCATCAATAACCCAGAGCGGCGAGGCATTTCCCAGCAGGGTGGAAGTGCCTCTCATACGTAATTTGGGTGTAGCGTTGACGCCGCCGGAATTATTGACAACCATCAGGCCGGGCACCTTGCCCTGCAACATTTTATCGATGGTGGGCATGCCGGGCTGGATCACATCCGTGGCAGATAATTTCAGTACAGATCCGGTAGCGAGCCGTGGATCAATTTTCTGGTAACCGTTTATCACCACTTCCTGAATAACTTGCGCTACCGTGTCCATCTTCATAATCACCAGGCCATCTTTTTTAGGGATCGCCTTATACGTGAGTGGTTGCATGCCCAGCAGCGAAAAGCGTACTATCTCATTTTCACGCGGAACGATAAAGAACATACCATCTGCCTGTGTTACCGTCGTCTGGCCCGATTCAGCGGCACGGATGCTCACGCCATCCAGCGGCTGGCCGGAAGGACTGACTACCCTTCCCCTCAGCACTACATGCCGCAGGTCTGCTGCTTCATCTTTTTTGGCGGGCGTTCCTGTGGCAACAGATTTTTTCAGTAACACAATTCCTCCCATGGCCATTGTATAGGTGAGGTCAGTCTGCTTCAGTATCTCCGTGAGGAAAGCGTCCAGCGGCATGGCTGTGGCGTTGACCGTTACCGGTGGCTGTTCCCTGACATGTTCTTCGTTATAGGTCAGCCGCACTTTCGTGATTTTGCGCAGGTCTTTCAGAACCCTGACCAGCGGGGACCGCTGTGCCTTATAAGTGACTTTCTGCGACAGTACCGGCTGCGCTGCATCCTGTGCCTTTGCGCCGGCAGTCAGCAGCAGGAAGGTGAATAACAGGCAGCAAAGTTTCCCCATATCCTTCATACGGAAGGATGATCCTGATAATTTTCTCATTTTGGATTGAAATGATGGTTACATGCTAAAGCCCCGGTTAGGGAATGAATGGCATTAATGAATTGAAATGGTAATGGTTTTGTTATCTACCTGGAAGCGCAGATCCTCACGGCTTTTGTTGAGCTGCGCCAGTACATCCTGCAGCCGTTCCGGCCGGGGTATATCCAGCGTGAAGCGGAGCGCAGCAATGGCCGCATCATCAAATACAAACCGGTAGTCGTAGTACCGGGACAATGTTTCCGTTATGCTGCCCAGCGTGGCGCCATCGAAATACAGATCTCCCTGTATCCAGGCGAAGTAGTCCCGGCTGTCTACCGTCCTTTTTTGCAGATCGCCGTTCCGTGTATGAACGATCGCCTGTTCATCGGGTTGCAGCTGCAGGGAGGCAGATCCTGCTGTTACCTGTACTTTTCCGCTGCGGAGGGTGGTGACTACCGAGGCATCGTATGCACGTATATTGAATGCGGTGCCCAGCACTTTCGTGGTGATGTTGCCGGTATGCACCAGGAAGGGGTGCGACGGATCAGGCGCTACATCAAAGTAGCCTTCTCCTTCGAGGAACACTTCCCGTGTCAGCCCCTGGAAAGCCGCGGGATATATCAGCCGCGATTCGGCGTTTAGCCATACCCGTGTGCCATCTGCCAGTAACAGCTGAAAAGGCGTGCCGCGGGGAATGTCCAGGGTATCTCTTTGTATCCCGTGCTGTTTTGCTTTGCCGGTAGCGGTATATACCAGCGAATCCCCGCCGGCATTTATTTTTGCTATATCGTTGTCCTGTATGCTGCGTGCCTGTTTTTCCAGTTCTATTGAGCGGCCGTCTGAGGTGCGCAGGCGTACCTTGCCGGCCGGAAGTGCATCAGCAGTCTGTATGCTATGGTTGCGGGGGGGAAATATCCATAACCCGGCGCCCAGCGCCAGTACCACGCTGGCGGCCACTGCCAGCCGGATGATACGCTGGTGGCGAAGGCGGCGTTGCCCGCGCAGGTACGTGAATTCCTGCCAGCCGGCCGACTCGTCGAAATCCTGCGCAGCCAGCAGGGCCTGCGCTGCACGGGCGTCGGACATGGCAAAGAACTCTTCTTTCGTCATATCTTCGGGGATTTTAGCTTCATCTAATGATTCCAGTATTTTGTTCCAGTCCATTCCGGTATCGTCAGCAGGTAATTGCATACATTCAGTTTGAAGATTAAAATAACAAAGGCATTTTCCAGCATAGCAGGAATACGACCGGTGTGGTCATCACCCATTTACATTCCATCCGCAGAAACTGCAACGCCAGGCGTATATGCGTTTTTACGGTATTGACAGAAATACCCAGCTGTTCAGCAATATCCTTGTACTTTATTTTGTCCTGATTGCTCATCAGAAATACCTTGCGCCGTTGTTCCGGCATCTGCTCCAGCGCTTTCCACAGCGCGGTGTAGCATGCCTCCTTCCACTCGCGGTCTTCTGCCGTAAAGTGACGGGAAAGGCCGTCTATTACCTCCAGGTCTTCCAGCTTTACCCTGCCTGACCGTTTCAGATAGTCGATGGACAGGTAGCGGACAGCCCCTGTGGCATAGCTTTTAAAGTCATTCGTGATCCTGATCTTATGTCTTTTGCTCCAGTAGTCCAGGAAAAAATCCTGTACAATATCCCGCGCAGCGTCCTTATCTTCCACTACATAGTAAGCTATGGTACATAGCGCCACAAAGTGTTTCCTGAACAACTCTTCGAAAGAAGCATTATCATCTGGCATTGGTTGATGCATATTCCCAAAACTTCGTTCCACATTACCCGTACCTGTAATTTACAGGCCGGAAAAGGCGCTATTATAATATAAATAGCTGAAAATCAATAATGATGTCTTGATCTTTCAGACGGCTACCTCCTGTTATAAGGGAGCTATCAGGGTTAGGTCTGCCGGAATGCCAAAAAGGGTGAAAGGAAAATGAATTTTTTTTAAATTTTTTTTTCAGGGTAAGATGATGACATGAGTTGGCAGGTACGATTGGTCTGCAGAAAAATAAAATGTGTGCTACATTTATATCAGTGGAAAAAAGTTACCATAAACTAAAAACGGATAACATATGCAGGAGAACAGGGAAATACTGGAAAAAGCAAATGCAGCGATCACCAACGGCGACTATGAAGGCTTTCTGGCCTTCTGTACTGATGATACCGAATGGATATTTGTAGGAGACAGCACACTACAGGGCAAGGAGGCAGTCCGGCAGTATATGGCAACGGCTTATGCCGAGCCGCCTGTATTTAACGTAGAACACCTGATCGCTGAAGGTGCGTTTGTGACCGCCATCGGCAAAATCAGCATGAAAAATAAAGAAGGGAAAATGGTGGACTACGATTACTGCGATGTCTGGCAATTCCGCGATGGCAGGATGGCAGTGTTGAAGGCTTTTGTAATTGAAAGAACAAACAGCAGGTGAACCTGGGAATTACGAATTACGAATTACGAATGAGGAGCGAAGAGCTAAGCGAATAAGTTAATTCTTTATCTGCTTAGTTCTTCGCTCCTCATTCGTAATTCGCAATTCGTAATTCGTAATTCAAAAGCCACCTTATCTACCAGCCATGCGGGCACGCTACCGTACAGGTGCCGGATGCGCATGGATCAGGCGGTAAGGTAGGCGGGCCGGAAGGACCGGTAGGTCTGGTGGAAGGGTATGTCGGAGCGGTAGGGGCGGAGTCTCCGCCCAGGATGAACTGAGCGCCGGCTGCATTCAGCTGGGCAACCTTGATCATTTTCAGACTTAACTTTTTAGTTGTCTTCTTTTTCATGGTGTTTTGCTTTGATTAATGAAAAGATGTGAGTGGTGTGAATACGGCAAAGCTTGTCCGGGCCAGATAGGGCCGGGAACAGGGGTGTGCGGTATACTTCGGTTGATGGCCCTGCTGCGGGTAATAACTGGTGTGATGAGGTGGAAACGATTTCCGGCAAAAGCAGGCAGCCCGCTTTATGCATGAAAATCTTCCGGCAGTTAAAGGGTTTACCGTGTTAAATGTGTACTATCCGGGATCTGTTGCATGGTTATTATGATTATCATAGATGTCATATCTGTCAATATGCAGATACAAATATGCCGTATTTGAGACAGATCTGTTTGATAGAAATTATCTGATAGTATACAGATTTTAACTCTCCGGCGACAGGCAACAGGTGTTCGCTGCCGGAACCGGCATATAACGGTAAGGGGTATACGTGTTTGGCTGCTGTTTTACGGATGACAGGAGCCGTCAGTTGGCCTGTAAATTCCCCGGAAAATGCCTGCCTGCCTGATTATTCTTTTCTTCTCTCCATTTCAGAAACATGATGTGCTGAACAAATTCCAGGAACTGATAATCCGCTATCAGGGCGTCGGTGGTCAACTCTTTGGGAAGGGCCGCTGCGGTTGTACGGGCCTTCTCAAAGGCGGTGAGTTTTTCCTGTAAGGCATGGGTAAGGGATTTGATCAAACCCGGAAAGGCGGTGAATTGTTCCTGCATAATGCGTTGTCCCTGCGGGGTTTGTTTTAATTCCCCGATACGCTGATGCGTTAAAGGAGGCAGCGAACCTCCGGGCTGCTTAAAATTCTGGTCACTGATCATTTACGGGTGTCGGATTTTTCGGTCAAACTATTTGAAATCAGGCTGCTACGAACCAGCCTCCAGGGATTAGAGTACAGATTTTAAAAAAGGTTACAAAAAGCGGGCATTTTTTGTAACTTATTTTCATCTTAATCATCTAATAACCGGTAGAATGACTATTGCTCAACCTATTGACACGCTTACTGACAACGAAATTATCGCGCGGGTGCTGGCAGGGGAGAAACGCCTGTACGAACAGTTGATACGCCGCCACAACCCCGGGCTCTTCCGGCTTGGGATGTCTTTTCTGAACAATGACATGGATGTGGAAGACGTGATGCAGATCGCTTTCATCAATGCCTATCAGCACCTGAACCAATTCCGGCAGGAGGCCGCTTTTGGTACCTGGCTGAAAAGGAT
Source organism: Chitinophaga solisilvae (assembly GCF_009928525.1). Classification (GTDB taxonomy): domain Bacteria; phylum Bacteroidota; class Bacteroidia; order Chitinophagales; family Chitinophagaceae; genus Chitinophaga; species Chitinophaga solisilvae. Next base: position 25,737 of record NZ_JAABOK010000008.1, on the reverse strand, counting down.
CCTGATCAATGAGTGCCAGCAGCACCTGAAGAAAAGGAACCTCCGTGCCGGTGAAGATATTTCCGTGCTGGAACACCATCAGGATATGCCGAAAACCAATGAAACACCTGTGGATACCATTATTAACAAGGAGTTAGGCAAAGTACTGGAGCAGGCGCTGCTGAGCATCCCGGAAAAATACCGGGCTGTTTTTGTATTGCGGGAAATAGAACAGCTCAATGTGGCAGAAACCAGCAAAGTACTTGATATCTCCCGCGTGAACGTCAAGGTCCGGCAGATCCGGGCTAAAATGATGCTGCGTGAACATATCTCCCGTTTCTACAAAAATGATATAGTATTCCCGTTCCACCTGATCCGCTGCGACAGAATCGTGCATCATGTACTCGACAAGCTGGACATCAGATAGGCATCATTTTATACAAAAGCAGCGGTTATCCGCTGCTTTTTGCGTGGTGCAGATCTATATGGCAAAGAGCGGCTGATTATTTCATAGTCAGTAGTTTTTCTATCAGCAGTTGTTTCGCCGGGGCATCAATAGTTTTATTGCATGTCTGCTCGATATGCTGTATAAATGAACTGGCGGCTTTCTGTCTGGCGGCGTTTCTGGCTGTCAGGAGCGCTTCTGCTTCAGCCAGTATTTCTTCCACCCTGTCTCCCGGCATATCTGTTATCTCATAGGTTTCTTTTTTATCAGCTGCCTGGCCAATGGGAAACCACTTGATGGTGAACTCAGTGGGTATGGTGTAAAAGCCTTTGTAAACAACCGTATAGGTCAGCGATTTACCTTTTGCTACCGGCAGAAATATAGTAGCTGCATTTTTCTTGTCAAGGTAGGTAGAACCGCCTGTGGCATTGATGGTATAGGAGTCGATCTGTATCTCTAAGGTAGAAAAGGCGGTGTCATCTGCCTGCAGGTATACCAGGAAATAGCCGTCTGTTTTGGCCTTAAAACTTTTCGTGAAACTTTCTTTCCCCTGGTAAAGTGTCTGGCTGCTGGTGAATAGGGATACGCTGCCTGCAAGTGCAGTCAGGCTCTTGCCGGCTTCCAGGGTCTGGGTGGAAGTAGTGCCCGCAGTCAGACCACTTGCATTCAGCTGCGGTACCTGCACGCCATTGCTGTTATTAAAATTACCGTTCACCTGGAGGCTGCCGTTTACCGTTAAGCTATCAATGGTAGCGGCTCCCTGAACGGTAGTTGTACCCGTAACACTCATCTGGCAATTGGTAAACAGGTCGCCGGTAATCTCTAACGACGGATCATTCTGATTCGGGAATACCAGCGTCCCGGTTACTTTCAGCTGATTGAAGGTGGCGTCGCCTTCGGCGTTCAGGTTATTATTCACCGTATCATCCTTGGCTACTGTAACGCTGCCGGGTGTTAAGGCCGGGTTGCTGATGGTAATGGTAACGGAACTGTACAGCTTATCGCCGCCGGAAGATGCTTCCAGGGTAAAAGTGGTATCCACCGTTACGCCGCTGCTGAGAGTGGTGCTGGTGTCTTCGCCTTCATAGACAGGCAGAGGATTGTTGGCGGCATATAACCGGAAGTAGGTACCCGTACTTTGCCAGGAGAGCGTAAGGGCTGTACCGGCTTCAAATTCGGTGGCAGGCACCTGGTTCTGTGTTACAATCAGGTAGGAAATGGAGAGTGTCCCGGTGTCGGTATTGCTGAATGGTAAATGCATGATGAATAAACGTTTAATGGTAATATGGATGATTACTGTCCGGCTGATGGCTGCGATGCCGCAGGATCTTTATGCATGGCTGCTGCGAGTGTCTGCAAAAAATCGGTTTGCCATTGCTCCTGCAGATCAGGCGGTTTTACGTTTATACCGGCAGATGCTTTCGCTTCCCTGGTGATGGTATACGAATCACTTCCTCCGCCCAGCGGCGCCCAGTAAATGGAAACAACAGGTGCGTTGCCGGCGGAACCTTCCGTGCTGGCGCTGCATTTCCAGGTACCTCCCTTTTGAACAGGTATGCAGCAATAACCATATTTAGGGATATTATGGCCTGGGTTTTCAGACAGATAAACGCCATTAACGGAGTATTCCTGGCCATCGTAAGTGATGACGCTATAAGAATTGACGCCCCCATAACAGTTGGTAGGATCTATGAGCGCGATCGCAAAGCCATCGGTTTTGGCGGTGATATCCATCTCTCCGAAGGAAATGTCCTGCTTGATAAGCTGCAGGCTTCCGATCATGGCAATACTGGCATTCCCCGACGTTATACCGCCGCTGACGGTAAGGTCGCTGATATTACTGGTTCCGGAAGCAGTTACGGAAGTAGTATCCAGGCGGCTGATGTTTGCATTGTCAGGCAGTACCAGTGTAGTGTTTGAATCGGTTGTCAGGGTGGAGCCTCCTGTTATTTCGTTTACACTCAGCGTTTTCATGGTGGCTGCTCCGCTGACATTGGTCTGCTGACTGACGCTGATATTGTTGAATGAATTATTGCTGCCTGTATTCAGGTTATCTGCAATCGTCAGATTTTTCTGGGTGTACAGTGTTTGCTGTACGGTTAATGTACCGGAATCGGTCTGGTCCCCGGATACCTCCATGCTGTCCGGTGTCAGCACCGGATTACTGATAATGATGGTCAGAAATGCATATAAGGTTGTTACGCTGTCATTGGTGGTCAGCATCAGTGTGGTATTCTGCTGAAAGCCCTGTTGCAGATCGAAGGATGGCGTGGCGCCGGAGTAGAGCAGGTTGGAGCCTCCGGCAGCATACAGCTGGAACTCACTGCCGTTGCTGGCCCAGCTGAGACTGAGCGGTTCGCCTGCTGTAAACTGCATAACAGGTACATCCTGATTGCTGCTTTGATAGGGAAAGGAAATAAAGTTCGTCAGGTATAAAGATGCCTGATCTTTATGGGAGATATTATTTTGCATGTCAGTTACAATTGATGGTGAAGGTATCAGAGAGACATCAGCTGGCGGATCATATCTTCTTTAACAGCCGTGTCAAAGGTGGTGTCCAGTAGTGTTTCAATGGAATTAACCAGCTCTGTCCGGCGTTCCTTTCTGGCGGCCCGGTATTGTTCAATGACCTGAACCGGATCGTGCCCGTTGGCTTTGCCGGCAGGAACAGGAATACTGGCAGCTGCCTCGTATCCTGATCCGGAATCATTGCCGGTAGGGAACCACAGTATGTTGATGGTAGCCGGTTGTGGCGTGTTGAGGGAGTTATCGCCTTTATAATACCAGGTAGTACCGGCCGGCACCGGCAGCCACAGAAAACCATAGACCTGTGCGATAGGAAGGCCCAGGGCAATGCCGCCATACGCATAGAACCATTTGTCGCCATCATATGAAATACCTCCATAGGCAATGGAATCGTTGTTTTGCGCATGCAGATCTACCGTAATGATGACATACCCGTCGGTATTGGCTTTTCTGCTCGCCTGCTGAATACTGGTGCCGGAAGCCACCGGCACAAAATCACCAAACATAGGCGCCTGCTGCCCCGTGAAGGTAAGCGAGCCCTGTATCGTCAGGTCGTCAACGGAAATATCAGTTGTGTTGAGGGTTGTTATATCCGGCTGCTGGAGGGAGAGCTTTGCAGGAATATTTATTTCCGGGTAAGTGCCGTTAAAATCCTGCTGCACTACCAGACCAGAGGTGGTAACATTACTGAAGGTGGCGGTATCCACAGAAAAGTTTCCGCTCAGATTCAGGGAAGAGGAGTCATTGGTAAGATTATCCGTGTCCGGATCTGTGCCGGTCATGGTGATGGCGTTGCTGGCCAGGTTCAGCGAATTGCAGGTGGCGCTGTTACTGTTCAGGGTCCCGTGAACATGCTCATCTTTATGGGTAGTTACCGATTGTGGTGTAAGCGCAGGATCGATGACGATTAACGTGAAAGACGCAAATAACTTATCGCCGTTTGTATTGGTGGCAACGCAGCAAAAAGTGGTGGTGTCTGTAATGCCATTGGGTAATGTATAATTTGTACCTGTGCCGCTGTATACAGGATCTGCGATGCCGCTCTGGTACAGTTGATAGGAGCCGCCATAACCATCCCAGGCGATTTCTACGGCATAGCCCTGGTGAATGGCGCCACAGGGATATTGCGATGACTGCGGATCAATGGCAAACAGGCTACGCAGGTAAAATGGCGGTGTACTGTTTTTCGGTACCTGGTAAGAATTCTGCCGCAGTGCATACTGATAGTCACTGGTAGAGGCGGAATAATCCTGTATGAGTATATCGGGAGAACCACCTACGTCATTAACTATTCCGGTAACGGTGAAATCCGTTTCCCGGCTCACCACACCGCCTACCGTGTTGCTGAGCGGCCATTGCCGGTAGTCAATGCCGGTAGCATCGTTATGTATGTTCACTGCATTTCCAACGGACCAGTCGGTGTTAGATACACTCAGTGTTGCCTCAGGATTAATTTTGTAAATATCATCGGTATCATCGCCCTGGGGGACCATAATGGTGATGGTAAGGCAACTTACTGTTGTATCGGGTTGCAGTTTCATGATGACTTTCCCGGAGATATCGTCTGTTAGCGGGGACGGATCGCTGCTGACATCAAAAGTCAGTAGCAGCGGCGGATAATTGTCGGTTTGCATGGGAATAGGTGTTGTGTTCATAGTGTTTTTATTAAGGTTGCTGATTGGTGATGAATTGCAGGTAACCGTCATGCAGGCTTGCCTGGTATTGATCAAAATTTGCTGTAGTAGTGGCTTTGGTAAGCGTGAACCCTTGCCAGGAGAAACTGGCGGAAGCCGTACCCGGATTGGCTACTGTACTTTCCCACCAGGTCCAGGCGCCGAATCTGGCACTCACCGGCAGGTAAGTGAGGGCATTGGCATAAGCAGGGACACCGTTGGCGCTGTCTGACGGCTGAACGGCAGATAAGACAGGACCTGCCCTGAAAGTGATGTCCAGCGCGGATAAGGGCTTGTCAACAAATTCTTCCGGCAATTGCACTTCCTTTATGGGCAGGATGCCGGTAAAAGCGTGTATGGATGCCCGTGGGTCTGCCAGCAGGGTGATATATTTAGGATTGTTATCTCCGAAAGAAAGCCGGATATAATTGCCGTTATCCGTATTCAATGGTCCTATCTGCTGCAGATAGTTACCGGAATCATCAGGTTGTACCACACAGTTGAACAGGTCATAATTTTCTTCTTCAAAATATCCTATCACACCATCTTCGCGGGAGGCCTGATCTCCGAAGCGTACATCAAAAACGCAGTCTCCGATGGCAGGAACATGAGCGTTGCTGTTGGCGGCTGCCATCGGAGAAGGCCAGTCCTGGCTCTGCAATGGCTGCCCGTGCAGCTTCAGTTGCAGGGTAAGCGCTACCAGTGCCAGCGGCCGGCCGATGAAAAAGGAAAGGTCCTGATTAGTACGCTTGCCTAAAGGATCTACAGTCCAGAGCGTACTGTCAATGGCTTTCAGGAAAGCCTGGAAGGCAGCAGGCGATTTGGCTGTCAGCGCAGTAGCAAATGAACCCAGCTGCACCGACCGGGAAGTAACATCTCCTAAATTATTCACGTTGTTGTGCGGCGGCGGTGTCCACTGCACATGCGTGCCTGAGGTACCGGCCATCACCAGTACCTCGCCGGCGTTGCTGCCGTCAGGGAAGAACAGCAGGAGCGAATGGTCGGTATGATTGGCTACCACCCAGCCACACACGGGATTCACACCTGCCGCGATGCCGAGTATATTGGTTTTGTTGCGGTAATCGGCAAGTAACATGTTCAGCCTCGCCGGCTGCAGTATGCGCGGCGGTACCTGGAAGGGCGCCTTAATACCTGCGGATAACTGATGGGTTACACCGAAAGCGCCGTCCACCATCAGCGGGAAATTAGCGGCGCCTAATACGCCGTCAGGCACTACCAGGTCCAGCCTGCGGCCGAACTTATCATATATGGTGAGCTTTCTCAGATAAAATTCACCACCCCTGATCTGATGAAAAGGATAGTAGCTGGGACCGCCCTTTCGTATTGCAGGAATGGAGTTGACCAGCCCCTGCGCAAAAGAGGGAGTATCGAAAGGATATAAACTGGTATCATCATCATACCCGATGATCTTCGAATACGTCAGCTGTTGCTTCTGATAGGAGAACGATTCGAAGGCCGGCTTGCGGTAAAGTCTTCTGTCGCGTTGCGTAAGATAATCGTTGGTATTTGTCAGCTCCTGCGAAAGAAAACGCCAGTGGTCTGTATTGTCGATCTGTTTCCACAGATCACTCAGATTACTGTTGCCGTATTGTTGTGCAAATGCCTTGAGGCGCGCACCGAAAGTCATCTGTGTGTGGGTACTGAGAGAAGCCCTTCCGGAAAGGGTATAAGGTGTTGCCAGATCTGACGGAGAAGTTACTACGGTTACTCCCTGCGGGTTGTTGATCATTTCATAGTCTGTACCATTGAAGATCCAGTTGGGGGTACTCTGCTGATCCTCCGGATTGATTTTCCAGGCAAAAGGAACGGGGGTATGCATCAGTTCCCACTCCATAAAAGCCGGTTGCCATTTCTGCTGCCATTCGCTGAGATCTGCATCGGGTAGTATGCCATCATTATAGCCGGTGGTCTGATGTGCTTTCATAACATTGTACACATCGCTTTGTGAAAGCCCGGTTATAGTGGCTATCTGTGCGGCGTTGGCGGGATCCAGCAGAAAAAATTCCGTATAGATGTCCAGTACGTTGACAGGTAATACCTGGGTGTTGGCTAATGCAGGTATCATGCTGCTGAGGGCCGCCGCCGTTATCTGCTGACTTGCTACTGTAAAGGATTTTATCAGCTGGGAGGGAAGCCTTACTTCCAGAGCGGTATCCGGGTTCACCAGCGGATCGGGCGATATACCGGAAATGAGCAGACTGGGATTATCGGGCAGCCAGTAGCGGGGCTGGGCTACTGCTTTCAGCACATATCCCTGCGAGATATGTTTGCTTTGGGCAAATGCGTTGATGCCTGCCTGCAGCGCCTGCTGCGCATTGGCTATACCTGGCTGTGGCTGCGGCACCTGGGGGAGCAGGTCATTCACGATCTTCAGCTGCGCCAGTACTTTCCCCAGTGTGCTGCCCGTATTATCCGGATCCAGCAAAGCTGCCAGCTGGTCTGCTGTAATACCGATCCGCTCCGATTCCTGATGGTTCAACGGTGCATGGAGGTAATGATATTTCCACCAGATAGCGTTGAGATCCCACTGCAGACTGAAGAGCAGGGTCAGTGCATCGTCGAGCGACTGCTGGGCTGTATTCAGCTGTTGCAGCCAGGCGGCATCTGCTGCACTGATGCTGTCGCCGGATGCCTGCTGATGCTGGCTGTCAGGCACAATCTGCCAGCGGTTGCCGCCAAATGATGCATTGAACCAGGCCTGTTGTATTTTTTCATCGACCAGCTGCCTGCCATTTATGTTGTTGAGTTCCGGTAACATATCGAACTGGAAGGCGCGCAGCAGTTCAATGGTTTGCTGTGGGTCCGTATAGCCGGGCATATGTTCGAGGTGTGTGGCGACGAGCGTGCTGAAGGCTTCGAGGCCGGTGTTGGCTACGCAGACAGATACATCCAGGGTACTGCGTATGTTTTCCAGTTCATCATTAGCCGGGGGCTGGCTGGCATTTTTATCCCAGGGCAGATTGAATGATCTGCCGCTGTACAGGGTGATGTTACTGCTGCCGGCGCTCTGTTCCTGCGCCACCTGCCAGTTCAATGCTGCCAGCACTTCATCTGCCGTGGCTTCGCCGGTGAAACCAGAGCTGCCCGTGACCAGAATATCGTTGTTGCTGTTGGCATACCAGCCTGTCACCATATAACTGAGGGCAGTGGTATCCGGTACGTCAGTAAGGTTATCGTAGAAGGATAATACGCCGGTATTGAATTGTATATATCCGCTGAAGTCCGTATTGCCGGGGCCCAGAGAGGTAATAAACATCAGCTGCGGGTCCGCTTCCTGCCAGGAGGGCATATCAAAAGCCCGTCCCATGTTGATGTAGTAGGAATTGGTACCGGAATTATCGGGAATGTCGAAGGGAGTGGGTCTTACACTGTTGCGGTTAGGGTCGCTGCTGGCAGTCCAGTTATTTTTCACCTCATCGCTTACGATGAAATAGCAGGCGTTGGGATCGCCGGATACCTGGTTGGGACAATCTGCTTCGAGTATCCATGAACGTTGTACATTCTTCCCATTGGTATCCCGGTATATGCGTACGATAAGCCAGCGGTTGGGAATCAGCGGGAAGTCGCTGGTACTGCCGGCCTGGCCCACGCGCAGGGAGCGGGGTAATGTCCAGTGCAGGTATGCACCGGTACCCGGCAGGTCTATATTTCCGTCGAAGCCGTCGGGTTCGGGGAACGCCCAGTTTAGAAAGCTCATTGACGGGTAGCTGTATCGCCACAGCCTGAACTGATCCCGGTTGGTAAGCGCGCCGTTGGCGAGCAGCACATCCAGTTCCATGGGTACTATAACAGGGGTATTCATGCGGAAGTAATTTTTTAAGACTGACTTTTGAATGATACGGCTTCGGTGGATTTTATCAGCTGCAGGGCCAGTGTGCCGGCGCTTAGTTTGCCCCCCGGCGGAGGTGTATTGTCTTGCGTCATGGCGCGCTGTATCGTTTGTACTAGACCGTTAGTACTGTCCGGGGAAATGTTAAGTACGTGACTGCCGGCGGCGCGCATGCAAAGCTGTTGGTTCCCGGTCAGGTCGCGTACCGCTACTGATCCCATTTGCTTGCCCAGGGCGTTGCTGCCGGTCACCACATTTCTGATGACGGCTTTCCCTTCGTCATCCACGCCGAAGCAGAGGCTCTCCTGCGGCTCGCTGAAGGTCACGTTGTCAGGTACGCCGCTGAAGATGCACAGTAGCAGATTGGGTGCAAGATGATCTGTCCGGATAATAGTGAGCGTATTATCTGTGGCATCTTTAGCGCGGATGGTGAGTGTGGACCATGCCTTTACCATGGCGGACCTCAGCAGGAACCCGCTCATCACGTCCGGCGGGGTGGTGGCGGTTGTCTGCCTGCCTGTTATCTGCTGGCGTATCATTCCGGTTTTTTGCCGCGCTGCATCCCGGATAACCGGCATCACAATGTCGTGCAGTGTCTTTGCTTTAGTGCTGTCGATGCCAAAGCTCATAGCGCCGTCGATGGCGGCGTTCAGCCAGTTCATATCCAGATAGAAGAAGCGCAGTGATTCGTTGGGAAGCATGCGCTGGTCAGCCACCAGCTTCCGGAAGGGGATAGGATAGAGTAGTTTGAACCGGGCGATCCAGTCAGATAATTCATCGGAAATATCTGCCGCAATTGCCTGCAGCCGTTCCTGCACGTCGCTGCGTTGCAGGAATGTCATCAGCGTCTGCTGCGGATCCGGTAATACTCCTTTTTTGCTTACTACCGTTGTACGCGTACCTGGCGTATGATGCGCCGTATCGCCGATAGCCTGTATCAGTTGTGGTGTAATCAGTGTTTGCAGCCGTTCCTGTACAGTAGCATACGGATCAGCAGCTGTCATGTCCTGCTGTTCAAAATGCGGGGAGGAGGAGCGGAGCAGCAGTTTGTCTGCCATCATGTTCAACTGTTTCCGGAATGCTTTGACCTTACTCATGAAATCGGCGTCGGCCAGGGCTATCTCCCTGCCTGCTTCCCAGGCTGCTGCGAGGGTCACATCAAATATACCGTGGGCCTGGTCAAATATCAGGGCGGCATCTGCTGTATTGTAGTGAGAGGCAGATGGCGCGGGCAGCAACGGCGACAGCGGTCCGCGGTACCAGGCGAAGGTGCTTTCCCCGCTGCGCGTCTGCCAGGGAAGGGGAATGTATCCATCGCTGATACGCTTGCGTACTGCTGCATTAGCAGCCGTTCCATTATCGGCAGGCACCGGTAGCCGCAGCCATAACAGTGACGGATCTACGGAGTTGCTGACGGTTTCGGATGCTACCAGCTGTTCCGCCAGCATACGGAAGCTGTAACCGCTGTCGGCCTGCGACTGAAAGGTCCAGCTGGCAAGGCTTAACAGGGATACGCTCTGGTAGCTGCTCAGGTCCGCGCCGGTATGCAGGTAGTCTTCCATCCCTTCCAGGGATACCAGGTGTACAATATTTTTCAGCTGTCCCGGTTGCCCGTCAGGTGGCGCCAGACAGAAACGGTTACAGGCAACTACAGAGAACAGGCCATGTTCATTTAAGCCGCCGATGGCGCAGTTGCCGGTATTGATCCGGCGGATGTGACTCAGGTAGGGCAGTTCATCCAGCATGGGTACGTTGGCCTGGAATACAGCTACGGAGATGCTGATTGTTTTGCAACTACCGCCGGGGTCAATATCATCTTCCCGCTTGATTGCCGGCTGCAGCACGCCGCTCTGCCCTTTCAGAAAATCCTGTACGGTGGTAGTGGTGGATTTATCATCATCGTTATCGCCGTCATTCAGCTCTGTTTCCTGGAATACCATCAGTGCTACCCATGGAGTGCCGGGTTGTCCCAACGCCCTTTCCCAGGGTAGCTCTGCATCTTTCAATACAATATTGGGCAGCACCTGATTGTACTGGCCGGCACTGCCGGGTACAGGATACATATTGACGACCTGCGTTTTGTCAATAAAAAACTGAGGCGCGGTGACGATGAATTCCTGTACAGCGCTGACGCCATCTGTATCCAGCTGGTTGCCGGTGTTATACAGCGGCTGTGTGACGGTGATATAGTAGTTGCCGGCTTCCATGGCAGGAATGTAGTTGTCAAACAACTTCAGGTCCCCCACCGGGATATCATCATTTAAATCTTTTACCTGTTTCATAATCAACTGGATTGTTCCATGGGGATGTCAACAAATAAACTGTTTGCAGTAGCGCCCATCTGCAGCATATTATCATTGCTGCCGGTATAGAGCTGATCCTGCTGCAATTCGGTGAACACGGCGTTACGGGCGGCTGCCAGTCCTGTGCCGATAGTGCCGATGTCTGTCAGGGTATTGCTGTCTGCATACGGCGTATAGTCGTTAGCGTAAGGATGACTGGTGCTTAACGGATTTTGCGGACTATCCTGCCGGATGTATTCGTTCAGCAGCAGCCGCATTTCCACAATACCGAAAGTGCTGCCGGGCTTGGGTGAAGGGCCTTTCACGGTATAGCCCGTGAGTTGCTGGTCTACGGTATCTGCAGAAGGAGTGGAAGGCGCCTGAACAAATTGCCCGTTATCGGTGAGTGGTTGTCCCCACAGCGAGGCCGCTACATTGCCATAGCTGGCGGTGAAAGTCCATCCGTCAACCGGGATAGGATCTCCGCCGGCATTATCTTTCGTGATACTCAGATTGTGAACGGCGGTAGCTGTGGTAATATTCATGGGGCGTATGCAGATATACTGCGCACCATTTACCTGCTGGTCACTATTGTTGCCATAAGTGAGCATGGTGGCAGGGATCATGCTTTTGGTAGTGAATTGCAGCCGTCCCGCCCGCAGGAACCATACTTTCGTAGTGGGGTTACCGGTAGTATCTCCGTTATAGATAATCTGACCGGTGACGGTATCTTTTTCCAGTGTGGCGGACAGCCCGTTGTTGGCGATGATCGCGGATCTGTCGGCCGGCGCAGGCAGCAGCTGTTTAAATTCAGTCCATGCCAGCACGTCTGTATTCCTGTTCTCTGCGCTGTCGGAGCCGAAGTGGATTTTAAATGTGACGAAGACAACATGTATCCGCACGATACCACCGATGGGTGGCCCCCACAAATCCAGTGATGCGCCTATACTGGCGCTGAGTGTTTTATGGATAAACCAGACCTTGACCGTAAGCGACACGCCGATTTCCACCCATATACCGGCCACAAAGGTGAGCGGATGCCAGGTGACGAGGAAATCGGCGCCTGCGTCCAACCAGGCTTTCAACGGGCCGGACTGGAACTGTATTTGCAGGCGTCCGCCGGCCATAGCACAGGATGGCGTAAAAGCAAAATAGGAGCCGCCTTTGATAGATACGTCGCCGGATACCTGCCAGTTAAATCCCAGCCGGGCTACCTCCGGATAATAAACAGGTGCATTGAATGCAGGATGATAACCGCCTGCCGTCACAACAAACTGGCCTGCATGCGGGTTATCGCCGAACCAGAGATAAAAGGCAAAGCCGCCGGTAAGATGGCAATCTTTTGTTAACACAAATGAATTGCTGGTAAGGCCCGCAGCTATTCCGAGAAAGCCTTCCTGCGGCTGCAGCACTGCTTCCATCTGTAGTTCCACAAACACCAGCCGGTGGCTATCAATGGCGTTCTGTGGTAACGACAGCCAGGCCAGCCCGAGCAGCGCGAACTGCATATCCCTGCCCAGTTCGGCCGTCAGCAGCACTTCTCCGTTGATGATCTCAAAGGAATTGAATGCCATACCTGCTGCCACCCAGTAGTCGCCGGTATGCGGACTAACCCACTGTGTGGTAATATTGCCGGGCCCCGGCGTCTGTCCTTCCAGCATGGCCAGCGTATTCATGGCAATGTCTTTCTGACTGCCGGATGCCGGCGCATCCAGGGCCAGCAGCGGGAAGTTCTGCAGCTGGCTGAAAGTAGGAAGGGTAAGCGCCCGGTTATATCCGAAACCTCCCATCAGCCCGGAGATCATAAAGAAAGGCGGGCCTCCGGGAGGAAAGTTGGCATTCAGAAATATGAAAAAAGAGTCGGTACTGTCTGTCATCTGCGCATAGGAACCCAGCGCGGAAAGACCCAGTTGCTGTATCCTGATAATCAGCGCGCCGTCAAACTGAAGCGCGACGCCGGAATCCAGCTGACTATCCGGAATACGGATCAATGCACCGCTGATGGTAAAGGCGGCAGAGGTAAAATCGAAGCCGATACCATTCAGGCTGAACGACGGACTGAACGCATCAATGGAAGTGCCGATCGCTAATCCGTCCAGCGATGCATTGAAAGGACCGATGGTCATCGTGGCATTGATAGCGCAGTAAATCTGCTGATTGTGATAACTCAGTGCAATGGAGTCAACAAACAATGGTCCCAGGTTTTTGCCGATAGCAATGGTATGGGCTGTATTTCCGGAATTAAGGGCAGTGTCATGGCTGATAAGATAATAGCTGTTGACGATGGCTTTGAATTCTGTGGAATAGGCCAGTATCGGAAGGGTAACAGGGGTATCATCTCCCATGAGTTCAACATCAAAATAGAAAGAAATACCGGGGGAGATATCAGGAGGAATATTTTGCATAGGAACGTTCTGCGGAGAGCTGGAAGTAATAATCAGGTATCCTTTTTTCAAGGTCAGATATCCTGTCAGCTCGCCGCCAACCAGCGGAATATGTGCGCCTGCATCAAAGGCAGGATGAAGCTCAAATCCGGCCATCGCAATAAACTGCCACGTGTTGCCCGTTTTCTGGCCAACGAGGTGGAAGACACCGGCAGTACCGTTGTAATCGAGTGTACCGTCTATACTGAGTGTTCCAACCTTGGGGGTATTGTAGCTGACGGTAATCTGCGACAGCGTGATGTCCGGCAATACGGTCAGGTCAATATTAATATCGGAGAAAATACTTACCAGCAGTTCTGTCAGCGGTATATCCTGTGCGGAGGCGGTGAATATAAGATCGTTGCCCCCGAGTTGAATATCCATGTCGAGGGAGGAATTGCCGATAATCGTATGTGCGTTGAAGGTATAGGTCGTCTTTGTGTTTTCATGACTGATTACCAGACCGAATTGTGTGTTGATTTTTGCATCAAAGAGATGCATGTCCAGATCTCCGTAACAGGCGCAGGAATACGAGTTTCCATCTGGATGTACCTGCAGGGAGAAATCATAGAAGGTAAGGTCCATCAGTTCCTGTGAGATGGTGATGTTGGTATCCAGTTCATGAATCAGTTCATTAAAGGAGATATAATCCGGGTAGCCGGCGGTGATGGAGTCAATGCTCCAGGTGCTGTTAGTATCTGTGTTACTGGTAGCGCTGACGATGTTGATGATGCCGGTGAAGTTGCTTTTGAAAGTCTGCAGCGGAATTTTTGCGGCTATCTGCATATGTACAAAAGCGGCTGCATTGCCGCCGGGGTCGGTCAGATGGAATTTCAACCGGAATGCGGAAAGTGTAAATAATCCGAGGTTGAACGTGATGGCCGGCGGTGAATATACCAGGAATTGTATGTCCCTGACCTTGAAGCCGCCGGAGAAGGTAAGCGTGAGGCCGGCTTCAAAGGAAATGCTTTTAAACATGGTGCTGAGTACAGCAGGAACAAAATTTTCAAAGTGCCAGGAAGGCCCGGCGATCAGCGCCTGAGCCAGACTGCAGGAGCTGAGCTGACTCAGTGTCATTTGTGCATAGGTCGACTGCGGCTGGCAAGTGACAACTACTGTAAGGAAAGAAGTATTCTCCAGTACAAACAGCAGATCAAACATCGTATCGGCAGCGAGCAATCCTGTATTTATCCGCTGAACAGATGCAACAGGAGCTGTGATCTCTGCTTTCAGCTGAAGACTGCCCAGGTTGAATTTGTCTGTAAAGGAGATATGATCGGCAAGAGGTGCGAGCAACGTGATGACCGGATAGGCATAATTACCGGTCAGGTCTATGCTGCCGCTTATCCTGATATTACCGGATGGCAGCTGGGAAGCCAGTATGACCGGTAGTTTCGGAATCTTGCCGACATTTGTCAGGCCAGAGAAATTAAGTCCGGATACAAGCGCTATCTGCTCGTTTGCTGTCACCTGGTAGGAGGGCTGTGGCGCGGTACTGTAAATGAAACAGCTCTCTGATACCGGTAGCAGGGAGAACGGTGGCAGCGTAAGTACAGGAAAGGAATTGATCCAGGTCCAGGAAACAGGTAAGGTCAGGTGAAGTATAACATCGGTTGTTTCTGCATCCACCACGGTGAAAATGAGTGCTTTTACAGCGAGAGATGTCTGATTCAGCAGGTCTGTCTGCCCGGCAGTAATGGTAACGGAATTACCATTGGCATCAGGTATATCGCCGGCAGTAAGGTGACTGATTGTTACATACTGCGTGGCTTTCAGGCCCACGGCACCCTGCATTTTTGTTACCTGTGCGGTGCTGAGGTAACTGGTATTCAATATCACCTGTCGATTGGCAGCGGCATCAGACCTGAGTTTCGCAATCAATGCTGAGATGTCCATTGTCGGTTATTTTGAGGGAGGGAAGAATAGCGCCATCTGCTGATTATACTGCGGCAGGGGGATTGGTATCAATAAGCATAATATCATATTCGATCTGCTTGTTTTGCAGCGCCAGTTCGTCATTGTACATGACTTCCGTGAAATTGAACATCGGATTTAAGAGCCTGTCAGCCAGTTTATCTATATTCCAGTTCCAGCTTTGATTTTCGATGTACATCCATTTCATCAGGAGTTGTTCGCCGGCTTTCATAAAGGTTATTTCCGGGCGCTCCTTCCTTCCGAATTCGGGAGACGCCGAGAGGAATGTCCACAGATCGGCGTTGTTGTTAATGATGATGGAGGGCACGGTTCTTACCAGCTGGCGTATTGTATTTTTTTCCGCTTCTATAGAGGTGGTGGCATTACTTTCAGCCAGGGTTTTTGCCGTATGTATCGTTGGACTGCCTTTGAGGACTTCGCATCTGTTGAAGTACTTGCACCTGTTCTGTCCCAGAAAATAGGTGATACTGACATCTTCGCCGGAAGCAATAAAATAGGGGCTGTAATTAAAACCGGCTCCCTGATTATTATCCTTTGTCAGTTGCTTTACATCCCATAGCACTGCCTGTTGCAGAAACAGGGGGATACCCATTCTTTCACCGTCGTCAATAGGTTTCAGCCGTTTAATGCTTTTGATTTGATCATCGTCGAGGTAAGCCTGCAAACCTTTTCCTCCCAGCGCCCATATATCCGGCGTCATACGCTTTTCAAACACATCAAATCCGCTGAGCCGTTGTATATACAGTACGTTGTCATCGATGAACCATACTTTAGGAATATCGATATGACTGAAAAACTTGGCAGCCGCATAACGGGAAGCGCCGAATCCCAGCATATGCTGATGCTGCATACCTACTTCATACCCGATAACTGTTATGCCGGTACCTGCCAGGTCCCTCGCATAGATTTCATATTCCTCCTGCTGAACAAAGATGTATACACTCCTGTAGCCATAATCGGCAGCAGAAAACCTGTAGGGAAAATAGAGGGGTATTTTATCGCCGTTCCTGAAAGGTGCAATGTCGTCTATGCCTTTGAAGTGCTGGTATCTTGCTGGTATAAGGCTTTTTCCGACCTCAAACATCGTCTTGATCCAATAGCTTCTTCCTGATGAAATAACTGCCAGGGGCGGTTTGCGGCCGTTGGCACTTTCCAGGTCGTGGATGCCGTTAATATTATTGCCCCAGAACCGCATGAAGTAAATATTTCTGGCAGCATTTGACAGCACCAGTACGCGATTGCGCGCAATATCCCGGATGATGTTTTTGGTGGCTTCATCTGTTGTAATGGCGAGGGATGGGTCCCGCAGCGGACGGTACTTTTCATAGATAGCTCCCAGCGGATTGTATTTGGGGGCCAATGTTGCGGTAATTGCCATAAGGATAATTTTGAGGGTACATGATATTCCATGCTGCCGGAAGCAGTTACATAGGATCATTAAGCTGATAGTGCGGAAGGCCGGTCACTACTGGTTATTTGAGTATCATTGCTGAAGCCGGAATGATCTGGTCAGGATCTTCAGCGCATCAGTTTTCACAGATAAGGTGAATAGGAGAAGTCGTGATTTTCATTAAACGTTGCTGTCGGGGAATAGCCTTGGTTTCGATAGGATATAAAGTAAGCTGTATGGTCAGGAATGAAAATCAAAAACTGATCGTTGTGCAATTGAGTAAAAGCTAACTGAATGATTTTTTTTGGAAGCCATTAATATACTCAACCGGTAAACGAACTTCGGGAAATTATTCCGCATTTACAAAAAATATTTTAAGTGTGGTTTTGACGATTAAGTAGTGTATGCAGCGGGCAGAGGTATGGCTGGATGCCTGATCTTATTTGCGCAGAATTTTCTCCATGGCTTTTCCCTTTGCCAGCTCATCTATCAGCTTGTCTAACCACCGTACCTGCTGCACGAGCTTGTCTTCAATGTCTTCCACACGGTATCCGCAGATAACACCGGTGATTTTCGCTGCATGGGGATTCATTGCCGGCGCCTGTGCAAAGAAAGTCTCAAAATTACTTTTGTTATCTATCTGCTGTTGCAGCGCCTGCTGGTCATATCCTGTCAACCACGAAATAACGGTATCGACTTCTGCTTTTGTCCGCCCTTTTTTCTCCGCTTTCTGTACGTAATGCGGATAAACACCTGCAAAGGACATCTTGTAAATTCTTGTATTATCCATAATATGTAAAGAGTGGTGAGTACCAAAAGTAGGTCTATTTTGTTATTTTTTTATTTGAGATTTTGTGCCCAATCATGGTATTCCCTTGTACCTGTAAGTACAAAAGCAGATCATGATTGGGCACAAAATCTCAAATAAAAAAATAACAAAATAAACCTACTTCTCTGCGGAGTATCCCTTTGTTGCTGCCAGCTGTATAATGGACATATTGATGGCGGTGCCGAGATCATCGGGTTTGCCGGTTTGCTTCATGGCGGCATCGATGTATTGCTGGCGCTTTTTACCGAGAGTGGCTATTGTATGCTGGATGCTGTCCCGCTCCCGGCTTTTCGCTATTACTACTTTGTGCAGCTCCTCGGTGGTTTTGCCCTGCAATTCTTTTGGCAGATCACTTTTACTGATGGTTTTCAGAATGGCAGGATCATTTTTACTACGTTCAACCAGGTCCCAGCTTTCATTTTTATAGACTTCCTTTGATTTACTGATATAACGTTCTACGGAGTTGGCTTTGGAGATGGATTTGGCATTGGCATCCTGTAATACCTGGTTGTTTTTCTTTGATACGCCATAAGCTCCGTAGCCGATATAGGTATCGTTGATACGTTCATTATACGCTGCGATGATGCTGTCGTAAGGCGTTTCAATAAAGTCTACCTTCCGGTCGGAATCAATATTGAAAAATTTCCCCAGCCCTTTATCAGCGCCGTCTTTCCACCTGGTGGCAATGCCTTCTCTTTTATTACCGCAGAAGATGGTGTTGATAAAGATGCTTTTGCCGACCGCTTCTGCTGCGGCAGTTGTATATGATACACTGCCCTGGTTAAAGGGTTCGTTGCCGGCAATGTAAATGAGTTTCATGTCAGCTTCATCATGTCCCCATTCCAGTGATTTCACCGCGGAGCTGATAACGGCGCCGCAGTATTCCTCTCCGCCATTGGTGCGGAGGGAGAATAGTTTTTCTGAGATCAGGTCCAGGTCGGTGGTAAGCGGCGTTACCTGCCTGATAAAGCCGGAGGCGGGAGAGAGGCCGTTGTTGCCATATTCATACAGGGCAATTTCAATGGCGGGCGTCTTGCCATGATACTTCAGGGTGGTAAGGGTATTGATGATATTCCATAATCTCGACTTGGCCTGGTCTATCAGGCCATCCATGCTGTTGGAGGTGTCGAGCAACAGAGCTACCTGTATACGGGTATTGTCTTTGGCGGAAGGAGAGGTGGTAACCGGATGCAGGACAGCCGGGGGATTTACTTTTTCAGTAACTGGCTGCAGCGGATCATATTTCCATGCCAGGAAACCTGATACCAGTACAATGCCGGCGAATAGCGTTGTTTTCATAATGTTTGAATTAAGATGATGCCATGAAAATAGCAGGTCTTCCGCAGCGTAAAGCCGCCACTTGGTGAAACGGGTGGCTGACTGGGTGAATTACCCGGTTATCCGTGCTGAAAATTCTTATTTTGCAGCAGAATCAATACACATGATACGCTGCCGGTTATTTATACTTATCTTGTTGAGCCTCTTGTGTGCAGGAGGCGCTGTTGCTGCGCAGGATTCGGTGAGCAGTAAGAAGTTTGGCAGTAAGGCTGTATTCAAGGCTGCCAAAAACCTGAAAAAGTCGCTGGAGACTAATGATAATGAACTGCAGACAGCCACCGACTACGAGGCTTTGGCGAAAGAGCTGACGGATAAGAACGAATATGCCAAAGCGGAAGATTACCTGAAAAAAGCGCTGGAAATATATACGCGGCTGAATCATGAAAATGCGGCATCCACCAGCCGCATGCTCGCGAAGGTGCAGGAAATGCAGCACAAAATAGAGCCGGCTATCAGTAATTACCAGTCGGCCGGCAACCTGTCCGTCAATAAAAGTCTGGAGCAGATTAACTTCAACGATGCCAACCGGCTGCTGAATACCGGCAACCCACGTCTGCAAACAAATTTTGTACAGTCCAATATCCGGATTTTTGAAAAGGAAGGAAAAAAGGCGGAAGCAGCAGATGCGTACCGGCAGCTGGGCAACAGCCTGCTGATGCAGAATAATAAAGAAGAGGCCATCGCCAGCTATAAAAAGGCTATTGAGAAAAGTGATAACTCCGGCGATATCGCTGCTCTCAGCAATGAAATCTCCAAAGCCTATGTGGCAGACAATAAAATAACGGAAGCCATCCGCAGCAATGAAGCCATCCTGGAAAAAGCCAGACAGGAGCATAATACTGACCTGCAGATCAGCCAGATCCGGGACCTGGCACGCCTGTACACTGCCGGCCGGCAAACGGATAAAACCGGTAAACTGCTGGAAGAAGCCTACACGCTGGCCTTTAAAAGCGGTAACATCTCCAGGGCAAAGGACTGCCTGATGGCGCTGACCAGCCACTACAAACAGCAACGGAAAGATGCGATGGCACTGTCGCGGTATGACAACTTTCTCCTGAACCTGGACTCGCTCATACGTACAGACAGCTCCCTGGTGGATGCCAGTCTCTTTGATATCACAGAAGGAAAGATCAAAGACCTGGAAAGAGAAAAAGCCTTGCAGCTGGCCCTTATCAGCAACAAAAATAAACTCAACTACTTCCTGATCGCCTCTGTACTGGCGATGCTGGTACTACTGCTCTTCATCATCCGTTCCCTGCGGGCCATCAAAATAAAGAATAAGAAAATCGCCCTGCAATCCCTGCGTCGGGAAATGAATCCGCACTTTATTTTCAACAGCCTTAACAGCGTGAATCAGTACATTGCGGAGAACAACGAAGTGGCCGCCAACCGGTATCTTACTTCTTACTCCGGCCTGATGCGCAACGTGATGGAGCATTCCAACCGGGACTTTGTTTCTTTATCCGTAGAAGCGGAACAGCTGAGAAGATATCTGGACCTGGAACAACTGCGCTTCAGTGATAAGTTTGTGTATCTGCTCGACATAGATGATACACTGGACCCGGATAGTGTGATGATCCCGAATATGCTGATACAGCCGCACCTGGAAAATGCGGTGTGGCACGGGCTGCGCTACAAGGATACGAAAGGGACGCTGCGTGTCAGCTTCCGCCTGCAGGAACAGCATATCCTGGTGGAAATTGAAGATGACGGGATAGGACTGACCAGAAGCCGGGAGTTAAAAACCGTTCACCAGAAGGCACATGAGTCCAGAGGTATTACCAATACCAGGGAGCGTATTAATTTACTGAACGACATATACCATCTCCATATCCTGCTGGAGATGCAGGAAATAACTAAGGATGGCGCAACAGGAACACGGGTGGTGCTGCAACTTCCGTTAACAGACAAGCATGATTTTAACAGGAAAAATTACATCAGTAATCGTTGAAGATGAGGCCGCCGCGATGGCTGCCCTACAGAATTACCTCTCGAAGTTTTGCCCGCAGATAGAGGTTACCGGTACGGCGCAGAACAGCCGGGAAGCTATTGCGCTGCTGCATGAGCTGCAGCCGCAGCTGGTGTTTCTTGATGTGGAAATGCCTTTTGGCAATGCCTTCGATGTGCTGGACGGCTGCCAGGATCTGCAGTTCGAAACTATTTTTGTAACGGCCTTCTCAGAGTATTCGTTGCGCGCGTTGAACCAGAGCGCCGCCTATTACCTGCTGAAACCCGTCAGCATAGAAGAGCTGATATTGGCTGTCAATAAGGTACAGCAACAATTGCAGCAAAAACACTGGCTGAACAGGAACCGTATTATTATGGAAAATGCCAGGGAAAGCAATCCCGGTATGCAGCAGGTCATCCTGCCCACGCTCGATGGTTTCGATGTGGTGAAGATGCAGGAAATTGTACGGCTGAAAGGAAACGGGAACTTTACGGATGTTTACCTGGTCAACGGCAGTAAAAAAATGGTATGCCGTTTCCTCAAGCATTTTTCTGAGATGTTACCCCATCCGTTTGTACGGGTGCATAAATCACACATCATTAACATTCAGTATGTGCAGTCCTACCACAAGGGCGCCGGCGGCTATGTAAGCCTGAACGACGGTACGGAGGTGGAAGTATCTGCAGCATATAAGGATAACCTGCTCAAAGCATTCCGCTAGTAAAACCCGCTTATTTCTCTATCCATTCACTGACCAGTTTCCGGTACGTTTCACCGATAGGCAGACAGGTTCCATCCTTCATCTGAATCTGATTGCCTTCAATAACCCTGATCTTGTTCAGCGGAATAATATAAGACCGGTGTATGCGCACAAACTGATTGCCAGGCAGCTTTTCCAGTATATCTTTCATATTTTCCAAGACCATGATTTTCTCATCGGCGGTATGGATCCGGATATAATCTTTCAGCCCTTCAATATACAGGATGGAATCAGGTGCAATCTTATAATGTTTACGGTCAGATTTTACAAACAGGAAATTGTCGGTGTCATTTTGCTGAAATGTTTGCTGCCAGCGGGTATATTTTTCTATAGCCTGGTAGAACCGGTTGAAGGTAACAGGTTTTAACAGGAAGTCTACCACATGAAACTGATATGCATCGAGCGCATATTGCGGATAAGCCGAAATAATAATGAAATTATGTTTTCTGTTAAACAGTTGCATCAGCTCAATACCCGTCAGCTGAGGCATCTGTATATCCAGGAAGATGAGATCTACCTGTTCCCTGTTTAATACTTCAATGGCTTTATAAACGTCACTGTCTGCGTAAAGCACCTGCAGCTGCGGGATTTTGGAGGCATAGTCGGCAATCAGCTTTACTGCAAACGGTTCGTCATCCAGTATGATACAGTTTATTTTCTTCATCTTAATGTGATTAATAGTTCGGTGGTAAACCTTTTTTTATCATTCGTTAATACCAGCCGGTGTGCATCCGGGTAATGAATTTCCAGCCGCTTTTTTAAATTTTCCAGCCCGATTCCTCCCAGCTTGTCTTTTTTCTGAGTGCCGATTTCGTTGGCGGTTTTGAAAATGAGTTTTTCCTTGCTGGCTGTAATGCTTATTTCTATCGGGTTTTCAGCGGACGCTGCTCCGTGTTTTAAAGCATTCTCCACCAGCGGTGACAGCATATAAGGCGGAATCTCGATGTATTCATTTTCGATATCGCTGACAAAATTTACAAAGCCGGTTTCATGATGCCGTAGCTCTTCCAGTTCAATGTATGCTTTGATATAACTGATTTCATCCAGCAAATTAATCTTTTCTTTCTGGGATTCATAAGTGGTGAACCGCATTACCTGGCTCAGTTTTTCAATGGCAGTCAGGGATTTGTCCGACTGGAAATAAACCATGGAATATATATTGTTCAGGGTATTGAATACGAAATGCGGATTGATCTGTGCCTTCAGGAATTTAATCTCCATGTTTTTGCTTTCTTCCAGGATGGCTTTGTTATGCGCTGAAAGACGAATGAAGTAAATGCCCAGCCATAGAAACGAACTGAAGATGATCGGCATGCTGCTGTAGTGCATATTGTCGAACATGTAATTCAGGAAAGTCGGGTCCGTATAATTCTGCCGGTTGAATAATATGTCTGTCATCACCTGTTCTGTCAGCCACCGCAATCCTGTAAAAAACAGGTAAGAGATGAACAGGCCGGCCAGCATTTTGCTCCACCGGAAGGATTTAAAAACCTGTTTCATCACAATAAAATAGTGAAAGTAAAAGGTGCAGATAAATACAACCAGATAGGTAAGGTAAAACAGGTCGGGTATGTATAATTGTGCATAGAAAGGGTTTTTGACAAACGTAAAATAGCCGGTAAGTATCCAGAAGATACCATGTATCAGCAGTTCGGCCTTCCTTGACAATGTCCCCGTGTATTGCATTCGCTTATTTTTTACAAAAGTATTTATTCTCAGAAAGAAATGAAACCGGGTTTGTAGATCAACCGGAGGGGTTTGTCGATAAAAATAGTTTCCGGCCTCTATTCCATAGACTTTTGTGCCGTACTTAATTCAGCAAGCATGAAACAGATGATCTTTTTACTGGTAGCATTTTTACATTATTCCTATGCCTTCAGCCAGCAATTTTCTGTCAGCGGGAAAGTTGTCAATCAGCACAATACCCCCGTCGAATTTTTATACGTTACCCTATCCAGGCAGGCTCCGGTACTGGCGCAGGCCATCACTGACAGCCTGGGGCGTTTTGTGCTGAAAGCGGATAAAAATAGCTACCGCCTGATCATCAGACAGTTCGGGAAGGATTACCTGAGCCGGGAAATTGTGCTGGACAAGGATATAGACCTGGGAGTGATTGCCATCGAGGAAGGCACGGAACTGCAGGGCATCACTGTCAGTTCCCGGAAAAAGCTGGTGGAGCAAAAGGTAGACCGGCTGGTCTTTAATGTTGGCAATGCCATTATGCCTTCAGGAGGTACCGCTGTGGATGCCCTGAAAGCCACGCCGGGCGTAAGGGTGCAGAATGACAATATCTCCATTGTGGGCAAAGGAGAGGTGCTGGTGATGATAGACGACCGCCTGCAAAGGATGTCGCAGGAAGACCTGACCGGTTTCCTGAAATCCATACCGGCAGATAATATTAAAAGCATAGAGGTGATTACTACGCCACCGGCTCAATACGAGGCCGAAGGCAACAGCGGATTGATTAATATTAAGCTGAAGCGGGCAAGGGCCAACTCCTGGGATGCCAATATCGGCGCCTCCTACACGCAGAAAACGTATAGTGGCGGCAACCTGAACGGCCTGTTCAACTACAACCGTAATAGGCTCACCCTGCAGGCGTCTTTAAGCAAAGGAACGCAGCAGCTGGCCACTACCAGCGCCGACCGGATATTTTATACCAATGAGCTGTGGACAGAAGATGTGCGCAACAAATCCCGCAGCGGGCTGCTGAGTGCTGGTCTGGGAATAGATTATAAGGTAACCGGTAAATGGACAACAGGTATTAAATACCTGGGCAGTTTTACGGACCGGACTTCCGATAATCATCCGCTCACCACCCGTTTCAGCAACACGTCCGGCGCCGTAAACGGTTTTGTAGCCTCAGATGTAAATGCCCGCAACAAGCCGGGAATGAACGCCCTTAACTGGTATCACGCATTTACGCTGGACTCCCTGGGAAAAAGTATTACCGTAGATTTCGATTATTTCAACTACCGTAAAGAAGATTACCGCTCCTTTTCCGGAAATGAGCTGGATCCTCACCACAGCCCTGTTCCCGGTACTTTCTTTTCCTCAGTGAATACCAATATCAACGAAGTAAATAACTATGCCGGCAAGGCAGATGTATCACTGCCTTTCAAATGGGCTAATCTCAGCCTGGGCGGCAGGTTCTCCTATACCAACACCAACAATGATCTGGTAGTATACGATCATCATACGGGCATTCCGGTGCTGAACACCGGCCAGTCCAATGTTTTCATCTACCGGGAATACAATGAGGCACTGTATTTCTCTGCTTCAAAAAAACTCTCCGACAAATGGGAAACGCAGGCAGGGCTGCGTATGGAAGCCACGCAGACTACCGGTTATTCCCGGAACCTGGACCAGACGAACAACAACAGCTACATCAAGCTGTTCCCGACGGCCTATATCACTTACCAGCCGGGCGATAATAATTCCTTCTCACTCAATTACAGCCGCAGAATACGCAGACCGGATTTTGAATACCTGAACCCGTTTGTGGTGAGAACCAGCCCGTATTTCTATTCAGAAGGCAATCCGTTTTTAAAACCTTCCTATATAGATAACCTGGAATTCACCTACATCCGGAAGCAGCATTGGGTAAATTCGGTTTATTATTCCCGCGTTACCGATTTCGGACAACAATTATCCATTGTGGATGATGCTACCAACATCACCCGGCAAACACCGGTGAACTACGGCAATACCTGCCAGCTGGGGTTCTCCACGTCCTATAATATGAACCACTGGTCCTGGTGGAACAGCCTCACAGGATTCAATGCCAACTACCAGCGTGTTACCTCCAAAACCAGCTTTGTACAATCAGTCGATGGATATAACGGCTATATATATACGAATAATGATTTCACCTTAAACAAAACTAAATCTCTGTTCCTGGGTATTAATTATGCGTTGCAGCTTCCGGGCCGTTATCAGTTCTTCCATATTTCCACCTTACATATCCTGGATGTTTCCATGAAATTCCAGCTGATGAATAAGAAACTGACACTTACCGTTACCGGAGAAGATTTGCTGAACGCGCAACGCCCCCTCATCACCTATTACTCCAACGGCATCAAAAACACCATACGCTCCTACGGCGACACCCGCGGCGGCCGTATCTCCATCAGCTACAAACTGGGTAAAGCCAACCTTAAACCCAAACAAAGAGACTTCGGCAACGAAGACGAGAGAAACAGAGCGCAGTAATATTTGGTTATTTGATTATTTGGTTATTTGAGATTTCATTGGAGATTTAGGGATTTACGGATTTTGGAATTTTGAGATTTTATAAATGCAGCGAAGAAACAAGCAAAGATCTTCGCTGCATTTATAAAATCTCAAAATTCCAAAATC
>NZ_JAABOK010000007.1 GCF_009928525.1 Chitinophaga solisilvae | reverse complement strand
GAAGCGAAGACATAAGCGGATGAAGAATTTAGTATCCGCTTATGTCTTCGCTTCTCATTCGCAATTCGTAATTCGCAATTCGTAATTGATTAACACTTATTGTTGTTCTGCGGTAAGCAGGTAAACGGCAAAGGAGGCGAGCCAGTGTTCGCCGGCGTAGTCGCCGCTGGCTACCTGGTGGAATGAAGTCTGGAGGTGTTGATCAGCCAGGGCCTGAATGGCCTGCTGGTTTTTGCCGCCATGGCGGGCAATAGCTTCCAGGCACCAGGCTCTGCTGAGATTGAGGCCGTCGAGGTGTACCAGTTTGCCGTCAGTACGGTCTTTTACCTGACCGGGGGCCAGAATGGTAATGGGTGTTTTGAAGAGGCCGGGCAGGAAAGCGTATAGCCATGTGCGGTATTGCTGCTGCGGCAGTATACGGCGCATCAGATCCGCCTCTTCCAGGCTGGGAGAGAGGAAGTCGTAGCCACCGGGCTCCCAGGCAACGGGTGCATTGATATCGCCGGAGTAGAAGCGCATGGCAGCATCGCGGATGGCAGTCTGTAATGCCTTGTCATCCGTGGTTTTGGCGTAATCCCATGCCAGGCATAGTCCGAAGGCCAGGTTGGTATGTTCGCCCACACGGATGGGATACATGATTTTTCCCAGGAAATCGATGTAGGCTTTGGCAAAATGTTGTGCCAGTGGCGCTACATTTTTGCTGAGTTCTTTTCCCAGCGGATCGTTCCATGTCTGCAGTTCGCGTTGCAGCTGCAGCAGCCAGCTCCAGCCGTAGATGCGTTCAAAGCTTTTATTTTCTTTCCCTTTAAACAGCTGCAGTTCCGTTTGAATATTGGCAGCGGTAAGATGCTGGGCCAGTTTGGTGCGGATCTGGTCTGCCTTTTCCATATCGGGGAACATCTTGAGCAGCCGTACCAGCATCCAGTGGCCGTGTACGCTGCTGTGCCAGTCAAAGCAGCCATAGAAGGCCGGATGATAATTCTCCGGCGCTGTCAGCAGTGAGCTGTCAGAGAATACGATACCGGTTTTATAAGGGAACGGCTGGTCCATGCATTTCAGGGGCAGCGCTGCCAGCTGGCTGGCAACTTTGGCACTGATCTGTGGTTTACGGGTATCCGGTGTTTTTTCCATGGTAGATGTCTGTGCGTTTAAGGCAGCAGGAAATAACAGGATGGTGGCTAGTCTGCTCAGGTATCTCACAAAAAAGGATTTATCGGTTGAACAACAGTTTTACATAGAATAATGGGTTGCCCAGTTTCTTACGAAGATCTACTTCGTGGAACATGCATGACATCAGCTCTTTCAGTTGTTTATTACGGGAGCCCATTTTCATCAGCAGGTTAAACAGCCAGGGGTACTTGATAAGTTTTTGCAGTTTGGTACTTACTTCCAGTTCGGGGCCCAGGATGCGGTAAACGTTTTCATCGTAGGCGTCGAAGAACTTATCGGAGAAGTTGTTGGCGGAGATGGCAGCTGCGGCTTGCTGGGCGGCTATTCTGCCGGAGTAGAGCGCGTTGCCGATGCCTTCGCCGGTGAAAGGATCGATGAGATAACCGGCATCGCCGATGAGCATATATCTTTCTCCGTGCAGTTTCCTTTTTTTACTGCCCAATGGCAGACCGTATCCATCAATTGTTCCCACAAGTTCCGCATTTTTAAAACGGTCCTGCATGGTGGCATCGGTGGCAAGTGTGTCCAGCATGAGCTTTTTCAGGTTTATCTTTTTGTTGCGCGCGGTATTGCTGAGCATACCTACGCCCACGTTGGCTTCACCGTTGGGCAGCGGGAATATCCAGAGGTATCCCGGCAACATATTTTTCAGGAAGTGCAGTTCAATGAAGTTGTCGGTATGCAGTCCGGAGATGCCTTTATAATAGGCGCGGATGCCGGCAACATAATGCTCCGGTTCCATTTTGATACCCGCTACATCTTTGGTAAAGGCGGAGTGGGCGCCGTTGGCCACGAGTATCACATCTGCCTTCACCTGAAAAGTCCCTTCTTTGTCGGACAGGTAGTAGCCATCCGCTTCGAGGCGGTAATTGTCGATACTAACGCCTTCGAATAAACGGATTTCAGGGCGGCGTTTAAGCTCTTCTACCAGGAAGTTGTCGAAATCAATACGTTTGCAGACAAACCCTCTGGGATCATTCTTATGTTTCTGGTAATCAGGTTTATAGGGGATGTCCATCCCGATACGGTTGGGCGCCACAAAGGTGACTCCCCAGCTGTCCATTTTAAAGGCGGCCTGCTGCAGGCGTTCACCGATGCCTTTATCAATGCGCTCAAGTATGGTGAGCACTTTGCCGCTGAGGCCATCTCCACAAACTTTATCTCTCGGAAAAACGGCTTTGTCAACAACGATACATTCAATGCCCAGTTGTGCCAGCTGTAATGCGGCGCAGGCGCCACCGGGACCGGCGCCTATGATACAAACTTTTGTTTCCATTTTTTTGCTGATAGTAATTACCTGCCAGTAAGATACGTAATTGTTATTGTCAGACATTCGTATGTGATAAATATCGCATATCAAAAGCCTTGTGACAGCCCGCAGTAAAGGCGTATCTTTACAGTTCTAAAAAACACACAAGTTATGTTTGGTTTGGACATATTAGGTAAGCTGACACAGATCCAGCAAAAAATGAAAGAAGGAAAAGAGCGGCTGGCAAACGTTACCCTGGAAGGTACAGCGGGCGACGGTGCAGTGAAAGTAGTGGTAGACGGCAACCGTCAGGTAAAAAGCATTGATATTGCGGAACAGCTGTTTGCTCCTGAGCGTAAGGAAGAAATGGAAGACCTGCTGCTGACGGCGCTGAACCGTGCACTGAAAGAAGCGGAAGCTGCTTTTGAAGGCGAAATGAAGAATGCGGCAGGCGGTATGCTTGGCGGATTATTATAATATTGTATATCAAATAGTTAGGGCGCAGGTATCAGTAATGATACCTGCGCCCTTTTTGTATACGGGAAAAAAATAAGGCTTCTCCTGCCGGAATTTTTCCCGATTGCGTAAATGATTTTCCGTGTAGGCGGTTATATTCCCCCGCGCGCGATGCACCTTTGCAGCTGGATCAATCTAATATGAAAGTTTTTTTTAGGCGTATTCACCTGTACCTGGGCCTGGCTGCCGGGCTGGTGATTACAATCAGCTGCATTACCGGTGCACTGCTTGTATTTGAAAAAGAATTAACAGAAGCGTTTAACCATGACCGTTATTATGTTCAGCCTGCCGGCAACCGGCTCCCGCTGGATGAAATAGCGGCAGGCGTTAAGAAACAGGTGCCTGGCGCAGGAATATCCCGTATACAGGTTTTTGCAGATCCTGCCCGTACGCTGGCGGTAGTACTGGATGAAAAGAAAGGCGGTAAAGAAAACAAGGCTGCCGGAGAAGGAAAAAAACAACCGGCGAAACCTGGCGGAGAAAAAGGAAAGAAGGAGAAGGGCGGCCGCACCGCGTACGTGAACCCCTACACCGGAAAAATTATTGAACTCTACAGCTATCAGAAAACATTTTATTACAGGATCTTCTCGTTGCACCGCTGGCTGCTGGCCGGCGACACCGGTAAAATGATCACGGGTATCAGCACGCTGATCTTCTTTTTTATACTGCTGACAGGCATCATACTCTGGTGGCCTAAAACACGTAATATCCTCCGCCAACGCCTCAAAGTGAAATGGGACAGCGGCTGGAAACGGATTAACCACGATATGCACATTGTACTGGGCTTTTACACCTCCCTGTTCCTGTTTGTATCTGTGTTCACCGGCCTTACCTGGTCCTTCGAATGGTTTAACAAAGGCATGTATGCTGCCCTGGGCACTTCCCCCAAAGCAATGGAAGCGCCGGCATCTGTAGCAGATACTGCCGCCACCCACTCGACCATCAGCTACGAAGCTGCACTGGCACAGGTGAAGCAACAGGCTCCGGATGCTGTATACTACTCCCTGAGCGCGCCCAAAGACAAAGACACTGCCGCTGCATTTACAGTCAGCCTGCTACCTGCCGGCGCCCTGCATGAAGGCGCTACCACTACCTATTACCTGGATCAGTTCAGCGGAAAAGTACTGCAGTCCCAGACCTTCGCAGAGCGCAACCTCGGACAAAAAATCCGTGGCACCATCAAACCGCTGCATACCGGCTCCATCTTTGGCATGCCTTCAAAAATATTTGCCCTCATCCTCGCCCTCCTGGGCGCTACCTTTCCCACCACCGGCACCATTCTATGGATTAACAGAACCATGAAGAAGAAAAAGCCAAGGAAAGTGGTGCTGAGAGCGGCGGCTTAAAGCGGGAATTGCGAATTACGAATTGCGAATTACGAATGTAAAAGCGAAGAGCTAAGCGTAGATTAAAGCGGATAATTTATAGTTATCACCTTTAATCTACGCTTAGCTCTTCGCTTTTACATTCGTAATTCGCAATTCGTAATTCGTAATTAAAATTTCACTTTCTGCAAGCCGCCATGCAAAAACTGAAGGGTTTTCCGATGGCTAAGATTAACTATTTGGACATTTCCTATTGTCTGTAGCGGGTTACGTGGTTTTGTGCCGGTAAGTGGAACAGGTTTTGGCATATATGGTTTATTAACAACGAATGCTAAGCCATGATAAACCAATATGAAGTGCCGGCCTATATTGAAGATAATATACCGGCACTTAAAAAAGCCCTGCATCAGTTCCCGGCGATTTTTCATATATACGACACCGTTAGTTGTCTGAGTGAATACACCGGGAAGCAGTTGCGGGAACAGAATTTCAGCGTTGCAGGCAAATGCCTGCAGCTGGCAGGAAAGCTATATGAGCGGGGGAATGAAGTAGTCAGGAGTGCTATCACCAGGGTGTTTCTGCCGGTAATATCCAGTGTGCCGACCGGCGACGCGGTAAGCCGCATCCGCATTTATTCGCTGATACCCGATTCCATATATAGTCTTTATATCCAACAACAAATCAGTAACAATGGAAACAGATGAGGAGATAGTGGTCAGGGTGGCCACTTCTGCCGATGTTGACTTTGCCCTTCCCATTGTGGCAGAGATGGAAGCATCTGCCAAAGTGAGAGGAACAGGTATTGCCAGACGTAATCCGCTGACGATCAAAGAAAAAATACTGGAAGGAAAAGCGGTGATTGCTTTCACCAAAAGTGGTATCTGGGCGGGCTTTTCTTACATCCAGGGATGGCAGAACAGCCGCTTTGTATCCAACAGCGGGCTGATAGTAGCACCGGCTTTCAGAGGGCTGAAAGTGGCGGCAGCTATCAAACAGAAGATTTTTGAATTAAGCCGTTTATTATATCCATCTGCAAAAATATTCAGTATCACTACCGGTTTTCCGGTGATGAAATTAAATACCCGGCTTGGATTTGAGCCGGTAACCTATACCGAAATTACGACGGACCCTGCTTTCTGGGATGGTTGTAAAAGCTGCATTAACTATCCTGTCCTGGCGGGCAAAAACTTTCGCAACTGCTTGTGTACAGCCATGTTGTTCTGCCCGCCGGAGTTGTAAAACCCAATACTGTTAAGTACAGCCGATAATCAGCAAACCGGAGATGCGTCTGCATTACCGGTTTTTGTTTTATACCAGCGCCATCACCGGTGAGAGGTGTATGGACAAAATTTTTTCTTTCATCGCTGCATACTTTTCTTCCCCGGTAATAACATAATTGTAATGCGCCATGGTGAACAGCAGGTATTTATTATGTTCACTGATATCTTCCTGTGCTATCATGGCTTCCCAATCGGCGCCAATACCCAGGGTGGTATTGCATACATTTTCCAGTTCTTCATACAGGGCGAACCGTATTTTCGGTGGCAGCAACTCAGGTAGCATATTGTATTCAAATGCGCGGGAAATATAACTGCGGGTAGCTTCTTCTTTTTTGCCGGTTACCGGAAACGTCATCCAGGAATAGAGGCCGTTCAGTAATGCCGCCAGTGCGAGCAACAGTTGCGGAAGTGAAAGTTCACGGGCAAACATAACGCCGGCAATACCCATGGCCAGCAAGGTAGTGCGTGAATAGCCCTTCCATATGCTTTTACCATTGATAGGAATGGCAATGGCTTTGTTGCCGGCAAGTTTGTAGTAGGTGGACAGGGGAAACAGCGGCAGCCCCAGCATAAAAAATTTAGATCGGATTCCCTGGTCTTCGTAATAGTGTATACTACCAGTGAATATGGTACCAATCATGATCATAGGAATGGGATAGTTTTTGACAAGATAACTACATTATCCATTCAGCTAATACTACATTCATGGGATTAATACCGGTTAACCATAAGTTCACGTGGCGGATAACGTATAGGCGGTACAGTTAGATGTGACTTTTATTACAGCATTACTTTTCGCCTGGCATGGCGGTGGTTCTGATAAGATTAAACCAGGTAGGGCTTTTATCTTTACCGTTGACAGGCGTCCAGGAGCCGGTAGCCTGCGTAAAATTTTTATCGAAGGTGAGGAGAAATTTTCCATCGAAAGGATTATCGCCGGGTTCACTCAGTGAAACAAGAAATGAGTCGCCTTTGGGTGTGACATAGCCGCTGAATTCGCGGCGCAGACCTTTGTGAATATTATAGCCGGTAACTTTATTTCCATCCGGGTGGTGAAGATGAATAAAGATAGGTGTGCTGCCGAATTTTCCCGTGTAGGTGCCGGGCAGGCTGTCTGGGGAAGCAGGCGAGAGCGTTGTGAGTTGTCCGGCCGCAGTGTGGGCGGCTGTGAAATACAGGCAGCAGGCGAAGAGGCAGAGAAGAGAATATTTCATCAGAGAGGATTTATGTAAATATACGTATCAGTTATAGTGTTACATCGATGATCAGCACTTTGTTGATCCTGAGCGGGGAATTGCGGATGGTGCCGTTTACCCGGAGGAAGTAGCTGCTGATAGCTGCTTTGGGTAAGGTGTCCAGGAGAGAAACTGCTCTGACAAGTTCTTTATTACCAGTTTTATTTGCATGCAGCTGCAGATCTGCCAGGGTGGTTTCCGGAAAACGGGAGCGTTCTGACGCGGAGTATTTACGGCAGATGTAGAAGTTATTGGCTTCGGCGGTAAGGTGTTCCCAGGCGCCCCGGTGATGCTTCCATTTGCGCAGCAGCTGGTGGCCGGCCACCATACTGGTTTCATAGCTTTGAGCCACTTTTATCTTTTCTGATTCACCGGTGGTGATGGCAATCATCTGGCCTTCGATGGTGCGTTTAGGCGCCAGTGTAAAGAAGATGGTATCCGGGTGGAGTTCAAAATCATTCCGCTGGGTATTGGGCGTAATCCAGTCCAGGGAAAAGTAGCAGTCACCGAAACGCACGTAGGTGGTGCTGTCGCGGCTCACAACAGAGACTTCATTGGATGCTACCTTTACAGCTGATTGCGCGGGTGGCGCTATCAGCTGCATGGTATCAATTTGTACGGGCCTTTCTTTTTCAGGAGGAACTGTTTGCTGGCAGGACAACAATACAATTGCAGGCGCGACAAGTTTAAAAAGTGTTTTCATGGTATGTGGGATCCTATAAAACGAACGTTGGCGTTGTTATCCCTTCATACTGCACGGGTTATTCTGCTTCTACGGTATCCGCCGTATTTACCTGGTTATTTTTATCTGTAAGGGCAGACCAAAGTATATCTTTCAGCTCACTGAGCCCTTGTTGTGTTACAGACGAGATAAACACATGCGGTACATTTTCAGGTAATTCCGCAGATATGGCAGCTTTCAGCTCATCGTCCAGCATATCGCTTTTACTGATGGCCAGCAGAAATTGTTTATCCAGCAGCTCGGGATTATATTGTTCCAGCTCATTCACGAGCACATCGAACTCTTTTCGGTGATCGGGACTGTCAGCCGGAATAAGGAATAATAATACGGCGTTTCTTTCAATATGTCTCAAAAAACGATGTCCTAATCCTTTTCCTTCGTGCGCACCTTCAATGATACCGGGTAAATCAGCCATACAGAATGATTTATTATCGCGGTATTCCACCATGCCCAGCTGAGGGGTGAGGGTGGTGAAGGCATAGTCAGCCACTTTGGGTTTAGCGGCGGTGATGGTGGAGAGGAGGGTGGATTTACCGGCGTTGGGGAAGCCAACGAGGCCCACATCAGCCAGTACTTTGAGTTCCACAACTTTCCAGCCTTCGCGGCCGGGCATGCCGGGTTGGGCATATTCCGGTGTCTGGTTGGTGGCGGATTTAAAGTAGGCATTACCTCTTCCTCCTTGTCCGCCGGGCAGCCAGATTACTTCCTGGCCATCATGGAGGATTTCGGCTTCTACTTCACCTGTTTCTTCATCTTTCGCCTGCGTACCCAGCGGCACTTCGATGATAATATCTTTCCCGAATCTTCCGGTACAGTTGTCGCCACTGCCGTTTTCCCCGTCTTCAGCCAGCAGGTTTTTATGCCAGCGGAGATGGAGGAGGGTCCACAGCTGTGAATTACCTCTTAAAATAACGTGCCCGCCTCTGCCCCCGTCTCCTCCGTCCGGACCGGCCTGTGCATTAAATTTGGTACGCATGAAATGCATGCTGCCAGCACCGCCTTTACCGGATTTACAAAATACACGGATATAATCTACGAAGTTTGCTTTTTCCACAATTCTCGAATTTTTGAAGGGTTGCTGTACAGCCAGCAACATAAAAATAAAACGCAAAGATCGTCAAGTTTAGGGTAATTAGTACATCACCTGTACCAAGTACCATTAACCTACAATCTCTGCGTTGTATAAAAATTTAATGAAAGCCTTTGTGAGTGCTGGTTTACACTTTTTCAGCCACCAGCTCATTCAACTCCCGGCTGAGTAACTCAAATACCTCCTCTTCGGTACCGTCGCCCTTTACCTTTTTGAACTTGCCGAATTTAGCGTAGTGATCCGCCACAGGAGCGGTTTTATTATGATATTCCACGATACGGGCTTTCACAACGCCTTCTGAGGCGTCGTCACTGCGGCCGGAGGTTAATCCGCGGTTGAGCAGGCGTTTTATCAGCTCATCCTCAGGAACTTCCAGGGATAATACCACAGAAATGGCCGTTTTTTTCAGGGCCAGTAATTTATCGAGAGCTTCTGCCTGAGCAGTAGTGCGCGGAAAACCATCAAAAATGAAACCTCTTGCATCAGGGTTTGCATCCAGCTTGGAGCTGATCATGCCGATAACCACTTCGTCCGGAACCAGTAAACCCTGATCCATGAACTTCTTGGCTTCAAGGCCTAAAGGGGTTTTTTCGCCTATCTCACTACGAAGCAAATCGCCGGTGGAGAGGTGAATCAGCCCGTACTTATCAATAATCTTAGCACTTTGGGTACCCTTGCCGCTTCCGGGAGGGCCAAATAAAATGAGATTGACCATGTTTTATTTAAATCTACTTTACTCGCAAGGTTGCAAATATAACAAACAGTTGAATGTATTGGTAATTAAAATTGCGATTGGTTAAAAAATATAAAAGTTTTCGACAAAATAGTAAAGATATTTTAAGTTTTATAGAGAATCTATGAATTATCTTCAAATATCATATTCTAATTTAACGAATATCCCGATACCTAACAAAATCATATTATTAATATTAATAATTAATTGATAGTCAGCCTTAGGCACATAAATTCTTGCCGATTATTTGTAAGTTTATGATATGAGGAAACAATTACTGGTTGCAGGACTTACAGGCTTGTTAATGACCGGAAGCGCCATTCCCTTGCCTCCCGGAATTATCAACAAGAAAAAGCAAAAAAAGATCAGCGGACAGATAAATCCGCAACAGGACAAAGCTGCGCAATGGGCCGACAGCGTTTTCCAGTCGCTCACCCCGGCCGAACGTATTGCCCAGCT
Organism: Chitinophaga solisilvae; assembly: GCF_009928525.1. Taxonomy (GTDB): domain Bacteria; phylum Bacteroidota; class Bacteroidia; order Chitinophagales; family Chitinophagaceae; genus Chitinophaga; species Chitinophaga solisilvae. The sequence goes on along the minus strand of NZ_JAABOK010000007.1, from coordinate 443,760 downwards.
TATTGTTATCCGGGCTCATTCCAATCTGGGACAAGATCATATTAACGCCGTGGTAAAGGATATACAGGAGAATAAAGTCGGAGGCGTCATCTTCTTCCAGGGCGGACCTGTCAGACAAGCTAACCTCACCAATTACTACCAGTCCATCTCCAAAGTGCCGCTGCTCGTTTCGATAGACGGAGAGTGGGGCCTGGGCATGCGCCTGGACAGCGTCATCAGCCTGCCCCGTAACATGATGATCGGCGCCACCAGGGATACAGCCCTGGCGTATGATGCCGGCCGCATCATCGGGGAACAGTGCCGCCGCCTCGGTATCCATATCGACTTTGCCCCGGATATGGATGTTAATAACAACCCCAACAACCCGGTTATCAACGACCGCTCCTTCGGGGAAAACAAATACCAGGTGGCCCGCCTCGGCGTAGCCACCATCAGAGGTATGCAGAGCGTGGGCGTGATGGCCTGTGCCAAGCATTTCCCCGGTCATGGTGATACCAATGTGGATTCTCACTTTGATCTCCCTTCTATCAACAAAACCCGCAATGCACTGGATTCCCTGGAGTTATATCCGTTCCGGGAAGCTATCGCCGCTGGCGTAGGCTCCGTTATGGTAGGGCATCTGTACATTCCCGCCATCGATAAAAAAGCCAATACCCCCACCTCCATCTCCTACAATGCAGTAACAAAACTGCTGAAAGATGAAATGGGATTTGACGGCCTGGTGGTAACGGACGCACTTGAAATGAAGGGCATTGCCAAATTTTACTCAAAAGGACAGGAGTCCGCCCAGTCTCTGCTGGCGGGCAACGATCTCATGATATTACCGTCCACGGCCGCCGGCAGTGTGACCGCTATTCAGAAAGCTATCAGGAAAGGACAGATCAGCCAGGAAGAAGTAGACGCCCGTGTGAAAAAAGTGCTGCGCGCCAAATACAACCTGGGCCTCTGGAAGCCGCAACAGATAGACCTGAACCATCTTGCAGAAGACCTGAATGTACAAACGGACTCCCTGCGCCGCCGGATTGCACAAAGTGCGATTACCCTGGTGAAGAATGAGAAAGACCTCATTCCGTTCTCACCTGCCATGACCCAGCAGAAACTGGCGGTCATCGCAGTAGGCGCTGATGTGAACAACGAATTTATTCAGTCCGTCAAAGCATACAAGCCCGGAACGGATGCCTTTATTTTCACTGCACGCCAGTCGGTAGACCAGATAGCACCCATTGTATCGCGCATCCAGCGCGACTATAAAGCCGTTATCATCAGTGTGCATAACTTCAGCCGCCGCCCGGCCAATAATTTTGGCCTGTCGCTGGCCCAGCGGCTGATAGTACGCCAGCTGCAAACGGAAATGCCATCTGCCACCGTTGTATTCGGTAATCCCTATGCGTTGCAGCACTGGTGCGATGCGCCGGTAATGGTGGCCGCTTATGAAGATGACAGCACCACCCAGCGGGTGGCGGCAGACCTTCTCTTCGGCAAACTCGGCCCTAAAGGAAAACTGCCGGTGAGCGTTTGTCCGGCTTACCCTGCCGGTACCGGCATCACTTACGAGGTGAATCAATATACCGTGCTGCCGGAAGCCGCGCCCGCACTGGTAGGCATGAATGAACAGACATTATTGAGAATTGACGGACTGGCGGCGGATATGATTACCCGTGGCGCCGCTCCCGGCTGTCAGGTACTGGCCATGAAAGACGGCAAAGTGGTGTATAACCGCTGCTTCGGCCATTATGAATACAACCGGCAGGAGCCGGTATCACCGCGCTCCATCTATGACCTGGCCTCCGTAACGAAAGTCTGCGCAACTACTATCTCCATCATGCGCCTGTATGACGAAGGGAAAGTGAGCCTTGACGCCACCCTGGGCGATTATCTTCCCTTTGTGCAGGGAACAGACAAAGCCAGGCTGAAAATACGTGATGTGCTGCTGCACCAGGCCGGACTGGTCCCTTTCATTCCCTTCTACAAGGAAACTTTGTATCCCGGCGGAGAGCCCGATACGCTGCTGTACCATGATATGCAGGACAGCGCCTGGTCTGTAAGGGTTGCCGACGATATGTATATGGACCGCCGCTTTGAAGATACCATCTGGAAAAGAATACTGGACAGCAAGGTAACTCCGCATCAGGGCTATGTGTACAGCGACCTGGATTTCCTGTTCCTGGGCAGGGTAGTGGAGCAGGTAACAGGAAAGAAGCTGAATGACTACGTACGTGAAACATTTTATAAACCGCTGGGGCTGGCTACCACGGGGTTTCTGCCAAGAGAACGCTTTCCGGTGGCTTTGCTGGTGCCAACGGAGCATGAACATTTTTTCAGGATGCAGTTGCTGCGCGGAGATGTGCACGATCCGGGCGCAGCCATGCTGGGGGGCGTAGCCGGCCATGCCGGTTTATATTCCAATGCCCATGACCTGGGCATTCTGATGCAGATGCTGCTGAATAATGGCTATTTTAATGGTAACCAATACTTTAAGCCCGAAACCGTTAAATTATTCACCGCCTATAACAGTAATATCAGCCGTCGCGGACTGGGATTTGATAAACCGGAAAAAGACAATAGCTCCCGCCGGGAAAGCTATCCTGCCAAATATCCATCCGGCGCCACTTTCGGACATACCGGCTTCACCGGCACCTGTGTATGGGCAGACCCCGCCAGTAATATTGTCTTCATTTTCCTGAGCAACCGCGTCTACCCTAACGGAGGCGCCAATACGAAAATATCAGCCCTCAATACCCGCGGGAAAATGTTCGACGTTCTGTACGAATCCCTGAACATATAAGGGGCCCTGCGGGCAATTACGAATTGCGAATTACGAATTACGAATGAGGTGCGAAGATTGTAGCGAAGATAAAAGCGAAGAAGCCGCCAGGATATTTCCTGACGGCTTCTTCGCTTTTATCTTCGCTTAATTCGTAATTCGCAATTCGTAATTCGTAATTACTTCTCAACAGATACCATTCTGTTTACCTGCGTCTGGGTCTTGATACCGATAGCTTTTTCGCCCAGTTTGTTTTTACCGCTTCTTACTTCGAAGATGTACTCGCCATCTTCCAGGGATTGGAGGTTATAGCGGGCTTCGAATTTCACAGTTGCCGGTAATACTTCGCGGTGGAGTGTATTATTGAAACTGTCTTTTATATAAAGCGTGAGCTTTTCGTTATCAGGATTTTCAACAGAAAGCTGAAAATGCAGGGAGTCTTTGTCCAGTTGAGCGATAGAGATGCTGAAAGCTCTTTTCTCAATGGGCAGTGGTTCTTCATGCACAAATTTCTTGCTGTTGAACGCAAAAGGGTTTGCCTGCGCTGACATCTGAACAAACGGGATGAGAATAGTAGCGAATAAAATCATTGCAACTTTGGGTGCTAAAACAAAACGTAAGTGTTTCATGACATTATTTTTTTAACTGTATTGTCGTTTTTAATGAGGGCGGTATTAGCTAATACAATGGTGCCGTTTAATTTTCGATGCAAAGCTCCGATTCCAGCGTTAACAGAATATTACGCGATTGTTAAAAGAATGTGAGTATTTGGAGAACCCTAATTCACTATTTTTGCACCGTTTATGGAAGCAGTCAATATAAAGAATAACAGACCGGTAGCCATCTGGCTATATATAGGCGTGGGAATGCTGATAATACAGGTATTATTGGGCGGGCTGACCCGTTTAACAGGGTCCGGGTTATCGATAACGGAATGGCAGCCTCTTCTGGGCGCATTTCCTCCTATGAACGAAGCTGCCTGGCAGAAAGCATTTGACGGATACAAGCAGATTGCCCAGTATAAATATGTTAACAGTCACTTTACCTTATCGGACTTCAAGTTTATTTATTTCTGGGAGTGGCTGCACCGCGACTGGGCACGGCTGATCGGTATTGTGTTTATTGTGCCGTTTATATATTTCATTGTAAAAAAGAAGATTAACAGGAGTATGATCAATCCGTTGATTATACTTTTCGTACTGGGCGCATTGCAGGGCGCTATCGGCTGGATTATGGTGAAGAGCGGCCTGAATGACGAAAACCTGTATGTAAGCCATATCCGGCTGGCCGTTCACTTTATGTCCGCACTGGTGCTGCTGTGCTACCTTTTCTGGTTCGCCCTGAAAATCAGCATTCCGCAAACGGAAATATTATCTGCTAAATTCCTGAAGAAACTCAACCTCTGGCTGCTGGCCCTGGTAGCTGTACAGCTGGTATACGGCGCATTCATGGCCGGGTTACACGCGGCGCTGGTAGCCAATACCTGGCCGGATATCAACGGTACCTGGGTGCCCGCCGGTATGTTCACACAGGGCGGATTCTTTACAGACATTGCTCATAATACTATCACGATTCAGTTCATCCATCGCGGCCTGGCTTATCTGATTACCATCCTGATTGCCATCTGGTGGTGGAAGTCAGCCCAAACTCCCGCCAGCAGTCTGTTACACGGTATCCGTTATCTGCCGTTGCTACTGGTATTGCTGCAGGTATTACTGGGCGTACTCACACTGTTAAACAGCCAGGTAAAAATACCTATCACATATGGCATCCTGCATCAATGCGTAGGCATGCTGCTGCTGCTATCACTCGTATGGACCCTTTACCTTACGAAGGGTTCGGAGTAACCGACATTTCATTATTTAATTATTTGAGATGTAGTTATTTAAAATGCAGCGAAGACTTTTGTGAGTATGTCCGCGAAAGTCTTCGCTGCATTTTAAATAACTACATCTCAAATAATTAAATAATGAAATGATTGGCGATTTTTACGTAGGTTTATTGGTAATAATCGCCAGATGAAGCTGAAGTTACTGCTAATAAAAACGTACTATTCTTTTCCTATTCAGTTGCTGTTGCTGCATTTCAGAAAGTACCAGGTGTTACTCATCTTCTGGATTATTCTTTTCAGCACTATTAACGGGGGCTTTGCTAAGGTATTTGGCGGGGATGCTTTGTTTCTGGCGCCGGAATATCTGGGGAAGGTGAATTTTTACAGTACTACTATTCTGGGATTGGCTACCGGTATGTTTATAATGAGCTGGCAGATCACAACTTTTATCCTGCATACCGGCAGATTTAAATTTCTGGCTACTACCTCACAACCTTTCTTTCGCTACTGCCTGAATAATTCCATCATTCCGCTGGCTTTCGCTATCTGTCTGCTGTATCGTATGTGGTCGTATCAACGGCATGAGCAGCTGAGCAGCGTACCTGAAATATTATTGCTAGGGGAAGGGTATATCTGCGGATTGTTGTTTATCATCTTCTTCTGTTTTTTTTATTTTTTTAATGCAGATAAGAATATAGGCCGAAGACTGGAAAGGCGTTTCGGCAATCCCCGTAATTTTCTGAGAACCATATTGAAACCTACACAGGAGCCGGATGAAAATGCGCTGCCTGTACATAATTACTTCTCCACTCCCTGGCGGATCAGAAGGGCAAGAAATGTAGATCATTACAACAAGCATTATCTGGACAGCATCCTGAAGCAACACCACTTCGCAGCGATGATAACAGTGGGGTGTGCATTGATATTTCTGGTAATACTGGCTTACATGATGGATTATGATGTGTTCAGAATTCCGGCCGGCGCCAGCGTGCTGATATTTTTTGCATTCCTCATCGGGGTAGCCGGGGCATATTCCTATATGTTACAGACATGGTCCATACCGGTGCTGCTGGTAATTTTGTTCGGCCTTAACTGGATGGTGGAGCACAACTGGGTAGATAACCGTAACAAGGCTTACGGGCTGAATTACCGGCAGAAGAAAGAGCGGCCGGAATACAGTGTGGGTGCGTTACAGACATTTTTCACGCGGGAGAAGTCAGAAGCAGATAAAGCGCAGACCTTAGAAATATTGAAAACGTGGAGATCGCAGTTTCCGGCAGATAAAAAGCCCAGGCTGATTGTGATGAATTTCAGCGGGGGAGGGAGCCGGTCTGCAACATGGTCACTCAACGTATTGCAGCGGCTGGACAGCCTGCTGCATGGACAATTGCTGAAGCATACCGTGCTGATGACCGGTGCATCCGGAGGCATGATGGGAGCGAGCTATTTCAGGGAATTGTACTACAGGCAGCAATCGGGGCAACCAATCCGGCTGTGGGACAGTATTTATGCAGAAAGAATTTCCCGCGACCTGCTGAACTCGGTGTTCAGCGCAATGGCTGTAAATGATTTCATTACGCCATGGCGGAGTTTCAGGGAAGGAAACAACCACTATGCCAAGGACAGAGGATATGCCTTTGAGATGCAGCTGAATCAGAATACTGACAGTGTGCTGAACAAGCAACTGAAAGACTATAGGGAGCCGGAGCGGCAGGCCCGTATTCCGATGCTGATATGGAATGCCACCATTAATGCAGATGGCCGCAGGCTGATGATATCTCCGCAACCGATCAGTTATTTATGTAGTCCGCAATACCTGTATCCCACACGCCAGGTGCGGGATATAGATGGTGTGGATTTCGGGCAGTACTTCGCTGCGCAGGATGCTATGGACCTGCGTGTTACCAGCGCCATCCGGATGTGTGCAACTTTTCCGTATGTGCTGCCTAACGCGTTCCTGCCCAGCAGCCCTATTGTAGATGTAATGGATGCCGGTATCAGAGATAACTTTGGACAGCAGACCTCATTGCGCTATCTCTATACATTCAGTAAGTGGATCAATGAAAATACCAGCGGAGTTGTATACCTGCAGATACGCGATACCCGGAAAAATGATATTTCCCCGATCAAGAAAACCAAAGACCTGGGTGACCTGCTTTTTGAGCCGTTGTTTACCATGCAGCAGCATTGGAGCGCCATGCAGGACTTTGACCAGGATGATTTGCTGAACTATATGGAAGGATACTTCCCGGATAAGTTCCACCGTATTATATTCCAGTACGTACCGCAGCAACAGGATAAGGGAGCTGCATTGTCCTGGCATCTTACTTCCCGCGAAAAACTGGATATAGCGCATGCGTTGGATAATCCTGCTAATCAGAGTGCGCTGGAGTATGTATTGAAATTGATGAAATAGAAAAGATAATTACGAATTACAAATTGCGAATTACGAATGAAAAGCGGAGAGCGAAGCGGATACTGAATAGTATTATCCGCTTCGCTCTCCGCTTTTCATTCGTAATTCGCAATTTGTAATTCGTAATTAATAACCAATTGATTATTAGTTATTTGCGCCCCCATAAATATAAGTGACTAAATGGTTACATTTATTTAAAAGACGACTTCCTTCATTCTCGCTATGTTTTCGTACCTTTGCGCCTCATTTTTGTAGCTATTAGCGTAAATTTTGTTAATGGCTGATAGCTAAAGACATACGCATATGAACATTCGTAATATTGCTATTATTGCACACGTAGACCACGGTAAAACTACCCTGGTTGACAAAATCCTTCATCAGACCAATGTATTCCGGGCTAACCAGGAATCGGGAGAGCTGATCATGGATAGTAACGATCTTGAAAGAGAGCGTGGTATCACTATTTTCAGCAAGAACGCTTCTGTTGAATACAAGGGCACCAAAATTAATGTGATTGATACGCCGGGCCACGCCGACTTTGGTGGTGAGGTAGAGCGCGTATTGAAAATGGCTGATGGTGTAATCCTGTTGGTGGATGCTTTTGAAGGCCCGATGCCACAAACCCGGTTTGTGTTGCAGAAAGCATTACAGCTGAATCTGAAACCAATTGTTGTTATCAACAAAGTGGACAAGGCTAACTGCCGTCCGGATGAAGTACACGACGCTGTATTTGAATTGTTCTTCAACCTGGATGCTACTGAAGATCAGCTGAACTTCCCGACCTTCTACGGTTCCGGTAAAAACGGCTGGTTCAACAGTTCCCTGGAGCAGTGCGCAGACATTACACCGTTAATGGATGGTATCCTGGAACACGTACCTGAGCCGAAGACACCAGAAGGTAGCCTGCAGATGCAGATTACTTCCCTGGACTATTCTTCTTTCCTGGGGCGTATTGCTGTAGGTAAAGTTACCCGTAATGCTATTGAAGAGAATCAGTGGATTTCCCTGATGCAGGCTGATGGTACTATCAAGAAACAGAAAGTACGCGAGCTGTACATCTTCGAAGCACTGGGTAAGAGAAAAGTAAGTAAAGTATTTGCCGGAGATATTTGCGCCGTAGTAGGTATTGAAGGATTCAACATCGGTGATACCATTGCCGATGCGGAAGCTCCGGAAGCCCTGCCGGTTATCAGTGTGGATGAGCCGACCATGAACATGCTGTTCGGTATCAACAACTCTCCGTTCTTTGGTAAAGATGGTAAGTTCGTGACTTCCCGTCACCTGCGTGACCGTCTGATGAAAGAAACTGAGAAGAACCTGGCGCTGCGCGTAGTAGATACAGACAGTGCTGATAGCTTCCTGGTTTACGGCCGTGGTATCCTGCACTTAGGCGTATTGATTGAAACCATGCGTCGTGAAGGTTACGAGCTGACTGTTGGTCAGCCACAGGTAATCGTGAAACAGATTGACGGTAAAAAATGTGAACCATACGAAACTTTGGTGGTAGATGTTCCGCAGGAATTCGCCAGCAAGGTTATTGACCTGGTAACCCGCCGTAAAGGTGAGATGCTGATCATGGAAACCAAAGGTGAAATGCAGCACCTGGAATTTGAAATTCCTTCCCGTGGTCTGATTGGTCTGCGTACCCAGATGCTGACAGCAACTGCCGGTGAAGCTGTAATGGCCCACCGCTTTAATGACTATAAAGCCTGGAAAGGCGCTATCCCTGGCCGTAACAATGGTGTACTGATTGCGAAAGAAGCGGGTAGCACTACTGCTTACTCTCTCGATAAGCTGCAGGACAGAGGATCTTTCTTCGTTGATCCGGGAGAAGAAGTGTACAAGGGTATGATCATCGGTGAAAACAATAAGCCGGGTGATCTGGTGGTGAATCCTAATGAAGGAAAGAAACTGACCAACATGCGTGCGAGCGGTAGCGATGGCGCTGCGAACATTGCACCTAAGATCCTGATGACACTGGAAGAATGTATGGAGTACATCCAGCATGATGAGTGCATTGAGGTTACGCCTAACCACATCCGTATGCGTAAAACCATTCTGGATGAAGAAGAGCGTAAGAAATCTGCAAAAAGCATGAAGGCAGAAGCATAATAGTTATTTAGTAAGATGTAACTAGTGATAAAAAAGCCGCTCCGTTATCGGAGCGGCTTTTTAGCGTTTAGCCGTCAGGGTAACTGGCTGTTGGCATTACACCTGATGGCTAATTGCTTTTGGTGCTAACTTCTAAGAAAAATCCCCGCCCAGGATAAGGCAGGGATGTGCATACTAACCCAATGCTTACTAAAACTAAAACTAACTTCTATGTATGTTTAAAAGAGTCTTATTCATTTTTTTCGGCGGAATTACATAACAATCAAGCCTCTTCCTGTTTCTCAGCAATTTTCGCCTTGATTTTTGTTTCAATTTCCGCGGACAGCTCAGGATTATCGTTCAGCAGTTGTTTTACTGCATCGCGGCCCTGGCCGAGTTTGTTGGAATCATAGCTGAACCAGCTACCGCTTTTCTGTATAATTCCGTATTCTACGCCCATATCTATTATTTCACCCATCTTGGAAATACCCAGGCCATAGATAATGTCAAATTCTGCCTGACGGAACGGTGGTGCTACTTTGTTTTTCACCACTTTCACTTTCACACGGTTACCTACAGCTTCGTCGCCATCTTTGATCTGGCTCATGCGGCGGATATCCAGCCTTACAGAAGCGTAGAACTTCAAGGCGTTACCACCTGTTGTTGTTTCCGGGTTGCCAAACATAACACCGATCTTTTCACGTAACTGGTTAATAAATATGCAGCAGCAGTTTGTTTTGGAAATGGTGGCAGTCAGTTTACGCAGCGCCTGAGACATCAGACGGGCCTGCAGACCCATTTTGCTTTCACCCATTTCACCTTCCAGCTCACCTTTGGGTACCAGAGCAGCCACAGAGTCGATTACCACCACGTCCACGGCGCCGGAGAGAATCAGGCGGTCGGCAATTTCGAGTGCCTGCTCACCATGATCCGGCTGGGAAATCAGGAGGGAATCCACATCCACCCCCAGTCTTTTAGCATAAGAGCTGTCAAAGGCATGCTCCGCATCCACAATGGCGCAGATACCGCCTTTTTTCTGCGCTTCCGCAATAGTATGTATAGCTACGGTTGTTTTACCAGATGATTCAGGACCATATATCTCTATGATTCTCCCTTTCGGAAAACCACCAATTCCCAGCGCGATATCAAGACCCAATGAACCGGTTGATATAACCTCCATGGGTGCTTCTGCTTTCTCGCCCATCATCATCACAGATCCCTTACCGAAATCCTTCTCGATCTTATCCATTGTAAGGCGTAACGCCTTCAGTTTTTCTGCATTGGCTGTAGACATATCAGTAATTGTTTTTTACAAATTTAATCGAAAGCAATTCACATCAGGATTGGAATGCTAAATTAAAACCTAATTTTTAATTTTCCTAAATTTTTTAGCATTTTATTTTTAATGCTAAAAAAACTAGTATTCATATCCCCCTGTTTCTCTTCTTCATTCCGGTGCGGCAGCTCCTGAAAACCGTTGTCCCGCATTGACATAACAAAGATGCGAAGCCGTTACGCATTGAATATGCGCAATCAATTTTTCTTTCAGAAAATATTTTTCAGCGGACTTCGGGGGAAACTACTGCATTTTGAAAAAACGTAGTTATACGCTTGAGTATCAATATAGAATATCAGACTTTTGTACTGTCAAGTTTAGTTGTTGATGATTGTTACCCCACATGTTTGTTAGGATTGTTTGTTAACCTTGCCTTGCGGCCTTGCATCCATTACCGGAACAACCGCATCCGGCCCCAGGTAAGCCCCAAAGAAGTTTTCGCCATTCGTTTTCCCCCTTTGTTTCCCCCAATCCCTGTCAACTGCTTAGCTGTATAAGCCGGAACACGGGGATTGGGGAACGGGAAATAACTATATTAAATTACCAGCATCCAGCACGCTGCCAGCTGACTGATAATTCCGATAAAAAATCCGAGGTAAATCTCTGCCGGCGTATGCGCCTGCAGCACCAGCCGCGCAGTAGCTACCAGGCCGGCCACCAGGAAGGTAATCACCAGCGGTACAGACACATTCATGTGCATACCCCACATCAGCGACAGCAGAAAGCCGATTACTCCGCCCCATCCTACGCTGTGCATACTGGTTTTCCAGAAATTATTGGTTACAAACGAAATTACAATCGCAATAAAACTGCCCAGGAAAAAGGCAGAATAAAACCGGGGCGCCCGGCCCTCCTGTAAAAAGGTATAAAATGCCCAGAAATAATATATAATAATCGCCACGTAAGGAATAATACGGTCACGCTGCGTTTTCATATATATAGAGGAGATAAATCCCAGCGATTTGGCCAGCAGCACCGATAATAACGGAAAAAACAGGCTGATGATGATAACCCTGAAATACAGAATATCATACGGAAACCGTTTGCTGACCGGCCTGAACGCCACCATATATTCCGGGATCGACTGCAGTACCAGGAAAGTAAGCAGGGTAGGAATAAACAACGGATGTGTAATATAGGAGATCACCTGCGCGAGCGCGCGCATTACCGGCGAAAACTCCACGGTTCGCGGTTGCATATGTTCATCCCCGAATGATACTGCTTGTTCGTGCGTCATTTGCTATTTTATAATTCTTTACGTAAGCGGGCCACCGGAATATTTAACTGCTCCCGGTATTTGGCCACTGTACGGCGTGCTATATTATATCCCTTGTCCTGCAGCATTTTGGTGAGATTCTCATCACTCAGCGGCTTGCGCTTGTTTTCTGCCTCTATCAGATCAGAAAGAATTTTCTTTACCTCGCGGGTAGATACTTCTTCTCCACTGTCTGTAGATAAGGATTCTGAGAAGAAAAATTTCAGTTTGAAGGTACCGAACTCCGTCTGTACATATTTGCTGTTGGCAACACGGCTCACCGTCGAAATATCAAGCTGCGTGCGGTCTGCAATATCCTTCAGGATCATCGGCTTCATCGTGGTTTCATCGCCGGTGAGGAAAAATTCCCGCTGGTAATCCATGATAGATTCCATCGTCGACAATAACGTATGCTGGCGTTGCTTGATGGCGTCAATAAACCATTTGGCGGCATCGATCTTCTGTTTGATGAACAGTACCGCTTCCTTCTGGCGCTTATCTTTTTTATCACCGCGGTCGTATTCCCGGAGCATTTCCCGGTAGCCGCCTGAAATGCGCAGATCCGGAGCATTGCGTGAATTCAGCGTTAGCTCCAGCTTACCGGCATTGTTCAGTATGAAGAAGTCCGGCAATACGTAACTCTCCGCTTTGTTGAGCGTGGCGTAATTGCCGCCGGGCTTGGGATTCAGCTTAATGATCTGATTGATGGACGCTTTCAGCGCTTCATCGCTCAGGCCCAGTGCCTTTTGTATCTTCTCGTAATGCTTCTTGGTAAATTCGTCGAAATAGTTTTCGAGGATTTGATAAGCGGTATGCACTCCCTCATCATCCTGCGGCTTACGTTTCAGCTGCAGCAGCAGGCACTGTTTGAGGTCTGTGGCGCAAACGCCGGCAGGGTCAAAGTCCTGTATCTTTTTAATCAGCTCGTAGATCTCTTCTTCTGTTGTATCAATATTCTGGGAGAAGGAAAGGTCGTCCACCATGGCGCTCACTTCGCGGCGCAGATAACCATCGTCATCGATGCTGCCGATAATATGCTCTGCGATGGTGTTCTGATGCCCGTCCAGCTCCAGCATACCCAGCTGGCTGAGCAGGTGCTCGTGGAAAGACGTTTCTACCCGGATCGGGATGGTCTTGTTGCTTTCATCCGGATCGGGATAGTTATCGTCACGCAGTTTATAATCTGCTACATCGTCATCTCCTTCACTCACATATTCAGAAATATCGATATTGTCGTACTCATTTTCACTGCCGTCCGGCTCGAAATCGTCCTCATCATCCTTACTGTCAAATTCGTCCTGCTCTTTAAATTCATCCTCATGCGCATCTTCCCCGTATTCCAGGGCAGGATTTTCTTCCAGTTCTTCTTTGATTCTTTCTTCGAGGTTGACAGTAGGAACCTGCAGCAGCTTCATTAACTGAATCTGCTGTGGTGATAGCTTCTGTAATAACTTCTGCTGTTGTGTCTGCTTTAACATAATCGTTCCCCCATCAGGGCAAAATTAATAATATAGAATAGCTTTCGGCTATTTTTTGCTGGAAAGCTACTACAGGTCTAACTCCAGCTGTTCCGGCAACAAACGGAATGACTTGCGGTGGTAAGGCGTTTCGCCGTGTTCCCTCAAAGCATCGCGGTGATACTTTGTGGGATATCCTTTGTTGTCATTCCATCCGAAATGCGGATATTCTGTGTGCAGCCGTTGCATATATTCGTCCCGGTACGTTTTGGCAAGAATGGATGCTGCTGCAATAGAGGCATATTTACCATCTCCCTGAACAATACAGGCGTGGGGAACATTACCATAGGCATAAAACCTGTTCCCGTCCACTATAATATACTCGGGTTGCTGCGGCAGCTGTTCCAGCGCGAGATGCATGGCCCGGAAAGAAGCTTTTAAAATATTTATCCTGTCAATTTCCTCATTATCCACACTGGCTACTGCGAAATACAGTGCTTCTTTCTCAATTACCCCTCTCAGCATGTCGCGGTTGGCAGCATTGAGCTGCTTGGAATCATTCAGCACAGGGTGGCTGAATCCTGCGGGCAGAATTACTGCTGCCGCAAATACAGGTCCTGCCAGACACCCTCTTCCGGCTTCATCACAGCCCGCCTCCAATAATAAATCCTGATAATGAGAAAGTAGCAAATCCAATTGGTTTTATAACGGGTAAAATTACAAGAATAAGTTCAAGGAACAAGGATTGTGGAATTTTGACCGGGTGGCCGTCAGTCCTTCTTAAACAGGTCTTTGAAGTTCTGTTTGAATTCTGTCCACTCCTTGTCTGATTTTCTCATCAGTTCATCCGTAGCTTTACGGGTGCTGTCCCAGGCGTCGGCGCTGCTGCTTTTGATGTCCTTCATCTTTTTGTTCATCTCCACTTTCAGTTCTTCCAGCTCTTTCAGCGCAGTTTTACTTTTTTCAGTGCCTTCTTTTTTCAGTTCATCCGCCGTCTGGTCAATTTGTTTGATACGCTCATTGATGGCCTCTGTCGCCTGTTTCTTCTGTTCGTCCAGGTAATCGCCGGCATTACCTGCGGCAGATTTCAGGTCTTCCTTCAGTTTCGCGGCATCTTCTTTCAGACTGTCCCTGGCCTCTTCCTGACGGCTGCTCTGATTACAGGAAAAAAGGGCGGCAGCGCTCAGCAGTAACAAAATTCTTTTCATGTTCGTACAGATTTAAATATTATTGAAATACCGGATTTACAATTTTGGCACGGTCACGACGCAGCTCCCCTTTATCAAAACATATTCCAGTTTTTTTGTTTATGCTATCAGCCAATAAATTTACAGGATTAAACGATGGGTAAGAAACAATAATATTTGCTGATAAGTACAGACTATGGGGAGGATGATACCCATAATGTCCGCTTCTATAACTGCTGGTAACAAAAAAATAGCTAGGTTTGAGGTCCTTTAAACAAAACCAGAACAATTATGAAGAAAAATTTAGTGGTTTTGCTCCTCCTGCTCAGCGTCAGCATTAAATGGGCGAAAGCAGATGAGGGCATGTGGCTACCTTATTTATTAGGGCAGCAAACCTACAATGACATGGTGAAGAAGGGACTGAAGCTGACGAAAGAACAATTGTACAGCATCAACAAGGCATCCCTGAAAGACGCCATTGTTATCTTCGGTGGTGGCTGCACCGGCGAAATTGTGAGCAGCGAAGGGCTGATTTTCACTAACCACCACTGCGGTTACGGCGCTATTGCTGCTGCCAGCAGTGTAGAACACAACTACCTTAAAAACGGTTTCTACGCCAAAAATAAACAGGAAGAAATTCCTTCCGGATCTTTATCCGTACAGTTCCTGGTACGGGTAGAAGATGTGACTGCGCCGATGCAGGAGTCATTGAAAGGCCTCAGCGGTACAGAAAGAGTACAGAAAGAACAACAGGCTTATGAAGGCATCATCACCAAAGCCATCAGCGGCACCGGTTATGAAGCTAAAGTGGTACCTATGTTCAAAGGTAACCAGTACCTCCTTTTTGTATACGAACGCTACAAGGATATCCGCCTTGTAGGTACCCCGCCCGAAAGCGTAGGTAAATTCGGTGGCGATACCGACAACTGGGAATGGCCCCGTCATACCGGCGACTTCTCCGTTTTCCGCGTTTATGCGGGTAAAGACGGTAAACCGGCTCCGTATGCAGCAGATAACGTTCCTTTAAAGCCTAAGCACTTCCTGCCCGTTTCCATCAAAGGCGTAAAAGAAAATGATTATGCCATGATCTTCGGTTACCCCGGCAGCACCAACAGATATGAAACTTCTTTCGGCATAAAACTGAAAACAGAAGTGGATAACCCTTCCCTGGTTAACCTCCGCGATGTCAGACTGAAAGCCATGATGGAACAGATGCTGAAAGATCCTGCGGTAAAACTGCAGCTGGCATCTTCCTACGCCAGCATTGCCAACTACTGGAAATTCTTTGACGGCGAAACCAAACAGCTGAAAGAACATCATGTACTGGAAGAAAAGGAAAGAAACGAAGCGGCCTTTGCCAAATGGGCGCAGGATAAACCGGAATTCGCCAATATCCTCAGCGATTATGCGGCAGCCTACAAAGCATGGAGCCCTTACGCCAAATCCCGTATTTACCTCACGGAAGGCATCCTCGGTTCCCAGCTGACAGCATTTGCCTCTTCCCTGATGGGCGTAGAGAAAGCCCTGGTAACTCCCGGCGCTGCAAAGAATGCAGCCGCTCAGGCAGTTGCTGCAGCTGATAAAGCCCGCACCACTTTCCTCAGCGAAGAAAATAAACCCAGCGACCAGAAAATTCTGGCGGCTACTGCCCGCATGTACTACAACGACGTGCCTAAAGACCAGCAGCCTGCCGGCTTCTTCGATGCGCTGAAAAATAAGTTCGGCAGCCTCGATGACGAAAACACCTGGAAATTATGGGCCGCTGCTGTCATGAACAATACCATCATCCTGGACGATGCCAAATGGAAAGCATTTGTAGCTAACCCGGATGCAGTAACCCTGCAGAATGATCCGGCCTTCGCATACGCCAGCACCTTCGTTAAGAATTATGTTGGCAAATACCAGCCGCTGTACACACAGTTCCAGCTGAAAACAAATGACCTGGGCCGCGCCTACCTGAAGGGTGTTATGCAGATGCAGCCTACCGGCAACAGATACCCTGATGCCAATTTCACCATGCGCGTGTCTTACGGCCAGGTGAAATCATACGCTCCCCGCGATGCGGTATTCTATGATTATGCAACAACCATGAAAGGCGTACTGGAGAAATATGTTCCCGGCGATTATGAATTTGATCTGCCTGCCAACTATGCTGACCTGTACAAACAAAAAGATTTCGGTCAGTATAAAGACGCTAAACGTAACGATGTGGTGGTAGGCTTCATCACCACCAACGATATCACCGGTGGTAACTCAGGATCTCCTGTCATCAACGCCAATGGTGAACTGATTGGCCTCGCCTTCGATGGTAACTACGAAGCGCTGAGCCACAAAATTCAGTTCGACGCTGCCTTCAACCGCACTATCTGCGTAGACGTACGCTATGTACTGTGGTGCATCGAGAAACTCGGCGGCGCCAAAAACATCATCAATGAACTGAAACTCGTTAAATAGATTCATTTTATTATTTGATTATTTGAGATTTTATTTCTCATAAAGATGCCCTCTGGTAAGTCCGGAGGGCATCTTTTTTTGAAATAAAATCTCAAATAATCAAATAATAAAATGATCAAACATTTCCGTGGCACGTGTTGTTAAAACAGGATTAACGCCTATTTACAACCTCACAACAACCGTGCATGCTCAAACAACCGATAGTCTTTATCGCCATCTTTTTATTTACGGTGAAAGGTGCGTATGCATGGAATGAGCCGGTAAAAGACAGCACTGTAAAAGATACGGTACAGAAACCGCTGGCCGCATTTCTTAAAAAAATTACGCTCGGCGGCGTGTTCCAGGCGCGGTATACTGTTTCCCTTCACCGCGAGGTGGATGTCAACGGGCAGCATCAGGCCAATACCGACGAGGTAGTACGCAACAGCTTCAGCCTGAAACGTGCCAGGCTACAGGTAAAAGCCCAGGTGAGCGACCGCCTGCAGGCGGCAGTATTGGTGAACCTCGCCGACTTTGCCAGTGATCCCAAAGGAAAAGTGCTGGAAAATGCTTTTATATCCTACCGCTGGAACGATGCGCTGAACTTTACAGTAGGGCAGTTCAGGCCTGCTTTCGGACTGGAAGACCTCTTCCCCGTTGATATTATCCAGTCCATGGATTTTTCCAACCAATACTACTCATTCGGCAGCAACGGCTGGCAGAGCTTCCAGGTAGGCGTTTCCATGTCCGGCACCTTCAGAAAAGAAACGGCGTGGCCGCTGAAGTATGCGTTGTCTGTCGTCAACGGCAATAACCGTAACCAGCTTTCCGACGATGACAACGGCAAACTGGGCACCGCCCGCCTGGAAATAGGCGACTTCAGCAAGGCGTCTGTCGGCCTGAATGGTGGCTTCGGTGGTGTAAAACAGCAAAACGTATATGCGTTGGGGGTGGATTTCTCCGGCGTGATTCCCCTCACCGGCAAATGGGACCTGCTGCTGCAGTCTGAATTCAAACAAGGCACCAACCACCGCTACTATTACTCGCTGCCCGACAGCCTGAAAACAGATCCGCTGAACAGATACCTGATGCACGGTGTATATGTACTGCCCAACTTCAGGTATAAGATCAAATACCGCAAGCTCACTTCCATTGAATTTTCCATGAGATATGAGTATTTTAATGAAGACTTCAGACATGCCGGCAATGCCCGACGTACCTATATGCCTATGATCAGCCTTGCCTTCCTCAAAGATTATGGCGGAAGAATTCAGCTGGGAATGCAGATAGATAACTACGACCGGGATATTCCCGGTACAAAAACCCATAACAGCAACCTGTTGATAGTACAGGTGCAATGCAGACTTTAAAGGCGCTTCTATGATGAAAGAAATCAGGTATCCGCAATTATTGATTACCGTAGTATTTGGATTGATTATCTGGCTTATTCCGCCACCAGCCGGTGTAACCCCCGAAGCATGGCACCTGCTGGCTATTTTCCTGGCTACCATTCTGGGCATCATCATGAAAGCGGCCTCCATGGGCACTATGTCTATGCTGGCTATCACACTGGTAGCTGTAAGCGGGGTACTTGCTCCCGGCAACCCCGGTAAATCCGTTACGCTGGCGCTCAGCAGCTTCGGAGATAAAGTTATCTGGCTGATAGGGATTTCATTTTTTATTGCCAGGGGCTTTATTAAAACAGGGCTGGGCAAACGTATAGCCTATGTGTTTATCCGGATATTTGGCCGCAGCCCGCTGGGGCTGGCATACGGGCTTGGTCTGGCCGATCTGGTGCTGGCGCCGGCAGTACCCAGCAATACTGCCCGGGGAGGCGGTATCATTTATCCGATCATGAAATCCATGGCAATGAACTTCGGTTCCGTACCGGAAGACCCTTCCACACACCGCCGGCTGGGCAGCTATCTTACGCTTAACAGCTACAACATGAACCTTATTACCTCCTCGTTGTTTCTTACAGGAACAGCCAGCAATCCCATGTGCCAGAAGTTCGCGAAAAATGTGGGCATTGATATTACCTGGATGTCATGGTTTACGGCGGCGCTGGTGCCGGCGGCAATTTCTATCCTGGCGGTTCCTTTCATACTATATAAAATTTATCCGCCGCAATTGAAATCAACCGGAGATGCGCCGGCCATGGCGGCGGAAAAACTGAAGGAAATGGGGCCCGTGCACCGGGATGAATGGCTGATGCTGCTGGCATTTGTAATACTGTTGTTTTTGTGGATTTCGGGAGATGTGTTTGGCATCGATGCCACCACCACTGCGCTGATAGGTTTGGTATTCCTGCTGTTGTCGCAGGTGCTGACCTGGGAAGATGTGAAGTCTGAGAAAGGTGCCTGGGATACTATCGTGTGGTTCTCGGCACTCGTGATGATGGCCAGCTTTCTCAACTCCCTGGGCTTTATTCCCTGGTTCAGCGATGTAATTAAACAGGAAGTGGGCGGCATGCAGTGGACCATTGCATTCCCGATTATAGTGCTGGTCTACTTCTACAGCCACTACATTTTTGCAAGCGCCACCGCGCATGTGGCTGCCATGTATGCGGCATTTCTGGCTGTAGGGATTTCGGTAGGCGTGCCGGGCACCTTGCTGGCGCTGGTGCTGGGTTTCTGCGGTGGTATTTTCGGAACGCTCACTCATTACGGACATGGACCTGCGCCGGTATTTTTCGGCAGCACCTACGTAGAGCTGAAAGACTGGTGGAAATGCGGATTCCTGCTGAGTATTGTATTCCTGCTTATATGGATGGGTATCGGCGCCGGATGGTGGAAAATACTGGGTATCTGGTAGCAAAAATTTAAACTGATTATGCTTATGGGTCAATGGAAGCAAAAAACACTGAACAGAAAAAACTGGATGGCGCTGACAGGGCTGTTCCTATGTTTTTTTCTTGTTATTCACCTGTTGGGCAACCTGCAGCTGCTATTGCCGGACGAAAGGGCGCATCTGCAGTTTAATGCCTATTCGCATCTCCTGTCAGGTAATATTCTTATCAAAATTATCTCCTGGGTACTATATGCCAGTATAACAGCACATGTGATCTATGCCGTTGTACTAACGGTGACGAATACACGTGCATCTGCAAAAAAATATCACTATGACAAAAGAGGTGCTGTGAGCAAGTGGTACAGCCGTAATATGGGAGTGCTGGGCACCATCATTTTTATATTCCTGGTCATACATTTCCGCGACTTCTGGTATGTATACAAGTTCGGGCAACTGCCGCTGGACAGCGCCGGGAATAAAGACCTGTACCGGCTGGTGACAGCTGTGTACAGCGAACTGTGGTATGTATTGCTGTATGTGATTTGTATGATAGCGCTCTGTTATCATCTGCTGCACGGCTTTTTCAGCGCTGCCAGAACCCTGGGTGTATATCATCCGCGATATGCCGGATGGATCAGCATATTTGGCTGGGTGTTTAGTATCGTTATCTGTGCAGGATTTGCGCTGATACCACTGTATGTTCATTTCTTAAAATAGCGGATCATGCTGGAGTCTAAGATACCGGGCGGACCACTGGAAGACAAGTGGAGCCACTATAAAGCACATGCGAAGCTGGTGAATCCGGCGAACAGGAAAAAGCTGGATGTTATTGTAGTCGGCACCGGGCTGGCAGGCAGCGCCATCGCGGCCTCGCTGGGAGAGATGGGTTACCGGGTAAAGAGCTTCTGCTTTCAGGATACGCCCCGGCGCGCACACTCGGTAGCTGCGCAGGGAGGCGTGAATGCCTGCAAGAACTACAAAAATGATGGCGACGGCGTATTCCGGATGTTTTATGACACCATCAAGGGCGGCGATTTCAGGGCAAGAGAGGCCAATGTTTACCGGCTGGCAGAATGCAGCGCCAGCCTGATAGATCAGGCGGTAGCACAAGGGGTGCCCTTCGGAAGGGAATACGGCGGATACCTGAATAACCGCTCTTTTGGCGGGGTACAGGTGTCGCGCACCTTTTATGCCAGGGGGCAGACAGGGCAACAGTTGCTGCTGGGCGCATACCAGGCGCTGATGCGCCAGGTGAATGCGGGATCTGTACAGCTGTATGCCCGCCATGAAATGCTGGATCTTGTCACTATCGACGGGAAGGCACGCGGAATTATTGTGCGCAATATGGATACCGGTGCAATAGAGCGGCATGGCGCACACGCCGTGGTGCTGGCAACAGGTGGCTTCGGTAAAATTTATTATCTGTCTACCCTGGCGATGGGCTGCAACGGCTCCGCCATCTGGCGCGCGCACAAACGGGGAGCTTATATGGCCAGTCCCAGCTGGACGCAGATTCATCCTACCAGCTTGCCACAATCCGGCGAGTATCAATCCAAACTGACCCTGATGTCGGAATCCCTGCGTAACGACGGCCGTATCTGGGTGCCCAAAAACAAGGATGAAAGCCGTGTGCCCAATCAGGTGCCGGAAGAGGAACGGGACTACTATCTGGAACGCCGTTATCCTGCATTCGGAAACCTTTCTCCGCGCGATATAGCCTCCCGGGCAGCTAAGGAGCGCATAGATGCCGGCTATGGCATAGGACCGCTTAAAAATGCCGTTTATCTCGATTTCTCCAAAGCGATTAAAGACCAGGGCGAAGAAAAAATTAAAGAGAAGTATGGTAACCTGTTCCGCATGTACGAAAAAATTACCGGCGTAAACGCTTATCAGGAGCCGATGCGCATTTCGCCCGCAGCGCATTTTTCCATGGGAGGGCTGTGGGTAGACTATGAGCTGATGACCACCATACCCGGACTGTACGCATTGGGTGAAGCCAATTTTGCGGATCACGGCGCCAACAGGCTGGGCGCCAACTCCCTGCTGCAGGCCTGCGTGGACGGCTATTTCATTGCGCCCTACACGATGGCTAATTACCTGGCAGACGAAATTAAATCCGGCCCTATAGATATCCGGCACGCTGCCTTTGCTGCCGCAGAAGAACAGGTGGAAAAACAACTGCAGCTGCTGATGGGCATTCAGGGTAATCTGTCAACAGATTACTTCCATAAAACACTCGGTAAAATCCTGTATGATAAATGCGGTCTTTCCCGCTCCGGCAAAGGGCTGGAAGAGGCTATCAGAGAGATTGCGGATCTCCGGGAAATGTTTTATCAGCGCCTCTATATCCCCGGCGGATACGCTATGAATACCGAACTGGAAAAAGCCGGCAGGGTAGCGGACTACCTGGAGCTGGGCACCCTGATGTGTTATGATGCACTGACCCGGGAAGAGTCCTGCGGTGCGCATTTCCGGGTGGAACACCAGACGCCCGACGGAGAAGCCCTGCGTAATGACAGGGATTTTTCCTTCATCTCCGCCTGGCAATGGGAAGGCGCTGACACACCGCCTAAACTACATAAGGAACCCTTACATTTTGAATTTGTAACACCTGCCGTGAGAAGCTATAAGTAAAATTACGGGTATGCATATACGACTTAAAATATGGAGACAGGAAAGTCCGGATGCTGCCGGCAGCATGAAGTCCTACACGCTGGATCAGGTAGATCCTGACATGTCTTTCCTGGAAATGCTCGATATGCTGAATGAACAGTTATTGCAGCATGGAGAGCGTGTTATAGAATTTGATCACGACTGCCGGGAAGGCATCTGCGGGCAATGTGGTATCATGATTAACGGGCGTGCACACGGTCCGCTGAAACATACGACCACCTGTCAGCTGCACATGCGTACCTTCCGGGAAGGAGAGGAGATATGGCTGGAACCCTTCAGGGCAACGGCTTTTCCGGTGAAGTGTGATCTGAAGATTGACCGCAGCGCATTTGACCGTATCATTCAGGCCGGCGGTTACATCTCTGTAAGTACAGGGGCTGCTCCTGAAGCAAACAGCATACCGGTAGGGCATCCTGTAGCGGAAGCTGCGTTTGATGCCGCTGCCTGTATCGGCTGCGGCGCCTGTGTGGCCGTCTGTAAAAATTCCAGCGCAGCGTTATTCACCGGCGCAAAAATATCGCACCTGGTATTACTGCCGCAGGGGGAGATAGAATCACAGGCGCGCGTGCAGCGTATGGTGAATCAGATGGATGCAGAAGGATTTGGTCACTGCAGTAATACAGAAGCCTGCGAAGCCGAGTGCCCACAGCAGATTTCAGTGCTGCATATTGCCCGCATGAACTGGGAATTTAACAAGGCGCAGGTACTGAAAAAATGAGTCTCCTACTTTCATATGGGCGTATACGTAGTAGTACGTAATTTTAAATAATGTTGATGAATTACGCGGTTTTTATCGCGATAAGATGTAAATTTGCATCCGTTTGAATACCGAATATATACTGTTGCGGATAAGAGTTGCTAAAAGCAATAGTGTTAGCCCCGGTGATTATTTGTAACAGGGTTTGTTGCCCATCCCAAAAAGTAGAAAAACAAAATGAAACATTGCAAAATGTTTGTGGTGGCCCTGCTGCTGGTTATTACAGCAATGACAGCGTGCGCTCCAAACAAAGGAAAGAAGGCATCCACCGTAACAGGTGATGCAGGTAATTTTTTAGTGATTAAAGGTCACGGATTCAGTAAAGACAAAGCAGCTAACAGAGTGATTTTCGGAGAAAAAGCTGCCCAGGTGTTGCAGGCAGATTCCAATTATCTCCTGGTTCAGATACCCACGCAACAGGCAGGAACTGTGCAGGTGGTAGTAGCTGTTGGTAATAACACTTCCAATGCCATGCTGTTTGAGTACATGCCCAAACACAAGCTGGTAGCGGCGGTGAAAGAGTTAGCCCTTGCGGCGTATTAATCTCCCGCGTTAAATAGTATACCATAGCTTTATTTGAATGAAAAAGGGGTGTTACATTAATGTAACACCCCTTGTCTTTTTTATACAGAGAAAATTATTTTCTGTCTTCTTTAGATTGCATGCCAAACATTAGTACCAGCCTGTTATTATCATACAGGTTTAATGTCTGGTCGGCCACATCATAACGGAAGGTTTTGTCGCTGATCATATGCAGGAAGGCTGCTTCCCGGCGCATCACCTCAGTATCCATACAGGCCATTTTTGTGCTGATGGCAGCAGAGAAGGAAATGACATCGCCACTGGTTTTATAACCGCCTGAAATGCTGTTACAGCCGCCTTTCCCATGGAAACGACCTGTAGCCGGATCAAACTCCAGCCAGATACCGGACTGTGTTAATGTTTTGCCATCTATCTGAATAACATTCCATCGTTTGCCGGAAATATAATTCCAGATATTGCCTTTATCTGTGTTGGCGCCGGCGATTTTCTTTTTCTCCAGTACCTTCTTCAGTGTGTATTTTACGGAAGGCGCATCAGCGGGCGGGTTCTTCACGGGAGTGATACCGATCAGCAATTTATACCGGTAACCGGGAACGTAGTTGAAACCTTCGATACTGGTGTATAAATTCTGCCAGGAAGAATCTTTCTGGTCCCTGATCTGCAGGCATTCCATGGGAGCAACGCCGGTGCAGGGTTCTTTGGATTCTTTTACATAGATGGTTTGTTCTGTGCCCTGTTTTGCTATTTTCTTTTTCTCTAAAACCTTTCTCAGGGTGTATTTCAGGGAAGAACCATCGGCAGGCGGATTTTTAACGGGCGTAACCCGGATCAGCAGCTTGTAACGGTAGCCCGGCGTGTAGTTAAATCCTTCGATGTTGGTGTATAAATTTTGCCATGCAGAATCTTTAAGTCCCTTAATCTGTAAACACTGCATAGGAGCAACGCCGGTGCAGGGTTCCTTGGTTTCTTTCACGTAAATGGTCTGGTTCTTGGGGGGCTGCTTCTTTTGCACCGGGGTGATGAAAGCAGTGGCCAGCGAGAATGCTAATTCGAAAAACATAATGTATTTTTTAATCTTTTAACAACAAAAGATGCCTTCCGGTTTTCTTTTGTCAGAATAACACGATGTTTGCAAAAACGCTGCCAGTATGGGTAATGTTACAGTTGGCTCATATATTTTCAGATTATCTTAACAGTTGGAGATGCCGGTTAATGTGTGTTTCCGATGCGGTGAACAATATTCTTGTAATAGGCCAGCTTATCTTTTCCCGGCAGGCTCACTACATGTACATCGTTGGCTGCAAGCAGATCCACCTTGAATTTAGACGCTGCCATATATTCTTCCGGGATGTAATAATAGATGTTGTTGTGTACCGGGATGTTCTTATGATGAAATTTCTGACGGGCACGGTAGGTCAGCAGCCACCAGAGGTCTGTTTCCACAAAATCGAGGGAAAGCCCGAAAATATGAATATCACGGGTAAAGAACAGGTCTATCCACGAATGGAAGAACACCTGTTTGGCGTGGATACGGCGTAGCAGCGATGCTTTCGGTACTTCCTTGCTGGAATAGAAAGTACCGCTGACTACATAGTTGCGCATCAGCTGTAACTGGCCGCCATAGTGCTCGAAGCCCAGGTTGATACTCATGGGATTGAGGCAGTCGCCATGGATATGCCAGTAGTTGATATCATTCATCCGGTAGCGTCTGAAGATGCTGTAGAATTTCTCGTTTATCAGGCTGGTATTTTCATACGGGGTACGGCCTTCGAGGGTGAACTCGTAGTTGGTGGTCAGAATATGTTCCGGTTTCAGCTCTCTGATGGCGCTGTGTATTTCGTTGCCTTTTATTTCTGCTGCCTTGATGGCAATAAAAGCCTTCAGCTCTTTTTCCCGGAGTTTATGTTTTTTGATGGCGGTTAAAAAAATTTCTTCATACAGGAGGGGGAAGGGTTTTTTGTCATCCAGTTCCACGCTGTCTCCGATATGACAGAAAGCGATAATATCCTGCAGCAGATCTTTCCAGCTTTGTCCGCTGGAAATGTTGTTGATATCATTTCCGATTAATAAAACTAGGGTATTCATAGCAGGAGTACGGTTTTAGATGTAGATAAAGCGGAAGGTAAGGTTAATTCTTCCGGGGATTTTTCGGGTGGTTTTGGGTACCTGGTGTTCCCAGTATTGCTGCAGGCTTCCTTTCATAACCAATAGAGAGCCATGTTGCAACTCCATTTCATGTTTCAGGTGATGATCATTTTTATAGCGTAACAAAAAGCGGCGTGTTGCGCCGAAATTAACAGAGGCGATAACAGGGGCGGGACCCAGTTCCGGTTCGTCGTCGGCATGCCATCCCATGGAGTCGCTGCCGTTGCGGTAATGGTTCAATAATACGCTGTTAAATGGATGGCCTGCTACCGGCGTAATGAGATCGCGTATATGCAGCAACGTTTTTGTCCATGGCTGAGGTTCAAAGGTATTGCCGGAAAAACTGTAGGCAGTGGAAGCGTCTCCGTACCAGGCCATCAGGCGCGGAAACAGTACGGTTTTTCCGTACATAGACATGGATTCCTGTTTCCAGGCGATGGTGCCCAGTAATTCTTGCATTAAACAATCACTTTCCCCCTTCTCAAAGAACTGCGGATAGTAAATCAGTTCTCCGTTTTTCAGCCTGATTTCATTGTCTGGAGCCGGCTCCTCAAAAAAGCTTCCCTGCGCGCTCATGATACAAATTTAGTAAGACACTACGCAATGTATATACACTGAGAAAATATTATTGATCTTTCCATTGCCAGAGATACCTGCAGGCATGGGTACGATAGGGCGACCATTTATCGGATATTTTTTTCATCTTCTCCCGGAAATCTTTCCTGTTACTAATATCCAGCTTATACAGTTTCGCTACCATTTGCTGAATAATAAGATCGTCCATCGCAAAAACATCATCCCGGTGCAGATGAAACATCATCAGCATTTCCACGGTCCAGCGGCCTACTCCCTTGATCCGGGTCAGGCACGCTATCACGGCTTCGTCATCCATCTTCTGCAACTTACCGTCTGTCAGCTTTTCCGTTATCACAAAATTAGCCACATTATGCACATAAGATACCTTGGCATTGGATAAACCAATACTCCGCAGCACCATAGCCGGCGTAGCCGCCACCTGCGCCACCGTAGGCTCTTTACCGTTATAAATCGCCAGAAAACGCCCATAAATTATGTCTGCCACCTTGTTAGACAACTGCTGGTTAATAATGGCCTGTATCAGCCGCAACGCAAAATTTTTCCGTTTAACCCTATCCGTTAACGGCCCGGTGATAATTTTCCGGAAACGCCTGTCCTGGCTGAGGTGAAGCTGGTAATCGGGAAGAAAATCAGGCATAAATTACGAATTACGAATGATGAATTGCGAATGAAAAGTGGAGATTTAAGCAAAGATGAAAATTATGAATTATGAATTATAAGTTAAATCGAAGATCTGACATTATTCGCCCGAATCTTCGCCTTCCATCTTCGCTTAAATCTCCGCTTTTCATTCGCAATTCATCATTCGTAATTCGTAATTAATAGTTAAACGGTTCGTTATAAGCAACATGTAATATCGTTTGCCCTACTGCTTTGAGCGTTTTGGGATCTATTACGCTCATGTTATCGTTCTGGGTGTGCCAGTGCGGAGGGAAGTTGCCGTTAGCCTGCCAGGCGATAATGTCGAAGGTGGGGATGTTGGCCATGGTGTTCACATACACGTGATCGTCGGTAATGAAGGAACCATAGTTTTCATAGCGGAAAAAGTCGCTGTAACCCAGGCGGTTAGCTACGTCCCAGAATTTCTTCATAGGTCCGTAGGCGTATTGTTTGGAGGTGCCTTCCATGTAAAACTGAGCACCGCGGCCGCCTACCATGTCCAGCAATATGCCGTAAGCAGCTTTATAGCCTTTTACGTGCGGGTTCTGTGCCCAGTACTGGGTACCGAGGCAAAATGAATTTTCGTTCTCTTTTACGCCGTAATCCTCCACATCTACGAGCAGGATATCTATGCCGGCTTCCGGTTTATGGGAGCGGAGCTGGCGTGCAACTTCCATGAGTACACCTACGCCGCTGGCGCCATCGTCTGCACCATCCAGTTTTTTGTTTTTGTCGAAGGCATCTTCGTCAGCCCAGGGGCGTGTATCCCAGTGTGCCAGCAGCAGTACCCGCTGTTTGGCGGCAGGGTTAAAGCTGGCGATGATATTGATGCAGGGCAGTTTTGCATTTTTAGGCCCGTTTACGGTTGTACGCTGCACATACACCGTATCGGCCCAGCGGCGAAGGTTGCCGGTGATCCAGGCGGCGCATTTTTCCTGTGCCGGGGTGTTGGGGATCCGGGGTCCGAAGCTCACCTGTTTTTCCGTATAGGCGTAAGCGGAGTCCGCATTGAAGGCCGGTACCGGCACTTCTACCTTGTCTACCTTACCGGCTCCCGTACTGTCGGTGCTGTTGTCTGTTGTTTTCGTTGACTGCTGACATGCGCCGGCCACGAGGGCCAGCGATGTCAGAATGATCAGAGCTTTACGCATTATCTTCCGTGAATATTTTTTAGCTTATTGAATGCTGTAGGACACCGTTCCGTCTTTCTCATCCTTGAGTTGAATACCTACGGCCAGCAGCTCGTTGCGGATCTTGTCGGAAGCGGCGTAATCCTTGCGGCTTTTGGCTTCTTTCCGCATTTCAATCAGCATCTGCAAAACGCCGTCAAGTTTATTGTCGTCGTTGGTGAGAGACGGTTGCTGAATACCCAGGATATCTACCAGGTAAGTCTTCCAGGTCTGTTGCAGCAACTGGAAAGTATCTTCGCTGATTTCATGCATTTTTACCTGACCACCTTTCAGCGAGTTGATGACTGGAGTCAGTTCAAAGAGGTTGGCCAGCACTTTTGCGGTGTTGAAGTCATCGTTCATGAATTCCGCGCATTCGTTGCACCAGGTGCGTACCTGTTTGTCCAGCTCTTCGTTGATGCCGCCGTTGCCGCCGGTCCAGCTGAGTTTCTGCAACGTTTCATAGGCCGACCATAAGCGGGCCAGCCCTTTCTCTGCCGCCTGCAGGGCCTCGTTGGAGAAATCGAGCGTGCCGCGGTACTGGGTCTGCAATACAAAGAAACGTACGGTCATAGGGCTGTAGGCTTTCTCCAGCTGCGGATTTTCTCCGGTAAACATTTCTGTCAGCTTGATGGTATTGCCATACGCTTTACCCATTTTCCGTCCGTTGATGGTAATCATGTTGTTGTGCATCCAGTAGCGGGCCATCAGGTCACCGTGGGCTACTTCGCTCTGGGCAATTTCGCATTCATGGTGCGGGAACTGCAGGTCCATGCCACCGCCGTGAATGTCGAACTGGGTACCCAGGTATTTGGCGCTCATCGCGGAGCACTCAATGTGCCAGCCGGGGAAACCCTCGCCCCATGGGCTTGGCCAACGCATAATGTGTTCCGGCGGCGCTTTTTTCCAGAGGGCGAAATCGGCCTTGTTCCTTTTTTCGTCCTGGCCTTCCAGCTCGCGGGTAGTTTCCAGCATGTCTTCCAGTACACGTCCGCTGAGGATGCCGTAGTCATAGCTGGCGGCATATTTTTTTACGTCAAAATACACGCTGCCGTCTACCTCATAGGCATATCCTTTCTCTATGATCTTCCTGATCATTTCTATCTGTTCAATGATATGACCGGTGGCGGTGGGTTCTATGCTGGGTTCCAGGTTGCCGAACTGCAGCATGGCCCAGTGATACAGGTTGGTGTATTTCTGTACCAGTTCCATCGGCTCCAGTTTTTCGAGTACGGCGCCTTTTGAAATTTTATCTTCCGCAGCGCGGCCTTCTTCTTCAAAGTGGCCGGCATCAGTGATGTTACGAACATAACGCACTTTGTAGCCCAGGTACTGCAGGTAGCGGAATACCACATCAAAGGTGATGTAAGGGCGGGCATGACCCAGGTGCGATTCTCCGGATACGGTAGGTCCGCAAACGTACATTCCAACGTGACCGGGATGTAAAGGGGTGAATACTTCTTTCTGACGATGTAATGAATTGTATATTCTGAGTTCTGACATATGCTGTAATTGGGAATATCCAGGTGTTTTTTCTCCACCAGATACTCATTTTTTATTGGTGGATGCAAAGATAAATATTGTTGCAGACGTTCATGAGCGGGTCCGGCAACAACATCGGTCAGTCATCAAAATATTAAACATTTTCATAATTCTTGTTATTTATTAACTTCTACTTCCGGTACACCGCTGCCCACGAGGCTGAGGTTGGCAATTACAGGATAATGATCGGAAAGATCTGAATTGATTCTCCGGAAGCTGTTTATCTTAAAGTCATCACTTGCAAATATATAATCTATTCGCAGGGTAGGAGCCAGTCCGTTAAAAGTACGTCCTACACCGAACCCTTTTTTCAGAAAAGCGTCCTGAAGGTCGCCCTTAATGGTGAAGTAGGTATAGGAAGACGGCGTATCGTTAAAATCGCCGCATACTATGACCGGATAAGGGCTCTGACGGATGAAATTACCTACAATATCGGCTTGTTGACTGCGGCGTATATACGCTTCCCGCATTTTCTGCACAATACTTTTGGTGGCTACCAGGCCTGTATCTTCCTGATTTTTTATCTTCCTGATGGCATTATAGTCCTTCGCATTAAAGCGGTAGGATTCCAGGTGCATGTTCACTATCCGGATGGTATCGTCATCTTTTACGATGTCGGCATAGATCAGGCTTTCACTCAGCGGCCCCACACTCATCTTCACCTTGTCCGACGCAATAATAGGATATTTTGAATAGATGATGGAGCCCCAGTGCTGCATACCGTTCCGGTTGAAATCACTGGAGAAATAGCGGTAGGGCAGCTGCATCTCTTTGGAGATATCCTCCCGGTTATTAAAATCATTCTTTTTTTCGGAAGTATAGAAATCCTGGAAGCAGGCAATATCGGGCTCCTGCTTTTTTATCAGGGCAAACATGGCCTGGCGGTTGTATTTACTGTCTTTTTCCCGATACAAGCCAAACTGGGCCACATTGTAGCTCATTACCGTCAGGCTTTGAGGCCCGCTCAGGGGCTTATTGCCGGAGGGCAGGTGAAAGGCAATAAAAGCGCTGATAGACTTCCAGCCCAGCAATATGGCGATGAGCGATAATAAGGTGTATTTATAGTTAAAAAACAGCCATCCCACAAGAAATATCACCAGCATTCCCAGCAGAAAGGGAAAGGCCAGCGTGAGAAAACTGATAGGCCAGAACCAGGCCGGTGAAATATACGGCGCGAGGCAGGCGGCCAGGAAAAGGATTACCACCGCCAGATTGATGATCAGGAAAAAGCCTTTCGTAAATAGTCTTAAAAATCGCACCGCGTACGCACTTTGTTGAAACAATAAAGTTAATGTTTTTTCAAAGACAGCCGGGCCATAACCGGATAATGCTCCGATAACGGCATCCTGAAAACCTTACAGGAATGGACGCTGAAGCGATGCTGCGGCAGGATGTAATCAATCCGCAGGGTGGGCGACAAATAGGATAAAGTACGGCCCCAGCCGCTGCCCGATTGCAGAAAAGCGTCCTGCAGGCCGCTGCTGACGGTCCGGTAGGTATAAGAAGCCGGCGTATCGTTCAGGTCTGCACAGACAACCGCCGGGTAGGGGCTGGCTGCTACCAGTGCTGCCAGCAGCTTTGCCTGCTCTGCCCTCTCAGCGAAAGTGCGTTTCATCTTCCGGATCAGGTTTACAGAACGCAGAGATTTCAGCTGTTCGAAGTCATCACGGTGAAGCATATATGAAATCAGCTGGGCTGAAAAAATCCGGATGGTATCTCCGTTCAGCAGCACATCCGCCTGCAGTATGCTGCGGCCGCTCCCGACCGCGTTGCTGTTGCAGGGAATATTGGCGGCGGCAACAACCGGATATCTGGAAAACAGCACAATGCCATAGTACCAGGTGTTCCATGCGGTCCAGTCGCAGGTAAAGTAATGATAGGGGTACCTGCCGATCTTCCGCAGGCTGTCGATATTCCTTGACAGGTCCGGCTTATCGTTCGTGTAGAATTCCTGCATACACAGTATATCCGGCGATGTGGCACGCACCATATCGTATACACCGGCTCTCATGGCAGGATTTACCTTAAAGTTCGTAACACCCATACTGCTGGTGTTATAGGTCATAATACTGAATTGACCGGCAGCAGGAGAGACCGGATTATTTTCGTTAAGGAAGCGGACGCCCCAGGTCTGCAGAGCTGGCCCGGTACATAGTACCAATGCGCCCAGTATCCACCAGATGTATTGTCTTTTGAGAAAGAGCCAGCAGGGGAGCGTAAGGGCAACACCGATAAAAACAAGGGGAAAAATCAGTGCGGCAAAGCCTGCGGGCCAGTAGCTGCCGGGGTTAAGAAACGGGAGATACGCGCTGAGCAACAAAGCCGTTATCAAAAAACCACAAATCCATTTTGTCATTTCATTATTTGAGATTTGATTATTCGGGTCCTGAAAATAGTATGTCGGGACGCGAAATAACCAAATCTCAAATAATTAAAATGATTAAATATTTTATGGGTTGCTGGCACGCAGCAACGTTTCTCTTTCTTCGGGAGTGAGTGAATCTATACCGCTTTCGCTGATCTTATCAAGTATTTCATTCAGGCGTTGTTCCGGCACTACACCGACACGTTTGTAAGGCTGATGATCGGCGCCGGGAATAGCCTGTTTGAGGGTATCCGGATCTATCTGCTGGGAGGCAGGATGGAAAACGTGCGTCAGTTTGAAGATAAGGCGGTTGAAGCCTGCGCCCAGGTCGCGGCCTTTTCTCCAGCTGTACATAAACAACATGCCGGCCAGTGCGCCGCCGGCGAGCTGGAAGATATGCGCGATGCCTGCCGTTTCACTGATGCTGGTGCCTACAGAGAGGCCGGTATAAACAAGAGTGATTACCCACAGGGGGATACCACCTGCCAGCAGCGGGAAAATGCGGTAGCGGGGAGATATGAGCGTAGCGCCGGCAGCAATTGCCATGACAGCAGGGCCTGCGCCGGTAATATTTCCGTTGGAGATAAGCGGGTGCAATGCGGGAATAGCCTGTACCGCACCTACATAAAACAGGTTACCGATAATACCGCCAAAAAGGTACACCGGCAATATGCGCTGATATCCTGCGATGTGCTGCAGGAAAGTACCAAAGCACCACAGCCACACCATGTTGGTGAAGATGTGCATTACCCCGATATGTGTAAACAGGGAGGTAAGGAGCGTCCAGGGCCTCGTGAGGAGGGTGGCCGCACCGGCCGGCAGTCTTAACCAGGTCATAATATCCTGGTAGAACCTGGCCTGACCTACATTTTCCATCTTGTAAATTACCAGTGTAAAGAACAGAAAGATGAAAACGGTAAGGTTAAAAACAACTAATTGTGTAACCATATTCCGGCCTTCTCCCAGGGAGAGGCGGGGCAATTTCTCTTTTTCCAGCGCATGCATGGCACAAAATATTTTCAATATAAAATTACGGCTTAATACAGTTCGTACTAATAAAAATCCGTCCGGTTTTTCTTACTCCATGCTTTGAGAAGCAGATATGCAAAAAGCGCGCCGCCAAGGTGCGCAAAGTGTGCTACGTTATCGCCCGGCGCATTCTGTATGCCACCCCACAGTTCCATCAGAATAAGAAAGCCGACAAAATATTTGGCTTTCACCGGAAAGAGGAAGGAAAACAGAATAATCGTATTCGGGAATAAATATCCAAATCCGAAAAGAATACCGTAGATAGCGCCGGAAGCCCCCACTGTAGGGATATTCCGGTAGCGGATCATATATTCTTTTACGTACAGTTTGCAGATTTCAATGATCTCCGGATTGTCGGGGTGGGAGGAAAATGCCGCTCTGAGGCTGTCAATGCTGGTGCTTTCATCACTCAGACCTACTTTGTTGTCCAGTAGGGCGAAGTTAGCATAACTCGGGTCATGCAGGAATGCATTGGCATATTTTGTCAGCGTCATATTCTCGTAAGTGAGCACGCCCATATAACATAAGGCAGCCCCTAATCCGCAGATGATGTAGAAGATGAGGAAACGCTTGGGCCCCCAGAGGTTTTCGAGGGTAGCGCCAAACATCCACAACGTAAACATGTTAAAGATGAGGTGCATCGGCCCTGCCGTAGAGTGCATAAACAGGTGGGTAATGAACTGGTGCGGCCTGAATAACTCAGAACCCCAGTAATGCAGGGCAAAGAGATCGTTCATATCATACCCGTACTTTTTCAGCAGGGTCATCTGAACCAACCAAACCAATCCGTTAATGATCATCAGGTTTTTGATCACCAGCGGTAAAAACTGAAATTTTCCGGGCCTGTACTCGTTCATTGTATCTGTTTATTAACTTCTTTTTTTCAGCAACACCACATTTTCGATGTGGTGGGTATGCGGAAACATATCTACTGGTTGTACTTTTTCCACCGTGTACAGCGCATCCAGCAAAGCCAGGTCTCTGGCCTGTGTTGCGGGGTTACAGCTTACATATACGATTTTGGGGGCTCCGATTTCCAGGAGTTTATCCACCAGCTTTTCATGCATGCCCGCTCTCGGAGGGTCTGTAATAATCACATCCGGTTGCCCGTGATGTGCAAAAAATTCATCATTGCAAATATCCACTACATCCCCTGCAAAAAATTCCGCATTGTCCACATTATTCATGGCGGCGTTTTCCCTTGCATCGTCAATCGCTTCTTTTATCAGCTCTATACCTACTACCTTACGGGCTTTCCTGGATACGAAAATACCGATACTGCCGGTACCGCAATAGAGATCATATACAACCTCATTACCGGTAAGTCCGGCAAAATCGCGGGTAACCCTGTACAATACTTCCCCCTGGTAGGTATTGGTCTGGAAGAAAGACTTGGGACCTATCTTAAATACAAAATCCTCCAGCTTCTCCTCTGCATACCCTTTGCCAAAATATATCTTCGGTTCCAGGTCAAATATAGAATCGTTCTTTTTCGGATTCAGGGTATACAATACCGTAGTAATGGCAGGAACCGTTTTCAGGAGGTGATCCAGCAGGGCAACCCGGTTGGCCTTGTCTTCATGATGAATTACCAGGTTTACCATAATTTCTCCGGTAGTACAAAGTCTGACAACCAGGTTGCGCAGCCAGCCTTCCTGAGAACGGATATTGTAAAAGGAGAGGTCATGACTGATGGCATAATCCCGGATCGTGTTACGGATCAGGTTTACCGGTTCCTGCATCAGGTAGCAGGTGTTGATATCAAGTACTTTGTCAAACAGTTTGGGAACATGGAAACCCAGAGCCGGTTTAACAGGTATTTCGCCGTTGTTGGCCTGTATTTCCTCGTTGGTGAGATAGGCTTTGTTGCTGAAAGTAAACTCCAGCTTGTTGCGGTAGTGCTGCGTATGCGCCGAACCCAGGATTGGGCTCATTTCCGGCAGTTGCAACCTGCCGATGCGCTGCAGATGGTCCGCTACCTGCTGCTGCTTATATTCCAGCTGAAGACTGTAAGGCATCATCTGCCATTTACAGCCGCCGCAAACGCCAAAATGCTGGCAGAACGGAGTAATGCGCTTGTCCGAATAGGAGTGGATATGAATGGCCTTGCCTTCTGCCCAGTCTTTTTTGTTTTTACTGAGCCTGACATCCACGATATCGCCGGGCATTACGCCGCCTTCAATAAAGATCACTTTACCGTCTTGCCGCGCCAGGGCCTTACCTTCTGCGGCATAGCCGGATACAGGTACGTTTTCTAAAACAACATTTTTTTTCCTCACGGCTGCAAAGGTAACTGGATTTAGTGAATCGTTAATCTTAAAAGGATATAGCATTTACCTTTTTTCCCCGTATTTTTACATATTGCCATCAAATCCTATGCGTAAGATATTTTTCCTGCTCCTGGCAGCGCTCACTATCCAGTTACACCTGCATGCGCAGGGCTACCAGCTTACGGTTAAGCTGAAAAACTATACCAGCGGAAAGCTGTTCCTGGCCAATTACATGGGCCGGACCACCTATCTGGCCGATTCCACCGAAGTGAATGCTGCAGGAGAAGCGGTGCTGAAAGGCAAAACCCCGCTGCTGCCCGGTATTTACCTCATTGTACTGCCCGGTAAACAGAAATACCTGGAAACCCTGATCGATAAGCAGCAGGTGTTTGCCGTAACCATCGATACTACTGACCTGGTCAATAAAACGGTATATAAAAATTCGGCCGACAATGACCTGTTTTTAGCCTATAATAAATTTATCTACCAGCTCGAATCTCAGGCTGCTGCCATCACTGAACAGCTGAAAAACGCGCATACGGCTGCCGATTCCGCCAGCATAGCGCCGCAGCAGCAGGCGTTGGGGAAAAAAGTACAGGAATACCGTAACGATCTGATAACCAAACACCCCGGTACCCTGCTGGCCACTATTTTCAAGGCCATGAAGGAACCGGAAATTCCGCAGAAACCCACGGGTGAAGACTCTTCCTTTGCATACCGGTATTTCAAGGCTCACTACTGGGACGAAGTGGATCTCGCCAGCGATCGCCTGGTAAGAACCCCTGTGCTGGAAGGCAAGTTGAAAAAGTATTTCTCCCAGCTGGTCGTAAATATGCCGGACTCTATCAATGCCGACTGCGATGCCCTCATCGCCATGACCCGGAAAAGCAAGGAAACCTTCAAATATGTGTTGTGGTGGCTGACCTATAATTATGAAAGCTCTCCCTACATGGGCATGGACGGCGTTTTTGTGCACCTGGTAGAGAAATACTACGTTCCGGGAGAAGCCTTCTGGCTCAATGCCGAACAACTGAACAAGATTGTCAACAGGGCTTATACGCTTGCCCCGAACCT
This sequence comes from Chitinophaga solisilvae, assembly GCF_009928525.1. GTDB lineage: Bacteria > Bacteroidota > Bacteroidia > Chitinophagales > Chitinophagaceae > Chitinophaga > Chitinophaga solisilvae. The sequence goes on along the minus strand of NZ_JAABOK010000007.1, from coordinate 407,376 downwards.
CATCGGGCAGCAGGCCGCCCCGCTGGAATTAAAGGATACTGCCTCCAGACCCGTTTCTCTCTATAAAACCCAGGCTAAATTCACGGTACTTGTATTCTGGGACCCTACCTGCGGCCATTGTAAAACAGAAGTTCCCCGCCTGGACTCTGCCTATAAAGCCAGCTGGAAAAATAAGGGCGTGGCTATGATCGGGGTTAAAACAGAAGGTACCCGCGAAGAGTGGCTCAGCTTTATTAAAGAACATAAACTCAACGGCTGGATCCACGCTTCCGATCCGGAACCTGCCAGCAATTACCGCCGCCTGTATGATGTATACAGCACACCGGTAGTATACCTGCTGGATGAAAAGAAGAAAATAGTGGCCAAACGGCTGGCTGTAGAACAGCTCAACGAATTTATAGACCGGTCCGCCGGTAAAAATGCGGCAGCCAGACTGTAGTATATGCGGTGTGGAATGTAGAATACCATCCTCAACGGCGGATGGTAATCAATAAGTTGCGGCGTTTTAACATTCTTTTGGCATACTCTTTGGGTTTCTGGTATCGGACCAAAAAACTTAAAGGTTATGACAAAGAAGACGATTCTGTTATCAATTGCTGCGATGTGCATTTCCTTTGCAGCTATGTCACAGGCCCGAGTGGGTATAAAAGCCGGTTGGAATCTTTCCAATATTACAACGGATAACTCAGGAGGAACCAAAGACAGCCGAAGTTTATCAGGTTTCAACGCAGGCGTGATTGCCGACCTGCCGTTGGTGCCCAAGATCCTATCCTTCCAACCAGGAGTATTTTACAGCACAAAAGGTAGTAAGATTGAATCAGGAGACAAAAACAACTCCACCACCACACCTTTCATCAAGTACAGCGTAACACCGTCCTACATTGAAATTCCCCTGAACTTTGTGGGTAAAATTCCAATCGGACCTACGGTGAAACTGTTTGGTGGTATTGGTCCTTACTTTGCCTTTGGGGTAGCTGGGAAAAATAAGAAAGAAGTATTGCTGGCGGGTGTAACCACCACTACTTCCACAAGTATTAAATGGGATGACGACACCCCGTTCAATTCCAACAACAATTCCGCTCCCGGTAAATGGAAAAGATTTGACTGGGGTGGTAACGTACAGGTAGGTGCTGAAATCAGCAATTTCCTGGTAAGTGCGCAGTATGGTATCGGATTTTCAAAAGTATATTCCGGCCAGAGCAGCAGCACAGACGAAAAGAATAAGAACCGCGTATTCAGCGTATCCGTTGGTTATCTGTTTGGTGGAAAATAGCAACTGTACACAACAAATAACCTCCTGATTTTGTAATACAAGGCAAGCAAAAAATACAGGCTACTTCATAGTTAGCAATCCAGAAAAGTATAAAAGTGGCGTCACCCGCCTGTTGACGCCACTTTTAACCAATTACCAAATACATATCACAAAATGAAAAAGGTACTATTATCGATGGCGGCTATACTTATAGCCGGTGTTACTTTTGGCCAGGCCAAATGGGGTATTGTTGCAGGTCCTCAGTTCTCCAGCGTGGCAACCAAAAATTTCACATCGAACGGAAAGGAAACCAGCAAAATTTTAACCAGCATCAGAGCGGGTGTTACTGTTGACATTCCGCTGGCAGATGAATTTTACATCGGAACCGGATTACTGTATTCCGGCAAAGGCGGTAAATTCAAGAATACCGATATGAAAGTATCACTGGGGTATTTACAGCTGCCTATCAACTTTATGTTTAAACCGGAAGTAGGTAGCGGCAGGCTGGTACTGGCGGTAGGTCCTTACATCGCTTACGGCGTAAGCGGTAAATACAAGGATATTCCGCTGGTAGGCGAAAGGAAAGCCTTCGATGATGAAGCCACTGCCTTACTGAAACTGAAACGTTTTGACGCCGGCGGTAACCTGGCTATTGGCTATGAAATGCCTATGGGCCTTTACTTTGGTCTTAATGCCGACCTCGGAATGGTAAACGCATTTGATAATACCAACAACGACAGGAAATTCAAAAACACTTCCTTTGGCGTTTCCGTTGGATATAAATTCAGTGGCAGATAATTCACTGAATACACCGCAATAACAATTTCTTAAAGGGCTGCCGGGCTATACCGGCGGCCCTTTTTTATGATTTACAAAACCTTTTAATTAATTTTGCCGTTAGTAACCTTGAAAATTAATAAGAGCGGGAGTTTTTACGTTCCAACTTTATAATGACTGTGTTCTTTTAATCCCCTTATTGCGGTATAGATGAAATTTTTTACGTTTACGTGTGTAGTGGCTTTTATGGCCGTTACCACAGCCAATGCCCAGGTGAGCCTGGGGTTACGTGGCGGATATGTTAACTCCTGGACGGATTTTAAACAATCCGGCAACGGTAGCAATCGAGTGAATACTAATTCACTGGACGGATGGCAGGCAGGATTCTACCTGAATGTGCCATTACTTAAGAACCTGCATCTGCAGCCCGGATTGAGCTACATTACAAAGGGCACGAAACTGGAGACTACCGCAGGCCAGCCTTCCAATATTTTTGTTCCCGGAGCCACTGCTATAAAGCTGAAATACCTGGAACTGCCTGTAAACCTGGTTTATAAAGTACCTATCGGTATCGGTAAACTGGTAATAGGCGCCGGACCTTATGCCGCTTACTGCGTTCGCGGAGATTATGACCTGGCTATATATAGCGATGGTAAGGAAGTACAGAACAGCTCCCAGCGAGTGGATTTCAAAAAAGATCCCAATGTGTTTACCACCAGTTTCAGATTGCAGCGCTGGGATGCCGGTTTGAATGCTACTGCCGGCATAGAGTTTAACTGCTATGTAACAGTAGGCGTTAACTACAGCCTGGGGATGATGGATATAGACCGGGCTGATGCCGCACTGAAAAACAGGTACTTCGGTATTAATATAGGCGTGTTGCTGAACCGGGAAGACTGGTAATAATACTACTTAAATATATGCATAAAAAAAGCCCTTCCCAATCGGAAGAGCTTTTTTTATTTCTCGATAACTTTCACTGAATTTACCTTTTAGGCATTATGTAATTAATATATATTTGCGAAAAATATATTTAATAATTCCTTTCTATGAAAAAGAGCGTTCTGTTAATCGCCGTAGCACTGGTAGGATCCATGTCCACTTTTGCACAGGTAAAATTTGGTGTAAAAGCTGGTCTGAACCTTTCCGGAGCGACCGCCAAAGCTGATGACAAAAAAGTTGAAGGTCTGAAATCAGCCACAGGCTTCCACATTGGAGGTATCGCAGATATCTCCCTGGCTGAAAACTTCTCCCTGCAGCCTGGTTTAATCTACAGCCAGAAAGGTTTCAAATTTGAAGAACCATTTGATGGCCCCGGTTCCCAGACTGTTACCATGACCTCTAAAATGAGCTACATCGAAGTACCTGTTAACTTCCTGTACAGGGCTAACCTGGGTTCAGGTAAAATCTTTGGTGGCGTAGGACCTTACTTTGCCTATGGTATCGGCGGTAAGGTTAAGTTCGCAGGTTTAGGCCCTATCGGTGACCTGCCTGGCATGGATGATTACTTCTCCAACAGAAAAATTAAATTCGACGGGAAGAAATTATCTGAAACTGCTACTGCTGAAGAAGAAAAAGAATACTTTAAAAATGACCACTACAAAGGTTTTGATGCCGGCGCTAACGTAATGATCGGCTACGAACTGAAATTTGGTCTGTTCTTCACTGCTAACTACAGCCTGGGTTTAACCAACGGTGCAGTAGAAGATAAAGCCTCCTACAAGAACAAATCCTTCGGTATCTCCGTTGGTTACATGTTCGGTGGTAAATAACTAATTACTTCATTATTAACCGGATAACACGGGAAAAGACCGCTCAAAAGGCGGTCTTTTTTATTTTTTTTAAAAGGAATAGGGGTCTTCTTCAGATAACGCGTCTTATTTACAGAAAGTTGCCTCCCGAAGGAGGCAATGATCATTGGACAGTTAATTTAAATGTGTGACAGTTATAGGGATATGCCAGTACGTATCTACGTGATGGCATTTATATGAAAGAAAAGCAAAAAAGGGAAAGACTTTTGTCATTCCCTTTGTTTTTTATATACAGGCGGGTAATCCTTATACAATAGCCTCTACCGCTTTACGTATCACCTGTGGCTTGCCCAGGGTATAGTAGTGCAGTACCGGCACACCGAACGCTTTCAGCTCTTTTGACTGGTTAATGAGCCACTCTGTACCTACCAGTTCCACATCCTTATCCGTCTTGCATTTCATAATCTCGTTGGAGAGATCCGTAGGAAGGTCTACATGGAAGATCCGCGGCAGAATAGTCATCTGTTTCTTGGAGGTCAGCGGTTTCAATCCCGGAATAATAGGAACGGTGATACCCATCTCCCGGCATTTATTTACAAAATCAAAGAATTTCTGGTTATCAAAGAACATCTGGGTAACGATGTAATCGGCGCCGTTTTCCACTTTGCGTTTCAGATGGCTCATATCGGTCTGCATATTCGGGGCTTCGAAATGCTTTTCCGGGTAACCGGCCACACCGATGCAGAAATTGGTTTTTACGCCGCTTTGCAGGTCGTCTTCCAGGTAAACGCCGTTGTTCATACTTACTACCTGGTCCAGCAGTTCGCTGGCATAGCTGTGCCCGTGCGGGTCGGGTTCAAAGAAGGTTTCGTTTTTAGGCGCATCACCTCTCAGTACCAATACGTTATCAATACCGAGGAAGTTCAGGTCTATCAGGGCGTTTTCGGTTTCCTCGCGGCTAAACCCGCCACAGATCAGGTGAGGAACGGCATCAACATTGTAATGGTTCATGATGGCTGCGCAGATGCCTACTGTACCGGGGCGTTTACGGATTTCCACCTTTTCAAAGGCGCCGTCAGCCTTCTTTTTAAACATATGCTCACTGCGGTGGTAGGTTACGTTAATAAAAGCAGGATTGAAAGCCATCAGCGGATCCAGGTGATCGTAGATAGATTCGATGCTCTTACCTTTAAGCGGGGGAAGGATTTCAAAGGAAATCAATGTATCCTTGGCCTGGGCGATATGTTCTGTTACTTTCATAAAGTTATAAGCTTTGTGGAATGTAGGTTGTCTGGTTAAACCTGATTCCTGCTAAAATACGCGGGCAAAAATACTATATCCGGGAATCAATATCACACATTTTTCATCTTAGGAGAACTATAACTAGGCCAAGTGAATGAATTGTTTAATTTTGCTAAGTTTGATCATATGGCATTAAGAATACATACAGACCAGCTGGTAAAGCGTTACGGTAACAGAACGGTGGTAAACCATGTATCTGTTGAAGTATCTCAGGGAGAGATAGTAGGGCTGCTGGGCCCTAACGGGGCTGGTAAAACCACCTCCTTTTACATGGTAGTAGGGCTGATTAAGCCAGATGAGGGCAATGTGTACCTGGATGACCTGAATATTACCAAATTGCCCATGTACAAGCGGGCTAAAATGGGTATTGGTTATCTGCCACAGGAAGCCTCCGTATTCCGGAAGCTGAGTGTGGAAGACAATATTGCTGCAGTACTGGAGATGACCGATCTGAAAAAAGCAGAACAAAAAGAGAAGCTGGAATCGCTGCTGAGCGAATTCCGCCTGCAGCACGTGCGCAAAAGTCCGGGTGATGTACTGAGTGGCGGAGAACGCCGCCGTACCGAAATTGCCCGCGCCCTGGCCGTAGACCCGAAATTCATCCTGCTGGATGAACCCTTTGCCGGTATTGACCCTATTGCCGTGGAAGACATTCAATCTATCGTAGCCAAGCTGAAATACAAGAATATCGGCATTCTGATAACTGACCATAACGTACAGGAAACCTTGTCTATCACCGACAGGGCCTATTTATTGTTTGAAGGTAAAATTCTGAAATCCGGTTCTGCGGAAGAACTGGCAGAAGATGAACAGGTAAGAAAAGTGTATCTTGGCCAGAATTTTATTCTGCGCAGGAAGAATTACCTGGACGAAGCAGCTAAACAATAAAAACATTCTACAGCATCCTATATGAGAATTTTAAGTCCTGCAATATCACAACTCGCAAGATTGCGCATGGGGCGCATTGCATACTTTATGCAGTATCCCGTGCAGGTGCAGCAGCAGGTATTCCAAAACCTTATCAGTGCCGCCCAGTATACGGAGTTCGGCAAACAGTACGGCTTCTCAAAGATTTATAAAATCGAAGAATATAAAGAAAGGGTACCTGTACATACCTATGATACTATCAAACCGTATATACAGCGTACGATGGAAGGCCAGCAGAACGTGCTGTGGAACACGCCCATCAAGTGGTTCGCCAAATCCAGCGGTACCACTGCCGATAAAAGCAAATTCATTCCGGTAACCGTAGAAAGCCTGGATGAATGCCACTACCGCTCCGGCCGGGATGTTATTTCACTCTATTACAATAATTTCCCGGACTCCGACGTATTTACCGGTAAATCCCTGATTATCGGGGGAAGCCACCAGGTGAATAAATTATCGGAAGACAGCGATTCCTACTGCGGTGACCTCAGCGCTGTGATGTTACAGAACATGCCGTTTTACGGTAACATGATCCGCACACCGGACCTGGAAATAGCCCTCATGGACGAATGGGAAGAGAAAATAGAACGTATGGCCAACGCCGTGATCCACGAGAATGTAACCTCCATTGCAGGGGTGCCTACCTGGACCATTGTACTGATCAAACGTATATTTGAACTTACCGGAAAAGATAACCTGGCCGATGTATGGCCTAACCTGGAATTATATATGCATGGCGGGGTGAGCTTTACGCCATACCGCGACCAGTTCTCCAAACTGATCCGCAAGCCGCTGATGCACTACCAGGAAACATACAATGCCTCCGAAGGCTTCTTTGCCGCACAGGATGTTGTTGGCGAAGAAGGCCTGCTGCTGTTCCTGAACCATGGCATCTTCTATGAATTCATGCCGATGGAGGAACTGGGTAAGGAAAACCCGCGTACCCTGCAGCTGCAGGAAGTGGAAACAGGAAAGAACTACGCGCTTGTCATCAGTACCAACGGCGGCTTGTGGCGTTACATGGTGGGAGACACCATCCAGTTCACTTCCCTGTTACCTTACCGCATTAAAATCAGCGGCAGAACAAAATCCTTCATCAACGCTTTCGGGGAAGAAGTAATCGTAGAAAATTCTGATACCGCTATCGCCAAAGCCTGCGAGGCTACCGGCGCGGTTGTCAACGATTATACCGCAGCGCCGGTATATTTCAGCGACCAGGGCAACGGCGGGCATGAATGGCTGATAGAATTTGAAACAGCACCTGATAATCTGGACAGCTTCGTGACCATATTGGATAAGACACTGAAATCCATCAACTCGGATTATGAAGCCAAAAGACATAAGGATATTGCGCTCAGACCTCCGGTAGTACATGTATTGCCCAGAGGCGCATTCTGCGAATTCCTGAAAAGCAAAGGCAAGCTGGGAGGGCAGCACAAGGTCCCCCGTCTGAATAATGACCGCAACTACCTGGAGGAAATCCAGCGCTTTGCGGCTACCATGAACTCTTAAAACCTATCAACTATAACATGAAATTACTGGAGAACAAAGTAGCGATTGTAACAGGCGCCAGCCGTGGTATCGGAGAAGCGATTGCGTTGAAATTTGCAGCACAGGGAGCTAATGTGGCATTCACATATGTAAGCTCCGATGAAAAGGCAAAGATCCTGGAAGATAAACTCCGGGCACTGGGCGTACAGGCGAAAGCCTATAAATCCAATGCAGGTGTATTTGAAGAATGTGAAGTGTTGGTAAATGAGGTACTGAAAGAATTCGGAAAAATTGATATCTGCGTAAACAACGCAGGCATCTCCAAAGATAACCTCCTGTTGCGTATGAGCCCTGACCAATGGGATGATGTGATGAACATCAACCTGAAGAGCGTATACAACATGACCAAACATGTTATCCGCCCGATGATGAAAGCCAAATCCGGCAGCATCATCAATATGAGCTCCGTTATCGGGATCATGGGAAATGCCGGCCAGAGCAGCTATGCCGCTTCTAAAGCAGGTATTATCGGATTCACCAAATCCATTGCACAGGAAATGGGTAGCCGCAACATCCGTTGCAACGCTGTGGCTCCGGGTTTCATTGAAACAGATATGACCAGCTACCTGAAAGAAGGAGAGGGCGCCAGCAATTATATCCAGCAGATTCCCCTGGGCCGCTTTGGTACGCCGGAAGATATTGCCAACGTATGCCTGTTCCTGGCATCCGACCTGGGCGGATATGTTACCGGCCAGACAATCAGCGCCTGTGGCGGTTTGTGCATGTAATACATTATTTTAAAATCGGGAAAACGCGGGTAGTTTATCCGCGTTTTTTTTATTGATATTAACTGTAGTATCTTGCCCTGACAGTATATTTGTTTACAGTGAACAATGTTGCAGGATAATGCCCTCACCGGTATTGCCTGCATCCCACACTTAACATTTTGGAGGAAGCAAGTCTAAATATCAACCATCAGAAACGCACCCCGCCAGCTTTTGACGCGTTATTCAAAGCGCACTACAATATGCTGTGCGCCTTCGCCTACAATTTTGTGAACCGCCACGACCTTGCCGAAGAAATTGTACAGGACACCTTTCTCCGGATATGGGAACGTTATGATGAGCTGGATATGACTGCTGAAAAAGCATACCTGTACCGCGCTGTGCAGAACAACTGCCTCAACTTCATCCGGCAGGATAAAATCCGCCGCCGTTACGGGCACGAGCTGATGGAACAGCTGGAGAACAGGATCTCCCTTATGAATACCGGCGCAACACCTTCACCGGCAGAAAAACTGGAGCATTCGCAACTGGCGCTGATGGCCGAAGCTGCCATCCGCCGCCTGCCACCCCAATGCCAGGACATATTCCGGCTAAGCCGCTTTGAAGACTTATCATACCCCGAAATATCCCGCCAGCTGGGCATCTCCGTTAATACCGTCAAAACGCAGATGACCCGCGCCCTCCGGAAATTGCGCGACGAATTACTCCCGTTGCTGAAATAATCATCTTGCTGAAAAAAAAATTTTACGGCCTTGTCACCCTGTTCTATACCGGCGATTGTCTTAGTTACTGTTTTACGTATATGGAGGCTAACTATTTCAATGAACAGGCAGATGATCTGATTGCATGTTTTCTTTCCGGCAATGCTACACCGGAAGAACAGGAACAGCTGAAACACTGGCTGGAAGCGTCGCCGGACAACCGGTTACATTTTCAGCAGCTGCGCGATGCATGGCTGGCAGCGGGTACTTCCCGTGGCTATGATGAGGCAGCTGCCTGGCATACGCTGCAGCGGCAGCTGGCTACACCTGCTATCCGCCGCTGGAAGCCTCTCCTGCGTATGGCGGCCTCCTGGGCGCTGCCATTCCTGCTGGGCGGTGGTATCGTTTTCTCCTGGCTGGCCTTCCGTAAAAATACCGGAAACTCCGGTATGGTGACCGTTACCAGCCCCAAAGGAGCTACCACCAGAATTGAACTGGCGGATGGCACCGAAGTATGGCTCAATGCGGGCAGCCGCCTGCAATACGCTGCCAGCTATAATATGCAGGCACGGGAGGTACAACTGGAAGGAGAAGCCTTTTTTAAAGTGCAGACCAACCCCCGAAAACCTTTTACCGTAAAGGCGGCAGACCTGAAAATACTGGCGCTGGGAACCTCCTTTAACGTGAAAGCCTATCCGGAAGATAAAGACGTGGTCACCACCCTGGTGGAAGGCGCGGTGAAAATTGATGGCTCCGGCGCCGTCATTCCTTTCGATATGATGATGAAACCTCATCAGAACGTAGTATACCGGAAGCCGGAAAGCGTGAACAGAAAAGCATCTCCGGCCGGAAACCCTGCAATGCCGGAGCCGGTGGTGAGCAAACAGATCAGCGATACCGAAATATATACAGCCTGGAAAGACGGCAGCTGGATCGTTGCCGGCCAGGCCCTGGAAGAACTGGCTGTAACCATGGAACGCAGATTCAACGTTAACGTGGTATTCAACGATGAAGAACTGAAAGCATATCGTTTCAGCGGCACTTTCCGCCAGGAAACACTGGAACAGATACTCAATATCCTGAAACTGACAGCACCATTATCTTATAGCATAGAAGGAGGAACCGTAACACTGAACGTCGATAAAATACTGAAAGAGAAATATGCCAACGCGCTGAAGGCCGCGAAATAGCCATCATCATTATTAAACCTGTAAAAACACATTTAATGAACGGTATGAACAACTGAAAAAAATTGGGGTAATGCGACTTACCCCAATCCAACGAACAACACATGTTGGTGTAAGCCTTTGCGACGGGCCTGCACCGTAATTATTCGTTTAACTAAAATCTACACAAGTTTATGAAATCCACTTCAAACCTGGCGGCATTTCCGTGGCCCGGGCGAAAATTATTACTTATGACCAAATTAACAGGGTTACTGATTTTCGGAGGTTTTCTACAGGTTTCTGCCACCACCTTCGCGCAGGACAAAATCAGCGAACTCCATGCTGAAAACAAAAGCGTGCGCGATGTTTTCAAGCTCATTGAAAACAACAGCAGCTACCGCTTTTTTTATAATGAAAATTTTGCTGACCTCAACAGAACCGTCAGCATAGATGTGAAAAATAAAAGGATAGGAGATGTGCTGGGAATGATGTTTTCCAGTGCCAGCGTTACCTATCGCGTACTGGAAAACAACCTCGTGGTCATTACTCCGGTAAACAACCAGGCGGTGAAAGTTACCGGCAGAATCACAGATGCCGTTACCAATGAACCATTGCCCGGTGTAACGGTGACTGTGGAAGGCACTGCCATCGGCGTAGTAACAGACGCCAACGGAAAGTACACGCTGCAGGCGCCGTCTGAAAACAATGTCCTCGTCTTCTCCTTCATCGGCTACATCTCCCAGAAAGTGCCCGTAGGCGCCCGTACGGAACTAAACATCAAGCTGGAACCGGATACAAAGAAGCTGGAAGAAGTAGTGGTGATGGGGTATACTACTACCACCACCAAAAACCTCACCGGCGCAGCGCAGTCTGTCAGCGCCGCCAGGCTGAAAGATGTACAGGCAGCGAGCGTGGACAAGATGCTGCAGGGAAAGGTGAGCGGCGTATTTGTGGGCAACAGCTCCGGAGATCCTGCTGCTGCACCAATTGTTCGTATACGCGGTAACGGTACCCTCACCGCCAGTAATGCACCGCTGGTGGTGGTAGACGGTATCATCGGCGGGCTGCCCAATCCCAGCGATATTGAAACGGTTACCATCCTGAAAGATGCGGCAGCTACTACGCTCTACGGCGCACGTGCAGCCAACGGCGTTATGGTTATCACCACCAAACGCGGGAAGGCCGGTAAAACACAGGTCAGCTTCCGAACCAACATCGGTGGCGCCTCCCTGAATACGGGCAACTTCCACCTGATGAACGGCACGCAGCTGTATGATCTGCAAAAAGCCAGCGGCGCCAAACTGGATCCCGAACAACGTGATATCAACACCAACTGGCAGAAGCTGGCTTTTCAGAACGCCACCAACCAGAACTACGAACTGGCGGTCAGCGGTGGTAACGAAAAAACCAAATTTTACCTGGGCGGTAACTACTATAAAGAAGATGGTATCCTGAGAGGCACCGGAGTAGAGCGTTACAGCGTGCGGTTGAACATTGACCATAGCATCAACGATAAACTCCGGCTCAGCGCTAACTTCGCAGGCACGCAGCAGCGCGACCAGGATAATTCCAACGGCTCCCTGTATCAGTATTACCTGAACGTTCCCTGGGATAACCCTTACGATGCTGCCGGAAAGCCCGTCAACCCGGTATTTGTCGATAAATGGTATAACCGCGATCAGAGCAATTTCCTGTATGACCAGCAATACAATTACGACAAAAATACCCGGCAGAACCTGGAAGCGCTGGTGAAACTGGAATACGATATTACCCGGTGGCTATCCTTCAGCACTACCAACCGCGCCCAGTATTACCGCCGTCAGGAAACTTTGAACGGCGATTCCAGAACCAGCGCCGGTGGCGATGATTTCGGCAACCTGACCAACTACAACCAGGACTCTTCTACCTACATCAGCTCCAACCTCCTGAAAGCCAGGTATACGTTCAATAAGAAACATAACGTGGACGGCCTCGTGGGCGCTGAATTCCTGAGTAACAACTTCCTCGACCTGAATGCCAAAGGTAAAGGCATGCTGCCCGGCACCAATGTGCTGGATGTTACTTCCACACCGGTGAAAGCAGGCGGCAGCAGAAAAGAAAGCGTGTATAACTCCTACTTCGTACAGGCCAACTATAACTACGATTACAAATACTATTTCACCGCCTCCTTCAGAAGAGACGGCTCTTCCAAATTCGGACGGGATCAGCGCTATGGTAACTTCTATGCCGCCGGTGTTTCCTGGGCCGTTTCAGAAGAAGCATTTATCAAACAGATCAAAGCCATCAGCAACCTGAAAATCCGCGCCAGCTACGGTACTACCGGTAATGCAGAGATTGGCGACTACACCGCTATCGGCGCCTATAAAATTGATGTGCAGTACAACGGCCGTCCGGTTGGCTATCCTAACATTTACAATGCCCCCGATCTTTCCTGGGAAAAGGCGTACAATGCCAACCTGGGTATCGACATCGGATTGTTTAACCGTATTAATCTGACGGTAGAACTCTACCAGAAAGATAACCGGGATCTGCTCTTCAACGTACCGCAGCCGGCCACCTTCGGCTACGACTACATCGCCCAGAACGTAGGCTCCGTGCGTAATAAGGGTATCGAAATCAATCTCAGTACAGATAATCTCACAGGCGGATTTAAATGGAGCACAGACTTCAACATCGGGTTCAATAAGAACAACATCACAGAACTGAGCAACGGTAAAACATCTATCATCGATCCGCTTAACAGCAGATTTATTCTGCAGACAGGCAGGGATATGCGCAGCTTCTATATGAGGGAATGGGCCTACGTGGATCCCGCTGACGGCTCTCCGGTATGGTATAAATACGGAACAGACGCCAGTGGCAATGTTACCAGAGATACCACCCACAACTATGGCGCAGCAACGCTGCAGGTAGTAGGTACGGCCACGCCTGTATTCTTCGGCGGTATGCGCAATGTGTTTTCCTACAGGAACTTCCAGTTGTCGGCCTTCCTGTCTTTCGTTTCCGGCAATAAAGTATACAACGGCACCCGTGAACTGATGGACAGCGACGGCGCCTATGCCGGCTACAATGCCATGCAGCTGTACAAAGGCTGGAGCCGCTGGGAGAAACCCGGAGACCAGGCTACGCATCCGAAATGGACGAATGGTTCCAGAACCAATTCCAACAAACCGTCTTCCCGCTACCTGGAAGACGGCAGCTACCTGCGTCTGAGAAATGTGAACCTCAGCTATACCTTCCCCAAAGAATGGCTGAACCGCATGCACCTGGGTAATGCGCGTATATCCGTTGGCGGTGATAACCTCTGGACACTCACCCGCTTCTCCGGCATAGATCCGGAAGCAGATGACCGTGGTATCTCCGGCATTAAATATCCGTACAGCACCAAATGGTATGCAGGTCTGGAAATTAATTTCTAACAGGTATTTAAACTGATTACATGATGAAGAAGTTCATATCAACATATCTGGCAGGGGTAATGATGGCATTGGCTTTTACCTCCTGCTCCCTCGACAGAAAACCTTTCAGCGCTGTGGAAGACGACGGCATGCTGAAAGATCCCAGTAAGTGGTCCGCCGCTACAGGCGGTAATTACGCCATGCTGAAGGAAGCAAACTTTACCCGTAACTATGTGCAGATAGGAGAGTTTCCCAGCGATGATATTGTGTTTGTAAAAACATCCACAGACAATCTCTTTTTTTCTTACAACTATGTTCATATTCCAGCACAGGCCAACGTGTACCAGTTATGGACAATGGGATACAAGGCCATCAACGGCTGCAACCGCCTGCTGGAAGCTATGGAGGCCGGAAAATCTCCGGCCACGGATCAGCTGATAGGAGAGAACCTGTTCATCCGTGCATTCGTGCATTTCAGTATGGTTAAAATATTCGGACGTCCTTATCCGCAGCAGGCATCTACCAACCTGGGTATTCCCGTGGTAACAAAAGCCAATGCACCGGTACCGCCTAAACGAAATACAGTCAGAGAAGTATATGACCAGGTAATTGCCGACCTGAAGAGAGCGAAAGACCTGATGAACAATGACAATACCAACAGCTATGCTACCAGCAGCGCTGCAAAGGCATTGCTGGCAAGGGTTTACCTGTATAGGGAACAGAATGATTCCGCATACATCTATGCCGATTCTGTTATCAACTACGGTATGATCAGCAGCCGTGTAAAATTAAAACTGCTGCCCGGAGATGCCCTGCCAGGCTACTTTACCAAGAACAACGAATCCAATGAGGAAACCATCTTTGCAATCAGGCATACATTGCAGGATGACAGAGACTGGGCTTCCCTCGGATCGATGTTTTATACTTCGCCGGGTGGTATGGGGTATGGAGAAGTATATGCATCAGAGCCCTACCGCGAACTGCTGGACAAATATCCGCAGGATATACGCCACGCCTTTATTCAGGCAGCCGGTTATATGAAAAAGACTAACGGAGAAGACTCTATCGGCCCCAACGGGAAGAAGGTCGTGATTAAAGCAGGCCGGGATACCGCCACCTGGGCAGATAAATGGTACATCCTGAAATACTCCAACCAGGAAGGCGTGCCCACGCTAAGTTCGCCGGTAGTACTACGCCTGGCCGAAATGTATCTCATCAGGGCGGAAGCCAGCGCCAAAATGGGTAAAATGGATGCTGCCATCGCTGATGTAAACATCATCCGTCAGCGTGCCGGCCTGAGCGGCAGCGCCCTTTTCTCCACCACCGACCTGAAAGGCTACCCTTCCGTACTGGATGTAGTACTGGATGAAAGGCGCCTGGAGCTTGCATTTGAAGCACAGCGCAGCTTCGATCTGTTCAGGAATAACCGTAGCGTCATCCGCAATTACAAAGGCGTACACCCGCCTAACCAGGTCATTCGCGCTACCGACGAAAAAGTACTGCACTACATTCCGGAACAGGACATATTGTTGAATCCGAATCTGGTACAGAACCCGATTCAGTAATTACGAATTGCGAATTACGAATTACGAATGAGGGGCGGAGACATGAGCGGATAAAGAATTTACTTCTTCGCTTATGTCTCCGCCCCTCATTCGTAATTCGTAATTCGCAATTCATAATCTCCCATTTCCTATGTAAATTGATCCCGCAGTGAACAATATCATTTAATAAACCTTTCAATTTTCATGTACCTGATTCATCACCACCGCCGTCTGTGGCGGAAAGGATTGCTACTGGCCGGGTTTTCCCTCGCCTTGCTGGGTGCTGCAAATGCCCAGCAGGTAAAGTATACGGCCGGCAATAACAGCTGGGATGCGGATTCTCTGGGTAATCACCGCGCAGTAGTAACTTTCAGCGGTAACGGCCCGGTAGCCCGCGTTATTATTCCCTGGAGACGCAGAGATGCCCATCCTGAAAACAAACGGATTATTATCCAGGACGCCCAGACGAAACAAAAAATTTCCAGGATAAAATCACTGTCGCTTACCCGTGAACAGGGAGATATATGCTTTGAACCTGCCTCCGGGAAAGGAACATACTATATTTATTACCTGCCGTATAAGAATGAGGGCAGATCCAACTACCCGCAGGGAGTATACCTCAGCCCGGAACAAACGACAGATAATAACTGGCTGCAGTCTGTTCCCGCTAGCCTGAAACCCAATGCAGTACTGAAAGAGCTGGAAGCTACAGATGATTTCAATACTTTCTTCCCCATGGAAGTTATCGCTACAGCGACCGAAGAAAAGCAGCTGCTGCTAAAGCATCCCGGTGCCGGATACCTCGTATTTCCGGAAGACAGGCAGTATCCCATCAAAATGACAGACGACCTGCCTCAGCGCTGGATTCAGAAGGGGCCATCCCAGTCATTTGCCGGTCAGGCAGATAAAGGAGAATATTATTCCTTTCAGCTGGGCATCTATGCACTCAAAGATCTGAAGCAGGTAAAAATATCTTTCGGAGATTTAAAAGCGCCTGATGGTAAGACTATCCCGGCATCGGCCTTGAACTGTATCAATACAGACGGTACTACCTACGACGCACAGCCGTTTTCCAGTAAGGTGAATATCGCCGGTGGCAAAGTACAGGCGCTGTGGTGCGGCATTGATGTTCCCGCATCCGCTGCAGCCGGCACTTATAAAGGGATTGTCACCATTCATCCGGAAGGTATGCCGGCAATGCCTGTCAGACTCACACTAACGGTAACGAATAAACCGGCAGTTAACAGCGGCTTTAATGAACCCTGGAAACAGACCCGCCTGAAATGGCTGAACTCCACGCTGGCACAGGACAATGCGGTTATTGCTCCCTATACGCCGCTGGAAATGAAAGATAGTGTTATCAGTCTGCTGGGCAGAAAGGTGGCTATTAATAAAGACGGATTCCCGGCGCAGATACAAACTTTCTTTACCCCGGAAATGACCGCCATCTCCAGCCAGGCAAAGAACCTGTTCACCGAACCGGCACATTTTCATTTTGTCTCCGCAGCAGATGGTAAAGACCTGCAATGGCAGCACAGTGGCTGGCAGATCACCGGCAAAGACGCCGGCAAAATCAGCTGGAAAGCCACCAATACCACCACCGGCCTGCAGATGGATGTTGCGGCCTCCCTGGAATTTGACGGCTTCATGGAATATACCGTGCGCGTTACCGCACTGCAGGATGTAGCATTGAAAGATGTTACCCTGCACCTGCCCCTCGACAAAGGCGCCGCTAAATATATGATGGGCCTTAACCAGAAAGGCGGACTGCGTCCTGAAAAGATCGACTGGAAGTGGGATGTACGGCACAGAAACCAGGATGGCGCCTGGATTGGCAATGTCAATGCCGGCCTGCAGTTCACTCTCCGTGATGAACATTATGTACGACCCCTCAACACCAACTTCTACCTGCAAAAGCCTTTGCTGCTGCCGGTTTCATGGGGTAATGACAACAAAGGCGGCATCACCGTCGGAGAAAAGGGCAAATCAATACTCGTTAATAGTTACAGCGGCGAACGCACCATGCATAAGGGAGATACGCTTTACTTTAACTTCCACCTGATTATTACGCCGTTCCATCCTCTTAATACAGATTTCCAGTGGAGCACCCGCTTTTATCACAAGTATAATAACCTGGACAGTATCAGGGCTACAGGCGCTACTGTAGTCAATATCCATCATGGTAATGAAATCAATCCATGGATCAATTACCCGTTTATTGAGTGGAAGAAGATGAAAGACTACATTGATGCCGCCCACAGTAAAGGATTGAAAGTAAAGATCTATAATACGGTACGCGAGTTATCCAATCATGCCTGGGAAACCTTCCCGCTGCGGAGCCTGGGACATGAAGTGTACAGCCCCGGTAAAGGCGGCGGCTTCTCCTGGCTGCAGGAGCATATTGCCGATGATTACATCGCCGCATGGTTTGTACCTGAGTTCAAAGACGCCGCTATCATCAACAGCGGCATGAACCGCTGGCATAATTATTATGTGGAAGGTATGAACTGGCTGGTGGATAATGTCGGTATTGACGGTATCTACCTGGATGATGTTGCTTTTGACCGCATCACTATGAAGCGTATCAAACGGGTACTTACCAAAGACGGACATCCGGGTATCATTGATCTGCATTCCGCAAATCAGTATAATAAATCAGATGGTTTCATCAACAGCGGTATGCTGTATATGGAACATTTCCCTTACCTGAATCGCCTCTGGTTCGGAGAATATTTCGATTATGAGAATAATTCTCCCGATTTCTTCCTTACGGAAGTGAGCGGTATTCCGTTCGGCCTGATGGGAGAGATGCTGCAGGATGGCGGTAATCAATGGCGGGGAATGGTGTACGGCATGACTAACCGGATGCCCTGGTCAGACAATGCAGATCCGCGCCCTATCTGGAAAGTATGGGATGATTTTGGGATGCAGGGCTCACAGATGGTCGGCTATTGGGTAGATAACAATCCTGTAAAAAGTAACAACCCGGAAGTACCAGTAACCATTTACAGGAAAAATGGCGCCGTACTGGTAGCTCTTGCCAGCTGGGCAAAGGAAAATACATCCGTTAAACTGGAGATAGACTGGAAGGCACTGGGCCTCGATCCATCAAAGGCAGTTATAACAGCGCCGGATATACGTAATTTCCAGCGCGGCCAGGTCTTTGATAAGAACGCCGCCATCCCGGTAGAAAAGAACAAGGGCTGGCTCCTCACCATCAAAACCATTTAGTTATTTGGTTATTTAATTATTTGAGATTTTGTATAAAAACAGATGCCTTCCGGACTGTCCGGAAGGCATCTGTTTTTATACAAAATCTCAAATCTCAAATAATAAAATAATTAAATGATTAAAATTTTTTGCCTGGGATATCCACTCTGAAGGTCTCCACACATTTTCTGTCCTGGAGGGTAACGTATACTGTTTTACCGTCTTTGTCACCGAAAATCAGGTTGCTGCATTGTTTGCCTTTGAGGGGGATTTCGCGGATGAGGTTACCTTCCGGAGAAAGTACGGCGATGACTCCTTTGCCCCAGCGCGCGATATAGAGATTACCGGCTTTATCGCATTTCATTCCATCAAATCCGAAATCGGGGAAGGAGGCGAAGAGTGTTTTATTGGAGATGTTACCCGCTTTATCCACATCAAATTTCCAGACGTTGCGTTGTTCGCTTTCGTTGACATAGAGGGTTTTTTCATCCGGGCTCAATTCAATGCCATTGGTAGTGCCCATATTGGATTGCAGCAGTACGGGTTTCCGGTTGGCGTCTATACGCCAGAGCTGACCTGTTTTAGCAGCCCAGTTGGGATCGGATGCGAAGATCTGGTCTTTCTTATTGATGCAGAGATCGTTGGGCTGATTGAACTGACCGGAGTGGGCATATACGCTGATTTTTCTGGTTTTCATGTCCACCATCAGCACGTTATGGCCTTTGAAATCGGGCAGAAACATATAGCCTTTGCTGTTAAAGTTAACGCTGTTGCCTATACTGCCTTCGGGCAGGGTAATGAAAACTTCGCCGGCGCCGGTTTTGGTGTTGATTTTACCAACGGTGCCATCCTGCTTGAAATTTACCACGTAGAAGTTACCGGCCTTGTCGAAGTTAGGGCCTTCAATGTTAACGGAGAACATGTTTTCCGCAGTGAGGTCCTGTGCTTCAAAGAGGGGGCGGGAGCTTTGCTGGGCTATTGTTGGCAGTCCATATCCGGCTATTGCTGCCAGCAGGATCAGGTGTTTTCTCATGGGCTTGAATATTTTAGCAGGTTAAATTAAGCAAGAATTCCTGATTTTTTCAGATGGATTGGCAGGGAGTATTTTTAAGTTGTCAGGAAAAAATGTGGAAAAATATGCTGCAACCGGACTGTCAACTTATTTCTTAATTTTGCGCCCATGATTCATGTTTCGGAGTTTAAAGATCTGTCGCAACTCACAATACATAAGGTGGGCAACTCTTCCAACGAGGAGCCGCTTATCTGTTCAAAGGCGCCTTTGCAGCTGGAAGACGAAACAATCAGCCAGTTGCTGGTTACTTATTTTATTCAGCCTTTTGCCAATGCAGCTGAATATTTCCGGTTTTATCATGATGCAGATATACAGCTAAATGAAATTTTTCAATATTGTCGACGTATATTTACTGAACAAAGTGATTTTCAGGAGCAGTCTGTCAATATTGCCAAACATCTATATAAACATTCCACCCATCCAAAAATAAAAGGCGGGGAGTTGTATATTACCTACTTTAGCAAATGTCAGGTGGATGGGGAAGAAGTGGAAGCCATTGGCATATTTAAATCGGAAAACCGGGATACCTATCTGAAAGTGTTTCTGTCAGACGAGAATTACCAGGTCAACTATGAAGATGGTATTAATATCAACAAACTGGACAAGGGGTGTCTGGTATTTAATGTAGAGGAAGAAGAGGGGTATAAGGTCAGTATAGTTGACAGTAATAGTAAGCAAACCGAAGCCGTTTATTGGAAAGATGCGTTTTTACAGGTGCAGCGCCGTGAAGACAGCTACCATCAGACAGAAACAGCTGTGAATATGTGCAAGCAATTTATTCACAATAAGCTGCCAACCGAATATGAAATGGACCGTGTAGATCAGGTAGATCTGTTGAATAAATCAGCCGCTTACTTTAAGGAGAAAGAACAATTCCAGCTGGACGATTTTGCGAATGAAGTGTTGGGGCATCCGGATGCGATAGCCTCCTTCAAAGAGTACAGAAACGAATACCAGCAAACATATCAGCAGGAGATACCGGATGAATTTGATATTTCAGCTCCCGCTGTAAAGAAGCAGCAGAAAGTATTTAAGAGCATTTTGAAACTGGATCGTAATTTTCACGTTTATATTCATGGAAACCGCGAGATGATTGAGCGCGGTTATGATGAAACTACCAGCCTGCATTATTACAAATTGTTGTTTGAGAATGAATCTTAAATAACGGAACTGACTACAGGCGGCCGTGTTGTTGAATTGGTGAGAGTGATTTACAAAAGATATTTTTAAGTTTTTCTCATAAGCAAAAACCAATTATTAACAAAGGCTGCCTCATCTGGGCGGCCTTTTATTGTATATATCATTACTTAATTAAGCAAAAAGAGACAACCATATGGTTGTCTCTTTTTTATTTTACGCTTTATTATTAGGCTGATTGTTCGGGTTGTTGGGCTTAGGCTTATGGCGGGGAGGTCTCCGGTCCTGTTTAGGATTGCCCTGGCCTTGCCGTTGACCTTGTTCCGGGCGTGGCTGTTGTTCTCCGCGTCCCTGTTGTCCCTGTTTAGGCTGGCCGCCCTGTTCAGTGCGTGGTTGCTGTTCGCGTTCACGTCCCTGCCGCTGTTGCTGGCCGCCACCACCGCCCTGCCGCGGCTGGCGGTTTTCTGGTTTAGGTTTGCGTTGCTCCTGCTGCTGGCGGTTTTCCTGACGCTGGCCTCCTTTCTGTTCAGGCTTTTGTTCGTTTCTGCCACCACCTGCGGACTTCTGCTCGCCGCCTTTCTGTTGTTTATGTTTGTCTTTATCTTTCTGCTTACGTTTCTGGACAGTCTTCTCCAGGGATTTCAGACTGATTTGTCCTACTACATCGGCGAAGCCCAGATCCGTTTCTTTTGGTTTGGCAGTTACCACTTCCACTGGTTTCAGGTCATCCGGTTTAACGCCCTGCCTGTTGAGCAGGCGTATTTCCTTCGCCCGGGTGATGGTCAGCGGATACTGTTTGTTACTGCCTTCGTAGGAATACCACATCAGGCTTTTGAAGATATCTCTCTTCTGCAGATTGGCAACACCGGCGGCAGTTTCAATGGTATCTGCATCTTCCGGGAAGTCTTTCAGTGCATCCAGGTAGGTATCCAGTTCGTAGTTCAGGCAGCATTTGAGGCGGCCGCACTGGCCGGACAGCTTTGCCTGATTGATAGAGAGGTTCTGATAACGGGCAGCCGTAGTGTTAACGCTTTTGAAATCAGAAAGCCAGGTAGAGCAGCATAATTCGCGGCCGCAGCTACCGATACCACCAACTTTCCCGGCTTCCTGGCGGGCGCCTATCTGGCGCATCTCCACTTTAGCCCTGAATTCGGAGGCATAAACCTTGATGAGTTCGCGAAAGTCAACACGATCGTCTGCTGTGTAAAAGAAGGTGGCTTTACGGCCATCGGCCTGAATTTCCACTTCAGCGAGTTTCATTTCAAGGCCAAGATTGCGGGCAAGTGCTCTGGATTTAATGAGAGCTTCTTTTTCGCGTGCCTTGTTATCGCTCATTCTTTGCAGGTCATCGTTACTCGAACGACGTAATACTTTTTTTACTTCGGGGGTGTCTTCAGCACGTCTTTTCTTCATCTGAAGTTTAACCAGTTCGCCGGTAAGGCTAACGGTGCCAACATCAAAGCCGCTCACGCCTTCTACGGTAACCATTTCCCCTTTCTGGAAAATCTGTTTGGTCACATTGCGGTAGAAGTCTTTGCGACTGCCATTGTTGAAACTCACTTCTATAATGTCAAATGGTGCTAAGCTATCGCCAAGCGGAATATTGGACAGCCAGTCAAATACATTCAGTCTGTTACAACCTCCAGTGCTGCATCCTCCATTACTCTTACATCCTGACGGCTTTCCATCCACACCCGTACCACATCCGGCACAAGCCATATTATTAAATAGTTTAAATTTTAGAAATAAGCATTTCAGGTTATACCAATCCTTTAAAATACGTTTTTCCGGTCAGAAAAACAAAAAGGACAGGCGCTGACAAAGGTAAGGAAATGGGATGACAAGCTGAGAGCGGGCTCGCAGTTATTACAGAACCGGTAAAGGTTTCTTTTTAAATATATATTGTAGCTTGATAGACAATGCATGAAATAGCATCTTCGCATTGGCGTTGCGCTCAATATGATAGCAGGCGTTGTCCAGCGCATCCACAATCTCCCGGGTCTGGTCCAGGTTGGCCAGTTTGGCGAGCTTGGCAGCAAAGTCCATTTCTTCCTCAGAAAAAGCCAGCAGGCTTTTATCCAGATACTGTAATCTGAGGGTATGTTCCAGCAGATTAATAAAATAGCGGAGGAACTGTTTCTGGTTCTCACGGCCTGTTTTAGCGCTGGAGATGCCCTCAATCCATTCCTGCAGGGCTACGCGGTTGGCGGTAAAAATATAATTCAGCCAGTTGCGGAGCAGTTCATGATAGTCGTCGTCAGAGTGCTGCAGCAGGTAAATTGCTTCCCGGTAGTTGCCGGCAGTGATGGTGGCAATCTGTTGCGCGCGGGGAGGAGGTACTTTGGCTCTCTCGGTGAGCGCCTTTACCATATCTTCCTTCAGCAGGGGATTGATTTTTACCAGGTGTGTGCGGGATAATATAGTAGCCAGGATCTGTTCCTGGTTTTCAGCTACCAGTATGAACAGGGTATTCTGGGGCGGTTCTTCTATCAGTTTCAGCAGGCGGTTGCCTTCATTACCGAGGTATTCCGGCATCCACATCAGCAGTATTTTATAACCGCTTTCAAAGCTTTTCAGATTCAGCTTGCGGATAATATCCTGACATTCGGTGGCGGTGATGTTACCCTGCTTGTTTTCAGCGCCGATGAACTGCAGCCAGTCATAGGCATTGCCGTAGGGATTGTTTTGTACAAACTCCCTCCATTCACTGATATAGTCTGTGCTCACAGGCTTATCGCCGGCTTTGCGGGGTATTACCGGATAGGAGTAATGAATATCCGGATGTATGCCCTGGGCTGCTTTCATACAGGCAGCACATTTTCCGCAGGCATCGTTTTCCTGCTTGTTTTCACAAACAATATACTGTGTAAAGGCCAGGCCAAGCGGAAGCCCCCCTGCACCTTCCGGCGCCAGCAGTATCATGGCATGACTAAGTCTGTTCTGTTGTATCGACTGCACCAGCTGATGGCGTACATCAGCCTGTCCTATGATGTCTGAAAAAAGCATGGCCGCAAGATAGTGAAAAGGGGCTAATCCATTGTTATGGGAGTGACACGTAGCAGGCACTCACAAAAACGCCTGATCCTTTAACGGTACGGTTGGAAGCTTCAAAATAGAAGGTGCCTGTTACCGTTTTCAATTTGGTATTTACCCGTGTAATGGTAACACTGGAAGTATCGGTAGTCAGGTACCGGTAGTCTTCCTGCCCGGTTTTCACGGCGCCGGCTACCAGGCCGCCCTGGAGTTTGGCTGCCCTGGAAAAAATGTAGGTTTTAAGACGGAGGCTGTCATCCGCGAGTTTATGATCCGGATAAACGCCGTCTACTACATTGATAACAATACGTATGCTATCGGAAACGGCTTCCAGGCTCAGGTACTTGGCGCCGCCGCTATCGATCTGTTGCCGGAAAATGGTGTTGGTAGACAGTTGCATACTCCTGGTGGTATTCTCCAGGGTGGCGCTCATGCTCATATTGGGGCATGAAATGATGGGAGTGTTAAAATCGGACTGGCATGCATTCGTACAAACGCTCAAAGCAATCACGGCCGCTACAGCTAAGGGGCTTTTAAAATTCAGTTGGTGTTTCATGTAAATAAAAAATCCACTTGGTGTAAAATGAATATCATTGAACTAACGTATAGGTATATACGCGAGCTAGCATCAAATTATTACACTCAATGGTATAGGTAGAAAAATGTGACGGCTATTTTTCAATAGCAGCGATTACTTCCGGCGCATCCGGTTGTGTTTTGGGGGAAAAGACAGCTACCAGGTTCCCTTTTTCATCCAGCAGATACTTCTGGAAATTCCATTTCACTTCAGCTGGTTCCAGGTGTTTGGCCTTGCTTTCGTCCAGGAGCCATTTGTAAATGGGGTGAATGTCGCTCCCCTTTACAGAAATTTTAGCTGCCATCGGAAAAGTTACGGCGTATTGCCTGGTGCAGAAGGCCTTGATGTCTGCATTGGAACCAGGTTCCTGTGAACCGAAGTTATTGGCCGGGAAACCTACAATGACCAGTTTGTTCTGATATTTCCTGTATAACTTTTCGAGTCCTTCGTATTGCGGAGTATTGCCACAAAGGGAGGCGGTGTTAACGATCAGGATCTTTTTGCCTTTATAGGCGGCGAAATCAATCTTTCCGCCATCCACTGCATCTACCTTGAAATCATAGATGTGCGATGCCGTAAAAAACATGATAACAGATAAAATCGCTAATCTGAACATAAAAAGTGTTTTTGAGGAACGGTCAAAATATTATGGATACTGCGGCATAAAGATAATTATCCGATATGAGATTTTCCCCATAACAAGAAAAAAATAACTTTATTATTACCGGTAGGCATATGCCAGGCAACAGATACTGACGCCGGCGCCGGCCTCGAGCAGGGAGTGTCCGCAGGCTTCGGTGGTGGCGCCGGTAGTAATCACATCGTCAATCAGCAGCACATGGCGGCCATTGACGCAGGAATCCGCGCTGAAAACGGTTTGTACGTTTTCCCATCTGCTGATCCTGTTTTTCCTGGTTTGGGAGCTGGTATACTGTGAACGGACGAGCGCCTGCGGCAAGACGGGCCTGTTCAGTACTGAGGCGATGCCTGCCGCCAGCACAGCCGCCTGGTTATATCCGCGTTCTTTCTCCTTGCGCGGGTTGAGCGGCACCGGAACAATGGCATCTACCGCTGCTGCCCATGCACTTTCCTGCAGCATGTGCCCCATCTGTTTACCGAGCCAGAGCGCAATGTCTTTTCGCTGCCGGTACTTAAACCGGTGAATAAGACGCTGCAGCCCGGAGGCCTGGCTGTAATAATAGGCAGCAGTGGCCTGCGTAACCGGTAGCCGTCCGCTGAAGATACCGCTTACCGG
This sequence comes from Chitinophaga solisilvae, assembly GCF_009928525.1. Lineage (GTDB taxonomy): Bacteria > Bacteroidota > Bacteroidia > Chitinophagales > Chitinophagaceae > Chitinophaga > Chitinophaga solisilvae. The sequence goes on along the minus strand of NZ_JAABOK010000007.1, from coordinate 381,998 downwards.
ATTATTCGTATACAGGTGAAAGTTAGTGGCCGGCAGGGTATCCTGACAGGTCATGCATAACAGTTCATCCGTGCGGGAGAGATCTGTACCGCATAGCTCGCAGCAATGCGGATAAAACAAATGTACGAGGGGGGATAACAAACTTCTGATCATGGGGTACTTATTTGCGGGCGGATGGCCGTAGTCAGAACAACTGCTGATAAACTTCCTCCACCCTTCCTACTGAAACTACTTCAATATTGAATTTACTTAAATCTATTCCTTTTTTGTTGTACCGGGAGATGAAAATTTTTTCAAAGCCTAACTTTTCTGCTTCCGCAATGCGTTGTTCAATTCTGTTGACGGCACGTATTTCCCCGCTGAGTCCTACTTCTCCGGCAAAGCATATTTTGCCGGCGATGGGGTTGTCTTCGTAGGATGATAACAGGGCGCATAATACCGCGAGGTCAATAGCAGGATCTTCTACGCGGATACCGCCGGCAATATTGAGGAATACATCCTTCACGCCGAAGTGGAACCCGCCGCGTTTTTCCAGTACGGCCAGGAGCAGCTGCAACCTGCGCAGATCAAAGCCGGTGGCTGTTCGCTGGGGGGTGCCGTATACCGATTGCGTTACCAGCGCCTGTACTTCCACGAGCAGCGGCCGGAGGCCTTCCATGGTTGCAGAGATGGCCACGCCGCTGAGGAGGTCATCGCGTTGGGAGATTAATATTTCAGACGGATTGGTCACCTGGCGAAGACCGGCGCCGGTCATTTCATAGATGCCCAGTTCTGCGGTAGAGCCGAACCTGTTTTTGATGGTACGAAGAATGCGGTAAGCATAATGCTGGTCGCCTTCAAACTGCAGCACGGTGTCCACCATATGTTCCAGTACTTTAGGACCCGCAATGGAGCCGTCTTTTGTAATGTGACCGATCAGGAAAACGGGGGTGTTGCTTTCTTTGGCGAAGCGTTGCAGTTCAGCAGTTGTTTCGCGTATCTGTGATACGCTTCCCGGAGCAGATTCAATTAATGGTGTGTGTAATGTCTGTATAGAATCCACGATCACCAGTTGAGGCTGTAATTTTTTAATTTCCTGGAAAATGGTCTGCGTGGAAGTAGCGGTTAACAGGTAAAAATGTTCATTGGAATTCTGGATGCGGTCTGCCCGCATTTTTATCTGTTGTTCACTTTCTTCACCGCTGATATAAAGTGTTTTTACCTGCTTCAGCTGAAGGGCATTCTGCAGGAAGAGCGTAGATTTTCCGATGCCTGGCTCGCCGCCGACGAGTACCAGCGAACCCGCTACTATACCGCCTCCCAGCACACGGTTCAATTCATTGTCGGGCGTGAGTAACCGTTTTTCTTCGGTAGTGGTTACATCAGAAAGGTTGATGATTTTCTGGCTCCGGTTGTTGGAGGTATCATTATCTTTCCAGTCCTGTTGTTTGCCTGGAATATCTTTTTGTACTCTTTCCTCAACAAAGGTGTTCCATTGTCCGCAACTCGGACATTTACCATTCCATTTTGCTGATTCGTATCCACATTGCTGACAGAAAAATGCTGTTCTTATTTTACTCATAAAAATTTTAAAGAGGACAGATACAAAGTAAGTAGTTTTAAAAAAAATCGGGGTGGAAATGTTAAAAGAAGTGGTGTAAAAAGTGAGTTAAAAACCCCTGAAATGAGAAAAGAGCCAAACGGAAGATTCCGTTGACTCTTTCTACTTACTAACCCATTAAATTCAGGACTAAATTACAAAATGGGTTCAGAATAAAAAAGTTTATTTAATCGATGTGAATAACTTTTGAGTGTTTTTTCTAATGTAAGAAAGTGGCTGCCATCGCTTGTTTCAGCCGCTGGATTGTCCAATATTACTTTCATTGGCAACTCGTAAAATGTTGATAAATAGGGTTGCTGTTGAGGATTTTTGCATATAAATTTTTTCAAATATGGAAATTGCCGCTGATGTAATTTTCCGCCGTATTTTCAGGAAAATTTCTTAAATTAAGTCAAAATGACAGTGTTAAATTTATATATCAGCGGTAAAAAGAAGGGTTGGCAGCAAAGTCTTAAATAAATCTTAAACCGATGGGTCTGGAAAGGTATTTGTTCGTTTTAAGTCACCTAATTTTAAAAGTATGACACCAGGAATCATGTTCGTTTCGCTGATTTTTGTAGGGATCAGCCTGCTTGTGAGCTATGTGTTGAAAAGTAAGTTCAGGTCCTACAGTGAGATACCTACCTCATCCGGACTTACGGGGAAGCAGATTGCCGAGAAAATGCTGCGGGATAATAATATCCATGACGTCAGGGTGCTGTCTTCCGAAGGCTTTTTATCAGATCACTATAATCCGGCCGATAAGACCGTGAACCTCAGTCCGGATGTATATTCCGGCGCCAATGTGGCCGCAGCGGCAGTAGCCGCACACGAATGCGGGCACGCAGTGCAGCATGCCACGTCCTATCCGTGGCTGGGACTACGTTCCAGGCTGGTGCCGGCCGTACAGGTCAGCGCTTCCCTGGTGCAGTGGGTGCTGCTGGGCGGTATCCTGCTGATCAATGTCTTTCCGCAGCTGCTGCTGGGGGGGATTATCCTGTTTGGTATTACCACGTTGTTCTCCTTGATTACGCTGCCGGTAGAATTTGACGCTTCCAACCGGGCGCTGGCCTGGCTGGACAGCAGCAATGTTATGCGTCCGCAGGAGCACGACAAGGCTAAAAATGCGCTGTGGTGGGCTGCTATGACCTATGTGGTGGCAGCGCTGGCATCTATTGCCACACTGGTACAGTATGTTCTTATATATATGGGTGCCCGGGACCGGAGGTAGCAGGCGGGGCAGAAGATATGCCGGCCGTGCAGCCTTCCCGGCTGCACGGTTTTTTATTTTTCTTCCGGCTGTGCCCGGAAAACAGGCCGTTGACATTATGTTTTCTACTGATATCAACGGGGTGTTAATAACTTTAAAACAAAATTTTTATTGAAAATCAATTTGTTGCAAAGGTGCCTTGTAAAAAAGTGGGTAAAATGTATGGTTATTCAGCAGGAGCTGTTTACCTTTGCGTTCCCCATTCCAGGGGGAATTGTTTACAAGACGTAATTTTTATCGTAAATAACAATGAATACATTAAGCTTTAAAACTAAATCGGCTAACGACGCTTACGTAAAGCGTGACTGGCATATAGTAGATGCTACCAACCTGACACTCGGAAGAGTTTGTGCTAAGATGGCGGCTATCTTAAGAGGTAAAAACAAGCCTTACTATACGCCTCATACTGATTGTGGTGATTTTATCATCGTAATCAATGCAGATAAGATTTCTTTGACCGGCAACAAAATGCAGGAAAAAGAATACATCCACTACACAGGCTATCCTGGTGGTCAGAGAATTGAACTGGCTAAAGACCTGATTCGTCGTCGTCCGGAAGTGATGATTGAAAAGGCTATCAAAGGTATGTTACCTAAGAACCGCCTGGGCCGCAAAATGTTCAAAAAACTGTTTGTTTATGCAGGTGCTGAGCATCCTCATGCTGCGCAGAAACCACAACCTTTAACTTTCTAATTTTTCTCTGATACATGGAAAAGCAAAAAAATACAATAGGTCGTCGTAAGGAAGCTGTTGCCCGCGTGTATATCAGCAAGGGTACCGGTAACATTACTGTAAACGACAAAGACTATAAAAACTTCTTTTCTCTGATCTACCTGCAGAACCAGGTTGAACTGCCTCTCAAAACTATCGACGCTGTTGATAAATTTGATATTAAAGTGAATGCACAGGGTGGTGGTATCAAAGGACAGGCAGAAGCTATTAAACTCGGTATCGCCCGCGCATTATGCGAAGTGAACATCGAGTTCCGTCCTGCGCTGAAAGCAGCAGGTCTCCTGAAACGTGATCCAAGAGGTGTAGAACGTAAGAAACCAGGTAAAGCGAAAGCTAGAAGAAGCTTCCAGTTCTCTAAACGCTAATTTTGAGTACTTAGCTAACATCGCTAAACATTATTTGATCCTTTTAATTGAGCAATATAAACATGGAAAATAATACCTCATTGCAGCAGCAGTTACTGGAGGCAGGTGTTCACTTTGGTCACCTGAAGAAGAAATGGAATCCTAAAATGCTGCCTTATATTTTCGCAGAAAAGAAAGGTATTCATATCATTGATCTGAACAAAACCGTTGAAGGTTTACAGGAAGCAGCAGCTGCCCTGAAATCTATCGCTAAAAGCGGTAAAAAGATCATGTTCGTTGCTACTAAGAAGCAAGCGAAAGACATCGTAGCAGATGCTGCGCGTAACATCAACATGCCTTTCGTTACTGAAAGATGGTTAGGTGGTATGCTCACCAACTTCTCTACGATCCGTAAGAGTGTGAAGAAAATGCAGAGCATTGAAAAAATGCTGCAGGACGGAACTTTCGACAACATCACTAAAAAAGAACGTCTGACTTTAAGCCGTGATAAAGAGAAAATGGAAAAAGTGCTGGGTGGTATTGCCCAACTGGCACGTGTACCAGCTGCTCTGTTCATGGTAGATATCAGCCACGAGCACATTGCACTGGCTGAAGCTAAACGTCTGGGTATCTCTACCTTCGGTATGGTAGATACTAACTCAGATCCAAGCAAAGTTGATTTCGCTATTCCTGCGAACGATGACGCTACCAAATCTATTGCTATCATCACCAGCTACATCTGCGCAGCTATCGCTGAAGGTCTGTCTGAAAGAGCTACAGAGAAATCTGAAGAAGAAGTAGAAGAGGAAGAAGCAGACGATAAGGCACGTAAGTTCGAAGTTGAAGGTGGCGAAGACCGCGAAAGAGGCCGTAAATCCGGCAGCGGCGGTGGTGCAGGCAGAGGCCAGGGCGGTCCTGGTGGTGCTAACCGTGGCGGTGGCCAGGGTGGCGCTAACCGTGGCGGCGGCAACAACCGCGGTGGCGGTGGTCCTAACCGTGGCGGTGGCCAGGGTGGCGGACAACGTCGTCCATCTAACGCCGGCGGTGGTGCTCCAAGAAAACCACAGGGCGGAAGATAATCTCCGGTCATTTTGATTTATTGATTTGATAATTTAAGTATTTGAATGCAGCGAAGACCTTTTGGTACCTTCGCTGCATTTCAAATATTTTAAGTCTGAAAATCAGTTTATCCAAAAATCAATTATTTAATTCTCTTAAATCAATATAGCTCATGGCAACAATTACAGCAGCTGATGTAAACAAACTGCGTCAGCAAACTGGTGCGGGTATGATGGATTGCAGAAAGGCACTGGTAGAAAGTGATGGCGATTTTGAAAAAGCAGTAGACTACCTGCGTAAGAAAGGTCAGAAAGTAGCTGCGCTGCGCTCCGACCGTGAAACCAAAGAAGGCGTTATCATCGCTAAAACTTCAGCTGATGGTAAATCCGGTGTTATCGTAGGTCTGGGTTGTGAAACTGATTTCGTGGCTAAAAACGAAGACTTCGTGAAATTTGCACAGGCTATCGTTGACCTCGCCCTGTCTAAAGGTATTAAAACTATTGAAGACCTGAACGCTGCTGAACTCGACGGTGCTACCGTTGCTGATAAAGTAAACGACCAGGTTGCAAAAATCGGTGAAAAAATCACCCTCAATAAATTCGAATACGTTGAAGCTGGTGGCGTAACTGCCTACATCCACGGTAACTACCGTATGGGCGTACTCGTAGCTTTCTCTAAACCTGTTACTGAAGAAGTAGGTAAAGATATCGCTATGCAGATCGCTGCAATGAACCCGATCGCAGTAGACGCTGACAGCGTTCCTGCTGAACTGATCGCACGCGAAAAAGAAATCGCTGTTGAGCAGGTGAAAGCTGAAGGCAAACCAGCTGAAATGGCTGAGAAAATTGCCGTAGGTAAAGTGAATAAATTCTTCAAAGAAAGCACCCTGCTGGCTCAGGCCTTCGTTAAGGATAACAATAAATCCGTAGCGGATTACCTGAAATCAGTAGATGCTGACCTGAAAGTGGCTAGCTTCAAGCGAATCGCTTTAGGTTAATCTGATCATATTAAAAAAAAGGAGAGAATTAAGTTTCTCTCCTTTTTTTTGCGCAGAAAAAAATAGCCGCTGGTTGTGAGCCTTTAGCCACTGCTAATCGCTAAAGACGAACACCTAACAGCTAAAAATTGTATCTTAGGATTATACATCTTACAATATTTATAGCGTCATGTTGCCAAAGTATAAGCGAATTTTGCTCAAATTGAGCGGTGAGGCCCTGATGGGGGATGCAAATTATGGTATTGATCATAAGGTAATTTCCCAGTATGCCTACGATATAAAAGCTGTTACAGACCTCGGTGTGCAGGTTGCCATTGTAATAGGTGGTGGTAATATTTACCGCGGAATGAACGAAGCTGAAACCGGTATTGAAAGAGCCCAGGGAGATTATATGGGAATGCTGGCAACCGTTATCAATGGAATGGCCCTGCAAAGCGGACTCGAAAAAATAGGACTGTACACCCGTCTCCAGTCAGCCATTAAAATGGAACAAATCGCAGAACCTTACATCCGCCGCCGCGCCATCCGCCACGTGGAAAAAGGCCGCGTAGTAATATTCGGCGCAGGTACCGGTAACCCTTACTTTACTACCGATACCGCTGCCTCCCTCCGTGCCATCGAAATCCAGGCAGATGTGATCCTCAAAGGAACCCGCGTAGATGGTATCTACACCGCGGATCCGGAGAAAGACAAATCCGCTACCCGCTACGAAACCATTACCTTCTCTGAAGTATACCAGAAATCACTCAACGTCATGGATATGACAGCTTTCACCCTCTGTCAGGAAAACAAGCTGCCCATCATCGTATTTGACATGAACAAACCTGGTAATCTGTTGAATGTAATTATGGGTAAGAACGTAGGGACGTTGGTGCAGGGATAATTTCATTTTATTATTTTACTATTTGAGATTTACATAAGAGCGAAGACCTGAGCAGATATTATTCCGCTCAGGTCTTCGCTCTTATGTAAATCTCAAATAATAAAATAATTAAAATGAAAACTATTTCATCAGGTTTTTTATCTCGGAAAGCGGCACAAAGAGCGTCACCTGCCCCAGTGCATAAGGGCCTATTTCATAAGGGCTGTAACTGAATGCCACGCCTTTATCGGTCATGATGAAATTGTTGTTGGGTGTAATGGTTTTTACCAGCAGGCTCTGATCGAGGGATTCGTCTTCGTCTATATGGAATTTTTTACGGAAAGCCTTGTCCAGGAAGGGAGCCAGGGCTTCCTTGTAGCCGGGTTTAAAAACTTTTTCGGGGGTAAGTACTTCTTTTTTTGCAAGATCCAGTGTCTTGTAGCTGGAGCCCCAGTTGCCGTGCGCCCCGCCGGTGAAGTCGTATACATACTTTTCTATCACAAGTAACGGCCAGGTATTCCATACCACCTTCATATCGTTTTCGGCAGTCCAGTTCCAGGAAGCGGAGGAAGTGGAGGCAATTTCTGCGCTGTCAACATCCCTGGCGGCGAGGCGATAACCCAGTACAAAGGAATCCACTGCTTTTCGCACGTACTTGTGCGGGTCATTGATTTTTGCGCTGCCGGTGATTTCCTGTATAAGGAATTTGCTGAGGGTGGAATCGGCGGAGGAGTCTGGCCAGATAATACTGTTGGAGGCCGTACCTACCGGCGAGGCCGCCATGGAGGGCACCAGCTTTACAGAGTCGGTACTGTAGTATATATTGAGCGGCATACATTTATTCATGTCTGTATGCAATTCAAAATGAAAGGAGGTGCTGTCTCCATGCCATACTCCCATGAAATAGCCATCGTCAGTGAGTTTGCCACCAAAGAAGCGTTCTTCTTCCTTACTGGCATTATCTTCATAAATTTTAACCTGATCGGAGTCCTCACTACCCCAGATACTGATAGGCACGCCCGCGCTGTCATAGCTGTAATAGCCACGGAAAAGGTGCGGAGCCAGTTTAAGCAGTTGCATGGTAATCATCCGGCCGCCTACCTGGCCTTTAAGTTGTGCATAATAAAAAGGTGTGGTGACCAGCGGAATAATGACGGGCGCCTTTTCATTCTTTTCTTCCGGCTGCCGGTTGTTATGACAGGAGAGCAACGCCGTCGTTGCCAGGATGAACAATAGGAAAGCTCTTTTCATACTATGATTTATATCAGGTCTTCAAAATTACTATTATCCTTCCATACCTTTGCTATACAGGTTTAAACCAATAAAATTCTACAGACCATGTTAAACCAGAAAGTCGCTGATTTAAGGAAGGATTACAGGCTGACCTCACTGGATGAGGGCGATGTGGCGCCGTACCCGTTGCAGCAGTTTGAGAAATGGTGGCACGATGCAACCAGCAGCGAGGTAGAGGAGCCTAATGCCATGACGCTGGCAACCAGTACGCCGGACGGCCATCCTTCTGCACGTATTGTGTTGCTGAAGAGTTTCGACGAGGAAGGGTTTGTGTTTTTTACCAATTATGAAAGCCGCAAAGGGCAGGAGCTGGCACTGAATCCGCACGTGACATTGCTTTTCTTCTGGCGGGAACTGGAGCGTCAGGTACGTATAGAAGGCACGGTCAGCAAGGCATCTATGGCTATTAATAATGAGTACTATAACAGCCGTCCTCTGGGGAGCCGTATCGGGGCAATCGCGTCGCCTCAAAGTAAGGTGATTCCGGGCCGTTCTTTTCTGGAAGAACAGGTGGATCAGGTGGCATCAAAATATGAGAAGGAAACGCCTCAGCGGCCGGATTATTGGGGTGGCTATGTGGTAAAGCCCAGCGTAATGGAATTCTGGCAGGGAAGAAGCAGCCGTTTGCATGACCGTATTTTATATACCCTCACACCTACCGGCAGCTGGAAGATAGAGCGTTTAGCGCCCTGAGCATTTTACTATCTGAGATTTAATTATTTGAGATTTGGCCATTTACAATACACCGGAGATCCTGGCAGATTATATTCGCTTATATCTCCGCTGCATTGTAAATGACCAAATCTCAAATAATTAAATAATAAAATGTTTATGCTTTTTTCTCAGCTTTAGCGGCTGTAGCAGATTTTCTTGTTTTAGACGGTCTTACTTTACCGAAAGATTTGCTGAAGATTTTACCTCTTTTGGTTTTGATATCTCCTCTACCCATGATGAATGATTTGAGTTTTGTTTTTTAATATGATGTTATCAGGCTGCAAATTACTGCAAATAGCCGAAATAGTCTACAGTCCGGGTTCTATATAAAAAAAAAGCAAGAAACATGATTGTTCCTTGCTTGAATAAGTTGTGCTAACTGATTAGAGCTTATCAGATAAAGCTTTACCAGCTTTGAATTTAGCAACTTTCTTAGCCTTGATCTTGATGATCTGACCGGTCTGTGGGTTTCTACCGTTACGTGCAGCACGTTTGGAAACGGAGAAAGTACCGAAACCAACCAAAGTTACTTTACCACCTTTTTTCAGGGTATCAGCAACAGCTTTGGTGAAAGAATCCAGAGCTTCGTTAGCTTGGGTTTTAGTGATAGCTGCGTCTTTTGCAAGCTTGTCGATTAATTCGGCTTTGTTCATAGTTAGTAAGATTTAACTAGTGAAAAAATGTTTGATGTGAGCAAATATAGCGCGTTTTATCAGATTACCAAATTTTTTACAACTTTTTTATAGAAATTTTTATCGGCTGAAAAACGCTACTGGTAACGGTTACAGCTGATTGGTCACCTTCCCGCTAAAGCCGATGACTTTAGCAGAAATACATAAAACCCTGTGCCATAGCTAATTTGCCAGTATTTCGACTGTTACCGCCCCCTCTTTTCAAGTATTGTACCAAACTACAAATGCCTTGAAAATAGTGAATTTCCTGTGGATAAGTTTAATTGTTAAGCATGGTTTACACCACCTGCATAATGGTATTAAAGGCAATAAAACGATCGCCGAAAAGGTCGTAACCCCTTTGCCGCAGGGCTTGTTCGTGCTCGCTTCTGAAGCGCTGATAGTTCTCCGTACTGTCTGTGAAGTACTGGATCGCATAGGTGGGTCCCTCGGTATCATCCTGCTCCAATAACCGGCAGATGCGGCAATCATGGAACAAGCCGGTGTTGAGCATAGCCGGAATATGTTCTTCCCGCATCCATTTCAACCACGACAAATGCGTATCTGTGGCCACTTTTGTGGTAACGTTGTAAATAATCATCTTGTTGTCTGGATTAGTATTCCCATATTAATATATGGCCGGAAACCATTACAGGGCCAGCTCTACAAATACCGGGCAGTGATCTGAATGTTTCACTTCCTGATAAATAGCGGCATGTTTCAGCTTCTCTTTCAGCGGCGAGGTAACGTTGATATAATCGATACGCCAGCCTTTGTTATTGTTCCGCGCATTGGCCCGGAAGCTCCACCAGCTGTACTGGTGCGGATCCGGATTGAAATGCCGGAAGCTGTCCACGAACCCGCTGGCAAAGAATCTATCCATCCAGGCCCGTTCTTCCGGCAGAAAACCGGTAGAGTTCTTATTGCTGACAGGATCATGAATATCTATCGGTTTATGGCAGATGTTGTAATCTCCGCATACCACCAGATTAGGACGGGTTTTCTTCAGCTCTTCCAGGTAGGCAAAGAACTCATCCAGCCACTGGTATTTGTAGGTCTGCCTGAGGTCCCCGCTGGTGCCCGAAGGGAAGTAGGTATTAATCAGGGTCAGATCGCCGAAATCCAGCCGGATAAAACGGCCTTCTGTGTCACTCTGTTCATGGCCGCTGCCATACTGCACAAAATCAGGTTTTATGCGCGTCAGCACGGCCACCCCACTATAACCCTTCTTTTGTGCCGGATACCAGTAGTGCTCATAGCCCAGCTTGTCAAACTGCTGGAAGTCTACATTCTCCTGATGCGCTTTGATTTCCTGTAAGCAGATAACATCTGCAGGATCCGTTTGCAGCCATTCGGTAAAACCCTTGGTCATGGCGGACCGGAGGCCGTTTACATTGTAGGAAACAATTCTCATAACAAACCATTTTGTAAATAATTACGAATTGCGAATTACGAATTACGAATGAGGAGCGAAGACATAAGCGGATAAAGAATTTACTTCTTTGCTTATGTCTTCGCTCCTCATTCGTAATTCGCAATTTGTAATTCGTAATTCATATTGTACGAACTATATATCATATTCCAGATTAGGCCTCAGCCACTTCTCGGCTTCCTCCACTGTCCAGCCTTTGCGGGCGGCATAGTCTTCTACCTGGTCTTTTTCAATTTTTCCCAGACCGAAATATTTGGATTCCGGATTGGCAAAATACCATCCGCTGACGCTGGCAGCAGGGTACATGGCCAGGGATTCAGTGAGGGTAATGCCGGTGTTGGTAGTGGCATCCAGGAGGTCGAATAATTTGTATTTCTCGGTATGCTCCGGACAGGCAGGGTAGCCTGGCGCCGGGCGTATTCCCATGTATTCTTCTTTAATCAGTGCTTCGTTGCTCAGGTGTTCATCGCTGGCATAACCCCAGAACTCCTTGCGCACGCGTTCGTGCATCAGTTCTGTAAAGGCTTCCGCAAGCCTGTCTGCCAGGGCTTTCAGCATGATACTGTTGTAGTCGTCATGCTCCGCCTTGAATTTATCGAGCCATTTTTCAATGCCGATACCCGCTGTTACGGCAAATCCGCCGATGTAATCGGTTTTGCCTGCAGCTGCAGGGGCGATATAATCCGCGAGTGACTGGTTAGGTTGCCCGGGCGCCTTCTTGATCTGCTGACGCAGGAATTCCAGCTTAACCGGGGCAATTTCAGTCTGTTCAGGCGTCACCTGGATGGTGTCGGGAGCGGTTCTGACAGCCGGGTAAATGCCGATAACGGCTTTGGCGCCCAGCCATTTTTCACTGATAACTTTCTTCAGCAGCTCCTGCGCATCGTTGTAGAGCCTGGTGGCTTCAACGCCTACTACCTCATCTGTCAGGATCTGCGGGAATTTACCATGTAATTCCCAGGCGATGAAGAATGGCTGCCAGTCAATATACTTTGCAATTTCTGCCAGGTCATAGTCTTCGAAAGCCTTGATGCCGGTGAATTTCGGCTTAACAGGCGTAAACTTGTCCCAGTCAATCTTCGCATTGTTTTCCTGTGCAGCGGCTATCGTCAGGTACTGTTTTGTCGGTTTTTTATTTTTGAAAGATTCGTTGAGCTTTCTGTATTCTTCCTGTACGGCAGAGAGGAAATCTTTCTTCAGAGCTTTGTTCAGCAGGCTTCCGGTAACGGTTACACTGCGGGAAGCATCCAGTACGTGCACTACGCCATGGGTGTATTCCTGCGCAATTTTCACGGCAGTATGTGTACGGGAGGTGGTAGCGCCGCCGATGATCAGCGGAATATCAAATTCCTGTCTTTTCAGTTCACGGGCTACGTGTACCATCTCATCCAGGCTGGGCGTAATCAGGCCGCTCAGTCCGATGATATCTACCTTTTCCTGGCGGGCTGTCTGCAGAATTTTTTCAGCAGGCACCATTACGCCGAGGTCTACTATTTCATATCCGTTACAGGCGAGTACTACGCCTACGATGTTTTTACCGATGTCGTGCACATCTCCCTTTACGGTAGCCAGCAGGATTTTTCCGGCGGATTTGATTTCTCCTCCGTGCAGGGCCTGGTTGCGCAGTTTTTCCTCTTCAATGAATGGCGTAAGTACCGCCACAGATTTCTTCATTACACGGGCGCTTTTCACGACCTGGGGGAGGAACATTTTACCGGAGCCAAAGAGGTCGCCGACGATGTTCATACCATCCATCAGGGGGCCTTCAATTACATCCAGCGGCCGCGGATATTTCTGGCGTGCTTCTTCCGTATCTGCATCAATATAATCGGTGATACCGTTTACGAGGGCGTGGCTGAGTCTTTCTTCCACGGTTCCCTGCCGCCAGGTTTCATCCTTTTCCACCACTTTGCCTTTGGCCTTTACGGTGTCGGCAAACTGGATCAGTCTTTCAGTTGCATCTTCGCGGCGGTTTAATATGGCATCCTCACAAAGTTCCCGGAGCTGCGGTTCAATATCATCATAGATCTGCAGCATGCCTGCATTTACGATACCCATGTCCATACCTGCTTTGATGGCGTGGAACAGGAATACGGAGTGCATGGCTTCGCGCACGGTTTCATTACCGCGGAAGGAGAAGGAAACGTTACTTACGCCGCCGCTCACTTTTGCCAGCGGCATCAGTTGCTTGATGCGGTGGGTGGCGTTGATGAATTCTACTGCGTAGTTATTATGTTCCTCGATACCGGTTGCGATAGCGAAGATGTTTGGATCGAAGATGATGTCCTGCGGATCGTAGCCTACTACTTCCGTCAGTATTTTATAAGCCCGGTGGCTGAAGCTGACTCTTTTTTCTTCCGTATCAGCCTGTCCGTGTTCATCGAAAGCCATTACCACTACTGCGGCGCCGTAGCTTTTACAGATATAGGCCTGTTCAATGAATTTGGCTTCACCTTCCTTGAGGGAGATGGAGTTTACAATACATTTACCCTGTACGCATTTCAGGCCGGCCTCAATTACACTGAACTTACTGGAGTCAATCATAATGGGGATACGGGCGATGTCCGGTTCTGCGGCCACGAGTTTCAGGAAGGTTGCCATGGCGAGTTCGCCGTCGAGCAGGGCATCGTCCATGTTAACGTCGAGTATCTGTGCGCCGTTTTCCACCTGCTGGCGGGCAACGGACAGGGCTTCTTCGTACAGGCCTTCGCGGATGAGGCGGGCAAATTTTTTGGAGCCGGTTACGTTGGTTCTTTCGCCTACGTTGATGAAGTTGGTTTCAGGACGAACTACCAGCGGTTCCAGGCCGCTCAGGCGCATAAATGGTTTGATTACCCGGTGCTGTTCCTCTGAAATAGCAATATCGTTGGTATCAGTATTGTTTATGATGGTTGCGCTCATGTTGCTTGTTACTCAAATTTAGAATGTAGAACCCTTGTTATGCCAGTGCTGCAGCCAGTGCTGGCTTTGTGCGGGGTTTAATATTTTTCACATGCATGGCAATGTGGCGGATGTGATCCGGTGTAGTACCGCAGCAGCCGCCAACAATATTTACAAAGCCTGATGAGGCAAAGTCTTCGATGATGCAGGCAGTATCTTCCGGTTCCTCGTCGTATTCGCCGAAGGCGTTAGGCAGGCCGGCATTCGGGTAGCAGCTGACATAGCAGCTGGCGATATTGGAAAGCTCTTCCACGTAAGGACGCATCTGTTGTCCGCCGAGTGCACAGTTCAGTCCGACAGAGAATGGATTGGCGTGCATCACGGAGATGTAGAATGCTTCCAGGGTCTGGCCGCTCAGGGTTCTGCCGGAGGCATCCGTGATGGTACCGGAGATCATGACAGGCAGTTCCGGTTTGCCGGATTCTCGGAAGTATTTTTTGATGGCGTATATCGCGGCCTTGCAGTTGAGCGTATCGAAGATGGTTTCGATGAGGAGTATATCCACGCCGCCGTCTGACAAGCCTTTGATCTGCTCCTCATAGGCTGCCGCTACTTCATCGAAGGTAACGGAGCGGAACCCGGGGTTGTTCACATCCGGGGAGAGGGAGAGGGTTTTGTTCAATGGTCCGATAGCGCCGGCAACGAAGCGGGGCTTGTCGGGATTCTTTGCGGTATATTCTGTGGCGGCTTTTTTGGCAATGCTGGCAGCAGCCACATTCAGTTCATAGGCCAGTGCCTGCATATCATAGTCAGCCATAGCTATGGAAGTGCTGCTGAAAGTATTGGTTTCAATAATATCAGCGCCTGCTTCGAGGTACTCTTTATGTATGGCTTCTATAATATGGGGCTGTGTGAGGTTCAGGAGGTCATTGTTGCCTTTGAGATCACTATGGTAGTCAGCAAAGCGGGTTCCCCTGTAATCTGATTCTTCGAGTTTGTACCGTTGAATCATGGTGCCCATTGCACCGTCAATAATGAGCACACGCTCATTTGCGCAGTCTTGTAAAGATTTCATGTTCTTAATGCGTTTATTAGTTTCAGTTTAAGAGCACACAGGGTCGAACAATAAACAAATCCACCCCGTATTATCCTGTAAAGATAAACTATTTTAAGATCTTTCAATCCCCGTTATCTGAAGTCCGGACAACGCTTTTATACGAATGTTTTGCTGATTATATCTGCAGTGTATGATATAGATTTTGTCTATAAATAGAAGTTTTATTTGGTAGAAGTCTATAAAGTCTACTATATTTGTAGGGTAATAAGAAACAACATGCAACGAAATGATTTAAACATACTGATAAACCCGGCAAAGGCCGCCCAGCTCCATGGCTGCTGTATCCCAGGGTGTTGCTGTTAATATACAGTGAACAGATTTGTCATTAGTTCTCCCTCTTTATTACAACAAATTTAAATCATGTCTATATCCAAACATATCCATGCCCTCCGTGAACATCTAGCCAGTCTGGGATTACACCCGGTACCGGAAGTGAACAACGGCAGCCAGTCAGAAGTGTTTAAGGTATGTTTCCTTAATAAATACGAAATGAAGCGCTGGAAAGAACTGCGGCAACAACAAGGATCAGAAACCAATCATAAAATATTTCAGCGCCCATCCCAAAAAGGGCGATGACACCTTTTCATAACGTGGAATTACAGGTTAAACGAAGACGGGCGCTATTGAGCGCCCGTATTTATTTTGGTTATTTAATTATTTGAGATTTGGTTATTTAAAATGCAGCGGAGATTATTGCGAATAAGGTATACGCGAAAATCTCCGCTGCATTTTAAATAACCAAATCTCAAATAATTAAATAATCACATGATCAGGGTTTGACGTAGCTGTCGAGTGGCAGGCGGTTGGAGATG
Organism: Chitinophaga solisilvae; assembly: GCF_009928525.1. Taxonomy (GTDB): domain Bacteria; phylum Bacteroidota; class Bacteroidia; order Chitinophagales; family Chitinophagaceae; genus Chitinophaga; species Chitinophaga solisilvae. The sequence continues at coordinate 366,236 of NZ_JAABOK010000007.1, read as the reverse complement.
GAGCGGGCGAGCGTCATTTCGTCGGCGTATTCCAGTTCGCCTCCGAAGGCGATGCCTCTGGCGATGGTCGTAATTTTTACCGGGAACTCCTTTAGCTTTTTGGAGAGGTAATAAATGGTGGTATCGCCTTCAATGGTCGGGCTCAGCGCCATAATCACTTCTTCTACACCGTCGTGCTTCACCCTGTCTACCAGGGATTGTATGTTTAACTGTTCCGGACCGATACCGTCAATAGGAGAGATGATGCCGCCCAGTACATGATACAGACCATTGAACTGCTGGGTATTTTCAATCGCCATCACATCCCGGATGCTCTCTACCAGGCACACCACGTGGCGGTGGCGGGAGTGGCTGCTGCAGATGCTGCACAGTTCCTCATCGGATACATTGTGACAAACCTTGCAAAACCTGATCTGTTGCCGCATACGGGCAATCGCTTCACCAAACTGCTGTACCTGGGCTGTTTCCTGCTTCAGCAGGTGCAAAACCAGGCGCAGCGCCGTTTTCTTACCGATGCCCGGCAGTCTGGCGAATTCATTTACTGCGTTCTCTATCAGGGCGGAGGAAAATACCATAATGCAAAGTTAGGAATATTGGCGCTGTACCCGCAGCATTGCCAGGGCAGCGCCAATAAATTATATTTCTATGGTCTGTTTAACGGACCAGTATGCTTTCAGGTTTTGTTTGCCGGGGATGAGAATGACCCGCTCCGGCTGCTTTTTAGGCTGGGTATAGTAATTGCCGCGATCCCATTTACCGTTACCGTTTTTATCCAGCAGCACCCGTACTTCATATTCTCCCGGTGTGATGAACTTCTGCAGCCATAAGCCGTTAACGGCTTCCCCGGAGTATTTGATGGTTTTGTCCTGCACGAGCTGAATAACGTAGTGCATGGAATCGTTGTGCAGGGCGTTGCGGGTACTGTCGCTGATTTTCAGCGTACCGCTGAAGATAGCATAGTCGCTGACTTTCTTGGCTTTAAAGCTGATGGTGTCCGCACGGGCCAGCTGCTGCCCTGCGGTATCTGTAGGCGCATCTTTCGGAATAATGAGGCGGTACGGCAGTCCTTCTTTCCAGGTGTAACCGATGCTCAGCCGGGTATGGGTAGAGTCCATGGTGCTGGTAAAGGTTACAGGCGTATAGGCACTGTCTTCGCCGAGCGTCATCCTGGCGCTGTCCAGGTTTCTCAGAGGCAGGTTAAAGGTGATGGTCATGGGCTGGGGCAGTTCCTGCTGACCTCCGTCCAGTGTTGGCGTGGCCTGCAGTTTAGGCAGCTTTTTCTTTTTCTCTTCCTGCACCGGTTCGTCCAGGTCTGCTGAATCAACAGGTTCGGGCGGCGGTTTAATGGTACTGTCACGTTCCATAAACAGCAGCATGTTTATGTCTGCTATATTGCTTTCTTTCAATACTACCGGCTCTTCACGGAAGGCAATCAGTTCTGAAGGCTGATTATACTGGAGGTCGCGGTCTTCTTCTTTCAGTGCAAAAATCTTATAGCTGCCCGGCGCCAGGTTTTTAAAGCGGAAAGAGCCATCGCTTTTGGTTTTGGCGTAATACACGGGCTTCTCCTTGGATACGACGGAGTCTTCAACTCCACGGTACAGCATCACGGCGATGTTACTGTCCGGCCTCCCTGTTTCCGCATCTATCAGCTGCCCGGTTACCTGTAAGCTATCCAGGTAGTTGCCGGTAGATACTACATACTGAAAGTCGGGGATGGCATTCCGTTCATTGATATCCCGGATGGCGTCTGCAAAGTTGAAGGTGTAGGTGGTGTTTTCCTTCAGGGTATCCTTGATTTCCATGGTAACGGTATGCAGCTTGGCGGTTACGATGGGCGTACGTTTCAGGGTAGGAGACACGATGATTTTATCATTCACATTATCGAGTTCCACAAATTCATCGAATACAAAATATACTTTCTTGTTCTTGAAGTGCAGGGAGGAGTCTTTCGGATTCACTGCCAGCAGGGTAGGCGGTAAGCTGTCGCGCGGGCCTCCGCTGGGCGGCACTATATTGGCGCAGCGGGTCAGTAGAACGGAAATCATTAAAAAAAACAGCGGGAAAGCCCAGCTCCTGATATATCGATACATGTACCTGTCTGATTAAATATTCTACAAACTTACGAAAACGGAGGAAAGCAGAAAGAGAATAAACAGGTTTGGGCCGGCAGATTATAAAAGCCTTGCTGGTGGCCGGCGGGCTTTCATTATCTTTACATTATGTCCCGTATATATGTTTTAAAACGCACCCAGCTCATTCCGGCTTCCCTGCCGGAAGTATGGGATTATTTTTCCATGCCTGAGAACCTGGCAGATATTACCCCGCCGGACATGCGTTTCCGGGTTACCTCTCCACCACAGGAAGGTCCGGTGTATCCCGGTCTTATCATTACCTATAAGGTGAGTCCACTGGCCGGTATCCCGCTGACGTGGGTAACCGAAATCACCCATGTACGCGAAGGCGTTTATTTTGTAGATGAACAACGCGCAGGGCCTTACCGGATGTGGCATCACCAGCATCATTTTAAAGAGGTGGCCGGTGGTATAGAAATGACAGACCTGGTGCATTACAGCCTGCCATTAGGATGGCTGGGCCGCCTGGCGCATTACCTGTTTGTAAAACGAAGACTGGAACAGATTTTCCGGTTCCGGTTTCAGGTGGTGACCAACCATTTTACTCCGGTGTTGTAATGGTGGCGGTCAGCTGATCGCCGGTGTAGAATTTAATGGTGGTCTTGCCCGTTTTAGGAATAGTACCTAACCATAACGGCAGTACGGAATAAGAGTTTTTTGTTTTGGCCGGCGCAACAAAATGCATTTCGGCATTATTACTGACATTATCTATGGTGGCGGATTCCAGCTGTATCTGCGTGCCATAGTAGGTAGCTGGCATTGTGGCGGCTACTACCAGCCGGGTGCCGAAATCAGGTTTGTCAATAGTGTTATTCATGGTCTTCGCCATTCCAAACAGGCTGTCAAATGATTGCTGATTATCAATCAGCCAGAACGTGAGACTGTCTGCCGGCTGGATGGAGTTCTTTACAAAATAGCCGGATATCGGCTGTACATCCATGTTCCCTTTGTTATCCGCCTGTATGTTCATGGCGGAATCCTGATTGCCGTCCATGGCTTTGGGCGTGCTGCCGCTGCAGGCGGTAAGGGCAGCCAGACAGGCTGCTGCTGTTATGTGGTGAATGCGCATAATTGATTTGTTTGTAAGAAGATAACACTAGCGGGACGAATTGGTTGATGGGGACAGCGGAATTAACAGCGTAATGTTCCCGACCGAATGTTTTCCCGTGCCACTCATCCAGGCGGTGCGCGTTTGCTGGGTGTAGCAGACGGAGGTACGGCCAATGCCGATTCCGATGCCATAGTCCAGCCCGATGGAAAACCTTCTCATATGCGAGGTATGCTTTCCCTCCAGTTCTTCAAAATTGGTATCCCTGGAACGGAAGATGCCGCCCTGCAGCAACGCATTATAGGCAACGGCGGTGAACTGCGGCCAGACCATCAGATACAGCTGAAATTTCCTGCGCATGGCGCGTTGGACATCGGTATCCCCGAAATAGGGATTGATAAGGCCATAGCGGGCATATACCTGTGCTGTAAAGCCGGTAATCATCGTGCCGGCCCTGCCGGTAATGCCGGCAACAACTTCCCCGCTGCGGCGGTATTCCCATACCATTCTTTCGTAGGTGAAATTATAATTGAGCAGGGGCGAATTGGGAACCTGGTGTTCCCAGCCTTCCGGCGGCCGGTAGTTGATGATATGATGAAACAGGGTTTGTGTTTCCTTTGCCAGCGACCAGGGGCCCAGCACGCCGAATACTATTTCTGACCGCAGGCTGTATTTTTTAACAGGATCATAAGAGGTAAGACCATGCGTGGCAAACAGCGCTCCGGCATAGTAATAGTCTTCCGGATGAAAACTGGTGTCTGCAATCTGGTTAGGCGTAATCATAATCTGCATCAGCGCCCAGTCGAACACATTAACGGCGTCCTTTCCGGCTTTCGGAAACAACCAGTTGTCGATGAAAACCGATGGTTTCTTTTTCATATATACGTAACCGATACTGCTGCCATTGCTGTAGCCTTTATCAGTACCTCTTCCCCATACGTTAAAGAAATCATCATCTTCGTACAGGCGTAATAGTTGCGCTGCGTTCTGCGTAATCTGCGCATGCGTTGCAACCGTAATGCATAGTATCACGGGGAGTAGTAACTTCTTCATACGCCATCGCTTTAGAGCGGAAGCCTAAAATACCTTGAAGATCTCAAAGGCGTCCCGTTGCAGTTGATCCCGGTGATCGGGATGGGCAATGCTGATCAGTGCCTGGGCGCGTTGTTTCAGGTTTTTGCCCATCAGGTGTGCAATACCGTATTCTGTGACTACGTAATGCACGTGCGCACGGGTAGTTACTACGCTGGCGCCGGGTTGCAACCGGGAAACAATGCGGGAAATGCCGCCGGAAGTGGTAGACGGAATAGCGATGATGGGCTTGCCGCCGGGAGAAAGCGCCGCACCGCGCATAAAGTCCATCTGGCCGCCTACGCCGCTGTATTGCCGGAAGCCAATGGAATCCGCACATACCTGTCCGAAAATATCAATTTCTATTGCACTGTTGATGGCAGTGACTTTAGGATTTTTCCTGATAGTAGTAGGATTGTTGACATACGCTACATCCATCAGCCGGATAATCAGGTTGTTATCCATAAAATCGTACAGGCGGCGGCTGCCGATGGCAAAGCTGGATACCAGCAGGCCGGGATGTATAGCTTTATATTTGTTGGTAATGACACCTCTTTCTACCAGGTCGATGATGCCATCAGAAAACATCTCTGTGTGAATACCGAGATCCTTGTGGGAAGAGAGCGATTGCAGCACGGCATTGGGAATACCACCGATGCCCATCTGCAGCGTAGCCCGGTCGTCTATCAGAGAGGCGGCATGTTTGCCGATAGCCAGTTCAACGTGGCTGGAAGGCCGTACTTCAGCGGCATAGATCGGATAGTCCACATCTACCGCAGCTGTGATTTTAGAAATGTGAATGACACCATCTCCCAATACACGCGGCATATTGGGATTTACCTCCGCAATAATGATTTTAGCCACATCAATCGCTGCCTTGGACACATCGCAGGAAACACCTAAAGTACAGTACCCGTTTTTATCCGGTGGTGATACCGAAATCAATGCTACATCAATAGGGTCTTCCAGCGTACGGAAGTAATGCGGTATCTCGCTGAGAAACATCGGCACATAATTGGCCCGGCCTTCGTTTACAGCCTTGCGTATATTCTTGCCGACAAAAAAAGTATCTATCTGAAAAGATTGTGCATGGGCCGGATCAGCATAGGGAGCCTCCCATTCCGTGTGTATGCTGACAAGCCGCACATGGCGCAGCTCCGGGCTTCTGGCTGCCATCGCCTTTACAAGCTCACGCGGAGTAGCTGCGGCAGTATGAATGAAAACCGTATGACCAGACTGAATAAGTTGTACTGCATCGTTAATTGTCGTATATGCCATCCTGATAGTTTTGAACAAATTTATCAAGGGTTCGAAAGAATAAATATGAGTAAAATCATATCGTAATTTTATTCCAACAAACGGGCCGTGTTATTTGTTGGCGGGCCTGTTAAATCACAGACTATGATATCACTGCAATATGGGGAGGCTACTGCTGCTGACCGTGCGGGTATCCTGGAGCTTTCCTGCATCAGTTACGCCTCCTTTGCGGCACAGCTGGCGCCGGAACACCGGGAAACGCTGCTGCGCAACCAGGGAGATGAAAAGTTGCTGGCGGTATTAATGGCAGAAGCCCGCACTTTTATCTGCAGCACCGGAGAACAACTGGTGGGAGTGGTATTTCTGGTGCCTGCCGGTAAGGCTACGCCGGTATATCCGGCAGACTGGGCCTATATCCGCCGGCTGGCGGTACATCCTGACTTCAGAAGAAGAGGCATCGGCCGGCAACTGATGGAAATGGCCATCGTGCAGGCGCGGGCCGCCGGAGAAAAAATCCTGGGGCTGCATACCAGCACCCTCATGCCGGAAGCGCGCCGGATGTACGACCAGCTTGGATTTGAACTGGTACGGGAGTTGCCGGTTGCACTGGGGCAGCAGTACTGGCTTTACCGTATGGAGCTGTAAATTGTTGTCCATTTCAGCTTTTCCTGTTGATAAGTAGAAATGGATCCTATTACAGAAAGCTATATATTAGCATTCTTAAAATTGGGTAGCACAACTTTTTTTCGTTTTTGCGGAGAGATCTGACACATATTAGTGAGCAAGTGCTTATTGAAAGGTTGACGAAAGGGGATCAGACAGCAAAGGAACTGTTGTATGACCGCTACGCAGCTGGTATTTATGGTATTGTGCTACAGTTGGTGCCTATAAAAGACAGGGCCAATGATGTGATGGTAAGGGTTTTTACCTGGGCTTTTCAACACATTGAATCATTCAGTTCATCCGGCTACCGTACTTTGTTTGCCTGGCTAATGCGTAAAACAAGGGAGTTGTCTATTCAGGAAGCAATACCGGATACAGCATTGACCGGTACGGAGCTGATGAAACGTGAAGAAGGAATTTTACAACAATTCTATATACTATTACCTGCCTCCGAACAGCAGGTGTTCAGGCTAAGCTATTTTAAAGGACTGTCCGTCGCAACGATTGCCCGTATGCTGGGAATGCCGGAAACGGAGGTAAATGAAATACTGGGAGCGTCCATGAAGGCTTTCAGAAAATTCTTAAAAGATAATTGGAACTAAAATTTTACATAGAAAGCGGTATTATCGAATCTTATGTTTTAGGGCTCGCCACTGAAGCAGAAACGGAGGAGCTGCAACATATGAGAAAGCTGTATCCTGAACTGGATACAGAAGTAGATCTCGTGGAAAGACGCCTGGAGAAAGCAGCTTTCGATGAGGCAGTACTGCCGCCAATGGAAGTAAAAGACCGCATCCTGCAAAGGGCGCGCTGGGAATATGCCGGCGCCGGCTATGGGGATTCCTCCTCCAACTATACCTTTATTAACATACAGCCGAAAGACGGCAGCCATATCTCTGTTCACCGCTGGTGGAAAATATTTTTTATCATCATCTTCATACTGTCCAAAATTTTCCTCTTTTTTGCCATCTTCTATTACCTGAAATACCGCCAGCAGAAAGAAAAAGAAGAACCAAAACAGGTGACTGCCATATATGTGCAAGTGCAGCAGAAAAACAGCCATCAGTTATAATTTTGATGGCGATAGTCCGTTTAATTAAAATTATTTTCTCAACTTTAGAATCCGCAAATCATACGGTACCGTATCTATAAAGATATAGAGGATAAAATTTATATTAACGGCAGTCGTTCCTTAAATCCGTGGCTTGAATTTACGAGACTACATAGACAGTGGGGTAATAGAGCGTTTTTTACTTGGCCTTGCCACAACTGAGCAGGAGCAAGAACTCGCGTACCTTCGTCAGCAATTCCCTATTCTTGAACAGGAGATTGCCGCAGTTGAGTTGAAAATAGAAAGAAAGCTGCTGGAAGAAGCCGTAGACCCGCCATACGCCCTCAAGGATGAAGTAATGCAAAGCATCCACCGGAATTACAGCGGAGGGAAACATTACCGTACTTACAGCACAAAAACCCGCCCGCCCCGGAACGATGAGCCTGAATATATTCATGTGAAGCCAGGCGGCTGGAACCGCCGGATAGAAGTAAGCATCTGGTGGCGCTGTGCATTCATCGCCGTTTGTGTACTGGCAATGTCCCTCGCTGCCAGTACCTGGTATTTTCATAAACGGACAGAAAAACTCGAAGACATTCTCATCAGACTGAAAACACCGGCCATCCCCGCGGTTCAGTCAGTTATCCCGGGATGATAATTTTTCATTTGGTACGTTTATTGTAAATGCTGAACTTGCCAGCGCATTTCAGGCTGTTATAAACCTTATTTGATTACAGCTGTTGAATACACAGGCATTAAACATACAAATTCATTTCCCATGAAAAATTTATCATTAGCAGCATTATTTCTGGCCCTGATCGCTATAGCAGGAACTTCCTGCTCCCCCAAACAAGGTGTTACCACCGACATTAACAAAGCGTCAGTTAAAGGAAACTGGATCTTATCTGATGTTAAATATGAAGGTATCCCCGAAAACGCCAAAGTAACTGTTTTTGATCAGGCCGAAGCCAAATGCTTCGTAGGCAGCCAGTGGGTATTACCGGATAACAATGCTAATGGCTCCTATACGCTTTCTTCTTCCGAAAGCGGCTGCAGCCCGGCTACACAGAATATCGTCTGGACGCTCAGCAAACAAGGCGGTGTTACCATGTTCGGTTTTAAAAAGCTGATCAGCGGTACCAAAGCTAAAAATGTGGCTGATGGCTATTATGTACAGGTAATGGGCGCCGGCAGCACCATGACCTGGAGAGCAAATGTGAGCTTTGAAGGTAAATCCGCCGCTATCATCTATACATTACAACGCAGATAAACTTTACCCGTTTATACAAAAGCATCCTGCCTGGTTTAATTACCGGGCAGGATTTTTTATTTGGCAACTTTCATGTGAGAGAAATAGTATATTTAGATAAGGTAAAAAAGCCAGATGACTATGAGCACGCAACACGCCCAGATCCTGTTTATCGGACACGCCAGTTTTCAACTAACGACGCCTGAAGGGAAAATCATTCTGATAGATCCCTGGTTTACCGGTAATCCGGCTCTTCCCGCCGGATATACCATTCCGGAAAAAATTGACCTCATCCTGCTGACCCATGGGCACCGGGACCATCTGGACGCAAAGATTATGGACATCATCCGTAACAGCTCGCCCAAAGTTATTGCCAACCCCATCGTGCGCCTGTTCCTTCTGGAAAATGGTATACCGGAATCCGTGTTCGAACCCATGAACGCAGGCGGTACCGTCTCCGTACTGAATACCAAGGTGACCATGACCAATGCATTCCACTTTGCACAGGTATACCTGCCGGATGGTAAAATTGGCTATACCCACGCCTCCAACGGCTTTATCGTGTGGATGAGCGACGATACTTCCGTATATTATGCCGGCGATACCTCTGTTTTCGGGGATATGGCCCTGATAGGAGAAATTTATGAACCGGATATCGCCATCCTGCCGATAGGCGACCGCTTTACAATGGGGCCACTGGAAGCTGCTTTCGCTACCCGCCTGCTGAAAGTCAGGCACGTGATACCCTGCCATTACGGAACAATGCCGACCCTCACGGGAACGCCCGAACGATTTAAAGAACTTACTGAAGACCTCGGACGGTTACAGATTCATGTGATGAAACCGGGAGAAACACTGGATACCGCCGGATTGAAATCCGGTAACTGGTAGCACATTTATTATTGCTATAACTACCTGTTTATGTTACCCCTTCAAACATCCAGGCTGCTGGTATTCCCATGCCGGCTGCCCGTTATAACGGAAATTTATCTGCAGGATCCGCACGCAGCGGAATCCCTGCAGGCACGCATTCCGCCGGAATGGCCACTGGCGGACCTGAAAGAACAGCTGCCTCACCTGATAGAAACCCTGCAGGACGATCCTAAAGCATTTCCATGGCTGCTATGGGTCATCATTGATGCGAAAGATAAAACCCTGATCGGGGATGTGGGGTTTAAAGGCCGCCCTGATAAAAACGGCGTGGTGGAGATAGGCTATTCCCTGTTACCGCAGTTCCGCGACCGGGGCTATATGCAGGAGGCAGCCACCGCCCTGGTTCACTGGGCATTTCAGCAGCCACATGTGAAAAAAGTAGTAGCGGAATGCGATGTCACCAATACCGCCTCGCGCAGGGTACTGGAAAAACTGGGTATGCAGGAAAATGGTATGACAGGGGAAATGATACAGTGGCGGCTGTTACGCGGGGAATTGCGCCCTATTCGGTAATATGCTGCCGGGAGAATTTAATAAAAAGCTGCGCCAGTTTGTCCTGCAGCCCTTGCAGGTAGGTGAAGTGCAGCTTCCGCGTTATCCGGAAATTCCTGATAGGTATAACAGTGAACTCGCCTGTCTGCAGCTCCCGCTGCACAGCCTGTAACGAAATAAACGCTGCACAGGGAGAATGCCGCAGATATGATTTAATACTTTCGGTACTGCCCATATACATGGCCACATTCAGGTCTGTGATCTTGATTTTCAGCCGTTTAAGTTCATCTGTGATTACTTCCAGGGTACCGGAGCCATGTTCCCGCATCAGCAGGGGAATGGTTTTCAGATCGGCGGGAGTAAGCGGTTCTCCCTTACCATAAGGATGACTGGCATTGCCTACCAGTACAATTTCATCTTTCGCGAATTCTACATATTTCAGCAGCGGATTTTTGGAGCTGCCTTCTATGATTCCTAACAGTATACTTTTTTCAAACAGCGCCTGTTCTATCTGTTCGGTATTGCCGTTGGTCAGCGAGGTTTTAACATCCGGGTAGCGCTGGTTGAATTTTGCGAGCAGCGGCGGCAGCAGGTACTGTGCAATGGTAGTACTGGCGCCTATTGCCAGCAGCCCGCCCTGGGTATGTTTCAACTGATTGATGTCATATTCCAGGTTGCGGTAATCAGTAAAGATAATTTCTGCATGATGCATCACCAGCTGGCCGGCGCGCGTCAGTTTAATCCTGTTCCCTATTCTTTCAAACAAAGCCATGCCCAGCTGCTGCTCCAGTTCATGAATATGTTTGGTCACTGCGGGTTGTGAAATATACAGTTCCTCTGCAGCTTTGGTAAAGCTGAGTCTTTTGGCCACCGTATAAAATACTTTGAGTCTGAAATCGAACATGGAATAAATGTAAGTTTTATTTGATTATTTAATTATTTGAGATTTGATTATTTGATTGACGGATTTTGGAATTTTTTGATTTTGGAATTTATTAATGCAGAGAAGACTTAAGCGAATAATTACGCTTAGATCTTTGGTGCATTAATAAATTCCAAAATCAAAAAATTCCAAAATCCGTCAATCAAATAATCAAATCTCAAATAATTAAATAATCAAATAACTATGCTTTTTTCTTGCCGGCCTCTTTATTATTTGATTTGAAGCGCATATCCGGGGTGCCGTCTTTTTTCTTTGGGCCTTCGGAGGCTGCGTCTTTGTTTGTTTTAAATCTTTTGTCGGGGGTACCATCTTTTTTCAGATGGGTATCGCCTTTGGCGGTGACAACTGGTTTGGCTTCTGCTTTGGCTTTAGGTGCTGAAGTCTGTTCAATTTTAGTTTTGGCAACTTTAGCTTCTTTTTTGGCAGGTGTTGCAGCGGGCGCCTGGGCCATTGCTACGGATGCTCCCATGAATAATGCCAGCATCCCGGTAAGGAACTTTTTCATAAAGTATGTTTTACCAAAAATTAAGCAATTTACTTACCAGAATCACCCGGCCTGTCTGATTTTAAGCAATATTTAATTATTGTTTTTCTACCCACATGCCATTTTCGCGGATCAGGTCAATCAGTTCATTCACGGCAACGTCGCTGTTAAGGCCGCGTTTCACGATTTCCTTACCCCGGTACAGTGTTATTTTACCCACGCCGCTGCCTACATATCCGAAGTCGGCATCTGCCATTTCACCGGGGCCGTTCACAATACAGCCCATGATGGCGATTTTAACGCCTTTCAGGTGATGGGTCACTGCCCGGATGCGGGCGGTGGTTTCCTGTAAATCAAACAGCGTGCGGCCGCAGGACGGGCAGGAAATATATTCTGTTTTGGAGATGCGGGTACGGGTAGCCTGTAATATCCCGAAAGCAATATTATTCAATGTGCTGTGCTGGGTAGCGTCCTGTCCGTGGTTGGTCAGCCATAATCCGTCTCCGAAGCCATCGAGCAGGAGTGCGCCGGCTTCTGTGGCATGATGGATCAGGTGTTCGTCCATGGCGGACCGGGGACTGATGCTGTGTATGATAACGGGAACGCCTATATTTTTTTCTGCCAGGATGATAAACAGTTGCCTGATGGCAGCCATAGCATTACTTCCGGTGGCATATGCCGCCAGGATAACGCCTGTAGCCTGCTGCTGCAGGGCGGTAAACAGGCGGGTATTATCGGTGGTATCAAGGTCATCGCAGCTGATGGCTACGATATTCTTTTTACCGCCGGTGTTGTTTTCCAGGTATTGTGCGGCCGTGAAGTAAGGTACATATGATTCCTTGTCTGCCAGGGTGCGCCAGTGAGCTACATCAGTGATTACCTGCAGTGTTCCGGGCAAGGCGAAGGCGGGTGCCTGCGAGCCGGTGTAAATGTAGTCTGCTGCGGCATCTGCAATATTCCATTTGTCAGACGGCTCATCGTACGTATAGCCGATAGCGTTGAGGTCTGCCGGTTGCAGGGCAGCGGCATCTTTAAAATCAGCTACGACCACAGGCACGTGTTTATCTCCGGTATTATCCACTACCAGACTTTCGCGGCGTTTGTAGGAATAAGGAGAGTAGGGGAGTGTGCCTACCGGCTGTGCAGATGCGGGTTTGCCGGCTTCGCGGTGTGTGTAGCGACTGATGATATCCCGGCAAACAGGCAGTTCAAATTCAGGATCTTCTGTCAGCGATACCCTGATAGTGTCGCCCACGCCGTCTTCCAGGAGGGTGCCTATACCGATGGCCGATTTGATACGGCCGTCTTCTCCATCGCCGGCTTCTGTAACACCCAGGTGCAGCGGGTAGCAGTGGCCCAGCTCTTGCTGCATGGTTTGCACCAGCAGGCGGTAGGCCTGTACCATTACCTGCGGGTTGCTGGCTTTCATACTCAGCACGATGTTACGGTAGTGCAGATCTTCCGCGATGCGCAGGAATTCCATGGCGCTTTCCACCATGCCCATAGGCGTGTCGCCGTAGCGGCTCATGATACGGTCGCTCAGCGAGCCGTGGTTGGTGCCGATACGCATGGCGGTACCATATTCCTTACAGATGCTTACCAGAGGCGTAAACTTTTCCCTGATGCGGTCAATTTCCTCCTGATATTCAATGTCTGTGTAATCCAGCGTTTCGAACTTCTTTTTATCCACATAGTTGCCGGGATTGACACGTACCTTTTCTACAATGCGGGCGGCTATTTCCGCTGCATTGGGGGTAAAGTGTATATCGGCCACAAGCGGAGTGGTATAACCTTTTCTACGCAGTTCATTTTTTATATTCAGAAGATTTTCAGCTTCCTTTTTACTGGGTGCTGTAATACGCACCAGTTCTGCACCTGCTTCGATGCAGCGGATAGACTGTGCCACTGTGCCGGCTGTATCCATAGTGTCTGTAGTGGTCATCGTCTGAATCCTGATAGGATTGAAATTTCCGATGGTCAGATCACCTACTTTTACTTCCAGCGTTGCCAGTCGTTTATATTCTGTTAATGAGTTGCAATAAAGTTGCATACGATTTTGTTTTCCTGCCAGGCAAAGTTAATAAACCTGCGGTGCAATCCCGCGGACCTTAAAGCTACATTAAATTATACGAACGGTAGCCTCAGGGAACCGTATATAACGCCGGATGACGTAAATTTGAGGCGCTTATGTTACCTAATAAAGGACTGGACATACCGTACCAGCAACTGCTCTACCAGGAACAGTTCCGTATTTGTCAGCTGGACAATAACAATACTAATGAATTCACCAATCAGCCACACCGCCACGACCATTTCCAGATAATATGGTTAACCCGCGCCAAAGGCAGACACATGGTGGATTTCGTGTGGTATGATGTGGAAGATAATATGGTGTTCCTGCTGCGGCCCGGCCAGGTACATCAGCTGGACTGCTACCGGGAAGGATATTCTATCTTCTTCACAGAGAAATTTTACTTTACCAACAAACACGATAAGGAAACGCTTTACGATTATTCCAACTTGTTTGACAACTGGCATGGCTACGGTCCCATCTCTGTCAGCGATGTTACTGCTACCGCCCTCCAGGGCCTGGTGAACCTGATCTCCAATGAATTAAATCACCAGTGCTGCACCAATAACCGCAGTATCGTAAAACATTACCTGAATGCCGTGTTGCTGCTGGCTGAACGGGAAAAGAAACGCAACGCCACCGAAACCATGATGCCGCTGAATCATGACGCCAGAGTAGTACAGCTGCGCCGCCTCCTGGAACAGCATTACCCAACGGAACACCAGGTGGCCTTTTATGCCAACGCCTTTGCGCTGACACCAAAAAGACTCAACGAAATCACCAAGGAAACTACCGGCCGCACCGTTACAGAACTGCTGCACGACCGTATCGTACTGGAAGCTAAACGTAACCTGGCTTTCAGCCATAAAAGTATCAAAGAGATCTGTTATATGCTGGGATTCGAAGACCCGGCCTACTTCAGCCGCTTTTTTAAAAATAATACAGGCATCTCCCCGCAGGACTTCCGGGACATGATGTTCAAATAGTACAAGTCAATAGCTGATTTGTCCTAACACCCGCCTGCTCCCACGTCCTACATTTGCATACGATTTTACTCCGCCCTGATCAACGGCTTTTTTAGACGCTATTAGAATAATTTATGAACATCTGGAAACCAATGTTCCTGCTGGCTCTTGCCGCAGGATGTGGCCAGACTATGGTGATGGCACAAGCCCGGCCACTCACACTGCAGGAAGCCTTGCAAACGGGGTTGAACAATTATCAATCTATCAAAGCAAAGGAAAACTACGCAAAGTCTGCCAACGAAAATATCAGTGCTGTACGCAGAGAATTTCTCCCTGATCTGAACCTCTCCGCCCAGAACAGCTACGGAACAGTGAACGGACAGAACGGCCCCGTATGGGCTTACAAAGGATGGTCTACCGGCGCTTCCGGTCCCGCCCTGCCGGCACAGAACTGGAACGCCGCATTCGGTGGGCTTTACCTCGCAAATATCAGCTGGGACGTAGTCACCTTCGGCCGCAGAACAGCCAAGGTAGGACTGGCAAAAGAACAGCTGCATAACAGTACAGCAGACCTGGAACAGGAAAAATTTGAACAACAGGTGAGGATCGCCGGCGCATACCTGAACCTGCTGGCAGCGCAACGGCTCCGTGGCTCCATGGTATCCAACCTGCAGCGCGCAAAAGAACTGCAGCGCCTGATCGTCAGCCGCGCCCTGAACGGCCTCAGCGCCGGTGTAGACAGCTCTATCGCCAATGCTGAAGTATCAAAGGCGCAGCTGACATTGATCGACGCTGTTAATTTTGAACAGGTGCAGGGCAATAAGCTCGCTGAAATGATGGATGTGCCGCCGCAGGAATTTACACTCGATACCTCTTTCGTGACAAGGGTGCCGAAAGAACTCACGGAAACGGCCACCACAGCAGATAGTATCACCCTGAAACAACAGCCCCTGCTGAAATTATTCAGCAGCCGTATTTCACTGAGTGAAGCCAGTCAGCAGTTTATCAGTAAAAATGTGATGCCCCGTCTGTCTTTCATGGGAGTCATGCAAACACGCGGCTCCGGCTTTAGCAGCGACTATGGCATCACCGGGCTGGATCACTACAGTCAGGGCTACTGGGATGGCATTCATCCTACAAGATCCAACTACCTGGTAGGGCTTAATCTTTCCTGGACGGTTACGGACCTGTGGCGCACCCATGCTCAGGTAGCACGCCAGCACTATACTACAGAAGGACTGAAGCATGAATACAATCAGACCTATCACCGCCTGCAGCAGCAATTGCAGCTGGCGGAGCAGCAAATGATCAATGCCGTGAAAAAATACAGGGAGGCGCCCATCGGCCTGAAAGCCGCCAGTGATGCATTTCTGCAGAAAAGTACCCTGTACGAAAACGGTCTTTCCAATATTGCCGATCTGTCGCAGGCACTGTATAATATCAATCGTGCAGAAACAGACCGGGACATTGCCTATAACGGAATATGGCAGGCCGTACTTTATAAAGCAGCTACCATAGGGGATCTGCAACTGTTTCTGAACAGCTATTGATGAGATGAACATTTAATTACCAACAGTACAATGATTGACCCATGAATCTGATTAAAACCGCATTGCAAAAACCGATCGCCATTATTGTTGTCGTGGTGGGCCTGTTATTCTTCGGTATTTCGTCTATGCGGGATATTAAGATAGACATCTTTCCGGACCTGAACCTGCCGGCCATCTACGTTTCGCAGCCTTATGGCGGAATGTCGCCGCAACAGATGGAAGGTTTTATTGCTACCAACTACTCCAATCTCTTCCTGTATGTAACAGGCGTAAAAGATATAGAAGCCAAAAATATTCAGGGTCTGACCATGATTAAGATTGTCTTCTACGAAGGCACCAATATGGCGCAGGCAGCGGCAGAGGTCACGGCGATGGCTAACCGCGCATTTTCCGCGATGCCCGCCGGTACACAGCCTCCGTTTATCATCCGCTTCGACGCTTCCACACTGCCTATCGGACAGCTGGCGCTGAGCAGCGCTACCCGCAGCAACAACGAACTGCAGGATCTGGCGATGACCATTGTCCGGCCTTCCTTCAGTCGTATCGGCGGACTTACCTCGCCGGCACCGTTTGGCGGTAACTCCCGTACCATTGTTATTCACGTAGACCCGCAGCTGATGCGCAGCCACCACCTTACCCCCGATCAGATTGTGGCCTCTGTAAAAGATAATAACCAGATTTCTCCCTCCGGAAACGTGCGTATAGGTGATGTTACCTACATGACGCCCGCCAATACGGTGTTACGGACGGTGAAGGAATTTGAAGCTATACCACTCTCGCAAAACGACGGACAAACCGTATTCGTCCGCGATGTTGCCAAAGTGGAAGATGGCGCGGATATTACCGGCAGCTATGCCATCATCGATGGAAAACGATCCGTATACCTGCCCATCATTAAAACAGCAGATGCATCTACCTGGACGGTGGTGAACAACCTGAAAAAAGCGCTGCCCAATATTCAGAAATTATTACCGGAAGATGTGAAAGTATCTTTCGTATTCGACCAGAGCGTATATGTGGTGAACGCTGTGAAAAGCCTGATCAGTGAAGGTGTTATAGGAGCGGTGCTGACTGCCCTGATGGTACTCCTTTTCCTGGGCGACCGCCGCAGCGCATATATTGTAATCATCACCATACCGGTGTCCATTATTGTCGGGGTGTTGTGTCTGAAGATGTTTGGCCAGACTATCAACATCATGACACTCAGTGGCCTGGCACTCGCTATCGGTATCCTGGTAGATGAATCTACCGTAACGATAGAAAATATTCATCAGCACATGGAGATGGGAAAACCTAAAGCACAGGCCATCTGGCATGCCTGCCAGGAAATTGCATTCCCCAAGTTGCTGATATTACTGTGTATCCTGGCGGTATTTGCTCCTTCATTTACGATGAAAGGCGTACCCCGTGCGATGTTCATGCCTTTGTCGCTGGCAATCGGTTTCTCCATGATTGCTTCTTACCTGCTTTCACAAACGATGGTGCCCATTCTTGCCAACTGGATGCTGAAAGCCGATAAATTCCAGGGGCATCATCACCATATTTTCAGTAATGAAGCACATAAATCTGCCGGGTATATTGAAACCGAGCTGGCAGATGAAAAACAGCACCCTAAAAGCATCTCCCGTTTTGACCGCTTCAAGCTACACTTTATGGGATGGCTGGAAAACCTGATGAGCCGCCGTAAATTGGTTATAGGCGCATATTTCATCGGGGTGCTGGGTATAGTTGCCATATGTATAAGTGTTATAGGCCGTGATATTTTACCTAAACTGAATAACGGACAATTCCAGTTACGGCTGAAAGCGCCCATCGGAACCCGTTTGGAGCGCACGGAAACCATGCTCATGAAATCGACGGAAATTTTAAAAGAGATCGTCGGTGCTAAAAACATCGACATCACATCTTCTTTCATAGGAACGCATCCGTCGTCGTATTCCACCAACCCCATTTACCTGTTCATGGCTACGCCCAGCGAAGCGGTGCTGCAGGTGAATATGAAAGAAGATTTTAAGATCAATATGGATGAATTTAAGGAGAAACTACGGAAACGCATACACGCTGAAATGCCGGATGTGAAGATGTCGTTTGAACCGATAGATCTGACAGATAAAGTGATGAGTCAGGGCGCCAGTACACCTATTGAGATAGCGGTAATGGGTAAGAATTTCAAAGACAGCCGTCCTTTTGCAGAAAAGATACTGGCGGAGATGAAGAAGATACCTTATCTCCGGGATGTACAGATCAATCAGCCACTGGATTACCCGGCTATCCGCATCAACATTGACCGTACCCGCGCCGCTCAGCTGGGTGTAACGGTAGGAGAGATCTCCCGTTCGTTAACGGCCGCTACATCTTCCAGCAGATTTACAGAGAAGAACGTGTGGCTGGATGAAAAAAATGCGACCTCTTATTTTGTGCAGATTTCCGTACCGGAAAATACGATGGCTGCCATCAGCGATATGAATGCCATTCCGGTCAGCAAAGACCGCGACCGGCCGGTACTGGGCGATGTAGCCACGCTGCAGCCGGATACCGTTATCGGGCAGTATGACCGTCTGGGTGCTGTGCGTATCATTTCTATCGGGGCCAACATCCACAAAAAAGATCTGGGCACTGCTACCGCAGCCGTATCCAAAGCTATTGAACGTGCAGGAGAGCCACCGCGTGGCATCTCTGTAGAGAAACGCGGCCTCATGACATTGCTCGATGAAACGCTGAACAGCTTGCAGACAGGTTTGCTGGTGGCGGTAATCGTTATCCTGCTGCTGCTGGCGGCCAACTTCCAGTCGTTCAAAGTAGCGCTGGTAGTGGTATCTACAGTGCCGGCGGTACTGGCGGGATCCCTGATCATGTTGCTGCTGACCGGTTCCACGCTGAACCTGCAGTCTTACATGGGTATCATTATGTCCGTAGGGGTATCGGTCGCCAATGCCATCCTGCTGGTTACCAATGCGGAAAAACTGCGTCTGGAAAATCATGATTCCCGCAGGTCTGCGCTGGAAGGCACTTCTATCAGGCTGCGTCCTATCCTGATGACCAGTATAGCGATGGTAGCCGGTATGATACCAATGGCATCGGGGCTTGGTGAGGCCGGAGATCAGACAGCCCCGCTGGGCCGCGCTGTAATCGGTGGGCTGATAGCCAGCACGTTTGCTTCACTGTTTATCCTGCCGCTGATATTTGCATGGGTACAACGGAAAAGCGCTGTAACCTCCGTTTCCCTGGATCCTGATGATAAGGAAAGCCAGTTTTATGTTCCTGCTAAAGCATAACCTATATGACTAAACGATATTTAACACAAATGACTATACATAAATACAGCCTGTACGTTGCCTTGCTGCCGCTGGCATTATCCTTCACCGCCTGCCACAGTAGCCGCGCTGAAGACGACGAGCACACCGAAAGTCAGGGTGTGCAGGTGAAATTGATTGCGCTGCATAAAAGTCAGCTGGATGCCGGTCTGAAACTGCCCGGAGAAATTAAGCCCTTCCAGTTTGCTGACCTGTACGCAAAGGTGAACAGCTATGTGAAGAATGTAAATGTAGATCTGGGCAGCCAGGTGACGGCGGGGCAGGTGCTCGCTACCCTCGACGCACCTGAAATGCATACGCAGCTGCTGGAAGCCGAATCCCGGCTGCATACCAAAGAGGCGATGTTCCGCGCCAGCCGCGCTACTTACAACCGCTTGCTGAAAACCAGCAAGGTGCCGGGAACCATTTCTCCGAATGACCTGGACATGGCTTTTGAAAAGATGAGCGCAGACAGTGCAGAGTACCTTTCCGCACGCAGCGCCATTCATGAAGTACAGCAAATGCTCAGCTACCTCGTTATCCGCGCACCTTTCGGAGGAGTTATCAGCCAGCGTAACGTACACCCCGGCGCCTATGTAGGACCAGCCGGAAAAGGATCCGACCGGCCGTTGTTCCGCCTGGAAGAACAGCAGAAACTCCGTTTAGCCGTTGCCGTTCCTGAAATATATACAGATGACGCACACCGTGCAGAACAGGTGCATTTCACGGTGAAGTCCCTGCCGGGAGACACATTCACAGCGCAGGTGAACCGCATCGCCGGCAGCCTGGATACCAGGATGAGGTCCGAACTGCTGGAAATGGATATCGCCAATAAGGAGAAACGCCTGCTGCCTGGCATGTACGCAGAAGTAAGCCTGCCGCTGCCCGGTAAAAAGGATGTATACGTAATTCCGAAAAGTGCGCTTGTCAGCAACTCAGAAAAAGTATTCGTCATTAAAATGACTGCAGGAAAAGCAGTATGGATACCAGTGCAGCGGGGTAATGAAGCTGATGGAAAAGTGGAAGTATTCGGCAACCTGTCTGACAACGATCAGCTGGTACAGAATGCCAGCGATGAAATTAAAGAAGGCGCACTGTTACAGGCAGTGACAAAATAATGTGTGTTTAAAAAGGGAAGGTGTCTGCCAATAGTCAGGATAAATGAATTAACGACGAACAACGGCCGGGGAGTGGGTAAAGAGAAGCCCGGTAAGACAGGCAGACCCCAACCCTTATTTTAAACAGTTCCTTTCTTTCAGGAATAAAGACTGTTACCGTGCGTAACGTTGTAGGTTTAGGTAAAATGGCCGGAATAATCTTGTTCCGGTTTTTTTATTTTATTATTTTTTTATTTGAGATTTTGAATAAATAGAGAAGCCCTTTGGGTTTTAATTACGAATTGCGAATTGCGAATTACGAATTACGAATGAGGAGCGAAGACATAAGCGAAGAAGTAAATTCTTTATCCGCTTATGTCTTCGCTCCTCATTCGTAATTCGTAATTCGTAATTCGCAATTCGTAATTAAAACCCAAAGGGCTTCTCTATTTATTCAAAATCTCAAATAAAAAAATAATAAAATAACTCCTACCAATCTTTTTCTACCGGAACTGGCTGGCCTTTTGCTTTTTTCGCTTTATCCTGCAGTTTCTTTTCTTCCTGTGAGAGGGCCTGCAGCAGGCGTTCTGCCTCCTGTTTATTCAGCTTGCTGGGCTGTGGTTCAGGTTTTTGCTGATCGTCCTTGTTTTTATTATCCTTATTCTGATCTTTATTCTGCTGGTCTTTGTTCTGATCCTTTTGATCTTTCTGCTGGTCTTTGTCTTTGCTTTTATCGTCTTTCTGTTTGTCTTTACTCTTGTCGTTATCTTTTTTATCCTTGTTGTCTTTATTATCACCGCCGCCGCCTTGCTGTTGTTTTTTCAGCATGGTCTGTGCATAGGCGAGGTTGTAGCGGGCATCTTCGTCAGCCGGATTTATTTTCAGCGCCTGTTTGTATGATTTGATGCTTTCTTCCCATTTTTTGCCTTCCATGTAGGTGTTGCCGATATTATAATCGGCGTTGGCAGACACGTCTTTTTTATCGCCTATTTTCAGGCTGTTGGCGTATTGCTTGCGGGCGTCATCGAAGCGTTTCTGCTGGTAGAGTGAGTTTCCCAGGTTATAGCTGCCGATGGCAGATTGTGCATTTTGTTCCAGTGCTTTTTTATAATTGGCTTCAGCGTCGGTGTATTGTTGTTTCAGATACAGCTCGTTACCCTTACGGATAAACTTGTTGGACCCGTTCTGCGCGGAGGCGGTAATGCCGGTGAGCAGTAGTGCCGAAGCCATCAGACAATATTTTATCAGCGTAATTTTCATGATCGTAATATAAGTTATGCCACCGGGGTTTCCGCGGAAACCTTGTTGCGGCGTACTTCCGGAATGAAAAATTCTATCAGCAGCAGTGCCAGGCATACGCCCAGAAAATACTGGAAGTAGCTGTTATAATCTGTGAATACGTTTTCACCGAATTCTTTCTGTTCCATGCTGTCGATTTTATTCACCAGCGTGTTTACTACTTCATCTGTATTGTTATCCAGGTGCTGATACAGCCCTTTACCTGCGGCAGCAATGCCTTTCAGCTCATTTTCATTGAGTTTGGATATAACGGTGTTGCCTTCACGGTCTTTTTTGTAACCGCCGGTTTCCGGATCGGGCAGCGGGGAACCGTTGACAGATCCGATACCAATGGTGTTGGTAACAACGCCGTTATCGAAAGCCAGCCTGGTTTTTTGCAGGGCGCTTTCGTCATGGTCTTCGCCATCGGAGATGACTACCAGTGCTTTGTGTTTGCGTTCTTTTTTATTGAAGGCATCGTCGCTGACCTGGATAGCCTGCCCGATGGCAGTGCCCTGTGTAGGGATCATATCAGGGGAAACAGTGCTGAGGTACATTTTAGCCGCAGAGTAATCGATGGTGAGCGGCATCTGCAGGTAGGCGTTACCGGCAAATACCACCAATCCTACGCGGTCGTTATCCAGTTTATCCATCAGCTTACTGATGAGTTGTTTGGCGCGGGTGAGCCTGTCTGGCTGAATATCCGCTGCCAGCATACTTTTGCTGACATCCAGCGCAATCATTACATCCACGCCTTTGCGGGTAATTTTTTCCATGCGGCTGCCCTTCTGCAGATTTGCGAGTCCGATTACACCAAAAAAGAACGCGAGGAAGATGAGCAGAAATTTAAGTACAAACAGCTTACGGGAGTATCCGGTAAACAGCTTTTCTACCAGTGCGGTATCCCCTATACGCCGTATGGAACGCCGCTTCCACCAGGATATTCCCAGGAAGGCAAGCTGCAGAACCAGCAGCAGGGTCAGGGCCCATAAATATTCACTATGCTGAAAACGTAACATATTTCACTTTAAGATGGCTTACCCCAAAGAAAGGTGGCAAGATCTCAAAAATAATTTTTTTGTCACGTATTACAAGAGGGAGTCTAGGGGTTTAGGTTTTTTTTAACCAAATCGGGGCCTATCAGGATGTATTTATTTAATTATTTGAGATTTGGTCATTTAAAATGCAGCGGAGATTACAGTGGTTTTTACCCGTAAATCTCCGCTGCATTTTAAATGACCAAATCTCAAATAATCAAATAGTTACATTTCGCCTTTGAAGTAGCCGGCCTCTGTGAGGATGTCGTGGAGGATGGCTTTACGGGCGGCGACCATATCAAATTTGGGATCTTCTGATTCTATGTTCAGCACAAAGAAGGAGGGGTGTCTGTTTTCTTCGATCCAGCCTACGATCCAGCCGATATTTTTAGCGCCGGAACGGCCCCATCCTGTTTTGTAGGAGAGTTCGTATTGAGGGGTTTTTTCAACCAGCATTACTTCTCTGACAGATTTCATGTTGGTTTTGGCAAAAGGCAGCTGATCGAAATATAGTTTTTTCACAAATCCCAGTTCTTCGTCCGGAGAGATCTGGAGGGAGTTATCGAGCCAGAAAGTATCGATTTTGCTGATTTTCATATTGCCATATTTCACAGAATCCAGCCACAGCTGCATGTTTTGCTTACCTACCCGGCGTGCTACTTCCTGAAAATAGGGCACATCAGAAACTTTGAAAGCCTGTGCCATGCTCTGGTCCTGGTCCCAGCCCGGCATGTTGCGTACTACACCATCCCAGGGAATTACCATGCCGGTATCGCCGATCACGCCGGTTTGCAGACCAACCAGCGAGTTGAAAATTTTGAAGGTAGATGCAGGCGTAAAGCGTTCTTTCGCCCTTTCCAGATTATAAACCTTGAATTCGCCCTGGGCATTATTGAATAACATAAAGGTGCCTTCCACCTTGAACCGGGTAAAATATTTCTCCCAGGATTTTTCTTCTTTAACGTTATTTGGCGCACAGGCTGTAAACGCAATGCCTATCGCTAATAACATCCAGCCAAATCGTTTCATCTGCATAGATTTAGTAAATAATCAGGTGCAAATGTAAAGAGAAGACGGCCAATTCAGCATAAAAAAGCGAAGATTCAGGCAGGTGCATACTCTCACCCGCTGAATCCCCGCTGATATCCGCAATGTATACTGCGCGTTATTTAATTACTCCCAGCTCTTTACCCACTTTGGTAAAGGCTGCAATGGCCTTGTCAAGATGCGCCTGTTCATGCGCGGCACTCAGCTGCACACGGATACGCGCCTGGCCTTTGGGCACCACCGGGAAAAAGAAGCCGATTACATAGATGCCCTCTTCCAGCAGCTTTTCTGCTACTTTCTGACTCAGCACTGCATCGTAAAGCATTACCGGTACAATCGGGTGATCGCCGGGTTTTATATCGAAACCAGCTTCCGTCATTTTGGTACGGAAGTATTGGGTATTGTATTCCAGTTTATCACGCAGCGCCGTGGTTTCGCTCAACATATCCAGTACGGCGATGGAAGCGCCTACAATGCTGGGAGCTACGGAGTTGGAGAAGAGGTACGGACGGCTGCGCTGGCGCAGGATGTCGATCACCTCTTTCGGTCCGCTGGTGAAACCGCCGGAAGCACCGCCCAGCGCTTTACCCAGCGTACCGGTGATGATATCCACCCGGCCCATTACCCCACGGTATTCATGGGTGCCGCGGCCGGTTTTGCCCAGAAATCCGGAAGAATGACTTTCGTCGGACATCACAATGGCATCATATTTATCGGCCAGGTCACAGATTTTATCGAGCTGAGCAATAGTGCCATCCATGCTGAAAGAGCCGTCCGTAACAATGATACGGCTGCGGCAGCCCTGGGCTTCCTGCAGTTTGGCTTCCAGGTCTGCCATGTTATTGTGCTCGTAGCGGAACCGCTGCGCCTTACACAGGCGCACACCGTCAATGATAGACGCATGATTCAGCGCATCGGAAATGATGGCGTCCTGCTCGTTGAATAATGGCTCAAATACACCGCCGTTCGCATCGAAGGCAGCTACGTATAAAATGGTGTCTTCTGTTCCCAGAAATTTGGAGATCTTTTCTTCCAGCTCCCGGTGAATATCCTGCGTACCACAGATGAAACGAACGCTGCTCATTCCATAACCATGTGTGTCAATGGCATCTTTCGCAGCCTTTACCACAGCCGGGTTGGAAGACAGCCCCAGGTAGTTATTGGCGCAAAAATTTATAACCGTTTTACCGCCTACCTGTATTTCAGCTCCCTGTTCAGACGTAATAATACGCTCTCTCTTATACAGACCGGCTTTGCTGATTTCGTCCAGTTCTTCCCGTAAACGGGTTGTAAACTTCTCATTCATAATAAATGCAATGTTTTATAACGCTTTGTCAAAGTTATGGGCAATAAATGTATTACGATTATGTATCGTGTAAACCAGTAACGACTTTTGATGTAAAAAGTTTGACCCAGCTGTAACATTTATGAACCGCATTCCGTCATAATACTATCATGATTGTAGATGCCATGTAATGGAAAACTGAGAATCAGACCTGTGGATAACGGAATAAACCAATGGCTGGAAGATAAGAGGTTGATCATCAGTTTAAAAGAAACTGTTCCTGCCACGTATATTGATTTGCAGCGCTGACAAGTGGAGTGGGAAGGCTGGATTTAGACCATGATGGGGTATTGAACTAAATGTCGGAACTTAGCACTAAAATCCCGCACCACCGGAATGACGGAAAAGGAGTACAACAAATGTGTGGATCTGTATTCGGACAATGTTTTCCGCTTTATCATAAAAAATCTGGATCATGCGGAAGATGCCAGGGATGTAGTACAGAACGCCTTCGAAATATTGTGGAAGCACTGCCAGGATGTGCCTTTTGAAAAGGCAAAGTCATACCTGTTTACAGTCGCGTACCACAATATGATCGACCATGTGCGTAAGAATAAGCGGATAACGCTGGTGGAACAGTTTAAGGAAGAAGAAAAAATAGCTGAACATAAGGTACATAACGCCCGGGAAGTGATTCAGCAGGCACTGGCCAGACTGAGTGAAGTACAACGGTCGCTGATCATGCTGAAGGATTATGAAGGATATAGCTATGAAGAGATAGGGGAGATAATGGAATTGAACCCGTCCCAGGTAAAAGTTTACCTCCACAGGGCCAGGTTACATCTGAAAAATTATCTTGTGAAGATGGAAAATGTTTTATAATTTTTTATAATAAATAATTGGCTGTAGATATTAACATATCGAATTATGAAGGTTTCCTCCTCAGTTATGTGGACAACGAACTGACGGAAGAGGAACGACATGCGCTGGAAAATTTCCTGCAAAAGCACCCGTCTGCCAGACAGGAGCTGGATGTATTGCAGGGAATCCGCCTGGTGCCTGATGAAACCCTCACCTTCGCTAACAAAGCCATGTTATACCGGAAAGATACGGCAGAAGCGGACTATGAAGCGCTGATGTGCAGTTTCATTGACGGTGAGCTCTCCTCCACGGAAGAGGCTGACCTGAAATCCTGGCTGCTCCGTCATCCTGAGCAGGAACAACAGCTGGCCCGGCTGACAGCTGTGAAGCTGCAACCGGATACCAGTATTGTATTCGATAATAAAGCCGCCCTGTACAAACAGCGTACACGCACGGTACGGATGCATTCTGCCGTATGGTGGGGAGCTACCGCTGCGGCCGTACTGGCAGGAATCATCATCTGGATGATGCCCGCCCAGGTACAGCAGCCACACCCGGCTATCGCATCCGGCAATATCACGCAGGAAACCATGATTACACCGGCAGCGCCTTCCACCACCAGGGAAGAAGCCGCGCCTGCTCCGGCCACCGCCACGGCAGATATTGCACGCAGTAAGCCCGAACGCGCTACAGTAGCAGCTTCTGTAAAAGAAAGCCACGCAGCAACTGCTAAGGCGCCCGCTGCAGATCAGGCTCCTGAACCAGTACTGGCCGCAGCTGCCAAAACAGAAACGCCTGCGCTTTCCCAGCTGCCTCCTCCCCGTAATACTACAGACGAAGTAATAGAAAAACACCTGCAGCAGCATACGACCATTGCCGCTGTAAGACCAATAGATAACAATACCGTTGCCGCCGGCACAGGTAAGGAACCGTTGTTAGCTGCCAATATACCGGCCGGCAACACCGCTCCTGCCTCCGTCAACCCCGCACCAACACCAGAACCAGCTCCCATTAAAGGAGAATTGATTATGTCGGTAAGTGGCAGCGATAGTCGCATCCTTGATAAAGTAACCAACGTAGCTAAATTTTTCTCCCGGAGAAAAAGCAAATAAAAATGATGGTAAAAGCATATGAAGCATAAAGTTTTACTCTGTTTATTGTTAGTGCTGAGTGTAGGATTGGCCCAGGCGCAAAAGTTGGATAGCCCTAAAAATACTGCTGCTGCCACCGCGGATACAATTCAGATCAAAGGGCTGATCATCATAAAAGGGAAGAATGAAAAAGGCCGTACCAGCTATAAATTTTATAATGATACCGCCTATGCCCGCACCAAACTTAAAAAGAACCTGCAGACAAGATGGTTCGTTTTTGACCTGGGGTTCAACAATTTTATAGACAGAAGCGAATACGGCGGCGCCAGCTTCCTGGCGTATTACCCCAATACCACCAGTTTATATAACAGCGGCATGCCCGCCTCCAAATCATACGATTACTCCGCCGTAGGCCTGGCTACCTTTGCCCCCAGAAGCGGCAGCGAACCTTTAACACCTTCGGAGTTTAAACTTATCACCGGAAAATCCATCAATTTTAATATCTGGCTATTTGAACAGCGACTTAATATAACAAAACACAAACTAAACTTGTTATATGCCTTGGGAGTGGAGATGAATAATTTCAGGTATGCCCGGAATATCACCTATCAACCGGGTTATCCGACAACAATCATCAGAGACAGCGTAGAATTTTCAAAAAACAAGCTATTTGCCGAGTACGTTTCTATCCCGGTAATGCTCAATTTTAATTCTAACCCCGCCCGCCCTGGACGCGCGTTCCAGGCGAGTATCGGCGTCTCCGGAGGTTACCTGATCAAATCCAGAACCAAACAGATAAGCGAGGAGAGAGGCAAAGTGAGAAAAACCGACGACTTCAATCTCAACAAGTGGCGCTTCGGACTTACCAGCGAACTTGGCTACGGCCCGGTTAAGCTGTATGGCAATTTTGCCCTTACACCACTGCACGATTACGGGTTACAACAATATCCGTTCTCCATTGGATTGCGGTTTAACGGTTTTTAGACTTTTTCAGATCAGACTAAAAACTGCGTTTATGCGTTCTTTCGTTGCGCTGATGGCATGTATTAGCGGGATTGCATGGATTCACTCATGTGAAAAACGTTTGCTGGGGGTTAAATCTGCCCTTGTCATGGAAAGTAATCAACCGGAACTGCCGGTCGATATTTCAGCCGGAACCCTGCAAAACTCCGCCGGATCAACCATTATTCAGAAAAAGACTGTCGACATTCAGGCAAATTCACCGCTGCTGGCCCGCTACGGAAAAAAAGAAGCCGTCAGCTATTATCCCCCGCTGTCAAAAGAGCCGTACACTTACAACCATTTAATCGTAGTAAAACGGCCCTCATCTTTAATGAATTTCCTTATCCCCTGATAATCAGCTAATAAAAGGAAATCCCTGTCCTTGTTTTTTCCGGTTTACAATCGGTTGAAAATCAGTCTGTCTTACCGCTCATAGAATTATCCTCCCTAAATTCCGGTTTTTTTTATCCTTCCGGTTATATTTGGCAACAATTTCTAAACCAAACATTAAATATTTTTCTATGAAACTGTTCAAACAGGCGGCCTTACTGCTGATGTTGCCCTGTACCGTGCAAACCGCCATGGCCCAGGGAAACCATCAGTGGAAAGAAGCATCATCAGGTGGGTATACCTATAAATATGTAACCGACGACCCGATGAAAGCCCGCTTCTATACACTTAAAAACGGCCTGACCGTTATCCTGAGCGTGAACAAAAAAGACCCGCGCATCCAGACCCTGATAGGTACCCGCGCCGGAAGTAACAACGACCCGAAGGATCATACCGGGCTGGCACACTACCTGGAACACCTGCTGTTTAAAGGCACCCAGCAATACGGCTCCCTGAACTGGGCAAAGGAAAAACCGTATATCGACCAGATAGAAAAACTGTACGACAAATACAACAAAACTACCGGCGCTGACGCCCGTAAAGCAGTGTATCATGAAATCGACAGCATCTCCGGTATCGCAGCAAAATTTGCGATCGCCAATGAATACGACAAAATGATGACCTCCATGGGCGCCCAGGGAACCAATGCCCACACCTGGGTGGAAGAAACCATCTACGAAGAAGATATTCCTTCCAACGCCATCGATAAATACCTGACCGTTCAGGCCGAACGCTTCAAAGACCCGGTATTCCGCCTCTTCCATACTGAGCTGGAAGCCGTGTACGAAGAGAAAAACCGCGGACTGGACAACGACGGCCGCAAAGTGTACGAAACCATGCTCGCTGCATTGTTCCCTACCCACAACTATGGGCAGCAATCTACCATCGGTACGGTTGAACACCTGAAAAACCCTAACCTTAAAGTTATCCGCGACTTTTACAACGCCTACTACGTGCCCAATAACATGGCTGTGGTAATGGCCGGCGACTTTGACCCGGATTACGTTATCAAGGCTATTGACCAGCGCTTTAGCTACATGAAACCCAAACCTGTTAAAGAATATAAACCAGCGGCGGAAGCTCCGATCAGCGCTCCTGTCGTAAAAGAAGTATTCGGTCCGGATGCGGAAAGCCTGGATCTCGCCTTCAGACTGCCCGGCGCCCTGGATACCAGGTCCAACCTGGTACTCAGCGTGTTGTCAGGTATCCTGAGCAATGGTAAAGCCGGTCTTATCGACCTCAATATCAACAAACAGCAGAAAGCCCTCAACGCAGAAGCTCAGGTAATGAACCTGAAAGACTACTCCCTGCTGGCGCTTTCCGGTAAAGCCAAACAAGGCCAGACGCTGGAAGAAGTAAAAGCCCTGCTGCTGGGACAGCTGGAAATTCTGAAGAAGGGAGAATTCGATGAAACACTGGTAAAAGCCATCGTAAACAACGCCAAACTGGGCGAATTACAGGGGCTGGAAAGCAATAACACCCGCGCCACTTCTATCATGGACGCTTTCATTAAGAGCCGCGCTACCAACTGGGCCTTTGATGTAGCCTACATCGATGATATGAGCAAAGTAACCAAGCAACAGATCGTTGATTATGCCAACAGGTATTTCAAGGATAATTACGTATTGGTGTACAAACGTAAAGGCGAAGATAAAAGCATCGAGAAAGTAGAGAAACCCGCTATCACCCCGATTGAAGTAAACCGTGAAGCACAATCCGCTTTCCTGCAGAAAATAGAAACCATGCCTGCCACCCCGGTAAAACCACTGTGGCTCGATTATGAAAAAGATTTTCAGACAGCTCCTTTAGGTAACACCCAGCTCATGTATGTGCAGAATAAAGACAATGGTCTGTTCCGCCTGTATTACAGATTTGACATGGGGACCTACAGCAATAAAAAGCTGAACCTGGCTGCTTCTTACCTGCAGTTCCTCAGCACAGACAAATACACTTCCGAGCAGATCAGCAAGGAATTCTATAACATCGCCTGCAATTTCAGCATTTCCGCTTCCGGTGAAAATACCAGCATCACTATCAGCGGGTTACAGGAAAATTTCGATAAGGCCGTGTCCCTGTTTGAACATATCCTGAGCAACTGCAAACCGGATGAAGCTGCCCTGGCTGCCCTGAAAGGCCGCATCCAGAAAGGCCGTGCCGATGCCAAGCTGAGCAAGAAATCCATCATGAGCGGCGTGGTTAACTATGCCATGTATGGTGCAAAAAATCCGTTCAACAATCAGCTGAGCCAGGCAGAACTGGATGCTGTTTCCGCTAAGGAACTGACAGACCTCCTGCATGAACTGCCTGCCTATAAGCATACTGTCATCTACTTCGGACCAAAAGCCCTTGCAGATGCAGCAGCAGATATTAAAAAACTGCACCCGCTGCCAGCCGCCTTCAAAGAAGCACCGGCAGCTATTGCCTTCCACAAGGCAGCACCAGGCCAGACTCAGGTATTATTTGCTGATTACGACATGGTACAGACCGAAGTAAACTGGATCGGTAACAGCAGCACCTACGACCCTGCTAAAACAGGTATCGTTTCCCTGTTTAACAACTACTTCGGTGGTGGTATGGGCTCTATCGTATTCCAGACTATCCGCGAATCAAAAGCACTGGCATACTCTACCTACGCTTTCTATGCATCTCCTGATAAAAAAGCAGAGCGCTATTCCGCCATCGCTTACGTGGGCAGCCAGGCCGATAAAATGAATGACGCCATCAAAGGCATGAACGAACTCCTGAATGAGATTCCCCGTTCCGATAAAATGCTGGCAACAGCCAAGGAATCCATGAAACAGGAAATCGAAACCGAACGTATCACCAACGATGGCATCATCTTCAGCTACCTCGCTGCACAAAAGCTGGGCCTGAACACCGATATCCGCAAACAGGTATATGAATCCATCGATAAAATGAACTTCAGTGATGTGAAGAAATTTCATGACGACAACCTCGCACATAAACCATATACTTATTGCATTGTTGCCTCTGAAAAGAAGATCAACCTGGATGATCTGAAGAAAATGGGAGAAGTGAAGAAGCTGACGATGGAAGAAATATTTGGCTACTAATACAAGGAATTACGAATTACCAATTACGAATTACGAATGAAAAGCGAAGACCGAAGCGAATATCCGCTTCGGTCTTCGCTTTTCATTCGTAATTCGTAATTCGCAATTCGTAATTGATTTATCACAATAAATTCTCCCTATACACGTTATCTGCATATTATTTGCCCTATGAAAAAGTGCCTGAACTATTGGTACGCAGCCTTGTTACTGCTGCTGCCGCTAACGGGATTTGTCCGGAATAATGATTTATATAATGTGCGGTTATCTGCCGGAAATATTAATCCGGATAAGA
Organism: Chitinophaga solisilvae; assembly: GCF_009928525.1. Classification (GTDB taxonomy): domain Bacteria; phylum Bacteroidota; class Bacteroidia; order Chitinophagales; family Chitinophagaceae; genus Chitinophaga; species Chitinophaga solisilvae. The sequence goes on along the minus strand of NZ_JAABOK010000007.1, from coordinate 334,577 downwards.
TTTTTTTGCTGATAGATAAGAGCGATTACCGCATGTACCTTTATGAAGATGTAACCCTGAGAAAAATTTATAAGGTTGTTTTTGGTAACCGTGATCAGGGAGATAAATATTCAGAAGGAGACCGTAAAACACCGGAAGGAACGTTTCATATTCTCAATAAAAGAATGGATAACCGCTGGACCCGCTTTTTGCTGCTGGATTATCCCAATGAAGACTCGTGGCAGAAATTTCACACGCGGCAGGCTACCGGCTCCTTATCGTCTGAGGCCACCATTGGCGGAGGTATTGGTATCCATGGGGTTGAATACGAATCCGGTATCAGAGATAATTATGTGGACGGCCGTATTAACTGGACGCTGGGATGTGTGAGTATGAAAACAGCTGATGTGGTCGAATTATATGAAATCATAAAAACAGGGACGCCTGTAGTAATACGCCGGTAAAACAGGAAAGATTTTTGTAGTAATCAGGGACAGTGATTTCCTATGGCAGCAATGATTGCTACCTTTACTGGTCAGTGTAACAGACGGCATCTAGTGACGCAGTTGAGCAATTAACTGCATCATGACTCCAATATATACATGGCGGGTCAGATCCTGTGAAGAGCGCGCTCCACTCGTATGGTGCGCGCTTTTTTATTGTTTCAGAAAGCGCTTCACCAGCGGCTTCCAGATCTCCGGCTCATTTCTGCAGAAAGACTGATGTCCTGATTTTTTGAATACCTGCAGCTGCTTCCGGGAGGAAGCCAGCGCTGCATATACCCGCTTCGTTTCATCCTGCAGTACGCGTATATCCTGCTGGCCCCAGCAGTGCAGTACTGGCATGGTCAGCTTGCGGGCATAATCCTGCGGATTCAGGCTGAAGCCCCAGAATCCCTGCTCCACGCCGCCCCAGAATGTGAGCAGCTGAGAGAAAGGGGTAGGGGGCAGATGTACCGCACGCATCCTGCTTTTCACTGCATCAGTGAGGGTAGCATAGGGAGCTTCCAGTATAATTTTTTGCGGGGTAAGATGATATTCCGGTACGGCTTTCATGATGGCAGCCGCGCCCATGCTCATTCCCCATAGCACGACAGGCTGTGGCGTTTTTGCTGTCACATAATCCCAGGCCAGTTTTACATCTTCCGATTCGTAGTAGCCGATGCTGCACGTATAGCCGTCACTGTTACCATGCCCACGGAAATCCTGCAGGTAAACGTTATATCCCAGCTGCCGGAACCACATTGCTTCGGCAAGATGGGCGCCTTTGTTGCCGAGGTAGCCGTGCAGTACGATGACCGTGCCGGTGGCGTTGGGGGTGGGTATCCACCAGCCTTCCAGGTGCAGCCCTGTTTTGGTTTTTAACCGGACTGTTTCATAGGGTACATCCGGATGTGCGGTCGTAACGGATTTGGATATACGAATACCGAACAGCATCATCTGCGCTTTTTCTCCCACACTCATTTCCTCCGGTCTTTTATTCCGGTGTGAGGTGTCGTTGAAGAAGTGGGTGAACTTCCATGCGTGGAACGCCACTACCACATTGAGCAGTAGTGCTAAAGACAGGCAGCTGTACAGCAGGCGTTTCCAGAATTTTTTCATAGGGTGAAGTTAAGGATTACCGCAAAACAAAGATGCAGACGGAGATAGGCCGTCTGCATCCTTAAATATGAAAGAGCTGATCTGGTTATAGTTTTCCTTTCTTGATTTCATCTACCACGCCAGGATCCAGCAGGGTAGAGGTATCGCCCAGGTTGTCAAGATCGTTCTCCGCAATTTTCCGCAGGATACGGCGCATGATTTTGCCGGATCTTGTTTTAGGCAGGCCGCTTACAATCTGGATTTTGTCTGGTTTAGCGATAGGCCCTATGATACGTGCCACTGTCTGGGCAATATCTTTTTTAGAGAGTTCCGGATCGTGGGACAGGCGTTCCATGATAACGTAAGCGTAGATACCCTGGCCTTTAATTTCATGCGGGTAGCCTACCACGGCGCTTTCAATAACGCCTGCATGCATGTTGATGGCATTTTCCACTTCGGCGGTGCCAATACGGTGACCGCTTACGTTGAGTACATCATCCACACGGCCGGTAATGCGGTAGTAGCCGTCTTCGTCTCTCATACAGCCATCTCCGGTGAAGTAGAGATTTTCGTAGGTAGAGAAATATGTTTTGCGGAAGCGCTCATGATCGCCGTAGGTGGTGCGTAGCATACCTGGCCATGGGTATTTGATACAGAGGTTACCGTTAACACCGTTGCCAGTTACCTCCTTCCCGTTTTCATCCACGAGTATGGGTTGTACGCCGGGAAGCGGCAGGGTGGCGAATCCTGGCTTTTCAGGAGTAACGCCGGCAATAGGCGTAATCATGATACCGCCTGTTTCTGTCTGCCACCAGGTGTCTACTATCGGGCATTTGCCTTTACCGATATTATCTTTAAACCAGTGCCATGCTTCTTCGTTGATGGGTTCACCTACGCTGCCCAGTTTTTTCAGGGAGCTGAGGTCTTTATGATTAACGGGACCGAGGCCGTAACCCATCAGGCTGCGGATAGCAGTAGGTGCGGTATACAGGGTGTTGACACGGAATTTATCAGTGATTTCCCACAGTCTGCCTGCATCCGGGTAGGTAGGTACGCCTTCAAACATGAGGGTGGTGGCGCCTGCGCTGAGCGGGCCGTACACGATGTAGCTGTGACCGGTGATCCATCCTACGTCTGCGGTACAGAAGTATACTTCTCCCGGCTGATACTGGAAGGTGTTCACGAAGGTATAGTTGGCGTAAACCATGTATCCGCCGCAGGTGTGTACCACGCCTTTAGGTTTGCCGGTAGAGCCGGAAGTGTAGAGGATGAAGAGCATGTCTTCCGCATCCATTTCCTCCGCAGGGCAGGGCGGGTTGCCCATGGTTTCCACCTGTTTGATTTCATCTTCCCACCAGAGGTCGCGGCCTTTGAGCATGCTGACAGGCGTGCGGGTGCGGGTGCAGACGATTACTTTCTTAACAGAGGGGCAGGACATGAGCGCATCGTCGATAACGGATTTGAGCGGAATGTCTTTGCTGCCGCGGTAAGCGCCGTCGCAGGTAATAACCAGGCTGGCCTGTGCATCCTGGATTCTGTCGGCAATAGACTGGGCGCTGAAACCACCGAAAACCACCGAATGGATAGCGCCGATACGGGCGCAGGCCAGTACTGCGATGGCCAGTTCAGGGATCATACCCATATATATACAAACGCGGTCGCCTTTCTTAACGCCATTATTTTTCAGCACATTAGCGAACTGGCATACTTTATTGTAAAGGTCGCGGTAAGTAATAATACGATGATGTTCTTCAGGGTCATTGGGTTCCCAGATGATGGCAGGGGTATTGCCAAGCGTTCCCAGGTGGCGGTCCAGGCAGTTCTCCGTGATGTTGAGTTTGCCGCCGGTAAACCATTTGATTTCCGGATCTTTGAAATTCCAGTCCAGCACCTTATCCCATTTACGGCGCCACATAAAATGGTCTGCAACGTTTGCCCAGAAGCCTTCCGGGTCTATTACACTCTGCTGATAAGCCTGTTGATACTCTTCTAAAGTCTTAATCTGGTATGGGTACGACATAGCACCATCAATTGTTTATTGGTTATTATAAGCATTTCCTTACGGGGACTAAATTTAAGAAAAACCCGATGGTTTGCTAGAAAAAATCTAAAAATTTAGCAAAAAACAATTTGTTTGTCGAACAGGAAGGGTATTTATATGAAGAATTTTGCCGGCAGAAAAATAGCTTTCTGCACAGGGCCGCCTGTCAGTATAGAGCGGCGGAGGGCAGAAAGCTATTATATAAAGGCCATATTCCGGGGCAGGAAGGGATTTCAGGCAGAATTGATTGTCAGTCAACATACTTTTCGCAAACAATGGATACGTATAGCCGTGAGCGTTCTATCTCCGGTATTTCTCCATATTGTCCCGGAAGCTGTCGTACACTTCATCCATAATTTCAATGATCTTCTGTTTTTCCGCATTACTGAGGGCTGGTATCATTTCTCCCTTCCTGTGCGGATTGGGCTTGTCTTTGGTGCGTAGTTTCCGGTAAAAGGTAGGCAGGCTCCAGTTACAATCCACACATACCTTTTCCCGGAAAATGGCCGGAATCGCTGAAATCTGTTCGTGTATGTCCAGCAACACGTTGATGGTTTCTTTACTCATAGAGGATGATTTTATTTTTTTGATATTGATAGGTTAACAATTACATGTTGGTTATCATCTTTATGGTGTAATTAAAAATGTTTATAAAGATGCAAGTATAATCATAAAATTATACATTTTATCAAAAAAAGATAATCCTCTGTAATGCCGATGAATAAAGGGTTTCAGGGAAATGGTATTATCCGGCTGTCAGTTGTAATGCTTCGTTTTGTATCTCCTTTTTTACTGCTGTTATAATGCAGATTTCAATATGGTAACGGGTTTGTTAAAATGAAAATCTACGATAGCATATCAGTTACGTGTAACCGTTGTCGTTATAACCTGTTAATTCGTATTTTCTTATTGTTATTTTTTGCCTGTATTTTGATATTTTTATTTACGAAATGAAATATTAATTGTTATATTATACCATAATCCAACGGGAGGTACCCGTGCTTACGAGACTATAAACAAAAATGTATAAACGATGCAATCGAGTCTGATACATATGGGGCAGCGCTTAAAGCAGATTCTGAAGCAGAAGAAGATCAAGATTATCGACTTCGCCAAAATGGCTGGCTTCACGAATCAGATTGCGCACTACCATTTGCGCAACAGCGATATGAAGCGCATTAACCTGGAGCGGTTTTGCCTGCTGATAGGGATAACCCCGGAAGAATTTATCAGGTGGAACGGGGCTGTACAAATGATTAACGGCAAAAACATACATCATGGCAACCGGCTGCAGAACCTCATAGCGGAAAAGGGGCTGAATAAAAGTAAACTGGCAGAGCGCCTGAATATGAGCCGGCGCACGATGTACAATGTTTTTGAAAAGGAAACCTTTTCTCCGGACGAGCTGGACCGGGTGGCAAAAGGGCTGGACATGACTGCCGAAGCATTTCTGAACCCCGGCAGTATACAGGAAGCGCGGCAGACAGACAGTGAGGAAATGATGTTGCTGCGGGAGAAATATTATAAACTGCTGGAAGAACATAACCAGCTGTTGAAGAGTTATACTGCCGTGAAAGATGATGTGATAAAAGTAAAGAAGGAATTAGCTACCCTGCGTAAACAGACAAAACCCAAAACTGTGAAATAATTCTTATTATAATAATATTTGTTTATACAGTTTGAAAACCCGGACTTCCAAAATGCGCTGTATATAAGGCGTTCTGACATGAATTATTTTGAGTGTAATTAAATATCATTACATTTGTGTGCAAGCACCCCCAATGCTTTTTACACATGACAATACCATATTACATTCACGAAGGCGCCAGGTTGAGGCGTATACTCCGTCAGAAAAACATCATTATACTGCAGTATGCAAAACAGACCGGCCTTACTCCACCGGGGTTATACCGCTATTTCAATCAGCCGGTTATCAAAGCCCGCAAGCTGGACACCCTGCTGGCTGCCATACCGCTTACCAAAAATGATTTTTACCATTGGGATTCCCTGGAGAACCTGCCGCTGCACCAGGGTGAACTGTTACTGCTGTATTTTGCACAGCAGAAGCTATCGCTCAGAGGCGTGGCGGCATCATTGGAAATTACAGTACCGGAACTGTACGACTGGCTGGATACTGACCGGTTCTCCCCGGAGCAGCTTACCCAGCTTTATCAGCGCCTGGGGCTTCCTGCCACTTACTTTACAGATCCGGTACATGCACAAAAAGGTGTAAACTGGCTGGAAGCCTATCTGGATAAATGTATGGAGATGCAGCATTATATCCGCAAAATCAAAACGCTGGAGAAAAGAGGCAAGGCCTAGCCTTTTACCAGCTGCTCCTGCAACAGGGCAGCAGCTACTTCTTCCCAGCTATTCACCCGCTGGTAGTCATTGATATGCAGGTTATGCGGTGCACTGAATATTAATTTTCTGCCGTCAAAGTAACGCAGGTTCTTGTCGTGATCATCTATCATAATATCTGCGTCCACAATGGTTTTGGAACCACAGAACACAACCCGCTGCCAGCTGATAAACGGGAAATGCTCATTCAGCCATTCCAGCTTTTCTTTCAGCGACAAAGGAAATTCCATCGCAGCCGATACAATAAACACCTCATATTTATCATACAGCGCTTTTACTACCTCCTGGCTGCCCGGCATCACCGGCAATGTTCTGAAAAAACCTGGTGAGGTAATGTACCTGCGGCAGGCCTCCTTGTCGTCAAACCCTTCTCCCTCTGCTGCACCCGCCAGTGTAGCCGGATCTACCCGGATGCCGTATTCCTCTTCGTAATACTTCAGGTAATGGCTGGTCGTATCTGCCATTACACCGTCCATGTCTATTGCTATTCTTGCCATATTTTGCTGTTTATTGCAAAGATATGCTGTTTCTTGCATAATATTGCAAATGTTTTCATAATATTGCAGAAAATGGCAAAACATGCTGAAAGAAGAACGCCTGGATTATATATTGAAGAAGCTGCAGACAGATCACAAGGTGCTGCAGACGGAGCTGAGCACCGACCTGCAGGTATCTGAAGACACTGTGCGCCGCGACCTAGAAGTGCTGGCGCAGAGCGGGCAGCTGATTAAAGTCAGGGGAGGCGCCATCCCGCATTCGCCCAATCCGTATTCCTTTAAGGAACGTATAGTTTTTCATGAACACGATAAGAAACAGATAGCAGCCAAAGCCTTATCCTTCCTGCATGATGGTCAGACCATCATCATGGATGGCGGTACCTCCACCTTATCACTGGTGAAGTTATTCCCGCCGCATCTGCACATTACAGTAATCACCAACAGTGTGCCCATCCTGGCGCAGCTGGTGGAGCATCCCGCTATTGAGCTGGTGTTCACGGGTGGCCGCATCGGCAAGGATTCCCGGACGGCCGGTGGTATGGATACCATCCGTATGCTGGAGAAACTGCATGCCGACATATGTTTTCTCGGCATCTGCAGCCTGCATCCGTATGCAGGCGTAACGGGGCTTGACCTCGGCGAAGCAGATGTGAAAACTGCCATGGTAGCTGCATCCAACAAAACAATTGCACTCGCTACCAGCGATAAGATGGATACGGCGGAACCTTACCGGGTATGCGATATTACTGCCATCGATACTATTATTACAGACAAGCCGGAGCTGGATACTTTCAAACCATACATCAACCTGGGTATACAGGTGATATAACTTTATCTGACTGCTGATGTTACAGGACTTAACGATGGTGATGATCAATAAAAGAAGTACACGCATTGCCGTGAGTGCATTGTTTTTTCTGACAGGACTGTGTTTTGCCAGCTGGGCATCGCGTATTCCCGATATACAACAGGCGCTGCAGCTCAACGATGCCGGGCTGGGAAGCGTGCTGCTGGCCCTTCCCGTAGGATCTATCATTTCCCTCCCGATTGCGGGCGTGCTGGTGTCCAAATTTGGCAGCCGGCAGGTACTTATTATTGCGGCAGTAGCCTATGCGGCATTACTGCCGGTAATCGGACTGGCAAGGGCGCCCTGGGAGCTGATTATGTTCCTGGTATTTTTCGGATTCTGTGGTAACCTGGCCAATATAGCCGTCAACACACAGGCGGTGGCGGTGGAAGCCCTCTATGGCAGATCTATCATGGCATCATTCCACGGACTGTGGAGTGTGGCCGGTTTTACCGGGGCGGCTATCGGTACTGCCATGAGCGGATGGCATATTGCGCCGGTGTATCATTTTCTGCTGATTACCGCTATGTCATGGGGCATCATCCTGTTTACCATGCGCCGCATGGTAGCGCAGGATACCAATATTCAGCCCAACCAGCCGCTGTTTGCCAGGCCGGACCTCTTCCTGCTCACGCTCGGCATTATTGCTATGTGCTCTATGATCTGTGAGGGCACCATGTTTGACTGGAGCGGTGTTTATTTCAGAAGGGTGGTGCATGTGCGCGACGGCATATCCGGTGCAGGTTACGCCGCTTTTATGAGTACCATGGCAGCCGGCCGTTTCGTGGCAGACCGTATCACCACAAGGTTGGGTATTAAAAAGATGCTCCTGATCAGCGGCGTACTAACGGCCACCGGCTTGCTGATAGCAGTAGCATTCCCGTATTTCATCAGTGCTATGATTGGCTTCATGCTGGTAGGAGCAGGCGTTTCCGCTGTAGTACCCCTGGTATACAGTGCTGCAGGCCGTTCCACAGTAATGTCTCCCGGAATGGCGCTGGCAACCGTTTCCACCATCGGCTACCTCGGCTTTTTATTTGGCCCCCCGCTCATAGGATTTGTTGCGCAAGCTACCAGCCTCGCCGTTTCCTTCTCCCTCATTGCCGTAATGGGCGCGGCGATAGCAGTAATGTCGACAAGAATCAGAATATAAAATCAATTACGAATTACGAATTGCGAATTACGAATGAGGAGCGAAGATATAAGCGAACAATACTATTTGGCATCCGCTTATATCTTCACTCCTCATTCGTAATTCGCAATTCGTAATTCGTAATTTCCCCCATCATGCATGCTGAAAACATCACATACAAAAATTCTTGTCTTTAATAGGTGGTGCAAAAATCTTTCAGAAAAAAAGAAAAATTTATTTCCATTTAAAATTTCAAATGACGTAACTTTGCACGATTTTTTTGGTCCCTCGCACGGCATTAAAATCAATTTGGTTTTTCATTTTCAATAGATTACACAAATGCCAAAAGACTCATCTATCAAATCTGTTCTCATTATCGGTTCTGGTCCCATTATTATTGGTCAGGCTTGCGAATTTGATTATTCCGGTTCCCAGGCAGCACGTTCGTTGCGGGAAGAAGGAATTAAAGTGATTTTGATTAATTCCAACCCGGCTACCATCATGACGGATCCTATGATGGCCGATAAGGTTTATTTGCTGCCACTGACTGTGGAAAGCATTGAGCAGATTCTGGAAGAAAACCAGATAGATGCCGTATTGCCTACCATGGGCGGACAAACAGCGCTCAACCTCTGTAAGGAAGTTGATGAGCTGGGGATATGGGAGAAACACAATGTGCGCCTCATCGGGGTGGATATCAAAGCGATCGACAAGGCGGAAGACCGTGAACAGTTCCGTCAGTGGATGATTCAGCTGGGTATTCCTGTTGCGCCTGCCAGAACAGCCAACTCCTTCCTGGAAGGTAAAGAGTTTGCACAGGAGATCGGATTCCCGCTGGTTATCCGTCCTTCCTTTACACTCGGTGGTACAGGCGGTGGTTTCGTGCATAGCAGGGAAGACCTGGACGAAGCACTGGATCGTGGTCTGAAAGCATCCCCCATTCACGAAGTACTGGTAGAAAAAGCAGTACTCGGATGGAAAGAGTATGAACTGGAACTGTTGCGTGATAAGAATGACAACGTAGTAATCATCTGTACTGTAGAGAACCTGGACCCAATGGGGATTCACACCGGCGACTCTATCACCGTGGCGCCTGCCATGACCCTGAGCGATACTGCATTCCAGGACATGCGTAACAAAGCCATGATGATGATGCGCGACCTCGGCAACTTCGCCGGCGGTTGTAACGTACAGTTCTCTCTCAACCCGGAGAATGAAGAACTGATTGCGATTGAAATCAACCCGCGTGTAAGCCGTTCTTCTGCACTGGCTTCCAAAGCAACCGGTTATCCGATTGCCAAGATCGCCGCGAAACTGGCTATCGGCTACACCCTGGATGAACTGGAAAACCAGATTACCAGAACTACTTCTGCCTTCTTTGAACCTGCGCTGGATTACGTAATCGTAAAAATGCCGCGCTGGAATTTCGATAAATTCAAAGGCGCTGATGATACATTAGGACTGCAGATGAAATCTGTGGGTGAAGTAATGGCTATCGGCCGTACTTTCCCGGAGGCGCTGCAGAAAGCCTGTCAGAGCCTTGAAAATGATGCACTGGGCCTGGGTTACTATGGTAAGTCGCTCATGAAGAGCGAACAGCTCATCGAAAAACTGAAACGTCCTACCTGGGATCGTATCTTCCGTATTAAAGATGCGCTGATGGCTGGTGCTTCCGTTAAACACATTCATCAGCTGACGCATATTGACCGCTGGTTCCTGCACCAGATCCAGGATATTGTGAACCTGGAAAAACAACTGCTGGAACATGATCTGGAAAGCGTTCCTGTGGAAATGCTGAAAGATGCCAAACAGATGGGCTTCTCCGATAAACAACTGTCGGTATTATTCGGCAACTGTGAAGAAGAAGAAGTGTATGAAAAGCGTAAAGCCAGCAACATTGTTCGTACCTACAAAATGGTAGATACCTGCAGTGCAGAGTTTGAAGCGAAAACACCTTACTTCTATTCTACTTTCGATACAGAAAATGAAAGCAAGGTTACTGATAAAAAGAAAATTATAGTACTCGGTTCCGGTCCTAACAGAATTGGCCAGGGTATTGAATTTGACTACTGCTGTACGCATGGCCTCCAGGCCATTCAGGATTGCGGTTACGAGGCGATCATGGTAAACTGTAACCCTGAAACCGTATCCACCGATTTCGATATGGCTGATAAGCTGTACTTCGAGCCGGTATTCTGGGAACATCTGTGGGAAATCATCGAGCTGGAAAAGCCGGAAGGCGTGATTGTACAGCTGGGTGGACAAACAGCATTGAAACTGGCTAAACGCCTGGAAGAAAAAGGCATCAAAATTATCGGTACTTCTTTCGATAACATGGATATTGCGGAAGACCGCGGCCGTTTCTCCGATATGCTGAAAGACCTGGGTATCCCTTATCCGAAATATGGTACTGCCTACAATACTGATGATGCCATTGAAGTGGCGAAAGAAGTAGGATACCCTGTACTGGTGCGTCCTTCCTACGTATTGGGCGGTCAGCGTATGCGTATCGTTATCAACGAAGAGGAACTGGAAGAATCAGTACTGAGCCTGCTGCGTCACCTGCCAGGCAATAAAATCCTGATCGATCACTTCCTGGATCGCTGCCAGGAAGCTGAAATAGACGGTATCTTCGATGGTACTGATTTCCATGTAATGGGCGTGATGGAACATATTGAACCTGCAGGTATCCACAGCGGCGACAGCCACGCGTTACTGCCGGCCTTCAACCTCACACCGATTGAAGTAACCACCATGGAATACTATGCGGAGAAGATTGCACGTGCCCTGAATATCCGCGGTCTGATTAACATTCAGTTCGCGATAAAGGACGGTAAAGTTTTCGTAATCGAGGCTAACCCGCGCGCATCCCGCACTACGCCTTTCATCGCAAAAGCTTACCAGGTGCCATATCTGAACATCGCTACCAAAGTGATGATCGGCGCCAACAAGCTGAGCGACTTTACCATTGAAAAGAAACTCACCGGCTTCGCCATCAAGGAACCGGTATTCTCCTTCAATAAATTCCCGGGCGTAAACAAAGAGCTCGGACCTGAAATGAAATCTACCGGTGAAGCCATCCGCTTTATCAAAGATCTCCGTGATCCGTATTTCAGACAGCTCTATAAAGAAAAGAGCATGTACCTGAGTAAGTAATTACGAATTACGAATTGCGAATTACGAATGTAAACGCGGAGATTGAATCGAAGTATAAACGAAGAAGCCGTCTGGAATTATCCGGACGGCTTCTTCGTTTTATACTTTTGTCTCTTTTCTTGTTTTATATCTGCTTTTATGATCGCCTCAATCTTCGCTTAACATTCGCCATTCATCATTCGTAATTCGCAATTACTCACCCCTATCATGATAAGCACCATGCACTAAAAAAAACAGAGCCTGATAAAGATCAGGCTCCTTCTTTTCCCTCAAAATAACCATTAAAGACACGACTATTGAATCTTGATACGACACAAATAGCGTGACCGGTAATGCATTTTACAAATAATATTATATTTAAAGAAGATGTTAACTAATCAATAACAGATATGATAATATTTAATATTAAATATATTGATTTTTAAATATTTATATAATCGCGGAAAAAGTTGCTAAATCGGTTTGTTAACATCCGGGGTAGAAGTTTTCATGTCATCATATCTTTATATCATATGCGTTACAGAGGGCAAAAAACTTGCATGTAAATCGGTAATTTTATTGGTATAAAAGTTAACCCCCATGCAGTTTGAATCGTCCATGTTTGTGAACGCGCCCTGGAAGCGCGTGCCCTTTGTTCGTCTGATAGTACCGCTGGTAGCGGGAATTACAGCACAGTTATTTATTCCGGTTTCATTGTACTGGCTGTTGCTCATGATAGTAATGGCTGCAGCAGGACTGTGGATGTTCCGGCGATTGCCGCTGCAGTATCGCTACAGTGCAGGGTTTGCGCCCGGTGTACTTCTCTTTGTTTTATTGTACAGCGCTGGTGCTGTTCGTGTTTATACCGGAGACATTCGTCACCGTAAAGGGTATTTTGCGAATGTAGCAGATAGCTCCGCCTGTCTGTTGGTACAGATTGCCGAACCCTTGCAGGAAAAGACACGCAGCCGGAAAACGGTGCTGTCGGTCATCGCTGTTTGCCACGGTAAAAAAACAGTACCTGCAAAAGGCCGCATTTTAGCCTTTTTTAGCCGTGATAGTTCGTCAGCACTCCTACGTTACGGCGATCGCCTGCTGATCGCTAAAATGCCCGTTACAATCCGCAGCAGCGGCAATCCTGGTACATTCGATTACAAGGCCTGGTGTGCAGCGCAGCAGATCTGCCACCAATGGTACCTGCAGCCTGCAGATTACCGGTTGTTACCGGAAAAGGACCGGTCCATACTTACCGGCGCTTTACTGCAGGCAAAGGATTATTGTCTGCATACCCTGAAAAAATATACCGGCGAAGGCCCGGAAGCAGGGATGGCAGAGGCGCTGCTGATCGGATACCGGCAGGATCTTGACAAAGATCTGGTGCAAAGCTACAGCAACACCGGTATTGTGCATGTTATTGCTATATCAGGAATGCACCTGGCACTACTGTACGGCACCCTGTTATGGCTGCTGCGATGGCTGCCGCAGCGCCGGCTGGCAGATGCCGGCAGGGCAGCGGTGGTCATCACAATATTATGGGCCTTTGCGTTGCTTACCGGCGCTTCCGCTTCTGTACTGCGTTCTGCGGTAATGTTTACAGGTATAACTATCGGCCGGTTTGTGCTGCAACGCCCGGCAGTGACCTATAACACCCTTGCCGCTTCCGCCTTTCTGTTATTGTGGTATGACCCGTGGATGGTTACAGATGCGGGTTTCCAGCTGTCTTACCTGGCTGTGCTGAGTATATTGTTATTTTACCAGCCGTTATTCCGGTTGCTTTACTTTCCGCAGAAATGGCTGGAGTATATCTGGCAGATGATTGCTGTATCGCTTGCTGCACAGGTGCTTACGCTGCCGGTTAGCATCTGGTATTTTCACCAGTTCCCGAATTATTTTTTACCGGCTAACCTTATTGCGGTACCGTTATCTACTGTTGTTATTTACGGAGAGATAGTACTATTGCTGGTTTCGCCGTTTCCTCCACTGGCGGTATGGACAGGCACAGCTATCAGATATCTCATCATGTATATGAACGCATGTGTGCACTGGCTGGGAACATTGCCGTATGCACTGATTAAAAACATGCACCTGAGTCTGGCGCAGACCTGCTGGCTGTATCTGCTGATAGCCGGTCTGGCACTGTGGTGGCTGGCCCGCTGGAAACCCGGCCTCTGGCTGGCCGTTATCAGCTGCTGGTGTAGTATAGCATTGCAAGCCTGGTGGGAAATCGATTGCCGCCGTCAGCGGATGCTGATCATATATAACGTTACCGGCTATACGGCAATAGATTGTGTGGACGGAAAACGGGTGCAGTTTGCAGGTCAGGATACCATCTTTACGCTTGCTGCCGGTCAGGCTATAGCCGCCGGCCGCCTGCATTTCGGTTTACAGCCCGGTACAGTAGGCAACTTTGCCCGATACGGCAATTATATCCGTTTCGCCGGCCGGCAGCTGGTTATCATCGACCGCGCTTTACCAGGTGGTATGGCGGAAAAGAAATTCCGGACAGATTACCTGCTGTTGAATAATAATCCGCAGGTCACCATAGCCGCTGTCATGGCATATTATGACTGCCGCCAGGTCATTATCGGCGCCGCCAATTCAATAAAGCGCACTGCGCAATGGAAAGAGGAATGCAGCAAAGCCGGTATTGCATGTCATATAATGACGGAACAGGGCGCATTCATGAAACAGCTGTGAGTAAATATTTAGGAATTTTGTGATTTTGTAATTTTGAGATTTTAAATGCAGCGGAAGTATATGCGAAGCTCTCCGCTGCATTTAAAATCTCAAAATTACAAAATCACAAAATCCCTAAATATTTACCTGCGTTGTTCCAGCGCTGTGATCTTCTTCTTCATTTCAATCATGTGCAGGGTCATTTCTTCCAGTTTCTGTAATAGTTTCCGGTTCATTTCACCGAGATCCACACCTTCTCTGGCAACTTCATCTGTAGTAGGTATTTCCGGCAGATGTTTGTTTTGTCTGATGAATTCGGCTGTTTGCTCCAGGGACATCAGCGGGTAATTGTCCTGGAAAACATAATCAGGCCAGGAGGCAGCCTGTGTAACCTTTACCCTGCGGGCAGCAATGGTGCCATCCACTGCCAGCCTGCTGGAGCCTTTGGCTGCGGTGCCGATTCCAAGTCCGGCTGAATCCCATACACTTCCGCCGGGGAGCAGCACTTTATCCGTAAACCGGTTCTGATAATAGAGCCGGAATTTTTTTGCCGAAGCAGGTGATATTGGCTCGTCAACAACAGTCCAGCCCTGGTAATTAGCGGCATAATCCAACATCCCTTTGGCAAAGGCCCTTACCGCAAAGCGCTGGTAATAGTCCTTCCCCTCCAGCATAATCACCACCTTGCCGTTTTCCTCCGCGATGTATATGGGAGGGGTAAAAGAGCCGAAAGATGAAGCATTGGAAAGTACCAGCGTATCCTGGTTGATATAAAAAGTCATCACAATGCCGATAGGCTCTCCGGTGCCCAGGTTATACCCCTCAATAATAATGGTCGGCAAATGCGTACCGTTCGCAAAATTGAGATTGGTTTTAATTTTGGCGCCATACGCTGCATACTTTGTGGTATGATAGGTGACAATGTCAGCATAGCTTTGGGCTTTCAGGAGAACGGGCAGCAACAAACAAAGAAGAAATACAATATACTTTTTCATGGTACAGGATTTAAAATAAGGGCGGAAATTATGCCATTTTTGCTGCAACCCGGACAGAAGAATGGAAAAATGATTGTTACGTGTTAACTTTGCGCTTCTTTCGGTTCCGGACCAGGGGCCCATGTTAATAATATCTAATGTTTTCCATCCATGCAAAAGCAAATTAAATCAGCGCTGATCTCCGTTTTCTATAAAGATAACCTGGAGAACATTGTTAAAAAGTTAGGTGAACAGGGTGTTACCATCTATTCAACAGGCGGTACACAGAAATTTATTGAAGAGCAGGGCGTATCCTGCGTAGCCGTGGAAGATCTCACTGCTTATCCTTCCATTCTGGGCGGCCGTGTTAAAACACTGCACCCGAAAGTATTCGGTGGTATCCTGGCTCGCCGTGAGAACCCGCAGGACCTGGAGCAGCTGAAGCAATACGAAATTCCGGAGATTGACCTGGTGATTGTAGACCTGTACCCGTTTGAGGAAACAGTAAAAACAGCCACGGAAGAACAGGCTATCATTGAAAAGATAGATATCGGCGGCGTTTCCCTGATCCGTGCTGCCGGCAAGAACTTCAAAGATGTGGTAATTGTTGCTTCCAAAGATCAGTATGCAGATCTGGAAAAGGTATTAACAGAAAACAATGGCGGCACCACCTTACAGGACCGCAGGAACTTTGCTGCCAAAGCATTTGAAGTATGCGCTCATTACGATGTGGCTATCTCCCAGTATTTCCTGAACAACGAACCCGGCGATTATTTCCAGGTGTCCGTTCGGGAGGGTCAGGTGAACCGTTATGGTGAAAACCCGCACCAGCGTGGCGTTTTCTACGGTAATCTGAATGAAGTCTTCAATAAACTGCATGGTAAGGAACTTTCTTTCAACAACCTGGTAGACGTAGATGCTGCCTGCCAGCTCATCCAGGAGTTTACAGAAACCACTTTCGCCGTTATCAAACATACCAACGTATGTGGTATTGCCTCCCGCCCAACCCTGAAAGAAGCCTGGGAAGCGGCACTGGCCGGCGATAAGGAAAGCGCTTTCGGCGGAGTACTGGTTTGTAACAAAACCATAGATAAAACCACTGCTGAATCCATCAACGAGATTTTCTTTGAAATACTGATAGCTCCCGGTTTCGATGCAGATGCACTCAGCGTACTGCAAACCAAAAAGAACCGTATCCTGCTGGAACAGAAACAGCCGGTAAAGAGCAAATACATGTTTAAAAATGTACTGAACGGCGTATTGCTGCAGGACAGCGATAATGGCAGCTACAAAGAATGGAACGATGCCGGCGCCCGCCCCGCTTCCGCCAGCGAAAAGGCTGATCTGGAATTTGCCAACATTGTTTGCAAACACCTGAAATCAAACGCTATTGCTCTCGTAAAAGATAAACAACTGGTAGGAAAAGGTTGTGGCCAGACTTCCCGTATCGACGCCCTGCGCCACGCCATTGAAAAAGCAGGCCAGTTCAGCTTCGATCTGAAAGGCGCTGTAATGGCTTCTGATGCCTTCTTCCCGTTCGACGACTGCGTACGCATCGCCAACGAACAAGGCATCAAGGCGGTGATCCAGCCAGGTGGCTCCATGCGCGATAACGACTCCATCGAATTCTGCAAACAGCACGACATGGCGATGGTAATGACCGGCATGAGACACTTCAGACACTAATGCATGTAGTTATTTGATTATTTGAGATTTGGTTATTTAAAATGCAGCGGAGACATACGAAAAGGTCTCCGCTGCATTTTAAATAACCAAATCTCAAATGATTAAATAATCAAATTCCGTAAATTCCCCTGTAAATTAGACTATTGGTGCCCTTTCTTCAGCAAAATATGATGCAGGATGCAGCAGATGCAGAACTGATCCGGGAGTATAAAACCTCCGGCAGTCTGGATGTGCTGGCCGCCCTGTACCAGCGTTATATGAACCTGGTATATGGGGTATGCCTTAAATATTTTGATGAAGATGCCAGTAAAGATGCGGTGATGCAGATCTTCGAGGAGCTGATAGGCAAGCTGAAGCTGCATGAGGTCCAGAATTTCAAAAGCTGGCTGCACGTATTGGCCCGCAATCACTGCCTGATGAAGCTGAGGGCAATGAAAAACAAGGAGGGACGGCAAATTTCGGTAGATGAATACCCCATTATGGAAAATGGGGAAACGGCGCATCATGACAACGGAATTTCGCTGGAAGATAACCTCCGGTCCATGGAAAAATGCATGGAAACCTTACCGGAAGAGCAAAAGCGCAGTGTAGACCTGTTCTACCTGCAGGAAAAGAGCTACCGGGAAGTATGTGTTATCACCGGGTACGACATGAATAAGGTAAAGAGCTATATACAGAATGGTAAGCGTAACCTGAAAATATGTATGGAAAAACAACATGCCTGACAAGGAATCACATAACAAACCAGTGGTAAGCGCCGAATTAATCCGCCAGTATCTGGCCGGAGAACTCGACGACAAGGCCATGCATGACCTGGAACGCCAGGCCCTGGATGACCCGTTCCTGGCTGATGCGCTGGATGGCTATGCTATGCATACACCTGATCAGCACCATCACCTGGATGACCTTACCGCACGCCTGACGGAAAGAATAGCTCCGCGCAGGTCCAGGGTGCGTACCATGTATTACCGTTGGGCCGCCGCCGCTGCCATCCTGTTATTATTATTTACCGGTGGCTGGTTTCTGGTGAGAGAAGAGGCTGATCGTAAGCCTATTGCCGCCGTTACCCAGCCGGCAGTGCCTGCGGAAGCACCGGCGCTCCGGGAATCAACGCATATCTCAGATACAGGGAAAACGTCCGCAACGGCAGATAATCCCGCTGCCTTAATGGATACGGATGCTGCCCCTGTAACCTTAGCCGCTGCAGATAAACATAAAAAAGGGAATGCCGTTGCCCGGAAATCCGCTGAAGAGATATCCATGAGCAGCATGTCAAAAGAAGATGCCGAAACGGTTGCGATGAAAGATATGAAGGCTCCGGCCGTCACTGCTGCGCCTGCCGCTGCTCCGGCTGCTGTTGCCAAAGAAATGGCTTACGGTTACGTGAAACCATTGCCGGATACTGATACCCATGTGAATGCAATGCTTTCCAGAAAAGTTGCCGGAACCGAAATATCAGCTGTCAACGTTCAGGAAAGCAGGATGAGGGCGCGCAAGGGAACAGCACCTGAACCAATGCCTGTAGCAGGGTGGGAGACTTACCAGCATTATCTCGCAAAGCATACAAAAAATCCGGATAACCAGTTTGAAGGAATAGTACGTATATCCTTTACCGTTAATGCAGACAGTACACTGCATGATTTTAAAGTCATCAAAGGCTTAAACCCGGCCTGTGATGCAGAAGCGATCCGTGTGGTGAAGGAAGGGCCGGCGTGGAAACCCGCTCCTGACGGCAAACCTGCGATCATAGAGCTGCAGGTGGAGTTCGTAAAAAAGAAGGAAGATTAGCCTTTACGCTCTTTCCACAACTGATTGAATGACTTGGGAGCAAAAACCGGCAGTTCGCGGTTGTCTCCCCAGCTTTTCGCGAAGAACTTGCGCAGCAGGAAGTTTTTCATTTTTCCACTGGCCATATTCATCATCTTACGGCTGTTACAGCCCTGTTTCCAGACAAACCACGCAAATTTTTCACCACCGGAAGTGTGATGTTCTTCCACCGCTTTCTGCCGGTTGTGCAGTAACAATTCGTGCAGATTAATACGCACCGGGCATACTTCCGTACAGTTACCACAGAGGGAAGAAGCGAAGCTGAGGTGCATCCAGGAGTCCATACCTTTCAGGTGCGGTGTGATGACTGAGCCTATAGGGCCGCTGTAGGTGGTGGCATAACTGTGGCCGCCGATATTCTTATATACGGGACATGCGTTCAGGCAGGAGCCGCAACGGATGCAGTAAAGACTTTCGCGGGCTGCGGTGTCCTTCAGGATGTTGGTACGGCCGTTATCCATCAGGATAACATACATTTCGTCAGGACCGTCTACTTCACCTTCCTGGCGGGGACCGCTGAAGATAGAGTTATAGGCAGTTACCTGCTGACCGGTACCATAGGTCGCCAGCAGGGGCCAGAACAGTGCCAGATCAGACACGGAAGGCAGTACTTTTTCAATACCTACCAGTACAATATGTGTTTTCGGAAAAGCAGTGGTGAGGCGGGCATTGCCCTCATTTTCAGTGACGGCAACGGAGCCGGTGTCTGCAATGATGAAATTGGCGCCGGTAATACCTATCTCTGCATCCAGGTATTTCTGTCTTAATTTCTCTCTTGCCACCAGGGTCAGTTGCTCCGGTGTAAGATTGGGGTCTGTGCCTAATTTCTCTGCGAACAGGCGGGCTACATCTTCCTTGCTTTTGTGCATGGCCGGTGTAACAATATGGTAGGGCGGTTCGCCGTCCAGCTGCTGTATATATTCCCCGAGGTCAGTTTCCACGCATTCAATACCGTTGTCGGCGAGGAAAGCATTGAGGTGTACTTCTTCAGTGGCCATGGACTTACTTTTCACAATGCTTTTGCATTGTTTGGCTTTACAGATGGCCAGTATTTCCTGTTGCACCTGTTCTGCTGTTTCCGCCCAGATCACTTTGCCGCCGCGGCGGCTGAAGTTCATTTCAAATTCTTCCAGGTGATTATCGAGGTGCTCAATAGCTCTCCACTTGATATTCTTGGCTCTTTCACGTGCAATCGGAAGGTCCGCAAACTGTTGTTTGCCGGCCTTCACAGCGGTATTATATTTACCGATGTTGAAGTTTATAGTCTGACGATGACCAAGATCCGATGCTTTCTTTTCGCTTTCTTCCAGGAAAGCGGAGGCAGTTTGATGCATAAGCAAACGATAATTCCTTTATTAAAGATAGCTAATCACCTGTTGATAGCTATAGTTATTTGTACTGTTTAGTAGCTATTTTATCCAACACCTCATAAAATTCCGTGCCGTATTTTCTGATCAGCGCATCTTTGAGGAAGCGGTAAACAGGGACGCGCAGGGATTTTCCGTTTTTACAGGCTGGTTTGCATATATCCCAGCGATCGTAGTTAACTGCTTCAAAGCTCTCGTATTTGGTAACTCTGATCGGGTACAGATGACAGGAGATGGGTTTTTTGAAGTCAATGACGCCGTCTTTCCAGGCTTTTTCTATGCCGCAACCAACGATACCATGATCGTCGATGGTTGCGTAGGCACAGATGCCTTTGTTAACGATGGGTGTGACATAGCCATATTCAGCGTCGGTGGTGTTGGTGCCGGTTTTCTCGATTTCCTCGATTCCTTCGGGGCGCAGGTAAGACTTAATCTGCGGATAAATCTTCTTCAGGGTTTTGATTTCAGTTTTATCCAGCGGGGCGCCGCAGTCGCCTGCAACACAGCAGGCGCCTTTGCAGGCTGACAGATTGCATACAAACTGCTCTTCAATTACTTCGTCACTTATGTATTTATCGTCAATGATGATCATCGGGTATTGGTCTTTGGTTTGCGGCATTCACCCCGCAAACGCGTTATCATACCCCAAAGTTACGGGATTGGCAGCTTATCTCCAGCGGAGGGTTTCCACCAGGTGCCACATATCTTTTTCGAGGAACTGATTTACAGGAGCCAGGGAGTCTGCCTGGGGGGGCGCGTTGAAGTACAGGGCGCCTCTCAGGAAGTGGCTGGTGGAGTCTGTAGCAAAGAATTGCTTGGCGGAAGCCGCGTTACCGCCTACTTCATAGAAGGTGCCGGTAACATGGTTCGGCGTATGGATTTTATTTTCGTCTATATATTCAGCCTTGTAGGTATGCTTATAGGTCATTTTGAAGGCATCGTCCACCAGTTTCTGAAAACTGTTCTGGGGTCCTATTATTTTATAGCTCAGGTAGATTTTACCATTGAGGGTAGGGAAGTCGATGTTGATCCAGTAAGGATTTTCGGGCTTTTCTCCGAAGAAGGAAGTGTCTTTAACGATATTGGCGTACACCGGGTATTCGAAGGTATACGGGTATCCGGGCATATCGAATACGCGGTATTTTTTTTCCGGGAATTTCACCAGGAAGAAACCACGGGGTTTCGGTGTAGGTGTATTTTCACAGGCAGCTAGTATACAAATCAGCAGGGAAAAAAGGGCTATAGCCTTTCCTTTTAAGTATGGCATTGTTCTGATCACATTTAGGATTGGCTTATGCCTGTTCGCTGGCATCGGGCCGGATGGTTACCTGTACTTTCTGTATACGCATTTTGGTGACTTCCAGTACAGTGAAATCAAAGTTGCTGTAATTGATAACGCTGTTTTCTTCCGGAAATTTTCCTGCCAGTTCAAGTATGAGGCCGCCGAGGGAGTCACTTTCTCCTTTTACGGTTTCAAATGTTTCTGCTGGTATGTTCATGATGCGGCAAACATCGTTCAGCATGGTTTTGCCTTCGAACACGTAGGTGAAGTTATCTAATTTGCTGTAGTTGAATTCTTCCTCGTCAAATTCATCTTTGATATCGCCGATCACTTCTTCCATAATATCTTCCAGGGTAACGATACCGGAGGTTCCGCCGAATTCGTCTACCACTACGGCGAAGTGCATGCGGCGGCTCTGGAATTCGGAGAGGAGATCTTCGATGAGTTTATGACCGTGTACAAAGAATGGTTGCCGCATTACTTCGTGCCAGTCAAAGTCCGCGCCTTTATCCAGGTGCGGCAGCAGGTCTTTGGTATGTATTACACCTACGATATTATCGAGGTTGCCTTTATAAACGGGCAGGCGGGAATAGTGAAGGTCAGCCACCTGCTTAATAACTTCGGTGAATGACTGGTCGTATTCCATGCCATTTACATCCAGGCGGCCGCGCATAATCTGTTTTACGGTGATGTTACCGAATTTGATAATGCCTTTGAGGATATTTTTCTCTTCCTGGGAAGCGGTGGGGTCCACGCTCATTTCGATGGCCTCATCTATTTCCTGGAAGTTAACCGGGCCGCTGCCGCGGTTAAAAAGTTTGGATTCTATGCTGCTGCTGAGGCCCACAAAAAAATCGCTGACAGGTTCCAGGGTAGCGTGAATAAGGCTCACGAACCAGGCGAAGTAGGTGGCGAAGCGGATGTTGTTCTGGGCGGCCCATACGCGTGGTAATATCTGTCCGAAGAACAGAAGTATCAGGCAGATGAGCGAGATACGGACTACAAAGGAGAGGACTGGCAGGGTCTGCAGGTCTTCCATTTGTGTTACCAGGTAGTTGGTAATCATGATAAAGGCTATCATGAGTATGATACCGGCCGTCTGCAGGGAAGCCAGGAGTGATTTAGGCTTTTCCAGCAGTTTGGTAATAAGTTTGCCGGAAGTGTTCTGTCTTGTTTTAAGCACATTCAGGTCCTTATAATTTAAGGAAAAGAAGGCTACTTCTGCTCCGGAAACGATGAAGGTAAGCAGCAGTAAAACAAAAATAACAAGTAGGAATACAACCATATTTGGTGTAGCGATGGGTGCATTCACTTGTAACAAACAGGAAAAGTTGCTTGCCGAGAGGATCTCCAAGATGTTGAACTTTGATGTAATAAATCAAAAATAAAGAAAAACGTAATTCCCTGAATTACTTTTCCATGCACGCAAATATAAGTAATGTCCCATTATGGGATTACGTACCTGTAAAACTTAATATTTTTATATGCGGTTAGAACGGCAGGTCGTCTGCGGGTTCATTCAGCGAAGGGGGAATTTCCATGTTATTGGCGAAATTTTCACCTGCTGAAGATCCGGAACTGCTATGGTGAGGTATGGGGTGATCGGAATTATTGAGGTCCATGCGCTTGTCCAGCATTACCAGGTTATCTCCTACAACTTCTGTGGCAAATTTTTTATTGCCTTCCTTATCTTCCCAGCTGCGGGTACGTAAACGTCCTTCAATGTAAACCAGGCTGCCTTTGTGCAGGTATTTCTGCGCCAGTTCCGCCAGTCCGCGCCAGAGCACCACCGTGTGCCATTCTGTTTGTGAAATAAGTTTGCCGGCCCGGTCCTTGAATGTTTCGGTGGTTGCCAGTGAAAATTTAGCCACCGCAATATTTCCTTCCAGGAACTGAACGTCCGGGTCTCTGCCTAAATTGCCTATCAGGATTACTTTATTAACACCTCTCATAGTTGTAGGTTTTTTTAGTCTATTGTTAAAAAGTTCTTCTTTTATAAATAAACAACCTTCTTAAAGTTAATATTTTTTTCCAATCGATAGTGAAAAATTTCTTGCTGGGAGCCGATTAAGCTCATTCAGAAGCAGATGTTATAACATCTTGCTAGTTTGTCCGTTAATGTATATAAAAAACTTTTATGCATCTTTTGTCAGAATAATTGCAAATGACGCTGCTGTAAAAAGGCGGTGATGGTTTTCGGGAAGGCATAATTATTCAGCGAGGCGGCGGGTACTGCCATATAATCTGTTGCCGGCAGCGGTTGTTTTACAGACAGGCTGATGAACTGGCTGAAAATGGTCTGATGCGTGAGCTGCTGTTTACCGGGTTTGCCGACACCTTCAAATTCAAACCGGGTGTTTCCGAAAATCTGCCTGAAGCCGTCTGTCTGTTGCAGGGCCTCAAAATCCAGCGGGGTGCTGGTTTCCAGGAGAATGAATTCATGCAGGTTCTGCCATATATCGCTTGCCGTTCTTTTACGGATATAGATGTTATCCTTATAATGAACGATGAAATAATTGAAGTATCTCTTTTTTATCTGCAGTTTTTTTGATTTTACTGGTAGTACGGATATCAGTTGCTGTTGGCGGGCCGCACATTTTTTATTGAGGGGGCATTCGTTGCAGAGTGGTTGCTGGGGTTTACAGACAACTGCGCCGAAGTCCATAATGCTCTGGTTATAGGCGGCAGACTGGTCATGGGGGAGCAGTTCCTGGGCGAGGTCGCCGAATTCCTTTTTGCCCGCGGTGCTGTCTATCGGTGTTTCTATGCCGAAGAAGCGTGACAGTACGCGGTAAACGTTTCCGTCCAGTACGGCGTAGGGGAGGTTGAAGGCAAAGGAGGCAATGGCTGCAGCGGTGTAGGGGCCTATACCTTTGAGGGCTTTGATCTGATCGTACTGTGCAGGAAACTTACCTTGATAGGTATCTGCAATTTCCCGGGCGGCGGCGAGCATATTTTTACAGCGGGCGTAATAGCCGAGTCCCTGCCATAATCTGAACACTTCTTCTTCCGGTGCGGCGGCCAGTTTTTTAGCGTCGGGATAGTTTTTTATAAAGTTCTGATAGTATGGCAGCCCTTGCTCCACGCGGGTTTGCTGGAGAATGATTTCGGATAGCCATATCCGGTAGGGATCTTTTTCACCTTTCCACGGCATGGAGCGGGTATTGGTCTCACGGTTCCATTCCAGTAATTTTTCCGTAAAAAAAAGTCGGGAATTGGTCATTTATATATTATTTTAATAAAATTATTTAGTAAATTGATATGGTAAAAGCTGTCCAAAAAACCCTATAGGTACATCAGATACCCATTTCCGGGCCTGCAAATAAATATAAATTATAACCAATACAGGTATAAGAAAAATTAATAAAATTTATTTGCCTAAAATTCAGCAATTAAAAATTTTAAATTAACTTTGAGAGTAAAGTAATCCTCTCGCTTTTATATGAGAAAAGCTGATTTAATTAACAACATTGCTGAAAAAACCGGCATCCCCAAAGTAGATGTTTTAGTCACACTAGAAGCCATGTTCAAAGAGGTGAAAGAAGCCCTGGCTAATGGTGAGCATATTTACATCCGTGGGTTTGGCAGTTTTATCACAAAGAAAAGAGCCGCCAAAATTGGCCGGAACATCAAGAAGAACGTAGCTGTGGAGATCCCGGAGCACTTCATCCCTGCATTCAAACCTTCGAAAGAATTTGTTGCTGAGGTAAAGAAGCTCAAAAGTTCTTAATTTTGCAGCCTAATTTATTAGGCGATGCAAAAAACACAAGTTCTCCTGGTTAGTGGTGCTGTAGCACTATTGGTGGTATTATATGCCTTTGGCCGAACTGTACCCCGGTCAGATAAGCAAGCTATGTCAACTGCCGCGCCTATGCAGGGCGGACAGGGCGTAGAGCCTATTGCCTTTTCGGAACTGCTGGAAACAGCAAAAGCAAAGATTCCTGCTGACAAACTGTTACAGATCAACACTATCGAAACCAATGTGGTACGTGGTGACGTAAAAGCCCAACAAATAGCTGCGTACAAACAACTATACTCTACCTGGGACAGTCTCAATCAGCTGCCCGTGGCGGCCTATTATCTCGGAGAAGCCGCTAAGTTGGAAAATTCCGAAAAAAGCCTCACCTTTGCAGCCAATTTGTTTTTAGCCCATTTGCAACATGCGCCAGATCCGCGCATTGCCAAATGGGAAGCCGACCAGGCTATCAGCCTGTTTGACCTGGCTATAAAAATAAATCCGGCTAACGATACATTGAAAATATCACAGGCTATGGTGTACATGAACACCGGTGAGCCCATGACAGGTGTCGCCAAGCTGAGAGATGTAGTGGCTAAGAATCCTGATAATATTGACGCACAGGTAACACTGGCTAACCTGGCTATCACTTCCGGGCAATATGACAAGGCTATAGAAAGACTGGAAGGAGTGATGAAGAAGCATCCTGAAAATGCGAAGGTACTTTTTGTACTGGCAGAATCATACAGGAGCAAGGGAGATAAAAAGAAAGCAATTGAACTGTTTGAAAAAAGCAAACAATTCATGACCGATCCGGAACTGAAGAAAGAAGTAGACAGCTACATAAAAAGTATTCAATAATATTTATTTTTCAATCATTTAAAAACGTTTAAGCGTATGCCTTGCGGTAAGAAAAGAAAAAGACATAAAATTGCCACTCACAAGCGTAAAAAAAGACTGAGAAAGAACCGGCATAAAAGTAAGAAGAAATAATTACTCCAGTTTCCCGCCATTTATACTAATCAGGTATCCCGGCGCGGTGATCGGATAAAAATTTTCATATATCCTGCATGATTCTGGCAATTATCTTAAATTGCCGGAATCATGCAGGTTGTTTCCATAGATCCCGCATTTGATTGACTCTCCGGAGATACCCTGCAGTGATCGCTGAACCCTTAAGCAATCCATCATCACATCGGTGAAGAATATGCTAACTTTATAGTGAGCTATTGTTTGGTATGCAGTAAGCTGTTCTTACATAGCTGTGCGCATAGCATAAAAGGTGAAGTTTTAAAGGTTAAAATTTTGGACGCTTGAATAAGGAACTTATTATAAATGCGGCTCCCACAGGAGTGGAAATTGCGTTACTGGAAGATAAAAAGTTAGTTGAGTTACACCACGAAAGTGGAAACCCAAACTTCGCAGTAGGCGATTTGTACCTGGGCAAGGTAAAAAAGCTGATTCCCGGCTTGAATGCTGCCTTTGTGGACGTAGGCTTCGAGAAAGATGCCTTTTTACATTATACGGATCTTTCCCCTTATATCCGTTCTATTCTTAAATTTACTGCAACCGCCATCAGCGATAAAACCCCTGAAGGCTTCGATTTCACTAAATTTAAAAATGAACCGGAAATAGTAAAGACCGGCAAAATTACGGATGTGCTGGGTGGTAAACCCAATATCCTCGTACAGATTCTGAAAGAACCCATTTCTTCCAAAGGCCCGCGCCTGAGTTGCGAAATTTCTCTTCCCGGAAGATTCATAGTGTTAACTCCCTTTAATGATATTGTAGCGGTTTCTAAAAAGATCCACTCTTCCGAAGAAAGAAAAAGACTGCAGAAAATTGTGGAAGCCATCAAAGCTCCCAACTTCGGCGTTATCGTACGCACCGCGGCAGAAGGAAAGAAAACGGCAGAACTGCACGAAGATCTTACCACCCTCGTTCAGACCTGGAAAAATATCCAGGCCAACCTCAGCGGCGCCCAGGCTCCGCAGAAAATCCTGAGCGAGCAGACAAAAACCACCAGTATCCTCCGGGATCTGCTGAACGAGAGCTTCAACAGAATAGTTATCAACGATAAAAATATCTATACTGATACCAAGACGTACATCCAGAAGATTGCGCCTGAAAAGCAGGATATCGTTAACTATTACAACAACGGCTCTCCCATATTCGATAACTATGGCATCACCCGCCAGGTAAAGGCTTCATTCGGTAAAACCGTGAACCTCGACAGCGGCGTATACCTCATCATCGAGGCTACTGAAGCCCTCCATGTTATCGATGTGAACAGCGGATACAAAAGCTCCAGCAACAACCAGGAACAGAACGCACTTGCCTCCAACCTGGAAGCAGCCGCTGAAATAGCACGCCAGCTCCGCCTGCGAGACCTCGGTGGTATCATTATCATCGACTTCATTGATATGAAGCTGCCTGAAAATAAAAAGACAGTCTTCGAAGCAATGGAGAAATTCATGTCCCAGGACAGAGCCAAACATACCATCCTCCCGATATCCAAATTCGGGCTGATGCAAATCACCCGCCAGCGGGTGAAACCTGAAATAACCATATCCGTAGCGGAAGATTGCCCCGCCTGCAAAGGAACCGGCAAAATAGGCGCATCCATGCTTATTCTGGAAGATATTGAGAAAAATCTCCAGTACCTCCTGAATCACCAGCACAAAGGATTAACCATCTGCGTACACCCGATACTGCACGCATACCTTACCAAAGGATTCCTGACATCCAAACAATGGAAATGGTACTTCCAATACAAAAAATGGATAAAACTCAAAGCCGACTCAAACTACCATCTTACTGAATACAGGTTCTTCGATGCGAATGACGAAGAGATTAAATTATAGGTAATTTCAAATTACGAATGAGGAATTACGAATGAAAAGCGAAGACCGAAGCAAATATCCGCTTCGGTCTTCGCTTTTTCATTCGCAATTCCTCATTCGCAATTCGTAATTATTTATACAGGTAGTCTTCGCGCACCGGACAAAAACTATCTATAATCTGTACGTCTGTAATGGCTTTGCCGCCGTGGACGGTGTTAGGAGGGATGACCAGGGTATCGCCGGGATGCAGGAGATGCCTGATACCGTCCAGCTCCATTTCAAAGGTGCCAGAAACAATGTAGGTGATCTGCTCATGCGGATGCTGGTGCATCGGCGAGATGGAGTCCGCCGTTATTTCCCAGAAGGCCAGCGTACTTCTTTCGCCATGCACGAAACGGCCGAAATGTCCGGCTACGGTATTTCTTACAGGAATATCCTGGAGTGCCACGGGTGTATTCATCAGATTTCGTTTATTTACCAAGTTAGCCAAATAGAAATAGTTTTAATAATCATGATGCTAAGTGCATATATTTCATACATTTATGCCTGAAATGCAGTTTAATCCCACTGTATATTGTCATGTTTGTTTTCGGTTTTTCAAACTCATTTACATCCATTCACTTATGACTATACGTTATTCTTCCCTGATTGTGCTGGCCCTGATGATATTTGCTGCCTGCCAGCAGCAGAGCGGCGCCCGCAAAAAAAATAAAGCAAGGGATACCACCCACTACACCAAAGAGGAATACATTGAACAGGCGCTAGACAGTAATGCACTGAACACCTTCCTCGCCACCAATCATAACTTTGACGCCTACGACGATTATATCCGTAACTTCTACCGGAAGCGTGATTTCCACTACGCCTGGGTTAATAAAGACGGACTAACGGAGCAGGCCGGCAACTTCATCAATATGATGAAAAATGATGCGGCCTACGGTATTAAAGACAGCAGCCTGATGACCCCCGACCTGCAGCGGCTCACAGATACCCTGCTGGTAAGCGACGTGGGCCTGAAACGCGGCGATACCGCCATTCCACGCATTGAAATGCTGCTCACCGCACAATTCTTTGCCTACGGAAACAAAGTATGGGGCGGACTTACCGCCGATTCTGCCAAAGACCTGGAATGGTTCATCCCCCGGAAAAAGATAGATATGGAAAGCCTCCTGGACTCCATGGTGAAGAAATCAAATGCTTTCCAGGAAGAAGAACCGGTAAACAGACAATACAAACTGCTGCGGAATGAACTGAAAAAGCTGGCGGAACTCGAAGCTGCTGCGAAATGGGACTCCCTCCGTATTCCGGCTAAGAGTACCTTCAAAAAAGGCGATTCGGCAGCTGTTATCGGTGATATCAAACACCGGCTGGAGCTCATGGGCGATATGCCTGGTGGCGACAGCAGCGTACGTTTTACCAATGTAATGGATACGGCTGTACGAAATTTCCAGGCCCGTATGGGACTTAAAGAAGACGGTATCATCCGGCAAAGCGTACTGGATGCCATGAATACACCTATACAGCAGCGTATCCGCCAGGTGCTGGTGAATATGGAGCGACTACGCTGGGTGCCCGTAGATCCGGGCCCCAACTACATCCTGGTCAATATTCCCGCCTTTATGATGTATGTATATGAGAACGGAAAACTCAACTGGAGCTGTAATGTGGTGGTAGGAAAGCCCGGCGCCAATACCGTTATCTTCAGTAAAGACCTGCGTTATATTGTGTTCAGTCCGTACTGGAATGTTCCTCCGGGTATCCTCGCCAAAGAAGTGCTGCCCGGAATCAAACGGGGTGGCAACAGCTATCTGGCCAGACAAAATATGGAAATAGTGGGCGCCAGCGGTAAGGTTATCTCCCCCGGCGCTATCAATCTCAGTAAGTATTCCGGCGGAAACTTCCCCTATGTGGTGCGGCAGCGCCCCGGCGGCAGAAACTCACTGGGCAAGGTCAAATTCCTGTTCCCCAACGAATACAACATTTACCTGCACGATACGCCCGCCCGCTACCTGTTCGGAGAAAACAAACGCTCTTTCAGCCATGGCTGTATCCGCGTAGCAGAGCCTAAGCGCCTGGCTCAATGGCTGCTGCGCGCAGATTCCGGCTGGACTGATAAAAAAATTGATGAAGCCATGAACGCCGGCAAAGAAAAATATCTTACCATCAAAGAAAAAATACCTGTATTCATCGGCTATTTCACCGCCTTCGTTGACAGCAAAGGCAGACTGAATTTCAGAGACGATGTGTATGGACATGATGGAAGGTTGGCGGCGACGTTATTTGGTTCCAGTAAATAATTACGAATTACGAATTACGAATGAGGAGCGAAGACATGAGCGGATAAAGAATTTACTTCTTTGCTTATGTCTTCGCTCCTCATTCGTAATTCGCAATTCGTAATTCGCAATTGCAATTATTTAATTGCTATCACCGAGATCTCCACATTAACGCCTTTGGGCAAAGCGGCTACCTGTACGGTTTCGCGGGCGGGGTAGTTGCTGCTGAAGTAGCTGCCGTAAACTTCATTTACCTGGGGGAAGGTACCCATGTCGGTAAGGAAGATGGTAGATTTAACCACATCGCTGAAGTTCAGGCCTGCTTCCTGCAGGATGGCCTCCAGGTTTTTCATGACCATATGGGCTTCATCTACGATACCGGATTTCACCAGTTCGCCGGTGGCAGGGTTTAAGGGTATCTGGCCGGATACATAGAGGGTGTTACCAGCTTTAACAGCCTGGTTATAGGGCCCGATAGGAGCGGGCGCATTATTGGTATTAATGATTTGCTTTTCCATAAAACAAACCTAAAAAACTATTTGCTCATTTGAGATTTTTTCATGTGAGATTTGACACCAATTCTGGTTGTTCCTGTGCCTGTAAGTACAAAAGTATACCCTGACAGGTGTCAAATCTCACATGAAAAAATCTCAAATGAGCAAATAGTTTTTTAGGTTTGCGGAAATTTAGCGCATGAATATCCTGGTAATAGCAGATGCACAGCGGTATGAAGAATTGCAGCAAAGGGACCTTTCCAGGCATACGGTTCAATGGAAGACCAGTCTGGAAGAGGTTTTGTCGGTCAAGGCGTTTGACCTGGTAATAGATCTCATATTTGATGACAGGCCGGAGCATGCGGCAGTTTATGCAAAGAGTCCGGGTATTCCGGTGCTGGCAGGGATGGTGAAAACGTCGTTGTCTGAAGTCATGAACCAGTATGCCTTTGAGCAGGGATTTAATATGACAGGCTGTAATTTCTTACCTGGATTTATAGCTTTGCCGGTGGTGGAAGTATCGGTGATGGACGAAGGGCAGCGGGAGACGCTGGCAGATATTATGTATCAGCTGAACTGGGAATATACGCTGGTGGCCGATGCCATAGGTATGGTAACGCCAAGGGTGATCTGTATGATTATTAATGAGGCTTATCTTACAGCGGAGGAAGGAACGGCTTCCCGTGCGGATATAGACACTTCTATGCGGTTGGGTACCAACTATCCGTTCGGGCCTTTTGAATGGTGTGAAAGGATAGGCGTGAAGCATGTGTATGAAGTATTGAAGGCAGTGCATGATATTACGGGCGACGACCGTTATGAAGTGGCTGCATTATTGCAAACAGAATACGAGGCGATATAGAAAATTAATGGCACTAATACTGAATATAGATACGGCAACTACTACCGGCTCCGTGAGTCTGGCGCGCGACGGGCGTGCCTTGCGGACGAAGGTAAACGAGCATCAGCAGGATCATGCCGCTACCATGATATTGTTTGTAAAGCAATTACTGGAAGAGGAGGGGCTGACAGCAGCGGATGTAGATGCTGTGGCAGTGAGTGCCGGTCCCGGATCCTATACTGGTTTACGTGTAGGCGTGGCCACTGCAAAAGGCTTGTGTTATGCCTGGAAGAAGCCGCTGATAGCGGTTTCCACGTTGCAGATGATGGCGCAGGGAATGAAAAGCGTGTTGCAGGACGAAGCAGCATGGTACTGCCCTATGCTGGATGCACGCAGGCAGGAAGTATTTACCGCCATTTATGATGCAGGTTTAAATGCTGTGTTACAGCCGCAGGCGCTTGTTTTATCGCCGGATACATTCAGTGCGGAACTGGCGCAGCAGAAGATATATTTTTTCGGTGATGGCAGCCCTAAGTGGGAGCAGCTGTTGCCTGCCCATGAGCATGCAGTTTTTAAGGAATATGTGATGAATGCTGCAGATATGACCCCTTTATCTGAGCAGTTTTACCGCGAAAAAGCGTTTGCTGACCTGGCTTATTTCAGCCCATTTTACCTGAAAAGCTTCTTTTTTCCACAAAAACCCTAACACTTTCGTTTTATTTGTCATAATATTGTCAAATTACATCTAATTTGCACATATCCTCCGGTTATATATGATAAAATAAGGTATGGAAATTTTTTTTATTGTGACAAATATTATATTTTTGTATAAATCGATAAACCGCATTTGTTGTCTAACTGTTTTGCGATTACTGTCCGTTGATCCCTTTCATTTCATCATTTTTTAAAACTATTATGCGATGGAAAAAACATTATTAACTACCTCTTCTAATACTCTTATTATTTCTAGAGGTAACAATGAAAAAGACCAGATCAAATTGGATTACATTGCCGTTAAAAAAGCCGCTATGGTTTTGCGTGCTATCAACCATAAGCTGCGCCAGCAAATGATAAAGCTGCTGGAAGATCATAAGAAAATGACTGTGACAGAGATTTATGTGAAACTGCGTCTTGAACAATCGGTAGCATCGCAGCACCTCGCCATATTAAGGCGTGCCGGCATTGTAATAACCGAAAGAGATGGTAAGTTCATCCATTACACCATCAACAAGCAGCGTATTGCTGAGGTGGCGAAATTTGTGGAAGAACTGGTCGGTTAAGAATTAATTTAACCGTTTAAATACGGAATTGAATTATATAAAAAAGTAGCCATGCGGCTACTTTTTTATTTTGGTATAGATTTTATCCATAAGCAGGAGAGAAGAGAATTAGTAAATTTGTGAAAATCGAAAATCAACAACCATGTTCGTTAAACAATTATACACCAATTGCCTGTCAGAAGCTGCTTACTTTATTGAGTCAGACGGGGTGGCTGCCGTTATTGATCCGCTGCGTGATATAGATGTATATCTGGAGCTGGCACAGGAACGTAATGCTACCATTAAGTATATTTTTGAAACTCATTTCCATGCGGACTTTGTATCGGGTCATCTGGAACTGGCGAAAGCCACCGGCGCGCAGATTATTTTCGGCCCCGATGCTGAAACCGGTTTTGATGCCTATGTAGCCAAAGATAATGAGGAGTTTGCCATCGGCCAGCTGGCATTACAGGTTTTACATACGCCTGGCCATACGCTGGAATCTTCCTGCTACCTGCTGAAAGATGAGAACAAAGCGCCATATGCTGTATTTACCGGCGACACGCTGTTTGTAGGTGATGTGGGCCGCCCTGATCTTTTCAGTGGTAATCTTACCAAGGAAGAACTGGCAGGATACCTCTATGATTCACTGAATAACCGCATCAAAACACTGCCTGACAACGTCATCGTTTATCCTGCACACGGTCCGGGATCAGCCTGTGGTAAGAACCTCGGTCCTAATACCTACAGCACTATCGGTGATGAAAAGAGCAGCAACTACGCACTGCTGGCAACTGATAAAGATAAGTTCATTGAAGAAGTAACAAGCGGATTAACCACGCCTCCTTCTTACTTCCCTATCAATGCTAAAATAAACAAGGAAGGGTACGATGCGCTGCAAGCTGTTATGGACAAGGCATTACAGCCATTGTCTCCGGCTGCGTTCAAAGAAAAAGGTAAATTCGGTGCATTGATGCTGGATACACGCCCTGCTCCTGAATTCGGAGAAGGCTTTGTACCTGGCTCCATCAGCATCGGGCTGGAAGGCCGCTTCGCCGAATGGGCCGGCAGCCTGTTACCCTTTGATCAGGAAATTATCCTGGTAACACCTGCAGGCAAGGAAGAAGAAACCATCGTAAGAATGGCGCGCGTAGGCTTCGAAAATGTAACCGGTTACCTCGAAGGCGGATACCCTGCCTGGGTTGCAGCCGGCGAAGAACGCGATATGATCATCACCGTAGAACCTGATGAACTGGCCATGGATCTGCCACATGATAACAACCTCGTTATAGTAGATGTACGCAAACCGGTAGAATATGCTGACGGTCACATCAAAGGCGCCATGAGCCTTCCTCTCGGCGATATGATGGATCCGGGCAACCTCGCCGATTTCGACGAACACCTCAACCTCTACGTTCACTGCCAGGGCGGCTACCGCAGCATCATCGCCTGCTCC
Organism: Chitinophaga solisilvae; assembly: GCF_009928525.1. GTDB lineage: Bacteria > Bacteroidota > Bacteroidia > Chitinophagales > Chitinophagaceae > Chitinophaga > Chitinophaga solisilvae. The sequence goes on along the minus strand of NZ_JAABOK010000007.1, from coordinate 300,288 downwards.
ATCCTGAAACGCGAAGGCATCCATAACCTCCGCAACGTAGACGGCGGCTTCAATAAAATGAAGAACGAAAAAGGACTGGAAGTAGTGCAGGAGAAAAACGTGTTAAACTAGCGAATTACGAATTACGAATTGCGAATTACGAATGAAAAGCGAAGACCGAAGCGATCATACTATCAGTATCCGCTTCGGTCTTCGCTTTTCATTCGTAATTCGCAATTCGTAATTCGTAATTCATGATATATGGCTTATTTTATATGTAGCCTCTTATTTTAATGTGTTTGTAACTCCTGCGGTCGTTTCCAATTGCTTTGTGGCTGCACTTTAATCTCAGTTTCTGCTTTCTCTCTGAAGGGAATTAATGTTGTAACATGTTTTTGTTTCTTGTTGATTAACAATTAGTTAAACAAGAAAAAGTTTTCCGTTCGCTGGTTATTCGTTAACTTCTTCCACTAAAATTGTTTAGCCATGAATAGAAAATCCTTAGCATTCGCCCTGTTAATGATGATGGGCGTATTCATCTTTGCCTGTAAGCCCTCGGACAGCAAGCTACAGAAAGCTGTAAATGAAAAACTGAGCGCTATTCCAGGTATTACGGCAGATGTGAAAGGCGGCGTAGTAACCCTTAACGGAGAAGTGGCCGACGAAGCAGCCAAATCAGCAGCGGAAGAAGCTGCCAAAGCGGTTTCCGGAATTAAATCCGTAAACAACAACATCACCGTGAAAGTACCGGAAGTAGCAGCTCCTGTAGTCATCAACCCCGATGATGTGCTCAAGAAAACACTGGACTCCGCTTATGCTGCTGCAGGGTTTTCAACGGTACAGGTAAGCATTGCCAACGGAGAAGTAACCCTGAACGGAGAAGCTAAAAAAAGCGATCTGCGTAAAATTATCCAGACAGCACAGGAAGCAAGACCCAAGAAAGTAAACAACAACCTCAAATTGAAATAACCCTTTAAAATTACTCCCATGAGCTTACAGGATAAATATCAGGAACTGATCAGCCAGGCCAACAGCGCTGGCGTTAGCAACTTACAGGTAAGAGAACAGGACGGTGTACTGTACATCGACGGAGAAGCACCCGCACAGGTGAAAGACCAACTGTGGAGCACCTACGAAAAGCTGGACCCCGAAATGCGCTCTGCAGATGTAGTCATGAACATCAAAGCCTCAGACGCCTCACCCGCCGGCGCGAAGGAATATACAGTCAAATCCGGCGACAGCCTCAGCAAAATCGCCAAAAATTACCCCGGCGTTTCCTGGAAAGATATTTTCGAAGCAAATAAAGATCAGATTAAGGACCCGAATCTGATTTTCCCCGGACAGAAATTGAAAATACCAGGTTGAAAGTAATTACGAATTACGAATTGCGAATTACGAATGAAAAGCGAAGACCGAAGCGATCATACTATCAGTATCCGCTTCGGTCTTCGCTTTTCATTCGTAATTCGCAATTCGTAATTCGCAATTATTTTCAACCCGGGTATTCATGCTTCCACCTTCTATGACTCCACACCCATACTTCGGGTTGTTCGTGGATATTTTTTTCGAGGTATTGTACGAAGGCTTCGGTGATTTTGCCGGGTGGTTCGTTTTGTGGCTCTTCAAACCGGAGCGTTAGCTGCGCCTTGTAGTAGCCGCGTTTCACTTTACGGATGTCTACAAATACGACGGGGATGTTATTGCGTTTGGCTGCCATTTCCGGGCCTTTGTAGAAGGGCGTCATTTTATTGAGGAAAGGAAACCAGAGGCAGCTGCGCGGGTTACCGGGATTCTGATCGGCTACCAGCGCAATGAGGTATTGTTTTTCCATCCAGGGTTTCATACTGTTGGCCATATCATTGGCCGGGATGAGTGTGGAACCGAATTTTTCGCGAAAATGGCGGAACATGCGGTCTGCCGGCTTGCTGCTTAACGGCATATACACTACCAGAAACGGAAAGTTAACACCCTGCATACAGAACAGGTTAGCCCATTCCCAGTTGAAGTTGTGCCCCAGGTGCAACTGGCAGCTCTTGCCTTTGGCATACAGTTCATGAAGCACGCTAAGGTCGCAGATAAAGCGCTTTTGCAGCTGCTTTTTACTCATGGTCAGCAGCTTGATGGTTTCCACCATCATATCAGTGAGATTGCGGTAATATTTTTTTGCCAGCAGCCTGATTTCCTGATCTGTCTTTTCCGGGAATGCCTGCCGGAGATTGGCCAGCACCACTTTTTTGCGGTAACCGAATACATGATACACCAGCACATATAAAATATCGCTGATGAAATAAAGTACCGGAAACGGCAATATGGAAAAGCTATAACAAAATGCGAGCAACAGATAATACATAAGCCGGATTGTTGATATTGCCCCGCAAAGGTAATGAATGCCAGCGGATTAGCTTACAACACGATATTTTGAATGAGTTCGCACTTGAACGGATAATCGGTATTGAAGTGCAGGCCCCTGCTTTCTTTACGGAAGGAGGCGCCTTTGACGATCAGGTAACCTACCGTGATGAGGTTGCGTAATTCGCAGAGCTGTGGCGATACCTCCGTTTTCTGATACAGTGCTTCTGTTTCTTCATGCAGAATATCCAGGCGGCGCAGCGCGCGTTCCAGACGCACGTCTGTTCTTACAATACCTACATAGTCACTCATAATCTGTTTCAGCTCCTTGAGGCTCTGCGTGATAAGAATCATTTCACGGGGAGCGGTAGTGCCGCGTGCATCCCAGTCGGGCACATCTTCCCGGAAATCTACTGTATCGATTTTGCTGGTGGCGTCCATAAAACAGCGGTGCGCAAATACCATCGCTTCGAGAAGAGAGTTGGAGGCCAGGCGGTTGGCGCCGTGCAGGCCGGTGCTGGCGCATTCGCCGCAGGCGTAGAGGTTACGGACAGAGGTTTGCCCCCATTCGTTGGTTTTAATACCACCGCAGCTGTAATGTGCCGCCGGCGCTACCGGAATCATCTGGTGCTGTACGTCTATACCGGCATTGATACAGGTTTCGTAAATGTTCGGGAAGTGATGTACAAACTTTTCAATATCCATATGCCGGCAGTCCAGGAACACGTGTTCGGTACCGGTGATCTTCATCTCACTGTCGATAGCGCGGGCTACAATATCGCGGGGAGCGAGGGAGAGCCTCGGATCGTATTTGTGCATGAAGTCTTCGCCGTTGATATTGCGGAGAATACCACCATCGCCGCGTACAGCTTCTGTAATCAGGAAAGACGGACTTACGCCCGGCTGGTACAATGCGGTGGGGTGGAACTGTATGAACTCCATATTCTCGATGCGGCCCTTGGCCCTGTACACCATCGATACGCCATCGCCGGTGGCGATACCAGGATTGGTGGTACTACGGTATACCTGTCCGTTTCCGCCGGTGGCCAGCAGCGTAACTTTGGCCAGTATCTTTTCAATTTTCTTGTTGGTAAGATTCAGTACATAAACGCCGTAGCATTCTATGTCCGGGGTAGATTTGGTTACCAGGTAACCCAGATGGTGCTGGGTGATAAGATCCACTACAAAGCAGTGAGTAACCAGTTCTATGTTCGGTCTGCGGTGGATAGCGTCGAGCAGCGCCCGCTCTATCTCCTTGCCGGTAATGTCTTTATGATGAATTACCCTGAAAACGGAATGCCCGCCTTCACGGCCGAGGGAGAAATCGCCATCCGGGTTTTTATCGAAATTGGCGCCCCATTCAATGATTTCATTGACCCTTTCCGGGCCTTCCGTGACAACTATTTCCACTATGCGCTCATTACACAGTCCGTCACCGGCGATCAATGTATCTTCAATATGCTTTTCAAAGCTGTCATTCTCCAGGTCGTTTACCACGGCCACGCCTCCCTGGGCGTATTTGGTATTGGTTTCATCTTCCCGGCTCTTCGTGATGATCGTAATCTTTTTATCAGGACACTGCTGTGATACCTTCAGTGCGTACGTTAACCCCGCTATCCCTGAGCCGATGACAAGAAAATCTGTTTGCTGCATAGGCCACGAAATTACCAATCATTTAGCATTTTTTTATTTGAGATTTGGTTATTTAAAATGCAGCGGAAAACAGAGCGAAAATTAACCGGTCTATCCGCTTAGCTCTCCGCTGCATTTTAAATAACCAAATCTCAAATAAAAAAATAGCTACATGAGAAAGTCGCGGTAGTGTCTGGCGCCGCCGTATACGAGGCCGGCCTGTGCCAGGCCGTAGGTGAGCATAACGAGTATGTCTCCGCCGGGGATGGGGCCGTGGAATTTGCCGGTGGCAATGAGGGAGTCGGAAATAACGAAGAGTAGTGCCCCCAGCACACAGTACCAGCCTGCCGGCTGTGACCGTAAGTGGAAGGCATGCAGAGCGCTCTGCAGCATAATGGAAATAGCCAGTGCATATACAATCACCGGAATAGTCATATTGCCCAGCGTAGGAAGCAGGAAGAGGATAAATGCAATTACTGCGGCAGCGTTGAGGAAGATGACCGGATATTTGCAAAGCGGCACCGGCGGATTGGAATATCTTATCCGCAGGAGGTAGCCGATGTAGCAGAGATGCGCCAGTAGAAAACTCCCCAGGCCGGGCAGAAAAAGATGGTCAGACAGCAGCAATACATCTCCTGAAAAAGAAAAGAAAAGTGCTGCATACATCATGATCCGCTGGCTGCGGGGTACCAGGCTGCTGTTCTGAAAAAAGTAAACAGCCAGTATAACCATCAGCAATGGTTTGGTAGCATATCGGTAGGAGTCCATATGCATGGCGATCAGCGATATGTCAGCCAGCAGGGTTACAAAGAATAGCAGCAGCCATCTGGATTTCAGCATTGCAGTAAGGATTCTGTATACAATATAAGAATTCTTTCAGAATAAGAAATCAGGTATTCAGGAGAATTAAAAACGTAGAACCGTTACCGTTGTTACCCGGGCTCAGCACCTTCAGCTGCCCGCCATGCATCTGAATGATCTGTTGTGATAAGCTGAGGCCAATACCCGAACCTTTTTTCTTGGTGGTAAAGAAGGGAATGAATATTTTATTCATGGCATCAGTGTCAATACCAGGGCCGTTATCCGTTATTTCTATACAGATCTGCTGTACGTTGTTGAGGTAGGCTTTCATGCTGATAGTGGCATCGGGCATGTGTTCCAGCGCATCCATCGCATTTTTTACCAGGTTGATGAGCACCATCTGCAGCTGAGATACGTCTGCATGAATCTCGATATTATCGGCATCTATTTCCAGTTCGAAGGCGATACCGGCCTGCTTCATGTCCGCCTGAAACAGGCTGCTGACAGAGGTGACGAGCGATTTAATATTCACGCTGGTAAACTGTGGTTGCGGCAGGGTTGTATAATCGCGGTAGGCGTTCACGAAATTCATAATGCCTTTACTGCGGCTTTCTACTGTCTGCAGCGCTTCCCGCAAATCTTCTATCCCTTCCTGATTGGTGGTAGCCGGCGCCAGGTCAAGATCTACAATTTCCTGCATGGTGCCGATGAGCGATACAATGGGCGTCACGGAATTCATGATTTCATGGCGCAGTATTTTAGTGAGGTTTTGCCAGGCTTCCAGTTCTTTTTTCTGCAGTTCTGAATGGATATTCTGAATGGAGATGAGTTTGATCAGCCTGCCCTGCAGCCTTACTGTAGCGGCATGAATAGAAAGCTGTTGCTCCTGGCGGGTGGCATACAACGTTTTGTTACCTGAATTGAGTTCTATAAGCAGTTCCGGGAGGCCGGGATGTACCGTTTTCAGTTCAAAGATATTCCGCAGCCGGTAGATGCCCATCAGCCGGAATGCGGCAGGGTTGATCAGTTCTATCTTTCCTTCGATGTCAAATGAAAAAACGCCGATACTGATATGTTGAATGATGGTATCGATGTATTTCAGATTGGCTTCCTTTTCGGCGCGGGTCTGGCGAAAGGCTTCCAGCACTTCATTGAATTGTGTGTTGAGCATGCTGAAGCTCTTACCCATTTTATTATCGGCGCTGAAGCGGATGGAGAAATCTTCATACCGGATAGATTCCAGGAACAAGGTGAGCTTGCGGTTTACCCGGTTGAGGTAATGGTATACATTGTAGATCTGCAGCAGGATGAGGGGAGATATCAGCAGCGCCAGCGGCAGCATGTTATGCATATACAGCCAGACGGCGGCCGTCAGTGAGATGGTAAGCAACAACACCCGGAGGCCGATATTAATGCTGAAACGATTCATAACATGCTGTTGAAAAAGCAGCCGGCGTGATGCCCGCTGCTATATATTGTATTTTTCCAGTCTTCTGTAAAGTGCGGCCCTGCTGAGTCCCAGCTCTTTGGCTGCTTCCGTGATGTTGCCGTTGCATTTCTTCATGGCCTGGGTGATGATATTACGTTCCATCTCTTCCAGGTTGTAACCTGTATCCATAGCAGGATCGGAGGTGTTGTTATTTTTTACGAAAACATCTTTAGCCTGCAGCGCCTTGCTTTGAGAGAGGATGACAGCCCTTTCTACGGCGTGTTGCAGCTCTCTGATATTACCTGGCCATTCGTAACGTTCCAGTTGCTGTACCAGGGATTCGTGCAGGCTGTTTACCGGGCGTTTATATTTTTCGCGGTACAGCTGCAGAAAGTGTTCTGCCAGCGGAATAATATCTTCTTTGCGTTCGCGCAGGGGAGGTAGTTGTATTTCGATGGTATTGATTCTGTAGAGCAGATCCTGGCGAAAGAGATGCTGTGCCGCCTGGTGCTGGATATTCCGGTTGGTGGCGCATATCAGCCTCACATCGATGGGGATGCTTTTATTGGACCCTACGCGGGTAACAGACCTGTTTTGCAGTACTGTTAAAAGCTTTGCCTGGAAGGGGATAGAGATGTTCCCGATTTCATCGAGGAATATGGTGCCACCGGCAGCTTCTTCGAAGCGCCCGGCGCGGTCGTCGCGGGCATCGGTGAAAGCGCCTTTTACATGACCAAACAGTTCACTTTCAAAAAGCGATTCGCTAAGTGCGCCCAGATCTACGCTGACAAACGGTTTCCCGCTGCGGTCTGACTGCTGGTGGATATATCTTGCCAGCATATCCTTTCCGGTACCGTTTTCGCCGAGTATCAGGACGTTGGCATCGGTAGCGGCCACTCTGGAAATGGTGTCGAATACGGCCTGCATAGCCGGGCTCTGGCCCACTACCAGATTGCCGGTATTAGGAACGGCAGCCGGCTTATCCACTTTGGCAGCGCGCTTATTATAGGCATTCTGTATAGTGGCAAGCAGTTTTTCGTTTTCCCAGGGCTTGAGTACAAAGTCTACCGCCCCCGATTTAATAGCGCGTACCGCCATTTCTACGTCTCCATATGCGGTGAACAGCACCACCGCAGTATCTGGTTTAATGTCCAGGATACGGTCCAGCCATTCGAAGCCTTCTTTCCCGCTGCTGAGGTCGCGGGTGAAGTTCATATCCAGCAGGATCACATCATAGTCAAAGTTGGATACGAGATATGGAATCTTCTGCGGATTTTTTTCAAAATCTACCTGCTCAAAATGTCTTTTCAGCAAAAGGCGGGCAGCGCGCAGTACGTCAACATCATCATCAACAATCAGAATTTTTCCAGGTTGCATAGTGGTCATGGGCAAAGAGTGAATGGAACAATATTACACAAAGATTTTTTTACGGCCATGCTTAATTTCAGGCGGTTTTAAAAGTGTCCGTTAACGGACACCGGTTGTCCGCCAAAGGACGTTTTTTTGTGGTGTTGTGGCTGAAAATGCTTGATGGCAGGCGATTTTCAGCTTTGGCATATGAATTGGCTTTACCTGATCGCAAAACTTTTTCCCAAATAACATGGACAGAAAAATAGAAAAGAAGTTCTGGAATAAAAAACGCATCCTGATGACAGGCGGAGGCGCCCTGGTTGTTATGCTGCTGTTGTATACGCTGATCTTTGCTGATCACCGGGCTACCCTTAACGTAGAAAAGGATAAAATCACCATTTCTGAAGTCAAGAAAGGAACCTTTGATGTATATATCGCTGTAACAGCCGTAGTCATGCCATTGAAGACCATCCGCCTGGATGCCATTGAAGGTGGTTACGTAAGCCGCAAATACCTGGAAGGCGGCAGCATGGTAAAGGCCGGAGACTCCATTCTGCGGCTGGATAACCAGCGCCTGATGATGGATTTCGTTAACCACGAAACAGAGATCTACCGCCTGCGGAACGAATTGCAGAATACCAGGCTGAATATCCGCCAGCAGGAATTTACGATGCAGCAGACTATCTCTGACATAGATGCTAAAATTGATGCAGCCCAGGACCTGTACGACCGCAACAAGCAACTGGTAGATGAAAAAATTGTTGCCCGCCAGGAATTCAATAAAAATAAGATTGAACTGGAAGGGCTGAAAAGACAAAAAGGTATACAGACGCAATCGCAGTCCTACCAGCGGGAGAACGCCAAAACCCAGATTTCCCAGCTGGAAGGCACGCTGGCCCGTACCCAGCGCAACCTGGAGCTGATGCGCGAAAACCTGAACAGCCTGATTGTACGTGCCCCTGTATCCGGCCAGCTTTCCTCCATTGAAGTGGAAGTGGGCTCCAGCATCACCGCAGGCCAGAATATAGGCCAGATCGATGATCTGAACGGATTTAAACTGCGCGCAGATATCGACGAACACTATGTATCGCAGGTATTTGCCGGGCTGAAAGCCACCTTTGAGTTCGATGGCAAAACCTACGACATGGTGGTTACCAAAGTATATCCCGAAGTAAAAGCCGGTCGTTTTCAGGCCGATATGAATTTCGAAAAAACAACGCCTGAAGGAATCAGGCGCGGACAATCCTCTCCTATACGCCTCGTATTAGGAAAGTCTGCGGAAGCTACCCTGCTGCCATTGGGCGGGTTCTTCTCCGATACCGGTGGTAACTGGGTATACGTAGTCGATAAAAGCGGAAAACGCGCAGTAAAACGCAATATTTCGCTGGGCCGTAAGAATCCGTTATATTTCGAAGTACTGGAAGGATTACAACCGGGCGACCAGGTAATCACTTCTTCCTATGAAAACTTTGGAAACAAGGATGTACTGGCATTTTAATCCGGATTTTTTACTAAACTAGCATCATAAACTTCTTTCATCAGATAACTCAACAACTATGATTCGCACCGTTAACTTACAGAAATTATTTACCACAGAAGAGGTAGAAACAACCGCCCTCAACGGCATCAATATGGAAGTGCAGGACGGAGAATTTGTTGCCATTATGGGACCTTCCGGGTGCGGGAAATCTACTTTGCTGAATATACTCGGGTTACTGGATAATCCGAGCGACGGTGAGTATCATTTCTGGGGCAAGGAAGTGGCAGGTATGAGTGAACGTCAGCGTGCGCAACTCCGTAAAGGCTCCATAGGATTCGTTTTCCAGAGCTTCAACCTCATCGATGAACTGACTGTTTTTGAAAACGTAGAATTACCTTTATTATATCTGAAAGTACCGGCTGCAGAACGTAAACAGAAAGTGGAAGATGTGCTGGAACGCATGAATATCATGCACCGCCGTAACCACTTCCCGCAGCAGCTGTCCGGTGGTCAGCAGCAACGCGTGGCCATTGCCCGCGCCGTGGTAGCAAAACCCAACCTGATACTCGCGGATGAGCCTACGGGTAACCTGGACTCTACCAACGGGGAAGAAGTAATGAAACTCCTGCAAGAGCTGAATAATGCCGGTACCACACTCATCATGGTAACGCACTCCCCGTATGATGCCGGGTTTGCGCACCGTATCATCAATCTGTTTGACGGAAGAGTAGTGACCGAAAATATCAAGGAACAGTTTCACGTGTAATTTATTACCGCCATTCTAAAACCGTGTCATGATGTTCACTGATTCTACGGAAATTATCTCCTGTTATTGCTGACTGATACCCGGAATTTCAATATCGTATAGTCTATCCCGTTATAGCTGTCAATAAACACTGATAAGCCGCCGGCAAATTGATAATGTATGTTGCCACTTTGCCGGCAGTGGTTCCGTATGCGAACAGGTGAAGGCAACATAAAAATATTATACGCCGGATCTGTCGGAAGATCCGCGTTAAAACAAGAGTAGAATAACAAGTGAACAGCAAATCGGAGTGTGTATCTACACGCCCTGCTTCTTTTAAATTTAAATATAAACTATGATCAGAAATTATTTGCAGACCGTATCCGGAAATTTACATAAACGAAAGCCGTTTACCGTGGTGAATCTGCCGGGATTATCCACTGCATTGGGTTGACCCGGAATAAATTACTTTATAAAAACGTGTACATATGCTGAAAAGTTATCTGAAAATAGCCTGGAGAAATCTGCTGAAGCAGAAAGTGTTCGCCTTTGTGAACGTTATCGGCATGAGCGTAGCTATCACCGCAGCTTTATTGCTGACGATGACGGCATACCGGGAGTGGACATTTGACAGCTTCCAGGAAAATAAAGAGCATGTATACCAGATATACCGGGAAGACTACCTGGCCAAAGGTACAGCCATTGGCGGCAGTATGGCTGAACCGCTGGCAGATGTTATCCGGAAGGAAGTGCCGGGTGTAAAATATGCCACCCGTATTGCGGGCATGGAAATGCCGGTGCGTTACGGCGGTAAAAATATATACTTCGATGTGGAAATGGTTGATGCCGACTATCTGAAGATGTTTTCTTTCCCCGTGCTGAAAGGTAACGCTGCAGAGGCGCTGAAGCAGTTGAACAATATTGTGGTTTCAGAAAACGCCGCAAAGAAACTGTTTAAAGAGGAAGAGCCTATCGGTAAAACGATAGAAGTAAATATCGCGAATAAATGGCATCCTTTTATGGTGTCTGCTGTAGTGAAGGATGCGCCGGACAATTCGAGCGTATTTTTTGATGTACTCACCCGTTTTGAGAATACAGACGACTACCAGGATATCCGTAACCGCTGGGACATGGGGAATTATCCGCTGCTGGCGCAGGTAGATCCTGCTGTCAGTCAAACAGCGCTGGAGAAAAGCATGATACCTGTTTCACGTAAATACTATGCGGAGGTACTGGAAGATTTAAAAAAGGAAGGAGCTGTGAAAGATAAGGACGGGCAGATGCTCCGTCTGAAAACCATACCATTGAAAGATTTCCATCTTAACCCGTTCAGTAACTTTAATAATGGTCTGAATCCTTTTTATCCCTGGCTTATGCTCATTCTGGCGATTATGATTATCGCCATTGCCTGCATTAATTTTATCAATTTATCCATTGCCCGGTCCCTTACCCGGGGCAGTGAAATAGGCTTGCGGAAAGCGCTCGGCGCTATGGACAGGCAGTTGATGATACAATTCTGGAGCGAGGCTTTCCTGCTCTGCCTGGTGTCTCTGATGCTCGGAGTTATTCTTACTGTCTGCTTACTGCCGGTATATAATGCCAGTTTCAATCACCAGCTCAGCCTGGGATTATTCTCCAATATCCGTCTGCTTGCATCGCTTACAGCGGGTTTCTTCCTGGTAACACTGATGGCAGGCGGTTATCCGGCCTGGAGAGTAGCCCGTTCCAATATAGTGGAAGTACTGAAAGGAAAACTGAAATTATCGAAAGGCAATAATGTACGGAACGGTCTTATCATTGTGCAGTTCATTGTGGCGGCAGTATTAATCAGTTGTACGGCTATTACCTGGCAACAGTTAAAATTCGTGCAGGCAGCCCCGTTAGGGTATAATGTTACGCAGGTCATCAGTATCCCTGTTGAGAATGCACCTCAGCAAGCATTAACAGCTATGCGTAACAAAATGAAGGAACTCCCGGAAGTGGAAAGCATGACAGCAGGTATGCTGAATCTGGGAATGGGAAAGGATGGTAACATGGGCCGCTGGAAACGCGGGTTTACCTATAAGGACCGTAATGTCAAAACACAATGCCTGATAGTAGACTACGACTACGTTAAAACCCTGGATCTGAAAGTGCTGGAGGGGCGCGACTTTTCGCGGGAATTCGGGACAGATTCCACCGGTGTGGTTATCAATGAACAGATGGCAAGGCAACTGGGAGAAAAAGATCCGGTAGGCGCACAGCTGAACCTGGACGAACACAATAGGTTTCATGTGATCGGCGTGGTAAAGGACTATCATTTTGAATCTCTCCGCAAAAAAGTAGATGCGCTGATGATGATGATCAAGAGTCCGGAGAACCTGAGCTATATTTTTGTTAAGGTCAACACACCCAATGCCACTGCATCCCTGAAAAAGATTGAAGGCATCTGGCAGGGGCTGAATCCGCTGGCTCGCAACAATGCCAGCTTCCTGGATGAAAATGCCAACCGGATGTACAAGCAGGAGCAGCGCTTCTCTAAAATATTCCTGAGTGGCGCCCTGCTGGCGATACTGATTTCCTGCATGGGATTGTTTGCGATTGCCGTATTGGTGATGACGCAACGCCAGAAAGAGATTGGTGTGCGTAAAGTATTGGGAGCATCTGTAAGCAACATCGTTGTGCTGTTATCCAAGGATTTCATGAAACTGGTGGTGGTAGCGGTACTGCTGGCAACGCCATTATCCTGGTATCTGATGCAGCAGTGGCTGAACGGATTTGAATTTCATGTAAGCATTCATTGGTGGATGTTTGTGGCCGTCGGGCTGCTGGCAATAACCATTGCGTTTATTACCACCAGCCTGCAGTCCATCAGGGCGGCGCTGGCTAATCCGGTAGACAGTCTTAAAAGAGATTAATTAAGTTATTCATAAAAAAAATACGCCGACCTATGTGGAAGAATTACTGGCTCATGGCTGTAAGAAATCTGCTTAAACGAAAGCTCTATACCACCATTAACATAACCGGGCTGGCAGCAGGTATAGCCTGCTTTATACTGCTGGCGCTGTACCTGGAGAATGAATGGACCTATGATAAGTGGCATACCAATATATCTGAACTGTACCGGCTGCGTATGGATTACGGAGAGAAAGGAGAGCCGGTTACCCATACCGCGCTGACGCCCAGTGCGCTGTCTGCTGCCATCAAGGATTTTCCGGAGGTAAAACAGGTAGTGAGGGTGTATGGCGTCAATGCCACGGTAAAATACGGGGAAAAGGTAATGAATGAAGACAAGTTTGTTTATGCAGATGCTCCCTTCTTTCAGATGTTCTCTTTCCCGCTGCTGTCGGGGAATGCCGCCGCTGTTTTAAATGGTCCGGGTATGGTGGTGCTTTCGCGCCGTACTGCTGAAAAATATTTCGGTCAGGAAGATCCTGTTGGTAAAACGATTACCATTAATGGAAGGACCAGCCTGCAGGTTACTGGTGTGGCAGAGAATCCGCCATCGAATACACATCTCAAATTTGATTTCATTGCCAGCTATAGTACCCTGCAGTATAAAGACCGCTGGGGCTCTGCTAATTATTATACCTATGTGAGGCTGAATAAGGCAGATATGGCCGGCAGCCTGCATTCCCGGCTGAGCAGCATGGCCATGGCGCAGCTGCCGGAAGAGGCGCGTAACAGCGGGCTTACCTATGACTTTACGCCGGAACCGGTATCCGGCCTGCATCTCGATTCCATTGCGCAGGACCAGCCGGAAGAGAGTGGTGATAAGCGCTACAATTATATTTTCAGTCTTGTTGCCGTGATGCTGCTGATTATTGCCTGTGTGAACTTCATGAACCTGGCCACAGCACGGGCTGCAGAGAGAGGCCGCGAAGTAGGCGTACGTAAAACGCTGGGAGCGGAGCGCGGACAGCTGTTCTGGCAGTTCATTGCTGAATCGGCGCTGATCACATTTATAGCGGTCGTACTGGGTATGTTACTGGCGGCATTACTACTGCCTGCATTCAATAACCTGGCAGACAAGCAGCTGCAGTTTGGCGGTATCGCCGGGTATCGTATTTACCTGCTGCTGGCGGCAGCCTTCTTTATCACTTCCTTCCTGACGGGTACTTATCCGGCGCTGTTTTTATCCGGATTCCGTCCGGTGCAGGTGCTGAAAGGTAAGGTGAACGGGCCTAAAGGCGATAACCTCCGCAGGTCGCTGGTAGTATTCCAGTTTGCAGCTTCTGCTTTTTTCATTATCTGCACCCTGGCAGTAGGCCGGCAGCTGCATTATATACAACACAAAAAGCTGGGGCAGGAGCGGGATCACCTGCTGGTACTGGAAGGATGGAAAGAAGACGTGAATAAACTGCAGGCATTTAAGAATAAATTAATGCAGCAGGCAGGGATTGTGAATGTAACAGCTTCCCCGAATTCACCAATGTCTATCGAAGGCGGATATACCCTGGGAAACATAGAAGGTAAGCAGCCGACATATGAAATGAGTGTGACAGCATTGCCTGTGGAAAAGGATTATATCAAAACAATGGGTATCAACCTGATGAGCGGGGAGGATCTTACAGATGCCGATATACAGGATGTACTGAAAGCGGATTCGTTAAAGGTGTATCATTTCTTCCTGAATGAAACAGCCGTGCGTCTGCTGGGATGGACGCCCGAAACAGCTACAGGTAAGCGCCTTCAGATGAATGGCCGCGTCGGATCCGTAAAAGGGGTGATGAAGGACTTCCATTTTGCTTCCATGAAAAGTAAAATCAAGCCGCTGGTGATTTTCCCGGAGTATGACTGGTTTAATCAGGTGATTGTTAAAACCAGCGGAAATAATGACCGGGAGATGATTGCCGGTATTGAAAAGGTATGGAATGAATATCTGCCGCAAACGCCGTTCTCTTTCCGTTTCATGGACCAGGATTTTAACCGCCTGTACAAAACAGAATACCGGGTGGCAGCCATCCTCAATACTTTTTCCATTGTGGTAATGCTGGTATCCTGTCTGGGATTGCTGGGGCTGGCGGCGTTGACTACACAGCAGCGTACCAAGGAAATAGGTATCCGCAAAGTGATGGGAGCATCGGTTGCCAGTGTGGTGATGCTGTTATCGCGTGATTTTATTAAGCTGGTAGTTATCGCGTTAATACTGGCAGCACCGCTGTCCTGGTATATTATCAGTCACTGGTTGGAAGGCTTTGCCTATCATACTACCCTGAATGCCGGGGTGTTTTTAGGTGCTGCTGTACTGGCCGTTTCAGTGGCTTTAGTTACGGTCAGCCTGCAAACGGTGAAGGCAGCGTTAACCAATCCGGTTATCAGCCTGAAATCAGAATAGCCATCAGGAGATAAAATGGCTGAAATTGAATAAAAAGATCCGGCGAAATGCGCTTATATTGGTACGCCGGTTTTAAACCGATCATTTTAATTAAATAATGTAATCATGATAGAACTGCGGAAAATTTCGAAGCACTACCCGGTAGGATTTGGCAGGAATGAAATTCTGAAAGATGTGGATCTGACAATACAGGAAGGCGAATTTGTTTCCATCATGGGTCCTTCAGGTTCCGGAAAATCTACTTTGCTGCATATAATGGGGTTGCTGGAAGAGCCTTCCGGCGGAGAGTATCTTTTCCAGGGCGAGCGTGTGGACAGAATGAATGAAAAAAAACGCACACAGCTGCACCGGGGAGCTATCGGATTTGTATTTCAGGCATATCACCTGATAGATGAGCTGACAGTCTATGAAAATATTGAAACTCCGTTATTATATAAAAATGTTTCTTCCTCAGAAAGAAAAAGCCGGGTAGCAGATGTACTGGATCGTTTCAATATGGTGGCTAAAAAGGACCTGTTTCCCAGTCAGCTTTCCGGAGGGCAGCAACAGCTGGTAGGAATTGCCCGCGCTATTGTTGCAGAGCCCCGTGTTATACTTGCGGACGAACCGACCGGAAACCTGCACTCTGATCAGGCCAAAGTGATCATGGAGCTGTTCCGGACCTTAAATGAGCAAGACAAAATAACTATTGTACAGGTAACCCACTCTGATCTGAACGCCACTTACGGCAACAGGATTATCCAGATCCGCGATGGTCATATACAAGGATAATTTTCAGCGGGTTCTTTATTTAAATCTGTAAAAAAAGCATTATGTTGTACACTCAATTAGTAGGGTATGGTGCCATACCTACTAAAATTTTGCCTTCTATCATTAAGGGTGAAAAAGTATCATCACAATTACTATATTTTTGGCATGTTATGAGACTATCCCAAATCACAGGCATGTTCCTGTTTTTATTCATGTTTGCTAACATAACACCTACTGTAGCGCAGGATTCGTGGAGTTTGCAGCGTTGTGTTGACTATGCCATGAAAAATAATATAACCATCAAGCAGCAGGAAGTGCAGAAACGCCTTTCCGAGCTGACCCTGCAGCAGAGCCGCTTCGGCCTTTTCCCTAATGTGGACGCCAGTGCAAACGGCGGTTTCAGAGATGGTAGGTTTCCCGATCCGAACACGAACCAGAACGTTACCGCATCCGCCTTCATTGCAAACGGCGACGTGAACCTGGGCGGAGATCTGTTCGGTTGGTTTTCCAAGCAGAATACCATTAAGGCGAATAAATATGATATGCAGGCAAACAGTTTCCTGTTGCTGAAAGCACGTAATGATGTCGCTTTTAATGTTGCCACTGCTTTTTTACAGATCCTGCTGAAAAATGAACAGGTAAAAGTAACAGAAGTACAGGTACAGCAAACACTTTCCAACCTGGAGAATACCAAAAAGCTGGTGGTAGCCGGATCCGTTCCGGAAAGCAACCAGGCCGACCTGGAAGCCCAGCTGGCAACAGACAGCACCTCCCTGGTAACTGCAAAGAATGATGTGATCCTGGCAGAACTGCAGATGAAGGCATTGTTAAATCTTGGTTTTGAATTGCCCTTCCTGCCGGAAATACCGGAGAATATTACTTCCCTGCCGGTAGAACCTTTATCTGAGATGGCGCCGGAAATGGTGTACAGCGCTGCACTTACCACCTATCCGCTGGTAAAGGCTGATCAGCTGAAAATCAAAAGCGCGGAAAAAAGCTGGCAGGCGGCCAAAGGACAACTGTATCCCCGGTTGAGCCTCAACGCGAGCGTAGGATCCAACTACGGAAGTAAAGTGTATGACTTCGACTCTGTTACCAATAAGCTCTACAGGGTTCCTTTCAGAGATCAGATCAGTAATCAGTTCAGTAAATATGTAGGACTGGGACTGAGCGTACCTATCTTTAACGGCTGGCAGCGCCGGACCAATGTTGCCAAAGCAAAAGTAAATATCTACAACCTGGAGTTAACCCGTGATCTTGATAACCAAAAATTAAAACAGGATATTTATACCGCACATGCCAATGCTGTAGCCGCTTTGCAAAAATTCAAAGCCTCTTCTACCGGGGTAATGGCTGCCCAGAAAGCGTATGATTTCGCCACCAAGCGTTTTAACCTGGGGCTGATGAATACGATTGATTATATTACAACCCAAAGTAAATTATTCAGAGCCCAGATTGATAAAGTCTCGGCACAATACGATTATATTTTTAAAATGAAATTGCTGGAATTCTACAGGGATCAAAAAATATCACTGTAGTCTGTCCGGGAAATAAACTGCTTTATGAAGAAGAAGACACTCTATTGGCTCATAGGCGTTATAGGTTCACTCGTTATTTTATTGCTGGTGCTGAAAGCATCAGGTGTTATCGGACAGGAAGAAGCAACCAAGGTTGCCTCCGACAAAGCTTCCAGAAAGAATATCATCGAAGTGGTAACTGCCAGCGGAAAGATTTATCCCGAAATTGAAGTAAAAGTCAGCTCCGACGTTTCCGGTGAAATCACAGATTTAACAGTTATTGAAGGTGACTCCGTTAAAAAAGGCCAGGTACTGGCACGCATATACGGAGATATCTACGGTTCCATGGTAGATAAAGCCGTGGCCTCCGTAAGTCAGTCACAGGCTGAACTGGCCAACTCCGCAGCTGCGGTGAATGCCTTCAAAGCCCGTCTGGATCAGAATAAAGCGGCTTATCTCCGCAATAAGGAATTACTTGGCCAGAAAGTTATTTCCAGGTCAGAATTCGAAACCTCTGAAGCTACCTACCTGGCGGCACAGGCAGATTACAATGCTGCCATGCAGAAAATCAACAGCAGCCGCTATGGCGTACAGAGTGCACAGGCCAACCTGAACGAAGCCAACAAGAACCTGGGTCGTACTACCATCGTAGCGCCCATGAACGGTGTGGTTTCCCTGCTCTCTGTAAAGAAAGGCGAACGCGTGGTGGGTACCGCTCAGATGACCGGTACAGAAATGCTCCGCATCGCTAACCTCAACGCCATGGAAGTACAGGTGGACGTAGGTGAAAACGATGTGCCCAAAGTAAAACTCGGCGATACTGCTGTCATAGAAGTAGATGCCTATAATAACCGCCGCTTTAAAGGCCTGGTAACACAGATTGCCAGCTCCAGCAAAGGTGCGGCTACAGCTACCGCCGCCACCGCCTCTTCTGCGGAACAGGTAACCAGCTACATCGTACATATCCGTATCCTGCCGGACAGCTACAAAGATCTGATCGATACCAAAACGGGAAGAGTTTATCCTTTCCGCCCGGGTATGAGCGCCAGCGTGGATATTCAGACAAGATACGAGAACAACGTACTGTCTATTCCCATCAACGCAGTGACTACCCGCGAAGCGGATTCCACCAAGGCAGATAAAAAACCGCAGGATAATAAAACCACACCATCCGGCAGCGCTAAAGACGAGCAGAATGAAGTGGTATTTGTACTGCA
The DNA here is from genome assembly GCF_009928525.1 of Chitinophaga solisilvae. Taxonomy (GTDB): domain Bacteria; phylum Bacteroidota; class Bacteroidia; order Chitinophagales; family Chitinophagaceae; genus Chitinophaga; species Chitinophaga solisilvae. The sequence goes on along the minus strand of NZ_JAABOK010000007.1, from coordinate 281,722 downwards.
GAAGGATAATACCGTGAAAATGGTTCCTGTAAAAACAGGCATCCAGGACGATACCAATATCCGTATCCTTTCAGGTCTGAATGAAGGAGATGAAGTGATCAGCGCGCCTTACAACGTGGTGTCACGCACCCTTTCCAATGGCAAGAAGGTGAAGGTGGTTCCTAAGTCCCAGCTGTTTGAAGGACAACAAAAATAATAGCTACTGCTATTTTTGCTACCTTGCGTAAAATTCGCATTGTGAGCAAGGACAACAGCATAGGCATTATTGGTAGTGGCAGCTGGGCCACTGCACTCGCAAAAATTCTGACAGATAACGGACAGCATATCCACTGGTGGATCCGGAATGAAGATACCATCCGTCATATGCAGCTCCGTCATCACAACAAGCATTATCTTACTTCTGTATATTTTGATACCAGCTTATTGTCGCTCAGCAACAGCATTCAGGCCGTTGCTGAGGCGTGCGATAAGCTGGTATTGGCTGTTCCATCCGCCTTTCTCCTGGATGTGCTGCAGCAGCTTCCTCCCGGCGCATTAGCGCATAAAAAAATTGTTTCTGCCATCAAAGGGCTGGTACCCGGTGAGAACATTCTCATCAACGAATACCTGGAACAGCATTTCCAGCTGCCGGCTGCACAATATTTTACTATTACAGGGCCCTGCCATGCTGAAGAGGTGGCCAATGAAAAGCTGTCCTACCTGACGCTTTCCGGCACTCACCTGGAAGGCGCGCAGGCAATTGCGGATATGTTTACCGGCAGTTATTTGCAGACGATTGTCAATACAGATATGATTGGCGTACAGCTGGCAGCGGTGCTGAAAAATATTTATGCACTGGGTGCAGGTATCGCGCATGGTTTAGAGTACGGCGATAATTTCCTGAGTGTATATATCACCAATTGTTTCAGGGAGATGCAGACTTTTCTGGAGCAATATGAGTCGCAGAAGGCAGAGCGCCTTGGCACGGAGCCGATGGTGCATAACTACAGCGCCAGCGCTTACCTGGGTGATCTGCTGGTAACCTGCTATTCATTGCACAGCCGCAACCGTACTTTCGGAAATATGATCGGGAAGGGTTATTCGGTGAAAGCGGCTCAGCTGGAGCTGAATATGATTGCCGAAGGATATTATGCCTGCAGAAGCATTTTTGAAATGAATAAGACAATAGGAGCTTATATGCCTATTGCACAGGCAGTATATACCATACTGTGGCAACAGGTACATCCTGCAGAGGCTTTCATGGCACTGGAAAAGGGATTTATTTAAGCGTAGCTGCTAGTAATCATCGTAGTCGTCGTAATTGTCTTCGCCTACTTTTACAATGGCTTTTACTTTAGGAAAGTACTGTTTGATGAGGGAAGAAATTTTCTCAAAGAGGAAATCACTTAAAACGGGTCCTTCATAATACTCCACTTCGTTGGTGGCATCTGAAATAATATATTCCGTCACTGACTGATCGATGATGGCGAGGAATCTTCTTTCTTTGGCGACCTTACGGATGTTGATTTTGGTGGGGACTCCATCTACATTCAGAGTACATGCTATGTGTCGCATAAGCGCGGTAAAGTTTGGTTAGTGAAATAATGGCTATTATTTTTCTCTGCGATGTGTCTTTAGGATAGCTAAGCCTGGAAAAGATATGGTCATTGTCTAAAAATAAGCAAGTTTGGACAATTAACAAAATTGTATATACCCTTGCTTTCTTTAGGTTTATAAATGTATCTTCCGTTAAGTAACCCCGCCAGGAATCATTATCGTGCTGATTCAATACCTGTTATCAGACAGAATACAATACTGAACCTGCATTCCATGACAAATAAGAGATAAGAAATATCCGGGCAAATAGACATCTGCCCGTTTGCCATACCTGTATTCGTATTATTTACGTCTTTACAAACGTAAAGTAAAATGTTTATACAATTTGTGAATCAAATGTAAATGCGGCCTTTTTTCTCTCCGTTAATTATCCACATGAAACGGTTTGAGTAAAAAAGTGTGGAAAATAGTCTACATTATTATTTTGTTGAATCCGGTATAAACCCATCTTTCCGGCATTGGATTGATATTTGGACCTGTTCGTGACTCCGGGAAGTGACGCCCCCGGCCGAGATAAGCCTAAAAAATGTTACCCAATGATAAAGACCTTACTTTTTGTTTCATCTTTTCCGCCACGGCAATGTGGAATCGCAACCTTCGCGCAGGACCTGATAAATGCGCTGGATAAGAGCTTCGCCGGAAAACTGAATGTTGAAATCTGTGCGCTGGAAGAGTCAGGAAAACCATTGACACAAAAACAGGCGCCCGTGACCTGGTCTGTAAACCCGTTTGATATCGACAGCTGTATCGCATTCGCCCAAGAGGTAAATGATGCACCGGAAATAGACCTCCTCTGTTTTGAACATGAATTTGGCCTCTACGGGGGTGAATACGGCCACAACCTGCTCGCCATGCTCTCCCTGCTGGACAAACCCTTCATCGTCCGCTTTCATACCGTTTTACCTTACCCCGATATTAAATGTATTAAAGTCGTCAGCCTGATCAGCTCCCTCGCTGCCAGGGTAACCGTCATGACGCAGTCTTCCGTCAGCCTGCTAAAGGATGTTTACGGTGTGCCGGAAGAAAAAATTGTACACATCCCGCATGGCACCCACGCCCACATTGTGGAAGACGTGCCCGCCCTCAAGAAACAATACAACCTGGAAGATAAACTGGTGCTCAGCACATTCGGACTGCTCAGCGAAAACAAAGGGCTGGAAACAGGCATCAAAGCCATGAAGGAAATTGTGAAGGAGTTCCCGCAGGCCGTTTACCTCGTTCTCGGTAAAACGCATCCGGTAGTGGCTTCCCGCGAAGGTGAGCAATACCGCGAATACCTGGAAGCGCTGGTGAAGGAATACCATCTGGAGAAGAATGTGCGGTTCGTAAATTCCTATCTGTCGCTGGATACATTACTGGATTATCTGTCCTTGACAGACATCTACCTGTTTACTTCCAAAGATCCGCATCAGGCGGTAAGCGGCACCTTTGTATACGCCATGAGCGCCGGATGCGCCGTTATTTCCACCGCCTTTGTACAGGCCCGCGAAATGCTTGATAGTAACAGCGGCTGTCTTATAGATTTTAATCATCCGGAACAACTGGCCACCGCTGCGCTGCGGCTGCTGCGGAACCCGGAACAACGCCGGCAGATGGGCCGCTGTGCCATCGAAAAAACACGCAGCTCCATCTGGGAAAATGTGGCCATCGCACATATGTCCATGTTCAACGAAGTGCTGGCGAACGACAAGCTGCTGCTGCCCAACCTGCCACCGCCATACCTGGACCATATCGACAGGCTCACGGATGAATTCGCGATGCTGCAGTTTGCCAGTCACGACATACCCGACCCCGTTCACGGCTATACGCTGGACGATAATGCCCGCGCGCTCATTGCCATGGCCATGTACAGCCGGGAAATAAAATCCACCAGCTTTGCGGATACACTGATCCGTAAATACATGGACTTTATTGCCTATTGCCAGAAGCCGTCGGGCCGCTTCCTCAATTACGTAGCCGTGGGCGGCGCTTTCCCTGCTTCCAACCAGGAAGTGAACCTGGACGACGCCAACGGCCGCACAGTGTGGGCACTCGGCTACACCCTGTATGCCCACAGAAACCTGCCTTTCGATGTGGTACAGCAGGCTGCATCCCTTTTCCGGGCCAGCCTCCGCTGGATAGAATCCCTGCAGTCGCCCAGAGCAATGGCCTTTGCAGTCAAGGGATTATATTATAGTTTACAATACAAAAAATCAGAAGTCGCCGAAAGTATCCTGCGCACGCTGGCCAACCGCCTGCAAAGCCTCTACAGTACGGAAAAAGATGAGGACTGGCACTGGTATGAGCCTTACCTCACCTACGGCAATGCCGTACTGCCGGAAGCAATGATGATGGCATGGCAAATAACTGGCACGGATATTTATCGTACTACTGCGGAAGAAAGTCTGAATTTTCTCTGTAGCAAAACTTTTACGCACAGTTACATGAAAGTGATCAGCAATAAAACCTGGTATCACAAACATGTACCTGATAACCAGGAGACAGGCGGTGAACAGTCAATCGAAGTAGCGTATACGATGTTGGCACTCCATACATTTTATCACTCGGCAAAAAATCATTCTTACCTTGAAAGAATGCGTGTCGCCTTTAGTTGGTACCTGGGAAATAATCACCTGAAACAACTGATTTATAACCCACTTACCTACGGCTGTTACGATGGTCTGGAACGAAACAATGTAAACCAGAACCAGGGGGCTGAATCAACCGTGTGTTATCTGATCGCCCGACTTTTAATGGAAGAATGGAACAAAAACAAATATGTTACAACCAAAAAAGATGACCTCAAACCGGCAAGGATTGGGTTTAACTAAAACAAAAATAACCAGCGATCCCAGCATCCTGATAATCGATGATGAACCGGACATCTGCCGGTTGCTGCAGCTGAGTCTTGTACGCCACGGATATTCCGTGAAGTATGTACACGAACTGAAAGAAGGGCTGTCTTATCTGCAGCAGCATCAGCCGGACCTGCTGTTTCTGGACATTCATCTGCCTGATGGTTCAGGCCTGGAAGCATTGCCCGTTATTAAAAAGAAATGCCCTGCGATGCCTGTTATTACTATCAGCGCATATGACAACGGCATGGAAAAACAGACAGCGCTGAATGCCGGGGCTGCGTTTTTTCTGCCTAAACCTTTCAGTGTTAAACATATAGATGAATTATTAGGAAGTCTGAAACAGTAAAGACTCCGAATTATGTAGTAATTTTAAATCAGCGTTGCCAAGCACCACATTATTAAAAGAAGTATGAAAAATATCCTGATTATTGACGATGAAATTAACATCTGCACGCTCCTGAGCAAATTCCTGAGCAAGCATGGTTTTAATGTTGATACTACCATGACAGGCGCTGCTGCCCTGAAAATGATGAAGGAAAAGTCCTTCGATCTGGTACTCTGTGATTACAGACTGAAAGATACGGATGGCGCACAGCTGCTGCAGGATATCAGGCAGATAAATCCTCATACGATCGTGATTATCATTACCGGCTATACAGATGTACGCGTAGCTGTGGAAATGGTTAAGAACGGCGCGTATGACTACTTGTCCAAGCCCCTGTATCCGGATGAAATTCTGAACCTTGTACACAAGGCTTTCGCCCACAAGGAATCAGAAATGGAACGCCTCGCGGTACAACCCGTAGATGCAGGCAGTGCGCCTGAAGCACGGGAAACGCTGCTCTCCCGTAATCAGCAGGATAAAAATGATAAATACGTTTACGGGGAAAGCGATGGTGCAAAAGAGCTGATACGCCAGATCAAACTGGTAGCGCCTACGGACTACAGCGTTATCATCTTCGGTGAAACCGGTACCGGTAAGGAATCGGTGGCACATCTGATACATCATCACAGCAAGCGTGCGGAACAGCCCTTTGTGGCGCTGGACTGCGGCAGCCTGTCAAAAGAACTGGCCGCCAGCGAACTGTTTGGCCACGAGAAAGGCGCCTTCACCGGCGCTATCAACACCAAAATAGGCGCGTTTGAACAGGCACAGGGCGGTACACTCTTCCTGGACGAAATCTCCAACCTGTCCTACGACATACAGGTAGCCATGCTCCGCGTATTACAGGAAAAGGTGATCCGCCGGGTAGGCAGCCTCAAGGAAATTCCGGTGGATGTACGCATCATCGTGGCTTCCAATGAAAAGCTCTCCGAATCCGTTCAGCGCGGCAAATTCAGAGAAGACCTTTTCCATCGTTTCAATGAATTCACCATCTATATTCCGCCATTGAGAGAACGCAGCGAAGACCTGCCGCTATTTGTGACATCCTTCGTAAAACAGGTGGAAAGAGAACTGGATAAGTCCTGCGGAAAGATTTCTTCAGAAGTATGGAAATGCTTCCAGCAATACTACTGGCCGGGTAATATCCGTGAACTGAAAAACGTGATCAGACGCGCCTGCCTGCTGACGCCGGAAATGCAGGAAATAACCATGGCAGCACTGCCCCTGGAAATGAAAGAGGCATTTACCCAAACAGCAGAAGAAATGCCGGTAAGCGGAGAACTCGCCATCATGGCCAATGACAACGACCTTAAAACCGTTGCATTACAGGCTGAATACAATAAAATCATCAACGTACTGAAAGAAGTAAAATATAATAAAACCAAAGCGGCGCAATTATTAAATATAGACCGTAAAACGCTGTATAATAAACTGCGGCTGCTGAACATAAACTATTAAAGGGATTTGCGGATTTAGGAATTTTCTGATTTACGGATTTGAAATACAGGAACGCTTCACTGCATTTTAAATCCGTAAATCAGAAAATTCCTGAATCCGCAAATTTCCAACCGCTTCAATCTGAAATCCATGGAGCCCCTGACAGATAAAAAAAAGCACAATTTTTTTGAAGTAATGGCTTCAAAGGTGATGGCCGCTACCGGCAGTGCCTGGGCCTTTTTCGTGGCGCTGGCTGTCATTATTATCTGGGCGGTTACCGGCCCCATTTTCAATTACTCCGATACCTGGCAGCTGGTTATTAATACCGGTACTACCATCATTACCTTTCTGATGGTGTTTGTGATTCAGAAATCCCAGAATAAAGATTCCAAATCCGTGCAGATGAAGCTGAACGAGCTGATTGCGGTCAACCGCAAGGCCAGTAACAGGTTGATAGATGTGGAGAATTTATCTGAAGAAGAGCTGGATATTCTGCACAGGTATTACGCTGTTATGGCAGAAGAAACCAGGAAACACATCAGCATGAAGGAGTCCCACTCTGTGGAAGAAGCCATCAGCGATGCGCTCGGCAAACATGAAGAACACCTGCAGGAACGGAAGAAAGCAGGTAAGAAGGGCCTGTAGTTATCGTACAGCCGGTAACGTTATGGTAAATGTAGTGCCTTTACCCTGCTTGCTGTCTACATGAATGGTTCCCTTATGATTCAATAGTATATTCTGCGTGCTGGTAAGCCCCAGGCCGGTTCCCTTTGTTTTACTGGTATAGAACGGGTCAAACAGCCGGGATAGGCGGTCTTCCGGAATGCCGGAGCCATTGTCTGTAATCTGCAGCTGCGCTTTATCCTGGATACGTATAGTCCTGATGGTGAGTATGCCTTTGCCGGGTGTCATAGCCTCTATGGCATTGATAATGATGTTGAGGAATGCAATGACGACTTTTTCATCATCTGCATTTACAAAAATTTCTCCGGCAGATAACTGTTCCTGTAAGCTGATTTCATCCAGGCGGATACGGTCGGAGGCCAGTAACAGCGCGGATTTTACCAGGTCGTTGATGTCATGCTCTGCGGTATGCAGTTCAATCATCCGGGTACTGTCCAGCAGTTCGGTAATGAGCTGATTAATGCGTGTACAGTTACGTTCAATAATATCAGTATATACGGTGGTTTCTTCATCCGCTACGATTTCATCCTGGTCTTTGAACTGGCTTACGGCCAGCAGGATGTTGGTCAGCGGGTTACGTACTTCATGGGCAATAACACGCGCAATACGGCCGGTGATCACAAATTTCTCCTGATATTGCTTTTCCTGTTCTTCTCTTTTTTTATCGGTAATATCCTGTATGACGCAAAGATATATTTGGGCAGATTCATCCAGTAAGATGGCATTGATCAGCACCACCATCTTTTTGCCATCCTTTGTTTTAAACTCGTGTTCCTGCTGGGGATCACCGGTTTCCATATGACTGCTGAATGTATCTCCCTGTTCCTGTGATACGAAGAGGTCGCGCAGGTGCATCTGCAGCAGTTCTTCTTTGGAATATTGCAGAATCCGCAATGCTGCGGGGTTCCCGTCAATGATATTTTTGGAACCGTCGGTCAGCAGAATAAGGTCATGCGCTTTTTCAAAGATGCCGTAGTATTTTTTCTCACTTTCTTCAATTGTGCGGAGATGCTTGTATTCATCCAGTGCGTAGCGGATGGATCTTTCAAGGAGATCGGCAGTAATCTCACCTTTGACGAGGTAGTCGTATGCGCCGGCCTGCATGGCTTCCCGGTCAATGGCGTAGTCGCCTTTACCGGTAAGCATGATGACGGGCATTTCGTATTGAGTAGCCTGCACATGGTGCAGGATGTCGATACCAGTATTAGGTCCCAGCCGGTAGTCTACCAGAAAAATATCATGTATTCTGCGTTCAATGGCTTCCACGCCTTTTTGGAAGGTAGGCGCCCATTCCAGCTGATATTGCCCGGGAGAGATATCACGAAGTAATTCTGTTACCAGAAAGAAATCATCCTCATCATCATCAATCATCAGGATTTGTATGGGTCGTTCGCTCATGTTGGTCGTTTGGTACGATACATAAATAAAATCAATAGGGTAATACCCCCGCAATAAAGGTGCTAATATTTGGCAGTATGCTTATTCCGGGGCATTAATTACCTGTTTGAAGGGTAGCGTTATTACGAAAGTCGCGCCGGCATTAGGCTGCCCGTATGCGATTATTTGTCCGTTATGACTGTCTACAATTTTTTTGCAGATAGCCAGCCCTATACCTGTACCGGTATATTCACTGATCCCATGCAGGCGTTGGAATATGAGGAAGATACGTTCTGCAAAGGCAGGATCAAAGCCGATACCATTATCTGCAATACTGATACGGCAGAATTGGCTGTTGGCGAGATTTTCCTTGAATCCGCCGGCTTCTTTTCCGGTTAGTACCTCATGACTGATATTAATATGCAGCTGCCGTTCCGGGCTGGCAAATTTGATGGCGTTGGCCAGGATGTTCTGGAACAGCTGATGAAAGGAGGTATCGCTGCCTTCAATTTCCGGCAGCTGATCGTAGGTGACAGTGGCATTCTTCTCTTCCAGTGGTACTTCCAGATCGTTGAGCACTTCCTGCACCAGCTGGTTCATATCCACGCTGGTGATACTTTCCGGGGTAATACGTCCGGCGCGGGAAAATATCAGCAGGTCGTTAATGAGCACCCGCATACGTGCTACAGCAGATACCATGCGGTCTATCAGCTGTATGGCGTCAGGCGGTAACTGGTCCCGGTATTTCATCTGCAGCCGGTCGCTGAAGGTAGATATCTTGCGCAGCGGCTCCTGCAGGTCATGCGAGGCCACATAGGCAAACTGTTCAAGTTCCTGGTTGGTTTTATTCAGCAGGGAAATATTCTGTTGCAGATCGCGCTGGTAGGATTTCATTCTATGCTCGATATGTTGCTGCAGCTTCACTTCCCTGTTCAGCGTAATGTAAGAGTATATGCCTATGAGAATGGCTACCAGAGAGGATATGAAGATAACAGGCACCCAGATGACGGAGAAGAAGTGGAACAGCCTTGACTTTTCATGTACCAGGTTTTCCTCTATGCGTGTCATATCCTGTACTTTACGGTCCAGACGATCCATAGAGCGTTCGCCTTCCTTTATGGAGCTTTGCTGTTTGGCGTGGGTAACTGTCTGGCCTCCTGACAATAGCTGGTTGTATTTGATGACCAGCAGGTCTTCCAGCGTATCGAGGTGGCGCTGTTGCCGCGGATTATCGGCGGTGATGATACGCAGCAGCTTATATTCTTCATTAATGCGCCTGTTCCGTTCCTGCATACTGGGATCCAGGAAGGAGCTGTCTTTGGTAAGATTATACCCTCTCAGCGCGGCTTCTGCCTCTTTCAGCTGCCTGGTAATCACCTCCAGCCTTTTGGATACTTCAATGGCATGATTTAACCTGCCGGCATTATCCAGCAGATTTTTGGCAACGAGGTAAGAAAATATTGAAGCAGTGATGATAACAGTAAAGGCAATGAAAAAACCTATACGTATCTTTTTATGAACTGGGAAATGCATTTTATCTGTTCCAGGTTTTTCTGTAAGCGCATTCAAGTTACTATTTCTGCGGCAGAAATCGGCTTAAAAATAAAGGCATTTTTCATGAAACATCTTGCTGAGCAAGATTTTCCACAGTATGACAGTAATTTCTACGAAGTATACGGACACTGCTGGAAATAGATTTTTAACAGGTTTGCATATAGGTGTAAAAGGGCTCAAACTATTGCTGTTACAGCGTTTGAGAGGATGGTTTTTATTGATTATTGCCACCTGAATGCGCTCTGGAATGAACTTTGTCTTTTTTCCGGTAAGCAGTTCTTCACTTAAAAATCTTGTCTTATGAATAATAATCCTGATAAAAATCAACAACCGGCACCGAACCCGGAACCTGATAAACAACAACCAGGAAAGACAGATCCGCCACCTGTACAGCCACCACCGGATAAGCCGGAAGTAGGGCCGCTGCCGGAAGAAATTCCGGAAAGGGAAATTCCCCGTAAACCGGCGGATCCCAAAGCAACACCTTCTTCAGAGAAGGCATTTGAAAAAAGAAAACCGCACTAGTCATTCACTTTAACTAACCATAAAATTTTAACTGTATGCCTGCAAAAACATCAACAGCCACCCGGAAAACAGCTGCCAGGGCTAATGGCCGGGAACAGCAATCCGGAAGTAACCAGGAACAAATGGATAATTCCAAATTTCATCAGCTATTTATGGATGAGCTGAAAGATATTTACTGGGTAGAGAAAAACCTTGTAAAAGCATTGCCTAAAATACAGAAAGCAGCTACCTCCGAAGAATTGGCTTCCTGTATCGGAGAACACCTGGAAGAAACAAAGAACCACGTTTCCCGCCTGGAAGAAATCTTTGAAATGATGGGCAAGAAACCACAGGCCAAAAAATGCGAAGCCATGGAAGGCTTACTGGCAGAAGGTCAGGAAGTAATTGCCGATACTGAAGAAGATTCCATGGTAAGAGATGCGGGTATTATCATCTCTTCCCAGAAAATTGAACATTACGAAATAGCTTCCTATGGCAGCCTGCGGACATTGGCCAACGTCATGGGACACCGCGATGCGGCCAATCTGCTTGAACAGACGCTGGAAGAGGAAAAGAACGCAGACAGCACACTCACTGAAGTGGCGGAAGGCCAGGTGAATGAAGCTGCTGCCAAAGAGTAGCACGTTTGTATAATTGTTGAATAGAAAACTGCAAAGGGTTCCTGTCATGATTTGCAGGGACCCTTTTAATGTAAACACCCGCTTATGCAAAAAACACAACCCAAAAAAACAGTACGTCCCCCGCAACATCAGCAAAAGCAACCCGGTGCAGAGCATAAGATGAAACCCGCACCCGTATTCGACAAAGAGCAAAGTAAAGAAGGCCGCCTGCAGAACAGGGTGGCGGTTATCACCGGCGGCGACAGCGGCATAGGGCGCGCGGTAGCCGTAGCTTTTGCCAAAGAAGGTGCAGATGTAGTGATCGCCTACTTCGACGAACATACGGATGCTACGGCCACCTGTGAACAGATCTCCCTGTGCGGCCGGCAATGCCTGCTCATCGCCGGAGATATCCGGAATGAAAAGCATTGCGCCGATATTATCAAAAAAGCAGTAAAGCAGTTCGGCCGCCTGGATATCCTGGTTAACAATGCCGCAGTACAGTATCCGCAGGAAGGACTGGAAGGTATTACGCCTGCCCAGCTGCAGAAAACCTTCGAGACGAATATCTACGCGCATTTCTACCTGACACGGGCCGCATTGCCACACCTGAAGAAAGGCAGCAACATTATCTGCACCACTTCGGTGACTGCCTACCGCGGCAGCAGCCACCTGATAGACTACAGCGCTACCAAAGGCGCTATCGTTTCGTTTGTCCGTTCCTTGTCCGCCTCCCTGGCCGATAAGGGAATACGGGTAAACGGGGTGGCTCCCGGACCTGTATGGACACCATTGATACCCGCCACCTTTAAGGCGGAAGAAGTGGCGTCTTTCGGCTCGGATGTGCCTTTAAAACGCGCCGGAGAACCGGTGGAAATTGCTCCCTGCTACGTTTTCCTCGCCAGCGACGACGCTTCCTACATCACCGGACAAATACTGCATCCCAACGGAGGGGAGATCATCAATGGATAGCCCTGATATACTCATGACCGATCCCGTGGCAATAGCCCGGTCCATGAAACTCCGCTATGTGAAAGCCGGTACCCCCGGTTATGCCCGGCTGCGCCAGGGCAACGACTTCATCTACCACGATATGCAGGGCAACCTCATACACGATGAAAACACGCTGGATCGTATCCGTAAACTGGTGCTGCCGCCCGCCTGGGAAAATGTGTGGATTGCGCCCTGGCCCAATGCCCACCTGCAGGCTACCGGCACTGATGCCAAAGGCCGCAAGCAATACCGCTACCACAGCACCTGGGCTAAAGTGCGCAATGAAACAAAATATTACCGCCTGCTGCTGTTCGGCCGGCAGCTCCCGGCCATCCGCCGGCAGATACTCGCAGACCTCCGCCGGAAAATACTGAACAGGGAAAAAGTAATTGCCATCGCATTGTCGGTCATGGAAGAAACACAGATCCGCGTAGGCAACACCGCCTATGAAAAGCTGTACGGCTCCCATGGCCTTACCACCCTCCGTAACAAACATGTTGTTATCAACGGCAGCACCACCTTCTTCCAGTTTAAGGGAAAGAAAGGTGTGCTGCATAAGATAGCCCTGAAACACTCTTCCCTGTCACGCCTGCTCAAGAAAGTAAGCGAAATCCCCGGTCATGAACTGTTCCAGTATTATGATGAAAATGGCGGCCACCGCGTGCTCGACTCCGGTGAAATAAATGACTACCTGAAACAGTTTATGCAGGAAGAATTTACCTGTAAGGACTTCCGTACCTGGGCAGGCACCGTACAGGCATTTAATATGTTGGCAGATCTGCCGCCCTTTCAATCGGCAGCGGAATGTAAACGCAATATAGTAGCGGTTATTGACGGTGTGGCGGGCAAACTGGGGAATACCCGCGCAGTCTGTAAAAAATATTACATACATCCGCAGCTGCTGGACAGCTACGAGAACGGAACCCTGGCACCCTGGCTGCAGAAGATACGCCTGAAACGCGAACAGCCCGCCATGGGCGGGCTGCACGCTGATGAAAAAGTGTTGCTGGCGTTTCTGAAACAGCTATCCGAATAACAGCTGCTCTTCACGGTCTTCTACCGGAATTTTCTGTATAAATTCATCAAAACCGGATTCATCGTGGGAACTGTAGGCCCCGTAAGCATCCAGCACATATCCCTTGTTCCCTTCCTTATCTTCCATTACATATAAAATTGAAGAATCAGACGGATCTGATTCACCTTCAAAACGATAGGTTTTGATAATCAGCAAATCTTCCGGATTATAGATTTTTTTCGTGTCAGGAGACTGCATCCGGCCGTGATCACTCATCTTTAATTCATGGTCAAATCCTCTCTCATGCAGCTTCTCCAGAACGCGTGTCAGTGTAGTCATTTCTCCCGGTTTTTCCATAAAAAGGGTTTTTGGTTACTAACGGAAAAACCAAAAGTTATGCCGCGATGTTTTACTATTACCGGTATCATGGTACCATTTATGTAAACATTAACGTATTACCAAAACTAAAACATCATGCGATCAATCTGGTCAGGATCAATAGGCTTTGGGCTGGTAAACATTCCAGTGAAAATATACAGCGCCACACAGGACAGCCGACTTGATCTCGATATGCTCGACAGCAAAGGCCTGGCGCATATCAAATTCAAACGGGTAAATGAAAATACAGGTAAGGAAGTCCCCTGGGAACAAATCGTGAAAGGGTATCTGTACAATGATGAATACGTTGTACTGGAAGATGAAGATTTTGAAGCCGCCAGCCCGAAGAAAAGTAAAATCATCGAAATAGAATCCTTTGTGGAAGAAGTGGAAATCGATGATATCTACTTCGAAAATCCCTACTACCTGGAACCCGGTAAAGGTGGCGAAAAAGCATATGAACTGCTGCTGAAATCCCTGGAGAAGACGGGCAAGGTAGGGCTTAGCCGCTTTGTACTCCGAACGCAGGAACATCTTTCCGTTATCAGGCCAAGAGAAAACTACCTGCTGCTGCAGCAACTGCGCTTTGAAGAAGAGATCCGCTCTCCGGAAGAACTGACATTACCTTCACATGTTACTATCAACAAAAAGGAACTGGACATGGCGGTTGAACTCATCAAACAGTATTCTGCTGAATTTGATATCAGCCAGTATAAGGATGAATATAAGGCGGAACTGCTGAAGATCATCAAAGCCAAAGCCAGCGGTAAGAAACCGGTGATTAAGAAAATGAAGGTGGTGCATACCAAGAGCGATGATCTGTTCGAACAGCTGAAAGCCAGTCTCACCAAACCCACCGGTAAAAAACGTGCATCATGAGTTTAGCGAAATATAAGCAGAAAAGAGATTTTACGCAGACGACAGAACCCGTTGCCGGTAAGGCTTCCGGCAAGAAGCACATTTTTGTGATCCAGCGCCATCATGCTTCCAGGCTGCATTATGATTTCCGCCTGGAAGTAGACGGCGTGCTCAAAAGCTGGGCAGTGCCCAAAGGCCCGTCGATGAATCCGGAAGATAAAAGACTGGCGATGGAGGTAGAGGACCATCCGTATGACTACAAGGACTTTGAAGGCACTATTCCCAAAGGCAACTACGGTGCGGGTACTGTATACATCTGGGATAAAGGCACTTTTGAGCTGCTTCGTCCTGACGGCGGCCACTTTGATAAGGAAGCCCTGAAAGAAATAAAATCCGGCGATCTGAAAATAGTGATGAAAGGAAAAAAACTCCGGGGAGAATTTGCCCTGGTGAAGATGAAAGGACGCGATGAAAACGCCTGGCTGCTTATCAAACACCGGGATAAATATGCCGTAGCTGAATATAACAGTGAAGACTATACGCCGGAAAAGGTGAAAGCGCTTGGAACAAAGGCAAAAGAAGAAATGAAGAAAACAGGTAAAAAAAAAGCCCGTCTATAGCTGAACCTCCCGCCGCCAATCCCGCCCGGCGTGGCAAACAGGCCATCAGGAAAGTGTATAAGCCTATGCTGGCCACATTGGTCGACGAACCTTTTGACAGCAACGAATGGATATTTGAAACCAAATGGGATGGTTACCGCGCTATCGCCAGCGTACAAAACCACCAGGTATCGCTTTACTCCCGCAACGAGAAAAATTTCAATACCGATTACCCCGCCATAGTGGCCGCTGTAGAGAATATTGCGCACAACGTTGTGCTGGATGGGGAAATCATTGTAACAGAAAAGAACAAAGGCGCCGGATTCCAGTCACTGCAGCGTTTCCGCTCTACCGGCAAAGGCGCCCTGGTATATATGGTTTTTGACCTGCTGCATCTCAATGGCAATGAGCTGCAGGAGCTGACACTGCTGGAACGCAAGAGCCTGTTGCAGGATATTGTCGCCGCGCTCAACGATAAAACAGTACAGTTTTCCGGCCATATACAGGGCAAGGGAAAAAGCTTCTTCCGGAAAGCCCGGAAACAGCAATGGGAAGGCATTATTGCCAAGCGGGCAGACAGCATATACGAAGAAGGCCGCCGCTCCGATAACTGGCTGAAAATTAAAAATATCAATGAACAGGAAGCCCTGATATGCGGCTATACCGAGCCGCGCGGCAGCCGCAAAAAACTGGGCGCATTGGTATTAGGATTGTATGATGATAAGGAGCTGAAGTACATCGGCAACTGCGGGGGCGGACTCAACGAAGAAATGCTTGGCATACTCTACAAAAAGCTGCAGCCGCTGAAACAATCAGCCTCTCCCTTCAGCAAAAAAATTAAAACCGTTATGCCGGTTACCTGGGTAAAGCCAAAACTGGTATGCCAGGTCAAATTCTCCGAATGGACGGGCGACGGAATACTGCGGCAGCCTGTTTTTCTGGGACTCCGGGAAGATAAGGCCGCCGGCGAAGTTCATGCAGAAACACCTAAATCAATCACTATGGCTACTGCTACCGCCTCTGCTGCTGAAAAAGAACGTATAGTCACGCTGAATGGTAAAAAGGTAACCCTTACCAATCAGCAGAAATTATACTGGCCTAAAGAGAAAATTACCAAAGGCCAGCTGATAGATTATTACCTCGGTATGGCGGAAATAATACTGCCACATCTCAAAGACAGGCCGCTGTCACTGCATCGTTTCCCTAACGGCATTACCGGGCAGGCCTTTTACCAGAAGGACCTTAACCTGGAACAGTCGCCGGTATGGATCAAAAGCATTGCCCTGCGGGCGGAATCTACCGGTAAGGATGTGGATTACCTGATCTGTAACAACGAGGCTACGCTGGCCTTTATGGCGAATCTGGGCTGCATCGAAATCAATCCCTGGCTGTCACGCACCGCCAGACTGGATAACCCGGATTTTATAGTGATGGACCTGGATCCTGAGAACATTGATTTTAAATACGTGGTAGAAGCGGCGCAACATATCAAAGCCTTCCTGGATCAGTATAAGGTTACCTGCTTCTGTAAAACCTCCGGCTCTACCGGACTGCATATCTATATTCCCGTGGGTGGCAAGTACAGTTATGATACCGGCCGCCTTTTTGCGGAATATATTGCCCGGCATGTTAACCAGGAGTTGCCCAAAAGCACCAGTGTGATCCGCACAAAGTCGCAACGCAACCATAAAGTGTATATCGATTTTCTGCAGAACAGCCGGGGGCAAACAATCGCAGCTCCGTATTCCGTAAGGCCCAAACCCGGTGCTACCGTATCTATGCCGTTGCTATGGAAGGAGGTGAATGAAAAACTGAAGATGACAGACTTTACCATATTCAACTCACGTGAACGGGTAAACGAAACCGGAGATTTGTGGCATGATATTCAAAGTACAAAAAATGACTTGCGCCGGTTTATCAGTGCAATTGAAAAAGGGGATGCTCCCTGATTTTGTTCAATTAAATCTCCAGGTTATGCAACAATCAAATCCGAAAGCCACAAAATTATCTCCGGTATATGGTATTGTTATCGCGCTTGTATCGATAGTACTGACCATTATTTTTTATGCTACCGATCTATATGGTGCGCTATGGACAGGGTTTTGCACGAGCCTGGTGTTTTTCCTGGGGGTGCTGGTTTCCATTATTCACTACAACAGCAGACATCATGAACATACATCGGTGAAAGCTGCTTTTGCCATGGGATTCCGTACTACCTTGCTGGCTACTATTCTCATCGCAGTATTCACCATCATCTTTCACTTCCTGATTATGTCTTCAGACGGGCATCACCAGATGGTAGAGCAGAGTACGGGCGTGGTGATACAGGATGAAAATGTGAAACGTAATTTCTGGATTATGTTCCTGGGAAACATATTGTTTGTAAACATGGTAATGGGGCTGCTGGCTGCTGCTGTTGGCGCACTGGTGTTTAAGGCCAACCAGAAAACTTCCCGCAATAATTAGTCTTTTTGCTGTTATTTTGCTCTTAAATTCAAAAGATTGAAAGGGCATATCTTAATTATTGACGATGAGGATCAGCTGCGTAAGCTGCTGAGCCGCCTATTGGGACTGGAAGGATATACGATGCACGAGGCGGCCAATATCAGGGCTGCCATGAAGATACTGGAGAAGGAAGAAATCAGCGTGGTGCTGTCTGACGTTAAGTTGCCCGATGGCAACGGTGTGGAGCTGGTACAAACCATTCATGCGCGTTACCCGGAAGTTGAAACCATTGTACTCACTGCATACGGCAACATTGCCGATGGTGTACAGGCCATTAAAAACGGCGCATTTGATTATATCACCAAGGGAGACGATAACAACCGTATCCTGCCACTGGTGAGCAAAGCGATGGATAAGGCTGCACTGCAGTTCCGTATCCGTGACCTGGAGAAGAAGATCAGCGGTAAATATAATTTCGATAATATTCTGGGAACATCGCCGGAAATCAATGCTGCTATTGAGCTGGCCAGGAAGGTGGCGCCGTCTGATATGACGGTACTGCTGCTGGGAGAAACCGGCTCCGGGAAAGAGGTATTTGCACAGGCCATACATGCCGCCAGCCAGCGCCGCCAGCAGCCGTTTGTAGCAGTGAACTGCAGCGCTATCGGCAAGGATATACTGGAGAGTGAATTGTTTGGCCATATTGCCGGTGCTTTTACCGGTGCGGTAAAGGATAAGAAGGGATTTTTTGAAGAAGCCCGCGGAGGAACTATTTTTTTAGATGAGATAGGGGAGATGCCCATAGAACTGCAGGCTAAGCTGCTGCGGGTATTGGAGGCACAGGAGTTTTACCGGGTAGGGGAGCCTAAGCCCACCAAAACGGATGTACGCGTTATTGCCGCCACCAACCGCCACCTGGAACAGGAAATTGCGGCAGGACACTTCCGCGAAGATCTTTTCTACCGCCTGTCTGTCTTCCAGATTGCTCTGCCTTCCCTCAATGAACGCAAGAAAGATATTCCATTGCTGGCCCAGTGGTTCATTCAGCAGTTCTCACCCAAAATGAACAAGCGTATTACCGGCATGACGCCCGCCTTCCTGCTGGCGCTGCAGCAGCACAGCTGGAAGGGCAATATCAGGGAATTACGGAATGTAATAGAGCGCGCGGCCATTCTAACGGACACGGATATACTGGATGTGCCCGCTTTGCCGTTCGATTTCCAGCAGGGTGGCGAAGATTCGCCTTCCTCCCTGCGGCTGGCAGACATGGAAAAGCGCCATATCATCAAGGTACTGGCGCATGTAAAAGGCAATAAAACCCGCGCAGCAGAGCTGATGGACATCGGACTGACCACACTTTACAATAAAATCAAGGAATATAATATCACCGCATCATAGCAGCCAGCCCAGCAACAGGCAGGTGATTACAATGAATGGCGACGGCAGTTTGGTGATGGTCAGCAGCGCCAGGGTACTGATCATAATCAGCAGATTGTACCAGTTGGTCGGGATGGCAAAAAACAGGATAAAGGTAGCCGCCCACATTATACCAACTACTACGGCGTTGATGCCTTCCAGGGCACGGTAAATCACCACATACTTTTTGAGATTGTGCCATATCGGGAAAAAGAACAGCACCAGTAACAGGCTTGGAAGAAAAATGGCTACCGGCGCCAGTATACAACCCAGGAACTGGTAGCCCATGCCCAGGTTACGCATAGCCATGCCACCCACATAGGCGGAAATGGAAAAGGTAGGGCCGGGCAGCGCACGCATGATCCCCGCCCCGGTCAGCAGCTCTTCCGCAGTAAGAAACTGAGTTTTGGCGCGGAATACATACTGTTCCAGCATCATGGCAATTAATATATCGCCCCCGCCGAATACAAGGCTGCCGAAGCGGTAAAAGTTCTCAAAAAGGTTAAAGGGCCTTCTGGTAATCCACTGATGAGAGCGCGCCAGCTCCGATAAAATACCCGCCAGCACAAAGATGGACACAAACAGCCAGATATTTCCCCACTGTATTTTTTTAGGTTTCTCGTTAATATCCGGAATACGTTTATTACTGAAGTTGGACACAATACCGCCCAGGATAATGAGAGCCGGGAAGGTCCACGGCGACTTCAGGTAGAAGGCCGCAAACATGGCCACTATCATAATAATGAAGGTGGCTACGTTGTTGATACTGATCTTAAACGCCCTGATGCCGCCATAGGCCAGGAATCCTACAGCCATTGGCTGAACATATTTGAATATGTCGGTCTGCAATGCCCGCTTGTCAAAGTATTGCAGCAGGAAACTGAGAGAGCCCATCAGCAGGCAGGCCGGGGTGATCCATATCAGCAGGGTGATGATGGCCAGCATAACACCGCCGCGTTTGTATCCGATAAGGGTAAGGGTCTGGGAAGACGATGCACCGGGCAGCAGCTGGCAGAAGGCATTATATTCCATCAGCTCCTGTTCCGTTACGTCTTTACGCTGATGTACAAAGGTTTTCATCATCATTGCCAGATGCCCCTGCGGGCCGCCGTAGGCAGTGATGCTATGTAATAGCACAGCTTTGAGAAAAGGTATATGACGTAGAAACACAGTTATTTATAAGTGAATTCTGCCCGAAGGATTCAATAAGTTAGTAAAAATTATCAGACAAATTACAACGATGTTGCTAATAAAGCTATCGTTCCTGTTTAATAAAGGCACAATACTTGTAATACCGCTGGCTATTGTAACGAATATGGCCTTTTATCCGTTGTGATCAGTTTGTATTAGCGAAATTTATAACCCACCGGCATGAAATAGTGTTCGGACAAAAGAATAACCATATTTTGAAAGCCGTTGAGAGTAACCATAAAATAACCAGAATTGTCCTACATCAAGGATACATGTAAAGTCCCGGTAAGAGCTTGCTTGCCGGGACTTTTACTATAGGGTGGGCCGGATTATTTTTTCAGGCCTATTTCACGTAAACGTTCGTCCAGGTATTCGCCGGCGGTGATGGGCTCGTACGCCAGCGGGTTGGCCGCAGTAATACAGCTTTCCAGGGCATCCAGCTTCATTTCTGATTTGGGATGCAGGAAGAAGGGAATAGAGTAACGGGAGGTATTCCACATTTCGCGGGGCGGATTCACCACACGATGGGTAGTAGATTTCAGACGGTTGTTGGTAAGCCGTTGCAGCATATCGCCCACGTTTACCACAATCTGCTCCGGCAGGGAGGTTACCGGCACCCAGTTATTTTGCTTATCCAGAATCTGCAGGCCGTCCGCGGAAGCGCCTACCAGCAGCGTAATCAGGTTAATGTCTTCGTGTTGTTCCGCTCTGATAGCTGATTTAGGCTCCTGGGTAATAGGAGGGTAGTGAATCGCTCTCAGAATGGAGTTGCCGTTATGTATTTTTCCGTCAAAGTAGTTTTCATCCAGTCCCAGATACAGCGCAATCGCCTGTAACAGGTATTTACCGGAAGTCTCGAAGCCACGGTACGCCTTAAAGAAAGTAGGGGTGAACGCCGGTACCTCGTCTACCGTTACATTCGGCGGATACTGTTCACTGATGGGGTCATTGTCTTCCACAGTCTGGCCAAACTGAAAGAACTCCTTCAGGTCAGGGGCTTCATATCCTTTGGCGTGTTCTTTACCAAACGAGGTATAACCGCGCTGGCCCGCCAGTTCAGGGATTTCGTATTTATGCTTTGTTTCAAAGGGCAGCTTAAAAAACTGTTGAACATAATTGTAGAGGTCAGCAATAAGCTCGTCTGGAATACCATGATTCTTCACCGCTACAAATCCTACTTCTTCATAAGCTTTTCCCAGTTGCTGCACGAAGGCTGCTTTGCGCCCGGCGTCGCCGGAGGTAAAATCTGCCAGGTCGACAGAGGGGATGGAGTGGGTTGTTGCCATATCTTACTATTGTTTTGGAGCGCTAAAGGTAAGGAATTACGAATTACGAATTGCGAATTGCGAATGGGGAACCCGGGCTTATCAGGCAGGAATAAGGATTAATTATGAATTATGAATTAAGAATTATGAGTTAGCGGGAAGATTTAAGCAGATAACAAAATATGTTCTTCGCTTAAATCTTCCCGCTAACTCATAATTCTTAATTCATAATTCATAATTAATCCTTATTCCTGCCTGATAAGCCCGGGTTCCCCATTCGCAATTCGTAATTCGTAATTCGCAATTATTCAGAAAAAATCCCTTTTTCAAATGCATTCATATCTACAATGGCATATCGGTCTATTTTGTTGATAAGCATTTCGTCCATGATGTCTACAACGTTTTCGTAGCGGGCTTTTTCATCGGCTTTGATAAGTACCATCAGGTCGTTTTTATGGGAGGTACGTTGTACTTTTTCTTTTTTGCTGATGATAATATCACGGATGCCGTTGTGATTGGAAAAGCTGGAGCGGTTGACCTGCGGCGGTTTCGCAGGGTCGTCGCCGATACCTTCATACCAGGCGATGGTATTTTGCGGACCGAGGATAATGGTCAGTGCTTTGCTGATGGGTAATGGCATTGGGTTGCCGTCGCGCGGCATAACCAGCTCCATGGTTTTGGCCTGCAGCATGGTGGTGGTGAGCATAAAAAAGGTGATCAGGAGAAACCCCAGGTCTACCATGGGAGTCATGTCCACGCGGGTGGATTTTTTGCTGCTGCGGCCTTTCCCTGGCCTGTGGCCGTTGTCGGAAGATGTGTTTATTTCAGCCATAGTTTAACGTTTGTGGATGTACGAAAATGGTTGAAAGCGCTTTCCTCAATAAGACGCAGCACCGGAAAATTTCCATAAACGAACATAAAAAAAGCCCGTACAGCCTTACCTGTACGGACTTTCATTTTACTATTTTGTTATTTGAGATTTAATTTAAATCATGATGCCCTCTTTACAGTTCAGGTGACATCATGATTAAAATTAAATCTCAAATAACAAAATAATAAAATAGCCACGTGGCTAGAATTCCGCGCTCTTAGGCGTTCTTGGGAAAGGAATGACATCGCGGATGTTGGTCATACCGGTGACGAATAACATCATGCGTTCAAAGCCCAGTCCGAAGCCGGAGTGTGGTGCAGTACCGAAGCGGCGGGTATCCAGGTACCAGCTCAGTTCTTCTACAGGTACATGCATTTCTTCCATGCGTTTCACGAGTCTGTCGTAGTTCTCTTCACGCTGGGAGCCGCCAACCATTTCACCGATGCCGGGGAACAGGATATCCATGGCCCTTACGGTTTTATTGTCATCGTTGAGTTTCATGTAGAAAGACTTGATCTCTTTCGGATAGTCGGTCAGGATAACCGGCTTCTTAAAGTGTTTTTCTACCAGGTAGCGTTCATGCTCACTTTGCAGGTCAGCGCCCCATCCTTCAATGAGGTATTGGAATTTTTTGTTTTTATTATGTTTGCTGTTTTTCAGGATATCGATAGCTTCTGTGTAAGTAATCCGAACGAATTCGTTGTTGAGCACAAACTCCAGTTTTTCTATCAGCCCCATTTCGCTGCGTTCCTGCTGAGGCTTTTGTTTTTCTTCTTCAGCGAGGCGGCTGGCGAGGAAGTCGAGGTCTTCGCGGTTGTGTTCCATCACATAGCTAATGAGCGATTTGATGAATGCTTCTGCGAGGTCCATGTTATCTTCCAGTTCATAGAAGGCCATTTCCGGTTCAATCATCCAGAACTCAGCCAGGTGGCGGGCAGTATTGGAGTTTTCAGCACGGAAGGTAGGTCCGAACGTGTAAATATCTCCGAAAGCCATTGCGCCGAGTTCTCCCTCCAGCTGTCCGGATACCGTGAGGTTGGTGGATTTGCCGAAGAAGTCTTCCTTGTAATCGATATCACCTTTTTCTGTCAGCGGCGGATTCTTCGGGTCCAGCGTGGTTACACGGAACATTTCACCTGCGCCTTCAGCATCTGATGCAGTGATGATGGGTGTGTGCAGGTATACGAATCCGCGTTCGTTGAAGAACTTATGTACGGCAAATGCGAGGGCATGACGTACGCGGAAGATGGCGCCGAAAGTATTGGTACGAAAACGCAGATGCGCGATTTCACGCAGGTATTCCAGGCTGGGCCTGTTTTTCAGCTGTAACGGAAATTTCTCCGGATCGCAGTCACCCAGTATTTCCAGGGTGGCAGCTTTAAGCTCTACCTTCTGACCTTTACCCAGGGAAGGAATCACTTCACCGGTAGCGCTGATGGCTGCGCCGGTGGTGATACGTTTCAGCAGTGCAGGGTCTGTGTTTTCGGTGTTGATTACTACTTGTAAATTATTATTGGTAGAGCCATCGTTTAATGCGATAAACTGATTGTTGCGGAAAGACCGCACCCAACCTTTTACTGTTACTTCGTAATGCGCCTTGTCGTCGGACAAGATTTGCTTGACTTTCACTCTTTGGCTCATAATAAATTTAATTTTAAGGACTGCAAAAATAAGCGTTCTCCCGCATAGTCCATAGCACCGGGTATGGCCTTTTTGCAAGATAATTATAGGGTTTCTTTCAAAAAAAAATGTTAAAAACAAACACAATATAAAAAAATGCAATATAAATACCATATGATGAGGGGCGCGCCACTACGCTTTTATAGCGGAGTCATGATCCTTTCATGTGGCTGATAATGGGTCCTATGGGGCATTGGGGGGCAATTTTTTTTGGATAATAATAAAACTTGTTTTAATCTTGCATCATAATCTGCCTGATTAAGTTCATTTTCCATCTTCATCGGCAGTTCCTAAACTCAATCATTCCCTATCAAATTTAATAATCTATTAAATTTCTTGACGCAAAAACAATTATTTGTAATTGGTGTATGTTGGTATGCAGTGGTACCCGCCTCACAACACTTCTAAAATTTGACAACACAGATGATGTACGACATCTTACAATTGAACGACATGCTCGTTCCTGAGCTGCTTGATATTGCAGAGAAGCTTGATGTTCCCAACGCTAAAAAACTGAACAAACAGGACCTGATCTACAAAATTCTGGACAAACAAGCAGTGATGGCCTCAGAAGATAACCAGTCCAACGGAGAAGAGAAGAAAGCACGCAAACGCAAACCTGTAAAGAAAGACGAAGCAACTCACGCTACAGAAGAACCAGCCGGCGCAGAAGAAAAACCAGCCGCCAAAAAAACTACCAAGAAAGTTACAGGCAAAACAAAAGAGCACGAAGCGGATGAAGCACCTGCTGCATCTTCCAAATCCAAAATAAAAGATTTCGAAATAGATCTCGATAGCATTCCTTCACTCACTTTCGATGATGATGATGATATTATCATTCCTTCATTTACCGAAGATGAAGCGGAAGAAGAAGAAGAGGAAGAAGAATTAACTGCCATTCCTGCTGCAGAAGAAGAGGAAGAAGATGATGATTTCGTGATGCCGGAAGGTATTGAAACGCTGATCCCTGCTTCGCAGAAGCAACGTTTCCCTAACAAGAAAGAAGCTGCCTTTAATATAGAATTTGATGGTGTTATCGTCAGCGAAGGCGTACTGGAAATGATGCCTGACGGCTATGGTTTCCTCCGTTCTTCCGACTATAACTACCTCAGCTCCCCGGATGATATTTACGTTTCACCTTCCCAGATAAAACTCTTTGGTCTGAAAACCGGCGATACCGTTAAAGGTTCCGTGCGTCCGCCAAAAGAAGGAGAGAAATATTTTGCCTTACTGAAAGTGGAAACCATCAATGGTAAGTCACCCGAAGAAGTACGCGACCGCGTGCCATTCGATTACCTGACACCACTGTTCCCTTTCGAAAAACTGAAATTAACTACCACTTCCAATAACTACTCTACCCGTATCATGGATATGTTTACGCCTATCGGTAAAGGGCAGCGCGGACTCATTGTTGCGCAACCCAAGGTAGGTAAAACCATGTTGCTGAAAGAAGTAGCCAACGCCATCGCTACCAACCACCCTGAAATTTATCTGATGGTGGTGCTGATCGATGAGCGTCCGGAAGAGGTGACCGATATGGAACGCAGCGTAAAGGCGGAAGTTATCGCCTCTACCTTCGATGAACCGGCTGAAAAACACGTGAAAGTATCTGCTATCGCTTTGCAGAAAGCAAAACGCCTGGTAGAATGCGGTCACGATGTGGTAATCCTGCTGGATTCCATCACGCGTCTGGCCAGAGCGCACAATACCGTTGCTCCAGCCTCCGGTAAAGTACTGAGCGGTGGTGTGGAAGCCAACGCGATGCAGAAACCTAAACAGTTCTTCGGTGCTGCCCGTAAAATTGAACACGGCGGATCCCTGACCATCCTCGCTACTGCCCTGATTGATACAGGTTCCAAAATGGACGAGGTAATCTTCGAAGAGTTCAAAGGTACCGGTAACATGGAGCTGCTGCTGGATCGTAAACTGGCTAACAAACGTATCTTCCCGGCTATCGATGTTTCCGCATCGTCTACCCGCCGCGACGATCTGCTGCTGGATAAAGATTCTCTCAAACGTATCCACATCCTCCGCAATCACCTGGCAGATATGAACACCGACGAATCCATGCACTTCATGCTGCAACACATGCGCGGCACGAAGAACAACGAAGAGTTCCTGATCTCCATGAACGGATAATAGCCTTCGGCAATTACGAATTACGAATTGCGAATTACGAAAGTAAGCGAAGATATAATCGGATATAAAAAGCGAAGAACCCGTCTGATCAAATCCAGACGGGTTCTTCGCTTTTTATATCCGATTGTATCTTCGCTTTTATCTTTCGCTGATATCTCCGCTTTTCATTCGTAATTCGTAATTCGCAATTCGTAATTATTTTAGCAATTAATATCCTCCTCTCTTCTTTTGCTGCCCTGGTGCAAAAGGTTTGGCGGATTGAGTACCGTATATTTTCTTTTGCTGTCCCGGCGGCATGCCGTGCGGGTTGCCGGAAGGGTGGGTGGTAACACAGCTTCCGAGTATGAAGGAGGTGACAGACACTAATAACAGTGCAAATTTCAGATGTCGCATACAGGTCAGTTTTATTATATACCCAAAATGCAAAAATCCCGCCACAGTTGCCTGCGGCGGGATTATCCAATCTATCTAACCTTTTTAACTATCTTATATAAAACATCAATCTAGACGTTGCTACTAGAATATGAAGTTAACACCCAGGTTAAACTGTTTGGTGAAGTTAAAGTCGAAGCTGCTAACGTTGGTTTTAACTTTAGTCGCTTCATTTTTGTTCTGTAAGTAAGAGTAACCCAGACCACCAAAAGCACCTTCAATCATGAAGTGTTTGGTTACGAAGTAAGTGATACCAGGCAGTACGTTTACAGAGAAACCATTGTGAGTATCTGTTTTAGTACCTGCTGTTTTTTCGTTACCGAAAGTGTAACCAGCGTTAGCTTCAGCGAAGAATGCGAATTTGCTTTCGCCGATCATGTGGTAGTTACGTACAAAGATACCAGGAGTGATGTCCAGGGATTTGAACTTAACATCATTCACTTTTTTAGAACCGAACTGTGTATTTGCAAACACACCCACTACCCAGTTCTGATTCAGTGCCAGACCTACTTTAGGGCTGATACCAAAAGAAGTGGAAGTAGTTTTATTGTCGGAACCTTTAACCTTTGTTGATTCTGTGTTTACATTAACTTGTCCACCCAGGATAACATTGCCTTTTGATAACTGTGCCTTTGCTACTTGTGTGCCGAACAGTGCTACTGCGGCCAATACAATCAACTTTTTCATCTTTCGTAAAATTTAAATATTCATTAAAACTGTTCTCTTGTTTCCTTCTTTGTTCTACATACATTAATGCCGTTCGTGGCTGATTGCTGGTCGATATCTTAAACCATTAAAGAAAATGGTTAATACTTGTTTTTCTCTGTCCATAAAGCATCGCAGGCCGTCGCGGTCATGCGGGTCAAAGCCCGATGCCTGCCATTTGCACCATATTACCCATAAACCGAATAATACGTTTACCAGCAGCTGCGCGGTAAGGTCTGCGTCTGTATCTTCATTGAGTTCCTGCAGACAGATACCTTTCCTGATAGTTGCCGCTATAAAAGCTACTTCCACCTGCTGTAACAGTTCAATCGTCTGCCGCATCAGGCTGGAAGGAACATCCTTGATCCATTCGTTAACACCGAACAGGAAATGATATTCCAGCAACATCTTCTCTTTCAGCTCCAGGTATCGGTTCATAATGTCCGTAGTAGATTGCGCCGTTTCCACATACGCCGACATGTCAATGAAACAATCGGCTATGATACGCTCTACTACTGCTACATAGATAGATTCCTTATCTGAGAAATAATAATATAAAGAGCCTTTCGAAATCTCCAGATCCCTGGCGATCTCTTCCATGGTAGTTTTAGACAGACCATACCGCTTGAAGCGCTTCAGTGCAGCTTCCAATATCAATGTCCGCTTTTGGTCCTGTTCTGCCATAGATTGTGGTCAAATGTTCAAGTCTGACTGTCTGACTTTTTTATTTGACGGGTCAAATGTACAACCAAAAGTAATTCCACCAAATTTTTTTGTTAAATAATTGTTACGTAATCTCCGCGCAATTACATCAAAAGAAAAGGAAAAGACAAAATTGAATTATACGCTGTAAAAAGAGGGATGATTTTTTGAAGAAATCAAAAGGAGAAGTGAAAAAAAATTGAAAATAAGTAATGACGGTAACGGGACTACGAAAAAAACAGGCTATTACTGGTGCAGTCTGGCCAGCAGATCACGTTTCCTGCGCTCCGTAATTTCCAGAACAGTACCGCTCTTGAGCAGGATACGGCCATTGCCGGCATCTACCTGGCTGATGTTCGGTAACTGTACCATCTGCATATTATTAATTTGGTAGAACTGCAATGTGGAAAAGAGATCTACATAATACCGGAAAGGCCGCTCCGCCTTAATCACCGCACCGGAGCTAAGCCGGAACAGGCAGTTATCCAGCTGCGCTTCCAGGTAGTCCACCGCAGGCAGAAATATCGTATGGGCCTCCCCGTTAGCTGCCGGCACCAGCAGCTGCCAGGCGGCATGACGCCCGTTATGGAAATTTTCCAACAGCACCTGGTAACGCTCCAGGCTGCTGTTATTAATGATCCGGGCAGATACCAGCGCAACTGACTGCAACAGGCTTTCCTTATCAATAGGTTTGAGAATCAGCTCCACTTCGCTGCAACGGATCACATGCAGAAACTTCTTTTCAAAAGCAGTGACAAAAACGGCTTCAAACGAAGTTTCCGGTTGGGTGCCCGTAAGTACATCAAACCCGGTGCCATCAGGCATTTCAAGATCCAGGAATACCAGCTGCGGCTGATGTTCCTTAATCTGCGCAATACCATCCGCGCAATCAGAAGCGGTGGCTACAATTTTTATCTCCGGACAATACTTCTCCAGCATCAGGGCTATAATATCCCGGCTGTTACGTTCATCATCTATTATAACTGCTTTTATCATGGCAGATTGCTAACGTTAATGGATATATGTTAAAGTTGCGGTATCAGCACTTTTACCACGGTGCCGCTGTCATCCCCGCTTTGCGCCGATCTGTCAATAATTTCTATATGAATCTCGGTATTGTACATCTTATTCAGCAGCTCTGCGCGGTTCTGGCTGATGTCCATTCCGGACGACTGATGATGCTTAGGCAGCGTACGCAGGGATCTTGACCTGGCAATGCCGATACCGTTATCCGCAATCACGCATTCCAGCATATCTGAGGCTACCTGGTTGAAATGGATCGACAGCTTGCCTATGGCCGCCTGCGGGTTAGTCATACCATGCTTTACGGCATTTTCCACATAAGGCTGCAGCAGCATGGCCGGGATCTCCAGCTCGGCGGTAGCAATCACCGGATCTACAATAATCTCATATTCCATCCTGTTCTCAAAACGCATTTTTTCCAGTCCCAGATAGGTATTGAGATAGGTGATTTCATCTGCCAGCGAAATGAAATTCCTTCTGGAGAAATCCAGTGTTTTACGGATCAGGTAAGAAAAATCGGACAGGTATTTCTGTGCATATTCATAATCCCGCTGCATAACAAACAGCTGTATGGAATTGAGACAGTTGAAAATGAAGTGGGGATTGATCTGTGCCCGGATAGCCTTCAGTTCTATCTCTGTGAGCTTTTTGTCATATTCGGTTTCCAGCTGTTTTTTGCGTTGTTCTTCCAGCTCGTGTTTCTTCCGGAGAATTTCTGTGGTCTGCTCTTTCACCAGCTCTTCCAGTTGCTCATTGAGTTTGCGTTGCAGCTCCTTGTTTTTATTCAGCTGTTTGATAAGCAGTTCCTGCGTACGCGTTCTTTCCAGGTGTACCAGCTTATTGCGGTAGCTGAGCCCGGCCAGGAAAAACATGGCCTGCATGAGTACGCCGGCAATCAGCAGTATGGAAGGCGCAGCCAGTTCTCCCAGTGCGCTGAGCAGCCCCAGTGGCCGGATATGCATCAGGAAGGAGCCGAGGCAGGCCAGGTACAGGCATACGGAACCATAGAGAAAAAAGCGTACCAGCGGATGGTGCCGGGAACGCCGCGCCAGCGCCACAAATACGGCCAGCAGCGGAATCAGCGTACAGAAATATACATAACTGTAAATAATGGTTGGCAGATGGTACTGCTCCATCGCAATACAATACATGCAGATAATAATCAGACCGCCCACTACTGTGGATACCCATGTGAACACCCGCTCCATAAAAGGATAGCGCTCTCTCAGGTTGAGGAAATTATTACCGAACAACAGGTACATAAAGTAAAAGCAAAACAATAATCCCGGAATATCCCAGTAGTACTTCAGCATCGGCCACCGATGAAAGAAGGACAATTGATAGGGCTTACCTTCCAGCCGCAGCGCAAAAAAGAGAATAAGCCCCAGGATATACGCAGCAAAATAGATATAGGATTTATCCGGCAGCTGTACATAATTAATGACAGAAATGCTGAAGAACACCAGCAGCATGCCCAGCAGCACCTGGATGATAACCGCTTCCTTGCGGTAAATATCCAGCTGGGTATCGTGCAGTACGGAAAAGCCCTGTTCGCTGTATAGCTTAGGTATGAGCGGGTTTTCGTTGTATGACTTGTTGATGATATGCAGGTAGTAGGTACGGGTTTCGCCGGGAGGAACGTTTACTTTAAATCCGTAGTGATTCCACCTTTCCACACCTCCCTTATCCAGCATGAGGCCTGTGGCCATCAGCAGGCGGGGAGTGTCTGCAACTGCTTTTTCATACCAGTACATGAAATCATGCCATCCTGCGAATACGATGGATGAAAGCGGTATGCTGCCCTGGTTGCGGATATGCAGCTGCATCCAGCAATTATTGACGCGGCCGTTATTTTTTTTGTTACCATGAAAAAGATGATCGTTGCGGCTGAAGGACCGGTCTGCCACCTGTGCGATGGTCAGGTTATTGTTTTTGTCGGTCAGACTGTATACATACGGGCGCAGATCAGTATCCGCGGCGACGGTCCCGGAGGTAACCACCAGCGTATCATGGGGACTGCGTTCAGCAATGGCAAAGGTTCCTGTAGCATAGCAGTACAACAACAGCATTAAAATAATGCGCTTCACAAGGTCGTAGATAAGTTGATTATAACAATTTGTCTATTTCTCCGGCCAGCGCTTTATCCTTTGCGGTAACAATGTTGCCTGCATCGTGGGTATTGAGGAATATCTCCACTTTATTGTACACGTTGGTCCAATAAGGATGATGATCCATTTTCTCTGCCAGCAGGGCTACTTGTGTCATGAAGCCAAATGCTTCCTTGAAATCGTTGAATACGAATGCCCGGTATAACCGATTGTCTTTTTCTTCCCACATAAGCGGAACATTTAAAGGGTGAAATCGTGGCAATTCACTAGGTTTCTGGTTAAAATACTCAGCTGCAGCAGCTTGATGATGCGTAATGCTGTTAAAAAATGAGGTTCACTTTATTTTTGATTTCTCTTGTATCCAGTAAAGATACTAATTGTACCAGCGGAACGAGACGTAATTCTTCCAATAATTTTTTCACATCACTACCCTGGTAATAATCACCCTTAATCATCCAGAGGAAATGGATATGTTTCAGCTCGGGCAGCAGAAATTCAGCCTGACAGTGGTTATTATAAAAATAGTGTGCAACAGAATTGGTGGGTTCATGGAACTCCAGAACGGTGAAATGAAATGATCTGTTTTTTTTGGACAGTGTAATTTCCAGGGAGTTGTTTACTCTGAAATTGGTGTGCAGGTGCCGGTTTATCTGCCAGCAGAGCTGATAGTCGCGGGCGGTGGATGCGATACCGATCAGGTGTGTATTCTCAAAAAAATCTTCTACCAACTGATCCTGGTCCAGCTTTAATTTAAGTATGGTCATTATACTTTCTTTTTACTGTCCTTACGGGGTTTAGCTTTTACTTCCGGATCCCAAAATACGGTTTTAAAGTTGGTTATTTTATCATCTTTTACGGCAACGCCTTCCTGTTCCAGCAGTTCCTGCATCAGGGTGGGGGTGGCAAAGAACTGGCGGCCACTCAGTTCGCCGTTGCGGTTAACGACGCGGTGGGCGGGTACGGCAGGCTTAACGTTTCCTGCGCCGTTCATGGCCCAGCCAACCATGCGGGGAGTGATGCGGAGCCCGGATGCCTCGGCAATGGCGCCATAGGTAGTTACACGGCCCTGCGGAATTTTACGGACTATTTTATATACCACCTCAAAAAAGGAAACAGGTTTACTGTCTGTCGTTTGCTTCGTTTCTTTTTTTGAGGAGGATGGATTTTTTGGGCTCTGGTACGTTTTCATATGAAAATGGACAATGTTT
The DNA here is from genome assembly GCF_009928525.1 of Chitinophaga solisilvae. GTDB lineage: Bacteria > Bacteroidota > Bacteroidia > Chitinophagales > Chitinophagaceae > Chitinophaga > Chitinophaga solisilvae. The sequence continues at coordinate 249,700 of NZ_JAABOK010000007.1, read as the reverse complement.
ACAACCGTTACCGCAGCAATAGCCGCGGTCACGGTGATATTTTTCGGTGAATACCATATAGCCTTCCGCGTTATAATAAAAATCAATCTTCTCCACCAACGGTTGCTTCATCGGAAGGTAGTTTTATACTGCGCCAGTCCAGCGGAGTGGCGGGCAGCCGGAATTTCAGGTAACGGATCGTTCTGCCGTCTGCCAGGTGCATGCCTTCATAGTAAGTCTGTATTTGCAGCAACGGTGGTACTTCCGGCAGGGCGTATACGTCCGCAATATCTTCCAGCAGCGTCAGTCCGGCAGCTGCTATCACTTCCTGTGTGAAAGCATAGAGCTGGGGAGAGTCTGTTTTCAGGTTGATGGTGGCGCCAGGCGCCAGCAGCGGCTGAAACAGCTGCAGGAATTTCGGGTGCGTCAGTCTTTTTTTGGATTTCGAATTGCGCAGGAAGGGATCCGGGAACGTAATCCAGATATCCTTTATTTCTCCGTGAGCAAAATAATTAGCCAGTTTATCGATCTGGGTGCGGAGAAAAGCCACGTTGGATAAGGATTCGTCCAGGGCTGTTTTGGCGCCGCGCCAGATACGGTTGCCTTTAAGATCTACGCCGATATAGTTCTGATCTTTGAACATGCGCCCCATGCCCAGGGTGTAATCTCCTTTACCACAAGCCAGTTCCAGTGTTATCGGATGGTTGTTTTTAAAGAATTCATTCCATTTCCCCTGCATTCCTTCCGGGTATATCAATACGTTGGGGAAGGTTTCTATTTCCGCAAAGCGTTGTAATTTTTTCTGTCCCATTGGCGCAAAAATAGCCATTAATGGGCATTTATGAATGGAATCTGGTTTTTAAGGTTGATGAGATTGATGACCACGCGGGTCATTATTTCCTTTTCTTCCGGTTTGGATGCGGCAATCATCAGTGTCAGGGCTACCAGGGCATTATCCGCAATCTTTTTGGTGCCGTCGGCCAGGTACAGGATATTGTTTCTATCCAGGAACCAGACGAACAGGAAGGCGGCAATACGTTTGTTGCCATCAGAAAAGGAATGGTTTTTAATAACGAAATACAGGAGGTTGGCGGCTTTTTCCTCTACGCTGGGGTACAGGTACTGACCGCCGAAGGTCTGGTAAATAGCTGCCAGCGACCCCTGAAAGGATTCATCCTTCTCATTTCCGAAGAGAGTGCTTCCCCCGAATTTATCCCGGAGGCCATTAATGGCTTCCATAGCGCTGGTGTAGGTAATTTCGAAGAGATTGGCCGGTGTGGTGGCTTCTATCTCCAGGGTCTGGTGGTCATACCTGTCCAGTATGTCCAGTGCGTAGGTATAATCTGTAATTACTTTGAGTAGTCCGGAAGCCTCATCAGAGCTTAATTCCTGGCTTTGGGCCAGGCTACCCAGCAGGCGTACGGTCTGCTTCAGTTCTTCCAGCTGCCGGGCCTGTTCCTGCAGGCGTTTCCTGTCCAGTGCAAAGCCTTTGGTAAGGTATTCTCTCAGTACATTATTGGCCCAGATCCTGAATTGCGTGCCTCTGACAGAGTTGACCCGGTACCCGATGGATATAATCATATCCAGGTTATAATATTCAAGTGCCCGGTTTACGGTTCTTGAACCTTCATTTTGAACTGTTCGGAATTTCCGAACAGTTGCCTCAGGATTAAGCTCGCCGGAGCTGTAAATATGTTTAATATGTTCGCTGATATTGGCTTTACTTGATGCAAACAAGTCCGTGATCTGCGCCTGGGTGAGCCAGACAGTCTCATTTTCCAGCTTTACTTCAATGGCAGTATTTCCTTCTGTGTCCTGAAACAACAGCACCTGATTATTTTCCATAAACGTTTTTATACTGGTATAAAACGATGGATCTTCCATAAAGCACTAATTTTTTTTATATAAAAATTTTAACTGCTACAATTTTCGCTTTTTAGAATGAAAAATGCACATTCGCACATTTTTCTTTAACAGGTGTTATTAAAACACAATAATTGTTTTATTTTTTACAATCGATTGGTAATTTTCTTAAATAAAATGTATAAATGGATAGTACCTGAAATAAAAAAGCCCGTAAGTATATTACTTACGAGCTTCTTTAAACCAATTTGGCTGTAGGAGGAGGAGTCGAACCTCCACGGGGCAGTTAGCACAGCATAATAAGATTAGTGGTCAACCCGGTTATGTAGTGTTTATCCTGGGCTCCCCACCCCCGAGACAAGGGGGCATGTCTGCCAGTTTCATCATCCCACAATTTGTATAATCATTAGCTGCATTCGCTTTTCGTTTGCCGTTTTCGTAATGATTATAATGCAAATCTAAAGAGAAGGGCAATTCCTTGCAAATTTTTTAAGAAAAATTTTTGAATTTTCGATATTTTTTAAATATTTGCATATAACTTTAAAACATTCAAAAACAAATTGTAAAAATGAGCCACAATTTGAATATTGACAAACTCGATTTACAGATTATCAGCGAGATGATGAACAATGCTGAGATCTCTTACGCCGATCTGGGGAAGAAACTCTTTGTTTCCGGCGGCACTATTCATGTGAGAATGAAGAAATTGCAAGAACTGGGTATAGTTAAAGGTACAAAATTACATGTAGATCTGAAAATGATCGGATATGATGTAATCGCCTTTATCGGGATCTACCTGGAAAAAAGCTCCATGTATGATACCGTAGCCAAAGAACTCCGTAAAATACCGGAAATGGTACGCCTGAACTACACCACCGGCAGCTACAGCATGTTCGCGGAAATTATCTGCAAGGATATTACCCAGCTGCGCCGTATTCTCCACGATGAATTACAGAAAATAAAAGGCATCGAAAGAACCGAAACCCTCATCTCACTCGAAGAAAGCTTTTACCGCACTATCAATGTGGTGGAATAATTAATGATAAACGGAAATAGCAGGACAGTTGCTATTTCATGCTTTATTATTAATTTTCGCCAATGGTTACAACAGAAATTGCCGATAAAATAAAACGGCTGGAAGAAAAATATGCCGCAATGGGCCAAAACCTGTCATCATACCTTGATGGGCTCCTGTATGCGGATTATCTTACTTATTGGGATTATATTCAACTGGATGTACTGCTGAACCTGCAACATCCCCGCACGCCGATTCCGGATGAAAACATCTTCATCATTTATCACCAGATAACGGAATTGTATTTTAAACTGTCGCTCCAGGCTATCGAACAGATATGCCATGCGCCTGTACTGTCGGCTGAAATATTTAATACCCAGCTGAAAAGGATCAACAACTATTTCCGCAACCTGATTAATTCCTTTGAAATCATGGTAGACGGAATGGACAAGGAACAGTTCCTGCAGTTCCGTATGGCCTTACTGCCGGCCAGCGGCTTCCAGAGCGGACAATTCCGTATGATCGAAATCTGCTCCACCCGGCTGCAGAACCTGGTATATGAACCACAGCGCCCCGGCCTGGACAACAGCAGTCTGAAAGAAGTACTTGATAATATTTACTGGCGCAGCGGCGCCACCGAACTGGCCAGCGGTAAGAAAACCCTTACCCTGCGCCAGTTCGAACTGAAATATATGGAGCCATTCCTCCAGCTGGCTACGCGCTACGAACAATGTAATATGCTGGCCAGCTTCAAAAAATTAACACCGGAAGAACAGCAGCAGATTACTCCGCTGCTGAAGGAATATGACCTGAACATCAACGTGCGCTGGCCGTTGATGCATTATAAGTCTGCGGTAAGATACCTGCATAAGAAACCGGAAGACATAGCCGCTACCGGTGGTACCAACTGGCAGCAGTACCTGCCTCCGAAAAACAAGCGCATAGTATTTTTCCCGGAACTATGGTCTGAAGAAGAAGTGAACAACTGGGGGAAACTGGCGATGGGAGAGTAGTCCGGATGCTTATTTCTTTGTCGTAAACCACTTGATATAATATGCCAGCAACGGCACGTCTGCTTTTTCCAGCGGGTGTGCCGTGGCCGGCAATACCGTCAGCTGTGCCTCCGGCAACGATGCATATACTTCTATCGTCTCCTGAAATGATACCATATTGTCCCGGTCGCCCATCATGAGCATACAGGGAGACGCAATCTGGGCATAGTCTGCCGCCTTCAGGAGCGACTGATGCCCCAGCTCCTCTATCAGCTGCGCTGTACGCGACACCACCTCTTCCCAGTTATTCCCCGCATGGCGCTCTTCCAGCAGCCTGGCAAAAGAAGGCACCTTTTCCGCTATCAGCGCAGGATTCAGCTGCTTCACCTCTTTTCCCGCCGTTGCCTCGTTCCAGTTATACTTGGTGGCCAGCGTCATCACATGCCCGATTTTTTCCGGGTAATGCCTGGCCAGGTACATGGCTACATACCCGCCCATACTATACCCGAAGATATGTGTAAACTCCAGCTGCCTGCTTTCCAGGTATTCCAGCACCTCCGCCGCAAACGCCTGAATGTTAAATCCACTGGCAGAAAAAGGTACGCCGCCATGCCCGCTGAAATTCAGCAGATGTATATCATAATGAGGCTCCAGCTGCTCCGCCAGCGCCTTAAACTGGCTGCTGGCCCCCAAAGCCCCATGTAAAAAAAGTAGAGGGAGTTTCTTGTTTTGCATATATTAAAACTATAAAAGAATTTGATTATTTGGTTATTTGAGATTTGGTTATTTGAAATGCAGCGGAGATCGTTGTTGAACGGATATATAACATAATCTCCGATGCATTTCAAATAACCCAATCTCAAATAACCAAATAATCAGGTTCTGGCTTCCTGCAATGCCATGCTGTTAAATGTTCCTCGTATTTTTTTGTTATTTTTGCAGGGATGTTGTCTCTTTACTATCTTCACTTTAAGATGTTCCTACATCAATAATATTTTTAAACACATATAATGGAATATAACACAACGCGTAATTACCTGATAATGAAGGAATATGGCAGGAATATCCAGAAAATGGTGGAATTCCTGGTAACCATAGAAGATGATGATGAACGCCAGCGCAATGCTATGGCTGTGATTGAACTCATGGGTACGTTGAATCCTCACTTACGCAATGTTGAAGACTTCAGACACAAATTGTGGGATCACATCTTTAACATCTCCAATTTCGAACTGAAGGTAGAATCACCATATCCGATTCCGACACAGGAAACCCTGAGAAACAAACCGGAAAGGCTGACCTATCCCAAAAAATACCCCAGGAACCGCCACTTCGGCAAGAACCTGGAAATGGTAATAGAAAAGGCAGTACACGAAGAAAATCCGGAAAAGAAAGAAGGATTTACCCAGTGCGTGGGCAACTACATGAAACTGGCCTATACCAACTGGCATAAGGAAAGTGTGCACGATGACGCCATCAAGGCGGAACTGCTGGCTATCACCAACGGTGAACTGGACTACCAGCCAGGCCATTCCACTGTCAATACCACCAGCTTCAACCCTGGCGGCGGCGGTAACACTACCGGTGGCGGAGAACACTTCCGTTCCAACAAACGCAAAAATTTCCAGCAGAATAATAAATTCAAAAGCAGCAACAGCGGCGGCGGAAAAAACAATAATAACAAGCACAATAACAAATACAAAAACAGGAACAAGTGAGTAGTGCTTTTGAAGTAAGAGGCGGCAACCGCTTAAAAGGTGAAATAATACCTCAGGGAGCCAAAAACGAAGCTTTACAAATCATCAGTGCTGTGATGCTGACCCCCGAAAAGGTTACCATCCATAATATTCCGGATATCGTAGATGTAAATCTGCTGATTGAGCTGTTGGGAGATGCAGGCGTAAAAATTAACCGTATCAGCCGCGATAAATGTGAATTCCAGGCAGATAATATTGACCAGGCCTATCTGCAGAGCGCCGACTTTAAAAAGAAGTCCGGCAGGCTGCGGGGCTCTGTGATGATTGCCGGCCCGCTGCTGGCCAGATTCGGCAAAGCGCTGATCCCGAAACCGGGCGGCGATAAAATCGGCCGTCGCAGACTGGATACCCATATCATCGGCTTCGAGAAGCTGGGGGCCAGATTTGTATATGACTCCGACGATAACTACTTCCGCCTGGAAGCCGCTGCCGGCGGGCTACAAGGCACCTATATGCTGCTCGATGAGCCCAGCGTAACAGGTACCGCCAACATTGTAATGGCCGCCGTACTGGCAAAAGGTGTTACCACCATCTATAACGCTGCCTGCGAACCTTACCTGCAGCAGCTTTGCAAAATGCTCAACAGCATGGGCGCCCGCATTTCAGGTGTAGGCTCCAACCTCCTCACCATCGAAGGCGTTACCAGCCTGGGAGGTTGCGAACATACCATGCTGCCGGATATGATCGAAATCGGCTCCTTCATCGGCCTCGCCGCCATGACCCAGAGCGAGATCACCATCAAAAACGCAGGCGTGGAAAGTCTGGGCATCATCCCCGATAAATTCCGCTCCCTCGGCATACAGCTCGAAATCAGGGGCAACGATATCTACATACCTTCCCAGGAATCATACGAAATACAAACCTTCCTCGACGGTTCTATCCTCACCATCTCAGATCATCCGTGGCCGGGCTTTACACCGGACCTGCTGAGCATCGTGCTGGTGGTAGCCACACAGGCCAAAGGCAGCGTAATGATCCATCAGAAGATGTTTGAAAGCCGCCTGTTCTTCGTGGACAAGCTGATTGATATGGGCGCCCAGATCGTTTTGTGCGATCCGCACCGCGCTGTAGTAATCGGCCTTGGCCGCCAGCACCAGCTTCGCGGTATCACGATGTCTTCCCCGGATATCCGTGCCGGCGTATCCCTGCTCATCGCAGCACTCAGCGCAGAAGGCAAAAGCACCATCCAGAACATTGACCAGATAGACCGCGGTTACCAGTACATCGACGAAAGGTTGAGAAATCTGGGAGCGGATATAAGAAGAATATAAAAAGGTAATTACGAATTACGAATGATGAATTGCGAATGATGAGCGAAGACAGGAGCGGATATAACGTTTATTTTCGCGCATCATTCGCAATTCATCATTCGTAATTTGCAATTCCTAATTTGTAATTTATCATTAAAAGCCCAAATTCCAGGGAACATTTCCCCCGGTTTTTGGGTTTTGCATTTGAAGTCATCAGCGCTATTTCTACTTTAAAATTATAATGGAAAAAAAGATCATCATTATTACCGCGCCTTCCGGTGCAGGTAAAACCACCATCGTCAGAAAATTACTGGCCAGCATGCCGGTACTGGCCTTTTCCGTGTCCGCTGCTACCCGTAGTGCACGGGAAGGAGAAGTGAACGGCAGAGATTATTATTTCATGTCTGTAGATGAATTTCATGCGAAAATTGATGCGCACGCTTTTGCAGAATATGAAATGGTGTACGCCGGTAAATATTACGGTACCCTGAAAAGTGAGCTGGAGCGTATCTGGGAAGAGCGCCGTATCCCGATGGTGGATATTGATGTAAAGGGAGCATTGTCAATCAAAGAAAAATATCATCAGCAGGCACTGACCATATTTATTGAGCCGCCTTCCATAGATGCGCTGAGAGCAAGACTCAGCGAGCGCGGCACCGAAACGCAGGCATCGCTGGAAGAGCGCCTCGGAAAAGCGCGTTACGAGCTTTCCTTCTCCCACGAGTTCGACCACATTGTAGTAAATGATGAACTGGAACGGGCATACGAAGAAGTAAAAAAGCTGGTAACAGATTTTTTAAATATAAAATAGGCGGGTGATTGTTGGTTTTCCTAATTCAGTATTTTTGTTAGGATGGACGGATACACAATTATTATTTTAGTTTTCCTCGTTCTGCTGGCCGGCTTCTTCGCGGGCATAGAAGCGGCATTCGCCAATGTGAATAAACTCAGCATTGAGCTTAAAAAGAAGCAGGGGAGAGCCACCGGCAAAATATTGGCCAGTTTCAATGAAAACCCCAGCCGGTTTCTGGCTACCAGCCTGGTAGGATTAACAATCACGCTGGTGATTTACAGCATTCTGCTCGCAGGATTTTTCTCGCCGATATGGGAAGCCAGTACGGCAAGGCCGGAAAATGTTCCCATGCCGCTGGTTATTTTCCTGGAAATACTGCTGGCATCGCTGATCATGCTGTTCCTGGGCTTTTTTATTCCCAGGGCTATTTTCAGGTCGCGCCCGGAAGCATTGCTCAGCTTTTTTGCACTGCCTATTTCAATAGTGGCAAAACCGCTGTACATTATCGGTAACGTACTCGTATCAATATCCGAGTGGATGTTGAAATACCTTTTCAACGTACGTATTCTTGAAACGCGGGAATCCTTTACCCGTGTGGATGTAGAGCATTTTATCCGGCAGTCGCAGCAACATTTCGGCGAAAATCAGGAGCTGAACACTGAGCTGTTTGAAAATGCATTGTCGCTGGCACACGTGAAAATCCGCGGCTGTCTTATTCCCCGCAAGGAAATAGAAGCGCTGGATATCAAAAGCCCGATCATCGATGCCAGACAGAAGTTTATGGAAACCAAGCTGTCTAAAATCATTATCTATGATCAGACAATTGATAACATCCTTGGTTATATTCACCAGCTGGACATGTTCAAGAACCCGCAGGATATCGCACCTATTATCCACCCGATACTGGCAGTACCCGAAACAATGAGCGCCATAGACCTGCTCAGCAAATTCAACAAGGAACGCAAAAGTATTGCATGGGTAGTGGATGAATTCGGCGGCACTGCAGGTATTGTAACGATAGAAGATGTACTGGAAGAAATTTTCGGTGAGATCAAAGATGAACACGATGTGGAAGAATTTGTAGAGAAGCAGATCGCCGAAAAAGAATACATTTTTTCAGGAAGACTGGAGCTAGATTACTTAAATGAAAAATATAGTCTCGATTTTCCGGAAGATGAAAGCGAAACATTATCCGGGTATATCATCAACCACCATGAAACGATCCCCAAGATAAAGGACAGGATCATTATAGGCGATTATGAGTTTGATATACTGAATGTTACGGATACACGTATTGAAATGGTAAAGATGAAAATCCTGGGTTAATACAGGCATTTTTAGGCTGATGCATACGATGTTTATATGATATTATTTTTTTTATAATGTTTGTATTAACGAGGCAATAACAATTTTGCTAAAACGTTTTTTAAAAAAGTAGTAGGAATTTAACACGGATTGTATACATTTGCTGTAGATGATGTAACACAATGATTTGATTTTTGTTAAAAGGTTGTAAAAAAAGTGTTCCAACATTGATAATAAAAGAATTCTTGCTATTTTTGTATTACAATATAAAAGCAACCAGTGATTCTTACTTATACTGAACGCTTGCCATCAATTAGGTAAGTCAGAAAAACTGGAAGCCAAAGACATTCTCGAATTCAACTTTTTTGGGGTTAACAAACAATGGATGAAAGGCCGGCTCTTGATTCTTCTCGGGCTGGCTCTTTTTTTGTACCTACCTCATCATATTTTCTCTCTCAGATTTTTTCTTTTTAAAAGAGTATTAAAAACAACCCACTTTATCCGCACTGCGCTGTAATTTGTAGTGTTCAACCGCTATATTTGTGATCCTGTAGAGGAAAATGTATTCAACATCGATTCGACACTATAAAACACATGCTAAAGAAATTCTTTTCAAATAATGAGGATAAGGCAGAGATGTCTTTCTTTGATCACCTCGAAGATCTCCGCTGGCATCTCGTAAGATCTGCGTTAGCGCTTGTTGCATTCAGCATTTTTGGATTTGTATATACCAAGGAAATTCTGGATAACGTCATCTTCGGACCTACCAACGCCAACTTCCCTTCCTACATAGCCCTGTGCAAACTGGGCCATTGGATAGGCATGGGTGATAAACTCTGTATAACCCCTGTTAAAGTACAGTTCCTGAACTATAAGATGGTCGGACAGATCATGTTGCAGTTCAAGCTGGCATTTATCATCGGGTTCATCTGTGCATTCCCCTATATCTTCTGGGAATTCTGGCGCTTTGTAAAACCCGCTTTGAAGGAGAAGGAGCTGAAAGGAGCCAGAGGCGCTATTTTCTGGGTTTCTTTCCAGTTCTTCCTCGGTATCTGCTTTGCCTATTTCCTGATGGCTCCCTTTACCATCAACTTCCTCGCATCCTATACGGTAACGGATAAAGCGCTCAACCAGTTTTTTATTGACGACTACTTCGATCTCATGTCCCAGATTGTGCTGGGTATGGGAATATTATTTGAATTACCGATACTGGTATTTTTCCTCACCAAACTGGGCATTCTGACACCGGATTTCCTGCGTGCCTACAGAAGACATGCGATCGTTGTCATACTCATACTGGCGGCGATTATTACGCCTCCCGACCTGGTGGATCAGCTGATCGTATTTACGCCGCTGTACCTTCTTTATGAAATCAGTATCTTTATATCCAAGAAAGCGCTGCGCGACCGTGAGGCCAAAGAACAGAAAAAAGAAGTGGAAGAGTGGTCCTAATAAGTATTAACAGTAAACAGTAATTGCTATGCAACAACATACATTCAACACTGCATTACCTGTAGCTATCGGGTCTGATCATGCAGGATTTGAGTATAAGGAAGAAGTAATTTCCTACCTGGAGTCAAAAGGATTAACAGTGAAGGATTATGGTACGCATTCCAAAGATTCAGTAGACTATCCGGATTACGCGCACCCCGTAGCTACTGCGGTTGAAAGAGAACAGGCTGCCTTTGGTATCCTGATCTGCGGAAGCGCCAATGGTGTGGCTATTACGGCCAACAAACACCAGGGTATCCGCGCTGCTATCTGCTGGGGCGAAGAACTGGCAAGACTTGCACGCTCTCACAACAACGCCAACGTATTGTGTATCCCGGCGCGCTTCGTGGATGTAGCCGTTGCCAACCAGATGGTAGATATCTTCCTGGATACGCCGTTTGAAGGCGGCCGCCATCAGAACAGAGTTAGCAAAATGGCCTGCCTGTAACCACGCAACACAATACCAATCGCTGAACACTTATTTTTTGTATATTCAGAGAGCCGGATCATATTCCGGCTCTTTTATTTTTATGTCACCCTTAAAGCCTATCACCTTAAAACACGCTCTGATGAGAGTTTTCGTAACGATTGCCTGCTCTCTTTCCCTGCTTGCTGCACAAGCACAGGTTACATCTGAAAAGAATAAGAAACTGCCTGCCACTGCATCGGTTGCGGCCAGATATGCTTCCCTGATCACTCCGCTCAGTACTAAAAAACAACTGGCTGTAATTGCCGGCGCTGAAATGGAAGGCCGGGAAACCGGTACCCGTGGCCAGGAAAGAGCCGCTGCCTATATTGTCAGCCAGTTCAGAGAAGCCGGGCTGCAGCCAGGCGCCAACGGAAAATGGGAACAATATTATCCGTTATACCGGGACACACTCCGCGAAGCGTATATCCGTGCAGGTGATAAAGTCTTCCGGTTCGGAGAAGATATTTATGCCAGTATCCGGGAAGGCGTGAATATAGATACCACTGCGGAGGTAGTATATGCCGGTTATGGTATCCGTAATGAGCAACGCGACGATTATGCCGGCCTGGATGTGAAAAATAAAATTGTACTGGTCAGAGATGGTGTACCCGTGGGTATGTCTGCATCCAAAGGGTATCCTGGAGATAAGAATCAGACTGCCCTGGCGCAGGGCGCGCGTGCATTGCTGCTGATCAGCAATAACGCCAGGAATTTCAAAAGCTTTGATCAGCGCCAGATGAGAAGAACAGGTGTGTACACAGCGAAAGAACCGGTAAGCAAAAATACCTGCGGACTCTACATCATCACCCCGTCGCTGGCGGCTTCACTTTTTGGCGTAGCACAGGCTGACAGCCTGCCTGCACTGCTGGAAAGAAACCTGCAGCTGAAAGCCGGTACACAGGCACGTATTGTTTTCAGAAAAGATGAAGTAGATATGTCTCCCTCCAATGTACTGGGTTACCTGGAAGGTACGGACAGGAAAGAGGAGGTTGTTTTTATCACCGCGCACTATGACCATCTGGGAATACAGGACGGGCAGATACATTACGGCGCAGATGACGACGGTTCCGGTACCACTGCCGTGATAGAGCTGGCCAGGGCTTTTATGCAGGCAAAGAAGGACGGGCATGGTCCACGCAGGAGCATTGTATTTATGGCGGTTTCCGGAGAAGAAAAAGGATTACTGGGCTCGGCATATTACACGGAGCATCCGGTGTACCCGCTGACCAGTACGGTAGCAGATCTGAACATTGATATGATCGGGCGGATTGATCCGGCGCATGAAAAGGATACCAACTACGTATATGTGATAGGTGATAACAAGCTGAGTTCTGCCATGCGCCCTATCAGCGAAGGCGCCAATGATAAATATACCGGGCTGAAACTGGACTATAAGTACAATGATCCGAATGATCCCAACGCATTTTATTACCGTTCTGATCACTATAATTTTGCGCGGCATAAGATTCCGGTGATATTCTATTTTAACGGTACCCATGCAGATTATCACAGGCCTACGGATACCGTGGAGAAAATTGATTATCATCTGCTGACGCGCCGGGCACAGCTGGTGTTTTACACCGCCTGGGATATTGCTAACCGGGATTCCCGGCCGGTGGTAGACAGGAACGAGAAATAATTTCAGGTAGCGCACGCTATACGGCAGCACCGGTAAGCAGTTGAAATGCTTGCCGGTGCTGCTTTTTTATGTCATTATTTTCGTATATCCGTTACCGTTTTAACCGGTATTTTTCTTTTCTGAATAAAATCAGGAGTCCGAAATAGATTTTGTTTATTTTAACAAAATTTTATAAATTGTGTATAGAGTCTTAGTCTTTAATAAAAGATATATATATATTCTTTTATTTATAAGGCGAGTGAATATATGTGAATGTTAATAGGCGATTATTTTTTCGAGAGTCAGGCAAAACCCTTAAACATTTTTAACTAACCTGTTGTTGTCAATCGGTATTTATAGTATCAGGCGGTGAATAAGCGCAAAAAAATGGTGTGAACAGTACTTAGACCCCGCTCATTGGTAACCTTATAAACTTACCATTATGGAAACACCTGCCACCTTTCTTATGAATGACCCATCACCCCCTTTACTGCATATCACTGCGGGAAGACCTGTGCTATATTGTACAGGGCCGACCTGACAGCGGTAATCATTAATCGTTTTATAGTTTTTGGACGGAAACGGATATGCCTGGTTGTACGCGATCTTCACCCTATTACATTATAGCTGCTCATTGTGGAATTATAAAACGAGAATGCATGCATAATTTTTATAGTGCCTACTGGTGGATTTTTTTACTCAGAGGATTATTTGCCCTTATTATAGGTTTGGTTGCTATCTTTTGGCCTGGCGCGGCTTTTACGACATTGGTCGTTTTTTTAGGCGCTTATCTTTTTGCCGGTGGCTTATTTGCTGTAATAGGTGCGGTGGCTGCCCGCAGAACTACTGAAAACTGGGGGTTATTTCTCTTGTCGGGGTTAACAGGCATTATATTAGGAATCCTTACGCTTTACAATCCTTTTGCTACAGGCAACGCCATTATTTACCTGATAGCTGTATGGGCCATGCTGGCCGGTATTTTTGAAATAATTATCGCAATAAGGCTGCGGACCGTGATAACAGGTGAAGGCTGGTATATTGTGGGAGGGCTGCTGACTATTATTTTCGGAATTCTCCTGTTGTCTAACCCTCAAATAGCTGCTTTAACACTTACCTGGGTGTTTGGCCTTTATGCGGTAATCTCCGGAATTATGCTGATAGCGCTGTCGTTCCGGCTGCGCAGCCGCTGATATAACTTTTACTGCTGAATCAAAACATCCCCATATGCAAGCATATTTTCTAACTAAAACGCATACACGATGATAGTCAAAACACCCTGTTAAGGCACCTGTGCCGGCCATGCCCGTTTTTCCTGTTGAGTTCCGGGGCAGAAATGGCTGATGCAGGTGCCGGCAGCGAACCTCCGGTCCGGAGTACCGGCGATACCATTGCTGCCTCCATGCTTACTCCCAACCCGATGAGGTTGTCAGCTGTAGCCTATTTGCTTGATCATTTAAAGTTAACCGTTATGTCATCCACCGAATTCAACAATTTGTTATTAGGAAACGCCGATTTCTTACGGCCTTACGCCGTTACGCTGACAAAAGATTCTGAATCAGCGAAAGACCTTTACCAGGAAACGCTCTTCAGGGCATTGTCCAACCGCGATAAATACCTCGCAGGAACCAATATCCGCGCCTGGCTCTACACGATCATGCGTAATATCTTCATCAACAATTACCGTCGCGGAAACCGCCAGTATAAACTGCTGGACAATGCTGTGGGTGATTATCTCCTCAGCCATCAGCCTTCCGCCATCGGAAATTTTGCTGAGTCGGATCTTCGCGTAAAAGACGTACAGATGGCGGTATATAACCTGCCTGTTATCTTCAAACAGCCGTTCCTGCTGTATTTTGAAGGCTATAAGTATTATGAAATCGCGGCAATCCTGAATGAGCCGTTGGGCACTGTCAAGAGCCGGATCCACTTCGCCCGGAAAATGCTGAAAACGAGAATCACCAGACACTGAGGTATAGCTGCGTAACAGATACATACCTGAAACCATCATATTTTAAGGCTTTTGCGAAAACCGGAGGCCTGCAAACCCTGGACATAAATTAACGGAAACTACTGCTATCTGCTATGAACCCCCGATAGTTGAGATATCATGTTAAGGATACTGCTGTTACCTGTACTCCCGCGGAGGGAGTGGTGAGTGTCTGTTGTACTTACGTTTGTGGGCTCCGGATTAGCCGGAACCGGTTAACCTGTTACTATTTTACCTGCCTAATCACAATTCTTTGTTAATTAATCCGCTTTTCCCGGGGCAGCATGCACTTTTACGTATTTAATACCGTTACTTAGGGGAATTCTGTCAACTATCTTTAATTTTCCCGGCGATCTACAACTGTCTGACTTCCGGTTTTAATGAAGCTGTATGCCTAAAGTAACGTTCAACAACAGGAATGCCCTGTTCTTTCCTGCGCTGAAATCTGCTGTGGAAGAGTATTTTACAGAGAATAACATTAAAAAAACCGGTAACTGGAAATTATACCTGAAAACAATTGTGCTCCTGCCTGCAGCCATGCTGCTATACCTGAGCGTTTTATTTATTTCCATGCCAGCCCCGCTGGCAGTAGCGCTTTGCGCTTTGCTGGGGTTTGTATTGGCCAGCATAGGGTTTAATGTAATGCATGATGCCTGCCACGGAAGCTATTCCGGCAACAAAACCCTGAATGATACGCTCGGACTCACTCTCAATGCGTTAGGAGGCAATGCTTTTATCTGGAAGCAAAAACACAACATCATACATCATACCTATACCAATGTGGACGGCCTGGATGACG
This sequence comes from Chitinophaga solisilvae, assembly GCF_009928525.1. Classification (GTDB taxonomy): domain Bacteria; phylum Bacteroidota; class Bacteroidia; order Chitinophagales; family Chitinophagaceae; genus Chitinophaga; species Chitinophaga solisilvae. Next base: position 234,382 of record NZ_JAABOK010000007.1, on the reverse strand, counting down.
ATATTGCCAAAAGCCCGCTCATGCGCCAGTGCAGCACCCAGAAATGGACGCCTGCACATCGTTTGCAGCATATCTATGTGGTACTGATCTATGCTATTTCCTCATTTGCATGGGTGTTTATCATGGATTTCACCAAGTACCTGAGCCGTAAGGTATACAGAACACCATTGCAGCCCATGAAATGGAACGATCATGTGGTTTTCTGGGGAAGTAAAGTATTATACGTGGTTTTTTATGTGGTTATTCCTGTACTCCTCACAGGCTGGAAGGCGTGGGCAATAGGTTTTACTGCCATGCACCTGGTAATGGGCTTTACGCTGGCCATCGTTTTTCAGCTGGCGCACGTAGTGGAGGAAACCGAATTTCAATCTGCAGGTACGGATGATAAAGTGATTGAAAATGAATGGGCAATACATCAGATTAAAACTACTGCCAATTTTTCTCCGCAGAATAAAATTATTTCCTGGCTGGTAGGCGGACTTAATTACCAGATTGAACATCACCTGTTTCCCCGGATCAGTCATATTCATTATCCTGCCATCAGTAAAATTGTTGCTGCTAAATGTGCGGAGCATCAGCTGGCATATCACAGCATTCCCACCATGCAAAGGGCCGTGGTATCGCATTTCAGGTTCATGAAAACACTGGGGGCAAAACCGTAACATCATACATTCCCTTCGGGTAATTCGTAAATCGCCATTTCATTTCGTACTTTTACATCTTACAAAAAAGTCGTGATGAAGGAAAATTATTTAGACGAGCTTAACCAACAACAGCGGGAAGCAGTAATACATATTAATGGCCCTTTAATGATCGTTGCCGGCGCGGGTTCCGGAAAAACAAAAGTGCTCACCACCCGCATCGCTCACCTGATGCGCAACGGAGTAGACGCGTTTAATATCCTGTCGCTGACTTTTACCAACAAGGCAGCCCGTGAAATGAAGGAACGTGTGGAGAAAATACTCGGCAGCAGCGAAGCCCGTAACCTGTACATAGGTACCTTCCACTCCGTATTTGCCCGCCTGCTGCGTGCAGAAGCCCACCGGCTGGGTTATCCCAACGATTTTACCATTTATGATACCGACGACGCCAGAAGCGTTATCAAAACTATCGTCAATGAGCTGAACCTCGACGATAAACACTATAAACCCAGCTTCGTTTATAACCGCATATCTGCGGCCAAAAACAGCCTGATGGGACCGGAGGAATATCAGCACGACCACCTCGTTCAGCAGGAAGATATGCGCGCCAACCGGCCGCTGATAGGCAAGATATATGACATGTACGCCAAACGCACCTTCAAAAACGGTGCGATGGACTTCGATGACCTCCTGTTTAAAATGTACATACTGCTGAAAAGCTTCCCGGAAGTACTGCACAAGTATCAGCATAAGTTTAAATATATCATGATCGATGAGTACCAGGATACCAACCCGGCTCAGTACGAGATCATCAAACTGCTGGGTGCCGTCAACGAAAATATCTGCGTGGTAGGTGATGACGCCCAGAGTATCTATTCCTTCCGTGGCGCCACCATTCAGAACATCCTCCAGTTCGAAAAAGACTATGATGATGTGAAAGTGGTAAAGCTGGAACAAAACTACCGCAGTACCAAGTCCATCCTCAACGTAGCCAACGAAGTGATTGCACACAACACCGGCCAGATTGAGAAAAACCTCTGGACAGATAATACCGACGGTGAAACCATTAAGCTGGTACGCACCATGACAGATAATGAAGAAGGCCGGTTTGTAGCGGATACCATCGCGGAACAGAAGCTGCGTAACCACTACAACAACCGCGATTTCGTTATCCTTTACCGTACCAATGCCCAGAGCCGTTCCTTTGAGGAAAGCCTTCGCCGGAAAGCTATACCATACCGCATTTTCGGAGGTCTGTCCTTCTACCAGCGCAAGGAAATCAAGGACTTTGTGGCCTACCTGCGCCTCACCATGAATACCCGCGATGAAGAGAGCCTGAAGAGGATCATCAACTATCCGGTGCGCGGTATCGGTAAAACCACCATGGAAAAGGCAGTCGTGTACGGCAATGACCACAATATTACCATGTGGGAAGTGCTGGAACGCGCCAGGGAATTCGGTTTCAAGGGCGGTACCCTCGAAGCGATCGATGGCTTTGTGACCATGATAAAAAGTTTCCAGGCACTGCTGAACAACCACAACGCCTATGACGTGGCCGTGGTAGTAGGTAAATCCACCAACCTTGTAAAAGAACTCTTCAACGATAAAACTACGGAGGGGCTTGCCCGTTATGAAAACGTGCAGGAACTGCTCAACTCCATCAAGGAATTCACGGAAACGCCTGATGAAGAAGGAGAACTGCTGGATAAAAGCATGGGCTCCTATCTGCAGCAGATCACTTTGCTGACGGATGCCGACCAGGGCAACGATGAAAACAGCGATGTGGTAAAGCTCATGACCATACACGCGGCGAAAGGACTGGAATTTCCGGTAGTATTCACCGTAGGGCTGGAAGAAACGCTCTTCCCCAGCGGTATGTCTATCAACACCCGGGAAGAACTGGAAGAGGAAAGACGCCTGTTCTACGTAGCCATCACCCGCGCAAAATCCAGACTGTGGCTCACGCACGCCAACAGTCGTTACCGTTTCGGTAACCTGGTGCAGAATGAACCCAGCCGCTTCCTGGAAGAGATGCCGGAAAAATTTATTGACCGCAGCTATGCCGGCGGCGGCAGCGTACGCAATGCCTTTGGCAGCGGAGCTACCTCCGGCTGGGGCAATGGCGGCAATATGTTTGACCGCATGCAGCGTAAAGCACCAGGGCAGGCGCCGCAGCAGTCATCGCCAAAGCCAATGGCCAAGCCGGTATCCTCAGCGGCTACCACGCATGTGCCTACTCCTGGCTTTACCCCCGATGATCCGGCAGGAATGGAACCCGGTATGCAGGTAGAACACCAGAAATTCGGTTTCGGTACCATCACCGCTATGGAAGGCGCTCCCAACAACCGTATCGCCACAGTGGTATTCCCCAAAGGCGGCGGCGAAAAGAAAATTATGCTCAACTACGCCAAGCTGAGAATTGTAAGATAAGAAAGGCTGCACCGCAGTCACCCCTGCGGTGCGCCGAAAAAGGACGACATGCTGAAAGCTACTACGGAGGCGCTGACCCGCTACTGCGCCTATCAGGAACGCTGCCATCAGGAAGTGAAATACAAATGCCTGGACCTGGGCCTGCGCGGTGAAGAAGTAGATGAAGCCATCGCCTTCCTGATAGCAGAAAATTTTCTCAACGAGGAAAGATATGCCAAAGCCTTTGCAGGCGGCAAGTTCCGGATGAAACAGTGGGGCCGGCAAAAGATCAGGGCAGAACTGAAACAGAAACAGGTGTCTGACTACTGCATCAGAAAAGGCCTGGCAGAGATTGATGAAGACGACTATTTTGCCGTGATCGTAAAAACAACACAGAAAAAATATAACAGTCTTACCGGCGAACCGGCCATGAAGCGAAAGTATAAAACCATGCAATACCTCCTGCAGAAAGGATTTGAATCCGCCCTGATCCAGGAGGCTCTTGAAGAAATTGCAAATAATGAGGGCTGAAGACGGTATAATTTGAAAAGTTTCTAATTAGTCAGACTGTACTTTTGTAAGATAATCACCCGACAATGTCAGACTTAAAGATAACCTTGATACAAACCCGGTTGCACTGGGAAGATATAGCTGCCAACCTGCAGATGTTTGATGAGAAAATCAACAGCATACAGGAGCGGACAGAAGTTGTTTTTTTACCGGAAATGTTCAGCACAGGTTTCAGCATGAAGCCGGAACGCATAGCTGAAACAATGGATGGCAGCGCTGTTCAGTGGATGAAGAAGAAAGCGGCAGAGAAAAATATCATTATCTGCGGCAGCCTGGCTATTGAAGATAACGGCCATTATGTGAACCGCCTCATCTGGATGCTGCCCAACGGCACCTATGGTACCTATGATAAACGCCACCTGTTTGGCTATGCAGGGGAGCATGAGCATTATCAGCCAGGCAACAAGCGCCTCATCGCGCAGGTGAAAGGCTGGAAAATCAATCTGAACGTTTGCTATGATATGCGTTTCCCGGTATGGGCACGTAATACCATTCAGCCTGAAACCGGTGCGCCGGCTTATGATGTGCTGGTATATGTAGCCAACTGGCCGGAAAGAAGAAACACGGCGTGGAATACACTGCTGCATGCCCGCGCTATTGAAAACCAATGCTATGCCATCGGGGTGAACCGCGTAGGCAATGACGGCAATGAAATTTACCACAGCGGAGAAACCAGTCTGATTGATCCTATGGGAGAAATCATCTACCGCAAATCCCACGATGAGGATATCTTTACGTATACCCTTCAACGTGAGCGTCTGGAAGAAGTCAGAAAAAACCTGCCTTTCCTGAAAGATGCCGACACTTTCACCTTTCTCAGCAATGAACTAGTTTAATTTACCATGATGTTACTGCAGGCCATTCACCATATCGCTATCATTTGTTCTGACTATCAGCGTAGTAAAACATTTTATACCGATATGCTGGGCCTGCAGGTCATCAGGGAAGTATACCGTGCAGAGCGGGACTCCTGGAAGCTGGACCTGGCGCTGGGGGACCAGTATGTGATTGAATTGTTTTCCTTTCCGGAACCGCCGCCACGCGTGAGCAGACCGGAAGCCTGCGGCCTGCGGCACCTTGCATTTGCCGTGAATGATATAGCGGCTGCCGTGAAAACACTGGCTGCCAAAGGCGTGGTAACAGAGCCGGTACGTGTGGACCCGCACACCGGACAACGCTTTACCTTTTTTACCGACCCTGACGGCCTGCCGCTGGAACTTTACGAGATTCACCCATAAAAATATTCACCGTTATGTCTGTTACGTATGTCAACGCCCTGATATTCACCGGGGACAGAATACTTAATGATTATGCGGTTGTTACGGAGAACGATATGATTACTGCCGTAATACCGCAATCGGAAGTAAAGGATACTGATGAGCAGATAGACCTGGAAGGCGGTTTCCTGGCGCCTGCCTTTATTGACCTGCAGATATATGGCGGTAATGGCGAGGTATTTTCGCTGTATCCTTCTGTAAAGGCGCTGGCGGCCACCTATGAATACAGCAGGGCCGGAGGTGCGGCGCATATTATGCCTACGGTAGCCACCCACTCCCCGGAAATAATGCTCGCAGCTATGGAGGCAGTAAGAGCCTACTGGCAGGAAGGCCGCAAAGGTGTGCTGGGCCTGCATCTGGAAGGACCGTTTATCAACCCTGCAAAGAAAGGAGCACATCTCCCCAAATATATCCGTACGCCTACCCAGGAAGATATTGACTGGATACTGGCTAACGGAAAAGATGTAGTGAAAATCATCACGCTGGCGCCTGAATGCTGCGACCCTGCGCTGGTAAAGCAACTACAGGAGGCAGGCATCACCGTATTTGCCGGGCATAGCAACGCTACCTACGCTCAGGCCTATACGTCGTTTGAAAATGGTATCCGTCACGCCACACACCTGTTCAATGCCATGTCGCCGCTGGAAAGCCGGGCTCCGGGCCTGGTAGGAGCCATTTATAACCACCCAGGCGTTTTTGCGAGCATCGTAGCAGATGGCATTCATGTGGACTTTGCAGCTGTCAGCATCAGTCATAAAATAATGGACGGACGCCTGTTCCTCATCACGGATGCGATAGAAGAGAACCTGGAAGGCGATTACATCTATATTAAGGAGAAAGACCGTTTTGTAGGCGCCAGCGGTGTGCTGTCCGGCTCCAGACTTACCATGCTGCAGGCAGTACACAACTGCACGGAAAAAGCGGGTATTCACCTGCATGTAGCGTTGAAAATGGCTTCGCTCTATCCTGCGCGCGCCATGCGGCTCGACAGCAGCCTGGGACGCATTGAACCCGGTTTCAAAGCCGCTTTTATAGTACTGCGGGATCACTGGAAAATGTCAGTTTACTGTTAATACCAGTATCTTCGCAGGATAAATCATTATAGTATAGTTGCATGGATGCCATATCGCGATTTTTAACGAGACGTCAGTACAAGAATCTGTTCCTGTTAGGCTGGCTGCTGCTGGGATTATTACAGGCCTGCTTTTCGGAACTGTGGGATGATGAAGCCTATTACTGGGTGTATTCCCGTCATCTGGACTGGGGATACTTTGATCATCCGCCCATGATTGCCCTGCTGATAAAGATCGGGTACGCCCTCTTTCATAATGAGCTGGGGGTACGCCTGCTGGTGGTAACGCTTAATACCGTCACATTATGGCTGACAGCCAAACTCATTGCCTCAAAGGATAATCAGCTCTTTTACCTGATTATGGGCGCCCTGGGCGCTATGCAGATAGGAGGCATGCTGGCTGTTCCTGATGTACCACTCATATTTTTTGCCGCCTTGTACTTCTGGGCATACCGCCTGTTTATTGCAAAACAGAACTGGCGTAATACCCTGCTGCTGGGAGTTTCCATGGCGCTGATGTTTTACAGTAAATATCACGGTGTATTGCTGGTATTCTTCACGGTCATATCCAACCTGAATTTACTTCGCGTATTCAAGTTCTACCTGGCCTGCATCATCACTACCGTTCTCTTCTTCCCGCATATTTACTGGCAATACGCTCATGGCTTCCCTTCGCTTCAGTACCATCTGGTTGAAAGGAATGCATCTTCCTATGATATTTCCTATACGCTGGAATACCTGGGCGGGCAACTGCTGCTTTTTGGTCCGCTGATGGGCTGGCTCATTTTATATTATGCCTTCCGCTGCCCGATACAAAACACTTTTGAGCGCGCCCTGAAATTCAGTCTGATCGGTGTACTGGCGTTTTTCCTGCTCAGTACCTTCAAAGGAAGGGTAGAGGCTAACTGGACGGTGATGGTATTTACGCCGGTAGTGATACTCGCGCATCAGGCCATTGTCAGGAAAGGCTGGTCCAGAAAGTGGCTGTTATACACCCTGCCGGCCACGCTGCTGCTGGTGCTGGTGGCGCGTGTTTACATGGTGTGGGATTTTATGCCGGGAGTGGAAATACGTCCGGAGATACATCACAACAGGGAATGGACTTCGCAGGTGGCGGCCCGTGCGCAGGGCAGGCCGGTGGTATTCATCAGCAGCTATCAGCTGCCATCCAAATACATGTTCTACACCGGACAGCTGTCTTACAGCCTTAACAGCCGCTATTCCCGCCGCAGCCAATATAATTTCTGGAATACAGAAACACAGTTATGGGGTAAACCTGCCATGGTGGTATTTGATCCGGGAGAAGGCATTCCTGTTACGGATAGCCTGAAAACGCTCTATGGTACCTGGGATTACCTGATTACCCCGAATTATTATTCCTATTCGCTGATACAGCTGAAACCGGCCATGACCAGTCTCAGGGCGCGTCGTGGCGAAACGGTAAACATCATTCTGCAACCGCATAATGGTTACATGCAACCTATTCCTATCGATCGCAGCAATGAAGCGGTACTGGGTTACGGCTTCAATACCAAGGACGAAGATCTGCCCCCGGTAAAATCCACCATGACACTCGAGAGAGCCGTGTTGCGCCGGTTAATCAATCTGCCGGTAGTCATGCCCGATAAACCGGGAGAATATATCCTGAAGTTTTCAGTATTCGCTGGCGACCTGCCACCAACGCATAACAGCCCTGCCATCAAGGTAACGGTCATTTGATTATTTGGTTATTTGAGATTTTATATCAAAAAAAGATGCCCTCTGGTAAGTCCGGAGGGCATCTTTTTTTGATATAAAATCTCAAATAACCAAATAATCAAATAGCTGTTATTCCTGGCGGAACGCATTCCATCCCTGTGCTACGAGCTTGAACTTATTGCCGCCCTTAGTGTGGATGTGGGCGCCTTCGGAGATGTCGGTCATGTAGCCGATGGCGCTGATTTGTTCGTTGAGTACTATTTTATCGTAGTCCTGTTGTTTCATGGTGAAGAGCAGTTCATAGTCTTCTCCGCCGCTGAGTGCGCAGGCAGTAGGGTCGAGGCTGAATTTCAGCGCCATTTCCCTGCTTTCCTGAGCGATGGGAATTTTGTCTTCATACAGTACAACGCCGAGGTTACTCTGTTTGGCGATGTGTAATATTTCAGAGCTGAGTCCGTCGCTGACGTCCATCATAGCGGTGGGGATAATTTCGTTTTCCTGGAGGAAGTCGATAATATCCTTGCGGGCTTCGGGTTTCAGTTGTCTGCCTATAATATAGGTCTGGTCTTCCAGGTCGGGTTTAACGTCGGGATTTTCCAGGAATATTTTCTTTTCTCTTTCCAGGAGGGTAAGGCCGAGGTAAGCGGCGCCGAGGTCGCCGGTAACGCAGAGCAGGTCGCCTTTCTGGGCGGTAGATCTTTTCACGAACTGGTCGGGCGTTACTTCGCCGATAGCAGTTACGCTGATGATGAAGCCTTTCTGGGAGTTGCTGGTATCGCCGCCGATGAGGTCTACGCCGTATTTTTCGCAGGCAGCGTATACGCCTTCATAGAATTCGTTGAGGGCTTCGAGCGATACTTTATTGGAGAAGGCTATGCTCACGGTGATCTGTGTGGGCGTGGCATTCATGGCGTATATGTCTGAAAGGTTTACCACTACTGATTTATAGCCGAGATGTTTCAGGGGGGTATACATCAGATCGAAGTGGATGCCTTCCACGAGCATATCAGTGCTGATGACCGTCTGTTTGCCGAAGTGATCGATAACAGCGGCATCGTCGCCAACGCCGAGTACGGTGCTGGCATTCTGTATTTCAATATTTCTGGTGAGGTAGTCGATTAATCCGAATTCTCCCAGGTCACTTATTTCAGTTCTTTCTTCCATCTGTTTTACCGTTAACGAGGTCCTGTAATGCACTATGAATATGGCCGTTGGTGGCCAGTATTTCCTTTTGGTAGGGGGAGTAGCGGTTGCCGGAGAAGTCGGTGACTTTTCCGCCGGCTTCTTCCACGATGAGGAATCCTGCGGCAGAGTCCCATGCCTGGAGGTGATGTTCCCAGAAGCCGTCGAAGCGGCCGCAGGCTACCCAGCAGAGGTCTATGGCAGCGGAGCCGAGGCGGCGTACGGGGATGCCTTCTCTCAGCACGTACTGCAGTACTTCCATGGGGTCGTTGGCACGGTGTTCCCATTTGTAGGGGAAACCGGTGACAAGGCAGGAGGTACCAACGGTTTCCTTGCGGGAAACCTGTATGGGCTTACCATTGAGGGTAGCGCCTTTCCCTTTTTCAGCTAAAAACAATTCATTCATAAAAGGGTTGTAAACAGCTCCCAGTATCATTTCGCCATCCTGTTCCACCCCGATGGATACGCAACAGAGGGGGATGCCGTTGGCAAAGTTCACGGTGCCGTCTATCGGGTCAATAATCCATTTTATGTTTGAATCCGTTTTTATTTCACCCACTTCTTCGCTGAGGATAAAATGATCTGGATAAGTTTCCCTGATAACTGCTATGATAGCGGCTTCAGACTTCTTGTCAGCTTCCGTTACCAGGTCGTTGACGGTACTTTTACTGCTCACCTCGAAGGCGCCGTTGAAATATTGTTGCAGTATTTTTCCGCTGGCTTCAGTAGCTTTGAGTAAAGTAGTTTTTAACATGCCGCAAAGGTAGTTACGAATTACGAATTGCAGACCTGAATTTCATACGTTATATTGCAGTATTCAATATATATTAATTGCTATTCAGCAATGCATAATTCCGAATTCGTATTTATATTCAATATTCCGCTTATTTTTGCAGTTCATTTAAAGAGAGAGAAAGTAAATGCCCATCATAGGTAATCTGATTTCCAGATCACTACGTATCAGGAAGAAGTTCACGTTTAAGTTAGGTACACCGCGCCAATATCAGCTGCAGGTGCTTCACCGTTTGCTGGAGAAAGCGAAGGATACTGAGTTTGGTCGTCATTACGATTTCCAGGGGATTTTGGATAGTTCCAATTTCATCGGGCAATACCGCGATAAAATACCTGTGCACAACTACAGTAAGATGCATATGGAGTGGTGGTATCGTTGCCTGGAGGGGGAAGCGAATGTGAGCTGGCCGGAGAAGATAAAATATTTTGCGCTGAGTTCCGGTACCTCGGAATCTGCCAGCAAGCATATACCCGTTACCAAAGCCATGCTGAAAACAGTGAAGAAGGTAGGTGTGAAGCAGCTGTATTCCATGGTCAACTTCAATATACCGCCGAAATCCTTTACCAAAGGTATTCTGATGCTGGGAGGTACCACTTCCCTGTTTGAGAAGGGGGATTATTACGAAGGTGATATGAGCGGTATCCAGGCGAAGAATATTCCGCGCTGGTTCCGCCGTTTCTACAAGCCCGGTGGTAACATCTCCCGCAAACCCAACTGGGAGCAGCGTATCAAGCTCATTGTACGTAAGGCCCGCACCTGGGATGTAGGTACTATCTGCGGCGTACCTGCCTGGGTACAGATTGTGCTGGAAGAAATTATCAAATACCACGGCGTAAAAAATATCCACGAAATATGGCCGAATCTGGCTATCTATATTCACGGAGGGGTTTCCTTTGAACCGTACCGCGACAGCTTCCAGAAGCTGCTCGGAAAGCCCGTTAACTTCATCGAAACCTATATGGCTTCTGAAGGCTCGTTCGGGTTCCAGGCGCGTCCGGGCGTAAGAGGTATCAAACTGGTACTTAACGCAGGCATCTTCTTTGAATTCATTCCTTTCAATGAAGATAATTTTGATGCCGAAGGAGAAGTAAAAGCCAATCCGAAATCCTACATGATCAACGAGGTGGTGGAAGATGTGGAGTATGCCGTAATGCTCTCCACCTGTGCCGGTGCATGGCGTTACCTCATCGGAGATGTGGTGAAGTTCACATCCGTGAAGGAACATGAAATTGTGATTACCGGCCGTACCAAACAGTTCCTCAGTCTGGCGGGTGAGCATATGAGCATCGACAACATGAACAAGGCCATCGACACGGTGCAGAAGAAGATGGGCATTACCATCAGAGAGTTCACCGTGGCGGGTTTCCCATATGAGAACCTGTTCGCTCACCGCTGGTATATCGGTACAGACAACGCCGGTGTGGATATTGCACAGGTGCGTGACATCATCGATAAAACACTGGCGGAAGTGAATGATGACTATGCCGTGGAAAGAACATCTGCCCTGAAAGAAGTGTTTGTAGAAATATTGCCGAATGAAATGTTCATTGACTACCTGCGCTGCAAAGGCAAGGAAGGCGCTATGAACAAGTTCCCCAGGGTAATGAAAGGCGAAAAGCTGAAAGACTGGGAAAAATTTCTGGCAGGTAAAACCGTTAAAAATCAGGACTAACCCGTGTCCCCGGAATATTAAAGCATGATAGCATCAATTGTAGCAGGATTAGGACTGGGATTATTTTTATCATTATCTGTTGGACCGGTAATATTCGCTATTATCAAGTACAGCATCAATAATGGTTTTAAGGCAGGCATCAGCTTCGCGCTGGGTGTGTCTTTCAGCGATATTATGTTTGTAATGACCGGCAACCTCGCTACTTCTTTTATCAGCGGCCTGGAAGAATATAAAAGGTCCATCGGAGTAGTTGGAGGTTTCCTGCTGATAGGCATGGGTATCTACGGACTGTTTTTCAAAAAGGTGAGAATCAGTACCGGAGATGAAAAGCCGGAGATGTTCCGTACACATGATTACCTGAAAATATGGCTGGCCGGATTCCTGATGAATACCCTCAACCCGGGTGTTATCATCTTCTGGCTCGGCGTATGTGTGGCCAACAGTGCTACTTCAGTAGGGCATCGCTTTGTCATGTATGCGGTATGTTTAACCCTCGTATTATCCGCCGATATCCTGAAGGTATTTGTATCCGATAAAATCCGGCATAAACTTACGCTCACCAATGTAGAATGGCTGAACCGTATTGCCGGCGCCAGTATGATTATTTTCGGCGTAGTGTTGTTATACAAGGTAATGTTTGAATTAGGAGCGCTGGGACACTGACGCATCTATGGTAAGATAGAAAGGGCTGACAGGATCATATTCCGTCAGCCCTTTTTTATTCCGTTAAAATTTTACAGCCGGATAGGGGCCAACCTACGTTCCGGCCGTCATTAATTGCAAACGGAGAAAATATGAAACAGTTATTCACAACAATGCTGCTCCTGGCTGCAATAGGTGCATTCGCGCAGTCAGGCAGTAATCTTACCAGGAAGAACACAGTAGGTGGTTATGGTGCATTACATACAGGTATTACGGCTATCGGCGGCCATGCCTCTTTAATGGCAGGTGGTTACGGCGGGGTGTTGCTCGACAGGAAATATATGCTGGGACTGGGTTTGAACGCCATGGGAAATATGATTAAAAAGCAGCACGATGGCCTGGACCGTAACTGGCATATGTGGTACACCGGCCTGGCTTTTGAATACACACACCAGACAGATAAAAAATTTCACTGGTCTGCCGGCGCACTTGTGGGTGGTGGTAACCTCACAGAAAGAATGCCCTGGAACTGGGGTAAAGACTGGGAAGAGCTGCATAACTGGAATGAAGACAGGGTGGTATCCAACTACGGTTTCTATGCCATAGAACCTTTTGTAAACCTGGAAATGAACCTGAACAAACACATGCGCCTGTTCGCATCCGGCAAATACCGCCGCGTTTTCGGCTCCGGCAGCGATGTGCTGACCGACAGCAAATTGAGTTCCCCCACCTTCTCTATCGGTATCAAAGCCGGCAAATTCTGATTCATTTTATTATTTGGTTATTTGAGATGTTGTTATTTGTTATAAATAAAGAAGCCCTCCGGACTTACCAGAGGGCTTCTTTATTTGAGAGAAAATCTCAAATAATTAAATAATAAAATTTTACTTGATGGTCCAGGTTTCATTGCCGGCAAACAACTTATCAAGATCGCCATTTCCCTTTCTGGTAATGGCTTCTGTGAGTTGGGCGGCCATGATTTCCTCGTAGGTGGAACGCTGCACCTGGTAGAATACGCCGAAAGGACGCGGGAAGTGGCCTTCAATGCGTGGATCGTCGAACAGGCGGGTGAGGAGCTGCCCTTTATGGAAATCATTTTCATCATGAATCCAGAGGTCGGCGGCACTGTATTCGCTGCCCAGTTCTACTACTACCGGTTTCAGGCCATCGAGGCGGATACCTTTATTTTTGGCGGCGCCGAAAACCAGCGGCTGTCCTTGTTCTACGAACAGGGTTTCATCTGCCTTGCTGGATTTTTCCGTGAAGGCTTCAAAAGCGCCGTCATTGAAGATGTTACAGTTCTGGTAAATTTCCAGGAAAGAAGCGCCTTTGTGGGCGTGGCTGCGTTTCAGCATTTCCTGCAGGTGCTTCGGATCGCGGTCCATACTACGGGCAATGAAAGTGGCATCCGCTCCCAGCGCCAGTGCCATCGGGTTGAACGGATGGTCAATAGAGCCCATTGGCGTGGATTTGGTCACCTTGTTTTCCTCGGAAGTAGGAGAGTACTGCCCTTTTGTTAAACCATAGATCTGGTTATTGAACAGCATGATATTCACGTCGAAATTACGGCGCAGCAGGTGAATGGTGTGGTTACCACCGATAGACAATCCGTCGCCGTCGCCGGTAACTATCCACACGCTCAGTTCGGGGCGGGTGGCTTTCAGTCCGGATGCAATGGCCGTAGCGCGGCCGTGAATCGAGTGCATGCCATAGGTGTTCATGTAGTACGGAAAGCGCGAAGAGCAGCCGATTCCGGAAACGATCACGATATTTTCGCGGGGAATACCCAGCGATGGCATAATAGTTTGTACCTGTTTAAGTATAGAGTAGTCGCCGCAGCCAGGGCACCAGCGAACTTCCTGGTCCGTTGCAAAGTCTTTTGCGGTTAAAGTCTGCGGAGCTATAGTTGCTGTTGACATTTATATGGAATTAGAATATTTAGATTGTGTGTAAAGTTACGACAGATACCTGTAAATCGGGTATCACTGAGCCTGTAATTCTTCCCAGAATTCTGCCGCCCTGCGCGTGTGGGGTATTACAATAGTGCCGCCTACAATGTTGGCCACGGCAAATATTTCATACATCTCCTCTGTATTAATACCCTGCTCATGGCACTTCTCCAGGTGGTATTTGATGCAATCATCACAACGCAATACCATGGAAGCCACCAGCCCCAGCATTTCCTTTGTTTTGGTACTCAGCGCGCCTTCGGCGTAAGTATTGGTGTCCAGGTTAAACAGGCGGTTAATTACCTTGTTCTGCTTACCCAGTATCACTTCGTTCATCTTAGCACGATAATCGTTAAACTCCTGAATCGCATTTGCCATATGATCGTCTTTAGATTGTTATTTTATAGTTTCACAGGGATAAAGCTATGAAAGTGTTTACAAATATAGATTAATCTACTGGTTAAGTAGACTGTTTGCCCTATAACCTGTAATTATGGATCATAACCAAAAGTTATCTTTCAAAATATATGCAGAAAAAAGTCTATTGATGTGGTAGACTATTTGTATCTTGTTCATATATACCAACTTTCAACCAACATATCTGCTCCTCTTATGACAACAACTTATTTTACCCGCCTGCTGGCCATCAGCCTGTGCCTCAGCGGGGCAGTCACCGCCCAGGAAAAGAAACTGCTGGGATACCCGGAAAATGAGGCGGCACAGCAACTACAGCTGGAAGACCGGTTCAACAAAAAGCTCAGCAGCGTCCACATCGGCGAAACCATCAGATCACTTTCTTCCAGGCCTCACCATGTAGGCTCCGCCAGAGGTAAAGCCGTTGCGGAAGATATCCTGCAGCGCTTCAAAAGCTATGGCTGGGATGCGGAAATAGTAACCTACCAGGTACTGTTCCCCACACCCAAGGAAAGGGTGCTGGAACTTACCGGCCCCGTTTCCTATAAAGCTGTACTCAAGGAACCGGCCCTGAAAGAAGACGCCACCTCCGGCCAGGAAGGCCAGCTGCCTACCTACAACTGCTGGAGCGCAGACGGCGACGTGAGCGGAGAGCTGGTATTTGTGAACTACGGCCTCCCGGATGATTACGAATACCTGGCCCGTGCGGGCGTTGATGTGAGAGGGAAGATCGTCATCGCCAAATACGGCCGCTCCTGGCGTGGTATCAAACCCAAAGTAGCCCAGGAACACGGCGCCATCGGATGTATCATCTACTCCGATCCCAAAGATGACGGCTACTATAACGGTGACGTATATCCGCAAGGCGCGTTTAAAAATGAATACGGCGTGCAGCGCGGCTCCGTTATGGATATGGTTATATATCCCGGTGATCCGCTCACCCCGGATATCGGCGCTACTGCCGCCGCTAAGCGGCTCGACCGGCAGGCGGCTACCAACCTGCTCAAAATACCGGTATTGCCCATCAGCTACCACGACGCAGCACCGCTGCTCCGTGCGCTGGATGGCCCGGTAGTACCGGAAGACTGGCGCGGGGCGCTGCCTTTCACCTATCACATCGGTCCCGGTAAAGCTAAAGTACACCTGAAATTGTCCTTCGACTGGCAGATACGGCCCTGCTACGATGTAATCGCCAAGCTGAAAGGCCGTGAACTGCCCGACCAGTGGGTGATACGTGGTAATCACCACGATGCCTGGGTTAACGGCGCCGCTGACCCTATCAGCGGCCTGGCAGCCCTGCTGGAAGAAGCCAAAGCGATCGGTGAACTGGCCAGGGAAGGTTACAAACCCCGCCGTACCCTGGTTTACTGCGCCTGGGACGCGGAAGAACCCGGCCTCCTCGGCTCTACGGAATGGGTGGAAGACCATGCCACCGAACTCCGTGAGAAAGCGGTAGTATACATCAACTCCGATAGCAACGGCCGCGGATTCCTCTATGCCAGCGGCTCTCATGCCCTTGAAACCCTCGTGAATGAAGTAGCCCGCGATATTACTGATCCGCAGACACAAGTCAGCATCCTGGCCCGCAAACAGGCCGCAGACATGGTACGCGCCACTACCCCTAAACTGAAAAAGGAAAAACTGGCCCGCCAGACAATCAATATCAACGCTATGGGCTCCGGCTCCGACTATTCTTCCTTCCTGCAGCACCTGGGCGTGCCTTCCCTGGATTTTGGCTTTGGTGGAGAAGACGCCGGCGGAGAATACCACTCCATCTACGATTCCTACGATGACTATACCCGGTTTAAAGACCCCGGATTTCATTACGGCGTAACCCTCTCACAAACAGCCGGACATACTGCATTGCGTATAGCCGACGCCGTTACACTGCCTTTCGACTTCCGCAGATTGTATGAAACAGCCAGCGGCTACGTCAGCGAACTGACGGAATTGACGGCTAATATGCGGGAAGCAACGGCTATCGAAAATCAGCTGGTGAAAGAACGTAAGTACCTCCTGGCAGCAGATACTGCCAAACGCCTGCAACCGCCGGCACTGAAAGATCCGGTTCCCTACATAGACTTCTCTCCCCTGCAGAATGCCCTGATAACACTGGACACCATCACGCAGGCCCTCACCGCCGGTAAAATTATTGCGGACAAACTACAGGTCAACAAAGCATTTTACCTCGCGGAGCAACAGCTCCTGAATGAAAAAGGGCTGCCCTCCCGCCCCTGGTATAAACACACCCTGTATGCTCCCGGATTTTATACCGGCTATGGCGTGAAAACAATACCCGGCGTTCGGGAAGCCATCGAACAACGCCGCTGGACAGAAGCCACGGAACAGATACAATCCGCCGCTGCTGCCCTCAACCGGCTGGCTGCCCATCTCCGCACAATCGTAAATATTTAGTTATTTGATTATTTGAGATTTGGTTATTTAAAATGCAGCGGAGATCTAAGCAAATTATTACGCTCAGATCTCCGCTGCATTTTAAATAACCAAATCTCAAATAATCAAATAATTAAATATTGGTTATCCATTTCAGGTAGTCTTTCAGGCCCAGGACAATTTTATTGGCTATTTCCTGCTGGAATGCGGGGTTTAATATTTTTTCTTCATCGCCGGGGTTGCTGAGGAATAGTGTTTCTATCAATGCATCGGGAAATTCGATCGGGTTATTGAGGATGAAGTTAAAGCCGGAATTATTACCGAAATCCCGCAGGCCCGTTTCCACCAGACGTTTGTGTATGGCGGCATTCAATGGCTCGCAGAAGGGCCATTTGTAGTAGGTGGCTGTACCAAAGGCATCTACCGGGTTGGCGGATGAATTTAAATGTACACTCAGCAGTATATCCGGATTGGAGCGGCGGAAGAGCGAGAGGCGGTCTTCGTTGGCAACAAACTTTTCTGTGGTTCGGGTCATGATGACGGTGGCGCCTTCATTTTCCAGTGCTGTTTTCAGCAGCAGGGAGAGCCGGAGCGTCAGTTCTTTTTCATATACGCCGGTTAGTCCGGCTGCGCCCGGATTTCCGCCTCCATGACCGGCATCCAGGCCAATTACCAGTTTGCTGAGCGACAGCTTTTCCGGAACGCGTTTAACCTTTACCGTTATACGGTTGCCTTCATAGTATATCTGATAACCCCAGGGCGCATGTTTCAGGGAGATGACCATCCGGAAAACATCATGCGAGGGCTGTCCCCAGGCTACGGCCGTAATTTCCCTGGTGCCCTGCAGCAATGCATTAACTCCCTGTTCTGCATAGGCGCCGTGGATATCGACAATCAGTTTGCCGGGAGACACCTGTTGGGTGGTAGTATACGGCAGTTTGTCAGATAAGGCTACTGATACATAGTCAGCCTGCTCATCGCCCCATACTTTGGCATCAGATACAATGCTGACAGGTGGTGCTTCCTGCGGAATATCAGTATCTACCAGTGGCTCAGGTATAAAAGCCGACATCCTGGAAGACAATCTCACTTTGTAGTAATCGCCTTGTCTGCCTGTAATATGCAGTAATACATCCTTATCCAGAAACCCTATTTTTTCCGGGCCCAGGCGGTCGCCCTCCGGGCTGGAGGTAAGGTAGGTCATGTTATCTATCGTACGTCCGGTAAGCGGTGTTTCATTGTGCATTACCTTGTACCGGTAAGGGCTGTAGAGGGAGGTGGTTTCTCCGTTGCTGTTACGCAGCTGCACACGCAGGCGGCTATTCAGCAGGGAGTCTTTAGGTTGTATAACATAGCTGCCGCCGTAGTATCCGGCAACGCCGCTGTTCTGCGATGCAGGCAGTTCGCGCAGAGGTATGTTTTCGAACCAGGAGGCCTGTGCGCCGGGAAAGCCTTTCATACGGATATACAGCGTATCGCCGGTGCTGAGTTCCAGGTTCCCTTTGGGCCTGATTTCTATAAAGTCTATGCGGAAGGCAGTAGTAGCCCTGGGGGTGGGAGACGGTGCATAATACCAGACAACATTCTTCGTATATGTTTCTCCGTTAGCATCCGTAGCGGTAATGCTGAATGCATTTCTGCCTTCAGACAAATCTTTTCTGACTGCAAAGGTGCCGGTGCTGTAAACGCGTACACTGTCATTATTGATGGTAACACTGCAGCCGGCACAGGTGCGGCCGGCAATAAACTGTCTGGGGTTACTGACATTGCTCTGTTCCCGTGAGGGCTGGCTAAGCCTGATGAAAGCCTGCCCGCTTACCCAACGGGGAATAACAACAATGAACAATATACTGACTAAAACTATAACTGATCGATTCATATCCCGTCGAAATCTTGTAAAGATAGGAAGGGAAACAGGAACAGCGATTTCGATTTTCTTATTTGGTTATTTGAGATTTAATTATTTAAAATGCAGCAAACATCTACGCATAGATCTTTGCTGCATTTTAAATAATTAAATCTCAAATAACCAAATAAGAAAATAACACCTACCAGGTGTATTTGTTTTCCGCAATCAGTTTGTCCGCAATTCTTCTGCGGGCTTCTTTTGCGTTGAAGGGTTCTGCTTTGGTGAAGCGTTTGAGGCCGAGGAGCATCATACGTTGTTCATCGCCTTCTGCGAAGGCGTTGATGGCGTCTTTACCGGATTTGTTGATACGGTCGGCAGCATCGTAGAGATAGGTGCGAACGATATCAGCCTGGAGGGCTGCGGAGGCTTCGCCTTTGCTGTTGCTCAGTTTGATGAGACGCAGCAGGGCGCTTTCGGCAACAAATGTTTCAATAGCCATATCGGCGATGTCCATGAGTACTTCCTGTTCTGTTTCCAGTTTCATCATGAGTTTCTGAGCGGCGGCGCCGGCAGTCATGAGGATCGCTTTTTTGAAGTTGGCGATCAGCTTTTTCTCTTTGCTGAAGGCGGTTTCATCATCGCTGCCGAAGTCGGGGATACTCATGAGTTCCTTCATCACGTTCATGGCGGGCGTCATGAGGTCCAGTTTTCCTTTCATGGCGCGTTTCAGCGTCATGTCGAGGGTGAGCAGGCGGTTAATTTCGTTGGTACCTTCAAAGATGCGGTTGATGCGGGAGTCGCGGTAAGCCTTGGAGATGATGTATTCATCGCTGAAGCCGTTGCCACCGTGTATCTGTACGCCTTCATCCACTACATAATCCAGAACTTCCGAGCCGTTTACCTTCAGGATGGCGCATTCCACCGCATATTCCTCTGCTGCGCCGAGCAATGCCTCGTTGAAGGGTTTGCCGGCAGCGAACAGTTCTTTTTCTTTTTCATCGATCAGCTGTGCGGTACGGAACAGCGCTGATTCGGAGGTCCAGGTACGGATAGCCATTTCTGCCAGCTTGTATTTGATAGCGCCGAAGTTGGCGATGGGTTGTTTAAACTGCTGGCGGGTATTGGCGTATTGTACGGAGGTGGTAATACATTTTTTGGCGGCGCCCAATGCGGCAGCACAGAGTTTCAGGCGGCCTATGTTGAGGATGTTGAAGGCAATGAGGTGACCTTTGCCGATAACGCCCAATACATTTTCTGCAGGGATTTTAGCATCCTGGAAATAGATCTGGCGGGTAGAGGAGCCTTTGATGCCCATCTTATGTTCTTCCGCGCCGAGGGTAAAACCGGGAGTGCCTTTTTCTACGATGAAGGCGGTGAATTTATCTTTATCGCCGTCTATTTTTGCGAATACGGTAAATACGTCTGCAAATCCGGAGTTGGTGATCCAGCTTTTCTGGCCGTTGAGTAAATAGTGTTTGCCGTCTTCTGTAAGTTTGGCGGTAGTTCTGGCGCCGAGGGCGTCGGAACCTGAATCCGGTTCGGTGAGGGCATAGGCGCCTTTCATTTCGCCGGTAGCGAGTTTTGGAATATATTTCTGTTTCTGTTCTTCAGTTCCGAAATACAGGATGGGCAGGGAGCCGATACCGGTATGTGCGGCCATGGCTACAGAAAAGGAGTGGCCTGCGCCGAGTCCTTCGTTGATAATGGTCGCTGTTACGAAATCCTTGCCCAGGCCGCCGTATTCTTCAGGGAAGGCAGCGCCCAGCAGCCCCTGCTCGCCTGCCTTTTCCAGCAGGGAAGGCATCAGTCCTTCTTCCAGTTTATCGATGCGTTCAACGACCGGGGTAACTTCTTTGCTGATAAACTGATCAGCCATGTCTTTAATCATCAACTGCTCTTCAGAAAAGTCTTCGGGAGTAAACACTTCTTCAGGAGCAGTTTCTTTTACAAGAAACTCTGCACCCTTCAGTGCAGCCTTATTTTCAACTGTTGCGTCCATGTTACTGAATTTTTGGTAGTTCTGTAATTTACCGAATTAATTATGAATTCTGATCGGCCCGGGGGATGATTCTCGTCATTCTTCTGCCGGAAAAAATCTTTTAACAGATTTTTAGTGATTATCCGCCCTGAGATACGGTTACATTCGTAATTCGTTATAATTTTCACTATCATTGTCCCCCCTTTATGAATGATTTTTACCTGCCATATTTACAAAGCCGCTTCCATGGTATCAGCTATGGTACAGGGAGTCAGTTACTTATCTGTTTGCATGGCTTTGGTGAAACTGCGGCGAGCTTCGCTCCGCTGGAAGAAGGGCTGGGAGATACGTTCACGGTTGTTGCGCTGGATATGCCGCTGCATGGCCTTACCCAATGGCAGGAACAGCGGGTGTTTGAGAAAAATGACCTGCAGCAGCTGATCTCACTGGTATTACAGCACTTCGGGAAAGACCGGTTCTCGCTGCTCGGATACAGTATGGGAGGGCGGCTGGCACTGTGCCTGACGGAAACAATGGCAGACCGTATCAATCATCTGCTGATGCTGGCCGGCGACGGCCTCCGCAACAATCCCTGGCATATGTTCGTTACCCAAACCACCGTCGGAAATAAGCTGTTTAAATATAATACTTATCATCCCCGGTTATTTTTCTTCCTGCTGAAAACATGGAGAAAAGCCGGATTCCTTAACCAGAGCATCTTCCGGTTTGTACAGAACAGAATGGACCAGCCGAAAAAAAGAGAACAGGTATATCATATCTGGACCATGATGCGGAAAATGATGCCGGATAAAAAGCGCTGCAAACAATTATTGCACCGGTATAACGTTCAGACATTGCTGATATTCGGAAAGTATGACCGCGTGATTCCCCCGGTGCTGGGAGAACGTTTCGCAGACGGTTCCTTCCCCTGCAACATACTGATCCTGGAAAGAGGCCATCAGCTTATAACACCACAGACAGGCTTCATTATTAAAACTAATCTTTAAACCCGGATGTATTTTTTTCTTATAATAGTAATTGCGCTGGCACTGGGATACGGTGTACTGATGCTGTGGTACAGCCTGGGCTGGAAAAAATTACCGGTGTTCCCGGCAGCGATCCACTCCGGCGGCAGCACAAAGGTTACCGTCATCATTCCCGCACGCAACGAAGCCGGCAACCTGCCCGCCCTGCTGAAAGCGCTGCAGGCACAGACCTATCCTGCGGATATGCTCGAAGTGATTGTAATCGATGATTTTTCTACAGACGATACAGCCGCAGTAGTAATAGCATCGGGCGCCGCCAATATTCACCTGCTGCAGCTGAAAGACCACCTGAGCGCTACCGAGCGGCTCAATTCCTACAAAAAGAAGGCGATTGAAATAGCAGTGGCACAGGCTACCGGTCAGCTGATTGTGACCACAGATGCAGACTGCGTGATGGGCCCGCGCTGGATAGAAGTAATGGTACAGTTTTATGAAAAACGCCGCCCTAAATTTATTGCTGCCCCCGTGAGCTTCTACAAGGAGCACAACTTCTTCAGGAAATTACAGTCGCTGGATTTTATGACCATGCAGGGCATTACCGGCGCTGCTGCCTGGCTCCGCGCCGGCGCTATGTGCAACGGCGCCAATCTGGCCTACGAACGCGAAGCCTTTTATGAGGTCGGCGGATTTTCAGGTATCGATAATATTGCTTCGGGAGATGATATGCTGCTGATGTATAAAATTTACAGCGCTTACCCCGACCGGGTGATGTACCTGAAAAATGAAGAAGTTATCGTACGTACGTTACCGGTAGATACCCTGAAAGACTTCATGAACCAGCGTATCCGCTGGTCGTCCAAAGCCGATAAATATGACGACAAACGTATCACCTGGGTGCTGCTGCTGGTGTACCTGTTCAATGTAGGGATGTTGATAACGGGTATCATTGCCCTGGTGCATCCTGCCTGGTGGCCGGCATTCCTGATCCTGCTCCTGTTCAAGGTGACGCTGGAATTATATTTTCTTATACCCGTAGCGCGCTTTTTCCATAAAACGGAGCTGTTGCTCTGGTTTATACCCGGACAGTTATTTCATATTCCTTATATTGTTATTGCCGGCTGGCTGGGAAAATTCGGAAGTTATCAGTGGAAGGGCCGGCAGGTAAACTAAAATCTGTTTCAGTTGTCTGATCTTCAATCTGCCTGGAAACGGCTGCAAAAAAACAAAGGCGCTATAGCGGGGCTGGTGGTGATTACCATAGCGGTATTCATCAGCATCACGGCTTATCTCATTGCGCCGGACAATACCCCCGATGCCAACCGCATGGTGCTGGAGGTGGAAGGGCAGCGGCCGGGTTTTCGTATACACATGCTGGCTGTAAAGAAGGAACAGCCGGTAGCGCAGGTGTCATTTTTCCGCCGGCTGCTGTACGGGCAGGAGTCTGACGTAACGTGGACGCCTGTACGTTCCTGGCAGTTTAAGGATAGTATGCTGGTAGTACAGCGTTATGTAGATGAAACGACCAGCAGGGAAGAAAAATATTATCTGGAAGATATCTGGTACGGAAGAAGGCAAGCCGTGTCTGCACCGATGACGCAACTGCAGGAGCAGATTTCCCGGCATCGCATTTTCCCGGTCACCTACTGGCTGGGGACTGATAAGTTTGGCCGCGATATTCTGAGCCGCCTGCTGGTAGGCTCACGTGTGAGCCTGGGGGTGGGATGTATTGCGGTAATTATCTCCCTGAGCATCGGGGTGCTGATGGGCGCGCTGGCAGGCTATTTCAAAGGTGCTACCGACGAAGCCGTGATGTGGCTGGTGAATGTTATCTGGTCCATGCCGGCACTGCTGCTGGTATTTGCGCTGACGCTGGCGCTGGGAAAAGGTTTCTGGCAGGTGTTCATTGCCGTAGGGCTCACATTATGGGTGGGCGTAGCCCGTATCATCCGCGGACAGATCCTGGGACTGCGGGAACTGGAGTTTGTAGAAGCCGCAAGAGCACTGGGTTTCGGACATGCAAGAATTATTGTAAAACATATACTGCCCAATATACTGGGCCCGGTGATGGTGGTAGCAGCCGGTAACTTCGCCACCGCCATCGTGGTGGAGGCAGGCCTCAGCTTCCTGGGAGTGGGAGTGCAGCCGCCGCAACCTTCCTGGGGGCTGATGATCAAGGAAAACTACAATTTCATCATCACCCATAACCCTTTGCTGGCATTGGCTCCCGGCGTAGCCATCATGCTCCTGGTACTGGCTTTCAACCTGTTGGGCAATGGACTCCGCGACGCCCTGGACGTAAGAACTAAAATTTGATTTGCATATAAAAAAAATATAATTTTATTGCATCTCATACCTGGTCATATGTTATTGCAAAAACCTTTGTTCCTCTGTTTATTAGTGGCTGTAGCCGGTATCATGGCCTGCAGCAAGAAGAAAAATAGCGGCGATACGCCGCCGCCATCCCCTGTGGAAGAGGAAGTGCTGAAATTTGAGCTTTCCGGCGTCACCGCAGGCACAGCCAACGTAGCACTGGACAGCACCTTCACCTTTCAGGTAAAAATAATTTCAAAGGTCCCGGAAAAGGGCGTACGTGTGAAACTCAATGTAGTCACAGACCCTGCCGGCATACCACTGGCCCAGGACGCCATACCGGATGTAAAAACAGGCGCCTTCAATATCACACTGAAACACCTGAAAGAAGTTAAAACCTACAAGGTTACCATCACCCTCAGCTCCCTCGGCAATACCGCCAACATCAGCACCCCGCAGGAATTCCTTATTACGAATAAGTCCAGTTAATGTGGTTATTTGGTTATTTGAGATTTGGTTATTTGAAATGCAGCGGAGGTATAAGCGAATACAATTTCGCTAAGATCTCCGCTGCATTTCAAATAACCAAATCTCAAATAACCAAATGATTAAATAATTGTAGGTTTGCGGGCTGGCAAACGTTATAGTTTATGCAAATTGCTGTTAATGCCGCTTGTTTGAGAAAGGATATGCCTGCCGATACGGGGCAGGTGGTTACAGATATTATTATTGCCATGTGCCGGCAGCAGCCGGGACATCAGTTTGTGTTTTTCTTTGATGGGGAGGTGCCTGCCCGTCTTACTTTTCCGTCAAATGTGACCACTGTGGTGCTGCCTCCGAAAGGGAACAAGGCATGGCATCTGTACTGGTGGCTGGAATGGCAGTTGCCGCGGGCGATGAAGCCTTTCCGTCCGGATGTATATCTGGGGCTTGACGGGATGTTGCCATTGCGCAGTAAGATACCGGCAGTGCTGCTGATCCGCGACCTGTCTTTTCTGAAGGATGCAGGGCTGCAGCCTTACCGGCAGCAGCAGTTTATGAAGAAACATATTGCCCGTTATCTGGTACGTGCGCAGCGTATAGCCGTGCTGTCGGGTACAGCGGCCGATGAGTTGCAGCGCCTGTCGCCGGCGCTGGAATCAAAGGTAGCGCAGCTGGAAACGGGTGTCAGCAGGCTTTATCAGCCGCTGGAGTGGGAAGCGCGGGAAGCGGCCAAAAAAGAATTTTCAGGCGGAGTGGAATACTTCCTGGTAACGGGAAGCGTGCATCCGCGTAATAATATTATTCCGGTGTTCAAGGCTTTTTCCGCGTTGAAGAAGCGGCAGCGTACCAACCTGAAGCTGGTGATTGCCGGCCAGGCCGTAACGGCGGGCGCTGAAATACAGGCTGCACTGCAGAGCTTTAAGTTCCGCCAGGATGTGGTGATGCTGGAGAACCTGGATGAGGCTGCGCTGGCGCGGCTGACAGGAGCGGCCTATGCCGTTATTTATCCTGCCCGCTTTGATGGGCTGCCTTATCCGATCTATACCGCGCAACGCTGCAAAGTGCCTGTGATAGCGCTGGAAGGCGTAGCGGCAAGAGAGGCCGGCGGTGATACGGCGCTATATACGGATCCTGCCAATGTGGACGATCTGGCCGAAAAAATGAGCCTGCTTTATAAGGACGAGCAGCTGAGATCCAGGCTGCTGGCCATGGATTCCCCGGTTAAAACGCGTGACAGCTGGGAGCAGGCAGCCGAAGGATTATGGAGCGTCCTCGTTTCTTAGGACGGAAAATCCCTAAATGATAGTTATTTTTGCGCTTTAACAGAAAGATATGGGTAAAAAATCTACTATACAGATCGAAGTAGGTCTGGATGAAAATAAAGTACCGGAAACAATTGAATGGAGCGCCACCGATAATAAGGAAGAGCGTATGATTAAGGCAAAAGCCATGATGGTGGCCTTCTGGGACCATGCAGAAAAGGCAGCCCTGCGTATTGACCTGTGGACAAAAGACATGATGGTGGATGAAATGGCCGATTTCTTCTTTCAGACGATGATGACCATGGCAGATACCTACGCCAGGGCCACACAATACAAAGATCAGGCAGACGACCTGCGTGCCTTTGCGAAGGATTTCTTCAAGAAATTCCAGGAAAAACAAAATGCAGAAGCGAAATAATCCATTAAATGTAGCCATATGTCATTAGAAACAAATATCAACGCAGAGATCAAAACTGCGATGCTGGGTAAAAAAGAAGCTGACCTCCGCGCCCTCCGCGCTATCAAGGCTGCTATCCTGCTGGCCAAAACAGCAGAAGGCGGTAATGGTGAGCTGACTGAAGCAGATGAAACAAAGCTGTTACAGAAACTCGCCAAGCAGAGAAGGGACTCCCTGGAAATTTTCCGCCAGCAGAACCGGGAAGACCTGGCCGTGAAAGAAGAAGAGGAACTGGCTGTTATAGAGCGCTTCCTGCCTAAACAGATGGATGAGGCAGAACTGAAGGCTGCGCTGACAGACATCATCGCTGCCGTTGGCGCCAGCTCTCCTGCCGATATGGGCAAGGTGATGGGTGCCGCCACCAAACAACTGGCAGGTAAAGCAGATGGCAAAGCCATTTCAGCCATGGTGAAGGAACTTCTTAAATAGCAGGTCAGCTGTTGGCAGCCATGCTGCTGATAGCTGTCTTCTTAAAGCGTACCGCTATTGTCGATTGATATCATTTTCGCCATTATCATGGTGTTTGCCGTCTATAAAGGGTACAGCCGCGGGTTGATTGTGGCTGTTTTCTCTCTGGTGGCGGTTTTGCTGGGAATGGCAGTAGCCCTGAAGTTATCTGCCGCTTCCGCCCTGTTTGTACAGCAGCGTTGGGATATGCATTCCCGTTGGGTGCCGGTATTATGTTTTGTATGCCTGTTTGTAGGCGTGGTATTACTGGTGAGGCTGGGCGCCAGCGCTTTACAGAAGCTGGTAGAGCTGGTGATGATGGGCTGGCTGAATAAACTGGGAGGAATTGCACTGTACAGTGTGATATTTATAATAATTTACAGTGTAATACTGTGGGGGGCCAACCAGCTATATCTGCTGAGTCCTGAAACAAAACTGCAATCTGTAGTATATCCTTATATTGAAAACACTGGCCCGTGGGTAGTGCAGCACATGGGATCCTGGATGCCATTTTTTAAAGATATTTTTTCCCAGCTACAGTCGTTTTTTGAGAGGGCAGCAACACATATCCCGTCTGCTTAACTCATTTCAAACAGTATTTAGATTAATAAAAAGAATTATTTTAGCGTAAAATTGACTTTCAAGATTTGGCAATGGATTACGAAATCAAAACACAGGGTAAGTTTAGTTTCATAGAAGAAGGAGAAGGAGAACCACTTGTATTATTGCACGGACTTTTTGGTGCCTTGAGTAATTTCTCGCACATGATCGAATACTTCCGGCAATATAACAGGGTTGTGATACCGATGTTACCCCTGTATGATTTAAACATCCTGGAAACATCTGTAGGCGGGCTGGCTAAGTTTGTGCATAAGTTTATTGAGGCCAGAGGCTATAAAGACGTGCATCTGCTGGGCAATTCCCTCGGCGGTCATGTGGCATTGGTATACCTGCTCAAACATCCTGAAGCGCCCGTAAAGTCATTGATACTGACAGGCAGTTCCGGTTTGTTTGAAAACGGCATGGGCGAAACCTATCCTAAAAGAGGGGATTACGAATACATCCGTAAAAAGGCAGAACTTACTTTTTACGATCCGAAAATCGCTACCAAAGAACTGGTAGATGAGATGTTCGAAATCGTCAATAACCGGTTGAAGGTGATCAAAATCATCACCCTGGCAAAATCAGCTATCCGCCATAACCTGGGCGATGAACTCAAGGATATTAAACAACCTACACTCCTGATCTGGGGAAATAACGATACCGTAACTCCGCCTATGGTAGGAGAAGAATTCAAAAAACTGATACCTAATTCAGAACTGCAGTTTATTGACAAATGTGGTCATGCGCCTATGATGGAAGTTCCCGATGAGTTCAACAAAATCCTGCATGCCTTTCTGGAAAAGCTGAAAAATAATCCTGCCTGATAAGAGCTTCGGAGCCGCTGCTGACCGCCCTTTCCGGGTGCAGCCGTATTTCAGTGCCTGTAATTTCTTTTTCTGTTGGGAGATTCTTTGCTATTATTGTGTAAGAATACACGAAAATGATAGCCAGGGAACTCATATCTACAGTGCCTATTCTGCAGCCTTCGGATGCAGGAACCAGGGCGTTGCGGCTGATGAATGAATATCATCTGACGCAGCTCCCGATGGTGGTGGATAATAAGTATGCAGCACTGGTAGAAGAAGATCAGATCATGGATCTGGAAGATCCGGAAGCACTGCTGCAGTCTATCCAGTTCAACGGCGCCGCAAGGCCGGCTATCATGGAACAGGCGCACCTCTTCGAGGCGCTGAAGTTATTCTATGAATTTAAATTATCAGCGCTGCCCGTGGTAACCAAGGAGAATGAATACCTGGGTATTATCACAAAAGATAACCTGCTGGCAGCGCTGGCTCAATATAACGGCGCACGCGAAGCCGGCGGTATCCTGGCCCTGGAAATGGACCCGCGCGATTACAGCCTCAGCGAAATTGCACGTATCGCTGAATCCAATGATGTAACGCTGCTCAGCGTCAATACCATTACCGATGCGGCTACCGGCAAATTTGAAGTACTCCTCAAAACCAACCGGCAGGAACTCCACTCCCTCGTAGCTACCTACGAACGCTTCAACTACACCATCAAATACATCTTCTCCGAAGAACAGGAAGAAGACCTCCTCAAGAAAAATTATGATCTGCTGATGAACTATATCAGCATGTAATGATTATTTCACGATTTATTTTTGATTATCTTCCTACAGTTGTTTACCTTCCGTAGCAACAATCGTCAACTTAACTAAATCAGGAGAGAAGGGCCTACATGCTGAAATGCTGTTATTACATGATGGGATTGATATGCCTGTTGGGATTGATATGGCCGGACACCGCAAGATGCCGTACAAGAGGTAACAATTCTACACCTGCCGTCACACAGGATTCCGGTTACCTCATCGTACGAAATATAATCATCACCGGTAATAAGAAAACCCGCACCTCTATCATTCTTAGGGAAATCAGTACGGTTCCCGGCGATACCATCTACCTCAAAGATCTCGCCGAAACCCTGGAAGAGCGCCGCAAGCAGCTGCTCAATACCTCTCTGTTCCTGAATGCCACCGCCAATATCAAAAACTGGGAAGGTAACAATGCCGACCTCGTATTTGAAGTATGGGAACGCTGGTACACCTTCGCCTTCCCCATCTTTAAGCTGGCCGACCGCAACTTTAACCAGTGGTGGGTGGAAAAGGGGCGTAGCCTGGACCGCATCAACCTGGGGGTTAAAGGCACACAGGAAAATCTGACCGGCCGTAATGACGCTCTGGACGCAGCTTTCCAGTTCGGATATACACAGCGCATCGCGGTGTCCTACAACCTTCCCTATATCGATAAAAGCTTCCGTCACGGCCTGGGTATCTCTTTCTCGTATAGCCGGAACCGTGAGGTAAACGACAGCACTAGCAATAACAAACAGCACTTTTTCAGAAAAGATGAATTCCTCCGCCAGGTATATACCATCGGCCTCCGCTACAGCTACCGGAAGGCCATCAATACCCGGCACCAGGTATTCCTGAACTATAACTTTGAACGTGTAGCCGACTCCGTTGCCATCCTGAATCCCAATTACCTGGGGAAAGGCCGTACCAGCGTGCGCTACCTGGATCTTACCTACCGCGTGAGTTATATTAAGGCAGACAGCTGGGTATATCCCCTCAAGGGAATCAGTATCATGGGCGAAGCCTCCAAACGCGGCATAGGCCCCCTCAGCGATATTGACGACGTGCGTTTCCGCCTCAACCTGGCCAGGTACTGGCAGGTGAAACGCAAAACATACGCCGCCCTCGGCATGCGCGGCCAGGTGAAATTCTCCGCCGAACAACCCTACATCAACCAGCAGGCCCTGGGTTATGCAGACGACTACCTCCGCGGCCTGGAATATTACGTAATAGATGGCACCAGCTTCATAATTCTCAAATCCTCCCTCCGCCAGGAAATGCTGTCCTTCAAATTCAAACTGCCCATCGTTCCTAAAAAATTCAATTCCGTACCTGTGCGCATCCTCGCGAAAGCCTTTGCTGACGGTGGTTACGCCTACAGCAAATTCCCCGGCAACGGCTTCCTCAACAACCGCTTCCTCTACTCCGGCGGAATAGGCCTCGACATCGTATCCTTCTACGACACCTGCCTCCGCATCGAATACAGCATTAACCAATTAGGTCAAAAAGGTCTATTTTTACACACAAGCATTGATATGTAAGGATGATTAATTACGAATTACGAATTGCGAATTACGAATGTAGAAGCGAAGAGCTAAACGAAGATTAAAGGTGATAATTATAAAATATTCGCTTTAATCTTCGTTTAGCTCTTCGCTTCTACATTCGTAATTCGTAATTCGCAATTCGTAATTAACATTCATCAGTTCCATTTTAAAAGTACACTCCATGCAGGTTGCACTCTATAGCAGGGGATTTATTACAGAAGATATTGCAAATATCCGGTTGTTGCTGGATGAATTGCAGCGGGCAGAGATAACCGCCATGATTTATGAACCATTTTTCAGGACGCTGGAACAGTATATCCCGTTTGAGCATCCGCCGGCACTGTTTTCCTGCGCGGAGGATCTGCCGGGAAAAATTGACTTCCTGATGAGTCTGGGCGGAGATGGTACCCTGCTGGATACCGTTTGTTATGTAAGAGATACCAATATTCCCGTGGTAGGAATTAATTTCGGGCGCCTGGGGTTCCTGGCGAGTATCGGGAAAGATGAGATCCATTCGCTGGTACAGGCCCTGCTGGACCGTACCTATGTGGTGGATCAGCGTTCCCTGATACACCTGGATGCCAATGTGCCGCTGTTCGGCGATATTCCCTACGCGCTGAATGAATTTACCATCCATAAGAAGGATACCTCAGCCATGGTGAAGATCCATACCTACCTGAACGGGGAGTTCCTGAATACCTATTGGGCCGATGGCCTTATTGTGTCTACCCCGACAGGTTCTACCGGTTACTCGCTCAGCTGCGGCGGACCTATCGTTTTCCCGGATGCAGGCAGCTTTGTCATTACCCCGGTGGCGCCGCACAACCTCAACGTAAGGCCTATTATAGTGCCCAATGAGAGCGTAATTTCCTTTGAGGTAGAGGGGAGGAGCGATCAGTTTCTGTGTACGCTGGACAGCCGTATGGAAACGATCGACAGTACTGTGTTGCTGGCTATCAAAAAAGAAAAATTTAAACTGAGCCTGCTGCGGCTGGATGAAAGTAATTTTCTGCATACCCTCCGGAATAAATTGCTGTGGGGGATAGATGCCCGCAATCAGATTAAAATATGATGCCGGTTTTTCATTTCTAACAAATATATTGTTACATTTACAAATATATTGCCTGCTGATTGTAATCTCTATTATGCCTGTGGTTAGGCCGTTGTTTACTTGCTGTTAGCATAATGATCAGTCACACATTAAATAAATCCGGCATTTTTGCGTTTAAGTAGAACTGATTTATGCTGAAACCTTTTTTATATCCCGGGAAAATCGTGTTATCGTTACTGTTAGTAGCCGGTTCGCTGGTTGCCAACAAGGCAATGGCGCAGAACGAGGTAGAATATGTAGGGGAGCTGGGCATTTCTGTAGGCGCTGCGCAATATTTTGGTGACCTGAACCCCCGCGGGGCTTTAAATACTTTAAAGCCCGCTATTGGTATCTATTACAGGAAATACATGAACGACTACGTGGGGGTACGCGCCCATGGCCGGTTTATGCAGCTGGGGTATTCTGATGTGTATAATACCAACGAGTTTCAGCGCCGGAGAAATCTGAGTTTCAATACCAACCTGTGGGAGCTGGCATTGCAGGGCGATTTTAACTTTTTCCGCTTTGAGCCGGGTTCGCTGAACTACCGCTTTTCGCCTTACCTCACCGGTGGCGCCAGCGCGTTTTATTTCAATCCATATACCTACCTGAACGGGCAGAAGATCTACCTGCAGCCCATGCGGACAGAAGGGCAGGGAACGGCGCTGTATCCGGAAAGAAAGCCTTACGGACCGGTGTCTTTTGCATTTTTGCTGGGGGTGGGTTTCAAATATAATATATCAAGAAAAGTTAACATTGGGCTGGAAGGGTTGTATCGCTTTACCAGAACGGATTACCTGGATGATGTGAGTACCACTTACGCCGGGCAGGCGGCATTTCCGCCGTTATCCAACGGGCAGCCCAGCGTAGCCTACCAGTTGCAGGACAGATCCGGCGTCTGGGGCACGCCTATCGGCGTAAAGGACCGCCAGCGCGGCAACAGCCGGGATAAGGATCAGTACATCACCATAGAGCTCACATTAAGTATTCTTTTCACATCTTACAACTGTAAATTTTAATATAGCCGTAATATACATTCTACGGGCAGCCTTTTCTTGCCTTTGAACTGCCCGCTTCTACCTCCGGATTTCCTCAAACTCCCACTGGTATTGAGTTCGCTGTTAAAACTACGTTAAAACCCCCTCTTATGTTTTGCTAAAAAAGTCATTACTCTATTTTTGTATCTTTGCACACTTTTAGTAAATCTGTTAAATCTGATATAATACGCCTGACACAAATGAGCTTGAAGGATAAATTAGACTTACAACGGTTACCGCGCCACATTGCCATTATCATGGATGGTAACGGCCGTTGGGCTAAGGAGCGTGGACAAGACAGGTTGTACGGGCATCACGAAGGGGTGGAAAGTGTGCGCACCATCGTTACTACCTGTGCAGAACTTGGCATCGGCTACCTGACCCTATACGCGTTTTCCACAGAAAACTGGGACCGCCCGGTTTATGAGGTAAACGGCATCATGGAATTGCTTGTAAATACCATCCGCAAGGAGGTGAACACGTTATCCAGAAATAATATCAGGCTGAGTGTTATCGGCGACATGGAAATGCTGCCGCCCCAATGTCAGCAGGAAATGGAAGAGGCTATTGCGCTTACCAGCCACAATACCGGCCTTAACCTCATTATGGCCCTCAGCTACAGCGCCAGGTGGGAAATTGTGAATGCGGCCCAGAAAATAGCACAGGATGCAAAAAATGGAAAGCTGGACCCGGCTACAGTTACTCCGGAAGTATGGGAGAAATATCTCTGTACTGCCGGTCTGCCGGACCCGGAACTCATGATCCGTACAAGTGGAGAATGCCGGATCAGTAATTTCCTACTATATCAGCTGGCTTACGCGGAACTGTACTTTACAGATACCCGTTGGCCGGACTTCCGCAATGAACATCTTTATCAAGCCATCTTAAATTACCAAACCAGAGAACGGCGCTTTGGCAAAACAAGCGAACAAATTCAGCAGAATGAAGAAATTATTTCCTAAGGGCCTCCTGGCTATAGCATTATGTTGCAGTGCAGGGATTCGTGTATCCGCCCAACAGAAGGATACCGTACCTCCTGTACAGCCCCCCGCTAATCCGCCGGCCGTGTCTCCGCTCAGCATGGGAACTCCGCAACAGTACGAAATTGCCGATATCACCGTTGCCGGTACCCAGTACCTGGACAAGTCCCTGCTGCTGCAGCTCTCCGGGCTCAGCGTAGGCGATAAGGTGGTATATCCGGGCGGCGACCAGTTCACCAAAGCCATTCAAAGCCTCTGGTCTCAAAGGTTATTTGCCGATGTAACCATTTACGTCACCAAAATCGAAGACAACAAAATCTGGCTCGAAATCGGACTGACAGAAATGCCGCGTATGAGCAGCTTCTCTTTCAGGGGAATTAAAAAATCCGAAGCAGACGATATCGCTACCAAAGCCGGTCTGCGTAAAGGAAATGTAGCCAGCCAGAGCCTCAAGCAAAACGTTATCGGTACTACCCACAAGTTCTACGCCGATAAAGGGTTTGGCAACGCTACCATCAGAATCGAAGAAAAAAGAGATACCGCCGGCCAGGCTAACGCCGTAAGCCTCCTGTTCCTCGTGAACAAAGGCAATAAGGTGCGTATCGATAATATCAATATTGTGGGCAACTACAACATTGCTGACTCCAGGCTGAAGAAAAAAATGAAGGGTACCAAAGAACGTACCCGCATGACCCTCTACCCGGATACAGAACATGTGTATGTTGACTCCCTCGCGCAGGCAGACGATTTCTGGCAAACCTACGGGTACCTGCAGCCTACCAGGGCACTGGAAAAGCTGGACCCTTATTTCCGCTTTAAACTGTTCAGCTCCGCCAAGTTCAACGAAACCAAATACAACGAGGATAAAGGTAAAGTGATCGGTTTCTATAACTCCAGAGGTTACAGAGACGCGCTGATTACCAGAGATACTACCTACAAATCCAGAACAAAGAACCTCAACATTGATATGCAGATTTCCGAAGGAAAGAAATACTACTTCGGAGACATCACCTGGAAAGGGAACACCCGGTACAGCGATTCTGTACTGACCCGTATCCTCGGTATCAAGAGAGGAGATGTATATAACCTGGAACTGCTGGAGAAAAGACTCGGTAAACAAATGTCGCAGGAAGGCGGTGATATCACCGGTTACTACATGGACTATGGTTACCTCTTCTTCCAGATCGACCCGGTGGAAATCGGTATCCGCGGCGATACCATCGATTATGAAATCAGACTCCGCGAAGGCCCGCAGGCCACCATTAAGGAAGTACGTATAGCCGGTAACGAAAAAACCAACGAACACGTTATCCGTCGTGAGTTGCGTACCATCCCCGGCGAAAAGTTCAGCCGTGCTGACCTGATCCGTTCCAACCGTGAGATCGCGAACCTGGGCTTCTTCAACCCGGAGAAGATAGGTATGAACCCGGTGCCTAATGTACAGGATGGTACCGTAGATATTGACTATACCGTGGAAGAAAAAGCCAACGACCAGCTGGAGCTGTCTGCCGGATGGGGTGGTTATATTGGCCTGACCGGTACGCTGGGTGTGACTTTCAACAACTTCTCCCTGCGTAACATCTTCCGCAAGGAAACCTGGGATCCGTTACCCAGCGGTGATGGTCAGAAACTTTCCGTACGCGTATCTTCCAACGGTAAGGCATACCGTTCCTACAACTTCTCATTCACTGAGCCATGGCTGGGCGGAAAGAAAAGGAACCAGTTCTCTGTGAGCTTCTACAGCAGCTATCAGAACCCATATGCCTACAGTAACTATTACAGCAACTACTACACGCAGAATACGCAGACAACAGACGGTCACTTTAAGGTACTGGGTGCTTCCGTATCGCTTGGTAAGCAGCTGAAATGGCCGGATGACTTCTTTACGCTGATTTACTCGCTGAACTATCAGCAGTACAAGCTGAAGAACTATAACTACTTTGGTATTGCCGGTTTTGACAACGGTACATCCAACAACCTTAACCTGAAGTTCACGCTGGCACGTTCTTCCGTGGATCAGCAGATCTTCCCGCGCAGTGGTTCCAACTTCATGTTGTCTGCCCAGTATACGCCGCCATACTCCCTGTTCAATCCGGGTAAGGACTATACTTTAGAGCCTAAATCCAAACAGTTTAACTTCATTGAATACCAGAAATACCGCTTCAACGCTGAATGGTATGTGCCTTTGAGCCGTCCGATGGGTAGCGATAACAAAACCTTTGTGTTGAAAGTGGCCGCGAAATTTGGTTATATCAGCCGTTACAACAACCGCACCACGCTGTCGCCGTTTGGCCGCTTTGAGCTGGGAGGCGATGGTCTGAGTAACTTCGCGATTTATGACCGCGACATCATTTCCCAGAGAGGTTATCCGGTGTACTACTATTCCGATCCGCACATGAATGCGGAAACCGGTCAGCCGCTGGGTTACGAAGGTTTCACCGTATTCAACAAATATGTGATGGAGCTGCGTTATCCGTTCAGTCTGAATCCTAGTTCCACCATTTTTGGTCTGGCCTTCCTGGAGGCAGCCAACGGTTACCGTACCATGGAAGATTACAATCCTTTCAGGCTGCGTCGCTCTGCTGGTATAGGTATGCGCTTCTACCTGCCGATGTTTGGTCTGCTTGGATTTGATTATGGTATAGGATTTGACCGTATGCAGCCGGGCGGTGGTCTGAAAGACGCTGCTAAGTTTACGTTTATGCTGGGCTTCGAACCAGAATAATTGTGAAATAAATTTATATATTGCAAGATTAACCGGCTTCCGGTGGTTGCAATTAAAATCCATAGTAGCATGAAAAAACTATTTATTACAGCAGCTGTTGTATTAGCCATGAGCGGCGCAGTAAGTGCACAGCGCTATTGTGTGATAGATACTAAATATATCCTGGAGAATATCCCGGAGTACAAGGAGTCGCAGAAGAAACTGGATGCAGTAGCGGAGCAATGGCAGAAGGAAATAGATGCCAAGTTCCAGGAGGTAGATAAAATGTACAAGTCCTATCAGGCTGAACAGGTTATGCTCACAGAAGAGCTGAAACGCAAGCGGGAAGAGGAGATTGTAGCAAGGGAGAAAGATGCAAAAGACCTGCAGAAGAAGCGTTTCGGATATGAAGGAGATCTTTTCAAGAAGCGGGAGGAGCTGGTAAAGCCTATCCAGGATAAAGTATACAATGCCGTACAGAAGCTGTCTGCCAGCAGAATGTATGATTTTGTACTGGATAAGTCCGGCGGCACCACCATCATCTTTTCAGATCCCAAACTGGATAAAAGCGAGGAAATATTACGTTCCATGGGAGTAAAGAAGTAAGAGGCACCTATTTTTTAACTATAAGTATTTAAATTTTTTTAAACACAGACAACATCATGAAGAAGTTCGTAATTATTGCTTTTGTGGCAGTTGCCGGTTTGTTCAGCGTGAATGCAATGGCACAATCCAAAGTAGCACATATCAACGCCCAGGCGCTTGTTGGAGCTATGCCGGAAGCCAAAAAAGCAGAAACTGATCTCCAGACATTTGCTCAAGGCCTGGAAGCTGAAGGCAAAACAATGGTGGATGAGTACACAAAGAAAATGAAAGAGTTCGATGAGAAGGCAGCAAGCATGACTGAGAATATGAAAGAAATCAAAGGCCGTGAAATCCAGGATGCACAGAAACGTATTCAGGACTACCGCGATCAGGCTGAACAGAAAGTACAGGGTAAACAGCAGGAACTGCTGAAACCTATCTACGACAAAGCCCGCAAAGCCATTGAAGACGTAGCGAAAGAAAAAGGTTATGGCTATGTAATCGACAGCTCTGCCGGTCTGTTACTGGTTTCTCCTGCTGCAGACGATCTGCTGCCTGCTGTAAAAGCAAAACTGGGTATCAAATAATTAAATTTTTTGATATAAAAAGGAATGCAACCAATTAGGTTGCATTCCTTTTTTGTAAGAGAGAATAGATAGATTTTGGAATTTCGGGATTTTGGGATTTTGCAATTTGTCAAATGCAGCAAAGATTTTTGCGTATTTCTCCGCCGCATTTAACAAATTCCCAAATCTCAAAATCACGAAATTCCAAAATTTGTCCATCAAATCTCCCATAACCAAATAACTAAATCTCAAATAATTTCGGTTTTTAAATAATTTCTGCTACCTTTGCCTTCCGTTTTAAAAATAGTATCCTTTAAACGGGATGTTTTAGTATAGTACAGGTAAAAACAAAAAAAAGAAATGAAACGTACTTTTCAACCGCATAACAGACGCAGAAAGAGCGTTCACGGCTTCAGAAAGAGAATGGAAACTGCCAATGGCCGTAAGGTACTGGCTTCCCGTAGAGCAAAAGGTCGTAAGAAGCTGACTGTTTCTGACGAGCGTAAGCTGAAATAATCCAGTAGCCTAAATACTATTTGCCATAAAAACTTATTCTTTTAAGAAAGAAGAAAGGTTAAAAAGCAGAAAACTTATTGAAACGCTTTTTCGAGAAGGGAAAGCGTTTTCTGTTTTTCCATACCGTATCATTTATATGCCGGTGAAATCACCGGCTGTGAATAAGTTCCCTGTGCAGGTAGGATTTAGCGCCTCTTCCCGCCGGTTTCCCCATGCCACTGACCGTAACCGCATCAAGCGGCTCAGCCGCGAAGCCTGGCGCCTCCAAAAGCAGGGCCTCTATGATCATCTCCACGCAGAATCACGCCAGCTCGCCGTCTTCCTCATCTACACCGACAAAAAAATAGCGGATTTTTCTACCCTGCACCATAAAATTTCGGTAATTTTAGAGAAACTGAAGAGTAGCTGTTAATAAGCAGATATAGCTGACTTTGGGGTTTCTTTCATTACGGGAGTGAGTAGTAAAAGCAAACTGCTGACAACTAAAAGCTATTTGCCATATGCGCTGGTTAAGTTATCCGTTTATCTTTCTGATAAAAATCTATCAATGGTTTATATCGCCCCTGCTGGGCAGTAAATGCCGTTATACGCCCACCTGTTCACAGTATGGGCTGGAAGCATTTAAAAAATATGGCGTTTTTAAAGGCGGCTATCTCACCATAAAACGTATCTTGTCATGCCATCCGTGGGGAGGCCATGGATACGATCCCGTACCATAACAGGAAGCAGTGGTCATCATCTATCATCATATACATTCTTTGCATGCGTGCATTTTTGAATAAAAGGAAGAAACTCGCAGCAGTATTGCTCTTGCTGCTGACAGCCGGCGGTATTTTCGCATTCAGCGAAGGGGATAAATATTTCCAGATCGCTAAAAACCTGGATATTTTCGCTGCTTTTTACCGGGAACTCAATACCTATTACGTAGATGACCTGCCCCCGGAAAAGGTGATCCACAAAGGAATTGAAGCCATCCTGGAAGAGACGGACCCGTTCACCGACTTTGTGACGGAAGAAAACCTGGACGACCTGAAATTTATGGCTACCGGTAAATACGGCGGAGTAGGCGCTTCTATCAATAAAAGCGGAGACTGGACCATTATCACCGACGTATATGAAGGCAGCCCTATGTATAAAGCCGGCGTGAAACCCGGAGATATTATCGTTACCATGGACGGTAAGTCCGTGAAAAACACGCCGCAGGAAGAGATCAGCAAAACGCTGAAAGGCGCTCCCGGCACTTCGCTGGATATACTTTTCCGTAATCCCGTTTCCGGCGTGGAAACTCCCCGGAAAATCGTCCGGGAGGAAATCAATGTAAAAGCTGTCAGCTATACCGGTATTACCGGTGGCGACATCGGATATATCCGTATGACCCAGTTTACGGAAAACAGCGGCGCTATGGTGCGTGCTGCCGTACAGCAGCTGAAACAAAGCAACCCCGGTATGAAAGGGCTTATCCTGGATCTCCGCGGCAATCCCGGCGGCCTGCTCGATGAAGCTGTGGTAGTAGCCAATATTTTCGTAGATAAAAATAAACTGATCGTCAGCACCAAAGGAAAAGTGAAGAACTGGGACCGCAACTACGAAACCAGCGAACAGCCGGTAGATACGCGTCTTCCGCTCGCAGTACTCACCAACCACTCGTCGGCATCTGCCTCCGAAATCGTGGCCGGCGCCGTGCAGGACATGGACCGTGGCCTCGTTATCGGGCAGCGCTCCTATGGAAAAGGGCTGGTGCAAACTACCCGGCAGCTGCCTTATAACACCAAGCTGAAAGTAACTACCGCCAAATATTATACGCCCAGCGGCCGCTGTATCCAGGCGATCGACTACTCCCATCGCAGTGAAGACGGCAGCGTGGACTATGTGCCGGATTCGCTCCGGAAAAAATTTACTACCCAAGGTGGCCGTGAAGTCCGCGATGGGGGCGGAATTGAGCCGGATGCAACGGTAGAACCTACCTATATCAGCCAGGTAGCCGTTTCCCTGATACGCAAACAATATATTTTCGATTACGCCACCACGTATTACTATAAGCATCCGAAAGTAGCGCCGGCAGGAGATTTCAGCCTGACGGACGAAGAGTTTTCTGATTTCGAACGCTACCTGGATAACAAGGACTACAGCTATAAAACCCGTAGTGAAGACGCACTGGAAACGTTCAAGACTACCGCCAGGAAAGAGAAGTACTACGATGCCCTCACGAAGGAACTGGAAGCGCTGGAGCAAAAAATGAAACACGACAAAAAACAGGATCTCCTGAAAAATAAAACGGAAATCAAGCGCCTGCTGGAAGAAGAGATTGTAAACAGGTACTACGCCCAGCAGGGGCGCATTGCCAAGTCCCTGGCCTGGGACCGCGATGTGAATGAAGCCATCTCTGTGCTGCATGATGCAGTACGTTATAAGAAATTGCTGTCGCCCGGTAAATAATAACCGGGTAGCAGCCGGATTGCATATTTTCTGTCATTAAGCAATTGTAGCGTGAAGCATTTAACCGATCCCGAACTGGTGATACTGATGAAGGAAGACGATGAGCGGGCTTTTAGGGAAATTTATGAACGCTACTGGAAGCAACTTTATCAGCAGGCCACGCGCAAGCTGGCTACCACAGAGGAAATCAGGGATATTGTACAGGAGATATTTTTCTCCCTCTGGAAATCCCGCCGGTCACTGATCCTGCGGGAAACATTACCGCAATACCTCTTTTCCTCGCTCCGGTATAAAATTGTGGATTTCTATCGCCTGCGTGCCGTACGTACCCGGTACTACGACAGCCTGCTGGGCGAAGAAGAAAGCCTGTCCCCGGAAGTCAGTGAACACCTGCATTACCGCCAGCTGAACAGGCTGGTGGAAGAAGAAATCCGGCTGATGCCTGCCAAAATGCAGGAAGTCTTTGTTCTCAGCCGCGATCATAACCTGAATGCAGTAGAAATTGCCGAAAAATTATCCTTATCTCACCAGACCGTACGCAACCAGATCAGCACTGCCCTTAAACGGATACGCAAAAGATTGGATGAAATGCTGTGAAAACCCGTTCCCCGGCCAGTTTAAAAAAAAGTTAAAACGTATCTGGTACACTTCCTCTATTTAACCGACAAACATTTTAACGGACGTTATGAGAAAACAACAGCCGGGATATTTACCGGAGCACATCCATGCATTGCTGATAAAGCAGACCAATGCCACGCTTACAGCAGCGGAAGACCAGCAGCTGCAACGTTGGTATGATTCCCTGGCTTTCACGCCGGAAAGGGATGTATTGGATAATGGACCGGAAGAAGCTACAGAAAAGCAACTTATCTGGGAAGGAATTACAGCGAGAAGGAAGCAGCCGCGTATGAAAATTTTTTCCCTGAACACATGGATGAAGAGAGGCGCCGC
This sequence comes from Chitinophaga solisilvae, assembly GCF_009928525.1. GTDB lineage: Bacteria > Bacteroidota > Bacteroidia > Chitinophagales > Chitinophagaceae > Chitinophaga > Chitinophaga solisilvae. The sequence goes on along the minus strand of NZ_JAABOK010000007.1, from coordinate 193,288 downwards.
CGCCGCAGTAGTCTTTTTGCTGGCTGCCGGCTCCTGGGTATACCTGCGTAACAGCAACCCGTATCAGCTGCAACTGGCTACCAGCACGGGAAAGGTACAGCAACTCACCCTGCCTGACGGCTCAAGGGTATGGCTGAATGCCAGCAGCGAGCTGCAATACAACAACTGGCAGCCGGGGAAACCACGGGAGGTGATGCTGAAAGGAGAAGCCTTTTTTGAAGTGGCGCAACGCAGCAGTGAGCCTTTTATTATTCATACGCATACGGTAGATATCAGGGTATTGGGCACTTCGTTTAATGTGAAGGCATATGCCGATGACGCCCATACAGAAACAACCCTGGTAGAAGGTAAGGTGGCAGTGACACTGAAAAAGGAAAACAACAGAACGGTACAACTGACTCCCAGCCAGAAACTGGTAGTATACAATAAACCGGCAAAGGCAACAGAAATTAAACCGGTACATCAGCGTATACACGACACCGTTAGTTATAGTATACAGCCCGTACACCCCATCTCCGGCGACAGCAACCTGGCAGAAGCTGCCTGGAGGGAACGCAGGCTCGTTTTCTTCGATCAGTCATTTGAAGACATAGCAGCAGCCTTGCACCGGTGGTACGGCGTAACAGTGATATTCAATGAGGTAACAATGAAAAAGGCGCGGTTTACCGGCAATTTCCGGGATGAAGCGCTACCACGTGTTATGATGGCTTTACAATTATCATCACCATTTAATTACTATATCAGCAATGACACGTTAATGATCAATAAATAAAAGCAGCTAGAAACAAGATGGATACTTAAAAGCAGTGAACCAATTCAATTAAAAAAGGGAAATGCTGGCACATTTCCCCCGAAGATCAACCGGCAGTTTTGGCGCCCTCTCTTGCAGGATCGGGACGCTGACGCCATTTTATTGACCTCTAACTTTCTAAAAGTATGAAAAATCAAAGACTTTCCGGGGATGGAAAAAATCCTCCCGGACTGCCGCTCAATTATGTTCTACGAACTATGAAGCTGACAGCACTTTTTATGCTTGCCGCCTGTATGCAGGTTTCTGCAACGGCCTACTCGCAAAGCAAAATAACGCTGACCACCAAGAGAATGCATCTTGCCAGACTGTTACAACTCATTGAAGAACAGGGCAAGGTACGCTTCGTGTACAGCAATGACGTACTACCCAACAACGAATTTGTATCCATCGATGTAAAAGATCAGCCGCTGGATGTAGTGCTGGGTAAAGTACTGGGCAACACCGACCTTTCCTGGAAAATGCTGGATAAGGAACTGGTAGTTATCGCTCCCGGTAATACCGTTATCCAGAATGTGAAGGTAAAAGGTAGGATCACCGATGCCAAAGGCACGCCTATTCCGGGTGTAAGCATCCAGGTGATGGGCACCTCCAAAGGTACTGCTACCGGCCCTGACGGCTCTTACCAGATCGAAACGCCGGACAATGCCACCCTGATCTTCTCCTTCATCGGTTTCATGGAACAGCGTATCGCTGTTAACGGCCGTACCACCATCGATGTGGTGATGAAAGAAGATATGAAGGGCCTGAACGAAGTGGTTGTCGTAGGTTACGGCTCCCAGAAAAAAGCAAACCTGACAGGCGCGGTAGCCACTATTTCTCCCTCCACCATCGCCTCCCGACCTGTGACCTCGGTACAGAACGCCCTGCAGGGCGTGACGCCGGGTGTAACGATCTTAAACCGCACCGGCGATGTAGGTAAAGACGTGGGTGGTATCTCCATCCGCGGCCGCAGCAGTATCAACACAACAGGCTCTGGTCCGCTGGTGGTGATAGATGGTATCATCTCCACTTCCAACGATATGGCGACCCTCAATCCGAATGATATTGAGTCCATGTCCGTACTGAAAGATGCGGCTTCTTCCGCTATCTACGGTTCCCGTGCAGCCAACGGCGTATTGCTCATCACCACCAAACGTGGAAAGGAAGGCAAAATGTCTGTAGATGTAAATGCTACCTATGGGCTTACTTCTCCTACCCGCACACCTAAGTATCTGGGTTCGGCTGATTATGCCCGTTTATACAATGAGGCCAGAATGAATGACGGCAATACGCCACAGTACACGGAAGAACAGATTAAGAAATATGCTGATGGCAGTGATCCTGACCATTATCCAAGTACCAACTGGTATAAGGAAGCATTGCGTAAGAACGCTGATTTCAAGGATATTCAGATAGGCGTTAGCGGTAGCTCCAAAAATACCGTTTACTACCTGAGTATGGCTTATCAGAACCAGTTATCGCTGGTGCCTACCAAAACGCTGGACAGATATGCCATGCGCCTGAACACTTCCACCCAGGTATTACCTATCCTGAACGTTGCAACCAATGTGGCTTTCGTAAAACAGGATATTAATAACAGGGGAGATGAAATGACCTGGACTGAATTAAACCGTATTTCCCCCACTGCAGTACTCCGCCATTCCGATGGTTCATGGGGTTCTATGGTAGATGGCAGGGAAAATGGTAACATCTCCAAATCCAATCCGGTTCGTAACAACTATGTCGGTGGCCGTGGCTGGGATAAAAACAATGCATTTACTGGTGGCATCAACGGTACGCTCACTCCGTTGAAAGGCTTATCCATAAAAGGACTCATGTCACTGAAACTGGATAACCGCATGGCTAACCGCTTCTGGAATACAGTTGACCCGTTGGTGAATTTCGATACCAGGGCCACTATACCAGGTACCGGTGTTATTCTGAACAAGATGCAGGAGAAGTGGAGCCAGCGCCAGGTTTTACTGGCACAGGCCTATGCTGAGTATGAAAGAACGTTCAACAGGCATTATGTGAAAGTAATGGCCGGCGCATCTCAGGAAAGTAATACCTACCGTAACGTGAACGTTGGCCGTAAAAACTTCCTGTCCAACAATCTGGGTACAGTAGGTGCTGGTAGCGGTTCTGTGGATGATATGTTCAATACGGATGATGACCAGATGACCGACTTCGTTACCGACAGAACCAAGCAGGCTGCAAATGGTTCCTATTCTGAAGTGTGGGCCATCCGTTCCTATTTCGGCAGGGTAAACTACGTTTTCAACGATAGATATATGCTGGAAGGAAATATGCGTCTTGATATGTCTTCCAGGTTCGCTCCCGGACACCGCCTCGGTGCTTTTCCGTCTTTCTCTGCAGGCTGGCGCATGTCAGAAGAATCCTTCATGAAGGATATCAAATGGATCGACAACCTGAAACTCCGTGCTTCATGGGGTTCCCTGGGTAACGAGGCAGTAGTGCCTATCGGCAACTATTATGAATATATCGGTCTGTATCCCGGGGTATACAGCTTTGAAGGAAATATGGTAAATGGTACTTATCAGGCCAGAGCCGCCAATCCGCTCACGTCCTGGGAAACAGTAGTGATGAGCAACTTCGGGGTAGATGGTACTTTCTTCAATGGTAAACTGAATGTTACTGCAGATTACTTTATCAAGGATACGAAAGACATGCTGATAGAACAGTTGCTGGATCAGGTAATTGCGCTCAAACCGGCATATGCCAATGGCGGACGTATGCGTAACAAAGGTTTTGAAATAGCGGCTTCGTATAACGGAACCATTGGAAAGGACCTCACTTTCACGGTTGGCGCCAATGTCTCCAAAATAAAGAATAAAATTCTTACCCTGGGAAGTACTAATAACAGAATACACGATACTTATTACATAGACAGGGAAGGAGAAGCATATAATTCCTTCTACGGTTGGGAAGCAATCGGATTATTTAAAGATGCAGAAGATGTGAAGAACAGTGCTGGTCAGTCAGGTATTATCCAGAAACCCGGAGATATCAAATTTAAAGATCAGAATAACGACGGCGTAATCGATTCAAAAGACCGTGTAGTACTGGGTAATGACATTCCGTGGATGAACTACGGTATTAACCTGAACGTAGGTTATAAGGGTTTTGACCTCGGCGTATTGACCTATGGCGTTGCCAATGTAAAAACATACCTGAGCAATGAGGCATCTGTAGCATTCTTCAACGGTGGTAAGGTGAAAGAATATCATCTGAAACGCTGGACCAAAGAGAATCCTGATCCTAATGCCGCTTATCCGCGTTTAAGCATCAGCGACAAAACCAATACAAATCCTATTTCATCTTTCTGGTTATATAAGGGAGATTATTTCCGTATCCGTTCCATCACATTGGGGTATACATTACCGGCAGCATGGGCCAAGAGGGCTGCCATGCAGTCGGCAAGGATATACCTTTCTGCCAATAATCCGTTCACTTTCATGTTTGATAAACGTATAACGGATTATGATCCTGAAATGGTTTCGGGTCGTGGCGCTTACCCAGGTGTGAAAACATGGGCAGTTGGTGTTAATGTGAAATTCTAACCTGCAAAATGAAAAAAATGAAAAAACAAATTATAACAGGTGCAGCGCTTTCCATGATGCTTATCTGGAGCAGCTGCAGCAAGGATTTTCTGAATCGTATCCCTGAAGATAAAGTAACTACAGATAATTTCTGGAATACGCAGACAGATGCTACCAATGCATTAAATGCCGTATACGGGCAACTGGGAGATGGCGGCGCTGGTATAGCGTCCCTTATGGATGGTCAGAATGCCATCTATGAAGATGGTGCATCTGATAATGCATTGGCCCAATATCCGTGGGAAAGTAATGCTACCGTGATTGCGTTGGGCAATATCACGCCTATCAACGATGATGGATTCGATTTTCAGGGTATCCGGAAAGCGAACGCCTTACTGGAAAATATTGACAAGGTGAAAGGAATGTCCGCAGACCTGAACAAACGCTGTAAAGCGGAAGCCAGGGCCTTACGTGCATTTTATTTCATTTCGCTGGTGCTGAGATTCGGCGATGTGCCGCTGGTAACCAATACCACTATGGGAAACCTGCCCAGAGACCCGAAGGATAAAGTAGTAAAATTCATCTACGATGAACTGGATGCAGCAGCTGCTGATTTACCGGAAAGCTATTCCGGCGGCTATCCGAACGAGAAAGGCCGTATCACCAAAGGCGCTGCCCTAGCGCTTGCTGCCAGAATGCACCTCTACCAGAGCGATTATGCTGGCGCATTAAAGTATGCAAAGGCAGTAATGGATATCCCCGGCTACTCCCTGTTTAAAGTAGCTGCTGAAGATGCCACAGATGCAGCTGACAACTATAAAATCTGGGTAGACTTTGCGGATAACACAGAAGAGAAAAAATTCCGCCTGGGCTTACGCAGCTACGAACAATTGTTCTGGGCTGCCAACAAAGGCAATGCAGAAGTGATTTTCGACAGACAGCACGTATTCCAGAAAGATCCGCAGTCAGAAAACACCTACCTGCTGCCTTCCAACTTCGGCGGCTGGAGCTCTGTTACACCTACACAGGAACTGGTAGACGCCTACGCCAGCTTTAAAACCGGCGACCCGCTTACAACTACCATTGACGCTGCTACCCGTGGCGACCGCTATAAAGTAAGAGATAACGGCAATATCCAGCCGTCATTCTACACTGAATTCCGGAACCGCGATCCCCGCTTTTATGCTACCGTAATGTTCGACAGTACCAGATGGAACCGATTGGGCGGCGCCACCACCTTTAAATGGAGAAAAGGCGGCTCCAACAACTCTAAAACCGGTTATAACTTCAGAAAGCTCGTAGATCCTGCTGCTTATCCTGATTACGACAACTGGTCCAATCATATCATTATCCGTTACGCGGAAATACTGCTGACTTACGCAGAGGCCAAAAACGAAATCAGCGGACCTGATGGCAGTGTCTACGATGCTATTGACCAGATCCGTGAAAGAGCCGGTATGCCTAAACTGGATCGTGCAAAATATGCGGGTCAGGCCGCCCTGCGCGAAGCCATCCGTCACGAACGCCGCATAGAACTGGTGCTGGAAGGTAACCGCTATATGGACATCCGCAGATGGAAAACAGCCCCCGCCGTAATGAACAGAAAAGTTTACGCTATTGACGGTACCGAAGCCGACACCCGCGTATGGTCTGATCGCCTGTATCTCTTACCTGTGCCGCAGTCCGCAATTGATAAGAATGCGAAACTGCTGCCTAATAATAATGGATATTAAGCGAAGGAATTACGAATTGCGAATTACGAATTACGAATGAGGAGCGGAGATGGAAGCGAATCATAAAATGACAGAAGCCGTCCGGAACTATCCGGACGGCTTCTGTCATTTTATGATTGTTCTTCACCTAATATTCTTTATCCGCTATCATCTCCGCTCCTCATTCGTAATTCGCAATTCGTAATTCGTAATTCGTAATTCCCGCCCAATTATGATTTGAAGAAAATAGTTATTATTTTAACAAACTTATTGTGGATTAACGATATTTTTTCAAAACCTAAAAGGGTAGACATGCCAGTAAATTCCAACGAACGCTCACGCCGGAACTTTATCAGCAAATTTGCCAAAGGCGTAGTGGGTGCATCCCTGCTGCCGGGCATTATTACAGCTGCTGACAGAAAACGGAACATTGTATCACTTTCCCGCCTAAACGAAAAATACAGCGCAAACGATCATATTCAGGTAGCGCTTATCGGCGCCGGCGGTATGGGCACGGCAGATGCCAACACAGCCATTACTGTACCCGGCGTAAAGCTGGTAGCTGCCTGCGATCTCTATGACGGCCGCCTGGCGGATGCCAGAAAGAAATGGGGTAACGATATTTTTACCACCCGCAACTATAATGAAATCCTTGACCGTAAAGATATTGACGCCGTTATCATTGCGGTGCCTGACTTCTGGCACAAGGATATTTCAGTTGCCGCCATGAACAAGGGAAAATCAGTGTATTGCGAAAAGCCAATGGTACATGATATCTCCGAAGGGCCGGCAGTAGTAGAAGCTCAGCAACGTAACGGTAAAGTGGTATATCAGGTGGGCAGCCAGGGGATGAGTTCCCTCGGCAACGAAAAAGCGCGCCAGCTGCTGAAAGATGGCGCCATCGGTAAACTCAACTATGCAGAAGGTTTCTGGGCGCGTATGTCGCCTACCGGCGCATGGCAGTACCCGATCCCGGCTGATGCCTCTCCTAAAACAGTTGATTGGGACGCCTATCTGAAAAATGCTCCCAAACGCGATTTCGATCCGCTGCGTTTCTTCCGCTGGCGTAACTACCGCGATTACGGAACCGGCGTTTCCGGCGATCTCTTCGTACATCTCTTCTCCAGCCTGCACCTGGTAACAGGCTCCCTCGGACCCAATAAAATCATGGCTACCGGCGGTCTCCGTTACTGGAAAGACGGCAGAGAAGTGCCCGATGTCATGCTGGGCATGTTCGACTATCCTGAAACTGATATACATCCTGCCTTCAACCTGTCACTGCGTGTGAATTTCGTGGACGGTACCGGCGGTACCAACTACCTGCGCATGGTAGGCAGCGAAGGATCTATGACCGTTGAATGGGATAAGGTCACCCTGTTGCGCAACCGCAATAATGTAGATGAGAATGATCCGCTGGCTGCCGCCAATGCTGCTGCTGAAGCGGGTAAAGCATATACTTACCACCGCGCGGAAATGCTGCCGCCGGATAAAGTAGAGTATGAAGCAGATAAAGGTTATAAAGGCGCGCATTTTGATCACTTCTACAACCTGTTCAATGCGATGCGTACCGGTGGTAAAGTAGCGGAAGATCCTACCTTCGGTTTCCGTGCAGCCGCACCTGCATTGTTATGCAACGAAAGCTATTTCAATAATAAGATCATCCACTGGGATCCTAAAAATATGAAACTCGTTAAGTAACCAATCGTGCAACATATGAAAAAATTATTAGTACCTGCATTATCCGTGATAGCTGTTACGGTAATGTCCTGCGGTGGCGGCGCCACAAAAGAGGCTAAAGATTCCACAGTAGTTACAGATACTGTGGCCACTTCGCCCGTAGCTGCGGCGGATACAACCGTTATCACCTCCCTGAGCGAGGCTGATAAGGCTGCCGGCTGGGAACTGCTGTTCAACGGTACCAGTAAAGACGGCTGGCGTGGCTTTAAAGGTAAATCCACCGATACCTGGGTAGCGGAAAACGGTATATTACACTGCCTGGGCAGCACCACCGACAAAAGCGACAAACGCGGTGATCTTATGACCGACAAGGAATATGAGAACTTTGAATTGTCGGCCGACTGGAAGCTGGCCGCACAGGGCAACAGCGGTATCCTGTACATGGTTACCGAAGAATTTGATGCCCCCTATCTGAGCGGTCCGGAATACCAGATCATTGATGATAATAATTTCCCGGAAAAGCTGGAAGACTGGCAGAAGAGCGGCGCCAACTACGCCATGAATCCGCCGCTGGTAATGGCAGCCAACCCGATCGGGCAATGGAACAATACCCGCATCGTTGTCAATAAAGGACATGTGGAACACTGGCTGAACGGTCAGAAAACAGCAGAATACGATCTCTGGACAGACGACTGGAAGAAGCACAAGGCAGAAGGCAAATGGAAAGATGCCAAAGGCTACGGAATGGCTAAGAAAGGCCATATCACGCTCCAGGACCATGGTAGCGAAATATGGTTCAAAAACATGAAAATCAAAAAAATGTAGTTATTTGATTATTTGAGATTTGATTATTTGTATAAAGCAGGATTCCCCTCTGAGCTTCAGAGGGGAATCCTGTTTTTATACAAATCTCAAATAATCAAATAATCAAATAGACTCGTATCTTTTGTTGATGGCGTTCCAGTCAACTACGTTCCAGAATGCGTTCAGGTATTCCGGACGACGGTTCTGGTACTTCAGGTAGTAGGCATGTTCCCATACGTCTGCGCCGAGAAGAGGAGTACCTTTTACTTCAGCTACATCCATCAGTGGATTGTCCTGGTTAGGGGTGGAAGTGATTTCCAGTTTGCCATCCTTTACCAGCAGCCATGCCCAGCCGGAACCGAAACGGGTAGCGCCTGCAGCATTGAATTTTTCTTTGAAGGCATCGAAAGAGCCGAAGGCGCTGTCGATTGCTTCAGCCAGTTTGCCGGTAGGTTTACCGCCGGCGTTAGGAGCCAGGCTGGTCCAGAAGAAGCTGTGGTTCCAGTGACCGCCGCCGTTGTTTCTTACAGCAGGGCTGATTTTACCAGCGTTGGCAACCAGTTCTTCCAGTGATTTATTCTCATTCTCCGTACCTGCCACTGCTTTGTTCAGGTTATCTACATAAGCCTGATGGTGCTTACCATGGTGAATTTCCATTGTCAATTTATCAAAATGAGGCTCTAACGCATCATGTGCGTAGGGTAAGCTCGGAAGTGTAAATGCCATAACTCAGTTTTTATTGGGTTTATAAATATTATTTGCTGTCAAGTCGCCAAATTTACTGCCAATCCGTTAAAAATCAATTTCCATTTTTTCACATATGCTGATACCTATCTGCTGAAAATACTGCGTCATATTGAAAATTATTTTATATTTACATATACTCGGTTTAACAGGACGTACCATCAGACATGTTTTCGTATATGCCTGAGAGTTGTTTACCTATTGTTTGTTTAAAACGTATAGTATGTATACAGGCTCGGACTTAGGGCAAAACCTTATTCTCACCGCCCTGCAAAAGGAGAATGAGCAGCTAAAGGGTCGTAATCAGTGGCTGGAGAACATTTTGAATAATGTGCCTGCTATGCTTTACTGTTATGACAACAACAACAAATCTATTACCTGGTGTAATACATATCTCGCAGAGACGTTCGGCTTTTCCACGCTGGAAATGACGGGTAAGGGAATGGACTTCTTCCGGCATATCATGCATCCGGATGATTTCAAGCTGGCGGCTGTAGCCCAGCAGCAATTCAGGAATAACAAAGCCCATTTCGGCGGAGTAGCACGTATCAAAAGAAAAGGAGAGGAAGAATACCGCTGGCTGCTGGGACTGGAAGTGCCATTTACCTACGACGCCAAAGGCCAGGTAAAAGAGATCATCTGTGCATTCCTGGACCTTACACATGCTATTGATACCAATGCCCAGATTTCAGTGGCACTGAGCGAAATATTACGCAGACAGAATGAAAATCTGCTCAATAAGCTGACAGCACGCGAGAAAGATGTACTGGGGCTGGCTGTACAGGGGCTGAACAATAAAGAAATCGCAAATGCGCTTAACCTTAGCCGGTATACCGTGGAAACACACCGCAAGAATATCCGGCTGAAACTGAAAGTAAGAAACACCTCCGAGCTGGTAGCGGTTGCCCGGAAAATAGGCTTTGAATAACTGTTGGGTTTGTTAATATAGTATCACTGAATTGCTGAAAAATATCACCCGTGGGTACCTGATGTTTATATGACTGGTCATCAGGGAATGAATATCCTATATACTGTATGTTTCTGATTATTAACGTACTTATGAGAAATTCTGTCAACCACAGTACTTGCTAAACTGTGCTAAATTTTTTGAAAAAATACCCAAGCTTGGGTATTTGCTTGCTTTTGATTCTCCACTAATTTAGTGAATTGAAAATAAGCGTGTTTTTTAAACAATTTTGACATGATTATTGGCTGAAATACCCCTATCACTATGATAACCGAGGAAAGAGCATTTTACATTTTACAACTGGAACAAACTGCGTCGGCAGAAGAAATTGTGGCGCGATATGAGAATCTGAAAGATCAATACAGAAGAATCAAAGACGAAACAGAAGATCTGAGAACAAGGCTGGCCTATCAGCTGAAACAAATAGAGCTGGATGATGTATTCATTTATTTCAGAAGAAAACAACGGATTTAACTCAGCTTTTTATAACATTCATTCATTGTATTTTTAAGCTCAGTATCATCCATTGTTTGTCTTCAAACAACAAACAACGAAAACCCTCAATTTAGCCCGCCGCCAGTAAACAGGGGAAACCTGTGCCTTTCGCCGGTATTGCGTTTTATTTTGCTATATTTACTGCGTACTAAACCCTACCTTGATTTAAAACGCATGACATGAATGTTTACATGATTATTTTATTGCTGTTTGTACTCCTGATTGTACTTTCCTGTTTTGTCACCGTTCAGCAGGGAACCATAGCAGTAACCACCATTTTCGGGAAATATAACCGCGTATTGTACCCCGGTCTTAACTTTAAAATACCGGTTATTGAAAAGGTATTTAAAAGAATTTCCATTCAGAACAGGTCCGTGGAACTGGAATTCCAGGCTATCACCATCGACCAGGCCAATGTGTACTTCAAAGCCATGCTGCTCTATGCCGTATGGAACCAGGAAGAAGAAACCATCAAAAACGTAGCCTTTAAATTTATGGATGAACGTAGCTTCATGCAGGCGCTGGTACGTACGATTGAAGGCTCTATCCGCGGTTTTGTTGCTACCAAAAGACAGGCAGAAGTACTCGGCCTTCGTAAAGACATCACCGAACACGTAAAGGAACAAATCGATAAAACCCTGGAAGAATGGGGCTTCCACCTGCTGGACCTCCAGATGAACGATATTACCTTCGATGAAGTTATCATGAAGTCTATGGCGCAGGTCGTAGCTTCCAACAACCTGAAAGCAGCTGCGGAAAACGAAGGTCAGGCCCTCCTCATCACCAAAACCAAAGCCGCCGAAGCAGATGGTAACGCCATCAAAATTGCAGCGGAAGCAGAACGTCAGGCTGCACAGCTCCGCGGTATGGGCGTAGCCCTCTTCCGTGAAGAGGTAGCCAAAGGTATGAGCATGGCCGCCAAAGAAATGCAGCAGGCCAACCTCGATACCTCCGTTATCCTCTTCTCTATGTGGACAGAAGCCATCAAACACTTCGCCGAAAACGGCAAAGGCAACGTCATCTTCCTCGACGGCTCCTCCGAAGGCATGGAACATACGATGAAGCAAATGATGGGAATGAATAAGTTAATGGACCCAAATAAGAAATAGAATTACGAATTACGAATTGCGAATTACGAATGAGCGCGAAGACCAAAGCGATGTGATTATTTGTTTATTTGATTATTTGAGATTTGTATATAAACAAGATGCCCTCCGGACTTACCAGAGGGCATTTATTTTGGATACAAATCTCAAATAATCAAATAAACAAATAATCACATCGCTTTGGTCTTCGCGCTCATTCGTAATTCGCAATTCGTAATTTGTAATTCTTCCACAAAAAAGGAAACCTACAAATACTTATCCCCTGCTTTCCTCATCCCCATCATCTTGGCGGGGCTGCCGTACCAGGTGTTATAATCCGGAATATCTTTCAGTACCAGGGAACCTGCGCCTATGATGGTGTGGGCGCCGATGTTTATACGATGTCTGATGACTGTGCCAATGCCTACGGCGGTGAAGGCGCCTATGTTTACATTGCCGCCGGTGGTGGTGCCGGGGGCTACGCTGGCATAGTCTTCCAGGATGTTGTCATGTTCAATGCAGGAGGCGGTATTGATGATTGTGAAGTCGCCTATGCGCGTGCCGGCATTGATGACTGCATTTGCACCGATCATGTTGCCGCTGCCTATCGTGAGGCTGGGAGATAGGATGGCGCTGGGATGTATGGCATTGATGAAGTGGAAATCGGGGAGCAGGGCTTTGATCCTGGCAGCAACAAGGCTCCTGACCCAGTTGTCGCCGATGGCAATAAAGCCACCCCGGATATGGTGGGTCTGCAGCAGCTGCGGCAGATCATTTTCATTACCCAATACCGCCAGGAGGCCTCTGCAGAGGGTGCCCGGTAGCTTAAATGCATCTATATAGCCAACAATATGGTATTCCGGCATTAGCGATATAATATCTGAAGCTACCATAGCATGCCCGGAGGAGCCAATAATAATAATGTTATGTTTGGTCTGGTTTTCCATCATGGTTAATCTGTTTATCTCCTCTGTTCAAAGAAAGTTTGCATCAGCTGCAGACTCTCTTCGCGGCAAGGACCTGCTTCCAGCTTTGTTTTTGGATGAAAGGGTGATTTGTCTGCAGTAGCGCGGCGATAGCTGTTCTTATCATCAGCGGCGGCATAGACAATGCGTCCTATTTTACTCCAGTATAATGCGCCGGCGCACATCAGGCAAGGCTCTACGGTGACATAGAGCGTTGCCTCCATCAGGTATTTGCTGCCCAGGGTGTTAAAGGCGGAGGTGAGCGCAATCATTTCTGCGTGCGCGGTACAGTCGTTCAGACGCTCCACCTGATTATGCCCACGGCCTATCACCTGGTTATTTAACACCACTACGGCGCCGATGGGTACCTCTCCGTCTTCAAATGCTTTATGCGCCTCTCTCAGCGCCTGCTTCATAAAAAAAGTATCGTCAATCATTTGCACTATTTATCATCTCCAGGAATTCATCTTCAGACAAGATCCTGATGGTATTTATCTTTTTAGCTTTTTCCAGTTTGCTGCCGGCATCATCTCCTACTACCAGGTAGTTGAGTTTGCTGCTGACGCCGCTCATGATTTTACCGCCCTGCTGTTCTACCATTTCCTCTGCCTCGCTGCGTTTCAGCTTATGCAGGGTGCCGGTGAACAGAAACGTTTGTTCGTTAAGGTTACCGGAAGTCAGCTGGCTGCTCTTCGTATTTTCCATATTTACACCCAGCGCGGCCAGCTGCTGCAGCATGTGGATGTTGTCGTCGTTGGCGAAGAAGAGACGGATAGAGCCTGCAACTTTAGGTCCTATATCTTCCAGGGCAAGTATCTGTTCTTCCGTCCAGTGCTGCAGGTCCATGATGTTGGTCACGGCATTGGCCAGTGTTTTGGCGGTAGTTTCTCCTACATAGCGTATACCCAGGCCAAATATAAGGCGATGCAGCGGCTGGGTTTTCGACTGCTCAATGGCGGTCTGCAGGTTGGAGAGCGACTTCTTCCCGAATCCTTCCATGGCGCCTATCTTCTCAAAGTCCAGCTGATAGATACCGGGAATATCTTTCATCAGGCCCTGTGCATAGAACTTCCGCACATTGCTTTCGCCGAAGCTCTTGATGTCCATCGCGTCTTTGCTCACGAAATGTATCATTCTTTCTACCACCTGCGCTTCGCAGTTGATATTGGTACAGCGCCACACACTTTCTCCTTCCGGCTTTACAAGCTGATCGCCGCAAACGGGGCAGTGTGAAGGAAATACAATCGGCTGTTCTGTACCGTTGCGCAGATCCGCAATAGATTTCACGATATAGGGGATCACGTCGCCGGCTCTCTCCACGAGCACGGTATCGCCCAGCTTCAGGTCTTTTTCCCGGATCACATCTTCGTTGAAGAGAGAGATAGAAGATACGGTTACCCCGCCGATATGCACAGGATCAATTTTAGCCACCGGCGTGATGGAGCCGGTACGGCCTACCTGGAACTCCACGCTGCGGAGCTTACTGGTAGCCTGGCGGGCCTTGAATTTATAGGCAATGGCCCAGCGCGGATGGTGGGTGGTCATGCCTAACTTGTCCTGCAGCGCGTAATCATTCACTTTAATAACCATGCCATCAATTTCGTAAGGCAGGTTGTCACGCTCTGTTTCAAACTGCAGGCAGTAATCGATCACGGCCTGCACGCCTTTTACTACTTTCTTTTCTTTGGCCGGGCTTCTGAAACCGAGGGTAGACAAAAGGTCCAGGGTGCCGCTGTGGGTTTTTATAGCATCTGGTTCTGCCATACCTGTATTCATGGTATGATAACTCATGTGGTACAGAAAGGCTTCCAGTCCGCGTTTGGCTACTTCGTTAGGGTCTACCATACGGAGGGAGCCGGAGGCGGCATTGCGCGGATTGGCCAGCGGTGGCAGGTTTTCTGCGATGCGCTTATCATTGAATGCCTTGAAGGTATTTTTGTTGATGAGCACTTCCCCGCGTATCTCAATGCTGTGAATGCCATATTTAGCGAAGCTGGCAGACAGGGGGATGGAGCGTATCATCCGGATATTGGCGGTAATATCTTCTCCCGCAATACCATCACCGCGCGTAGCGCCACGCACCAGCTGATCATCTTCGTATATCAGGGAAATACTGGCGCCGTCGAACTTAGGTTCTATGCAGTATTCAATTTCATCCATGCCGGCGGCCTCCCGCGCCTTGCGGTCCCAGTCAATGAGATCATCTGCATTGTAGGAGTTCTCGAGGCTGAGCATAGGCACCAGGTGCTGCACCGTCACAAATTCTTTGGTAAGCCCTTTGGCTACGCGCTGTGTAGGAGAATCGGGGCTAATCAGGTCCGGTCTTTCCTGTTCCAGTTTTTTCAGCCAGGCAAACAGCTGATCGTATTCATAATCGCTGATCACCGGTTCGCTTTGCACATAATAGCGCCAGTCGTTATAACTGATCACGCGCCGCAACGCTTCCAGGGTTTCGTCAATGGAATGCGGCAGTTGCTGCCGCTGCAGATGGCTGAGCAGATCTTTGGCCAGCTGTGCCAGGGTTATTTCTATTTCCTTTGTATACATAATCGGTGAAACTGAGCCGTAAATTTAAACCTTATCTTTTCCCAAAGGGTATAGCAGCGTAAAAAATTCAATGTTTTTTGTATTAAATGTGCTATTTTTTTCTTTGATTTGACTATCGTTATTTTTACCGCGATTATTATAACATCTGTAATTCCACGTATTTTTATGATGTCTATGTACACCAAAAACATCAATACTCACCTGATTGAGATTAAGAACTATTTCAAAGCCGCTATTTCTGTGGACTGCGTAATCTTTGGATTTAATAATGATGAACTGAAGGTGCTGCTCATTGAGTCTGACCTCAAGGAATACAAAGGAAAGTGGTCATTACTGGGAGATATAGTACGCCCGGATGAAGAGCTGGACGAAGCCGCCTACCGGGTGCTGAAAGCCCGTACCGGTCTGGATAACGTGTATATGGAGCAGGTGCAGACGTTTGGCGGAATTAACCGTCATCCGGCCGGCAGGGTAATTACGGTAGCCTACTACTCCCTCGTGAATATAGAACATGTAGAACTGAAAATGCATAATAACGAGCTGCACTGGCACTCTGTGAAAGACCTGCATGAAATGGCTTTCGATCATAAACAGATACTGGATACCTGCCACGAAAGACTGAAACAGCAGGTGATGGTACAGCCGGTGGGCTTTAACCTGTTACCCAAAAAATTCTCCCTGCGCGAATTGCAGAACCTCTACGAAGCTATCCTGGATGTAGAACTGGACCGCCGCAACTTCCGTAAGAAATTTCTTTCCATGGATCTGCTGCTGGATCTGAATGAAGAAGAAGAAGATGTCCCTCACCGGCCGGCCAAGCTGTATAAATTCAATTTCGATAAGTATGACCAGCGCAAAAAGCGCTACCTGGGTATCGGTTTTTAGTATCGTACAGGAATAGTATTTTTTTAGCTGCCCGGCGGCCTGTTTGCCGGACTTTCGTTAATTTTTATCTTGATAAGATGTACTGCTGTCAGGGATTGCCATCCTTCCGGCGGGCGGGTGCCTGTGCTTTGAATTATTTTGCCCGGAAAATGAAAAAAAAGTTTGTTTTTAACAAAATTTTAATTAAGATTGTGTAAAATATACACATCCTGAGAAAACGATTATTTCTTGTGTGACATTGACCAGAATTTAGATCCGTTGTAGTCTGTTTTGCCATAGAGAAAACCGAAAATTATTTTTCCTTTTATCAAGTATGCCATAGAAATCATTTAAAAATATTTATCAATAGTTGTTTTATAGTTCCACGTTATGAAATGAAGGCTGCTAAGCACTTTTGCCTGGTGTCTTATCTTTCGCTTTCCCTTGTACGGCTGAAGTACAAGGGAAAGTTGTTTTAGGGAAATACTAACTGATTTTGAGATCAGTTAAAAAATTTCAAACAGTATGGAAATACTGTTCAATCAATTCTAAATCTGCATAAACCCGTGTACTGACGGCAGTTCCGCCGCTTTTTCCGTAACTTGCATTTTCACACAACGGCTATAGGGGAGTAAAAGTCATCCGGGGTAGGTACTACCCGTTTTCCTTTCTTATGCCTGTGTTCAAAATAAACCGGATTTACTATGTCATATACACCAGAACATAAAGTTCGTATTGTAACAGCAGCAGCGTTGTTCGACGGCCATGATGCCGCTATTAATATTATGCGGCGCATCATGCAGGCGAAGGGGGCGGAAGTGATTCACCTCGGGCATAACCGTTCCGCGGCTGAAATAGTAGACTGTGCCATCGAGGAAGATGCGCAGGGGATTGCCGTAACATCCTACCAGGGCGGGCACGTGGAATTTTTTAAGTACATGTTTGACCTGCTGAAAGAAAAAGGTTGCGGACATATTAAAATTTTCGGTGGCGGCGGTGGTACCATCCTGCCTGCAGAAATAGAAGAACTGCATGCCTATGGCATTGCACGCCTCTATTCCCCCGATGATGGCCGCCAGATGGGACTGGAAGGTATGATCGAAGATCTCATCCGCCAGTGCGATACTGCCGTGAAACCCCTCCCCGCAGGCGGTAACCCGGAAGATATACCGCAGCTGCGTAAATCAAAGAATCCGAAAATTATTGCCAGGGCCATCAGCCTGGCGGAAAACGATATGCCGGTAGCGCTGCTCAGCGGCCTCAAAGCCCGCAAAGCCGTTACGGTAGACCAGGAAGCAGGTACGCACATCAGCTCCCTGAAGGAAGAAGAAAGCACCCCTGTACTGGGCATCACCGGTACAGGCGGCGCAGGTAAAAGCAGTGTTACGGATGAACTGGTACGCCGCTACCTGACCCATTATGCGGATAAAACCGTGGCGGTTATTTCGGTAGACCCGTCCAAAAAGAAGACCGGCGGCGCCTTGCTGGGCGACCGTATCCGTATGAATGCCATTCATCACCCACGCGCCTATATGCGCTCCCTGGCCACCCGCGAAAGCGACAAGGCTATCAGTGAGCATATCCAGGAGGCGATTGATATCTGCAAACTGGCCGCATTCGACTTCATCATCCTCGAAACCTCCGGTATCGGACAAAGCGACACCGCTATCACGGACTACTGCGATGTATCGCTGTACGTGATGACACCGGAATATGGTGCTGCCTCCCAGCTGGAAAAAATCAATATGCTGGATTATGCAGACGTTATCGCCATCAATAAATTCGATAAGGCCGGCGCACTCGACGCCCTGCATGATGTGCGTAAACAATACAAACGTAACCACAACCTCTGGACTGCCAAAGACGAGGAACTGCCCGTGGTAGGCTCTATCGCCTCCCAGTTCAATGACGCCGGCATCAACCTGCTGTTTGAAAAAGTGATGGAAAAGGTAACGGAGAAAACCTCCGCCGCCTTCGGCCAGCTGGCGCATGAAAGCGTGAAATCCACCACCACCAAATCGCAGATCATTCCGCCAGCCAGGGTACGTTATCTGGCAGAGATATCTGAAGCAATTGATGACTACAGCAAATGGGTAGATGCCCAGTGCAAAATAGCCACCCAGCTATACCAGGTACAGGGCGTAGAAGAACTGGACCCATCTAAAGCTCCGCTGCTGGCCGATATTAAAGCTCACCTGCAGGAAAGCCTGCATCCGGAATGCAAGAAACTGGTGGAAGAATGGCCGGCCATCGTCAGTAAGTATACTGCCGATAACTACGAATTCCAGGTACGTGATAAAGTCATCAAATTACCTTTGTTCTCTGAAAGCCTCAGCCACAGCCGTATTCCGAAGGTTAGCCTGCCTAAGTATAAAGACTGGGGCGACATTCTGCGCTGGCAGCTCACCGAAAACCTGCCCGGCGAATTCCCATATGCAGCCGGCGTATTCCCGCTGAAAAGGGAAGGAGAAGACCCTACCCGTATGTTTGCCGGAGAAGGCGGGCCGGAGCGCACCAACAAACGCTTTCACTACGTATCCCTGGACCAGCCGGCAAAACGATTGTCCACAGCCTTTGACAGTGTTACCCTGTATGGCGAGGACCCGGCAGTAAGACCAGACATCTACGGTAAAATCGGTAACTCCGGGGTGAGCATCGCTACGGTAGATGACGCCAAAAAACTGTACAGCGGCTTTGATCTCTGTGATCCGAAAACATCGGTATCCATGACTATCAACGGGCCTGCACCCATACTGCTGGCCTTCTTCATGAATGCCGCCATTGACCAGCAATGTGAAAAGTATATTAAAGAACAGGGTCTGACCGAACAGGTGCAGGCACTGATAAAAGATAAATTTAAGGATCATCCGCTGCCGCACTACAACGGCGATCTGCCGGCAGGAAACGACGGCCTGGGCCTTCAGCTGCTGGGTATTTCCGGCGAAGAAGTGCTGCCACGGGAAGTATACGATAAAATCAGGGCACATGCCCTGAGCACCGTTCGCGGTACCGTGCAGGCAGACATCCTGAAAGAAGACCAGGCGCAGAATACCTGCATCTTCTCGACAGAGTTTGCCCTCAAACTGATGGGCGACGTACAGGAATATTTCATCACGCAGAAAGTGCGTAACTTCTATTCTGTCAGCATTTCCGGCTACCATATTGCAGAAGCGGGCGCCAATCCTATCACACAGCTGGCGTTTACACTGGCCAACGGCTTCACCTATGTGGAGTACTATCTCAGCCGCGGCATGAACATAGACGATTTCGCGCCTAACCTCTCTTTCTTCTTCAGCAACGGTATGGATCCCGAATATGCTGTAATTGGCCGCGTAGCCCGCCGCATCTGGGCTAAAGCCATTAAATACAAGTATAAGGGTAACGACCGCTCCCAGAAGCTGAAATACCATATCCAGACCTCCGGCCGCAGTCTGCATGCCCAGGAGATCGACTTCAACGACATCCGTACCACACTGCAGGCATTATATGCCATCTATGATAACTGTAATTCCCTGCATACCAACGCATACGATGAAGCGATTACCACGCCTACAGAAGAAAGCGTGCGCAGGGCCATGGCTATCCAGCTGATTATTAACCGGGAGCTGGGAACCGCCAAGAACGAGAACCCGGTACAGGGATCCTTCTTCATTGAAGAACTGACCGACCTGGTGGAAGAGGCCGTACTGGCAGAATTCAACCGCATCACCGAACGTGGCGGTGTACTCGGCGCCATGGAAAGAATGTATCAGCGTAATAAAATACAGGAGGAAAGCCTGTATTATGAATCCCTGAAACATACCGGCGAATTCCCCATTGTAGGCGTTAACACCTTCCTCAATAAAAACGGCTCACCTACCGTTATTCCTGCGGAAGTAATCCGTTCCACTACAGAAGAAAAAGAATTCCAGATACATACCCTGGAAGCGTTCCAGCACCGCCACCAGGCTAAAAATGCGGCAGCCCTCAAACAGCTCCAGCAGGTAGCCATCAATAACGGTAACCTCTTCGCCGAACTGATGGAAACCGTGAAACACTGCTCCCTGGGCCAGATCACGCATGCGCTGTACGAAGTGGGCGGGCAATACAGGAGAAACATGTAGTCAGGAATTACGAATTACGAATTACGAATTACGAATGTAGCCCGAAGATAAAAGCAAAGACCCAAGCGATAATACTTAAAGTATCCGCTTGGGTCTTTGCTTTTATCTTCGGGCTACATTCGTAATTCGTAATTTGAAATTCGTAATTCCCCTTTAGGGGTCTAATTGGTAAATCGATTAAGCAAATCCCGGAAACTTTTTTATTTTAGCTTTCCTAAACACAAAACAGTATGGTAGCAAGGAGAGATTTTATCAGGAACAGCGCGCTGCTGGCAGGCGCTGTAGGGCTGGGAATGCCCAAAACGGTTTTAGGGTGGAATGGATATACCTCCCAGCGCCCGCCGTTGGCTCAGCGTAAGTTTACCAGCGACGCGGTAGAGAAAACCATTGTCAGCGTGAAAAAACAGATGGCGGATACCAAGCTCGCCTGGATGTTTGAAAACTGTTTCCCCAATACCCTTGATACAACTGTGAACTTTAAAGTGCAGGATGGCAGGCCGGATACCTTCGTGATTACCGGTGATATCAACGCTATGTGGCTGCGCGACTCCTCTGCCCAGGTATGGCCTTATATCCCCCTGATTAAAGATGACGCCAGACTGCAGCAGCTTATCGCCGGCGTTATCAACCGCCAGGTGAAATGCATCCTCATTGATCCGTATGCCAACGCCTTTAATGACGGGCCTACCGGCAGTGAATGGGAAAAGGATCTCACAGATATGAAACCGGAGCTGCATGAGCGTAAATGGGAAATTGACTCCCTCTGTTACCCGGTAAGGCTCGCGTACCACTACTGGAAACAAAGCGGAGATACCAAGGTATTTGATGATAAATACAAACAGGCAGCACATGCCATCGTGAAAACATTTAAGGAACAGCAGCGTAAAGACGGCAAAGGGCCTTATAAATTCCAGCGCGTCACCGCATGGCAGTCAGACACCGTGCCTAATTCCGGCTATGGTTCACCCATGTTGCCGGTAGGGCTGATCGTATCCATCTTCCGCCCTTCCGATGATGCCACTGTATTGCCTTTCCTGATACCTTCCAATATGTTTGCGGTAGTATCCCTGCGGCAGCTGGCGGAAATCAGTGAAACTATATATAAAGATACCGCCTTCGCCAGGGAGTGCAGCAGCCTCGCCGATGAAGTAGACCGCGCTATCAAAGCCTACGCAATCGTGGAGCATCCGAAGCTGGGCAATATGTATGGCTTCGAGGTAGACGGCTATGGTAACCGTTTATTCATTGACGATACCAATGTGCCCAGCCTGCTCTCTATCCCGTATCTTGGCTATACCACTGCGGAAGACCCGCTGTACCAGGCTTCCCGCCATTTTGTATGGAGCGCCTTCCACCCATGGTTCTATAAGGGTAAATACGGCGATGGCATAGGCAGCCCGCATACCGGCGAAAATTATATCTGGCCCATGAGCATCATCATGAAAGCACTGACCAGTCATGATAAGGAAGAGATTGCCGGATGCATTAAAACACTGCGCAATACCGATGGCAACACCGGCTTTATTCATGAGTCCTACGAGAAGGACGATCCTTCCAAATTCACCCGTAAATGGTTTGCATGGGCCAATACGCTGTTTGGTGAACTGATCCTGAAAGTAAGCCAGGAATACCCTGAGCTGCTGAAAAGACAATACGCCTGATTTTACTCCGGATAACCTGTAAGGGATTTTATGGTTTATGTTCAATAAATTGTGAACATAAATCATAAAATCCCTTTCTTTTTTAAAACAGATGATATGAGCAGGGCAACAATATATCAGCAACGGATAAACGATTTCCGGGAGATGATGAATAAGGAGAAGCAGCGTACCGCCATGCTTTCCTGGGCGCGGCTGATCAGCTTCCTGGCAGTGGTGGCGGGCGTGGTATTCTTTTTCCGCAACGGCTGGAATGCTGTATGGTTACTGATTTCAGCTGCCGGTATTGTTGCGTTCCTGTTATCTCTTGTTCAGTACAATAAGTCACTTAATAAGCTGCAGTTATGGAAAACACTGCTGTCTCTCAACGAAAAGGAGCTGCTGCAGGCTACTACATGGGAGTCTGCTTTTGAAAACGGGCAGGAATTTGTGGATGACAAGCACGATTACAGCAGCGACCTGGATATTTTCGGGCCGGCATCTATCTTCCAGTTTATCAACCGTACCGGTACTCTGTCAGGCAAACATAAGCTGGCAGCTGTTTTACGCAGCCCTTTCCGGGAAGTGGCCGCCATCCGGGATACACAGGAAGCCCTTAAAGAGATGACACCAGAACTGGAATTCCGCCAACAGCTCACGGCCAATGCCATCCTGGCACAGGAGGATGCCAGCGACCGGAAGGAGATTAACCTCTGGCTCAATATGCCTTTTGACTTCCTGCACAACCGGTTCCTGCGGGTATGGCGCTGGCTCAGCCCCTTGCTGGTGCTGCTCACACTGGCAGCGTATATTACCACGGGGCATTACTATCCTTTCATCGGTATCATCATCCTGAACTGGATTGTATTGGGCAGCATCCAGAAGAAAATTATGGTGCAATACAACCTTATCTCCCATAAGGAAAAGATACTGGAGAAGTTTTCCGTGTTGCTGCACCTCGTAAAAAATGCTTCTTTTAAAACATCGGTATTGCTAAGGCAACAACAGGAAACAGCCAGGGAAGCGGATGTGGCACTACATCAGCTGTCGCGCATAGGAGCGGCCTTCGATCAGCGACTGAATCTGCTGGTGGCAGTGGTGCTGAACTCCCTTATGCTGTATGACCTGCAGTGTATTCTCCGCCTGGAAGGGTGGAAGGCCGCTCATAAGGCGCATGCCGACAGCTGGTTTGGCGTAATAGAACAGCTGGAGGTATGGAACAGCTTTGCCACCTTTGCCTACAATTATCCCGATTATGTTTTCCCTGAACCACAGGAAGATGTGGTGCTGGAAGCCACCGCACTGGGTCATCCGCTGATTCCGGATACCGCATCCGTGAAGAACAACGGCAGCATTGGGCGGCAGGCAAATTTCCTGATTATCACCGGTTCCAATATGTCCGGGAAAAGCACCTTCCTGCGCAGCGTTGGCGCCAACCTGTTACTGGCCATGTGCGGCGCTCCCGTGTGCGCGGCGCGGTTTGTGTTTCCTCCCATGCGCATTATGACCTCCATGCGTATCAAAGACTCTATCGCCAGCCATACTTCTTACTTTCAGGCGGAACTGCTTCGCCTGCAACATATTATTATGCAGCTGAAAACAGGAGAGCGCGTGTTTATCCTGCTGGATGAGATACTGAAAGGCACCAACTCGGAAGACAAACTCTCCGGTTCCCGCAGCCTGATAGAGCATTTCCTGCAATATAACTGCCTGGGGATGATCGCTACGCACGACCTGGAACTGGGACACCTGGAAGACAGATACCCCGCGCGCATCAAAAACTACTGCTTCGAAAGCACCATACAGAACGACCACCTGTACTTCGACTACCGCATCCGCGAAGGCATCGCCCGCAACAAAAACGCCACCTTCCTGATGAAACAGATGCAGATCATATAAGATTTGGTTATTTGATTATTTGAGATTTGGTTATTTAAAATGCAGCGGAGAGCTAAGCGAATTATATATGCTTAGATCTCCGCTGCATTTTAAATAACCAAATCTCAAATAATTAAATAATTAAATGATTAATGCCAAATATTTTAGTAGTTTTACTAAAATATTTAGTTATGACTTTGCCATTCCAGGAGGGGGCCGCTGAAAATCCCTATTATAAAGGACGTGGCGCCCAGCTGAATCCAAGGAACAAATACCTGAAGGGAGAGTATGTGCAGGAGCATGTAGAGGGAATTGATGAGTGGTGGCAGGCAGATGTGCCTACGCAGGTATTTGAGGAACATGCCAAAACCCTTGTTAATAAGGTGGATAGCCCGGATGTGGGAATGTGGTACTCCATGAATCCCTATCAGGGCTGCGAGCATGGCTGTATTTATTGTTATGCCCGTAATGCGCACCAGTTCTGGGGACTGAGTGCAGGGCTTGATTTTGAAAGAAAGATCATCGTAAAGCATAATGCCCCGGAATTGCTCAGGAAGTTCCTGGATAACAAGAACTGGGTACCCAAGCCCATCTCCCTGTCGGGGAATACAGACTGTTACCAGCCGGTGGAGCGCAAGATGTGGCTGACCCGGCAACTGCTGGAAGTAGCCCTGCAATACAAGCAGCCAATAGGCATCATCACCAAAAACTCACTGGTGCTGCGGGACAGGTACCTGCTGCAGCAGCTGGCACAGGATAAGCTGGTATGCGTATATGTATCCATTACCACCATGCAGGAAGACCTGCGGCAGAAAATGGAACCACGCACCACCACCGCCGCACAGCGCTTCAAAATAGTAAAGGAACTCAGCGAACTCGGTATACCCGTTGGCGTTATGACAGCTCCCATGATTCCGGGGCTGAACGATCATGAAATGCCCCGGCTCCTGGAAACCGCTGCAGCCAACGGCGCTAAATATGCCGGTTATACTGTAGTAAGGCTCAACGATGCCGTGAAAATTATCTTTAATGACTGGTTGTATAAGAATTTCCCGGACCGGGCAGACAAGGTTTGGCATCATATTGAAAGTATGCACGGCGGAAATGTGAATGACAGCGAGTTTGGCCGCCGTATGCGGGGAGCTGGCAATATCGCCGACCTGATCAGGCAGCAGTTCAGGGTACATACCAAAAAGAACGGATTGAACATGGAACGGTTCGAATTCAACACAGAAGCCTTTCGCAGACCTAACAGCCAGCTGAGTTTATTTGATCCGGTATAAAGTAAAAGACCGTTGGCGTAATTGTACAGATAATTACCAACATGCCGGTAAATACCTGCCCGGAAGGTCGTTGCCGCTGAAATGCTTTCCAGTGGCCCGGTTGGGACATGCGAAATGCCCGTGGGGCAGCAAAATATCTGTTACACAGGATGTAAAAACAGGAGCAGATGCCTGCATAGCAATAGCAGCATAAGGAAATTTTACCGCAGATGAAAATGTTGAAACCCGCCAGTGAAGCGGGAATTTAAATAAATTGTTAACTCTATAAAAAAAGTAGGGTGTATTGTTGCGGAATAAAAAAAATAAAATTTACCTTTGTACAAAGAATTAAAAAATCAAGTGCAACTTCTGTCAACATATAAGATTACAGCGATGGCGTGCGAGAAGCAGGTCAAGGACGGATTGCGGGCACGTTGCACCGATTGCTAACGAGATAAAAGTTATCAAACGATACAAACAAAGGTCCCGCTCTAAAAAAGTGGGGCCTTTTTGCTTTTGAAGCAGTACTGAAATGATGACATCGAAAGACATTGAGACGTTAAGTCAACAATATAAAAAATACGCCGTATGGCGTAAACGGGATGGCTTTGCCTATAAAAAGCCATACGGATCTGGTATGTAGTAATGTGAGCTAAACCCCTTACATTATCTGACCCGGTCCGTAAATACGGCCGGGTCTTTTGTTTACCCGGCAGGCAGGATGACAAACTATTTTTAAATTATGTTATGTGCTAAACCCACTTGATTTGGAAACCAGAACAGGTACAGTGCATAACCCCAAAACGTTAGTATATGAGAAACGTTATTCAAGTTGTAAGAGAGGCATTGCTCACCAATTTCAGGGAGTTGGACAGTTGGTTTGAAAAAGATCACGTATTGCTGCACTTCAAACCAGAGCGCGATCAATGGAATATCAGAGAGGTTTTGGAACATATTTCCCTTACCAACTATTTCCTGCTGCTGATTATTAACAAAAGCACCCGTCGTGCGCTGGACAGAAAAAGAAACGGCCAGACAGTTATACTGCCCGCTGATTACGAAAGTAAATTCAGCCAGATAGATGTCATCAGCAGTAAATCTTTTGGCTGGGTAAGACCTGAACACATGGAGCCCACCGGCCTCAAAAATATGCAGGAAATAAAAGCGCTGCTGAAACAACAGTACGCACAATGCATGTATAACCTTTCCTTACTCAAGAACGGTGAAGGATTGCTGGTATTCACCAACATGTCCGTCAATCAGCTGGGTAAGCTGGATATATATCAGTACATCTACTTCCTGACCAAACATATTGAACGTCATATTAACCAGATGAAACGTCTGGAAGAAGAGTTTGAAGAAAGCGCGGTCATGATCTGATTTTATGGTCGACCACCATCATCTGTTTTTGTTATCCTTGAATATTGAAAAGCACCGGGAGTACCGCGCACTCCCGGTTTTTTGCAACTGATGTAATTATCATGCAAAGAAAAATCTGAAAAAATATTAGCTAAAAGTTTGCAATATCAGACAAGAAGCATTTATCTTTGCATCGTTAAAAATTGATAATAGAAATCAACAAATACTTTAGAATATGAAACGCATTAATTCACAAATGGAACTCGCAGCACCCGTCTATACATGGGATGGTGGCTGCTTCCGGGCGTTTTATGTTTACAGGTAGATCAAAAATATTTGTATATATAACAAAAGCCCGGGTCGTGTGATCCGGGCTTTTTTGTTATAGATTTGTGATAATGATATTACCAGTTGGCACAATAAGAATCCGGATGACGTGGCTGCAAATCAGCCGCAGTAAAGGATATCGTAATAGCTTCGGCAAGCCGGAAGCTAAACGGACAAGGCATGCCTTAACGTAGTATATGCGTTAACGTTAGTAACCCGGTCCGTGTTGAACAGACCGGGTTTTTTTGTGTCAGTACTGAAAGGCATTATTTGAGGAGGTACACTAGTAACAGGCAGCGGAGTAATCCTGCTCCGCTTTTCCTCTCTCTTAAAGATGTTTTTTTCGTCTCTGTTTGAATTAACCCCCTATCTCAGGTTATCACAAGGATAACTTGTAACTTCCCCGAAACAGACACTGCAGAAAGTGCTGTAATGATAAGCTGATTTGCCGGGAGTCCACTTCCCCCGGACTCCGGTAAATCTTTATCAGTATCGGGTTGTAACTTTAAAAGAAAAGTAAATGAAAGCATTGGTGAACAGTAGTATTGATATAAAAGATGGTGAATATTTTGATCCGAAAGGAGTGTATACTTCACATTTCAACAGTATTCCCAACATCAGCAATATCTATGAGGTAGACGGCGAAAAGGCTGCAGTGGCCTTTAGTAAATCGTTTGAAGGCATGATTGTAAATACCTTCCGCTATACTGATTATGATAGTAAAAAGAAAAAGTATAAACACAATCAGACCATGATACTGCTGAGTAATAATTGTCTGGTTGCATTCTGGCAATCCTGGTGTGAGATTTTACATGATGGCACGGATTTGGATTTCCTGAACAAAGTAACGGAAACGGTTACACGATATAAAGAAAAACAACGCCGCGAACCGCATGAGATAAACCTCATCGTCAGCGGAAGAAAAGGGCTGGAGCTGAAAAGTATGGAGATTAAACGTACCCGGCTGGATATAGGTATGTTTTACGATGAAGATTTTAAAGCAGTGGATAAGGTTATACAGCAACGCCTGAAAAAGGATAAGGACAAAGGTATTGTATTACTGCATGGTATGCCGGGCACCGGTAAAACAACGTATCTGCGCTACCTGATCGGGAAAATCAAAAAGCGTATTCTCTTTGTTTCCCCCGATCTGGCCAATAATATCATGAATCCGGAATTCATGGAGTTGCTTATCGATAATCCCAACTGTGTAGTGATTATTGAAGATGCTGAAAATGTAATCATGGACAGAAAGTTTTCCGGCAACTCTTCTGTATCCAATCTGCTGAATCTGTCGGACGGATTGCTGGCAGACTGCCTGAATATACAGCTGGTCTGCTCTTTTAACAGTGAACTTTCTGCTATAGACAGTGCGCTGCTGCGTAAAGGCAGACTGATTGCAAAGTACGAATTCAAACGCCTGAATGCAGAGAAAGCACAGCGCTTATCACGGCACCTGGGCTATGACAGCATTATCAGTAAACCCATGAGTATTGCTGAAATCACCAATCAGCATGAACCTTCTTTTGAAGTACCGCAGCATATTATCGGATTCAGAAGAATAAGCATCGGTGAAACCGTATAGAACAACATTATTTCATCTACCCAAAAAATATTTTTTATGAAAAAGAATCACTTGTCCATCAGCAAAAGAATAGGAAGTAAAACACACATGAATGAAATCTATCAGAAATTATGGACAAGTTACTACCGGATGCATTGCAGGACTATGTGTCTGCATCCCGGTTCAGAAGCGAAAGACGACGCATACGTGCGGCGAAGTCAGACGCTGACAAGCATCTGATCGCTTTAAAACGAAAAAGAGAAGAACTCGGTTGCGAGCTTCGCAAAAAAGTATACGTTCCGTTAACCCCGCCCGTGATGAAAGGTTACAAGCGTTTCTTTGTATTAAGGGATGATGTGGCCAGGGGGGTACAGGCATCTTTCTTTCAGGGAATACTGGATAAAATCAATACATATGATTATTTTCATCGTAGAGATTATAAAGTAAAAAAGAGGAAGCATGGGAAGAAGATATTGGTGGTGAAAGAGCAGCAGGTATTGTCTCCTGACCGGAGTCATTTTAAAAAAATGAACTTTACTGCCGCAGAAGCAGCCTTTTTCGAAGAAAGAGATGTGCCTCACCGTTGCGGAAGAGGAGCCATCCGCTGCATGGTATTTACCCAACCCTGGCGCTTTGTGCTGAGGGTACGGCCCAACATGATTACGGAAAGAAGAATCATTGACCCTGTATTACTGGCAGAAGAACAACAGCTGGATAACCATATCAAGAACCATCAGCTGGCTCACCGCATGTACTGGTTGTTCAAAGGAAAAAGCAACCGCAGATGGAACTGGTGCCTTGGCGAAAAGGTGAAATACCGTATGCAACCGAAAACCCTGCAGCAATGGCTGCAGGAAGTAATTAATAACACCGAAGAACCCTGAAATATGTCAGCATTAAAATTAGATGGTAAAACATTACGAAGCATAGGCTATCCGCAGGGATTAGTTATTCGTATAGCCATAGAAGTTATAGAAGAACATTATGCGGATTATACAACAGCAGCCGCTACAGATTTGTTGCAGCAGGTGCTGGCGGATCCTGAAGCATATGCCGCAGATGAAAAGCTGGGAAAGATAGCCGCGGAATTGATGATAAAGGAAGATCCGCGTATAGTGGCCCTGCGGGCAGAACCTGTGGAATATGAAGTTTTCGGGTCAGACTTTATCGATCCGGGAGCTATCAGGCAGCTGCAGAACGCTGTTCGTTTGCCCGTTGCCGTAGCCGGTGCATTGATGCCGGATGCGCATCAGGGGTATGGATTGCCTATCGGCGGTGTGCTGGCGGCAGATAATGCCGTAATACCTTATGGCGTGGGGGTGGACATTGGTTGCCGTATGTGCCTGAGTATTGTGGATTTGCCGGTAGCCTCGCTGACATCACAGCATGACCAGTATCGGCGTGCGTTGGAGAAGCATACCAAATTTGGTGCAGGAGCAGCATGGAAGCAACGGGAAGCCGATGCTGTGCTGGAAAGAAATGAGTTCCGGGAGATTCCGGTGCTGCGTAACCTGCTGGATAAGGCTTCCGGGCAGCTGGGTACTTCCGGCTCCGGTAATCATTTTGTCGAATGGGGTATTGCCGCTATCAGCGATGCAGATAATGAATGGCAGTTACCCCCGGGGAATTATATAGCGTTGCTGTCGCACTCCGGTTCCCGCGGACTGGGAGCGCAGGTAGCCGGGCATTATACGCGTCTGGCAAAAGAGCTGTGTGTACTCCCCGGCGAGGCGCAACACCTGGCCTGGCTGGATCTTGACAAAGAAGAAGGGCAGGAGTACTGGCTGGCAATGAACCTGGCCGGCGACTATGCGTCCGCCTGCCACCACCTGATTCATAAGCGGCTGATAGCTGCTATGGGCGCCACTTTGCTGGCAAGGGTGGAGAACCACCATAACTTCGCGTGGAAAGAAATACATCACGGGAAGGAACTGATTGTGCATCGTAAAGGCGCTACCCCGGCAGGTAAGGGCGTACTGGGTATCATACCGGGCTCCATGACGGCGCCGGGATTTATTGTGCGCGGAAAAGGTGAAACCACCAGTTTGCAATCTGCGTCGCATGGCGCCGGGCGGCAGATGTCGCGTACAAAAGCGATGGCTGCTATCTCCGGTGAAGAACTGAGTAAAGTACTGGCAGATAATGGCGTTACACTGATTGGCGGCGGACTGGATGAAGCGCCCGGTGCGTATAAAAACATTCATGAGGTGATGGCTGCACAGCAGCAGCTGGTAGAGGTAGCAGGGCAATTCTGGCCGAAGCTGGTAAGAATGGCTGATGGCGGTCCGGCAGAAGATTAATAACTGAAACATACAATGCAATGAAGACAGGGCGGAAGGCAGCGTAATGCTGCTTTTCGCCTTTCATTTTTAGTAGTCTACAAATTTAGTAGGATAATTAAATTTAATTACTTATCATTGTAGCTGATTTACCACCACTGATCACAAGAAAAGAAAACACCTATGCGCGGGCTGGCGCCATGCCGGTTCCGGTGCTTTTATTTTGATTTCCGGATTCTAAAAAAAACAATGTGCATTTAAATTATCTGGCATTGGCTGTTCCGCTCTTCCTGACGTTTATGGGATTAGAGTACCTGGTTGCGCATAAAAAGGGGAAGAAGTATTTTAAGTTCAATGATTCTGTTGCCAATATCAGTGTTGGCATTGCCGAGCGGTTACTGGATGTGTTTACCGTTGGGCTGTTCTATTTTGTATATGATTATCTGTACCGGCATTATGCGTTGTTCGATATCAAAGCAGGTGTGCTGCTGTGGGTGGCATTGCTGATCTGTACTGATTTTATCTGGTACTGGTATCACCGGCTGGCGCATGAGGTAACGGTATTGTGGTGTGCGCATGTGGTACATCATCAGAGCGAGGAGTTCAACTATACAGTATCTGCGCGTATTACCGTATTTCAGGCATTTATCCGCACGGGATTCTGGGCGGTACTGCCGGTAATTGGTTTTCCGCCGGCCATGATAACGAGCATGTTGCTGGTGCACGGGCTGTATCCTTTCTTCATTCATACGCGTACCATCGGTAACCTGGGCATTCTGGAATATATACTGGTAACGCCTTCCCATCATCGTGTGCATCATGCCAGCAATCCGAAGTATCTGGATAAGAATTATGGTGATGTGTTTATCATCTGGGATAAATTGTTTGGCACTTTTCAGAAGGAAGAGGAAGAGCCGGTGTATGGTCTGACCAAGCCGCTGCAGAGTAACAGTTTCCTCTGGCAGCATTTTCATTTTATACTGGAGATGCTCTATTCCGCAAGAGCGGCCAAAGGCTGGCGGAGTAAGCTGAAAGTGGTATTCGGTAAGCCGGATAATGTAGATCCGGAAGCCAGGGCGGTGCTGGAAGAAACTTTCCTCCTGCGTAACAGCAGTATAACGGAAACGCCTAAACTGAATAATTATGTTGTGTGGCAGATAGCGACCACACTTACCTTATTGTTCCTGTTTATTTTGCTGGAGCATTATACGCCGGTATTTATAGAGATCTGCATCACCTTGCTGATACTGCTGACGCTGATCAACTGCGGCGCCATACTGGAGCAGAAGCGCTGGGTGTTTTACCTGGAATATGCGCGGTATGCAGTACTGAGTTTTGCGGTATATTATTGCTGGCCGCATACGGAGGTGTTATGCCTGGCCGCGCTGATACTCACTACAGCAGTGTATTTTCAGTCGCGGCTCAGGGAAAGGTATTACCGGTTGGTATATGGTTATACCCGTACGTAAATCTTTTTCTTATCCATCCACCAGCCTATTGCGGCAAACACGCAGACATGAAAAACGGCGAACAGGAGTGAGCCGTTCATGTTGCCGCCTATAGGGCGGAAGATATTTTCATAAATCCAGCTGTACAGGTTCTGGTCGGGCGTTGGCCTGATTACGGCATATAATTTCACGACCACACCTGCCAGGATATAGATGAACAGCGGGTTTTTACCGAATGCCGTAAAGAAGGCCGAACCTTTGGTGACCCCGCGGAATTCGATAATATACATAATTACGGAGAGCAACAGGAGGGCGAGTCCTACTGTATACAGCACATAAGAGCTGGTCCATATTTTTTTATTGATAGGGAAGACCATATCCCAGCAGAGGGCGGCGAAGATCATTACGCAGCCCATGATAAGCAGGCGGGCCAGCATTTCGTAGGTTTTACCCTGCTCCTGAATGAACCTGCCGGCGAGATAGCCGAAGATAACGTTGCAGATAGCCGGGAGCGTACTGAGCAGTCCTTCCGGATCAAAGGGAACGCCTTCACCCCTGTACATATGATTTTCACCGAGTATTAACTTATCGAGCGGCAGTCCGGCATAGCCTTCCAGGCTGTACGGATCTCCGGTGCCGCATGCCAGTAACAGGAACCAGTATACGAAAAGCAGTACGCCTGCCGCCACGAAGGCGCCTTTATCTTTCAGGTAATGGATGATAAGGGCTGCCGCGCCGTAGCAGAGGGCGATGCGGGGTAGTACGCCGAGTATACGCAGGCTGCTGAGCGGTTTGAAGGTGAGTGCGCCGTCCGTCCATTTTACAAAAGGGAACCAGTTGAGCAGCAGTCCGATCACAAAGATAAGGATGGTGCGTGTGAGGATTTTCCTGATGACGGCGGTATTACCGGCAGCTTCATATTTTTTCATGGCAAAGCTCATGGCGTTGCCGACAGCAAACAGGAAGAAGGGAAATACCAGGTCAGTAGGGGTGCAGCCGTGCCATTTGGCATGCGCCAGCGGCGGGTACACATAGTCCCAGCTACCGGGATTATTGACCAGTATCATGGCGGCAACGGTGAGGCCGCGGAAAACATCGAGAGATAGAAAACGTTGTGGTGCTGTCACGATAGCGATTATTTGGTGGATTGTTAATTCACCAAGATAGAAATTATAACCGAATCGTCACAGTGGCACGGTTAATGCCGGGGGATCTGGTTTTTCAGGATTTTTCTGGCGAAGTGTATTCTGCTTTTGATGGTGCCCAGTGGTTCCTGGAGTATATCAGCTATTTCGAAATATTTGTATCCTTCATAGTAGAGCATGAAGGGTTGTTTAAAGATAGGGGGGAGGTGATAAACGGCGACGTGAATATCTTTCATGCGCAGGTTGGTGTCTGCCTTGTTGGAGGCGGGCATCTGCTGATAGTTGAGAAAGAAATCGCTGATGGCAGGTTCGGTTACCAGCCTTGTTTTGGCTTTTTTGCGGTAGTGGTTGATAAAGATATTACGCATGATGGTAAAAAGCCAGGCACGGATGTTGGTACCTTCCAGGTATTTTTCCTGGTTGGAGAGGGCCCGGAAGAGGGTTTCCTGGTAAAGATCCTTGGCTTGTTCCGCATCTTTGGTAAGGGTAAATGCAAAGGGTTTCAGGAAATCAGCATTACCGATGAGCAAGGTGTTAAATTCAACAGATGACATATTGTTTAAGTTTTGCCTTAACTAATTTAAACAGAAAAGTTCTCGGTTCAAGCGTTCACAGCTATTCAAATGATTGATTTATAATGTTTTTTGAGTAGTTTCACATGGCGCAACAGGTTTCGCATGTTCACAGGACCGGTCTGAGTAAAGATTTTGGTGGTTTAATATGGAAAACAGGTATTTTGAATTGACTCTAAAGGTATTAACGAGAAAAAGCGGGAAAAAGATTGATTCAATTTTTGATATGTTGCAATAATTTCATATGACGTTTATTGCGATATTATAAACTGCTTAAAACTAATTTTTATTAAATCTGATTATTATTCCTGACAACCCATTGAAAATGAATGTTGAAACGTTTAAATAAAGCAGGTGAATGATTTAAGAATAAAATGATTCACCACAGGGGATTCCTGTAACATTTATATGTTATTTTTAATAGATTTGCAACTTGTTTGGCTGTATCATAACCAGATAGCACCTTACAATTGTTTCCAAAAAAGATATTCGAGAAGTTTTTATATCCTATTAATACATGTTCAAAAAATTATTGCTGATCCAGCTGTTCCTGTTTATTGGCTATTGTGTAACCGCCCAGAATCAAATATTGTCAAAAGAGCAAATCAAGCAGATGAAGGTAGATAATCTGACGGATGATCAGGTACGTCAGTTGGTGTCGGAAATGAAGAAAAGTAATATTGCTTTTGCAGATATAGACTCTTATGCTCAGCAGAAAGGGATTCCGGATATCGAAGTTGCCAAATTAAAAAGCAGAATACAGCAATTGGGCCTGGATAAGGAGCTGGATGCGAAGTCTCAACAGAAAGATGCCTCTTCACAGGATGATCAGACAGGTAGCCGTAAGGTAGATGATGCTGCGGACGAACAAACAATTGATAGAAAAGGGGAATCGAGAGAAGACAGGGATCTGGCTAAAAGAAGAAAACGCATTTTCGGGTCAGAGTTGTTCAATAACAAAAATCTTACTTTCGAGCCCAATCTTAAAATGCCTACTCCCCTCAACTATCGCCTTGCTGCCGGTGATGAGTTACTGATTGATGTTTATGGTTATTCTGAAGTACAGCATCGACTGAAAGTTTCTCCGGAGGGTTATATACGTGTGCCTAACCTGGGGCCGGTGTATGTAAATGGTCTTACCATGGAAGAGGCCAGAATCCGTATTACCAAACAGTTATCGTCTATTTACAGTGGAATCAGATCTGGAAATACTTCTGTTCAGATAACACTGGGGAGTATCCGTAGTATCAGGGTGTTGATGATTGGTGAAATCGTAAAACCTGGTTCATATACAATCCCTTCACTTGCAACTGTTGCAAATGCATTGTATGTTTCCGGTGGTCCGAATGAAAATGGATCTTTCCGTAATATTCAGGTGATCCGTAACGGCGTGCCTGTAGTTACATTTGACTTATATGACTTTCTTTCCAATGGAGATCTGACTAATAATATCGTATTGCAGGATCAGGATATTGTGAAGGTTAATCCCTATAAAACAAGAGTGGAGCTATCCGGAGAAGTAAAGCGTCCGGCCATCTTTGAAGCTAAGGAAAATGAAACCCTACAGCAGATTATTAATTACGCAGGCGGGTATACAGATGTCTCTTTCAGAGACGTGATCCGCGTTTTTCGGGTTAATAATAAAGAAAGAGAAGTAGTGAACGTTCCCGCTAGTGAGGTAGCTTCCTTTAAACTGAAATCCGGAGATCAGTTTTTCATCGATTCAATCTTAAATCGTTTCAGTAACCGGGTTACTATTTCAGGAGCAATATTTCATCCGGGGAATTATGCACTCGAGCAGAATATGACAGTTGGGGATCTGATAAAACGTGCTGATGGGGTGAAGGAAATAGCTGCCCTGTCGAGGGGGTTGATTCGTCGTTTGCAGGAGGATTTTACACCGGCATATCTTAATTTCAACGTAAGAGACGTATTAACCGGGAAAACCACGCTGGCCTTACAGAAAGAAGACAGTGTGATCATTTATTCCAAGTTTGATCTGCGTGGTGGCTATGAAGTAAGAATTGACGGAGAGGTCAACAAACCTGGTTTTTTCAGTTATGCTGACAGTATGCATCTGGAAGATCTGGTGCTTTTGGCCGGAGGCCTTACTGATGCAGCAAGTACCAAACACATAGAAATTTCGCGAAGGGTGCGTGGCGGGGAGTATGACCCGAAAGATAGTATTAAATCAGTTATACAGCAGTTTGATATCAATGCTGACCTCAGCAGTAACCCTGATGCAAGCGGATTTGTGTTGCGTCCTTTTGATGAGGTGGTAATCCGTCGGTCTCCTACCTACTCTTCACAGGCAAATGTATTG
Organism: Chitinophaga solisilvae; assembly: GCF_009928525.1. Taxonomy (GTDB): domain Bacteria; phylum Bacteroidota; class Bacteroidia; order Chitinophagales; family Chitinophagaceae; genus Chitinophaga; species Chitinophaga solisilvae. Next base: position 157,181 of record NZ_JAABOK010000007.1, on the reverse strand, counting down.
ATCAGCGGAGAAGTCGTATATCCTGGTGATTATACGATCAACAATCGTTCTGAAAGAGTATCAGATCTGATTAAAAGATCCGGTGGTCTGCGTCCGGAAGCATATGCGCAGGGAGCGGTAATGATGCGTAAAACATTTATCAACGAAAGTGATAGCATATTGCTCGCTAATAAACTCCAGGTTTTTTATAACAAACTGCAGGACAGTAGCGATATTTCCCGTGTACAGAGTACGGTAGACAGAAAAATGCAGCTGTTAGGTATTAACCTGGAACTGATTATGAAAAACCCGGGATCCAAGTATGATTTATTGCTGGAACAGGGAGATATTATTAAAGTACCGAAAAAATTACAGACGGTACAGTTATTTGGTGAAGTGTATTTTCCCAAGAAGATCAGGTACGATGGAAATTATACTTTCAAGGATTACGTACACGGTGCTGGCGGATTTACTTCACAGGCACTGAAAAGACGTAGTTATATTGTGTACGCTAATGGTGAAGTAAGAAATACGAAAAAAGTAATGTTCTTTAATGCTTACCCCAAAGTTAAACCCGGCGCAGAAATTTATGTGCCAACCAGAAAGGATAGAAAAGGCCTGAGCTCGGGAGAAGCAGTGGGATTGGCCAGTGGATTGGCTTCCATAGCTCTTGTAATTGTGACGATATTGACCAGGGTAAAATGATTCCTTCAGGATTAGATAATAAATTACATGGATTCGTATAAAAATAGCCCGGATGCAGATAAATTCCGGAGTAATGAAATATCTGTCAAAGATCTTGTTTTAAGGTTTTATGATTGGTGCGGATATCTCTGGAAAAAGAAACTGATTATCCTGATTGCCGCCGCAGCCGGTTTAGGTTTGGGTTGTTATATCGTAACCGTTCTGAAGCCTAAGTATGAAGGTAAGCTCACTTTTGTATTGCAGGAAAATAGTCAAGGTGGCATGGGGGCATATGCAGGAATTGCCAGTCAGTTTGGCCTTGATCTGAGTGGAGGTAGTAGTGGCGCCGGTGTATTTACCAATGATAATATCATGGAATTTCTGACTTCCCGTCTGATGGTAGAAAGTACCCTGCTTTCACCTGTAACCCTCAATAATAAAGCCATGACACTGATGAACCATTTTCTGGACTTCAGTGGTAACAGAAAAAGGATGGCCAAAAACAAAACACTGGAACATATTGATTTCCCACTCAATGCTGACAGAGGTAAATTTTCCCTCCAGCAAGATAGTATACTGAATGAAGCTTATAAAGTCATTACAAAGAAACTGCTGAAAGTAGAAAAGAAAGATAAAAATCTTGACTTCATTTCTGTTACCTGTTCTTCAGAAGATGAAATTTTTTCAAAAGTATTTATTGAGTCACTGGTGGAGAAGGCATCAGCTTTCTATATAGATACCAAAACCAAACGGACTAAAGGGAGTGTTGACCGCTTGCAGCTTCAGGCAGACTCCATGGAAATTTTACTGAACAGGAAAACATACGCTTCTGCAGAAGTACAGGATTTGAATCAGAACCCGGCCAGAAGAATAGCCAGCGTAAAAACAGAACTGCTTACCCGTGATAAGATGATGCTCCAGACTATGTATGGAGAAATTGTGAAAAACCTGGAGTTAAGCAAAATTACTATGGCACAGGAAACTCCGGTTATTCAGGTTGTAGATAAACCTATTTTTCCACTGGAAAAAAAGGAATGGGGGTTTGCCAAAGGAGGCATACTTGGTGCTATAGTCGGGGGATTTCTCGCCTGCATCATTATCTGCATAAGGAAGCTGTATAAAGACATCATGAAATAACCTCATAATCAAAATAAGTAATGTCATCTTCTAAGAGAATAGCAATTATCGGACTTGGTTACGTTGGACTACCATTAGCGATAGAATTCGGAAAAAAGTACCACGTGCTGGGATTTGATATAAATAAATCCCGTATTGAAGAACTGCAGAGAGGAGAGGATCATACGCGTGAAGCGGATCTGGAAGGACTGCATCTGGCAATTACAGGAGATGTTGCCAATAACAGTTTTGGACTTGAATTTTCAAGTGATCCCATTTCGCTGGAGCAATGCAATGTATTCATTGTTACCGTACCCACACCGATTGATCACTATAAAAAACCGGACCTGGTTCCTCTGTTGAAAGCCTCAGAGATGTTGGGAAAAGTGCTTAAAAAAGGAGATATCATTATTTACGAATCTACTGTATATCCTGGATGTACAGAAGAAGATTGTGTACCTGTTCTGGAAAAAATATCCGGCCTGAAATTCAATGAAGATTTCTTTTGCGGATATTCTCCTGAGCGTATCAATCCCGGAGATAAATTAAACACACTTGTCAAAATCAAGAAGGTTACTTCCGGCTCTACACCCCAGATTGCTGAAGAAGTGGACGGATTATACAGAAGCATAATAACTGCAGGTACATTCAAAGCCAGTAGCATTAAGGTAGCAGAAGCATCCAAAGCCATTGAAAATGCACAAAGAGATGTGAACATAAGCTTCGTTAATGAATTGGCACTGATTTTTGACAGAATAGGTATTGATACAACTGAAGTGCTGGAAGCAGCCGGAACCAAATGGAACTTCCTGAAGTTTAAACCAGGATTGGTAGGTGGGCATTGTATTGGAGTGGACCCATATTATCTGGCACATAAGGCAGAATCCCTGGGTTATCATCCGCAGGTTATCCTGTCAGGAAGAAGGGTGAATGATAATATGGGAATGTTCGTCGCCAATAAGGTGGTAAAATTAATGATTAAGAAAGGGCATAAGATTGATGGTTCCAGGGTACTGATCCTGGGCTTTACGTTTAAAGAAAATTGCCCGGACGTACGTAATTCCAGAGTTATCGATATATATAAGGAACTTATTCAGTTTGGTGTGCAGGTATGCATCTATGATCCTCATGCCCATGCTGCTGATGTTAAGGAAGAGTATGACGTAGAGCTGTTGCCTGTATTGAATGAAAAGTACGACGCAATAATATTGGCAGTGGCGCATAATGAGTTCCTGGCAATTGATTTCAATACCCTGAAATCGGGTGTTGATGCAGTCGTGTTTGATACAAAGGCCTTTTTAAGCAAGGAACTGGTTGATGGCAGGTTGTAATTTTAGTGCATTCATCCCATCTTCATCATTTGAATAATAAGTCTGAATATGAAAAATAGTAATACAAAATTTAAACTGATTCTGATAGCTGGGGCAAGGCCTAACTTCATGAAAATTGCTCCTTTGATGCATGTTTTGAAAGACCACCACCTGATTCAGCCCATACTTGTTCATACAGGACAGCATTATGATGAGAAGATGTCTGATTTGTTTTTCAGACAGTTAAATATTCCTTTACCGGATATAAACCTCGAAGTTGGCTCTGCGTCCCATGCAGTGCAGACTGCACGCATTATGGAAGGGTTCGAAAAGGTGTGCCTTGATATCAAACCAGATATGGTACTGGTGGTTGGTGATGTAAACAGTACAGTAGCATGCACCCTGGTAGCTTCCAAGCTGGGTATCAAAACTGTACATTATGAAGCAGGACTCAGAAGTAATGATCGTTCCATGCCCGAAGAAATCAATCGTCTTGTAACAGATTCCATCAGCGATTATTTTTTTACAACCAGTGCAGATGCAGATGAAAACCTGACAAATGAAGGCGTGGCGGCAGAGAAGATTCATATGGTGGGAAATCTGATGATTGATACGTTAGTTAAAAATCTGCCTAATATTGATAGCGAAAACCTGGCTTTTGATCTGTTGAATAAACAGCGTCGTATAAAGATAGGGGTTGACTTTAATAAGAATAACTATGGTGTGATGACGTTTCACCGGCCTTCCAATGTAGATGACAGGGAGCAGTTAACTGCCCTGGTGAATATCTGGATTAAGATTGCAGAGAAGACGCCAATGATCTTTCCAATTCATCCCAGAACCTATAAGAATATTCAGGAATTTGGCTTGTTAGAGAGTATCAATAAATCGGATAATATATTTCTGATAGAGTCATTGGGATATTTTGAATTTATTGCTCTTGTGTCCTCGTCAAAATTTGTATTGACAGATTCCGGTGGAATTCAGGAAGAAACAACTTATCTGAATGTACCGTGTCTGACAGTACGTCCTAATACAGAACGTCCGGTTACCATCACAGAAGGGAGCAACAAGCTGATCAAGGTAACTGAAATTGAACAGGAAGTAAACCTTATTCTGGCAGGCGAAGGCAAAACAGGGAATGCACCTAAGTTCTGGGATGGAAAAACAGCCTCCAGAATAGTTCATGTTATAGAATCAGAGATCACCAGTAGACCAGTACTTCAAAGTACAATTGAGGGGTAAAGCCGGAAGGACCAGTTCGTATGAAATTTTTTGAAGTGTTATGAGTTTACTAAGGCAGAAAGCAATAAAGGGAGTTACCTGGAGCTTTATAGATAATCTGGCCAATTCGGGTATTACATTTCTGGTAGGCCTGATCCTTGCGAGGTTACTGTCTCCTGCTGAATTTGGTATACTCGGAATGATTACGGTTTTTATAGCGGTCGCCAATTCATTTATTGATAGCGGATTCAGTCAGGCTTTGATTCGAAAGAATGATGCTACGACACAAGATTATAATACTGTTTTCTTTTTTAACCTCTCAATAGGAATAGCAATATTCCTATTGTTGTATTTACTGGCGCCTGCTATCAGTATCTTTTTTAAAGAGCCTAAACTGAAAGCAGTAACGCGTGCCATGGGCATTTTTTTAGTAGTAAGTGCTTTGGCTATTATACCCAAAACTATTCTGACAAAATCAATCGATTTTAAAACGCAGGCGAAAATTTCGCTGGTGTCTTCATTAAGCAGCGGAGCTATCGGAGTTGGGATGGCCTATTATCAGATGGGAGTATGGAGTCTTGTTGGGCAGGTAATTTCCCGGCAGCTGCTGAATACAGTATTATTGTGGATAGCAAGCCCATGGCGCCCGTCCAGGGAGTTTTCCATGACAAGCCTTAAAGGCTTGTACAGATTTGGATCAAATTTATTGGTCGCAGGATTATTGGAAACCATTTACAAAAATATCTATTACCTTATTATCGGGAGGTTTTATTCGGCCAGTCAGTTGGGGCAATATACCAGGGCAGAACTTTTTGCAACAGCTTTTTCCTCCAATCTTTCTATGGTGGTCCAGCGGGTAAGTTATCCTGCTTTAAGTGCTATTCAGCATGACAACCAACGGTTGAAGGAGGCATATCGGAAAGTAATAAAAAGTACCATGCTGCCTACGTTTGCATTAATGATGGGACTTGCAGCAGTTGCCAGACCGCTTATACTGATTCTTATTGGCGAAAAGTGGTTACAGGCAGCAGCCTTTTTGCAGATACTTTGTCTGGCTGAGATGTTTTACCCGTTACATGCCATTAACCTGAATGCACTGAATGTAAAAGGCCGGTCAGACCTTTTTCTGAAGCTGGAGATAATAAAAAAATCAATCGCTATACCGGTTATCGGTATTGGTATCTGGTTTGGAATTACCTACATGCTTTGGGGCAGTGTTTTACTTTCTGTAATCGCCTATTTCCTGAATAGTCATTTCTCTGGCAGGTTATTGCATTATTCAACCAGAGAACAGATAAGGGATCTTGCTCCCGGATTTTTAGTCGCTGCTCTGGTAGCTTCTATTATGTGGGGAATATCCTTTATGAACTTTCTGCCCTGGATAACGCTTTTACTGCAATGTATTACAGGCGTTGTATTATCGATAGTTATTTATGAAATCTTAAAATTGTCAGAGTATCTGGATTTGAAACAAATGCTGTTGACTGTTATTAAAAAATAATTGAAATGGAAGATAAGCAAATTACGGTTAGCAGCCCTCTGCTGCCTCCATTGGAAGAATTTATGCCATATCTGGAGAAAATCTGGAATCGTAAATGGTTAACCAATAACGGGGATTACCATCAGGAACTTGAAAAAGCTTTATGCGATTACCTGGGGGTAAAGCATCTGGCACTCTTCTCCAATGGTACGCTGGCTTTAATTACTGCCCTGCAGGCGCTTCGTATAACCGGTGAGGTTATAACAACTCCATACAGTTTTGTTGCTACTACCCATTCCCTGTGGTGGAATAATATCAAACCGGTATTTGTGGACATCGATCCTGTTACTATGAACCTGGATCCTGAGAAGATAGAAGCTGCCATTACCCCAAGAACAACTGCTATTATGCCGGTACATGTATATGGTACCCCTTGTGATACGGAACGTATCCGGCAGATTGCTGAAACTTACGGACTACAGGTAATTTATGATGCTGCACATGCTTTTGGCGTTACGCAAAACGGAACATCTGTTCTGAATCACGGAGATCTGAGCATATTAAGCTTCCATGCTACTAAAACGTATTCTACCATTGAAGGTGGCGCTATTGTTTGCCATGATGCTAAAATGAAACAGCGGATAGATTTTCTCAAAAATTTCGGATTTGCTGATGAAACTACCGTAGTAGCGCCAGGAATAAATGCCAAGTTGAATGAGGTACAGGCCGCCTATGGCCTGCTGAGTTTGAAACATGTGGACAAAGCCATTCAGAACCGTAAAATGGTTGCAGGTATTTACAGAGAAAAACTGAAAAATCTGCCTGGACTCACCTTCCTGCATGAGTTACCAGGTGTGAGTGGCAACTATTCCTATTTTCCGGTATTTATTAATGAAAGTGCTTTCGGAATCAGCAGAGATGATTTGTATTTTAAGATGAAAGAGAAAAAAATACTGGGACGAAGATATTTTTATCCGCTGATAAGCGATTTTCCGACTTACCGGGGGCTGCCGTCCGCTGCGCAGGAAAACCTGCCAGTTGCACGGAAAATGGCCAGTCAGGTTATCTGTCTGCCTTTACACCATGACCTGTCTGCAGCGGATGCAGAAAGGATAGTTTCCGTAATCCTGAATGAACATGCAGCAGCCAGCAGAAACAAATAATGGGAAAGTGCAGGTAAGTATCTGTATGATTACGTATAATCATGCCCGATATATTCTGGATGCAATCCAGGGGATTATTGACCAGCATACCGGACTGGAATTTGAGCTGATTATCTCCAATGACTGCTCTCCGGACAATACGGATGAGGTCGTGCAACAATTCATTCATGAACATCCTGCTGCCGCTGAACGTATCAGGTATTTTTCTCACAAGAAAAATCTTGGAGTAATGAATAATTTCATCTTCGTATTATCCCAGTGTTCAGGAACATATATTGCTCTCTGCGAAGGAGATGATTACTGGAGTAATCCGGAGAAGTTACAGCGGCAGTTCGATTTTCTGGAAAGTAACCCCTCAGTTGGATTGGTACATTCTGACTGCGATATAAAGTATGAAGATACTGGTGAGTTGAGAAGAAACGGGAATGCAGGTCTGCAACTGGAAGGGATTGGAAGAGAACAGGTTATTGCCCGGTTACTGGAATTCAGGTATAAGGTAAGAACAGCAACTGCTATGTTTAGAAGGGAAATTTTCGATTCCTTCAGGGCAGAGTTTTTTAATGATATCCGTGATTTTCGGATGGCGGATACACCATTATGGCTGGAGCTGGCACGTAGAGCAGAGATAGGCTATATGAATGAAGTAACAACTGTATACAGGGTAGTGGCCGGTTCTGCCAGTAATAAAAAATCTCCCCGTGAACACCTAGCGTTTGTTGTATCCATGTATGAAATGAGACTTCATTATATCCGGAAATATAATATCAGAAATTCCTTTCTGAATTTTGCAGTACCGGCACGGTATTATATTAATAAAGTAAAGCTGGAAGCAATAACTAGCAAACAGAAAAATATTAAATATTATTTTATATTGTTATGTGAAAAGTTCTTGAATGCTTTGGAAAAAATCAGGAATTTTGTTTCCAGATAGAATAAATAAACGGTTAATCGGCTTAAAGATTGGTTATGTCGGAAATCATTTAAGATTGTCTTTAAAAAATAACATTATGACAAAAATAGTGTCTCTGTGGAACATACTTTTGGGGTTATTGATATTGACAATATCTGCAGATGCCCGGCAGATAAACAAAAATACTTTTGCCGTGAAAGATTTTGGTGCAGCCGGAAATGGTCGTACTGATGACAGCCGTGCAATTGCAGAAGCTTTCCGCACGGCAGCTTCCCAAAATGGTACGGTTGTGTTCGAATCAGGAAAAACCTATGCAATTGACACAATAGCCTTAACCGGTACCCGGAGCAATGTGTATCAGCGGTTGACCATTATCGGAAATGGCGCCAGGCTTAAAAGCTTCTCCAGAGGAACAGGCAACCTGCTGACATTCTATTACACAGATACGCTCAGTATATCAGGTCTGACTCTTATCGGGAATAAACAACAGGAAAAGAATGGTCATGGTATAGGGGTATACTATTCAAAGAATTGCACAATAACTAACTGTGATATATCCAATTGCAAGTACAGCGGAATTCTGATTGCATGGGTAGTAAATGGCACCATCAGCGGTAACAGGATTTATAATAACGGAGATGCTACACTGCCTTCAGACGGTATAGGGATACATTCTATGGAAGGAGGAACTATCAGCTGTAATATCATTTACAATAATAATCCGAACGGTAATGATGATGGGGACGGTATTCAGATCGGTGCAACCGCTACAGGGATTACCGGTTACTATAACCAGACAGCCCTGAAGCCTATTCTTGTAAAGCATAACATCTGCTATAAGCATGGCAGACGGGGGATAAAGGTACAGCGATCCAATGTAACGGTAACCGAAAATTTCCTTTCAGATAATACTGCTGCAGGTGTTTCCCTGGTGAGAGGCGATTTTCCTATCAGCTCCATTGTTGTGAAGTCAAATGTGATTCAGAAAAGTTATATAGGTGTAAATACAGATGGTGGCGGTAATCTTCGTATTAAGGATGCTTCCATCCAGGATAATGATATTCTGGAATCTATTGTCACAGATAAAATTCAGTTGAAAGATGCGCAGAACCTGAAGATTTCAGGTAATAATTTCTTCAGAACAAAAGCACAGAAGTATGGAAAGAACAATAGCTATTTTGATGTAAATGCAGCGGCCACTGTAAGTGATGTAAACCTGAATCAGGATAATGTGGCAGACTTTAAAGTCAATGATGGAAAAATGTTTCAGCGGTCAGCATTACCAGCTTCAGAAAAAATATCAGATGAGACAGGTGAAAATCACTTTATAGCCATTAACGGCAATACTAACGTCTTTACCGTTGATGCCAATAAAGTTGGGAAGGATTATTTTTTTGTATACTCAAATTATAATGCCAGTAAGGCAACAATCAATATACTGAACGGGAAATCAAGGAAGAGTATTGCATTGAATTCAGGCCACCAGCTTATATTATATACATGTAACGGGAAGTTGAACTCTTATGTGTACTAATCCATATTGGTTGTATTTATGTTTTAAATTTACTTTTTGCAATTATGGGGTATACCATCCAAAGGTCGGCAACATTCAATAACCTTTGTGCCTTAGTGATATTGTTTCCGGTGTTCTTTTCATTTGTTTTTGCAATGATTGGAATACCTGTTCCTTCCTATCTGGCTATAATTGTGATTTTTACCATCATTGGTACATTGCTGGTAAACAGGTTGTTTACATTTTCGGCAGACTGGCTGAAAATAGTAATGGCATTACTTTTCTTATGGATATTAGGGAGTATTTCCTATACAAATTCAGTCATTGCTTCTAAAGAGAAATTCATTTCCATTGTATATAATACTGTTCTTCCCATTTTTATGATAGAACTTTTTTTTCTGTCTTCTGAAAAGAAACAGATTAATCTGCTTGATCTGGAGAAGAAGTTCCTGCTGTATTCATATTGTCTGATCTGGTTCGCTTTTTTTGCCTTTTTGTTATTCAGGGTGAGAGATGAGACTGGCCGTTACAGTATTCCTGGGTTAAATAATCCAATATGGTTTTCCCGATTCATAGGCATGTTAATGATCGTGTTGCTGTATTGTGAAAAGCCAACCAACAAGAATGTGGTTTTATACTTTTCCTCTATCTTGATCGCCTTGTTTCTGATGTTTGCGGGCGGTTCCCGTGGCCCTTTGCTGGCAGTGATTATTACTTATTGCTTTATAAAGAGTTATCTTGTTTCCAAGAAGAAAATTATTTTGATTTTAACCCTGATAGTATTACTGATACTGATCGGATTTAAGTTCGTGGGTGGTTATCTTTTTGAAACCAATTTTTATTCATTAAGCGAGCGTGTAAATCTGGTAGGCCTTTTCTCCAGTCTGAAGTTCGATTATCTAAAGGGAAACGGAATCGGATCTTATTCTATTTCTTTTTTCGGAAAGGATGTTGTACAATATCCCCATAATGTTTTCTTAGAACTTTTTATTGAGAATGGTATTATTGGAGTATTGATATTTATAGTTGTAATGGGCATATTCTTTAAAAAATTTCAGCCTAACATTATTACATTCCTTTGTTTTTTCTATTTCCTGTCGAGTTTACCCAGCGGAGACATTCCAGGCAATAACAATCTCTATATACTATTGTATCTGTCAATTTATGCGAGGGGGAATACATTGATATATTATCATGGATCCCGTGGTTCAGAACCCCCACAGCTGTTAGCTGCATAATAGGTTGTAGATAGTATTAAATATGTAATCATAAGATAATGATGAAAAATCAGCAACGAAGAGCACTATTTATTTTGCATGAAGGCGTGGGCTCTACCATTTTTAACTCCCAGGTACTGGAACATGTTAAGGACATGGCAAACTTTAACCTTACTATTGATATCCTGTCCTATGATACTTTTGAGAAATCCTGGGAATTGTCACAGAAAAACCTGCAGAAGACTATTGAGAAACATCCGAATATAAAAATTACCCTGAAGAAAGCTGCAAATATTTACATGCCGTTTTCCTCTGTCTATAACCTGGTACTGTTGATCAGTTTTCTGACGAAACACCGCAGGAAATATGACTTCATTCATGCCCGGGCTGATTATACTGCTTTTCTCTGCATACTTGCAAAACCATTTCATAGGTTACCCGTTTACTGGGATTGCCGGGGGGATGCTGTGGATGAGTTAAAAGACAGTTTATCAAGAAAAGGCAAACTGGTAAGAAGAATCGGTAATGTATACCTGGTTCCTTTCAGCAGGCTTTCTGCATATATAAACACAAAATTCAGTTATGGGGCTATATTCGTAAGCCGTGCCCTGCATGCCTTGTTCCAAGATAAATTGAGAACAAAACGTTACCATATCATTCCATGCCCGGTTTCTGAACAGAAATTTTTCTTTGATCCTGTATTGAGGGCTGGTATGCGCCAGGAATTGAATATTAAGGATAACCAGGTAGTATACCTTTACTCCGGAAGTATGATCGCATACCAGTCACTGGCTGATCAGTATAAAGTATATAAAGGTCTGTTGCAAAAGGAGAATAATGTCATTATTATTGCGACTTCAGAACCAGATAAGGCGCGTGACTACTTCAAAGACCTGATACAGGACAGATTTATTATTACCAGTGTCAGTTTTGATAAAATGAATGCCTACTACAATCTGGCGGATTTTGCTTTTTTAATCCGGGAGGCAAAGCAGCTGAATTTTGTAGCATCTCCCACAAAGCATGGAGAATACTGTCTGACAGGTCTTCCGGTAATAATGAATGATACCGTAGATCAAGCCAGGGAGTTCTCACAGGCAATCGGGAACTATGTCGCTGAATCCGGTATGGAAACAGCTATGCCATTACCGGATGATGTAAGGAAAGATATTGCATCCAGGGCTGTTTCCTTTTATTCGCGTAAAATATTAAATGCAAAATACATTGATCTTTACGGGCTGGAAAGAAAGTAGCCTGTAATACATTAACCAGGCGCTAACTGGACACATGTGAATTTTTAACGTATTATATAAAATGAAAAATCTAAAGAGTATGGAAATAGGATTTGTATTTACAAATTACAATAACTCTCATTATACCAGACAGGCCGTTCATTCCATATTACTTAACAATGATTCTCATCTGTATATTGTAATTGTAGATAATAAATCGAAAGCGGAAGATGTAGATAAATTAAAGGAAATAAAAAAGGATTATCCTGCCGTGCACCTGATACTGAATGAAGATAACGTAGGATACTTCAAGGGCCTTAATGTCGGAATTGCCTACCTGAGGAATCAGTATAGGAATCTGGAATATATTGTGATTGGTAATAATGACCTTGTATTTCCTCCGGACTTTTCACAGGCAGTACAAAATAAACTGCCATTGTTTGAAGCATACCCTGTTATCTCTCCGGATCTGATTACGCTGGATGGGGAGCATCAGAACCCTCATGTATTGCATGGGATTTCCAGAACAAGGGAATTCATCTGGGATATTTATTTCTCTAGCTATGCCATGTCTGTCATGATAGGCTGGCTTGCCATGATAACCAGAAAGTTCACCCGCCGTAAGGATTTTACACAGCATGAGACGGCACAACCTATTTACCAGGGATATGGAGCTTGTTACCTGCTTGGCCCTCTTTTTTTCAAACATTTTGATAGTTTATGGGCTCCCACTTTCCTGATGGGAGAAGAGTTTTTCCTTACCAAACAACTAGAGGAAAAGAACTTGCGGATATTTTATGAACCATCAATTAAGGTCAACCATCATGATCATGCCACTATGGATAAACTTCCCGGACGGAAACTTTGGGAAATCACCAGGGACTATCATAAAATTTACCGGAAGTATGTAAGGGGGGTTTTCTATTAATCTGCGTCTATATATTAGGTATTATGCTTTGATGAGCAATTTTGTACAAGTAAGAGCCTAAAACTTGTTTTCAAGTTCACTTGAAATGATAATGCCTTATTTGTGATAAATAAAATACATAATATATAAATGAAAGAAAATAACCCAAGAGCGTATCAGATTTGTACAAAAACGATCATGGATACCAGCGATTCGAATATTATTTTTGATGAAAATGGTATTTCAGATTATTATCATAATTTCAAACAGAACATCTTACCTAACTGGCATCCGAATAAAGAGGGAGAGGAGAAGTTATGGAAAACCATTGAAAAGATCAAGCAGGAAGGCCGTAACCAGGATCATGACTGCATCATAGGTATCAGTGGAGGAGTAGACAGTTCCTATATGGTATATCTTGCAAAAGAAGTTTTTGGACTACGTCCCCTGATTTTTCATGTGGATGCCGGATGGAACTCTCAGCAGGCTGTAAACAATATAGAACGAATAGTAGATGGACTTAACCTGGATCTGCATACTGAAGTAATAAACTGGGAAGAAATGAAAGACCTGCAGCTGGCTTTCTTTAAAGCGCAGGTAGCTCACCTGGATACTCCGCAGGATCATGCCTTTCAGGCCGCCCTTTATAATTTTGCTGCAAAACACGGTTTCAGGTATATCCTGAACGGTGGTAACTACTCAACGGAATGTGTAAGAGAACCTTTGGAATGGCATTATCATGCCTCCGATTTGCGTCAGCTAAAAGATATACATGCCACATTCGGAAAAATTCCTTTAAAAACATTTCCGCTCGCCGACATCTTTAAATATAAAATATATTATAAATATTTCAAAAATATAAATGTAGTAAAGCCACTTGACTGTATGCCATATATTAAGGAAGATGCCATGAACTTCCTGGTAGAACGTTTCGGCTGGCAGAAGTATGCCCATAAACATTATGAATCCCGTTTTACTAGATTTTATGAAGGATACTGGCTGCTGAATAAATTCGGATTCGATAAACGCAGGGCGCATTTTTCCAGCCTGATCCTTACCGGGCAGCTAACAAGGGACGAGGCGCTGAAACGTATTGCTATCAAGCCTTATGATGATGAAACAATTATGCAGGACTTTGAGTATATAGCAACCAAACTGGATATTACGGTTCAGGAACTCAGAGCAATTGAAGCCGGTGAAAACAAAACTTACCGGGATTATAAGAATAACATGTTTTTGCTTGATCTGGGCGCTAAAGGTATGCGCATGATGGGTATGGAGAAAAAACTAATCAGATGATAACGATTATAGATTATGGAGTAGGTAATATAAGGGCTTTTGAAAATGTTTACAAGCAACTGAATATCCCGATAACTATCGCTACAACAACGACTGCCTTAGAGAATGCTACCAGAATAATATTACCAGGTGTAGGCGCCTTCGATTACGCCATGGAGCAATTGAATAAATCCGGGATGCGGGAATGCCTGAACGAAAAGGTGCTGGTACAGCGGGTACCTGTTCTGGGTATATGCGTGGGTATGCAGATGCTGGCAAACCGGAGTGATGAAGGCGTACTCAACGGACTCGGGTGGATTGATGGTGAAGTCCGGAAATTTGATCCTGCACAGATCAATCAGGCAACGCAACTCCCGCATATGGGGTGGAATGACGTACAACCAAAATCTGATAATGGCCTTTTTACCGAGCTGACAACCAATTCGAAATTTTATTTCCTTCACTCTTACTATTTTAAAGCTCATAGAAATCAGGATATTCTCGCTGTCACCAACTACGGGGATGAATTTTCCTCTGCCGTAAATGCAGGAAATATCTATGGAGTTCAGTTTCATCCGGAAAAAAGTCATCATTACGGAATCCGGTTGCTTAAAAACTTTGCAAACTTATAACATGTTACGTCCGAGAATTATTCCTTGTTTGTTGATCAAGGACAAGGGGCTTGTAAAAACTGTCAACTTTAAAAACGCTAAATATGTTGGAGACCCCATCAATGCGGTACGGATTTTCAATGAGAAACAGGTAGACGAACTTGTGGTGCTTGATATTGATGCCACCACAGAGAACAGAGAACCTGATTATAAAATGATCAGCCGCCTGGCTGCTGAATGCCGAATGCCGTTATGCTACGGCGGAGGAGTAAAAACAGTAGAACAGGCGAAACGTATTTTCGGGCTGGGGGTCGAAAAAGTGGCCATCAGCGCTGCGGCTATCGAAGATCCCTCTCTCGTAAGGCGTATTGCTGACCAGGTGGGAAGCCAGAGCGTGGTGATTGTGATGGATGTGAAAAAACGGATGCTGGGCGGATATGAGATTTATATTAAAAACGGTCAGAAAGCCACCGGAAAGAATCCTGTAGAAATGGCAGCAGCATTTCAACACCTGGGCGCCGGGGAAATTGTTATCAATTCCATTGACCATGACGGAGTGATGAAGGGGTACGATATTAATCTGATTGAAAAGGTGAGAAAGGCGATCAATCTCCCGCTAACAGTGCTTGGTGGAGCAGGTTCCTTAAAAGATATTGGCGATTTAATCAATAAATTTGGTATTATTGGGGCTTCAGCCGGAAGTCTTTTTGTTTTTAAAGGCATTTATAAGGCTGTATTAATCAATTACCCCAACGAAACGGAGAAAGAAGCACTGATTCAGCGTAATTTTAAATTTTCATGAGGGGCAAGCGCGCTCATGGCTGATTCAGCTGTTAATTTTGCATGTTAATTCAAAATTATGATTAAAGAGAAAACATTACTTATTACAGGAGGAACAGGATCATTTGGAAATGCCGTACTGCAACGTTTTCTGAATACGGAACATTTTAAGGAAATCCGGATTTTCAGCCGCGATGAGAAGAAGCAAGACGATATGAGAAAAAGGCTGAATAATCCCAGGATCAAATTCTATATCGGTGATGTGAGAGATGCTGCAAGTGTTGATACTGCTGTTAAAGGTGTAGACTATATTTTTCATGCTGCTGCTTTAAAACAGGTACCCTCTTGCGAATTTTTTCCCTTAGAAGCAGTTAAAACCAATATCCTCGGTACTGAGAATGTACTCACTGCTGCTGAAAAATATGGGGTTAAGCGTGCTGTGGTACTGAGTACCGACAAAGCTGCCTACCCCATCAACGCCATGGGAATGTCAAAAGCCCTGATGGAAAAAGTTATGGTCGCCAAATCCAGAAACCTGGATGATACTAAAACAATATTCTGCGGGACCCGTTATGGCAACGTAATGGCATCCCGCGGTTCTGTAATACCCCTGTTTATCGAACAAATCAAAGCAGGTCAGCCATTGACTGTCACAGATCCCAATATGACCCGCTTTATGATGACCCTGGAAGATGCTGTAGATCTGGTACTTTTCGCCTTTGAAAACGGCAGACAAGGTGATCTCTTCGTGCAAAAATCTCCCGGAGCCACAGTGGAAACCCTTGCCAAGGCTATCATGGAGTTATATGATGTAAAGCATGAAATCAGAGTAATAGGTACCAGACATGGCGAGAAACTTTACGAAACCCTTGTGAACAGGGAAGATATGGTAAAAGCGGTGGATGTGGGTAACTATTACCGTATTCCGGCAGATAACCGTGACCTGAACTATGCTCAGTATTTCTCCGAAGGAGAAGTAGCAGTAAGTATGCATGACGAATACCATTCCCATAATACTACCCGACTGGATGTTGAAGGCATGAAGAATCTGTTGCTTAAATTGCCGCTCATCCGTAGGGAAGTTCTGGGAGAAACTAACATTGTGCAATATCCTGACTGATCATGATGCTACAACCAGCAGTTATTATGGGAGGTAAACATGAAGATAAAAGAGGTATTGTTTCTTTTATCAATGACTTTGATATGTCTCCTGTTAAACGTTTTTATACTATTTATCATCCGGATACAACGGTAATACGTGCCTGGCAAGGACATCAGATAGAACAGAAATGGTTTGTAGTACTGGAAGGAAGCTTCGAGATTGCATTAGTCAACCCCGATAACTGGATAGCTCCTTCTCCCCGCCTACCAGTACAGCTATTCAAACTGTCTGCTGCTGTGAGTCAGGTATTGCATATCCCGGGAGGATACGCTTCAGGCTTCAAGGCCATAGCTCCTCATTCCAGAATGATCGTCTACTCCAACCTGTCTCTGCAGGAGTCCGCAGATGATGATTTCAGATTTGATCAGCAGTTATGGCATACCTGGCAGTAAACCTATTTACTCCGGTTTAAAAGATTATTATGTTGAAAGTTGGGATCACCGGCCAGACCGGCTTTATTGGAAAACACCTGTACAATACGCTGGGCCTTTACCAGGAAGAATTTGAGAGAATCGAATTTAAAAAGGAATATTTCAGCGATGATACACAAATGGATCACTTCATTGCAACCTGTGATGTAATTGTCCACCTTGCAGCCTTGAACAGACATAATGATCCGCAGACAATCTATAATACCAATGTGGATCTCGTTAACAAGCTGACTGCTTCGTTACGCCGGTGTTATAAAAAAACACAGGTGATATTTTCTTCTTCTACCCAGGAAGAAAGAGATAATCTTTATGGGAAATCAAAACTAACGGGTAGAAATGCGCTGGCAGCCGCGGTTGAAGAAAATGGAGGCAGCTTCGCCGGGCTGATTATCCCCAACGTCTTCGGACCATTTGGAAACCCCTACTATAATTCAGTTGTGGCTACTTTCTGTCATCAGATTTCTCATGATGAAATCCCGGTAATTGAGATAGATGGAGAACTGAAACTGATTTATGTTGGCGAGCTGATTGATGTTATCCTGTCAGTTATCAGAAACAAAACCACAGCAGCATCATTAGAGGTGCCCTTTACCCATAAGGCAAGGGTTTCTGAAATACTGGCACTCCTGCAGACATATCACAAAGAGTATCAGTTGAATGGTGTGATACCCGCCCTTCATAACAATTTCGAGCGGAACCTGTTTAATACATTTCGTTGTTATATGGATATACCGAAGTATTTTCCGGTAAAATTCAAACAACATACAGATCCCAGAGGAGCTTTTGTGGAAGTCATACGTCTGAATACAGGCGGTCAGGTATCTTACTCCACCACAGTGCCGGGTATTACCAGAGGAAATCACTTTCATACCCGTAAGATCGAACGCTTTGCAGTAATAAAAGGAGAAGCTTTAATACAACTCAGGCGCATTGGAACCGACGAAGTACTCGATTTCTATCTTTCCGGAAATGAACCTGCCTACGTTGATATGCCTGTCTGGTATACCCATAATATCCGGAATATAGGAACAGAAGAGCTTTTTACTATATTCTGGATCAATGAATTTTTTGATGCAGCTGATCCTGATACCTATATGGAAATAGTATAGGTAATCTGAAAGTAAAAGATTTAACTGGCGATAACTAATAAAGCATGAAATCAAAACTTAAAGTAATGACAGTAGTCGGCACACGCCCGGAAATTATAAGATTGGCGCGTGTAATGGCAAAACTGGATGAATCACCTGCCATAGATCACCTCATTGTACATACAGGTCAGAATTATGATTATGAACTGAACCAGATCTTTTTCGATGATCTCCAAATCCGTAAACCAGACTTTTTCCTGAATGCTGCAGGTGCCACCGCAACCGAAACGATCGGGCAGATCCTGATTAAAATTGATCCCCTGCTGGAAACTGAAAAACCGGATGCATTCCTGGTACTTGGGGATACTAACTCCTGCCTCTGTGCCATTCCTGCCAAAAAACGGCATATTCCCATTTTCCATATGGAAGCAGGAAACAGATGTTTTGATCAGCGTGTGCCAGAAGAAACAAACAGGAAAATTGTAGATCATATTGCAGATATCAATCTCACTTATAGCGATATTGCAAGAGAGTACCTGCTCAGGGAAGGATTACCTGCTGACAGAATTATCAAAACCGGATCTCCGATGTTTGAGGTATTGTCTCATTACCTTCCGCAAATTAATACGTCCGATATACTCACCCGGCTGCAACTCGAAAAACATAAGTTTTTTGTAGTGTCTGCACATAGGGAAGAGAACATTAATAATGAAAAGAAATTCAATGCCCTTATTGAAAGTCTTAATCAGATTGCAGAGAATTATGGCTTCCCCATCATTGTCAGCACTCATCCCAGGACCCAGAAAATGATTGATGCAAAGAATATCAAGGTACACCCGGAAGTCAGATTCCTCAAACCTATGGGCTTTTCCGACTATAATGCTTTGCAGATAAACTCATTTGCTGTACTCTCGGACAGCGGAACTATCTCAGAAGAATCATCTGTTCTGAATTTTCCAGCTTTAAACATCAGAGATGCGCATGAACGTCCGGAAGCAATGGAAGAAACCGCTGTAATGATGGTAGGTTTAAATTCTGAACGTATCTTGCAGGGATTAAAACAATTGGAAATACTGGACAGAAACCAAAGGCAATTCAGACTGGTTGGCGATTACAGCATGCCCAATGTATCTGATAAAATGGTGCGGATTATCCTGTCCTATACTGATTACGTAAAAAGAGTTGTCTGGAGTGAAGGCATTTAATTAAACTGATAATTGTGGCAAGAATACTGATTCATTCTTTAATTTTTAAACCGGATGGCGTTTCCACGGCTTACTTGTATGCCGACCTGGTTTCTGAACTGAAAAAACTCGGACATGAAATAGAGGTGATTACAACGACGCCTCATTATAATATTATTCCGTCTGATATTCAGAAACAACCACTGAAAAGAAAAAATCTGTTCTTCTACCAAAGTATATATGACGGCGTTCCCGTTTATCATATACCCATGACCAAATCCAAGTTTGTGCTGAAAAGAATGGTGGATTTTGTTAAATTTCATATACTGACACTTTGCAGCACTTTTTTTATCAGGAAGTTTGATATTGTACTGGCGCCTTCTCCTCCGTTAACCATCGGCGTTATTTCCTGCTTTCTTGCCCGGCTGAAGGGAGGAAAGGCTATTTATAATGTACAGGAGATTTATCCGGACTTTGCCATTAACCAGGGAGTACTGAAAAACGGTTTCATGATAAAAGTATTGAAATCCGTTGAACGGTATGTATACAATAGAAGTGCTGCCGTAGTTACTATTGATGATAAATTTTCCGGTATTATTAAACCCAGAATAGTAGATCAGCAGAAGCTTTCCATTATTCCCAACTTTGTAGACACTACCTTATATGTTCCCGGAGAACGTCATAATTCATTTTCGGCGCAGTATGGGCTGGATGATAAATTTGTTATTACCTATGCCGGTAATATAGGCTATGCGCAAAACTGGAACCCGATTGTATTTGCTGCCGAAAAATTGCGTCATCTGCCTGTCGTGTTTCTGATTCTTGGAGACGGAGTGATGAAACCCTGGCTGAAAGAAACAATTGCAGCAAAGCAACTGGAGAATATTCTCTTATTGGATTATCAACCCAGGGAATTAATGCCGCAGATTAACGCAGCCGCGGATGTACATACTATTGTTATGAATGCAGGCACTGACGCAGAAGGATTCCCTTCAAAGATCTACAGTATTTTATCTTCTGCCAGACCTGTTATCGTTTCCACAGGAGATAACTCTCCATTAGGTTGTTTTCTTAAGAAAGCAGATTGCCGTAGGGTAGTCCCACTAGATGATAATGAAGCATATGCAGCAGCAGTACTGAAAGCATATGAAGAAAAGAACCTGCTCCAGGAAGAAGGCAACAGGGGAAGAGTGTTTGTGGAACAGAATTATTCCAAGGAAGCTGTGGCATTGAAATACCATCAGCTGATTAACTCGTTGTGTTAAGTGATAAAATAACTGCGCTATGAAAGTGGCTATTACCGGTGCGAACGGATTTGCCGGACAAAATCTTACACAGTATCTGCAACCATACGATAGCATAAAGCTGATAAAAGTAATGCGGACTATTGATCCGCAACAAGGTAATCAGGTAACTTTATCCTCTTTTATTAATGAAGCTCCTCTTTATGATGCTATTGTACACCTTGCCGGAAAAGCGCATGATCTGAAAAATACTGCAGAGGAAGAAGCTTATTTTGAAGTAAATTACGAACTGACCCGTAAGTTGTTTGAACAATTTTTAGTTTCTTCAGCGAATATTTTCATTTACATCAGTTCGGTAAAAGCGATAGCGGATTTGCCGTCGGGAGCATTAACTGAAAGTACCAGCCCTGCACCAGCCACACCTTACGGCAGATCCAAATTAAAAGCGGAAAATTATCTCATAGACACGGTGCTGCCACCCGGCAAGAAAGTATATGTGCTGCGTCCCTGCATGATTCATGGCCCGGGAAATAAAGGCAATCTCAACCTGTTGGCTGGAATAGTTAAGAAAGGTATTCCTTATCCTTTAGGTAGTTTTAATAATAAACGCTCTTTTTTATCGATTGAAAACTTCTGCTTTACAATACGGGAAATACTGTTCGGAAATATTCAGCCCGGCGTTTATAACCTGTCAGATGATGAGGTTCTATCTACAAATGAGTTAATTTCACTGATGGGTGAAGTTTTTGCTAAACCTGGAAAAATCTGGAAGATAAACACAAAAATAATTTATCTTTTGGCCAAATTGGGGGATTTGTTACGCTTACCGCTTAATAGCGAGAATTTACAAAAACTTACCACTAATTATATGGTTTCAAACCAAAAAATCAAAGCCGCTTTGAATAAACCATTTCCTTTGACTGCCAGAGAAGGGCTGATCCATACATTGAAATCGTTTATTTAACCAGGCTGATGCCCGCTTATCTTAAGAATAAAGTATTTACTATATGCATTTCGAGCTTAATAAGTTTATAGAAGAAGCAATCACAGAACGCAGAAGCAGTTTATTCAGAAAAGATCTGGATAAATCAGCACAATTACTGGATGAACGTTTGCGGGGGAAATCAATGATGGTTATCGGCGGAGCCGGTACCATAGGCTCTTCATTTATTAAAGCAGCATTGCATTTTAACCCTGGTAAGCTCTATGTAATCGACAATGATGAGAATGGTCTTACGGAGTTGGTTAGAGATATCCGTAGCTCCTTTGAACTCCCGGCTTCATTTGACATCAAAACCTACCCGATAGATTTCGGTGATCCGGTATTTGAGAAAATACTTGCAAAGGAGGGACCCTTTGATATCGTCGCAAATTTTGCAGCACACAAACATGTGAGAAGTGAGAAGGATCCTTATTCTATCGAGGCAATGCTAAGAAATAATGTCATCAAGGCTAAAAGACTGTTAGAATTGCTGACTGTATATAAACCGCAACATTTTTTCTGTGTATCTACTGATAAAGCAGCCAATCCGGTTAATGTAATGGGGGCCAGTAAGAAAATTATGGAATATCTGATTCTGGCCTATGCTTCCAAACTTAAAATTACAACAGCCAGATTCGCCAATGTTGCGTTTTCAAATGGCAGTCTGCCATTTGGATTTACCCAACGTATATTAAAGAAACAACCATTATCCAGCCCCGGAAATATTAAACGTTATTTTGTTTCCCCTCAGGAAGCAGGAGAGCTTTGTCTTATTGCCTGTATGCTGGGTAATAACGGAGAAATATTTTTTCCTAAACTGGGAGAAGAGCATATGAAAACCTTCTCTATGATTGCAGAAAAATATCTGGCTGCGCTGGGATATAAACCGGATTATTGTGCCTCAGAGGCCGAAGCTAAGGAAAAAGCTGCCAGTTTAAATGCAACCTCCGGATCCTACCCGGTATACTTTTTTGAATCAGATACTTCAGGAGAAAAAACATTCGAGGAATTTTATACGGAAGATGAAGTACTGGATATGGATAAATTTCATGAACTTGGTATCATCAAGAATGCAGAACGATTGCCCATGGAAGAAATTCTGGCCATCATCAATAAAATCGAACAGCTTTTTCTGAATGAAAATCTAAGTAAAGAAAAAGTTATTGCAGAACTGACCAGTATTATTCCCACCTTTCATCATATAGAAACCGGTAAAAATCTGGATCAAAGAATGTAATTATTGCCAATATGTACAATATAATAAAGAGAGTCTTCGATTTTATTGCTGCGTTAACCGCTATTATTATTTTATCACCTGTATTAATTCCCATCTGTATTATACTCAAGTTTACAGCTGAAGGAGAGGTGTTTTATTTCCAGCGGAGAATAGGTTATAAAAATCAGTATTTTGATATTTGGAAGTTCGCGACTATGCTGAAAAATAGCCCTAATATAGGTACAGGAGTCATCACACTCAGGAATGACCCCCGTGTTACCCGTATTGGAAAGTTTCTGAGGATGACAAAAATTAATGAACTCCCCCAGTTAATAAATGTAGTCATTGGGAATATGAGTGTAGTAGGGCCCAGGCCACTTGTACAACGCACCTTTGATGCCTATCCTCAACATATTCAGCAGATAGTATACAATTCAAAACCAGGAATAACTGGCATCGGATCTATTATTTTCAGGGATGAGGAAAAGCTGATCTCTCAGGCTTCCATGGAGCCCCACGAGTTTTACCAGAAAGTGATCGCGCCCTACAAAGGTGCATTGGAAGAATGGTATCAGGAACATAAAAGTATTCTGACCGATTTCAAAATCATTTTTCTGACTATCTGGGTAATTATATTCCCTGAAAGCGATCTGCCGTATAAAATGTTCAAAACACTACCGGCAAATACGTTAAAGACTGTTACTGCCTGATTCTGATCCCAGGAACCTTCTTCAGATTAAATTTTTTAATGCTATTTTTGCCGGGAAAATTCTTTCCAGTGTGAAAATAGCTTTTTCTTTCTGAGCCGTTGAATCCCAACTAATCAGACAGAATCAGGGATATTCCCGGGGAATTCATATATTAATTTCGCTAAAGCGATCGCATGAAAAAAGCGCTTATTACAGGTATTACTGGTCAGGATGGTGCTTACCTGGCCCAGTTGCTGCTGAAGAAAGGTTATGAAGTACACGGTATTAAAAGGAGAAGCTCTCTCTTCAATACAGATAGAATTGACCACCTGTATCAGGATCCTCATGAGAAGAATGTACACTTTAAACTACATTACGGGGATCTGTCAGACTCAACAAACCTGATCCGGATTATTCAGGAAGTACAACCCGACGAAATATATAATCTGGGCGCCATGAGCCATGTACAGGTAAGCTTTGAAGCTCCTGAATATACGGCCGATGTTGATGGAATAGGTACGCTTCGTATACTGGAAGCTGTGAGATTACTGGGACTTACACAAAAAACCAGAATATATCAGGCTTCTACTTCAGAACTCTACGGTCTCGTACAGGAAGTGCCGCAATCTGAAAAAACACCGTTTTATCCACGCTCTCCCTATGCAGTCGCCAAAATGTATGCCTTCTGGATCACTGTTAACTACAGAGAAGCCTACAATATGTTCGCCTGCAATGGAATTCTCTTTAACCATGAAAGCCCGCTGAGAGGAGAAACCTTTGTAACCCGCAAAATCACCCGCGCAGTTGCCAAAATATCTCTGAACATGCAGGATAAACTCTATATGGGAAACCTGGATGCAAAACGGGACTGGGGACACGCCAAGGACTATGTGGAAGCTATGTGGCGCATATTACAACAGGATACTCCTGAAGACTTCGTCATCGCAACCGGAATCACCACCACCGTAAGGGAGTTTATCACGATGTCTTTTGCTGAAGTTGGCGTGGAGATTGCGTTTAAAGGAACCGGGGTTGAGGAAATCGGATATGTAAAAGCTCTGCAGATAAAAGATACTCACCTGACAGTCGGCGATGAGCTGGTAGCAGTAGACCCAAGATATTTCCGCCCCACCGAAGTAGAACTCCTGATAGGCGACCCCACCAAGTCTAAAACCAAACTGGGATGGGAACCTAAATATGACCTGCCTGCGCTGGTAAAGGAAATGGTGGCGGCAGACGTAGAACTCTTTAAGCGGGAAAAACTCCTGAAAGATGCCGGCTATAAGGTATTGAACCAATTTGAATAGTATGAACCAACAGGATAAAATATACATAGCAGGTCACCGCGGAATGGTAGGTTCAGCTATATTAAGACGTCTGGAAAAAGATGGATTCAATAATATCATCAGCCGGACCTCAGATCAGCTGGACCTTAAAGACCAGGCTGCGGTTGCAGATTTTTTTGCCAAGGAAAAACCTGACCATGTATTTCTGGCAGCCGCAAAAGTAGGCGGCATCGTTGCCAATAATACCTACAGGGGCCAGTTTATATATGAAAACCTGATGATCCAGAACAACGTTATTCACCAGGCATACGTAAATGGTGTGAAAAAACTGATGTTCCTCGGATCTTCCTGCATTTACCCTAAAATGGCGCCGCAGCCATTAAAGGAAGAATACCTGCTTACCGGCCCGCTGGAACCTACCAACGAGCCATATGCCATCGCAAAAATTGCCGGTATTGAAATGTGTGATGCCTACAGGGCACAGTACGGTTGTAACTTTATTGCAGTAATGCCTACCAACCTGTACGGCCCCAATGATAACTATGACCTGAACAATTCCCATGTACTGCCCGCCATGCTGCGTAAAATGCATGAGGCACGGATAAATCAGGTGCCGGAAGTGACCCTCTGGGGAACGGGAACGCCTAAACGGGAATTCCTGCATGCGGATGATATGGCTGACGCCTGCTTTTACCTGATGCAACACTATAACGACCCCGGTTTCGTTAATATCGGCGTGGGGGAAGATATCAGCATCCACGACCTTGCCCTCCTGATTAAAGGCATAGTAGGCTATGAAGGCAGGCTGGTATTTGATACCTCCAAACCGGACGGTACCCCCCGTAAACTGATGGATGTATCCAGACTGCACAGCTACGGCTGGAAAGCGCGGATCACCCTCGAAAATGGTATCCGTGAAGTATACACGGAAGCTGTAAAGAAAAATTGGTCAAAATAGATTATATTGAACAGGAACCCGTGTAAACAGGTTCCTGTCCTGATCCTTTCCCGATCCCTCGCTGTCGCCACGATTTATCTAAAAGATTATCTTTGCGTCTATAAAAAAACAGCAACCGTAGTTTTGCCAGGTTATTTGTGGATGTTTGTGTAGCCTGAAACCGTACACTAAATATTGTTAAATCAAAAAGTAATTAATGAAGCATCTTGTTTGGATGACAGCAATCCTATTGCTCTCACGTGCAGCTTTTGCACAGGAAAAATTACCGGTAATTCTTCCTTACAATCCCCAGAATATCAGGGAGCTTTACCTTGATACAAACAACCACCATACCGCATTTAAGCCTATTCTCCACGTAGATACCAGCGCCATGTACACCCGGCCTGATACTACCCGCCGCAGCTGGATACACCGTAAACTTTTTGATGAACACCTGCTGGAATTCAGAAATAAGGAATATAATGTATTCATCGACTTCCTGCCGGATTTTCAGATCGGTAAAAGCCGCGACGGCAGCAGAACCAACTGGCTGAATACCCGCGGCGCCATCATTCAGGCCAACGTAGGCACCAAGTTTTATTTCGAATCCTCCTTCTACGAAAACCAGGGTAAATTCCCGCTGTATCTGGACCAGTACATCCGGAAAAATGATATTGTTCCCGGCCAGGGCGGTATCAAAGACTACAGCGAAGGCAAAGCATTCGATTTTAACTACGCCAATGCCCTGCTGTCCTACACGCCCAACAAATACCTGAACTTTACACTCGGCTATGGACAGAACTTCATCGGCGACGGTTACCGTTCACTCATACTTTCGGATATCCAGTTCAGTTATCCTTACCTGAAAATAACCGGTAACCTCGGCAGCGTGCAGTACACAGCCATGTGGACGCAGTTCATGGATAAGCACAGTAAAAGTTTCAACACCGCCTACAAAGACCTCGGCTTCTTAAAGAAATGGGGCGTATTTCACTTCCTGGACTGGAACGTAAACAAACGCCTCACCATCGGTCTGTTTGATGCCGTTATCTGGCCGGATGCCGATTCTACCGGCCGTAAACGCGGATTTGACTGGAGCTATATGAACCCCATCATCTTCCTGCGCCCGGCTGAATTCTCCCAGGGCTCTTCTGATAATGCCCTGGTTGGCGCAAATATCAAATATAAACTGCTGCCCAAAACCACTGTTTACGGACAGCTGGTACTGGATGAATTTAAGCTGAAAGAAGTATTCGGCGGTAAAGGCTGGTGGGCCAACAAGCAATCCTATCAGCTCGGTTTCCGTTCCTTCGACCTCTTCAAAGTTAAAAACCTCGACCTGCAGGGAGAAGGAAACGTGGTACGGCCATACACCTACTCCTACAGCACTACCTATATTAACTATGAACACTATAACCAGTCGCTGGCACACCCGCAGGGAGCCAATTTCTGGGAAGTACTGGGAATAGCCACCTACCGCTATAAGCGTTGGTATGGCAGAGGTGAACTTGTATATTCCAAGTATGGAGATGACCCGGATGCCAAATCCAACTTCGGGCATGATATCTCCAAACCATATACTACCCATCCC
The DNA here is from genome assembly GCF_009928525.1 of Chitinophaga solisilvae. GTDB lineage: Bacteria > Bacteroidota > Bacteroidia > Chitinophagales > Chitinophagaceae > Chitinophaga > Chitinophaga solisilvae. The sequence continues at coordinate 129,967 of NZ_JAABOK010000007.1, read as the reverse complement.
AGAGAATATGGTAACTGGATCGGACAGGGCGTGAAAACAAGCCTCCTGTACGCTCAGGGAACTATCGCCTATGTACTGAATCCAAAGTATAATCTGCGCCTGGAAGCCTCTCTGGCCGCCCGCCGCGTTAAAAATGACATTGAATCCAAAAATGACCTGATCTTTAGTTTCGGACTGCGCAGTACCTTCCGCCAGTTCTATTATGATTTCTAAAGAGAAAAGACATAGTGCCTGAAAACACGCAAGCCCTTCCGCTTTTGAGCTGAAGGGCTTTTATTTATCGCAAAGAGGGGCAAGGATAATGGACAAAGGCCGAGACAGAACTAACAATAAAAAAGATTTTTTTTCATTAGGTGTGGGTATAATCTGCTCTACCTCCAAATCCTATACTGAATATACGAAAAAAATCATAATATCAAATACATAATTCGGGTTTCCGGGGAGTTTTCCTGAATATGTATAACTTCGCATTATGCATTATGTTACAGTAGAAGGGCTCACCAAGTCGTACGGCGTTAAGCCGCTTTTTAAAAATATTTCCTTTCATATCGAAGAAGGCGATAAAATAGCGCTGGTAGCGCTGAATGGCACAGGTAAATCAACCCTGCTCAAAATAGTTCTGGGCAAAGAAATGCCCGACGATGGAAAAGTATGGATTCATAAGGATGTTACCGTTGTCATGCTGGAACAGCAATCAGATTTCGATCTCTCGAAATCCGTGATTGAGAATATCTTCAACCACGACCATCCTGTACTCAATGCCATCAAGGAATATGAGCTGCTGACGGAAGAAGGCCATGAACCGGACCCCCTTAAGCTCGCTGACGCCTTTGCCCGCATGGATGAACTCAATGCCTGGCATTTCGATAGCAAAGTCAAACAGATCCTCGGCAAACTCAATATCCACAACCTGGAACAGCCCGTTGGCTCCCTGTCCGGCGGACAGCAGAAAAGGGTAGCCCTCGCCAAAGTACTTATCGATATCGGCTTTGAACATAAACATGTGCTCCTCATCATGGATGAGCCTACCAACCACCTCGATGTAAGTATGATCGAATGGCTGGAAAACTACCTGGACCAGGAAAGGGTGACCCTGCTGCTGGTAACGCACGACCGTTACTTCCTCGACAGTGTCTGCAACGAAATTATGGAACTGGACCAGGAACAGCTCTTCATATATAAAGGCGACTACGAGAACTACCTGGAAAAGAAAGCCGCCCGTGAAGAGATGGACAAGTCCAGCGTGGAAAAGGCCCGTAACACCTACCGCAAGGAGCTGGAATGGATGCGGAAACAACCCAAAGCCCGCACTACCAAATCCAAGTCCCGCCAGGATGCATTCTATGAGGTAAAAGAAAAAGCTGCTACCAGGATCGCCGACCAGCAGCTCGAACTCAATGTGAAAATGACCCGTCTGGGAGGAAAAATCCTGGAACTGAAGAAAGTATACAAAGCCTTTGGCGATCACGTTATCCTGAAAGGGTTTGACTATACCTTCAAAAAAGGAGAACGCGTAGGTATCGTCGGCAAAAACGGCGTAGGTAAATCCACCTTCCTCAACATGCTGCTGGGTACGGAACAGCCAGATTCCGGAAAGATCAACGTGGGTGAAACCATCGTCTTCGGAAACTATTCGCAGTCCGGCCTCGTGGTAAAGGAAGATATGCGCGTCATCGAATTCGTGAAGAACATCGCGGAAAACTTCCCACTGGCCGACGGCTCCAAAGTAAGCGCCGCCCAGTTTCTGGAACTATTCCTGTTTCCGGCGGAGAAGCAATATACCTACATCTCCAAGTTAAGCGGAGGCGAGAAAAGAAGACTGCACCTGCTGTCTATCCTCTTCCGCAACCCTAACTTCCTGGTGCTGGATGAACCTACCAATGACCTGGATCTGCCCACACTCAGCATCCTGGAGAGCTTCCTGCAGGAGTACCAGGGCTGCGTCATCATTGTGAGCCATGACCGCTACTTTATGGATAAACTGGTGGAACACCTGTTTGTATTTGAAGGCGACGGCCAGATCAGGGATTACCCCGGTAACTATACCCAATACCGCGAATGGCAGAAAGAAGAAGACAAAAAGAAAACAGCAGAGAAAAAGGAAATAAAGCCTGAACCGGTTGCCGCTACCACCCCAGCCGCTACCAGTACCGCGCGCAAAATGACCTTCAAGGAAAAGCGTGAACTGGAACTGCTGGAGAAAGAAATAGAAAACCTGGAAACAGAAAAGAAAACCATAGAAGCAAAACTGGCCAGCGGAGAACTCCCTTATGAAGAGATGGAACCTCTCACGCACCGCATCGGAGAAGTAATGCAACTGCTGGACGATAAAGGCATGCGCTGGCTGGAGCTGAGTGAACTCAGCGGAAGCTGAAACCGTTCATTTGATTATTTGATTATTTGAGATTTAATAAAAGCGAAGACCTGAGTGGAACAATATCCGCTCAGGTCTTCGCTTTTATTAAATCTCAAATAATCAAATGATTCATATATAGGGCAGGACTATTATAAATTTAGTAAGAATTCGGACAGGTAAATGAAAGAGGCTGCCTCAACTTCTGAGACAGCCTCCTGCAATAGGAAAAGAAGGAAATAGGTCAGATCAAGGGAATTTGGGGCAATCAAACGGGCATTTTACTTCTCCGGCAATAATCGGATTGCCAAACTGTAGCAGATTGCCACCGGCAGCGTTTACAGGCGCTAACAGAAAGGTGTGTTCATCTTTCTGATCAATTGCGTTGAAAACACGGATACCGGCGCATCCGGGTGTATTCAGCAATGATTGCACTATCTGCCGGCCCAAAAGTATAGCATACACCCCCTCCGGTTCATGATGCTGGTATGACAGGATCATCTCCTGTGCTTCCTGGCTGGAAATAGTTTTAGCGTTCAGGTCAGATGCGGTGCTGTCGCTTCCCGGAATCAGTTCCAGCGCACCTTTGGGGCAGTCAAAAGGACAAAATCCATTTCCGGTAAAAATAGGATCCCAGATATTTACTGCACCATCAGCACCTTTTACCTGTATCATACGAATACGTTCTCCGCTGGCATCGGCAGCAGTAAAAATCAGGCGCTGTTCTCCTTCTTCATTCATGGCATTGAAAATGCGTATGCCGGCGCATTGCGGCGCTTCCAGCATCTGGTCCAGCAGGTGGCGGCTAAACATAAAGGAACGGAGACCATCAGGCTCCTGCTGCTGATAGGTGTTGATCATTTCCTGCGCCGCGGTAACAGAAAGCCGGAGGCCGGAAGTCAGCAGTGATTGGTTTTTGACAGAAATCTGAGCATTCATAATGTGTGGTTTACAGGGTGATAGAATACAAATAATGATAGGGATGAATGTCGTCGCGTTGTAACAGTAACAGTTGCTGAAAATAAAAATTTAGCGCGGGATTATCCAGTGTCCGCCTGGTTTTATTTTCAAGAAATTTATCGAGTGAAAAAGCAGTTTTGACTGCGTGAAATAAGTGACCTGCTGTTATCTTCCTGTAACCTGATTATCCGCAAAAAACGGTAACAGCTGTTCCCGGTAGGCATGACCGATTGCCAGTGCTTTGTCGCCGATATATACATCCTGGTTGTTCAGACTGGTTACATGCCGGAAATTAATCACCAATGATTTACTGATGCGTACAAAAATATCCTGTGGTAATTGTTCCAGCAGCGCTTTCAGGTTAATGGCTACCATGAGCTTGCGGTTGGCCAGGTGCATGATGCAATAGTCACGCACCCCTTCGATATACAGGCACTCACTGAACAATACCCGATGCAGCCGGCGGTCTGCACGAACAAACACATGATCCGGCCGTGCGGTAGTCTGAGGTTGCTGCTGCTGATGGCGGTACCTCTGCATATCTGCATAGTCTACTGCTTTCTTTACGGCCTGTGTAAACCGGGCGGGATGTATGGGCTTCACCAGATAGTCAACTGCATTTACATCGTAGCTGTTCAGCGCGTATGTTGCATGCGCCGTGGTGAATATTACGAGAAGGTTGTGCGGAAGTTGCCGCGCGAAGTCCAGCCCGTTGCAGCCGGGCATCTGCACATCCAGGAATATGAGTTCTACCGGGTTCAGTTCCAGGAAGTCCGCTGCGCCGGCGGTGCCGGAGAAGCAGCCCAGTACCTGCAGGGATACATCCTGCGCTGCCAGCATTCTGATCTTTTCCCGCGCCAGTGGTTCATCATCAATAATAATGCAGTTCATATATGTAAGGTTAGTTGTACCGTGAAAATGTTGCCGGATGCTGCTGCATGCAGCTCATGCTGCCCCGGGTATAATAATGCCAGCCGCCGCCGTACATTTTGGAGTCCGGCGCCGCCCGTAGTGGCAGCGGGTTTCATGCCCAGCGGATTGATGCAGCTGAATTCCAGTTTATCGCTGTTAACGGTAAGGCTGAAATTAATATAGGCATTACCGTTATAGTCATTGTGTTTGGCTGCATTTTCAATAAAAGGTATCAGCAGCATGGCATGCAGGGTTACCTGCTGTATATCGCCGGAGATGTGCGGCGTAATGTCCAGTGCGTCATGACGTAGCTGCTCCAGGTACAGGTAGTCCTGGAGGAAGTCCAGCTCCTGCTGCAGCGGCACTTTATTATCGCCGGACAGATACAGCTGGTGGCGCAGCAGGCGCGAGAGCGCATGCACTACTTCTGATGCCCTGTGCTGATCTGCATAAATCAGGGTATCCAGGTTGTTAAGCGTATTGAAAACGAAATGCGGAGATAATTGTCGTTTAAGATTTTCCAGCTCAGTACGCAGGTTGTCGGTACGCTGGCGGCTGGCTGCCATCCAGTGCCTGAACAACTGTACGGTAGTAGATGCAGCAATCAGCGCCAGCATCATCACAAAAAAGACTACTGTATCATGTAATTCCAGCGGCGTAAAATATTCGCCGGTATTCAGCAGCGGCGTAAAAAGCGGTTGCATCCAGATAGTGAATAACAGGAGTACGGATATGAGCAGCAGCACAGATAAAGCATAGGCCAGGTAACGGAAGCGCAGTAACAGCGCCGGTACGAGCAGGTAAATATTAACATAGGGCGCCGCCAGTAGAAACAAGGCCGCCACGGCTTTCATAGCGGGCTGCCATTCCGGACGGAACTGGTTCATGCCTGCTATGGCGTATAATGTTATTGCCGGTGCAAGGTGCAGCAATATCCGCAGGTACAGCGGTTTGTTTACCTGCAGCGGCGTTGCTGCAGGGTGGCATATAGTAATTCCCATCGTTATCCTTTGCGGTTGACGGACAAACTGATGTATGCTGACAACCAACCGGCTGATTTTGTCTGTCAATAATACGCGACTGCCTCCTGTTTACCCCTATTCACTACTTGTTGCCAATGCAGGGTTGTTGAATGGTATGTTTCCCGGTATTCCTATAATACAGGCTTCCTGTTATTGCCGGCATCCTTTGATTTGCAGAAAAAACATGAGAAATTATTGTGTTGCTTTATTACTGCTGCTGGCAGCAGGTGCCTGCAGAAAGAAAGACAGCGGAGATACAGTGCCCGTACCATCGCAGGATACAGCGCGGATAACACAGCAGATAACCGTATTGCTGAATGAAGTGAGAATACCGGGTATTGCTGTTGCCGTTGTAGGCCCGGAAGGTATTATCTGGTCTCAGACTGCTGGTATGGCCGATGTAGAAAAGAAAATACCCATCACTGCGAAAACAGTTTTTAAGCTGGGCTCAATGGCCAAACCATTTATTGCATTCAGTGTGATGCAGCTGGTGCAAAGCGGTAAGCTGAGCCTGGACGCTAACGTGAACGACTATCTGCCGTTTAAGGTATACAATCCTAAGAATCCCGGTAAGGTAATTACCCTGCGGCATTTGCTGAGTCATTCTTCCGGTATTGTGGACAAAACCTACGCCGGTTTGGTGCTGGAAGAGTTTATTGCGCCGGAGAAAGATCATCCTATGACGATAGCGGCCTTTATCCGTGACATGCTGGATCCGGCCGGAAAATATTATCATCCCGATACTTTTCTTGACGACAGGGCAGGAGCAGTATACAGTTATTCCAATGTAGGAGCCACGCTGGCAGCCTACATGGTGGAATGTGTGAGCAGGGAGAGCTTTGATACGCGGACAACCCGCGAGTTTATTACTCCGCTGCATACTACCACACTGGTATGGCATCTGCGCGATTATGTATCAGAGCCATTTGCTGTTCCATACGACAGCGACGGGCAGCCGCTGGGGAATTACAGCATGGTAGATTATTGTACCGGCGGCCTTCACGGCAACCTGGCTGATATGTCGGTTTTTGCGCAGCTGATCATTAACCGTGGTGTAAAAGACGGTAAGGAAGTGATTGCGCCTGCCATACTGGATGCCATGGGCAAGGTGCAGTATCCGGAAGTTAAATCCACACAGGGGCTTTTCTGGGAGAATGTACCGTTTAAGAACCTGCATATTTACGGACACATGGGAGATGTACCGGGAAGTCACTCCATGCTATACGCAAATCCTTCCGCTAAAAAGGCCGTCATTGTATTGTATAACGGTGATGTAAAAGAGGCACAGTTTCCGGAAATAAACAAGCTGCTGAACCTGTTACTGGAGCTATAAAGCAGCAGGGGAGGACCTGTCAGGCCCTCCCCTGTGTTTTTATCAGATTTTCTGATAGCATTCATACAGTAAATCTATATTCTCTGAACATAGAACGGGCATGAGATCTTTTAAAATATCTTCTTCCCAGTTCCACCATTTCATTTCCATCAGCAGGGTGATATGATGCTCGCTGAATCTTTTCCGGATCAGCTTTGCAGGATTCCCTCCAACGATGGCATACGGTTCCACATCCCTGGTTACCAGGGCGCGGCTGCCGATAACGGCTCCGTCGCCGATTGTTATGCCAGGCATAATCATGGCTTCACTGCCTATCCACACATCATTTCCGACAACGGTGTCGCCGGCTGGCTGATAGCCATCGCGGCTCTGCCGGAAGTAAGGTATTTCAGACATATAGAAAAACGGGAAACTGGAAATCCAGTCGTGCCGGTGGCCCTGGTTGCCGGCCATAATGAAGCTGACGCCGGAGCCTATGGAGCAGTAAGACCCGATAATCAGTCTGTCAACGTCATTCCTGTCCGAAAACAGGTAACGGGCGCAGTCGTCGAAGGAGTGCCCGTGATAGTATCCTGAATAGTAGGAGTATTTGCCGGCGATGATATTGGTATTGGTGATATGATCTTTAATGATTTTGCCCCTGAACGGACTTTCAAAGAAATTCTGCATGATAGCATATTTTAAATGATAACAAATAACGATAAGGAACAGGGTGGCTGTTCCGGAAGGAGAGGTATGTTATCTGTATAGCTAATATGCGAATTCCATGCGGTGAAGGTAGGCTATCTCTGCTATTTATTAAAATCAGATTAAATAAATATACCGATCGGTATATTTATTTATATTTGTACCGCATTTGAATGATTTGGTTGAATTCATTGGCAAATGCTTTTTTTTACATTTGAAATATACCGATTGGTATATTTTATGAACTGACTTAATAAATAAAAAAAACAGAGAGATGGAAAAGTATGACATAGCTGTAATCGGCGCAGGCCCCGGAGGATATGTGGCGGCAATCCGCAGTGCGCAGCTCGGATACAGCACGGTACTGATTGAAAAGTATGACACATTAGGTGGTACCTGTACCAATGTGGGCTGCATTCCCAGCAAAGCGCTGCTGGACAGTACGCATGCGTACCATGATGCCCTGCATAAATTTGAAGCGCAGGGTATCCGCACCGGTGGTGTTTCGCTGGACTTTGAGCAGCTGTACCGCAGGAAACGGGAAGTGGTTCAGAAGAATACGCAGGGGCTGGAATTTCTGATGAAAAAGAACAGGATCACCATCATCCGGGGGAAAGCTGCTTTCACAAATGATAGCACCCTGCAGGTAACGGGAAGGGAAGGCGTTACTACGCTTTCAGCTACGCACTTTATCATTGCCACAGGGTCTAAGCCCGCCACCATTCCCGGTGTTGCTATAGATAAAGAAAGGATTATCAGTTCAACGGAAGCCCTTTCACTGAAGGAGCAACCGAAAAGTATGGTGATAATCGGCGGAGGCGTTATCGGGGTCGAAATGGCATCCATCTTCAGCAGAATCGGTACCGCAGTAACCATCCTGGAGTATGCCGGTAACCTCATCCCTGCCATGGACCAGGAGTTGGGGAAAGCATTGCATAAAATACTGAAGAAGGAGGGTATAGATATCCGGTTGCAGCAATCTGTGTACAAAACGGCAAATCTGGGGAAGACAGCCGCCGTATGGTTCAAAGATGAAAATGGGCAGGAGCAGCAGCTGGAAGCAGATTATGTGCTGGTAGCAGTTGGCAGGAAGCCCTATACCGAAGGGCTGGGGCTGGAGCATACCGGCATTGCCAAAGATCCCAAAGGATTTATTCTTACCAACGAGAAATTGCAGACAACCGTACCGCATATCTATGCCATCGGCGACGTTACCGGTGGTGCAATGCTGGCGCATAAAGCGGAGGAAGAAGCAGTGCTGGTAGCAGAAACTATTCACGGTCAGCAGCGGCATATCCATTATAACCGTATTCCGGGAGTAGTATATACCTGGCCGGAAGTGGCTGCGGTTGGCTATACGGAGCAGGAATTGCAGCAGCGGAATATCCCCTATAATGTTGGCCGGTTCCTGTTTTCTGCCAATGCCAAAGCCCGTGCAGCCATGGACACAGAAGGGTTTGTAAAGGTGCTCACTGATCCTAAGTACGGCGAGTTGCTGGGAGTGCATATCATCGGTGCAAGAGCTGCCGATCTCATTGCTCAGGCGGTAATAGCGATGGAGTACGAAATCCGCGATGAAGATATGTTCCGTATCTCTTATGCACATCCTACCTATTCGGAAGCATTAAAGGAAGCGTATATGATAGCATCCGGGCAACCGGCTGTTAACCTGTGAGGGAACTGGGGGATGCCGTTTTCTTTATTTGCTGAATTATTCTTCAAAAGATATAAGGTGCGGTGTTAGATATTGAATTATACCCTTTGGGGTATAATATTGAGATATTTTTGTTATATTTATACCCAAAAGGGTATAAATGAATAGTCTGTCTGAACTGATAAAGCTTAAACGTAAGCAATATGGTATGACGCAATATGATCTTGCGCTCAAATCAGGCTTAGGACTAAGGTTGATCAGGGAAATTGAACAGGGTAAAACAACCATGCGAATGGATAAAGTAAATCAGTTACTTGCATTATTCGGAATGGAATTGATTCCGGCATCTAAAACATATCACCATGAGTAAAAGAGGAAAAGTTTTTTATGGTGAAAAGCTGGCTGGTATTATATCTGAAACAGATGAGGGATATGTTTTTCTGTATCAGGTATTGCACAAATAAGGGCTTGGATCTGTTGAATTATTTCGAAGTATTATTGTTCTCATATCTTACAGGAAATAATGATATGCATTTGAAAAATTTCTCTGTTATTCATCTGGAAGAAGGAGTTGTTTTATGTCCGGCCTATGACCTGTTGAATGTAAATTTGGTTAATCCTGCCGATGATGAGGAATTAGCTTTAACGCTGAATGCAAAAAAGAAAAAAATAAGATTGGCCGACTTCATCACACTCGCAGACAATTTAAATATTCCGGCAAAGGTAAGGGATAATATTTTCAGGAAATTTTCCTCAAGAAATGAGGAGGTTAATGCGCTAATCGACGCTTCTTTCTTAGATGAAGCAAGTAAGGTTATGTATAAACAAATCTGGCTCCAAAAGCAAAAGATATTCAGCATTTAATAATCCGGCATTGATTTTTATTTGAGATTTTTTCATTTGGATGTTTTCTTTCCCGGTGTTTGCCGGAGTTGTAGGACACACCTTATCAGAAAGAAAAATCACAAATGAAAAAATCTCAAATCATCAGCATTTACTCAGCCAATATCAATTGGTGCAGGGGGAGTTCTGCGATTCAGTAGGAATATAGCAGCAAAGACAGTTAATAGGGCTGGGAATAGTAGGCGCCGTAAAATAAGTTTTGGTTCTTACGCCTCCCTGCACCTGCTGTTGCTGGGATGAATTCAGGTTACCGATAGTTTCTTTCTGCAGGAAAAGTTTCTTGTTCAGGCTAATTTTCTTTTTCATACTTTTTTTTTGATGTGATATAATGGGATGTGTCAGATGAGTGATACTTTATTCTTATCAAGGGTAACGGGTATCGGGCACAGGAATATTATGGGTTACAAATGAATCCGGATGCACTGATTTTTTTCGTTGGTATCCTGATCAGAAGGAAGTGCGCCAGTCATCAGCATTGGCTGATGACTGCATTAGTAATTGCAGGGAATATCTTCAGTCTCGACAGGGATATAGCAGCAAAGACAGTTAATCGGGCTGGGTAAGGTGGGGCCGGTCTGGGCTACCGTTCTTCCCCCGCCCTGCAGCCGGCGTTGCTCGAACGCACTGAGGACGGCGATTGTTTCCTTTTGCAGGAAAATCTTTTTGTTCAGACTTAGTTTCTTTTTCATGCTTTCTTTTTTGATGATTATAAATCAGACAGATGTTATCTGCCTGTGATTACAGGTTTATAGTGGAATGCTCCGATATTTTAAGGAAGATAAGGCGCAAGTAAACGGGTGCTTTATTCTTATCAAGGGAAAACTGTTTCTGGTATAGGTATTACGGGTTACAAGGGCTGCGGGCTATTATTGATTGAGTTGTTAAACAAATCCGGTGCTTACGATAATGGGTCTGAAATAAAGTTAATAAATCAATATCATTTTCTGTGCTGAAATATTGCAACCGGACGAATATTTTGAAAAGGACCACCACAAAAGATGATCCTTCCGTATTTAATACAAGTGATCAATTTCATTTTGCAATGAATGCCTGTTCTTCACCTTACTGGCAAGGCCCGGCCACATCCATATTGCGAGCGGTATACAGGCTGTCTGTTAAAGCCTTTCGCACCATGCTTTGTACATAGGTCATTCTTTCGGATGTAGAAGTAGTAGCAAGGTTGCCCTGTACCGTGGGAAAATGATTGAGAGAATGATGCTGATAGGCAGATATATAAATATTAGAAAACCACTCACATATTATAGCAGGAGTATCACATAAATTTATTCTAAACATTCTCACAATATGAAAAAAATTAACCGTTTACCCCTTTACGTTTTATGTGGAATAATCTTGACAATCAGTAGCTGCAGGAAATCAACTGACCGTTTAATGCTTCCAGATAAAACAACAAAGGATGACATTATTCCGCAACAAGATAAAAATGTAACTAGAAACTCTGTGCAAGGTCTCTGGACGGAAGTTAAAGGCAACGTATTAACGCCTGGCGTTGTTGAGTTTACTCTTAATACAACCAGGTTTCCATCAAAGATGAAGTTTTGGTTTACTCCAACATGGGTAGGGTTACAGATTGATGGTACTTCTCTTTACGGGAAGGGTATCCTTTGGATGTATACGCATAGAAGTGCTTATAGCGATGGTTCAGATCGAAGTAAAGCATACTTTGAGGGAGAATTAATTGAAGGTGTAGTTGCGACAAGCACTGTAATTAAATATAAAGTTGACGGATTTTTAAAATTAACTACTTCGCCAAATATTGCATACGCAACAGTAAGGATATCTCTTCCTTGATTATTGATCCATCCATTGTTTAAGTCAGGATGTACTATCCTGGTCTTTTATTTTAATATGGCATTGTTGCATAAATATTTCCCAATGTCAGTGCCGGTTTATAGAAGGATAAGGGAAGCCAATTTTTTCTGTCTTATTGCTTCCCACAGATGCCAGATACCTGAAAGCTCTGCTAGCTTTGGATTTATTTATGCAACACCGCTCTTTAATATCATGAATAAATATCGATTGTCTTTGGCACCCGTCTAAATAGATGATGATGGTATCTGATTGAAAAATCCTGAGGCTTAAAATGCATATCCTGAGACGGTGGGGGCATTCTGCACAATTTTCCTTTATCTCCCTGGTTCTTTTCTCCAAAACCCACGCCCGTAAATGAAAAACGCCCAAACTTAGTAAAGCTAAGTCTGGGCGAATCAATGTTCTGGTAGCCTCGTCAAGAATCGAACTTGAATCTGGAGCTTCGGAAACTCTTATACTATCCATTGTACTACGAGGCCGGAAAGTCCGCAAAACTACATTTTCTCTGCTACAATCCCAAATTACATTAAAGATTGATATTACTTTTAAAGATTTTTACCGCAATCGCCAGCAGGATAACCCCGAAAAATTTACGTACCACCATCAGCCCGGCCTTGCCCAGCAAGCGTTCTATATAGTTCAGGCACCGTAGCACAATATATACGATCAGGAGGTTGAGTATGATCCCGGCCAGGATATTATATTCCCCGAAATTGGCTTTGAGCGACATAATGGTGGTCAGCGTACCGGAACCGGCTATGAGCGGAAAGGCGATAGGTACCACACTGCCGGCCTTGGCATCTTTCTCTGCCTTGAAAAATTCAATTCCCAGGATCATTTCCAGCCCTATCACGAAAATAACGATAGAACCCGCTACTGCAAAGGAATGTACATCTACGCTGAGCATCCGCAGGAAAGGTTCTCCTACCAGCAGAAAAAGCACCATCAGGAAACCGGAAGCCAGCGTGGCTTTGCCGGCATCTATATGCCCCAGCTTTTCCTTCAGGGATACCAGTATAGGGATGGAGCCAACGATATCAATCACCGCAAACAACGTAAAGGTAATAGCCAGAATTTGGTCGATACTGAACATGCAGCTTCATTTCCTGTAAATATAATGAGAATGCCTGTGGTTTTATGCTTCCCCCTTTCTCCCTATATTTGCTATAATCACGACCTATATGACCGAGGATATTATCATTCAGATCAGCAATAAGATCAAGGAAAAGCGGAAATCAAAGGGAATTACCATCCAGGAGCTGGCAGACAAGGCAGAAGTCAGCAAAGGGCTGATATCGCAGATCGAAAACAACCGCACGGTGCCCTCCCTGCTGGTACTCATCAACATTATCCGGGCACTGAACCTGGATATGAACGAATTCTTCAATGAAATAGACCAGCAGACCCAATCCGCTAAAGTCATTATCAAACAGAAAGCATCTTACCAGGAATTTGAAAAGGAACCTGCCAAAGGCTTCCAGTACAAAAGGGTACTGACCAAAAATGTCAAGAACTTCCCGGTGGATATTGTGATCCTTGAACTCAAAAAAGGCGCCCGCCGCACCCATATCGTCAAAACTGACGCCTACGAATACAAATACATCATCAAAGGAACCGTAGAATACCAGATAGACAACGAAAAATATATACTGGAAGAAGGTGATTCCCTCTTTTTTGATGGCCGCCTGGGCCATAAACCCGCCAATATAGGCGAAGATACCGCCCAGATCCTCGTCGTTTACTTTTTCCTGGATAACGATAAGTAAACATCTATATACAAATACTTAACATAGAATTTAGTATAGCTTAACATTCCCGTCACATTCGAACCTAACCTTTGCATGGTAACTTTAATCTAAATTGCTATGCAATCCACCCTACAACGGGCGCTCATAAACGTATGCGCCCTGCTCATGCTATTGCTGTATGTAACGGCAGCACAAGCTCAGCAAACCGTTTCTGGTAAAATTATTTCCGGCGACGACCAGCAGCCTGTCATCGGCGCTACCGTTAAGGTGAAAGGCGCTAACCGCGGCACCGCCACCAGCAGCACCGGTACTTTCACCATCAACGCTGCCGGCAACGATATACTGGAAATAACTTCTATCGGATTCCTCCCCACTACCCACGCCGTTAACAACGCCTCCAACATCATCATTACCCTGCACCCCGACAAAAAAGCACTGGACGAAGTGGTTGTAACGGCCCTGGGTATACGAAAAGAAGTAAAACGCGTAGGATATGCCGTACAGGAAGTGAAAGGCGCGGACCTCATCAAAGCCCGCGAACCTAACCCGGTAAACGGCCTTGTCGGAAAAGTAGCCGGCCTCACCGTAGGCGCTTCTGCTGAACTGCTGGCTGCCCCGCTCGTACTGCTGCGCGGTAACAACATCAACCTCTATGTGGTCGACGGCGTACCTATTAACTCCGATACCTGGAACATCTCCCCGGACGATATCGAGAGCTACACCGTTCTTAAAGGCGCTACCGCCTCCGCCCTGTACGGCTCCCGCGGCCTCAACGGCGCTATCATGATCACCACTAAAAAAGGATCTAAAGACAAACGCGGCTACTCCATTGAATTCAACTCCAGCACGATGTTCGAAAAAGGATTCAACGCCGTGCCCAGGGTACAGGATGAATACGGTCCCGGCGATCATGGTAAATACGCCTTCGTGGATGGTAAAGGCGCCGGCGTAAATGATGCCGACTACGATGTATGGGGCCCAAAGTTTGAAGGACAGCTGATCCCGCAGTACGACAGCCCTGTAGATCCCGTTACCGGCAAACGTACCGGCACCCCCTGGATTGCCCGTGGTAAAAATAACCTGCAGCGCTTTCTGCAGACAGGCATGCTGAGTACCAACAACCTGGCCGTATCGTCCCATTCCGATAAGGCAGACCTGCGCTTCTCCATCTCCAACTCCTATCAGAAAGGGATTGTACCCAATACGCAGCTGAATATTACCAACTTCAACATCTCCGCAGGCTATAACTTCTCTCCGCGCCTGCGCCTCGACGGATACATGAACTATAACCGCCAGTACTCCGATAACTTCCCGGACGTTAACTACGGCCCCAACAGCCTTATCTATAATATGCTGATATGGGCAGGCGCCGACTGGAACGTGGATGATATGCGCAATTACTGGCAACCCGGTAAAGAAGGTATCCAGTCCATCTATGCGGAATACCAGCGCTACCACAACCCCTGGTTCATGACAAAGGAATGGCTGCGCGGTCACTATAAAACAGATATCAACGGCTACGCACGCCTGACTTATAAAGTGTCCGACCATGTGGAAGTACTCGCCCGTACACAGGTTACCAGCTATGACCTGATGCGTAACGAAAAAATGCCTTTCTCCGCTCACCCCTACGGCCGCGAAGAAGGTAAAGGTGACTACCGGGAAGATAAACGCTCGCTGTATGAAAACAATACCGATGTGCTGGTATCCTATTCCAACGTGTTCCCGCACAAAATCGGTGTACGTGCTTCCGTAGGAGGTAATGCCCGCAGCTTCAAATACAACTCCGGATTCACTTCCACCAACTACCTGAATGCCCCCGGCACCTATAACTTCGGCAATACCCGCGATCCGCTGTACGCTACCAACTACCGCGCTTCCATGCTGGTGCTGAGCGCTTACGGTTATGTGGATATTGACCTGGGCAAATATGCGACCATCTCACTGACGGACCGCGTGGATAAGGCTTCCAGCCTTCCGGAAGGTCACCGTTCCTACGACTACCCTTCGGCTTCCATCAGCACCGTGGTTTCCGATTATGTACACCTGCCGGAAGTAATTTCCTTCCTGAAGCTCAGAGGCTCCTATGCCAACGTAAAGGGCGGGCTGACACAACCCACTATCGGCGCTACCCCGGAGGCCAACTATCCCCTCGGATATGGTACGGAGTATAAGTCTTCCTATGACGGTCCCAACTTCAACACCCTTACCTACGACGTGTTTAAGGTATACCAGAACCAGGCTGCTGCTTACTATACCCGCGTCATTGCAAACCCCAATCTGAAGCCATTTACCAGTAAGGTAACAGAAGCCGGTATCGACATCCGTTTCCTGAAAAATCGTATAGGCGTTGACGCTACCTGGTTCACCAATCTGAACGGCCCGCGTATTTACAGCCTGCTGCTGCCCGCCAGCACCGGCGATTCCGCGCTGAGAATGAATGCAGTAAATACCCGTAAAATCGGTTATGAAGTTGCAGTAAATGGTACACCCATCAGAAACCCTAAAGGGCTGACCTGGACGGTAACCGCCAACTGGTCGACCTTTACGGAGAAGTATACCTACATCCGTGACGGCAGCGATAAGCTGGATGCCTTTGTGGGCGTGGGTGACCGCGTAGATAAAATCTACGGTACCAAATTCGTGAGAACACCGGACGGACAAATCATCAACGGACCTGATGGCCGCCCTATCGTAAATCCTACACAGCAATTCCTGGGAAATGCAAGTCCTGACTGGGTTTGGGGAATCAATAACAATTTCAGCTACAAGGGCTTTAACCTCAGCTTCCAGTTCGACGGACGCGTAGGCGGCAGTATGATCGATTACATCCAGCAGCAGACCTATCGCGGCGGCCGTAATATCCTCACTACGCAGGGCGCCATGGGCGAGGCCCGCTACCAGGATTACAAAGGGGTGAAATCATGGCAGGGCGAAGGCGTTGTAGTAAGCAACGGCGTACCCATCCAATACGATAACAACGGTAATGTAACCAACTACGATAAACTGCAGTACGGCCCCAACACTACCAAAACCTTCCTGCAGGACTATATCAGCGTATACTACAAAACCAACGAAGCTAACCTGATCAGTAAAACTTTTGCCAAACTGCGTGAGGTAACTATCGGCTACTCTCTGCCGGAAAACATACTGAAAGGCACTTTTATCAGATCTGCCAATATCTCTTTTGTAGGAAGAAACCTGCTCTATTTTGCTAAAAATAAAGATGTGGACCTGGATCAGTACCCCGGCGCAGATCAGGGCTCTTCAACCCTGCAAACGCCTACTACCAAAAGATATGGCTTTAACGTAAATCTTACTTTCTGATCCTGATCCAACAAAAATGCATTGTATGAAATCATTTAAAATACTGGCCCTGGCTGCCTTAGCCGGTCTTGCTCTGAGCAGCTGCAATAAAAAATTCGACGAATATTACGTTAATACCAACAAACCTGCCCAGGTTCCCCCGAGCCTGGTACTGGGTGGTGTGCTGGGCGATATCAACAAGGATCAGCCCTGGAGTATTGTTATGCGCTGGAATCAGTTCGACTGCTGTAACTATAACTATTACGGCGATCAGCGGTATGACTGGGGCGGCGCCGATTTCTCTACCTATTTTTCCCTGACCAATATCCAGCAGATGGAGAAGGAAGCCTCACGGCTTGGTGGTAAGGATGTGAATCCCTATACTGCGCTGGGTAAGTTCTTCCGCGCATTCTTCTACTACCGTATGACCTGCCTGGTCGGAGATCTGCCTATGAAAGAAGCTGCCAAAGGAGAAAACAATCTTGCGCCTGTATACGACTCTCAGAAGCAGGTCTTTATACAGATCCTGCAGTGGCTCGAAGACGCCAATACCCAGCTGGCGCAACAGATAGCCAACCCGGATAAGGGAAATACCGGAGAAGGACAGGTGCTGAAAGGCGACTTCTACTATGGCAACGATCTGACGCAATGGCAACGTGCGGTTAACAGTTTTCGTTTACGCGTACTGGTTACCCTCAGCGCTAAAACCGATGATGCAGAGCTGAAAGTGGTGCAGCAGTTCAAAGACATCACCGGCAACCCGGCTAAGTATCCGCTGATTTCCGGTATGGACCAGAACCTGCAGTTCATCTACAATAACATTAACAAGTATCCTTCCAATCCGGATAACCTCGGATTTGATGCCACCCGGTATAACATGTCAGCCACCTACCTGAATACGCTGGTAAGTCTGAATGATCCGCGTGCCTATATTACCGCAGAACCAGCCACCAAACAGATTAACAAGCTGGCTAAACTGCCTTCTGATATTACGGCCTACGTAGGTGCTTCTCCGGGAGAAAGCCAGGAAGATATGTCTTCCAGAATGGCGAATGTGGACACCGCCGAGTATTCTGTACGCAGCCGCAGCCGCTATTACAGCAGCTATGCTGCAGAGCCGGGCGTTATCCTCGGGTACCCTGAGCTGTGCTTCAATATGGCAGAAGCTATCAACCGCGGCTGGATCACCGGCGATGCAGAATCCTGGTATAAGAAAGGTATCAGCGCATCGATGTCATTCTACGGTATCCCTGTAGCTGCTCCCGGTATCGTGACAAAAACGTATAAGGGTGTACGTTATGAAATATCTTTCAGCTTTGAAACAGGTTACTACCAGCAGCCAACCATAAAGTATAAAGGCAATGATGCAGCAGGACTGAAACAGATCCTCACACAGAAATATCTTGCCTTCTTCGAAAACTCCGGCTGGCAGGCCTATATCAACTGGCGCAGAACCGGCGTGCCTGCCTTCGCAGTAGGTGCAGGTACCGGTAACAGCGGCATCATCCCCAAACGCTTCAAATACCCTGACAGCGAAAGAGCCTCCAACACAGTTAACTGGACAGCCTCGCTGAAAAGCCAGTTCGGAGGTACAACGGATGATATTAACGGGGATATGTGGTTAGTGAAGTAATTACGAATTACAAATTACGAATTACAAATTGCGAATTACGAATGAGGAGCGAAGACCTGAGCGGAGAAGTAAATTCTTCATCCGCTCAGGTCTTCGCTCCTCATTCGTAATTCGCAATTTGTAATTCGTAATTGTTTTAGCTAAACTTAACAATTAGTTCAGTATTTGTTAACAATGTGTTTACATTGAATCTTCACCTTTGGCCCAAACCGTTTCGTTATAATGTTAACTATTCCGTGGATAAAGCAGCGGCTGGAGAAGGCGCATCACCTTACATTTTCGCTGTATGCAGCGCTGGTTGCTTTTGGGACCTATTCGTGCATGTATGCTTTCCGCAAGCCTTTTACGGCGGGTATTTTTGAAGGTATGACCTTTCTGGGTGTTGATTATAAAATATGGCTGGTGATAGCACAGACAATCGGCTATGCCTGCAGTAAGTTTTATGGTATCCGTTTCATTGCTGAAATGAAAGGTAACAAGAGGGCACAGAGCATTATTACACTGATACTTATTTCCTGGGCTGCGCTGTTACTGTTTGCGTTGCTGCCGGCGCCGTATAATATTGTCTGCCTGCTTATCAACGGTTTTCCGCTGGGCATGATCTGGGGGCTGGTTTTCAGTTACCTGGAAGGGCGTCGCAGCACGGAGTTTATGGGCGCGGTGCTGTCTATCAGCTTTATCTTTTCTTCCGGGTTTGTAAAATCTGCCGGTAAGATGACCGTAGTAGACTGGGGTGTTACGGAAACGTGGATGCCTTTTGTGACAGGGCTGTTGTTCATTGTCCCGATTGTGGTGTTTATCCTGCTGCTGGAGCAGATTCCGCCGCCTACGGCAGATGATGAACGTATGCGCACCAAACGTGTACCGATGAACAAGGCAGAGCGCAAGCGCTTTCTGCAGCTGTTTCTGCCGGGACTGATGCTGCTCATTGGCAGTTATGTAATGCTGACTGTTTTACGGGATATACGCGACAATTTCGCGGCCGATATCTGGAAGGACCTGGGCTATGGCGCACAGGCAGGCATCTTTACGCAAACGGAAATTCCTGTATCGATAGCTATTATCGTGATCATGGGGTTGCTGGTGTTTATCCGAAACAACTACCAGGCATTTATGCTCAATCACCTGATTGTAATTACCGGGTTTCTCATCGCGTTGATCAGTACGCTGCTGTTCCGGCAGCACCGCCTGGATCCGGTATGGTGGATGATGCTGACGGGACTGGGATTGTATATGGGCTATATTCCCTTTAACTGTATCTTCTTTGAACGGCTGATTGCAGTATTTAAATATGCGGGCAACGTAGGCTTCATCATGTATGTGGCAGATTCTTTCGGGTACCTGGGTAGTGTAGGAGTGATGCTGGTAAAGAATTGCAGCAATATATCGCTGTCCTGGAGCCAGTTCTTTATGGATGCCGTACTAGGTGTATCCGTTACCGGTATCGTGATGATGATAATATCCACCTGGTATTTCAAAAAAAAGTATATCAGTGAAACTGCTGTACAGATGATCAACTGCTAACAAGGCTCACCCAAAAAATAAAGCGAAGATGCAGACGATAATAATTGCTATTATCTGCTTACATCTTCGCTTTTTTATTCTTGCTCTGTACTTACTTGCGCAATTATGCTTTTGGTGCTTCAGAAGCGCCTTTATCTTTTTTAGGCTCGTCTTTCGCATCTTTGAATTCG
Organism: Chitinophaga solisilvae; assembly: GCF_009928525.1. GTDB lineage: Bacteria > Bacteroidota > Bacteroidia > Chitinophagales > Chitinophagaceae > Chitinophaga > Chitinophaga solisilvae. The sequence goes on along the minus strand of NZ_JAABOK010000007.1, from coordinate 109,929 downwards.
CGTATGCCGCTACCCAAACCACGCATTAACTCTGGTATCTTTTTACCGCCGAATAAGAGTAAAACTACTAAAGCAATCAGCAGCAATTCCTTGATACCTATTTCCTGCAGAAACAAAAACGGAATATTCAAAAATGATGTTGTCATTATAACGGATTTTTATGATGTTACAGAGATTCCAAACATAAAGTTAACACGAAATAACAGTTTTTTTGTTTTTTCGGAAGATATTTGAATATTTTAACATAATGTGTGGATAACCATTACATTACGAATTATAAAAAATAACTTTTATATCTTCGTTTTCCACATGCAGATGTGAAATCCGGCCATACTGTATTTTCAGGTCAAAAGAGTCTGCCAGCGCGGTATTGGTGGCATGCGCCAGGATAGACCGGATCACGCCGCCATGGGTAACCAGCACAGCGTCTTTATCTTTTTCCATTAGCTCAGTTATCAGTTCCATACTGCGGGTATATAGCTGTTCATAGCTTTCTCCGCCGGGAACTTTTGCCAGCACAAAATCGTTGGCCCAGTCGTCCAGCTCTTTCCTGTCAATCGCTTCCCAGGGCTGCATTTCCCAGTTGCCGAAGTCCATTTCCTTGAGGCGTGCATCTGTGGTCACCGCTTCTCCGAAGAGGGCGGTAGCCAGTTTGCTGCAACGTTGCAGAGGGCTGCTATATACGTCAAAGTTGCCTTGTGGCAGTTTGGTACGGATGGCGGCTACTTCTTCTTCGAAAGTATCAGCTACATCAATATCGCTGTTACCGTAACAGATGCCGCTTTCAATGGCCGGCGCGGTATGCCGGATCAGGTAGATTTCCATGCGAGTATGCAAAAGCACAAATATATGACTGTTTCCGCAACCTGCTGAACGGCTCCCAGGCAATCGCCGGTATAACCGCCGATCCACTTGCGCATCAGCCGGGCCATATACCACCTGGCAAGAAACAGGGCCGGCAGGATCAGGAGCAGTGTGTAATTCTGCAGCCAGAGGATCGCCAGCAAGAGGGGTACTAACCCAAAAATGCCTGCCAGCACGAAATCCCGGGTACATATGCCCTGGGATACCGGTTTGGCCTTACTATCTTCATTTTCCCGCACATAACGATGGGTATAGATGATACTGACTGCTACAAACCTGCTCAGCGGCTGTGCAATGATCACCGCCAGCATCACCATGGGAATGGTCAGCGGCAGCAGGCAGATATATTTCAGCGCCATGAGCAATAGCAGTCCCATCATGCCGTAAGTGCCGATGCGGCTGTCCTTCATAATCTCCAGGATACGCTCTTTGGTCCAGCCGCCGCCGAATCCATCGCACATATCCGCGAACCCGTCTTCATGAAAAGCGCCGGTAACCCATACACTCATGATGATTGATAACAGTATGGCTACCATACGCGGGGCAATATCCCCGAAAACATAGAGTACGCCTATCATGAAGGCGCCTGTAATCCAGCCTACGAGGGGGAGGTAGCGGGTAGATTTATTGAGCATTTCCGCGTTATACGGCGTACTAACGGGAACGGGCAAACGCGTATAGAACATGATAGCGGTTAGCAGCAGCTGCCACTGTTTCTTCATATGGTACGGTTTGAGACTTGTGCACTGTTGAAGCTGGCCATGTGTTCGAGGAACAGCACGGCGCTTTGTATAACAGGAATTGCCATGGCGGCGCCTGTGCCTTCGCCGAGGCGCATATCCAGCTGCAGCAGGGGCTGTACGCCCAGGTGTTGCAGCATGGCTTTATGCCCTTTTTCTTCAGAGCAGTGAGCAAACACACAGTAGTCCTTTACATGTGGTTGCATGGCTTCAGCAGCCAGCAGTGCGGAAGTAACAATAAATCCGTCTATCACCACCAGCATCTTCAGTGCGGCGGCCTGCAGGATAGCGCCACAGGTCATGGCAATTTCAAACCCGCCGAAAGTGGCCAGTGCCTGCTCCGGGGAATGTGGCATAACATGATGCGCCATTACCTGCTGCAGCACGGCCTTCTTTTGCATCAGCTGCTGCATATTGCTGCCGGTACCAGTACCGGTGCATTCCGCAACAGGTATCCGGGTAAAATAGCTCATCAGCAGCGCAGCAGAAGAGGTATTGCCAATACCCATCTCTCCGAAGCCTATGGTATTACAGCCATTATCATGCAACGCCTTCACCTCTGCAGCTCCGGCTTCCATGGCCAGCCTGCACTGGTCCAGCGACATGGCAGGGGCATGCAGATAGTTCTGCGTACCGCAGGCTATCTTACGGTCTTTCAATAAAGGGTGCGCCGGAAATTCGTGATTTACCCCGGCGTCTACTACGGTCAGCTGCAGCTGGTGCTGCCGGCAGAAAACATTTATGGCTGCGCCACCCTGCAGAAAATTATACACCATCTGTGCGGTAACAGCCTGTGGAAAAGGATTGACCAGCCCTTCGGCCGCAATGCCGTGATCACCTGCAAAAACAATGATGGCAGGCTTATTCACGACCGGACGGAGTGTTTCCTGAATCAGCCCGGCCTGTAAAGCTATCTGCTCCAGTCTGCCCAGCGATCCGGGAGGTTTGGTCTTCTGGTTAATCTTGTCCTGTAAAGCATCTCTGAGTTCCTGCGACAGCGGCGTAATTTTCATTTCCTGCATCATGCTCTCCTGATTTATAGTTCCTTGTTTTTAATAATAACGGGTATGCCGGCAACCATCAGTATAACGGTATCGGCTAAACGCGCAATGTACTGATTGGCCCATCCCTGCAGATCCGCAAACTTCCGGCCAATCACCGTATCTGCATGAATACCCATCCCTATTTCATTGCTGACAATTAAAAAATTACCGGCTTTCTGATGCAGGGCACGGATTTCGGCCTCCATCTCCGCCAGCGATTTTTCTACGTCATTATCATGCTTCATGAAAAAGTTGGTCAGCCATAACGTAACACAGTCTATTACCACAGTATGACCATCCAGTGGCAGCCGGCTCACATACATCTCTTCTTCGTAATTCACCCACACAGGTCCGCGTTCCTCTTTATGACGCTGCACCCGGTGGCCAAAATCCTCATCCCATATCCGGGCAGTAGCCACATACACCGGATGGGCACTGTGCGCCAGCGCCTGCTCCTGTGCATAACGGCTTTTGCCTGACCGCACGCCGCCGGTAATAAGTGTTATCATAAATAAGATAGATATAATGTAATTGCGAATTACGAATTGCGAATTACGAATGTAGAAGCGAAGATGAAAGCGTAGATATAAGAGGATTTTCTATAGCTAACCTTCTTATATCTACGCTTTCATCTTCGCTTCTACATTCGTAATTCGTAATTCGCAATTCGTAATTTAACTAATTAAATACTGGTATTGCCGGGAAAAAATATCCTTCATACGGTACAGCTTTAACAGTAGCGCCGGTGAAGGCATTATAAATAAACATGGTGTTTTTGGAATAATGGCTGCCATAGCCAGGTTCAACACTGGTTGCAATGATGGTGTTGTTGCCGGGGTTGTACCTGAAGCCTGCGCCATACAGTTCGCGGTCGGCAGGTAAGGTAACGAAAGGCGTCTGCAGGGAGGCAGGGTTGCCGGCGAGGTATTTGTATATTTCTCTGCCACCGGCGCCCCAGGCGTTGGTTTTGGCAATCCATACAGCATTTTCAGTGGTAGAAGCCGTAATCATGGTGGCATTCCACGCACCCCATGCACCATACAGGTCGAATGGAACAGCTACGGTAGTGGTGGTGAGGCCCAGCGGATCAATGGCGATCAGCTGTTTGCCCATACCGGCCCAGATGGTGCCGTCTGCCGTGCGGGCCAGACCCACATCTGCCTTCATCAGCGTTTTTACGATGGCATAATTGCTGGCATTGAGTACTACGATACCAGCATCCTGGGACATGGCAAAGATGTAGTTGCCTGCTTTGAGCATGGTGCCCACCTGGCCGCTGATACCTGGAATTTTAGTGCCTATGGCCAGCGTTTGCAGGTTCAGCGGATAGATACCGTCTGCCGTGGAGATAAGGCCCCTGTTATTGTCGATACCGCAGAAAGCGCGGCCATCGGCAGGCAGATTGTCTATACGGCCCGTTTCCTTCATGGAATAGGCATCTGTTACTACAAATGCGCCCTGTTTGGATACCAGGTACATTTTACCGTTGTAGATGGCGCCGAAGTCGGTAGAATTACCTATTGTTTTGCCCGGATTTTCGCGGTCATACACATTTTTATAGATGGTGTCAGCACCGTTGCGGTAGAAGCTCACGCTGCCCGGTTCATGCGTAAACCATCCTTCATTAACCAGGTAAAAACCGTTATCATATTTACCGACTACCTTGATACGGTAGAAGAAGGAGTTCAGGCTGTTGCCGGAGCTCACCTTGAAAGAGATGGTATAGTCGCCGGTTTTGGCAGGTGTAAAGGTATAGATGGAGTCGGTGCCGGCTACTTCGCCGTTTACCAGCCAGAGGAAAGTAGGATTGGTAACGTTGGCCAGCTGAGGTCTGATTACTCTGGTATCGCCTACGCCGATAGTATCTTTTCCGTTGTTCAGTCCGGGAGCGGTAATCTGGGGAACAACAATTTCTGCGATGTTATCTTTCTTGCTACAAGCTGTAAAAGTGAGTACAGCAGCGGTCGCCAGAAGGAAAAGATGTTTGAACCGGTGTGAAATTCTATGCATGGTATTAATGGATTTATCGATGGTATTGCCCTAAATATGTAGAGATTTAGTGATTTGTCTTTCGTAGCTGTTTATGATAGTCCGCAAAAAAATATCTTGACAGAGTCTCAGTAAACGAATCGCTCAGAACAAACCGCTAAATCTCTAACGTAAAAAAATCTTGATATATTACTGGTGAGCGGGACGGAGCCTGCGCTGTACCAGTTCGAAGCCGCCAAAGAAAATGGCGCTGTAAATCAGTGTACCGATCAGCGTATACTGCATGTAAGGGATTGCCAGGATATAGCATTTAGTAAGACCAGCTATATCTCTGGTAAAAGGCAGACCCGTTGTAATATCGGTGGAGCCGCTTACCCATACGCCGAAGTTGGAAACCAGGAAGTGCAGGAAGGCTGCTGCTACAGAAGCCAGTACTATTCTGCCTGCGCTGATTTTCTGGATCATTACCTGACCAATCAGCACCATCAATACAAAGCTCACATAGTTCCACATCCAACCCTTGTACAGCAGACCTGAAGCATATTCTTTGTGAAATACCTGCATCAGGATAATATCGCTGATAAATAAAGTTAACAGCGGAAAAGCGTATGATTTCCACTTCTGTGAGAAAGAAGCACCGCCAAACAGCGCCATAGCGCCTACAGGCGTAAACATCGCGATGGGCGACATATTGCTGTCAGCTCCCAGCACAACACGGATGATACCTGCTACCAGTATAAACAGCAGCATGAGTCCAAGCCGGGGATTGAGATTCTTTAATGACATTATCTGGATTTTTTTGAGTTTACAAATTTACGACGATACCGGTATTAAAATTAAACCGGCGGGAATTATACCCCAGGATGTCAAAATACTGATAATCTGTAATATTTCTGAACCCTGCGAAAATTTTCAGCAAGTTACCAAATTTATACTCACCATAGAGATCTATGGTGTAATAATCACCCATTGGCTGGCTGTTGTCATAGCGTTCGCCGGTGTATTTCAGTGTGGCGGATGTATAGAGCGCCCGTGTTACCTGATAGCCCAAAGTAGCATTCACAGCATGTTTCGGGATTCTGAGCAGGTTATAATAGGAGGTATCTTTACCATCCTGCAGTTTGGTTATTTTTCCATCAGTATAGCTGTAGTTGACAGTCAGGTCCAGCCCTTTGGTGATGTGCCAGGCAGCCTCGGCTTCTCCGCCGTAGGCCCGCTGCCTGTAGGCATTGTCATACCCGCCGTATGGAGGCAGGGTATCTGATATGAAAACAATCAGGTCGCGGGTCTTCCTGGCGAAGCCTGCCACCCTGATATTCAGGGCATTACCTGCCAGCGTGGCCTGGTAGCCGGTTTCATAGCTGACCGTGCTCTCCGGCTTCAGGTTCCGGTTGCCATAGCCTGCCGTATACAACTGGTAGAGGGAAGGTACGCGGTATGCTGATGATATATTAATAAAAATCTTATGCCGGTTGTTAATCAGGTAAGAAGGGTTGAAGGAGAAGGTTTGATTATTACCATACAGACTATGATGGTTTAGTCTGCCACCCGCTTCCAGGTTGAATCCGCCCAGGTTATGCAATAGCACAGACGCATACACGCTGGTCTGCGAGGTATGGCTGCTATCCGGTGAAAGGTAGGACAATACCGCCTCTGCTCCGTCATAGTTCCCCACATTCAGGTTATCCTGCTGCATCCTGGTATAGCTGAAAGCACCACCGCCAACCAGCTGCACAACCCGGCTGATATGCCAGTTCACATACGTTTCTGCCTGGTGGATACCGGAGATAAGTCTGGTATCGTCATATTTACCAAAGCCTACCGGCGAAATCCAGGAGGAGTCATTGATCTGTTTCCTGTTTGTATGCTGATAGCTGTATAACACATGCCAGGAGCCGGTTTTGAACTTATACTCACTGCTGAAGCTGTTGAGCAGATATTTATATTTACCGGTATAATCCTTTTCATCTGTATAGGGCATCACATCCAGGTCATGGAAGTAGTTGCTCCAGTTGAACAGGTATTGCAGATTCCAGCGGGAAGTTGCCTGCAGCCCCAGTTTGGCAAATGCCGTCTGCTGGCGGAAGCCATCCTTATCAAATCCGCCGCTGCCGGTTTTATCATAGGCATCAGACTGGCCATCGGAATATTCCTGTTTGTAACCGGCCTGCCAGGAAAAGCTGCGGACGTTCCCATAGACATTAACATTGCCGGCAGCGCTGTTATAGCTGCCATAACCGGCATTGAGAGAGGCTCCCAGCTTTTTATCGCCTGTTTTACGTGTGATAATATTGATAACGCCGGTTACTGCATTGGAGCCATATAATGTAGACTGGCTGCCACGGAGGATTTCAATTCGTTCTATCTGATCCGGACTGATAAAATTGAGGTCAAAGGTATTGGCTATCTGGGAGGCATCGCTTACGGGCATGCCGTCCACCAGGATCAGCACATTGCCGTTGGGCGCTCCACGCATATATACTTCCTGTATAGATCCACGGTTATTGGAGGCGCCGTTGACTACCATGCCGGCCTGTTCATTCAGCACCTGCGAGATGCTTTTCCCTCCCTGCTTATCCAGGTATTCCCGCGATAAAACAGTAACTATTTTACCGGTTTCACCTGCCTTCATCGGTACCTTGGCCGCAGTAACCGTCACCTCGCTCAGCTGGCTGCGCTGAGAGATGGAATCCTGCGCAGTTGCTGCTCTCGCGAATAACAGTAATGAAAATGTGTAGATGTTGAATTTCATGGTGCAAAGTAAAGACAACAATTACGAATTACGAATTGCGAATTACGAATGAAAAAGCGGAGAGTAATTCGAAGATTAAGGTGATAACTATTAAATATCCTCTTTAATCTTCGAATTGCTCTCCGCTTTTTCATTCGTAATTCGCAATTCGTAATTCGTAATTTCCCAAATCAACCCGGCATCCTCGAAATATACTTATCCATTTCTTTGATCTGGCTTACTATCTGCGGAGTTGTGGGCTTTTGGGCTTTGGCTCTGCGGAAATATTCTTTGGCGGATTTAAAGTCGCGGCGGTTCATGGCGATAGAGGCCAGGGTAAGGAGGGCGGCAGCGGTATTTTCTTTGTCCGGGAGGCCCATGCGCACGGCTTTCTTCAGGTTCTGGTCAGCCGTTTTCAGGTCATTTTTCTGGTAGGCGATGGTTCCCAGCTGGAAATACTGCATGCCTTCATATTCCTTCATCGGGCTGCCAGACTGAATACTCTGCCGGATGGTGCTTTCTGCCTTATCCAGGTCGTTGCTGTACATGGCCATGTTGCTCTGCATAAAATAATATACGGAGCGGATAGGTTTATACAACAGTTTAGGGAATTTCACCATATTCATCAGAGCGGTAGCTCTTTCAATATTGCCGGCTTCCACGGCTTCCTGCACCATTCTCATTGGTCCGAACAGCAGGTGGGTGACAATACAAATCACAGCAATCACCAGCACAATAGTAGCTTCCCACCATCCGATAGTAAAGCCCAGGGCAATACCAGCCAGCAATAACACGATCCCGATAGGGAAACGATATAGAATAAAAAAGTTAAATGCTTTCATGTATAAACAGTTCGTAAATCACTTGATTCTGATAGCGGGGGCAAAGATAAATAAAAAAAACGCCTTATAAGTGAATTAGTAAGCCTTGCGGGCCAATAAAAAAGCAGGAGAGTGTTCCTGCGGTATTATGCGTGGGCGGGCGCCGCTTTGGGCTTCATCAGATTGGCCATCACAATGGCGCCCAGTATGATGATGACACCGGCTATCTGCAACGGGCTCACGGATTCATGGAGCAGAATGGTGGCAGAAATCATGGCCACCGGCAGTTCTGCAGCACTCAGAATGGCTCCCAGCGCCACACCGGTTTGCGGCATGCCCTTGGAAAACAGGAACGGAGGCAGCACCGTACCAAACAATGCCAGCGGCATACCCCAGGCCCACAGCGGCGGTTGCGTAAACCGGCCGTTGATAAGGTACGCCGGCGGAAATAATACGGTAATGATGATAAAAGCACCGGTAACTATCCAGGCACTTTTCAGCACAGGACTGAGCGATTGCCCCACCCGGCTGCTCACCACAATAAAGATGGTATAAAAAGCAGCTGCCAGCAAGCCGAAGCCAATGCCCCGCCAGTCCAGCTGCATATTACTGCTGTTGAAAACGCCTCCTGCCAGCAGCGTGCCGGTCAGTATAAAAACGACGGCTATCCACTGAACTGCTGTAGGTTTCTTCTTATATATCACCCATTCTGCCAACATACTCATCCAGGTAAACTGCATCAGCAGCACAATACCAATACTCGCCGGTATATACTTTACACTCTGATAATAGGTAATGCTCACCAGACCAGTGGAACTGCCCAGTATAAATGACGTACGTACATCCCTGTTATTCAGCCCGGACGTTTTTCTCCCCGATAAAAAATGCAGCACCCACAATGCCAGCATCCCGAATCCTGCCTGCACACTACATAGCTCTCCCAGCGTAAAACCTTGCTGATACCCCAGTTTAACAATTGTTGATAAAATACCAAAGCTGCATGCCCCTATAAGTACCAACAATATACCTTTCCACATATTTATAAATTTTGTTGCAAGTTAAAGTATTTGGATTTGCTTTGATGAATGGTGGGGATTTAAGTAATTACGAATTACGAATGATGAATGGCGAATGAGGAGCGAAGATTTAAGCGGATAGAGAATTTCTTTATCTGCTTAAATCTTCGCTCCTCATTCGCCATTCATCATTCGTAATTCGTAATTATTGTTTTTTCTTCTTCTCCAGATTCGGCAGAAACCCTGTCAGGAGTCCTATTAAGGGAAGGTATGCACACACCTGATATACATACTGGATGCTGGTATTGTCGGCGAGGCGGCCCAGGAGGGCGGAGCCTACACCGGCCATGCCGAAGGCCAGTCCGAAGAACAGTCCGGCAATCATGCCTACTTTTCCGGGCACTAACTCCTGCGCATATACGAGAATGGCGGAGAAGGCCGACGACAGAATCACTCCGATGAAAACGCTGCATACGGCAGTCCAGAAAAGGTTAACATGCGGCAGCAGCATGGAGAAGGGCGCTACGCCCAGGATGCTGATCCAGATTACATATTTGCGGCCGATACGGTCGCCCACCGGTCCGCCGATGAAGGTGCCTGCTGCTACAGCAAGCAGAAATATGAACAGGTATACCTGGGAAGACTGTACGGAAAGGCCGAAACGGTCTATCAGGTAAAAGGTATAGTAGCTGGTCATGCTGGCCATATAGAAATATTTGGAGAATATCAGTACCAGCAGGATAAACAGGGAGAAGATAACCTTTGCTGCCGGCAGTTGGTGTTTTACGTGGGTGGCCGATTTCTTGGGCTTGATCCTGTCCATATTGCCGCGGTACCATTTACTGATATACAGCATGACAAAAATGGCCAGGAGTGCGGCGAGAGAGAACCAGATAATATGGAACTGCCCCAGCGGCACAATAATCATGGCTGCCAGCAAAGGCCCCAGCGAACTGCCGGCATTACCGCCTACCTGGAAGAGTGACTGGGCCATGCCATGCCGCCCGCCGGATGCCATATAGGCCAGGCGCGACGCCTCCGGATGAAATACCGAAGAGCCGATACCTACCAGCGCCACTGACAATAATACCAGCGGGAGGGAGTTGGCAAAAGCCAGGCTTATCAATCCTGTAAGGGTAAAGGTCATTCCGATGGCCAGCGAGTAAGGCTGGGGCTTGCGGTCTGTGAAAATGCCCACCAGCGGCTGCAGCAATGATGCTGACATCTGGAAGGTGAGCGTGATGAGTCCTATTTGGCTGAAGGAGAGGTTCAGTGATTTTTTTACCAGCGGATAGATAGCTGGTATCAGTGATTGTAAAGTGTCGTTCAGCAAATGCGTGAAGCTGAGTGCAATAAGTATCGAAAAAACCGTTTGCTTGGCGGCCTGTTCTGCCACCACTTTGGGTTCTTCCTGCATGGTCGTTGTCATGGGTGTGGTTTAGATCAGATCATCTGATGTTTGTGAATAAAAATTTTATTTGGCGTGTGTGGTGATTTTTGTCGCCCACAGCAGCGCTTTCTTTGGATCTTTGTCTATAATGCTCTGCAGCAGTGCATCATGCAGGGGCTGCGACTCAATAAACGAGTCCGTATTCCCGTAGCGGTGCATGAATGATTGCTTCAGGTGGGTGGCTACCGTATTGTACAGGTCCAGCATAATTTCATTCTTGGAGGCTTCCGCAATGGTGGTGTGGAAATTGATATCTGCCTGAATGCATGCTTCCAGCTGCTGGCTGGCTGCATAGTTGAACCGCTTCTTCAGAAAGCCTTTCATCTTCTCTATTTCCTTGGTGGTACGGTGCATAGCAGCTTTCTCCGCGATTTTCACTTCCAGCAGCAACCTCACCTCGTTCAGCTCCTCAAAAGCCGCCCGCTGCAACCGCTGTGCCAGCGGCTCTCCGTTCCCCGTCTGTGATACAACAAAAGTGCCCAACCCTTGCTGCACACGTACTAACCCTTTGTTGGCCAGTGTTTTCACCGCCTCGCGGATACTGGAACGCCCTACGCCATATAGCTGCATCAGCTCCGGCTCCGTCGGAAGCTGCTGCCCCATAGCATATTTGCCGGTATTGATTAATTCCTGCATGCTGGCTGCTACACTCTCTGCCAGACTTTGACGTTTTAAAGGTGCCTGTATTGTACTCATCATATCATCAGATGTTTGCAAAGATAGAATTTTATTTAAGATGTGGCTACTTTTTTATTTTTTTATTTGAGATGTTGTCGGACTACCTTTGAAAAAAGCGGCAGATCAAGCACACCACAAAATCTCAAATAAGAAAATAAAAAAATAATAAAATGCTTGAGGTGCTCCGACATATGTCCCCCTGGCTGGTATGGTTGCTTTTTGCGGCAGAAAACTTCCTGATTATGATCGGGGTACTGGCAGTGGGGAATGTACTGCAAAGGCAGCCCCGGCGGCAGATGTTTGCCTATAGCCGCAGGCAGTGGTCCATTGCACTGATGACCTGCGCCATCAACACCGTCATCACCTGGATAGGGTATGAAGCCTGGCTGATGGGAGTGATCCTCATCAGCACGGACGTCTCCTGGCGCATCTTCACAGATGCCCTGGCGCTCTTCCTGGCTATGGATCTGCTGATGTACCTCTTTCATTATCTCATACATCAGCATGCCTTCCTGTATAAGACGCTCCACCGCCTGCATCATGAAGCAACGGATCCTGTACCAATAGACCTCTTCATACTGCATCCCCTGGAAACACTCAGCTTCGGCGCACTATGGCTGATACTGCTGCTGCCTTTCCGCCTGAATATCTATGGTATCATCATCTACCTGGTCATAAACGTCTTCTTTGGGATGATGGGGCACCTGGGGATGGAGCCTATCCCTGAAAATATCCGCCGGTGGCTGGGAATGCAGTACCTTGGTACTTCTGCCTTTCATCACGGGCATCACCGCCATGAAGCATATAACTATGGCTTTTATACTACCATCTGGGATCGCCTTTTCCGCACACTACGGAAAGTGTAACCGCAGCCCTCCCTGCCACTCACCACTTCCGCCCGGCTAAATCCCGGAATTTTCCCTATTTTGGCCAGATTCATTCTTGAGAGAATCTACTGCCATATGAGAAAATTGATACTGACATTATCACTGTTCGTTGCTTTCCGTGCCTATGCACAGGAGGGGCTCAAATACCAGACGCCACCGCAAAGCATCCTCGAACTGGCCGTGGCTGCACCCGCGCCAACAGTTGACTTTAACAGCAAAGGAGATGTGATGCTGATACTGGAGAAGTCCAGCTATCCCACTATTGAAGAATTATCCCAGCCTGAATACAGACTGGCGGGTGAACGCATCAATCCGGCCAACTTCGGACCAAGCCGCAGCACATATTACACCGCTATCCGTATCAAAGAGGTGAAAGGAAAAAGAGAGTATGTGGTGACCGGCCTGCCTGCCAACGCACGCATCGGCAGCGTAAAATGGTCGCCTGAAGAAAAGAGTATAGGCTTTACCGTTAGCAGCAATACCAGCATTACGCTGTGGAAAGCCGACATCGCCAGCGGTGTTGCCCGTCAGGCCAGCAGCCGTAAACTGAATGCCATCAGTGCAGATCCCTTCATCTGGATAGATGAAAACCGTATACTGGTGATGGCCGTTCCTGCCGGCATCGGAAAGGCTCCGGAAAAACCGCTTGCTCCGGAAGGACCTACCGTACAGCAAACCAGCGGCAAAGCCGCTCCTTCCATGACCTACCAGGACATGCTGAAGAACCCATACGATGAAACATTATTTGATTACTACTTCCAGTCAGAACCAGTGCTCATCAGCGCTGCAGGAGAGCAGCCTGTCGGTAAGCCCGCCATCTACACAGATGTTATTCCTTCTCCGGATAATCAATACCTGCTGGTGAAATCTGTTCACCGCCCTTACTCTTACCTGGTAGGCGCTAACCGCTTCCCTTCAGAAACTGACATCTGGAAAATGAATGGCGAGCCCGTGAAAAAGCTGGCCAGCAATCCGCTGGATGAAGTACGCCCTAAAGGCTTCGATGCTACCAGCAATTTCCCCCGCCAATTCGCCTGGCGCAACGACGCGCCGGCCACCATCACCTGGGTGCAGGCCCTCGATGGCGGCGATCCTAAGAAAGACGTGCCTTTCCGTGATGTGGTAAACATGCTGGACGCTCCTTTCTCCGGCCAGCCCGCTGAACTGGTAAAAACAAAAGACCGTTTTTCGTTTATCCGTTGGGGTAACAATACCTTCGCCCTCGTAGCAGATGCCAACAGTACCACACAGAAGGTGAGAACCAGCCGCATCAACCCGTCCCGCCCCGGACAGGATGCCGTTACAGTATTTGACCTGTCTGAAAATGACCGCTATAACGATCCGGGTACACCTGTAACCGTTAAAAATCAGTATCACCGCAATGTGCTGTATGTTTCTCCTGCGGAAGAACTGCTGATGACCGCTCCCGGTGCTTCACCGGAAGGCGACCGCCCCTTCCTGGCGCATTACAGCCTGAAAACAGGTAAACAGCAAATCCTGTGGCGCTCACAGGCTCCCTATTATGAACAGGTGTCTGAAGTCATAGATCCTGCTAAACTGGTAGTAGTGCTCTCCCGGGAGTCAGTAACCTCACCTGCCAACTACTTCCTGGCTGACCTGAAAAAGAAAAATTCACTGACGGCGCTGACTGCCTTCCCGCATCCGCAGCCACAGCTCACAGGCGTACAGAAGCAACTGCTGAAATACAAGCGTAAAGACGGCGTAGACCTGACCGCCATGCTGTATCTGCCCAAAGGCTACGACCCTGCAAAAGATGGCCGCCTGCCGGTACTGATGTGGGCATACCCGCGTGAGTACAAATCTGCCAGCGATGCAGCACAGGTGCGCGGCTCCGCCTATAAATTCACCCGTGTCAACTACGGTTCTCCTATCTTCTGGGTTACCCGCGGCTTCGCCGTTATGGACGCTACAGAAATGCCTATCGTAGGGGAAGGAGACAAGGAACCGAACGATTCCTTCATTGACCAGCTGGTAATGAATGCTGAAGCAGCCGTGGAAAAAATTACTTCCATGGGTGTCGGCGACAAAGACCATATTGCAGTCGGCGGCCACTCCTACGGCGCATTTATGACGTCTAACCTGCTCGCACATACGAACCTCTTCAAGGCCGGGATCTCCCGCAGCGGCGCCTATAACCGTACCTTAACACCTTTCGGATTCCAGAACGAACAACGTACCTACTGGCAGGCTCCTGAAGTATACTATAAAATGTCGCCTTTCTCTTACGCCGATAAGCTGAAAACACCCATACTGCTCATCCACGGTGAAGCTGACAATAACCCCGGCACCTTCCCGGTTCAGAGCGAAAGATTATACAACGCCATCAAAGGCAACGGCGGTACCGCACGCCTGGTATTCCTCCCGCAGGAAAGCCATGGCTATGCCGCTAAGGAAAGTATTCTGCATATGCTCTGGGAAATGGACCAATGGTTGATGAAATACGTTAAATAAGAGGGGAGGAATTGTAGTTCCCCTTTGAATAATTACGAATTACGAATTGCGAATTACGAATGTAGAAGCGAAGATAAAAGCGGAGATTAAAGGAGATAAACTATTGTCAATCTCATTTAGTCTCCGCTTTTATCTTCGCTTCTACATTCGTAATTCGCAATTCGTAATTCGTAATTAATTAAATCAACCAGCATAAAAAAACATAATAAGTAAAAAACACCATTCTTACCCCATATTCCACAATCGCGCTTCTTTATTACGTTGTACCTTTGAGGTATCATGTCAAAAGCGCATATTCCTACATACGATATATGTTCACTGGCGATGGAGAAGCCGGCATCAGAAGATATTCTGGTGGCAAGGTTCAGCGATTACCTGGCTGCGCACCCGGATATCCGGTTTCCGCACCGCCACTCCTTTTATCACCTGGCGTTTTTTACCGGTGGAGCAGGAAGCCATACCATTGACTTTGAACGTTTTCCGGTGAAAGCAGGACAGCTGTACTTTATGATACCAGGACAGGTACACAGCTGGTTTTTTGAAGGAAAAACGGAAGGATATGTGGTGAATGTGTCTGCAGGGTTTTTTACGGCTTTTCTGCAGGATGCGGAATATGTGGAGCGCTTCCCTTTTTTCAGTGGCGTCAGTACGGAAGGAGTGGTGCAGCTTCCCAGACAGGGAATTGCGGCAATCGTTGCCCTGTTTGAGAAGATGCTGGAAGAACAGCGGAGCGCAGAATTCTATAATCACGACATGATGCGGTTGCTGATGCTGGAAATGTTTATCCAGGTAAGCCGTGTTGCCAGTAAAGGTAAAACCCGTCAGAATCCGCCCCACAGCTATGTATTACTGCGGAATTTCCGGAAGCTGGTGGAACAGCACTATATGCAGTTGCGCCTGCCGAAAGACTATGCAGCATTACTATATGTTACACCGAATTATCTCAACGCTTTCTGCCGGGATATGCTGGGGAAATCGGCCGGAGAAATCATCCGGGACCGTATACTCCTGGAAGCAAAGCGGCTGCTGATCAATGCGGATATGAGTATCTCGGCTATTGCCTATCAGCTCAGCTTTGCAGACAACTCGTACTTCACCAAATTCTTTAAGAAGTACGCAGGGGTAACACCAGAAGAATTCCGAAAAAATATTTCCTGAGATTAAAAGCTTCATTATATGTGTGCAGATAAAAATCATGTAAAACCAAACCTGATAAAAAGTCTGTTAGGTAACAAGTGTGCCCGTTGCAGACGCGGTAATATTTTCCTGTATAAAAATCCATACGACCTCAAAAACTGTCTGAAAATGCCGGACAACTGCCCCGTATGCGGCCAGCAGGTAGAAGTAGAAGTAGGCTTCTACTACGGCACCGGATATGTAAGCTACGCGCTGTCTGTAGCCGTTTGTGTAGCCAGCCTTATTGCATGGTGGCTCTTTATCGGCTTCTCTATCTACGATAACCGCCTGTTCTGGTGGCTGGGCTTCAACGCACTTCTCCTGCTCGTTATGCAGCCATTGCTGATGCGCTGGTCCAGAACCATATGGATGGCATTCTTTGTCAGATACGATGCAGACTGGTTCCAGGGGCCACCGCAAGGGACAGGGAGGGTGAATGCTACGTTTAAGAACGCGATTTAGTATAATTACGAATTACGAATTGCGAATTACGAATGTAGAAGCGAAGAGCTAAACGAAGATTAAAAGGGATAACTATTAAGGCATCGCTTTTAATCTTCGTTTAGCTCTTCGCTTCTACATTCGTAATTCGCAATTCGTAATTCGTAATTTTTATTTAAATTGTATTACTATTTAACCCCTCATTCCTACCGGTAGCTTTTACTAACATCAATGTACAAACGATGATGTGGTTCCGATGGCTTGTTAATGTATCACCGCTGATGCTGTTGTTGAGTGCATCTGCGCTGCTACAGGCGCAGGATACAGCTGTAACTGACCTGCCCGGTAAATGGACGTTGCAGGACTGTTTTGATTATGCGCTGAAGAATAATATTCAGATTAACAGTTTGCGCCTGAACAGAATGAGTAGCGAGCAGGATCTGCTGCTCTCGAAAGCAGCCAGGATGCCCAATCTTACAGGGTCTGCCTCTCAATCGCTCACCGGAGGAAAGGTGCTCAGCGGCTCCGGTGGATCATCTTACGAAATTAATACCGCAGGAAATTATTCGGTTAACTCTTCGGTTGTCATCTTCCAGGGCAATACCATCAACTATGATATAAGACAGAAAAATCTTTCCCTGCAGGTGGCAGGACTGAACATCGCGCAGCAGGTGAATGATGTCACCGTGCTGATTACACAGGCTTTTCTTAATATTTTGCTGGCAAAGGAAAATATTATTTATGTAAATGATGTGGTGACTACCTCAGCTGCGCAGGTGCAACAGGCGCAGCAGCGGTTTGATGTAGGCAGTATTGCCCTGAAAGACCTGGCAGCACTACAGGCGCAGCTGGCGAATGACCGCTATACATTGGTGACTGCGGAAAATCAGCACCGGCAGAATAAACTGGTTCTCAAACAGTTGCTACAGCTGCCTTCTGCCTACGATTTTAATATTAATGAGCCGGATACTATTATCGCGAATGAAGAGATAGTATCGCTGCAAGCCGCACAGGATACAGCTTTTGCTACCCGGCCTGAAATTAAAAGCGGAGAGCTGGGAATAGAGATCGCACGCCTGAACCTCGCGAAAGCCCGGGCTGCCTACCTGCCCACCCTTTCAGCTACAGGTGCATTGGGTACCTCCAATAACCGGGACCCTGCCTATAGCTACTTCAAACAGCTGGATAATAATTTTTATCAGCAGATAGGTCTCTCCTTGTCTGTCCCGATTTTTACGAGAAGAGTCAATAAAACAAATGAAGAAAAATCCAGGATCGCAGTAGCGCAGTCAACGCTGGCGCTGAAGGATACCAGAACCAGCCTGGCGCAAACAGTAGAGCAGGCTTATATCAGCGTACAAAACGCGCAGGCCCAGTATGATGCTGCCGTTGAACAGCTGAAATACACCCAGGAGAGCTATCGTATTGCTACAGAACAACTCAGGGTAGGCGTAGCCAATATGGTGGATTTCCTGCAACAGAAAAATTTATACATACAGGCATTTCAATCTTATATACAGTCGAAATACAATGCAGCGTTGACTGTACGGATATATGACTTTTACAGGGGCGTACCTGTAAAACTATAAATGCAATGAAGTATGAGAAAGTATAAAGGCATTTTGATCGTTCTGCTGATATTGTTGGCATTACTGATGATCTGGTATTTTTTTATCAGGAAGAAAGATGTACCGGTATCGTTTGAAACCGTGCAGCCGGCCTATGGTCATATTGCTACCAGCGTTACCGCTACCGGCACTATTCAGCCTGTAGACACCGTAGCCGTTGGTACACAGGTATCCGGTACCATTAAATACCTGTATGTGGATTTCAATAGTCAGGTTAAGAAAGATCAGCTGCTGGCGGAACTGGATAAAGCGCTCTTTCAGGCACAGGTAGACCAGTTCAGGGCTAACCTGCAGGTGGCGCAGAGCAACCTGGCATATCAGGAAAATAATTATCACCGGCAGGAACTGCTTTATAAGACCGGCGCTATCAGCAAGGCGGACTACGACCTGGCTACCAATCAGATCGGACAGGCAAGAGCCAACGTCGCCAGCGTGAACGCACAGCTGCAGTCAGCACTTAAAAATTTCTCTTTTACCGAAATTACTTCTCCTATCAACGGGGTGGTGCTCAACAGGAATGTAAGCGTAGGGCAGACAGTGGCAGCCAGCTTCAATACGCCTACCCTGTTTGTGATTGCGAAAGATATTACCAAGATGCAGGTGGAATCAAAAGTTGATGAGGCAGACATCGGTAATGTAAAGGATTCACAGCGTGTAACCTTTACCGTAGATGCATACCTGGATGATGTGTTCTCCGGACGCGTGCAGGAAATAAGGCTGCAGCCCAGCGTTTCATCGAACGTAGTCACCTACAATACCATCATCAATGCACCTAATGAGAACCGGAAACTGAAGCCCGGTATGACCGCCAATGTCACCATTTATACCGCTGAAAAAGACAGTGTGCTGCTGTTACCTGTAAAAGCGCTGAAGTTCCGGCCGGACTCGGTGTTGCTGAAGAAATATGTCATTCAGTATTCCGTAAGAAAGGATAAGGGCGCCAAACGGGATACCACTGCGCCTTTCAGAAGCCAGGAGAGAATAGGCTCTTCCAACTGGGTATGGCTGCTCCGCGGCGATACACTCACGCAGAAGCATATACGAACAGGGTTGAATGATAATACACATATCGAAGTACTGACAGGACTGGAGCCGGCAGATATTGTGGTGCTGTCTGTCAACGGTAGCAGCGGCCCCGCTGCGGCTGCCGGCAGCAGAAGTCCTTTTTTACCAAAAATGGGAGGAGGGCGCAGACGATGAACAACAAAATTTTAGAACTGCAGCAGATCAGGCGTGAGTTTGTCATGGGCACAGAAATAGTACGTGCCCTGAAAGGTATCACCTTCGACGTACATGCCGGAGAATTTGTGACCATCATGGGCAGCAGCGGATCGGGCAAAACAACCCTGCTGAATATGCTGGGATGCCTGGACAAGCCTACGGACGGTACTTACCTGCTCGACGGGGTGGATGTAAGGGGACTATCCCGCAATGAGCTGGCACGGCTGCGTAACCGCAAAATAGGTTTCGTATTCCAGGCATATAACCTGCTGCCGCGCACTTCCGCACTGGAAAATGTAGAGCTGCCCCTGTTTTATAACCCTGCCTTAACGGCGCATGAACGTAAGGAGAAGGCGATTAAAGCCCTGGAAGCGGTGAGGCTGGCAGACAGGCTGGATCATACGCCCAGCCAGCTTTCCGGTGGGCAGCAGCAACGGGTGGCCATTGCACGGGCGCTGGTAAATCAGCCCGTCATGATACTGGCAGATGAAGCTACCGGTAACCTCGACACGCGCACCTCCTACGAAATCATGGCGCTGATGCAGGACCTGAACCAGCAGGAAGGCAAGACCATCGTGTTTGTAACACATGAGCCTGATATCGCCGCCTTCAGCAGCAGAACCGTGATGCTGCGTGATGGGAAAGTAGTGAAAGACAGTATCAACGAAAATGTAAGATCGGCCCGGGAAGCACTGGCTTCTCTGCCGCTGGCAGAAGATTACTGATATGAGCGCCATCAATCTCATACGTATTGCCTTACGGGCGCTGCAGCGTAATAAGCTGCGGGCCTTCCTCACCATGCTCGGCATAATTATCGGGGTGGCCGCAGTGATAGCCATGGTGGCCATCGGAGAGGGATCGAAACAAAGTATACAGTCACAGCTGAGCAGCATGGGGTCTAATATGATTACTATCCTGCCCAGCAGCAATGTGTCCGGGGGCGTAAGAATAGAAGGCGCCAGCTTTCAGTCGCTCACCATCACCGACGTAAAAGCCATACAGCAGCAGGCAGAATATGTCAGCGCCGTATCGCCGGTGGCTTCCACCAAGGGACAGGCTATCTACGGTGCGCTCAACTGGCCTACCAGCCTGCAGGGCGTGGCGCCGTCCTATTTCGATATACGCAAGCTCACCATCGCCGATGGCATCAGCTTTTCAGATGCAGATGTAGGCTCGGCTGCCAAGGTATGTGTACTCGGACAAACGGTTATCAACAACCTCTTCCCCAGCGGGGAAAGCCCTGTAGGAAAGGTAATCCGATTCAATTCCATTCCCCTGCAGGTAATTGGTACGCTGGCGGCAAAAGGGCAAAGCTCGTTCGGGCAGGATCAGGACGATATTATCCTGTGCCCCTATACAACGGTACAGAAGCGCATACTCGCCACCATCTATTTTCAGAGCATCTATGCATCAGCGGTGAGCGAAGACGCATCTTCCAAAGCAACGGACGAAATCATAGACATACTCCGGGAAACCCACCGGCTGCGGCCATCGGATGAAAATAATTTCCAGGTGAGAACCATGGAAGAACTGATAAAAACACTAAGCTCCACCAGCAGCCTGCTAACCATCCTGTTAACCGCTATCGCCGGTATATCGCTGGTAATAGGAGGCATCGGGATTATGAATATCATGTATGTGTCGGTGACAGAACGCACCCGTGAAATAGGACTGCGCATGTCAATAGGAGCGCGGGGAATTGATATATTACTGCAGTTCCTGGTAGAAGCAATTATTATCAGTATCACCGGCGGGCTCATTGGTGTGGTGCTCGGTATTTCTTCTGCCAAAGTAATTACAATTACATTAGGATGGCCAACGCTGGTATCGGAATCATCTATTATTTTATCCTTTATGGTATGCGCTTTCACGGGTGTCTTCTTTGGATATTATCCTGCACAGAAGGCTTCCCGGCTAGACCCGATAGAAGCGCTGCGATACGAATAATTTATTATCTTGTTACTATGGAATCAGCAAGATTAGTACTCAGAAAACTAACTACCGGTGATATACCCGATGTACACCGGCTGCATAGCATTCCGGAAACGGATGAATTTAATACGCTGGGTCTTCCGGCTACCATAGCTGTTACCGAGCAGCTGGTAGAAGAGTGGATGCGGGCCAGCGATACGCAGGTATGGTGTATAACGGAGAAGGATACACGTACTTTTGTAGGCCTGATCGGCCTGATACTGAAGCCGGCGCGTTTCCGTTCAGGAGAAATATGGTATAAACTGGATATAGCGCACTGGGGCCGCGGTATTACTACAGAAGCAGTACAGCTGCTGCTGGCACATGCATTCGATACACTATCCCTGCACCGGGTAGAAGCCGGCTGCGCCGTGGATAACATCGGATCTGTAAAGGTGCTGGAAAAATGCGGTATGGCCAGAGAAGGAAGCAAACGGAAAGTGCTGCCTGTACGCGGTACATGGCTCGATAATTATATGTATGCCATCCTGGAAGAAGATTACAGGGCCAAATAAAGAACCGGCCAGGATATGCTCCTGAACCGGTTCCTGCGATGACTAAAACTAAACCTAGTTTTTCTTATCGTGAATCTGCGACTTCTTCAGATATACTTTTTTCCCTTTACCATCCACCATGTATTTCTGATCTTTCCGGTTGATATAAACCGTTTCACCATTCGGCCCCTCCTTTCCTTTGTATATTTTGTCTGACACGGCAGAAGCACCTTTTACTGCTACGGAAGCCGTTTTATGACCAATCTTTTTAATGGTGCTGTCTATACCCTGCGCTGAAGCGCTTTGTGCTGCAATACCTATTGTGGCGGCCAGCAATAATGCGGATATACGATTTGGAGTTCTCATGTTACTTCACGTTTTTGTTGATTAATATCCTCCATGTTTCAATTATGGTGCCATAACAGGACATCAGAATTCAGCAGTTGAAAAACAGTGTGTTATAAATATGTTATTTCTTCCGGAAGCTTTGTGGCCGGGGATTTTCCCGTAGTATATTGTTAATATTTTCGTATATTCATATCCGATAACCTGTATTTATGAAATCCGTTAAAGGTCTGTACCTGTCTGTTCCTACACCATGTGGGGAGAATTGGGATAAAATGTTAGATACAGCTGCCGGTAAATACTGTTCAGCTTGTGAGAAAACTGTAATTGACTTCTCCTTAATGACGGATGCTGAAATGCTTGCTGTTATCACTAACAGCCAGGGGAACGTTTGTGGCCGCTTTTACACGGCACAGCTGGAAAGGCATATCACAGCAGCTACCCCCGCACGGCGCAATTTTATACCTGCTGCCCTGTTATCTGCAGGCATGATGATAAGTATTGCCAACGATACACATGCAGAAGCCAGACAACTGGAACGTACTGAAATGGAAATGCATCCGGCAGATACTATCCCCTGTAAAAAATGTATGACGGAAACGGTACAGCAACTGCCTGAACTGGTAGTGACCGGATTGGCCATGAAAAAACAGGTGTTTATTACCGGTGCGGTATCTGTGGTTGATGCTACCGTAATAACTGCCGCAAATAAAGATATTCGCTTCCCCAAAAATGCGGGTATCGACCCTGTGTATCCCACTCCGGGAGAGAGCAGGAAGAGTAAAAAGAAACGCTGGTTTTTCTGATGGTATAATATACCAGATATGGAGGAAGCGCCCCTCCGGAGCCCGTATCCAAAGAGGCGCCGCTATATTAATTCTTCCCCCAGAAGTTGTCTTCCTGCGCAATGTCTGCTGCATATACTGTAGCTGCCACTATCTGACCATTTTCCACCGTATATACATCCACGTTATCCGTATCTAACGCAGCACCCGGCCGCGTTGCCTTCCAGTGAAGCACTACTGCCGCCTGGTTGCCGTTTACCGTAATGGACTTTATATCTGTCAGCGCCATCGTATTCTGTGATAGCTCAAACATGCCGCCTACCATCTGGAACACTTCCCCGCTGGTTTTTTTAATGCCTGCGAAACGATTGCTCCCCGGCTGGTTCCAGGTGATTTCCGGATGTAATAATGCACCTAAGGTTTCCAGGTCTACCTGCTGTACTGCCTTTACAAAGTTGGTAACTACCGTTAATGTCTGATTTTCCATGTTGCATGTTTTTGTTGTTATGAGTAATGTTGTTTGTTTCATTTGTTGACACAAAGCTACGTTTACCCGCTCCCGTATGGGTTATCATAACACGACAAACACTTATCATTTTACGACAGGTTGTTTTTTGTACCGGGAGTGTTGAATAACTTTATACCATGAAACAATTAGTATCAGCGATCATTGCATATGCGGTACAGCGCGATGTTGATGCCGCACAGCTCTGTAAGCTGGCAGGTATCAGCCTGACTGCCCTGAAGAAACAATCAGCACCGGCCATCACCCGGTCGCAACTGGATGCATTATGGTTAAGCGCCAGCCGGCTTACCGGCGATCCCTTATTCGGATTACATTTTGCAGAAGCCGCCAAGCCGGCTGCATTGGGCGTAGTAGGAGAGATCGTTCAGACCAGCGCCACCGTTGGCGAAGCGCTGACGCATGCTGCGGCACTGACGCACCTGGTAACAGATCAGTGCCGCCTGGAAATACATCGCACGGCTAAGAACTTTTCAGTACGTTTTATTCCGGTGACGGATTACGGAGATGCGCCACCAACAACGTTTAAGCTGCTGGTAGAGTTTCTGATGGTCATGGTGATTCATGAAGTATCCGGTCTGATGCTGGAAAAAATAATGCCGTCGGCGGTGCGGCTGCCATATGCCACGCCCGACCCGGCGGCTTATGAGCGGGTATTCCGGTGCAAACCGGTGAAGCGTGCCGGCGAATACGTGCTGGTATTTGATATCCGCTACTGGGACGAACCTATATTATCCGCAAATTACGAACTGCAAAGCCTGTTACTGAAAAAGGCAGGCACGCTGCAACATAAAACAGACAAACCGCAGTCGCTGGAAGTACGGGTATATAACCACCTGCTGGCGAACTCTTATCTTGGCATTATTTCGCTGGAGGAGATGGCGGCTAATTTCAACCTCAGCCCGCGCAGCCTGCAACGCAAGCTGCAGGAGGAAGGCGTAAAGTACCAGGATATTGCTGATAGTGTGCGTAAGTCGTTGGCATTGTATTATATATCTTCCGGCAATTATGCTATGAAAGATATATCGTATATGCTGGGGTATAATGAACTGAGCGCTTTTACCCGTGCGTTCAAGCGGTGGACGGGCAGCAGTCCGGCGGGGTATCAGTCGTTGTAGTTCAGGGTGGTGTCTTTGCTGACGATACCCCATTTTTTAACGAAAATATAATCTCCCCGTTCCACAGCATCGAGGTATTGCGCAATCCATTCCCGGAAGGAGGGCGCAATAATCTCGCGGTGGCCGTCGTCATGCCAAAGGGTGATGATCTGGCCATAAGTGCCTTCCGGCGCAGGGTCCAGGTCAATGCAGTGGTAGTTGCCGAAGCCGTCGCTGGTAATAGGTATCCACAGCGGATTCCACCAGTTGTTGCGGATGCCGGTATCTGGTTCAGAGGCTATAGGTTCGCCGTTGTACTGAAAAGTGCCCGCATCCAGCAGGTCCTGCCAATAGTGCCACTTTTCAATAATATCCTCCACAGGCAGCAGCTGGTCTGCATCTACCAGGCCGGTACGCACCCGTTGCTGTCCGTTATGGACAACATAAAATGCTTTGAAATCATCCGGCATGGCTTTACCGATGAGTTTCTCCAAAGATTCCAGTACCTCTTGGGATACGCCGGAATTGAGGATGGTAAGTAATTTTGGGGCATACTGTTTCATCCAATTTTCCCATCTTGTCCAGTATTCTTGCATATGGTATGGGTTTAAACCGACTATAAAGATGTAAAATTTTCACCATAAACAAAAGTCCTGCTTTTTTAGCGCTTCAACACGCTATCACACATTTTTTAGTACCTGAATTTTTAAATAATTTTGTGTACTGCTTTACAGCAAAATCACTTAAACGTAAATAACGAACTATGGCACAGTTACCTAAATTTCTGATTGCAGATGATCCTGTAACAGATCCGGAAAATGAATATATTTTTCATACCGAGAAACCCCGCTTCTTCGCCAAGAGAGTGGAAGAAGATGAAGAAACTGCCTACATTGATATCATTCATGAAATCGATGATGTAGAAGCATTCTACAAAGATGCACCGGAGAAAAAACAGGAACTGCTGGAGCAACTGGAAGACTGGTACTACGATTACATGGAGTGGCTGGAAGATGACGGTGAAGAAGAGGATGAAGAATAGTAACTGAAAAGAAGTTTAAAAAGCGTCCGCAGCCCGCGGACGCTTTTTTTTGTCAATCAGTTGAACTGTTCCGTTGACAGCTCCTTCCTGAAGGTGGATGGATTGACTCCTTTATATTTTTTGAACATCCTGTTCAGGTGACTTTCGTCTGTAAATCCCAGCTCACAGGCTATTTCCCCCACACGCATACTGCTGTACCGCAGCCTTGTTTCCACCAGTTTGAGTTTGTACTGCGTGATGTACTGCTGCAGGCTGTCGCCGTTGTTCCGCTTAAAATATTCGCTGAGATAGGTCGGTGAAATATTGAAATGTGCTGCAATCTGCTCTGCCCGCAGCTTTTCAGGGGCGTAAATATTTTCGTGGATATAATGCAATATGTTCAGCGGCGCTTCTGTTTTACCCGCCTGCCGCGGTGGTTCCGGCAGCTGGAATAATATGTTACGCGCTACAACCATCAGCAGCGTATTAACTATCTGCTGTGACAGCGCCCTGTGGTAATGCTGCTGGTTGATGATTTCCCGTATCAGCGCTTCCACCAGGGATTTCACCAGAGGCTTGTCTGTCTTGTTTTTCAGAATACACCCCGGCATATGATTATTATTCTGGAAGATGAATTCCAGCTGTTGTATCCAGTCTTTCTGCTGATTTTTCAGGTAGATGTTATTGAAGCGGATAAAAAAGAATTTGGTAGATGACTTTACCTCGAAAGAATGACAATCCTGCGGCATCACCAGAAAGAGCTTGCCGGCGCTGTAGGGTAGCTGATTCTTGTTAACGCATTGTATGCCTTCCCCTTCCACAATATATACCAGTTCAAAAAAATTATGTTTATGCGCATCTATCGGGCATTCAGTGCATTCCCGGTATTCTACCTCAAACGGCTGATATAAATTCTCCTGTACCATACCTGTAAAAGTACAGAATGATCCCTGAATAATACAGGTGTTTTGCCGCTGGCCGCCGGATCTTTGATCTGTAAAAAACATAGAACATGCAAAACAACGCTATCGCATTCGTATTGCTCCGGTTGGCCATAGCCGCCAGCATGCTGGGGCACGGGCTGGTAAGACTCTCTAAGCTCAATGGTTTCAGCGCCTGGATGGCGAAAAACTTTGAGAAATCAATATTACCGGACCTGCTGGTCATTCCCTTCAGCTATGTTCTGCCCATAGCAGAATTTGTTATAGGCCTGCTGCTGGTACTGGGCCTGTATACCCGTATAGCGCTCATTGGCGGCGGCATTGTAATGGTTCTCCTTATTTTCGGTACCGCCATGATAGAAAACTGGGAAGCGCTGCCTTCCCAACTGATTCACACCGCTTTCTTCGGAATACTGCTGGCTTTTATTCAATATAACAGCTTCGCTGTTGACAACATGATTATAAAATAGGATCAAAGATTAAAGCGCAGATCCAGGAAAATTTCTCATAGTAAATCTCCTGCTGTCTACGCTTTAATCTTCGCTTCTGCATTCGTAATTCGTAATTCGCAATTCCTAATGCGTTGCCTTGCTGATCTTAAGCTCATCCAAATCCAGCTGCAGTTCCTGTCCGCGGATGATTTCATCGCTGAAGCTGTTATGCTGGCGTAACCGGAATAGTTCCTGCCGCTGGGTGGTATAGAGGTCCCGCAATATGTGGTGGTATTGTTCTATTTCTTCTTTCTCGGTTTCATTACACTCAAGTGATTCCAGCCGGGCTCTGTTGTTGGCAATATGATGTTCCAGGTCTTTTTTGAGGAAGCCTGCCAGTTCATTTTCTGTGATTTCCCTGGCGTATTTTTCTTCCAGGCGTGCCAGCGCTACTTTCATCAGGTGTAATTCAATACCCGCCTCCTGTTCATCTTCCGGGGTAATATTATCTATCTCTTTTATTTTGATTAACCGGATGAGCAGTGGCAGGGTAAGGCCCTGAAATACCAGTGTGACGAGGATTACAATGAAGGTGATGAAGAGAATAAGATTACGGTGCGGAAATGCCTGTCCGCCTGCGAGCAGGGGAATAGACAAGGCCGATGCCAGCGATACCACCCCGCGCATTCCTGCCCAGCTTACTACCAGGGGCCCTTTCCAGCCGGGGCTTGGTTCGTTGGTCCTGATCTTTTTGCTGAGCCAGCGGGGAACGAAAGTAGCAGGGTATACCCAGCATAAACGCACCAGGATGGTGATAGCGCTGATAACTAATCCGTAGATGATGGCTTCGCGAATAGAGTAGTCACCCAGTCCTTCCACGATGGTAGGGAGTTCCAGCCCTATCAGTATAAAGATGATGCCATTCAGTACAAATATGAGAGTACTCCATACGCCCAGCATCTGCATGCGGGTGGCGCCGTTAGTGAAAATTTCGTGCGAACGGTAGGAGAGGAACAGCCCTCCGCTGACTACCGCGAGTACACCGGAGTAGTGGAAATGTTCCGCTGCAATGTACATGAAGTAAGGCGTCATCACAGTCAGCGCTGCGTCTATACTGGGCGTCGTAGGCAGAAAACGGTGAAGGGCATACATGACATGCGCAATGGCCAGTCCGATTAATATGCCCATACCTGCTGCCAGAAAGAAATCTACCAGTGCCTGATGCATAACAAACTGCCCGGTGGTAACCGCTACTACAGCGAAACGGAAAACAATCAAACTGGATGCATCGTTTACGAGGCTTTCTCCTTCTAGGATAGTGAGCGCACGTTTGGGCACTTTCACATGCTTGAGTACAGAGGTGGCAGCCACCGCATCGGGCGGAGAAATGATGCCGCCCAGCACGAAGCCCAGTGCCAGCGTAAAGCCGGGAATCATGGCTTGCGATACATAGGCGATGATGACAGACGTAAATATGACGGCGCCGAAAGCCAGTAAGGAGATGGGACGCTTCCATTTCCAGAAATCATTCCAGGAGGTGTACCAGGCCGCCTCATACAGGAGCGGGGGCAGAAAAATCAGAAATATCAGCTCAGGGTCTATGGTAAAACGAGGCAGGCCGGGAATGAATCCTATGCCCAGTCCGGCCAGTACCAGGAATATGGGATATGATATTTTAAGCCGCTGCCCCAGCATGACCAGCATAAAAACAACAAATAAAAGCGATAAAATCAGGAGGAGATTATGATGCATACGATCACATAAATTTGGCTGTTAAATTACAGAAATTATGTAATGCTTATATATGCAGGCTTTCGGAAGAAACAGGAGCAGCGGCTGCGTATATACCGGAAACGGCTATACGTTATGACTTACTTATTTACCGCTGCTGTATTTAAGATACTGTTCCCGGATATACTGATACAGGTCGTAATCGGAGGCATTGGTAATAAATTCATAGGAAGGCTGATGACGCAGCATAAAGTCCGCCAGACTGTCGCCCTCCATACCGGTGAGCTGTGTAATCACTTCCGGATTAAAGAGGCGGTCGATGGTGTTTTGTTTTTCCTTCTCCAGCAAAATCTTTTTAAACCGGTCTTTCTTCCGGTTTTTGGCAAAGGAAACTGCACGATACAGCTGGTTGATATTGACTGCTATGAGGGGGCCTACAGATGGCACAACTTCATTCCACCGGGGGCGCCTGAAGTTAAATTCATTGCGGAACTCATCGCGCAGCCGCTGGGAGTCTTTCAGGTAGCCATACCTGATGATGCGTACCGTTTGCAGCTCAATAGGTTGTGGCTGCAGGCGGTGGCGGATATTATCCTTTTCTTTGGTGACAATGTACAGCAGGGGCATATAGCCCAGTGCTTTCAGCAACAGGGTATCGCCCCGCTGGGCTTTCAGCTGGTAGTTGCCTTTGTCGTCCGTGATGGCGGCATGCTGCATACGTTTATTCAGCACCGTTACACCTGTCAACGGAATGCTGTCGCCCTGGCTGACATGCCCCTGCAGCAGGCTTTGTGCCTGGCCGTGCTGCAGGATACACAGCAATACGGCAAGTATGACGATGGTTCTTGTCACGTGTAGTGGATTACACCGGAAGATACCCTGCTTTTTACAAATGAAAAGTTAATATACCACCGCCGGTATTCAGTTAAAAAGGTTGTTCCGGAAGATGAGGTTTTCACCTAGCCGGCTTTCGGTAAAATCGTATTGCTGCATGGCTGCTCTGAAAGTATTGCTGCTGCCGGGTAACAGCTTGTCGTGCAGTTCAATGATGAGTACCCTGGTTTTGGCAAGCCACTCAAAATTGCTGGCAAAGATTTTTTCCTCAGCGCCTTCCACATCCAGTTTAACAATATCGATATGCGGCCACTGGTACATCGTCATAATATCATTGATGGAAATAGCAGGGAAGGAGGAGCTGCAGTCATCGGTTTCCTGCACCTGAAAAGACCAGTCTTCCAGCCCTTCTTTAATCACCTGCAGGTGGCATTGCTTGTTCCACAATCCGGCCTGAATGGCCGTTACATTGGGATATACGGCAGTATTGGCTTTCAGCTGGCGGAAGTTATCACTTTCCGGCTCTATGCTGACAATAGCGGCATCCTGCGCGCGGTTGGCGAAAAGGATAGCAAACAGCCCGATGTTCGCACCACCGTCAATAATATACCTGGGACGAAATGGAAATTCAATATCGTATTCCCCCCGCATGTATACCTGTTTCAGTACTTTGTAATCGGTAGACCCCGGCCGTAATATCACCGGGTGTTGCAGCTCCGGGAATTTAACAGCAGGGCTTTTGCGCTTGATCGCACGATAGATTTGCATGCCCTTCAGGAATCCGAGTCGTTTGATTCCATCCAGCAGTGTAGATGATGACATAGGTCGTTAGTTGTAGGTTATATCGTTGACAGTTATCTTATACAGGTTAAAATAGACATCAAAAATTATAAAACGAAATAATTTGGGAGAGAGGATTTACTCCCCGGTGGCCCGGAATAGCAGCCACCAGGGATGAATATGCTGGTAATGAAAGAGTTGGGGTGTGATGTTGGTGCTGAGATCAGCGTCGGTTTTTCGCAGAAATAATAAGTTCAGTTATCCTGATGTTTAGTAGGTAGGGTCTTTTTCCCGCTCCAGTTTATCCTGGTCCTTATTACTCTGGACAGCGTTGTACTCTTTTAATCCTGTCAAAGCGTCTACTACATTAAGTTTGGGACGGCCCACAAACGCGCCCATAGCAATGCTACCTCTTACAAAATAGGCTTTACCCGGCTGAATATCTATAGTGACTTCAGATTTTGATTCTGTTTTTGCAGAAAAGGTGGTGCTACCGGTTTGATATATTTTAACGATGCTTCTGGAGTTATTTTTCAGCCGGCAAACAGTAGAGTCGTTCATCTTCACATCATAGGAAACCAGCGATCCCATACCACGCGGGCGGTAGAAATAGACCAGTGCATAGGATGCGGTATCTGGCAGCAACGATTTCAGCGTACTGTCAGCAGATTTGTTTTGACTGAGATGTAAATCTGCCGTGTTTTCCAGGTAATAAATCTCCCCAAACAAACGATAGCAGGTACTAAATCCATCGGGCGATTTCAGCTCTGTAATCTTGATGAGATTTCCGCCAGCCTTTACAGCTTTGGCTTTAGCCTGTTCAATCGTGTGCTCGTAGCCGCAGTTCACCTTGAACCCGCCATCGGTTATTTTCACTTTACCGATATGCCTGGCGCCTTCCGGTAACGGCTCCTGCTGATTGATGATAATGACGTCAGTTGTGTCGGATACAATTGTGGCAAAGCCTGGGGTATAGAAGCCCAGGGCGAGTAACAGTATAATAATGTGTTTCATGTGTACAGGAATTAGATGAGGTAAAGCTAAGGTATTATCGGAGGAAATGTGCAACGGTTGGTTCTTTAATGGAAAGGGGGGCAGCAGGAGATAGCCGCTTCCTGCGTGTTAGAAGGAGGAGGTATGGATATGAAGACCAGGCTGTGCAGCCACTTATATCTAATGACCGGAAGGATCAGTTCTGTTAACCGGATCACTGCCGCAGTAAGCGTATGCATTAACGCCGCGGGTTTAGTAACAGCAGGTTACGGAACGTTATATCAACGTTGTTGTATCCCTTTGATAGTTAATTATTTGCGTAATGATCCGAAAGCTGCTTTCCGGTTGATGACAAATGAAGATAATCTGAAACGTTTAGAAGAGCTGTCATTAATTTCTCCTTGCCGCTCTTTCCCTGGGAACCGCTGCCGCTAATGAAAAACGCCCAATTCCAGTAATGCTGAAATTGGGCGGGTAAACGTTTTTGTAGTCCCGACAGGGATCGAACCTGTATCTAAAGTTTAGGAAACTTCTATTCTATCCATTGAACTACGGGACCAGCCTGCCTGATACCCTTATGGGGTATCGGGTTGCAAAAGTAAGGGTTTTAATTTTAAAATTAAAGACTTTCTATGTCAACTTTGCCGCCGGCGGGGGCATAGATACCGTCAATCTCTTTTTTGTATTTCTCCAGGATCACCTTTCTTTTAGCTTTCAGGGTGGGCGTAAGTTCACCGCCGTCTACCGTCCATTCCCGCGGCATCAGCACAAACTTTTTGACTTGTTCTATATGGTTGAAGAACTGGTTGTATTTGTCCACAGCCTGTTTAAAGAGGTCCAGCACATCCGGGTGCTGTACCATTTGCTCGTTGGTGGTATAGTTGATACCCCGTTTCTGTGCCCAGGTGCGCAGGTTGCTGAAGGATGGTACAATCAGGGCAGCCGTAAATTTACGGTCTTCACCCACCACCATAATCTGTTCTATATAGGGAGATTCCTTGAATTTATTCTCTATCGGCTGCGGCGCCACAAACTTGCCGCCGGAGGTTTTGAAGAGTTCCTTTTTACGGTCGGTGATCTTCAGGAATTTGTTGTCAATGATGACGCCGATATCGCCGGTATGGAACCACCCGTCTGTGATAGCGTCGGCAGTGAGGTCCGGACGTTTATAATATCCGGCCGTGATGCTGGGGCCCTTGCATAATATTTCCCCGTCTTCGGCTATTTTAACCTCTACATTGCTGATGACGGGGCCTACGGTACCGAACATACGATCTTCCACATTAAAGCGGTTTACGCTGATAACAGGGGAGGTTTCCGTCAGGCCATAGCCTTCCAGTATGGGAATGCCACCTGCCGTGAAGATCTTCAGTAAGCGTACCTGGCAGGCCGCTGCACCGTTAACGATGGCCTGTATATTGCCGCCCAGTGCTGCCCGCCACTTGCTGAAAACAAGCCGGTTGGCCAGTTTGAGCTGTATGTTATACCAGAAGCCCTGGTCCTGGTTGATTTCATATCTTTTCCCCAGGTCTACTGCCCAGAAGAACAGCGCACGCTTGATGCCCTTCAGCTCCAGCCCGGTAGACATGATCTTCTCATATACTTTTTCCAGCAAACGTGGTACAGTGGTAAAGATGGTCGGTTTTACCTCTTTGAGGTTGTCACCGATGGTTTCCATACTTTCTGCGTAATACACAGGTACGCCGGCATTCAGATAGAGATAGGTTACCATGCGTTCGAAAATGTGGTTGAGCGGCAGGAAACTCAATGCCCTGGCATCCTTGTTCACCGGCAGGTATGGCTGGCAGGCCAGTACGTTACTCATAACATTTTTGTGTGTGAGCATAACGCCTTTGGGCGTACCGGTAGTACCGGAAGTATAGATGAGTGTAACCAGCTCTTCAGGTGCAATGTTTTTGCGTATTTCATCAATCGTGGGGTAGTCTGCCGCGTCGCCCAGGGCTACTACTTCTGTCCAGTGCCGGGCGCCTTCTATTTTATTGAAGGTAAATATCTCCCGTACGGTAGGGAATTTATCACGGTTATCCATGATTTTGGCGAGCAGTTCTTTATCGCTGACAAACAGTATTCTGGCTTCTGCATCATTCAGCACGTATTCCATTTCACTCTGGCTGATGGTGGGGTAAATGGGTGTAAGGGCCGCCCCCAGCTGCTGACAGGCCAGATCGGTAATAATCCACTCCGGTCTGTTGGGGGAGATAATAGCAATCTTATCTTTCTCTTCGTTCTTTTTTATTCCTGGCCTGATGCCCAGTTTTAATAATCCGGAACTGAATTTCATGGTAAGATCAGCTACTTCCTGTGTGCTGTACTTTCTCCATTTACCATCAACTTTTCCGGCAAGCATATCCGCTTTGGGATACTTTGCCAGCTGATTGGGAACGACGTCGAATAATCGCTGCGGTTGGTCCATTGTACTGTAATTTTGTTTTGGCACAAAAACGCGCTCAATGCTGATACTCCTTCACGGCGTTGTAAGAGTTTTTATGATAAGCGTTGTAATACTGGAACGCCAATGCAATACCCCAGCCGAGAGCGGGCCATATAGGCCACGGAACACCTTCCGGTAAATCCCTGTCAGTCGGAAACCACACTGCCCATAATCCTGCATTCACAACGAGGTAAATGATAAGATGCGATTTGAATCCGGCTCTGGCTTTCGCAATACGCCACAGTCGTTCATCTCTCTGCTGGGTAGTTTCCATTATGCTTCAGGTTTTACATGATAAGGTGCTTACCCAATTTAATTTATTTTATTGGCTTCACACAGAAAAAAACGAAAAACCCGGCTATCGCGTGGCTTTCACCTGGAAACGGATATTTACCTGGGAGTTAATGAGTTTGTCTTGCACTGACTTGTCAGCGCGGTAACTGATACCCCATACGGTGCGGTCAATATTGAAGTTGGCGGCAGCATTCAGTTCATGTCCGCTGATGCTGATCCGGGCGGGGAAAGATATATTTTTGGTAACAGCTTTGAGGGTGAGATTCCCGAAGATGGTATGAGTAGCATCTTTCAGTTCTATTTCTTCGCCGGGCGCTGGCCGGAAGGGTTTTACGCCGGTAATTTCAAAGGTGGCAGCGGGATACTGCTCTGTATCAAAAAAGAGTTTGCCTTTTAACTCGCTTTCAAACTTATTTTTCATGGCGGTATCGGCCGCCAGGTCTATGTTTTGTAAAGAACGCATATTGATGATGAACTGTCCGCCGGTGATCACGCTGTCTTTTACATAGATGACACCACCTGTCAGATCCAGTGTGCCGTGATGTTTACCGGTAGGCTTGGTACCGGTCCATCCTACCACGCTGTTGCTGGTGTCAACAAGATAGGCGGTACCGCTGCCTGCCTGCACGGCCTGTGCTTCGCTGACAGTGGCTTTATCAGCCCGTGGCGCCTGTTCACAGCTATACAGCCCGATGGCAGCCAGCCATAATATGGATAAAAATTGCTTCATAGACATCTCCCTGCTTTATTATGATACCCGCCGGCACTATGAGTAAACATAATACCGGCGGATGTTTTAACTACTCTATCAATTCACGGTTGCCTACCCACACGAATCTTTTGACAATAAATTCCTGGTTGGTAAAGCTGGCATTTCCGGCCGGATTACCACCTGTTACATGGAAATCAGAGAAGGCGGCATGCTGGTTTACCCAGATGAAACCGGTCAGGTTGAAAGATACAGGCGTAAATACGCTGTTCATTTCATCTGCTATCTTCTCCTTTACGGCAGCATCTGTGGTGTAGGCTGCGCAGGTGATAGCGCCATGTTTGCGGGCCATCTGCCTGGCCAGCTGTATGGTGTGCGGCGTATCTTTCGTTTTAATGATCAGTACAACCGGACCGAATAATTCTTTCTCGTAAATGTTGTTATCGGCGCTGCTTACTTCCAGGATGGTAGGGGCAAATACCCGTGCCTTGCTGAATTCGTCGTTTGCCACTTCTGTGCCGGCCAGTATTACCTTGCCGCCCAGCTGCTGTGCTTCACGTGCGCGCGTCAGTGTGCCTTCATTCTGAACTGCTCCCAGCGTGCCTGCACCCATCTTGGGATTGTTGACGAGGCCTACTACGGCGTCCCTGAATTTCTGTACTACGTCATTGAAACTCACCACGCCGTTATCTGTACGGACGCCGGTTTCAGGAATGAAGAAATTCTGCGGGGCGGTACACATCTGTCCGGAATAGAGGCTTACAGAGAATGCCAGGTTCTGGATAACGGCATCCAGGTCCTTTACACTGTCGAGCAGTACGGAGTTCACGCCTGCCTTTTCTGTGAAGACGGTTTTACCGGGAAGGGATTCTATATAATTTCCGAAGGTGCTGCCTCCTGTATAGTCAATCAGTTTAACATCAGGATGCTCGCTCAGCTCTTTGGTGATGAGATGATCGGAGCTGTCTGCTGCCAGCTGGCACAGTGCAGGATCGTATCCGTTGTCCTGTAATACCTGCTGGATGGCGCTAACGGCGATGGCTATAGGAAGAATAGCTCTCGGATGAGGTTTTACGATAACCGGGTTGCCGGTAATGAGGTCAGCATATACACCTGGCAGCGTATTCCATACCGGGAAGGTGGAGCAGCCGATAACCAGGCCTACGCCTTTGGGAATAGCCCTGAATGTTTTCTGCAGTTTGATACTGAATTTGCCCATAGGTTTTTCCCAGGCCACCTGCGGCGGATAGCGCTGCAGTTCGTGGTAGCCGGTGGCAATGGCCTCCAGTGCACGGTCGTTGGCATGCGGTCCTGAAGCCTGGAAGCTCATCATGAAGCTCTGGCCGGTAGTATGCATGGTGGCGTTGGCAATATCAAAAAAGTAATCCTTGATTCGTTCCAGCGTTTCTGTTAGTACGGCAGCTCTTTCGCCAACGGGTGTTTTGCCCCATTGCTGTCCTGCTGTGATGGCTTTTTTTACCAGATCGTCCACCGGAAAGGAAGGATAGGTGACACCCAGCACTTCCTGTGTGTAGGGAGATACTTCTTCTCCGGTCCAGCCTGTTTCGCCTGTCTGGAGCAATTGTTTGAAGGGTTTGTTCAGCAATTGCTGGTAGCTCTGTACGCCTTTGGCATGAGCATCTTCTCCGTAAGCCTTGGGATGCTCCGGGTATTGCGAATAGAATGCTCTTTCGTGGTTGGCTTTTACAGCAGCTTCAATAGTGTTTTGGTGTTTCGTAACAAGCATATTTGGATTTTGAGATTGTGCTTAATATCCTGCACTCAGCAACGTAAACTTCCCGTCGTTATAATATTCATCCGGCTGTGGCTTCAGGGGATTGCTGCGCTGGTATTTCAGAAAAGCGTCATAGTCCTGTTTGTGGAGCCCTATCCAGGCTTTGTAGCCGGCCTGGCTGGCAGCCGGGCCAAACAGCCACTGGTTATAGGCTTCAAACAACCCTTCTCTTAACATCTTCCGCTGGAAATCGAACAGGCTGTACGGAAATTTCACTCCGTAGAAGTTGTTCCAGTCCAGCAGGAACCGGGTACGTGCCATAATCAGCGCGTCGGGGTCTACGCCGCCGGTAACCACGCTCATCTGTTTACCCATGCATTGTTTGTATGCAGCTGTAAAATCGTCGCTGCCTCTGCCTTTCCTGCCTTTCTTTCCTTCTTCTTCCGGCACCATGCTGTCAAACAGGGACGGGTCATTGAATAGTTTCTTGTATGATTCCAGTACAATATTCCTGATTTCTGCTGTGCGGGTGGTGAAGCTCTCCATATTCATGAAGGTTTCGCCATAGAGTATGCACCAGATAGGATTATTGCTGTAGTTATAGGTTTTGGTGGCATTGTAGTAGTTGCCCGGAAAGCCGGGATCCTGTTCAATACCTTTTATCCAGCTGCGCAGTGCGCCGTCGTACATTTTGAAACGCATGAGCAGTTGTCCGTTATCGTTGTACAGCTCGCCGCTGTTTGGGAATTTACGGAGTGCTTTTTCATACATCCGCTGGGCTGTTTTCCATTCTTCCCGGCCCTGGTAAATATTGCCGGCTATCTGATATACCTGCACATCCGCTTCTTTCTTATTCAGCAGCGGCTCAATTACATTTTTCGCTTTGATGAGATCACCTTTCAGATAGAAGGTAAAACCCAGCTGTTTCCTGTATTCAAAATTTTCAGGCTCCAGCTGTAAGGCCTGATTCAATACAAGCACTGCATTGGAATAGTCCCCGTTTCGCATGAAATTGGTTGCAGTATTATACAACTCTTTTGCATCCTGCGCTGCTGCCACTTGTGAAAATAATACGCCTGCAACTAAAACTGTTTTCAATAAAGAAGACCTCATATGCATTCCTTGTCTGTCGTTTGTTGTAAAAGTAAGGAAAATGATGTAACATAAGGGCTTTATATTAAAGGTTTACATTATGTGAATTATGAATTAAGAATTATGAATTATGAGTTGGGGCGAAGATCTAAGCAAGTGAATATATTTTATCACTTGCTTAGATCTTCGCCCCAACTCATAATTCATAATTCTTAATTCATAATCAAATCACGTGTGTTACAAGTCCGTCGCGCAGCTTTGGTTCAAACCAGGTGCTTTTTGGCGGCATAACATTGCCACTGTCGGCAATATCGAATAATTGCTGGATGGTAACGGGGTAGAGGGCGAAGGCTACTTTCATTTCGCCGCTGTCTACGCGTTTTACCAGTTCCTGGAGGCCGCGGATACCACCTACGAAATCGATGCGTTTGTCGGTACGCTGGTCTTTGATGCCGAGGTGTTTGTCCAGGATGTTATTGGATAAGATGGTAACGTCGAGGATACCGATAGGATCGGTGGTGTAGGTGCCTTCTTTGGCTACGAGGCGGTACCAGCTGCCATCGAGGTACATGCTGAATTCGTGCAGCATGGCCGGTTGCTGGGGCGTGTGGCCGGTTTCTTCCACGGAGAAGTCGTAGTCCAGTCTGGATAACAATTCCGCTTTACTGAGGCCGTTAAGGTCTTTCACTACGCGGTTATAGTCCAGGATGGCCAGCTGGCTGGCCGGGAAGATGGTGGTGAGGAAGAAGTTGGCCGGATTCTCTACAGACGTGATTTTTCCATTTTCCTGGAGTTCTTTCTGTACGAGGCTGGCGGAGGCAGCGCGGTGGTGCCCGTCTGCGATGTAGGTGCAGGGCACTTTTTCAGCGAACAGGGTGGTGATATCCTGTACTGCCTGTGGTGTATTTACCACCCAGATGGTATGTTGTATACCGTCTTCTGCGGTGAAGTCGTATACGGGTTTATTATGTTCCTGCCAGTGGTCGATCAGCGCATTCAGTTCGGGTACGTCGTTGTAGGCGAGGAATACGTTGCCGGTCTGGGCGAGGGTGGTTTTAATGTGGTTGATGCGGTCCAGTTCTTTATCAGGACGGGTGAACTCATGTTTTTTGATGATGCCGTTGTTGTAGTCGGTTACGGAGGAGGCGCATACGAGTCCGGTCTGGGCGCGGCCGTTCATCACCAGTTTATATATATAGTAGGCAGGTTGTGCTTCCTGGAAGAGGGTACCTTCCTTTACAAGGCGTTGCAGGTTTTCTGCGGCTTTGTCGTATACCTGCTGACTATGGGTGTCGATACCTTCCGGCAGATCGATTTCTGATTTCGAAACATGATAATAGGAGTAGGGGTTACCTGCTGCTGCTGCTTTTGCTTCTGCAGCACTGAGTACGTCGTAAGGCCTTGCAGCTACCTTTGCCGCCAGTTCTTCTTTGGGCCTTAATCCTCTGAAAGGTCTGATAATTGCCATGATGCTTGGTATGTAGGTGAGGTTATAAAAGTACTGAAAAAGAATTACGAATTACAAATTACGGATTACAAATGTGGTGCGAAGATATAGGCAGATGCTGAAGTCATACTGCGCTCATATCTTCGTAACACATTTGTAATGCGTAATTCGCAATTCGTAATTGCTGTTATTTATGCTTTTTTCAGAGAGAAGTATTTCATGGCTTCCACCATTACTTCTACGCTCTCGTAGGGTAATGCGTTGTACATGGATACGCGGAATCCGCCGGATAAGCGGTGGCCTTTGATGCCAACGATATCTTCTTTTTTGCAGAATTTCAGGAATTCATCTTCCATTTCCGGTTTATCCATGATAAAGCAGGCGTTCATTTTGCTACGGTCTTCTTTGGCAACGGTACCGCGGAACAGCGGGTTGTGGTCAATTTCGTCGTAGAGGAGTGCTGCTTTTTTATCATTGATTTTTTCGATGGCAGGAATACCGCCCTGCTCTTTCAGCCAGCGAAGGGTGAGCATGGAGATATATACTGCGAATACGGGAGGGGTATTCAGCATGGAGCCGTTGTCTATATGATTTTTGTAATCCAGTATAGACGGGATTTTGCGGGTTACTTTACCCAGCATGCTTTTACGTACGGCTACCATGGTAGCGCCGGCGGCGCCCATATTTTTCTGTACGCCTGCATAGATGAGCGAGTATTTGTTGAAATCCATGCTGCGGCTCATGATATCGCTGCTCATGTCAGCAATCAGGGGAACATCTGTTACCGGGGTCATATGCCACTGTGTACCATAGATGGTATTGTTGGTGGTGATGTGGAGGTAACTTGCCTGTTGGGGGATAGTGAACTGTTTTGGGATGTGGTTGTAGTTGCTATCTTTTGAACTGGCTACTACGTCTACGAAGCCAAACAACTTCGCTTCCTTGATGGCCTTATTGGACCAAACGCCGGTATCTACGTATGCCGCTGTTTCACTGCTTTCCAGCAGATTCATCGGCACCTGCATAAACTGCGTGGTAGCGCCGCCATGCAAGTAGAGCACCTCAAAGTCGTCATCAAGCTGCATCAGTTCCCTCACCAGGCTGCGTGCCTCATCCATCACCGCCATAAACGGTTCTGTTCTGTGGCCTATTTCCAGTATAGACATCCCCGAT
Source organism: Chitinophaga solisilvae (assembly GCF_009928525.1). Taxonomy (GTDB): domain Bacteria; phylum Bacteroidota; class Bacteroidia; order Chitinophagales; family Chitinophagaceae; genus Chitinophaga; species Chitinophaga solisilvae. Next base: position 69,924 of record NZ_JAABOK010000007.1, on the reverse strand, counting down.
CCTTCAAAATCGATCAGGGCTTTACTGGCTTTGTATAGCACCTCGTTGGGTAATACAGAAGGACCTGCGTTAAAATTATGCACCTTCATGTTACGATCTAGATTAAATTCATTTTTTGATCTTTCCACTTTGTTTTGGTTTTTCTAAGGAAACGGAAAAAAAACGGCACGGGTATAAAACCTGTAAGGCGCGTGGTGTAGGATAGGTTAAAAGATAGTAGGAGCAAAGATAAAATATCTTTTGTAAATATTTAGTATTACTCTAAATATTTTAGCAGCTTTTATTCCTGGCGGCCCAGCATACGGCCTTGTATCCATTGCTTTTGCAACAGTTCAAACTCCTGCGATTCGCTGTCAGTAAGGGTTGTATGATTCAGTGTTTGTAAAGAAGGCTGTCCCGCATTCATCCACGCGGTATACCAACAGGCCGCAACTGCTTCAATGGCGTTTTTCATGCGGCGTTCAACCATATCGCCCATTGCATGACGGTACGCTTTCGTATACCCGTCAGCGTAAGTACGTATAAGAGTGCCGTTGCGGCTTTCCCATGCATATCGCTGCGCCGGCTGCCATTCGTGGCTAAGCCGCTTTTCTTCCCGCAGCACCGTATCTGCCGCCAGGCCGCTGGCAGTAATAATCTGCCATACATACCGCCGCCAGTCTGCAATGTACACGGCTTTGCCGGCCCAGTAATCAAATTCCCTGTCTGCCAGCAGTTCCGGTATCCTGGATTCCCAGAGGCCATGTATACCCTGCTGCCCTGTCAGCTGCCCGTTATGATTGGAGCATACATGCAGCGGTACATGCGCATCTGCAATATAGTGGCCTATTTCAGCCGATATCTGTAAGATGCGGTGCTGGTCCCGCTCCCGGAATGCTTTCGTCAGTACGGCCATCATCTTTTCAAGATGCCAGGGCAAAATACCATTACGGTTCAGCGAATCAGCCGTATACTTCTCTACCGCATCCTGCCATCTGCGCGGTATCCGCAGATAAGGCGGCGTGTCAAATACATCAATGTCGATATAATGCCGCGCTCCCTCCGCAGCTACCGCATAGCGCCGCTTATCCGGATCCGTGGCATGTACACTCAGGTACTCCAGCTGCGGCTTATATAACTGCATCATCTCCGGCGGCAGGCAAAACACCGCCAGCCGGTTAATCCGCTGATGCGCAAAAAATCCCCACGCATGTACTTCTTCATGCCGGAGTAATATGAATAATATAAAATATACAGGAATCTGTATCAGACAACGGGGTAACATATGGTTCGTTTTTGGGGTTAAACGAATATAGGAATTTAATTACGAATTGCGAATTGCGAATTACGAATGAGGAGCGAAGATTTAAGCGGATAAAGAATTTACTTCTTCGCTTAAACCTTCGCTCCTCATTCGTAATTCATAATTCGCAATTCGTAATTAAATATTCGTAACACCTCCGCTCACGGCAAACTTCATCGCTTCACCCGCGGAAATATTCTCCAGTGGTTTTACCTTTTCTTTAGGTACCATGAATACTTTGCCCGTAATGGCGTAGGCATGCGGAACATATACTGCCATGTAGCCTTCCAGGCCGAAGTTGCTGACATCCGGCTGGGTGATAAATCCCATCTCCCATACGTCAACGCCGTAAATCTGCACCAGCACAGGGTGATCAAATTTTTTCTTTTCTCCGACAAACGCATCAAATACATCTTTAATGGATGTATAAATGTATTTGATGAATGGAGTGCGCTCCAGCAGATGATCAAACAGATCAAAGATGCGCCCGATGATAAAGGAGGAACTGAGGTAACCTACGCCTACCACCAGTATCAGTACCAGCGCAAACCCCACGCCCTTGTACTTCAGAAAATTAAAAGAAGTATCCTCGGGAATCAGCTCTTTAGGAATAAGGTTATCTATCGTTACAAACGCCCAGTAAAGGGTTAACGCGGTAATCCCGATAGGCGCCAGTATCAGCAACCCCTGGAAAAAATACCGCAACAGGCGCGATGCAAATACTTTCAATCTAAGTTTCGGCGACATGTGAATAGTAATGTGAATGTGCAGCTTTTTCCGGCACTTTCCCCGGATGCATATGCTGGATTTTATAAATCAGGTTTCTGTTCCGGTGCCAAAATTATACAAATAACCGCACATTGCAGATGCCTGCATCCTGCCTTCAGCGATTAAAACGACTCCCTCTTTTTCGATGTTGCCACATATAAAAAAATAGTACTGGAAACTTTGGTAGTTTAAAAAGTTTCCATAGTTTTGTCTCCGTTAAGCTGTTTTATCAACGATTCACCCTTATGGAAACACAGGAACGTATTATGGACACGGCTTTCGGCCTGTTCCGCCAGTATGGAACCCGCTCCATAACTATGGACGACATAGCAGAGCGGATGGGCATTTCCAAAAAAACACTCTACGCACACTTTACGGATAAAGATGATATGGTTTTCCATACCATCACCCGGTTTATTGACCTGGTCAACGAAGAATGCCAGGCCGATAAACAGAAATCCGGAGACGCCATTCAGGAGCTGTTTCTCGTTATGGAAATGCTGGACCGCCGCATGCGTAATATGAATCCTGTCATCATCCTCGATCTTCAGAAATTTCATGCTAAAGCATATCAGGTATTTATCAACTATCAGAATAACTACCTGCACAACATGATCCGCGAAAACATGGAACGCGGCATCAGAGAAGGCCTTTACAGGGAAGACCTCGACATCAGAATACTGACACAGTACCGCGTATACGGATGCATGCTGTGTTTCCAGCCGGAAGCATTCCCCGGAAACCCGGATATGACTAAAGTGCAGAGAGTATTGTTGGAGAATTTTTTATATGGAGTGGCTTCTTTAAAAGGATACAAGCTGATTGAAAAATATAAACAACTATCGCAAAACAACTAATACTATGCAACTAATCAAAAGGCTCACCGGCATGGCTTTAATGGTGTGGCTGCTTTCATTGGCAACCGCCGTCAGCGCACAGCAGACGGCCTCACAGGAGCCCCAGCGCCTGTCTGCCAAAGAAGCGGTGGACTATGCACTGGCTAACCAGTCCTCCATAAAAACCGCCAAACTGGATGAGCTTATTCAACTGGCCAAAAACAAGGAAGTAAGCGGAATGGCCCTCCCTACCATCGCCGGAACAGGTATGTATCAATACAACCCTATCCTGCAGAAACAAATGTTTAACATGAAGAACTTCGGTGGCGGACGTGATTCCTTCGCCGTGATCTCCTTCCAGTTACCACATAACCTGCAGGGCGAAGTAAGACTCACCCAAACCCTCTTCGATCCCAGCGTACTCGTAGCGCTGCAGGCCCGTAAAACCCTGGAAGCACTGGTATCCCAGGGCGTCACCAAATCCGAAATAGATGTAAAGGCCAACGTGTACAAGGCTTACTACAATGTACTCTCCGCCGAAAAAGCACTCAGAATCCTTTCCAATAACATCGCCACCCTGGAAAAGATTCTGGCAGATACAAAAGAAACCTATAAAAACGGTCTCGTGGAGAAACTGGATGTAGACAGGCTGGTGGTACAATTTACCAACCTGCAGACGGAACAAACCAAACTCCGCAACCTGATTGAACTGGGATACGCCTCCCTCAAATACCAGATAGGCATGCCCATTAAACAGCCTGTAACGTTAACGGATACACTCAGCACTGCTGAAATTGTAGCCGGTACACTGGACCTGGATAAATTTGATTACTCTCAACGCGTGGAATACCGCTTACTGCAAACACAGAAAGCCGCCAACGAATTCGACCTGAAAAGATATAAACTGAAAGGCCTGCCCTCCCTGCAGCTCTTTGTAGCCACAGGTGCGATGCGCGGAAGCGATAAATTCGATTACCTGCAGAGCCAGAGCTACTACGGTTATCTGAACACCGGCCTCAATCTCTCTGTACCCATCTTCAGCGGGCTGCAGCGCAGACGCCAGGTAGACCAGGCAATGCTCAACGTGAAGAAAAATGAAGTGGCGATAGAAAATGCCAAACTCGGCATCGACCTGGAAAGAGAACAGTCTGCCTCCACCTTCAGAAACAACGTACTGAACCTGGAAGCACAGGAGAAAAATATGAAACTGGCAGAAGACGTACATAGCCTCACCCAGATCAAATACAGGGAAGGCGTAGGTTCCAGCGTGGAAATGTCTACCGCGGAAAACGACCTGCTCACTGCCCAGAATAATTATTTCACCGCACTGTACAATGCTGTTGTAGCGAAAATAGATCTGTTGAAATCGTACGGCAAATTATAGTGTTCATCAAATTTCCATTCACCTTTCACTACTAACTATATGAACAGAAAATATTTCATCATCCCTGCAATTACTGTATTACTGGCGGCCTGCGGCGGTGGTGGCAACAAAGAAGCACAACTGGCAAAACTTAAACAGGACAAAACTGCCCTGGAAGAAAAAATCGCTGCCCTCGAAAAAGAAGTGGGCGTTAAAGGCGCCGCCGACTCTGTAGCCAGAATGAAGGATGTAACGGTAGCCGAAGTAACTGAATCCGTATTTGAACACTATATCGATGTACAGGGCAGCGTAGACGCCCGCGAAAACGTAAACGTTTCTGCCCGCGTTCCCGGTGTCATCACTGCTATCCTCGTCAGAGAAGGCCAGAACGTAGCTAAAGGCCAGACGCTTGCTCAGGTAGACGATCAGGTGCTGAAAGCCAATATGGCCGAACTCCGCACCCAGATGGACCTCGCCAATACCCTCTTCGAAAAGCAGAAGAACCTCTGGGCGCAAAAAATTGGTTCTGAAGTACAATATCTAAATGCCAAAAACCAGAAAGAATCCCTCGAAAGGAAAATGGCTACATTGAAGGACCAGATGGATCAGACCCGCATCATTGCTCCGATATCCGGCTCTGTAGATGCGGTTATTGCCAAAGTAGGCGATAACGCCGCTCCCGGTAATCCCGCTTTCCGCGTAGTAAACGCCAACAACCTGAAAGTAACGGCCAACGTAGCTGAAACCTACGCCGGACTGGTGAAAACAGGCGACCGCGTGGTGATTGCCTTCCCGGATATCAAGCGCGAAATCAATACCAGCATCAGCTTCGCTTCCAGAACTATCGACCCGCTCAGCCGCACCATCAAAATTGAAGTGCCGCTGAAACCGGACAATGCCCTGCGTCCTAATATGATCGCGCATATCAAAATCGTAGATTACTCCGCTTCTAATGCTGTAGTAATCCCGGTGAACGTTATCCAGTATTCCTCCGGTAAACCCTACGTGATGGTGGCACAACCCACTAAAGATGGCAAACTCGCTTCCATGCGCAAAACCATCGAAATGGGCCGCACCTACAACGATAAGGCGGAAATCAAAAGCGGCCTGAATAAAGGTGATAAGATCATCACTACCGGATTCCAGGGGCTGAACGACAATGACCTGATCAAATTATAAGCGGTTAGCTAAAAGCGATTTTTATGCAAGACAATCTCAATAAAGAATTCAGGCCTACCAGCTGGGCCATTGATAATAAGGTCAGCATCTATGTGGCTACCATTATCATTGCGCTGGCAGGTATCCTTTCCTATATCAGCCTTCCCAAGGAACAATTCCCGGAAGTGGTTTTCCCGCAGTTCTATATCAATACCATCTATGCGGGTACCTCTCCGGAAGATATGGAAACACTGGTAACCAAACCCATAGAAAAACAACTCAACGGCATCTCCGGGGTGAAGAAAATCAAGAGTACCTCCATGCAGGATTTCTCTGCCATCACCATCGAGTTCAATGCCAATGAAGATATTGAAGCTGCCCGCCAGCAGGTGAGGGAAAAAGTGGACGATGCCAAGAAAGATCTGCCGAAAGACCTGACACAGGAACCGCAGATCATTAAAATCGACGTGTCCCAGATTCCTATCATGAACGTAAACCTCTCCGGCGATTTCGACCTGCAGACACTGAAACGTTATGCAGATGATATGAAAGACCGTATTGAGGCGCTCAACGAAATTACCCGCGTAGACCTCGTCGGTGAACTGGAACGCGAAATCCAGATCAACGTGGACAAGTATAAAATGGACGCTGCCAAGATCAGCTTCGAAGACCTGATCGGCGCCATCCAGGGAGAAAACATCACCATCTCCGGAGGACTTGTTTCCATGGACGGCCAGAAACGGACCCTCAGCGTAAAAGGCGAATACAAGGATCCTGCACGCATCGGCAATATTATTGTACGCGGACAGTCTGGTGCAGTCGTTTACCTGAAAGATATTGCCAATGTTGTGGATGGATTCCTGGAGCAGGAAAGCTATGCGCGCCTGGCCGGTAAAAACGTAATCACGCTGAACGTCATCAAGCAAAGTGGTAAAAACCTGATCGATGCTTCTGATAAAATTCAGGAGATTACCAAAGACATGAAAGCCAACTATTTTCCGAAAGGGCTCAATGTCACCATCACTGCGGATCAGTCTAAATCCACCCGCGTTACGCTGCACGACCTGATTAACACCATTATCATCGGTTTCATTCTCGTAACCCTTATCCTGATGTTCTTCATGGGTGCGGTAAACGCCATATTCGTGGCCCTGTCCGTACCTATTTCAATGTTCATCGCATTCCTCCTGATGCCGATGTACGGCTTCACGCTGAACATGATGGTGCTGTTCTCCTTCCTGCTGGCACTGGGTATTGTGGTAGATGACGCGATTGTGGTAATTGAGAACGTGCATCGTATTTTTAATGAAAGAAAAGACCTGGGTATAGTAAAAGCCGCCAAGATAGCGGCGGGAGAGGTGTTTTTACCGGTATTGTCAGGAACCCTGACGGTATTGGCGCCGTTTGTACCGCTGTTATTCTGGCCCGGCGTTATTGGTAAATTCATGTTCTTCCTGCCGGTGACACTGATTACCACCCTGGGTGCATCCCTGCTGGTAGCCTATATCATCAATCCGGTGTTTGCCGTGGATTTCATGGATAGGCATGAAGGAGAACATCATCCCAAACCAACATTCAATAAGAAGTTCAAAATCCTTACCGGCGTATTTGCATTGCTGGCGCTGATAGGATATCTCAACGGCAGCGTAGGCGTAGGTAACTTTGTCGTTTTCCTGTACCTGATGATTGTGCTGGAACGCTTCTGGCTGGGTGGCGTGGCACGCCGCTTCCAGCATGGCTTCTGGCCTAAAGTACAGGAGCGTTACAAACAGATCCTGAAATGGTGCCTGGTAGGATGGCGTCCGGTATGGATCCTGGTGGCTACTTTCGCACTGCTGGTATTCAGTATCATACTCACCGGCATCCGTAATCCGAAAGTGGTGTTCTTCCCGCAGGCCGATCCTAACTTCATCTATGCCTATATAGAATTACCGAATGGTACCGACCAGAAGTATACGGATTCTATTACGCATATTGTGGAAGACCGCATCACCAAAGTGGTAGGCGCCAACAATCCGATTGTGGAGTCTATCATCTCCAATGTGGCCAAAGGCGCCGGCGATCCTTCCCAGATGGATATGAGCGTACAGCCGCAGAAAGGTAAGGTGACCGTGGCTTTCGTGGAATTCGGCGCGAGAAACGGGCAGTCAACCGTACAGTACCTCGACAAAATCCGTAATGTGGTAAAAGGTATTCCAGGCACCAATGTAACGGTAGAGCAGGAACAGGGCGGCCCTCCGACCGGTAAGCCGATCAACATTGAAATCACCGGCGATAATTTTGATGAGCTGACCAGTTCTTCGTTCAGGCTTAAACGTTACCTGGATTCACTGCATATCGGCGGGGTGGAAGAGCTGAAGAGCGATTTTGAAGCAAACAAGCCGGAGATAGTGGTGAGCATTGACCGCGAACGCGCCAATAATGAAGGTATCTCTACCCGTCAGATCGGTGGAACCCTCCGTACGGCCCTGTTTGGCTACGAGGCATCCAAAATCCGCGATGCCAAGGACGAATACAAGATCATGGTAAGGTTGAACGAAGAGCAGCGTAATAATATTGACAACCTGATGAACCTGAACCTGGTATACCGCGATATGAACATGGGAGGTGTAATCCGTCAGGTACCGCTGTCGGCCGTAGCAGATATTCATTACTCCAACACCTATGCCGGTATCAAGCGTATTGACCAGAAACGTGTGATCACGCTGTATTCCAACATCCTGACGGGCTTCAATGCCAATGAGGTAGTGCAGAATATAGAGAAGTCACTGCATAATTTCTCTCATCCCAATTCCGTAACTATCCGGATGACCGGTGAGCAGGAAGATCAGCAGGAAACGATGAACTTCCTGTTGATGGCCATGCTGGGCGCGTTTGGGCTGATCCTGATGATTATGGTGACGCAGTTCAACTCGATCGGTCGTCCGCTGGTGATTTTTATGGAAATATTATTCAGTATCATAGGGGTATTCCTGGGCTTCTCCATCTTTAAAATGGATATCTCCATTGTAATGACCGGGGTAGGTATCATGGCGCTGGCAGGTATTGTGGTACGTAACGGTATAGTGCTGGTAGAGTTCACTGATTTGCTTATCAAGCAGCAGATGCCGGTATATGAAGCGGTAGTGGAAGCGGGCAAAACCCGTATGACACCGGTAATCCTTACTGCGATAGCAGCGATACTGGGCCTGATTCCGCTGGCGGTAGGGCTGAATATAGACTTCGCCACCCTGTTCAGTGAGTTTAAGCCTCATATCTTTTTCGGAGGCGATAACGTCGCATTCTGGGGGCCGCTGGCATGGACGATGGTATACGGACTGATATTTGCGACTTTCCTGACACTGATTCTGGTGCCGGTGATGTATGCGATGAACAAGCGTTCCATCGATGTACTGGATAGGTATAACATGCCGAGAGGGCTGAAGTATGTACCTTTCCTGGTATTGATTTTAAAACTGTTTATGAAGAAGGACACTGTGAAGAAATTGCATGATCCGGAGTATATGTCGTCCAAACCATATAATTTTTTCCCTGAAACAACGGTAGAGGAAGAGAGCGGCGTAGCGCATGCGGGCCACAAAGTAGACAGAGTTTCAGTGAATTAAGTAAATCTGATAACGATTTTTAGTAATACAGTGTAACAGTTGTAGGTTAACAGTCTCCGTCCTGATTCTTCAGGACGGATTTTTTTTTGTATATTGTGATCGAAACCATATTTTCGGGTAATTAACAAATTTTAACAATTCGGAATAGTGGGCATTTGGATAGCTATTATTACTTTTGACCCTTCAGAGCGTTCACGTTACTAGCCATATACAGCCTTAGCCTTATATGCCATTTGGAAAATCAGGAAGTTTAAGTATAATAGATAATGGAAACAGCCTGTTTTAAACAGTTAAGCCTGTTGGCTGTTTAGTAAATTATGAGAGATAATAAGACACAAGAGTTACAACAGGAGAAAAATATCCGCCATTAAAAAGAAGTCTGGCAAAAGATTGGAAGACCATGGAGTACGTAGCATCGTTAGCATATGCTAAAGAGAAGGACCGGCAGGATCCGTTAAATAAATTCAGGGAGCAATTTTATTTTCCCCAACGTAATGGAAAGGACGCCGTCTATTTATGTGGCAATTCACTTGGGTTACAGCCTAAAAATGTAAAAGCAGCGATAGAACAGGAATTGGCGGACTGGCAGCAATGTGCGGTAGAGGGCTATTGGGCGGCTAAGAATCCCTGGCTGTATTACCAGCAATATTGCAGTGCCCCGTTAACAGGTATAATGGGTGCGAGCCGGCAGGAACTAACGGTAATGAATACACTGACAGTTAACCTGCATCTGATGATGTTGAGTTTTTACCGGCCAAACAAACAGCGCTTTAAAGTGTTAATGGAAGCAGGGGCATTTCCCAGTGATCAGTATGCTGTTGAAACACAGGTAAAGTTCCACGGATTAGACCCCGAACAGGCGATTATAGAGGTTTCTCCGAGAGCCGGAGAGCATTTGATAAGATTAGACGATATTTTAGAAATAATTAACAGGGAAAGTGATAGTTTAGCACTGGTTTTATTGGGAGGTATTAATTATTACACCGGACAATTTTTTGATATACCCGCTATTACGGCCGCAGCACATAGTGTTGGCGCTTATGCCGGTTTCGATCTGGCGCACGTAGCAGGAAATATTCCGGTGGAGTTGCACAATTGGGATGTAGATTTTGCCGTTTGGTGCTCATATAAGTACCTGAATGGTGGTCCCGGCGCTGTAGGAGGTGCATTTGTGCATGAAAAACATGCCAGCAACCGCGGATTCCTCCGATTGGGTGGCTGGTGGGGCAACGAAGAGAGTGCACGTTTCAAAATGGAAAAAGGGTTTGTGCCTAAAAAAGAAGCCGAAGGATGGCAACAAAGCACCGCTCAGGTGTTTAACATGGTAAGTCTGAAAGCATCCCTCGAATTATTTGAAGCAGCCGGTATCGGTGCTTTACGTAAGAAAAGCGAAGAATTAACCAATTATTTGGAGTTTTTGCTGCAGCAATTGAAAGGCATAAATTTTGAAATTATTACACCTAAAAATTGTAATGAACGTGGCGCTCAACTATCTTTGCTGTTCCAGGAAAGAGGAAAAGAGATACATCAGCATATGACAGATGCCGGTATAATCGTTGATTGGAGGGAACCCGGAGTCATCAGGGTTTCACCGGCGCCAATGTATAACTCTTATCAGGACGTATTTCATTTTTATGAAATCATAGCTAATATTGCTTCAAACGCTTAATTAAGTAAGATGAATTTTGAGAGAAACGAACGCCCCCGCAGGCCCTACTCTTCTGATACCAACAAAGAGAATGATCCCAACAAGGAGAGAGGTGACTTCAAACCCAACTTAAACGATGAGCGGGAGGGTGGAAAACCCGACTACAACAGTGGCGACAGAGAAGGTCGTCCACGTACTAACTACAACAGCGGCGACAGAGAAAGTCGTCCAAGGACTGATTACAACCGTGATGGCGGTTATCGTCCACGCACTGATTACAACCGTGATGGAGGTGGAGGCTATGACCGCGGTGGCGGTGGTGGCTATGATCGCGGCGGCGGCGGCTATGACCGTGGCGGCGGCGGCGGTGGCTACAACCGTGGCGGTGGTGATTATAACCGCGATGGCGGGGGTGATTATAACCGCGGTGGCGGTGGTGGTTATGACCGCGGTGGCGGTGGTGGCTACGATCGTGGCGGCGGCGGTGGTTACAACCGTGGCGGCGGTGGTGGTGGTTACGACCGCGGTGGCGGTGGTGGTGGCTACGATCGCGGCGGCGGTGGTGGTGGTTACAACCGCGGTGGCGGTGGTGGCGGCTACGATCGCGGCGGTGGCGGCGGCGGCTATGACCGTGGCGGTGGTGGCGGTGGCTACAACCGTGGCGGCGGTGGTGGTGGTTACGACCGCGGTGGCGGTGGTGGCGGCTACAATCGCGGCGGTGGCGGCGGCGGTTACAATCGCGGCGGCGGTGGCGGTGGCTACAATCGCGGCGGCGGTGGCGGCAGACCTGGTGGCAGACCAGGCGGCAGACCTCAACGCTTTGAACCAAAACCTGACAATAAAATTTACTTTATCGCACTGCTGCCAACCGCAGAAGTAGGTAAGGAAATCATCAAAATAAAACAGGAATTTGCTGAACAATACGGCCCGATGTACGCATTGAAAGTATTGCCGCATATTACCCTGCAGGTACCTTTTACTGCTGATCCGGCACTGGAAAAAGCCTTCTGCGATGAACTGACAGAGTTTGCCAAAACACAGGCTCCTTTCGAAGTTTCCCTGAAAGGTTTCGGTACTTTCCCGAATAAACAGAACCGCGTACTGTTCATCAACGTGGAAAAAAGTGAAACCATGTCTGCCATGCACAGACAACTGATCAACTTCCTGCGTAAGGAATTCGGATTCAGTACCATGCTGGCACGTACAGGCTTTACTCCGCACGTTACCGTGGCTTTCAAAGACCTGGAAGATGATCAATTCAACAAAGCATGGCCGGAATATGAAAACAAGGAATACGAGGCTACCTTCAAGGTAAATAACCTCTACTTCCTCCGTCACAACGGTAAATCCTGGGAAGTGCTGCAGAAATGCAAACTGGGCGGCGCCTGATAAATGCCCGTCTTTAAATAACGAAAGGCCCCTGCTACAGCTGCAGGGGCCTTTTCTTTTGATTATACCACAGTATAACAGTGCAGGTTATTATTAATTACGAATTACGAATTACGAATTACGAATTGCGAATTACGAATGATAAGCGAAGATCTAACCGAAGAGGTAAATACTTTATCCGCTTATGTCTTCGCTTATCATTTGTAATTCGCAATTCGTAATTCGTAATTTCAAATCTTATTTATCTTCCCCGAACCCTTCACCTCCGTTTCCACTAAACCAGGATTACCTGCATAGGTAACGTCGCCACTACCGTAAATGCCTACACGAAGTTCAGACTTCACACGAATACTGTGATCTCCGGAACCACGGATGGAGATTTCAGCATTATTTACTTCCATACCCAGCCCGTCAATATCCCCGCTTCCCTTGATCTCGCTGTTCAGCGAAACGGCATGCCCTTTCATATGGAGGTTGCCGGAACCGCTCACCACGGTTTTAAGATCGCGTGCATCCAGCACCAGCGCAGCATCACCGCTGCCGTTATTCTGATACGTAAAGATGGCGCTTTGTATGGTATCCTTATTATCCAGCGAACCGGAGCCCCAGAACTGAACGCGCTGGAAAATACGGCTGTGCACATAAATGTGTATGGGCAGATGCCTGCGCAGATTTACGCTGCTTTTTACCCGCACAAACAATGTATTGCTGGAAGTGCCCGTCTCAATCACGCCGATAATATTATCTTCCGCCTTTATTTCCACAACACCGGAACTGTCCTGTAATAAATGCACTTCAAAAGGGCCGTTTATTTCCACATCCGTAAAAGGGGAAATGCTACGCTTCTCCGCTACTACATTGCCGGAACCGGATATGCGATCCTTTGTGCAACTACTTAAAATAAGCGAGAATATGGTGATCATGAGCAGCAGCCAACTCACACTTAAACTGGTATAGGTGATGATAAACTGTTTCTTCATAAATGTCTTTTTAAGCAGTACGTTTAAAAGATGACGAATGAAGAATCATTTACCCCTACTGGAGCTGCCTTAAAAAAATAAGCCGGCCGTACAGACGTACGGAACCGGCTTTTGATTAACCCCTATGAAAACCAACTATTGCGCTTATTTATATGCTTTGCTGTCAACTTTCTGACAACTTTTTTTCGCTATAATCAGTTTTGCAATTTCGGTGCCATAATAAGTGGTAACATCTTTCTTTAACAATTCTTTTGTAAGACATTAACAAAACAAAAAAGTCTTCCGGTATTCCGGAAGACTTTCGCTTGATAACTTTGTTTGAAAGACTATCTTCTGTTCAACTTGCTTAACAGGCGCAGAATTTCGAGGTACAGCCATACCAGGGTAACCAGCAGGCCGAAAGAAGCGTACCATTCGAAGTATTTCGGAGCGCCCTGTGCAGCACCCTGCTCAATCATATCAAAATCGAGGATCAGGTTCAGCGCAGCAATACTCACTACTACCAGGGAAAAAATAATACCGATGGTACCGCTGCTGTGGATCATCGGCATTTCAATGTGGAACAGGCGCAACACCAGTGCTATCAGGTAAAATACCGCAATACCGAGGGTCGCCGTCATCACAATGGTTTTGAAACGCTCAGTAGCCCTGATGACACCGAAACGGTACAGCGCCAGCATGGCAATGAATGTACCGAAAGTAAGACCAACGGCTTGCAGTACAATACCCTGATACTGGGCGTTGAACATGGCAGAGATGGCGCCGAGGAATAAACCCTCTGCAATAGCATAGGCAGGAGCCAGGTAACCGGACCACTCCTTCTTAAAGATAATGATCATCGCCAGCACAAAGCCGCCGATCGCACCGCCTATTACCAGAGGAAGTACATTACTGCTGCCCCTTAAAAATTCACCGTAGGAAAATACTGCCGCTGCCATCAGCATAATCAGCAGAAAAGACATTTTGTTAACAGTGCCACGGATGCTCATGGTCTCACCTTCAGAATGAGCAACCTTGTCAAATACGCTTTGCTTCAGTACAGGATTGTTCGATTGAAATAATGCCATAAATTCAAGTTTAACATTTTTATAGGTTAAAAATACGATTTGATTTGACACCGAGCTATTCTATCAACATTTTTTGTAATAAAATTAGCATTTGAAGCTGATAACTTCCGGTTATCACCCATAACAAGAAGTAATCGTCAGCGCGGATTCTGCGGATAACAGTCTACCAAAGTTGTGTACTTTTGTAATCAAATCCGGAATGAATTTGAGCCGATATGGTGATAACACCTCCCGATTACCTAAATTTACAGCTTTAATAGAATACCTTAAAAGATAAATAGATGCCTAATACTTCGATTCAACAACTGGATGATGTAGTGATAAAATTCGCAGGCGACAGTGGAGACGGGATGCAGTTGACAGGTAGCCAGTTTTCAAATAATACCGCTTTGTTTGGTAACGACCTGAGCACCTTCCCGGACTTCCCGGCGGAAATCCGTGCTCCGCAAGGTACGCTGCCCGGAGTGAGCGGCTTCCAGCTTCATTTTTCTTCCAACCGAATATTTACGCCCGGCGATTCCTGCGATGTACTCGTAGCCATGAATGCGGCTGCCCTGAAAGCCAACCTGAAAGGACTTAAAAAAGGTGGTATCATCATCGCCAATACCGATGGCTTCGACGCTAAAAACCTCCGCCTCGCCAACTACCCGGATGGTATAAACCCACTGGAAGACGGCTCCCTGGCCAACTACCAGCTGCATACCATGGATGTTACCAAAATGACGCGCGAAGCGCTGAAAGATATCAACATGGGTATGAAGGAGAAAGACCGCGCAAAGAATATGTTTGTGCTGGGATTCCTCTACTGGCTCTATGACCGCAATATGGAAAACACCGAAGTTTTCCTGAAAGATAAATTCGGTAAAAAACCGGAAATCCTGGACAGTAACCTGAAAGCACTGCATGCCGGCTATAATTTCGCAGATACGGTAGAAGCATTCTCTACCCGCTTCCGCGTGGAAAAAGCCCGCATGGAACCAGGCACCTACCGCAGCATCACCGGTAATACCGCGCTGGCATACGGTCTGGTGGCAGCCGGCCGCAAAGCCAACCTGCCCCTGTTCCTCGGTACCTATCCCATCACGCCCGCATCAGACATCCTGCATGAGCTGAGCAAGTTCAAGAACTTTGGTATCCGTACCTTCCAGGCGGAAGATGAAATCGCAGGTATCGCCTCCGCTATCGGCGCCTCCTACGGCGGCCATATGGGTATTACCACCACCTCCGGCCCCGGTATGGCCCTGAAAGGAGAAGCTATGGGACTGGCTGTAATGCTGGAAATTCCGCTGCTGATCATCGATATTCAACGCGGCGGCCCTTCCACAGGGCTTCCTACCAAAACAGAGCAATCCGACCTGTTACAGGCCTACTATGGCCGTAACGGCGAATGCCCGATGCCGGTAATATCTGCCTCCACGCCGGCAGACTGCTTCGATGCCGTATTTGAGGCATTCCGCATCTCCGTGCAACACATGACACCCGTTATATTCCTGAGCGACGGTTATATTGCCAACGGCGCCGAACCCTGGAAATTCCCTAAATCGGAAGATCTCCCGGCCATCGAGGTGAAGTTCAAAAAAGGACTGGACGAAGGTGAAGAACACTTCCTGCCATACCACCGCGATGAAAACCTCGTACGCCCCTGGGCAGTACCCGGCACACCCGGACTGGAACACCGTATCGGCGGCCTGGAAAAACAGAATATCACCGGTAACGTGAGCTACGATCCCGAAAACCATGAACTCATGGTTAAAATACGCCAGGAGAAAGTAGATAAGATCGCTGATTTTATTCCCGCACAGAAAATAGAAGTAGGCCCTGAAAAAGGAAAAGTACTGGTACTGGGCTGGGGCTCTACCTTCGGCGCCATCAAAAGCGCAGTACTGGACCTCGTGGCGGATGGGCACCAGGTAGCACACGCCCACCTGCGCCATATGCGCCCGTTCCCTAAAAACCTGGGCGAAATACTGCACAGCTACGATAAAGTACTGATTCCTGAAATCAACAACGGCCAGCTGATCAAAATTATCCGCGAGCATTACCTGATCGATGCACAGGGCTATAATAAGATCATGGGCGTACCTATCACCAAAGGTGAGCTGATTACAAAGATTAAGGAAATGTTATAAAATAAAGGCGGAAACGCTATCCTGCTGAGGGCGCAAAGGTTATCAACACCTTTGCGCCCTCTTTCTTTATATCCCCCGCAGTTACTGTTCAAACTTCATGGAATTGTTGTATTTTCCATTATGGGGACTATTACAGCTACCTCCCCTCCAACTTTATTCGTCAGTTTAAGTCACCTATTATGAAATGCCTTTTTCATGTATTGTTATGCTTTACAACGGTTGCTGTATTATTTACACATGCCCAGGCACAGACCACTACCTTTGAAGTAAGGGTAGCCAATCATGCAGTCGGTACGATAGAAGCACAACGTAAAGTAACAGGAGCCAGTAAGAGTATTGTTATCAAAACCCGCATACAGACGCTCCTGGCCAAAGTTAACAGCGATATTACCAATGAGTACTCCAACAACGTACTCACCATGGCCAGATCATCGCGCGTATCCGGTAAAAACGGAGAAGACAAGCAAACTACTACCAGACGTAACGGTAATGACTATACGATAGTTTTAAACGGCGCACAGTCTGTTATCGATAATGCTGAAATTGAGCATTGCGTGGCCGACCTCTACTTTGCAGAGCCCAAACAGGTAACACGCATCTTCTCAGAAGCACTGGGCCGTTTCCTGGTGCTGAAACCCCTCGGTGGCGGCGAATATGAACTGATTCTCCCGGAAGGGAAAAAGAACATCTATAAATATCTTAACGGTAAACTGGTGGAAGTAGAGGTAAACCATACGTTTGGGAAGGCGCTGTTTGTGAGAAACAGCTAGAAATAAAATTGCGAATTACGAATTGCGAATTACGAATGTAGCCCGAAGATAAAAGCGAAGACCAAAGCGGATACAAAAGTATTACCGCTTTGGTCTTCGCTTTTATCTTCGGGCTACATTCGTAATTCGCAATTCGTAATTCGCAATTACTACTCTGTTCGTTCTATAATACTCCCCGTAACCTTATCCTTCAGGATGAGCTTTTTGGCGCCGAAGTGCGTCATTTCTTCTTTTACCAGGTAGTACTGATCGTTATAGTCGGTGAGGGTTTTGGTTTTGGATACACCTTCCTGACCGCGCCAGATGTCGAGCTGTACTGGCTCCCATTGCTTGGAGGCTGCGCTTTTGTAGGCGGCATCCAGGATAGCGTTGACTACATAGCCATCGTAGAAGGTTTCACGGGCGGGGGTATTGTTTTCCATGGCGTTGAACATATCCGTGAACATGTGGTTGTAGCCGAGTTCATT
This sequence comes from Chitinophaga solisilvae, assembly GCF_009928525.1. Classification (GTDB taxonomy): domain Bacteria; phylum Bacteroidota; class Bacteroidia; order Chitinophagales; family Chitinophagaceae; genus Chitinophaga; species Chitinophaga solisilvae. The sequence goes on along the minus strand of NZ_JAABOK010000007.1, from coordinate 52,462 downwards.
GAGTTCGTCGCCCACGGGGAACAGCCAGCCGGAATTGCTTTCTGCCTTTTCTGCTACGTAATCGGCGCCCTTGCCGGTGGTAAACATGTCAAAGCCGGTGCGCAGGAAGCTGTTGAGCCAGATGGTACCTTCTGTACCCATCACTTCGTCGCGGAGATCGAGGCCGCCACGGAAGGTCCAGCTGACTTCAAACTGACCGATAGCGCCGTTTTCATATTTAACAAGTCCGATAGCATGATCTTCCGCATCGATCGGCTTTACCTGCGTATCGGCCCAGCACATTACTTCTACGGGTTTGATATCTTTCCCGATAAAGCTGCGCGCAATTTCCACACAGTGACAGCCAAGATCCAGTATACATCCGCCGCCGGCCTGTTCTTTGTCCCAGAACCATTCGCTGTGCGGGCCAGGGTGGGTTTCGCGGGATTTGGCCCAGAGAATACGGCCTAATGCTCCTGCCTGCACGCTTTGCAGCGCTTTGGAAAACTTGGGGGTATATACCAGGTCTTCCAGGTAGCCATGGAAAATACCGGCCTTTTCTACCGCTTCCAGCATACGTTTGGCTTCCTGTGCATTTCTGCCCAGCGGTTTGGTGCAGATCACTGCTTTTTTGTGTTTACAGCAAAGATTCACTGCCGCCTCGTGGAGGTTGTTGGGCAGTGAAATACATACCACTTCCACATCCGGTTGGGATACGGCGGCTTCCATCTCTGTAGTCCAGTGCGCTACGTTATAATCTTCTGCAAACTTCTTTGCACTTTCTTCGCGGCGGGAGTAAATACTGACTATCTTATCCCGGCTACGCTGCCCCTGCAGTGAATCTGCATAAAATCGCCCGATGAAGCCCGAGCCTAACATTGCTATCTTTGCCATAGTATGAGAATTTTTTGATTTTCGGTTTTTTGATGTTGGAATTTTAAAATACAGCGAAGATTTTCGCGTATGTCTTCTAAAATTCCAACATCAAAAAATCAAAAATCCGTCAATCAGGTAGTTTGTTTTTGGTCTTTAAAGAATGCGAGGAACAGCAGCAGCACGGCGGCCGCGATGCTCGCAGGAATCAGCCATACAGCGTGCCAGTCGTGGCCGGTGCCGGTTTTGTAAGACTCTACAATCGGGCCGGAGATGAGGAAACCGATGAGCATACCTACTCCATAAGTGGCCAGTGTAACAAAGCCCTGCGCTGAACTTTTGAATTCTTCTCCGGCGAGTTTATCCGTATAGATCTGGCCGGTTACGAAGAAGAAGTCATAGCAGACGCCGTGGAGTACGATACCAACAATGAGCATCCAGTAGTTGGAATCCACGTTGCCGTAGGCGAAGAGCAGGTAGCGCAGCACCCAGGCGAGCATACCCAGTCCCAGCATTTTCTTGACACCCAGCCGGCTGAAGAACAGCGGCATTACCACCATGAAGGCTACTTCAGAAACCTGTCCCAGTGCCTGTTTACCGGCAGCGGCATTCATACCGATCTCGTTCAGGAACGGATTGGTGAAGTTGTAGTAAAACGCCAGCGGAATGCAGATGGCGATAGATGCCAGGAAGAACAGCAGGTAGGAGCGGTTCTTGAGCATGCGGATCGCATCCAGGCCGAGGATTTCCTTAACGGAAATTTTGGAACCCTTTTTCAGCGGTGGTGTTTTAGGAAGGGTGAAACTGAACAATCCCAGCACCAGAGAGGCTATAGCAGCCATTTTAAAGGTGAGGTCCAGCGTGTTGTTTCTTTCCCAGTTAAGCCATCCGATGAGCAGTCCTGCGATGATCCAGCCGATGGTGCCGAATACGCGGATAAAGGAGAAGTCCTTGCTGGGATCGTTCATCTGCCGGAAAGCAATGGAGTTGACCAGTGCCAGGGTAGGCATGTACAACACCATGTACCAGAGCAGTACCGGATAGAAACTGCCGAAGGTGGTCATGCCGGAGCACATCCACAGCAGTGCGGCGCCAACAAGGTGGATAGCGCCCAGTATCACCTGGGCGGAAATAAAACGGTCCGCAATAATCCCCACAATGAAGGGCGCAATGATGGCGCCGATGGACTGTGTAAGGAAGGCAACGCCTACTTCGGTGGCGGTAGTGCCTTGCAGATTTTTTAATACAAAAGTGCCCAGTGTTACAAACCATGCTCCCCAGATGAAAAACTCCAGGAACATCATAAAGGACAATTGTACTCTAACGGCTGATTTCATAACGTTTAATTCTTGATTATCTGATATCTAAATGAACTGTTTAAGATAGCAAATAAATATAAATCGTTATGAAAATTAATGACGGAAGAAAAAAACGGGACTGGTTTCCGGAGGTCAGGAAAAAGCTGTTCGTCCACGTATAACAATAACGGGGATCCGGCTGACCGGGGATGAAGGCGGCGTCGTTGAACGGACGACAAGGCTTATTGCGCCTTTATGGCCTGCTGGTAATACTTACACGCAGGGCGCAGGCCGCATTCACCGCATTTGGGCGTTCTGGCCACGCAGATGTATCTGCCATGCAGGATCAGCCAGTGGTGGGCTATATGTACCTTTTCTTTCGGAATATATTTCAGCAGCTGCAGCTCTGTCTGCAATGGAGTTTTGGCGTTGGTTGTCAGCCCTATTCTCGCGGAAACCCTGAATACGTGGGTATCTACGGCCATATTGGGTTGTTCGTATACAACGGAGGTGATGACGTTGGCGGTTTTACGGCCTACACCGGGGAGTTTTACCAGCTCCGGTACGGTGGAAGGGATTTCGCCGTGGAAGTCTTCCATCACCATCTGGGCCATCCCGATGAGGTGTTTGGTTTTGTTGTTGGGATAGCTGATACTGCGTATCAGCGGGAACAGTTCATCGAAAGTGGCGTGGCTGAGGGCTGCTACGTCCGGGTATTTTTCAAATATAGCCGGAGTGGTCATATTCACCCTTTTGTCGGTGCACTGCGCGGAGAGTATAACAGCTACCAGCAGCTGGTAGGTATTGTCGTAAATCAGTTCTGTTTCTGCATTAGGCGCATGTGCCTCGAAGTAGTTGAGCACGAATGCAAAACGCTCTTTTTTGGTCATGCTGTAAAGATAGGGAAAATGAGAGAGGTTACTGCGTGCCGGAGGCAGCAGTAATCGCCGGAAGTGTTTATATGGTGTTGTTTACTTCAGTGCCGGCCTGCTGGCGGCATAATCAAAAATAACCTGCAGGGTGGCTGCTCTTGGCGAATAGCGTACAGTATTGAGTGCTGCTTTGGTATCTTCGAAACAGGCCTGCTCTTCGCGGGTTAAGGTTTCTTCCTGTTGAAGACTTTTTATTTCGCTATCAGTAACAAGACACAGGGTTGACAGGGGAGATAGTGTAAAATTACTCATGCATTAATAATTTAATAAAAGAATCGTGTTCAGGAATAATAACGACAGAAAGGGAGAATGTATTGTTAATTTAAGAATAATTTTTGAGATTACCCGGAACGGGGAAAAGGCTTATTTCTCTGGGGCAGGGGTGATAATGAACAGGTCTTCATTATCTTTCTTCATATAGTATTTCTCCCGGGCAAATTTTTCCAGCTTTTCCGGGCTGGAAAGGAGTTCCTGCTGTTCTTCCCTGGTCTGTTTGATTTCTTTGATGAAGAACTCTTTCTGGCCTTCCAGTTTATTCACTTCAGACTGGAACTGATATTGGAACATGAGGTTGGTTTTGTCCAGGAACGCAATCCAGATGACAAAAGCAAGCCCCGTGATGAAGAACTTGTTCTTCACATATTTAGGCAACCTTATGGATTTGAGTTTGGACATACGTGCAAGATAGTAAATTCTGAATTGCGAATTACAAATTGCGAATTACGAATGTAACTCGAAGATAAAAGCGAAGACCGAAGCGATCATACTTTAAGTATCCGCTTCGGTCTTCGCTTTTATCTTCGAGTTACATTCGTAATTCGCAATTTGTAATTCGTAATTACTTCTTCAAATTACTTCTTCACACTAATAGCATTAGTCGGATAGTAAGCCACATCTCCCAGTGCTTCTTCGATGCGCAGCAGCTGGTTGTATTTAGCCATACGGTCGGTGCGGGAAGCGGAGCCGGTTTTGATCTGGCCGCAGTTCAGGGCAACGGCGAGGTCAGCGATGGTAGTATCTTCGGTTTCACCGGAGCGGTGGCTCATGATGGAAGTGTAACCGGCTTTGTGTGCCATGTTAACAGCGTCGATAGTTTCTGTAACGGTACCGATCTGGTTTACTTTAATCAGGATGCTGTTACCGATATGTTGATCGATACCTTGTTTCAGGCGTTTTACGTTGGTAACGAACAGATCGTCACCTACCAGCTGTACGCGGTTGCCAACGGATTCGGTCAGTTTTTTCCAGCCTTCCCAATCGTCTTCAGCCATACCGTCTTCGATGGAAACGATCGGATATTTGTTGCACCATTCAGTCCAGTAAGCCACCATTTCATCGCTGGTGATTTCTTTCTGGGAGCTTTTGTAGAATTTATATTTTTTGGTTTCGTCGCTGTACATTTCGCTGCTGGCGGCATCCAGGGCGATAGCAATCTGTTCGCCGGGAGTGTAGCCTGCTGCTTTGATAGCTTCGATAACGGTTTCGATAGCTTCTTCGTTGCTCTGGATTTCAGGAGCAAAGCCGCCTTCATCACCTACGTTGGTGCTGTAGCCTTTGCCTTTCAGTACAGATTTCAGTTTGTGGAATACTTCCACGCCCCAGCGCAGGCCTTCGGAGAAGGTGGCAGCGCCTACCGGCACGATCATAAATTCCTGGAAATCAATTTTATTATCTGCGTGCGCACCGCCGTTGATGATGTTCATCAAAGGAATGGGCAGTGTGTAAGCGTTTACGCCGCCGAGGTAGCGGTAGAGTGGCTGGTTGCATTCTTCTGCGGCAGCTTTGGCAACGGCCATGCTCACTGCGAGGGTAGCGTTGGCGCCCAGTTTGGCTTTATTGGGAGTGCCATCCAGTCCGATCAGCATTTTATCTATACCAGCCTGGTCGGTTACTTCCCAGCCAACCAGCTCTTCAGCGATGATTTCATTTACGTTCTTAACGGCTTCCAGTACGCCTTTTCCGCCATAAACACTCTTATCGTTGTCACGCAGTTCCACGGCTTCGTGTTTACCTGTAGACGCTCCGGATGGAACGGCAGCACGGCCGAAATGACCATCTTCTGTGGTTACATCCACTTCAATTGTAGGATTACCGCGGCTGTCGAGGATCTGCCTGGCATGGATTTCTGAAATAGTACTCATAATTCGAAAGTTATAATTGTTAGCTGTTAGCGGTTAGCGGCTTTGGCACCGGGCCCAAAGCTAGTGGCTTTTCGTTATTTCCCGGAATATGGTTTCCAGGTTTTGTGAATTGCTATGCAAAGAAAGGATGTTCCGGTTATTAATCAAAGCAAATTGCAACAGGTTTTTTCGCACAAGGTCTGCTTCGCTGGTAAACAGCTGCCAGGAGTTGCCTTCCTGCGCCACCACCCTGGTAATGCCGGCTATCGCCTGTAATTCGGCCAGGGTAGCAGGCTCTCCGAAAGTTACCTGCAGGCAGGTATTGTCTGCCTGCCCGGCCTGCAGCCCGGATAACCGGTCGTCGGCCACTATTTTCCCCTTGTTGATGATAATCACCCGTTCACAGAGCGCTTCCACTTCCTGCATGATGTGGGTGGACAGTATCACTGTTTTATCTTTCCCCAGCGTTTTGATCAGCTGCCGGATATCCGCCAGCTGGTTGGGATCCAGCCCGGTGGTAGGCTCGTCCAGGATGAGTACTTCCGGATTGTGCAGCAGTGCGGCTGCCAGCCCGGTACGTTGTTTATATCCATTGGAGAGGGCGCCTATCTTTTTCCGGCTTTCCGGTGTCAGGCCCGTCTGTTCAATGACCGCTGCAATACGCGCCGGTGCTGCGTCGCCCAGCTGATGCACGCCGGCAATAAACGCCAGGAACTCCTTCACGTACATATCGTAGTACAGCGGGTTGGACTCCGGAAGGTATCCTACTCGTTTGCGCACTTCCAGCGATTGCGATACTATATCGAACCCGCAGACACTGGCGGTGCCGCTGGTTGGCGGCAGAAAACCGGTGATCATTTTCATGGTAGTGGATTTACCCGCGCCGTTTGGCCCCAGAAAACCGGTGATCTCCCCCTTTTTCAGTTCAAAGGATATAGCATCTACTGCCCGCTGTTCGCCATAGACTTTACTCAATTGTGATACCTGGATAGACATGTATGATTGCTCGTTTTGCGGCAACTAAAGTACATAACAAATTATGAATTATCAGAAAGAAACAGCTGTTTTTTGAAGGATTTAACGGTTGTATAAAACGTCGTGCGTGCGGGTATCATGAAAAGCTGGCTACCTGTGTCTTTCCGTAATTATCGTGTTATTTCTGCAGTTGTTTAGAAACTTCTGACAATAATATATATATTTAGCACAAATTCCTTAGAACCTATGTGTGAAGAGCCTTACCTGTGACAGATCTGGCATGCGAGTTGCATATCTGGCATCACCTATACGGTTATAACCTATACGAATATACGACTACACAAATATCACCTTACATGTATCAACTACATTAGCGATGTCAAATTTTCTTAAAAAAGCAATGGGCCTTTTTGTGGAATTTGAACCCGATGAAAAAAGTCACACCGGCAGCGCAGACCAGCCATCCCTGTCCGAAAAATTCCCCCTGAGCAACAGTGCGGCAAAACCCGCTGCTGCAGCAGTTCCGGCTCCGTCTTCCGCCATCTCAGCGGCAGATCTGGACAAATTTGAACAACACTTTTCACAGCTGTTTGAGAAAAGCAACCTGCCAGGGCCTGATTATTTCGAGTTCTGGAAGATGATGGATGCACTGGAAGCACACGTGAAAGACGAAACCGCCAGGGTAGCCGCTGTATTTGCTACGCTCAGCATTCAGGGGCTGACGAAAGCCAAACTCATTGAAACGGCTGCGCAGTACAAACAGATCATTGAACAGGACAGAGCCGAGTTTGAAAAAGCCGCCAGCCAGAAAACCGCTGCTGAAGTGGACGGACGGCAGCAGCAACTGCAGGACCTGGAGAAAAAAATTGCAGATAATGCGGCACTCATCCAGCAGCTGACAAAAGAAATCAGCGAAGCGCAGGCAATGGCTGAACAACTGAAAACACAGATGGCAGAACAGGAACAGAAAATCGTTTCCAACCGCCAGGGGTACCAGTTAGCCTGCGAAGCAATGATCAGAAAAATCAATACAGACATTCAAAAAATCGAAACATCCTTATAACATGGAAACGCAATACTTTCCTGCTGAACAGGGCCAGAAGCTGAAATCTTACTGGAACAGACCCGGTGGCAAATTTGGTATCCTCATCGGGATAGGCGTGCTGGTAGTCATCGGTTACTACGTAGTACCCATCCTTACCCAGGTGGTATGGAATACCTTCAACTTCGGCGTAGCCCTGGTATGCCTCGGGATATTCCTGTACTGCGTCACACACCGCAAACTGCGACTCAGCCTGATGTACCTCTACGAATGGATCATGAAGAAACTCGTAGGACTGGTCATTGAACTGGACCCTTTCATCATTGCGGAAGACTATATCACCGACATGGAAGAGCAACGCGAAAAACTCTATAACCAGTCTATCGATGTGGATGCACAGAAAGAAAAGATTGATCTGAAGATCAATGAAAAACAAAAGGAAGCATCTACCCTGATGACCCGCGCAAAAGCCGCGCAGGACAATAACATGCTGCCTGAACTGGGAAATGCTACCCGTCAGATTGCACGCATCAAGGAATATATCGCACAGCTGACACCTATCCGCGATAACCTGGCACGCATCGGCGACTACCTCACCAAAGTGCACAAGAACAGCGGATACATGATCGAAGATGCACGCAATGAACTGGAACTGAAAAAAGACCTGTATAAGTCCGTTACCTCCGGTAACAAGGCGTTGACATCTGCCCTGAAAATTTTCAATGGCGATCCGGAGAAAAAACTGATGGTGGAACAATCCATGGAGTTCCTGAAAGAGGATATTGCTACCAAGCTCTCCAGCATGAAGAAAGCCATCAACTACTCTACAGACTTTATGCGCTCCATAGACCTGGATAATGCCACCTATGAGCTGGAAGGACTGAAAATGCTGGAATCATACGATCCGGACAAAGCCTTCAAACTGGATGTGCAGAAATGGGAACCTTCCCGCGAACCACGCCTGCCGGGCACCATTGCGAAAGATAACTATACCGATCTGTTGAGCTAAAAACGATAGCAGCGGTTAGTGCGTACTAACGGTAACGGCTAACCGCTGAACCTGAAAAATCTTAAAAAATAAAAGTAAAATATTACTACTATGGCTGTGAAAGTTAAACCTGGTGGAAAGGTTGTAGGCATCCTACTGCTGTTAGGTGCCATTTATGCAGGTAAAGTTCTTTGGTGGGATAAACGCCCGCAGGAAGCTAAAGCCTCTGCTGTTATAGGTTCTGTGGCATTGCCAGATGCTCCGGAAGCATCCCTGAAAGGAAATGCTGCTAAACTCGCCCTGCCGGAAAGCATTGTGTCCATGAACAGCGGTACCAAAATTTCCTGGCGTGTAATGGCCTGGAACTCCCAGTTCGCACTCATGTATGCCAATGGCGGCCCTAAAACCACCAAAAATTCACTGATCGATAAAGCCAAACTGCAGATAGAACTGGTACGCCAGGACGACTGTAACAAATCTATCGCCGATATGGTGAAATTTGCACAGGAGTATAAAACCAATCCGAATGCTACCGGCGTATTCGCTTCCTTCATGGGCGATGGTATGCCTGCCTTCTTTGCCGCACTGGCAAAGGAACTGGAGCCGCTTGGCCCCGATTACCAGCCTATTGCCTTCTATACCATGGGTAAAAGCTATGGTGAAGATAAACTGATGGGCCCCGTAGAATGGAAACGCGACCCTAAAACCGCTATCGGTAAAACCGTGTCCGGCGTACTGCGCGACGGTGATATCAACATCCTCATCAAATGGGCCGGTGATAACGGTCTGCGCGTAAACCCGGATGAAACCACCTACGACCGCAACGCTATCAACCTGGTAGCTGCCAACGACTTCCTCGATGCCGGCGCCAAATATATTGCCGGTTACAAGGAAACCCGCAAGCTGATTATTGATGGTAAGAAAACCAGTAAAGATACTACCGTGGGCGTAGACGGCGTAGCCACCTGGACTCCCGGCGACGTAAACGTAGCGCAGAAAAAAGGTGGCCTGGTGAATATCGCATCTACCCGTGAATATGCTTCACAGATGCCTAACATCACCATCACTATCAAGAAATTTGCCTACGATCACCGTACAGATATCGAAAACCTGATTATCGCACTGGCGCAGGCCGGCGACCAGGTGCGCTCCTTCAGCGATGCCAAAGCCTTTGCCGGCGACGTGTCCGCGAAAGTATACAATGAACAGAACGGCGCCTACTGGCTGAAATACTACAACGGCGTGGAAGAAAAGGATGTGCAGGGCTTAACCGTTCCGCTGGGAGGCTCTATGGCCTTCAACCTCAACGATGCCGCCAATACCTTCGGTATGGGTAAAGATGCGATTGACCGTTATAAAATCGTATACAGCACTTTCGGCGATATCCTCGTAAAAATGTATCCTGAAATCATGTCTACCTACCCGGTATATACCCAGATCGTGGATAAATCCTTCCTCGCTTCTGTAGTGGCTAACCACCCGGAACTGCTGGAAGGTACTGCCATCCAGGAGAAATACGCAGAGAACATCACCAGCGAAGTATCTTCCAAATCCTACCAGATTCAGTTTGAAACAGGTAGCTCTGTGATCAAAGCCAACTCCCACGCGGTACTGGACGAAATCCTGAAAAGCGCGGTGGTAGCAGAAGGTCTGAAGATAGGCGTATACGGTCATACCGACAATATCGGTAATGAAACCGCCAATACCAAGCTGTCCAACGAACGTGCAGAAGCCGTGAAAAACTACCTGATGGGTAAAGGCTTACCTGTCAGCCGTATTGAATCCAAAGGTTATGGCAGCACCAAGCCGGTAGCAGACAACAACACCAACGACGGCCGCGCGCAAAACCGCCGCGTACAGATCGTGCTGGGTTCTTAATAACATTTTCCTCCTGAAGGCAGCAGGCATAAGTCGTTTTCCCCGTGAATACAGCTTATGCCTGCTGCCTTCTGCTTTTATCAACTTTTATTGTTATTACTGTGATTAAATCTTTCTTTGAACCACTACGGATACTCAGCCGGAAAGCCATGCTGACGCTGATTATCATAGAAGTAGTGATTGCGGTAGCTGCCTGGCAGCTGAGCGGGGGAGGCCTGATACCTACTCCTTCTAAAGTGCTGCAGGCACTGGCTAAAATTGTACAGGATCCGGGTTTTATCGATAACTTTTTCAGCAGCGTAGTACTGACCATCAAAGGGATGTTTGCCTCTATCGTCATCGCCCTTATCATCAGCTATCTGTCTATCGTTCCGTTTTTCAATCCCATCGCGCGTTTTGTAGTTAAATGCCGCTACCTGACACTGACAGGCTTAACCTTCCTGTTCACCCTGTGGACAAAAGACGGTCATGACCTGAAAATCAGCCTGCTCATTTTTGGTATCGTTCCTTTCTTCGTAACCTCGCTGCTGTCTGTTATCGACAGCATCAACAAGCAGGAATTCGATCTCTGCACCACGCTGCGTATGAACAGCTGGAAAACCTTATGGGAAGTGGTGATCATCGGCCGCCTGGACCAGGTGTTCGAGGTAATGCGCCAGAATTTTGCCATTGCCTGGATGATGATCACCTTCGTGGAAGGGCTGAGCATGAGCGAAGGAGGCCTCGGCGTTATGCTGATTAAAGCCAACAAATATGTACAGCTGGATATTGTATTCGGCACCCTCGTGATCATCTTCCTGCTGGGTATCTTCTTCGACTATATCCTCGGCAAGTTCCGCGAATGGCTTTTCCCTTACACTAAACTTCAAACCCGCAGCTGATGAACGCTAACGTATATACGAAAAGTGCGCCACTGATTACAGCGGAACACGTAGGATTGCAATATGGAGAGAAAACGATTCTGCGCGATATCAATTTCTGCGTGCATGATATTCACCGCCCTGATATGCAGCAGGGACAGGTTGTTTCGCTGATCGGCAGAAGCGGTATCGGCAAAACACAGCTCTTCAGGATATTATCCGGCCTGATGAAGCCGACCGCCGGCGTAGTGAAAATAGACATGGACCAGCACCCGGTAAAAGCCGGTGAAGTGGGTATTGTGCCGCAGAATTACATCCTGTTCAATCACCGCACCATCTACCAGAACCTGAAGATTGGTCTGGATAATGCCGCTGTAAAGCTGACAGAAAGCGAAAAAAAGGCTGTCATCGAAGACTATGCCGGCACTTTCCAGCTGACCGAGCACCTGAAGAAATATCCGGCCCAGATCAGTGGCGGCCAGCGTCAGCGCGTAAGCATCATCCAACAGGTGCTGACCGGCAATAAATTCATCCTCCTGGATGAGCCCTTCTCCGGCCTGGACATACTGATGATTGATAAAGTCATCCAGCTACTGCTGAAAGTTTCTACTTTACACGAAACCAATACCCTCATTATTGTCAGCCACGATATAGAGAATGCTACCGCCATCTCTGATACCATCTGGCTGCTCGCCCCTGAAGAAGGCAAGGAAGGAGCCACTATTGTACAGGAATATGATCTTTGTAAGATGGGGCTGGCGTGGCAACCCAATATAAGGGAGGAATCATCGTTTCAGCAGTTAATTACGGAGATTAAGAACAAGTTATAACGGGGAATTACGAATTACGAATTGTAGCGAGAAGATAAAAGCGAAGAACCCATTGGTGATGAAACCAATGGGTTCTTCGCTTTTATCTTCTGTCATCTTCGCTACTATCTTCGCTACTATCTTCGCACCTCATTCGTAATTCGTAATTCGCAATTCGTAATTTTCTCATAACGCCTCTCCAATCCCTATATTTGCAATATTATGAAAAGAGTCATTGGTTTATTTTGCTTACTACCCCACCTGATACAGGCGCAAACGATTCCTGAGAAGCATTATCCGCAGGGCTTTTTCAGGAATCCGTTGAATGTTCCGATAGAACTGGCGGGTAATTTCGGGGAGCTGCGTCCGAATCACTTTCATTCCGGCATGGATATGAAAACACAGCAGCGGGAGAATCTGGCGGTACATGCGGCGGCAGATGGATATGTGAGCCGTATTGGTGTATCGCATACAGGTTTTGGAAATGTGTTATATATCACTCACCCTAATGGTTATACGACCGTATATGCGCATCTGAACAGCTTCTTCCCCGCATTGCAGGCTTATGTAAAGCAGCAGCAGTATGCAGCAGAGAGCTGGGCCAGCGACCTGACCATACCGGAAGGCAGGTTCCCCGTACGTAAGGGCGATTTTGTGGCGTGGAGCGGTAATACCGGCGGATCTGCCGGCCCGCACCTGCATTTTGAAATAAGAAATACACAGACCGAAAAACCGCTGAATCCGCTGCTGTTCGGATTCGATATTGCTGACTCCCGCGCGCCGGATGTATATCGTATAGCCGTTTACGATATGAAGAAAAGCCTGTATGAGCAGCAGCCGCTGATGTTGCCGGTGAAAAAGGTAGGCACTACCTATGTGACTACCCAGCCGTTGATTAAAGTAAAGTCAGATAAAATAGGGCTGGCGCTGAATGCTATTGACCGCATGAACAATGCCCCCAATACCTATGGTATCTATGAGGTGACCCTGCTGCATAACGGTGCGCCGGATATAGACTTTCAGCTGGATAACATCGGGTACGATGAAACCCGCTATATCAATGCACATGTGGATTACAAGCTGAAAAAGGGCGGAGGCCCGTACATGCAGCTGCTGTTTTCTCTGCCAGGTAATGAACTGGATATTTACCGCGACCTGAAAGGAGATGGTACCATTAACCTGCAGGACGGCGCAGTACATGAACTGCAGATGCTGGTGAAAGACGCGTATGGCAATACTTCCACCGTGAAACTGAATGTTCAGTACAACGAAACGGAAGAAGGAGAGAAGACCTGCGCCAATACCATGTACCCGGATTCCCGCAACATCTTTGAAAACAACCAGGTGGAATTTTTCCTGGATGAAAGAGCACTATACGATCATATCTGCTTCAACTACCTGGAAGTCCCCACCACAGCTCCGAAGTCTGTTTCAAATATTTACCGCCTGCATTCCGCCCTGGTGCCGGTGCACGACTTCTTCGATGTGCGCCTGAAAGCAAACCGCCCGGTGCCGGAATACCTGCAATCAAAAATTGTGATGGTGCGGGAGGCGCTCGGCAGTGAGAATACATCAGCTACTACCCTGGAAAACGGCTGGTATAAAGGACGGTTCCGCGAGTTCGGTAATTTTCACCTGGAGATAGATACCATTGCTCCAAGAGTTACGCCGGTGGCGGTAAAGCCTGGCGCTAACCTCGCTAAGGCCGCAAAGCTGTCTTTCGTGATGAGCGACGCCAGCGGTATTAAAAATTACCGCGCTGAGCTGGATGGTAAATGGCTGCTCTTCTCCCGTAAGGGGAATACGCTTACCTATTCTTTTGATGACCGTTGCGCTCCCGGCAATCATGTGCTGGTAATGAAGGTCACAGATATAGCAGGTAATGAAGGCGTATACCGTCTTTCTTTTAAAAGATAGATATCCTGACAATCATTGTTTTAAAAAAATATAATTACTATGACAAACTTACAAGAAGGAGATAAAGCCCCGGTTTTTAAAGGCAAGGATCAGCATGGCAAAACCGTTTCGCTGACAGACTTTAAAGGCAAGCGCGTGGTATTGTATTTCTACCCGAAAGATATGACCCCTGGCTGTACTGCTCAGGCCTGCAACCTGCGTGATAACTATGATGTATTACTGAAGAAAGGTTATGTAGTGGTAGGAGTAAGCACCGACAGCGAACAAAGTCACCAGAAATTCATTGAGAAATACGATCTGCCATTCACCTTGCTGGCAGATGAAGACCATAAGATCGTTAATCAGTATGGTGTTTTCGGGGAGAAGAAGTTTATGGGCAAAGTATACGATGGAATCCACCGCACTACTTTCCTGATCAATGAAAATGGCGTGATCGATCACATCATCAGTAAGCCGGATACCAAGAATCACACAGAAGAAATCCTTGAACTCTGGGAAAAGAAGCAATAGCATTTGATTATTTGATTATTTGAGATTTTATATTCAATAAAAAAGCCCGCTGAACTGTTCAGCGGGCTTTTTTATTGAATATAAAATCTCAAATAATCAAATAATCAAATAATCAAATAATCAAATAATCAAATAATCAAATAATCAAATAATCAAATAATCAAATAATCAAATAATCAAATAATCAAATAATCAAATAATCAAATAATCAAATAATCAAATGACTATCGTTTTTGTCTTTGTTTTCTGAAGAGGTTACCGGTTTTGAACTTGTTACCTTCAGGGCTACCTACGCGGTCCATGGCGCAGCGGAAGCCAACGGTGTTAGTGGCCATGTCTTCCTGCATGTAGCGGCGGGTGCCGGGTGAAAGCCAGTAGGCGCGGTCATTCCAGCTACCACCTTTGATCACGTGTGTTTTATCGTTGATCAGGGAGGTGAAACCGTAACCATATTCCACCTGGGAGAGGGAGTCGCCATCGAGGTAGTTGATTACATCGCCTTTCTGGTAGTTGAGGCGGTTAGCGCTTTCCTCGTCGGTTACATCACGCATTTTCAGGTGACCCAGGCTGTCTTTTTCGAACTCTTTGTTTTCGTTCTGGTAAACAGTCTGGAATTTATTACCACGGAAGTAGTTGAAGTCTTCCCCGTCGATCGGGTTGAGTGGTCTGTACACATCCAGTACCCATTCTGCAACGTTACCTGACATATTGTAGATACCGAAGGTGTTAGGATAGAAGGAGCGGGTAGGGCCAGGGATGGAAGCACGGTCGTTCAAACCGCCGGCCACACCCATGTTATCACCGGAACCACGTTTGAAGTTGGCCAGGAACTGACCCTGCATGGTACCGCGGCGGATATCGCGCAGGCCGCTGGTGTTGGTGCCCCAGGAGTATACCTGTTTGTTCATGATGAGCTCTTCCCCGTGTTTACCTTCTTTTTTGGAAGGACCAGGGTTCTGACCGATGTAGCCGAGTGCAGCATATTCCCATTCAGCTTCTGTCGGGAGGCGGTAGCTGGGTAACATCACGCCGTCCTCAAACTGAGCGGTGCGTGGAGTACCATCAGGGTTTTTGAACTGATCCTTGGTAGTTTTGGACATTTTACCCGGAGTACCTTCATATAAACCGGCGCTGTAGGCTTTGGTATCGAAAGTATTATCGTCTGACTGATTGGTAATATCTGCTTTGGAGAGCAGACCCTTGTCCATCAGCATTTTTTCGTTTACACGGTTGGAACGCCATTTACAGTAGTCTGTGGCCTGTTTCCAGCTAACACCTACCACCGGATAGTCGTTATAGGCCGGGTGGCGGAAGTAATATTCTACCAGCGGCTCATTATATGCCAGCTCACTGCGCCATACCAGGGTATCCGGTAAAGCGTTGCGGTATACATCCGGGAATGACTCGCCGTAAACGCGGGCCAGCCAGAAGAGATATTCGCGGTAATGAACGTTTGCTACTTCGGATTCATCAATGTAGAAAGAGGAAACTGTAATACGACGCGGAATATTGTTCCAGTCGCCCATTACATCCTGCTCGGTGGCTCCCATGGCAAAAGTACCACCTTGTACAAATACGAGGCCGGGACCAGTTTGCTGGTTTCTGTTCTTTGCTACACTGAAACCACCCATTTTCTGGTCGTTATAGTTCCAGCCGGTAGCAGACGATACTTCTTTCTTTTTGCCGAATAGTCCTCCGCCGTCTTTGTGACAGGCCGTCATGGATAGCATTACGCCGGTACCTACGAGCAATGATAAAGAGGTTAATCTACGCATGCGATACAGCTTTAGTCGATTATATTTACAGTAAACGCAAATGTAATCTTTTTTATTTTATGGCGAAAAAAATTAATTTGTAATTTGTGCTTATAAGTCAATACTCCCTTCACATCAGATAGTAATACTGTAGCGAATATATACAGATATATTTAAATTATTTATGTTATATTTTCTTTACCTTGACCTATCTTTCAGTAGCCAGCTTTCAAGATAATGAAACCCAGGTATATTTTCCTGGTGACCATGGTTATTTTTTTATCCGGATATACCATCGTTACAGGACAGCGTACATACAGTCAACACAGCATCCTTGCCCGCGGCAGCTGGCATAAACTGGCTGTTACCGCTCCGGGTATCTATAAGATAGACATTCCTCTGCTGAACAGTATGGGAATAACCGGCAACCTGCCCTCAGCAGCCCTCCGGTTGTTCGGTTCCGGCGGCGCCATGCTGCCCGAAAGCTGCGGACAGCCCCGTTACGATGACCTGCCGGAAGTAGCCCTGCACATAGAAGACGGTAACGATGGCTTTATTAACGGTAACGACTATATCCTTTTCTACGCTCCCGGTACCCATCGCTGGCTATATAACGCAGTACAGGGTGGTTTTATGCATCAGCATAACCTATACAGCGACACGGCCTGGTATTTTATCAGTACCGGCGATGATGGCCTGCGGATACAGCAGGATAACAACCCGGCTGCCGGAGCGGTAACCGTCCGGGATTTCGATTACCGTGTTTTCTATGAAAGAGACAGCATCAACTTTTTACAAAGCGGAAAACAATGGTGGGGGCAGGAATTCGGTAAGGTATCGGGCAATAGCCGTACCTATGACTTTCAGCTGCCGGCGGCGCCTGCCGGCCCTGTCACCGTCAGCATCCGCGCGGCTGCCCGCGGTGCTGCCGGCAGTAACTTCCGCGTAAGCCTCAATAATACCGCCGCCACAGAAATATACCTGCTGCCCGTGGGAGGCAGCGTCTTTGAATCGATAGCTACTGCTGCTGCCGGCAGCGGCCAGGCGGTCGTTAACCAGGCGGCTGTACAGGCAGGCGTTACCTTCCTGCCCGGAGATCTGAATGCCAAAGGCTGGCTGGACTACCTGGAGATAACAGCCCGCTGTCCCTTGCAGCTGCCGGCATCCGGGGCGCTTTCTTTTCGCAGGCCCGTTACCGTAGGCCAGGGAGAGTCTGTGCGATATGTTCTGCACCATGCCACCGCAGAAACGCAGGTCTGGGATGTAACCGATCCGCTGCGGCCGGTGGCAGTGCGCGGGCTCCTGGCCGGCGATTCCCTGGCGTTTAGCCGTTCGGGTGACCGGCTGCGGGAATTCATCGCCTTCGGTAGCAGCGATATGCGCAAACCCCTGCCTGCAGGGGCAGTGCCTAATCAGGACCTCCACGGAGCTGCAAAAGGGGAGATGATTATTGTTACCGCCCCCGCCTTTATCAGCCAGGCGCAGCGTATAGCTGCCTGGCACCGTGCCCGTGGTATGGCAGATGTGGTAGTAGCCACCACCAGCGAAATCTACAACGAATTCGCCTCCGGAAGCCCGGACCCCGCCGCTATACGTGATTACGTGAAAATGTTCTATGACCGGGGCGTTGCCCCCCGCTACCTGCTGCTCTTCGGCGCCGCCTCTTACGATTACCGGCAACGCATTAATAACAATACCAGCCTGGTACCTGCCTGGCAAAGCGAAGCCTCGCTGGACGCCATACGGTCACATATGTCAGATGACTTCTTCGGGTTCCTGGATGATGCGGAAGACATCTCCCGTACAGATATTACCAATCTTCTGGACATCAGCATCGGCCGCCTGCCCGCCCGTAACATCACAGAAGCTACCCTGGCAGCAGATAAAATCATCCGCTACCACCAGCCCGGCGGCTTCGGGGAATGGCGTAACCGCGTCACCTTGCTGGCAGATGATGAAGATGATAACCTCCACTTCGATGATGCAGAAATAATGAGCAGTACCCTCATAAAAAGCAATCATCTCCCCAACATCAGTAAAATATACATAGATGCTTACCCGCAGGAGGCTACCCCCCAGGGCAGCCGGTCGCCGGAAGTAAACCGCGCCCTTGCCACCACCATCAATAAAGGCACACTGGTGCTGAATTACAACGGCCATGGCAGCAGCTCCCGGCTGGCAGAAGAAACGGTGATGGATGAAAAAAGTATCGACAGCTGGCAGCATGAAAACAAGTTGCCACTGCTGATTACCGCTACCTGCGACTTTGCGCCTTTTGACAACCCTGCGGTGCAGTCGCTGGGCCATCAATTGCTCATGCAGCGCAGCAGCGGAGCCATAGCACTCATGACAACAACAAGGGCTGTTTTCGCCAACGCCAACAGGGTGATGAACAGCAACTACCTGCAGGCCCTGTTCACCCCGCTGCCGGATGGTACGATGCCTCCCCTGGGAACCGCAGCCATGCAGGCTAAAAACCTCACCTATCTTACTTCCGGTGATGTCATCAACAACCGGAAATTCCAGCTGCTGGGAGATCCGGCGCTTACCCTCGCGTTTCCGCACTACCGGGTGGTGACAGACAGTATCAACGGGCGCGCAGTCACTACCGGAACAGATACCCTGCGGGCGCTGCAGCATTGCACTATAAAAGGCCATATTGCAGATCCGCTGGGTAATCCCGTTCAGGATTTCAATGGGGCGCTCACAACTACCGTATTTGATAAACCAGCCACCCGCAGGACAAGAGGGAACGATCCCCGCAGCCGGGCCGCTGACTATCAGTTGCAGCAACAGGTATTGTTCAAGGGTACCCAGACCGTGCAGGACGGGCAGTTCATAATAAATTTCACTGTGCCGGCAGATCTGCAGCAAGGTAACGGGATGGCTAAAGTCAGCTACTATGCAGCGGGAGCGCAGGAGGATGCCGGTGGTTATTATGACAGGCTGACTACCGGCGATAAAGCAGGTGCTGTTCCGGAAGATAAAAAAGGGCCGGATATAAAGCTATGGCTGGATTCCAGGGCATTTGTGAACGGAGATATCACCGGGCCGTCGCCGGTATTGCTGGTGGAACTGGCAGACAGCAGCGGTATCAGTATAT
This sequence comes from Chitinophaga solisilvae, assembly GCF_009928525.1. Classification (GTDB taxonomy): domain Bacteria; phylum Bacteroidota; class Bacteroidia; order Chitinophagales; family Chitinophagaceae; genus Chitinophaga; species Chitinophaga solisilvae. Next base: position 33,424 of record NZ_JAABOK010000007.1, on the reverse strand, counting down.
CCGGTAACAACCCGGCGCATAACCTGGTGGCAATACTGGATAGTTTAGAATATTTTACATTAAATGATTATTTTGAGGCATCTTTGAACGAATATAGAAAGGGGGAGATACGGTTTCCATTAACAGGGCTGCCGGCCGGGGAACACCGTATCACGGTAAAGGCATGGGACACCCATAATAACGGCGCTACCAGTACACTATCCTTTAAAGTTGCAGAACCAGGTACATTGGCCATTGAGGAAGTCACAAATTATCCTAATCCTGTTTCCCACTCAACCAGATTTACTTTTTTGCATAACCAGCAGGGGCAAGAACTTCAGATAGCGTTACAGATTTTTACAACAGACGGGCGTTTAGTTAAGACAATGCACAACACAATAATTTCCGGAAACAGTCGTTTTGATGGAATCCCCTGGGATGGGCGGAGCGAATCGGGAGCGAGATTACCCGCCGGCATTTATATTTACAGGCTGATCATTGGCAGTAGCGGTAAAACCAGGGCGATGGGTGGAAAAATGGTATTATTATGACCTATGCAGAGAGACAAATTTTGCCGTTATCCCTTATCAACCCCTTTTGTAGTAATATTAATAAATAAGTTTATTTTTACACCCTATCAAAATTCGAACGTTGCATGATCCGAAAGGTAACTTTGAGCCTTGTGTTCATTTACAGTACTTTCACTAGTTTTGAAACCTCAGCCCAAACTATAGACTCTACTGGTCAGTTAGATGGCCGTACCAATACTATTAACACTGCGGTGCCATTTCTCAGGATCACACCTGATGCACGTAGTGGGGCCATGGGAGACGTGGGCGTAGCTATTGCTCCTGATGCATCATCCATTTACTGGAACCTGTCCAAACTGCCTTTTGCACAAGCCAAATCCAGTCTTGCAGTCACCTACACCCCCTGGTTGAAGGAACTGGTAAACGATGTTTTTCTTGCTACTGTCAGCGGTTATACAAAACTGGATGAATACCAGGCCATCTCCGCATCATTACGCTATTTCTCACTGGGTACCATCAACTTCAGGGATGTTACCAATCAGGACCTCGGCGACTTTCACCCGCGCGAATTCGCATTCGATGCGGGATACAGCCGTAAGCTGTCAGAACACTTCTCTGTGGGGCTGACCGGCCGGTACATTTACTCTAACCTCGCCGGCGGGCAATCCAACGGCAGCGTGACCATTAAACCCGGTAAAGCGTTTGCCGCAGATATCTCTGCCTTCTACACCAAAGATTTTGAAAAGGATGACGGTACCGTGAATAAACTGAATTTCGGTGTCAATATCTCCAATATAGGTACAAAGATCTCCTACACCAGCTCGGCGCAGAAAGACTTTATACCTACAAACCTGGCTCTCGGTGGCGCCTATACGCTGAGCCTGGATGAAGCCAATCAGCTCACCTTCGCGCTGGACATAAATAAACTGCTGGTGCCAACTTCAACGAGAGGAGACAGCACCTACAAGGACAAAAGCGTTCTGCAGGGCATCTTCAGTTCTTTCGGCGATGCGCCCGGCGGCTTAAAGGAAGAACTGCAGGAGCTCATGTACTCTGTAGGCATGGAATACTGGTATAACCAGCAGTTTGCCGTCAGAGCCGGTTATTTCAACGAAAACAAGAATAAAGGTAACCGTAAGTATTTCACCGCAGGTATCGGTATCAAGTACGATATCTTCGGACTGAACTTCTCTTACCTGGTGCCCTCCGGTTCCGGTATACAGCGTAACCCGCTCTCCAACACCCTGCGGTTTACCCTGACCTTCGACCTCGGCGCCAGAGATGATGAGAGCAGAACCGGCTGGTAAGCTACTGCGAAATGATATACAACGAATCCCTCCGTTTTTCGCGGGGGGATTTTTGTTTATAATGGCTTACCTTGCGGGTTGGCAAAAACGTTTTAAAAAATAAGATATGAGTAAGATACGCATTGGCCAGGGCATAGATTTCCATCAGCTGACAGAAGGACGTGACTTCTGGCTGGGGGGCGTGCTGGTGCCACATCACAAGGGAGCGCTCGGGCACAGCGATGCCGATGTGCTGCTGCATGCCATCTGCGACGCCATGTTAGGTGCGCTCGCGCTGGGCGATATCGGAGTACACTTTCCGGATACGGACAATACCTACAAGAATATCGACAGCAAAATACTCCTGGCCCGCTGTGCGCAGCTGATCGGGGAAAAAGGGTATAACGTAGTGAATGTAGACAGTACCCTGTGCCTCCAGGCGCCCAAAATAAAGCCGTTTGTACCGCAAATGCAGGCTGTCATTGCAGAAATACTGCGCCTCAGCATTGAGGACGTTTCCATTAAAGCCACCACTACAGAGAAATTGGGATTTGTGGGAAGAGAAGAAGGCGTAACGGCACAAGCCGTCGTATTACTGGAAAAATTCAATTAACTGCGAATCACGGATGATGAATGACGAATGGCAGGCAGAGATCAAACAGAATGTTAAAATTCCCTGTGCTTTGATCTCTGCCCGTCATTCGTCATTTGTTATGCATAATTCGTAATTAATTTAAAATATCTTTGTTCAATGGCTGATATTATTGTGAAAATTATCAACAAGTCGGATAACGAATTACCGGCTTATGCAACTGCACAAGCGGCAGGAATGGACCTCCGCGCACACCTGGAAACCGCCATCACCCTGCAGCCACTGGAACGTACCCTGGTACCTACCGGATTGTTTATGGAACTGCCCGCAGGATATGAAGCCCAGCTCCGCCCCCGTAGCGGCCTGGCCATCAAACAAGGGCTTACCCTGCTCAATACGCCTGGCACGATAGATGCGGACTACAGAGGAGAGATCAAAATTATTATGATCAACTTGTCCAACGAACCACAAACCATACAACCCGGCGACCGTATCGCACAGATGATTATCGCGCCTTTTGTTCAGGCAAAGATGGAAGCTGTGGAAATGCTTACCACCACTGAACGTGGCAGCGGAGGCTTCGGTCATACCGGTAAATCCTGATAGATGCGTATATTCCTGACCGTTATAGGACTGGCCGGCATATTGTTGACAGGCGCGTGCAGCGGAGCCAAAAAGGTATCCGCCCAGCGGTCCTCTTCCCTGAAAGATCCTGCCGTAGTGGAACAACGGGCCGACAGCCTGTTTTTCGCAGCACAGCGTTCCAAAATGCTGGGAGACTACCGCACCGCTATCACCCAGTATTCCGACTATCTGCGGCTCAATAAGAATAACGCTACCGTGTATTACGAACTGGCAAGGCTTTTTATTGAAGTGCAGAATCCCGGCTATGCCCTGGGATTTGCCCGCAAAGCCGCTGCCCTGGATAATTCCAACCACTGGTTTCAGATAACCCTCGCTGACGCATTTGCCGTAAACGAAATGTACGACAGCGCCGCCGTCGTATTTCAGCAACTCACAGCAAAATATCCTGAAAGCGAAGATTATCTCTACAACCGTGCTATGTTCCTGGCTAAAGCCAATAAACCCGCCGACGCCCTCGCCGTACTGAATGAACTGGAGAAAAAGACCGGCGTGGTGGAAGAACTGATCTACCAGAAACAAAAACTGTTACTGAAGATGAGTAAGGTGGAGGAAGCTGCCGCCGAAATTAAAAAACTGGTGGACCTCAACCCCCAGGAGATGCGCTACAACTACCTGCTGGCTGAAGTATACGATGCCAACGACAGGATCAAAGAAGCATCCGACATCTACAACACCATCCTGCTGAAGGATCCCGATAATGCCAGGGCGCTGATAGGACTGGCTTCCTACGCGAAGAAAAGAGGAGACATGCGCAGCTACCAGGACTACCTGACCCGTGCATTCGCCAACCCCGGCTACAGCATCGATGAAAAGGTGGCGTATGTTTATCCTTATCTGCAGATGCTGCAGCTGGATTCCGCCAAACTCGTGGAAGGCCTGCAGCTTACGGATCTTATTGTAAAAGCACATCCCGGAGATGCCAAATCATACGCCCTCAGAGGCGATATGTACTCACAGGCGGATATGCTGGACAGTGCGCAGCAGAACTACAGCAAAGCCCTGAGCCTTGATTCCAGCCGCTTTTCCGTCTGGTACCAGCTCATGTGGATATACTCCCGCAAGGAAGATCCCAACGCATTGCTGGCACTCAGCAATACTGTGACCACTAAGTTTCCGCAGGAGTTCATGGGCTTCTATTTCAAAGGAGTGGCCAGCTTCCTGCTGCAACAGTACCCTGCTGCCATCGCATCGCTGAATGAAGCGCTGAAAACAGGGAACGGAGAGAAAAAATTCCAGGCAGACGTCCACTCACTGCTGGGAGATGCCTATCACGCTACCGGCCAGCATCAGCTGTCTGACAGCAGCTACGAGCACTCCCTGTTGCTGCGCCCGAAAGATGCGCTGGTACTGAATAACTACAGCTATTACCTGTCTCTCCGCGGAGAAAACCTCGACCGGGCTGCTGAAATGTCCAGACGCTCACTGGAAATTGAACCGAACAGCCCAACCTACATGGACACCTACGCCTGGATATTATTCCGTCAGGATAAATTTGAAGAAGCAAAGCTGTGGATAGAAAAAGCATTGCAATACCCGGAAGCCCAGCAGAATCCGAATGTGCTGGAGCATTACGGCGATATACTGTTCAATCTGAAAGATGTCACAAAAGCGGTAGAATACTGGCAGAGAGCCAAAGACAAAGGAGCTAACTCCGTTGGCCTTGTCCGTAAAATCGCTGAGAAAAAATATATTCAATAACGGTCACCATTTAACTTCAGTCGGCAATCCGCCACCTGATTCACTTGTAAGAAGATTGCTAAAAGCAAATAGCTGCATGAAAAGAAAGATACTTTTTTTAACAGGAATAATCAGTCTGGGTCTGTTCGCCTGCCGCCATCCTAAAAAGCTGGCCCGTACTACCTTTCCGGCTACAGATACCAGCAGGGTTATTGCACATAAAGACACTACTTCCGAAGAAGATCGTAATAAATTTATTGGCGATATGCTGAAAGGCATACACAGCAAGGAAATCGTGTTCAACACCTTTTCCGGCAGGGTAAGACTGGGATATGAAGATGAAAGAAAAAGCCACAATAACCTGACGGCCACCATCCGCATGAAGAAGGATAGTATCATCTGGATTTCTGTCAGCGCCCCTATCATTGATGAGGTGATGAGAGCCGTTATCACTCCAGACAGCCTGAAACTCTATAACCGTATGGAAAAGCAGCTGTTTCTCCGGAAGATGTCCGACGCAGAGGAACTCCTGAATATCCCCTTCGATTTTAAAACCATGCAGGACCTGTTGATCGGCAATCCTGTGTATCTGACGGATTCTGTTTTTGGTGTGGTGAAAACGCCGTCCATCATATCTTTCAGCTGCGAACATCCTAAATTCATCAGCCTGTTTAATGTATTTGCAGATGATTTCGGATTACAGCAAAGCAAGGTGATGGATAAAGACAGCACCAATCCGAATAAACGCTCCTGTGAGCTGACCTACGGCGACTATACAACCGTGGCCGGGCACCGGTTTCCGACTGTGCGCAGAATTTTTGTTGAAGAAAAAAGCGTCACCAAAATTGCGCTGGACTTCACCCGCTATGATTTCGACATACCGTTGAGCTTTCCGTTCAATACCCCGGCAAGCTACAAGCGGATGTAACAACATTCCGGTAAATGTCGTCCTCATAAACTAATAAACATCGTATATTTATCGTTTATATACTTAAACCTGATTTTAATTGCAGTTACTAAAATAGTCATGTTGTATTTGAAGAAGATTATCCCGTTTATATTGATGATGTGGTTAGTGCCTGCAATGCTGGCGGCACAGAGCAACGGGCAGCAGTCGCGGGAAGAACTGGAGCGCAGGAAAAAGGAGCTGCAGAAGGAAATCGAGGAAGCGAACCAGCAGCTGAAGGAAACCAAGAAATCCACTAAGGAGAGCCTGGGCCAGCTTCGTGCACTGCGTGATAAAATCACGCTGCGCTCACGACTCATCAACAATATCAACGAAGAAATCAACTTCATCAACGGAGACATCAATACTGCCGCCCGCGATGTAAAAACATTGCAGAAAGACCTGGACACCCTGAAAGCCCAGTATGCACAGCTGGTGATCTATGCCTATAAAAACCGCTCTTCCTACGACATGCTCAACTTTGTGTTTTCTGCACAGAACTTCAACGATGCCGTAAAGCGCTTTCAATACCTGAAACAATACCGCGAATACCGCCGCCGCCAGGCCGACAATATCGTGTCTACCCAGGATCAGCTGAACAGAAAAATCCAGAACCTGGAGAATCAGCGGGTGAAACGCTCCGAAACACTGAAAACAGAGCAGGACGAACGAGCCACACTGGAAACAGATAAGAAGGAAAAAGACGAAGTACTGGCCAAGCTGAAAGGACGCGAAAAAGAACTGGTAACAGATATTAACCAGCGTAACAAAGACGCACAGAAAGTACAGGCAGCCATCCGCGCGGTAATCCGCCGTGAAATTGAAGAGGCACGCCGTAAAGCCATTGAGGAAGAGGCTGCCCGCCGCAAAGCCGCAGAAGAAAAACGCAGGCGTGAGGAAGAAGCCCGTAAAGCTGCACTGGCCGCCGCCGCAGAAAAAGCCAGAGCTGCCGCCGCTGCCGCTGCCAACAACAATAATAACAACGCCGCCAATAATACCCCCGCGCCGGTGAAACCAGCACCGGAACCTGTAAAACCAGCACCCGCACCGGAACCGGAAAAACCGGTGACCCGCAGCGAAAACGTGCTGGAAGCTACCCCGGAAGCACTGGCATTATCAGAAAGCTTTGAAGCCAACCGCGGAAAACTCCCATGGCCCGTAGATGCCGGTAATATCATCGAACATTTCGGTATACACCAACACGCGGTAATGGAACATATACAGGTGCCTTCAGATGGTATCGTTATCGCCACCAACAAAGGCGGCGCCGTGAAATCCATCTTCGACGGAGAAGTAAAATCAGTAGTAGTAATGCCGGGATCAGGATATGTGATTATTATCCGTCACGGACAATACTTTACCACCTACGTACGCTTGCAGACTACCCGCGTGAAAAAAGGAGATAACGTGAAAACCGGACAGGTAATAGGTACTGCCAGCGTAAATGATATTGAAAACACCGGTGAAGTAGAACTCCAGATCTGGAAAGGAGTAACCAAACAGAATCCGGAGCAGTGGATAAGAAGACGATAGCATTTAGTTATTTGGTTATTTGAGATTTGGTTATTTGATTGACGGATTTTGGAATTTTTTAGTTTTGAAATTTAAAAATGCAGCGGAGTTATACGCGAAAATCTTTGCTGCATCTTTAAATTCCAAAATCAAAAAATTCCAAAATCCGTCAATCAAATAACCAAATCTCAAATAACCAAATCTCAAATAGAACCCGCTTACTAAAACATTATTTTTTGAGAAAGTTGATCCCCCTTTTAATGGCGTTGTGGCTGTTACCGGCAGTGTTGTATGCACAGCAGGGTAAGCGGCCTACACGTGCGGCGCTGGAGAACCGTAAGAAAGAGCTGTTAAAGGAAATAGAAGAAGCTACCCGTTCACTCCGGGAAACCAAGAAATCAACAAAGCAGAATATTGGCCTGCAACAGGAACTGCAGCAGAAAATTGATACCCGTAACACCCAGATAGCAGGTATTAATGCTGAAATAAGCCAGATAGACGGAGATATCAGCAGTACTAACAGTAACGTACAAACGCTGGAGCGGGAGGTCGATTCTCTCCGTGCCCGCTATGCACAGCTGATCGTATATGCCTGGAAAACCAAAGGCTCCTATGATATACTGAACTTCCTGTTTTCCGCAACCAGCTTTAATGATGCGTTGCGCCGCTATCAATACCTGCGGCAGTACCGCGAAAACCGTCGCCGCCAGGCGGAAAACCTCTTATCCACTAAAGTATTGCTGGGACAGAAGCTGCAAAGCCTGGAAGAATTGCGGGCTGCCAAAGCCGGTGCACTGTACTCGGAAAAGAAAGAGCGTGTAGCCCTGATCGTTAATAAGAAAGAAACAGATCAGACTATTGAACAGCTGAAAGATAAAGAGAAAGAGCTGCAGCAGAATATCAATAAAAGCAGGGCAGAAGCGCGTCAGGTGGATATAGCCATCCAGAATGCGATCCGCCGGGAGATAGAGCTGGCGCGTAAACGGGAGCTTGCTGCCGCTGCCGCACGTAAAAAGGCTGCTGAAGCCAAACGCCGCGCACTCAGGGAAGAAGCCAGGAGAAAAGCCATCGCCGCTGCAAAAAAAGCAGGTACCAAACCTAAGCCGCTGCCTAAAGTAAAAGAAGAAGAAGAGGAGCCGGAAGTAGCCGCTACACCTAAAGAAGATGTGCTGGCTGCCACACCGGAAGCGATGTCATTATCCCGCGACTTTGAAGCTAACCGGGGCAGGCTGCCATGGCCCGTGGATGCCGGCAGGATCACCGGTCATTTCGGAAAAGGCAATATCGGTAAGGTGGAAGTGGAACACAGTGGTATTGTAATAGCCACTGCCAGAGGTGCTGCGGTGAAAGCCATCTTCGACGGCGAAGTAATTATGGTGTTTTCAGTTCCCGGCGCAGGGTATATGGTCACCCTGCGCCATGGAAAATATTTTACCAACTATGTCAGATTAGTAGATGTACGTGTCAGCAAGGGCATGTCTGTAAAACGAGGTCATGTGCTGGGCGCCGCTGCTGCCGGTACTTCCGGTGGCAACGGAGAAATAGAATTACAGATTTACCGTAACATGGTACAACAAAATCCCGAAAGATGGATACGTAGCCGTTAAAGCAGCTGCGCCTGCTGTTGTAATACCTGTTCGTACAGGGCCTCATACTGCGGGATGATATTATCGATATGAAAGCGCTGCGCCTGTGCCAGCGCGCCTTTGCGCACCTTTGCCAGCAGTTCTTCATCCTGCAGCAGTTTCAGGGCATGGGCCGCCATACCGTCCACATCGCCAACATCACTCATGTAGCCGGTCTGGCCAGGAATGTTGATTTCCGGTAAGCCGCCTGCATTGGAGGAAATCACCGGAACCTGGGCAGCCATCGCTTCCAGGGCAGCCAGACCAAAGCTTTCGTATTCTGATGGCAGGATGAACAGGTCGCTGACTGACATCACATCTTCCAGCTGTTCCTGCTTACCTACAAAACGAACATCTTCACAGATACCCAGCTCACGGCACAGGCATTCAATAGCGGGCCTGTCTGGTCCATCGCCTACCAGCAACAGTTTGGCAGGAATCTGCTCTCTTACCCTGGCAAATACCTTCACCACATCGGGTACCCTTTTGACCTTACGGAAGTTGGATACATGCAGCAGGATTTTTTCGCCGTTGGGGGCGATAGCATTTCTGAAATGCGGCATCTCCCTGCGTTTGAAACGTTGTGTATCTACAAAGTTGTAGATCACGGATATATCTTTTTCAATCTGGAAATACTTGTAGGTTTCATCCCGCAGGTTTTCCGATACGGCTGTGATAGCATCCGATTCATTGATGGAGAAGGTTACCACGGGAGCGTAGGTTTTATCTTTCCCCACCAGCGTAATGTCAGTGCCATGAAGCGTGGTAATAAAAGGTACCACTCGTCCCTGTTTGCTCACAATCTGTTTAGCCATATATGCGGTGGATGCATGAGGGATGGCGTAGTGAACGTGTAGCAGGTCCAGCTTCTGATTGAGGATTACATCCACCATAGTACTGCTGAGCGCAGATTCATAAGGCGGAAAATCGAAAAGCGGGTACGTAGGTACCTGTACCTCGTGATAATAAATGTTCGCGTGAAAAGCATTGAGCCTTACCGGCTGCTGGTAGGTAATGAAGTGCACCATATGGCCTTTGTCTGCCAGGGCTTTGCCCAGCTCCGTAGCCAGTACTCCGCTACCACCGTATGTCGGATAACATACTATTCCTATGCGCATGATCTTTTTTTTAATAAAACGGAAAGCCGAAAAAATTGCAATGACGGAGGATGGCAGATGATGAAAGCCACCGGCCGGATTGCTTTGCTACAACGAAGGTAACGCTACATTTCGAATTACCGGAACCGCCAAAACCATTTATTTGTTATTTGTATTCACCCCGCAATTAGTTAGTTTTAGAACCAAATTTTGCCGCTTATGAGAAAATACCTTTTGCCAATTATGTTCGCCTGTGCTTTACCGGTGACAACGATGGCCCAGCAGCAGTCAGATTCCTTGGTATTACGGCAGCTGGCTGACGAAGTGCTGACGCATAGCACCGCCTACGAAAATCTGCGGGTACTCACCAAAACCATCGGCGCCCGCCTGGCAGGCTCCCCTCAGATGGTGAAGGCGGAAAAATGGGGATTTGAGGCCCTCAAAGCCGCCGGCGCGGATACCGTATACTACCAGGAATGCATGGTGCCCCACTGGGTCCGCGGCGCGAAGGAAGAAGCCCGCATCATCTCCCGGTTGCGCGACTTTGTACCGCCGCTCAATGTGCTGGCCCTGGGCAACTCGGTGGGCAGCGGCCCCAAAGGTATTACCGCTCCTGTACTGGAAGTAGCTTCCTTTGAAGACCTGGAAGCCAAAAAAGACCAGGTGAAAGGCAAGATCGTCTTTTATAACTATCATTTTGCGCCTACCCACATCAAAACGTTCCATTCCTACCGGGATGCCTACATTTACCGCTCCCACGGCGCCAGCCGCGCGGCTAAGTACGGCGCGCTGGCGGTAATTGTACGTTCTATGTCGCACGGCGCCAATAACTTCCCGCATACGGGCGCTATGGCCTACGACTCTGCCTTTCCGAAAATTCCGGCAGTAGCTATTGGTCTGCAGGATGCAGACCGTCTCAGCAAGAGACTGGAAACTGATAAAAGCATGCAGGTATTCCTGCGTACCAATTGCCAGATGCTGCAGGATACCATCGGACATAATGTAGTGGCGGAACTGCGCGGCAGCAAATACCAGGACCAGTTCATCACAGTGGGCGGCCACCTCGACTCCTGGGATGTATGCGAAGGCGCACATGACGACGGCGCCGGCTGCGTGCAGTCCATTGAAGTGCTGAGAGCTTTTAAAGCCCGTGGTATCAAACCTTTACGTACCCTGCGCGTAGTGCTTTTTGCCAATGAGGAAAATGGTACCCGCGGTGCACGTAAATATGCAGCCCTGGCCAAAGCGCGCGGCGAAAAGCATATCATGGCGCTGGAAAGCGATGCCGGCGGCTTTACACCAAGAGGATTCTCCTCTACCATGCCGGCAGATAAACACGCCATCATGGTCAGCTGGAAACCGCTGTTCCTACCCTATGGGCTATACGACTTTGAAGAAGAAGGCGGAGGTACGGACGTAGGCATGCTGCATGCAGCAACCGGCGCTCCGATGGTTGAACTTTCTCCCGACTCACAGCGTTATTTTGATATTCATCATGCTGCCTCCGATGTGTTTGAAGCCGTGAATAAACGGGAACTGGAATTAGGCGCGTTCGGCATGGCCGGCCTGATTTATATGGCAGATCTATACTTTTAAATCATAAAACAGCAACATGGGCCGGTTCGTTTTTATTGTCGTTACGATCATCATCCTGATACTGGGCGGCATCTTTTTTTATAAATTCTATTTTGTATTCGGACAAGGGGTGAAGGCAGGAGAACTGAACTATTTCGTACAGAAAGGTTACGTCTTCAAAACCTACGAAGGAAAACTGATTCAGTCCGGCTACAAGGGCCAGCGGGCAGGCACTATCCAGTCCAATGAATTCCAGTTTTCTGTCGGCAGTGAAAAAGTAGCCCAACAGCTAATGACCGCCAGCGGCAGGTTTGTGGAACTGCATTATAAAGAATACCTGGGGGCGCTCCCATGGCGCGGTTACAGCCCTTTTATTGTCGATAGTATTATTAGTATATCTGAACCGAACAGGAACGTGGCACCGTGATGATCATGTGATTATTTGGTTATTTGAGATTTGGTTATATAAAATGCAGCGGAGATCTAAGCGTAATAATTTGCTCAGATCTCCGCTGCATTTTATATAACCAAATCTCAAATAACCAAATAATCACATGATACTATCGGGCATACAGCAAAAATATCGCCGGCTTCTTATGCAGTTCCGGCAGCGCCTTTTTCCATTCCCGGATAGTTTTTGTTTTGATGTATTCGTCGGGAGCAGTGATGTCGCAGGCGATGCAGAGGCGGGTGTTATCCCGGCAGTGGTCCAGGATATCTTTCAGCAGCTGGTTATTGCGGTAAGGTGTTTCAATGAAGAGCTGCGTTTGATTTTTTCTGTCAGATTCTTCTTCCAGCTGCCGTAACATTTTACCTCTTTCCGGTTGTTTGATGGGAAGATAGCCGGTAAACTGGAAATTCTGCCCGTTCATTCCGGAGGCCATGAGGGCCAGCAGCATGGAGTTAGGGCCGATCATAGGAATAACGCGGGCGTCTATACTATGGGCCGCCTGTACTACGAGGTGGCCGGGATCGGCTATGGCCGGGCATCCGGCTTCGCTGAGGATGCCTATATCTTTCCCTTCCTGTAATATTTTTTTCGCGAGCGCTACATCCGGCGGCTGGTTTTCATGCATGGGCAGCAGTTGCAGCTCATCAATGTTGATATTTCTGTCCAGCGCTTTCAGGTAGCGGCGCGCAGTACGTTCATTTTCTACATAGAACACGCGCAGTTGCTGCGCAATGGTGGTGATGTAGGCAGGAATGCTGAACAGGGCGTCCGGGCTTAACACGGTAGGAATCAGGTACACTTTGCCTGTTGCGCTCATTATATCAGTTTTTTATGTTGTAAATCAATGGTGGCGGCAATGACGGCGTAAGACGGCGCCAATACCCAGCCAACTACCGGTACCAGCATGAACACATAGAATACCATTCCGTTACCCAGGGCCATGCCACGGTGCTGACGTATAAAGTTAATACTTTGAGACATCGTCAGGCGATGACGTTCACAGGAATAATCCATCATAGAAAATCCATAGAAGTAGGATTCAATGAAGAAGCCTATCATGGGGGTAATCCAGCCTACCACCGGAATGAAAGATACTACCAGCAGGATAAGAATAGCGGCAGTCTGATATACCAGGTTGCGGCAAGACATGCGGATACCTCGCCAGATGTCCTTGCCAAGCTGCTCCCAGCTGAAGGGAAAGTCACGGTGCTCCAGTATGGCCTCTGTTTTTTCAGATAGCCAGGAGAATACGGGAGAAGCTACTATGAGAAACAAATATTTGAAATAGGAGAAATACCAGAGCACGAATATTATTCTGACAGAAAAGGCCACCAGTATAAATAAAAAGCTCAGCCAGCTGCTTTCCAGGTCCTGTACCCATTCGGTGATGTGCATCAGGCGGGTCAGGTATTCAATGAAATATCCTGAATAACTCCAGACAAAGAACAGTCCTGAAAAGAAAAGCAGGCAGAAAATGACGCCCGGGATGAGTATCCACTTCCATAATTTATGCTGTATGATAAACTGATGGGCCTTTCCATAAGACTGTACAGCTGATAGCACCTCTCTGAATGAAAACAACGTTGTGTATTTTAAGTGACAGAATTAATTTTTATTATAACCTCTGGTTATTGAGGGATGAACGAAACTAAGGCAAAAATATTTTAAAATGATCCGGGAAATATGGATTTAGGTTTTTGTTCACTGTTTTTCTTCGGGTATTGGTTATAAAAAACCGCGCAGAACGGGTGCTGCACGGTTCGGGTATCTTTCAGTTCACATGATAGTTATGTCAGGCAGTATCCTTGTCAGAAGCGGGGACAGAGCGTTTTATACTTATTGTTCTCGTTCCTGGTATGAATATAAATAAGCGACAGTTCTATACCTCCGCGGTATTGTGATGCCGCTTTCAGGGAAGACATGTTGGTATCATAGGAAAGGCCCACCTGGAAGCCCTTTATTTCCATACCGATATACGGGATGAGCGCATCTTTCAGCCTGCAGAATGCACCGAGGTAAAAGATAGTAGGGTTATCTTCCATATCGCTGAGCGCAAAGCCATAGGCGCCGCCGAGCGCAAATTCAGAGGCGGTGCTTTGCTTCATGTACAGTACACTTCCATGCAGGCGGTCTTTGCCGTTTACTGGTACAGACCCGCCACCATGCAGTGTCCAGCGGTAGCTGAGGCGGTTCTGGGTAATATCCATGAATGATTCGGTGGGCTGGGTAATATGGTAATAGGAAGCGCCCAGGTATATATTGGAGGCTTCGCCGATTAGGCCATTATATAATATACCGATGTTGGGATCGAAATAGGATATTTTAGGATTCACGAGGGTTTCGCCACTGGGGATAGCCGGATTGAAGCCATTGTTATCAATCTGCGATTCAAACTGCAGCTTGGAGTTGTCCAGTCTCTTCTGTACCAGCGTTCCCTGCAAGCCAATCGCCAGTGTGTGGTTGCCTTCCGGGTCCAGTCCTTTATGGTAGGCCGTACTCATTGAAAGGTAGGTGGACGTCAGCGCTCCACCGCCTGTTCTGTCATACATAGCCATCAGACCAACACCCCAGATATCCGTATACGAGATGGTATTTTTCAGGATGCCGAAATCGATGGCTGCCGTACCGGTCACAAACGGAGAAGCAATGCTGCGCCATTGTGAACGATAGTTACCTGATATACGGTAATCACCTGAAAATAAACCGGTAAACGCCGGGTTAAGTGTCAGCGGAGAGGCAAAAAACTGTGAAAAATGCGGGTCCTGTGCCCGTAACGGATTTAAATAAAGGAATATGGCCAGGAATAGTAAAGCTCTTCTCATAAAATAAAGCTTAAAGCATAGGGTTTATGCAATGGTGGTGAAGGTACACCAATTATGTCATATTTCAAATTAAATCCATGTATAAAAAACTTTATAGAACAATTGCTCATAAAAATTTTCCATTTTCTCATCCGGATATTTTCCTGTTGAAAAATTTCAAAATGAGAAAATGGAAAAATTCTTTGTTATAAATCCTTAAACGTCAGACAAATATTATTGTTGTAATTTATTTCCGAAAGCCAGATCACCGGCATCGCCCAGGCCAGGTACGATGTAACCTTTAGCCGTAAGCTCGTCATCAATATCTCCGGCCCAGATGGTCAGGTTGGCCTTGGTATTACGGAGCACATATTCAATACCTACCGTACAGGCAATAGCCACCACCAGGTGAATATGGCTGGGTTTTCCTATTTCTTCCAGGTGCTCGATGGTTTTCACCAGGGAAGCGCCTGTAGCCAGCATCGGATCAGAGAGTATAAGCACCTGACCTTCAATAGAAGGACTGCTTACATATTCCAGGCTGATATCAAAAGAACCATCATGGTTGTGCTTGCGGTAAGCGGAAATAAACGCGTGGTCCGCCTTATCAAAATAATGCAGCAAACCCTGGTGCAACGCCAGTCCGGCCCGCAGAATGGTGGCCAGCACAGGCTGTGCCTTCAGTACGCGGCAGGTAGCTATTCCCATCGGCGTAGTCACTTCCTTGTCTACGTATTCCAGCGTTTTACTGATTTCATAAGCTGCTACTTCTCCGAGCCTTTCCATATTACGCCGGAAGCGCATACGGTCCTGCTGAACATCTACATTTCTGATCTCGCTTAGCCATTCTCCTACCAGCGAATTAGTTTCACTTAAGTTTATTATCATGTGCGTCCCTCTTTGAAGCGGCAAATTACCGAAAATTCATGTAACCTACTCGTTATCCTTATCCTGATCCCTGTCCAGCAGGCTGGCCTTTTTCACCAGTTGCACGAATTCGGCACGATAGCCTTCCGGATCGTCCCCGCGCGACTTCCCGGCCAGTTCCAGCACATCCTTCCAGGTGGCTGTGCCTTTAAAAGCAGAGTTGCGCAGCAGCTGACCAAACGCGGCGGCGGCCGCTGCCATCCTGAAATCCTCCGGAGCCTCCTGTATTGTACGGGAACCGTAAGGCAGTACTTTCTGCAGCAGTTTACTCTTTTCCTCATCAGGTTGTTTGTAACGCAACTTCACGGTGAGTACTTCTGTTACATTGCCTGTGATGGCCGTCTGCTGATATTTCAGCGGATCTACCCAGTTTACTGCCGGTATTTTACCGCCAACAGGCACAATCTCGTACAACGCTGTAACCGTGTGCCCTACGCCCATATCGCCGGCATCTTTCTGGTCATTGTTAAAATCTTCGTTCTGCAGCATACGGTTTTCATACCCTACTAACCTGTACGACTGTACGAATTTTGGATTGAATTCTATCTGCAATTTCACATCTTTGGCAATCGTGAAAAGGGTACCGCCAAACTCGGTAACGAAGGTGCGGCGGGCTTCTTCAAAATTATCGATATAGGCATAGTTGCCATTACCCTTGTCTGCCAGCAGCTCCAGCTTGTTATCCTTATAGTTGCCCATACCAAAACCCAGTACTGAAAGGAAGATACCTTTCTTCTTCTCCGTTTCAATGATGCGCTGCAATTCGCCATCGCTGGAGGGGCCTACGTTGAAATCGCCGTCTGTAGCCAGAATAACACGGTTGTTACTGTGTTTTGACATGTTCTCAGCCGCAATTTTATACGCCAGCTGAATACCAGCGCCTCCTGCTGTAGAACCGCCGGCCTGCAGGTTTTCAATGGCTTCCAGGATCTTTGTTTTTTCATTGCCGGAGGTAGAGGGCAACACCACGCCGGCGGCGCCGGCATATACTACAACAGATACTTTGTCCTGTGGCCGTAATTGCTGCACCAGTGCGGCAAATGCCCGTTTTACCAATGGCAGTTTATTGGCGGATTCCATAGAGCCGGAAACATCCACCAGGAATACCAGGTTGGAGGGCGGCAGCTCGCGGGCATCTACCTGCTTGCCTTTCAGCGCAATACGTACCAGCTGATGCTGAATATTCCAGGGACAGATCGCCATATCTGCATAGATCGCCACAGGATCCTGGCCACTGGGACCTTTATATTTGTAATCAAAGTAATTGATCATCTCTTCGACACGCACGGCATCCGGTGGCGGCAGCTGGCCATTGTTGAGGAAGCGGCGCACATTGCTGTAGGAGGCGCGGTCTACATCCACGCTGAATGTACTCAGTGGCTGATCGGTGGCTGCATGGAAAATATTTTCGTTGATAGGACTGTAGTCCTCAGTACTGGCAGCAGGTTGTATATAAAGACCCGGTGTCGGCGCCGGCATTATGTATCCGGAGTGATCAGCTTTTGCCGCCATCACGCCTTTTACATATGTTTTTTCTGCCATTCTTACCCGTGCTTCGCTGCCCTGCAGCGCTACCCGGGCCCGCTTTGCAGCAGGCAGCAGCTCCAGTCTGAAATGTACTGTGCCTTGTTTGGGAGATACTGCTACTTCCGCACGTTTGTAGCTGGTAGCAATGGCTTCCAGTATAATAGCGCCGGCAGGCACTTTCAGGGTAAAATTCCCCTGTTTGTCTGTAGCAGTCATATAATCGGTGCCCTTTACACGTACTACCGTATTATAAATACCGGTATTGCCGTCTTTATCTTTTACCGTGCCGGAAACCGGCCGTAGCTGCGCTGATGCATCAATTGCCAGCAGGCAGGAGAGCAGGAATAAGGAAAGATATTTTTTCATGATGTACCTATTTTCTGCGCACATGATGCCGGTTCATCCATGTATTCCATAAATCATTTTCATAACCCCTTAAAAAGCTATTTGCTACCTTTGCCGAAATTTTATTAGATGGTTTATAATGTGATTGGCACCATGTCCGGTAGCTCATTGGACGGACTGGATATCGTTTTCGCTGAGCTGACAGAAATACGCGGACAATGGACCTATGCTATCAAAGCGTCTGAAAGCCTGCCATATGAGCCGGAATGGGCGGAGAAGCTGGCTGCTGCCACCGCTCTTGCTGCAAAGGACTACCTGTTGCTGCATACTGCCTACGGCCATTATACCGGCCGGCGGATATTATCTTTTATTGAGAAAAATAATCTGGATCATAAAGTACATTTCATTGCCTCCCATGGCCATACTACCTTTCACCTGCCAGGGCAGCAAATGACAGCTCAGCTGGGCGACGGCGCAGCTATTGCAGCTGTTACAGGCCTGCCGGTCATCACCGACCTGCGTGCCGTGGATGTGGCTCTTGGCGGCCAGGGAGCGCCTATCGTACCTATCGGGGAAAAATATCTGTTTGGTAATTACCAGTTCTGGCTCAACCTGGGAGGTATTGCCAATATCTCCGCACAACTGCCCGGCCAGTTTGTAGCGTTCGATGTTTGCCCTGCCAACCGCGTATTGAATGGCCTGGCTGCCGCCCTTAACAAGGCCTACGACGAAGGCGGCGCACTCGCTGCCGGCGGCGTTACCGACACGGCTCTCCTGGAACAACTGAACGCATTACCATATTATCATCAGTCCTGGCCCAAATCACTGGCCAACGACTTCGGTACGGATACCATTCTGCCCATGATCAATACATTGCGTATATCCGTTCAGGGTAAACTGCGTACCTACACTGAACATATTGCCACACAAATAGCCCAGGCTGCCGCCTCCCTGAAAACACAGCTGCCCGATGCTCCCGCCAGCATGCTGATCACCGGAGGCGGGGCTTTCAACACCTTCCTCGTTGAAACCATCCGCCAGCAACTGGAACCACTCGGCATCACCGTTGAAATACCTGATGAACAAGCCATCAGCTTCAAAGAAGCCCTGATTATGGCCCTGATAGGCGCGCTGCGCTGGAGACAGGAAGACAACGTGCTGTCTTCTGTTACAGGCGCAACGAGAGACAGTATTAACGGGGCGTTGTGGACAACGAAGTAATAAATAATTACGAATTACGAATTGCGAATTGCGAATGAGGAGCGAAGATATAAGCGGATAAAGAATTTACTTCCGCTTATATCTTCGCTCCTCATTCGCAATTCGCAATTCGCAATTCGTAATTCGTAATTAAATCAAATCATTGTGTTTGTAAAGGCAAATTTATCTCCATCAAACAGCCCCATATCGCTCAGCTTCAGATGCGGTATTACCAGTAATGCCATAAACGATAATGTCATATAGGGAGATGCGAGCGCGGATCCCAGCTTTTTGGCGGCCTGATCGAAATGACTGTATTGTTTTGAAATCGTATAGCCGTCAAGGTTACTCATCAGTCCGGCTACCGGAAGGGGGAGTACCTGTACATCGTTGTCACTGGCGATGCTGATACCGCCCTGGTGGGTAATAACGCCGTTAATGGCAGCGCAAAGGCTGGCATCGTCTGTACCCACGGCGATGATATTATGACTGTCATGTGCTACGGAAGACGCTATAGCGCCGGACTTCAGGCCGAAACTCCGGATGAAGGCAGTGGCAACGGGCGCTTTACGGTAACGGTTTACTACAGCCAGTTTCAATACATCCTGAGTAGTGTCTGATAGTAATGCGCCGTCCGTTACCGGCAGGGTAGCAGTAATAGCATTGGTAATCAGCTGTCCGTCCATCGCTTCTATCACGTTGACTTTAGCGGAATTACCGGTGGCTGGTATGCGGAAATCGGCCGGTGACAACGGATCGCAGACGAAGTTGTTTACCGGGGTAACAGGTATGGAAGATATCAGCGTACGGCCGTTGTCTGCCACCTGCTGACCGTTGATATAGGTCGCGATGATATTGAAGTCATGCAGGTTGTCTGCGATAATAAAATCTGCTGCATCATTTTCGCGGAGCAGGCCGTTGTCCAGGTTGTAGTGGAGCACGGGGTTTACGCAGGCGGCCCGGAGAACTTTGAACAGGTCTATCCCATGTGCCAGCGCGCGTTTCACCAGCTGGTTGATGTGGCCTTCCTCCAGGTTGTCGGGGTGTTTATCATCGCTGCAGAACATAATTTTTTCCGGATAGTCGTGCAGCAGGGGAATGAGAGCTTCAAAGTTTTTGGCGGCGCTGCCTTCGCGGATAAGTATGTGCATGCCGAGCTGCAGTTTCTCCAGTCCTTCTTCCAGTGTAAAGCACTCGTGATCTGTGCTGATACCAGCCTGAATATAGTTGCTGGCAGCGTTTCCGCTAAGCCCGGGTGCATGCCCGTCTACCGGCTTGTTATATTTTTTTGCAGCGGCTATTTTCGCCATCACTTCCGGGTCTTTGTTCAGTACACCGGGGAAGTTCATCATCTCTGTAAGATATTTAATGTCGTCCCGTTGCAGCAGCTGTTCAATATCTGCTACGCTGACGGTGGCGCCGGCGGTTTCAAAGGTGGTGGCGGGTACGCAGGAAGGTGCGCCGAAGTTGAATTTAAAAGGTACCTGTTTCCCGTTTTCCAGCATAAATGTTACACCGTCAACCCCCATCACATTGGCAATTTCATGCGGATCGCTGACAGTGGCAACGGTGCCATGTACAACAGCCAGCCGGGCAAATTCGGAGGGGATGAGCATGGAGCTTTCTATGTGCACATGCGCATCTGTAAATCCGGGAAGGAGGAATTGCGTATATACGTTGTTGTTTCTTTCAATACTGATGATACGGCCATTCTCAATATGCAGTGTTGCCGGATATATTTCTTGTTGCAGGACATCCACAAGATTGCCTGAAATCTGGTATGTATTCATGCCGTAAAGCTAAGGAATAGCGGGGATTTTCAGCTTCCGGTATTTTTTGGCTGCGGTGAAGCGGCAACCTGTTTTTTGGCTATCTTTATTTGCCCGCTGGCGTTTAAAAAAATACTATGAGACATTTAAGAATCCTATCACTGGCAGCAGTATTCATGGCGGCTGTCAACGGTTTACAGGCGCAGACACTGCAGGAAATACTGGATCGCTATACCCAGGCAATGGGCGGCGCCGATAAGCTGAGTGCTATCAGAACGCAGTATTCCGAAGGAGTGATGATTGCCAGGGAGATGGAAGTACCTATCAGGCGCTGGGTAAAGCAGGGACAGGCCCTGCGGGTGGAGTTCGATGCACTGAATACCAAAAACATTCAGGTAGTTACCCCTACCGGTGGCTGGCAGTATCTGCCGGTAGCGCATAAAACGGAAGTGGAAGAGCTGGACCCTGCCGTGCGTACATTTATCAAATCGCAGCTGGATGTTACCGGCGAACTGTTTAATGTGGAAGCCAAAGGAAAGAAGGTAGAGTTTATAGGTAAAGATACGGCCAACGGCGCCCCTGCCTATAAGCTGAAGGTATATACGGCAGATAGCCTCTCGGCGCTGGTATACCTGGATGCCAAAACCTGCTTCATTGTTAAAGCCGTCAATTTTATTGAATATATGGGCGCCAGAACAGAGCTGGTCACTATCCTGTCCGACTACAGGCACACCCCCGAAGGATACGCATACGCCGCCACCACAGAACAAACGCCCATAGGCTCCGGCATGAAAATCCACCTTACCAGGGTAGAAATCAATAAGCCGATAGCTGATGAGTTGTTTGAAAGGCCCCAAGGGAAATAATTACAAATTACGAATTGCGAATTACGAATGAGGAGCGAAGACATAAGCAAAGAAGTAAATTCTTTATCCGCTTATGTCTTCGCTCCTCATTCGTAATTCGCAATTTGTAATTCGTAATTACTTCTTATATAGTTTCATCATTTCTTTTGCTTCTTCCGCGAGTTTTTCCGCCAGATGTGCGGGCTGCAGCACTTTTACCTGGGCGCCGTAGCTGAGGAGGGTCATGGTGAGTTCCGGATTAATGACCACGTTCAGGGATATACGGCATTCTTTGCCATTGTCTTCCACGACCTGCTGGGAGGCGTGGATAGGTTGTGATTTTACATATTTTCCCTGTCGGGGGCTGAAGGACAGCAGTACGTTTTCCGGTTCTGCATCATGTACGGTAATGCCGATGGCGTGCTGGAAGTAGCTGGCGTCATCGAAGTTTTTCTCATCAAAATGTTTTCCGGTGGGCCATAGTTTTACAATCCGGTCGAGGCCGAAGGTAAGTACGGCCCCGCCGCGGGTTTGCTGGCTTTTCCCGATGAGGTAGAAGCGGTGCTGGTATTCCCGGAGGTGATAGGGTTCTACCCAGTGTTCCTTGGGTTCGTTGCGATCAAAACTCTGATAGGCGAGGCGGATGATTTCCAGGTTTTTGATAGCATCTACTATTTCCGGGATATGTTCTGCGCCTTTGTATTGGGAGGTGCGGGTAAATTTGATGAGGCCTTTATGCTGCAGGGCTTCCCTGTTCATTTTAAGGCTGGCGGCTATTTTGAGGATAGCGTCTTCAAATTGCTGTACGACCGGCAATCCGCGGAATTGTTCCAGTATACCGATGGCGATTTCCAGGCCCTGGAGGTCAGCTTCTTCAATAGGAATATTACTGATGGAAAATGATTCATCAGCATAACGGTAGGTGCGGGAGCTGCGATCGTATACGATAGGGGCCATGTAATTGAGTTCAGGGTCCTGTCGCATGTCCTGCAGGTCCTTCTGAATGGTACGGGTGGAAACATTGCTGTCCATTTTTTCAGATACGTACTCAATCAGGTTTTCAAGTGTGGGTTTGGGTAACCTTTTGTTGCGCAGCCGCTCGTCGATCCAACGATAACGTGATACTGCATCCTTGTTCTTTGGCACAAGATTAAATTTAGGTTTAAAAATAAGCAATTCCCCGCCTTTACTCCGGATCAAAAATTTTTTTATCAGATTGTTACTACGCAAATCCTCTGCGTGAGGCCGTAGTAACTTTGTATTGTTATCAAAAAGCTGACAGTTATGAGTAAAGTACATACAACAGCCACTAAACAGATACAGGCTATTTCTATCGGCCAGATTATTTTGGATGATTCCAATTATCTCACACTGTGGGGCCATGTGCAACAGGATGGCGTGTGGTATCCTTGTGATCTTGTAACTACTTACGAAGTAATGAATACAATGCTAAGGTACAGCCATGAAAAAAATGATGCAGTTCAAATGACCATTGTGGAGAAGCTGGAGAATATGTGCCGGATCCCGGAAATGATAGACCTGGAAGCTGAATTGGGTGCTGCGGTTGTTTTTGATAATATGACCTTTTACCTGAGCAGGCCGGAATCCCATGAATGGGAAATCTGTACAGATGATGCCTGCTATTTTATTCAGAAGGTAGTTGCCCTCCCGCCGGCAGGGCCTCCGCAGCCGCCCGCTGTACGCGCGGATCTGACAGAAACAATGGAGCATTGTATGCAAACGCTCCTCAATTATTATGACCTGTACCTTGGATATATTGAAATAGAACTGGAAGATGAAGCTGCCCGCATAAAAGCCGGACTGGCCGATGACCTGAGCTTCACCATGGCTTATTATGCCTGGCAGCTACATCATTCAGATCAGGCGTAACCGTTATTATCATCCATACCGTCTGATAACCCCGTCATCCATCTGTTTGATTCACCCTTTTAACCATTAGTATTGAAAACACCGCTATCCATGTGTTGTAACCTTGTCAACTTGTCCATATGTTGTAACCCTTTTCATTCATGATTTGTAAACCCTGATCTCCATTTGTTTTGTTAAACCCTTTATCCGTATGTGTTGTAAGCCCCTTTCTCTCACATAGTTTGTAAAAGCCCCCTCATCCAGTGATTTGCGGACCCCAAATACCTTCCCCCTTAAATCCCTGGCCTTACTTCCATACGGATAAACTCCCTGTTATCTCCTATACCTGTGTCTGATATTATATTGTCAGTCTCCATAATGTTTTGTTAACCACGTTCTTATATTGTTGATTACACATTGTTTGTTTGCCCGTTTGTTAACCCCAAATCCCTTTTTTTAAAAAAAGCACTGAAAAAAAAGAAAAAGTTCCTTTAAAGTCTATAATTTTTGTAGGAAAATGCTATTTTTGAACGCGTAAACCTGAAATTATGAGTTTAAGACTGGGAGATATTGCTCCAAATTTCAAAGCCAACACCACCTTAGGAGAAATTGATTTCTATGAATACCTCGGTGACAGCTGGGGCGTGCTCTTTTCTCACCCGGCAGATTTTACCCCGGTTTGTACAACCGAACTCGGCAAAACTGCCCTCTTAAAAGATGAGTTTGCAAAACGCGACGTTAAAGTGCTGGCACTCAGCGTTGATCCACTGGATAAACATAAAAGTTGGATAGGAGATATTAACGAAACACAACATTGTGACGTAACTTTTCCTATTATTGCAGATGAAGACAAAACGGTAGCCAACCTCTACGGTATGATTCACCCGAATGCTTCAGAAACATTCACCGTCAGATCCCTGTTTATCATCGGACCCGACAAAAAAGTAAAACTCACCATTACCTACCCGGCTTCTACCGGCAGGAATTTTCACGAAGTTTTACGCGTTATAGACTCTCTGCAACTCACCGCCAAATATAGCGTGGCAACACCTGCAGACTGGAAAGACGGAGAAGATGTGATTGTTACGGCAGCTGTACCCACCGCAGATATCCCGGAACGTTTTCCCAAAGGCCATAAAATTATTAAGCCTTACCTGAGAACAACACCACAGCCTAACAAATAAAAATATTCAGCCACCGGATAACCACCAGCCGCTCCGGTTGCTTAAACGATTTTTTAATGGTTGGTTTTTGATTTTTACGAAACGGGGATTTTTCCCCGTTTTTTTATTTTATTATGTTCCCATTTTATTATTTGAGATTTAAATAAAAGCAAAGACCAGAGCAAATACTTCATGTATCATCGCTCTGGTCTTCGCTTTTATTTAAATCTCAAATAATGAAATAATAAAATAAAAAATCATCCCCTGTGTTTTCGAAGCTGATTCAGTACAGCACTGATGTCCTTTGGTAAGGGGGCTTCTATACTGTATTCCTTGCCCTGCGGGTCCTTGAATACCAGTATAGCGGCGTGCAGTGCCAGCCGGCTCAGTAGCGGCCGCTCTTCTTCGGTATGCTTGCCCAGCTTGAATTTCTTCTTGATGGAAGATAACAATACCGGTTGCGCGCTGCCATACAATTCATCCACAGCAATAGGATGTCCCAGGTGCTTCATATGCACCCTGATCTGGTGGGTACGGCCGGTATGAATCTGCCATTTAATCAGGCTGTACAAACCGAATTTTTCCTGCACTTCGTAATCGGTAACGGAAGGCTTTCCTTTGCGGTTGGTCACCATTTTACCTTTCTGCACGGGATGCTCCATAATACCTTCGTTGATAGTGCCTTTTTCCGGTTCCGGCTCTCCATGTACCAGGCCCAGGTAAAACTTCTGCACATCCCTGCTCTCAAAAAGCTGGGAAAAATATTTGTGCGCTGCCTCATGCCTTGCAAACAGGATGATACCGCTGGTATCCCGGTCCAGCCGGTGTACGGTGAAGATATCGCCGTAAGCCTTCTTCATGACAGCTATCAGGGAAGTCAGTTCATTGTCGTGCCGGTCAGGAAGCGTCAACATCCCCGATGGCTTGTTCACTACAACAAAATCAGGTGTCTCCAGTATAATATGCTCTTCTAATCGCATCAGGTTATCGGGCGGTTATTTTTTAAAATGTTTCAGCAGAATCACTTCTTTTTCGCTGAGATGACGCCATTGGCCACGGTTCAGCGTTTTCTTGGTGAGACCCGCATACATCACGCGATCCAGCTTTTCTACAGAATAGGAGAGATGTTCGAAGATACGGCGCACAATACGGTTCTTGCCGCTGTGGATTTCTATGCCTATCTGCTTTTTATCTTTCGGATCTACATAACCCAGCGCATCTACCAGTGCCACACCATCTTCCAGGGTCAGACCAGCAATGATTTTCTCGAAATCACCTTTGGTAAGCGGTTTGTCCAGTTCTACCTGGTATATTTTTTTGATGTTATGTTTAGGATGTGCCAGGGTTTGCGCCAGTTCGCCATCGTTGGTGAGCAGGAGCAGACCAGAAGTGTTACGGTCCAGGCGGCCCACAGGGTATACCCTTTCATCTTCGGTAGCGCCCTTGATGAGGTCCATGACGGTTTTCCGGCCTTCCGGATCGTCGGTAGTGGTAATAAATCCTTTCGGTTTATTGAGAAGGATATACACCAGGTTTTTGGTGAGATTGATTTTCTTATCCTGCAGGGTCACCACATCTTTCGCGGTAACCTTGGTAGCAGGTTCTGTAACGGTTTGACCGTTAACGGTTACTTTTCCGTCCTTGATGAAATCTACCGCCTTTCTGCGGGAGCACAGTCCGCAATGCGCGATATATTTATTCAGCGGCATTTCGCCGGGGCCAAAAATACTTTCTTTGGATTCTTTTTTAGGCTTCGGTGACTCGGTGCCGGCATCTGCCTTTCTGATGCGGGTATGTTTTTCATGTTTATCAGCGAAGCGGTCGTTGGTGCGGTCAAAGAACTTTTTGCGGTTAAAGCCGCTGGGGGTGTCTTTGTGTTTAGGTCCTTTGCGCTCTCCGGAGCCGCCGTGGAAGGCGCTTTCATCTTTAGGGGCGTAGGCGTCGGAAGATTTTTTGCCGAAGCTTTTTTTATCTTCTCCAAAGCTGCGCTTACGGAAAGCCGGTTTGTCGTCATTATCGGAAAAGCGTTTGCCTGCCGGCTTTTCGCTGTTGCCGAAGGTCCGCCTGCGTGGTTGCTCATCGCCGGATTTACCGGTGCTGAGATAGGTACGTTTGCGGAAAGTTGGTTTATCATCTCCGGTATTGTCATTGCTGAAAGAGCGTTTGCCCTTTACCGGCTCATCGCTGCCAACGCTGCGTTTGCGGAAAGTTGGTTTATCGTCTCCGGTATTATCCCTGCTGAAAGAGCGCTTGCCTTTTACCGGCTCATCACCGCCAACGCTACGTTTGCGGAACGCTGGTTTTTCATCTCCGGAGAAACTGTTTTTTGCAGATGTTCTTCCTGGTCTTTCACCATCAAAGGACGAGCTGTTGCGGTTGCCTGCTGCCGGTTTGCCGGTATTGTCCGTTTTTCTTCCTTTAAAAGGAGCGGTACCCTTCTTAGCAGGTATTTTCTTCTTCATAAATTATTATTAATTGATGATCATGCACGCATGACCCATGTAAGTTCAGTTTTAGTAATTAGCCTTTATTGGCCAGTTGTCCGCAGGCAGCATCAATATCCTTACCACGGCTGCGGCGCAATCTTGCATTCACGCGGTTACGGGAAAGGTATTCCATGAATTCTTCTGCTGTCTGCGAGTCCGGCTTCTGGAAGCGGGCATTATCTATCGGGTTGTATTCGATGATATTTACCAGGTCTGCAGGCACCTGACGGTAGATTTTTATCAGCTCGTCAGCATCCTGTTTGCTGTCATTGAAGTCCTTGAAGAGGATATATTCAAAGGAGATTTCATTTTCTGTTGCCTTATAGAAATAATTCAACGCGCTAATCAGTTCCTTCAGGTTGTTGGAATCGTTGATAGGCATGATCTCACTGCGCTTTTTATCATTGGCGGCGTGTAAAGACAGCGCCAGGTTAAAGCGGACTTTATCATCGCCCAGCTGCCGGATCATTTTGGCCACGCCTGCTGTGGAAACGGTAATACGTTTCGGCGACATGCCCAGCCCATCAGGAGCGGTGATCCGCTCAATGGATGCCAGCACGTTTTTATAGTTGAGCAGGGGTTCACCCATACCCATAAATACGATGTTACTGAGTTTTTTGCCGTTGTGTTCGAGTGCCTGCTGATTAATGAGGGCTACTTCATCATAGATCTCATCAAAATCGAGGTTACGTTTACGGTCCATATAACCGGTGGCGCAGAATTTACAGCTGAGGCTGCAACCTACCTGAGACGATACACAGGCTGTTTGCCGGGTATCAGTGGGTATCAGCACACCTTCTACCAGGTGGTTGTCGTGCAACCGGAACCTGCTTTTGATAGTGCCGTCATTGCTCTGCTGAATGCCGTCTACCCGCACTGCCGGAATGTGAAAGTTTTCTTCCAGCTTGTGACGTAAATCTTTGGAAAGATTGGTCATTGCATCAAAACTGCCTGCATGGCGTAACCATAGCCACTCGTATACCTGCTTGGCACGGAATGGCTTCTCATCAATAGAACCAAAATATTCCTGTAAGGCCGGCAGACTTAAATGCCGGATGTTTTTTTTGTCAGACTTCATTAATAGACTGTTATATGAGCAAATGGCTGCCTTACGGCAGTCGGAAAGCATCTGCAAAGATACAAAAATAGCCGTTAGCCACCAGTTTTAGCTTTTAGATTGATTATCAACCTGCAAAGATAGGAAACTCGGTTGTAACGGATCAGTCCGTAAGCGTGTAAAAACGACATTTTTCTGGTTGCCGGGGCATTGGCGCACCCTTTACCTGTCACGATGAAAAGTGAAAAAGAGTTTTATATTGCAGCCAAACCAATTGATCCACATGCAAACCGCTTATATAGTTGATGCAGTACGTACGCCGATAGGTCGCTATGGTGGCGCATTGAGCACCATCCGGCCAGATGATATGCTGGCGCATGTACTGAAAGCGCTGTTAACCAGGAATCCCACTATAGATCCCGCTGCTATTGAAGATGTAATTGCCGGCGCTGCCAACCAGGCCGGAGAAGATAACCGGGACGTAGCCCGGATGGCCGCTCTGCTGGCAGGCCTGCCCGTAACCGTTGCCGGTAACACCGTCAACCGCCTGTGCGCCTCCGGTATGCAGGCTATTATGGATGCCGCCAGAGCCGTTATGTGCGGGGAAGGGGACATATACCTCGCCGGTGGCGTGGAAAGTATGACCCGCGCGCCTTTTGTAATGGGCAAGGCAGAAGGGCCTTTCAGCCGTAAATCAGAGATCTTTGATTCTACCATCGGCTGGCGCTTTACCAATAAGAAGCTGGCAGATATGCATCATCCCTATTCCATGGGGGAAACTGCCGAGAATGTAGCGCGGCAGTGGAAAGTGAGCCGGGAAGAGCAGGACCTCTTCGCCCTTCGCAGCCAGTTCAACTACAAACAGGCCCTGGATGCGGGCAAATGGGAAGATGAAATCATCCCGGTGCCCATCACGCCCAATAAAGAAGAGCAGGTTGTGTTTTCCCGCGATGAGCATCCCAGGGAAACAACCATGGAAAAACTGGCTGGCCTGAGGCCAGCCTTTGCAAAAGACGGTACCGTTACTGCCGGCAACTCCTCCGGTATTAATGACGGCGCCGCCGCCGTACTGGTGGTATCAGAAAAGGCCCTGCGACAGTTTAATCTGCAGCCGCTCGCCATTATCCGTGGCATGGCGGTGGCAGGCGTAGATCCCTCTATCATGGGGATAGGCCCTATACCCGCCAGCAGAAAAGCATTGCAACGAGCCGGACTTACCATAGACCAGCTCCATCTGGCTGAATTCAATGAGGCCTTTGCTGTACAGGCACTGGTATGTATGAACGCACTGGGCGTCAACCCGGACATCGTCAATGTAAACGGCGGCTCTATCGCCATCGGTCACCCGCTTGGTTGCAGCGGCTCCCGCATCACAGCCACCCTCCTTCACGAAATGAAACGCCGTCCTGCCGCCAGATACGGCCTTGCTACCATGTGCGTGGGCGTAGGGCAGGGAGCGGCGGTTGTGTTTGAAAAGCCCTGATGCAGTTTAAAAAAATTACGAATTACGAATTGCGAATTACGAATGTGACCCGAAGATAAAAGCGAAGAACCCATTAGATTCTTCGCTTTTATCTTCGGGTCACATTCGTAATTCGCAATTCGTAATTCGTAATTTTTTTAAAAAAAACGGGCGGTCGGACATTACATCCGGCCGCCCGCTGCTGGCAAGCAAAAAAAGGGTCGTTCATAGACATATCTGCTTCTCCGTCATCATTTTACGGAGATTGATCAGTCCATACCGCATACGACCTAATGCGGTATTGATGCTCACTTGCGTGAGGTCAGCAATTTCTTTGAAACTGAGTTCGGCATAGTGGCGGAGGATAATTACTTCACGTTGTTCTTCCGGAAGCATGTCCAGCATAATGCGGACACGATCGTGGCTCTGGCGGGTCATTATTTTTTCTTCTACACAACTATCGCTGAAACCAAGTACATCAAATATATCTTTGTCGTCGCCGGTTTTGATCATCGGCGTGCGTTTGATTTTTCTAAAGTGGTCCACACACAGGTTGTGTGCAATACGCATCGCCCAGGGCAAAAATTTTCCTTTCTCCGTATAGCGCTCGGCCCTGATGGTATCAATAATTTTTATGAAAGTGTCCTGGAAAATGTCTTCCGCCAGAAAAGAGTCTTTGACAAGCAACAGAATAGATGTATACACCTTGTCTTTATGGCGACGGACCAATTCCTCCAATGCTGAAGTATGTCCTTTCTTAAAAAGGGTAATCAACTGCTCGTCGCACAATTTGTACATTATTTGCATAAACTTCTACAACTAGACGGGTTAGTAAATAAATACGGACTTTACAGCCAGTTGGTTGTTTTAATTGAGTAGAGTTTATGCGATAATGAGCAGTTTTAAGCGTTAAAGATTTTGTTACTTATTCCACGGTATAGGACAGGTCCTTTGCAAATATAAAAGAATAGTTCAATAAAACAAATAATAAAAATAGCTTCCTGCCTTTGGATATTAGCTTTCAGCGACTTTTTCCGCACATTTTTTTTCCGCAGTAAATCAGTTAAATACGAGATACTTAGCTAACATCTTTTCCCGTAAATTTGTTCTGTCATGGGTACAAAAGTTAAGAAAAAGGAAGCCGTAATTGATCCTCAGCAGGTTAACGCGCAGGACAATATCTTCATAAAAGGAGCCAGGGTTCACAACCTGAAGAATGTAAGCGTATCTATCCCCCGTAATAAGCTGGTGGTAGTAACCGGTGTGTCTGGGTCAGGGAAATCCTCTCTCACAATGGACACGCTGTACGCAGAAGGGCAGCGCCGCTATGCGGAAAGCCTCAGTGCTTACGCCCGCCAGTTCCTGATGCGTATGAATAAGCCGGATGTGGATTATATAAAAGGCATCTGCCCGGCTATCGCCATCGAACAAAAGGTAATCACCCGTACTCCCCGGTCTACCGTGGGGTCTATGACGGAAATATATGATTACCTGCGCCTGCTCTTTGGCCGCGTCGGAAAAACCTATTCCCCTGTTTCAGGGCAGCTCGTAAAAAAGCATGAGGTAAGCGATGTGGTGGACTATATCGTGAAGCTGAAACACGGCAGTAAAGTATTGCTGCTGGCGCCTTTCCGCCGTCATGCCAAACGCGATGCCAAAGAAGAACTGAATATTCTTCTGCAGAAAGGTTTCTCCCGGTTATATGCCCCCTCTGCCGGTGGTACCGGGCTATTGCGTATTGAAGAGCTGCTGGAGCAAAAGAAACCGGCCGTTCCGGAAGATGCCTGGATACTGATAGACAGGCTGGTGGTAAAGGATTTTGAGGAAGATGATAAACACCGTATAGCCGACAGCGTGCAGACGGCCTTCTACGAAAGTGAGGGCGACTGTTACCTGGAAATTGACGGTACCACTACCGAACATTTTGCCAACAGGTTTGAGCTGGACGGCATTCAGTTCGAAGAGCCCGTTCCAAACCTGTTCTCCTTCAATAACCCCTATGGTGCATGCCCTACCTGTGAGGGCTTCGGGCAGGTGCTGGGTATTGATGCTGACCTCGTTATACCGGACAAACGGCTCAGCGTTTTTGAAGGCGCCGTAGCGCCCTGGAGAGGAGAGAAAATGGGCGAATACAAGGAAGCGCTGATAAAAGCCGCCCGTAAATTCGGATTTCCTGTACATAAGCCCATAGCGGATCTTACCGAAGAACAGGTAAAACTGCTGTGGACAGGTAATGAACATTTCTACGGCCTGAATGAGTTCTTCAAAATGGTGGAACAGAACCTGTATAAGGTACAATACCGTGTACTGCAGGCCCGCTACCGTGGACGTACCGTATGCCACGACTGTGGCGGCGGCCGCCTGCGTAAGGAAGCGCTCTATATCAGGGTGGGCGGGCATAACATCGCTGCCCTGGTAGATATGCCCGTGCAGGACCTCAAAGCCTGGTTTGAAAAACTGGAACTGAACGAATACGATCAGCAGGTAGGAAAACGTATTCTCTTTGAAATAAACCACCGCCTCAAAACTTTGCTGGACGTAGGCCTGGGTTACCTTACCCTCAACCGTGTTGCCAATACACTCAGCGGCGGAGAAAGCCAGCGTATACAACTCACCAGAACACTGGGAAGCAACCTCACCAATTCCATGTACATCCTGGATGAGCCCAGTATAGGGCTGCATGCCAGAGATACCCACCGCCTCATCAGCGTGCTGAAAGAACTGCGCGACCTGGGCAACACCGTGGTAGTGGTAGAACATGATGAACAGATGATGGAAGAGGCAGACTATATCATCGATATGGGACCGCTGGCCAGCCACCTGGGTGGAGAAGTGATTTTTGCCGGTAGTTATCCTGCCATTCTCAAAGATCCGAAAAGCCTTACCGGCAGGTATCTCAGCGGAACGCTCCGCATTGATCCGCCGCTGAAGCAACGTAAATGGAAAAAGGCCATCACCCTCGAAGGTTGCCGTCAGCATAATCTGAAAGATATTACTGTAGATTTCCCGTTAGAGGTGCTGACAGTAGTAACAGGCGTGAGCGGATCCGGTAAAACCACGCTGGTAAAACAGATTCTCTATCCGGCCCTGATGAAGCTGAAAGGAGAATTTGCCGAAAAAGTGGGTTATCATAAAGCCATGAAAGGCGCCATGGATGATATTACCCAGATTGAAATGATTGATCAGAATCCGATTGGTAAATCATCCCGCTCCAATCCGGTGACCTATATCAAAGCCTACGATGAAATCAGGGATCTGTTTTCCCGGCAGCCACTCAGCAAAATGCGTGGTTTCCAGCCTAAACATTTTTCTTTCAACGTGGACGGCGGCCGCTGTGATGCATGTAAAGGAGAAGGAGAGGTGATCGTGGAAATGCAGTTCCTCGCAGACGTACACCTGACCTGCGAAAGCTGCGGCGGCAAAAGATTTAAAGACGAAGTACTGGAAGTAGCCTATAAAGGCAAAAACATCTATGAAATTCTGGAGCTGAGCGTAGATGAAGCCCTGGAGTTTTTTGAAGATGAAAAGGACGTATGCAATAAAATACGTCCGCTCAGCGATGTGGGCCTCGGATATATCAAACTGGGGCAAAGCAGCGATACCCTCAGTGGTGGCGAGGCACAGCGTGTTAAGCTCGCCTCCTTCCTCGGCAAGGGTAAAGCCCAGGGGAAAATCCTCTTCATCTTCGATGAACCTACTACCGGCTTACACTTCCATGATATCAAAAAATTACTGAACTCATTCAATGCCCTCATAGACCAGGGCCATACTGTACTGGTTATTGAACACAACCTGGATGTTATCCGCAGCGCAGACTGGGTCATAGATCTGGGGCCTGAAGGCGGCGCCGGTGGCGGTAATCTGTTGTACGCTGGTCTTCCGGACGGGCTGAAGAAAGTGAAGGAAAGCTATACGGGGAAGTTTATCTGATGCTGATTGTTATTAACATAATTACGAATTACGAATTGCGAATTACGAATGAGGAGCGAAGATCTAAGAGGATATTAAGTTATACTTAATCGCTTAGATCTTCGCTCCTCATTCGTAATTCGCAATTC
>NZ_JAABOK010000006.1 GCF_009928525.1 Chitinophaga solisilvae | reverse complement strand
CGAATTACGAATGTAATAGCGAAGATTTAAACGGAGATTAAAGGTGATAAGTATTGAATATCACCTTTAATCTCCGTTTAAATCTTCGCTATTACATTCGTAATTCGCAATTCGTAATTCGTAATTAAAAAAAAACTTCCCAATCCCTTAGGGGATTCCCCCCACTTCCGGATCCTATATACAGGACATCGTATTTCATGTTATGAACAACAGGCGTTTATGGGAACTTATGGGGAGGAAACTGGCCGGAGAGGCTTCTGCGGAGGAGCTGCAGGAGCTGGAGCTGTTGCTGCGTGCCCATCCGGAACAACATTTTCCGGCCCATACCATGACGGAGTTATGGAACGGGCCGGCGCCGGAAGATACAGATCATCATGCAGCGGCGGCGCATGATCGGCATATACAACGTATGCAGGCAAGAGGCATCGCTATCGGAGATGATGCCGGGGCAACGGAAACCACGCTTTTACAATTACCCGAAAGCGGCGTTCGCCGCCGTTACTGGCGGATAGCGGCAGCAGTGGCTGCGGTGATGATGGCAGCGGCTGCCTGGTGGCTGGCGCCGGCCGGTAAAACACAGCAGCTCAGCGAAGTGGCTACCCGTAACGGCGCACGCACCAGTATTGAACTACCCGATGGTACACGGGTATGGCTAAACGCAGGCAGCAAACTCACCTATGATAAGAACTTCGGACTGCACAACAGAAATATCACCCTTTCCGGAGAAGCATTTTTTGATGTAAGCAAACAAGCAGAGCATCCGTTTGTTATTCATACCACCGCCGTAAATATTCGCGTACTGGGAACTAAATTCAACATCAGGTCCTATCCCGGCGACCATGCCACAGAAGCGGCATTGCTCTCGGGTAGTATCGAAGCATCCCTCAATAATAGCCAGGAGAAAATTATACTCCGGCCTACCGAAAAAATTATTGTGCAGCATACTCCTGCCGGTAATAAGGAAAGCCGCACCGGGCGGAAGACTGCCATTGCAGCCGTCGCCATTCAGCATCTCACCTATTATGAGGCCAAGCCCGACGCCATCGTGGAAACATCCTGGATGGAAAACAAACTGATGTTCAGGGATATGTCCTTCGCAGAACTGGCACAAGATATGGAGCGGTTTTATGGTGTGCGTGTTCGTCTGACAAATCCTCAGCAGGCCGGGCTGCGCTTTACCGGCACCTTCCAGAAAGAAAACATACAGCAGGCGCTTGATGCCCTGCGGATGACAGCAGATTTTCAATACAAAATAACAGCTGAAGAAATCGTTATCTACTGATAGCACGTTATTCTACTTATAATCACACATCGTTATGAAAGTTATGAAAGAAAGCAGCAGTAACAGCACCTGAGCAAACCAAAACTAAAAACGGGAAATGCGCCAACATTTCCCGCCGAGTTAAACGGAAGTGCTTGCCGGTAGTGAAAAGCAGCAGCAGCTTCCATTCTTATTATCTCTTGAATTAAATGTATGAAAAAATCGCTAATTCCTAGGGAGCGGACATCTCATGCCCTGAAAAAAGCTCTTTTAATTATGAAACTCACCACGTTTTTTTTGCTGGCGTGTTTGATGCAGGTATCTGCCGCTGTCAGCGGACAAGGTACCATCACCCTTAAAATGAAAAAGGTGGAGATCGCGCACGTGCTGAACAGCGTTGAACAACAGGCCAACTACCGCTTTCTGTACAACAATGCTTTAACTGAAATCAGGAAAAAGGTAAATGTCAATGTCACCAACTCCGGGCTGGAGGAGGTGATGAAGGATATTTTTTCCGGTACTTCTCTGAAATATAAAGTGATTGAAAACAACCTGGTGGTCATCATGTCTGATGCGCCACAGATACAGGATATAAAAATTACCGGTAAAATTACCAACGGTAACGGCGGCCAGCCATTACCCGGCGTAACTATCAGCATAAAAGGCACCAACCGCGGCACTGTCTCCAACGCGGACGGCGGCTTTACCCTGACGGCCCCGGAAAACAGTACCCTCGTGGTTTCCTTCATCGGGTTCACCACCCAGGAAATACCCGTGAATAACCGCCAGCAGATAGATATTGCCTTAACAGAATCCGTCAAACAGATAGACCAGGTGGTGGTAGTAGGTTACGGCACACAGCGTAAGGTAGATATCACCGGTTCCATTGCCCAGATAAAGGGAGATGAAATCAACAAGCAACCTGCCGGCAACCCGATGAGCAGCCTGCAGGGCAAGGTAGCGGGCGTACAGGTAACCAACAGCGGCAAACCCGGCGCTGCACCCACTATCAGGATCAGAGGAACAGGTACCGTGTATGGTAGTCTCAGCCCCCTCTATGTCGTAGACGGCGTATGGTTCGACGATATCTCCTTCCTCAACCCTGCCGACATCGAAAATATGAGTATCCTGAAAGACGCTTCCAGCGAAGCTATCTATGGTATGAAAGCTGCCAACGGCGTAGTGCTGATTACCACCCGGAAAGGCAAGGCTGGAAAACCCATGGTAAACTACAACGGCTTTGCAGGATTCCAGCGCGTGACCAATATGGTGAAAATGGCCAATGGCGATGAATACGCGACCCTGATTAACGAAATCAGCAAGGAAAACGGCCAGCCGCCCCTGCTGACAGGCAAATACGGCGAAGGCACCAACTGGTACAAACAGGAACTACGCAATGCCTTTGTTACCAACCACCAGGTGTCTGTAAGCGGCGGTACTGAAAAATCTACCTACAACTTCTCCCTCGGTTACCTGAAACAGGAAGGACTGGTGAAAGGCAATGACTTCACCCGCTTCACAGCAAGACTACAGAACGAGTTCCAGGTATTTGAGCCGCTGAAAATAGGATATAGTATCGTTGCTTCTTCCTATACCTCCCATGATGTTCCGGATAATATCTTCGGACAACTGTTTACTTCCTCCCCGGTAGTGCCGGTACGGAATGCAGACGGCTCCTATGGCGACCCCGATAAATTCAACCTCGGTACCGGCGCTGCCAACAACCCGCAGGTATCGCTGGATGTCTACGATCAGCGCACCAAAAGATATATGGTCACCGGTAGCGTATATGCAGACCTCCGCATCGCCAAACATTTTAACTTTCATACCAGCATCGGCGGAGAATACGGAGATAGTATCATCCGTAACTATACACCGGTATACAAGGCTACTACCAGGCAGTTCAACAACACCAGCTCCCTGATGCGCACTACCGTTGAACGCCGTAACTGGATTGTGGAAAACACCCTCACCTACGATAACAAATTCGGGGATCATTCCCTGAAAGTGTTGCTGGGACAGGGCGCACAACGCTACAGCCTGTATAAACTGATAGCCTCTGCCCAGAACGTACCCAACAACAGCGAAGGAGATATGTACCTGAAACTGGGAAATACTGCTGGCAGGGAAGTAAAGGATGAAGGCGATCTGTATACGATAGCCTCCTACTTCGGCCGGGTGAACTATTCCTATAGGGATAAATACCTGCTGACCGCCTCCCTGCGCGCTGACGGCGCGTCCCAGTTTTCTGCCGATGACCGCTGGGGATATTTTCCTTCCGTAGGTCTTGGCTGGGTGGTAAGCGAAGAATCCTTTCTGAAAAACAGCCAGGTAATTAATAACCTGAAAATACGCGCCAGCTGGGGCCGCGTGGGCAACGCCTCCGTGCCTACCGGTATTCCCATCCTGCAGGTAGCACAAACACCGCAGCTGTCCGCCGTACTGGGCAATACCCTGCAGACAGGCGCCAACATCAATTCAGTAGTGGTGCCCTGGCTGTTATGGGAACATACTACCGGCACAGATGTAGGTATAGAAGCCAGCATACTTAAAAACAGGTTGTATCTCGAAGCCGGCTACTACAGCAAGCTGACACAAAATGCTATCTTCGAGGTGCCTATTTCTTCCTCTGTAGGTATCAACAAATCCACTATCCTGACCAACCAGGCCAACTTCCGCAACCGGGGCCTTGAATTTGCAGCCACCTGGAGAGATGAGATCGGCAAGGATTTCAGTTATTCCATCGGCGGTAATATCAGTGTAAATGAAAATAAGGTTACGGAAGTAAGGGTAGGTAATATCCCGATTCCCGGCGGCGGCAATGCTTCCACCGGCGGGGCCAGAGCTACCCGCACAGTACTGGGTGAACCTATCGGACAGTTCTTCGGATATATTGTGGATGGCATCTTCCAGAATGCAACGCAGGTAGCCGGTTCAGCACAGAAGGAATCAGCAAGGCCCGGCGATTTTATTTACCGCGATGTGAGCGGTCCTAACGGCATTCCTGATGGTAAAATTGATGGCAATGACCGCGTAGCCCTCGGTAACCCGAATCCGAAATATCTGTACGGTCTCAACACCTCCTTTACTTACAAAGCATTTGACCTGGCCCTCGATTTTCAGGGCGTGGCAGGTGTAGATGTATATAACTCCAATCTGGGCCTCCGCTTTGGTAATGAAAACTTCACCAAAGATTTCTATAACAACAGATGGCATGGAGAAGGCACCTCCAACACTTACCCGTCTTCCTACATCGGCGGCCGTGACAACTATCAGCCCAACAGCTTTTTCGTAGAAAGCGGCGCTTACTTCCGTATCAGGAATATTCAGCTGGGTTACACCTTACCGGGAGAAATAGCTAACCGCTGGAAGATGAAAAAACTGCGGTTGTACCTGAATGCACAGAACGCATTCAACTTCTTCAGATACAGAGGCTTCTCACCTGAAATCGGTGGCCCTCCTTTAAGCGCCGGTATCGACACCAATGTGTATCCGCTGTTTGCCACCTACAATTTCGGTGTAAATGTGACTTTCTAATCTAAAGACTGACGAATCATGAAAAGAAATATTCCTCTGTATAAAAAGCGTATAGCCGGCTACGTGATACCGGTATTGTTTGCTGTCAGCGCAGGTTGTGGCAAAGGCTTCCTGGATGTGCCACCGCAGGGACAGCAGCCTAGTGTTCAGTTCTGGCAGACGGAAGGCGATGCCACCAAAGCTGTTAACGCCATGTACGCTTATCTGCGTGACTGGAAACAAACGGCTTTTGCCGCTATTGCCATCGAAAGTATTCCCTCTGATGAAGCAGAGAAAGGAAGCGACCCGAATGATGCCGCCTTCTTCCTGAAATATGATAACTTCAGTGTAACCGCTACAGAAGGGCAGATTGCTGATTTCTGGAGCAGCCAGTACCAGTCCGTCAACTTCTGTAATCAGATACTGCAGCATGTACCGGATATCAAAATGAATGAAGATCTGAAAAACCGTTACTTCGCGGAAGCCAAATTTATACGCGCCTATGCATATTTCAGGCTGGTACGCGCTTTTGGAGATGTGCCGCTGCGCTTATCACTCCCAAAAGATGAAACGGAATACAACATTCCCAGAAATCCGAAAGCTGAAATATGGGCCGCCATTGAAAAAGATCTGACAGAAGCAGCTGCCGTACTGCCGGCCGCTTATGATGCCGCCAATGTAGGCCGCGCCACCAAAGGCGCTGCGCTGGCCCTTCATGCCAAAGTTGCCATGTATCAGAAAAAATGGACCGACGTACTTACTTACACCAACCAGGTGATGGGACTGGGTTACTCCCTGTTCCCCAACTACGAGGCGCTGTTCCGCGTACCCAACGAAAATTCCGTTGAATCCATCTTTGAAGTACAGGCACAGATGGTGCCCGGTAATAAAGACGCCTCCAATTCCCAGTACTCACAGATACAGGGCGTGAAGGCACAAGCCGGCGGCGGCTGGGGTTTTAACACCCCCACACAGGACCTCGTAGCTGCCTATGAACCTGGCGACCCGCGTAAAGATGCCACCATCATCTTCCGCGGAGAAACAACACCACAGGGAGATAAAATTGATCCCGCCGGTATCAATCCGAGGTTTAACCAGAAATCATACGTGCCTTTCAGCGTATGGGTTTCAGGCTTTAACGAAGGCGCAGATCAGAACTTCCGTGTCATCCGCTTTGCAGAAGTATTGCTGATGAATGCAGAAGCCGCCAATGAACTGGGTAACACTACCGTGGCACTCTCCTCACTGAATAAAGTAAGGGCCCGCGCCAGAAACGGACAAACCGGCATTCTCCCGGATGTTACCGTCACCGATAAAACACAGCTGCGCAACGCTATCTGGCATGAAAGACATGTGGAGCTGGCAATGGAAAACGACCGCTTCTTTGATCTGATCCGTCAGGGCAGAGCCGCTCAGGTACTGGGCCCTAAAGGCTTTGTAGCCGGCAGAAATGAAGTATGGCCCGTGCCACAGACTGAAATTGACCTCAGCGCCGGCAAACTGAAACAGAATCCCGGATATTGATGATGACATGTAACAACAACAGT
This sequence comes from Chitinophaga solisilvae, assembly GCF_009928525.1. Classification (GTDB taxonomy): domain Bacteria; phylum Bacteroidota; class Bacteroidia; order Chitinophagales; family Chitinophagaceae; genus Chitinophaga; species Chitinophaga solisilvae. Next base: position 520,033 of record NZ_JAABOK010000006.1, on the reverse strand, counting down.
AATGAAATACTTCGTATATACATACCTGTTATGCCTGCTCGCCTCCGGCGGGCAGGCGCAGGTAAAAAAATCTTCCGGTAAGAAGATCACCGATAAAAGCCTGCAGATACAACCCAACCTCTCCGATTCTCAGCTACTGGATCTTGTTCAGCAACAGACCTTCCGCTACTTCTGGGATTTTGCGCATCCTGTTTCCGGGATGGCCCGCGAACGCAGCAACAAATCACCTGACTATGGCGATGAAGTGGTAACCACCGGCGGTACCGGCTTTGGCGTCATGGCCATCATCGTAGCCACAGAAAGAAAATGGATCACGCGGGAACAGGCCGTTGCCCGCCTCCTGAAAATCATCAGCTTCCTGCGCAAAGCTGATCACTACCATGGCATATTCCCCCACTGGATGAACGGTGAAACCGGTAAAACCATTCCTTTCGGCAGAAAAGACGACGGCGGCGACCTCGTGGAATCCGCCTTCCTCTTCCAGGGCCTGCTGGCAGCCAGACAATACTTTCAGCAGGGTGTTCCTGCAGAACGGGAACTGCGCGACAACATCAACTGGACATGGAAGGAAGCTGAATGGGACTGGTATACCCGCGACGGCAGAGATGTCCTCTACTGGCACTGGAGCCCCAATAACGGCTGGGCTATGAACCATCGCATCCTGGGATGGAACGAATGCCTGATTACCTATGTACTCGCTGCATCCTCCCCTTCCTACCCGGTGAAAGCAGAGGTATATCACAAAGGCTGGGCCGCCAGCAACTACTTCCGCAATGACCGCGATTTCTATGGCATCAGGCTCCCGCTGGGATTCGACTACGGCGGGCCACTGTTCTTTACCCACTATTCCTTTCTGGGCCTGGATCCGCACGGGCTGAAAGACCGGTACGCCGACTACTGGACACAAAACAAAAATCATACGCTCATCAACAGGGAATACTGCATCCGCAATCCGAAAGGTTTCAAAGGCTACAGCGCCGACTGCTGGGGCCTTACCGCCTGTGATACCTACGATGGCTACGATGCACATTCCCCCACCAACGACTTCGGAACCATAGCACCCACCGCCGCACTGTCTTCCTTCCCTTACACACCGGAATACTCCATGCAGGCCCTTAAACATTTCTATTTTAAACTGGGCGGCAACATATGGAGCCAGTACGGTTTTACAGATGCGTTCAATGAAACGAAACAATGGTACGCCACTTCACACATCGCCATTGACCAGGGACCCATCATTGTCATGATTGAAAACTATCGCAGCGGCCTGCTCTGGAAACTATTCATGAGCTGCCCGGAAATAAAAACCGGATTGAAAAAACTGGACTTCTCCAGCCCGCATTTAAACTGACAGAAATATGAAACCATCAGCGCTTGTATGGATACTGCTGCTTTGCACATGGCCACTGTTGCCACTGCAGGCGCAACGCACCTACTGTAATCCCGTTAACCTGGATTACGGTTACTGCCCTATCCCCGATTTTGCAGCATGGGGCAAACACAGGGCCACCGCGGATCCCGTGATAGTCAACTATAAAGGAGATTTCTATCTGTTCTCCACTAATCAGTGGGGTTACTGGTGGAGCCACGACCTGAGCGACTGGCATTTCATCTCCCGCAAATTTTTAAAACCCTGGCATAAAGTATATGATGACCTGTGCGCACCGGCCGTATGGGTAAGCGGTGATACCATGATGGTTTTCGGCTCCACCTATACCAGTAACTTCCCCGTCTGGATGAGCACAGATCCTAAAAACAACCAGTGGAAAGAAAGGGTGGATTCCTTTGAGGCAGGCGGCTGGGACCCCGCCTTCTTCCAGGATGACGACGGGAAACTATATATGTACAACGGCAGCAGCAACGCCTATCCGCTGTACGGCGCTGAAATAAACCGCAGCACCATGCAGCTGAAAGGCGCACGCAGGGAACTGTACCTGCTGAACCATGAACGCTACGGCTGGCAGCGTTTCGGTGAATACATGGACAACACGTTCCTGGATCCTTTTATCGAAGGCGCCTGGATGACTAAACACAAAGGCAGGTATTACCTCCAGTACGGAGCCCCTGGTACAGAATTCAGCGGCTATGCCGATGGCGTGGTAGTAAGCGATCACCCGCTGGGGCCTTTCACCCCGCAGGCACATAATCCCGTTTCATTCAAACCCGGCGGCTTTGTCCGCGGAGCCGGCCACGGCAGCACCTTCCAGGACAACCGGCAGCAATGGTGGCATGTTTCTACCATGGTGATCTCTGTAAAAAACAGTTTTGAAAGAAGACTGGGCTTCTGGCCAGCCGGCTTCGATAAAGATGGGGTCATGTATTGCAATACCGCCTTCGGTGACTATCCGCACTACCTGGACAGGCCCGTCAGCAAAAAAGGCGACGGCTCCTATGAACAGGATGGCAGTACCTTCACCGGCTGGATGCTGCTGAACTACAACAAACCAGTCACCGTTTCTTCCACGCTGGGAGGCTACCTGCCCAATAACGCTGTCGATGAAAACATCAAAACCTACTGGAGCGCCGCCACCGGCAACAAAGGCGAATGGATCGGGACAGACCTCGGCGCTCTCAGCACCGTCCATGCCGTTCAGATCAATTATGCCGACCAGGACGCGGCCTTCCTCGGTAAACAGACAGATATCTGCCATCAGTATATCCTCCGCTATTCTGCCGACGGAAAAAAATGGCATATCCTGGCAGATAAAAGCAATAACAAAACCGATGTACCACATGATTACGTTCCGCTGCCCCAACCTGTAAAAGCACGGTACATCCGCCTGGAAAATATCCATATGCCTACCGGTAAATTTGCTGTCAGCGGCCTCCGCGTATTTGGTAACGGTAACGGACCTACGCCAGATACCGTCAAATCACTGATCGTACTTCGCACGGAAAAGGATAAACGCAGCGCCTGGATCAAATGGGAACCCGTTGATAATGCCTACGCCTATAATATTTACGTGGGCATTGCTCCCGATAAACTTTATAACTGCATCATGGTGCATAATGCCAATGATTATTACTTCAAAGGCATGGATAAGGAACAACCGTATTATTTCAGCATAGAAGCCATTAATGAGAATGGTGTATCGCGGCGTACGCAGGCGCTATTAGTGCGTTGAGAAGAATTTTGGAATTTTGGAATTTTTTGATTTTGAGATTTTAAATACAGCGAAGATATTCGCGAAGAGCAATTGCTGCATTTATAAATTCCAAAATCAAAAAATTCCAAAATCCGTAAATCTCACCCCGCGTTTCTTGCTCTGAAGCTGCAGAACAGAAAATTCTGCGTCGTATGAAAGGGGGTAGTGTGATTTTCTGTGATGCAGTTAATTTTTTCGAAAGATGATACCAGCTGTTGTGTCAGTTCGTCTTCCGAATATTTTTTGATGACGAGGCCGCTGCATTTGTCGGGGCCTTTATCGGAGAAGGTACCGATGGCAAGATAGCCGGTGGCTGCTTTTCCGGCGATGCTCAGGTAGGCCGTAATTTGTTCCGGTGTGGTGAGGAAATGGAAGGTGGCTCTGTCATGCCATACAGTATAGCTACGTTCAGGCGTAAACGTTGTGATATCGGATACGATCCATTTCACCAGGCCGGCCTTGTCTCCCAGTCGTTGCCGGGCTCTTTCCAGTGCCGGTGCGGAGATATCCAGCACGGTGATATCAGTATATCCTTCTTCCAGCAGGAAATCGGCCAGCTTACTTTCTCCTCCGCCTATATCGATGATGGGAGCATCTTTGGCTACTGAAAAGCTGCGGATAAAATCCAGCGATACCTGCGGGATGTCCTGTGTCCAGCTCATTTCGTCAGAGGCCTTGTGGCGGTAAATATTATCCCAGTGTTCTTGTTGCTCCATAACAATCAGTTTGAATCTGAAAGGTCGGTAATTTTATACTTTTCTGAAAACCACGATACCGTTGTGGCCACCGAATCCAAAGGTATTGCTCATGGCCACCTCTACCTTTTTCTCTGTTGCCTGTCCGAGAATAATCTGTAAACCTTCAGGGATGGCCGGGTCCAGGGTAGTGGTATTAATGGTGGGTGCAATGATGCCTGTCCGGATGCTCATAATACTGGCAATGGCTTCTATAGCGCCGGCAGCGCCCAGCAGGTGGCCGGTCATGGATTTGGTGGCGCTGATGTGCAGCCGTTCCGGGTTATTGCCGAACATCCTGGTGATGGCAGCGATTTCACTCAGGTCGCCCACCGGGGTGGAGGTAGCGTGCGCATTCAGGTAATCTACGTCGGTGTCATTTAATCCTGCATCTTCCAGGGCTGATTTCATAGCCTGGTATGCGCCCAGTCCTTCGGGGTGAGTAGCTGTCATATGATAGGCGTCTGCCGTCATAGCAGCACCAGCCACTTCCGCATAGATAACGGCGCCTCTTGCTCTGGCATGTTCATATTCTTCCAGTACCAGCGCACCGGCGCCTTCTCCCATCACGAAGCCATCGCGTTCCGTATCAAAAGGGCGGGAAGCTGATGCCGGATCACCGTTGCGGACAGACATGGCCTTCATGGCACAGAAGCCACCTACAGACGCCGGTGTTACGGGCGCTTCCGAACCGCCGGTGATAATTACCTTTGCCTTACCCAGACGGATATACGTTAATGCATCCATAATAGCTGTGTTGGAAGTAGCGCACGCTGAAACAGTGGTATAGTTGATCCCCATCAGCCCATACCGGATAGAGATCATGCCGGAAGCCATGTTGGTGATAAGCCGGGGAACAAAGTACGGACTGAACCGCGGGTTATAGTCGCCCGTAACATATTCCGTTACCTGCTCCTCAAATGTCTGCATGCCTCCCTGCCCGGAGCCCCAGATAACACCGGTATCAAAAGGATTCATGGTGCTGAAGTCCAGCCCGGAGTCTTTAATTGCTTCCCCAGCGGCTGTCAGTGCATATTGCGTAAAGGGATCTGTTTTCCTGATCTCTGCTTTGTCGAGGGTATCGGCAGGCTGATAATTTTTAAGCTCGCAGGCAAACTGCGTCCGGAACCTGCCCGCATCAAAGCGGGTGATGGTAGCGGCCCCGCTTTTACCTGCCACCAGGCTTTCCCAGAAAGCAGCGGTAGTATTACCGACAGGCGTTACTGCACCCAGACCGGTCACGACAACTCTTTTCATCATAAGTATGTTTTTAGCGTAAATCTTCCAGGAGACGTTTGGTGATACGCTGACAGACATGTGGTCCCAGTACTCTTGACAGCAGCAGGGACGACTGCAGGTTTGACATCACCATCAGTGCGCGGTCTTCCGCATCTCCTTTAAAATGAAACAGTTTCTTTTTTCTGCCTTTCTCCAGGCAGGCGGTCACCCATTCCAGTATTTCCAGGGTCATTTCCTGGATCTTTCCCTGCATATCTTCCGGCAGGGTTTCGAAGTCCGGCGCCAGCGAACCAATAAGACAGATATTACCCGCTTTGCAGTGCCGCCGGAATACATCAAACAATTTATCCAGCTGCTCATCTTCCGGCAGCCGCCTCCATTGCTCCCGCTGCACCGCGAAGGTTTCCAGCTCATGTATGATGACGCCCTCCCCCAGGTCCGATTTAGCAGGGAAATGATAATGGATGGCTGCATTCTTTACTTCGAGCGGATCAGCAATATCCTTATAGCTGAAAGCATTGTATCCTTTCACCCGGATCAGCTTATCCGCCATTTCCACTATTTTCTCTCTCGTTCCTGACATAAACTATTTGTTAAATTGTTATGCAATCTACTTACTTACCAGTAAGTAAAAAAATATTAATTATGATTTTGCAGATAACAAGGCAATAATTGCAGACAACCAGGCATACATTCTTCTTTTCAAGTACGTCAGCATCAACATATCAAGTATTTTTTATTCGTCCCAAATGCCCTGTTCATAAGTATTCCGGTATTACTTTTATGCGAAACCAACCAAATGTTCAAAGGATGAAAAAGAATTTATTATTGCTGGGCGTATTATTCACCGGTATGCTGGCATGCAAAAAAAACGACACCCGTATTAACACCGGAGGGTTACCCGATAACCAGCCGGATACTTCCGGAATAAAACATACCGGTGTATTTGTACTCTATCCCTATGGCGCTGATATTAGGAAGGATAGTATCTGGCCTGATAAAAAGGGACACTCCCTGCTGATTGAAACAGTAATGCAGCCGGTTGTTCCGGCCAATGCAGATAAGATTTTTCCGGGTGCAGTACTGAAAGGTAATAGCATAGAGGGCGGAAATTATGTACCGCTCACCGGATATACCTATAAACCGCAATCCATCGTAATCGGTACCAATATAAATACCTTGCTCCTGACTACGGATGCTCCCGGTCCGGATGCTGTCAGGGCGTATATCAAAAATGTACTGCGGGGAACCGATGCCGGCAGCCGTGTTATGAAAAGTGACATCTCCGGAGTGGAAACATTTAGCAGCATACTCGTATCTCTTAACGGGAAGCCTGATGCAACGCAGATCGAAACCTTCAACATCGCCGGAGGCGTTTGTTTCAGCTTTGAGACGCAACTATTTACGCTGACTACGGAAATACCCAAAGATGGCCAGCTTTTCACTACGCCACTCAGTGAGGCTTCCCGGAAAGAAAATCCCTTATATGTAGCCAGTGTTACCTATGGCCGCCGGGCTGCCCTGCTGGTTACCTCCAGGTCAAAGAACCCGGAGGATCTCGTCAGACTCAGAACTGCTGCTGTTAAAGTAAGTACAGGAGAAGAAATCAGTTATGCGGAAGCTGACATGCTGGAAAAAGCATTTATCCGTTATTATTATAAAGATGAAACAACAGGTCATGATATGGAAGTGAAAGATATTAAAGGGCTTTATGCACTCCGGGAAGTGATGGCCGGATTTCAGGAGCTGAAAATGTTATCACCTGATAAACCAGGTACGCCCATTGGTTTCCGCATGCGTTCCCTGATAGATTTCTCTTCCTACAAAATGTCTTACCAGCTACATCTGCCATTATAAAACCTGTAGCCCCGTGTAAATGATTTATTAAATTATTACACACATAAACTTACTTATCAGTAAGCAAAAAAACACTGGATATACCTTTACAGATAACAAGCAATTTTTAACGGGCAACCAGCCATTTTTTTTCATTTTGCTTATTTCTGCACCAACACATCAAGGTAGAAAATATCTGCCGGAATGCCCTGTTCATAAGTATTCTGGCATTATTTTTACATCAGGTTGATCAAATATTCAAAGGATGAAAAGAAACCTGTTACTACTGAGCGTACTATTTTCCGGTATGGTGGCGTGCAAAAAAAATGATGCTACTGTTAATCCTGCTCCGGGAGGAATACCGGATGACCAACCAGATACTTCCGGCATCAGGCAGGCCGGTGTGTTTGTACTCTATCCGATTGGAACAGATATTCAGAAAGACAGTATCTGGCCCGACAAAAAAGGACATTCTATCTTTATTGAAACACTGGCGCTGCCAGTTGTCCCTATCAATGTGGATAAGGTTTTTCCGGGTGCAGTACTGAAGGGTAACAGCATCGAAAGCGGAAATTATGTTTCGCTGACCGGATATACATACAAGCCGCAGGCAGTGGTGATGAGTACAGATATAAATGCACTTCCCTTAACAACAGATGCTCCCGGGCCGGATGTTACCAAAGCATATATCAAAAACGTACTGAAAGGAAATAATTCCGGCAGCCGCGTTATGTTAGCCGGAATCAGCGGAGCGGAAAAATTCAGCAAAATACTGGTTTCTCTGAATGGAAAGCCTGATCACACACAGATTGAAACCTTCGATATCTCCGGAGGTGTTTGTTTTAATTATGATATAGAATTATTTAGTCTGACTATAGATATACCCAGAGACGGTGAGTTCTTCACGACTCCTCTCAGCGAGACTTCAAAAAAGGAGAATCCTGTATATGTAGCCAGTGTCACCTATGGCCGTCGGGCAGCCCTGCTGGTTACCTCCAGGTCGAAGAACCCGGAGGATCTCGTCAGACTCAGAACTGCTGCCGTCAAAGTAAGCAGAAAGGAAGATATCAGCAACAACGAAGCTGACATGCTGGAAAAAGCATTCATCCGATATTATTACAAAGATGAAACAACAGGCAATGATATGGCTGTAAGGGAAATTAAAGGGCTGAAGGAACTCCGTGAAATCATCACCGGATTTCAGCAGCTGGCTGTATTATCACCTGATAAACCGGGTACGCCCATTACTTTCCGCACGCGTTCCCTGATAGATTTCTCTTCCTATAAAATGTCTTACCAGCTACATCTGCCATTATAAAACCTGTACCCGTAGTCCTGACCGCCCCGCAAAGGGCGGTCTTTTCTTTTCTGAACGTCATCTTTCCCCACGCTTATCCCCGCTTTTCTGCATCCGGCTACTTTACTTTTTTTATCTGCATGGGAACTGCTTACTTTGTACCTGTCGGATTAACAGCATATGAAAAAGCAGCCATCACTTTCTCTTTACTGGAAATGTCAGCTTGCCGGCTGGACGGCGGCAGCCCTTTACTGGGAAGCGGAAGCTTTTATCCGCAGCAAGGAATTTAATGTAACGCTGGGCATTATTAATTTCGCGGCAGATATCCTCGTTAATATACTGCTCACCGATGCCTACCGCCGTTATGCCATGCGCCATGCGTGGCATACGCTGCCTCCCCGCAGGTTACTCGGACGTATTATCCCTGCTGTGCTGCTGCTGGCAACAGGCTTTGCCCTCAGCGTGTCCCTGCGTTTTTACCTGCTGGATCATTACCTGACAGGCTGGTACCAGGGTTCCTGGCCGCAACACATGGCTGACTTTGGCTGGACGCCTTTCGTCACCGGTATCAGGATCATGTCTATCTGGGTACTGGCCTGGCACATGTATCACTATGCACAGCGGGAAATCCGTATCACCCGTGAAAATGCGCGGCTGCAGCTGATTGCCAAAGAAATACAACTTGAAAATTTAACGGCCCAGCTGAATCCCCATTTCTTCTTTAACTCGCTGAACACCATCAAGTCACTGGTACTGGAAGATCCTTCACAGGCAAGAAGAGCGATAGATCTGCTGTCGGAACTGCTGCGCACTTCTCTCTACAACAGAACAGACCAACTCATATCCATCGCGGAAGAACTACAGCTCGTAAAGGATTACCTGGAACTGGAAAAACTCCGGCTGGAAGAAAGACTGATCCCTGTTTTTGATATTGATACCACCTTGCTGGATATACGTATTCCGCCACTCAGTATACAAACACTGGTGGAAAATGCCATCAAGCACAGTATCAGCCGTTTAAAAAATGGTGGTACTATAACAGTAACGGTTACACGTAACAAGACCGGCGTACAGATCATTGTTCATCATCCGGGCCGCCTGCAGGAACATGCACCCGCAGGCCTGGGGCTGAAAAACCTGCGCGAGCGGCTGCAGCTGCAATTCCAGGGGAAGGCGGATTTTGCGGTTACCTCTGCCACCGGTACTGTTACCGCAGTTATTCAGTTGCCTGATATTCCTGCAGGAGGAACACCGTAACGTAACCGCACATATTACCTGCGGCACTATACAGCATTTATTAAAACTATCAGCGTCATGAAGAAAGTACGCGTCATTATTGCGGACGATGAACGTGCAGCCAGAGAAGAGATCAGGCGGGCCTTACAGGACTATCCGGACTACGAGATCACCGGCGAAGCGCGCAATGCGGAAGAAGCCAGGGCGCTGATTACCGCCGGCAAGGCGGACCTGCTTTTCCTGGATATTCAGATGCCGGAAGAATCCGGCTTTGAACTACTGGCTTCCCTGGAAGAAACGCCTGCCGTCATCTTTACCACCGCATATGATACGTATGCTGTACAGGCATTTGATACCAATGCGCTGGACTATCTGCTGAAGCCCATCCGCAGCGAACGGTTTGCCCAGGCCATCGAAAAACACCGCCGCCAGTGGCAGATACAGCCGCAGCCCGCCGAACGGCAGCTGTTCATCAAAGATGGCACACAGTATTTTTTTGTACGCCACCATGATATATATCTCATCGAATCTGCTGCCAACTATGCACGGATTTACTTCGGAGAGAAAAAAGCCCTGATGAAAATTTCCCTGAATCAGCTGGAAGAAAAACTTGACCCGGCTGTTTTTTTCCGGATCAACCGGAACCAGATTATCAACGGAAAGCATATTTCAACCATCAGCGCCGCCGGCAACGGCAGACTGAAAGTACTGCTGACAGCCGGCCCTGAGCTGGAAGTATCCAGCCGGCAGACGGTAAAATTCAGGCAATGGAATAACAGATAACCACTTACCCTTACATCAAGCATATGAAAAAAATGATGAGAGCAATGTTCTCACTGGCCGTGCTGTGCCTGCCGGTGAGCCGTATGACTGCGCAGCAATTGTATTTCCCGCGGGAAGCCTCCCATAGCTCCCCGCAGCTCCCTGCTGCTATGCAGGCACTCGCCGCCCGCCTGCTACCCCTCCTGCAGGAGGAAGAAGACAAATGGTCTTCCCTGCCCACCCTGTTTATGGTACAGATGACCGCCGGCAGGTACGATGCCGCCCTGCGTACTATCGCTGCCTACAGGGCAATATACAGCCGGACAGATACCTGCATGGCAGGCATTCGTTTTATACAGTACCATACCTATGCCCGCGCAAAGCTGTTGCAACAGCAACACCACCGGCAATTTCCACAGGCTTTCCGCAGTGCCTTTGCCACAGCCCTGCAACAGCTCACACCCTGCAACCGCTTTGATACAGACAGCTGGTTTACCTTTGATTTACCTGCCGTTACCGCCGACTTCCGGCGGGAGCTGGACCGGTGGCAGCAGCGCGACAGTATAGACGTGAATAATGCCATTACCCTTTGCCGCCGGTATAATGCCTGGCGCGTTGCTACCGCCGTAATGCCACTGGCCGCGCCACTGATAGCACAGGAGAACCGGCAGCACTATCTTATCAACGACAGTATACTGATCCGCACCAGGGACGGCGCTGAGGTGCCGGCTATTGTTGTCCGCCCGAAACATCAGCAGCAGCCCTTGCCCGTCATCTTCTTCTTTACGATTTACACCGAAATCAAAAACCTCAGCATCGCCAAGGAAGCTGCAGACAGAGGATACGTAGGCGTAGTAGCCAACTCCCGCGGTAAAAGAGGCAGCTCCGGCGAAGTAACACCCTATGAACACGATGGCCGCGATGCCTGGGATGTTACCGACTGGATCAGCAAACAATCCTGGTGCAACGGCAGCATAGGCATGTATGGCGGCAGCTACGTCGGATTCACCCAGTGGGCCGCCGTAAAGCAGGGCGTACATCCTGCCCTTAAAACCATTGTGCCTTCCGCAGCCGTTGTTCCCGGCTTTGATGTACCCAAGGAAAACAATGTTTTCATGAACTTCGTATATCCCTGGATACCCTATGTCACCAACAACAAATACCTGGACAATGTCAGCTACAATAACCAGCCCCACTGGCGCAACCTCAGCTTCAACTGGTATCACAGCGGCGCAGCCTACCGTACCATGGACAGCATCGACGGCGTGCCCAGCAAAATATTCCGGCGCTGGATATCACATCCTTCCTATGATAAATACTGGCAGGATATGACCTGCTACCGGGAAGATTTTTCCCGCGTTAATATCCCCGTGCTGACTACCACCGGCTATTATGACGGCGCACAAATAGGAGCTATGTATTACTATCGCCAGCACATGCAATACCGCCCCGGAGCACAGCACTACCTCGTGATAGGTCCCTGGGATCACCTCGGCTGTCAGCACGTGGCTACGCCCTTCGTCAGCGGTTATAAAATTGACGACACAGCCAATATCAGCATACACCAGCTCATCTATGAATGGTTCGCTCATATTCTTCGCGGAGGCCCCCGACCGGCTCTCCTGAAGGATTATGTCAACTACCAGGTAACAGGTACCAACGAATGGAAACACACAGCCTCCCTCGCGCAGATGAATAACGATACCCTCACCTTCTACCTTGATACCAGTCATCTGCTGCGCCCCTCTCCCTCAGCAGGAAAGGGCTTCCTCACACAGGAAATTCCACTGGCAGACAGGCAAGGCGGCTTCACCTACAATGCCATTCAATACCCTACCATCAGCAACAGCCCGAATATGACCAATGGTATCCGCTACGAAAGCGCTCCACTAACCGAAGCACTCACCATCAACGGCGCCTTCTCCGGACAACTACATCTGACTGCCAACAAAAAAGACCTCGATGCCGGTATACTGCTATATGAACATCTTCCCGACGGCCGCTATTTCCAGCTCTCCTATTTCATAGGACGCGCCAGCTACGCCCGCAGCCTGGAAACACGTACCCTGCTGGAACCCGGGCAGCCAGCCGTCTTCCCCTTCAGTAACACCCGCATCATCTGCAAAAAAATCAGCAAAGGCAGCCGCCTGGTTGTCATCCTCAACATCAACCAAAGCCCCTTTGAACAAGTCAACTACGGCTCCGGAAAAGATGTCAGCGACGAAACCATTGCCGATGGCAACACTCCCCTGCGGATAAAATGGTCAGGTGAAAGTTATGTGAGTATTCCGGTATGGAAATAAAGAGAAATAATTACGAATGATGAATGGTGGGTTATTTTTTTATTTAGTTATTTGAGATTTTGTGCCTGATCGTGATGCTCTCTGGAACCTGTAAGCCCAGGGAGCATCACGATCAGGCACAAAATCTCAAATAACTAAATAAAAAAATAACCCACCATTCGTAATTCGCAATTATTTCATCACCACCGTATCTCTGTCAGCCACAAACCGCGTGTCCTTAATAGCTCCTGTCCCGTTAAACCGGTATTGCAGTCCTACAATACCGGTGGGTGGCCGCTTTGCTTCCAGCGTATAGGCTGCTTTATCATTTACCAGGAAACGCATGTGTGTTCCGCTGGCTTCTACCCGCACTTTCACCCATTGGGTAAGATCGCATCCGAAACCCGACAGGTCAGCCTGACTGCTTTTCACGGAAGCCCCTCTGGCCAGCAGGCTGAGCTCTCCCACACATCCTTTTGCACTGAGTGGTACAATAATTACATCGTTTTTGCATAATATCAAGAGATCCGCAAACTGACATGCGGCGGAGCCCTCACGGTAGGTGGTTTTTATGGTAGTTTCCAGGGTGAAATGGTCATTCATCAGCCCCGGCATATCTTTTACATTGATGAAACGCAGCTGCGGCGTGACTGGCTGCATCGGTATATTATAGGCGGCCAGCGTTGCTTCATTCACACTAATGACAGTATCCTGCTGAAAAGTTTCCGGCCTGATGTACACAGGCACCTTTTCCTGTTCAATCAGCGCTACCCAGCCGCCGGAGGTTATCATGAGGTCATGCTCTTTCACGATGTTCTCTCCTGTCATCAGCTTGGCCCTGTAATAACCAGGATAATAGTAAATGGTGGAATACCGGTGCTGGTCTTTGGGTACAGCTGTTTTACGGCTAACATCCCAGCTCTGTGCTATGAAAACGGTATCGTTGGCTGCAGTAGCATCATAACTGAAAATAACAGAATTGGGGACGCCCGCACTCATTGTTTTGTTGCTGACAAAGGTATAATCCGCTGACCGGCTCACGGTGGTGTTGCTGCTTTTCCAGAATGCAAATCCGCCTGCTGCGAGCAACAGTAGCACCGGAAGCATCACCCGGATGGATATACGCGGCGTTGCCGCTGTTGTCACTGCCGGTTCAGCCGGAACAACTACCGCCGCTGTTCCCTGCTGCTTTTTAAAATCGCGCCAGTCTGCATATCCGGCAAACCTGGCCATTGTATTCAACGTGGTCACTGCCGGCATGTGATGATATTCCAGCCGGCCCCATAATCTTTTCAAGGTGGTGATACTCAACGTTACCCCAGTGGATTCCTGTATCTCCACACTCAGTTTTTCAAAGTCGTAGGTGGTCCACTCCTGGCTGCTACCCCAGTTCAACCGCTTTTCTACGGCTGACAGGCACTCACGTATTAAAATATTTTCATCCATATTTCAAACTAAAGCACATAGCATTATCAACTTGAACGTACTTGCATCAACTTGTTTCCGGGTTGAATGGCTTTCAAGTTACTCATTATTCATTTTAGCGGCTGTATTCTTTTACATTAAAATCCAACACATCATGATCTGGAAAACAGCCGCGGCGATTATGCTCTTAGCAACAACACAGGCAGGCGCTCAGCAACGGACCAACGTCGGCGCATCTACGAAAAACAAAGGCGCTATCACCATCCCTTTACAACCTGCCAGCTGGGAAGATGAAAACAAGATAGCCACCTTCACCACGCACAAATCTGTACCGGCCGTCATCCTGAAAGGAAAAGGACAGCTGGTGCTGAAAGACTTCAACATGACTGATGGCATCATTGAATACGATATGGAGCCAATGGAAAAAACTTTCACCGGCATCTATTTCAGGAGAAGCTCCGCACTGGAAAGTGAAATATTTTACTTCCGCGCAGATAATGCCGGCCATCCGGAGGCTTTCTACGCCACACAATATGCTCCCATGCTCTCCGGTACCAACATGTGGGATATGTACCATCATTTCCAGGCTGGCGCCAGCTATCAGCTCCATCAGTGGAACCATGTTAAGCTGGTCATCTCCGGCAAACAGCTGGCAGTATTTGTAAATGATATGGAGCATCCCATACTTCAGGTACCGCAACTGGAAGGCAACAGCCAGAGCGGCTCCATCGCCTTCGATGGCCCGGTAGCTATTGCCAATCTCATGGTGCAACCCGGACAACCAGCCGGCCTCTCCCCGCTTCCCGGCATAGATCCGGTATCCAACGATACCCGCTATCTGCGCAGCTGGCTGGTTAGCCAGCCTGCCATCATCCCCGCAGGTACCGATATTTTCAGCTCCCGTAAATACACAGCAAACAGCACCGGCTGGGATACCATCCGGGCGGAACGCAGAGGACTCATCAACCTCACCCGCAAATTCGGCGCTTCAAAAGAGAGAAGAATAGTATGGCTTAAAACCAGCATACAGGCCAACGCCGACCTGAACAAACAATTACGCCTCGGCTTCAGCGATGACATATGGATATACCTCAACGGCTCATTACTCCTGGCAGATAAAAATACTTTCGGCGCACTCATCATGAAAACGCCTGCCGGCAGATGCTCCCTGGAAAACACGACCCTCACACTCCCCCTGAAAAAAGGCGGCAACGAACTACTGATCGGGGTGGCAAATGATTTCTATGGCTGGGGAATTGTAGCAAGATGGGATGATGTGGAGGAAATAATTATGAATTACGAATTGCGAATTACGAATGTAGAAGCGAAGAACTAAACGAAGATTAATTTACTTCTTCGCTTATGTCTTCGCTCCTCATTCGTAATTCGTAATTCGCAATTCGTAATTCTTAATTAATGCTGAAGTATTTTTTCCGCTTTCACTGCTTTCGTCGCTTTTACCACCGGTGGTTTCTTTTTCTTCTTTTTCTTTCCGAAATAGACGATAGCTCCGGTAATAGGTAAGGATGCGCCGATGAGGCTGGCAAAGAAGGCAAGGAATTTGCCCGGTAACCCCAGGATACTGCCGACGTGAATATCATAGTTCATCTTACGGAGCCTGTCGCCAAAGGCGGCCTCCTGATAAGATTGCTCATACAGTTTATTGGCCTTTACAGGCGACAGCGTATACTGGTCAAACATATATCCCTGGCTGTCGAAGAATCTTCCTTTGCTGGGATATACATAGATGGCAATAGCAGCTTCGGGACGTTTCTTCACGGGGAAAGTCAGATAAAAGCCGGATGCCTGCGGATGTTTAGTAGTTACCTCCTGCCAGGCTTTGTCCATAGCTGCTGCCAGGGTGTATGTATGCTTTCCTGCCTGCGTGGTATCTGATTTAGCCTCTACATACTCCGGAAGTGTGCGTCCGCCGGAGGTAGCCCAGTACAGCCCTTTGCTGAACCATTCTATTCCCCAAACCATACCGGTAAGCCCGATGGCCAGCAGGATCAGGAGGGCATAAAAGCCCAGTACATTATGCAGATCGTAGTTCACCCGTTTGAAACTGGCGCCCCACTTAATTTTGAAGCTCTGGTTACGGGTATTTTTATTCCAGCGTTTGGGCCACCATAATACCAGACCGGTGAGCAGCGTAATAACGCATACCAGCGTACTGTAGTTGATGATAGGCCGTCCTATCTTGTAGGGCAGCCACAGGAAACGATGTCCGTTTAATATCCAGCGGAAGAAACCTGTCTGCCCTTCTTTACGTATTTCTTTCTTCACCACCTCGCCGGTATACGGATTCAGTTTCAGTATAGAGCCTCCCCGGCGCTCGCCGACATACACTTCCACTGTTTTACCTTCTCTGTAGGTAACACCACCGGGAATTTTTCCCGGAAACTCCTTGTCTACAACTTCCATGATCCGCGAAGGCGTAATCACCGGGCGGTTATGTTGTACTGCCACCCTGGTTTCCGGTTCCAGCATGGTAGTGATTTCTTCATTGAATACCCATATGCAACCGGTGAGGCAGACGATCACGAAGATGATGCCAGCGACCAATCCCAGCCACAGATGCAACCAGGCCGAAATACGATAGAAACGGGACCTGGAATCCGGTCTTTTTTTGGCTGTATTATTTGATCCGACTTTCATACGCAGCAGAATTTATGATGATTAATACTCCATCTTGGTAATGGCCGTGATAGTGCCCCCGTCGACCTTCAATCCGGGGGAAGCAACGCCTGACTGAATATCAATTTTATACACCTGGCTACCGGAGGTAGTGTTCACCCCTACATAGCCGATTTTCCCGTCTTCTGTACCTGTGTTGTTATTATATGCGGCTGAAACACTGTTGATCTCTTCCGGCGCGCCTTTCAGCCAGGTAAACTGCTGGGAAACCACATCTACCAGCGCCAGTCTCAGGTAACCGGAAGTACTTTTCGGTGTGCCATACATGGTCAGCAGGAATTTATTATTGCCGAGATAAGTTTGTGTTGAAATATGATGTCCGCCGGATTTTTCCTCTACATTGAAGAAATAGCTCTTATCAAACTCTGTGGTGCCTTTCAGGATACGCACCATAGCAGAAGGTCTGGTAGTGGTCAGCTGTGAATTCAGTTTGGCGGATGCCGGTGAAAAACCATATACATCACCATTTTCCACTACTGCCAGTCCGTTGTTGAAATAGTTACCGATGAAGCTCGTGCGGTTATCGCGGATAACTTTTTCCAGCTCCAGGGCAGGATAAGAGAAAACAGCCACCCAGCTGCTATCCGGATAAGCGGTACCGAAAGCATCGCCGCAGCAGCCTTTGATGCTCATGTACGGGGCAAACACCTTATTGCCTACCTGCGTGGCCCAGGTGAAGTGCGCCCGCTCGCCGTTGGCGGCCAGGTCTACAATATTCACCGGCTTCTGGTCTATCATCCTGGATTGCAGGGCATCGATACGGAAGAACATAGCGTTCGGCTGACCGGAACGCGGGATCTTTATCAGCAGCAGTTCATCATTTATTTTGGTAAATGCCTGCACTGTTTCTGTCTGGAAATATTTTGTCTTCACCAGCTCGCCGTTGGGTTGCATGCGATACGTGGTCACATCGCCGGGATTACCCTGGCCATACAGCAGGCTGAAGAAACGGCCTTTATGTGTCATGTAGTAACGGTAGGAACCATCCTGCTCTATACCATTCCCCCTGGTGCTGATCATACCACCGCTCAGGTTGTCTGCCGTAAGCAGGTAGTCTGCGATACCGGTAGTTCCTATAGGCGTTGCCGTTATAACGTATTTGATATTTCCCTTGGGTTCATATTCTACAAAGTCAACGGTACCCATCTGATCTTCCTTATCGCAGGAGCCCAGGAAAATTGCGCCGAATGCCAGTGCTGCTAATATCTTGTTCATCTTCTTCATGTCTGATTATTTTTAGATCCCGGTCTTTGTTTATTTACTGAAAAAATATCTCACCTTGGCGTTGAAAGCCCTGCCTGGTTTCTGCAGACTGAAGTTATCATACTGCCTGTTGTCTACCAGGTTCTTACATTCCAGTGCAATGTTATACTTACCGTTAGCCAGGGTGTAAACGATATTCACGTCCTGGTTAAACTGGCGGGGGATCATCATTTTTTTCCTGTCTGTACCCTGACTAGGCCATGAGAGATAATACTCATGTACATACAGGAAGTTATATCCGATGGTGAGCATGTTGCCTTTCTTCAGCACGTTTCTGAAAAACAGGGATGCATCAGCATTACCGAACAGGAAGGGCATATTGGGAATACGGTCACGGTAAAGCGAGCTTTCTTCCTTCTGTCCCTGTTCAATGCGGGTGTTGTTGCGCAGGTTCTGGTAGGTAGCGTTTACACCGGCAGTAAGAAACTGCTTGTAAGAGTAACGGATTTCACCATCCAGGCCCATATTGGTTACGCTGGCCAGGTTGCCGTAGGTCTGCATGCTCTGGTTCTGGTTCAGCGTTGGTCTGATATAATCTTTGGCATCGCGGTACAGGAAGGAGCCATCGAAGCTCAGGCGGTGGTCCTGGTTGATCTTTGTCTGGTAGCTGACACCGAAGTTATAGTTATGGCTGCTTTCAGGACGCAGGTCTATGTTACCTTCCAGCAGCACAACGTCGCCGAACAGTTCTTCTGTTTCCGGCATACGGTAGCTTTTCTCGTAAGATGCTTTCAGCTGCAGCGTAGGTTTAATGAAGTAGGTGGTAGCCAGTCCGTAACCCTGGTTGCTGTAGCGTATGCGCATCTGCGTGTAGGCTACGTCGCCCCATCCGCCGCTGGGGTTATAGCTTTTCGCGTAGCTGTTTACCTGAGAGTAGTTCTTTACAAAGACGGAAGTATTCCATTTTTCGTTGTATTCGAATTTATATCCCAGTCCGAGAATATTTTTGCTTACTTTCTTAGGCTGATCGTATTTTTCATCATTCGGATACAGTTCATCACTACCGGAACGCTTGAACGTAGAGAACACGTTGTTCACCATGAAGGAGTGCTTAGGGCTCAGCTGGTAGCTGAGGTTAGCCGTTCCCAGTCCGTTGTGGTTACGGAATTTATACATGGTTCTGGTAAGCTCTCCGCCCTGGCCCATGTTATAGGAATAATCGCCGAACCAGTTGTATCTTCTGGAAGAAGTATCGATATTCTGTTCGTACCCCAGGTTGTAGTTACCGTTAACACTCAGGTTCAGCCCTTTTACGAACAGGTCTTTTACCTGGTATTTCAGGGTAGGCATTACCGTGGTACCTCTGCGGTGCCATTGTCCGAATACGGTGGTCATACGTGCGCCGGTCTGCATTTCAGCATAGTTCTGACCCAGTGTCAGACCAACCAGCAACTTATCTGCATATTTTTTTCCTACCACACCTACGTTGGCAATAACGGTTTCGTTATGGTAAGTATCATGGAATCTTCTTACCCACTGACGCGGGAAATATTCTTTTGTTTTAAGATCTGCCACATCCACGCGTACCCGGTAGTTGTTATCGGAGTAGTTCTGGAAAGCGCTTACCTGCACGGTGAATCCGCTGTTGGCGGTATATCCGGCGTTAATGGCGGAGCGGTGGGTGTTGAAGGAACCGTAGGAGTAGGAAGCGTCCACGTATGTTTTGCGGCTGTTGCCGGTAACAATATTGATAGCGCCGCCCAGTGCGTCAGCACCCAGCCAGATAGGCACTACGCCTTTGTACACTTCAATTCTTTCAGCAAGATTGATAGGAATATTATTCAGCTGGAAAGAAGAGCCGAAGTTATCCATAGGCACGCCGTCCAGGAAAAATTTCACCTGTTTGCCGGTGAAGCCGTTCAGGGAGAAGTTCATCCGGGAGCCGAGGCCGCCGGTTTCACGTACGCGGACACCGGAAACGCGGTCCAGTGCGTGCGACAGGTCCAGGGTGGAGTTGTATAATTTTTTGGCGTCAACGGCGGTAACGTTGAAGGCCTGTCTGTTCACCTCTTTTGCTGCAGAGCGGCCCAGTACTGCCACTTCACCGATTTCGCTCACGGCAGCCTTCATGTTGAAATGCAGTACCAGCTGCTGGCCGGCGGTTACCTCTATGGCAGACTGCTCATTTTTATATCCCACGGCAGAAACAACCAGTACATGTTTTCCCGGTGCGATTTTTTTTACCAGGTAGGCGCCGTCCACATTGGTGATAGCCAGCGCTTTGCCCTGCTGTAACCTGATGGAGGCACCCGGAATACCGTTACCGGCCTCGTCTGTCAGACGGCCGCTGATAGAAGCTCCGCCATCTGACTGGGCAAGGGCGAATAAGGTAATGATACTTAAAAAGCCTGTCAGTAGAATCTTTGTCATGTGCTGCATTTCCTGATGTATTGATATCTTTTAACTGATGATTGAAATTCTGGCAATAAAATGCCGGACGGGGCTTCCCCCTTCATTTTTGCGTGATACACGGATTGAAATACCAAAGTGCAGACGGCCTGGTGTAATGGCCTCAACCGGTTAAACAACAACCGGATCTGTGTACAATCAACGATATAGGTATTAATCTGTCTGCAAAATTATTCCATAACGGATGGAATCGTTTGCGAGATCAGGAAATTTTAAGCGGAAAAGCAGCAGATTTTTTTTCCGGATTGCGTACAGGGGTTAACGTGATGATTGCTATAGGCTTACCGCCTGATCGAAGTGCTCCCGCTGCTCATTGCCCCATTTTTCCATGGCGGCAATCACCGGCAGAACGCTCTCTCCCAGCGCAGTCAGGTAATATTCCACCCGTAGCGGAATTTCATGATACGTCTTTTTGTAGATGATGCCCATGTCCTCCAGCTCCTTCAGGTGCATGTTCACTACCCGCGGACTGGCCAGATAAATATCGCGATGCAGCTCGCTGGGACGCCGTACGCCTATATTGATTTTATCGATGATCCAGGCCTTCCATTTTCCGCCCAGTACTTTAATAGCGATGCTGATACCACAGTCCAGGTTTTCCGGAATTTTCTTTTCGTACATGGTTCACTTTAATTTGACGCTAAAGATACGCCATTTACCGCTTACCTCCTCAGCCGGAAACCGCCATGGACCAATAGGGATAAAATTTTCCCCCGCTGAATTATTTCTCCCCGTATTGTTCACCTTCCTGGTTATTCCCACATTTGTCCCGGTAAAAAACAAACGACGATGACAACAAATACAACGAACAAAGTGACTGTAATTGGTCTGGGAGATATGGGCGCAGTACTGGCGGGCACCTTGCTGCAGCATGGATATGAGGTAACAGTATGGAACCGTTCTCCCGAAAAGGCAGCGCCGCTGCAGTCTGCCGGCGCTCATGCTCCCGCCTCACTGACGGCAGCCATTACAGCCAGTCCCATCGTGATCGTCTGCGTCACCAACTATAATATCAGCAGCAGCCTGCTGCAAACGCCGGAAGCCACGGCTGCCCTGAAAGGACGGGTACTGGTAGAGCTGACATCGGGCATACCGCAGGAAGCCCGCACCGCAGAACAGTGGGCTACCTCCAACGGCATAGGGTATATCGACGGCGCTATCCTCGCTACTCCCAGCCAGATGGGCCGCCCGGACACCCCCCTCTTCGTTTCCGGTGCTGCCGCAGCCTGGCAGCAAAGCGAGCCCGCCCTCCGCACCCTCGCCGGCGGCATCGCCTATATGGGCGAAGATGCCGGCGCTGCCGCCACCTGGGACATCGGTTTCCTCATCACCATGTTTGGTGCTATGTCCGGCTTCTTCCACGGAGCTAAAGTATTTGCCGCAGAAGGCATACCTATCAGCGCCCTCGGCAACATGATCCACCAGGTAGCCCCCGTTATCGGTGAAATGATCAAACGACAGGGCGACACCATCGAGTCCGGCGACTACAGCAACCCGGAAAGCTCCCTGGACATCTGCGCTAACGGCATGGACCTCTTTATCCAGCACGCCCGCCAGTCCAACATCAGCACCGACGTCCCCGTCTTCATCAAATCTATCCTGAAAAGAGCCCAGGACGCCGGCTTCGGCAAAGAACAGGTAGCGGCAACCTTCAAAACACTCTGATTATTTTGTTATTTTATTATTTTATTATTTGAGATTTAAAAAATGCAGCGGAGATCAGCAGGGATATTATGTAATACCTTTGTGCTGATCTCCGCTGCATTTTTTAAATCTCAAATAATAAAATGACCACATCTCAAATAAATCGTCATTTTGAGGCGCCGCCTGCATTAGAAGATGCTGTCAGGCATTTTTATGTGATACAGACTTCAGCAGGGTTTGAACGGGAAGTGGCACGGCTGTCTCCTAACTTCGATATGTTGCTGCTGCTGAATTTCGGAGCCTCCCTCCATATCTCCTTTGCAGGAGAACCTGTGGGCGGAGAACCCCTGAAAGATGTAGCCGTACTCGGACCACTGAAGAGAATGCTCAATTATGAAATACAACCGGGCACAGATCTTATCGTCACCGTTTTCACCCTCGACGGATTCTACCGGCTCTTCCGCACCCCGGTAGAAAATATTCCCGCAGAACAACTAACGGACCCGGCTACACTCCATACCACTCCCTGGATAAAAGAACTCTGGCAGATACTGCATAATACCTCCCGTCTGGAAGACAGAATAGCTATTCTCAGCAACTACATCACCGCCTACCTGCAGGAGTCAGAAACCGGTACACAACCTCTGCTGCAAGGCGTTCCCTACTTCGGCAACCCTGCTGTACAGCCCGTAAAAGCCATCGCCAGGGATGCACAACTTACCGAACGCAGCATACAGCTACGCTTCAGGAAATACACCGGCTCATCCCCCAAAGAACTGCTCCGCTTCATCCGCTTCAAGCAGGTACTGCAAAGACTGCAGGACAACCCTTCTCCCGCTCCCGACTGGTACGACATCATCCTTGACTTCGGCTACCACGATCAAAGCCACCTCATCAAAGACTTTCAACACTACCTCGGCGCCACCCCGCAGCAATTTGTACAACAGATACAGAAAACAGGGTTTTGTATAACGCTTCCGGGGAAAAACTATTGAGATGGGAATTACGAATTACGAATTGCGAATTACGAATGAGGAGCGAAGATTTAAGCGGATAAAGGATTTACTTCTTCGCTCAAATCTTCGCTCCTCATTCGTAATTCGCAATTCGTAATTCGTAATTCAAAATCTACCTGAATCCAAAACTCCTGTAAATTTCCTTTGCTTTCGCGCTGACGATAAAGGTCATGAAATCTGCGGCAGCTTGCGGATGGGGAGCATTCTTCAACTGGCCGGCCATATAGGTGGCAGTGATATTGTGTTCATCCGGGATGGGTATCAGCGTAACCGGGTGACCGGCTTTTTGCTGATAGTAGGCTTCGGAGTACCAGACGGGGGCAGCATCGCTCTGATGGTAGAGTATGCGCATAGGTGATTGCCGGTGGTGTATCTGGGTGAGGAAAGTAGTACTGTCCTTCACTTTGGCATGCATGATCTGCTGCTGCAGTGCGGTACCGCCGGCTTTGATGAATGCTTCCTCTATTCTTTTACCAATGCCTTCCCATTCGGGATTGGGCATGCTCACACGTACATGCGGTTTACCGAGATCCTGCAGGGAGTGTACCTGTGCCGGGTTTCCGGCAGGCGTCATAATGGCCAGCCTGTTATGCGTATAGGCAACGGTATCGCTGAAATAAGGCTGCATCTGGGTGATGCGGCTTTTACCGGCAGTATACACATCGGGTTGCAGGGTGATGCGCATGTTGCCGATGGTAAGAGAGCCGCCGATAAGCTGCTGTGCCAGGATGCCCGGCGGCAGCGTTTCTGCAAATACACGGGTATATTGCGGATAGGCTGCTTTAAAAGCGGTAATCAGTTCATCGATGCACATAAACTGGTTGCCCGCAAAAAATATGACCAGCTGCGGATCGTTGATATCACCGTAGAGATCAGGGACATTGTCCACGCCGGGAACTGTAAACATAACCTTGCTGGCGGGAGGCGTATTCCAGGGTGGATCAAAACGGTAGTCCTGGGCGCAGGCAGCCGTTGCCATCCCTGCCAGGAGGGTGGCCAGTAAAAATATCTTCTTCATAAAAATCTGTTGTTATGGTTTAACAATCGCCCAGCCTTCGGCCTGGCGGATAATCAGCTCACCGTTGCCGCTGGGCACCAGCGCGATGAAATCATACAGCTGATCTTTGCTGATCTTGCGTTCCTGTAAGGTATTGCTGCATTGCGCTACGATCACCCCTCTGCCCACCAGGTTCTTCAGGTCATTTTCATATTCGCTGCCTTTCAGCAGGGCGTCAGTACCTGCGGAAAAAGCAATCAGTTCCACAGAGAGCTTGCCTTTCAGGCGCGGGTCGTTGAGTGCATTGTTGATATTGCGGATAGCTTTCTGGATCACCTTGGGATCATTTTTATCCAGCTGATAGATCGCATAGTAGTGGTGACGCTTGGCCACAGCGCCTGTATAGGCGCGGTTCTTCAGTAACAGGGAATCATGTACCTGCGCATAGCCTGCACTCATCAGCAGCAGCATTACGGCAATCATCATTAACTTCTTCATGTTCATCTTTTTTATCTGGTAACTAATTGTTTTCGTTGTTCCTCTTTTATCGGCTGAAACGGACCAAACTTATGCTGATATTCCGTGAAGGTGTCTGCATAAGGCTTAAAGGGATAGTCTACCGGCTTTCCGGCGACCAGCTGCCAGTCATGCTGCTGATTGAAGTGCGGGCGCGGCCGGCTGTTGACAAATGCCGCTACGTCCCAGGACTCTTCCACACTCAGTTTCGGACGATGATAATCTGTACCGTAGGGCATGTTGTTATATACAAAGCCGGCGAAGTTACTGAGACGGTACAATCCTGCACCATCGTTGTAGCTGTGTTCGCCCCATAGCGGCGGATAGCTGTAACCCTTTACCACCTTACTTTCCACGCCTTCCCCATCCTTACCGTGGCAGCTGCTGCACTGCTCCCGGTATATCCGTTCCCCCTGCCGCACATCTGCACTGCGGTGAAGGTATGGCAGCTTCATAATGCTGGTACCCGGCGGCTTCATGCCTTTAGGCACCCCATCGCCCAGCCAGCGGATATAGGCGGTAATCGCTTTCATCTCCCTGCTGCCGGTATCCGGTGCATGACCGTTCAGGCTTCTTTCAAAGCAGTCCGTAATACGCTGCGGGATATCCTGTATCCCGTTGTTACGCGCACGGTATTGCGGATAGGTGGCAAATACCTTTCCGAAGTTATTACCGAAAGGTACTACGCCGCCCTGCAGGTGGCAGTTCTGGCAGTTCATGCCATTGCTCAGCTTCGCTATACTGCCTTCAGGCCCCAGATACGCAGCTGTATTGGCTATCAGCTCGTAGCCGTATTGTACCAGCGCGCCCGTATCGGTAAAGTAAGGAATCTGTTGCGGACGGCGGCCTGTCCATACGCTGTCGCCATGCTGCGTGGCAAGATAAGCAGCGAACGCTTTATTATCACGTTCTTTTTCTTCATAACTGCAGATACATTCTCTGGCGATCACAATCGCCACAACGGTAAACAGGCATAACGGGAACCAGTCAATTCTCATGGTCATTGTTCTTTGATGTAGCTCAAAGGTAGAAGCACAGACAGTTTGAGAGAAATCACCATTGTTTATAAACGATAACCAAAAGTTATTTGCATGATTACTTTTTCTGACAGCAAAAAAGCAAGAACCGGGTTTTCTCCGCTCTTGCATCTGTCTACTTTTGTGGAATAAAAGCTATCAGGATATGACAGATATAACCGCACGCCTGCAGGCGACCGACTGGGCCACTGCCACAGAAGAGCTGCACAGCAAAGGATTCAGCATTGTTGAAAATATATTGACGCCGGCGGAATGTGAACAGCTGATAAAAGATTATCAGGCGCCGGATACCTATCGCAAAACTATTTCCATGGAACGCTACCGCTTCGGCAGCGGAGAATACAAATACTTTCGCTATCCGCTGCCACCGCTGATTACAGCTATCAGGCAGGAAGTATATACGCACATTGCGCCTGTAGCCAATAAATGGATGGAAGTATTACAGACAGAGACAAAATTCCCGGACACCCACGAAGCGTTGCAGCAGCAATGCCGGGAAAACGGGCAGGACAAACCCACCGTACTGATACTGAAATACGGGCCGGGCGGCTTCAATACGCTGCACCAGGACCTCTACGGCGATATTTATTTCCCCATGCAGATCGTACTGTTTCTGAATGAACCAGGTAAAGATTATACCGGCGGCGAGTTTGTACTGACAGAACAGATCCCGCGCGCGCAATCCAAAGCCAATGTGCTGCAGCCACGGCAGGGAGACATGTTGATATTCACCACCAATTTCCGGCCGGTGAAAGGCAGCAGGGGCTACTACCGCGTAAATATGAAACATGGCGTAAGCCCGCTGCATACGGGCAACCGGCATACATTAGGCATCATCTTCCACGACGCGCTGACATGATATTACAAATAGATTTCGACCCGATAGCCATCCGGCAGATGATAAGAGCCGGCGCTGTTACGCTGGGCGGTAATAAACAACTGAAGATATACGGCCTGCTCTCCTGCGCATCGGGCAAGCGCATGAAAGCAGGGAACCGTGTGTTCTTCCGCAATGAGCAGGAGGCGGCGTCTTATGGCTACCGCCCCTGCGGCCATTGCCTGCGTGAACAGTACAAGGCCTGGAAGCTGCATGGTTAGCTGGTTTTACGGTAATTCAGGATAGCCCATCCATTGAGTGCCAGGGCAAAAAACACGAGGATGTAAAATTCATATTGTACATCTGCAAATGTGCTGCCTTTCAAAACAATCATCCGTACCACCTTCACAAAATGAGTTACCGGTGTGCAGTGCGCAATTGCACGGGCCCAGGCAGGCATGCTCTCTACAGCCGTAAACAGTCCGCTCATCAGCATAAATATCATCATAAAGAAGAAGGCCACAAACATCGCCTGCAACTGATTGTCGGTATACGTAGATACCAGCAGGCCAAAACCCAGCACGGCTAACAGGTACGCGGCTGCAAACGTATACAGCAGGGCGAAGCTGCCTACCGGCCATATGCCGTATACACCCCATGCCACGGCAAGTCCCAGCGTGAATACCGTAATACCTACCACCCAGAAGGGAATCAGCTTTCCGAGAATGAATTCCCACTTCCTGATGGGTGTAACATTAATCTGCTCAATAGTGCCGGCTTCCTTCTCCCGCACAATATTCAGTGCTGTCAGAAATCCGCCTATCAGTGTCAGCAGCAATACCAGGATGGCGGGCACAATGTAGAACCTGTATTCTGCCAGCGGGTTATACCAGTTGGAAAAAGTAATGGCAATGGTGTTGGCGGCAGCCGGATCGGCAGTGCTGTTCACCGTTATCTGACGGTTGAAGTCTCCGATCACTGTTACCAGGTAGCTTCCTCCCAGCGCAGCCTTCGTGCCGTTGATGGCATCAACGGAAACGCCTATACGCTGTTTCCCTTCCCGGATCAGTTGCTGTTCAAATGCAGGCGGAATCTCCAGTACCACGTCTGCCTGCTCTCTTTCTATATACTGCATGGCCTCCCGGACAGACGGCATCGCCGCCACAATCCTGAAGTACCCGGAGGCACCCACCTTGGCGATCAGCTGCCGGGAATAACTGCTATGATCGTTATCTACCACCGCTACCTTCACATGCTTCACATCAAAATTCATCGCCAGCGGCAGAATAATCAGCTGAATGGTAGGCATGGCGAACATCATCGCCAGGATGGTCTTATCCCGGAAAATCTGCCTGAATTCCTTCCGCAGAATAAAACGCAGCACCTTCATGATAAGCGGGTTTTAAAGTTCTTTAATGCAATACCCAGCGTTGCCAGCATCATGCCTGTCAGCACCAGCGTTTCTTTCCATACATACCCAAACCCAAGCCCCTTCAGCATCACCGCCTTGATAATCAGAAAATACCAGCGTGCCGGCACAATGTTAGAGATCACCTGAAACGGTACCGGCATGTTCTCCAGCGGAAACATAAATCCGGTGAAGATCATGGTGGGCAGCATCATTCCCATCATAGACAGCAGCAGGGCGGTTTGCTGGGAGTTGGTGGTATTGGAAATCATCAGTCCGAACGACAGACAGGTAGTGATAAACAACATACTCTCCGCCACCAGTAACAGGATGCTGCCTTTAACGGTAACGTCCAGCACAAAAACAGACAGAAAGAGGATGAGCAGAAAATTGGCCAGCGACAGCACCAGGTAAGGAATCGCTTTTGCCACCAGCACCAGCAGCGGCCTGAAAGGCGATACCAGCAATATTTCCATTGTTCCCAGCTCCTTCTCCCGCACTACCGACACGGAAGTCAGTGCCGTGCAGACGATCATCAGCACCAGCGCCATCACACCGGGGATGAAGTTCAGCGAACCATTGCCTTCCTCGTTATACAGCATACGCAGCTCCGGCTGGATCAGGTAGCGCAGCGGCGGTGTTTTGCTCAGCTCCTGCTGGTAGCCGGTCATGATGGAAGTGAGATAGTTGACTACTGTTTTAGCGGTATTAGGATCGGATCCGTCTGTCAGGATCTGCACCGGCGCGCTGCCTCCATGCAGCAGATCATTGCCGAAGCCGGCAGGGATGATCAGCGCACACCTGGCAGTTCCCTGCTTAAAAGCCTTTTCTATATCGTTATAATCCGTGACAGATTCATCTGTAATAAAGTAGGCAGATGATTTTATTTTTCCCGTCAGCTCCTGCGAATTTACATCGCGGGCCTGATCGATGATGATGAGGCTGATATTTTTCACCTCGCTGGTGAGCGCAAAGCCAAACAGCACAATCTGCGCTACCGGCAGCCCGAACATGATCAGCAGCGTACGCCTGTCGCGGAAGACATGATAAAACTCCTTTCTGATAAATACCAATAGCTGTTTCATAACCTGTGTTTAATCGGCTGACCTTTTAGCGCCACGGGCCAGCCTGTAAAATACTTCGTCCATATTATCTGCCTGGTACTGCTGTTTCAGGCGGGCGGGCGTATCCAGCGCTTCCACTTTACCGTCTACCATAACGGTGACCCGGTTGCAATATTCTGCTTCGTCCATGTAGTGAGTGGTAACGAAAATGGTAATCCCGGAGGCGGCTGCTTCATAGATCATATCCCAGAACTGCCGGCGGGTAACGGGGTCCACGCCGCCGGTAGGCTCGTCCAGAAATACAATACGCGGACGGTGAAAGATAGCCACTGAAAAAGCCAGTTTCTGCTTCCATCCTAACGGTAATGCCCCTACGAGCTTCTTTGCTTCGGCTGTCAGCCCCAGCGTGCGGATCAGGTCATTGCTGCGCCGGCGGATTTCCTGCATGGGTAACCCATATACGCCTCCGAAAAATTCTATATTCTCGGTTACAGTCAGGTTTTCATAGAGCGAAAACTTCTGACTCATATAACCGATATTCCGTTTGATGGATTCCTGCTGTTTATATACATCAAAACCTGCTACGGCAGCGGTTCCTGAGCTGGGGTAAGAGAGTCCGCAGAGTATGCGCATAGCTGTGGTTTTACCTGCGCCGTTAGCACCCAGGAAACCGAATATCTCCCCTTTCATTACATCAAAAGAGATTTTATTGACGGCGATAAAATCACCGAACTGCTTGGTAAGCTCTCTGCATTCAATCACTTTTTCTGCCATAGCATCAAAAATTTATGCTTCATTCATCAACCTGATGAAGCTGTCTTCAATAGTTGCGCGTATCTGTTTTACGGCTACGTTGCGGTGGCCGCGTTGCTCCAGCCATTCCTGCAGCTGCTGCGGGTTGGTATCCGGATGCCCGCGGAAGGTGATATGCAGGTATTCCCCGAAAGTATAACAGCTCTCCGTAGCCGGATCATTGCGCAGGTCCGTGAGCAGCCGGTAAATATCGGCTGCCTTGACGGCGAACAGCTGCGCGGGAAAAGTATCGATGATTTTCTCCGGGGTATCCACCGACATAATGCGGCCGGCCTGTATCAGCGCAATGCGCTCGCACAGTACCGCTTCATCCATATAGGGAGTGGATACCATGATGGTAATGCCCTGTTGCTTCAGTTGCTGCAGCATGGCCCAGAATTCCTTGCGCGATACTACATCTACGCCGGTCGTCGGTTCGTCCAGGAACAGCACTTCCGGTTTGTGGATCAGCGCACAGCACAGCGCCAGCTTCTGTTTCATACCACCTGACAACTTTCCCGCGCGGCGGTTGCTGAATGGCTTTATCTGTTCGTAAATATCTTTTATCAGGGTATAGTTTTCTTCAATAGTGGTACCGAAAAGAGTAGCAAAGAAATGCAGGTTTTCTGCCACGGTAAGATCCTGGTAAAGCGAGAAGCGGCCGGGCATATAACCTACCCGGTTACGTATCTCCCGGTAGTTTTTCACGCAGTCAAAACCCAGCACGCTGGCTGTTCCTTTTTCAGGCAGCAGCAATGTGGTAAGGATACGGAAAACAGATGTTTTTCCTGCACCATCCGGGCCAATCAGTCCGAAAAGCTCTCCCGGAGATACTTCCAGCGATACGTCATCCACAGCGGTGACCTTACCGTTCTCGTATGTTTTTGTGATATGATCCAGTATAACGGCACTCATCGCAGAAAATTTATTTATCAAGCAACATTTCTCCGTACATGCCTATCTTCAGATAGCCGTCGTTCTTCACCTGTATCTTTACAGCGTATACCAGGTTGGCGCGCTCGTTCTTTGTCTGAATCGTTTTAGGTGTAAATTCCGCCTTATCTGCAATCCAGGTGATGATGCCTGGATAGGATTTCCAGGATTTCCTTCCCTGGTCAATGCGTACCTGCACCGGTTGGCCCAGTTTGATCTGTGGTAGCTTTTCGCCTGTGATATAGGCTTTCAGCCGAAGGGTATCTGTATTGGCAATTTTATACAGCGGTTTTCCCGTGGTAGCCATTTCTCCGCGCAGTGCATAGCGGGAAAGCACAATACCGCTCACCGGGTTTACGATCACGCCTTTGCGTGCCTGCTCCGCATACTGGGCGACGGCCTTTTCCAGTGGCGCCTTTTCACTGAGGATGCTGCGGTTCTGGGTAGCGATGTTGGAGTTGTTGAGATTAATTTCCTGGCGGGTAACATTCAGCTGTTTTTCCAGCTGATCTACCTGTGCATTGATGTCGTCCAGCTGTTTTTGTGTAGCAGCATCGCTTTTCACCAGGTTCTCCGTACGCTTTCTCTCGTGGTAAAGTTGCTGCAGCTGGGCTTCCTGTACGATGAGTTTCCGCTTTACCAGTTCTGTCTGCGGCGCGGCCGTATTGGTTTTTTCCTGCAGTGCGCCGATGGTAGCCAATGCCTGTTCCTTCTGCAGGTTGGCGATGGTCACATCTATCTGGCCAACAGTCTGGCCGGCAGTCAGCCTGTCGCCCTCATTTACCGCGAAGGCGAGAATAGTGCCGTTCTGTTCAGCAGATACGATAACTTCATCCGCTTCAAAATTTCCTGAAGCGTCATAATCCTTTTTGCCGTTGCCACAGGCCCACAACATTGTTACAGCGGCTGTAAGCAGTATGGTGTTGTATTTCATATACGGAGTTTAATCAGTTCCCGGAAGTATTTTTATAAGTGTACTGCGCCTGCAGCCATTGTATCTGATGGAGGATGCGCGCTTGCCTGGCGAGGTTTTCCGCGTTTACCTGCTGAATATATTCGTGTACCGTGATGATTCCGTTGTCCAGCTGCGCTTTGGCGGAGCGGCTCACGGCAGCACGCAGCCGGATAGCCGCATCATCCTGTTCTGCCATGGCTGCGTATTTCTCTATGTCCTGAGCCTGCTGCTGCATGCTCAGCGTGGTATTGAAAGCAAATGTTTCCTTGTTTACATCCAGCAGCTGCCGGCTGATATCCAGCTGCTGCCGGTTATTCTTCAGGGAATACAAACTGCCGAGGGACCAGCTGAGCCGTATGCCGCCGATCCACCAGGGACCGAATTCATTTTTGACAATATTGAGGGAGGGGCGGCCGTAAGCGCCCTGTATAAAGGCGTTCAGGCGGGGCAGATAACCTGATTGCAGCTGTTTTTGCTGTACGTCGTATGATTTTTTCTGCAGATCGTATAAAGCCAGTTCAGGGCGGTTGATAGTTGTTGCAGGAGATATGCCTGTGGGGTAAGTCAGCCGTACGCTGTCTGACAACGGCCGGTTGATGAAAGCTGCCAGTACTTTCGTATAGGCTTTACGGTTAGCAGCAAATTCTGTAGCGGCAATATCCACATTTACGATCTCTGCTTTCAGTTCGTCTACATTGCTCCGGTAGGCTACGCCATTGGCGAGGGCAGCGCTCATTTTATCGGCAGCTGTCTGCAGGTCGCTGCGGCGCAGGGCATTCTGCTGCAACTGCGCCTCCATCAGCAGGATCGCGAAATACAGCTGCGTCACGCGCTCTTTAACCGCGTACAGGCTTACTTCCAGTTGCTGTTGCTGCACCGCCTCGCTGGTACGGCTGGCTTCTTTCTGAAATTTTGCGACGCTGCCATCATAAATCTGCTGGGTGATTTCTCCCTGAATCTTGTACTGATCTTTGCTCAGCACCGGGAATCCCATGCCTGGAACCGGCGGAATAACTTCTCCGAAATTAATCACCTCCGACTGGTAGCTGGCCTGCCCGCTGATGGTCAGCTGAGGCAGGTACGCTTTTCCGGCATTCTCCACCGCATATTTTGCCGTACGTGCAATCAGGCCATGTTGTTTGATGAGTGGATAGTTCTGCCGCGCCAGCGTGTAACACTCGTCGAGCGTCAGAGGCGCTTCCTGCGCACGGGCATACGAAGGCCCCGCTGCCAGCGCGATCAGGCAAAACCATGTTTTACTTAAACGCATGCTATCAGTTTGAATTATTGTTTTAAAAACTTGTTCAATCCATAGACAAAAAAAACCGGTGTTACCCGATCATTCCTTTGATCCAGACGGGGATCAGCTTCTTACGTTCTTCCATCAGTGCTTTGAACTCAGCCGGTTTTACAATGCCGTTGTTCTGCAGGATGGGCCTGGCCAGGAATGGCAGTACCAACATCCCGAAAGTATTCATGATGATATGCACGGGGTTGTAATTCACCTTCAGTGCGCCTATCTGTTTAAAGAAGTGCGACTGGAACAAGGTCTCCTTCTTTGCATGGGAGGAAAAAATATCATTGCCGGACAGTATCTCATTTACCAGGAACAACGGGAAATCAGGATTCTTCAGCAGCAGATTCACATAATGATCCGCCAGCGCACCCACCTTTTCTTCCAGCGATGTTTCCTCCTTATCAAAGATGCGGCTTACATCTCCTATCAGCTGCTGTACTGTTTCCTGCATGATTACCTGGAACAGCTTTTCCTTACTGCGGAAATAATAGTTGACCAGCGACAGGTTAATATCCGCTTCCGCGGCTATGTCCCGCACTTTGGTACCGGCATATCCTTTCTTCGTAAACACCGTTCTGGCTGCCGCCAGTATTCTTTCTTCCGTAGAAGCATCTCTTTTTTCCTTCTTGCCTGTTCCTGCAGCCATTTATTCTGATTTTTGGTATTAAATATCCGGATTTCCGAATCAAAAGTAATCATTTTTCCGAATATTGAACATTTGTTTTAAACAATTGTTCAATTTTTTTTCAGTAAGAAGCATGCGCATGGTTTTTCTGAAAGATAAAAGCCCCATACCGGGGCTTTTGCTACCGGCATTATTGCTACCGGATTTGACACATTAACATCTTTTCAGGGCGTATGAAAAACTTCCTCCATGGGCGTCCATATTTCTCCGGCCTTTTCTGCTTCCGGCAATGGCAGCTGCATGGCATCTGTCTCGCGCCACCATCTTTGCGTAACGGAATCTTCCCCCATTTTGCGCATGTCCGCTTTAAAATCGTTGCCTGTATATTCGAAATATCCGAAGAGATAAAACCTGCCATCTATCTCTCTGAGATAAATGGAATAATTGCGGATGTTGCAACTCCGGATCGTCTTCAGCACACCAGGCCAGGCTTTCGCATGCAACTCCTTGTAATAGCCGATCTTGTCCGGCTTAATGCCGGTTACCATGGCATAACGTGTAACTTTGGCGGAAGGCTCAGACATACAGCCCGCCGATAAGACGGTAGTTACGCTGATGCACACTATCCGGAGGAATGATGTTAAATATGGCATGTAAAAAGTTTAATCAGATAACAGGAATATCTTCTACCGGCCCGTTCATCTCCAGCATTACCACCTGTCCGGCCTTTATGCCAGGCAGGTTCAGTTTAATATCATCTGCAGATTGTTCAACGCTGACAGCTGTTCCATTCATCAGCGCCGCCTTTTGTACTTTCCGGCCCGGAATATTTTTCAATACCAGGGAAGAACGGGAAGCATCAAGCACATGAATGTATATCCTGTTCCCTTTCCTGGTAGCCGTAAAAATATCACCAGGGGCATACGGGCCGCCAAGCGTGCCGTAAACTGCCTCTCCGTTCACCTTTAACCAATCTCCGATCTCACGTAAACGGGTTATCTGCCGCGCTTCGATGCGACCGTCCGGCATAGGTCCTACATTCAGCAACAGGTTACCATTTCCACCGGCTGTACGCGAAAGAATATTCAGACACTGGCTCAGGGGTTTCATCTTATCATTTGGCTTCCATGACCACTGTTCGCAAATGGTGAAACAACTTTCCCAGGGCATTTCCATATTCATCCGGCCCACCGTCTGCTCCGGCGTATCATAGTCTCCGATCATTTTTGATGCATCGATCTGTTTGTTCTCTACAGCCGCGATTTCTTTTCCCAGCCTGTTATTGATAATAACGGAAGGCTTCAGGCGCTTCAGGTAGGCATACATGTCTCTGCCCATATCTTCTGTCCAGGGCTTTTCCCAGCCCCCATCGAACCACAGCATGTATGGATCATATTTCGTGATGAGTTCTTTCAGCTGATCTTTCATGAACTGCACATATCTGCTCATGTTCGCGGAAGAATCGATGCGCTGGTCATTCGATCCGTGAATGGGATAATCAGGATGATACCAGTCGAGCACCGAGTAATAGATGCAGAATTTAATCCCCTGTTTTTTACACGCAGTCGCCAATGCGCCTACTATATCGCGTTTGTAGGGCGTAGACATAATATCATATTCGGTATATGCAGAAGGCCAGAGACAAAAACCATCATGGTGCCGGGCAGTGATGGTCAGGTATTTCATACCTGCATCCTTCGCTGTTTTCACCCATTCATCTGCATTAAACAACACCGGATTAAACTCTTTGTAAAGATTATCATATTCTTCCTTCGGCACAGATCCTCCGCGGGTCCAGCCGATCTCTGTCCCACGCAATGTTACCGGCCCCCAATGGATAAACATGCCGAACCGCATTTTCATAAATTCCTTTAACGTGGCCTGCTGCGCAAAGCTCACCTGCAAAACGCCCAACAATATTACTGTCAGACCAACAATTTTCTTTAGCATCAGTTTGATTTTTAAATTTGATTGATAACTCAACGGAATATCCCGTATAAAACTGCCATTACCAGCAGCAACAGAGCAGATAAAAATTTATAATTGCCGACACCACTCCATCCCTTGCTCTGCAAGGGTTCCAGGAATCCTTTCCAGTACAGGCCGCTGTCTTTCGTGTGTACATCTGCAGGAAAAATAAACGTAAAGCAGATCTGCAATATCACACAAACAACAAACAGGTAAAACGCCATCATCATAAAAGGAATACCGCCCAGCCAGCCTTCGGGATATACTTTGTTGATGGTATACACGGTGGCGCCCAGCAGAGAACCTAGCCATAACGTAAGTTGCGCAGAACGGGGTGAGGCTTTTGCCCAAAAGATCCCCAGCAGAAACACGCAGGTGATAGGTGGCGCAATATGGGCAATAATATCATTGATCCCTTCAAACAGGCTCTGGTAGAGGTTCAGCAAGGGAAGCAGCGCAACCGCAACCAGCAGGGCGATACCGGAAGCCCAGCGCCCCGCTTTCACCAGCTCTTCGTCTGATGTCTGCGGCCTGAAGCGTTTATAAAGGTCATAACTGGCAAGTGTGGCAATGGAATTCAACGCACCTGCGATCTGACTCATCAGGCCCGACAGCAGCGCTGCTACAAGTATACCAATCAGCCCTCCTGGTAAGAGCTGGGTAATCATCAGGGTATAAATACCTTTCGTATCTGTCACGGTTTTCCCATCCGTAGCGGTGTGCTGCAGCGCTGAAATATCCAGCGCGCCTGTTTTGAAAAGCACATACGCCAGCAGGCCAGGCAATACAAAAATGAATACCGGCAGTATTTTAATGAACCCACAGAACAAGGCGCCTGCACGTGCATGATTTTCGTCCTTTGCACCGAGTACGCGCTGAACGATTGTCTGATCTGCACACCAGTACCAGATGCCCAGCACCGGATATCCCAGAAATACGGCCATCCACGACATACCGGAAGGATCTCCGGCAGGCCGTATCATACTGAGTTTGTCTGCCTCTCCTGCTGCCGTTAATACCTTCGTTACCTGATCCCAATGGCCAACCCTGTTCCAGGCAGCTACCGTGATAATCACGGCGCCGGCTATCAGCACCACACTCTGCACTGATTCCGTCACCACTACCGCGCGTAAACCGCCCACAATGGTATAAAGTCCGGTGAGAGCGGCGATCGCGATAATACTGACATATATATTAATGCCGAACAACGTTTCCAGCACAATACCTCCCGCCAGAAAAGAAAAGGCAATATGAATCACGACGGCTGAAATGATGGATACAATAGCCAGCCAGTCGCGGCAGGCACGGTTATATCGCCTTTCCAGGAAATCCGGCAGGGTGGCAACGCCGGAGCGGATATAAAACGGTACAAAAAAAAGTGCGAGCAGCATCAGTGTAAAGGCCGCCATCCATTCGAAATTACCGTTTAGCAGCCCTGTATCGAAACCGCTCTGGGCAAGACTTACAAGATGAAGGCAGGAAATATTCGTGGCAAACAGGGCCAGGCCGATCATCGGCCAGCGAAGCGTTTTCCCGGCGAGAAAATAAGCGCCGGACGCAGGGCCGGTATCGGGTCGTTTCCTTACGCCTGCCCACAATCCGATAGTAACAATAAAGAGAATATAACCGATTGAAATGATAATATCTGTTGTACCGATCATGGCTGATTATTTAAGGTCGCAGCTACTGCCCGGCTCCTGCGGCGTAATATACACGCCGTTCTCAATCCTGACAGGATGTACGAAATGTGCAGAAAGATGCGGAATATGTTCCAGGAAAAGGGCTTCGTGCCCCATGGCGATATGATTGAACAGCACCAGATGCTGATGCAGCTGCCCCATATCTCCGACATGCGGAACAACCGGCACACCAAATTTCCTGCACAACAGGCTGATGGTGATGAACTCGCTGACACCACCCACACGTACCGCATCCACCTGCATGAATCCGGCGCAACCCGCCTGCAGATAGTTTTTGAACAGCACACGGTTGGGAACATGTTCTCCCACTGCCAGCTTCACCGGCGCAACCGATTTTGCGAGAATGGTATGCGCCTGCACATCGTCCGGATGCGTGGGCTCTTCCACCCAGTAAGGATTCATTTTTTTCAGCTCCTCACAGATCGCAATGGCCTGTGGCAACGTCCATTGCTGGTTTGCGTCGAGCATCACCTTCACATTGCTTCCTACTGTTTCCCGAACGATGTTGGCGCGGCGTATGTCCCGCAATGCATCTTTCGATCCGACTTTCAGTTTCATGGCAACAAACCCCTTATCCAGTGCAGCCTTACAGTTTTCTCTCACCTGTTCATCATCGTAACTGAACCAGCCCACAGATGTATCATATCCGGGATATCCGGCAGCCAGTACCGCTTCGCGCGCAGGTGCGCCGGGTGCTGCATCGCGTAACAGCTGAATGGCTTCTTCCCTGGTCAGCACGTCTTCGAGATAGGAAAGATCGAGTGTGTTTACGATCTCTTCGGGGCTGAGACTTATCAACAGTTTCCACAGCGGCAGGCCTCTTTTTTTTGCCCAGAGATCGAAACAGGCATTGGTCACGGATGCGAGGCCCAGATGCACCACGCCCTTGT
This sequence comes from Chitinophaga solisilvae, assembly GCF_009928525.1. GTDB lineage: Bacteria > Bacteroidota > Bacteroidia > Chitinophagales > Chitinophagaceae > Chitinophaga > Chitinophaga solisilvae. The sequence goes on along the minus strand of NZ_JAABOK010000006.1, from coordinate 482,048 downwards.
GAGGTCCCAGCCAGCGGAATTGCTGTTCATTTGACAGTTCATTGAATGTGTTGCCAAAGTCAGCCATCAGCGTTTCGATGCCGCGCCCCTGCAACCGGCTGGCGTAAAACCCGGCCGCACGGCACACCAGATCATTGCCTTCACCCAGTGTAAAAGCCAGGCCGGTACCGCTGATGCTGTTGCCGTCCAGCAGTTTGGTAACGGCATACGCATATTGCGGATCTTTATGAATGGCATCGCTGCCCGCGCCGTTCTTCAGCTCATAACGCGCATCACTGATTTCGAATCGTTGTATCATGCTATGTTTAAAAATTTCCGGTATTTCAAAACGGACATGTGCGGTAGCCGAGTTCCGCGCCGCCGCTCACGGGCAGTATACAACCTGTAATGAATCTTGCTGCATGGCTGAGCAGGAATACGCAGGCATCTGCAATCACATCTCCTTCGGGCATAGGACCAAGCGGATGAAGCCTGTCCAGGTACTGTTGCATTACGTCTGCATTCGGCTGCTCGCTGCTCCATTTTTCCAGCATCGGCGTACTCACGGCTGCCGGCGCTACCGCATTCACCCGGATACCATATGGTGCATAGTCCAGCGCCATCGCTTTGGTAAGCGCACTCACGGCTCCTTTCGTTGCTACATATGCAGCGTGATTGTTCTGCCCGATCGTGCCCACCAGCGAGGTGGTGGATAAAATGGATCCTTTCGATTCCCTGAGATGCGGAAAGGCAAAACGTGTGGTGAGGTAAATACTTTTCAGGTTCACATCCATCAGTGCCTGCCATTCTTCTTCCGTGGTATCATGCAATGGACTGGAAGGCTTTGCCAGCCCGGCATTGTTATGCACCGCGTCAAGCCGGCCATGCAGGGCCGTTATGGCGGATATGGTTTCTTTCACATCCGTTACGCTGGTTACATCACAACGCCGGAAAAGATGGCCACTTCCGGGAAGCTCAGCTATCCTGTCCCGCCCGCCTTCATTTATATCTGCGATACAAACTGCGGCGCCGGATTTTGCAAAAGCCACCGCGCACTCCCATCCGATGCCATCAGCCCCGCCCGTAAGCAGGATCACTTTATCTTTAAGCATGTGCTGTTTTTTTTATGAAGTAACAGGATTCCTCCCATTAACAGGTCTGAACATTCTTCCTAAACAAAAATAATATGCTACCTGCTGCGGGTCTACCGTTGCTTTGATAAATACTGTGCAGATATTTGCTTAAAATATGCCTAACTATTGATAATCAGGACAAATAACGGTTATCATTTAAGAAATAATGCATATTTTAGCCATATACTGAATATTCTAATCAACAATAAGTTAATATGAAGCCAGTTTTTGCCAAGATCCGGGAAGATGGTCAGATGAATGTATTTGCCGTACGGGTGATTGATCTTCCGTATTTCACCACAGAATTTCACTTTCACAAGGAATGTCAGATGGTATATGTAGAGCAAAGCGAAGGCAAAAGGATTATTGGCGATAGCATTGAAGACTTCAGCAGCGACGAGCTTATTCTTCTCGGGCCAGACATTCCCCATGTCTGGCACAACAACAGCAAGTATTTTGATAAGAAAAAGAAGGGAAACAATGCACGTTCCGTCGCCTTATTTTTTCATCCTGAAAAATTACTGGCGGCGATGGAAATCTTCGGCCTTTCGAAACAGGTAGTGTCGCTGATGAGAAAATGCAGCCGTGGCATGAAGTTTCATGGCGCTACCAAACAGGCCCTGAAAACGCTTTTGCTGGAAATGACCACGCAGGACCAGCTGACGCAGCTTTCCACGTTTATACAGGTGCTTGAAAAACTCTCGCATACCAGAGAATATGAGCTGCTGGCCAGCGAGGGATATGTTAATACCTACCAGATGAAAGACAATGATCGTATCGACATTGTTTTCAAATATGTTTTCAGCGACTTCAAAACAGATATCCACCTCGATAAAGCCGCAGCGATGGTAAATATGAACAAGCAGGCATTCTGCCGGTATTTCAAAAACCGCACACAGAAAACGTTCGTGCAGTTCGTCAACGAAGTACGGATCGGGCACGCCTGCAAACTCCTGGCGGAAGGGCCGCAGCAGATATCCCTGCTTGCATTTGAATGCGGATTCAACAGTCTGTCCAACTTCAACCGCTTTTTCCGCGAAATCAAAAACGTATCACCGAAAGAATATATCAAGCTCCTTTCCGCCTGACAACAGACGAAGTTTATGAAAATCAAATCATTATACTCAATTCATATAACTATCATCCGGAGGAATTTATCTCCGGAAATCCCGGAAGGAGCAAAACCCGCAGCTATTTTATAACTTGCCTGTATAACAGCGCAACCGGAACAACCATGAACATAGAGCAGGAATTAAAGCAGATTTTACCTGAGACAAGGATTAAAACCAGGTATATAGATGTTATCTCCTTTGCGTCAGACGCAGGATTTTACCACCTGGTACCTGCCGCCGTAGTACAACCTGTGGGAGAAGCAGAAATCATCGCCCTCTTCCGTTTCTCGCAGCAGCACCGGATACCACTGGTATTCAGAACCGGCGGCACCAGCCTGTCAGGACAGTCTATCACCGACGGCATACTGGTAGACCTGAGCCAGTTCTGGAATAAGATACAGGTAGAAGATGCCGGCAACCGCGTGCGGGTACAGCCAGGCATTACCGGCGCAATGGTGAATGCCCATCTGAAAAGGCATTCCCGCAAAATAGGTCCTGATCCCTCCAGCATCAGCGCCGCCATGATGGGCGGTATTCTCTCCAACAATTCCAGCGGCATGTGCTGCGGCGTTGTCCAGAACTCTTATCATACCACCCGTTACATACGCTTTATACTGCCCGATGGCAGGGCTTTCAGCACAGAGAATCCGGCAGACTATCAGCGGTTCAAGGACCAGTGTCCGGAGCTGTTTCTGCAGCTGGCCACTTTCCGGGAACAGATCACGAGCGATGAAAAGCTGCAGCAGCGGATCCGTTATAAATACCAGACTAAAAATACGGTGGGCTATTCGCTGAATGCTTTTATCGATTATGCGCACCCGTTAGATATACTGGCACATCTGCTCATCGGTGCGGAAGGCACGCTGGCATTCATCGCAGAAGCCGTACTGGACACCGTGCCGGATTACGCCTTTAAATCCACTGCCCTGCTCTACTTCCCCACCATCTATGATGCCTGCCAGGCCATTGTGCCACTCACCCGGGCAGGCGCGCTCATGGTAGAGCTGATGGACAGAGCCTCGCTGCGTGCCGTAGAAAATATGGATGGCATCCCTGCTATAGTGAAAACACTGCCGCCAACCGCTGCTGCGCTGCTCGTAGAGTTCCAGGAGAACAGTCAGCAGGAACTGGACACGAGGGTACAAAATTTCCTGGCATCAACCGGCAGGCTGTCGCTCTCCGAAACACCAGTATTCACCACCGATCCTGCAGCACAGGCCTTCTTCTGGAAAATCAGGAAAGGGCTGTTTCCTGCTGTGGGCGCAGTACGCGCCAGCGGTACCACCGTCATACTGGAAGACATTGCCTTCCCCGTGGAAAAACTCGGCGACGCCATCTCCGATATACAGCAGCTCTTCCTGCAATACAATTACCTGAATGCCATCATCTTTGGTCATGCCAAAGATGGCAACATACATTTCGTCGTTACCCAATCCTTTAACACGCCGGATGAAGTAACGCGCTACGACCGCTTCCTGCGCGACGTGGTTACGCTGGTAGTGGACAAATACGACGGCACCCTCAAAGCAGAACACGGCACCGGCCGCAATATGGCGCCCTTCGTGGAAACCGAATGGGGAGGCGATGCCTATGAGATCATGAAGAAAATAAAGGCCGCCGCAGATCCGCACGGCCTGCTCAACCCCGGCGTTATCATCAACAGCGATGCGGAAGTACACCTGAAAAACCTGAAGGAGCTTCCTGCAGTGGAAGAGGAAGTAGACCGCTGCATCGAATGCGGCTACTGTGAGCATAAATGCCCCAGCCGCGATATAACGGCAACGCCCAGACGAAGAATCGTTATCCGGCGCGCCCTGAAGAAACTGGAAAACGACGGCGATAAAAAACATTACCAGCTGCTGCTGGACCAATATCAGTACGATGGCCTCGAAACCTGTGCAGTAGATGGCCTCTGCGCTACCGCTTGCCCCGTAGATATCAACACCGGCGACCTGGTAAAACGCCTGAGAAGGGAAAACCATTCCGCCTCCGCCAACAAAATGGCACTCCGCGCAGCCCGCCATTTTAAAACAGTGGAAGCCACGGCGCGCATGGCCATAAAGACGGGCGCCGCCATCAACAGTATATTCGGCGAAAAAGCCATGATAAATATCACCGCGGCACTGCGGCGGCTCATCCCCGCCATACCGCTATGGTCCGCGGAAATGACCCCGCCACCGCATCTCAGCATACTGAAAAGCACTGCTGCACCAGCTTCTGGCCAACAAGACACCATCGTATATTTTCCGGCATGCATCTCCCGTATGATGGGCAGCTATAAAGGGAAAAGCAAAAACCTGCTGGAGACATTTATGAGCATATGCCGTAAATCCGCCATCAGCGTCATCGTTCCGGAACAACTCAGCGGCAGCTGCTGCAGCCAGATATTTTCTTCCAAAGGCTTTAAAGATGCCTACGCCTGGACTGCCAACAGCACCATAGAGAAAATGTGGGCCGCCTCCCGCAACGGCGCCCTCCCGGTGGTAACTGATGTCAGCTCCTGCGCATACACCCTCCATCACGTACGCCCGGTGCTCACTGCAGCCAACCAACAGAAATTCGATCAGCTGCGTATACTCGACAGCGTAGACTTTCTACATGAATATATCCTTCCGCGCGCTACCGCTTCGCAGAAGAAAAAGAACATCGTGCTGCACCCCGTATGCTCGCTGGAGAAAATGAAAACCACCCATAAATTTATAGCCATAGCCAACCATTTCGCAGAAGAAGTGACCGTTCCCAAAAATGCCGGATGCTGCGGCATGGCCGGCGACCGGGGCTTCCTCTTCCCCGAACTAACGGCATCGGCCACACGTCCCGAAGCCACCGAGCTGGCACACCACTCCGCCGATGGCTATTATTCTTCTACCAAAACCTGCGAAATAGCTATGTCCACAGCAGTGAAACATAACTATGAATCCGTGTTGTACCTGGTAGATGAAACACTATGAGATATTTTCGGATTTTGGAATTTTGGAATTTTGTGATTTGAAATGCAGCGAAGATTTTCGCGAAGAACAATCGCTGCATTTCAAATCACAAAATCACAAAATCCGTAAATATTCATCAATATCTGCGCACGCTCTCTTCATTTTAATTCCTTACTTTGATGCTAAAAGTTATACCATTGAAAAAGCTCCTTTTACTCCTGGCCCTGCTTCCTGCTGTGACGGGCCTCCAGGCGCAGACGCGCAGCCTCGCCAACTTCAGGGATTTTACCGGATGGCACCAGGATGTTCCGGCTATGGATACGGATAGTTCCGTGAAAACGCCTTTCATTATCCGGAACGGATATATGGTCAGCCTGGCTAAACCGCAAGGTCACCTCATTACCGATGCCTCCTACGAGAACTACCGGTTGCAGGTGGAATACCGCTTTCCCGGTACACCCGGCAACTGTGGCGTGCTGGTACATGCTTCCACGCCCAGGGTGCTATACGGCATGTTTCCTAAATCAATGGAATGTCAGCTGATGCATAAAAATGCGGGCGACTTCTGGTGCATAGGGGAAGATATTACCGTGCCAGACATGGAAACCCGCCGGGGACCCAAAGCGGAATGGGGTGTTGTGGATGGAAAAAAACGCCGCATCAAAAACCTCACGGACGACTCAGAGAAACCATTGGGGGAATGGAATACCATGGTGATCGAATGCGTAGGCAATGCCGTGAAAGTATGGGTGAACGGTGACCTCGTTAACTACGGGGTTAACTGCACCGCCAGCAAAGGCAGTATAGCCCTGCAGGCCGAAGGTTCGGAAGTGGAGTTCAGAAAGATTGATTTAACACCGATAACAAAACTGACAGAATAAATGAAACAACTGATTGTACTGGTATCACTGATGATCGCGGGCAGCACCGGCAGCTATGCGCAAACATACAAAGGCCCTGTCAGCACCAATGCAACCTATCTGGCTACTATCAAAGGTATCAGCTTTACCTACAGCAAGGGTACGGTAACGGTAAAAAACAACGGCGCGTATAACCTGGCTGAAATTCGTATAGCCATTACCTCTGAAACAGATAAGGACCTTTATGGTATTGCATTGTTTGAAGACGGCCTGAATAAAGGCGAAACGCTGCAGCAAAAAGTATATTTTACCCATGATGAAACAGAAGTACCACTGAAAGATATTGATGAAAAGAAACTGGTGATTACCATCGATAAGGCCGTCAGGGCCAAATAATCAGGGTAATGGTTACTTACGCGGGAATGCAGCTGTGGCGGCATCTCCCGCGTATTTTATTTCCGGCGCTTCCCTTGGATGTTGATTCCATTCATCTTCAAAATACAGTAAGCTGCTGATGCTGATTCCGGAAGATCGCTTTACTTTAATGACATGCTCGGCATCCGCAGCACGTACGGCGCTGACGCCCGAAAGCACGGCTCCCTTTACATCTTCCAGGAACAGGGCATAACGGCTGTCTCTCTTCTCATACCGGAATGAACTTTCCTTTACTGTCAGTCCTGTTACATGCCGCGCCCACAATCCATAGGCAGGCTGTACTTTAAGATTGGCGGCATTGTACTGTCCCACACCCAGTTCCGGTGGTGTGCAGGCTGTATCTGACAAGGGATTTCCTCCTTTATCGGTGATATGTACATCCGTGAAGGAAACGTTTTCGATATATCCCGTATGTCTGCCATCGGGTAACCGGAAATCAAGCCCGCCGCTAACACTGTCCGTATCCGGCAATGCGTAGCCGGCAATAATGGAGGTAGCGCGCTTCTGGGAGCCATCGTAGGATTTCCAGCGTTGCCCGTTGTAGGAACTGCCGCTGTATACTGCTGTTATATCAATGCCGTTGATAAGGATATTTTCCACGCTGCCGATGTTTACATTTTTCACCAGCAGCTCTTCACGTTGCCTGCCGTTTTCTGTGAAGGTATATTTACCGGTGACGGCGCCCAGCACCCTGGCCCGGTTGGAGATGGAGAGGAAAAACGGCGCAGCGGTCCGGTACATGCGCGAGCGGGCGTGAATCCGCCCGGTATGGCCGCAGTTCAGGTGTATGTCCTTGATGTGTCCTCCGTCGTTGGTGGAGATGGAAAACCCTGCTTTGTTCGCGCCCAGCACCCAGATATTATCCACGCAGATGTCCGTGATATCATCCGCAGTTTCGGAGCCTATCTGAAACAGGTTGCAGTTGGTGTCTCCGATAATATTGCGTACCCGGTAATGCCTTGCGGGACGGGTAAATCCGAGGGAGCAGTCAGATCCCGGCTTGATGATGTCATCGGAGCTGACACGGGAATATATATTGGTAGCCATTACCTGATTGCAGGCCATAAAGTCGAAAATATCGCGGGCGTTGCGCTGACTGTATTTCCCGAAATAGATATTATGTACATAGATACTATCCGTACCTGTGGCGAGCAATACAAAATGTCCGGCCTGGTCTATATGCAGCATATTGCCCTGGTCTGTAATTTTCGTACCCCCGTTACCGGTATAATACGGTTCATCTGTGGTTTCATCGTACCACAGGTCTTCCGGGCGGTATATGCCTCCGATTTCCAGGTTGGTGCAGCATTTGAGTACAAACATTTTATCAGCGCGCTTATCCGGTGTATTGTTCATGACTTTATCACTGGTAGCGAGATGACCATCGCCGGTGATACGGCCGTTTCCGATGATTTTCACATTATCCAGTCTTTCTCCGAAGAACATGGCATTGCGGAAATAGTGGTGGCCTACATCCTGTTTGGTGAGGTAGTTTTCCGGATCAGCGTAGGGACCTGTATCAGTGGGCGAAAGGCCGGAGCGGTAGCGTTTATCGCTGAACCAGGTTGTTTCCGGTGCGTCTGCACCTGGTAATGCCTTGATGGTAGCGGTTTTATCTACATACAGGTATACGTTGCTCTGCAGGTGAACGGTACGTACGCCGTAGCTCCCTTCGGAGAAGCGCAGCGTGCCCCCGCCGATGCGGTGCAGGTACAGTACCGCAGCGTTGACTGCAGCAGTATAGTCATCTCCTGGTTTGCCGGCGGCGCCGAAGCGTTTAATATCCATCATCCCCGTGAAACCGTATACGGTATTGGAATATCCTTTGTTGCTGCCGCTTTTCACGGCGAGGCGGAAGGCATACAGCCTGTCCGGCAGCAGACCGGTGACCATTGCTGTATTGCCGGTGATGACTGCCCGGCAGGACTGCCAGGTGATGCCACTGTCCGGCGATTGCTGAAGAACCACATTTTTATTGTCCGCAACCGCGTTCCAGCGGAAGCTCATATTCGTATAGTCATGGGAGATAGTATGAAAAGGTTGTCCGCTTGCCACCACTCTTTCCAGATCAGCAATATGACGTGTAGCCGTTAACGTGGCAGCAGTGGTTTCACTATGCAGTACTGCCGGCTGTGCGGTGATATAACTGGCCTTGAAGTGATAGGCTCCGGGTGCGGGCACTGTAACGTTCCGGATAGTCAGTACTACATCCGGGCCGTTGGCAGGCCGGAGATCCAGGTGGCGTAGTGTGAGTCTGTGCCGTTCTATGTCAAAGGTGCCGGTGCGGGTATAGGAGTATTTTGTGCCGGTGCGGCCGATTGATTGGGAAGCCAGGTCTTTCAGTTTTACGGCTCCCCGGCCGATGATGTTGACAGTAGTGTTTTCCGGTGTGATGACAATCTGCTCCGGCAGTTCAAACTGTACGGTGGCGTCAGGTGATCGCTGGCCGGCGGTAAAGTGCAGTGTAATATCCTTTTGCGTAGCAGCCGTCAGGTAAGGTTGCAGCAATGTCAGTCTGGCATTCAGTGCCAGCGGTTGCAGCAGCAGCCGGAATACGGCCGTTTTCCGGCCATTGGTCAGCAGCAGCCTGTCTCCGGTAACAATCATACCTGACTGCTTCGTAGTGCCGTGAGCGTTAGTTACGGTGTACTGTTGTCCAGGCTGCGGAGGTAACTCTGCCAGTAAGGTAGGTACATCTGCTCCGGTGGATACGGGTCCCTGATCTTCCGGCGAGTCAACGGTGAAGGCGTATGTGCTGCCATTAACCAGGAAAATGGTATCATGGCTGATGCCTGCAACATGCGTGGCTTCCGGCAGGATGACCGGCCTGAGCTGCGCACTGGCTGCCCCGCTGCAAAAAAGGAGAAGGAACAGCCATCTCCCGGTTGGTATAGCTTTCATAACAAAGAGAATCAGTTCTGTGGAATAATGTCAATTTAAACAATCGATTGAAATTTTGATTCTTTCTGTTAAGAAAATACCTGTTTCAGGTAAAAAAAGTCCGGAACCTTTTCAGGTCCGGACTACGGATCATTTCTCAGTTTCTCCAGCAGCCGGTTAAGCGTGGCCACTTCTTTGTCATTCAGTGCGGCGTACACGTCATCTACGTCCTCCAGGTGGGCCGTTACGGTACGCACCAGTGTTTTTCCTTCGGTGGTGAGCATTACGTCAATCAGCCGTTTATCTGCTGCACTGTCTTTCTTCTTCACGAGGTGTTTCAGCACCAGCCTGTCTACCAGCCGGGATACGCCGGCATTCTTCTCAATCATCTTCTCCAGTATACCGGAGGTAGACATGGGCATGTCTGCATCCAGCAGTATCTTCAGCACATTGTACTGCTGGGAGGTTAATCCGTATGCAGCAAAGAATACCTGCGACTGCTCGTACACCTGGTTAAATGTTCTGACCAGGTTAATACCCAGCAGTCTGCGTGCAGGTAGCGCTTCTCCGCGCGCGTTTTTATTTTTCTTCATAAAGATATATTACTGGATCAGGTAACCTCCGTCAACCGGCAGATAAGCGCCTGTGCAGAAACTGGCGTCGTCTGATGCCAGGAAGAGAAATGCTTTTGCAATTTCTTCCGGTTTCCCCAATCTTTTCATGGCATGTTTTGACTCCATGTAAGCTCTGTAATCTGTCCCGGAAGCGGAATTATCCAGCAGCAACGGCGTTTCGACGTATCCCGGTCCGATAGCGTTCACCCGGATGTTATGTGTAGCATTTTCCAGGGCGCCTACCCTGGTAAGCCCTACCAGCCCATGTTTGGAAGAGGCGTATGCCGCAATGCCCTGCTCTGCAACCTGGCTCATGATAGAACCCATGTTCACAATAGCGCCGCCGCCAGACTGCCGGCGCATCTGTTCAATCTGGTATTTCATACCATAAAAGACGCCGCTCAGATTGATATTCAATACCCGCTGCCATTCTTCCGGCGTTTTCTCATGAATAGGCGCGCTATCTACTATCCCCGCATTATTCAATGCTATATCCAGACTGCCGAATTCCGCTACGGTGGTTTCCACCGCCTGCTTCAGGTCTTCATGCCGGGATACATCGCATGTTACAAAGATAGCTGCTGTTCCTTCCCGGCGTACTTCTTCCAGTACGGCGTTATTTTCTTTCAGATCTGCAATAACCACCCGGGCTCCTTCTCTGGCAATCAGTATGGCAGCAGCTTTACCGATACCGGAATTACCGCCGGTGATGAATGCCACCTTGTTCTCAAACCGTTTCATGACATAAATATTTACAGGTGAAAATGATATTTTACCGTTTTATTCAAATTTAATGATTAATCATCAATGTCATATCATCAATTTTGTTAAAATCTGCCGGCAGATAAATTTCCCGTGAGGAGTCCGGATAATTTTTTTGCAGAATCCATAATATTTCCTAGCTTCATAGTCCAGACCCCAGGTATTAAGTCCAGACCCCAAATTTCAGACGATTAGCACGTAACACCTCAAATCCAATAGAGCACAATGTTCGAAGCGTGTCAATTTTACCTTTGCTATTACTAACCGGACAATACTGAAGATCTGCGCAACAATTTTTTCATGATGTAAAATTTTATTCCGGCATCGCAACAGGCGGCCCGGCAACTGTCACTACACACTGCACTACCGCAGGGATACGGCGATACCCTGATTCATGAACACTTTCAGGGCAGCCACACTCCGCGCATGCAATCCTTCAGCGCCGCCGCTTTTGTATTGTTACCGGCAGATATACGCCGGTCAACACTTATAGCTGTTACAGCTTACGGCACATAGTATCCGTACTGTACATGAACAACGTATGTCTGCTACACCGCAGCGTCCACGTTGCCAGTCGTACTATTGCCGTTTGCTTCCCCGAAAACGAATTTCAGATCCGTCTGAGAACAGATACCTATTGCGTATACATAACGATCACGCGTTCATGAAAGAGCACATCATCATCAAAGTAGTGACTGCCGTCCGGGATCTTCTCCCGGAGCCGGTTCCGTACTGGATGGATTTCATCAGCGATAAAACCAATGTGGTGGAAAGATTCCATCCTGATATAGACCGCATCTTCGCGGAGCATCACTTCCGCTTCTGGACAACGCGTGAATACAAGCCCCGTACGCCCGGGCAATGGAGCTCCGACGAACAGGCCTCCCGCCTCCATCTTACCTACCGTCTCATCCTGCAGCAGCATGGGAGCCTGCCGGACAATGCCATAGCACAGATCAGACACCTGCCCTTTGTGGCGGAACTCCGTACCCTGCAGATCGGCACAACAGAATTTCCGGGAGAAGTGGCCGCTGCGCTCACTGTACCCGCTACTGATCCCGGCGATATGATCTATCTCCCCTACGCGAAAGAATGGACCAAAGGCGTCAGGGATATTCGTATAGCCGTTCTCGATACCGGCGCTACCTTCAGCCACCCGGAACTGGAAGATAAAATAGTGCTGCGTAAAAATTTTGTAGACCTGCAGGGACTGGATACCTCTTCCTTCATTGGCGATGTACTGAACATCAACGCCCTCCCGGAAGACCAGGTAGGCCACGGCACCCATGTATCGGGCATCCTGGCAGCACGCGGACTTAAAATGAATGAAGGCGTATGCCCGTCGTGCAGCCTGATGGTGGTGCGCGTACTCGCCGCCATGCGCAGCGGAGAACGTATCGTAGGCGCAGGCATTGTGGATAATATCAACAACGGCATTAAATGGGCGGTGGACAATGGCGCGGATGTCATCAATATGAGCCTGGGTATTAAGCATTCCGGCGGCGGGCTGCCTCATGAAGACATCGTGAAGTATGCACTCAGCAAAAACGTTACGATTGTAGCCGCCAGCGGTAATGACGGCACCTCCGAAAAATACTATCCCGGCGCACTCGAAGGCGTATTCGCCGTTGGCGCGGTGGATAACGGCGGACAGGTAACAGGCTTCACTTCCTTTGGCGCCAATATCAGTGTGGTAGCCCCCGGATCCAATATATACAGCTCCTATCTCAACAACGGCTATGCGCTTTCTTCCGGTACCTCCCAGGCCTCGCCCTTCGTAAGCGGCGCCGTAGCGCTGATGAAATCCTACGCCGCAGAGAAAGGAAAAAAATTATCCAACAACGATATCAACTATATCCTGAAAAATACGTCCGACAGGCTTACGAGTAAAGTACGGGATCAACGCGCAGGTTATGGCCTGCTCAACCTGGCTGATTCTTTCAAAATGCTGAACGCTATTTTATCATAATTCTTTTAAACAATAATGTCAATGGCAACGCTCAACTTTTTCCCTTCGTCCAACGGCGTTAAAATACGCAGAACCAATGTTACGACCAATGGGGTCAGCGCAGACATCGATGTGAACGTAAAGGGACAACTGGCTTATCTCAACGATCTCATCAGCAAGCCCATTCTCACCCGCGATTATGATAATGGCTGGCAGGGGCCTGATGATACATCGGTCGCCGATTTTATCACCCTGCCGCTCAAAGCGCGTCGCATAGGCAGCAAATACAAGGAAGAACAGCAATGGGAAGATGACAGCCTGCTGTACACTTTCTATAACGCCGTTAACCGCAACAATTACGACGCAAAAGCTGCCACCATCAGCAACGGCAGTACCTACAAGGTATACAGCCTGGAAGAATATATTGATGCAGAAGAAAAACTCTCCCTGCTGAAATTTGATTTCACCGACCGGCTGGCCAATAACTGGAACAACCTGGATCTCAATACCCGCACTATTCTCAGCTATCCCGGCATCGTCAACTACCTGCTGGCGATGGGATATAATGCAGGATACACGGAAGTAAACGGACTCACCAACTTCATTTTCGGCAACCGCGCCGGCAAGCGTAACGTAGTCGCCTACACGCAGGTCAGCGCCGCCCGCCAGTACATCCATGCAGATAAGGTAGATGTTACCTTCAATTCGGAAACCAGCCCGGTCATACTCGACCTGCTGAAAGGCAATCCCTCTTTCTCTTCCCTGACATTTAACAATTTCGTGGAAAAGGTAGTGGGTAACTATGTCTCCAACAGCAAGGAACTGGAACTGCTGAAGCACTCCAAATACTTCGATGATATTCCGGCCGTCATGATCCCGAAGCTGATCAGAATGATCAAGCAATCCATACTGCCGGTAACCGCCGGCAATATAGACACCTTGCTGCCCATCTTCATGAATGAAATAGAAAATACACCCGGCTGGGAAGATGATACGGAAACCACGGAAGATGACGGCTCTCCTGATTTCAGCGTGGTATTCCTCGATGAAGACGCCTCTGTGGTACAGGTGCTGGCAGATAATATCCGTTGCGCGGCGCAGATGTTCTACTCTATGACGCTCGGTGATGAACTGGATATTTTCAGCGTCGTGAATTTCTTTACACATAAATTCATGGTACGCGGCAACATCCAGATTGCTGATACACAACTGCGGGAAGATCTGCAGCTGTATGTGTTCTCCAATAAATTCACCCATCCCAGAACCGGCAGAATAGTTGACCGTACCCGGCCTGCTGAAAGACAGATGTTCTACAAACAGGTATTCAACTTCGGCAATGCACCGGTTACCGACGATGTAGTGGTGAACCGCGAGTTCCCGAAATGCTGGCGCATCCTGATTATGGAAGTGGCCCGCTACATACAGCGTGCACAGGACAGTCCGAACCCTGACAGTTATGTTTCCCGTCAGCCTGTTATGCAGGCCGTGGAAGATCTGCAGTATAACCTGTCTACCCACTGTTCCGGTATGGCTAACGTTATCTCCCCCATCATCTATGACGAGTTGTACTTCGTGATTAAACGCATACTCAGTCATCCGGAAGTGGTAAAACAACTGGTACCTGCCGGCGGCAACTGGTGGAAGGTAGTGGAAATGCTGTACCAGGGCATGAAACATCAGCGTCCGAAAACAACCATTCTGTATAACAAGGCCAAGCTGGGTTACGAAATACTCAATTCTGTGGCAGATTACAACCCTGTCACCTTTGAAGATGACAAACGTTTCTCCACTTTCATCAGCAACGTTGATGCTTTCATCATCAGCCAGGCACAGCTGCAGGGCCGTGATGAGGAAGACACAGAAGAAGAACCTGCGCACAGGCGTCACCGCGACCGGGAGCCGGACCGGCAGGAAGAAGAGGATAGTCCTTCCGGCGCCCCTCCCGCACCAGCCTCCGGAAAAGATGAGTGGGACTTCTGAGTAACATCAGGTATGGACACGGTTTGATTTCTTCTAACAAAAAAAGTATAACCAGCTATGGATATCAATGTAATACCATCTCACGGGCAAATCAGGGAAATGGCCAGGGCACAGGCACGGGAAGTGCTGGGCAGCAGTGATGTTTTCAGGAATATGCCGCTGGATGATCAGAAAAGTATTTACCTGTCACTGATAGACGACTATACCAGCAAACAGCTGCAGAAACATGGCCTTACCGAAAGTATGGCTACTGACAGTGGCAAGGATATGGGCTACAAAGGATACGATCCCGGTTTCTCCGGCGATACCAAATCTTTCAAGGAACTGGTGGACTCCGTAGACTTCCCGAAATTTGTGGCCGACCTGCTCAAGGCCGTATTCGATGCCAACCTGAAAGTGATGAAAACGCAGACAGACAGCTATATCAAGCTGATGAAAGAAGCGACTAAATCCACCGCCGATTTCATTAAAAAAGTAAAGGACGATGAAACCTTTGCCCGGCTGGCTGAATCACGCGGCGGACAATACAATGTCGTTTCCGAGAAACAGGCTGACGGCAGCAGCAAGCTGCAGCTCACCAATCCGGAAGGAGAACGCGCCGATCTGGAAGATGCAGAAGTGAAAAAACATATTCTCGAAGCAAAAATCAATATGGCAAAAGAACACCGGGCCGCACTCCGGGAAGTACTGCTCATGGGCGTTACGCGCCTGGTAGTAGAAAAAGGAGAGATCGATGCACAGGTAGAATTCAGCATTAAAGCCACCCGCGCCAGTACCGCGCACCACGACGATCAGAACATCAATACCGTCAATACACACTTTGAAGCAGATGGTGGTATACTCGGCGCTATCTTCGGAGGACCGTCCGTTACCGCAGATATTACCAATACCAACATACAGGTAAATACTTCCGATAAAAAGGCTACTGATGATCTGACCGCCACCCTAAAAGGACATGTAAATATCAAATTCAAAACAGACTACTTTAAACTGGATAATTTCGCCAATATGTACGCTGACGGCGGCGTGGCAGCGCTTCACCCGGCTGGTAACCAACCTGCTATCGCACCGCCTGCAGGAGTAGCGGCGCCACGTTAACAACCAGCGATCATGGCCCTGGCAATTTTACACTGGGAATCAGCAGACAGCCGCAACTATCGGTTCAGGATCGATATCGGCACCAACACCTGCTACCGCTTCAAAATAGGCAGACATGTCGTAGAAAGAGCCGGTATCAGGTGGGTAGACGCTGTTTCCCGGACAACGCCCTTCCGGCAGAAACAAAAACTCACCTTTCTCGGCGATAGTGAAGAAGAAGTCAGTCTGCCGAAAAGTTACTTCGATGAACAGCACTGCTATGTGCAGCTTTTCAGTGCTAAAGACATGAAAGGCACGTCCCCGGCAGTTTCCAGGGTAATTAAAATTCCGGCGGCTATGCAGCGCATCAACAATGAACGTTTTAGTTTACCTCCAGCAAGTATTACTATGAGTACGACAGCTTTTCATCCCGTCAGAAAAATTTCCCACGATGAACAGTATTTATCGCAGCAGTCTTCTATTGAAGATATTCTGGGAAGCCTGGTAAGAGCTGTATTACCCGCAGCCATCAATGTGCTGAATCCCGGCAGCAGCGGCAGTTCCGGCAGTAGTTCCGGCAGCAGCGGTTCCGGCTCTGCTCCGGCAGCAGATACCACCACCCTGCTTACCAGTCTGCTGGGAGCGGTATTACGCACGGTGGCGCCAAATATTCCCGGATTCAGTGCAGCCCATTCCATGAGTACACCACAGGCAGATGACAACCGTTTTTCAAGACCTTTCATATTCGGCATCGACGACGCGCTGCTGGCCAGCCTGGCAGGGCCTATCATCCAGCAGGGCATACAGGTGATCCCGCAGCTGATCAACGCTGCCAACCAGCATAAATTACAGACATTACAGGCCAACAACCAGCTGATGACCACCCTGGCAGGTGATGTACAACGCCGGCTCATGCTGCAGCAACTCCTGCAACATCAACCGGCTGCAGGCGCCACGCCGAATATAGATCCCGCGGTGCTGGCCGCATTGCTCACCCAGCTGCAAAATGCACCGGCAGCGGCTCCTGCACCAGCTGCGGCACCGGCACCCTCACCTGCTCCTGCAGCAGCAGCCAGCTTGTCCCTGCATACTAACGGAAAGGCGTATACGCTCAGTAACAATGTGGTGCTTACTTTTGAATCCCTGAAACCCATCGTGGTAAACGGAAAAGAAGTACTGCTGATAAAACAGTCTGCCAGAACAATATTCCGTGTAAAACTGCATGTGGCCAGCAACCCCGCTACGCCCCTGCCTAAAGCTATTTACACGTTCTACTTTAAAGATGCCGCCACCAGGCAGCTGCTGTTTGAAAAAACATTCAAACAGAAAGACATCCGCGCCAACACTGCCATTGACTTTGAGTTCCTTCAGGACGAACTGCTGCACCTCCCGCTGCATAAAAAAATAGAAGTCTTTGCAGAGATGCGCTGGAGAACCCGCAGCAACCGGGAGTACAAAGCTATCGGCAGCACACCGGTGATACTGGTGGAAAATTATTTCGTGCAGGAACAGGGTGTTGCTGTTTCTCCGGAAAAAGAACTGACAGATATGAAAGTCTACCGTGCTTTCTGGAATAAGATCTGGCAGTCACCCTCCCTCGGCAAATCCAAATCCCTGTGGGAACTGAACGCTGACCTGCGCTACACAGTATCGCTTTCAGCGGAACATGCTGCCAACGGCGCTACTGACACAAAAATGGCGCTGGATCCCAAAGATCCGGAAAGCCTCACGGATACTACTTCCGGACGCATGAAAGCAGGCATAGAACTGAGCATGGCAGAACTGAACAAATTACTTGGCAACTGGGATAACAACACACCACTGAATGATGAAATGCTTGCCGCTATCCGTAACCCGGCCTTCGCGGCGGACAATCTTTCAGAGATGATTTACAATATTAAACTGAAAGGCCGCACTTACGAACAGGGTATGGTATGGATTGTACCGGTATTCAGACTGTTTGAAATCACCCTGGCACAGGTAGGCGCCCTTACACCGGAAGGATATGTACAGGAGGTAACGCCCATGAAAGTGAAATTTCCGCTGCCGGTGAGCGCCAGGATATTAGGTCTTAAATCTGCAAATCAATAAGCTATGAACTATCCGTACAGATACACCATGTCTGCAGACGACAGCGAGGAAGATCCGCTGTCCGGCCAGCAGCCGGGAGCCCCGGATACACCGGAATATACATTCGACGGGTATGATATTGAAATCAACGTAAAAGTGGCACTTAATCCTGTCAGCAAAACCGGACAGTCATGACAGACGAATCATTTTTCTCTTTCCGGCAGATGCTGGAAAACCTCCTGTCCTTTCAGGGGGAATTCACCGATGAAGAAAACGGCGTACACTCCTACATCTACGAAATAGAAATAGGTACGCCGGTGGAACTGGATATCAGCGTGGATGAAAACGGTAAGGTAACCATTGGCAGCGTTCCGCCTGTATACCGCGTGAACACCAGCTTCAGGC
Organism: Chitinophaga solisilvae; assembly: GCF_009928525.1. GTDB lineage: Bacteria > Bacteroidota > Bacteroidia > Chitinophagales > Chitinophagaceae > Chitinophaga > Chitinophaga solisilvae. Next base: position 463,863 of record NZ_JAABOK010000006.1, on the reverse strand, counting down.
CATCTTATCACAGCATTACAATAAAAGCTGAAAAATATATACCAGACAATGGCGAATGAAAATCAATACTGGAACCTGGAAGACTTTGTGGATTCCCTGGTAGTGGAACTGGATAAGACCCGCGAAACGCTGGCCATCAAAGCCATTAATAAACCGCTGACCTACACCGTCAAGGACCTGGCGATAGACCTTAACATCTTCCCCACCTTTGATGGCGACCAGATCCGGTTCATTACCGCGCAACCCGGACAGGAAGGGGCTTCCAAAGTAAATATACAGCTCGGCTCCATCACAGACCAGCAGGTCAGGGCCACCACCAAAATGAGCGGTTTGAAAAACGACACCAAAATTGAAGAGATAGGCGTAGACCAGAAAACACAGAAGAAGCTGCGCAAGCTCGGCGTCAGCTCTGTAGATGACCTGCAGCAGGTGGAAAAAAAACAGGTAGATATTCAACGTGTATCAGATAATGAGATTGATTATAAAACACTCGCCAACCAGATACAGAAATCCAGGCGGAACCAGACCCCGCCCAAAGTCAAGGCTGTCAGCCTTTCCGTGGATGACCAGCAACGGCCCTACCTGCATGTGCGCGGCGAAAATTTCACCATGGACCCGCGGTACCCGCCGGTAACCGTAGTGAACAACAACCTGGCAGAAGTCCTGGATTACAGTCCGGACGAGCTGAAGATATTACTGCAGAAAAATCACCTGACAACAAATGAAGCAGAGCTGATTATGACATTCGATCCGTATACGCTGGTAAAAATGAATATCAGGATATAAAAAATTCTCTGGCATATGAGGAAGAAACAAACACCTTACGCTTGCTACGATGATATGCTCAACGACTATTACGGCTGTATCCGTCCTGCCAGCCGGAGAAAGCGCCGTGCCGTATCGCGGAATTTCGATAACGGCGAAGTGCTTGTCAGCAAGGATGCCGTACCGGCAGAAGAATACGTAGTAGCCGCCGCCGTGGATGAAGATGGCAACTTCTTCGATGAGTATGTAGTGGCTTCATCTGCCACGGATGAACCGGCAGCAGCGGAAGAATATGTGGTACTGTCAGCTTCGTATAGTGATGACAGTTATACCAATGATATTCAGGAAGAAATACATCTTTCTCCTGTGAGCCATCATCAGGATCTGCTCACCAATGTGCTGGAACCGGATACGGATTCCGGCAATGCCGTTTATACATATGCCAGCGATATAGCAGCAGCTCCGGTCAGCAGTGCTAAACCGGTTCCTTCGCCGGCGGCAGACAATGCCACCACGCCGCATCCCGACACCGATGCCCTGCTGGATGACATCAAACAGATGCGCAGCGCTGAAGCGCCGCCACCAGACAGCAGCAGCACCCTGTCAGAAAAAGAACAGGAAATTGCCAATGACCTGCAAGCCATTCTTTCCGGCAAAAAAGTATATGATCCTGCCACCAAACGCACCGTCAACCGTGAGGACCTGGGTAAGCAGCAATCCGTTGAAGCGCCCGCCCCGCCAAAGGAACAGGATCCCGGATTTAAAAACGAGCATGCCATCTTCGATCGCATTGCACAGAATATGAAGTATGCCAATGCGTATAACCTGGGCACCATCCAGGTAGATACAGAAGAACTGAATAACCGGTTCAATGAATTTGAACAAACGCCGCCGGCTAAACGCAGTACGCCTCAGCCGGCTGCTGCAGCGCAATCTGTGACCCGGAAAGATAACCCCTACAGTATACAGGAAGATTTCAATCCTGCGGAGTTCATGCAGGACCTGGATGAGATGCGCAAGAAACAGTCGCCATCCGATACGCCACCGCCATCAGACGTAGTAGCCACCGTAGAAGCAGCGCCGCAGCCGGCAGTCACCGCCCAGCAGGTAGCCACACCGGCTGCACCGGCTGCAGACCCCAACTGGCCGCCGCGCCCCACCAGCATACGGCCGCTGTCAACAGCAGAGCGTGCCACAGAATTCGGGACCTTCACCTACGAAGCAGATCCTTCAACGTTCAACGGTGACGGTATACGCGTTACCAACAGCTGGTACCACGATAATATCATTCCCGTTTCCATACCGCAGCTGAACGGTAAACGTTTTGGCAGCCGCGTTATTCAAAACGGTACTATCAACTTCCACCGGGCCGGTGCGGACAGACTACGCCGCCTGTGGGCAGCATGGGAAACTGCCGGCCTGCTGGACAGGATCACCACCTTTGAAGGAGGCTATGCGGCGAGGTACATCCGTGGCACCCGCGACCGTAATCCGCGGCCACTGAGCAACCACGCCTGGGGCACCGCCTTCGACATCAACGCGCCATGGAATGCGCTGGGCAGCGAGCCTGCCCTCGTCGGGCAAACAGGCTGCGTGCGTGAGCTGGTAGCCATCGCCAATCAGCACGGATTCTTCTGGGGCGGCCACTTCCGCAGCAGAAAAGACGGGATGCACTTCGAACTAGGCAGAACAGTATAAATTTTTTTCAGCTACTCAACACCATTACAATGGAAAATCGTTTCTTCGAAACAAATGCCCTGCTCACCGGGAAACGCAGACACCAGGGTTATGCCGGCGCCGCCTCCATCGTGGACAGATTTGCCAGTTCATTTGACGCGGTAGACTATACCGTGCCGGGTACCGTGAATCCGCTGCGGCAGCCTTCCGGCCTCGTATGCTGGGCAACCGTAGCCACCATGATGATCTCCTGGAGAGATCAGCGCTCAACTCCTATCGAAACAGTCATCGGCAGCATCGGCGCCACCTGGCTGGAGAAATTCAGGAACAACCGCACCCTCATGGCTGCTGAAAAAGAATCCTTCCTGCGCGCCGCCGGAATGGATTTTGAATACCCGCAAAGCCTCACCATTCAAGGCTGGGAAAGATTACTCCGTAACTACGGCCCCATATGGGTCACCACCGCTGAAGGCACTGATGCACGCTTTGGTATACATGCCCGCATCATGACCGCCATCCGCGGCGACGGCACTCCCGACGGCACACAGCTGACCATCGTAGACCCCGCACGCGGCACCGTTTACCAGGAAAGGTTCTCCGAATTTCTGACCAAATTCGAACGCGAAGTACGGGTCAGCGACGACTGGAACGGCCGCATACAAATCGTACACTTCCCTGCCAGAGCGGCTGTCAGCCACTCCCTCACCTGGAACAATACCGCATTTGCCCTTACCGTCATTTCTACTGACGGCATAGACCTTATCAAAAGACTGGAAGGATTCCGCGCACAGAAATACAATGACCAGGCCGGTCATTGTACCATCGGTTATGGTACGCTCATACATCAGGGCAACTGCAACGGCGCTGCCTCTGAAGCACCCTACGCCGGCGGCATCACCGAGCAGCGTGCTACCGAACTGCTCATGGAACGGCTCACCGGCTTCCAGCAGGCTGTCAACGAAGGTATCACCGTAGCCCTCAACCAACACCAGTTCGATGCACTCGTCAGCTTCGTATACAATATAGGCACCGGCGCTTTCCGCGCCAGTACGCTGCGCAGATTACTCAACCAGGGCAACTACAGCGCCGTGCCCACCGAAATGCGTAAATGGGTGAAAGTACGCCGCAACGGCGTACTCGTAGATTCACAGGGACTCATCAACAGAAGAAATGCTGAAATAGAACTCTGGAACAGGCCCGTAGGCAGCGGCGCTCAGTCGCTTGCCGATGACAGCCAGTTCTTCGCCGCTGACTTCACCGTACAATCCGATTTCATTCAGCAATACGGCCAGAATGCAGTAGACAGCATGCGGCAAACGCGTGTACCCGCTTCCGTTACCCTCGCACAGGCAGCACTGGAATCAGGCTGGGGAAGGAGCGCCCCCCGCTTCAACTTCTTCGGCATCAAAGCCGGCTCCGGCTGGACAGGCGAACGGCAGCTGCTCACCACCACCGAAATTCACAGTGACAACGACCGGTCCAGACATCCATACCCCGAAATCATCTCCATAGAACAATTTACCGACAGCAGCGGTAATACCCGCTACCGCTGGCGCGTAAAAGATTATTTCAGGGCATACGCCAACGCAGTTGACAGCTTCAACGACCATGGCAACTTCCTCGTGAATAATGCACGCTACCGCAACGCATTCAACTTCACCAACGACGCACACCGGTTTGCCCAGGAAATTGCACGGGCAGGATACGCTACCGCTCCGGATTACGCCAGCACGCTTATTTCTATCATCGATCATAATAACCTCACCCGCTTTGATACACCTCCGGCTCCTGCTGCACCACCCGTATCAGGCGCCAACAGTTCCGACGTGCAGGGCTTCGCTTCAGACCTGCTCAACAATCCCGGCAGAGTAGTCTTTGCCAATAACATCCGCCAGCAACTTGAATATATCAGGGATCATGGCAACTACACCCTCAACGGCACTACCTTTGTACCCTCTCTCAACCTGCTGCAAAGCATCGCCGCCATCTGCTACTTCTCCCTGGATCACAACCGCAGTGCTAACCCCGCTTTCGGTATGCTGAGCTACATCAGGCCTGCATCCTCTCACCATTCCAACGGTACGGCTGTAGACCTCACCCATATCGACGGCATCCGCATCGATGTGCGCAACCAGCAGCAATGCCTCGACGCCGTCATCACTGCCATCAACAACCTCGCACCCGGCAGCTATGCACTCGGCCTTCCAAGGCCACCATACGCCGACGGCGCAGGAGCAGACCACGATTTCAGAACCTACAACGGCCATATCACCGTCTATAGCAACACCACACCACCTACGCTGTTGCCGCAATACCAGAACCTGCCTACTACCGGCAATTTCTTCCTGCCTAACCGCTGGAACGAACACTCGCCCACCGGCAGCACGGCAACAGATCTGAACCATATCACCAACGAAAACTCGCGCAACGCCCTGCGTACCGCTATCAGCAACGCCGCCTCCAGAGGCGTTAATATACGGTACCTGTTTGCAGATGCATTGGATCATCTGCATATACAAGCGCTTTGAATTACGAATTACGAATTGCGAATTACGAATGTAGAAGCGAAGAGCTAAACGTAGATTAAGGAAAATATTTTTAAATTATCACCTTTAATCTACGTTTAGCTCTTCGCTTCTACATTCGTAATTCGCAATTCGTAATTCGTAATTACTCTCTGTTCATTGTTTCCTGAAACACCTCCAGAAACCTCCCCACATGATACCCATCCATCAATGCATGATGCACATGTACGGATACCGGCATGGTCATAATTCCATTGGTGCTGGTCATTTTGCCGAAAGATATTTTAGGACAGCTGTCTTTGAAGCTGAAGCTGCGTGCGTGGGATATGCTGGTAAAATCTATCCAGGGCAGAGAAGAACAGTGAATAACATTTTCACCGGAGACAGCAGGTATCAGGCCGGTGCTTTGCTGTACGCGGTTGGTTTCCTCCTGGGCTGCTGCAGCGAAGGCCTGGAAGTCGGGGTGGTAGTCCATATAGGCGAAGCCGAAAGTGCCATCCGGACGGTTGATGGTCGGAGAGGCATGAACGGCATCATAAATCCATATCTCACCATTGCTGATACGGTAGCGGAAAGGTTCGGTGGCATTGGCTGCCGCCAGCGAGGCATGCAGGTAATACAGAAAAAAGGAATACCCCTTTTCCTTTGCGATGGTGTATGCCCTGGTACAGTCTACGGTAACGCATACCCCAAAGAATGGTTCCTCGAACTGTGTAAAAAATTGAAAGTGATCTTTTCTCGCCCAGGTGTCCAGGTTTAATAATTGTTTCATGACAATAGTTTCGGTAGTATATCCGAGATAGTTTCAAAAGTGTAAAAATTATCTCCCTTCACCTCATGGGATACCATTTCATGCGCCCAGGTGGTGTGGTAAGGGATATGGATGGCATGACCGCCGATCTCCAGCACCGGCATCACATCCGATTTGAGGGAGTTGCCGATCATCAGGAAATTTTCCGGTTTGCAGTCCAGGTGTTTCAGCAGTTTATAGTAATCCTTCTCCTTTTTATCACTCATAATTTCGATGTGGTGAAAGTAGTGCGCCAGCCCTGATTTATTCAGCTTGCGTTCCTGATCCAGCAGATCGCCTTTGGTGGCCACTACCAGCCGGTATTTACCTTTCAGTGCTTCCAGCACTTCCTGTACACCGTCGAGCAGCTCAATGGGTTTATTGAGCAGTTCCTGACCATATTCAATCGTTTTCTGAATCAGTTCAGGGCGTGCAGTATTGTTGGTTACCCGGAGAATTGTTTCTATCATGCTGAGCATAACGGACTTAACGCCATAACCATATAACGGCAACCGTTCCATCTCTGTTCTGAACAGTTCCTGTGAAACGCTGTGGTGTGGCAGATAGTCTTCCAGCAGTCCGCAGAATTTCTGCTCTGCTTCCTGGAAATAAGGCTCATTTACCCATAATGTATCGTCTGCATCAAATGCAATTATTTGTATACCAGTCATCTTTCCTGATTATTTATCTAAATTTCTGCAAAATTACTTTCTCCTACTTCAAAAAAACGGGACATTTGTCTCATACCATATGTCATGATACGTACCAATCTAGCTATACTATCCTTTATAGAACAGACGCTGACTTCCGAAGAGAAGGAAGACCGGGTGTTCCTGAAGGGCTATGCTCCGGGCGAACATCTGCTGATGCAGGGACAGGGCAACAAATATGTTTTTATACAGAAAGAAGGGATTTCCAAATGTTATATCACGGAAGCAAACGGTAAGGAATTTATTATTGAGTTTCTGGGAGAAGGGGAACTGATGGGTGAGATAGAAATTATCAGGAAGACGAAAAATGTGACTTCTATTGCGGCTTTAACGCCGGTGACATCCTATTGCATCACCTACGATTTTTTTTCAAAGCTGATGACGCAGTACCCGGTATTCAATCAGCTGTTGCTGCAGGCGCTGGCGGCAAGGGTCAGCGAAACCTCTGCCAGGGCTTCTTACCAGCAGATATATCCGGCAGAATATACGATGATGAAATTATTTTCGCTGCTGGCCAACCAGCAGGTAGTGTTACCCAAAAAGGACCTGGCAGATTATCTGGCGGTGTCATTGAGGAGTTTTAACCGGACCATCAAACAGCTGCGGGAGAAGAGGATACTCAGCCCCCACAGCTTTGATTTGTATATAGATGGTAAGATGATGGACAAGCTGTTACTGGAATATGATCAGGAAAGCTGACCGGTTTGTTCCAGGAACTTTGCCAGATAAGGCGCCGTGCGGCTTCCGGCGGCTTTGGCTACAGTAGCCGGCGTACCTGTTGCTACGATTTTACCTCCTGCTTCTCCGGCGCCCGGACCAATATCTATTACCCAATCGCTGGCTGCCACTACCCTCATTTCATGTTCTACCACTATTACGGTGTTGCCGGCTTCCACGAGGCTGTCCAGCTGCGTGACCAGCTTCTCCGTATCGGATGGATGGAGTCCGGTGGTAGGCTCATCAAGAATGTAAAGCGTATCACCGCGCCCTATGCGTTGCAGCTCTGTAGCCAGTTTGATGCGCTGCGCTTCGCCGCCGGAAAGCTGTGTAGCCGGCTGTCCCAGCCGCAGGTAGCCAAGTCCCACTTCACGCAGGACTGTTAACGAACGGTGTATTTTCGGATCGTCTGCAAAAAATTCATAGGCAGTATCTACCGTCATTTCCAGCACCTCTGCAATATTTTTCCCGTTACACGTTATTTCCAGTGTTTTAGCATTGTAGCGTGCACCATGGCAGGTAGGGCAGGGCGCATATACGCTGGGCAGGAAAAGCAGTTCCACCATTACAAAGCCTTCACCCTGGCAGGTTTCACAGCGGCCTTTCGCCACGTTGAAAGAGAAGCGGCCGGCATCGTAGCGCCGGGCTTTGGCGGTCTTCGTTTCCGCAAAACGTTTACGTACCTGGTCAAACAACCCCGTATAGGTAGCCAGGTTAGACCGTGGTGTGCGGCCAATAGGTTTCTGATCTACCTGTACCAGCCGTTTAATATGTTCCATACCGCCGGTGATGCGGCCCCCCAGCGTGACAGGGGCTGTATGTTCCAGCCCCTCTCCCTCTTCTGCTTCTGCCGTCAGTTCCATACCCAGGTGGGTGGAGGCCAGCTCTATCAGCACCTGGCTTACCAGGCTTGATTTACCAGATCCGGAGATACCGGTTACAGTTGTGAGGCATCCCAGTGGGAAAGCGGCATCCAGCTGGTGCAGGTTGTTGCGGGTAACGCCCGCCAGCTCCAGCCATCCTGCAGGCGTACGCGGCTGATGCGGCGGCGGTACTTTAGTGGCAAAGAGATACTGCGCCGTTTTGGAATCCGCTATGGCGGCAAGTCCGGGCGGCGGGCCGCTGTACAGAATATGTCCGCCGTACTCGCCGGCGTCAGGACCTACATCCACCAGCCAGTCGGCATGTTGTATTACATCGAGGTCATGTTCCACTACAAAGAGGGAGTTGCCGGCGGCTTTCAGTTTTTCGAGTGCCGACAGCAGCGCTTCGGTATCGGCGGGATGCAGGCCGGCGGAGGGTTCATCGAGTACGTATACAACGCCGAAAAGATTGGAGCGCACCTGCGTGGCGAGGCGGAGACGCTGCAGCTCTCCCGGCGATAACGTAGGCGTGCTGCGTTCCAGCAGAAGATAGCCCAGCCCCAGCTCCAGCAGTACATCAAGGCGGCCAACCAGGTCCGCCGCGATGCGTTGTGCCACCAGCTCCCGCTCCGGGTGTGCCTGCTGGCGTTTTCCGCGGAGTGCGGTACCATCGGCAAATGGCTGCATGAGCGCAGATAACTTATGCAGCGGCAGCCTGGATATTTCTCCGATATCCATACCGGCGAATTTCACGGACAACGATTCCCGGCGCAGGCGCTTGCCCTGGCACAGCGGGCATTCCGCACTTTCCATAAACTGCTGCAGCCGCTTTTTCATAGCAGCGCTTTCTGTATTGGAAAAGTTATGCAGCACATATCTTTTAGCCCCGGAGAAGGTACCCTTATAGGCAGGAGCTACGTTTTGCCTGATGGCCCTTTTCACTTCCTCATGGGAGAAGCCGGGATATACCGGTACTACAGGCTGTTCTTCGGTAAAGAGTATCCAGTCCCGGTCTTTCTTTGGCAGGTCGCGCCAGGGGCGGTCCACATCATATCCCAGCGTGATGAGTATATCACGGAGGTTCTGTCCGTGCCATGCCACCGGCCATGCCGCCACCGCTCTTTCCCGGATGGTAAGGGAATCGTCCGGCACCATAGAACGCTCCGTCACTTCGTATATGCGTCCCAGGCCGTGGCAGGAAGGACAGGCGCCGGCAGGGGTATTGGGAGAAAACGCTTCTGCTTCCAGGTGTGGCTGACCGGCGGGATAATCGCCGGCACGGGAATACAACATGCGTATAAGATTGGACAAAGTGGTTACGCTGCCTACAGACGAACGTGTAGTCGCCAGTCCGCGTTGCTGCTGTAAAGCCACTGCCGGTGGCAGCCCCGTAATCTCGTCTACCTCCGGCACCGACATCTGATGAAAAAGGCGACGGGCATAAGGTGATACCGATTCCAGGTAGCGGCGCTGCGCCTCTGCATATAGGGTACCGAATGCCAGCGATGATTTGCCGGAACCGGAAACGCCGGTAAATACCACCAAAGCGTCACGGGGTATTTCCAGGTCTATGTTCTTCAGGTTATGCTCCCGTGCGCCGCGTACGCGGAGGAAGCCGGAAAATTCTTTATGGGGAGGTTTCCAGGTATTCTGTTGCATACTACCGGCGCACAAAGACTGTGCCGCCCGCGCCCGCCTGCCAGGGTAACAGTGGCAACCCGCACAGCTGCAGAATCAATAATATCTACGTATATGCATTTCCGTTATACCGACCTCTCTTTTACCACAAATAAAAAACGGGCATCCGGATAATAATTTCAACAGATTGCAGTTATATTACAATTGTTATCACCAAACTATTGTCATGAGAGCGATCTATACCTGCCTGTTATACTGCCTGACTGGCATACTGGCTGTTTCCTGCCAGAAGAAAAACGATAAGACCATCATTTCCCAGCCTGGCGACTACAGCGCAATTGATCAGATACTGACAGATTCCGTGCCTTCCGTTTTCGGAGGCAAATGTTTTGCCGTATTGCATATTAACGGGCAACCGGCCTACAGCAGAAGTTTCGGGGGCTACACCGGAGATACACGGCTGCTTATCGCCTCCTGTACCAAATGGTTGTCAGCAGCCGTACTGATGCGGCTCGCTGATGAGGGAAAAATCAATCTGACAGATACTGCCGGAAAATATCTGCCCATACTTACCGCCAACGGCAAAGGAAAAATAACCATTGCGCAGCTGTTCTCCCATACTTCCGGCTTCCCCGGCAATTCGCAGCAGGGATACGAATCCGATGCCTTCACCACGCTGGAAGCTGCTGTTAATAACATTGCCCGGAATGTGCCGCTGCAAAGTACCCCCGGAACTACCTTCAACTATGGCGGCGTGAGTATGCAGGTAGCAGGGCGGATCTGTGAAGTAGTGAGCGGGAAAGACTGGAAGACGCTGGCGGCAGAAAAAATCTTCCGGCCCTGCGGCATGAATAATACCGACTACGGTCTCACTGCCAACCCGCTTATCGGCGGCGGCGCACGGAGTACCGCCAACGACTATATGAAATTTCTGAATATGCTGCTGCAGAAAGGCGTTGCCTCCAACGGTACACGTGTGCTGAGCGCTGCAGCAATAGCTGCCATGGAGCAGGGCTATACGGGTCTTACAACAGTAGCCTACTGCCCCTATCCGCTGGTATGGCTGAATACAACACAGTTCTATGGTATCGGTAACTGGCGCGACTTCACCGGCGCCGGCGGCACACTCATTGAAAACAGCAGCCCCGGTGCATTTGGCAGCCATCCCTGGATCAACCACGAGAAAAATATCACCGGCATGATCTTTACATTTCTGCCTGACGGCTACCTCACCACGGCGCCTACCTGCCTGAAAATAAGGAAGGCCCTGCGCTGATCAGGTATCCAGGTAAGGAGAATAATAATGTATTTTCTGGTAGTCAGGTGAATGCCGCCCGGCGGCTGTCATAACCTCTCTGCGCATCTTATTGACCAGCGTGAGAAAATACAGGAAGATGCCTTCTATGGTAACAAAAAATATAGCCAGCAGAAAGCCTTTCAGGCTCATTACCGTACGCAGGATAACCGACCAGTGCAGGGTTAGCACCGGCGGCCGGTTGCTCTGTACCGGCATGAAATGCAGCGGATAAATAACGGTCAGCGGAAACGCTATCATCAATACAATGATGATATAACTCAACGGCCGGAAGGTATCGCGGAAAACTTTCAGCTCCTGTTCATTTTTCTTGAACAGCTGTATCAGCTTGCGGGCCTCCATTTCCAGGTGGTCTATCAGTTCTCTTTCCTTACGTATCTGCTCCCAGGTGTCTTTCGGCGGCATCTCTATCGCAGCGGAGCGGCCACCGCCATACTTCTCCCGCATTTCAGCAAAAGTATGGAGTACCACATCGTTGGCTTTAAACAGGCGGTCATCTTCCGAATAAATTTTTTCCAGTATATCAATTTCGGAAAATCCGCTGAAATGCCCGCGGCGTATATCTTCCACCAGGTGTTCGTTATAACGCATCAGGGTGGAGTTATACCAGCGGAAACGCCGCTGTCCCAGCCCGTGTATAATTTTATTCCGGTCTATCACCAGTTCTCCGAATCCGGAGATGATCGCATTAACTTTCTCATTCATACCGATAAGCCGGGAAATAAGAAAGGCAGCGATGATACCGATCAACGCTGCCGCACTCTGGCAAAAAGAGCTGAAAAACCAGTTCCAGTCTGTATTCATCTGTCAGGTTTAAACAATAAGATCAGATTGTTGCTGCTGTTTTCTTCACAATTTCACTGGAGGGCAGGCGGAACCACTCTTTCGCATAAGGCTTCAGCAGATTTGACGCCACTGCGGGGCCCCAGCTACCGGACTTATAGAACTGCAGCTGTTTGGACGGATTCTTCTTCCAGGCATCCAGCACCGGCATTACCACTTTCCAGGCGGCTTCCACCTGGTCGGCACGCATGAACAGCGTGGCATCGCCGTGTAATACGTCCAGCAGCAGGGCTTCATATGCCTCCGGCAATGTTTCCGTATAGGCGTCCTGGTAGGTGAAATCCATCTCTACCGGTACCAGCTTCATCTGCAGACCCGGCACCTTGCTTTCAAACAGCAGGCTTATCTCCAGCTCCGGCTGAATACTGATGATGAGCCGGTTGGGTACAATATCATCCTTGAAAATCTTATGCGGCGAATCCTTGAACTGCACAACAATCACAGAAGACTGGCGCGTCATCGATTTCCCCGTGCGCAGGAAGAAAGGCACACCTTCCCAGCGTTTATTATCAATAAACAGCTTCATGGCCACAAAGGTTTCGGTGTTGGACTCCGCCGCCACATGCTCTTCCTGGCGATAGGCCACTGCCGGCACCTCATTGATTTCGCCGGCGGTGTATTGTCCGCGGATCACCTGTTTGAACACCTGCGCGGCAGTAAATGGCCGCACACTTTTCAGCACTTTCGTTTTGGCGTCGCGGATAGTTTCTGCCTTATAAGCGCCGGGGCAATCCATCCCGACAATGCATAACAGCTGCAGCAGGTGGTTCTGTATCATATCCCGCAGCGCTCCGCTGCTGTCGTAATATCCGCCGCGCTTGCCCACGCTCACCTGTTCCGCCACGCTGATCTGAATATGATCTATATATTTTTTATTCCACAAGGGTTCAAACACATAGTTGGCAAAACGAAAAGCCATAATATTCTGCACCGTTTCCTTGCCCAGGTAATGATCGATACGGTATATCTGCTTCTCATCAAACCGCTTTACCAGAAACTGATTCAGCTTCTTAGCAGATGCCAGATCGGTACCGAAAGGCTTCTCCACCACAATACGATGCTGATTCCTGTTATTACACAGCTTATGCATATACAGCGCCGCTGCAATGGTTTCAATAAACCGCGGAGCCGTGGCAAAATAAAACATCCGGATTCCCCGTTGCTTGCTTTCTGTCTCAAAGGCAGTTATCTCATTCTTCAGCTGCATGTAGGTATCTTCCTTATTAAAATCTCCCTGCAGATAATAAATATGCTCTGCAAATGCTTCCCACTGGCGGGGATCTGCCTTCCCGCTCCGGCTGAACTCATTTACCCCGGACAATAACTCCTTTTTAAAAACATCTATATCAGATGGCAAAAAATCAACACACCAGATAGAAAATATTGCCGGCAGATGATTGGCAATATACAGGTTATACAAAGCTGGGATGAGCTTACGCCTGGTAAGATCCCCTTTTGCCCCGAAAATAGTAACGGCAGATGGATAGGCTTTTCTCGGCTTCATGACAACATTTTTCTAAATTTAGTTATTTTATTATTTAGTTATTTAAGATTTGATTTATGGATTTTGGAATTTTGGAATTTTTTGATTTACGGATTTATTAAATGCAGCGGAGATTTAAGCGGAATTATTCGCTAAATTCTTCGCTGCATTTAATAAATCCGTAAATCAAAAAATTCCAAAATCCGTAAATCAAATCTCAAATAACCAAATAACCAAATAATAAAATACTATCTGTTCCTGGTTAGCAGTTTCTTCAGGCTGCCGCCCCATATTCTGGCGAGGTTCAGGGGGAGCCACAGGGGTGGGCATACCATTATAAGAAAGATGGAAAAGTACCAGGGATTACCGGAAGAGCGGAGGGAAAAAAGGTGCTTTATAAATTTACTTACCGACAGTTTTTTGAGTGTATGGATGCCGGTAGTGGCTTCGTTCATCACGAGGCGGATGCCGGGATCTGTCAGGAGGGTGAATCCTTTTCTTCCTGCGCGGATGGTAAATTCATAGTCAGAGAGATAATGTGGGAGCAGGTGTGGACGGAAACCTCCGGCAGACTTAAACGCCGGCGCTTTCATGAACAGGCCGCGGGTAGACAGGCAGTTGATATCTTCCTTGCCGGTTACATTGGTGAAAGACATTTTTTTCCAGTTGATATGTACGCCTGCATCCAGCAGTACGCCGGTTTGCTTGCTCCAGGCCTGCGATACCAGCAGCGTATCAGGGTATTGCATGACAAATTCCACACCTTTGCGCAGGTAGTCTGTACCGAACTCAACATCATCGTTGAGGATCAGTACCACATCATCGGGATGCGCGGAGTTTTTCATCACCCACTGATAACCTTGCTGCAAGCTGCCGCCCCACCACCAGTTACCGTTGCCGGTGATAATGGTAGCAGCGGGCAGCAGTGAAGTGACCATCTCCGCGGTGCCGTCTGTGGAACCGTCGTCAATCAGCACCAGGTGATAATGGGGATAGTCCTGCTGCAGCAGGGATGACATAAAATTGCGGGTTATCTCTTTCCGGTTGTGAACAGGCAGTAATATCAACACCTTTCCTTTCATAAATACAGTTTTCTTTTGCAGATGGTAATAAATGGTCGTCTCCGTAGCAGTCTGCCCAGCGCATGGAATATAACGCTGATGGTTATACGTAATTTTAAGGTAATTACATTACAACAGTGATTACATGACAATATACGTATGAAGATAAAGGCCAGTATGGTGATAGCAGGCGAACGGGTTACATCGGATAAGTTAAAATTGCAGCTGGAAAAGATGGGCAGAAAAGGGAGTATCGGGGATAATTCACAACGGTATTGGGTTTAGCAGGAATTCATTATCTGCAAAATTATCCACATAGAGAGGCATAACTGCATGACAGTTTCATCATCATCTTAATCATGATGCCGTAATACTGCGTTACTGCTTATGGCTGCGGAACAGATAGGATAATATTTTCTGCAGCATAGCGCCGGCAGTACTGTTAATATCTCCGGAAACGCGGAACAGCAATATGCCACCGATAAATACCACAGCAAACAATGCGCCCCGGAGGCAGATATCAGCCAGGGCCGACGGGGCGGCAGGCAGCCACACCGCCGCCAGCCACGCACTGATGGCTATCAGGATGGCTTTGCCTGTAGCGGCTGTAAAAGGTAACAAACCGAATTTCTTCCAGATAAACAAACAACGTACGGTATTAAAAACAAACATAGACAGCAATGCGGCATACCCCGTACCATCCAGTCCGTATTTTTCTATCAGCACAACATTAAGCGGTACAGATAATGCCAGCAGTATGCCGGAGCTGTAAAGATCAAAGCGCCACCAGCGGGAAGTGCTCAGCAGCTGGCTGTTAAGGCCCGTGCCCATATCAATCACCTTTGACAGTCCCAGCAGGAAAACCGCATATTTACCCACACTATATGACGGCGGCAGAAAGGAAAAGATGTTGTCGATATTCAGCCAGATAGCCAGGAAGATAAACAGTGCTGCAATCAGCTGCAGCAGGGAGGATTTCTGGTAAATCTCTCCTATCTTCTCCATATCGCGCTCTTTCCATGACTGTGCCAGCACCGGCGTGGCAATTCCTGCAATACTGCGTTGCGGCACCTGTATCAGGGTAGCAATATAATAGGCAATGCTCAGGTATGCCACATGCTTCAATCCCTGCCGGCTGGAAATAATGAGGCTGCCTATATTCTGCGCCAGCAGCGAGAAAATGGTTGCGCCCAGTAACGATAACGAGTACACGGCCATCCGGGGAAACAACCTCCTGGTAACATTGCTCATCCGGAAGGTGAAGTGCAGCATTTTTCGCCGGCGGAGGTATACCAGCAATATCACCAGCGTAAAACCGCTCAGCAGGGAAAAGAGCCACATGAAGGCGGTGAAGCTGATCCAATGCAGGTAGCAGGCTATTACCAGCGCAGTGGTAGCCACCCTTACCACTACCTCCTTCAGAAAATTAGGCAGCACCGTCTGGTGCCGGGAGCCGCTGTAGCTCTCGAACAGCCCGAACAGGCTGAAGAAAAAAACATATGGATACAACAGGTAGAAGTAAGATATAAACAAGGGAGAATTGGCAGCATATTCCCGGAGTATCCAGTTATGAAACACGAAGGTTGCCAGAACAAATAAAAAGAAGCCCAGCAATGAAAACAGGAAAGCCCAACTAATCAAGTCGTTATCTTTCTCCTTCAGATGACTGGCATAGTATGGAAAGAAACGGTTAACAGATGGTCCGGTGCTCAGGGTACAGAAGGGAACAAGGATAACGCCTATATCCAGGAAGAGGCGGGTCAGCGCAAATTCGTCATCTGAAAAAAAATGCGGAAACAGCAGCAGGGTATTGATTCCTCCCACCAGGAAGCCGAAATAGATCAGTACGGTGGATTTTAAGCTCTGGTGTTTTACTACTCCCATTAATTCTTTTCCGGTGATTTGTTAGCTGGTTCTCCTGCGCAATAATACATTAAAAACATCAGCCACCTATCAGGCGGGCGATACCGAAAGCGCAACCGGCGGCGATAGTACCTATTACGGCTACACGCAGACCACCCCGGAGCGGTTCCAGCCCGGTTATACGGCTCTTGGCATATCCGAAAACAAAAAGACAGGCAATAGTGACGGCGGCGGATATTTTTAGTCCTTCCAGCCCTTCGTTCACGAAGAAATAGGGCATCAGCGGAATCAGTCCGCCTATAATATAGGACACCCCGATATTTAAAGCGCTTTTGGTAGCGCGGCGTGCATCCGGTTTTTCCAGGCCCAGTTCATACTTCATCATAAAGTCCGCCCAGCGGTCCTTATCAGCAATCAGTTCTGCAGCGGCTTTCACCTGCAGCTCCCGGCTGAGTCCCAGCTCCGCGAAGAAGGTTTCCACCTCTTCCCGTTCCCTGTCGGGCACTGTCTCAATCTCGGCATATTCACGGCGAAGCTCACTTTCATAATGGTCTACTTCCGTCTTTCCCGCCAGGTAACCTCCCAATCCCATTGCAATGGACCCTGCCGCAATTTCCGCCAGCCCGGCCACCACAATAAGATTTACATCCTTCACGGCGCCGCTGAGCCCTGCAGCCAGCGCAAAAGGCACCGTCAGCCCATCGGACATACCAATAACAATATCCCGCAGCAACGCCGATCCTGTAAAATGTTGTTCCTGATGCTCCATAGTATCATTTAAGATTTATTTATTTGAGATTTATTTATTTAAAATGCAGCGAAGATAAAAGCGGATTATCCCGGCAGTATTAAAAAAATACAAAAACACATCAACATCCCCAAACAAACACTTTATCTCCGCTGCATTTTAAATAAATAAATCTCAAATGAATAAATCTCAAATATAGTTATCTTTGCTGCGGATCAAATTTGCAAATGAGGAAAGCAACGGCCATATTTTTATTTCTGGTTTACCTGCTTGGCACTACGGATGCTAATCAGTTGCTGCGTTTGCCATTGCTGATAGAACATTATCAGAAACATCAGCAGGAAGATCCCCATATTACCCTGACATCATTTCTGAAGTTACATTATATAGATGAGCAACCTTTTGATGATGATTATCAACAGGACATGCAGTTGCCATTTAAATCTCCTGACGCCATCTGCATGGTAATGCCCACGCTTGTTCCCGCCCCGGTTACCCTGTTTGTCCCTGTAAAGGAGATACTACGGGAAAACTATCTGCTCAAAAATGAAGGCGCGCCTATGTACAGGCTGCCGGATAATGTTTTCCAGCCTCCGAAGATGAACCTGTTTTAATTATACTCATCATAAACAGGAATTACGAATTACGAATGATGAATGGCGAATATTGAGCGAAGATCAAAGCGGAGATATCTGTAATGTTATTGCGAATATGCTTTGATAACATCAGGTGCTGATATCTTTGGTGCGATCCACACTCGTTATTCATCCGCTGTAATGCGTAATTGATTCGTCAATTTTACGAACACATTTTCATGTTAAACAGAATTATTCAGTTTTCAATCAGCAACAAGCTGATTGTTGGCTTGTTTGTACTGGCACTGATAGGCTGGGGAAGTTATGCTGTTACCCGGCTGCCTATAGATGCAGTGCCTGATATTACCAACAACCAGGTGTTAATTATTTCTTCCGCTCCCAGCCTGGGAGCGCCGGATGTAGAACGGTTTATCACAGTGCCGGTAGAGCAGGCAACACGCAATATTCCGGGCATTATCGAACAGCGGAGCTTTTCGCGGTTTGGGCTGAGCCTTGTGACTATTGTGTTTAATGATGCCACCGATGTATACTGGGCACGGCAGCAGGTGAGCGAGCGGCTGGCACAGGTGCGGCAGCAGATACCGCCGGGCATGACAGAACCTGAGCTGGGGCCGGTTACCACCGGGCTGGGAGAAATATTTCAATATGTGGTAAAGCCTAAACCCGGTTATGAAGGCAAATATGACCTGACCTCCCTGCGGGATATCCAGGACTGGCTGGTAAGGCGGCAGCTGCTCGGTACGGAAGGCGTGGCGGATGTCAGCAGCTTCGGAGGAACCGTAAAACAATACGAGGTGGCTGTCAGCCCTGAGAAATTAAAGAGCTTTCAGCTGACCATCGCCGATGTATATAAAAGTCTGGAAGCCAATAACCAGAACACCGGTGGCGCCTATATTGAAAAAGGCCCCAATGTGTTATTCATCCGCAGCGAGGGCCTGGTACAGCACCTGGAGGACATCGGGAATATTGCGGTAAAACGCATCAACGGCGCTATGCCCGTGTTGGTAAGGGATGTAGCTACCGTAAAAATGGGTACTGCCATCCGTTACGGCGCAACGGTATTCAACGATCAGGGGGAAGTAGCCGGTGCGGTGGTGATGATGCTCAAAGGCGGTAACAGCAACCAGGTCATCAAAAATATCAAGGAGAAAATCAGGGAGATAGAAAAAACATTGCCGGAAGGCGTGGTCATAGAAGCATTCCTCGACAGGACCAAAATGGTGGACAATGCTATCTCCACGGTAGAACGCAATCTGCTGGAAGGCGCCGCCATCGTAATTCTTGTGCTGGTCATCTTCATGGGTAATATACGCGCGGGGCTGATAGTAGCATCTGTAATACCGCTCTCCATGCTGTTTGCGCTGATTCTGATGAACATCTTCGGGGTGAGCGGCAACCTGATGAGCCTGGGAGCGCTCGACTTCGGGCTGCTTGTAGATGGCGCCGTTATCATCATTGAAGCCGTTATGCACAAGCTGACCAAAGGCGCTATGCTGCGTAATACCAGGGAGCTGACGCGGGAACAGATGGATGCAGAAGTAGCTGCTTCTGCCAAAAGTATGATGAACAGCGCGGCATTCGGACAGGTCATCATTCTGATTGTATACCTGCCCATCCTTTCCCTTCAGGGCATTGAAGGCAAAATGTTCCGTCCTATGGCGGAAACGGTGTCCTTTGCAATACTGGGCGCCTGCCTCCTGTCGCTCACCTATGTTCCGATGATGGGAGCACTCTTCCTCAACAGAAAGTTAAGTCATAAAGACAGCTTTGCAGATAAGATGATGGAGCGGGTGAAGCGGCTGTACGACCCGTTGCTACGGCGTGCCATGCGTGTACCGGCGGCCATCGTAGCTACAGGCGTGGTATTATTTGTGATAGCTGCCTTTATCCTTTCCCGCATGGGCGGCGAATTCATCCCCCAGCTGGAAGAAGGTGACTTTGCCGTAGACACCCGGCTGCTGCCCGGTTCATCTCTCACCACTACCGTTAATACCACCAGGCAGTCTGCCGGCCTGCTGTTAAAGCAATTCCCTGAAGTAGAAAAAGTAGTGACCAAAATAGGCGCAGGTGAAATCCCGACCGATCCCATGCCGATGGAGGCTGCCGATATGATGGTAATACTGAAACCTAAAAGTGAATGGACCAGCGCCTCCACCTTCCCGGAGCTGGCCGGCAAAATGAGCAAGGCGCTGGAAGAAATCCCCGGTATTACCACCGGATTCCAGTTCCCGGTACAGATGCGCTTCAACGAGCTGATGACGGGCGCCCGCCAGGATGTGGTATGTAAAATTTTCGGCGACGACCTGGATTCGCTGGCGATGTATGCGGATAAAATAGGACGCATCATCAAAACTGTACCCGGTGCGAAAGACCTCTATACTGAAACGGTGACAGGCGTGGCGCAGCTGGTAGTCAGCTACAACCGCGAAGCTATTGCCCGGTACGGCGCCTCAGTAGCCGATGTGAACAATACGATACAGTCTGCCTATGCCGGCGCTACCGCCGGACTGGTATTCGAGGGCGACAGAAGATACGACCTCGTGGTGCGCATGAACGAAAATGAAAAGAAAGACCTCAGCGAAATCAACAACCTGCCGGTAGGGCTTCCCAACGGAGAGCAGGTGCCGCTGAATATGCTTGCAACCATTGACATACAGGATGGTCCTTATCAGATACAACGCGAAGATGCCCGGCGCAGGATCACCGTTGGCTTCAACGTACGAGGCCGCGATGTACAGAGCATTGTACAGGAGCTGCAGCAGAAGGTAAAGCGCCAGCTGAAGTTTCAGCCGGGGTATTATATCACCTATGGCGGCCAGTACGAAAATCTGCAGCATGCTACCAAACGGCTCAGTATAGCCTTACCGGTAGCGCTGCTGCTCATCTTCCTCATGTTGTTTTTCGCATTCCGTAAATTAAAATATTGCCTGCTGATTTTCTCTGCCATCCCCTTGTCGGCCATCGGCGGCGTATTTGCCCTCTGGCTGCGGGATATGCCTTTCAGCATATCGGCGGGCATAGGATTTATTGCGTTGTTCGGCGTAGCCGTACTGAATGGTATAGTGCTGATCGGCGAAATGAACCAGTTAAAAAATGATGGTATGACCAACATCCGCGAAATCATTTTCAAAGCTACGCACGACAGGTTACGTCCTGTGCTGATGACGGCTACTGTGGCTTCTCTCGGCTTTCTGCCGATGGCGCTCAGCAACGGCGCAGGAGCAGAAGTGCAACGCCCGCTGGCAACAGTGGTAATCGGCGGACTGATCACCGCCACGCTGCTCACACTGGTGGTATTGCCTGCTCTCTTCCTGTTATTTGAAGAAGGATGGAAACCTAAAAAAGCAGCTGCCGCTACCGGCATCATACTGCTGCTGCTCTTCCCATCGCTGATGCACGCACAGTCAGTACCTGCAGGAGCTATCACCCTGCAGGATGCTATCCGCACCGCACAGCAGCAAAACCTGCAGGTAAAGCTGAGCAGACAACAGGCAGCCTACTACGAAGCCCTGACACATACCCGCGCCGAGCTGACCAAAACCCAGCTGACAGCAGAACTGGGCAATGTCAACAGCATCGCATTTGACAACAGATTTTCACTTACGCAGAATTTCTCCCTGCCTGCCGTATATAAAAGGCAAAGACAGGTATATCAGCAGGAGTGGCAGCATGCGCAGCTGCAAACAACATTGCAGCAGGCAGACATCACCAGGATGGTGAAACTAGCCTACCTGGAATTACAATTCATACAGGCCAAAAATCAGCTGCTGCAGCAAACAGACAGCATCTTCTCCAACTATTCCCGGGTGGCCAGGCTTCGCTACAACAACGGCGAAAGCAACCTCCTGGAAAAAGCTACCCTGGAAAACCAGGAGCAACAGGTAAAGATGCAACTGGAACTGCTGCAGTCAGATCATAAAACCGCCGCCACCCAATTGGCTGCCCTGCTGCAGGTTCCGGGAACCCTCAGCGCAGCTGATACGCTTGCAGCAGCCATCATTGCGTTTGACAGCACCACGCTGCAGCAACATCCTTACCTGCAGCTGTATAAACAACAGCAGCAGGTATCTCAAAGTATGGCACAGCTGGAAAAAGCGCGCCTGTTGCCGGAATGGCTGCTCGGATATACCAACCAGTCTTTCATAGGCTGGCAGACTGACAAACAACGCAATGAAAGCTATTACACCGGCGCACGCCGCTTTTCTGCCGCACAGGTAGGCATCGGTATTCCCATCTTTACCGGCGCACAGAAAGCGAAAATCAAGGCAGCAGAACAAATGCAGGCCAGCGCCGCCACCGCCACAGCGGTAGCAGAAGTATCCCTGCGCACCCGCCTGGAACAAAACATGAACGACTATATGAAATTCCGGCAGGCCGTTCAATACTACCGCACGTCTGCCCTGCCACAGTCGGACATCATCGTGAATACCGCCAACATCAGCTATAAAAACGGCGAAATAGGATACATCGAATGGAGCACCCTTGTCAGCAACGCAATCACATTGCGCAGTCAATATATCGACGTGCTGAAAGAACTCAACATCCGCAAAACAGAACTGGAATATTTACTACAATACAATCAGCAATAAGATGCAGCAACCTATCATATATATAGCCATCGCCGCCATTTTACTTTCCTGTAAAGCAAAACCGGCAGCAGAGACGGAGAACATACAGGAAGATCATACCGCAGACAATATCGTTACGCTGGACAGCCTCCAGCGCAGGAATGCCGCCATTACGCTGGACACCGCACGTATCATGAATATGCATACCACCCTGCGTGCCAGCGGTATTGTAGATGTACCACCGCAGAACCTTATCTCTGTCAGCTTCCCTTCCGGCGGCTATCTCAAAAGCACCACCATGCTCCCCGGCCTGCAGGTTACCAGAGGCCAGATACTTGCCACCATGGAAGATCAGAGCTTTATACAACTGCAACAGGACTACCTCACTGCCAAAGCCAGTATGGAATACCTGTCTGCCGACATGGAACGCCAGCGCACCCTCAGCGAAGCTGACGCCATCAGCAAAAAGAAATACCAGCAGGTACTCAGCGAATTTAAAACTACGCAGGTAGCCCTTAAATCGCTGGGCGAAAGATTACGTATCATCAACATCAATCCGGATAAACTCACCGTCGGCAGTATCTCCCGGACTGTGCCCGTATATTCTCCCATCAACGGCTATGTCACGAAAGTGAATGTGAACATCGGCAAATATGTAATGCCCGGTGATGTGATGTTTGAGCTGGTAAACCCTGACGACATCCACGCTGCCGTCACCATCTTCGAGAAAGACATCACCTCTTTCCACAAAGGGCTGAAAGGTAAAGTAACCCTGGCAGACAAAAGCGGCAAAGAATACGACATAGAAACCATTCTCGTCACCAAAAACATTACCGACAACCGCAACGGATTAATTCACTGCCACTTTGAAAATCCCGGTCATGACCTCCTGCCCGGCATGTTCCTCAATGCCACCTTCGAAATGGACAACCAGCTGGCACTGGCCGTACCCGAAGCATCCGTACTCCGCTATATGGGCAAGGAATATATCTTTACCACCACCGATAACAACGCTTACACCCTTACACCTGTTACCACCGGCAGAAGAGAAAATCAGTTTGTTCAGATAACTTCCGGAGAAGCCCCGCTGAAAAATGTAAAAATAGTAGTACAGGGAGCGTATGCATTGCTGGGAAAGATGAAGAATAAAGCTGAAGATTAATTACAGATTTAATTACGAATTACGAATTGCGAATTACGAATGAGGAGCGAAGATCTAAGCGGATAAAGAATTTACTTCTTCGCTTATGTCTTCGCTCCTCATTCGTAATTCGCAATTCGTAATTCGTAATTAAATTATTTCATCATTCTTTCCAACATCGGTCTTTTCGCTAAAGGAATAGAATCCCTGAGATATTTTTCCATCATGAGGTTGGCGATAGGTACAGCAAAGAGTGCGCCGGTGCCGGCATTTTCCACGATAACGGCGATGGCTATACGTGGATTATCGCGGGGGGCGAAGGCTACGAATACCGAGTGGTCCTTGAGGTCGGTGACAACACCATTGACGCGGCCTCTGTTCTGGGCGGTGCCTGTTTTGCCGCATACCGCGATACCGTCTATCCGGGCGCCTTTACCCGTGCCGTGTGCCACTACGTCTTCCATACCATATACGACGGAGTGGTAGGCTGTATCGGACACATGGGCCACTACATGCTTTTCCCGGAAGCTGCGCAGCAGGGTATCGTCGGCATGATCGATATGATCTACAAAGTGGGGAGTATAGTAGTAGCCACGGTTGGCGATGATACACATGGCGTTGGCCATCTGCATGGGAGTAACAGCCACTTTCCCCTGTCCCATGCCTACGTATAGTTCAGAGCAGGAGTTCCAGGCGCCATGGTATTCCCTGTTGAGTGCAGCGGTGTCGGCCACGATGCCGGGATGCTCACCGGGGATGTCTACTCCCAGGCGGTGGCCCAGCCCAAAGCTGGCCATATATTCCCGCCACCGGGCATGCCCTTTTTTTACGCCACCCCATTTGTCGCTGTCAACCATCAGCCGGTACAGGTGGAGGAAGTAGGCGTTGCACGAATGCGACATCGCCAGGCGGAGATTGTCCGCATGTCCGGCATCGCTGTGCAGGCAACCGATACGCCTGCCACAACTGAAGTAGCCGCCGTGGCAGGGATAACCGAAAGCCGGTGTGATAACACCCTCATCCAGCGCAGCCAGCGCGGTGAGCGGCTTCATGGCAGATCCGGGCTGATAGGTGGCTTGTATACCCCGGTTCAGAAAAGGTCTGGAGGAATCTGCCAGCAGCTGACTGATGTTTTTCGTACGCTCGGTACCCGTTAGCAGGTTAGGATCAAACGAAGGACCGCTCACCATAGCCAGCACGCCGCCCGTAGCAGGATCTATGGCTACGATGCTGCCTGTTTTATTATGCATCAGCTGCTCTCCCAGTACCTGTAGTTCTATATCCAGGGAGAGCTGCAGGTTCTTTCCGGCGATGGCGGCCGTATCATAGGCGCCGTTTTCCAGGGAGCCCTGCGGCCTGTTCAGGTTATCCTTTACTATGTACTGAATACCACGCTGCCCCATCAATACACGCTCATAGGTCTTCTCCAGTCCGGCCAGCCCTATGTAATCGCCTGACTGGTAATCTGCATACCTTTCCATCTTCAGCATACCGGGAGAGATCTCACCGATATAACCCAGGATATTGGCGGCAGCACGGTACGGGTACGAGCGGACAGGCCGCGGCACCAGCTCAAAGCCGGGCTGCAGCAGGTACATCCCTTCCTGCAGCCGGCTGTGAACCGCGGCAGGCAATAATCCGGCAAATACCGAAGGACGTACCTTTCCGTTCTTCCGAACGGCATCGGCTATACGGGAATTAAATTCCGTCTTATCTATCTGCAGGATCCTGCACAGGTAGGCGGTATCTACATTACGTACAGCCGACGGCGTTACCATCAGGTCGTACAGGATGTCATTTCCGAGGATGCTCCGGTTATGCCTGTCCAGGATAAGCCCTCTGCCGGGGTAAATAATTTTTTTGAAAACAGCGTTGGCATCTGCCAGGCGGGAATATTTTTTTTCTACCAGCTGCAGGTAAGACAGCCTTGCTATGAGCAGCAGGGCGAGCGCGGTAATAATAAGAAGTATAATACGTTTTCTGGGCTGATGGTAAACGGGCATAAGATGTGATGGCAGTGCATCCTTTAGGATAGCAAAACTAAAACGTTACTGCATCAGGATCGCATCATAATAGATGAACGGCCGTTACATCTGATGACATGTCTTTTTACTTTTTTATTTCCTTGTAACCAGTGGTGCTGTCCCAGATCCAGCCAACGGAAGACCTGGTGATTTTATAAATCACATTACCCTGTTTATCTGTTTTTTCGGTGTCTTCGCCCTCTTCTGTTTCTTTAGTGATAATGTCCGGTCTGCCGTTTTTCTCTGCCGGGAACACAAAGGATTCAGTATGATAATACACGCCGGCATCGCCTACCTCCATTCTGGACGGAAGGCTCATCAGCCGGCCGTCTGTAGTCAGGGCATGATAGTAGTATTCGGTAGCAATACCACAGGCTTCTCCGCCGAAGCTGATGACAATGATGTGCTGTACGTTGGAAAGCCCCAGGCCGCTCATCACCTTAGTCTGTGAAAAACCGGATGATTCATCAGCAGGAATTTTCCACTGGCTGCTGGTAGTAAGCTTATCTGCCACTGCTATCTTCAGTTTGATGACAAACTTGTGCTGAACCGCTTTGTTGCCATCCTCATACGTAACGGTGGTATCTACCATTCTTTCTACCCCGAAGATGAATTTGGTTTCCCCACGGCGGATCTGCGGAAAAGATAAAAGCCCCTGCCAGATATATCCGGATTTCTCCTCCCCATTTTTGCTATAGGTAACCTTCACCCAGGGCAGGTCCAGCCTTTTCAGACTGAGCGTTTTCTCCGTCGTTTCCAGCGCTTTTACCTCCTGACCCAGCAGCAGGGTATCCAGTGGAGACTGTTTCGTATCAGGACTTGCGCGGACATAGGCGGTATCTGCGTAAATGTAACGTGTTTCGTCCTGACTGACACGCCAGGTATAAGGAGTTTCCTGTGCAGTTACGTTCAGGGATATGCAGACAAATGCTACAATTGTAAGAATAATTCTGATGTTCATTGCTAAAGTTAAAGTGCAAAGGTAGGGTAAAGGATCAGCATGGCAGGGGCGGGCAGCAGGTTATTAATAAAAATCACTGGTTCCGGTGATTTTAGGGGGTAACTGGTTCAGGCCATGGTACATGCGGGCTGTTATACCCACCTTTCTCCGGCAGCAAATTTTCAAAATCGCACGCCGCGATTGCCGGATAATTATTCCCCCACAACCAGACTAACAAATCCGATATCATATTAATCATCACCTCATCATCTTCCAGATCCTGTCGGAACAAAATATCCAGATAGTATTCAAAATGCAGGAATCCATCAGGAAATAGCTTTGACGCCTGCTCATTAAAATCCTTATTTATCCGGATATCCATATCAAAATAACCGCTGCTCCAACTTCCAAAAGGGCTGCCTTCCAAATCATATTTATCCGCGATTATTGATATCAGCGACTCGCGAGGCATATCAACAGCAATAAAAATCTTACAATACTTATCCATATGCTGTAAAAGTATTTCTCCCGTTCATAATTATTCCATAAAAAAAGCGGAGCCTTGCTCCGCTTTCCTCTTTAAGACTTCTTCCACACCGGCCGGCTCCACTTGCCTTTCTCTGTATCCAGCATCACTTCTTCATCTCCATATTTCACTTTACACTTACCTGGTACTGTGGAAAAAATTTCTGCTGTTTCCAGTTTTCCATCTTTCCATGTCATATTTACGGTGTAACCTCCGCGGGCGCGCAGTCCTTTTACGGAGCCGTCTTTCCATTCAGATGGCAGGGCGGGCAGTAACTCAATCCGCTCTTCGTGGCTCTGGACCAGCATCTCCGCAATACCGGCGGTAGCGCCGAAGTTACCGTCTATCTGAAATGGCGGATGCAGATCAAACAGGTTATAAGCGGTTTTATGCAGCAGGATGGAGTTGAATGCTTTTAATGCGTCGCTACCGTTTTTCAGTCTGGCCCACAGGTTGGTAATCCATGCAGCACTCCAGCCGGTATGTCCGCCGCCGTGCTGCAGGCGGTATTCCAGCGATTTGCGGGCAGCGGTCACATATTCAGGTGTGGTAATGGTATTGAAGGCATTGCCCGGATACAGGGCATACAGGTGCGAAAGGTGACGATGGCCTGGTTCTTTTTCCTTGTATGGCTGCGCCCATTCCAGCAGACGGCCGTCATCGCCGATGCGGGTAGTTAACAGGTTTAGGCGGGCAGCCTGCAGGCTGTCCAGGAATGTATCCTTATCCTGAACGATGGACGCTGCCTGCAATACGTTGGTGAACAGCTCCTGAATGATCTGCTGATCGTGCGAGGGGCCCATGCTGATAGTACCGTTGCTGCCATCCGGCGCTTCAAAAGCATTTTCCGGAGAGGACGCAGGACCTGATACCAGCTTACCGGTAACCGGATCTTTCACCAGCCAGTCCATATAAAAACGGGCTGCATTTTTCAACACCGGGTATATCTGCTGCAGGTATTTTTTATCCCGGGAGAAGGCATAATGTTCCCACAGATGCTGGCATATCCAGCCGCTGGCGCCGGAGGTAAGCCCCCAGGAAGGATGTTCTCCCGGTGAGGTAAAACCCCATACGTTAACAATCGGGCTGATACTCCAGCCACGCATCCCAAACTGTACGGCGGCCGACTTCGTAGCCGGCTTCTCTATGCTGCGGATAAAATCGGTCAGTGAAAGATGCAGCTCTCCCAGGTTGGTATTCTCTGCCAGCCAGTAGTTCATCTGTACGTTGATATCGGTATGATAATCCCCGTTCCACGGCGACTGTAGCTTGTTGCCCCAGATACCCTGCAGATTGGCCGGCAGCGAGCCCTGACGGGAAGAAGCTATCAGCAGGTACCTGCCGTATTGAAAATACAGCTGCGTAAGGAAGTTATCATTGCCGGCAGCTCTCATCCGTTGCAGGCGTTCATCAGTCGGGATATCATCCGGACTATCGGGAGCGGCCAAACGAAGATCCACGCGGTTATAAAATTGCTGGTAATCTTTGATATGTGATTGTCTCAGCTGCTGGTAAGACTGTCTGGCAGCGGATTCCAGTGCTTTGCCTACCAGGTTTTTGTAGTCCCTGCCGGTATAGGTGGGGTATACAGGCAGATAGCTGGTAGAAGCGGAAAGGTACAGCACCGCTTCGTCTGCGTTTTTTACAGTCAGCGTATTCCCGCTGCAGGACTGGCTTCCGCCGGTCAGCTTCGCACGCAGCCGCGCCATATATTCCATTCCGTTGCCACCTTTGCCGTCGGCCAGCACACCACTCATGACCAGATCGCCTTTATCGGCCGAGGTAGTAAAGCGTTCCGGGCGGTCCATCGTTAAAGAAAAGCTCAGGGCGCCTTTGCGGCTGGCAGTGAGTCTGATGGCCAGCACATTGGCGGGTGCGCTGATAAAATATTCACGGGTATAGGTGATCCCATCCTGTTCATAGCTGACCGCAGCGATGGCTTCTTTCAGGTTCAGGGAACGTTTGTAACGGGTGTAGGGACGCTGCCGGTGGAAATCTATACGCAGGTCACCCAGCGTCTGATAGGTGCCGAAAGGTACGTTGGCGCCGTTGCCATGTCCGGAACCTGCACCCTTGCATACCTGTGTGCGGTTAGTCAGTGCAGTGGCTTCCTTGAAACGGCCCTGGAACAGCAGGCTGCGGATCTCTGCCAGGTATTTTACGGCGTCGGGATTATCATTATCATCATGACTACCGCTCCACAGTGATTTTTCATTCAGCTGTACCCGTTCATGACTGACATCTCCGAAAACCATGGCGCCGATGTTACCATTACCGAGCGGCAATGCCTGCAGCCAGGCGGGATCATCTTTCCAGGCCAGGGGCGTATCTTTGGCAATAGCGTCTGCAGGACGCGTATACCAGAGCGACTGCGCATTTACGGAACCGGCCAGCATACAGGCCAGTATACACGAGATCACATGTTTCATAACGGATAACGGTTTGAAAGCCGAAAGATAATACAGTTATACGCCCCCGTTAATCTTATTTTAAGCGCCCATAATTGTATTTTAACTTTTTCGGCGGCCGGCTAATATTTATCTTACAGTAATAATATCAGGCTATGACAAACGAAAGTAAATCACCGCATATACTGAATACTTCTACCAACCTGCTGGGGTTTTGTCTGATTGTGCTGACATCCATACGGGTGGCACATTTCAACCAGGTGACTATTATTGATGATTGTACGGGAATTGCAGCGATACTGCTGATGGGGAGTTGTATCCTGTCCTTTCTGTCGATGCGGTCCAGGAACCGGAAGCGGAGTGAAAAGATGGAGGAAGTGGCTGATTACATCTTCCTCCTGTCTCTTGTTTGTATTAGCGTCACTATTGTGATCGTGTCTTTTAATCTGCTGGCATAATTATTTACCGCAGATACGGTAGGAATAACCTACTACTACCACACCGGCGCCGGTGTTGTTTTCACCGTTGACTTTATCTTTCTGGATTTTTACAAATCCGTAGTGGCCGCCACCTTCAACGAAGATGCTGCTTCTGTTGAAACGGTACGCGATACCTACATGACCATCCAGACCAAAGTTGGTGCCTTTCAGTTCATTTTTGATGTCTCTTTTCTCATTAAAATCTGCTGACGGCATGATGGGCTGTTTATGCTCTGCATCCAGGAATACCGGGCCTGCGCCGCTGGTTTCATTTTTAGCAGATACCAGGAAGCTGACAAACGGTCCGGCTGCTACATACAGATCCCATTTGCTGCTGAAACCAAAATGATACTTTGCCAGTACAGGTACCATCAGGTAATTGATTTTTGCCACGCTCTTGTAATCAGCATAGAGGTATGGCGGTAATGGGGTGCCCGGAGGAACAGGTAAATTCTGAGGCGTTACAAAAGCCTGTCCGCCATCTTTCTTACCACCCTGGGAAGAATAACGTACTTCCGGCTGGATAGAAAAATGTTTGGTAAGATGGAATTCGGCATGAATGCCAAAGTCTGCTCCCACGCGGGATTTGTAGCCACTGTTCAGCGGGTTTCCGGAATTGCCGGATGTCAGGTTGGGAATACTCAGACCACCTTTGATACCGAGGTCAGTCTGGGCTTTCACCAGTGTAGGGAACACCACCACCATTGCACTAACGGCAATGAGTAAACGTAGTTTGCTTTTCATAAGATCTTTGTTGTGGAGAAAATTTTAAAACGCAAAGCTACAACTATGTCAGCAATACCATCATAATTATTTGATGACTGTGCTGATTACTTCAGGAAGGCGATGGCTGTTTCCACTACCCTTTTGGTTTCTTCCGGATCTCTTACCGCAATACAGGCAACACCTGCCTGTTTCGCCGGATAATCGTTACCACCTTCAAACAGGGCATCTCCCACGAACAACATCTCTTCTATGCTTATCCCCAGCGTATCCCGGAGTTTACGGATACCATAAGCCTTGTCTATACCCGATCTGGTAATATCTACAGATGTCATGCCCCCCAGGTTCACGGCATACGCACTGAGCAGCGTATCCAATATTTGTCTGATCTGTTTGCGTTTGGAAAAACCGGGATCCCAGGTTTTCTTTTCCTCCGGCGGCGCTTCCTGTCCCAGGGCAGACCAGGTAATCTGGCTGCCCCTGTCTTCTATCTGTTCGCCCCAGGTTTTCTCCGGCGTAAATCCGGTTTCAGCTACGGCCTGCTGCAGTGCGGCAATGATGGTCTTCTTCTCTGCAGGCGTAAAATTTTCTGCATACCGTTGTTTCCAGCCGTTATCATATTGATAAAACTGCGTACCGCAGGTGGGCAGGATAGACAAACGATGCAGCGGCGCAGCTGCCGGAAGATAATGCAGTACCTGCTTCTCAAACTGCGGCCAGCTGCCGCCGGAGATGATGGCTACCTGCATGACGGATAACAGCGCTGCAAGCAGCGGGGCCATTTCTTCGTCTACTGCCGACTTACTCTGTGCCAGCGTTCCGTCGAGGTCGAATACCATGAGCTGCTTCATGCGGATAATAATGCTTTGGTGCGGGCGACAACATTTTCCACCGTGAAACCAAAATGTTTAAATAATTCTTTGGCGGGTGCGCTGGCGCCGAATCCTTCCATACCGATCATAATTCCCCTGTCGCCGGTCCATCGTTCCCATCCCAGCGGCGATGCAGCTTCCACGGCTACGCGTGCCGTGACAGCCGCCGGCAGTACGGATTCCCGGTATTCGGGCGGTTGTGCGGCAAACAGGTCCCAGCTGGGCATACTCACTACCCTGGCATCTATACCTTCCTGCAGCAGCTGTTGCTGCGCTTCCAGTATCAGCGATACTTCCGAACCGGTGGCCATCAGGATCACAGCAGGTACAGCGCCCTGTTCTTTTGACAGCACGTAGGCGCCTTTCAGCAGATTATCTGCGGGAGCAGTTTTGCTGCGATCGATGACCGGCAACTTCTGCCTGGTGAGCACCAGCATGGTGGGACCGCCGGTGTGCTGAATGGCGGCGCGCCAGGCATACGTGGTTTCGTTGGCATCTGCCGGCCGTATCAGCGACAGGTGCGGCATGGCACGCAGCGAGGCCAGGTGTTCCACCGGCTGATGCGTAGTACCGTCTTCTCCCAGCCCTATACTGTCATGCGTCATCACATAGATCACCGGCAGCTGCATAATACAGGCCAGCCGGATAGCAGGGCGCGCATAGTCCGTGAAGATAAAAAAGGTAGAGGCATATGCCCGCAGCCCGCCATGCAGCTGCAAGCCGGAGGTGGCGGCGCACATCACATGCTCGCGTATGCCCCAGGCCAGGTTACGGCCGCTGTAATTATCCTTCTGCAGGTAGGGAGAAGATTTTATCAGCGTCAGTGTAGACGGCTCCAGGTCGCCGCTGCCGCCCACCAGCCATGGCAGCTTGTCTGCCACTGCCCCGATAAATGCGCCGGTGATTTCCCGCGTAGCCTTAGGCCCGTCCGCCGGTTGATACACGGGTACTTTCTGGTCCCAGTCTGCCGGCAGCTGCTGCGCCAGGTATTGCTGCAGGGAAGCATACAGGTCAGGATATGCAAGCGAATATTCCTTCAGCCGCGTATTCCAGGCTGCTTCCTGCGCTGCGCCGCCCGTGATACATGTCAGCATGTGTGCTTTGACATCTTCGGGCACGAGGAATTTTTCATCCGGCGGCCAGCCGTAAAATTCTTTGGTGAGCCTGATTTCTTCTTCTCCCAGCGGGGAACCATGTGCTTCCGGCTTATCCTGCTTATGCGGGGAGCCATAGCCGATATGCGTGCGCAGCACAATCAGTGAAGGTTTGTCTGTCACCGCTTTTGCAGCCGCAAACGCCGCGGAGATCGCCTGCAGGTCATTGCCTTTATCTCCCAGATCCTGTACATGCCAGTTATATGCTTCAAAACGCTTTACCACATCATCAGAATAGGTAAGCGAAGTATTCCCTTCAATGGTGATGTGATTGTTATCATACAGGCATATGAGACGGCCCAGCCCCTGATGACCGGCTACAGATGCGGCTTCATGAGAAGCGCCCTCCATAATATCGCCATCACTGCAGAAAGCATAGGTATAATGATGAATCAGCGCTTCTTCCCTGTTGAAGATGCCTGCCAGATGCGCTTCTGCCAAAGCCATCCCTACGGCCGTCATAATACCCTGCCCCAGCGGCCCTGTAGTAGTTTCTATTCCGGGCGTATGCCGGTATTCCGGGTGTCCCGGCGTATTACTGCCCCACTGCCGGAAGTGCTTCAGGTCATCCAGCGTGATATTATAGCCGGTGAGATGTAATACCGCATATTGTAGCATCGAAGCGTGGCCGTTGGACAACACAAAGCGGTCGCGGTTGAACCACTCCGGATGCTGCGGATTAAACTGCAGATGCTCCATCCATAATACATAAGCGGCCGGCGCCAGGGCCATCGGCGTACCGGGATGCCCCGAATTGGCCTGCTGTACCGCATCCATCGATAAACAGCGGATCGTATTGATGCTCTTTTCTGCTATTGACATCGTTTTCATACACAGCTTTTTTTAGTGGGAGAAAGTAATGGAGCAGCCACAAAACAGGTACCAACTGACGTGAATCAGGCTGCAGCTGACTCCGGTCATTTATTACCCTTCCGGGCAGCAGTACTTTTGTGATGTCATCAACAAGAAGCTATCACTTAAAATATTATCATATGAAAAAGACATTCAGACTCGAACATGATTTCCTCGGTGAAAGAAAAATCGATGATAGTGTTTACTATGGTATTCAGACATTAAGAGCGATTGAAAACTTCCACATTACAGGAACACCGGTATCACAGGAACCATTATTCATCCAGGCGCTGGGCTATGTAAAGAAAGCCGCCGCCATGGCCAATATGCAACTGGGTGTTATACCCGCGGATGTAGCGCAGGCTATCATCTATGCCAGTGACCGTTTAATCAGCGGCGAACTGACCGATCAGTTCCCTACTGATATGATTCAGGGCGGCGCCGGCACATCCGTAAACATGAACGCCAATGAAGTCATCGCCAATATAGGACTGGAATACATGGGCCATCCGAAAGGCGCCTATGAATACCTGCATCCCAACAACCATGTGAACTGCTCACAGTCCACCAACGATGCTTACCCTACCGCTTTCCGCATTGCGCTGTATCTGAAAATCAACGGTATGCTCCGTTCTCTTGATCTGCTGCAGCGGTCTTTCGGTAAAAAAGGAAAAGAGTTTGCCAACGTGCTCAAAATGGGCCGTACGCAATTACAGGATGCTGTTCCCATGAGCCTCGGCGCTGAATTCAACGCCTTTGCCACTACCCTGCGGGAAGATATTCAACGGCTCCGCGAAATGCAGGCGCTGCTCACAGAAGTGAATATGGGCGCTACTGCTATCGGTACTGCCATTAATGCGCCGGAAGGTTACCCGCAACTGGTTACCCAATACCTCGGCGAAATTACCGGTCTTCCGATAGTACTGGCCACCGACCTCATTGAAGCGACTTCCGATACCGGCGCCTACGTACTCATTTCCGGTATGCTTAAACGTACTGCGGTGAAAATCTCCAAAATTTGTAATGACCTCCGCCTGCTGTCTTCCGGACCACGGGTAGGGTTACACGAAATAAATCTTCCTCAGCTGCAACCCGGCTCTTCTATTATGCCAGGTAAAGTGAACCCGGTAATTCCGGAAGTGGTGAACCAGACCGCCTACTATGTTATAGGTGCAGACCTGACCATCACCATGGCCTCCGAAGCGGGCCAGCTGCAGCTCAACGTCATGGAGCCGGTGATCGCGTACAGCCTCTTCACCATGCTCACCTACATGCAGCGCGCCTGTGATACCCTGCGCAAAAAATGTGTGGACGGCATCACTGCCAATGCGGAAGCATCCCGTGAAATGGTGATGAACAGCATCGGTATTGTCACTGCGCTCAATCCGCTGCTCGGTTATGAAACCTGTGCAGCCATCGCAAAAGAAGCATTGAACAGCGGGAAATCAATACACCAGATTGTAGTAGATGAAAAGGCTTATATCACGCAACAGCAATGGGATGAAATCTATTCCTTCGAGAATATGATACACCCGCATTATGTAAACTAACAGCAAAAAGTACTTTTCCCGTTTATTCATAAATAAGGTAAGTCCTGCCATGTGCAGACTGACAAAGGCCAAGTGCAGAGTGGGGCAGGCTTACCTTTCTTTTTTCTTAATGATAGGCTATATCTTCCAGCTTACCCGGATTACGCAGGGTGATGCTGGTATTTTTTACAGCTATCAGTTTCTCGTTCTTAAACTCTCCCAGTGTACGTATCAGCGATTCTGTAGCTGTTCCGGCCAATGCCGCCAGTTCATCCCGCGGAATATGAATAGTATAATCCACCGCTCTGTCCTGCTGGTATTTGTTCCGGAGATGTATTAACGCACTGGCTACCTTCTTTCTGAGAGTGTTATAGGCGATGCCCAGCAACCTTTCTTCCTTTTCCGTTACATTCCGTGCCAGCATCCGCATAAAACGCTGCACCATCACCGGCGTATGATCGAACAACGCTTCAGCATCTTCTTTGGGTATCAGCGCTATTTCTGCATCTTCCATCACCACGGCGGTTGCTTTGTAGGTTTCTTCCTCCAGCAATGCGATATACCCGAAAAAATCTCCTTTATTATACAGCCCTATCACCAGGTCTTTTCCATCTTCATGTGTCTTTATTGTTTTCACCTTTCCGGAAATAATATAATAGAGAAAGCGGGGCGTGCCTCCCTCATGATAAATTGTTTCAGGGGCTGCTGCCCTAATGGTATTCCGGTTCTCCAGGAAGTCTTTCACTACTTTCTTAAAATCGCTGTGTTCCTGTTTCCCCGTGCCGGCTGCCTCCCACCGCCGGCACCGTGTTTCGATGGTCTGCAGCAGGTCATGATTGGAGAATGGTTTTACCAGGAAATCATCTGCCCCCAGGTTCATCGCCGTCCGGAATACAGTGGCCTGGTACTTTTCAGCCAGGAGTACAAACGGTGTCAGCTGAAAGCGGCTGTCTCTGCGCAGCACCTCCAGTACGCCGGAGCCATCGATACCGCCTTTCAGCGCAGCACTGCACAGGATAGCATCCGGCAGTTGCAGGCGTGCCGCCTCTATACCGGACTTACCATCAACAGTGGTAATCGTTTCATGACCAAACCCTTCCAGTATATTGCGCAGGTCCTTTGCCTGCGCCGGTTTATCTGTTATGATAAGAATACGGAACATGCTATTATCAACAAATAAGGCAGGTAATTGTTATCTCCCCGTACAAAAAACAGCCGATTGGTTTTTTCTCTTTAAATTCATTGTTCCGCAGATGTTGCCTTACATACAGGAATCAGCGCCGGCAGTAAATACAGGCATCTTTGCGTAGTTACTACTTATCTCTTAATCATACATACCTACCATGAAAAGAATAGTACTGATAACCCTTGTATTGGCATGGCGGCTGGGAATAGTCAGCGCCCAGGCCAATTACCCCGAAGCCGCCGAAAAATTCAAGCGTTACTTTAACCAGCAGCAGGCAGACAGCCTCTTCGCCATGTACAGCCCGATTGTGAAAGCAGCGCTGCCGCTGGACAAAACAAAGGAAATATCATCGCAGCTGCACGCGCAGTATGGTAACATTACCAGCCTGGAAGTCATTACCCGCGATGCCGCCTCCACCAGCTACAAGGCTACCTTCACCAAAGGCGTGCTGCTGCTCATCCTGGCGCTGAACGACAGCAGTCAGCTGGAAGGGCTGCGTTTTATGCCCTATGAAGACAAGAAGGAAAGCGGTACGGATTATAACCTGGAGCGTGCAGGCGTTACTGTTAGCGGCACACTTACTTTACCACCGGGAAACAAAGCAGTACCGGTGGTACTGCTGATAGCGGGCTCCGGTCCTACCGACAGAGATGGCAATAATCCGCTTGGCGTGAAAGGCAATACCTATAAAATGCTGGCTGCAGCGCTGCTGGAAAATGGTATCGCCTGTGTACGTTACGACAAGCGGGGCATTGGCGCCAGCTCACCGGCAGATGAATCGCAGCTGACGCTGGATACCTTAACCGCCGATGCCGTAGCCTACGTGCAGCAACTGAAAAAAGACAAACGGTTTTCCTCCGTTATCATCGCCGGCCACAGCGAAGGATCGCTGATAGGCATACTGGCAGCAGCACAGGGGAAAGCAGATAAATTTATTTCCATCGCCGGCGCAGGAGAGCAGGCAGATGTGATGCTGAAAAGACAGATCAGCCAGAATGCACCTGGGTCCGCAGACAAAATATTTCCGCTGCTCGACAGTCTGAAAAAAGGGCATCCCGTACAGGAGCCGGGCGGTCCGCTGAATGCTTTGTTCCGCAGCAGTGTACAGCCCTATATGAGCTCCTGGCTGAAATATGATCCGCAAACGGAGATAAAAAAATTATCCATACCCGTACTGATTATTCAGGGTACTACTGATTTACAGGTAGCTGCCGGGGAGGCAGCATTACTGAAGAAGGCATATCCGGCAGCCACCCTGACCATCATAGATGAGATGAACCATGTGCTGAAAGATGCTCCTGCCGATCCTGTTGCCAATATGGCCACCTACGGCCTGCCGGCGCTTCCGCTGAAACCCGGACTGGTGACCGCCATAAAGGATTTTATACTGACCGCGCCCTGATGCTGCTGCATCCTTACCACACTCCAATACCGGCCATGATGGCTTATCGAGGCGATGCAGGAGTGTCCGGCACGGTTCATAACAACCGGTAATCCTTCCTCTTTCCGTAACGACTCCTGATGGTTCATAAAACCGGTATGCCGCAGACAGGCATCATCTGCAGCTGCCAGCATAATACGTACCGGTAATACCGCCGGGTTAATTCCGCTAACGGCAGCGACGGTATGAATATATCCTGCCGTCAGTTTACTGCTGAATGCATAGCTTGCTCCGGCTCCCTTAATACTTCCGGAGATCTGATCCTTCTGCCAGACCAGCGGCGTCACCTCCCATTTCTGCGGAGCGTATATCCGTTGGCGTGATACACGGTTAAAAATCTTGTAGGCCGCCTCTTTGCCGCTCCAGAGCAACCATACCATCACGTCCGGATCAGTGGCAGCTGTTATCAGTTCCTGTTCTGCCGGTGTAAACACCTTTTCCAGATAGCCTTTCCGCCGCCAGTTGCTTTCTGTGGCAGCCAGCTGCAGATCTATAATATCGTTGCCGGTCATGAACCGGCGAGTTTACTTTCCACTATATCGATCGCAGCTTTCACGTTGATCATCTTCTCCATGGATTCATTATCAATAATGATGTTGAATTTTTCCTCCACATCCAGGATAACATCCACCAGGTTGGCAGAATTTATCTTCAGGTCTTTGATAAAATCCGTGTCTTCATTCAGCTGTTGCAGGGCTTCCTGGTTTTTAGCGTAAGGCGTAACCACTTCCCTGATCGTTGCGAGTAATGTTGTTCTATCCATTTGCATGATATTTTTTCAGGATGACGCAAGCGTTAACATCGCCGAAGCCAAAGCTGGCCTTGGCGATTACCTGCAGATCTTTATAGCGCAGCTGCTGCGGTATTCTTTCCGGGTCCACCACTGCGCGTATATCCGGGTGCAGATCTTCGCAGTTGATATTGGGGAAGAGGAAACCGTGCTGCAGTTGCAATACTGCCGCCACCAGCTCTACGCTGCCGGAGGCGCTGAGACAATGTCCTGTCATACCTTTCAGTGCGCTGATGTAAGGAAAATCTGTCCCGCTTCTGCCGAGGGCGGCGCTCCAGTTCTGTATTTCAAGTGCGTCCTTACCGGTGGCTGTCAGGTGGCCATTGATGGCATCTATATCCGATGGGCTGATGCCTGCTTCACGGACAGCCTCACGGATGCAGCGTTGCACCGCTTCGCTGTTGGGGGCAGTCATGGTGCCGTCGTTACGCTGACCGCCGGAGTTAATATGTCCGCCCAGTATTTCCGCGCAGACAGGCGCATTGCGTGCCAGGGCGCTGTCCAGCGATTCCACCACGAATGCCCCAGCGCCGGCGCCCGGCACAAAGCCTGCCGCAGTAGCACTCATAGGACGGGAGCCAGCAGCCGGGTTATCATTGCTTTTAAAGGTGCATACTTTCATTGCGTCAAAGCCGCCCCAGATGTAGGGGCCACTGTCGCTGGTGCTCCCTGCCAGAATGCGGGTGGCTTTTCCCGCACGGATGCGGTCATAGGCCATCAGCAGGCTTTCCGCGCCGGTAATGCAGGCAGAGGAATTGGTCGTGACCTGGTTTCCCAGTCCCAGCTTCCCTCCCAGCCACGCGCTGATGCCGCTGGCCATCGTTTGCGCTACAACGGTGCTGCCTAAACGCCGCAGCTGACCTTCATCCACTTTATAAATAGCTTCGCGGAGCTTGTCAACACCGGAGGAGCCGGTGCCGAAGATGCAGCCGCTGTCCCAGTCTGTATTAACGGCGGCTGTCAGCCCTGCACGCTGCCATGCTTCCATACCTGCCAGTACTCCGTACAGGATGGCGCTGCTGTTGAAGCCTTTCAGCTCCAGAGCATCAAAGTAACGCGACTGCATTTCAGCCGTAACCACGGGGGTACCGGCTATCTGACAGGAGAACTGCAGTGCCTCCAGTGCCGCATCATGGCGGATACCGGACCTCCCTTCCTGGAGAGCATCCCTGAAATCAGCCACCCCGCTGGCATTGGGGGCAATGATACCCAAACCGGTGATAACAACACGCGTATTCATCTTATAAATTTATTTTCCGGAAATAATCATACCCGCTAAAGTGCCGGTACATACTTCTTCCATCTTTTCGTTCACCATTACCACCTTACATTTCAGTTTACCGAAACGGAAGTATTGCTTATAACCGGTTACCGTAACGGTTTCTCCGGGATACACCGGCTTCAGGAATTCTACGTCCGCAGAAGTCAGCGCAAAAGACAGCTGTTCCCCGTTGGTAAGATATATACCGAGGCATACCAGCCCGATCTGCGCCATCACTTCTGTGAGCAGTACACCAGGCGTTACCGGATGGTGTTTAAAATGCCCCTTGTATACTTCCATCTCCGGATGAAAGGTAAAGCTACCGCTGACTTTCTCTTCATCAATGGCATGCAGTGCGTCTACAAACAAAAAAGGTTTTGCGTAGGGCAGTTTTGCGAGAATATTATCGATGGTCATCAGCTAAACAATATGTGATCCGCCGGTGGCCGGAATAACAGCTCCGTTTATCCAGGCGGCTTCATCTTTACACAAAAGGTATACTATAGCGGCAACATCTTCCGGCGTGGTGGCGCGCTGCATGGGATGATGTTCCTGCGCATATGCCAGCAGCTGTTCATGACCGGGGATCATGCGCAGGGAGCGGGTGTCTGTGATACCAGCCTGTATGCAGTTGGCGCGGATTCCCCTGTGCGCATACTCCAGGGCTATGCTGCGGCTGATAGCTTCCAGCGCCGCCTTGGCGGCAGATACCGCGGCATAATGCTTCCATGCGCGGTGGCTGCCTTCGCTGGTAAAGGATAGTACCCGCGCATCCGGCGCAAACAGCTGTTGCTGCACCACCGCGCTGGTCCAGTCATACAGGCTTACCGCCATATGTTCCAGCGTGACCATAAAATCGTCTGCTGTGAGCGGCGTTTCACCGTCCATGGCTTTCAGGGTACCGCGGGCTATGCTGTGCAGCAGGCAACGTATGCGCCCTTCCGTGCCCATAAGGGCTTTCAGCTGCTGTAATATTTCTCCGCGTTTCTCCGCATTGGTCACGGAAGCGTTGAAGGTAATGACCTGCACGCCTGTGGCGCGCAGTGCGTCAAATGCTTCCCTGATTTTTTCCATCTCTATGCCGGTATCCCGGTGAACAATACACAGGTGCATCCCGTGGGCAGCCAGTTTCTTTGCTGCGGCGAGCCCCAGCCCGCTGCTGCCGCCGAGGATCAGCGCCCAGTAGTGATGTGGTGTAAATTCCTTTACCATTGTAATAATATTCTTTGCGCAGAAAAACCCGGACCGAAACTGAGCATCAGGCCCCTGTCGCCGGCCGGCGGCACCCTGTCCATAAAGCGCTCCAGTACATATAATACCGTAGCGCTGGACATGTTGCCATAACTCCGCAGCACTTCTTTTGTGTCGTCGATATTTTTCCCGATATCGCGGAACAGCTCTTCTACTGTCTGCACAATCTTTTTTCCGCCCGGATGAAAGATCAGGTGTTGTATATCTTCCATGCGCAGGCCCTGGCTGGCCAGGAACGGATGAATAATATCCGGGAAATGAGTGGCTATCTGCTCCGGCACTTCCACATCCAGTACCATTTTCAGGCCGGAATCAGAGAGATGGAAACCCATCAGGTGCGTGGCGTCATAGAAATGATACATCTCCGTAGCGGTGATAGCCGGCCCTGCATCTGCTTCGTGGGAAGACAGAATAGCGCAGGCGGCGCCATCGCCGAAGATAGCAGCGCTCACAATATTGGCCATGGAGTAATCATCCAGCTGGAAGGTGGCCGTAGGCGACTCTACAGCGATAACGGCAGCGCGCTTGCCAGGATTGGCTTTCAGGAACTGGTAGGCATAGATCATCCCGGAAACGCCCGCGGCGCAACCCATTTCCGTTACCGGCAGGCGTACAATATCCTGACGCAGCTGCAATGCATTGATCAGGTAGGCGTCCAGCGACGGAATCATGATACCCGTACAACTGACGGTGATGATATAATCCAGCTGATCGCCCCGGAGTCCGGCCTTCTGCAGCGCGGCTTCCAGACTGCGTTGTCCGAGCTTGATCCCTTCTCTCACATAAATATTATTCTTCTCTTCGAAAGAAGTCTGATGAAATACTTCTTCCGGCGACATCACCGAATAGCGTTTATCTACGCCTGCATTCTCAAAAATTTTCTTCACCTTTCTGACAAACCGCTCTTCCTGTCCGCCCAGCCATATATCAAGGAAGGGCATGATTTCAGCGGTTGTTCTTGAATGTGCCGGTAATGCCTTAGCTACTGCCTGTACTTTAACGTTCATACATTTGAAATGATCCACTGGTAGCGGAAAGCCCATTGCCAGCGGAGAGTATATTGTGTGACCTGTAATTTTTCTGCGAAGCGGATCAGCTCCTGTTTTTTGAATCCGCGTAAGATAGATGTAAGTCCGTCTGCCTTTGTCATCGGGTTGACGCGCAGCGCAAAGCACAGCAGGCGGAAAAGG
Source organism: Chitinophaga solisilvae (assembly GCF_009928525.1). Lineage (GTDB taxonomy): Bacteria > Bacteroidota > Bacteroidia > Chitinophagales > Chitinophagaceae > Chitinophaga > Chitinophaga solisilvae. The sequence continues at coordinate 421,934 of NZ_JAABOK010000006.1, read as the reverse complement.
CTCCAGGCCAGGCGGCTGCGCTGCAGGTCGTTGACAACAATACCGGTAACGGCGTTTGTGCGTAACCGTTGCATGAGCGCAACGATTTCCCTGTCTGTAAAATGATGCAGCGTAAGCGTACACAAAGCAATGTGGTACGACAGTTCAGCAAATGCCGGCTGCATGATGTCCATACAATGGTAGGCGATTTCAGGATAGGCAGCAGACAATTCCGTTGCATGCCTGATGGTAAAGCTGTTAGCGTCAATACCGATGAGGCGCAGGTTCCAGCGTTTTTTCCTGCCATATTCCGCCAGTGTGCGGAGCATATCACCGTTACCGCAGCCAATATCTGCCATGATTACCTCCTGCCCCGCCGGTATATTTTTCATCAGTGCTTCCACTCCTTTCAGCGTGATCCGGTTACCACCCAGCATATGGTTGATACGCGCGATTTTATCGAGCGCATTCGCCAGCTGCATGCCTTCCATGTGGAAGTCGTCCATAATTTCAGGCGCTGATGATCTGTAGGTAGTATCGGGTATCATGACATATAAGTATTGGCCGCTTTGCCGTGCGTGCGGCGGATGATAGCCGGCAGCAATGCCGGGAATACCGTCAGCGCGCGCATGGTAGCGGCGGATAATTTTTCTTTCAGGAACAGGCCGTTGAGCAGGCTGCCCATCTGCATGCGGCTTTTAAAGGCTTTGTTCCATGCAGCAGTGTAAGCTGTTTCCAGCTGCTGCCGGTTATATTTATGCTCTTTGAAATAAGCTGTCAGCAGTTCCGCCGCGATACGCGCACTGTCTATCGCCATGGCCATGCCATTGCCGCAGAGCGGATGTATCATGCCGGCGGTATCGCCCGTCATCAGCACATGTGCGTCCACTGGTTGTTTAGGTCCGAATGCAATCTGGCTGATGGTCATCGGTTGCGGAAACAGGGGGCGGCAGTTTTCAAATATGCGTCGCAGGTGCGGATTACGGTAAAGCACTTCTTCGCGGTGCGCCTGCAGGTTTTTACTGCGCCGGAAGCTGTCATAGCTCACGAGATAGCAGATATTCACTTTCTTATTTTCGATGCGGGACACGCCGCAGTAACCACCGGAGAAATTGTGCAGCGCCACCAGCTGTTCCGGGAAATCGCCTTCATAGTGGCCTTTTACTGCGAGCCAGGGAGAGCGTTGCTGCAGGAATCCGCGCTGCAGGCGGGTATCGAGGGCAGCGCGCTTTCCGTAAGCGCCGATGGTCATCTCCGCCTGCAGCATACCATGCCGGGCAGTTGTGATGGCAAACTCATTTCCGGAGAAACGTATGTCCGTTACCGTATCCTGCAATATGCGGCAGCCTGCTGCTGCTGCATGTTGCATCAGGAAATGGTCCAACGTATAGCGGCTGACGCCGAAGCCGCCCAGCGGCAGCGGCGATGTGATGGTGCGGCCTCCGGCCACCGACACCGCTACCCTTGAAAGCTGCGCCGGTTCCAGTACGGCAGGATCAGCTCCCAGCCATCGCAGGTAGGGCAGCACTTCATTAGAGATATATTCTCCGCAAACTTTATGTCCGGGATATGTATGCTTCTCGATCAGCGTTACCTGCAATCCTGCGCGGCATAGATGAATGGCGCTGGTCAGCCCTGCCAGTCCGCCGCCTATAATGACAATATTGTTTCTTTCCGCTATACTCACTTCAGCAATATACGATATAAATGTTTTCCCGGTTGCGTCCCTGCTGTCCGTCACTTACTGCTGAATTTCCTTCAGCATGATGTACAATTCTTTTCACTTTTCCCGTATGGCCTGCCCGCTTACTTTTACAGCAGACAAAGGCAATTTACGTATATCCATTCCTGTTATATAAATTTTAACAAGCCATGCAGACAGATTACCAGATTTTTGAAGCGGGAGATGTAGTACTACAGAGCGGCATCACACTCCCGGACTGCCGTATTGCCTATAAGACCTACGGCCGGCTGAACAGCGCCAAAGATAATGCCATCCTGTATCCGACCTGGTTTTCAGGGCGGCACACAGACAATGAATGGCTGATAGGCCCGCAGATGGCCCTGAACCCGGAGCAGTACTTTATCATCGTTCCCAATATGCTGGGGAACGGCTTGTCTTCTTCCCCGTCCAATACGCCTCCTCCTTTCAACGGCGCCTATTTTCCGCAGGTAACCCTTTATGATAATGTGCGGCTGCAGCACCGGCTGCTGACCGGGCATCTGGGTGTCAGGCATATACAGCTGGCCGTAGGCTGGTCGATGGCCGCTGCTCAGGTATACCAGTGGGGAGCCTTATACCCGGATATGGTAGCACGGATAGCGCCATTCTGTGGCACGCCGCGTACATCACCGCATACCTTTGTGTTCCTGGAAGGGCTGGCAGCAGCGCTCAAAGGCGGTATTACGCCGGAGCAGGGATTGCGGGCCATGGCCCGCGTGCTGGCAGGCTGGGCCTTTACGCAGGATTTTTACCGGGAAGAATTATTCCGGACAGCGCTGGGATTCGCATCCCTGGAAGATTTCCTGCGGGGTTTCTGGGAGGCGTCTTTTCTCAGCTGGGATCCGCAGGATATATTAAGTATGATAAAGACCGGGCAATATGGCGCAGACATCAGCGCCAACGAAGTTTTTCAGCATGACCATGTACGCGCATTGAACGCTATCAGGGCCAGGGCGCTGGTGATGCCCGGCAGCACGGATATGTACTTCCCGGTAGAAGATCATCGCCTGGCGGTGGAGCATATGCCCAACGCCACGCTGGTGCCTGTTCCTTCCATCTGGGGGCACTTCGCAGGCGGCAGGGGTATACATCCGCCGGATACCGCCTTTATAGACGATCATCTTAAAGTACTGCTGGCTTCACAGAGCTGAAGCTGAGGTGGCGGATAAACGCATCCAGGTAGGGCGGCATATGTTCTTGGTGCAGCATAGCCGCATACTGGTATTTGAAGAGTCCGTGTGCGGTGACCGGCAGCACACGGATATCTTCGCCCGTGAGCGCCGACTGTACCGCAGTGCGCGTCATCACAGACACGCCCATGCCGCTGCGGATCATAGCCAGGGCAGCATCCGCCAGCGGTAATACTGTAATACTCCGGGGCGTGATACCCGCAGGCTGCAGCACCTCTGTATATAATACATCCGACTTCTCTGGTCTGGCATGTACAATGAGGTTAGCGTCGCGGAAATCATCTGCGGCAGCAAAAGTTTTACTTCTCCAGTAATCATTATCCGGTGTGAGTGCCACCATCTCGTCTTTAAATAAAGTAGCGTATGTAACGGGGTGCTTCTCCGTCTGCATACACGTCAGCAGCAGGTCGATACTTCCTCCGCGCAGTTCTTCCATGGCAATCTCATTCTCTGCAAATACCACCCGTACATCTATATTGGGAAATGACTCATGAAAGCGGCTGATAACCGCCGGCAGCCAGTGCCAGGTAGTATAGTACTGGACTGACAGGCGGATAGTGCCTGACCGGCCCTGCTGTACCTCTTTCACATTGTTGCTGAGCTGGTTCAGTTCCTTTAGGATGCTGACAGCCGTATTATATACTTCATGGCCGGCGGCGGTCAGCACCAGCTTTTTATTGACACGGAGAAAGATGGGAGTGCCCAGTTGCTGTTCCGCCTCCTTCAGCTGGTAACTGAGGGCGCTGGCGGTAAGGTGCAGTTCATCGATGGCATTAGCGATGCTGCCTTGTTCTACGATGGCTTTAACTAGTTTCAGGTGGCGAATCTCCATACAATCTGTTGTTTTACCGGATATAAGCCCGTGTGTTTCAATCTGCGGGACAACATAAATGTAGCATTTATTGCCATTTGTTTGCAGTAAGGCTGACAAAAGCAGCGAAAGTGCATCCGGGCAGCAGTCTGCGACCGCTGACAGTGGCAGGAATCCTTATTTTTTTCCGCAGATCCCTCTCCTGCAGTGAAGGCGCAGAGGCATATATTATTTTGCTATACAGACACAACGGCCTATTCAAAGATCCGATCTACTTTGTCCCCTCAAACGAAGAAAGATGGTAAATTTCCGCGTGCCGGGCAGCATTCAGTTTTATCTACCTGGCAAAACCATGACCAACGAAGAGCAACGATATTTGTTACCCACTGCCTTTGCTAAATACAGCATCCAGGGCGCCCATATACAATACACCGAAGGACCTTTCGGTTGCTATTTCCAGCAGGAGATCAGCGACCGTGACTGGACATTCGGCTGGATCAACTTTTTCCTGACAAGGTCTTTGCAGGTACATGCAGCGCCCACGCATCCGATGGTGTCGTTGCAGGTAGTCCTGCAGGGAGAGATAGATATAGAGCTGGGGACATACGGACCAGCTCTATTGTCTGCCCAGCAGTTCAATTTCATATATACCCCACCGTTACCGCGGAGTATCTGCAGTTTGCGTAAAGGGAATTATGAGATTGCCTACTTTTCGTTCTCTTCCTCCTTTCTGGAAAGTTTTCTGGAGTTACATCCCCGGTTCCGGGAGATATATGACGCGCAGCAGGCAGAAAGTGGTACAGCAGATATGTTGCCGGCCTTCAGCATTCCGCCGATGGGCATAGACATCCTGTATAAGATCCGGATGATTAACCCGGAAGATACACTGGGTAAATTTAATATCCGGAGGTATATACATGATATACTGGCCCTGTATTTTATGGCGCTGCTGCAGGAGAAGAAAACGGTATCTCCTTATAAAGAGGAGCTGGAGAATGCCCTGCATCATGTAAAGGAGTATATCCGGAAGAATTACCAGTCGCACATCGCGATTCCTAAATTAAGCCAGCTGGCGGGGATGAATACCACCAGCCTGGAAAAGGGTTTCAAGCAGCTGTATGCGAGAACGCCACGGGAATACCTGGAATTCTGCCGTATCCAACAGGCAGCGTGGCTGCTGAAGAATACGCAGCAACAGGTGAAGGAAATCACGTATGCAGTGGGATTTACAGACCCTAATTACTTCTCGCAGGTTTTCCGTAAACACTTCAATGTGACGCCGTCCATGTATCGTAAAATGGAAGCCTCTGCCGAAAAATTCTAGTTTTTAATTTGAAATATTGAAGATTTATTCAGGAGTAATTGTAGAAATTCACATAAGAAAATGAAAAAACACTTATTGAAAATAACCTCTTGAAACTCTTGAAAAACGTGATGCCAGCAATTGTACTCAAAACAAATAACCGTTATTGACATTATTTTTCCCCATACATCAGTGCCTGTTTTCCGTTATCGAATGCGGGTACGCTATGCCGAAAACGATACCTTATTTAACGAAAAAAAATTACTATGAAAATGCTACCGTTTACAGAAGCACGTTATGTGCCTTCTAACATACATAGTTATTTTGAGAAAAGAAGCCCTGTTTATCCAGGCAGGGCACTGTCGCGATAAAGACATCTTTTCTCGACATACGTGATTCGATTTATTGCAACATCCGGTAGTTCCCTCATATATAAACCATGAATAAAAAAGCCATCATAATTGGTGCTGGCCCTGCCGGCCTTATTACAGCGTATACATTATTGCAGCGGACGGATATCATTCCTGTAATTCTGGAGGAGTCAGGGAGTACGGGAAATGCGTCGGGGATGGGTGTACAGCATGAATCATATATCTACTACAACAACAGACTATTTGCCAATCCGGTTCATTTAAATATGGACACCCTGCGTCATCTGGGCGTAGGAGCTGGTCTGCGTCTCGTTCCTTCCTATATCAAAGCACAGCTTTTTCCACGCAGGAAGGAGAAAACACTGGAAGACGCCATGGTGAACCGTTACGGCAAAGCATTATACGAAGCCTTCTATAAAGATTATACAGAAAAGCTGTGTGGTCTTACCTGCAGGGAAATACCCGCCTCCTGGGGTATCCCTCCGATGAACAACGCCACGACAGGACATAATCTGACACACCAGGTAGAAGTGATGGGCGGAAAGATTCTGAAATATCATGGCATACAGGAGATCAGCGTTAAAGATGACAACATTACCTCCATCACCGCCTTCAATCATGTTACAGAAGAAGCGGTACATATGGAAGGAGACTACTTCATCTCCACTATTCCGGCGCAGGACCTGGTCAATAACCTGAACGGTTACACGCCGCCGGAAATCAAGGAGACCGCTGCCGGGCTGAAATACAGAAATGTGATCACCGCCAGCATACTACTGAAGAAGTTGTCCTTCCTCAACAAATCCACCGGAGAATGGAAACCATTCGAAGTAAAGGATTGTGCCATCTATATCGCCGGAAAAGATATTAAAGCAGCCCGCATACAGGTGAATACACCCGTACAGGGCGCCGTGTGGGTAAACATGGAATACTACTGCTCCCATGGGGATGCCCTATGGCGGCTCAGCGACGAAGAAATACAACAACTCGCCATCGCAGAGCTGGACAAGTCAGGGTTATCCTGCTCCACCAATGTGCTGGATACAGCGGTCACAAGGACCGAAAAGGCATTAGCCGTGTATTCCACACAATATGAACAGTTTGGCGCTGTTCGTGAGTTCTTTGACAGATTTAAGAATTTGTTTCTCGTAGGCGGCAATGCCATGCATAAGAATAATGACATAACCTATGCCACTGCCACCGCTTCCACCACCGTGGAGAACATCAACAGCGGCGTAGCAGAGAAGGAGAATATATGGGCCACGCCGTTATCAGGGAGTAAGGTGGTCCGTGAAGAGAAGACACTGGCGGACTATGTGTTCAGGAACCCGAAGAACCGGTGGTATGTGATAGCTTCTGTGCTGGCGATGGTAGTGCAGTTTGGGGTGTTTAAGTATATATATCCGTTTGCAGGGTTTATCAACGGGGATTCATATGCGTACCTGGAGACGGCCATTCATAACATGGATATCAATACTTATCCGATCGGGTACTCTAAGTTTCTACGACTACTCAGCGTATTCACACATTATGACACCGCCTTAATTGCCATTCAGTATTTCTTCGTTCAGATCAGTGTTTTAGGATTTGTCTTTACAATTTTCAAGTTCTTTGAACCTATCAAGGGAATCAAAATTGCGATGCTTGTTTTTGTACTGGCTAATCCGGCACTGCTCTACATCAGCAATTACGTTTCCAGCGACGCCTTGTTCCTTGGCCTGAGCCTGACCTGGTTAACACTGCTTCTCTGGATCATATACAAGCCGACCACGAAAGTATTGCTCTGGCATTGCATAGTGCTCTTCCTGGCATTCACTGTAAGATATAACGCCTTGTGGTATCCCGCCTTATCAGCGTTTGCCCTGCTCCTTTCGGCTGCCTCCTGGAAGAAAAAGATCTGGACCTTCGGATTAAGCGTGTTACTCATCGGATGGTTTATTCAGTTCAATGTAAATGCGTATAAGGAGAAGACAGGCACCAGGCAGTTTACGCCTTTCACAGGCTGGCAGATGGCAAACAATGCGATGTATACCTATAGGTATATTGATAGTGCGGCTCGTAAGCCGGTACCGGCCAAGTTCAGGAAGCTGGATAATATGATAAGGGAGTATTTTGATAGCACGAGGGATACGAAGAAATTTCCACATGAGGCAATCGCTGCAAGTACTTTTTATATGTGGTCACCAGGTATGCCTTTGCAGGACTATATGGCGCTCCAGTTTAAAAAAGACTCTACAACTGATATACTTACGAAATGGGCTAAAGTAGCTCCACTCTATCAGGAGTATGGATCTTATATAATAAAGCAATATCCAGTATCCTTCTTACAACACTATATATGGCCAAACTTTATAAAATATTATACGCCCCCAACTGAATTTCTTGCGGCGTATAACATGGGAGATAAACAGATTGGGTTAGAAGGACAGAAATGGTTTCATTATAAAAGCGGCAATGTTTTCACCAGGGTTAAAACATTCAGGGTTACCATACTGGAAATATATCCAATTCTTTCAGGTACGATGAATGTTATTTATTTCTTTGGTATGATCTGCATTCTCATTCTGGGAGTTTATAAACAAGGGAAGCTACTGACGAAAATATTTCTTCTTTCTTTCCTGTTATGGATAACCAACATGGCCTTCAGCGTATTCGCCTCACCAATAGCGTTACGGTTCCAATACTTTCCTTTTCTGGTAACATCCGCATTTGCAATATTTATTCTGGGATTACTATATGTGGCGGCTACAAAAAAAGAAACAATCTAAAACAGTAGTAATGAAACGTACAGTTATTATAGAAATCATCTCTTTACTTCTTGTTATTCTGTTTTTATATACAGGAATAAGTAAAATGCTGGATTATCCGCTATTCAAGGGAGTTATCGGTACATCACCGATTTTAAAACCGGTAGCACCTTTTATTGCAATGACATTGCCCACATTTGAGTGCATAGTTGCTGTACTACTTTTTATTCCTAAAACCAGATGGATAGGTTTATATCTAGCATTTATGATGATGATAATATTTACCGCATATATTATTGCTATTCTGAGCTATGGTGAGCACATCCCATGCAGTTGCGGAGGTGTACTGGAAGAAATGTCCTGGCAGACACATCTTGTCTTCAATGTAATATTCACATGTTTATCAGCTTGGGCTATTTATCTGAACAGAAAAGAACACAGACAATTAAGCAGCACTATTATTCAATAGATACAACGATTTCATATGAAGTGGACCGGAATTACCATCATCCTGACTACGATACTTATCAGCTGTAAGCCGAAAGAACAGCCATATATCCCAACTGGAAAAGAAGGAAAAGGTATGGAGAAGTTTACGGTTTTAGAATATGACAGTACGAAACGGATACAATTAGATCAGCTTAAAGGATCAAAACCAATTGTTGTTTTCTATTTCAGTCCAACATGTCCCTATTGCAGAGCACAGACAGAAGAGTTCTTAAACAATAGCGAAAAGTTGAATGATGTGCAACTTTGCTTTCTGACATTTACTCCTTTATCTGAATTCAGACCATATTATGACGAATTCAAATTTAAAGACCATCCAGATGTAATTGCCGGAGTTGATGATCAACAGAAGTTCTTTAATTACTTTGAAATAACATCTGTTCCTTTCATAGCCATTTATGATAAAAACAAACTCTTGAAAAGAGTAATTAATGGTCAGACAAAGATTAAACGGCTTAAGGAACTGATTCTTAAATAATACTTTCAAAAGCAACAACTTTTGTTACGTAACAAGATGGATGATTCTTGCAAGTAAATCCATCCAATAAAAATGGGGTAGCTGAAAACCATTATAACAGAGTAGGCATAATTCAATACCAAAGTTTAGCTTTTTGATTAAAAAGCAACTACTATTATGAAAAAAGCAAAAATCCTGTTAGCAGCAGTAGCTGTTCTGGCAACCGTAGGTGGTGCTCTGGCATTCAAAACTACAAATTCTAAAGTTTTGTATTTCCAGGATCCAATTAACCAACAGTGCACAGTAAAAAGAAGTTCAGTTGTGTTCTCTGAAACACCTAACCTGACTCCGACACGTGCATCTCTTTTATCTACTCTGGCTCCTTGCCCAGCAGTTATTACTTATACTAAACCTGCTCCGATCAACTAAGATCAAATCTAATTTCAATTATTTTTGAATCCTAGATAAATAGAAAAGAACTGATTACTTAATCAGTTCTTTTCTATCAATAAATTGAGTGAATATTATCTTTTAACCGATAAAATCTGAGTATGAATAAACGAAAACTAATTTTAACAGGTCTTATCGTAATTGGAATTGTGGGAGGATCCTTAGCCTATAAAATTAATAATGCAGAGCGTTACTTTGTCTACACTGGCATCACAACACTTGGATTAGAATGTACCAACAGAGTAACTGGACACACATTCACAGATGAATCAGGTCGTAGAGTTATGGCGACATTACAACCCACCCTTAGCTGTAAGGTAACCTACATTACGACTATTGCAAACTAAGCAGAATTCCTCCTCCGCTAAAGAAATACTATTTAATTTAGATTAGAATTTGCAGAAAAAGTCAGAAATCAATTAGAAACAAAGAAGACTTGCCAACACTATACATTATTCCTTAGGAAATTAGCAGATTGGCTAGTAGAACATTGTAGTCGCTCAAACACCACTCACGCCTGTTTTTTCTAGTGATTGAAAACACTGGGTATTCCGGAACAAAACTGATAAATCTACAATCAAACGGCATTAGAGAACAGGTTACCTCAATTACTCAAGACAATTTCTAAGTAATTGTTTGCCGTAAGAAAAGATGCAATATTCTTAAACAGATTATTAGGATGACCTTAAAAACAGGTCAAATGAACAGAACTTCTATAAGGGACACTATTCCACACAAGCGAAAAAGACACTTTGCAATTAAACTACAACTGGTAATCTACAGCCAATCTATTAAAGCCTCCTAGTCAATCCATCTATTCATTACTGTAACTAGCAATTTAAAACTGATTTCACTAAGACAAAATCTTAATTCTTACTAAACTTAACTCTCGTATGTTACAAATAAAATCAAAAATAGCATTAATCGTTTTACTTCTAATTACGATTATAGGAAGTATTTCAGCATACAAATCTAATAATACCAAGGCACTATATTTTCAAGATCCTATAAATCAGCAGTGTACAATAAAAAAAACTGGCATTACAATTCTTGAGGGATGCCCCTTCAAAACACGCGTAGGATTAAGTCCTACAACCGCTCCCTGCCCTCTAACAATATGCACTACTACTGCTCCTTTTAACTAATAAAGAAACAGTTAGAGTTGAATAAGAATCTTAAATATTAAACTTCTGAAATGCGAAATCTATAATTTTATTAAACCTTCCTGCGTTACACCTTAAATCAAGGTGTAACATGGGAAGAATCAATTTCCATTCCACTAAAAAAAGCTTTCTTCACTGCAGGCACACCTTGCGTCATCCATTTACGGGCAGGTTTATCTTTCAGATAAAAATCAAAAAACGATCGGACTCTTAATGTCCAATCCTTCGGAGCATTATCACATCCAGCAATTATATGCCCTTCGTTATCATACTGCATCATCCAAACCTTTTTACCCAATCTACGTAAGGCAGTAAATAATTCTACTCCTTGAGAAAACGGCACATCATCATCATCTTTATTCCCCATCATTAATAACGGAGTCTCAATATTATTTGCCCGAAAAACGGGAGAATTATCAATATACTTATCTACTTCATTCCAAGGAGTTCCTCCAATTCTATCCTTACCCAGTTCATACTGTCCTTGTCTGGTTTTCCCGTTTCCGATTATGCTTCCATAAGCACTGATAAAATTGCTCATACCTGACGAAGAAACTGCAGCCGCAAATATATTTGTATGTGCAATAACATAATTTGTTTCAAATCCACCAAAGCTATGACCATACAACCCCATTTTCTTTTTGTCAATCCATGAAAACCGACCTAGATAATTAGCTGCCGACACTATACTATTATAGGCACTTCTGCCAGGCTCACCAATCTTGTAATAAATATCCGGGATAAACACAAGATATCCATTAGTTACCATATAGGGTAAATTAAATCCACCTGATAAGCCTGGTGCTTCATAATAGTGTAAAGCATTTGAATTTCTGACATAATAGGTAAAGATGATTGGATAGGGTTTTGTAGAATCGAAATCATCAGGTTTATACAAAATACCTTGTAACTCTTTTCCGTCTATATTTTTCCAATGTATCAACTCTGCTCTCATCCATTTATAAGACCTTTCAGGATATTCAAAACTTAATTGGCGAAACTTGATAAAATCTTCAGTCACAAAATAATTGGGAGCTTCAGATACACTTTGTTTCTGCACTATATAAATATTTTTATCCTTTGCTTTTTGAAAAACATATGGAGTATATCCTTCTAACCCCAGATCTCCACAAATAAAATATGGCTCCTGAAGTATAATTTTTGGATCTTGTTGCTTTTCTATCTCCACCATTGCAAATCCATCATTCTTGTTATGGATATTGAATGCGCTTAAAAGCATTTTCTTATCAGATAACCCTGTTCCAAATTTTCGTCCTTGCGCGAATCGGAAAACCATACCATTTTTATACCCATAATTATTGGTTATACTAATTGTTTTCTTATTAGCATATGGGTCTGCCAGGAATATATCATAGCGCCCATAAATAAAAATGCCCTTATCCCCAGGCAAGAATCCCGCAACTCTCATAGGAAATTGATCACCATTGGGTTGATCACTAGTAAAATCTACGGTCCAAACTGCATTCGTTCCTTCAGTAATATCCCTCAACTTCCCAGTACTGATCTCATAACTGAAATAACTCTGTTTTGTTGCATCAAAGTAAATAACAAATTTACTATCAGGTGTGATCACATAGGATTCAGCTACCGAACTTGGGATTCCATTATTAAGTAATTTCCTGGATTGATCCCGGACAGAATACAGTGTAACGGAAGCCCTCGCATCCTTATTCCAATTAGCTTCATTATGATAACCCCACAACTCCCTTAGTATCAAAAAATCACCGTTGCTGCTAACTGATTCCAAGGATTCATGTGCCTTTGTAATCACATTTACTTCTCCGCTAACCAAACTCATGGATGCAAGCAGTGGCTCTTCTTCTGTTTTAACATCTCCAGTACTATTAGCAGGCAATTCGGATACCTGTTGGGGTTGCAGTCTGATATCCTTATAACTCCATACATTAACTGAATTCATCTCCGGAGCTTTATACTCAGCTGCAATTCTGATTACCTTAAAAAATAAATAATCTGTTTTCTCATTCACGAAAATATCGCCTCCTGCATCAATAGTATAACCAGTCGGGAGTTTTATACTCAGATTAACAGTCTTACTCCCGTTTGAAACATTTACCTCACGATCTACAGCATTTTTATAAGTAAAGAATATCAATTTATCGCCACTTTTATTAAATATGGCATTACCCAGCTGTTTACCACTCCATATTGTATGTTTCTCTCCGGACTTCACATTGACCCAAACAAGTTCCTTTTGCCCTTCCTCTAGTCTGGAATTCTGATTTAACACTAAAATGGTTCCTGTTTCATTTAAGTAATACGTGTTTACATGCGGAAAGCTTAACTCTTCCTTTTGATTTCCCCGATAAACAATAAATTTACCTGACTTCAAAAGGTATGAGAAAATATTACCCTCACTATTCTGCGGCAAGTAAAACTCCTGTACATCTGGAATGTACTTTATTTCAGAGCTACTTAAGTTGAGTATCCCTAAGCTATCCCCTTTATTTTTAAAGAGCAACTCCTTTCCGCTTCTACTAAACATAAATACAACAGCATCATGCAGTAGCATTCTTTTGCTCAAGTCAGTCTTTACAATTTCCAAAGCATAATCACCTACCTGGGGTTTATTTCCGATTATATAGCATGCATATAGCCCATCTGCAGATATAGCTGCTGAACCAACACCTCCCCAAGGCTGACAGATATCTATTACTTTTTTTTGACCATTAGCGAGGAAGGAACAAAGAAGGATTAAAAACAAAAACAGAGATCTCATAAATAAATTTATACGTTTATTTAATCAGTTGACATATAGAAACATATCTACAAATGAAAGAATTATATCTATATTATAAGATACAAAAAAACAAATAAAACTACTCACTTCTTAATCCATGTTGGTAATCCGGCTAACATCTTATCAAGTGTCTCTTGATACCCCTGCACCTCCGAGGAATTTGTCTTCTCAATTATTTCTAAGGCTTTGCGCTCCCATTTGATTGCTTCGGCTTTTTGGCCGGACTTATACAGCAAATTAGCATAGGTGTCAATATAGGAAGGATCCTCTGGATTCGTTAACAATAAACCTTTCATCCATTCAATGCCCTTTCTAAGTTCATTTTCATTACCATAGAAGAAGAATAATTCATAAATTATATTATTCAGTTTTAATTTACCTAATGCGCTAGTATCATACCCATATTTTTCTTTTTTCTCAATCTGACACTTAATTAACATGGGCCAATTCTCCTTTTCCGCATACCATCTGACCTTTGCATTTAAAACAACTCGATCAGCATAATTCTGACCAAATTTTTTTCGAACATCGCCTCTCAACACCTCCCAATCTGGCATATTTTCAATTGCTTTGTTACCAGGCCAAACTTTAGGATCAATCCTTTCCTTAGCTATCAGATAACTATTTATCATTTCTACATAGTCTTTAGCATCCATCAGGTCATTAATACGCTTAGAATACTTTGAAAAGAAAAGAAACTCAGGGCTCCGGGTATCATCCATATTTTCTGCTACAAATACAATTACATCACGATCGAATAAGCTATCTATCGGTTGTTTGAAGAGATAGTTATCCATAAAGTCCCTGGCAATACTCTTCGCCACTTCCTTATCTCCGTTACTTTTGGCTGTTTTTGACAGATATATTAATTCTTTATAGTCTTTCTTTCCTTGTTCATACTTCTTCAACAAAGTAAAATATTGCTTAGAAGAATCCAGTGAATTTTGCAGCAATTGCATAAATGATGCAGGATCAAATCCTCCCTGCCCCTTATGCACCAGTTCACCATTAGCATTAAAGACAAGAAATGTAGGCACTACATTCACATTATACCTACTTTTGATTATGGCTGCTTCTTTTCTCCATCTGACTACTTCCTCTGCATCTAGATTTGTACTATCCACCTGTACTTTAACTGCGATAAAATTTTTATCCATAAAATTTTTCACTGCAGAATCCCGAAAAGTAACATTATCCATTCCCTTACATGGAAGACACCACGTAGCATAACAATCTATAAAAATATGTTTGTTTTGTTTCTGCGTAGTTGTCACAACTTCTTTCCATGATGTAAAATTCTTAAACTTCACACCGTCTTCCTGTGCAGTTACAAATAAAGGCATCAATAATAATAACACAAGTCCGATTTTTCTCTTTTGCATCTAATATGTTTTAAATTGAATAATTCTTCTAAGACTAGTTATAGCCAGGAGTCTGACTAATGGACGGCGTTTTCATTAATTCTGTGAGGCTAATTGGATATAGTTGGCTATAAGGCTGCCAAACACCTCCTTTCCTACTTGTAACAGACGTCATAACCTCATTGATCTTTCCTGTTCTCTTGAGATCAAACCATCTATGTCCCCATTCTGTAAAGAACTCAACCTTTCTTTCCTGCAGAATAGCATTAACAATACCATCAGGAGTTATTAACCCGATATCTGCTAACCCCGACCTTCTTCTCACTTTGTTCAAATCCAGTATAGACTCAGTCAATCTCCCCTTATGTAAATTAGCCTCCGATCTGATCAGAAATTGTTCTGCAAGGCGCATAACCATATAATATTCTGTAACAGGCTTTCCATATTCATATTGCTTATACTTATATGCAAAAGGATATTTTTTACCTGTTGAAGAATCGATACCAATCCAGCTAATTTTTCTTAAATCATTCTTTTCAAAAGCATCTGTTATATCCGGACTAAGATATACAGGATTAATACCATTATTATATCCTCTTGTAAGTACAAACCCGGAACCATAAGAAGTATTCTCTCCTAAATTGACTGGTTGTAATTGCCAGATTGCTTCCACACTATTCTTCAGAAACACTCTACCCAAGTCCTTTTCCAATTGATATTGTCCTGCATTGGATATTACAAAATCTGCCTCTCGCCACGCCTCGTCCCACATTCCCGTGAACAAATAGACTCTTGCCAGTAAAGCAGCGGCCGCAAACTTATTTGGCCGCACTCTTTCTGTAGATTTATTAATTCCGCTTGCATCCACATATCCTGGATTCAATGATTCTTTCGCAGATTTAAGATCTGATACTATCTGAGAATAAATAACCTTCTGCGGGGATCTTGGCATTCCCAAATTAACAGAATAATCAATGCTGGTTATCAGTGGTACATCACCATATAAATTTGTAAGGTAAAAATAACAGAATGCCCTCATAAACAAGGCTTCTCCCATTAGTTGTTTCTTTACCGAAGGATTTAGAGAGGATGATTTTGACAAACCGTTAATTGTATAATTAACTATATATATCGTTTGATAAATACTGCTCCAGAATTCAATCCTATCTGCAATTTGTGTACCTTTCAGCATATTTGTATAATACTGGATCATAGGTGCGTCAATCACATCCTTAAAAATTGTCAATTCATCAGCAGATAGTCCGGGAAAAAAACTTAAACCAACAAATGATCCGGTAAACAGAGCGCCACTGCTCAAATTCGTATAAACACCCAGCATAACAGCATTTGCGGTTGCATCATCACGAAAAACATTATCTCCTGTCAAAGATGTCTCTGGTGGATCTATATCAACAAACTTCTTGCAACCAGACATATTCAATAAAATTATGACAACTAGCAAAAGCATCTTATAGTAAGCGGTTCTTTCATTTTTTTCATTATACCTTATCATGGTAATAATATTTATTTTTCCAACAATCAGATTTCCGATTCACAATGATACTATGAACTTTCAATCAAACATTTACATTATAACACCAGCTGCATGCCTATCATAACAATTTTCAGCGGAGGCAAAGTATTTACAGAACGAGTTTCGGGATCTAATCCCTGGTAACTGGATATTGTGACTAAGTTTTGTCCTTGCACGAATAAACTACACCTCTCTATGTGTAAATTTTTCATCCATTCTGCTGGAAGCCTGTATGACAATGAAATATTCTTAAGTCTTATAAAGGATGCATCATTTACGAACAAATCACTATTATTAGCAAATCCGATAGGTTCCGCTAATGAAAAATCAGTATTAAATTTCTGTACGGAACTATTATCACCTGGCTTTTGCCATCTAGATAAAACCCAAGTTGGTTGATTCTGATTCCTTGCACCAGGAAACCCTCCCCGGTAATTGGGTGCAATGACTTTCGTAAATTGAACATTAAAATTCAGACTAATCCCTTTATAGGAAAGGTCATTCTGCAAGCCTCCATAAAAATCGGCCCTTGAATTCTCTAGCACTATTCTATCTGTTTGATAGGAAGGAGTCGAAGTAATGCCTCCATGATTATCAATAAATTGATAAACACCGGTAGCAGGATCTACTCCATTGGATTTATATAATCTGTAGATTGTTACAGGTTTACCAAGTATGAATGCTGAATTGTAAGGGGATTTTTCTAAATCCGGAAATGCTATCAGTTTAGTATTTGGGATTGTTACATTAATGCTTGTAACCCATTTAAAATCCTTACTGGTTATATTTGTTGACGTTAATGACAACTCATAACCGGAATTCTCAACAGTTGCCGGCAAATTTTTAAAAACGTTGGGGAAACCTGCTATTATAGGTAGATTAAATAGAATGAGCTGATTAGATGATCTATTGTTATAATAGTTTCCCACAAAATTTATCCTATCCTTTAAAAAATTAAGGTCCACTCCTATAGTCAATTTTTTAGTTTCTTCCCATTGTAAATATGGATTAGTTAATCCATCAGGAGCAAGACCATTTGTTCCTAAGTATGGTACTGGTGCAAAAATCGGATTAAACAAATTCATATATCTGTAATCATCAATCTGATCATTACCAGTAGTACCATAACTGGCTCTTATTTTACCGAAACTAACTATTGGAAACCGGTCTTTTATTAATCTTGTTTCTGAAAAAACCCAACCTAAACCAACAGCACCAAAATTGTGGAATCTGCTTTCAGGACCAAACCGCGATGTTCCATCTCTTCTGGCTGTCAGATTCAACATATATCTGTCTTGTAAAACATAGGAAGCCCTGCCAAACAAAGCGATATAATTATACATCGCATACTTTGAACTTGATACAAATACCTGTGGAGCTGCTTGTAAATTCTTTAAGGAAAGGTCACTGTTCTGACCTTGCCCGAATATCATCAGAGTATTATCTTTCTTTTGATTTATACTCATTCCAACCAAAACATCCAATTTTCCTCTGCCGATTGTTCTTCCATAACTTACCTGAGGCTCAACGATCCAGGAGGATATTGAATTTTTCCCAAACCCTGCATTTCTTGGAGTATAAGGGCGTGCTTCTGGTTCAATGGCTGTCATCGGCCTAATGCTCAAATCGTTGGTTAATAAACTATTATAACCAAGACTGGTCTTTATTTCCAAGCCAGGGAACAGTTTATAACTCAGAACTAAGTTTCCTAATAGGTTTGTTGTTTTATTTGTATATCTGCGATATACCAGGGAATAAGGATTTATCCAGGTACTCACACCTTCCGAATTCAGGGCCCAGTTAAGGGTGCCATCTGGTAAAAACATGGAAGGTGCATTAGGTGCGAGCGTCGCAGCTAAATTGGTCAGATCTGTTCGGGGTAATTGATTATTATCCATCTGGTAATTACCCGATAATGAAACATTGAATTTTTTATTCTGTGAGATTGAATTGATATTAAAATGAACAGTTCCTTTTACATCAGAAAAATCACCGGCAAAAACCGATGTTTCCTTGCGATAGGTACCTCCAATTAAATATTGTATGTTATCATTTCCTCCTGAAACAGAAGCATTCACATTTGTAAAATGTGCTGTTTTACCTATTAACTCCTTTTGCCAGTCAGTATACCGTGTTGTGTCCCACAGTAACAGATCATAGTCACCATTCAACAGACTAGCTGTTTTTTGATCATTTCTCAATGCTTCATTCCGCATCATCAGATATTGTTCTGTATTCAAAAGGGGCATTCTCTTCACCAGATTTCCCCATCCTGTTTGATAGTTCAAACTAACCTGGGTTCGCCCTACCGTACCTTTTTTTGTCGTAATAATTATCGCTCCGTTTGCAGCTCTGGATCCATATATGGCAGTTGCATCTGCATCTTTCAAAACTGTTATACTTTCTATATCGGCAGGATTAATGTAGCTAAGCGGACTTCCACTAGCTCCATTTCCCAGTACTTCAGTACCTCTGTTGGGCAATGCCTGTGAAGGGTACGGCACTCCATCCACCACATAAAAAGGATCATTCCCATTCATAATACTATTCTCCCCCTGTACCCTCACTGTTATTGATCCTCCCGGCACTCCACTCGATTGCGTAATTTCCAATCCCGGCACTCTCCCCTGCAATGCCAGCATCGGGTCCGTCACTGGCTGCCGCTCAATATCCTCCGCCTTAATCGACGTCACGTTCCCCACGTTAAACCTTTTAGTCGTGGTACCATACGCTACCACTACCATCTCATCGAGGTTGTTGGTATTGACTTTCAGCTGGGCGATAATATTTTTGGTAGCAGCGGGTATTTCTCTGGATTCATACCCTATGTAGGTGATGAGGAGTTTTCCATTTTCTGGTACGCTTTTGAGGGTGAAACGGCCGTTAACATCGGTGGTAACGCCTTTGCGGGTTCCTTTTATGACGATGGTGGCTCCGGGGATGGGAACGCCTTTTACATCTGTGACGATGCCGCCTACTACAGGCAGCAGCGCACTGGTATCAGTGACGAGCGTCTCCGAGATCGGAATTTTGTTTTTTTTTCTGACGATGATCACGTCATTGTTGACTATCCAGGTGTAGTCAATGGGTATGAGCAGGTCGTCGAGTACTTTCTTTAATTCTTCCTGGCTGGCTTTAAAAGATACCCGTTCTTCGTAGGCGTTCCCCATGGCGCTCCCGAAGAAGTTCAGACCTGTCTGCTTGGTGATGAGTTTAAACACTTCTTTCAGTGGTACGTTCCGGACGTTCACATTCACCCTCAGATGTTCCGGCCCGTCCTGAGCTACCTCCAGGCGCGAGGCCTGCAGGGCTCCCGGTATACCAGACATCACAGCAACCATCATCACGCCGGCAAGCATTGGGGTAAGTATACTTTTAAGCATAAGGGAAGATTTTGGTATAAAAAAACACATGACAGCAATTGAAAAATTGTTTGTTTTGAATTTAGACGTGGTATGAAATAAAAAGTACTATCACTGTTAACAAATCGGTAACAATAAATTAATAATTAACTTTCAGGATTACAATGGCTTAAAGATGCCGTTATTCCTAAATTTCACGTGCTTTACAAATTATTAACAGACTACGTTAAATAA
Organism: Chitinophaga solisilvae; assembly: GCF_009928525.1. Lineage (GTDB taxonomy): Bacteria > Bacteroidota > Bacteroidia > Chitinophagales > Chitinophagaceae > Chitinophaga > Chitinophaga solisilvae. The sequence continues at coordinate 401,963 of NZ_JAABOK010000006.1, read as the reverse complement.
TTATTATATCTTGGGTACTGAAAAGTCACGGTTGTTACTACGCTGATTCTTTCCCTATTTTGTTATTTATATAATAATAGGTTTCCCGGTGACCATTACAACGACACTCAATTCTTGTTAATGACGGGAAGGTCATGTGATTAAAAATACAACTGTACTAATATCTAAAGGGGGCTTATCATGCAATCATTACCTGATGATCTGTTGGTGAATGACCTGAAAAGTGGGAGCGAATGGGCTTTTACACAGATCTACAACCGCTATTACGCAAGACTGCACATGGAGGCTAACTACGTGCTGAAAGACAAGGACGAGGCCGCTGATGTCATCCACGATGTACTGGTTACCATCTGGAAGAAACGGGACAGCCTGCCCGAAAACATGTTCCTGAAAAGCTACCTGTCCGCCTGCGTGAAAAACAAATGCATGGACAAGATCCGCAAAAAAATGATCAAGGAAAAAAACGAGAAAAGATATGCCGAGCTGAAAGAACTCTCCATACAGTTCAATCCGCTCGAAAACAAAGAATTATCCCTGCAAATCGCCAACGTCATTAATGCACTGCCACTCGCCCAGCGGAATGTCTTCGAACTCTCCTACCTCCAGGATAAAAGCCAGCGCGAAATCATGGACGAAAAAGGGATCTCCCTCCAGACAGTCAAAAATCAGATCAGCACCACGCTGAAAATTCTCCGTAAAAAATTAAAATCAGCTTATGAACAGTAGTACTTTTTTCTGCTTTGTTCGTTTATAAGTTATTATCCGGTTAGTCATGGATTATAAGAAAATTGAGGCGCTGACTTTCGATGAGTTGGATGGTAGCATTACTCCAGAGGATAAGGCTTTTCTGTACAACGCCATCAAGGAAGATAAAGACGCCTGGTTAATATGGAAAAAAATACATGATGAAAGCCCCTGGTTGGTTGCTGATGCGAAAGAAAGTCTGGACGAACACCCGGCAGAAGAAGTCGTAGAACAACTTATCTCCGGAAACCGCCGCCTCTCTTTCCAGAAAATGACTGGCATTGCCGCCGCTACCCTGCTCGCCATAGCAGGAAGCTGGTACTTCTTTAACAGTAAAAGTCACAAACCAATCGCTGCAACAACAGCCGGCCAGGAGCATATCCAACTCGTCATGGCTAATGGTAAACAGATAGACCTGTCTGAAGATACCACCGCCATGCAGATAGGACATACCACCTTAAAAAATTCACAGAAAACACTGAGCTTTACCTCAGCAAATCACACGGAAAGCGGACTGAATACACTTACTGTCCCCCCAGGCAAAGATTATAACATACTCCTCGCCGACGGTACACAGATACAACTCAACTCCGCCACCACCATCAGCTTCCCGTTCAATTTCACGGGCAGCACCAGGGAAGTAACCATCAATGGAGAAGCCTACTTTACCGTAGCCGGTAACGCCGCCAAACCATTCATCGTTCACCTCCCCAACAACACCATCAAAGTACTCGGTACCTCCTTCAATATCAACACCTATGAGGAAGGTACCGCCAAAATCGCACTGGTAAACGGTTCCGTAAAAGTGGAATCCGCCGGCAACAACAAAATATTACAACCTGGATTCGAAATAACCAGCACCGAAAACGGTATGACACTCTCCCGTTTCGATGCAGACAAAGTCCTCAGCTGGCGACAGGGTATCTTTACCTTCGAAAGCGCCACCCTGAAAGACCTCTCCGATATCATCCCACGCTGGTACGGCGTAAAGGTGATACTGGACAACGAACGTGTCAGCAACAGGCGCTTCTTCGGTATCGTTAACAGAAATCAACCCCTGGATAATTTCCTGCACAACCTGCAGGCCTCCGATTCTGTTAAATACCACTTCGATCAGCAGGGTATCCTGCACTTCGAATAGGGCTTTACCCCCCAATAGATTATCCGTGCCCGGAAACATTCCGGCACGAATAACCTGCTGACTGCTAAACGCAGCAACAACCAAATCTGAAAAAGAACGCCATCAGGAACTGTATCGGATATTTATCAATAGACGCTTATCGTAATTTTAACCAACCTCCTATGGTAAAACAATTCACCAAAGCGATCATTATCGCCACACTCTGTAATTGCCTCTGCCTACTGGCCATTGCACAGTCTTCCTGGAAAATGCAACCATCCCCCCTGCAAACACGCTGGGCAAAAAACGTAACACCATCAGCTACCCTCCAGGAATACCCACGCCCGCAAATGATCCGCAGCAACTGGGAAAATCTCAACGGCATATGGAACTATACCATCACCGAAAAAGATGCCCCCATACCCACCACCTTCAACGACCAGATTCTCGTGCCATTCCCCCTGGAATCAGCACTGTCCGGCGTTAAAAAACCATTGCTGCCCTCACAACGCCTCTGGTATAAAAGAACTATCAAAAAACCGGAAATAAAAAACAACGAAAAAGTATTACTCCACTTCGGAGCAGTCGACTGGGAAGCAATCGTATATATCAACGGACAAAAAATAGGCGACCACACCGGCGGCTATTTCAACTTCTCCTTCGATATTACCAGCGCCCTCAAAAACGGCGACAATGAACTGATCGTTGGCGTTTACGATCCGTCCGACGAAGGTCCCAACCCGCACGGCAAACAGGTGCTGAAACCGGCCAATATCCTCTATACCGCCAGCAGCGGTATATGGCAGACCGTCTGGATGGAAACCGTACCCGCCGTACACATCGCTTCCCTCAAAATGACACCGGCGCCCGATCATGGCTACCTCTCCCTACAGGTCAACGTACCCGGCGATGCCGCTAACTACACCGTACAGGCTATCGCACAGAACAACGGCGCTACCATCGGTAACACCAGCGGCAAAGCCAACGCCAGCCTGCAGGTACCCGTACCAGACCCGCACCTCTGGTCACCTAACGACCCCTTCCTCTATGACCTCACCGTAAAACTGCTCTATAAAAATAAAGTCATCGATACCGTACGCTCCTACTTCGGCATGCGTAAAATCGAAATCAAAAAAGATGAAAAAGGACAAGACCGCATCTTCCTCAATAATAAATACACCTACAACCTCGGCGTACTGGATCAGGGATTCTGGCCCGACGGCCTCTATACCGCCCCCACGGATGAAGCGCTGAAATTCGACGTTCTCGCCATCAAATCCATGGGCTTCAACACCGTCCGCAAACACGTAAAGGTGGAACCCGCCCGCTGGTACTACCACTGCGATAAGGAAGGTATCCTCGTATGGCAGGATATGGTCACCTGCGCGAATGAAACCGCCGCCGCCAGAAAAAATTTCGAAAAGGAAAACATAGAAAACGTAACACAGCTGTATAACTATCCCTCCATCATCTGCTGGGTACTTTTCAACGAAGGATGGGCCAGATACGACCAGCAACGCCTCACGGAAGCCATGAAGAAAATGGACCCCTCCCGCATCGTTGACGGACATACCGGCGAAAACTACGACCGCGGCTCCCCCAACAACCCACTGGATAAATGGATCAGCAGCGACATGACCGACATACACGACTATCCCGGCCCCGGCATCCCGCCGGCACTCCCCGGAAAAGCCCGCGTACTCGGCGAATGGGGCGGCGTACAGGTGAAAACACCACAACACCAGTGGAATGACGCGGACGGCTGGGGATATATCTCCATCCCCGCAGCAGCCTTCACCGAAAAATATTCCTTCCTCAACAAACACCTGAAAATACTGGAAGAAGAAGGACTCAGCGGCTCTATCTACACCGAACCATTCGACGTGGAAACAGAAGAAAACGGCCTGATCTCCTATGATCGCGAAATCATCAAAATACCAGTCGGTAAACTCAGACAAATTCACGGCACCCTGGTACCACCTACCAGCGATGTGGCCGCCAACTTTACTGTCAGGGATATTGATACCACCAACCCCGACAACAAATACGCCGCCCTCCTGGACCAATACAGAAACGGAAAAAAAGACCAGATATTCCTCCGCGACCTCGCCCAGATGGCCCTTCGTGTAAATGATAAAACCAATGCGGCCAGAATCGCAGAAGATTATATCAGCCAGCTGCACCAGCCGCTGACCGCCAATCAATGGTCTTTCATCAATAAATTCACCAACTCCTCCAAAGACAAAGGCTTCTCCCTCATTCAGCAGGGCCGCGATGAAATGAACCGCGTACTGGGCAACCGGAAGGCTGACGTGAAACTGATGACCATCGTTTACCAGGAAATCATTGAACCACATGTGAAATCCCCGGACGCAAACCCGGACTGGAACAGCATGGAGGAAAAAAGCAATCAATACGGACCCGCAGGAGAAGAAATATTCCTGCGCGCCAAAACCATTCACCTGCTCAACAAACAGGACTGGAACAGCTTTGCTTCTACGGCAGACAGATACGTGGATAAATTCGCCGCCAATATCTCCGCCCAGGAACTGAACAATTATGCCTGGTCCGTATTTGAAAACCTGTCAGATGCCACCCATCTCTCCAATGCCCTGGCATGGAGTAAGCTGTGCATCCAGCAGGGAGACGAACCCAGCTTCATCGACACATACGCCAATGTACTCTATAAATCAGGGAACAAGGCGGATGCCATCACCTACGAGGAAAAAGCCCTGAAACTGGCGCCGGATAACGAAAAGAAAACTTACCAGGATACGCTGGAAAAAATGAGGAAAGGTGAAAAAACCTGGAAATAGTATGAAAGATACGGTTGAATATCATGATATGTCCTTACAGGCTGCAGCTCATTTTCATATTCAACCCTTCCTGTCAGATTATGTAATGGTACAAACTTTATTTCCACTCAGCTCAGATACTGCCGTGGAATACATGCAGCGGGGCGCTTTACGACGGTTGCTCATCAATGCAAAAGGTAACTTTCAAATTCTCCGGGAAACTTCCCAGCTGGTAATATTCTTTGACGATGGTGATACCCTCGCCTCCACCAACAGCGATATGACCTGGCAGGAATTCTTCACAGGAGCCGCCATTGAATTCAATGGCGTACTGCTTAACAGAATTCGTAAACAATTTTACGCCTGGGGCCTCCATCGGTAGACTATCCTACGGAAACCCCTATCAACCGGGCTTTCATATCGAAAGATATGGAACCCGGTTTTTCTTTTTTGTATATTCGTTCCGTTAATTTATCCGATATTTGTTACCCTATTTCAACTTTTTATGAAAGTTTGCATTGCAGAAAAACCAAGTGTAGCCAGGGATATAGCAGAAGTAATCGGTGCGAAGCAACGCAAAGATGGCTACTACGAAGGTAATGGCTACCAGGTAACCTGGACTTTCGGCCATTTTTGCACCCTGAAGGAACCGCACGACTACTACGAACAATGGAGGTTCTGGCGGCTCGAAGACCTCCCCATGATACCCCCCAGCTTCGGTATCAAACTCATAGAAAACTCCGGTGTAGAGAAACAATTCAAAATCATCGAAACACTGGTGCAACAATGCGAAGAAGTCATCAACTGCGGGGATGCCGGTCAGGAAGGTGAACTGATCCAGCGATGGGTACTGCTCAAAGCCAAATGCACCGCACCCATTAAAAGACTCTGGATCTCCTCCCTAACGGAAGAGGCTATACGCAACGGTTTTCAGCAGCTGAAAAACAGCGACCAATACAATAACCTGTATGCTGCCGGCAGCGCCCGCGCTATCGGCGACTGGCTCCTGGGAATGAATGCCACCCGCCTCTTCACTAAAAAATTCGCTATCGGGAAAGTTGTCCTCTCCATCGGCAGGGTACAAACTCCCACCCTCGCCATGATCGTTGCCCGCCAGAAGGAAATCAACGCTTTCGTGTCGGAAGACTACTGGGAACTCAAAACCCTTTACCGTGACACGGAATTCACGGCCGCCATCGACCGCCTCGGCAATGTCGAAAAAGCACAGAAAGGACTGGCTTACCTGCTGGAACATCCGTTCGAAGTAACTTCTTTCGAGAAAAAAGACGGCAAGGAAGGAAATCCCCGCCTGTACGACCTCACCGCCCTGCAGGTAGACGCCAATAAAAAATACGCCTTCTCCGCCGATGATACACTCAAATATGTGCAGAACCTCTACGAGAAAAAACTGGTGACCTACCCCAGGGTAGATACCACCTACCTCTCTGAAGACCTGCACCCGAAAATACCTGGCATACTCCAGGACCTTACCCCCTATGCTGCGCTGACCGCGCCGCTGCTGACACAGCCCATTCCAAAGCTGAAAACCGTATTCGATGATAAAAAGGTGACAGATCACCACGCCATCATCCCTACCGGCGTATATCCCGGCGGACTGGGCCTGGAAGAAAAACGTATCTACGACCTGATCGCCCGCCGCTTCATCGCTGCCTTCTACCCGGAATGTAAGATCTCCAACACCACCGTACTCGGGAAAGTTGGCCAGGTGCCGTTTAAGGTAACCGGTAAACAGATCCTGGAGCCGGGCTGGAAAGAAGTGTATGCCAACGATGTCAGTATGAAAAAGGAAGGGGAAGAAGAAGAAAAATTCATTCCGGATTTTGTGGTAGGCGAAAGCGGCCCTCATACACCACGCATACACCAGGGCAAAACCTCCCCGCCCAAAGCCTTCACAGAGGCCAGTCTGCTGCGCGCCATGGAAACCGCCGGCAAACAGGTGGATAACGAAGAAATGCGCGAACTGCTGAAAGATAACGGTATCGGCCGCCCATCTACCCGCGCCAATATCATTGAAACACTCTTCCGCAGAAAATATATCGATAAAAAGAAAAAGAATATCTATGCTACACAAACCGGCATAGACCTCATCGATACGATACAGACAGAACTCCTGAAAAGTCCGGAGCTGACCGGCCAGTGGGAACGCAAACTGCGGCTGATCGAAAAAGGGGAATACGCCATGGATACCTTCAAGGAAGAACTGATCCAGATGGTTGCAGACCTCACCAAAGAAGTAAAAACTGCCGGCTATAAAACCATCACCTTCGCGCCGGAGCCACCACCAGCCCCGGAGAAGCCTAAGAAGGAACGCAAACCCAAAGAGAAAAAGCCAGTAGTACTGGATGAACTGAACTGCCCTAAATGCAAGGAACATCCGCTCAAAAAAGGTAATACCGCCTATGGTTGCGCCAACTTCAACATCTGCGGTTTCAAAATCCCGTTCGAATTCAACGGAAAAAAACTAACCGACAAACAAATACAGGATCTTGTTACTAAAGGCAAAGCAGGGAAGTACTTGCTGGATGGTAATTTTTCTGTGCAGAAAAATTAATTACGAATTACGAATGGCGAATTACGAATGTAGAAGCGAAGATCAAAACGAAGATTAAAGGTGATACTTTAATACTTATCACCTTTGATCTTCGTTTTGATCTTCGCTTCTACATTCGTAATTCGCCATTCGTAATTCGTAATTCTAAAAACCAGTCGACACCGTTATCTCCCTCCACTCCTTCATCTCTGTGGTAAGCCGGTTAATTTTTTCTTCTGCCAGTCCCAGTGCGTCTTCGCCTAAGAACAGGTGTAGCGGTGGGTTTTCCACTTCTGTGATTTTAATCATGGCTTGTGCGGCTTTTACCGGATCGCCGGGTTGGTTGCCGTTATAGTGTTGCTGGTGCGCCAGCTGTGTCTCACGTACGTTCTGGTATTCTGCTATTTCCTTTTTAGGGGTACTCATGGAGCCGGAAGAAAGGAAAGAGGTTCTGAAATATCCGGGAGCTACAATGGTTACTTTTATACCGAAAGGTCTTACCTCTTCTGCTAGTGATTCAGACAATCCGTTTACGGCAAATTTGGTAGCGCAGTAGATGCCGAATGCCGGAAAGCTGCCGATGGTACCCGCAATGGAAGATATATTGAGAATATGCCCGGAGCCTTGTTTTCTCAGGTAGGGTAATGCCTGACGGGTTACATTCAGTAAGCCGAAAACATTGATATCGAAATTGGCGCGGGATTCTTCATCAGATAATTCTTCCAGGCCGCCCACCTGTCCGTAACCGGCATTGTTCACCACCACGTCGATACGACCGAAGCGTTCCACGGTATCTGCAATAGCTTTCGCTACGCTGGCTTCTGTGCCCAGGTCGGCTGTCAGTGGCAGGAAATTATCTTCGTTGGCTATTTTACGAAGTTCATCCAGGTTACGGGAAGTAGCGGCCACGCGGTATCCCTGTTCTAACAGCTGCGTTACAAGGTCGCGTCCAAATCCTCTGGAGGCGCCTGTTATAAACCATACTTTATTGGTGCTCATAGTGTGTCTGTTTTTGTTGAAACAAAATTAGAACACAGAAATGCACCTGCCATTACAGTATCCAAACCAATACTTACAAAATTCAAACATCCCGATAGGCAGAGGGCGTCATACTGGTTTGCTTTTTAAAGAAATTATTGAAGTGAGAAGGCTCTTCAAAACCCAGACAGTAGCCGATCTCCGAGATATTCCAGTTGGTATGTTTCAGCAGGGCCTTGGCTTCGCTGGTAACCCTTTCTGTAATATGCGCGGTAGTGGTTTTGCCGGTGGTTTCGCGGATGGCCCTGTTCAGATGGTTTACGTGTACAGACAACTGCGAGGCGAAATCGCTGGCAGAGCGCAGCTTGAATTGCTGTGCCGGCGTTTCTATCGGGAACTGCCTTTCCAGCAGTTCAGTGAACACTGCCGTAATACGCGTTTTCGCATCGGCATGCTGGTACAGGGCTTCAGATGGCTCCATCTTCAGCGCTATATGAATGATTTCTGCCACATAATTTCTCAGCAGGTCGTATTTATACAGGTAATCGCTGTTGATCTCTTCCAGCATCTTCAGAAACAGTTCTGTTACTTTCTGCTCCTGTACTGCATCCAGGGAATAGAAGGGCCGTGCGGAGGGCGCAAACATCGGCATACCTCCCAGATTGCCCCGTACCTTATCCATAAAAAAGGATTCCTTGAAGATACAGAAATAGCCATCCGGCACTTCCTCGTGGGATTCCCAGGCATAAGGCACCTGTGGATTGAAGAACATCAGTGTGGTACCAGTGGTTTCAATGGTTTTATCAGCATAGTGATACAGGTATCTTCCCCTGATGATACTCACTTTGTAAAAATCGCGGCGGCTGTACTGTATCGTCATTGTTCCGTCTTTCAGACAATCACTCAGCCGGAAAACGTTGAAATGCCCGATATCCTCCTGGAGGTTATCCGGCAGCCAGTTCATTTTCTCCTGGTAAAATTCTTCTATGGATTGCGGTTTGGGCATATACCAAAATTACAAAATTCAAACCACTGATTAATAAAAGGCAGGATCATAATCCGGACAGGCGCCTTCCTGCGTAGTTACGAAAGCGCTTAACTTCGCTGCTGCTGCCATGGCTTCTTCCACGGAGGCTCCCCGCAGGCGTTTCGCCAGGAATCCCGCCAGGAAAGAATCACCGCTGCCTACGGTATCTTTCACCATCACTTTTTCTGCCGGCTGCATCCATTCCATATCATGATTCATATAAAAAGCCCCCTGACTACCCAGAGTGACAATCACTTCATCTACAGGAAAAATCTGCAGTATATCTTCAGCACCCGCTGCTGGTCCGCTGTAGCTCATCCCTTCCGCTGCCAGCAATGCCTGCAGCTCCGATTGGTTCATCTTTACCAGGCTTGTCTGAAACATCAGGTGGCGGATGATTTCCATATCGCTGTGCGGCGGCCGTTCATTCACATCAAATACTTTATACGGCGCTACCCTCAGCAGCTGCTGTAAGGTATGCAGGGAAACAGTGTTACGGGTGGCCAGGCTGCCAAAAACAAAGGCGGCGGAACGTTGCAGCAGCGGTATCTGTGCAGGCTCCCAGGCAATATAATCCCAGGCGGCAGGCTTTATAATATCGTACGACATTTCATGGTCTGCTCCCGCAGTAGCAATGACTGTTCCGGTCGGATACTGCGGATCTGTCTGACACATATCTGTTGGCAGGCCCCACTGCTGCAGCTGCTGCCGGAGCGCATGCCCCCTTTCATCTGTGCCGGTGCGGCTGATGATATAACTCTCCATACCTGCCTTTCCCAGGTGATAGGCCACATTCATGGGCGCGCCGCCGGGCTTTGCCCCATCGGGGAATATGTCCCAGAGCATTTCGCCAAAACATACGGTGGTTGGTTGCATGCTGATCATTTCGGTGAATGGCAAAAGTAATCTACCACAGCATTTTTTCAGGAAGAAAGTTTCCGATAGGCTTTTTCCAGGTTAGCTACCGCACGTTGCATGTTGATTCCCTTACCCAACACGGGTTTAAAAAGATCGCCAGTGCTACGCAACCGCGCTGCGGTGTTGCGTATATTGAAATTTTTCATAGACAGACCTTTCTTTACTTCCTCCCAATGGAGGGGCATAGATACGGTGGCGCCGGGTCTGGGACGCAGGGAATAAGGTGCGGCTACGGTAGCTTTGGCGCGGTTCTGTAAAAAATCAATGTACATTTTTCGTTTACGCATGGCCGTTTTACGCTCAATACTGGTAATATCAGGAATTTCGGCGTGTACCAGCTGCGCAATGATACGGGCAAATTCCCGCGACTGGTCATAGGTATACTTCGCACCCAGGGGAATATAGATATGCAGGCCCGTAGACCCGGAAGTTTTGCAGCAGCTGCCGATACCCGCATTTTCCAGCACCCGGTGCGTGACCTGCGCAGCGGTGATGACCTGTTCAAAAGTGGTATTATCAGGGTCCAGGTCTATGATACACCAGTCCGGATAATCCGGCTGCTGCCATCGGCTGCTCCAGGGGTTCATCTCAATACAGGCCAGGGAAGCCATATACATCAGGCTGGCTTCATCTCCGCATATCAGCAGTTCCTTTTCCCTGATTTCTCTGGAAGAGGTGTATGGCAGGGTATGCACCCATTCCGGCGCTTTACCCGACACATCTTTCTGGTAAAAGCTCTCGCCTGTAATGCCGTTCGGGAAGCGGTTCATCGACTGTGGCCGGTCTTTCAGATAAGGTAAAATATACGGTGCTATTTCATGGTAGTAGTTCAGCATATCCCGTTTGGTATACTGCTCTTCTGGCCAGAATACTTTACTGAGATGGGTAAACTTCAGTGCATGGCCGTTGATGGTGCGTACCTGTGTTTCTTCTCCCGGTGGCAGCCAGCCTTCGTCCTTTCGTTTTGTGTTGCGGGGTTTCACAGGAGACGCGGTTTCCGGTAGTTCCGCAGCCTGTTCTCTGGTCACTTCCCTGGCGGGCTTGTCTTCCCGCATGGCTATAAAAGAAGGATGCCGCATCACGCCATCCGGCGTCATTTCACGGAAGCTCACCTCACACACCAGCTGCGGCTTCAGCCAGGTGGCGGTGGCTTTTGGCGGATTGGGGCGAAACCGGTTAGGTTTGTTGATGTCAGGCAAAGCGGCGAAAGGCGTTGTTTTGCGGATCAGCGGCCGGAAACGCTGCAGCAGTTCTTGCTGCTGCTCCTGTGAAAATCCGGTACCGATCTTGCCGGTGTACTGCAACTTCCCGTTTTCGTATACCCCTACCAGTAAGGAGCTGAATGGCTTGCTGCTGTCTTCATTTCTGGTAAAACCTCCGATGACGGCTTCCTCCCTGGCAGCGGTTTTGATCTTCAGCCATTCTTTTGAACGCACACCCGGATAATAAAGGCTATCCGTTTTCTTGGCAATGATACCTTCCAGTTTTAGCTTGACGGCCTGCTGAAAGAAGTCGATACCATCCGTCACAAAATCTTCGCTGAAGCGGATGATACTGTTATCTACCGGCATCAGCCGGCGTAACAGCGATTTACGCTGCATCAGCGGCAGGCGGGTAGTGTCTTTCCCGTTCAGCCAGAGCAGGTCAAACACATAGTACACCAGTTGTCCGTCTGCCTCGCTGCGCCAGTTCTGCAAGGCATTGAACTGCGGCATGCCCTGCCCGTCGATCACGACTATTTCTCCGTCTGTAACAGCGTTGACTTTCCATTTCTCCAGGGCCTTCAATACCGGGAAATATTTTTCGTTGAAGGTGGTATTGTTGCGGGAGCGCATTTCCGCAGCGCCTGCCTGCAGATAGGCCAGTGTCCGGTAGCCGTCCCATTTGATTTCGTATAGCCATCCGGGTTCGCTGAAAGGTTTGGCAGCGAGCGTTGCCAGCATGGGAGACAGATCCCCGGGCATCGGAATATGGTCACTTTTTACTGTTCGCTTTGCTGCCATGGCATGTGCTTGTTAATGATGGAACAACTGAAAATACCGGAATGTTTGCGGACGTTCCGGATCAGCTGTTACCACTACAACTAGCAGGCCAGTACGAGTTCGTCGCCGGCATCGCGGAATTTGCGGTCACGGCTGTTGATGGGTACATCGTTGATAGCGGCAAATCGGCGCTGCATCAGGCCATCGGCATTGAAATCCCACAGTTCGTTGCCATAAGACCTGAACCAGTTACCGGCGGCGTCATGCCACTCATACTCAAATTTTACGGCAATTTTATTATCAGTAAAACTCCACAGTTCTTTCTTCAGCTTATAGTCCAGCTCTTTCGCCCATTTGCCGGTGAGAAAGGCTACTACTTCTTCCCGGCCGTTAATGAACTGGTCGCGGTTACGCCATTCCGTATCCGGCGTGTATACCAGTGATACGCGTTGCGGGTCACGGCTGTTCCAGGCATCTTCTGCCAGTTGTACTTTCTCCAGCGCTGTGGCTAATGTAAAGGGAGGAACGGGAAATCTCTTTTCCATGGTGCATTTTTTTGAAGATGAAACACAGACAGACCAACCTGTCTATTTAATGGATTTTAAAAAAGCGAATCACCTGGATTCACTTGTTAGGACAAAGGTAAGTGATAAAATTTCAAAAACAGACAGATCTGTCTATCTTTTTTTTTATTCTTACCGTAACGACTGATTTACAGCAGCCCTGCCACCATTTTTTTTGCCTCCAGCACCGGCCATTGATTCCGGTACAGCTGACTTTCCTTTATCGCGGATTCAAACAGCAGGTAGACATGGTCCTGCAGCAGCTGCTTTTCTTTTGAAAGGATATCAGCCAGGTAACGCCGCAGGTCTTTCTTATGCTCCTGAATAATGTGCAGCGCCCCTGCATCTTCATCCGTTATCTCAGAGAGTATATTTAAAAAGGCGCATCCCCGGAAATGCTCCTGCTCATTCATATGCACCAGGAAATCAAAAGCTGCCAGCACCTTATCCTTTGGTTTGCTCACCTTATCGGTAAAAGCTCTCAGCCCTTTAAACCAGGCCTCGTGCCGGTGTTCCAGGAATGCTTCCAGCAAGGCTTCCTTGGAACTGAAATGCTGGTACAGGCTGGCTCTTGCCACGCCCGCCTCCTGAATCACCTGGTTTATCCCGGTGGCATGGTATCCCTGCCTGAAAAACAGTTCTGTAGCTGTATCCAACAGCCGCTGCCTGGGATCGCTGATCTTTTGTTTCATACATACAAAGTTACGGAAAAGACAGACCGTTCTATTCCTTTTTATAAATCACCTCTACTCCGTTTCTCCCGGCGATCACCGCCTCATGTGCCATCCAGTAGAAAAGCGATGTCTCCAGTACTCCCGGAATCCCTTTCAGCAACGGATTGATCTCCGCCAACTCCGGGAACTGTGTAAACCAGATATCTATCAGCATATTGCCGTTGTCTGTCATTACCGCTCCATCCCTGCGGTTACTCAGCCTCAGCTGAGGATTCACCTCCCTGAATAATTCCCTGATACGCCGCAGCACAAAAGTTACCGCTTCCGGAATCACTTCTATCACCACCGGAAACGTCGTGTACAGCCGCTCTACATACTTGGAGCCATCGGCCACCAGCACAAAACGCGTGGCCATAGCAGCCAGCAGCTTCTCCTTTGTGTGAATACCACCGCCGCTCTTCAGTGCATTCAGCGAAACATCAAACTGGTCGCAACCATCAAAGTAAATATCCAGCGCCGCCATCATACCTGGTTCCTGCAACCGGAAACCAGCCTCCAGCAACAGCTGCCGCGTATTGTAAGACGAGGTCACTACCGCCACTTCCGCCACCAGCTCCGGTACTTCCTTTAACCGGTTGATCATATGCGCCATCGTACTACCCGCACCAAACCCCACCGTCATCCCCGGCTGTATATAAGCTACCGCAGCCACAGCAGCCACTTTTTTGTAATCGATATCCATTTCTATTTGAGATTTATTTATTTAATTATTTGAGATTTAAAAAATGCAGCGGAGATCTGCATTATCCCTGCAAATCTCCGCTGCATTTTTTAAATCTCAAATAATTAAATTATAAAATATTAAAATCCAAAAGTGTAGCTTCCCCAGAAGCTCTGCCAGTCAGCCTTTTCGCCGCTAGCATCCGGGATCATATGTACGCTGCTGATCATCCATCTGCCAGCCTTTTCTATGGGGAAAGTTACTTCGCCGGCATCATTGCTGCGGAATTTATTGACGCTGGTTTTATTCTGCTTTACCTGCCAGGCCAGTACCAGTGCATTCTTCACGGGTACGTTATCAAACAGTACGCGGAAGGTGATCTGATCGCCGGAAGCGATGGTGTATGGATTGGAAGCAGGTATCAGCTCTATACGCATGCCGGTGTTGCGGGCATAGGTGTCATCATGCTGATCGCCCACCTGGAACAGCGTTTTGGCACAACGCTGGTAAAATTCGCGGCCGGGCTTATCAGCCTGCTGGTGCTGCTCTCTCCACTCTTTTACGTTATCCAGTCCTTCTTCGGCCAGGTATTCATTGAATTTTTTGGCATCCAGTCCAATGTACTTGCCGGTATTACTGAAGGCCAGCAGGTGATTGCCGGGTTCAGAGAAGGCTACTGTCATGCTGGATTTCTTCGGGCCGCCCAGTGCTGATTTCAGGTCTTCTTCCTTCGTGGCGCTGAAATGCTTGAGCTGCAGTACTTCGTACTTGCGCCCGTCAGAACGCTCCCCCTTATAGCTTTCACCTACCATCACATTAACGGCTGCCGGTTCATTCACTTTCAGGATAAACTTCAGCGGCTGCAGCCAGAACTCATGGCTGAAGGCCAGTACGCTGCTGCACAGGATAGCGGTGGCCAGGAACAATTTCTTCATAATTATAATATTAAAACGTTAACGCCTAAACGAAAATTCAGTGGATTACCCAATGCCGCTACCGCCGTGCGGGACAGGCCGCCGTTGAAATAACGGGTATTGGTAAGATTATTCAGGTTAAACTGGAAATTATACCGGCTGTAAGCATAGCTCAGCGCGGCATCCAGCACAACAGACGAAGGGATGATGAAGTCCTGCGTTTTCATATTACCTACCTGACTGCTGATATAACGACCGCCGGCAGCGATTCCCAGCCCCTTCAACCGCGTGCTGCTGAACTGGTATTTCGCCCAGATATTGGCATTGTGATCGGGTGCATTTACGTACCGGTCGCCCTCCTTACCAATACTGGAGTTCCTGGTCAGACGGTGCTGGTTATACGCATAACCTGCCACAATGCTGAGGTTCCGGAGGTTACCCTGCAGCGTGACCTCTGCACCGCGGCTGCGGGTGCCCGGCACAATTGTCTGCTGACGCGGACTTTCCGGTATCCCTGCATCTGCCAGGATATTGGTATAATTGATATGGTACAATGCTGCCATGACAGATAACTTCTCCCCGAAGAAATCGCCCTTATAGCCTATCTCATACTGCGTGGCAGTTCTGGGCGGAAACGGTCCTCCCCTGCTGCCTGCATTGGATAACTGCGGATTAAAGGAGCGGGTATAGCTGGCATATACGGCCATGTGCGGCGCCGGCATGTATACGATGCCTGCGCGCGGCGTCCAGGCGGATGTCCGGGAGGTATCTCCCTGCAGGTCATCTTTGGCGGACATCGGCGTCTGTAACAGCTCGTAATGATCGTAACGCAGCGATAACAGCACTTTCAGCTGTTTCAGGATATTAATCTGGTCCTGAATATACCCGCCGGCGAGGGTGTTCGCCTGTTTGTTATCATCGTAGTAATCGCTGGGATCAGGCGCCGGTACATCCTTGCTGTAGTCCGGACGGAAGATATCCATGGTAGTGCTGGCGGCGTCGCGGTACAGATTCTTGGACCAGCCGTAACGGTTGTAATCTATGCCCGCCAGCAGATTATGCTGCACGCTGCCGGTCTGCAGCCGGTAATGCGCGTAGGCGGTTGTCTGCGCACTGAATTGCACATAATCCCAGGTCTGATAGCTGCGTTTGATTTTATCATCTACAATCTCTCCTTTCAGAAAATGATCGGCAAAGTTAAGCTGACTACGTACCAGACGCTGTACTACAGCGAAAGACAAGCGGTCGTTCACCCGGTGGTTAAAGGTCAGTGTAGCGGAAGTATTGGTATTCCGGCCAAAGTCGGAAGGACTCTGTACCGTCAGGTTGCCGGGATAAAAATCAAAATCGTAGGTGCCGTCTGCCCGCTTCTTTACAAAGGTGCCGCGGTCATAGGTCTGCACGGCATTAGACCTGGAATAGTTCAGCTCCAGGTTCACATCTGTTTTTGCAGATGCAAGCCAGGTAACGGACGGGGCGAGGAAGATGTTTTCTGCAAACTGGTTATCGCGGTAGCTGTTGCTTCTGTCGTACCCGCCGATAGCGCGGTACAGCCAGCGTTTGTTCCCAGATAATGTGCCCGTAGCGTCTATCGCAAAGCGGGCATAATTCCAGCTGCCCCAGGCCGCATCAATGCTCAGCTGCCGGCCAGCCTGTGGCTTTTTGGTGACCATGTTGATCAGTCCGCCGGGGGAGCCTTCGCTGAAAAGCGCGGAGGCCGGGCCTCTCAGCACTTCTACCCTTTCAATATTGTACAGCAGCGGCGCCTGGTTCCACATATAAAAATTTCCACGGATACCATTAAACGTAATGAAGCCGCCATCAAAATGGTTATAGCCATTGAAGCCGCGCATACCGAATGCGCCCATACCATTGTTGGCCTTCACACCGGTGAGCACCGGTGTCAGATCGTTCAGGGTAAATGCCTGCTTATCCCTGATAACCTGCTGTCCCGCTACCTGTATGGCCTGCGGCGTTTCCAGCAGTGACAACGGCGATCTCGTCGCGAGGGAGGAAATATCCTGCTTGTAGCCATCCTGCTTTCCGGCAATTACTATTTCCTGCAGCTCCCGCCGGTGACGGAGTGAATCTTTTTCCTGTGCCTGTACCGCTAATGGCAGTACGGCCATGCATGACAATATACTTCTCTTAAAACGCATAACTTATAGCTGGCTCCAGGTGAATAACAACGACTTCCGCAACAGCATGAAATACGTACATGCCTGTACGAAAACAGTCCGATGCCATCACAATGGAACTTATTAATGACTACAGAATAAAGGCGGTTTGTATTCCCTTTCTCCCGAAAGCAATACAAATACAGCATCTGGCAGGTCTTCTGACTTTCCTGTTTTACCGGAAGCCTTCCCATTCCGGCTGGCGGAACAGTGGCGCGGAGCGTCTCCGGGAAAATATTTATCAGGTCACAGCTACGGGGATAGTTCCGGTTTTACACCGGATTCCCTTTTAATGATACATGCGGCAGGCACATGTTCAACCAAATGCGGGGCAAACCTACAAAAAAAAATTGCGAATTACGAATTGGGAATTACGAATGAAGAGCGGAGATAAGTGGGGAGATGGAAATTATGAATGATGAATTGGTGCGGAGATGCGGAGGGTGAAAGATGAGTTTGGAGCAGAGTTGCAAAGGTTTGCAAAAAAATAAGGAGGTTAGTTATTATTTTGGGGAGATAATAATTATCGATTTCTATGAAGAAGATATTTGGTTGGGTGGTACTGATGATCATGGCGGCAGGCAGCGGATGGGCACAGGAACAGGGGAAAATACTGGTATTTTCCAAAACGGCAGGATACCATCATGCGTCTATTCCGGCTGGTATTGCAGCGATCCGGGAGCTGGGACAGCAGCATCATTTTCAGGTGGATACTACTACAGCGGCGGAATGGTTTACTACAAAACAGCTGGGAACATATAAGGCGGTAGTATTTCTGAATACCAGCGGAGAAGTATTTGACAGCACGCAGAAAGCGGCCTTCATGGCGTATATACGCCAGGGAGGCGGATACATGGGCATCCATGCCGCTTCAACCACGGAATACAACTGGCCCTGGTACGGACAACTGGCAGGGGCCTGGTTTAACGGACATCCTAAACCACAGGAGGCCGTAGTAACAGTAACGGATATACGCCATATAGCGGTGAGTCATCTGCCGGCAAGATGGCGATGGACAGACGAATGGTATAATTTCAAGGCTTTGCCGGCCAATGTGCGGGTATTGCTGGAAGTAGATGAAACTACCTACAACGGCGGCAAACACGGCGCCTTTCACCCGGTGGCATGGTGCGGCGGATTTGATGGCGGCCGCTCCTTTTACACAGCGCTGGGCCATAGTACCGACGCCTGGCGGGATACGCTGTTCCTGCAACATATACTGGGCGGCATCCGCTATGCCATGGGAGATGAATGATCCGGATGCGACGGTAGCGTTACTTCGTAATGCGCAGCATGATGCAGCGGCCGGATCGGCCTGTCTGTACGCATAGACCAGGCATTGGTAAACGCTGCCCCGAAATAAAAAATCAGGGAGGAATAAAACATAAACAACAACAGCAGCACCGTAGAGGCCGATGCGCCGTAAATAGTATTGATGCTGCTGTAGGTCAGCATCACCTTCAGGATTATTTTACCGATGGTAAATAATACACCTGTCACCAGAGCGCCTACCAGTCCGGGTTTCCAGCGTGGGCGCCCGTCAGGTATAAAGTAAAACACCAGGTAAAACCAGATCGTCACAATCACAACAGACAATACATAATTCAACGCACTGTTATAATAGGTGGCAATAGCCGGCAGAAATCGTTCTATATATTGCGATAAAAATGCCTGCGCTGTTTCAGCGATGATATCAATCAGGAACAGCAATCCGGCGAACAGTATAACCAGCACGCCTCTTAGCCGGGACAACATCACCTGCCCGAAATTCTCGCGGCGCACAGCTTTTATCTTCCATAGTTCATTGATAGCGCCTTTAATAATTTTAAAGAGCGTGGTAGCCACAAATAATAAAAAGAGAAAACCCGCAATCGTAATCAGCCAGTTCTGTGCAATACTCCGGAAAGCCCGCAGCGTATGCAGGATGGCATCAGTTGTTTCCCTTCCGAACATCGATTCCAGCTGCGAGGATAACCGCCTGCCGGGATGCTCTATCCGGAAAATAAAACGCAGCAGCTGGATAATGATAATCAGTATTGCCGGTAACGCAAAAGTGGTAAAAAAAGCGGTAGCCCCGGCCAGCCGCAGCGGGTCATTGGCCTGCAGCTCCCTGTAGGCATCCCGGAAGGATAACAGGAACAGCTGCCATCGCGGGTATGATTTGTTGGTAACCGGGTGGTTCATGCACTGCTGATTCAGGTGCCAAGTTACTGAATATGCACTATTTTTACACCATGAATGCCATCGTACATATACCACAGAACGAGCTGCGCGAAGCGATTGACTGCTGCTGGTATCACGAGGCCGGCCATATGGATCAGGCCTGGTACAGTATCCCTTACCTGCACCAGGAGCTGATACTGAACCTGGGCGATCAATTTTCCATTACCACAGCATCACAGGCTTTTGATTATGGCCCACAGGGAGGCCTGTCCGGCCTGTATTCCCGCCCTATGATCACCAGCGTCAGCGGGCGGTACAAAGCGTTAGGCATTATTCTCAAACCCTTCGGGCTATACCGCCTTTTCGGAGTACATGCCCCTCTCCTGCATCAGCAGCTGTTGCGGTTAGATGATATACTGGGAGATAAAACGCAGCAACTGCTGCTACAACTCGAGGATTGCGCGATGCCGATAGAAAAAATCTATACCCTGGAACGCTTTATACTGGCCCACGCACGGCCACAGCCCATACCGGAGGCAATACTGGAGGCAGGCCACAGCTCCTCGCTGGAACGGGGACATATCCGCTCCCTGCAGGACAACCACCACATCTCCCCTAAAAAATATATTCAGACATTTCATAACGTGGTCGGTTATACGCCGAAAAAATATGTACAGCTGCATATCATCAACGCAGCCATCGCACAGATAGCCGCTACGCCGGACAAGGCACTCACGGAAATAGCCTATGACAACGGATTCTATGACCAGGCACATTTCATCCGCGTATTCCGCTCCTTTGCCGGTATGACGCCGATGGCATATAAAAAAGCGGTGGTGGCAGGAAAAGTAAATGATACTTTTCCGAATACCATCAGGCTGTAAATACAGGACTGCATGCTTCCTCCTGCCGGCTGACACATAATGCCACATCAGTGTACGACCACGTGTCCAGTGCCAGTGCAATAAAGGCGGCTGTTACAGATACTCTTCCGGAGAGTTGCTCTTTCGTTAGCATACAGGCGGCCTTCCGCAACATATTCTCCACAGCTGAATAATCTCCGGATTCCCTGACATATCCCATCAGTGCGGTAAAGGGCCGCTGATAGGCCAGAACATTATGCGCCACAAATTGCCTGTCAGCCTTTCCCCAGGTGAACGTTTCCCGCTCCCGCGAAACAATATCCTTATCCTTCGCTACCGGCAGTACAAACACCTGCGGCCAGTAATACTTCTTATCGCTGTATCGCAGATGTACTTGTGTCAGCGGGCCTTCATATTCAGCAGCGGCTATCCCTTCTGTTATGGATGCTGCCACCAGCACCGCCAGCTCATCTGTCAGCCTTTCCAGGTCTGCCGCCGGGAACCGTACATATTCATAACTGATACATCCGCTGTCTGTTTCCTTGCGTATTTCATCCGGTAAACCATCAGCCCCATAGCGATAATATTTGCGGTAATGCACCGGAGCGCCGGCAGGCTCGGATGCATATCCTTCAGCAGCCACTATACGCCCCCCCTCATAGATATAGCGCTCCACATGATAAAAAAATGAGTACTTCCCGATCAGCGGATGCCAGTCGTCTTCCTCCTTCGGGCACGCCGCAGGCAGGCGCCCCAGGTGCATTACCAGTGAAAGGTAAGCAACCGGTTTACCATCCTGCAGCTCCATCCGGTCCAGTTTCTCCGGCAGCAGTAAATCATCATTACCATATTCAATGTATTCGGCGAAATCATTACCATAATTAAATATACCGGCAGAAAACGGCAACGCATCCTCTACGTCAGGATAGTAGCAGCAAGGTTTTCCGGCAGCATCCAGTCCATATACATAATTACAGTCAGGATATCTGGTATGGCTGACAGGAGTGCCCGCAGGCAGGCGGCCGCCGCTGAACTGCGATATATCATAGCACCTGGTTTCCGCAAAAACAGTGTGAACAACCTGTTTTTCTCTTTCGGTTTTTACAGCGTATTCCTCACATGCAGCTATCCAGCGCCTGAACAGCTGCTCATGAAGCATTTCACCTTTCATAGGATTTTTTTGCCAAGATCGTTTTTTCCCTATCTCTGCAGGAAAATATTCTTCATCAAGTTTTCTTCTCCCGGAAAATTTTATACAATTTTTTTGCTGCCAACTGCCCCATCTTTGTCAGAAAAATAATCATATGCGCAAACTGAAAATTTACATCGCTACCAGTCTGGACGGCTATATTGCGGATCATAACGGTAATATTGAATGGCTGACAGGCTTTCCGAATCCGGAGCAAACGGACTATGGATACGCTGATTTTCTGGCTGGCATTGATACCACGCTGATGGGATACAAAACTTATCAGGATGTATTGAAGCTCTCAGAAACCTTTCCCTATCCGGGCCTGGCCAATTACATATTCTCACGGGATAAATCCCATCAGGATACCGAATTTGTCACATTTGTAAAAGAAGAAGCCGGCGCGTTTGTCTCCCGCCTGAAATCCCTGCCGGGAAAGGACATCTGGCTGATAGGCGGCGGCGAACTGAATGCAGCCATACTGGAACATGACCTGGTAGATGAGATGATTATTCACACCATGCCGGTGGTGCTGGGCGCCGGCAGATCTGTATTTACAGGCATTCCCATGGAAAAGACCTTCGGTCTGGAGTTGGTCAAAACTTACAGCAGCGGCGTTGTTGAAGCAAGATACACCCGCTCCTGATCCTTTGTGGTAAAGGAATACAGCAGGCTTAATGTACAATTAACACCCTTCCGTTCAATATTTCTCTTGATTCCCGCGCAAAAAAACAATATATTAGCGATAATCGGAGGACCCGGAAACTGGCATTGATACATATGTTCGGCGTTTCGCACGTTGTCATAAAAGTACATTACGCAATCATATAAATCGATTATATACTGTATGCATTTACCACAATTGATTATTGACCTGGCATTAATTTTAGGAGCGGCGGGCATTATTACGTTATTATTCAAGCGGCTGAAACAACCTATGGTATTAGGTTATATCATCGCGGGCTTTATTGTTGGACCTCACTTTCACTTATTTCCCTCTATCAGTGACGGGGAAGGCATTAAGATCTGGTCAGAAATCGGGGTAATATTTTTACTGTTTTCACTCGGACTTGAATTCAGCTTCAAAAAACTGATGCGTGTCGGAGGCACAGCTGCCATCACGGCTTTTGTAGAAATTATTTTCATCACGGTAGCCGGTTACTTTACCGGTCAGCTGATGGGATGGGGCGTGATGGACAGCCTGTTCCTCGGCGGGCTGCTGGCCAGTTCTTCCACCACCATTATCATCAGGGCGTTTGAAGAACTAGGCATCAAGAAAAAACCCTTTACCAAGATTGTATTCGGTGTACTGGTGATAGAAGACATTGTGGTGATCCTCCTCATGGTGTTGTTATCCACCATGGCTGTGAGCAAGCAGTTTGAAGGTACACAGATGCTGTTCACCATTGCCAAGCTGCTGTTCTTCCTGGCGGTATGGTTCCTGGCAGGCATCTTCCTGCTGCCTACCTTCCTGAAGAAAATGGAGAAGTATATGAACAGCGAAACATTGCTCATACTGAGTATTGCGCTTTGTCTGGGAATGGTGATACTGGCTACGCAGGTAGGCTTCTCTGCTGAACTGGGCGCATTTATCATGGGTTCCATCATCGCGGAAACCACTTCTTCCGAAAAAGTGGAGCATCTGATTCAGCCTGTGAAAGACCTGTTCGGCGCTATTTTCTTCGTATCGGTAGGTATGCTGATAGATCCGCAGATGATTATTGAATACCGCTGGCCGGTATTCTGGATAACCCTGCTGACCATCTCCGGCAAGTTCCTCAGCACTTCTTTCGGCGCCCTCGTTTCCGGCCGGCCACTGAAAGAATCTGTGCAGGTGGGCATGAGTATGGCGCAGGTAGGGGAATTTGCCTTTATCATTGCTACACTCGGCATCACGCTGAAAGTAACCAGCGGCTTCCTGTTCCCCGTGGCGGTAGGTGTTTCTGCCATCACCACCTTCACCACACCTTACATGATCCGCTTTGCGGTACCTTTCTATAACTGGCTGGAGAAAATAATTCCCGCCCGCTGGATGGCAGCGCTGAACCGCTATTCCGCGAGTTCGCAGACCTTACAGGGTGAAAGTGACTGGCGCATTGTGCTGAACTCCTATCTGAAAGTGATTATTCTCAACAGCGTAATCCTGATTGCGATCATACTACTCAACACCTATTACGTAGGTCCGTTCATCGCGAAGTATATAGAAAACCAGCTGCTGGCGAAGCTCCTGGCAGTAGTCATCGCCATTGCCATGATGGCGCCCTTTATTTCCGCGCTTACCATCAAAAAGGTACAAAGCAGCGCCTACAAAGCGTTGTGGCTCGATTCCAAATACAACCGCGGTCCGCTGGTAGTGGTAGAGGTCATCCGTAACGTGATTGCCGTACTGCTGGTAGGCTTCCTATTGAACCAGTTCTTCCCTTTCTGGTGGGCTATCCTGGGCACCTCCATCGTGATGCTGGTAGTATTGCTTGCCTTACGTCAGCAACTGCAGAAATACTATAACCGTATAGAACACCGCTTTCTTTCCAACCTCAATGCCCGCGAAGCAGCTGATGCGGCGGCCAACAAAGCCAAATCCGCCGACCTGCTGCCCTGGGATGCACAGGTATCGGAAATTGAAATCAACCCCTGGTCCACCCTTGTGGATAAACCATTACAGGACCTGGGATTGCGCGAAAAATACGGTATCAATATCGGCTCCATCAGAAGAGGCGAAGTAACCATCTATGCCCCCACCAGGGACGAAAAGCTCTTCCCATACGATGTCATCACCGCCATCGGCACAGAAGCCCAGCTGGAAGAATTCAACCGCGTTGTGAATACCCTCAATGTAGTCCGCGCCGATGAACGCTCCGATGAAAACATCGGGCTCACCAGCATCATCGTAGACGAACATAACGGCCTGAAAGGCCAGACCATCCGCAGCTCCGGCATCCGGGAAAAAACACTGGCCCTCGTAGTAGGCATCGCCCGCAACGGACAACGCATCCTCAACCCACCATCAGACCTGATCTTTGAATGGGAAGATGTAGTGTGGCTGGTAGGAAACAGGAAGAAGATTGAGGAGTTGGCGAGAAGACAAGATAAAGTGTAATTGCAAATTACGAATTACGAATTGCGAATG
This sequence comes from Chitinophaga solisilvae, assembly GCF_009928525.1. Lineage (GTDB taxonomy): Bacteria > Bacteroidota > Bacteroidia > Chitinophagales > Chitinophagaceae > Chitinophaga > Chitinophaga solisilvae. The sequence continues at coordinate 377,457 of NZ_JAABOK010000006.1, read as the reverse complement.
AAAAGGCGAAGATCTAAACGTAGATTAAAGGTGATAACTATAAAATATCCTCTTTAATCTACGTTTAGATCTTCGCCTTTTCATTCGCAATTCGCAATTCGTAATTCGTAATTTCCACTATCTACTTCGACTTATTTAAAAACTCCCTCAATACGTACTGCAAAATCCCTCCATTCCTATAATACTCCACTTCTATTGCGGAATTCAGTCTGCATTTTACATCAAAGACAATATCGGGACCGGAAGCCGGTTTAGCCGTTACCGTTATGATTTTGTTGGGTAGCAGCGCTTCGGCGATACCGGTGATGGTGTAGGATTCTGTGCCGGTGAGGCCGAGAGAGGAGGCGCTTTCGCCGTTCAGGTATTCCAGGGGCAGTACGCCCATGCCTACGAGGTTGCTGCGGTGGATACGTTCATAGCTTTCAGCGAGAACTGCTTTTACCCCCAGCAGATTGGTACCCTTGGCGGCCCAGTCGCGGGAGGAGCCACTGCCGTATTCCTTTCCGGCCAGTACGATGAGCGGTACTCTGGCGGTGGCATATTGCATGGCCGCATCGAATACCGGCAGCACCATACCTAGTGGTATCATGGTGGTGAAACCGCCTTCTTTGGGCGACAGCGCATTTTTGATACGCACATTCGCGAAGGTGCCCCGGATCATCACTTCATGGTTGCCCCTGCGGGAACCGTAGGAGTTAAACATCCTGGGATCTATGCCATGATCCAGCAGATATTTGCCGGCAGGTGTTTCCGCTTTGAAAGAGCCGGCAGGCGAAATATGGTCGGTGGTAACTGAATCTCCCAGCATCAGCAGTACGCGGGCATCTTTAATATCTTCAGCGGCGGCGGGGTGGTCCGGCAGTCCCTGGAAGAAAGGCGCTTCCTTGATGTAGGTAGAATCGCTGCTCCAGTGGTAATCTTTGCCGGTAGGCGCCAGCAGTCCTTTCCACTGGTCATCTCCATCGAATATGACTTTATAGACCTGTTCAAAGTCTTCCTGTTTAACAGCGGCGGCCACAGCATCGTTGATTTCCTGCTGGGTAGGCCAGATGTCGCGGAGATATACCGGTTCTCCGTTGGGATCGTATCCGAGCGGATCGGTGAAGAGGTCCACGTCTACGCGACCGGTGATCGCATAGGCCACTACCAGCAGCGGAGAGGCCAGGAAGTTCATCTTCACCTGCGGATGCACGCGCGCCTCAAAGTTCCTGTTACCCGATAGTACAGAGGCTACGATCAGGCTGCCCTTGTCTACCGCTTCTGCAATATGCGGCGGCAGCGGCCCGCTATTACCTATACACGAAGTACAGCCATAACCTACAATATGAAAACGCAGGGCTTCCAGTTCATATAATAAGCCGGAACGTTTCAGGTATTCTGTCACCACCCTGGAACCGGGCGCCAGGCTGGTTTTCACCCAGGGCTTTACATACAGTCCGCGGCTGATGGCTTTCTTTGCCACCAGTCCGGCTCCTATCATTACGCTGGGGTTGGAAGTGTTGGTACAGCTGGTAATTGCCGCAATGGCGATAGCGCCGTCGCTCAGCACATATTCTTCATTTCTCAGTTTGATACGGACAGATTTCAGGTAGTCTACCTCTACGGCCACTTCTTCCACCGGCTTCTGTATTTCGTAGGTGAAAGTGGTGCCGGAGCCGCCTTCAGACAGCCAGGCGGTATCCCGGCGTTTACCTTCAGGGGTATACATCCGCTTAAATTCCTTACTCAGGAGAGATTCAAATTCAGTATGCAGGTTTCTGACCAGGATGCGGTCCTGCGGGCGTTTGGGGCCTGCCACGGAAGATTGTACCTGGGCGAGGTCCAGCTCAATAATATCCGAGTATTCAATTTTTTCATCTCCATGACGCCACAGCATATTTTCCCGGCAGTACTGTTCTACCAGCGCCACCTGCTCTCCGTGGCGGTTAGTGCGGCGCATGTATTGCAAGGTTTGTTTATCAATGGGGAAATAGGTAACGGTACATCCGAATTCGGGCGACATATTGGAGATGGTGGCACGATCGGGAACAGACAGGTGGTCCAGCCCATCACCGAATACCTCCACGAACTTATCAACCACCCCGTATTTACGCAGGAGCTGGGTGATGGTCAGCACCATATCCGTAGCAGTAACGCCTTCTCCCAGTTCGCCGGTGAGTTTCAGCCCTATTACCTGCGGACAGGTAAAATATATCGGCTGGCCGAGGATAGCGGCTTCCGCTTCGATACCGCCTACTCCCCATCCAAGTACGCCGATACCGTTAACCATGGGCGTATGCGAATCCGTGCCTACCAATGTATCCGGGAACACCCAGCCATCGCGGCTGATGACGCCCTGCGCCAGGTATTCCAGGTTCACCTGGTGGCAGATGCCCATACCCGGCGGTACAACGGTGAAGTTATCAAACGCTTGCTGCGCCCACTTCAGCAGCTGATAGCGCTCTTTGTTGCGTTCATATTCGTAGGTAACATTTTTCGTATAGGCGTAGTCAGTAGCAAAAAAATCTACCTGTACGGAGTGGTCCACCACAAGATCCACCGGGATAGCCGGATTAATTTTCGATCCGTCTTTTCCCCGCCGGATCACTTCGGCGCGGATGGAGGCGATATCTACCACGGCGGCAACGCCGGTGAAGTCCTGCATCAATACCCTGGCGGGCTTGAACGGAATTTCCTTTTCGGTGCCTTCCGGTTTCCAGTTCACCAGTGTCTCCACATGTTCATCCGTGATAGCAAAGTTGTCGTGATTACGTAACACATTTTCAAGCAAAATCCTGATGGAAAATGGCAGCCTGGAGATCTGCCGTCCTTCTTTTTCCAATTTACTGAGCGAGGCGGTTCGTTGTTGCATAAGACTGGATTGTTGACATTCCTTACAAACAAAGCGGAGGGGCATTTGTTCAGCTCCGCTCCTATTTCAGCGCTAATAGCAGAAAGCCGTTTCAGGGCGTATGACTGCTGCATAAACGCGCGGTTTTCCGTTAGCTTTATAAAAATAACCATTTCCCCATGACGGATAAATTAAAAGTTCCCTCAACGTCACGGCTGATATTGGAGCACGCGATTAAAATGTATGAATCCCCGCTGGAGAAGGCGTACCTCGACGCCATTGATTTCAGTGAAACCAGCCGGGTAGCCAGCGACATCAGACGTACCTGTGCCTGGTTCAGCGACGCGGTCTGCTATCGCAAAAAATTCATCCGGGAAGCTGTCAGGGAACGTTTGCAGCAACAGGCCCCGCAACAGGTGATTATACTGGGAGCCGGACTGGATCCGCTTTCCCTGCACCTGCTGGAAACATACCCCGGTAGTATCAGCCGCATACTGGAAGTAGACAACGGGTATATTACAGAGAAGAAAAAAATATATGATAAAATACTGCAGGAAGACAGCCCGCTGCAGCTGATACTATGCGATATCACTGATACGGTAAAACTGTATGCCACGCTGGGGCAACACGGTTTTCAGCCCGGTGAGCCCGCTGTCATTGTTTTTGAGGGTGTTATTGCGTATATCACCAATGAAGAATTTACCGGCATCATGCAGTTGTTTCAGACTGATGACCTGCGTAATATGATAGCCATGAATTACACCATACGGGAAGATACCGTACCGGAAAAATTCCTGCCTGTACACCACCAGGTGATAGCCTTGCTGGAACAGCATATCAGCGGCAGGTTCAACCTGCACAACAAAACGTCGCTGCTGGCGCTCATTACGGAGCTGGGAGGTATTCCTGACAGGCTGGAAAGTTTATCTGAAACAGAAAAAAGGCTAACAGGCCGTAACCAGGTGTTTCACGAACCCGGGGAAGGGATTATGGAGATGGCATCTTTCCGTTTATAGATTCCACCAATGATGCTGCGGGTAACTTTCGCCTACGATGACCTGTTCGCCTATCAGCGGGGTGGTGACTGCCAGCCCTCTTTCTGCAGCAATGGCTGTAACCCTTGTGGGTGGCTCATTCCAGGGGTGACTAGCCAGGGTAAACTTCGCCCAGTGTACGGGTAACAATACCTTTGCATCCAGGTCCAGCGCTGCCTGAACGGTTTCTTCCGGCTGCATGTGAATAAAGGGCCAGTCCAGGTTGTACTGCCCGCATTCCAGGATGGCCAGGTCAAACGGACCGTATTCGTCGCCTATTGTCTTGAAATGCGTATCATATCCGGAGTCGCCGCCGAGAAACAGCGTGTAGCCATACAGCTGCAGTACGAAAGAAGCCCACAGGCTGCCGCCTCTTTTGAGGCCACGGCCGGAGAAATGTCGTGCAGGTGTCGCCGTTAGTATGATTTCATCTGATACTTCCACCGTTTCCCACCAGTCCAGTTCCGTAATCAGCTTTGACTGTAATCCGCAACCCTGCAGATCTTTGCCCACCCCCAGGCCGGTATATACCGCTTTGGTCTGCGGCAGCAACCGGGCAATGGTTTTTCTGTCGAGATGATCGTAATGATTATGCGTGATGATAAGCATATCGATGGCGGGGAAATCGGCAGGCGCATATACATCAGCGCCGGGGAAGGCTTTCACGGCGAAAGACATGGGCGACGCGCTGCCGCTGAACACCGGGTCTACCAGTATATTGAAGTTATTGATCTGAATCAGGTACGAGGAATGCCCGAACCAGGTGACTACCGGCTTGGTGCTTTGTACCGCTTTCAGGTCTGTTTTAACGGATGGCAGCACCACCGGAGGCTTCACGTTGGCGGCTCTGCGGAGGGCGTCCTTAATTATTTTAAAATAAGAGACGTCCTCCGATTTCATCGGGGTGAGAGATAAATTCTGAAACGCGCCGTTTTTAAAATGCTGCGATCTTAAAATTCTATCTTTGGGTGACAATGACTTATGATGCATGGTGGTAAATTCCGCAACAAAAATACCATATTTCACAACACGGCATTTTTATGACAGATATTTAACGTTGCAGGATACGTTTACCGCCTGCCATGAGCCGCAGCAAGCGGATATTACCCAGGAAGGCAGAATGATATTTGGTGGTAGCATGATAGCGTTCCGCATATCCGTGCAGGATGGCATCTGCAGATACGATGCCCGTTAGTTTGCCGTCTTTCATCACAGCCATGATACTCAGCTGATACCTGTTCAGTAACAGGGATATAGCCGCCGCATCGTCACCCTGGTTTACAAAGGGAGCTGATTTTTCCATGACTTCACTGACTTTCAGCGAGGTGTTCTCCCGTAATTTTTCCATATTCAGATAGCCGTTGAAGTTACCTCCATCATCTGTCACGATCAGGTGACGGTGATACCAGGGATAATCTTTCAGCAGGAAATTTACTTCTGACAATGCCAGCCGGGAAGATACCGTCAAAGGCTGCTCCTGCAGGGAGCCGGCGTTAATCAGCTGCATCATGTCCGGGGTATATTCTTCCGGCGCTACTACTCCCCTGCGGCGTATTTTTTCTGTCATGATACTTCCTTTCATTAAAAAGAAGGAGACGAAATAGGCAGCCGTACATGCGCCGATCAGTGGCAGTAATCCGTGCGGCTGTCCGGTGGTTTCCATCGCAAAAACGATGGCTGTCAGCAATGCGCGGGAGGCTCCGGCAAACATAGCCGCCATGCCGATAAGCGCGGCAGTGGCCAGGTTAATGCCGCAATTCGGGAAAAGCTGCAGTACCAGCACGCCGGTCAGCGCCCCCAGCGCCCCGCCGATAGTGAACAGGGGCGCTAAGGTTCCTCCGGAGGTGCCGCTGCCCAGGGATATAACCCAGGAGAGGTATTTCAATAAACACAATGATATGATAAGGTTAAGCGGTACATTGCCCGTCAGCAATGTGGTGATGTTGTCGTACCCCACTCCCATGGTATGTGGCGCAAAATACCCGATAACGCCTACGGCTACAGCACCGAGCGCCGGCCACCACATCCAGTGTACAGGCAGTTTCTCAAACAGGTCTTCCACCAGGTAAACGGATCTGGACACCAGTGCAGCTACCACACCGATAGCTACGCCCATCAGTACGTAGGTTACCAGCGCCATGTCCGATACTGCCGGTATTGCCGGCATCATGAACACCGGCTCTGCCCCAAAGAGCAGCAGGTGCATACCACCACCGGTAATACATGCAATAGCCACAGGGATCACCGCCCGCGGCGAAAACTCAAACAACAGTAACTCTATCGCCAGCAGAATAGCTGCCAGCGGGCTGCCGAAGATGGCCGACATACCGGCGCAGGCGCCTGCCGCCAGCAACACTTTACGTTCCGCAGAAGAAATATGTATTACCTGTCCGGTAAACGATCCCATAGCACCGCCCGTGGCAATGATAGGCCCCTCTGCACCAAAGGGACCACCCGTACCAATCGAAATGGCTGCTGATAAAGGTTTCAGAAAAGTGATAATCGGTGGTATCTTACTTTCATTCAGAATAATATTTTCCATGGCCTCCGGAATACCATGACCCCGTATAGCCTTGCTGCCAAAACGCGCCATCACCCCCACAATCAGGCTGCCCGCTATGGGCACCAGCACCACATACCAGCCCAGATGATTGCCCGCCGGCCCCCTTTCTTCAAAAGAAAATTCTCCGTAGAAAGATAAATTGGTGAATAAACTAATCAGCATCACCAGCCCTTTCGCCACAAAACCCACCAGAACAGCGTTCATAAATGCCTGCACGCTCAGGTAAAAAACTCTTCTCGATACATTTCCGGGCGACTTATCCCGTTTTTTATGATTCATATTATATTATTACTTGTAACAGTTGCTGAAAACAACACAAAAATATGATTCAAATCATATAAAAAACACTTTTTAAGGCAAAAACTTAAAAAAAGTATTACTATTGCAACCATGAAAAAAGCGGGCGACTGTGATTTAAAGACATGTTTTCTATGCCGTTGCAGCATGGCGGAATGGATTCCGGCAGTGGCCGTGAACCGGCAGCACCTGGCTTACAGAAAAGGGGAAACTCTTTTCCGGGAAGGTTCTCCGGCTACAGGTATTTACTTCCTGTATGACGGGAAAGTGAAAGTGCATAAACAATGGGGGGAAGATAAAGATCTCATCGTACGCTTTGCCAGAACAGGTGACATACTGGGGCATCGTGGCCTGGGCGGCAACCAGCGCGTATACCCGGTTTCCGCGACGGCCCTGGAAGACAGCACCGCCTGCTATATCGACATCAGTTTTTTCGAAGCCTCGCTGAAAGTAAACCCTGCCCTCACTTATAAGCTGATGCAGTTTTATGCAGACGAATTGCAGGAAGCAGAAAAGAGAATGCGCAACCTGGTGCACATGGAGGTAAAAAGCAGACTGGCAGAAGCATTGCTGGAAATAAGCCGGGTATATAACAACAAACAATTTACCATCAGCCGGCAGGATCTGGCCTCCTTTGCCGGTACTACCTATGAAACCATCTACAGGATCATACAGGATTTCACACAGCAACAGCTGATTACTACAGAAGGAAAAACCATTACGATCCTCAACGAAAAAAAATTACGGAAAACAGCAGAAGGGTGATCCCTACAGATCCTTCCATTCCGCCAGCGCCTGCAGGATAGGCAGCAGCGCGGCGCCCTTTTCTGTCAGACTATAATCCACCCGCACCGGGATGGCAGGAATGATTTCCTTTGTCACCAGCCGGTCGGCCTCCAGCTCCTTTAGTTGCTTGCCCAGCGCCTGATCCGAGATGCCAGGCATCGCCTGCTTCAGTAAACTGAAACGATTCTGATTTTCAGAAATGTGTATTAATATCAATGGCTTCCATCTGCCTGCAATCATTTCCAAAGCGGCATTAATCCGGCAGGAACTATGCAGGAAGGCCCTGTTCAATGCATTAGAAGTTACTTTCGTCATGTTACCGCTCACTTTTTATTGAGTAGCTCTCTTTTTCCGGAGTTATTGAATGCTCCTTTCCGGCAGATTAGCTTTGCCAAAAATACAACAATCGTCATTATGGATACTATGCAGGCTATTGTACTGGAAGGCTTCGGAGAAGTGGATCAGTTCAGGCAGACAACCCTCCCCCGGCCTGTTCCGAAGGATCATGAGCTGCTGATACAGATCAGGGCGGCGGCCTTTAACCCTATTGATTACCAGATGCGGCAGGGGCGCAGGGAAAGCGCACATATGCACTCGCCTGTACTGGGCAGGGAGCTGGCGGGCACGGTAGTGGAGACAGGCAGGCATACCACCGGTTTCCTCCCCGGCGACGCTGTCATAGCTGCAGCCGGCAGCAAAGGCTCCAATGGCACCTATGCGGAATATATTGCGCTGGACTATCGTATGGTGGCGCATATGCCCGCCGGAATTTCCTTTGAAACCGCAGCAGCCGTACCTACTGCCGGACTTACCGCCTGGCAGGCATTCAGCAGAATGAACGTGCAACCAGGGGAAAGCGTATTCATCACCGGCGGCGCCGGTGGCGTTGGCAGCGTACTGATCAAGCTGCTCCGGGCACACGGCACGTCCTTCATCATGTCTACCGCCGGCAATGAACATAGCGTGGCGGCATTAATAGCAGCCGGGTTATCTCCCCGCGAAATCATCTCCTATAAACAGGAACAGCTGGAAGAAAAAATCATGGCGATCCGCGGCCAGCAGCCGTTCGACTGGGCCGTGGATATTGCAGGCGGCAGTATTTCAGCCACCGCAGCCGCAGTACTGGGCGTTAATAAAGGATATGCAGACATCACCTTCCTGAGCACGCCACGCACCAGGGAACTACTGTTTGATAAAGGCTGCTTTATCCTGAATATTTCCAACTATGCATATGCGGCAGACAACCGGCTGGGATGGTACGGGCAGACATTGCAACACATGACGTCATTGCTGCAGGCAGGCGTCATTACGCCGCCGGCAGTGCATATTACCGGAAAACTCAGCGCAGCTGCCGTCAGACAGGCGCACATGATGATGGAAGCTAATCAGACCAATGGCCGCAAGCTGGTGATGTACATGGATCAATAAAATTTTGCGATCTTCTTTGCATACCGCTGCGTCAGATCCTCCCACTGCGGCCGGGAAGAAACGGTATCATAACGTTCCCTGGCGTAGTGGTACACCTCGTTGGTGAGGAAAGCGCGGAATACGTAGTCTACCTGATCTACGCCTTCATCCATGACGCGTTGCAGCACCTTTATCTTGGCGATGCCTGCCAGGTCGCAATACCGTTGCAGCCACAGGTTGTACCCGGTTTTCACGTATGCCGCCAGCAGGTCTTCATCGATGAAATGTACGGGCACGCTTTCCATTTCTGCGGGGTCGTTCTGGATAACGGTATATACCAGTTCGTAGTCCAGCATATCTTCCGGAAAATCTGCTTTGAGGGAAGCGCCGTTACGGGCAGCCACGCGGCATAGTTCCGGGGTAACCATGGAGGCAGGCACATAGCGTAATCCTTTACCGTCGCGGGTTATAACATACTCTACCAACGAGTCGGTGATGAGCAGTGCCGGAAAAAATTCCAGGGCGCCTACATACTGGTGCAGGGCGGTCATACATAATGCTTCCTTGCGGAAGGTTACCGGCACCCGTTGCAGATCACGCCAGTTGGCAGCCACCTTCTGCTCCCAGTAGGCATAAGGCCTGTCTTGCTGCAGCAGTACGTGTTCACCGGCAACGAGGTCACGGCGCAGCTCTTCAAAATCGGTGGTCAGCCGGTTGTTCAGCATTTCCTGCAGGGCGGCGGGGATGCGCCATTCGCCGGTTTCATCGCGGAACTCTTCTTCACGGTCATTGTAATAAAAGCGGCTGATGTTTTTGGCCGCACCGGGTTGCAGGTGATAGTCTTCCACAATCATTACCGGCGCAATGAATGCGCCGTCGCATTGCATCCACCCATGATTGTAGTGCAGCATGATGACCTCTTCCGCAAGCACATTACCGGTGATACGTGTGGGGCAGCCGCCGATCACGAGGCTCCGGCAGGAAACATCTCCCTGTACGTAGAAGATGGGACCATAATCGCCTTCGTCATTGATAATGTTACCGGTCACTTCCAGGTTGCCGGTGATAATATAACCGGCTACTTCATTCTCGTTGAGGATTCTGTCTACAACATCCGTATCCAGGTTCAGGTTACCGGATATTTTCAGGTCGCCTTCATACAGATAAAATGGCAGGTTTTCATCGATAACATCATTAAATACGTCTTCACTTTCGAAGACTGCGGCAGCGATATGGTACTGTGAAACTGCCTGCTGGTAGGAGATTAACTCAAATGGTTTCTTGTTCATTTCGAGGAAGTAAATTTTTAGTAACACTATAAAGCTATGCATAAAAGAGTAAAATTTGACTTCCATATTTCATTTACCAACGGAGGTCATCTTAACGGAGAAGATTTCAGGCTGGATATCCCCGGAGATGATATCAGCGACCGGGAGCTGGCCGATTACATTGTAGCAGACATGCGGCTGCTGATGGTCGGAGAGGTCAGGATATTTAACAAGGAAATCATCAGCGAAGCACATAAACGTAAAACGGAATGAGGTGATTTTTCTACCTTTGTGCTTCTCATGACAACACAAAAGTTGTGTGTACGATAGTCAATGATCGCAGCCGTTCAGCAGCAAAGCCATATCCGTCAGTACAGGATTGCTATTTCCGTTTTCTTTTTTATCTCCGGACTGGGATATTCCACCTGGGCATCCAGGATTCCCTCTATACAACAGCAACTGCAGCTGAATGAAGCGCAGCTGGGAGCTGTATTGTTTGCGCTGCCTATCGGGCTGATGCTGACCATGCCTGTTACGGGCAGGCTGCTGGGCAGTTTCAGCAGCCGGAAGATCATGCTGCTGGGGGCGATGATATTTAATGTTGTTATCAGTCTGCCAGGATTTACCACCAGCGTATGGCAGCTGGCGCTGGTACTTTTCTGTTTCGGCTCTTCCCGCAACCTGCTGAATCTGTCTATGAATGCGCAGGCGGTGCAGGTACAGCACATGTATGGTAAATCTATCATGACTACCTTCCATGGTATCTGGAGCGTTGCCGGTTTTATTGGAGCGGCTATCGGTTACCTGATGGTGTCCATGAATATTGCGCCCTCCTGGCACCTGCTGGCGGTAAGCGTGCTGCTGCTGGCTTTTACGTGGTATTATTACCCGAAATCCTATGCGGACCAGCCGCTGCCGCAGACCGAAAAGAAGCCTGCCTTTTCATTGCCGGACAAGTCGCTGCTGCGTTTTTCATTTATCTGTTTCGCATGTATGGCCACAGAAAATACCATGTATGACTGGAGCAGTATTTATTTCCATAAAATAGTGGGAGGCACCGGAGCGGCGGCCACTGCGGCTTTTGTGGTTTACATGATTTCCATGACCACCGGAAGGTTTCTTGGCGACAGGCTGGTAGTCAGGCTTGGCATTAAAACCATGCTGCGCAACAGTGGCTGGCTGATACTGATAGGGCTGCTGCTGGCGATCGGGCTGCCTTACCCTGTTACTACCGGTATCGGCTATATGTTTACCGGGCTGGGGGTATCCTGTGTGGTGCCGCTGGTTTTCAGCATGGCCGGTAAATCGAAGCAAACTAACAGCGGGCAAACGCTCGCATCTATTTCCACTATTGGTTACCTCGGATTCCTGATGGTACCGCCGTTGATAGGTTTTGTAGCCCAGGCATCCAGTCTGCGCTGGTCTTTCGGCATCATGGCTGTTTGCGGGCTGGCGATTATACTGATGGTAAACGGACTGAAGGAAGAGCCCTGAAAAAGGGTAAGCCCCGGCTTGCTGCCAGGGCTTTTTCACAGGGGTTTCTAAGATAGCTATGAAGTTCTGAAATATATCTTCTTAATAAATAACCGGATCACTGCACGGCTGTTTTTTATACAGCAATACCGCATTGTTATCTTTCTCCGGTTCCGTGTACCGCTATGCAAAGCAATACTGCCATTGATAACAGGTATACTACCGGCTATATCCGGGTTATATCCAATGGATAATCCCACGTTCTCATTTTTCCGCGTGCTGATTTGTTGCTGACAAGCAACTTCCGGCCGGCACTCCCCTTTTATCTGCCGCCGGGGGTATAACGTTGATGGCTACCCTATCCTTCCTGATTGATTTTCCTGCTATCAGTACAGTATCAGAAAATTGCCGCACTGTATGACCAGGAAATGGTTTTTCAAAAATCCCGGAAGTAGTACAAAACGATACATTGCATCTGCCGCCATGAGTCAAATTCCGCAATATGAGCTAAAAGCTGCTACGACGGCGAATTTAAAGATATGTGATAATGGTTGTTTCTGCCATTTATGCAAGCATCCTTTACAACACCCTTACTAACCCGCCTGCATATACGCAAAGTAAAGCAATATCGAATATAAATAAATTTACGCAAACAATTTACGATTTTGGATTTTTTTGATTTACGTATTTAAAATGCGGCGAAGATATACTGGAAAACTCATAGCGCCTCTCTTTCTTATTCGCTGCATTTTAAATACGTAAATCAAAAAATTCCAAAATCGTAAATAGTTATTCTTTGTTCATCCTCACCACTACCGGCACAAACTTTCCCTGAATAGCTACCAGGTCCTGCTGTGCAGCGATCACCCTTTCGATATCCTTGTAGGCGAGCGGGTTTTCTTCCACGCTGCCACCGATGAGGGTTACGCCTGCATCGGCGATAAGTTTTTTAAGCGCCGACATGGTCATTTTCTGTTTGGCGCGGCTGCGGCTCATCATTCTGCCGGCGCCGTGCGACGCAGAGAAAAGGGATGATGCAACGCCTTTTCCCTGTACAAGGTAAGCAGGCGCTGTCATGCTGCCAGGGATGATGCCCATCTCGCCGGCATGCGCCGGGGTGGCTCCTTTCCGGTGAATGATAACCTGACGGCCATCTGCCAGCGTATCTTCCCAGGCGAAGTTGTGATGGTTCGCGATGGTGGCAAGCGATTGCAATCCCAGCGCTTTCTTCAGGTTGAGATGAATCCTGTCATGGCAGGCCTGAGCGTAATCGCCGGCGAGGTTCATGGCCATCCAGTATTCCTGTCCGGCTGCCGTGTTCATATCCAGCCAGGCCAGCTGCTGAGCAGGCTTTGGCAGTTTGCAGGTATCCATCGCTATTTTCGTATAGTGCTGCGCGATAGTAGCTCCGAGGCCGCGGCTGCCGGAGTGCGACAACAGCGCGAGGTATTCCTTCGCGGGCAGTTGCAGGGCATTATCTTCTTTCAGGGTAATCAGTCCGAACTCTACAAAGTGATTGCCGCTGCCGGAAGATCCCAGCTGCCGTGCAGCCTTACCTTGCAGCTTACGCAGCAGGTCGGTAGACTGAAACACGCGGCTGTCCAGCACTTCATGCTCCTGATGGAATTCCAGTCCGCCTTCCATACCGAAGTGGGTGAACTCCTTCAGCGCTACTTTTACCTGGTGGCCGTAACGCTTCAGGAAGGAAGCGCCTTCATCGAAGATGCTGAGGGCCATACGGCAGCCGATATCTACGCCGACGGCAAAAGGCAGCACGGCGTTATCGGCAGCCAGCACACCGCCCACCGGCAACCCGTAACCCATGTGAGCGTCCGGCATCAGGGCGCCCTGAACGGTAACCGGCAGCGACATGGCTACTTCCATCTGCTGCCTGGCAGCATATTCAATTTCTCTGGCGCCATAAATCTTCAGCTGCCCGGTTGCTTCCAGCAGCTGAAAAGAACGGAAATCACAGGTGATCTCCCGGTCCATAAATGTAGCTGCCACCGGACCCAGCACCGGGTCATCCGCATAATCCTGCGGCCTGTCTTTTACAGCTGTTAACAGCGCTGTCAGCGCCGCTTTATCATGATGCTTGAAATGGCGCGATATAATATTGATGACCAGGCTGCGCGCCCGGTCGTTGGTATAACCTATTTTACTGAGGTCCTTGGTTTTTAAATTGCCCATATAGTGTGAATGGAATTTTATTATTTGAGATTGGGTTATTTGTTGCCATGCAGGGGTAACCTGGCATGAGATACCCTATCTGACATCTCAGATAACAAAATGATAAAATAACAGATGGCCCATCTGAAGTACATCTCAGAGGATTACATCTCAAATAATAAAATGATAAAATAATAAAATGACAAAGGGTATGCGGACATTAATAATAATGTCAGCTCAATCCGGGTTATTACATAAAAGGAATAACGGCGTTGCCTTAGCAGGCACGGAGAGCAAGAGGTGATATGTAGAAACGTGCAGTCATGACTTCTTTACTTTTAAAATGAAACAATCATTTTTCCGGTAATTCATTCTAAGTGATTTCTGCAACTGCTGCCTCTGTAAAATGCTGACGAAGACCCATAGCAGCTGAAAATCTCAAATGAAAATTTTCAGATAAATAAATATCTGCGGGCGCAAAGATATGGAAAGATTTTAACTTTTCAGGCAGGAAATTTAACATTTGAAATAGAAACTCCGGAGGCTTTATAACGGCGGATGCAGTAAATTTGTATGTACTTTCCCCCGCAGATGTTAAACCGCCGGAAGCCTTATCCGGGCGGGGTATTACAACATAGTAAAACCTTGCAGTCATGGACAGACAACTCATCCTCAACGCGTATAAACTTCACTGGCTGGAAAACGGGAAAGCGCCCGTTTCAGTGTATGCGCTGTGCAAACAGCTGGAAATCACAGAGGCATCCTTTTATGAGTACTACAGCTCCCTGGAAGCCATTGAAAAAGATGTATGGCTGGCAATTTTCCGGGAAACGCTGGACCAGCTCAGCAACGATGAAATTTATCAGCAGTACGGCGCACAGGAAAAGTTGCTGGCATTTTATTTCCTCTGGGTACAGAAACTGAAGGAAGACCGGAGCTACCTGCTGCTGCAGAAAGAGCAGTTCCGCCTGCCGGACCTGTACCGCAGCAAGCTGGAAACGTTCAAGCACGCCTTTTATGATTATGTAACGGCGCTGATAAAAGAAGGATATTCTTCCAGCGAAATAAAAGAGAGAAAATATATTTCCGATCAATACGTCCATGGTTTCTGGGTACAGGCATTATTTGTACTCAAATACTGGCTGAATGACACCAGCGTTAATTTCGAAATGACGGATGCCGCCATCGAAAAGGCCGTTAATCTCAGCTTCCAGCTGATACGGTCCAATACGCTGGATAGTCTGCTGGACTTCGGCAAATTTATTTTTACGCGGAAACAGGCATTATGAAAGAACAATCCAACATCCCGACCACCAAAGTGGAAAGGGCAGGAAAATTTGTTACCACCGGGCTGAAAGTAGGCAGCAATTATATTAAGCATTACACCCGCAAACTGATGGACCCCTCCGTTACCAAAGAGGCGTTGCATCAGGATAATGCGGAAGATATCTACAATACCCTCAGCAACCTGAAAGGCAGCGCCCTCAAGGTGGCGCAGATGCTCAGTATGGACAAGGGCATGCTGCCAAAGGCATACAGCGAAAAATTCGCTATGTCGCAATACAGCGCCCCACCGCTATCAGGCCCGCTGGTGGTGAATACCTTTATGAAAACGCTGGGCAAATCGCCCTCACAGCTGTACGACAAGTTCGATATGCACGCCTCCAATGCTGCTTCCATAGGCCAGGTACATAAAGCCTGGAAAAATGACAAGCCCCTGGCGGTGAAAATACAATACCCCGGCGTAGCTAACAGCGTTAAGTCAGACCTCCGGCTGGTAAAGCCTTTCGCCATCAGAATAGTAGGTATGAACGAGGTGGATATGGATAAATATTTTGATGAGATAGAAAGCAAGCTGCTGGAAGAAACGGATTACAAGCTGGAACTGAGCCGGTCTATGGCCCTTTCCCGTGAATGCGCCCACATTCCGCACCTCCGATTTCCGGGATATTATCCGGAGCTGTCATCAGAACGTATTATCACCATGGACTGGCTGGATGGCCTGCACCTGAAAGAGTTCCTGCAAACCAATCCCAGCCAGGAAGCCAGGGATAAAATCGGACAGGCGCTGTGGGATTTCTACCAGTTCCAGGTACATAAACTCAGGCAGGTACATGCCGATCCGCACCCCGGTAACTTCCTGATGCGGGCGGACGGCACCGTCGGTATTTTTGATTTTGGCTGCGTGAAGGAAATTCCGGAAGACTTTTATGTCAACTATTTCCTGCTGGTAGACAAGGAAGTGCTGAAAGACGATAAGCGCCGCTACGAAATTTATACTAACCTGGAAATGATTCATCCGACAGATACGCCGAAGGAAATCGAATTCTTCTCCGGCCTTTTCCAGCATATGATTGACCTGCTCACCCTGCCGTTCACACTTGAGAACTTTGACTTCGGGAATGAAGCGTATTTCAATGAAATCTACGCCTACATGGATGAGTTGTACAATATGAAAGAAATCCGGGAATCCAAGGTAGCAAGAGGTTCCAGGCATAGCCTGTACATCAACAGGACCTATTTCGGCCTGTATTCCATTTTGAGTGACCTGAAAGCCAATGTCATCACCAGCCAGACGAGGATACAGCAGATGATCAGCGGCCAGCCTGCAGTAAACTAAGCCTTTCATCGAATAAATCCCGCAGTTGGTCGCAACTTTACCAACGGGGCAGCCGCAATGCTGTAAATTGCGGCATGACAATGTTATGGTACAACCGGAAGGGGATGGTGATGGTATGGCACGTGCTGTTCTGGGCTATATTCTTTTCGTTGCCGTTTCTGCTGCAACCAACCTACAGTAAGGAAGCGCATAGTAAAATGACTGCGGAGCAGCCACAATGGATGTGGTATATGCTGCTGTTTTACCTGACCATGGCCGGCTTTTTTTACCTGAATGCCTTCTATCTCATTCCCAGGCTGTTACATAAAAAAAGGTACGCAGAATATATTACTGCGGTGATACTGATTTTCTGTTACTTCCTGGGATTGCGGTACGGATTTGAGAAACTTTTTCTGAAAGAACCTGTCAGGGATGTCAAACCCCTGATTTTGTTCCTGTTTTTTATATTTTTCCTGGTATTATCTGCCAGTACCGCCTTCCGGATGATACGCGACCGGTTAGAGCTGGAGCGCCGGGTGACGGCAAAGGAGAATGAAAACCTGAAAACCGAGCTGTCCCTGCTACGGTCGCAGGTAAGTCCGCATTTCATGTTCAACGTGCTGAATAACATGGTATCGCTGGCCCGGAAAAAGTCGGACCTGCTGGAGCCATCCCTGATAAAGCTCTCTTCCCTGATGCGGTATATGCTCTATGAAGCAGATGAAGAAAAGATGCCCCTGCAGCGGGAGGTAGAGTACCTGCAGAGTTACATAGACCTGCAGCGGCAGCGGTTTCAGCGCAATGTAACCATACAGGTGGAGATGAATGTACCGGAGAGCACGTACGAAATTGAACCAATGCTGCTGATCCCGTTTGTGGAGAATGCCTTCAAACATGGTACCGGCCTGATTCCGGACGCTCAGATTTACATCAGCCTGTTTACCACCACGGATCAGCTTTTCTTTGCCGTCAAGAACCGGTATAGTGATACTACTCCGGACGTAAAGGATAAAACCAGCGGAATAGGGCTGGCCAACGTAAAAAGACGCTTAAATTTATTATATGGAGAGAATTATGTTTTACAGATAAATAAAAAAGATGATTGGTTTTATGTAACATTGCAGTTGAGTCTACATTAAGGAAGTAATTAATCTGTATAATCCATTTCCCTTAACCTTTAAACTAAAGCGCATCAAAATCTGAAACCAAAATTCTGAATTTACAACAACATGTCTCATGCGATGTATAGCCATTGACGATGAACCTTTAGCGCTGGATCTGCTGGAAGATAATATCAGTAAAGTACCCTATCTGCAGCTGGCAGGCAAATGCAGTAACGCCTTTGAAGCCATGGAAATTTTACGGCAGGAACAGGTGGACCTGATTTTTCTTGATATCCAGATGCCTGGCTTAACAGGTTTACAGTTCTTACAATCCCTGGCCAGCAAGCCGCTGGTGATCCTCATTACAGCATATGAAAAATATGCGCTGGAGGGTTTTAACCTGGATGTAACAGACTACCTGGTAAAACCGGTGTCGCTGGAGCGTTTCATCAAAGCGTGCAATAAAGCGCAGGAGTTGCATCAACTGAAAACTGCCGGTAAAAATGGTAAAGATCAGGCTGATTTCTTTTTTGTGAATGTGGATTACAGCCTGGTAAAAATTGTTTTTACCGATATTATCTGGATAGAAGGATTGAAAGACTATGTAAAAATACACCTGAAAAACATGCCAAGGCCTACGGTAACACGGATGAGTATCAAAGGGCTGGAGGAACAGCTTCCCTCTTCCCGTTTTATCCGCATACATAAATCGTATATCGTTTCCGTAGCAGCCATTACTGCGATTCGAAAAACCAGTGTATTTCTGCAGGATCTTGAACTGCCTGTCGGAGAAACCTACCGGGATGCCGTATATGCCATCGCGGGTAAAAATCAGTTGTGACAACATCTAAAAGCCATGTCAGCCGGCTATCTGCCTGCATTTCCGGGAATGCCAACGTGCCATCGTTCAGACAACCCGTTTGTAGATATATTTCGCCCGCTTATCTCATTTACAAAAAAAAACGATTTCGCACCTTCTAACTTTGTATCATTGAATACCACTAACATGCGACAAATCTACCTTGTGATTATGCTCTCCCTGCTGACGTGGCAGGTGAACGCCCAGGCTCCGAGAGGAGGTAATGCCATGGGCAATATCGGGCATGTGTACGGAAAAGTTCTTGACCCTGAAAACAAACCGGTTAACTATGCCTCTGTTATTATCTTACAGGGCCGTATGGACACAGCAACAAAGAAAATGAAAGATGTACTCCTGAAAGGCGTACTCACCAAAACCAACGGAGAATTCAGCCTCGACGAACTGCCGCTGAGAGGACCACTGAAACTGCAGATATCCGGCACCGGATATAAAACCCGTGTACTCCCCGTTACGTTCCCTCCGGTCGATAAAGACCTGGGCAACATCAAACTGGAAGTCAGCATCAACCAGCTCCAGGGCGTTACCGTAGCAGGTACCAAGCCGCTGATGCAGATGGACATCGACAAGAAAGTATTTAACGTGGAGAAAAATCTTACCAGTGCCGGCGGTACTGCAGTAGATGTTATGAAAAACGTTCCTTCCGTAAACGTGGATATAGACGGTAACGTTACCCTCCGAAACAGCGCTCCGCAGCTGTTTATAGACGGAAGGCCCACTACCCTTACCCTGGAACAGATACCCGCCGACGCCATCGAAAGCGTGGAAGTGATCACCAACCCTTCTGCCAAATACGACGCCTCCGGTGGTAATGCAGGTATCCTCAACATCGTGCTGAAGAAAAACCGTAAAACCGGCTACAATGGTAACCTCCGCGCCGGAGTAGACAAACGCGGCGCCCTCAACGGCGGCGGCGATTTCAACGTACGCCAGGGTAAAGTAAACATCTCTGCCAGCGTAATGGGTAACCAGGTTAAAAGCCGCACCACCGGTACAACAGAGCGTACCAACTTTACCACTCCTGCCAATCACGTTTTCCAGGACAACTATAACAAAAGCGATGGCGGGTTCGTCTTCGGTAAACTGGGGCTGGACTACTTTGTTACCAACCGTACCACCATCTCCATTGCCGGTATCAAGGTACACGGCGGATTCAAACCGTCCGAATCCATCGACATACACAGCGATACCCTGCGCCCGGCAGATGGCTTTGACTACGGCTTCAGTCACCGTAACTCCAAGACCGATATGAAATTCAATGCCAACGGCCTGGTACTGGGACTGAAACGCCTGTTCCCCAAAGAAGGAGAAGAGTTTACTGTAGACGCCAACTACTTTGGCGGTAAGAGCGATAACAACGCTGACTATACCACCGATTACTACAGGCTGGACAAAATATACCGTACCGACCGGCAACAGATCCGCGGTAATGGTAAAATCACCTTCTTCACCGCACAGACGGACTACGTAAACCCGCTTACGCCGAAATTAAAGCTGGAAACAGGTTTGCGCGTGTCTATCCGCCATACGGAAAGTAACTTCGATAACTACTTCCAGAATGGAGCAGGTGAATACGTGCTGATACCAGCCGCTTCCAGCAATTTTAAAAACAATGATAAGGTATATGCTGCCTATGTAAGCATCGGTCACACCCTCGGTAACTTCGGTTACAAAGTGGGGCTGCGTGCAGAAAGTTCCGAATACGACGGTGAGCTGATCAATGTAAAACAATACTTCAAAAACAGTTATCCTGTCAGCCTGTTTCCTTCCCTCTTCCTGAGCCAGAAGCTGAAACACCAGCAGGAACTGCAGCTGAGCTATACCCGCAGGATCAACCGTCCGAACTTCTTCCAGCTCATTCCGTTCACCGATTCCACCGACAAGCTGAACATCACCAAAGGTAACCCTGCGCTGGTGCCGGAGTTCACACAATCCGTGGAAATGTCTTACCTGAAAACATTCAAAGGTAACCACACCTTCCTCGGATCTGTTTACTATAAACACACCAACAACCTGATTACCCGTTACCTGACCAAAGACATGGATCCGAACGGCAATGAAATACTGGTTAACACCTTTATCAACGCCAATTCCAGCTATGCAATGGGAGCAGAGTTAACAACCATGATTAACGTCAGGAAGTGGTGGTCGCTCACCGGTAACGTGAACATCTACAACTCGAAAATCAATACAGATAATGTAGACGGTGCGTCGCAGGACGCCATGGTGAGCTGGTTCGGTAAAATAAACAATACGTTCAAGCTGCCGGCCAACTTTGAAGTACAGCTCTCCGGTACCTATCAGTCCAAATCCAACCTGCCTGTCAATGAAAACAAAGGCCGCCAGGACGGACCACCAATGACACAGTCCCAGAGCGCCTCACAGGGTTATATCGCCTCCTATTACGGCGTCGATGCCGCCATCAAGAAAAGTTTCCTGAAGAACAATGCCGCCTCTGTGACATTGAGCTTCACCGATATTTTCAGAACACGCAGCATGAACCAATACGCTGAAAGCCCCTACTTCATTCAATACTACAACCGTCTCAAAGATCCGCAGATGATCCGCCTGAACTTCGCCTACCGCTTCGGTAAAGTCGATGTGGGCCTGTTCAAACGCAAAAACATGGGTGCGGGAATGCAGAGTATGCAGGAGGTCGTTCAATAATTTTATTATTTGGTTATTTGAGATTTTGTATCTGATCCTGGTTTTCTTTTGTACCTGTAAGTACACCGGCAACCAGGATCAGATACAAAATCTCAAATAACCAAATAACAAAATAACCCTATCTCTTCCTAGTTGTTTCTTCCTTTCTCATCCGGGTACAGCATTTGTACCACATCGCTCTGCCATACTTCCTTAGTTTCTATGTTCATGGCGGAGATACGGCCAGTGAAAGCAGCGCCGGTGTCTATATTAAATACGTTAACGGCGTTCATGGGCATTGTTTCGTCGTAGTTGAGCGTAGGGGTGTGCCCGATATAGATTTCATCGTACAGTAATAATCTTTTAGGGTAGCATCTGGAGTCTTTTTTCAGGCGTTTATCCATGCACATGGCGAGTTCCCAAAGGGTACGGTCCCAGTAGTGCATGGCCTGGAATCTTTCGTGGGAGGGGCCGTGCAGGGAGGCAAAGCCGGCATGTATAAAAAGCCGGCGGTGGTCGTCTTCATAATAGTTCAGCATCCGGTTAAAAAAAGCGAGATGGTGCAACTTTTCTTTTCCGGACAGGTGTTTGTAACTCGCAGCAGTAGCGGTACCACCGTGTTGCAGCCAGCTTTGCACCGGTTGTTCTCCGGCGAGCCAGGCTTCGCACCAGGCATCATGGTTTCCTTTAATAAAGATGCAGGTATATTGTTTTTCCAGTTCCATCAGCCAGGAGATGAGCTGTGCTGATTCGGACCAGCCATCCACATAATCACCCAGGAAAATAAACCGGTCATCTTTCTCCGGCGAAATCCGTTCTATAAGTTGTTGCAGCGCTTTCAATGCGCCGTGCATATCGCCAATCACGTAAGTAGCAGACATGTGCTGTTTTTATTTATACATTATATCCGTCCGGAGCACATATTTGATACCTTCCGTCAGCAGTGCGCCTTCGTGTAGCAGCGGATGATAAAAAATCAGTGCGGCGCCGGTCTCAGGCCGGATAGTTTCGCCTGATTTAAATACCGTTTCGCCGCCGGCATAGCCTTCATTCAGGTATATCATGAAGGTATACTGGCTGGCTTCGAACCTGTTTCGCTGAAAGCTCCCGTCCTTATGCATTTTAAAGCGCTGGCCGGGGCTGTACCGGTAAAAGCGGAACAGTTCATTAAGACCGCAGGCAGCCCTGTTCTCGTCTCCTTCCGGCGCATAGGGCCTGAGCTTTTCCCACATAAAGGTAGCATAAGCTTCATCCTTATACAACACCCGTTCATTATTACGGACGCCTTTTATCATCCGTTGCACCCCGTTGCCTACATCCACGGTAGCTTCTTCATATCCCATCGCCTCGCTCTTATCTATGAGGGCGGTGCATTCCGCAGGAGTCAGAAAATTTTTCAGCACAACGATCTGCGGTGTGTAGTTAACAATTTCGATACTCATGATATGTTAATATTAATCTGAAAATTATTTTTCTTCAGCTTCCTATTAAATCTGTACAATTCCGGATGCCGGTTCTGTAACCCTTCCCGCTTGGTGCCGGTATTGATGATATATTCCGCATCCAGTATCTTTCTTCTGAAATTCCTTCTGTCGATGGTTGTCTGCAGGATACATTCATACAACTCATGCAGCTCCGTAATGGTAAACAGCTCATCCAGCAGCTCAAAGCCTACCGGATAATACAATATTTTGGATTTCAGCCGCTGTAGCGCCAGCTGAAATATTTCCCGGTGATCAAACCCCAGCGCCGGCATTTTACGCACGTTAAACCACTTCACATCATTGGCCATGCTGCCCGCTATAATGCTGAACCGCGCCGGATTAATCAGGGCATAATACCCTACCGCTATCACCCGCCCCCGCGGATCACGCTGCAGATCATCAAATGAATACAGCTGCTCCAGGAACACATTATCCATCCCCACTTTGGTTTTCAGGATACGGGAACAGGTGTCCCGGAACGTTTCATTCATCTGCAAAAAACCTCCCGGCAAAGTCCAGCAATCCTTAAAAGGCTCCTCCCTCCTGTTCAGCAGCAATACCGACAAGGTATTATCATGATAGCCAAATACTACGAGATCCACTGCCAGAGAAGGGTTTTGGTATTCATGAAATTGCTTCATTCGTTTGCGTCATTTTAACGTAAAGTAAAACTTTTTCTTTGAATTACGAATTACGAATTGCGAATTACGAATGAGGAGCGAAGATGTAAGCGAATATTAAACTCTTATTAATTCGCTTATATCTTCGCTCCTCATTCGTAATTCGCAATTCGTAATTCGTAATTCAAAAGAAAGCGCCGTGAATAGTATTCACGGCGCTTTCTTTTATTTGGACCCGGGATAAGATTATTCCAGTCATCAGATAACCTACAACTGTTACACTGTTAGTAACACCCTGCAAAGGTAGGTAGCAGATGTAATAAAACATAGATTACTTTCCCGGAGGTTACCAACAATTTACAGCGGCTGCTGGCCCGGCCAGGGGAAAGGCTTACCGGTGGCCCTGTTGAGTGGCATAGGTGCATGACGCCGCTGTAGTTCGGCAGCCAATAAACGGGTCAGATTTTTTACACGCTGAGGTTCTTTTACTGCCAGATCATTTTTTTCTGTTATATCTGTTTCCAGGTCGTACAGCTCTGTCTGACCGCTGAGCAGGTCGTACACCAGCTTCCATCTGCCCTGCCGCAAGGCACTTTTGTAGTTGATGCCCGGACCGTCGTCGGGTATCCATTTATTAGGATAATGCCAGATCAGCGTACGCATGGAATCTGTTACAGACGGTTGCTGCAACAGCGGAACAAAGCTGCGGCCATCAGTTTCCTGCGTTGTTTCATACAGCTGTATGCCCGCCATTTCCAATACAGACGGGAAAAAATCCTCTATTATCACATACTGCGGAATCACGCTGCCGGGCTGCGTTACGCCGGGCCACTTTACCAGCATGGGTTCCCTGATACCGCCTTCGTATACGGAACCTTTGCCTGCGCGCAGCGGCGCATTCTGCGTAAAGGGCTGCCCGCCGCGGGGTGGCGCCAGACTCAGTCCGCCGTTATCGCTCATGAAAATAATCACCGTATTATCTGCTATCTTCTTTGCATCGAGGTAGTCCATCACTGCGCCCAGGCTCGCATCCATACCTTCTATCATAGAGGCGTAGCGGGCTTCCGGCTCTTCCAGTCCCATATCCAGGTAACGTTGTATGTATTGTTTGTCTGCCTGCAGCGGAACATGCACTGCATAGTGCGAGAGGTAGAGGTAAAACGGCTGCTGCAGGCGTACCGGGTCGTTCACGGCTTTCAGCGCTTCCTGCGTAAGTGCCGCTGTGAGGAAAGTACCGCTGCCATAATATTCTTCCAGGTCCGGAACTGCCTGCACGGTGGCTTTTCCGGGCATGTTGCCGTAATTTTCTTCCGACAGGTAGCTCTGGGGGTGCCCGGCGGCATGACCGGCAATATTTACCTGGAAGCCCATATTATAGGGATTGGCTCCCGGTGTGCCCATTGCTCCCCAATGCGCCTTGCCTGCATGGATGGTATAATATCCGGCCGTTTTCAGCAATGCCGGTAACGGGGTGGCATATACGGTATGCGGCACGTTGCTGACCGGACTGAAGCCGTTGTAGTTCCAGTCGGCAGCACCCACCTGCGTATCAGGTGCGTCGGAGTTGTTATCCTTCCGCGGGGATGTCCAGTTGGTAACGCCATGACGGGCGGCGTTCATGCCTGTCATCAGGCTTACGCGGGAGGGCGTGCATACCGGTGTGGCATAGGCGCTGGTAAACTTAGCCCCCTGGCGTGCCAGGCGTTCCATATTGGGCGTGCGGAATCGTTTATTCTTTTCCGTTAGTTGCGTCCAGAAAGGCACGGAAGTATCTTCCCAGCCCATATCATCCACGAGGAAAACGATGATGTTGGGCTGCTTTTTCTTTGGCCGCGGATCTCTGAACTGTGCGGACAAAGACAGGCAGATACCGCCACACAGCAGTACCAGCAGTAATTTTCGCCAGGGGTTCCTGTAATGCATGCAGATAGTTTTAGGTTGATGCTGACAACTTGTTCACTATCGCAAAAGAAGGAAAAAATCAGCATAAAAACGGATTATGCGGGTATGCTACGCTGGCTTTCCCTGTCCCAGCAGCGGTGCTGTGCAATGGCAGCTATAAATGCCTCCGGATGGCCATCAGTAATGATGCCTGGGTCATCTGCCGGTGGAATGAAAGCGGCTTCCAGTACGGTGGCGCCGGCACCGGTAACTGCAATGGCCTTACAATGGCGGCAGGCTTCCCGGATAAAATGCAACGCGTCCGGATGCGTCTGCAGCTGTGCAGTGCCGGCGGCACCGCCGGGAATATATACGGCATCAAACAGTACAGAACCGGTGGTCAGGAAGCTCTGATCCGCTTCCAGTACCTTATCCGTATCGGTGGTGATGGCTCCCAGATGTGGCGCTACCAGCTGTACTACGGCCCCCTGCCGTTCCAATGCTGTTTTCATTTTATCCACTTCTTCTGCCGCTACGCCATTGGCCAGCAGGAAGGCAATCTGCCTTGATTTAATGGTGTTCTTCACGGTGTGCGCCATACTCAGTGCTGCAGAGGCAGTCACCTGCTGCGCTACGGTAAACGGCTGGAATTGTTCCGGATCTCCGTCGGCCGGAATGCTGTGGTTGACCGGCTGCTCCGGCGTGGCGGGTACTTCCAGCCCCAGCCCTGCTGCTACCTGTGCTGCCAGCGATGTATCTACCTGGTTCAGCAAACCCAGCATACGGATACGTATATCCGTTACCGTTACTTTACCCAGTTCAAAACGGAGTGCGTTCACTATGTGTGTTTTTTCAGGTGCTGACTGACTGTGATAAAACAGGGCCGCCTGGCTGAAATGATCGAAGAAGCTGCGGCTGCGGGCTCTGACCTTATGGCCTTCCACGCGCTCCTGATGTGAGGTGAAACCACCGTCTGCCATCTTCGCCTGGAAAGGGCACCCTCCTCCCAGCGTATTGGGTTCATAGGAAGTACCGCCCCTGTTAATGGTTTGCCGCATATGCCCGTCGCGCTGGTTGTTATGCAGCGGCGCCACCGGCCGGTTGATGGGTATCTCATGAAAATTGGGACTGCCCAGCCGGGAAAGCTGTGTGTCCAGGTAGGAGAACAACCGCCCCTGCAGCAAGGGATCATTGCTGAAATCAATACCCGGCACCAGGTGGCCCGGATGAAAGGCTACCTGCTCGGTTTCTGCAAAAAAGTTATCCGGGTTGCGGTTCAGCACCATCCTGCCGATCCGCTGTACCGGCACTACTTCTTCCGGGATGATCTTCGTCGGGTCCAGCAGATCAAAGGGAAACTTGTGTTCATCTTCTTCCGGTACTATCTGCACACCCAGTTCATATTCGGGGAAGGCACCACTTTCAATGGCATTCCACAGATCGCGCCGGTGAAAGTCGGGGTCCTTGCCGGAAATTTTCAGGGCTTCATCCCAGGCTACAGCATGCACGCCCAGCAATGGTTTCCAGTGGAACTTCACAAAGTGCGACTGCCCCGCTTCATTAATAAACCGGAAAGTATGCACGCCAAAACCTTCCATCATGCGGTAACTGCGCGGAATGGCCCGGTCGCTCATCACCCACATAATCATGTGCATACTCTCCGGCATCAGGGAAATAAAATCCCAGAAGGTATCATGTGCAGAAGCCGCCTGTGGCATCTCATGATGCGGCTCCGGTTTAACGGCATGTACAAAGTCAGGGAACTTCATCGCATCCTGAATAAAAAATACCGGTATGTTATTTCCTACCAGGTCATAGTTCCCTTCATCCGTATAAAATTTTACGGCAAAGCCTCTCGCATCCCGCGCCAGGTCAGTAGATCCGCGGGAGCCCGCCACTGTGGAAAACCGGACAAATACCGGCGTCTTCCGGGAAGGATCATTCAGAAAACCTGCTTTGGTATATTTTCCCATCGGCTCGTACACCTGAAAGTAACCATGTGCTCCGGATCCGCGTGCATGCACTACCCGCTCAGGAATACGCTCATGGTCAAAATGGGTAATTTTCTCCCGTAAAATAAAATCTTCGAGCAGGCTCGGCCCACGCTCACCGGCCTTGAGAGAATGCTGATTGTCATTAATCCGCAGCCCCTGGTTGGTAGTCAGCAACTGGTCTGCATTATCTGCCGTGTGCGGAGCGAGGTTCTCCGTCTTTTTATCCTGCTGTGGATCTTTTGGGTTTGCCATAGTTTCCGGTATTTGGTTACAGCACATGCGTCACACATTCTGTGCCACCGGAACCGGACACAAACAGGCTGAAATAATGCAGAATTCGCATAGATTAGCTAATTTGCGGGCAAATCTGAATTTTAACCCGGAAAAGTCATGAAGAAAACAATTCTGTACACGTCGTTAAGCGTATCCTTGCTATTAGCCTCAGCCTCCTGTAACAACAGTTCCAAAGGCGGCAATGCGGCAGATTATGAAAATAAATCTGCCGAAGCAGCCAGTCATGTGATAGAATATACCAATCTGCTGATCGATATTTCCAATAAGCAGAATGATTATATCGACCGCGTACTGGAAAACCTTGATAAGATTGAGAAAGGGCTGCATAAGCCGGATGACCATTTTGCCTTTATCGGTATTATCTCCCCTTCTTACCACGGCCCGCTTAGATACAGCAAAGTAAAGGCGGAAGAACCGGTAGATGAACTGAGCAGCGAAGACAAAAAATTCTTTAAGGAAAAAGTAGGTGTTTACAATACCGCTTTTAAAAAGATACAGGATCAGTACGGACAACTGAGCGATTACCTGAAAGCACAGGACTACAAAGATGATAAAAGCGTGAAAGGCCTGGCACTGGTGGATTCCGTTCGTCTCAGCACCCAGCAGCTGCTGACCATCAAAGCGGAACTGATCGGCAAGGTAAATAAAATTGCAGATGCCAGCGAAGCTATTGTACTGAAGGATAGTCCGCTGAAAGATTACATCCTCGCGATGAAAGCCGATTTGCAGGCGGTGCGCAGCTTCATCGATATTGTGGAAAGCGACAGCAGTTTTACCAAAGTAAAAGATAAGGCGCAGACAGCCTACAATGCCCTGGAGAAAGCGCAGAGCGAGCATAGTCAGATTAAAATCGACAATGCGAAAGAAGCCCACAAGGACAATGCCTACAAACTGTTCTATGACAGGATGCATGACTTCCTGCTGGAATCCCGTAAAATTCTGCGCGACGCCGGCGATGCCGGAAGCCTGACGCAGTACCAGCTGGATAATCTGAACAGGAACTACGATTATCTCATTGAAAGATACAACAGCTTCAACAGCTGATGATAACACTGCATTATACCGTCCCACGGCTCTCCGGAGTCGTGGGATTTTTTTTGCAGTTCCTCTTCTTCTTTATTGAACACAATATGTGCGGCAGCTGTTTACAGTATACGTAAATCATCTGCTATGCAAATACAATATTTCCCTGCCGGTGAAAGAGGCGTGAAAGATACAGGCTGGCTGAAAAGCCATTTCTTCTTCAGTTTCAGCGATTACTACCACCCGATGCGCAGTGCTTTCGGAACGCTGACAGCATTCAACGATGACTATGTGACTGCGGGAAAGGGCTTTGGCATTCATCCGCACGTGAACATGGAAATCATCTCTGTACTGCTGGAAGGTAAAATGAACCACAAGGATACCCTGGGCTACAGCACCAAACTGGAAGCCGGTGCGGTGCAGATCATGAGTGCAGGCGCAGGTCTGCGTCATGAGGAATATAATATCGGCGACGGAGATGTAAATTTTCTCCAGATATGGATCGAGCCTAAACTACAGAATATCATGCCCCGGTACCAGCAGCGCAGCTTTCCGAAGGAACGCCGGAAAAACAGTCTGACAACCATTGTATCGCATGAAGAAGGACAGGCGCACTGCTGGATAAATCAGAATACACGCCTGTCATTAGGTTATTATGAACACCCCGGTTCCATTCCTTATGTGCTGAACCCGGTAAACAAATGTCTTTTCATTTTCCTGATTGCCGGCACGCTGCAGGTACAGCAGCAGCGGCTGCATCCCCGTGATGCTGCCGGTTTGTGGGATGTCAGCGAAATCAGCCTGCGTTACGGAGAACAAACGGAGTTCCTGGTGATAGAAACGCCGGTGAATCAGAAATAGATTACTACTGCTGCAGGCTTTTCACCGGATTGGCCAGTGCAGCGCGTACCGCATGATAGCTCACTGTGATCAATGCAATGCTGAGTGCCGCTATGCCGACGGACAGCCCCGTGATATTGATGGTGGAGTAAATACTGTTCCGGATCAGGTTCCGGGATGCTACTTTGATATAACTATTTATCATATTTTTCAGGCCGGCTATAAATGTACCAATGCATAATTATATAAAAATGAATACATTAGCAATTATTTAAATAAATACTTTGTTCATATTGCAACAAAGGTTGTCCGGATTCGGACGGATTAATCTAAATGCTTACATTTATAGCAGACCGACATCCATGACAATTTTTAGTTCCGGCAATAACCCAGGATTTGATATTTTATTTGAGCACGCCACCCAGGGCATACTGCTGACCGATCAGGCAGGCAGCATACTGCTTGCCAATCCTTTCATACAGCAGCTTTGCGGCTATACGGCAACAGAACTCCGGGGAAACAGGGTATCCAGGATATTACCTGCATTTGATACCGGCACCAGTGATAAGGAATCCATACTGATTAACAAGAGTAACCATACTATTCCTGTCAACATCAGCACCACGCCGTGGGAGCAGCAGCATCTCGTTTTTATTACCGACCTCAGTGCACAGAAAAGGGCAGAGGCGCAGGCAACAGAAAAAAACAATGCACTGACTCATGCACAACATGCGCTGAAGTATGAAACCATTATTTCCCGCGGCAAAGATGCCTCTTTCAAAAGGATTAATCTTTTTCTTTACAGCATATGGACTAACCTGGACGCCATTCTCATTGTAGCCGGCACCCAGGGGCAGATCCGCTTTTTCAATCCTGCTGCCGAAAGGATGCTGGGATATCCTACCCGGGAAGTAAGCGACATCAATACGCTGCTCCTGTTTCACGACCGAGAGGAGCTGACGCAACGTGCCGACCAGTTTGCTGAAGAGCTGGGCCAGCATGTACAGCCCGGGCTGGAAGCGCTGACCATCCGTGCACGGCTCAACCTCCCCAATGAATATGAATGGACGTATATCCGTAAGGACGGCAGCCGCTTTCCTGTGTCGCTAACGGTATCGGCTATACGCGACGGGAAGATCATTACCGGTTACATCGCTATCGGACTGGATATCAGCGCCCGTAAAAAATCGGAGACAGAGTTGCGAATCGCACTGGATAAGGAACGGGAGCTGAACATACTGAAATCCCGCTTCGTATCTATTGCCTCGCATGAATTCCGTACGCCGCTCAGCACGGTATTGTCTTCCACCTACCTGCTGTCTAAATACGAAACCACTGCCGATCATCCTAAAAGGCAGGTACATATCCAGCGCATTACCAACGCAGTGAATATGCTCACGGATATTCTCAATGATTTTCTGTCGCTCGGAAAAATAGAAGAAGGGAAGATCCAGGTGCGTTACAGCATACTGGACACCGGGAAGTATATCTCACAGCTGCTGCGGGAAATGGAAGGGTTAAAAAGAGAGCAGCAGCGGATTGAATATAACCATGAGGGTACTGATACCATATCGCTGGATGCCAACCTGCTCCGGCATATCCTGATGAACCTTGTTTCCAATGCAATTAAATTTTCTGCAGATGATGGCGTAATCAGCGTATATTCACATGCAGATCACCAGCAGCTGGTGCTGCGGGTGAAAGATGCCGGTATCGGTATTGCCATGGCCGATCAGCAGCATCTTTTTGAAAGATTTTTCCGTGGCAGCAACGTGGACAATATTCAGGGAACCGGTCTTGGGCTGCATATCGTAGCCAAATACACCGAGATCATGAAAGGACGCATTACCTTTACCAGTGAAGAAAATAAAGGCACCGAATTTACCGTTACCATTCCTACCCCTCAAAACTGATTAACCGTGGAAAAAATTCTGCTCATTGAAGACAACAAAGATATCCGCAATAACCTGGCGGAGATCCTTGAACTGGCCAACTACAGCGTACTGACGGCTTCTAACGGAAAAGAAGGCGTGACCATTGCGCTGGAGCAACAACCTGACCTTATCGTATGCGATATTATGATGCCCGTACTCGATGGATACGGCGTGCTGCATATGCTGCATAAAAACGAAAGCCTGCGCCCTATCCCTTTTATTTTCCTGACCGCCAAAACGGAACGTACGGATGTCAGGCGGGGTATGGAAATGGGAGCGGACGACTACATCACCAAACCTTTTGAGGGGGCGGAACTGCTCAGCGCCATTGAAAGCCGGCTGCGGCGCAGCGCCGAAATCAGGCAAACAGAGAGTTCCGGTATCAACGGCCTTCACACTCTACTCTCTGCCGCTACCGGTAAGGATTTACTCTCCTCTCTGAAAGAAGACCGTAACACCAACCACTACAAAAAAAAGCAACAGATATATGCCGCCGGCAATCACCCGGATTGTCTTTTTTACATCCTGCATGGAAAAGTAAAAGCCTATCATCGTAACGATGACGGCAAGGAACTGATTACCGGTCTTTATAACGAGGGCGATTTCCTGGGTTACACCCCCCTGCTGGAAGGCGCCGTGTACCAGGAAAGTGCGGAAGCACTGGAAGATACAGAGCTGGCCATTATACCCTATCAGGATTTTGAGCAGCTGGTCAGCAGCAACCCCGAAGTGCTGGGACGTTTTGTGCAGCTGCTCGCCAAAAATATAGCGGAGAAGGAACAGCAACTGATTGCGCTGGCCTATAATTCCCTGCGGAAAAAAGTGGCTGCCGCCCTCATTACGCTCGATGCCAAATACAATACCACGCAGGATAGTCATTTTGAAATAGACATCAGCCGGGAGAACCTGGCTGCCGTCGCGGGCGTGGCCAAAGAATCACTGATCCGCACCCTGGGCGATTTCCGGGATGAAAAGCTGATTACGCTGAAAGATGGCGCTATTATCCTGATACAGAAAAATAAAATTGCGGAACTGAGAAATTAATCCGCATAAAAATAAAAAAGGCGAAGCCTGATGGCTTCGCCCTTTCATCGCAACTACTTTCTTTATTTTTTAAAAACATCTCACTGCCCCTTTCATCACCATTCCCGAACATCACGCGCACAAAACATTCCCCTTGTTCGTCTCCCCCTCATCATTTCCAATCTTATCAACATCTCCGGCATAATTCATCATCTTCCGCAACTACTTCTCTCAGTTTTTAAGAAACAAATTAAAAGTGTATTGCATCTTCTCAAACTCCACTTGCATCTTGTTCACATCTTTTTCCAGCACGGCAAACTCGTGCGGAGCTTCTTTTGTAGGTTGAGGCACAATATCCAGCCAATCCAGCTGTTCCATTACTTCATGACGTAACAGTACCAGGGATTCCTCTTTCGAAATTATTTTTGTCTGGAAGATTTCAGCCTGTTCCAGAAAACGTGGGTTGTCTGCATCTCTCAGTGCTTCTGCCAGCCGGTTCAGCAACAACGCGTTTTCCTGTCTTAATGACTCCAGGATTTTAAGCCACGATCTGCATACCTGCTGATCCTGGAGGTATGTTCTCTTATTTTCTTCCTGGTTATTCATATTAATTATGCTAGTTGTAATACATCTGCAGGCCGTTGAGCAGCTGCTGGGATTCCCAGTATTGCAACATATTCACCATCTTTCGCTGTATCATGGCCATTTCCCTGATACCAGCTATCAACTCCTGCATTTTTCTGTCCGCACAAATATCATGAATATCATTGTCATTATGTACACAATTTTGCAAAAATTTTGTCGTACGGTTACTTTGCCTGATGAATGCCTTCATCACATCACGTACACTGGCATGATATTCCACCCGGAAAGTGGCTACCGCCGTGTCTTCTGCACTTATCTTCAGGGCGGGCTTCAGTTCCTTGCCCAGGCTTTCCAGTACTACCGACTGATACGTGCTCAGTTCATGGTAATACGACACGATTACTTCATTGAACTCCAGGTATATCACGGCATTGTTCATCATCTCATCGCGGCTCGTCACATACAATGCCTCCAGCTGCTGCATTACTTTTGCAGCCTGCGGCAATGCTGCATACTTCACCTGCCTTGCCAGCTCTCCTGCGTAATATCCGTTATAATCGAAGACCTCGCGGTGAGATTCCAGCAAGCTCTTAATACCTGATTTGGATTTATATTGTTTATAAATAAATCCCCCGTATTGTCTCAGGCGCCGGATCGGGTAAAACAAAAACCCTTCACAGAATCGGCGTTGCAGAGAGGAAGAAAAAAAACCGGAAAACATATACTTTCAATTAAAATAGAAAACCATTAAACATTCCCGACAACACAAAAGTACTATCAGCCTGTACCCTGAACAATGATATTTTTGGCAAAACAGATGATAGAAATCACCCCTTCCGGTGATGGTCATCATCACTTTCCCGGAGATTCCCGTAAATTGCAGGTTACAGCCCTTATCATCCTAACCCTTATGAATTATACAGCAGATAAAATCAGACCAAAGGAAGCTGCCAGAGAACAGCTTTACTCCTACCAGTACCTCGAGCTGGTAGGGGCCGGGGATCTCTCATTTGTAAAAATGATGACATTGCTATTTATCGTGTCCCTGCTCGATTTTGAGCAGCAGGCTGCAGACATAGCGCAGGCAGGCGACCTTACCTCTCTCAAACAGCTGACACACAAGACAAGCAGCAGCTTCACATCCCTGGGCATGGATTACCTGCAACCTCATTTTGTTAAGATTGAACAGACAGGCAGCTGGGATAAGGCTACTGATAAAAGCCTGCAAAAGCTGCTCGATACCACCAAACGCGTGGTTCCCATGCTGCAGCACGATATGGAGAACGAAATCTTCAGGGACAAATAGCCGCTACCTTCCTTTCTTTTCAGGCGGGCGATAATCAAAACAACGGAATACCAGAAATTTACGGATCACTTTATCCTGGCGCTTTACCACAATGGGCGGCAACGGCTTTACTTTGGCAAAAAACGGCTGCAGCTCCTGCACAAACGCCTGTTCATCCTGTTCATCATTCACATCGGTCAGTGAGTTGATAAATATAGCATCGCGGCCTTTCAACGTTTCCAGGTCAGTACCTATAAAATCAAACTGCAGGGCGTTTTCGCCCAGGATATTTTTTGAATACACCAGCTCTCCCAGATAGAAATTCAGCATGGCGCTGGTTTTGTAATCATCTGCAGAAAAAATAAAATCATCCGGATACTGCTGGTGCAGCGCAGCAGCTCCTTGCCCCAGGCCCTCCCAGCCCACCATCGTATCGTCTGAATGAATAGGCACCGGATAAAAAATAATTTCCACTGCCAGTGCGATATGCACCACCAGCGAAATCATCCACTGCCAGCGGATATACCGCAGTCCCATCCACAGACTGACCCAGATAATCCCCGTGATATAAGCCGGCATCATCCAGTTGAGCTTCACCCAGTAAACCGGGGAGATGATGATAAAACCAAGAAACAATGGCAGAAAGAAACAAAGCAGGAAACGCTGCTGCTCCGGTATCCGGAAGATATGCAGGCCGTATTTTCTCACTGCCTTCCACAGGTAATAAAACAAGGCCGCCAGCAGCACCGGCATCAGTACTGCCGCCTGATGCCCCAATACGCCGAAGAAGTCCGTCAGATGCAGTTCTATACCACTCACCCTGCCGGCCGACTGAAAACGGAAAGAAGCAAACTGGTTATCCACATTCCAGATAATCACCGGTGAGATCATCAGCATAAAGAACGCGGCACAGAGTAACAACCACGGCGACCACAGATAATGACGGTATCTTTTTGATAATAATAAAAACAGGATCGTGCCTGCAGGAAGAAAAAGGCCGGTGTATTTACTGTCGAATGCCAGCCCCATGGCTATACCAGCCCATATCCAGGCAGCACGGCGTTCTTCGAACAGCGCTTTGTACAGGGCTGTCAGCGCCAGCGTCCAGCACAGCATCAGCGGCACATCCGGCGTAGACACGAGCGACAGCAGGGTAACCATCAGCGTGGAACATAACAGCAGCAAGGCATTGCGACTGCCGCGCCGCGAGAGGAAGCAGGTTGCCAGCCGGTAAAAAGCCAGTATAGTACATAAGGTCACCAGCGTATCTGCCAGTTTGATCACATAGGCATGACGGCCCAGCAGCGTGGTAAACCCGCGCAGTATCCACGCTATGGCAGGCGGATGATCAAAATAGGACAGCGCAAAATGTTGTCCGTAGAAATAATAGTAGGCATCCTGCGGCATCAGGCCCATCACCCATATAAAAGAGATTCTCAGCATGGTGATGATAATAATCGCAATAGCCATCCACCGGTTTGCGGCGACAGCGGCTATCCATGCATGGGCCGTAGCGGGTTTTCTCATGTATAAATGTAAGTTTGTGACAGTCAGTCTGCTACCCGCAAGAACCATTCCGGGATTCAACAGATTTTGGTTATTCCCTGCGTATACTGTAGGTTTGCAACCACAACTGGTTGCGGCTGACCAATCCTCGCCGCATTAAAAGGGAATCCGGTGCGAAACCGGAGCTATCCCCGTAGCTGTAATCCTGCTCCTGCCGCTACTTTGCGGCGGAACTCATTTCCGGCAAATACTCCTCGCCACTGTTTACCAAAACGGGAAGGCCGCCGGAAACCAGGAAAGCCAGAAGACCTGCCAGAAGTATTACATCATTCAGCGCTTTCGGGTGAAAGGCCAGGAATGTAAGCCCACAAGGCATATGTTCTCAACTACTGATACAATTCATTCTCCCAGGCGCACATGGCAACAACTATGTGTATACCAAAATATGTATCCGTATTATTACTACTGCTATCCGCCAGCGTGGCAGCACAGCAGAAAACGGATACCTTAAAAGCAGTTCATGTGAATGCGCAGCGTATCCCGGAAAATATTAACCCGGTAACGCCCGTGCAAACACTTTCCGGCAAAAAGCTGGAACGGCTGAACAGTCTTTCTGTAGCAGATGCCGTACGCTATTTCTCCGGCGTACAACTCAAGGATTACGGCGGTGTAGGCGGACTTAAAACCATCAACGTACGGAGTATGGGCACCAATCATACTTCTGTTTTCTACGATGGTATGATGACAGGCAACGCACAGAACGGGCAGGTAGACCTGGGAAAGTTCTCTCTCGACAACATCGAAGAAATATCTTTATACAACGGGCAGCGGAACAATATCTTCCAGACCGCCCGCGCCTTCTCCGCCGGCAGTGTGCTTTACCTGCAGTCCAAAATACCGCAGTTCACCGACTCCGCCCGCTGGCATGGCAAAGCCTCCGTCAAAACAGGTTCCTACGGCCTGATTAACCCGGCTGTGCTGTGGCAGCAGAAAATCAATCAGCGTTTATACAGCACCGTTAGCGCCGAATGGATCAATGCCAACGGCCGCTACCCTTACCGGATGCGCGACCGGAAATATGACTCCACCGCCACCCGCCTGAATGGCAACGTGAATGCCTTCCGTGCAGAAGCCGGTCTGTACGGCACCCTGCGCGACAGCAACGCCTGGAGCCTGAAATATTACCTGTACAGCTCCGCCCGCGGACTTCCCGGTGCAGTAGTAGGCGGCGAATTCCATTACGGACAGCACCTGAAAGACCAGGATATGTTTGCACAAGGCTCCTGGAGTAAAAAGATAGGCCGCAAATACAGTATCATGGCCAATGCCCGGTACAGCAACTTCTATAACGTATATACCGATCCGGAATATCTCAACCAGGAAAGGCTGCTCATCAATCATTACCGGCAGCAGGAAATCTATGCCTCCATAGCAAACAAATATGATATTACCCCCTGGCTGGAAACTGCGCTGGCAGGAGATTTCATCGTAAACACCATGAACTCCAACATAGACAGGTTTCCTTATCCCACCCGTTATTCAGAACTGATCTCCCTTGCTTCCCGCGTACATTTCAGGCGCTTTGAGATACAGGGAAACGTACTGGCCACCCTGGTGCAGGAAAACGTGAAAGCCTATGCAGGCGCAGGCAACAAACAGGAATATACGCCGGCCATCTCCCTGGCGTGGCAGCCTTTTGCCCGTAAAAACCTCTGGCTGCGCACATTCTACAAGAACATCTTCCGCATGCCTACCTTCAACGACCTGTATTATACCTATATCGGCAACAACGACCTGAAGCCTGAGTTCGTGCGGCAATACGATGCCGGATTCACCTATACTACCGCCCTGCGCGGCAGATGGCAGTTCTTCTCCATTCAGGCCGATGCCTACTACAACCGGGTGAACGATAAAATTGTAGCCGTACCGTCTAAAAATCTCTTCGGCTGGTCTATGATGAACCTCGGACTCGTAGTCATCAAAGGTGTTGATGTGAATATGTCTACCGCCTGGATGCCCTGGCGCGACATCATGCTCAACGCTGCCGTGGCGTACACCTTCCAGGATGCGCAGGACCGTACCACCGGCGCGGGCTCGCATAATTACGGGCAGCAGATACCCTACACCCCCTGGCACAGCGGCTCTTTCACGGCAGGCATAGACTGGCGGGAATTCAATCTGAACTACAGCTTTATCTACACCGGCGAACGCTATAATCAGAAAAGGAATAACATCTTCAATTATACAGAACCCTGGTATACCAGCGATGTATCAGCATCCTGGCGCCATCATCAATATAAACTGACAGCAGAACTCAATAACCTGCTCAACCAGCAGTATGATGTAATTGCCAACTTCCCCATGCCGGGACGTAATTACAGAGTAACGCTGAGCGTAAACTATTAAGTCATGATGCGATCATTATTTTTAACTGTCTGCTCCCTCCTCCTGCTGGCCTCCTGCCGGAAGGGCATTATTATACCCTCCATCATGTCCGAAGAAATCCCCGGATTTCAGCGACAGCCGGACGGCGCGGGCACCGTACAGGGGTTCTATCTGCTCAACGAAGGCAACATGAACATGAACAAATCCTCACTGGATTATGTAGACCTGATTAACGGAGCATATGTACGCAGAACCTATGAAGCACAGAACCCGGAAGTGGTAAAGGGGCTGGGAGATGTAGGCAATGACCTGCAGATCTACGGCGGCAAGCTCTACGCCATCATCAACAACTCCAACAAGGTAGAAGTACTGGATGCCGCCACCGGAAAGCGTATCAGGCAGGTTATTATCCAGCAGTGCCGCTATATTACCTTTTATAAAGAGAAAGCATACGTTACTTCCAATGCCGGATATATTTCCGTGATGGATACCACCGCACTGCAGGAAACAGCGCGTATTCCGACCGGCCGCAATCCGGAACAGATGGCAATTGCAGGCAACAAACTATACGTAGCCAACTCCGGCGGATACAATCCTAAAAATTATGAACGCACCGTTTCCGTTATAGATCTGGATACGCAGCAGGAGCTGAAACGCATAGACGTAGCCATCAATCTGCACCGTATTGTGGCCGATAAGTACGGCGACCTTTACGTGACCTCCCGCGGTGATTACTACGACATACCTTCACGGCTATACGTTATTGACACCAAAACGGACCTTGTCAAGAAAGAGTTTCCCATCGGCGCCAGCAACATCTGTATTAACGGGAATCTGGCCTATATCTACTGTGTGGAGTGGAGCTATCATACCCATAAGAATACCATTTCCTATGCGATGATAGATGTGCGCTCAGAAACACTGCTGGACCGCAAATTCATCACCGACGGCACCGACGCCAAAATTGAAATTCCCTACGGCATTGCCGTAGATCCGGATACAGAAGACGTATTTGTAACAGATGCGCTGGACTATGTATCTCCCGGCATCCTGTACTGCTTTGATAAAACCGGCAAACAGAAATGGAAAATGGAGACAGGAGATATTCCCGCCCATTTTGCCTTCCTGAAAAAGTAAACATGCTTATCATCATAAATTATTTATCATGCAATTATCAACATCGCTGCGTATCACCTGCTTAGCCGCTACCATGGCCCTGGCTGCCTGTTCCAAAAACAATGAGGATAACGGTGCACCTACCAGAGACGGTATGCGTCCTGCCACTCCGAACAGCAGTAAATACATCAGCCAGATATTGGAATACAAACCGGCGCCAGGGCAATTCGTGAACGAAAATACCTTCGGCTCACCGGCCGGCGCACAAAAGCTGATCGGCGGCATCAACGGATTACTTTCCCTCGGCAGCTTCGGCGGATATGTCATCACAGGGTTTGATCACTCCATCGAAAACAAGGCCGGTATGGACTTCGGCATTTACGGCAATGTTATCCTGGGGAATGGCACAGACTGGTCAGAACCCGGCATCATCATGGTGATGCAGGACCTCAACGGCAACGGTAAACCCGATGACGGCGAATGGTATGAGCTGGCTGGCAATGAATACAACGCTCCCGGCACTATCAGAAATTACCGCATCATCTACTACAACCCTAAAAAGGCTACTGCCACCGATGTATTATGGAAAGATAACCAGGGCAAATCAGGATATGTGCTGTCCAACACTTTCCACAACCAGAGCTACTATCCCCTTTTTGCTCCCAACCAGGATTCGCTGGTGTTTGAAGGCACCCTTCTCCGCAATACGCTCGTAAAGGAGTACAACCCGGTATACCACAGCGAGCTGTTCAACAATAAACCCGTCGGCGCCGGCTATGCAGACAACGGCTCCAAAGAATACCAGGATCTCACCGAAGCAAAGGGAAGAGGCTACAATACACTGGACATCTCCACCGCAGTCAATGCCAAAGGCGAAAAAGTAAACCTGAAATACATTGACTTCATCAAAGTATACACCGGCCAGAACTGCAATGGCAACCTGTCAAATGATCCCGGCAATCAGGACAGGCTGCTGGGAGAAGTGAGTACGGAAGTGGGAGGCATTGTGGATCTGCATCTGTAATGCAATTGCGAATTACGAATTGCGAATTACGAATGAAATGCAGCGAATAAAAAGCGCGAAGATTAAAGGAGATGCTTTATTTTAGTATCTCCTTTAATCTTCGCGCTTTTTATTCGCTGCATTTCATTCGTAATTCGCAATTTGTAATTCGTAATTATAATGATAAATCTTCCAGAACACATAACCGGTCTTACCGATGCAGAAGTAGCAGCATCCAGGCTTTCCTACGGCAGGAATGTGCCGCCGGAGCCTTTTATCAATCCGGTGCTGGCATTGCTGAAAGAGATCTTGCAGGAGCCGATGCTGGTATTGCTGATAGCGGTAACGGCCATCTATTTTGTGATGGGAGAATACGGAGAGGCTTACTTTATGCTGGCAGCCATCGGGGTGGTGTCCGGTATTTCATTTTACCAGGATAGCCGCAGCCGTAAGGCGCTGGAAGCGCTGGAGAAACTAAATGAGCCGCTGAGCAGGGTGATACGCAATGGTGCGCTGCAATCCGTTCCCACAGCGGATATTGTTACCGGCGACATGATGGTGGTAGCCGAAGGTAATACCATCAATGCAGACGGCGTCATTGTACACAGTAACGATTTTTCCGTTAATGAATCCGTACTTACCGGCGAACCATATGCTGTTTTCAAGGAGGCAGACAGTGAGGACAACTATGTATACAGCGGCACCGTAGTGGTATCCGGACTGGCTATCTGCCGGGTAGAGAAAGTAGGAGAACATACTAAAACGGGGCAGCTGGGCGCGGCCATTCTCGACATAAAAGAAGAGCCTACTCCCCTGCAGTTACAGATCCGGCAATTTGTGAAGTGGATGGCAGCAGCAGGTGTTGTAGTGTTTCTGGCCGTCTGGGGATATAATTTTATGCAGAGCGGCAATTTTACGGACAGCCTGCTGAAAGGGCTTACACTGGCGATGTCCATACTTCCGGAAGAAATACCCGTTGCCTTTACCACCTTTATGGCCCTGGGTTCCAGGAGGCTCATGCAGCTCGGCATCATTGTAAAAAAGATACGTACCGTAGAAGCCCTGGGCAGCGCCACTATCA
Source organism: Chitinophaga solisilvae (assembly GCF_009928525.1). GTDB lineage: Bacteria > Bacteroidota > Bacteroidia > Chitinophagales > Chitinophagaceae > Chitinophaga > Chitinophaga solisilvae. The sequence goes on along the minus strand of NZ_JAABOK010000006.1, from coordinate 336,351 downwards.
TCTGCACAGATAAAACCGGCACCATTACAGAGAACAGGATGAGCCTGCAGGCAGTGTACAGCAACGCCAACCGCAGGTTGTACGAACAGGCGCCCTGGCCGCAGGATGTTATAAACGCCGCCATGTGGGCCAGCGAACCGGTACCGTTTGACCCGATGGAAAAAACCCTGCATCAGTTATATGAAAAAAGTACTCCTCAGGATGAAAGACCACATTACCGGATCGTTCATGAATATCCGCTGGAAGGAAGGCCGCCGATGATGACGCATATTTTCGAAGACAGAAACGGACACCGGATCATTGCTGCCAAAGGTGCACCCGAAGCGATACTGGCAGTATGCACGTTATCTGCCGAAGCAAAAAAAGAAATCGAACAACAGATAAAATCACTGGCAGAAAAAGGATATCGTCTGCTGGGTATCGCTACCGCCACATTTGATGGCAACAATTATCCCGCAGCACAGCAGGACTTCTCTTTTACATTTTCCGGACTGACAGCCTTCTACGATCCGCCCAAAGCCAATATCAGCAATGTATTCCGGCAGTTTTACCAGGCAGGCATCCAGATAAAAATCATCACCGGAGATAACAGCGCCACCACCAAATCCATTGCGGCACAGGCAGGGCTGCATCAGCCGGACAAAGCGACGGACGGAGAAACATTGCTACGTATGAACGTTCCCGTTATGCAGCAGGAATTGAAGCAGGTAAATATCTTCACACGGATGTTTCCGGAAGCCAAGCTGGCAGCCATCAATGCACTGAAGGCCGGTAATGAAACCGTAGCGATGACAGGAGACGGTGTCAACGACGGGCCGGCGTTGAAAGCGGCGCATATTGGAATTGCGATGGGCCGGAAAGGCACAGAGATCGCCAAACAGGCAGCAGCGCTCATCCTGGTGAATGATGACCTGTCCGCTATGGTGGACGCCGTTGCCATGGGACGGCGCATTTATACCAATATCAAAAAAGCAGTACAATATATCATCTCCATTCATATCCCCATCATACTCACCGTATCGCTGCCACTGTTTCTGGGCTGGGTGTATCCCAATATATTCACACCCGTACATGTTATTTTCCTGGAGCTGATCATGGGGCCCACCTGCTCCATTGTTTATGAAAACGAACCGATGGAAAAGAATGCCATGTCAGTGCCTCCACGGCCGGTTTCAGAAACTTTTTTATCTTTCCGGGAGATGAACATCAGCATACTGCAGGGATTGATGATTACAGCGGGCGTGCTGCTGGTATATCAGTGGAGCCTGCGGGGGCAGGCAGATGAAACATATACGCGGAGTATGGTATTCACCACACTGATATTTGCCAATGTTTTTCTCACACAGGTAAACAGGTCTTTTCACTACTCCTTTATCACCAGTATGCGTAACGGCAACCGGCTGATGGCCGGTATTATTATGCTGACACTGGCATTACTGGCAGCGATGTTGTACATTCCGCCTATAGCGGAGTTTTTTCATATCAGGGCGCTGGATGGGGGTTCGCTGGGTATATGTGCAGTTACCGGCGCAGTGTCTGTGTTGTGGTTTGAAGTGTGGAAGCTGATGCGACCTTAATATTTGATTATTTGGTTATTTGAGATTTGGAAGACAGCGGAGATTGGTGGGTATGGATTATGTAAGTAATTAAAGTATAAAGTATGAAGATATTTATCACGAGGGTATTGCCGCCGGCGGGGCTGGCGATGCTGGAACGTGCAGGCGTTCAGGTTACGCAGTGGACGGAGCGGCGGGGATTGTCGCACGATGAGCTGGTAGCGCATTGTCAGCAGTATGATGCGTTGCTGCTGGCCAGCGACAATACTATAGACCGTGCGTTCCTGGAACAGTGCCGCCACCTGAAGGTCATCAGTTTATTGTCGGTAGGATACGATAAGGTAGATATCGCTGCAGCCAATGAGCTGGGCATACCGGTTACCAATACGCCGGGGGTACTGAGCGCTGCTACGGCAGATACTGCATTTCTATTGATGCTGGCGTCTTCCAGGAAAGCCTTCTTTCAGCATAAGCGGATTATACGCGGCGAATGGGGCTTTTCAGAACCTACGGCCAATCTGGGTATTGCGCTGGAGGGAAAGACCCTGGGTATATGGGGACTGGGCAGCATTGGTTATGTGATGGCGCAGCGCTGTGTGCAGGCATTTGGCATGAAAGTGATTTATCATAACCGGGGCCGTAATGAAGCCGCAGAAAAAGAGCTGGGAGCGCAACGGGTATCGTTTGAGGAACTGCTGGCACAGAGCGATGTGCTTTCCGTGCATACTGCGCTGACGCCGGAAACAGCCGGCAGGTTTAATATGACAGCCTTTTCACAGATGAAACCTTCTGCCATTTTTGTGAATGCCGCCAGAGGTGCAATACATCATGAAGGAGATCTGATAGCCGCTATACAACAGGGTATTATCTGGGGCGCAGGACTGGATGTTACTAATCCGGAACCGATGCAGCCGGATAATCCTTTGCTGGAGATGCCTACAGTAGCTGTTTTGCCGCATATAGGCTCTGCTACTGCAGAAACCAGGAATGCAATGAGTGAGATGGCAGCACAGAATATTATTGCTTCCATGAAGGGCGAGCCGTTACCCAACCAGGTAACCAGCCTGTAACTTTTTTCAAAATAAAAGAGCGGAGAAGAAGCGCCGGGATGATTTTTCATCTTCGCTTCATCTTCGCTCTTTATTTTTACCCTGTTGTTACCCCCTGTTCCGTGACATCAGTTTTGTTTTAGTTCCCTTATGGCGCAGCCATATGAAGGAGAGCACCACGCCGGTGACGCTCAGTGCTGCTCCTCCCAGCAGGAGTATCAGCAGGGTAATGTCCCATAGTGGTCGCTGATGGTGAAACCAGGGAAAGTCAAAGCTATGCAGGCCGTTATAGAGCCAGCGCAGGCGGCGTGTGCTGTTATCCTGGCGTGACAGGACTGCTCCCGTTAACGGGTCTGCATATACGCAGGTAGCTCCTTCATCCGCGAAACGGTAGCGGATAACGGGCAATGGCCTGCTGCTGTCGCGCGCACGATAATAGGCATCATAATGAGTAAGCAGGGTACGCTCCAGCAGTGGGGCGGCTACGGTCTGCAGGATGGCACTGTCCAGCAGGGTAGCATCAACACCGGCTACCTGTTGTCCGCTGAGAGCCGATATCACCAATGGCCGCTGTGCCTCCGTGCCGGCAATCAGGTAAGGGTGTTGTCCCACAACCGTAAAATGAATTTCCTTTACCGGTTGCTGACGCAGCAGCTGTAACGCCGGCAGCCAGGCAGCGGCAGCAGCCGGCTGTGGCGATGCCGGAGCAGCGGCACGGCGACTGCCCATATGCAACGGATCCATGGAAAACAGGCCGCTCAGTATCCAGGTAAAGGTAAACAGTCCAAACAGCAGGCCGGTATAATGATGCCAGCGCAGCCAGGGCTTTTTATAGGGAGAAATACGTTTTCGCTTCCAGCGGATAAGGCCCGCAGCAATGCCGCTCAGGCACATGATACATCCCAGCAGGGAAGTCCAGATGACTACCTGTGTCCAGATGTACCGGTGTGGTTTGATAATCAGTACGCGTAAGTAAATCCAGTGTGGTATGGGCCCCAGCCATGACAGGATCTTCTCCCTGCGGCTGACATCCTGAAAAACCTCGCCGGTAGCAGCAGAAACGTAGAGCGAAGTATGCGCCGGATCATTCAGCTGAATGACCCATGCAGGAAGGTAAGCAGTGAAACTGCCCTTATTGAGCCATTGATCCTGCGTGGTAATCCACCGCATATCCCGGATGGTGTAACGCGCAGCAAAATAATCAATGGCCGTCTGCCTGGCCTGGGCGGAGGTGATACCAGGCATAACGGTATTATCATCCGCATAGACCACGCCCTTGTTGCTGCGGTATACCGGCCTGCCCAGCAGCATTCCCAGCACCGCATCTGCGGATGGAGGCGGTGTGGTCACCGCTGCTGTACGCAGCAGCGGTGCATGGCGGACACGCTCTTCCCGTGTTAACACGGGATAGCGTACATACATCATTACCATGCCTGACAGGAACCATATCAGGAACAAAACACTGCACAGCAGGCCCAGATAGCGGTGTATGCGCAGTAACCAGTGACTTCTTTTAACAGGCATATCAGCGGCCGTTGAAGGTATAATGTAATGCTACGTTGTAATTCACCGGCGCACCGGGATACAGCTGCGTATTATTGATCGCCCCTATGAAATACTCCCGGTTGTCCAGCAGGTTCTCCGCATTCACGGTAACGCGCACACGACGGAAAGTATAGGATGCACCGGCATTTACCAGGTAGTAAGCCGGCAGTAATACAGTATTGCGGGAATCCGTGTAGTTGTCGCCGTTATAGCTCAGCCCCGCAAATACAGTAGCGCCGCGGCATACGGTATAGCTGGACTGTATATTGAACTGATGTATCATAGCGAATGGCAGTCTTTTATCAGTGAGATTGCCGGCACCGGTGACCTTGCTGGTATAGTTTTTAAAACGGGCATCCGTAAAGGCATACCCTGCGGAAATACTGAATACCGGCAACGGCTGCCAGGTGATGTCTGTTTCTATTCCTTTGGAAGCCGCCTCGCTGGCCTGGTCATATAATCCTTTACCGAGGCTCACAATGATATTTCGTTTAAGGAGATAGAAGCCTGCCACATTAAGCGTAAGATGACGGGCCAGGGTAAGCCTCGTACCCAGTTCAGCCTGATAGCCGCTTTCAGGATCAAGTGACAGGTTCGTTACTCCGGGTACCTGTCTGGCCGGTTTGAAATAGGTCGCATAGGAGCCATAGATATTCACCGCTTCCAGTGGCTCATATACAAAACCTGCGCGGTAAGTAAGGCGGCTGGTATGCTTCCGGTAAGGATCGCCCTTTGAGGCAGTAGTAGTGGGGCTTTGCAGGGTATCGCTGCGGTAGCTGCCACTGAACTGATCAAAGCGGATAGCAGCCAGTATTTTAAATTTCGGGGAGAAGTTAAGCCAATCCTGCAGGTAGATGCCGTTCATCGTTTCATCGATTGTTTTGCGATGCGTGTTGATAACCGGCAGATTACCCTGGTTATCCAGGGGGGCTGTCAGCGGAATAGTGGTAGCCGTTCTGCTGCGCAGCGGATTATCATAATCTGTATAACGATGCAGTACGTTGAGCGACCACCCCGCCAGTATCTTCTGCTGTATGCGGCCGGAAGGCACATCCCAGGTGAAGTCCAGCGAGTGCTGGAAAGGCTGCGTATGATGTTCAAACTGCAGGTAACCCCGTGCTACGCTATCCTTACCGCGGGTAAGTTCCAGCGATTCTGAAGACAGGTAGTTTATCAGATCTGTCGCATAGGACAGCTGTTCTGTAACGGTCATACGACTGTTGAGCCGGCGTGTGTACTGCAGCTGCACATCAGCATGATTGGCTTTGGTATAGCTCTGGGTGGTATTATAGCGGTAACTCCGTTTTACCTCCGGCAGCATTTCACCGTTGACCGTAGGAATACCGGCATCGTTGTCATACATATCCTTATTGGCGCCCAGGCGCAGCTGAAAACGGTCCTTCTCTGTAGGGGTGAAATCAAACGCCAGATAGGCACTGTTGCGGTTACTGCCAGCACCGCGCCAACCGTCGGTGGCCGAGATACCGGCATCTGCGCGGTACCGCAGGGTCGGAGAAAGCGGGCCGCCCGCACCGGCACTGATACGGCGGGTGTTAAAACCACCGTAGAGGATATTGAACTCCGCCGACGGCGTTGTTCCCGGCGTCTTACGGGCAACGCTAATGATACCGCCAATGCCTGAATGACCAAACATAGCACCGGCAGGGCCTTTCAGCACTTCTATATGATCTACTGCCGCCAGGTTGGTCATAGGTGCACTGGAGGCAATGTTCTGCCTGTCATCGCGGAAACCATCCACCACCAGCAGAAAATCATTAAAACCACGTATCACATAGTGCTGAAATGCACCATAGGTAGATACTGGTCTGACTCCCTGCACCTTTGCCAGCGCGCCGGTAAGATCATCAATACCCTGCAGCTGCAGCGAAGCACCGCTGATGTTGTTAATCGTAGCCGGAATTGTACGAAGCGGCACATCCAGCTTACTGAAAGAAGTTCGTGTAGCCGTACCTGATAGTACCACTATCTCCTGCAGTGTTTTATTGTTCAGGGAATCCTGCTGCTGAGACATAGCAGCGCCTGGCAGCGTCAGCGCGCCGGCAATCATGTAAATTTTTAGCATACGCATAAAACCTGGTTGTAAACATTATGTGAATAATGCTCCTTACGTTTTCTGGTATGCTTCCGGGAATAATGTAGATATGAAATACCCGTGGAGATGCTGATTACTAATTACGAATTGCGAATTGCGAATTACGAATGTAGAAGCGAAGATTAAAACGAAGATTTAAGGAGATAACTACTAGGCATCCTCTTTAATCTTTGTTTTAATCTTCGCTTCTACATTCGTAATTCGCAATTCGTAATTCGTAATTAGTAATCAGAGCTGCCTGCAGGGCAATTCCGACTACTGCTTCAAAACCGCGAAAGCATTTGTCTGTAACAATATGGCAAGTATCCTGGCTTGTAACATTATTGCCATCCTTCTCTTTCCTGGCGGAAAAATGGATATCAGCGGCAACAACCTGAAACGTTACTTACAGTTGCGCGACAGCCCGTGATTTACACACGGTTCCTTATTAAGAGCGTTATACACGCCCACCATAATGCGATAGATCTGTAAAGAACTGGATCGCAAAGATATAGTTTAAAACTATACGTGTGTTATTTTAATCATTAACTTTAATTAAATACAATACTATGCGTAAAGTGGCCATCATAGGGGGACAACGGATACCTTTTGTAAAGTCGTTCCGCGAGTATAACAGGATATCCAATCAGGAAATGCTGACCGCCTGTCTGTCTTCCCTGGTCCGGCAGTTCGGACTGGAAGGCCGGCGCATCGGAGACGTAGCACTGGGCACCCTGCTGAACCGCTCCACAGAATGGAATTTTGCACGCGAGTGCGTACTCGGCACTACGCTCGACCCTCATACGCCTGCCTACAACGTATTACGCGCATGCGGCACCAGCCTTGATGCGGCCATACAGATAGGGCTGCGTATCGCCGCCGGGCAGATAGACACCGGCATCGCCGGAGGCAGCGATACCAACAGCGACCTCCCCATTATGTTCAGTCAGCAGTTCGCCTGGAAAATAGTAGCACTGAGAGCAGCGAAATCATTCGGAGAACGCCTGAAAATACTGGCCTCCTTCAGACCTAAAGACCTCTCTCCCCTGTACCCTTCCATCGTGGAACCCAGAACAGGCTTGTCAATGGGACAACATACGGAACTCATGGTGAAGGAATGGGGCATCACCCGCGAACAGCAGGATGCACTGGCATACGACAGCCATATACATGCCGCAAAGGCATATGAGGCAGGCTTCTTCCGCGATCTTGTCTTTGCCTTTAAAGGTGTGGAAAAAGACACCATCGTGCGTCCGGACACCACGCCGGCTAAACTGGCCGCACTGAAACCCGCCTTCGACCATAGCGGTAAAGGCACGCTCACAGCGGGCAACAGCACCATCTATACAGACGGCGCTGCCGCCATCCTGATGGCCTCTGAAGAATATGCACAACGGCAAAACTGGCCGGTACTGGCATACCTCATCGATGCCGAATCTGCCGCAGTGGACTATGTTCACGGCGAAGGCCTGCTCATGGCCCCCACCTATGCCGTGGCACGTATGCTGAAACGTCGGCACCTTACCCTGCAGGATTTCGATATCTATGAAATTCATGAAGCCTTCTGCGGCCAGGTACTGTGTACCCTCAAAGCCTGGGAAGATGCAGACTACTGCAAAAAACTGGGATATGACACGCCACTGGGCAGTATTGACCGCAGCAAACTGAATATCAAAGGAGGCAGCGTAGCCATAGGACACCCGTTTGCCGCTACCGGAGCCAGAATACTGGCGCAAACAGCTAAAACACTACAGGAACGCGGCGGAGGCAGAGCGCTGGTATCTATCTGTACTGCCGGCGGAATGGGTGTTACCGCAATACTGGAACATTAACAGGCAAAACAGCAAAGCGGCAGATAGTTCTTTTTCTGTGGGAGATAGTAATTAACAACATCAATGGCAGACAGGAATTCAATCGTCACCGGTTTTCCGGATCATTTCTGAAGATATTTTATTCCGGAATCATGCACATATGTCCATGATTCCGGAATATTAAACTGCTACTGTAATACTTTTTCGAGTTCCTTTTCCAACGCCTCTCCACGCAGATTCACCGCGATAATGCGGCCGGAAGGATCCAACAGGAAGTTCTGGGGAATAGCGGTAATCAGGTACTTCTTTGATATCTCACCCTTCCACCATTTCAGCTCACTTACGTGATGCCAGGTAAGTCCGTCTTTTTCAATAGCCGCAGTCCACTTGTCATGGTCGCCTTCGCGGTCCAGGGAAACACCCAGAATATCAAAGTTCTTATCTTTAAAACGGTTATAGGCTTTTACTACATGCGGATTTTCTGCACGGCAGGGACCACACCAGCTGGCCCAGAAATCAAGCAATACATATTTACCACGCAGGTCTGATAACTTAACGATCTTGCCATCCGGCGCAGGGGCTGCAAAATCCATGGACATCTGTCCTACAGCTACTGTTGCAGAAGCCTTCAGTATGGCTGTTGCCGCCAGACCCAGATTAGAGGATCTCAGACCAGGCGTCAGCTTGTCAAAGCGCGCCTGCATAGCTGCCACATCCACCACGCGCTTGCCTATTTTATCTCTCAGCAGCATCAGGCTATAGTAATAATCAGGATGTGCTGCAATAAAATCATACTGCATCCCATCGCGCTGTTTGAACCATTCATTCATCACCATACTGCGTGCATACAAGCCCGTAGTATCATTACCCCCCTCTCTCATCTTCTGCATAAAAATATTACGCATAGAATCAATACTTTTATCCACCTGACGGGTGATTGCTTTAAATTCGTCCTGCTGGCGGGTAAACACGGAGCCTGACACTTTACTGTCATCCAGTAAATTGGCGGAAGCCGTCTCTTTTGCTGTAAATTTCACTTTATCTCCGGGAGCCAGCACCAGTTCCCTTCTACCGGAAACAAATTCATTCCCATTCTTAAAATGTACTGTCAATACAGCTGCTGCTGTATCCGTCCACGCCGCATTCATTTTAAATGATCCTTTCTCAATGCGGGCTGAATCGCTGGCATGACCACCTTTTGCAGGCAGCAGGTAAATAAGCTGGCCATTGAGGACTGCAGGCGCCTTACCTGTAATGGTTATGCCTGTCTTCTGGGCAAACAGCTGACTGGTCGCAGAAAGCGCCAGACATACAAATACCGTTTTTTTCATCGTTGGTTGGTTGGTTTTGCCGGCAAAATATTATTTTTTTATCAGTCCTCCAATCCGGCTGTCATTTAAATCAGGGCTCAAATGCTTTTCCCTGCTGGTTTTCCTTTCATCTCCCCTCCTTTCCTGTCTCCATTTCTCTTCAGCCAACACGCAAAAATGTAGAATATCTGCCCACCTCCTCCCCTTTATTAATTGACAATGAATGCATCACGTCATGGCGTAGTCTTTGTGCCGCATTTATTAAAAACGGTATATGGCAAAGCAAAAAAAAGCACCCGACACCGACAACACAAACGCTCCCCTCCGGGAACGGACAGGCCAGTTCCAGCAAACAGAAAACACCAATAACTTCGATATCAGCAAAGAAGAACCCGCAACACCCGAACCGAAGAAGCAGCAGGAGAAGAAGCCCGGAAAGCCCGGTGGAGAATGATTTAATGATTTACGGATTTTGGAATTTTGAGATTTAAAATGCAGCAGATATATTCGCGTATATCTCCGCTGCATTTTAAAATCTCAAAATCAGAAAATTCCAAAATCCGTAAATCCAATAACCAAATCTCACATAACCAAATAATAAAATACCTAGATTTTGTGCAGCTGGAAATACCCCAGGTGTATTTCGTCGTCTTTGGGTTCTGTGACAGGCGTAATTTTCAGCTGATATTTTTCACGCATGTGGGCAGGTAATATTTCTTTCACTTCATAGATGTTGTCTACATCTACGCCGTATTTATTATCCACATGAGAGGCGGCGAGATTGCCGAATCCAGTATGTTTATAAAAGGTGGTTTCTTTGGCGGCGCGGATGGCTTCCCCCATGTCTTTGCTCACGCTGATCATTTTGTAGTGATATTCTTCCATCTCGTTGGGTTTGTAGCCACCCAGGTTCAGGAAGAATAATCCCAGCGGATTGTTTCCGGCGGCGCCTTTGGCTACTACTTCTACCTGGTATCCTTCTACAAAGTTCACTTCTCTCCAGCCATCGATATGGAGTTTTTCACCGGCTTCCGGCCAGTGCGCTTTAATGTCAGGGACCAGCTCTTTCAGGGAGGGCGCAATGCCAAAGAAAATATCATGCTGCTCAATATGGCGGCCGGGAAGATCGGCTCCCAGCAATAGCATATACAATTTTAACGGTTCCATTTAACAATGATATTTTAGTAATAAGGTCAGGAGGCTATTGCCGGCAGATTCTTACGATAGGCAGCCGGACTCATTCCCTTGTATTTCTTGAATGTTTTGGTAAGGTGGCTTTCATCGGTAAAGCCAAGTTCCCAGGCAATTTCATTAAGCCGCATATCGCTGTGAGCAAGCCGCACCGTTACCAGCGACAACTTATAATTGATGATATACTGCTGCAGGGTTTCGTTGGTATGCTTCTTAAAATATTCGCTGATATAATTCAGCGATATATTGAAATGAGCAGCCATCGCTTCTGCTTTCAGTTTTTCCGGCTCATATATATAGCGGTGAATATAATGCAGCATTTCCATAGACATATGCTGCTGTGTAGCTGCAGGCATCGTATCTCTGACTATCAGGGATATATTGCGCGCCACTATCGTGATAAGCGTATTTACCAGCTGCTGCAGCAATTCCTGGTGAAGCGTCTGCTCATTCTTCAGCTCCAGCATAATAGCATCCAGTACGGCTTTCGTCAGCGGCCGGTCCAGGGGATTACGCAGAATACAACCCTCCGGGTGACTGCTGTTCTGAAAGATATATTCCAGCTTCTGTATCCATTCTCCCAGCTGACCTTTATCACTGCTTTTCTGGGAATTCAGGTACACATTGTTAAAACGGATAAACAGGAAAGAAGTAGTGGTAGTCACATTAAAATGATGCATATCCATCGGCATCAGCAGGAACAGGTTCCCCGGTTCATAGGGGAATTTATTCTGATTGATGTGATGTATCCCCTTCCCGTCCAGAATATAGACCAGCTCAAAGAAAGTATGCTTATGCGGCTTCACCGGACAATCATCCGTTGTCTTAAACTCAATTGCAAAGGGTTGAAACAAATTTTCTGTCTGCATACCTGTAAAACTACTTAATTAACCCAAAATTATACAAGAATTTAACCTCCGTCCTGACCGAGTTTTGTGTTATCAAATTTTAAAACACATACGATGAAAGCGATTATAATTACAGAAAACGGCGGAACGGAAAAACTGACTATTGCCCATGTGGCTAAGCCTGAAATCAGGGCAGATGAAGTACTGATCAGGAATAAAGCGATCAGCATCAATCCGGTGGACAATTATTTAAGACAGGACAGAACCGGTTTAAATGCCTATTTCAAACCATTGCCCGACCAGGATTCCTTCATCCTGGGATGGGATATTTCCGGGGTGGTAGAAGCTGTCGGAAGCACAGTAAAGGACTTCAAAGCCGGTGACGAAGTATTTGGCATGGTTAATTTCCCTGGTCAGGGCCGCGCCTATGCGGAATATGTAGCAGCGCCCGCTTCCCACCTGGCTTTGAAACCCGCCGGCACCCCTCATACAGAGGCCGCTGGCGCCACGCTGGCAGCGCTTACTGCCTGGCAGGGGCTGGTAACTATTGCCGGGTTAAAGAAAGGGGAAAAGGTGCTGATTCATGCCGCTAACGGCGGCGTTGGGCACTATGCGGTGCAGATTGCGCACCACCTGGGCGCTTATGTAATTGCCACCGGTTCGGGAGCCAACGAAGACTTTGTTAAGAGCCTGGGAGCAGATGAGTTCATTGATTATACCAGGGAAAAATTTGAAGACCGCGTAAAAGATGCAGATATAGTATTTGAGGCTATTGCCGGCGATCAGATTCTCCGCTCCCTGGATGCCGTGAAAAACGGGGGCCGTCTTATCAGCCTGCTTACCTTTATTGAAGGCGAGGTAGCAGAAAAAGCAAAACAGAAAAATGTAAGCGCCAACCGTATACTCGTTGTTTCCAATGGAGAAGACATGAAGCAGCTGGCGGACCTGCTGGCCTCCGGCGCCTTACGCACCCATGTATCCGCAGTATATCCGTTTGAAGAGATGGCAAAAGCCCATCAGCAGATTGCTACCGGTAAAACCAGAGGTAAACTGGCGATTGAACTATAAATTGTGAATTACGAATGAAGAAGCGAAGAGCTAAACGTAGATGAAAGGTGATAATTTAAAATATCCGCTTAAATCTACGTTTAGCTCTTCGCTTCTTCATTCGTAATTCGCAATTCGTAATTCGTAATTGATTATTCTATTCGCTCTTCATCACCTCCCTCATCTTCTTCTCCGATTGCGCATTCCAGTATTTGCAATCCAGGTTGATGAATACGGAAGAATAAGGCACGGTGGTAGTGGTTTTCAGTACGACTACCTTAAACAGGGAGGAAGCCTTATCCAGTTTGGTGAATACGGAATCGTGCAGCAGCTGTTGCGGGGTGAATCCCTGCAGTATCGCTTGCAGGGAATCGCGGTAGGCAGCGGCTCCCGGCACATAGGCCAGCTCTTTGTCTGTATAAACGATGGGCTTTACATGTGAAGAAGCATTGATTTTTTTGATGGTATAGGCCGCTACTTCCGGCAGTGGCAGGGTGGTATTGATATATACGATACCCGGGGCCGATTGCAGGGGAAACGCTTTATCCACTACCAGTATCCAGTTACGGTGGCCCAGCAATGGCAGGAGGCTGTCCAGCTGTACGTGCCAGCTGTTGCGGGAACCGGGTACTATATCTGATACTTTGGCTTCCTGCAGGCAGGATGATAGCAATATAACGGTAACGGCTATATGAATAAATACTTTCATGCTATGCAATTGAAATGTTAAGCGATTGACCTGCCTGTATCTTAACCGGGGCTGCGAGCTGAATATGTACGCATCCATCCGTAGCCGAAAAAGTGGCTGGCAGCTGCCGGCCGTCTGCTGTTACGGTGATGGTGGCAGGCTGTGCTTTACGGAACTTTAATGTCTGCACTGTTAAGTTACCATATTTAAGCGTAAGCACATGTTGCTGGCGGCTGCCTGTCAGGTGCTGTGAATATACGCCCCATCCGGCGGCAGTAACGAATGGCGCCCTGAACTGATCGGCACGCATAGCAGGTGCGAAGCCGATATGACCTTTAGGACCATGGTATTCAAAACCGCAGGCGGTAACAAAGGTACCATAACTGGCCATGGCGCGGGCGTAGTGATCGCTGCATTCTATTTCATTGAAGGGGTTACGCTTGAAAGCATGGTATCTGTCATGAACAGCGCGGGTCAGCGTAAGCGCTTCTGTTACCATACCTTCGGCCATCATATGCGATGCCACCTGATGTTCAAATCCGCTCATGCATTCATTGAAATATCCCAGCTGCCAGGCGTTTTTTACACCGAAAGGAAATTCTTCCCTGCGGGGATTGGTGTTGAGGATCATGCCGCCTTCTCCCGGCAATGCATAGGGGCGGCCACCGGGATGCTTAGCTATATACGGGCCTACGTCGGCCATGTAATTATATTTCCAGAGGGCGTGGAGGGCAGACAATGTTTTTTCTTTATCCAGCACGCGATCCATGCCTACCTGGAAGGCCCAGCTCTGGCCATATACCTGGTCTATATGACAGGTATTATAGCTGCCGATTACAGACCGTCCTTTTATTTTATCCGGCTGGTGAATGAAGTATTCTCCGTTATAGAGCTGCGTTTCCATATTACGCCGGCCTTTGTCTGCGTACAACTTGCAGGCGGCGGCGAAGTCGTCATCCTTCATTTCAATGGCCATTAGTTCTCCTGCTTTGACGGCGGCGATGCATAAGCCTACTATCCAGGCTATTTCTCCGTCCCATATGGCGTCGAGGGTATTTTCCATGGGCGTATCTTCCATGCCGTCGCCGTTGCGGTCCTGGTTGATGATGAACTGCGTGGCTTTTTTGATCTGCGGCCAGTTATGCTGCAGAAAGGAGCTGTCTGTACTCATCTGATGTTCGCGGTAGATGCGCAGTACGGTGCCTGCCTGCCCGTCAATAGCCGGGCGCTTTTCGGCTTCTCCCCGGAATAGGATGCCGCCATCGGGTTGCTGGGCGATGCCCAGGTCTACCCGTTGCCGGGTATCCCGTTCCAGCGCCGGGAAGATGCGGCCAACGGCCTGCGCATACTGCCACACATGGGTACAGGTACCTTCGCAGGCGCCTACGCCTTCCCATGCATAAAAGCGGCCGGACGTAAAGCGGTGTGCGGTAGTGGTAGCCAGCGTAGATATATTAAGGAAGGTACGTTCCATAAACCACCAGGGCAATACGCTGTCATACCACGTATCTTTCCACAGGCGGCTTTCGGCGCTGAGCCTTGCATAGTGCTGCTGTACGTAACCCATAACAGCAGCGGCATCGCTGAACTTATTGGTATAATATCTGCCTTCTCCCTGAATATCTTTAAAACGCAAATTGGGAAAATACCAGCTGACAGCAAATGTTGTTCGTATATCCTTTCCCGGTAGTATCCTATGTACTGTTGTAACTGCTGCCTGTAGTTTATCCGTAATACCTTTAACGGCCTGCTTCGTTACGGCCGACCTGAAAGTGGCGGCTGTCAGCGGGCCCGGTGGCATGTCTGTAACGGTAACAGCGGTATTATCCAGTGCGGCCAGGCACATATTCCCGAAATCATGCTGCTGCGCAAAGTGGCTGTTATCGCCACCGATGGTGCGTGCGGACAGCTGAACGCCTTTCCATCCCTTACCGGCGGTAACGGTATTCACTCTTTCATGTCTGGCAGCAACGGCATTATAGAGCGCCGTTTTATTTTCCAGCCAGCCTATAACAGCCGCGGTGACAGGCACTTTGCCGGTATTTTTTATCTGCCAGGACAGCAGCGTGACCGGCAGCCCGCTGTCATCTTCATTCAGCGGGATGAACGGGGAAAAGGCTTCCAGCGTAACAGCCACCGGCAACGAAGGATCTGAGTAGCGGATGGTAGCCATCGGATAGGTAGCTTCGAAGCTGATCTCCGGCCAGCTGGCTTCATCAAACGGGCGGATGATGGTGGTATTGCCATAGGTCAGCTGCAGAGCAAAGCCCTGGTCCAGCGGACGTATGTCTTTGGATGGCGCAATATAACAGGCGCCGTCGCGGGACCTCACCTTTTTGCCGCCGTCCAGCACCTCAGCATTCCAGCTTACAACCTTCGGCTCTATACCTTCCTGGTTTTTATTGAAGATATCCCACAGCCACAGGCGGCCATCGCCACCGAGGTATACGGTACCGCAACCGATGCCGCCAACCGGCATACCGATATATTGTAATTCATTCCTGCTTTTCAGATAGGTAGTGACTTTTCCTCTTTCATATAGGGAATTTATCCAGGCGGCGTCGGGCTGCAGACTGCTGACCCAGCGGCTTATGCCGGCGGCAGGCAGCCGCAGACTGATGATACCGGCCATGGAAAGACCCGCATTCCTGATAAATTTTCTGCGTTGCATTGTCATAACGATGGTGCTTTTGTATATGGATAGGCAGATGATACGCCTGTGGTTGACAGGGTCAGGCGCAGGTGTACGTGCATGCTGCTGCGATTGTCCACTGCATTCAAGATAAAAAAATTCCTATGTTGTTGTATCCGGAGGAGAAACCATATCCGGAAAATGTGAAGAAAGTATTATTGCTTCATGTGAAGGTGCAGCTCGTTGTCGACAAAATAATAACGCAGGGGCGTAGTTGCTTCCAGGTGGCTGAGGAAAGCCATCAGGCCGCCTTTTTCCAGCGGGCCGCTGACCTGGTAATTGCCCAGCTCCGGTTCATCCAGTATCACCTGCACCCCGAACCATCTTTGCAGGATAGGTTTTACGTCACGCAGCCTGCGCTGGCTGAAAGTAGTTTTACTTTTAAGCCAGCTGGCGGTACCTTCCGCCTTGAAGGAGTCGGTACGGATACCGGAATAATCGCCATAGATGGCTTCCATACCGGGCTTCAGCGTCACGGCAGTATCAGTAGTGCCGGTTACGCGCACAGCGCCTTCAATGTCGGACACCCGTACCCATTCTGCATCGTAGGCATTAATATTAAAAGAAGCGCCTGTTACCTCCACGGTAGTATTAGGCGTGTGAATAATGAAAGGTTGCCTGTCATTCCGCATGATGCGGTAATAAGCTTCTCCTTCCATATACACTTCCCGTTTGTTTCCGGAGAAGGTAAACGGGAAACGTATTCTGGAAGCGGCATTCAGCCATATTACGCTGCTATCTGGCAAAGTGATGCGATAGCTTTGTGCCGCGGGTACCAGCAGGGTATTCATATAGCTGCTTCGGGATGTTCCCGTATAGGCAATACCGTTAGTAGTGTTATACAGGGTAATATCTCCTATTTGTTTAGTATGAATGGCGCTGTCCCCGGTGAGGCTGCAGGTAACGTTTCCGGCCATCATCAGCTGTACCGGACGTTGCAGCGGCACATACATACGTGTTCTCACCAGTTCCCGTGCGGAGGGCACGGTAAGGTCCGGCAGCAGCAGGTACAGGGCGGTAGCCGCGATGATAACCAGGGCAGCTGCGAGGCCCCATTTATACCATTGCAGCCGGGAGCGGAAACTGTCTGGTTTATCCGGATGGTTTGTGGTGGTCATTACAGATATAAAACGGTGAAGTTACTTCATCTGATTTTTTCGGAGACCAAAATAAAAAAAGATCGGATACGTTGCGTCAATGTGGCAACCGGTGTTTCCATTTTCCGTATAACCACGTACCCGCAACAGCGAAGGCGATAGTCACCAGCACTACACCGGCGCCGGCGCCCACCTGAGCGAACAGCGGGCCCGGACAGGCGCCTGTGGCAGCCCAGCCAAATCCGAACAGCAGGCCTCCGTATATTTGTCCGCGGCTGAATTGCTTCGGAGCAGTACTGATAACGGTACCGTCTATACTTTTCATGCGGAATTTTTTCATGAGCCATACGCCCGCCATAGCTACCAGCACCGCACTGCCAATGATACCGTACAGATGAAAGGATTGGAGCCTGAACATCTCCTGAATACGGAACCAGCTTATCAGCTCCGCTTTATACAATATAATTCCGAAGGCAGTTCCTGCCAGTAAATATTTCAACATTTTTTCAGATTCAGAGAGAAAGAATAAACGGCAATATAAAATTAGCCATGATAAATCCGCCGGCCATAAAGCAGCAGGTAGCTACCAGTGACGGCCACTGTAAGGTAGCCAGGCCCATGATGGCATGGCCGCTGGTACATCCGCCGGCATAGCGGCTGCCGAAGCCTACCAGCAGCCCGCCTCCCGCCATCAGCAGTATGCCCCGCCAGGTAAACAGCTGCTGCCAGCTGAACAGCTCTGCAGGTATCAGGGAATCGTAACGGGTAATACCATACCCCGCCAGTTCTCCGGCAAGCGCAGGATGTACGCTGACAGCCGCGCCGTTGTCCAGCAGCTGCGCCGCTATGAAACCACCGGCCAGAATACCGGCGATAAAAAACAGGTTCCACTTTTCTTTGCGCCAGTTGTACTGAAAGAAAGAAATACCTGCAGGTACACAGGCGGCACAGATATGCCGCAGTGAAGAAGAGATGCCAAATGATTTATTGCCCAGCCACAATAACAAGGGCACAGTCAGCCCTATCAGCGGCCCTGCCACATACCAGGGCCAGGGCTGCTGCAACGTTTCGATCCATTGTTCCATTACTTACGGTTTAAATATTTTATCCTCATCAGGAGCGGTGGTAACAGGTACACCGCTGTTACTGACAGCTTTGAAGCCGCCGGCTATCTCGCTGAAATTACGGAAGCCATGCAGTTGTAATATACTGGCCGCCATCATACTGCGATAGCCGCCGGCACAGTGCAGGTAAACATGCTGACTATCGTCCAGATCCCGGACCCAGCTGCTGATATAGTTCAGCGGCTTATTAAATGCACCCTCCACGTGAGCGCTGAGATATTCTGTTTCTTTTCGTACATCTATCACCGTTACATCCCGGGTAAATGCATCCGCCAATGCTGAAGCCGGAATACGGTTAACGGTATCTGCCTGTTTCCCGGCTGCGATCCAGGCTTCTATGCCGCCTTTCAGGTATCCCAGGATATTATCAAAGCCTACCCGGCTCAGGCGTGTAATTACTTCCTCTTCTGTACCCGGTGCGGCCACCAGCAGCAAAGGTTGCGTTACATCGGCTACCAGCGCGCCTACCCAGGGTGCGAAATCGCCATTCAGCCCTATATTGACGGACTGCGGCACAAAGCCTTTGGCAAAATCATCGCTGTTCCGTGTATCCAGGATCAGCGCACGTGTACTGTTGGCGGCCGTTTCAAATTCCTCCGGCGGAAAAGCGATAAGCCCCTGCTTCATCACATCTTCCAGATGCTTATATCCCTTTTTATTCATCAGCACATTCATGGGGAAATAAGCCGGAGGCGGCGTCAGTCCTTCCGTAACGGCAGCGATGAAAGCCGCTTTGTCCGGCTGATTGAGGGCGTAGTTCATAGCCTTCTGATGTCCCAGCGTATCGGAGGTTTCTTTCATCATATTCTTGCCGCAGGCAGACCCTGCGCCATGTGCCGGATATACGACGATATCATCTGCCAGCGGTAGTATCTTTTGTGTCAGGCTATCATACAGCATACCTGCCAGATCTTCCTGCGTAAGGTCTGCCCCTTTCTGCGCCAGGTCCGGCCGGCCTACATCTCCCAGGAACAGCGTATCCCCGGTGAAAATAGCCCTGTCCTTTCCCGTTTCATCTTTCAGCAGATAGGTAACACTTTCCAGTGTATGCCCCGGCGTATGCAATACCTTAATGGTAACATCTCCTATGCGGAACTCCTGCCCGTCTTCCGCAATGACAGCAGCAAAAGCAGGATTAGCGCCGGGTCCGTACACAATAGGTGCGCCCGTCTGTTCGTGCAGATCGAGATGACCGGAAACAAAATCTGCATGAAAATGTGTTTCAAAAATGTACTTAACCGTCACACCGTCTTTTTCCGCACGCTGCAGATAGGGCTTCGTTTCCCGCAACGGATCAATAATAGCAGCCTCGCCGCCTGAAGTGATATAATAGGCTCCCTGCGCCAGGCAGCCGGTATAAATCTGTTCTATGTGCATAACAATTCTTTTATAATGATAATAACGCCGAGCACCATCACCAGCCATCCGAAAAGTGTTTTCAGCTGATGACTGCGGACTTTTCTTTCCAGCAGCCTGCCACCCATCATTCCCGCTACAGTCAGCAGACTAAACCAACCCAGAAAACGCCAGTCCGGATGCAATCCGTTCAACAGATCTCCCGAAAAGCCCAGCAGTGAGTTCACCGCTATGATGGCCAGCGAAGTGCTGACAGCTGTTTTCATATCCATGCCGGCAAACAATATCAGCGCCGGAATAATCAGGAAACCACCGCCGGCCCCTACCAGCCCCGCTACCACACCGGTAAGCACACCGGCAATCAACACGGCCGGATAACTAACGGTACCGGTTACACGCACTGGCTGCGTCACCATGGCCCTGCCGGCCCACAACATCACCAGCGCGAACAGCAGCATCAGGCCACCGGACTTATCTATTGTTAAACGTCCGGTATGTACCCAATGTTCCGGGATAACCGGCAGCAGTAAATGACGGGTAAAAAAAACAGCGATAAAGGAAGGTATGGCCAGCAACAGGGCTGTCCGGAAATCAACTTTGCCCTGCATCACAGGACCGGCAGCGCCGTACAGGGCAGTCACGCCTACTATAAAAAGAGAATAGGCCGTGGCAACAGAAGTTTCCAGCCCTGCAATATATACCAGCACAGGAACAGTAAGAATACTCCCTCCTGCGCCGGTTAAACCGAGCAATAGCCCGATCAGTATACCCAACAATAATAAAACAGTTACCATACGACAAAGGTCTGTTTTATCCGGCGGCTGCCCGGTTACTTTTGTTACATAAGGGTAATTTTATTTCTGCCGAGGGTGACTACGCCAGCATCCTCCAGTTGTTTCAGCAGGCGGGAAACTACTACCCTGGCTGTTCCCAGCTCATTGGCCAGCTGTTCATGCGTAATCCGCAGCGTAGCGGCGCCGGTCAGCTCCGACTTCTTTCTTAACAATTGCAGCAAACGTTCATCCGTTTTCTTAAATGCTACGGCATTTACCACTTCCAGCAATTCTTCAAAACGTTTATGATATAATCTGAATATATAATCCAGCCACTCCGGATATTCTTTGATAAAGAGATTCACCTTATCTACCGGCAGAAAATAAATCTCCGCTTCCTCTTCCACCACCGCTTTTATCTTGCTGCTCTCCTGATGCATCCCTCCCAGGAATGACATAATACAGCTCTCGCCCGCCCGGATATAATACAGCAGGATCTCCCGCCCGTCTTCTTCCGTACGCATCACCCGAATGCTTCCTTTCACCACAATAGGAATAGCGTAGATATTCGCGTTTTCCTGCAATATCACATCCCCTTCGCTGAAAGTACGGATAACACTATGCTCATAGAGCTTCTCCCGTAATTCCGGCGAAGATTGAAAAGCCGTGAAGTTGATCAGTTCATTATTCATGTGATTATTTGATTATTTGAGATTTGTGCTGTTCAAGATGCCTCATGGAAGGTAACGGACATCTGTAACAGAAACAAATCTCAAAAAATTACATAATCAAATAAGTGCAGACAGTTACGCGTTGCTGCGCCATGGCAGCGCTTTCCAGGAGCCCCAATGATGGGTCAGGTCAGTATTAGTTGTTGTATCCTTTTCTTTTTGGAATATTACCAGACGTAAGTGGCTACTGCGCCGGATGGCAGGCTAACGGCGGCAAGCCTGCCTCCGCTCCTGATCTGAAAGGACTGTTGCTGCAGATGGTTATTGACCACTATCAGCACTTTTTTCCCGGCAGGCGTTCTAAACGCCACATTATCCAGCTGTGGTATGCTACCGGAAGCAATTCTGACGGATCCTGCCGGCACAAACTTAGCAGCGTGACCGATGACATAGTAAGACGAATTCCTCGTAACCTCGCTGCCATCGATCGTTACCGCGCCCAGGCACTGCGTACAGCCGCCTTTATCAGTATGCGGATTCCATTGCGGGTCGGCGGCCAGGTTCCACTGCAGCACATTACGGCTCCAATTGCGCATAGCGCCTATAATGAGACGGGTAACATTACCTTTCAGCTCGCGGTCAAAGCGGCCCTTCCCATCGGACCATTGTTCCGTGAAATACACGTGCTTCTCCGGGAATGCATTATGGACGGTAGTCAGCGCGGTAATTTCGCCACCATACAGGTGAAACGCCGAACCGTCGATAAAGGGATACGCGACGCTGTCCTGCAAAATCGACAACGGGTAATCAGGACGGTCGCAGTTATGATCGTAGAGAATAATTTTTGTGGAGAGGCCCGCCTCTCTGAAAGCTGGTCCCAGGTTATATTTCACAAAGTCGCGCTGATCTTCCGCCAGCATCAGCATACTGGGATTATTGCCGGGATGCAGCGGTTCATTCTGCGGTGTAATGGCGTCTATCGTAATACCGGCTGCTTTCATCGCCTGGATATATTTCACAAAATAGCGGGCATATGCCCGGAAGTATTGCCGTTGCAGGCTTCCGCCAATGAAAGCATGATTGTTCTTCATCCAGGTAGGAGCTGTCCATGGTGAACCCAAAATCTTAACAGCCGGATTAAGCGCCACAATTTTCTGCAGTACCGGTATCAGGTCTGCCTTCTCCACATCCATACTAAAATGCTGCAATGCAGTATCCGTCTGTCCTGCGGGCATCTCATCGTAGGTAAAAACATGATCGCTCAGATCGGAAGCGCCGATGGTAACACGCAGATAGCTGATACCAATCCCATTCCCAGCTGTCAGAAACAGTTCCCGTAGTAATTGCTGCTGCTGTGCAGCCGGCATTTTATTAATCAGTGTTGCGCTGCCACCGGTAAGGGTAAATCCGAAACCGTCTACGGACTGATACGTTTCCGTCTCATTCACCTCAATAACCGGACTACCATTATCCTTATGGTTGAATACCGCTATGGCGCCGGGTTGCAACACAGCTGACCTATCCCCAGCAGTTACCCTGCTCTGCAGCGTTTGCGGCAATGCTGGGAAATAAACGGCCAGCATTAATACTATCAGGCAGATACGTTTCATTACTTAGTTATCATTTTATATACGCGTACATAATCTGCTTCCATCGTTGCAGGGAAAATATTTTCATCAATACCCTGCGCTCCGCCCCAGTCGCCGCCAACCGCCACATTCAGCAGCAGGTGGAAACGTTTATCGAAAGGCCATTCCCGGAAAGTCTTTTGCTCATTCAGCGATTCAAATACCAGCCGGTCATCAATATATCCGCGGATAGCATCCGGTGTCCAGTCCACCCGGTAGAGATGAAAGCCGGTCATAGCGCCTTCCACGTGTTGCCGGGCTGTTTTCTGCGTATTGATTTTGAAATAGTACGCCGCACTGTGTGTACTGACATGCACGGTATCCGGAGCATATCCTACATGTTCCATGATATCTATCTCGCCCGAATTAGGCCAGGGGCCATATTCCCAGTCAGTAGGCAACATCCAGATAGCGGGCCAGGTGCCTTTTCCCTGCGGCAGCTTTGCACGGATTTCAAAACGTCCGTACAGGAAATCGCCCTTCCCTTTGGTCACCATCCGCGCTGAAGTATACCTGTTACCATTTTTTTCTTCCCTCCGTGCAGTAATCTTCAATACCCCATTTTCCACCACAGCATTTCCACCGCGACCGGTATAATACTGCAGCTCATGATTTCCCCAGCCGCTACCTCCCGTATCATAATTCCATTTCGCGGTATCCGGCAACCCATTTATATTAAACTCATCCGCCCACACAGGTGTGGTTTCGAATGCTGCGCGGCGCTGCTGCACCGGTGCCACAGTATCCAATAAGAGCAGGAATAGTGCTATCATATTGATGGTGATTTAGGGTAATTACGAATTGCGAATTACGAATTACGAATGTAAAGCGAAGACCGAAGCGGATCACAATCTGAGATTTTTTATTTGAGCTACTGACATGAATCCATGTTTCCCCTGGCTTACAGGTACAAAAGAATGCTATGATGGGTATCAACATTCCAAACAAAAAATCTCCCATACCACATCCGCTCTGCTCTTCGCTCCACATTCGCAATTCGTAATTTGTAATTCGTAATTACAACATGCTATTTATTCCCTCCCCACTCCCTGCTCTGCTCCAGCTTTGTATTTTCCAGCTCCAGTTGTGGTATGGGAAGGATTTCGTTTTTATCAGGGGTGAATCCGCGGGTGCTGAGGAAGGCTGCTGCTTTCCCTGTTCTGACGAGGTCAAAGAAGCGGTGACCTTCACCGGCGAGTTCGAGTCTTCTTTCGTTGAAGATGTTATCGAAGGTAGCTACTACCGGGCCTAAGCCGACGCGGGTGCGGACAGCATTGAGCAGTGCATAGGCGCGGGTGCCTGCACCACCTCCCTCACCTGCTTTTACACGGGCTTCTGCTTCCATGAGGTAGGTGTCTGCGAGACGTATTTCGTACATATTCTGCGGGAAATTCAGCGGTTTGTCGCCGCCGCCCTGGCTTTCGTTAGACACACGGCCGGCGAACTTGTTCAGGTAGTAGCCGGTGTTGTTATAGGAATGTTCATATTTCACTGCCCCGATACGTTCCATACTATCCAGATCCGCAATGGTGGCATTAAAGCGGGGATCGAAGTGCAATACATTATACAACTCTTTTGATACCACGTTGAAGCCCCAGCCGGAAACGAAGTCTGGTACGGTGAAGCCGGCCTTTGGTTCATATTTTCTCGGGCCTACGAGGATGTTCAGCATATTACCCTCTGTGCCTGCCGCAGTACCCCAGGTACCGCCGGAGAGAGAGGTGAAGCTGATTTCCATAACAGACTCACTGTTGAATTTATGGGCTACATCAGAGCGCCAGAGGTCAGCGAATTTTTCCACCAGCTGATAGCCGTATTTAGCGCTGGGCTGACCGGGTGTTTCACCGTTTACCTCTTTCAGTTCTGCAGCAGCTTCTGTCCAGCGTTGCTGGTACAGATACACTTTACCGAGAAGCGCATGAGCGGCGCCTCTGCTGATGCGGCCGCCTTCGGAAGCTACCGGTATGCGGTCAGGCAGATTCGTTTCTGCAATGGCATCTTTCAGGTCGCTGATGATCTGCGCGTAAACGTCGGCAG
The DNA here is from genome assembly GCF_009928525.1 of Chitinophaga solisilvae. Taxonomy (GTDB): domain Bacteria; phylum Bacteroidota; class Bacteroidia; order Chitinophagales; family Chitinophagaceae; genus Chitinophaga; species Chitinophaga solisilvae. Next base: position 311,836 of record NZ_JAABOK010000006.1, on the reverse strand, counting down.
GCGCAGCCTGCGGCACATCGTACATGCCGGCGGGTGTGACGGTTTGCGTGAGCAGCGGTATATTTTTAAAGAACCTGATCAGGTCGAAATAGAAGAAAGCACGGAGATATTTGGCTTCCGCCACGAAACGTTTTTTCCTGCCTTCATCCATGGGCACTGCGGGCAGCTTCTGCAGCAGGGTGTTGGCACGGAATACACCGGCAAAGCCTTTCTTCCAGAGGTCTTCCTGCGGACCGATAAACGGTGTTATCTGCCAGTTGGTCATTACCTGGTAGGCCTGTATATCACCGATAGTAGCGCCGCCGGCAAAGTGATCGTCGGAGGCACTGTTGAGCGTACCTACTTTGGTGATGAAGCCGGCGCTCTGCCAGCCTACTACGTCATATACGGCTACCAGGCCGGTATAGGCTTCTGCTTCATTGCGGTAATAATTAGATTCCAGGAAGGACCCTTTGGGTTGTACGTCCAGGAAACTGTCCTTGCAGGAGGTGACCAGCTGCATGCCTGCGGCCAGTGCTATGATAGGGAAGATATGTTTTGTTCTCATTTTCATTCAGCTTTAAAGTGATCAGAAGGTAACGTTCAGTCCTGCCATAAAGGAGCGTGCCTGCGGGTATACGCCGCGGTCTACGCTCAGCGCGTTGGTACCACCGATTTCAGGATCGTATCCGGTGTATTTGGTGATAGTGAAGAGATTTTCGCTCATCAGGTATATCCTGATTCTCTGCAGGCCGATATTACCTGTTACGGATGCGGGCAGCGAATAGCCAATCTGCAGGGATTTCAGGCGGAAATAGCTGCCGTCTTCGAGGTAGAAGTCGGAAAGCCTGTTATAGTTTTTGTTTTTATCCTGCATGGTCAGACGCGGATTGTCATTGGTAGAACCGGCTCCTGTCCAGCGGTCCAGGGCTTTTGTCTGCCAGTTGGCATTGGCAATATCCAGGCGGCGTAACCCCTGGAATACTTTGTTACCTCCTGCACCCTGGCCAAATACCACGATATCAAAACCTTTCCAGGCAGCGTTGAGGGTAATACCGTAAGTCCAGGTAGGCGTAGGGTTGCCGAGGAACTTGCGGTCCTTATCGGTGATAACGCCGTCGCCGTCGAGATCAGCCCAGCGGAAATCGCCGGGTTGGGCATCCGGCTGTATCTTCTTGCCTTTGCTGTCTACATAGCTGTCTACTTCCTGCTGCGTCTGGAAAATACCGGCTGACTGATACCCGTAAAAAGCGTTGAAAGGATGTCCTACAGCAGTTCTTACGATCTGGTCCATATTCTTGAAATTCACTTCATGACCGGTGAGGAAGGATACGCCGTTGCCCAGCCAGGTAACGGTATTTTTGATATGTGATACGTTGGCGTTGGCGCTGAAATTTACTTCTCCCAGTTTCTTCCGGTATCCCAGTTCTATCTCAAAACCGGTATTTTTCATGGAGCCTACGTTGTCTGCCGGATTATCAATAGCACCTACGTACAGGGGTATACGTGGTTTCATGAGGATATCCCTGGTTTCTTTACTGAACCAGTCGAACCCGATGGTGATATTATTCAGGACAGTCGCTTCAAAGCCGATGTTAGCCTGGCTGGTAGATTCCCATTTCAGGTTCGGGTTGGAAGGCGCATTGGGGCTGTATCCTATCACGATAGCCTGATCGCCGGTACCGATAGTATAGTTCCTGCCGCTGCCGATAGTAGAGAGGAATGCGCCGTCGCCGATTTCATCGCTGCCGACAACACCGTAGCCGCCGCGGAATTTCAGGAAGTCTACCACATCATTCTGCGGCCAGAAGGACTCTTTGGAAGCTACCCACCCCAGGGAGAAAGAAGGGAATACGCCATATCTCTTGTTAGCACCGAAGCGGCTGGAACCATCACGGCGGATGATAGCTTCCAGCAGGTACTTCTCATCGTAGTTATAGTTGATACGGCCAAACAGCGAGGACACGTGGTGTTCAATGCCTTCGCCCCCGTCGGAGATACGGTTTGCCTGTGCGGATTTAAAATTGAGTGAGGCGTCGTTGAAATTATCTGCCGGAATATCATAGAACATCACACTGGTTTCGCGGGTCCTGTTCTCCATATACGCGCCCTGGCCGGCGAGCAGTGTTACAGCATGTTTATTGAAACTACGTGTATACGATACCGTATTTTCCAGGTTCCAGTTGTACCCCTGGTGGGTACCGCGTTTGAAAGAAGTACGGCTGTTGATGGTACTGCTGTTCAGGTAAGAGATAGGGTTGAAGGTTTCATCTCCCCAGAAGGCTATTTTGGCGCCCAGGGTAGAGCGTATGCGCAGTCCCTTTACAGGCTCCATTTCCAGGTAGGTGTTGCCAACAATGTTATGCGACCAGTTGTAATTGCCGAGGCGGGTAGAGATATAGGCAAGCGGGTTGGTGATCTCCTGCTGCACGATACCGATGCCGTAGGGGCGGCCCAGCGGATCGCGGCGGATGCCTGCCTGCGTATAGGTGGCCGCTACCGCAGGATCGGTGATGATTGCCGGCGTTATCGGATCCAGGTTGATAGCAGAGCTGAGCGGTCCGCCAAATTCATTGTTGGTATTGCCGATACCGATGGATTTATCATAGGCATATCCTACGTTTTCGCCGAAGGTGAGCCAGGGTGTAATTTTATGTGTGGAGTTCAGCCGGAAGTTGACGCGTTCATATTTGGAGATATCTGTGGCGATCACCCCTTCCTGTTTCAGGTATCCGAAAGAAGTATAAAAGGTAGATTTATCGCCGCCGCCGCTGATGCTGATTTCGTGGTTCTGGCGTTTTGCATGTTTGTTGAAGATCAGCTCCTGCCAGTCGGTGCCTTTGCCGAAAGAAGATGGATTGGCATATACCGGTGCGCCGCCATCGGCCGCCGTAGCTTCATTGATGAGGGTAGCGTATTGCGTGGCGTCGAGCAGCTTCAATTTCCGGGCAGGGGCAGAAGTGCCGTAGTAGCCGTTATAGCTGACAGACAGCTTCCCTGACTTCCCTTTCTTGGTAGTCACGAGTATAACGCCGGCGGCTGCACGCGCACCGTAGATCGCCTGGGAGGCAGCATCTTTCAGCACTTCCACCGATTCAATATCGTACTGATTGAGGTAGCCGATGCCGCCGTTGTCTACCACCACGCCGTCAATCACCCACAGCGGGTTATTGTTATTGAAAGAAGTGATACCACGTACGCGGACAGATGCATCGGAGCCGGGTTGTCCGGAGCTGGTAGCTACCGTAATACCGGAGGTGCGGCCCTGCAGCACCTGCTCCAGGCGTGTTACGGGCTGCGATTCTATATCTGCTGCGCGTACACTGGAGATAGCGCCGGTTACGACGCTTTTCTTCTGTACGCCGTAACCTACCACCACCGTTTCGGTGAGTGCAGTTTGTGCAGGCACCAGTTTCACCTGCAGCGGGGAGCCGGAAGCAGTTACCACCGCCTGTTCATAACCGATAAAAGATACCAGCAGCCTGCTTTTGCTGCCAGGCACCCGGAGGGTGAACCGGCCGTTGATATCTGTAGCGGTACCGGTAACTGCGCCCTGCAGGCGTACCGTTGCACCGGGAATAGGTTCCCCCTTCTCGCCGGTAACCACACCGGTAATGGTGATGGCAGAATCGGCCAGATGGGTGGAAGTATTGTTGATGAGGGTAATTCTTTTTCCTTCCATCACATAGCTTACAGGCTGTCCTTTCAGACATTCATCCATTACCTGCTGTACGGGGGCGTTCTTCACCTGTATGGTAACCGGGTGAGCCACGGCAATCATTTGTTCGTCATATACCAGCGACATTCCCGTTTGCCGCGCCACTTCTTTCAGTACCTTTTTGAGGGGAGCATTTTTTGCTGACAGGGTGACCTGCTGGGACAAACCTTTGGCACTGATGTGCAGGCAGGCTGCGAGCAGCAAAACAGTGGTCAATTTCATAACGCAGAACATTTTGGTCGATAGTAGTTTCCGGGCACAGGAAACCATACCACTAAAGTTTAATTGCATACTTTTGTAGTGTTTGGGAATTTCTTGTAAATAGTTCGTAAAAGGGATAATGTTACGGGAACCCAATCCTGCCGGAGTGTTGCGAGCATTCCGGCATTTTTATGGGCATACCTTCCCGACTAGCCAGTACCGGTTGTTGCCATGTTGTTTGAGTTTATCAGTTTTTTCAGTTTTACTTCCGCCGGCTGTCCGTGGAAACAGCTACGGCTATACGATATTATGGTGCGGCAGATCCTACCGTCAGTTTTCTTCCTTCCAGTTTAAATGTGGCGCCATTCGATTCCAGCATATGCAGGATGTCCGACAAGGGCAGGTTCCTGCTGATGCGGCCGCCGAAACGGCGCCCGGAGGTGGCGGCGCGGTTATCAATTTCTATATCGTACCAGCGTGACAGTTGCCGTACAATGGTATTCATGTCAGTATTATCAAATTCAAAGAAGCCGGTTTTCCAGGCGGTGACTTCCTGTATATCCGCATCGACAACAGAAAAGGCGCCTGTGCTGTTATCCACAGCCACCTGTTGCCCCGGCTTCAGCACTTTTTCCGCACGGCCCTGCTTCACTTTTACAGCTCCCTGTATCAGTGTTGTCCGGGTTTCGTTTTCATCGTTATAGGCCATAATATCGAAATGGGTACCCAGCACCTGTACTTCCATGTCATTCACTTTTACGACAAACGGTTGCCGGCTGTCAGGGCTGATTTCAAAATAGCCCTGCCCCTGCAGCTCCACCTGGCGTATATTTCCGGAGAATGCAGTCGGGTACTTCAGACTGGAAGCTGAGTTGAGCCAGATATGGCTGCCATCGGGCAATACCACGTTAAATTGTCCGCCTCTGGGTACTGCCAGCACATTGTAGCCGATAGCGGCCTCCTTATGTACAGCATCGTACTGCAGTTGTCCGTTGACCTGCTGCACCTTCGTTTGTCCCTGCTGTATTATCTGGTGGCCGCTGCTGTCAAGCGTTACTACCGAACCATCGGCCAGCGTGAGCATAGCCTTGTTGCTGCCCGGGGCTACATCTGCCAGCATATCAGCGGGAGGTGCGGTAACTGATTTTTTGTTCAGGAAGATGAGGATGCCGGAGGCTATTATCAATACAAGCAACCCTGCAGCTACCGCCCATATACGGCGGTAACGGGCCCGCAGGGATACTACCCTGCCCCTGCCGATTTCCTGTAAAAGCCGCGTTTCAATACGGTTGCTGATAGCCGGTGAAATCTCCTGCGGGGCGGACATGAGCCGGCCGAACTCTGCCTGCATTACCGCCAGAAGCGCGCGCTGCGATCCGGAAGCCTGCAGCTGTTCATACAAGGCTATCGCCTCTTCCGGTGTACATTGCCCGTCGAGATAGCGTTTTATCAGTTCTTCCTGGTTGTTTTCGGGTGGCTGCATTACGTGGATCGCCGGGTTAATTGCCGGGCCTCTGCATATAATATCCGGAAATGAAGAAAGAGGGTACCCCTGCGGAAAAATATTTTTTTAAGAAAGATTTTTTATCAGCCATATCGCCACCAGAATATCTCCGTGGCGATAGATATAATCCTGGATAAACCGCATGCTGAGCACCATATGTTTTTTGACGGCATTACGTGAAATACCCAGCAGGGCGGCAGCTTCATCATAGCTTTTGCCTTCCTGCCGGCACAGCCTGAATACATTAAGGCGCTGGGTAGTCAGCCGGGAGAGCGCTTCCTGGAAAAGCCTGTTATACTCGCGCTCATACACAATCTGCTCCGGCTGTTCCGGTACCGCCAGCTGCCGGAACAGCTGTTCCCGCAACTGCTCATCTGTCGCTATCCTGTTGATCGTCTTCAGCACGTGATTACGGGCAATACGGTACAGGTAACCGGAAAAAGATAATTCCGGATTGATACGCTCCCTGATCTCCCAGACTTTCAGGAATACGTCATGCACCAGGTCTTCCGCCAGGGAAGGCACTTTGCAGAAACGTAACAGATAGATATAGAGAGAAGGATGGTAATGCCGGTAGATACTGGAAAAAGCTGACTCATCTCCCGCTATCATCCGTAACAACACTTCCTCTTCAGATGGCATTCGCTCCATAACAGGTGGTAATAATTAGATCACCGGCAGCTTCCGGCAGGCCGTAAAATAGTTAAAAGGAGTAAATATAACAATATCGGGGCTACCCGCGGGTGCTGAGGATAAAGTCAAGCGCACGGCGTTCTGTCCAGTAGTATTCTTCCCCGAAACCGACAAAGCCGACATGTCCGCCCAGGAGAGGCGTTTCCAGGAAGAAAAAGTCATGCTGTGCAGCAACGGCATACGGAAAACAACCAGGCCCCAGGAAGGGATCATCTTTGGCATTAATCAGCAGGGTAGGTATCCTGATCTGATGCAGCCAGTTGCAGGAGCTGCTCTTTTCCCAATAATCCAGCGCATCCCGGAAACCATGCATAGGACCAGTATAGCGATCATCGAACTGTCTGAACGTACGGATTTTCTCATATCCGTCCAGCTGAATATCTTCCGGAAAAAATACCTGCTTCTGCCGCAGTTTCTCTCCCAGCTCCCGGATAAAGCGTTGCATATAAATCATGTTATGCCGCTTCTCCAGCTCGGCAGTGCTGCCTTTCAGGTCGCAGGGTACGGAAATAGCCACCGCCGACCTGATTGCCGGCAAAAGGCTCCCTCCTCTTTCTCCCACATACTTCAGCGTTACATTACCTCCCAGTGAGAAGCCCACCAGGTGTATCACCTTATACTGCTGCAAAGACACGAGATAGCTGATCACCGTATCCAGATCGCCGGTTTCCCCGCTATGGTAAAACCGCAGCTTCCTGTTAGGCTCACCACTGCATCCCCGGAAATTCACCGATACCGTATCTATCCCTTCCCCGTTAAAAATATGTACCATCCCCAGCACATACTTACGCGTGGAATTCCCTTCCAGTCCGTGCAGAATCACTACAATGCTATCGTTCTCCGCCCCCGTTCTGCTGAAATCCAGATCCAGGAAATCCCCGTCGGGCGTATCAATACGCACCCGATCATAATTCACCGGCCGCACCTTCCTGAACAAAGAAGGATAGATCGTCATCATATGACGATTCTGCAGCAAAAAAGGCGCGTGGTAATTGGAATGGGCTAATACCGGCATAGTGCGAAATTAAGATTAATTATGAAACCCATTCTGATTAGGATCAGCCTTTAAAATAATTATGAATTAAGAATTATGAATTATGAGTTAGAGCGAAGATTATAGCAATTAAGTAAATGGTATTAATTGCTATAATCTTCGCTCTAACTCATAATTCTTAATTCATAATTATTTTAAAGGCTGATCCTAATCAGAATGGGTTTCATAATTAATCCTACTTTCGCACCATGCAGCTTCCAACCTTTGGGATAGAAAAAATTTTCAACCTGCCGTACCGGCAGGAAGATTTTAAAATTATGCATCATGCGCCGATCAATCAGCCGGAGATAACGGAAGCGCATAAGCATGATTTTTTTATGCTGCTGGTGATTGAAAAGGGGAAGGGTACGCATACCATTGATTTCAGGGAGTATCCGGTAAGTAATCATACCGTTTTTTTTCTGGCTCCCGGACAGGCGCACCAGTGGTATCTTTCCCGGAATACCAGTGGCTACCAGGTGATGTTTTCTGCAGCTTTTATGTTGCCCAAGGGGCCGCTGTGGCCCTTCTTTACACCGGCTGCCGTTCCGCTCCTGCAGCTGGAGGCCGTGCAATACAGACAGCTGGCAGCAGAGCTGCAGCTGATGACCACCGAAAAGGCAGCCGATATTCTGCAACACCGGCTGCAGATTGTGCTGCTGTTACTGCAACGGTGGTATGTGGCCGCACATCCGGCAGAAGCCGCAGCAGCAGGGAATCATCTTATCAACCGTTTTCTGCAGCTGCTGGAGAAACACTACATGCAGCACAGTGAAGTGAATTATTATGCCGACAGGCTACATGTTACTCCCAGCTACCTGAACCTCGTCTGTAAAAAGGAATCCGGCACCACCGCCGGGGAATATATCCGTGAACGGCTGCTGCTGGAAGCCAAACGCATGCTCACGCTCACCGGAATGGATGTCAAGGAGATAGCGTATTCGCTCGGATTCAATGATACCTCCTACTTCTCCCGTTTCTTCAGAAGATATACCGGACAAACACCGGTGGATTTCCGTCGTCAGGCATAAAAAGTACCCGCTCTGTTTTAATCAGTACCATCTTACGCCGCCATTGCCGGGTAATTTTGTACAGATGAAACAGGAAAGATCAAATGTGATGACCGCCGCCGCCGGCAATGCCATGAACAGTACGCTGGTACTGCTGATGGCGCTCACCTGCGGTATGGTGGTAGCTAACATCTACTACAATCAGCCGTTGCTGCTGCAGCTGGCAGAAGCCTTCCATGTCAGCGAAAGCCGCATCAGTGCTATCGCCACCATTACCCAGGCCGGCTATACATTGGGATTGTTATTTATTGTACCCCTGGGCGACAAAACCGAAAGAAAGAAACTGATACTGCTGAAACTGGCCGGCGCAGCCATTTGCATGCTCGTAGCCGCTGTTGCCGCCAACTACTATATGATGCTGGTGGCCAGCCTGTTTATAGGCTTTTTCTCCGCTGTGCCGCAGTTGCTGCTACCGATGGCGGCCACCCTGGCGCCATCTGCTACCAGAGGAAAAATTGTAGGCCGCGTGATGAGTGGCCTGCTCATCGGCATTCTTTTATCAAGAACGCTGAGCGGCCTTATGGGCGCACATTTCGGATGGCGGGCCGTCTTCTTCTTCGGCGCAACCATGATGATACTGCTGTCTGTCACCCTGGCGATGATGCTACCCGCAGACCCGCCCACCTTCACCGGCAGTTACAGCCACCTGATGCGGTCGCTCGGCACCTTGCTCAGAGAGCTGCCGCCACTGCGACAGGCAGCGCTCACCGGATTTTTTATGTTCGGCGCATTCAGCATCTTCTGGACAACCCTGGTATTCCTGCTGGAAGGGCCGCCATTCCATTATAAAAGCGATATGGTAGGCATGTTCGGACTCATAGGCGCCTGCGGCGCGCTGGCAGCCCCGCTGGCCGGCAAATCCACCGACGCCAGAGGACCTCAGTTTACCATCCTGGCAGGCATCACCGCCGCACTGGCAGCATACGGCATTATGGGCTTCTCCGGCGCCTCGCTGACAGGACTCATAGCCGGCGTCATTCTCCTGGATATCGGTATGCAGGTAACGCATATCTCCAACCAGTCGAAAGTATTTGCCCTGCGCCCGGAAGCACGCAGCAGACTCAACACCATCTACATCTCCGGCTCCTTTGCCGGCGGCTCTATCGGATCATGGATGGGCGCGCAGGTATGGAGCAGCTGGCATTGGACCGGTGTATGTATACTGGGCGCCGCCTTCATCGCTGCCGCCCTGCTCATCAACCTGAAAAAAAGGAACAATACAACAACATGAAAAAACTACTGTTCACCACCCTTGCCCTGCTGGGCGCACTCCTGTCCTCCGCCCGGCAGCAGCCGGCAGACCTCATCATCTCCTCCGTAAAGGTCATAGATGTAAAAACCGGCAGCGTCACACCGGATCAGTCGATCATCGTGCGTCATGATACCATCATCGGCGTTGTCAGCAACCGGCACGCGAAAAAATTCACTGCCAGGCAGACCTACAACGGCAGCGGTAAATACGCCATGCCCGGCCTGTGGGACATGCATATGCATTTCGGCGGAGGTGATACGCTCGCAGCAGAAAATGAACGCTTCCTCTCCCTTTACCTCGCACATGGCATCACCACCATCCGCGACTGTGCCGCAGACATCAGCCACCTCGTTCTCCGGTGGCGCGATGAAATTAATAACGGCGCCCTTCAGGGTCCCACCATCTTCACCTCCGGTCCTAAACTGGAAGGCTACAAATCCGTATGGCTGGGCGACCTTGAAATAGGTACTATCACAGAGCTTCACCAGGCCCTCGATTCTCTCAAAAAACTACAGGTCGATTTCGTAAAAATCACCGACAACACCATTAAACCGGAACTCTACCTCGAAGCAGTAAAAGCTGCCAGGAAACGGGGTTTCGCCATCTCCGGCCATGTGCCCTATTCCCTCACCCTGCAACAGGTCAGCGAAGCAGGACTCAGTGCCGTTGAACACCTCTCCTATGTATGGAAAGCCGGCGTAAAGGACGAAGCTGCCCTCTCCCGCAGCATCGCCGCCGGCGCCATCAAAGGACGGGATATCAACCGGTACATCCTCGAACACTTCGACACAGCCGCTGCCCTCAAAGCCTACCGCTTTATGGCGCAACACGGCACTGCCGTTACGCCCACCCTCTCGCTGGGACACATCCTTGCCTACTTCGATCAGGACAATCACCAAAACGATCCCTATCTGAAATATATCGGCAAAGGCCTGCAGCGTACCTACGAAATGCGTATCAAACATGTCCTTCAGGACGACAGCGCCGCCATCGCGTGGCGTAAGCTCATCTACGAAAAATCATCTTCCATATTACCATTACTCCAAAAGGCAGGCGTCCGCATCATGGCAGGTACCGACGCCGGATACCTCAACTCATTCACCTATCCCGGCATAGGCCTCCACCGCGAACTCGCCCTGATGGTAAAATACGGCCTCACCCCGCTGCAGGCCCTGCAGGCTTCTGTCATCAACTCCCCTGCATACCTGCATAAAACCAACTACGGCGCTATCGCCCCCGGCAAGAAAGCAGACATTCTCCTGCTCAACGCCAACCCGCTGGAAGATATCACGAATACACAACGGATAAATGCAGTAGTAGTAAAAGGGAAATTGATAAACCAGGAAGGGATTGAAGAGATGTTGAAATAATTATGAATTATGAATGATGAATTATGAGTTAGCACGAAGATTATAGCGATTAAGTAAATAGTATTATCTGCTACAATCTTCGCGTTAACTCATAATTCATAATTCGTAATTCATAATTATTTCAACATTATTTTATCAACCTGAACATCCTCCTCCATCTCAACCCTCCTTCTCCGTAGCTCAGCCATATCAGCCAGGCTTTCCCTACAAGGTGGTCTTCCGGAACGAAGCCCCAGAAGCGGGAATCGGTGGATTCATGACGGTTATCGCCCATCATCCAGTAGTAGTTCATTTTGAAGGTGTAGGAAGATGCAGGCTGGTTGTTGATGAATATTTTTCCGTTGCGAACTGCGAGGGTATTATGTTCGTACGTGCTGATGATCCGTTTGTAGAAAGGCAGGTTAAAAGTATCTATGGCGATGGTAACACCTTGCTGCGGTATGTAGACGGGGCCCAGGTTATCCATATTCCACGGATATTTGAGGGTATCGAAGGGAAAGATGCGGATGCTGTTTCTGTCGCGCAGGTCAGCCTTTACTTCAGCGCCGAGCGCTTTGATACTTTTTACATTTTCCGGAGTGAAGTTGTAGATATAAACACCGGAATCTATAGAGCCAGTAAAGTATTCATTCCTGGGCAGTCCCATCTGAGCGAGGGTATCTTTCCCGATAGGCCAGTAGTTAGGCATTTTTATATTGTAGGCCATCAGGCGGAAAGGGTGGTTATCACTGGGTTTCCCGTTGATATATACGTCGCCCTTTATCACCCGCAGGGTATCTCCGGGGATGCCGACACAACGTTTTATCCAGTTTTCCCTTTTATCTACGGGGCGGTATACCGGCTGCCCGTATTGTTTAAGGGCGGCTTTAAGCCCTATTTCCAGGTTGGTGATATAATAGTCCACATCGCTGCCGTCCGTTGTTTTATAGAGCGTATCGCCACAGGGATAGTTAAACACCACGATGTCGTTACGCTTCAGTGACGACAAGCCGGGCAGGCGGTGGTACTGCCACTGTACGGCAGTGGAGTAGGCATTGGTACGTTTGGTGAAAGGAAGGGTGTGGTGTGTAAACGGCCATGCGAGCGGCGTCATGGGGATACGTGGACCGTAGCTGATTTTACTGACGAACAGGTAGTCATGGATAAGCAGTGTCCGTTCCATTGAACTGCTGGGGATAACATACGCTTCGAAGATAAACATCCTGATAATGGTGGCTGCTACTATCGCAAAAAGTGCAGCTTCTGTCCATTCCCTTACTTTAGATTTCTTCCGCTGTACCCCACTATCTGTCCTGCTTCGCTTACTGAAAATAAAACTCATCAAGTTGCGCTTTAGGATAAATATGTTGTTAAACAATTTAACCAATAAAAATCATTTAAACAGAAAAATTACACCGGCAAATCCGCCTGCAGCAAGGGCGCAGTAATATTTGCACTAAAAAAACATACCGGATAAAATCGTTTTGTTACCTTCATACCTTCATCTGACAGCGGATGTATTTTTATCCACGTTATAAAATTTTCGACTCATGCAATCTTCCAGACGTTCCTTTATTCAGCAGGCAGGCGTAATGGCTGCCGCCATGATGCTGCCGCGCGGTATACTGACTGCAGCGCCTCATCCTGCACTGCCTAAAAAAATAGGTATCCAGCTGTACACACTCCGTGATGAACTGGATAAAGACGCCCGCGGCACTATCGCCAGGGTGGCGCAGACAGGCTACCAGGAAGTGGAAACTTTCTACGGCTATAAAGGTCCGCAGGACAGCGGCGAATTCTGGGGTATGAAGCCCAACGCCCTCAAAGCGCTGCTGCAGCAACATCAACTGAGCACACCCAGCGGCCACTATCAGCTCAACGACTACCTCACCCGCGGCAATGGCAATGCTGACGCTCTTCAGCCACAGATAGACCTCGCCGCCGCCCTGGGGCAGCAGTACTTCATTGTACCTGTATTACCCCTGTCCCTGTGGGATAAACATCTCTCCACAGATGACTATAAATATATGGCCGACCAGCTCAACAAAGCCGGTGAACAATGCAAAAAATCCCAGCTACACATCGGCTACCATAACCACTACTGGGAATTCAAAAAACTGGCTGACAGCCACCAGACCGGATATGACGTACTCCTGCAACACACAGATCCCAAACTGGTATCCTTTGAACTGGACCTTTTCTGGGCCGTCAAATCCGGTGTAAACCCACTCAGCCTCTTTCAGAAAGCACCCGGCCGCTTCGTTGCCTGGCACGTGAAAGACATGGATAAAAACAATACTGCCAGCCTCACCGCCGCCGGCAACGAAAACAAATCTTCCATGGAACTCCTCTCCGGTGTAACCTTCGCCGAAGTAGGCACAGGCAGCATCCACTTCAGGGACATCTTCGCCAAAGCCAGACAGGCAGGCGTGAAACATCTCTTTGTTGAACAGGACAAAATTAACGGCGACCCGTTTGAAAGCACAAAGAAGAGTTTTGAGTATGTGAAAAACACGCTGTTGAAATAATTACGAATTGCGAATTGCGAATTACGAATGCAGAAGCGAAGAGCTAAACGTAGATGAAAGATAATACCTTAGAATATCCGCTTTCATCTACGTTTAGCTCTTCGCTTCTGCATTCGTAATTCGCAATTCGTAATTCGTAATTAATCTTACATTCGCACCAAAAAGACACCATGTCTATGCATGAAATTGAATCACTGGTGGAATTATCCGTTTATAGTTTGCATGAAAGCAAAGACGAGGAGCTGGACAGGCGCAGTCTTTTCTATAACCTCTACCAGTTACAGCAGCAGTTTGATACAGGCTTTACACATTTCCGGGTGATGGATATACTTATTCAGCACCGTTTTGTTTATACCTTCCCGGTAACGGCGCATCCCGCATATGCGCAGCATGCGGCATATTTTGATGCGCTGGCAGCAGGAGGCAAGTTCAGCTTCATCTATACCGATCCGGAAAAGGAATGGGATGCAGCAACCAACCCGGTAGCGGGTTACGCGAACTATGACCATCCGTCAGCATCGTATATCCTTTATTGTGATGCCGGCTCCCCCCTGTGGGAAGCGCTGGTAGCCAAAGGTACGCTGACAGGTAACGACGCCGTGGCGCCGGAAGTCACGGACGTATTTACCCTGGCATATGAAGTGGCGGAAACCGCTGCAGAACAGGAAAATAAAGACCTCCTCAACAGCTGGTACCAGCTGCTGCCTTACATGGTGATGCAGGCAGAGCAGGAAGGTACTACCATCAACTACAAAGCACTGGAATCTATATTGGAGCTGGTCGTTAGCAAAGATGCCATCAGCGGGGAAGGCTTACCGCCGGCCGATGAACTGCCCGTTGGCGGCGAACTGGGAAAATTCTGCGCCTGGTGGTATGAACCGGCAAAAGATAAAATGAAAACTACCGCCGACGAACCAGCAGAAGAGATAGACCTCGACTCCATCCCCTTCACGCAGGAGGTAGAAAAAACCGCCACCTGGTACGATGCACAGGTACGCCGCTACCTGGAAGAAATTAATCAGGCCATCGCCTCCATGGAAGATAACGGTCATGATGATGCTATACAGGAAGCCGTTGGCAACAAACTGGCACAAGGCCTGGAATATGCCGCCAAAGCAGTTGAGCTGGCGCCCAACGATCCGGGCATCCTGGTCAACAAAGGCTCCCTTCACCTGCTGCAGGAAAACTATCCCGCTGCACTCGCCTCCTACGACGCAGCCCTGACCCTGGCCCCCGACAACACCTTCATTCACCTGAACCGCGCCATCCTCTTTTACCACATGGAAAATATTCCGGCTGCCATCGCCTCATTTGAGCGCGTACTGGAGCTGGAACCAGGGAATGAGTTTGCGAAACAATGGATATCGGTGCTGAAATAGTAATTGCGAATTACGAATTGCGAATTACGAATGTAGAAGCGAAGATTAAAACGAAGATTTAAGGAGATAACTACTAGGCATCCTCTTAAATCTTCGTTTTAATCTTCGCTTCTACATTCGTAATTCGCAATTCGTAATTCGCAATTAGACTTCCTCCTACTTCATCCACCACACCTTCACTCCCGTAGAATTCCCTCCCATAGCCTGTTCCTGCGCCTTATAATTAAGCGTATTATCAATTGATTCGCGTTCAGGATATTGTAGCCGGTAGAAGCTGGCGTAGGTGGCGGGATTGCCGTCCCGCGGAGTGCGCTGCGTTCTTCTCCACAGATTGAAGGCCAGCCAGGGTTCGCGGAAGAAAGATAACCACTCCTGTGCATAGATTTTATTGAGCTTCTCCTCATCGGTACCGGTGAAGGCAACTTTAGGATTGTTCATCAGCACGTCCATCTGTGCGGGAGTAGGATCCGGCGGAGCTATGGCAGCCCAGTTATCGTTGACCACATTGGTGTTGCGGGCGATGTAGTACCAGAACTTCACGGAAGATGTGACGCCTGCCTTGTAGGCGGTAGCAGCGCGGGCGGCATCCTTCGGTACACCCAGACCGCGATGATACGCTTCTGCGGTGAGGAACTGCACTTCTGCCGCTGTCATAAACAGTTCCGGCTGATAGTAAAGGTCCCGCACCAGGTAGTAGTTAAAGGCAGAATAGATGGCATTGTCTTTATCTTCCGGGGTGTTATCCCTTTTATCCTGGTAGGGATTCCGGTTGTCTGTCAGTGTACTGCCCGGCTGTAACGGCGCCCAGGCGCCTGCCTGGTTGGTTTCGAAAAACAGATATGCTCTTGGATCGAAAATTTTATCGGTGGTAAGCCCATCAGCAAGCATGTTCCAGCAGGTGGTGCTCATACGCACAAACTTGTGGGAGCTGAACGCCCAGAAGCGGCTGTCGGTAAGAATGTAGTTGTTGAGCAGCTGAGGCCACATGCCTGCATCTTCTTTCTCTCCTATTAAAGGTATACCGCTGAGTGCATACTGGATCAGTGGTGCAGCCTTTTCGGGCGCCTTCTCTACCATCTGCATGGCATAGCGTAATATCAGGGAGTTACAGAATTTCTGCCATTTGCCAATGTTATTATTAAATAATGTTTCGGAAGATCCCAATGACTCATAGGCATTGCCCGATGGCGTAGTCGCCGCTGCGGACAGATGCTGGGATGCCCATTTCAGCTGTGACAGCAGATCTTCGTATATACGTTGCTGTGAGTCATAGGCCGGTCTGAACTGATCGGTGGCATTGGTGAAGGCCATGCCCGCCTTAAAGTACGGCATATCCCCGAACTGATCGGTAATCCTGAACGTTTTATAGGCCCGCAGGATATAGGTGATGGCCTGGATGTTATCCATACGGACCTTATCGCCGGTATATGCATCTATCTTGCTCTGTATAAGGTTCAGGTTCTGCAGGGTGGCGTAGTAATCCGTCCAGATGTCCAGCGCACCGTTTTGCACCAGGTAGCCGGAGTTACCGCTGATGGCCCCCAGCTGTGTTACCGGATAATAGTATTCATTGTGAATGGCTGCCTGCTCCTGACCTTTCAGGAACAGGGTGCTGATAACACCATTCACCAGCGGTCCTATACCGGTAGTGACCGGCAGTCCCGGTGTGGTATTGATCTGTTCAAAATCTTTGGTACAGGCGCTCCACATCAGCGACATACCGGATATATAAAGCAGTATTTTCTTAGCATAACACATGTGTACTGAATTTAATGGTGACTAGAATGATACCCTTACCTGGAAGCCAAGTGAGCGGAAACTGGGCAGGGACATAAATTCCAGGCCCTGTGCATTACCTGCGCCATTCACGCCTTCGGGATTGATGTTGTCGGGCAGAGTGGTATACAGGTAAAACAGATCCCTGCCTACCAGTGAGAGGGAGGCTGACTGGAAGATCTTTGTTCTTTTCACGAAGCTGGCAGGCACCTGGTAGTTAACGGAGATCTCCCGCATTTTCACCCAGGTATTTTCAAATACACCGTTCTTGTCTATCCAGTCGCTGCCCTTCACGCCTTTGCCCAGGTCGGTGCTGCTCCATACGCCGTAAGTCATGTATTTATAGTAGTAATGTACTACGTTATCATTCACTTTTCCATCTGGGAACACACCCGGCAAAACCACGCCCCAGTTGGTTTTGGTGCCGTCAGGAGTAGTATAGGGCAGTCCGCCGCCATTTCTTTCCTTCAGCGTTTCAGGCGCCTGTCCCAACTGCATAATGGTGGAATAGGTGCCGGACCAGATGTCTCCTCCTATCTTGCAATCAATGAGGGTTCCTACCGATATACCGTTTTTAAAGGTGAAGGTATTGGTGATACCGCCGGTTAACCGCGGTGTGGCGTTACCGATAGGTACCAGTCCGGGGGTAGCCTGGTAGATGGTACCATTCATTTCCGGTTTGCCGAACGGGTCTTTAATCATCAGCGGCAGACCTGTTGCTTTATCATACATGTAGTCATATCCGTAGATGGTGCCGAACTGGTCGCCCACCCTGGCAGATACAACGGGACCATGTGCGCCGCCGTCGTTCCAGGTACTGCCCATGTCTACCCGGTCGGTACCGTCAGAGAGCGACAGCAGCCTGTTATTGCTGTGAGCGAGGTTAAGACCTGTTTCCCATTTGAAATTTTTCTGATCGATGATTTTAGCATTCAGAATCAGCTCCACGCCGGAATTTTCCAACACGCCCGTATTCACAACAATGTTATCTACTCCGCTGCTGAGCGGTAATGGTGAGCGCAGTATCTGGTTCCTGGATTTACCTCTGTAGTAACGCATATCCAGGTTGAGGCGGTTGTTGAGAAAGCCCAGTACCAAGCCGAAATCGATGGTGGTATTGATGGCCGGCCGGAAGCCGAAGGCAGGGAGAGAAGTGGGCAGCTTCACTGCTGCCTGTCCGGCAAAGGTAGAAGCCGTGAAGTTATAGTTTACCTGGTACGGCGCCGGATCTACGGCGGCCTGCGCCCATGCTACCCTTAACTTACCGAAGCTCAGGACTGCGGGATCTGTCTGTAACAGATCGGAGAACACGAAGCTGCCGGCAAAAGACGGGAAGAAGTAAGACCATTGTCCCTTTGGCAGGGCGGAAGACCAGTCATTGCGTCCGGTGATATCCAGATACAGAAAATCTTTATAGGATAGGTTCAGGAAACTGTAGACAGAATTCATGCGTTTACGCAGCTGGCTTTCTACCGGCGGATGCGGTGTGCCCAGGTAAGTACCGTCGTTAACGGAATAGATGTAGGGAATAGACCAGTTATCGTTGTAGTTAAACTGTCCGTACATATCGCGGCGATAGATAGTACCGCCGACAGAAAACTTTGCATTCAGGGCGCCATTCACCATTTTCTCCTTGTGCAGGGTACCGATGAAATCCATATTGGAGGCGTTATCGCGCTCAGTGCCATGGCCATAGTATCCTTTGATTCCGAGTGCATCCGTAGGCGGATTTCTCGTTTCCAGTTCGTTGGTGTTATTATCGATACCGCCCCGGAAGATGAAGTCCAGAAATGGAGTAGCTTCATAGTTCAGCTGCACGCCGGCGATGAGTTTACGCCGGTTCTGATCTGTGCTGTTTTCCAGCAGGTTCCAGATCATGTAACCGCCGTTACCCGCCCAGGGGAAGCCTGACAGCGTGTTCTGTGTGCCATCCGGATTTTTATACATGGCAATATCTTCTCCCTTGTAATTACGTCCTGCATTATATAGCAGGCGTTTCTGCCAGGAGCTGGCATCATTGTTCCCAAGCTGTGGCGGATTATGATAATTGTTGACGATATAGGAAGAAGTGATCTGCATATTCACCTTCTGGGTCACTTTAACATTAGCGCCGAGGTTGAAGGTGTTACGGCTGTAATCACTGTTGGGCAATACTGCTGCGTTGCTCAGCCGGGAAAAGGAGGCGCGTATAGAGCCCCATTCATTACCGCCCGAAAGCGCCACATTATGTGTAGACTGTAATCCGTTTCTGTACAGCTGCCTGATATTATCCGGCTGCGGTACATCCGCCTGCTGCGTGCCATCCCACCAGGTAATCATCTGCCCGGTCATGCGCGGGCCCCATGACAGGCCTGCGCCGGACCATCCTGCCTGACTGTAGGTATTTATGCCATAAGGACCGGAGCCTGTTTTGGGATCCACATACATGCCATCCCAGCCGGAGGTCAGGGCAGGCTTGCCGTTCACCAGGCGGTACTGTGGTTCATTCAGCGATACCATCCCCCCTGCGCCGAATTCGTTCTGCAGCTTCAGGAAACGGTAGGGCTGAATATTCTTGTAGCCGTAGGTATAGTCTATACCCAGGCCGGTACGTTTGGCGCCTTTGCGGGTAGTGATGAGGATAACGCCATTAGCGCCTTTACCGCCGTACAACGCTGCAGCCGTAGGCCCTTTCAGCACGCTGATAGATTCAATATCTTCCGGGTTGATCATATTGATAGGGCTGCCATAATCTTTGGGAGAGCTGGTGCTGGTAGCATCGGCCTTGTCTCCGGCAAATATGGCGCTGCCTGTGGGAGCGGTGCGCACATTGTATTGGGTAGGCATATCGTTGGCCATAGGCATCCCATCCACAATAATCAGCGGCTGGTTATCGCCCTGTATGGCGTTATTTCCGCCGATCACAATACGGGTACTTCCGCCATCCACGCCGTTGGGATTGGTGACATTTACGCCCGCCATCTTTCCGCCAAGGGCGTTGATGATGTTGGGAGCGTTGGAGCGCGCCACTTCTGCGCCTTTCACTTCTTCCTGTGAATAGCCCAGCGTGCGTTTGCTTCTTTTGATACCTAACGCAGTAACAGCCACAGCATCCAGGGAGGTGGCCGTGCTGGCGAGCACCACATCTATCACCGCGGCAGCGCCAACGGTAATACGTTTTTGTGTGAACCCGATAGAAGAAAATACCAGTACGTCGCCTTCTTTGGCTTCCAGCTCAAAGTGGCCGTTTACATCGGTAGCCGTGCCCTTACTGGTGCCCAGGATCATTACCCCTACGCCCGGCAGCGGAGAGCCGTCGGTAGCACGTACGGTGCCGCTGATCTTCTGGAAAAGTACATTGCCGGCGTCAATAATCATACTGCCTTCCGCAGCTTTTTCCCGGCGGAGAATTACCTGCTCGTTAATTACTTCGTAAGTGATGTGCAGGGGAGAAAGCAGGCGTTGCAGCAAACTTCCCAGCTGCTCATTACGCGCAGATACAGCCACACGCTGCCGGGCAGGCAGGGTGTTGTTACTGTAGGTAAAATTCACCGTGGTTTTCTCGGTGATCGCCTTTAGAATATGCTTCAGATCACTGGGCGGCATATCCAGTGATAACTTTTTGTTCAACACCTCCTGCCCTCTCAGCGTTTCAGCGAAAGTGCAGGTCAGCAGACAGAACAACAAACCTGTTTGTAGCAACGCAACCCTCATAAAAAAAATGACTGTCCGGTTGGAGTTTGCAAATTTGTGCATAACTTCAATTGTTTTGTTGTGATAGTAAATAATGAGTACAGCAAAGCGCTTCCTGCAGAAGTGGACCAGACTGGTGCAGGAAAAAAATTACAGGTGGCGATGTTGACGCATCGCCACTTTTTAATTGGTGGATAAAACTAGGTACACATGAGATCAGTTTTAGCAGGATTACAAGTAACGTGTTGGTTGATAAATTTTAACTAATTACAGGGCTTTCCCTGTATGAATACTGCTTCGCCCGTAATCCGGTACGTTGCGTTGATAGCCGCACAAATGATCTTCAGCTTGTTCTCAAATGTTTCACCGGACACATTGGTGGTGATGTTACATTTGCTGAAGACCGCTTCGTTGACATTGATTTTAATTCCATAGGCATTTTCCAGGGCTTTGAAAATATTGTTCACTGGTTCTTCTTCATAAATAAAATCTTTCGCGTGCATAACCGGTATTTCCGGAATTGTTGTTTCATCCGCACTGATGGCGGCATCGGTAAAATGCTGGGTACCCGGATCAAAACGCAGCTGATGGTCCGGTGTTACAATATGACTTTCTTCCTGTTTCGTTCTGCTGCAAACCGCTACCTTACCTGTTTTTACAGTAACGGTGATATGCCCGTCCGTTTCCTGTTTTACATAGAAGCTGGTTCCCAGCACCCGGATAGCCACTTTGGGCGTATACACCACAAACGGCCGCTGTGCATCGCCGGCAATATTAAAAAAGGCCCCTCCCTGCAGGTATACTTCCCGCTGCGGCTGTACAAAAAACGACTGATGCTGAATAGTAGCACCGGATTGTAATACCACGGTAGAACCGTCTGTCAGATAAGCCACCTGCCGCTCCCCGGTTTTGTTGGTACGCACCATTTTATCGTTTTCCATTCTGCTTTCCAGCTGCGCCATGGCAGGCAGCTGAGTATTCCTGCGCACCAGCAATGACACTACCAGCATACCGGCCATAACAGCCGCTGCTACCGCTATCCAGCGGAACGGCACACTTCTTCCGATGGGTGTCATTTCTACACTTATTTCAGTGTCTTCGCGGCCGGTAGCAATTCTTTCTTCCACGTTGGCATACACTTCCTGCAGTAAAGACTGCGGTACTGCAGGCTGCGGCAAATCCCGCATAGCCAGCACAGCTGCCCGCGCATGTTGCAGCACTTCCACTCTTCCGGGATTAGCTGCCTTCCACCGTTCCCAGTAACTATTGCTTTCCGCATCCGGAAACAATACCCACCCGATGAAAGTATCATCCTGTATCAGTTCCCACGTTTCTTCGTTAAAATGCTCCATTGTGTTATTTGAGATTTTTTCATCTGGGATTTCTCTCATAGAATGCCCCTGCCGAAGAGTTTCAGGCAACTCTCTTTTCCGGAAGAAAATTTCAGCAGGATCATCCCACAGTATCCCTATAAACACTAAATGACAACAACTATATTTTTATACTCATTCCGGGAGATATTTTTTTCCCGGCAATAAAAACCCTTTCAGGGCTGCAGGAGCATCCTGATGAACATAAAATCTCAAATAATTAAATAATCAAATAAAAAACACGCGGAGGGTTTCCAGCAGCCGAACTGTCAGCGGAGAGGTCTGGAGGGTTTCCTTAATACGGTTCAGGGCGTTGTACAACAGGTTGCTGACAGACTGATACTTCATATGCATCAGGTCTGCAATTTCGGCATTGGTGAAGCCCATATAAAAACGGAGGGTAATAATTTCCTGCTGGCGGCGGGAGAGTTTGCGGATGGCGTTTTCCAGCAGTACGCTGCGGCAGGCGTTATTTTCTGCATCTATCAGCTTGTCTTCCACCGTACTTTCGGTAATGGTGGCCGGTTGTTCATGGAGGTATTGGTGCTGCCGGCCCGTTTTACTGCGGAACTGATAATTGGCCCGCAGCAGCTTATATTTCAGGCTGCGGCACAGGTAAAATCTTATCATCACTTTTTCCGACAAAGCCTCCCGGCTGTTCCACATCTCTACAAACAAATCCTGGATAATGTCCTTCAGTTTTTCCCGGTCATCGCAGAACCGGAAGCCATACTGGAAAAGATAAACGGTATACTCCTGATAAATAAGCGCAAAGGCTGATCTATCACCGGATTTAAACCGCTTCCATAAATCATCGTCACTGAAAAACTTGTCTTTCATTGCAGGCATGCGTGGATCATTTACAGCGAAAACAGACTTCGGTTTATTTGTCGGCTAAAACGTTAAACTATGGTAATGTAGATATTTTTTTGAAAAGCGACAAATATTAACAGGCTGTGTTTGTCAGTGGTCACATTCTGCTTGCAGATCTCTCAAAAAAAATATAACTTTTTACCGGATTAAAAATCTTGTGTACATGTCACAAGCTGATAAGGAACAATCATCTTGTCCGGGTAAACCGGACAAACACGAAGCCAGGCGCGAATTTCTCAGGCAATCTTCCGCCATTATGGCGCTGGCGCTGGCTCCTCCGCTGATCGTCAAAGCCGGGGAGCATGACGAAGCGATTGCGGGCATCTTTGAGAAGATGCCGGTGAATATGGAGATCAACGGAAAGGCGTATCGCCTTTCTGTAGAACCCCGCGTGACGTTGCTGGACCTTTTGCGGGAACAGCTGGCGCTGACGGGCACCAAAAAAGGCTGCGACCACGGACAGTGCGGCGCCTGTACAGTGCATGTCAACGGGCAGCGGGTGAACTCCTGTCTCACCCTCGCCGTGATGCAGGAAGGGAAAAAAATCACCACCATAGAGGGGCTGGCCGCCGGCGATCAGCTGCATCCCATGCAGGAGGCCTTTATTAAACATGACGGCTTCCAGTGCGGTTACTGTACACCCGGACAAATCATGTCGGCGGTAGCCTGCATCCGCGAAGGGCATGCCGGCTCGCCCGGTGAGATCCGTGAATTTATGAGCGGCAACATCTGCCGCTGCGGCGCATATGATAATATTGTAGCCGCTATTATGGAAGTAAAACAGGGAGGGCAATCCGTATGAACCAGTTTTCCTATGTAAGACCCGCCAGTCAGAAAGCGGCGATAGACGCTATTTTCAGGGATAATACCGCGCGCTTTATCGCCGGCGGCACCAACCTCCTGGATCTCATGAAAAACGGGGTGACCGCGCCGGAGAAGCTGGTGGATATTAACCGGCTGCCCCTGAAAGATATCCGTTTCAGCAACAATATATTGCACCTCGGCGCTACCACTATCAACAGTGAGGTGGCGGCACATCCGCTGGTAAAAACGCATTTCCCGCTGCTGTCGCAGGCCCTGCTGGCAGGCGCATCGCAGCAGCTGCGCAATATGGCTACCACCGGCGGTAATATGATGCAGCGTACCCGCTGCAGCTACTTTTATGATATTACCATGCCGTGTAATAAACGTAGCCCGGGTACAGGCTGCGGTGCTATCGGCGGCATCAACCGCATGCATGCCATCTTCGGGGCCAGCGATCAGTGTATCGCCGTACATCCCAGCGATATGTGCATTGCGCTGGCAGCGCTCGACGCTACCGTTATCGTAGCCGGGCCTAAAGGCGGACGACGCATCCCTTTTGCGGACTTCCACCGGCTGCCGGGTAATACGCCGGAAAAAGACAATAACCTGGGTAAGGGAGAGCTGATTACCGGCGTGGAAATCCCCGCCAATCCCTTCACCAGGCATGTATACTACCTCAAGGTGCGCGACCGCGCTTCCTACGCTTTTGCGCTGGTATCCGTAGCAGCCGCCCTGGACATCAGCGGCAGCACCATCCGCCAGGCACGCCTGGCACTGGGCGGTGTAGCGCATAAACCCTGGCGGTTATACGAAGCAGAAAAAATGCTGACAGGCAAAGCGCCTACGGAAGAAAATTTCCGTATAGCCGCCACCGTAGCAACCCGGTCTGCCGCCACCTTTCAACACAATGCCTTCAAGGTGCCGATGGCACAGAACAGCATTATTACCGCACTCTCTAAAGCCGCCGCCATATGAAGCAACCTGCTGTAGGGCAATCCATGGACCGTGTAGACGGCCGCCTGAAAGTAACCGGCGCTGCCAGGTACTTCGCGGATCATCAGCTGGAAGGTATGCTGTATGCCGCCCTGGTATGCAGCCCCGTATCCAGCGGCCGCATTGCTGCTATTGATGCCAGAGAGGCGCTCCGCGCGCCCGGCGTAACAGATGTGATATCTCACCTCAACGCCCCTCCCGTTCCCGGCTATAAACAGGAAACCCCCAATCCCAAACAGGGACTGAAAATATTCCATGACGACCGCATCTATTCCAACGGACAGCCGGTAGCCATCGTAGTCGCTAACACGCTGGAGCGTGCAGTACATGCGGCCTCCCTTGTGAAAGTTACCTATAACCAGGAAACCCATGCCACCGACCTGTACGCCAACCTGGACAAAGCCTTTCAGAATAAAAGTATGAAAGACTACCTGCGCGGCGAACCCGACGCCTGGAAGAAAGCGCCGGTAACCGTGGAAGCGGAATATAATATTCCCCTGGAAGTGCATAACCCAATGGAGCTGGCCGGCATTACCGCACACTGGGAAACGCCGGACAAACTGGTGCTGTACGCCAAAACACAAGGCGTCAAGAGCGTGCAGCAGACACTCAAAAATCTTTTCCAGCTGCCAGAACAGAATATTGTTGTGCATTCGCTCTTTGTAGGCGGCGCCTTCGGGATGGCCCTCCGCGTATGGCCCATGGAAGTGGCTGCCATCATCGCCGCAAAAAAAGTACGCAAGCCAGTGAAGCTGGTCATCGGCAGAAAAGATATGTTTACATTGGTGGGCTACCGCCCTGCTGCGATGCAGAAAATCGGTATCGGCGCTACGGCAGACGGTAAACTGACCGGCATCACCCACGAGGCGGTAGCCGTGACCTCTCCCTACGAAGATTTTACCGAAGCTATTGTGGGCATGAGCAAATTCATGTATGCCTGCCCCAATGTAAATACGCATTACCAGCTGGTGCCGCTGAACCTGAGCACGCCGGTATGGATGCGCGGCCCCGGCGAAGCTACCGGCTCCTTTGCGCTGGAATCCGCCATCGACGAGCTTTCCTATAAACTTAAAATGGATCCGCTCCAATTCCGCGTGATCAACCACGCAGATACAGACCCGGAAAAAAATCTTCCCTTCTCCAGCAAATACCTGAAAGAGGCTTATGAGATGGGCGCGGAGAAGATAGGCTGGAAGAACAGAACGATGGAACCACGGCAGTTACAGGAAGACGGCTGGCTGGTAGGTTACGGCATGAGCAGCGGCGTTTTCAGCGCAGGACGCGGTAAAGCTACTGCCAGCGCCATTTTTGGAGCAGATGGCACACTAACCATCCGCAGTGCGGCGGCAGACATAGGCCCTGGCACCGCCACTGCCATGGTGCAGATAGCTGCGGACGCCACCGGTATCGCCCCTGCGAAAATCAGGTTCTTACTGGGAGAATCCGAATACCCGGAAGCGCCGCGGCAGGGTGGTTCTTCCACCGTTTCTACCGTGGGCAGCGCTGTCAGCGATGTATGTAAACTGCTGCTGCAAAAGCTGGGGGAAATGGCGGCAGAAAGCATGCCCGCCTTTAAAGATGTAAAGCCTGCCGATATAGGATATGAAGACGGGCAGCTCATCGTTACCGGGAAGCCTGCTATAAGAGCCGGTTTCCGGGAAGTGCTGCAGCACCGGCAGCAACCTGAACTACAAGTGACCGCCACCTCGCAGGGCGGGGAAGAAAGAAGGAAGTATTCCATGTACTCCTTCTCCGTACACTTCGCCAAAGTACATGTACATCCCGCTACCGGAGTGGTACGGATTAAACATGTTGTCAGCGTAGCTGATTCCGGCACTATCGTGAATGCCAAAACTGCCGGCAGCCAGATGATTGGCGGCGTGGTGGGCGGCATTGGTATGGCGCTGACAGAAGAAGCGCTGATAGATCATCGCTTTGGCCGTTTTGTGAATAACAACTATGCAGACTATCACGTACCCGTACATGCGGATACGCCGCCGACGGACGTGCTGTTCATCAATAAAAAAGATCCTGTAATCAATCCGATGGGTTCCAAGGGAATGGGCGAAATAGCCCTGATAGGCTTCGCCGCTGCGGTATCCAATGCGGTATTCAATGCAACGGGCACGCGTGTACGGGATCTGCCCATCACACCAGACAAGCTATTACCTAACGTTAAAGGCTAAACGCCATCATGCTGAAAGAGTTGGAAGATATCGTACAACGGTATCAGGAAGTGTATCAACAGGGCATCAAAGCGGCGCTGGCGACGGTAGTGCATGTGGAGGGTTCCTCCTACAGGCGGCCGGGCGCACGTATGCTCATCACCGAAAAGGGAGAACTGACAGGCGCCATCAGCGGCGGCTGCCTGGAAGGCGACGCCCTGCGGAAAGCACAGCTGGCTATGATGCAGGACCGGCCCATGCTGGTAACCTACGACACGATGGATGAAGACGATGCCAAACTGGGCGTAGGACTCGGCTGCAACGGTATTATCCATATCCTGCTGGAACCGCTGTATCCCCGCAGCTATTTTAATCCGCTGCTGCTCCTGCAGGCCGTTGCCGGTACCCGCGAGGCCACCGTTATGGTCACCCTGTTCGATCTGCAGTACCGCAACGCGCCACAACCCGGCACCTGCCTGCTGCTGAGCAACCACGGATTGTTCGAGCAGTGCATCGCCGACAGCGACCTGCTGCTGGCAGTAAAACATGATGCGCAGCAGGCATTGGATGGCAAACATCATGCACTGAAAAACTATCACAGCGGCGGTCAGCAACTGACAGCGCTGATAGCCTTCCAGCCGCCGGCTGTTCAGCTGCTGGTAGCCGGCGCCGGCAACGATGTAATGCCGCTGGTGAAGATGGCAGCTATCCTGGGGTGGCAGACACTGGTAGCCGATGGCCGCCCGGCCTATGCTACAGCCAGCCGGTTCCCCGAAGCCGGCAGCGTTATCGCCGCCAAACCGCATGAAGTGTTGTCCCATTTCACCGTTGATGCGTATACTGCAGTTGTGCTGATGACACACAATTACAACTACGATCTTGCTATGCTCACCACGTTACTCCCCCAGGCTGTCCGCTATACCGGCGTACTTGGTCCGGCTAAAAAACTGGAACGCATGCTCTCGGAAATGGAAGCTACCGGCATCCGCATAACGCCTGAACAACGGGAACGCATATACGGCCCTGCCGGTCTTGATCTCGATGCAGAAACCGCCGATGAAATAGCGCTCTCCATCATCAGCGAAATCAGGGCTGTCATGAGTAATGCCAGTGCGCAACCCCTGCGAAACAAAAAAACATCTATTCACTCAAAATCTGACTAATGCAATCAACAGGCATCATCATACTCGCTGCCGGCGCTTCCAAGCGGCTCGGCACACCTAAACAGCAACTTGTATTTGAAGATAAGAAACTGCTGCAACGAATCACCGATACCGCCCTGCAAACCACCTGTTCTCCTGTAATAGTGGTGCTGGGCGCTTACGCAGCCGGCATCAGGGAAGATATCACCACCACCGCCGCACACACCGTTGTCAACACCCGCTGGCCGGAAGGTATGGGCGGCTCCATACGCACCGGCATGGAAACCCTACTTCGTATATCCCCCGACGTTAGCAGTACCTTCCTGCTCCTCTGTGACCAGCCCTACATCACTA
The DNA here is from genome assembly GCF_009928525.1 of Chitinophaga solisilvae. Taxonomy (GTDB): domain Bacteria; phylum Bacteroidota; class Bacteroidia; order Chitinophagales; family Chitinophagaceae; genus Chitinophaga; species Chitinophaga solisilvae. The sequence goes on along the minus strand of NZ_JAABOK010000006.1, from coordinate 283,981 downwards.
CTCCGCTCCTGCAGGAAATGATGCAGCTGCAAACCACCACCGGCAAAAACATCATCGCCTCCGCCTACAACGACATCGCAGGCACCCCCGTCCTCTTCCACCAATCCTTCTTTCCCCAACTCCTCTCTCTCACCGGCCAGGAAGGCGCCAGGAAAATTCTCCGCGCCCACCCGCAAGATATCGCTACCGTAGATTTTCCGCAGGGAGCAATAGATATTGATACGCCGGATGACTATCATAATATGAAGTAATTACGAATTGCGAATTGCGAATTACGAATGTAGAAGCGAAGATTAAAGTGAAGATTTAAAGCGATAACAATTAAATATCACCTTAAATCTTCACTTTAATCTTCGCTTCTACATTCGTAATTCGCAATTCGTAATTCGTAATTATTTTTTTCTTTCAAAATTACTCCCTATATTTGTCTACAAAACTAGTGGACTATTAAAAATCTGCAAAAATGGAAAGTTATCATCAAAACCTAAACCTGCGCCCGAATGGGGCTTCAGCCAATTATTCACCGGCTGTCATGTTCGCTTATTGTTGTTGTTAATGCCTTCCTCTCTGCGGTTACCCCACCAATTTCCGCATCTGTGATCTATTAAACAGTACAACCATTATTTACTGCCACAAAAACCGATCGTCATGAAAACGAATACCCAACCCGTTTTCCGCTTAGACACAGCGGTAACGGATACGCATCTCGCATACTTTCAACAGCATGGAATCATCCAGTTTAAAAATTTCCTGGACAAGGATACGCTGGCGCTTATACTACAGGAAGTCACGCATGTACAACAATTATTACTCAGAAATAATATTCAGAAAGTCAATGGCATACCGCTGAAGTTTGGTACCGACCTGGATGGCAGCCCGCTGATTCAGCGTATCGCCTTTGCCTCTCATTACAGCAGCATTTTACGCGGGCTGCTGAAAGAGGAAAGGCTACAGTCCCTCATTCATTTGCTGGGCGACTATCACGGCCGCATCGGAGAAAATGAGAAAGACGGACTGGTAGTGAATCACTATGTGAATTCGGCAGACAGCCAGTTCAGGCAACTGGGCTGGCATACGGACAGTCCGCGGGACCTGTTCCTGGGTTCACGCATTCTGCCTATGCTCAATGTGGGTATCCATCTGGATGACTGCCCGCTGGACAATGGTGGCCTGAGAGTGTTGCCGGGTACGCACCGGCAGGGAATATTCAGGTTGCTGTTCAGGAAAAAATATTTTATCGATAATAATCCTGATAAGAAAGAAGTGGGTTTTGATATTGAAGCCGGCGACCTGACCGTACATGACGGCCGGCTGTGGCACCGCGTGCAGCAATCACCGCATACAGGTGAAAAGAGCCGCAGAAGAGTGATGTATATTCCTATTATCACCGGTGCTTATCAACCCAAACACGCACAATCGCCTACACCTTTTTATCATAAGCTGGCGCAGCTGAAGCAGTCGTTCTACGGCGGCAAACCGCAATGGGCAGCCATCAAAAGCACTGAAGGCGCGCTGGCCGAAGTAAACAGTTCATCTATCTGAAAAATAAAAACAGTATGTCTTACGCATTAATCACCGGTGCTGCCAAAGGCATTGGTAAAGCAATTGCGGCGGAGCTGGCACAAAGAAATTACCATCTGCTGCTGATAGATCTGGATGAAAAAACATTGCATGATACTGCCACACAGCTGGCGGCGGCTTATCACGTGAACGTACATACGCTGTATCAGGACCTTTCGCATCCGGAAGCCCTGCAGCGGGTTACAGGCTGGAGCCGGCCCTGGCACCAGGAACTGACGGTAGTGGTGAATAACGCCGGATATGGCCTCAATGGCGCATTTGAAGAGCTATCACTGGAAGAACAGTTCAACATCATTGACGTAAACATAAAAGCGCAGGTAGGGCTATCGTATGCCTACATACCGGTGCTGCGGCAGTTTCCGAAAGCGTACCTGCTCAATCTGGCCAGTACTACTGCTTATCAGACGGTGCCCTATCTGAATATCTATGCGGCCACTAAAGCGTTTGCCTTGTCATTTACCCGCGGGCTGCGGCATGAGCTGCGGCATTCGCCGGTATCGGTGAGTGCATTAAGTCCTGGCAGCACGGATACTGATTTCGTGAACCGCGCCCGCATGGGTGACAGCACACGGAAGATAGCAGACCGTTTCAACATGACCGCTGAAAGCGTGGCCAGAATTGCCGTTGACGGACTGTTCAAAGGAAAGGCGGAAATTATTCCGGGATTCACCAATAAGCTGAATGCATGGCTGCCAAAATTCTTCCCCAAAACCTTTGTGGAAAAAATAGCAGCCAATATCTACGTACCCAAAGAAAAAGCGGCGGTAGTTACACTTACGACAGGATAATGTGTGGCGCTATGCCAATTGCCTGTCTTTCATCATTGTAATGAAAGGTAAGTTGCCCCATAGCACGGCCGTCTTTACCAGCCTGGCTTAAATACACTTCCTGGTGTAATTCATTACGATACACCATGGTAGAAGGTATCAGGGTATCCTGATGCCCACCGATAACAAAGTTGATATGCGAAGAAGCGGTGGCCATGGTTTTGTTGTCTGCCACATCACCTTTCTGTACAAAACCCAGGTGAGAGAGGCAGATAACAAAATCACAGCCCATAACTGTTTTTAAATGTCTGGCTGTCTGATTGGCTGTTTCAACAGCCGGCAGGCAGGTAACGCCTTTTACCTCTTTTAATTCCGGGCCTGCGCCGGTAATCCCCACTTTATAAGGTCCTGCATACACAATCACATAAGGGCGGACATGCTGCGTTAATGTTGCATTGGTAAACCGGTAATTGCAGTTTACCAGCGGAAACTTCATGTCTGGCAGCAGGGCAGCCAGTTGTTCCTGGCCGTTGCTCAGCTCCCGGTTGCCGATAGTAGCAGCATGATAGCCTGCCTGATTCATTGCCTGAATGGTAGCGCGTTGCTGTGCAACGCTATGGTTATCATCCAGGAAATCACCGGCATCCAGCAATAGCCCGGCGCCATTTTCATATAAGCGTGACCGTAATATGCCATGCAGATCATTGGTATGTCTGATAATCAGGGCATTACTGCTGCCGGAGATGATTTGTGCATTCTCTGCCAGGCCTGCGGCGGCGCGCAACGGCTTTTCTATCAGCAGCAAACCGGTTGCCAGTGAGGCATTACGAAGAAAGGAGCGACGATGTATATTCATTGGTAAGGGGGTAAAATCACGACAAAGATAGAAACAGTTTTCAAATTAAGCAGTGCAAAAATTGCATGTCACCTAAAGAAGATATATTTTTGTTCCGGTTTTTCATATATACGTCACTTTTATATCCCTTACCAACGATGGCTGATGAATTCTTTCTGGCAGAAATCTCCATGGTAGCTTTTCCTTATGCCCCAACAGGTCATGCCCTCTGCAACGGGCAATTATTGCCCATTAGTTCCAATCAGGCTTTATTCTCTTTACTGGGTACCACCTATGGAGGTGATGGTGTAGTTACTTTTGCCTTACCTGATTTCCGGGGCCGTTGCCCTGTTCACTTTGGCAGCGAGGTTACGCTGGGTCAGGCATCCGGCCTCCCCGTCAATAAATTGTCTGCCGACAACATCCCTGCACACTCGCATACGCTGAATGCTGCCGTAACATTACCTGTAGCACCCGCGGGCAACAGTGATGATCCTGCCGGCCATTACCTGGCGCCGGGAACAACTGCGTATTTCGGTACGGCCGCAGATGAACACATGGCAACTATCAGTGCAGCAGACCTGGGTATGCCGGCAACGACGGAGAACTACGTTTCCACCGGTGACCCCTACGGGCATTTAATGCCTTCTCTTGTAGTTAATTTCATTATCTCATTAAGGGGAATATTTCCCAGTCAAACGTAACCCCTATGGCAGCAGAATCTTTCGTAGCAGAAATAGTCATGTACGGTTTTAACTTTGCCCCCAAAGGCTATGCATTCTGTAATGGTCAGGTATTGCCTATTTCCCAGAATACAGCGCTGTTCTCCTTACTGGGCACCACGTACGGAGGCGATGGCAAAAGTACTTTTGCATTACCCAATTTACAGAACGCCACACCGCTGGGCGCCGGGCAGGGCCCGGGCCTGAGTGAATACTGGCAAGGCCAGGCAGGAGGTGCGGCTGAAATTACATTGTTGCAAACCGAAATTCCGGGTCACACACACGAAATTAAAAAATTGCCACTCGCTATACCGGCAGGAAATACAAACAATACCACCAACCCGATCAATGCATATCTGGGTACGGGAGCCGGACTGCAACAATATGCCGCAGAGGCGCCCACAGGCGAATCCGGTAAGCTCCGGTCTACCTTACAACTTACCCCGGCAGGAGCCAGCCAGGCTTTAAATAACAAGCAACCTATGCTGGGAATCAACATCTGCATCGCACTTCAGGGAATATTTCCAGAGCGACCGTAAAACACTAAAACAAAATTATGGCTACTCCATATATAGGACAGATAAAAATGTTCGCAGGCAATTTTCCGCCTAAAGACTGGGCATTCTGCCAGGGGCAACTGCTCCTCATCGCAGAGTATGAGTCACTATTCAATCTTATAGGCACTACCTATGGCGGCGACGGAGAAAATACCTTTGCCCTCCCCGACCTGCAGGGCAGAATACCAATAGGCTCAGGGACGCTTAAGTACCAACTGGGAACTACCACACTTACAGAAACCTATACGCTCGGACAAAAACTGGGAAGTGAAACTCATACGTTAACGCCCCAGCAGCTTCCGACCCATTCACACGGGATAACAGGAGGACTGGCAATAAAGGCACTGGGAGAAAACCCAGGCAACAGCACCTCTCCTGCTGCACATTATCCTGCTATTCATACCACCACACAGCTGTACAGCAAAACCAGGCACGCCTCTGCGAAACTGGCGCCGCTGACTGTTAACGCCGGCCCTACTGCCGGCAGTATGATGCAGGTAGATTACACCGGTGGTTATCAGCCTTACTCGCTGCTCAAACCTTATCTCACCATTAATTTTATTATTTCGCTTTTTGGCGTTTACCCTCAGCCAGTATGATGAAAGCAGGTCTACTTCTTCCCGGTTCTACCATGCTGCCGCTGATACGGCATGATTTCCTGCAGGGATTGCAGGCGGCATTACAATACGCCGGTATTGACAAGGAGGTAACGCTTGTTACTGCCAATATCAACTATGGCATTAACCAGGAACAGGTAAGGGCAGAAGCAGAAAAAATGTTTTTCCAGGAACAGGCAGATATACTCATTGTTTATGGCGATCAGCCGGAACTGTCTGCCATACAACAGTTGGCGCTGTCGTTAAACAAACTGGTAATCATCGTCAACAACGGTGCAAAGTATCAGGAAGATATAGCGCCTAACCCTGTTGTCCTTTATCATACGTTGCAGAATGTGGTGCAATGCAGACTTACCGGTATTCATGCCGCTGCACATGGCGCTGCAGGCGTATGCACCTCTTACTATGACGGCGGCTATTCTCATGTACATGCTATGTCCCAGGCATATGCAGATCATGGAGGAAAAGTAATGTTTAATTTTGTCAGCGACTATAAAGTGAAGGACTTTCATCTGCAGCAACTACAGGCATTTCTGCAGACAAACCCTGATACTCCTTCCCTGCTGACGTTGTTCAACGGTGATCTTGCCTGGCATTTTTTACACCGGCTGCAACAGTTACCGGAAGCGGCCGGAAAGAACATCTTCGCCAGCCCTATGCTGCTGGATGAAACCTTAGCACCTGTATACGGCGAACTCAATCCCCATTTTCGTATAGGCGGCTACGTACCCTGGACACGTACGCTGGATACGGAAGAAAACAAACAGTTCCTTCAACATTTCCGCAGCTTCGCGAAACGCGAAGGCAGCGTGCTGTCTATGCATGGCTGGGAAAACGGCCTGCTGCTGGCACACCTGTTTCATAACGCCCCCTCACATGAGTTCAATGGCAGAAAAATAGTGCAACTGCTTCGTGACATTGCCATTAACAGCCCCAGGGGCCCGATTTCCATGGATAATAATACCCATCATATTATTGCACCTGCCTGGTATGTACAGGCAGACCCTAACTTTCAGCTATCTGTTGTTACCTGTGTCAGTCAGACAGATGATGTGTGGAAATACATCGCAGAAGAAAAGCGTACCGGCATTTCTTCCGGATGGATCAACACCTATCTGTGTGCCTGACAAATACCTGATTTAACTCATTAAGATACCCTTGCCATGAAATTATTTTTACGCAGGATTGCCCCACTATTGCTATTAGCAGCCAGTACGCTATTGTCCGCTGGCCTGCATGCACAAACAGTTTTAAAACCCGGCGACCTCGCCATTACCGCCTTTAATCTTTTTGATGATAACGCAAACGGCACTACGCAGAATGACGCATTCTCGTTTGTAACGCTGGTAGACCTCCAGCCTAACACCAGCGTATTCTTCACAGACATCGGCCTTAAATCCGGCGGCGCCACTTTCCAGATTTCCAATGATCCCAATTACGGCACACAGTCTGATGGCATCATAGAATGGAAAAGCGGCGCTACCCTGATAAAAGCAGGCACGCAGATTGTCGTATTCTGTAAATATGCCCCCAGTGCCAGCAAAGGCACGGTTAGCCTTACACAGCCAACGTACAATACCATCTCTGCCCCGCAGAAACAATATATCAGTATAGGGCTGGCCGGCGATCAGCTGATTGCCTATACCAAAATCAGTAACCAGGTGAAAATCATTGCGGGTGTTGCTGTTAACAGAACCGACTGGGACGCTTCACTCGACGATGAGCTGACAGCATCCTCCAGTGTAAAACCGGCTACCAGCGCCACCGATGTCGCTTTCCCGGTTATTACCGCCATCAACGGAAAATATGATAACAGCGTAATTGCCGGTACACCACATAGTCTCCGCGCCTATTTACAGGACCCTGCCAGATGGCGGCAGGACCAGACGCAGATCAGCCCCGCTCCTGCCGGATTTCAGCTTCCCGGCGCCACACCTGCCAATCTGGTTGTAGTAAATCCCGATGCCAATCATATTGTATATGTAGATAATAAAGCCGGCATGAACGGCGACGGCAGCAGCTGGACCAGCGCCTATCCCGACCTCCGCAACGCACTCGTGGCAGCAGCAGCTTCCAACGGCGATATAAAACAGATATGGGTAGCAAAAGGTACACATAAACCTACTGCTACCGGCGACAGAACGCTGTCATTCCCACTGGCCGCCAACGTAGAAGTATTCGGCGGCTTTGACGGAGAAAATGATCCTGCTTTAAGAAAGCTGGATATCAACCAGACCATACTTTCCGGTGATATCGACGATAATGATAATACAGCAGCTGCTGACCTGACAGGCATTACCGGTAATAACAGCTATCACGTAGTAACGGCTATAGGCGTGAATAACAGAACTGTGCTGGATGGTTTCGTTATCACCTGCGGTCTGGCAGATGGCGGTACCACGCTTTCCCGCGTAGGAGCCGGCCTGATAACAAACGGCAACAATACCAGCTTCTCCCTCAAACTCAGAAATATACACTTCCGGTATAACAAAACATTCTTAACGGATGGCGGAGCATGTTACACTTCCGGCAACGGAGGCGTAACCATCCTTAACAGTGCATTTTACAACAACAGCAGCTCCTTCGTCAAGTATTCAGATAACAATGATACGTTGATCAATGTTACCAGTACCGGTAACCGCTCAACATCCATAAACTATAACAACAATTCGGTAACCGGTGGAATTATTATCTATAATAGTCTCATTACAGAGTCGATCTATAAGGGAGGCGCCAATTCTCCATCTGCCATGCTGAGGTACAGCATTGTAAACAACCGGTACTTTAACGGCAGCGGCGTCAGCGATGGAACGGTAATTACCTCTGCCTTCCCCAACGCAGCCACCTTCAATTACGCACCGGATATCAATATTCCGAAGTCTGTTTTCAATGCCGGCGACCCGCAAACCAACAACCCCGGCGCTGTACAGGCAGGCGCCAGGGATATTACCGGTCAGCTGCGTATCAGCAACACCATCATAGATCTCGGTGCGTATGAATATCAGGCGCAGCCTCAAACTATTACACTCGGCAGCAATCCGTTCACCATCACTTACGGAGATACTGATAAAGACCCGCAGGTAACGGCTTCCAGCCCTCTGCAATATGCGCAGGTAACCAAACTGGCGGATACTACCGGCGGTAAATTCACCGGTATTAAAGCGGGTACTACCAATGTAACGGTAACGGCCATACGCTCCAATAAATTCCTGCCGCTTACAGCCTCCCTTATGCTCAATGTGGTCAAACATCCGCTGACGGTAACCGTAAAACCGGAAACGATTCACTATGGGGAAGCATTCCCTTCCTGGATACCGGAATATGCGGGCTTTGTATTCTCTGACACGAAAGATGTGGTAAGAGGTACTCCCGTATTCAACCCTGATCCTGCCGGTTCTCCCGGTCAGTACAATATCACGATGACGCAAGGCTCGCTGGATGCAGATAATTATTCTTTCAATCTGCAACCCGGCAACTACAATATCATCAAACAATTACAGACCGTTAAATTCGTTAATCCGGATACCACCGTTACCTATGGAGCAGCGCCTTTCCCGCTGAAAGGCTTCACTACCTCCGGGCTACCGGTAACGTATACACTGGATGCACAATACGCAGCACTGGCTGCTGTTTCAGGAAACACGCTTACCATTAAGGGAGCCGGCGACATCGTACTGAAAGCCAGTCAGCCCGGAGATGTGAACTATGAAGCAGCACCGGAAGTATCTTACACCGTACATATCAGCAAAGCGGTATTGAACATTACTGCCGATGATAAAACCCAGACATACGGCGATCCTGTGCCACCGGCACTGACCTGGTCTGCCACCGGATTTAAATACACAGATAATGCCGCCGGCTCTCTTACCGGAGAACCTGTATTGTCAATTGTAAATCAGGATACACAGGCAGGCAACTATACCATTGCTATCACTGCCGGTACCCTGGCAGCTGATAACTATACCTTTAATTTCCAGCAGGGCACTTTAACTATCAATAAAAGGACACAGGCGATCAACAGCCCTGCGGCATTTAACAAAACATACGGAGATGCTCCCTTTGATCCGGGATATAACAGCACCAGCGGCTTACCGGTGAAATATACCATTACTTCCGGCCCTGCTGCTGTCAACCCTGATGGCAACATCGTTATCACAGGTGCAGGTAACATCACGTTTACGGTGAGCCAGGCAGGAGATGGCAACACCTTACCTGCTACTACCGTTACAGGCAGTTTCACTGCAGCAAAAGCAATACTGCGGATTATTGCAGAAGATAAAAGCATGAATCCGGGCAATGCATTCCCGGCATTTACCTATCGTCTCGACGGATTTGTTGGAAGTGATGGTCCGGGTGATATTTCCAGTCTCAATGTCACCTACAGTCACAATGCCCCCAACAACAATACACCGGGGTCATATATCATCAGCATAACAAATGCAACTTATACTTCCGGCAAATATCTGCTGAACTATGAGGCAGGAACACTCATTATCAACAAAAAAACACAGTATATCAATGTGCCGCTTGGTGGAACAGTTCGCTATGGCACTGACATAGGATTCTCTGCCAGCAACAATTCCGGGCTACCGCTTACTTATACGGTTACAGGCGATGGCGCCATGAATGCTGACAACACAGCCATCATCACCGGTAATGTAGGTAATATCACAGTAACCGTAAATCAGGCAGGAAACAGTGAATACCTTCCGGCACAGACACAGGTCACTTTCACCGTGGCGCCGGCGCCGTTAACCATTGTGCCTGTCAATGTCATCAGACCTTACAATACCGATAATCCTACATTCAGCTTCCAGGTACTGGGGCTGAAACGCAATGACCAGCCTGATGTATTAAAAACTCCACCTGTATTCACCACAGTGGCAGTTAAAACTTCAGCGCCTGGTTATTATCCGATTGTATACCAGAATGGCTCCACATCGGCTGACAACTATACTGTCAGCGGTTCCCAGGGAACACTGCAGGTTGTAAAAGCTACCCATCAGATCACCGGAGCTGCTGGTATTCAAGCAAAATACGGGGATGCTCCTTATACCCTGAATGCCGTTTCTTCCGAAGGATTCCCGGTAACCTATACCATCAAATCCGGCGCAGGTAACGGTAATATTACAGGTAACACTTTCACCATCACACATGCCGGCACAGTAGTTATCACCGCCAGCGCCGCAGGTGATGCCAATTATGCAGATGCTGCACCAGTTGATTTTACCGTACAGATTGACAAAGCAATACTGGAAGTAAAGGCAGACGATAAATCCAAACAGTTTAATACTGCTAATCCGGCACTCACCTGGAGCTACAGCGGATTTGTATATACTGACAATGCAGTTGTTCTCACAGGCATACCGGCCATCAGCACTACCGCTGACCTTAATTCGCCGGTAGGCACTTATCCGATTGCACTCACACAGGGCTCCCTGGCAGCGGCCGATTATACCTTCAGCTTCAAACCTGGTATACTCACCGTTGGCAAAGGCAATCAGACTATCAGCTTCCCCGCCATCAGTAACCATGTATACGGCGATGCACCATTCACCATCAGCGCTACCGCCACTTCCGGACTCACGCCGGTACTGAGTGTTACTTCAGGTAATGCCACCATCAGCAACAATGTGGTGACCATCACCGGAACAGGGAACGTTACCATCACCGCGGCGCAAGCCGGCGATAACAGCTACAATGCTGCTCCGGATGTATCGCACACATTCACCGTTACACCGGCTGCGTTAACCATCACAGCGAAAGATGACAGCCGCACCTATACCGGCAACGCCTATACGGGCGGTAACGGTGTTACCTACACTGGTCTGGTATACGGCGAACAGCCTGCCGTGCTTAACGGGCCGATCAGCTATACCGGTAACGCACAGGGAGCTGTAAATGCCGGCTCCTACGATATTATCCCCGCAGGACTCAGCAGCGCCAACTATGCCATCACCTTTGTAAAAGGTACACTGGTAATCGGCAAAGCCACCCAGCAGATCACACAGGCGGTGGATGTCACCAAACAATATGGTGATGCACCATTTACCTTAACAGCCGCTTCTTCCAAAGGATTCCCGGTTGTATACACTATCAAATCAGGTGCAGCAAATGCCGGCATCAGCGGCAGTACCTTCACCATCAGGCATGCCGGCGATGTAACCGTAACGGCCAGCGCTGCAGGCGATGCCAACCATGAAGCAGCTACACCGGTTGACTTCCTCGTACATATCAGCAAAGCGCCGCTTGAAGTAAAGGCAGACGATAAATCCAAACAGTTCAATACTGCTAATCCGGCACTCACCTGGAGCTACAGCGGATTTGTTTACAGCGATGACGCTACCGTCATTACCGGCGCAGCAGCCATCAGCACTACCGCTGACCTTAACTCGCCTGTAGGCACTTATCCGATTGCACTCACACAGGGCTCCCTGGCAGCAGCCGATTATACCTTCAGCTTCAAACCAGGTATACTCACCGTTGGCAAAGGCAATCAGACCATCAGCTTCCCCGCCATCAGTAACCATGTATACGGCGATGCACCATTCACCATCAGCGCTACCGCCACTTCCGGACTCACGCCGGTACTAAGCGTTACTTCCGGCAATGCCACCATCAGCAATAATGTGGTGACCATCACCGGAACAGGGAACGTTACCATCACCGCGGCGCAATCCGGCGATAACAGCTACAATGCTGCTCCGGATGTATCGCAAACATTCACCGTTACACCGGCTGCGTTAACCATCACAGCGAAAGATGACAACCGTACCTATACCGGCAACGCCTATACGGGCGGTAACGGTGTTACCTACACCGGTCTGGTATACGGCGAACAGCCTGCCGTGCTTAACGGGCCGCTCAGCTATACCGGCAACGCACAGGGGGCTGTAAATGCAGGTTCCTACGATATTATCCCCGCAGGACTCAGCAGCGCCAACTATGCCATCACCTTTGTAAAAGGTACACTGGTAATCGGCAAAGCCACCCAGCAGATCACACAGGCGGTGGATGTCACCAAACAATATGGTGATGCACCATTTACCTTAACAGCCGCTTCTTCCAAAGGATTCCCGGTTGTATACACTATCAAATCAGGTGCAGCAAATGCCGGCATCAGCGGCAGCACCTTCACCATCAAACATGCCGGCGATGTAACCGTAACGGCCAGCGCTGCAGGCGATGCCAACAACGAAGCAGCTTCACCCGTTGACTTCATCGTACATATCAGCAAAGCGCCGCTTGAAGTAAAGGCAGACGATAAATCCAAACAGTTTAATACTGCTAATCCGGCACTCACCTGGAGCTACAGCGGATTTGTTTACAGCGATGACGCTACCGCCATTACCGGCGCAGCGGTCATCAGCACTACCGCTGACCTTAACTCGCCGGTAGGCACTTATCCGATTGCACTCACACAGGGCTCCCTGGCAGCGGCCGATTATACCTTCAGCTTCAAACCTGGTATACTCACCGTTGGTAAAGGCAATCAGACTATCAGCTTCCCCGCTATCAGTAACCATGTATACGGCGGTGCGCCATTCACCATCAGCGCTACCGCCACTTCCGGACTCACGCCGGTACTGAGTGTTACTTCAGGTAATGCCACCATCAGCAATAATGTGGTGACCATCACCGGAACAGGGAACGTTACCATCATCGCGGCGCAAGCCGGCGACAACAGCTACAATGCTGCTCCGGATGTATCGCACACATTCACCGTTGCGCCGGCTGCGTTAACCATCACAGCGAAAGATGACAACCGCACCTATACCGGCAACGCCTATACGGGCGGTAACGGTGTTAGCTACACTGGTCTGGTATACGGCGAACAGCCTGCCGTACTTAACGGGCCGCTCAGTTATACCGGTAACGCACAGGGGGCTGTAAATGCCGGCTCCTACGATATTATGCCCGCAGGACTCAGCAGCGCCAACTATGCCATCACCTTTGTAAAAGGTATACTGGTAATCGGCAAAGCCACCCAGCAGATCACACAGGCGGTGGATGTCTCCAAACAATATGGTGATGCACCATTTACCTTAACAGCCGCTTCTTCCAAAGGATTCCCGGTTGTATACACTATCAAATCGGGTGCAGCAAATGCCGGCATCAGCGGCAGCACCTTCACCATCACACATGCCGGCGATGTAACCGTAACGGCCAGTGCTGCAGGCGATGCCAACAACGAAGCAGCTTCACCCGTTGACTTCATCGTACATATCAGCAAAGCTACCCTGACGGTAAAAGCTGATGATAAATCCAGGTTGGTCAATACGGCTAATCCGTTGCTCACCTGGGCGTATAGCGGATTTGTATATACTGACAATGCAGCTGTTCTCACAGGCACACCGGCAATAAGCACTACTGCCGATATAAATTCTCCGGTAGGCACATACCCTGTCACCGTAGCACAAGGAAGTCTGGCAGCAGCTGATTACACCTTCCATTTCCAGCCCGGCACACTTACCGTTGGAAAAGGCAATCAGACTATCAGCTTCCCGGCTATCAGCAATCATGTGTACGGCGATGCGCCATTCACCATCAGTGCTACCGCTACTTCCGGACTTACTCCGGTATTAACGGTTACATCCGGCAAGGCAACTGTCAGCAACAATGTGGTAACCATCACCGGAACCGGCAGCATAACCATTACTGCTGACCAGCCCGGCAATAGCAGCTATAATGCAGCTCCGGCAGTGACGCAGACATTCACGGTTACACCGGCTGCCCTGACAGTAAAAGCAAAAGACGACAGCCAGGGCTATACCGGCAACGCCTATACGGGCGGAAATGGTGTTACCTACACCGGCCTGGTGTATGGTGAACAGGCGGCGGTACTCTCCGGAACGCTTGCCTACGGCGGCAGTTCACAGGGAGCTGTAAATGCCGGCAGCTACATCATTATGCCATCCGGCCTCAGCAGCGCCAACTATACCATCACTTACCAGCAGGGAACCTTAGTGATAGGAAAAGCAACACAGCAGATTACTTACACGGCTGTGAGCAATAAAAACCAGGGAGACCCTGATTTCACGATCAGTGCCAGCGCCAGCAGCGGACTGCCGGTAGCTATTGCCAGCAACAACTCCGCTGTTATCAGCCTCACCGGCGCTACCGCCAAAGTAGGCATAGCAGGTATTGCTACCATCACTATCACCCAGCCGGGTAACAGTAACTACAACGCTGCACCTCCGGTTACTTTCGATATTCATGTATCCAACTGGCCGGCGCCGGTCATCACACCGGAAAGCAGTGTTACCTTCTGCGAAGGCGGTAAGGTAACCCTCACCTCCACCCCTGCCAACGCCTACCAGTGGTACCGCAACGGCGTTGCTGTTAACGGCGCCCGCAGCCGCCAGTACGATGCAAAAGAAAGCGGCAGCTACTCCGTTACCGTAACATTTGAAAACGGCTACCAGCTGAGCACAAGCAGTATAGCCGTTACCGTTACTCCGGTTCCTTCCGGCAGCGTGCGCGCCAACGGCAATACCACCATCAGTAAAGGCGATGCCCTGACATTGATTGCCTCCGGCGGCGCCTCCTACAAATGGCAGCCGGCGAATGGCCTGAGCAGCACCAACACAGCGGTAACCATCTGCCGCCCCGCTGAAACCACTACCTACGAAGTAGTCATCAGCAACGGCAACGGATGCAGTGTCACCAGATCCATAGTCATCATTGTTAAGGAAGACTATAAGCTGGAAGCTGTCAACGTACTCACACCTAACGGCGATGGTATCAACGACCGCTGGATTGTGAAAAACATCGACATGTATCCGCAGAATGAAGTGAAAATATTTGACCGCGCAGGCCGCCTCCTGTTCAGACAGAAGAGCTACAGCAACACCTGGGATGGCACCGTCAACGGACAGCCACTCGCAGAAGGCACCTACTACTTTGCCATCGACATGGGTACCGGCGCTCCATTATTCAAAGGCTTTATCACCATCATCAGATAGCAACCATTTTATTATTTGGTTATTTGATTATTTAAGATTTAAGATTTGTATAAAAAAAAGATGCCTTCCGGAACAATCGGAAGGCATCTTTTTTGGGGATAAATCTCAAATAACCAAATAATAACATGGCTCACATTGGTACTTCGGGATGGAGTTATAAACATTGGAAGGAAATCTTCTATCCGCCGGATCTGAAGCCGGCAGAGTGGCTGCATTACTACAGC
Organism: Chitinophaga solisilvae; assembly: GCF_009928525.1. GTDB lineage: Bacteria > Bacteroidota > Bacteroidia > Chitinophagales > Chitinophagaceae > Chitinophaga > Chitinophaga solisilvae. The sequence goes on along the minus strand of NZ_JAABOK010000006.1, from coordinate 268,713 downwards.
CGGTTCTTTCACGTAACGGAAATCAACACCAGTTTTTATCATCTTCCCAAATCTGCTACTGTGGCAGGATGGGTAGAAAAAGTTCCACAACGTTTTAAGTTCTGTCCTAAAATCAGCCGCTACCTTACTCATATAAAACGATTGCTGGATCCGGAAGAGCCTGTGCAGAAATTCTTTGATATTTTCGATCCTGTAAAAAAACATCTGGGACCGGTACTTATACAACTCCCGCCATCACTGGCTTTTGACCCGGAACGGGTGACTCCTTTTTTCTCATTGCTACACAGCCGCTACCGGGGCTACCGGTTTGCACTGGAAGCCAGGCATGACAGCTGGCTGGAAACGTCAGCCACACAACTGCTGCAGCAATATCATATTGCCTGGGTAATAGCTGTGGCCGGCAAACGCTGGCCTTCTGCAGAATTCGTTACGGCTAAACATATCTATCTGCGGTTTCATGGTCCCAATGGTCATTACGATACTGCCTACACGAAAAAAACGATGGAAGAATATGCGGAAAAGATTCAGGCGTGGGAGCGGGAGCAACATAACATCTGGGCTTTCTTCAACAATGATGGTCACGGCTATGCCTTAAAAAACGGGCAGACGCTGCAATCGCTGCTGTCTGCCCGCTGATATTTTTATGCATACAATACCTGCTCATCGGTATAATATGTTTTTCTGCCGGCGGTATCATGCAGAACAGGTGCGCCACCCGGACTTTCCTTCAATCTGGAACTATGCACCAGCATATAATCCCTCACTTCTCCATTGATAATATCCGGATGATTTTTTTTAATCATCTTCTCTGCCCGTTGTAATACTTCCCTGATAGCAGTATGCAGTTTTTTCACCTGCACTGCCGGAATTTTGTTGCAGACAGAAAACGGAGAGATACGCGCTTCCCACAGAATATCATCTGCATAGGCATTACCGATACCCAGCACATTTTTCTGGTCGAGCAGATATTTTTTGATAGTTATCTTCTTCTTTGCCAGCGCTTCGCTCAGGTACTTTTCTGTGAAAGACTTAGACATCGCGTCCGGCGCTTCTTTCTCCGGAGGATCCAGCGTGATGTTGGCCTGCCCCTGGTAATCGGTGAGTGCCAGCCCGGTACCGCCGGTAAACAACAGCGTGCATACCGGGTACTTGTCTGTGTATTCGTCCTTAAACAGGTACAGTTTACCATGCAGCATCAGGTGCATCCCCAGTACGTGCCCGTTGTTAAACACAAAATGCAGCTCTTTTCCGATTCTTACTATATCTTCCAGCGCCTGTCCTTCCAGCGCCTCTTTCAGCTCCTTTTCGGACTGGTGCAGCTTCTTTTTATTGATGACAGTAAGCGTCTTCAGTTTTTTATGCAACAGGGCCTTTTCCAGATTGGAACGGAATACCTGCAGGTCGGGTAATTCAGGCATGGCTTTTTTCTTTAAAAATAATCAATGATCTGCAAAACGCCATTGCGTCTTGAAATCGGGCGTAAGGCGCTGTCCGGTGATGATGGCGCGGAACAGCTCTATGGGAATAGCGTTCTCTTTCAGGAAGGCATCGTGCAATTGCAGCTCCGTCATCTTACCACTGTCAACTACTTCATGATGCAATGCCCGCAGCTGCAGCCCGCCCATCATATACGCAATCTGGTAAAGCGGGCCATAGTCGCCCTCAAAGGACCGGCGTACTTCTGAAGACGCGCTGAAACGTTCATGTCCTACACGGTCTACCAGGAAGTCAATACATTGCTGTGGCGTCCATCTGCCCAGGTGATAATTCAGCGAGAAGATGATCCGCGCACAGCGGTGCATGCGCCAGAAAAGCGCGCCTACCTTCTGTTCGGGTGTACTGTGAAAATTCTTATTCCACAGCAGCATCTCCCAATATAACGCCCACCCCTCTACGGAGAATGGCGTGCTGAACATGCGGCGGTACGGCCGGTTGCGTTTATTCATAAAGCCCTGCAGGTTGTGGCCGGGAATCAGTTCATGAAAAACGGTGGCATGTGCAAATGCATAATTGTTGCTGCGCATACTCATCGCTTTGGTAGCTTCATCCATATCTTCCGTGGGATAGGCCACCAGTATGGATTCTCCGCCCAGGAAAAAAGGTGCGAAACGCTGCTGTTCCTTGCTGAGCATGGACATGCGCCAGGTTTCCTTCGCCAGCGCAGGGATGGTCACCAGGTTGCTGTCTTCCACAAATCTGATGGCTTCATCTGCCAGGCGGTGAATCAGCTCGGGTTGTTCTCCGGGCGCTACATGGTTCTCCTTCACTTTCTCCAGCGCCTTTTTCCAGTCTTTCTTAAAACCGAGTGCAGCAGAGGCTTTCAGCATTTCGGCATCACACCAGGCAAACTCTTTGTTGGCCATATCCACCAGTTCTTCGGGCGTATAGGGAATCATTTCATATTGCAGCTGCGCTATCAGCGCTTCTCTGCCTATCGGCGTTCCTTTGATACCGGAAGCATCCAGGGATTTGTCGTGCTTGTCTGCCAGCTCTTCCTGCAGGAAGGCTGCATATTTTCCCAGCAGGGAATCGGTCACGGCATACGGAGCTTTTACCTGCCGTGTAAATTCCGGATCATAGCCGTAATAAAATGTATAGACGTGGTTCAGGCCATTGCGCAGACTACCGGTAATTTCTGCGGCTCTGCGCGCCTGCGCGGCGCTGAAGGGATTACTGGCAGTGAGCGCCTGGCGGGCGGAGAGGATCTCTTCCTGCACCTGGCGGAGGGTGGCCGCTACTTTTGCTGCGTCCGGCTTATCGCCGCGGCGGCGGCGCTGCTGCAGGGTCATGATCTCCTCTGCAAAGGGAATAGCCGGCTGCAGCTGGCCGTACATCTTTTCATCTTCGTTCAGGCGTTGCTGTTCCTGCGTTACCTTACGCTGCAGCAGCAGATAATCTATCTGCTCAGACACGGGCAGGGAGCTGAAATCCAGCTTACGCAGCTGTTGCAGCGTACCGTTGTAGTAAGCGCGCATCCTGTTGAAGTACTCCGGACTCTGACGGAAAATATATACGCGGTGCAGGTCATCCACATCTGCATTCACCTGCTGAATCAGCTCCTTTACCGGCTCGCCCGCACGCGCACTTAGCCCGCAGCTGATAATCATGATAGCAAAAATTACTATTCGTTGTTTTTTCATATATAAAAGCGCTTTTTCCTGCACTTAAAGATAATCACCCGCTATTCTTTCACTATGCTGATATTGTCCGTTATTTCATTAATCTTGTTCTATATAACTATTTTTCTGTTATGTCAACACTATGTTAAAATGACTTTACAAGCAATCTGAAACAATCCTTTTTCATACTATTTCCGCGCGATATGCGTTAATTTCGTCTGATGTGCTATTGATAATTTATTGCTAACCTATTAAAAATATTAACGGCGTGAACATGAAATTGAAATGGAAGAAACTGATTAAACCGTTTATATTCGTTGTAACAACCAGCTTGTCTGCATTCCTGATTACCACTATTACCACTACTGAAAAAAATACTGTTTCCGCCAGGCAGCTGATGCCGGCAGATTCTACGCTCATGACCGTACCGGTAAGCCTGTACGAACAGCTGGGGCTAGACAGTGCGGGCTTGTCCAGGGATGCCTTCGACAACGCCATGCGTGGCTATGAGCAACTGGAAGAAAAAGGACGTATTAAAAATCCGGATATTATTTCTATCATCGATTACTCTTTGCCTTCCAGCAGGAAAAGATTATTTGTGATCGACCTCAAAAATAAACTGCTGCTGTTTAATACACTGGTATCGCATGGCAGGAATTCCGGCACACTTAACGCCAATACTTTCTCCAATGCGATGAACAGTTACAAAAGCAGCCTGGGATTTTTCATCACCGGAGATACCTACATTGGTGAACACGGCTATTCTCTCCGCCTTCAGGGCGAAGAAGCGGGTATCAATGACAATGCGCTCAGCAGAGGTATTGTGATGCACAGCGCCGCCTATGTAAATGATAATCTGATAAAAAGTCAGGGATATATCGGCCGCAGTCTTGGATGCCCGGCCATCCCGGAGAAGCTCCACCGCAAGGTAATTGAACGTATCCGCAACGGTACCTGCCTGTTTTCCTACAGTCCGGATAAATATTATTCCCTGCACACCAAAATGCTGAAGGACAGCATCGATATCTAAAGGAACATTTTCGTACGCATTCTTTCATCGTGGCCATATACATCAGTCACCTGATGCAGCCCGTCTGCGTCATCCGCCCAGGAGGTGAAATAGGTGATAATGACCGGCACCGGCGGCCGTATGGGAATATATTGCTGCTTACGGCTGTTCATGGCAGAATCAATTTTTTCGTTTGTCCACCGGGGTGAGTCTTCCAGCAGGAACTGCGCCATCTTCAGTGGCTCCCGCAGTCGGATACAGCCGTGGCTGTAGGCGCGTATATCGCGGTTAAAAAGACTCTTCTCCGGCGTATCATGAAAGTAGATGTTAAAGCTGTTGGGGAAGAGAAATTTTACACGGCCCAGCGCATTCCGGGGGCCTGGTCGCTGCCTGATCCTGGGTACGCCGTTCACCACCTTGGTAATTTCCATGTTACGCCTGGCCAGGTAGCTACTGTTGCGTCGCATGGCCGGCAATATTTCCTTGCGGACAATACTACGTGGAATATTCCAGTACGGACTGAACACCACCATATTCAGTTTACCGGAGAACATAGTGGTACTGTGGCCTTCTTTTCCTACCACAATATCCATGTCAAATACTTTCTTCCCTTTATTGGTGACATGCAGTACAAAGGCCGGTATATTCACCAGTATGAGCTTCCCTTCCGGCTCTGCCGGCATCCATTTCATACGCTGCATGTTGATGAGCAGCTGCTGCTGCCGCTGTGCGGCAGGTATGTTCATCGCTCTGATAACCGTATCGTTGATGACGCCATTTTGCGTATATCCGTGCGCGTTACGAAAGGTATTCACTGCTGCTTCCAGTTCTTCCGTAAACACTGTTGTGGAATCCATCTGTTTTAATTCTCCCGTTATCGCCAGTCTTTTCTTCAGTGGTATTATTTCGGGAGATGACTGACCTTTGCTGTATGCTTTACGCGAGATGGCCACCGGTTCCCAGCCGCCGTTCTTTACTATATCGCGGTACTTTTTCAGCCAGGGCTTCATTGCAGCGGCAGCAGGATACAGCTTATCATCCACGCCCATCATGGTTTCCGTCAGCTGTTCCGTAGTCTGTTTGCTGACAGGCACCATTTGTTCCATCACGGCAACGCTGCCACCTTTCTCCCTGAAATATTGTATCAGGCGGATGGTCAGCATCAGCTCCGTATTCACCATGGCAGGATCTCTGGCACTGACATGCAGACTGTCTTCCTCCATCAGCGCATTCATACGGGTATCCAGTTCCCTGTTATGCACACTGTCTTTCAGATAGCTGTACAGGCTGCGGAAAGCGGCGGCTTCTTCTGTCAGCCCCGTACTGTCCAGCCATGCAAACTCATAATTACGTGCATTGTAAAAACTGATTAACCTGTTGGCGACGGTATCATCCAGGTGTTGTGCGGTGATAAAGCGGGTCACTGCATTGCTGTCGAGAAACAGGTCATTATAGCTGCCGGAGCTGGTAATGGAGATATTGCGGGGGGTAATGCTATCCGTGTACATCCGGGTAGCTTCTGCCGGTGCTGCTGGGGAATGGCAGCCGGCAACCACTGCTGTTATGAGGCTAAAAATCAGGATAAGTTTCATCATATTGGTCACACATCAAATCGGGTACCAACTGAACAACCTTCAGCCGTCAGTTGAATAAATAACAACAACTGACGGCTAAAGGTTAAAAGACCTGTCATTTAGTTATTTGGTTATTTGAGATTTGGTTATTTAAAATGCAGCGGAGATTTTCGCGTATATCATATCCGCAACGATCTCCGCTGCATTTTAAATAACCAAATCTCAAATAACTAAATAACTAAATGTTATGTTATGTTATGTTATGCCATAGCCGGATCACTGATTCCTTCTTTCCCGGTTTCTACCCTGCCGGCGTAACGTTGTTCAAAGTCAGCGTAGTCGTTGACTTTCACGGAGAAGTCGTACCAGTTGTGGCTGGAGGCGAGATCCATGATAACGGCGCCTTCTGTTTTTGCAGCGATGGTTTTCTTTACCGGAGGCTTGCCGTAGGCTTTATCTTCGATGATGACAGTAATGGCTTTGGCGCTGCTGTTGATAATGCGCAGCAGTACATTGCCGCTGAGTTTTTTCGTATTACCGGCAGCGTGATGGTATTCGCACACGATGGAGGCCTGCGGGTCCTGGATGCTGCCGCGGAATTCGCGGTAGAAACCATTAGGACCGTAGGTACGCAGGTGATAATGTTCATTTTCGAAAGCGTGCAGCGGCCATGTGTCACGGAGGGTGTCTCCGGCGGTAACAGCGTAGGCCCAGGTACGTACAGGCTCCATCTGACGGGTTTCTGCCTGCAGGTATTTTCCGGGAGCGTATACGTTGAACGGAGAGCCAGCGGCTTTTTTACCAAATACTTCGCTGGCGGCAGAGAAGCTGATTTCAAATGCTTTCCTGTCTGCGCTCAGTTTACCCGAAGCATAGAGCTGATACGGCAATGCATTGGATACGCGGGTGCCTTTCTCCTGGCGCGGCATCCATTCTGCATGGGCGGGATCGCTGTTGATCTTCTCTATCTCTGCAGTTGTCAGCTTTTTGAATTCATCCGGCAGCTTCTTGAAGCGGGCATTGTAAACACTTTCAATGAACTCTTTGCGTTCAGGGAAAGGCACCTTTATTTTTTCTCCGTTAAACGGCCGGAAAACAGAGGTCAGGTCACCACAAACAGTACGGCGCCAGGCGCTGATATTCGTTTCTTTAACGGCCTTGCCTTTATGCTGGAGGAACTGCTCCATAAACTGCAGGATAGAAGTGTGGTCAAACACCTGGGAGTTCACGTAACCACCGCGGCTCCAGGGTGATGCTATCACCAGCGGCACGCGGTATCCCAGGCCGATAGGGCTTTCCCGCACCTCGTTTTTGCCTACATGTCTTTTAGCTTCTTCCTGTGCTTTCCCCACATATTCCAGGGCAGTATCTATTCCTTTAGAAACCAGTCCGGTACCGGGTTTGAAGGGAGCGGTAAATGGCGGCACATGGTCGAAGTAGCCATCGTTTTCATCATAGCAGAGGATAAAAATGGTTTTCTTCCATACTTCTTCCTGCCGGGTGAGAATATCCAGCACTTCAGACACATACCAGGCGCCATACCAGGGCGCTCCGGGGTGGTCAGAGAATTCACCGGGGGCTACCAGCCAGGAAACGGTGGGTAGCTGTCCGCTGTTAACATCAGTGCGGAACTGATGCAGGATATCTCCTTTAGGTATCTGTACGGTTCTTTCTGTATCGCCGTCTTTATACTTCAGGGTTTCCAGTTCATGATAATCGGGGTCGCCGATATTGGTGGTAAAGGCCCTGTTATGCAGTTCCTGTTCCTTCGCGGATAATTTGCTGAAGTTGGCAGCGGTAAAGGTCACCGCATCCTGCTTTACCTTTTCCAGTTCCTTTTGTTTGCGTTCCAGCTGCCGTTGCAGTTTTGCGGCCTCCTCGCTGCCGGCAGCGGCAGCAGCCACTTTCCCCTGCAGCCCGGAGATTTCTTCCGGCAGCTGCTGCAAACGGCGTTGCAGGTATTTGATATGCCCGGTGGAGAAGCGCACATTAAAGGCGCTGAACCATTCTATCGGGTTATCGGTGAAGTTGGCCAGCATCCCGTCTTTCTCTCCTTCGAGGCCGGCGGCGCTGATTTCGTTCTGGTATATTCTCCAGCTGATGCCGTTATCCTGCAGGCGTTCAGGGAAAGTTGTCCAGTGTGCTTCTGCACCGTAGTCAACATCTTCATTCCATACGTTGGCTTTGGCCGATGCCTTTTGTTCATCGCGGAGGGTACCGGTCCATAAATAAAGGCGGTTGGGTGTAGTGCCTGTCAGCGAGGAACAGAAGTTCTGGTCACATACGGTGAAAGCATCTGCCATAGCGTAATAGAAAGGAATATCTTCTCTGTTGTAGAAGCCCATGGTAAGCGGCATAGGCGCCCACTCTTTATTGCCGGAGGCTTTCACCAGCAGCCATTGATCGTATTTTCCTCCGTTGCGCGCATCCACCTGGTTGGCCCAGGAGTGCGGCAGGCTGCTCATCCACGTCGCTTTGGTATCTTTTATATTCAGCCGGAAAGGTGCAAAGGTTTCATTTTTTTCATTCGTTTGCAGCCATACCAGGTTCTTATCAGGCAGTTGTATGGCGCGGGGATCGTTATAACCGCGGACACCTTTCAGGGAGCCATAGCAATGGTCAAAAGAGCGGTTCTCCTGCATCAGTATTACAATGTGCTCCGCATCCTGCCAGGTGGTGCCTGGCCTGGGGTTTATGGCCAATGCGCGCTGAATGGAGCCGGGCAGGGTGCCCATTACGCCGGTGGCCCCGGACAGCAGTGCTGCCTTCTTTATAAAATCTCTTCTGGTATCCATGAATAATGAATTTTTACCTGTTCACTGTTACTCCCTGTCAATAAGGGTTTTGTCTAAAATGCCGCTTAAAATAACAAAAAGAATGTTACCTCACAATTAACAGGGAGGAATGGTAAAAATAAGGGCAACAAAAAAGGTTTCCGTACGTGACGGAAACCTTTATGTTGAAGTAAATGGTAAAGATGAATTAGTCAATCTGTGAAGACGGAATAATAACTATCTTGAAGCGGTAGGTCTTTGTAACCGGCTTGGCCAGCTGACCATTGGCGCCTCTCAGTTCCACTGTCACAAAACCTTTTTCCTGGCTGGAATGGATCACATTATAACTTTCACCATCAAATACTTCAGGTAAAAGTTCATACAACGTTCCATCCCTGGCGATAGACACAATAACGCCATCCAGCTGATTGGAGGTGGCATCCAGTTCCGGAACGGCGATCTGTACATAACGTACATTACCATCAACGCCCCATTTGTTGGGCGGTACGTCCTGAAGAATTGTTTTGTTGGGAATTACCACTTCATTCGTGGTTTTGGTGCAACCGGGCAATATGAAACCCAGCAATAACAGTGGTAAGTATAGCCATGTTTTCATACGAAACGCTTTTGTCCGCATAATCCAAATACAATGCCACAAAATTCGCTTATACAAATATGAAAATGCTGATATTTGTAAAAATCAAAATCTCCGGTAATATTATGTTATATCGCCTGCCAGCAGCATTTCAGGAAATCCCGCCACTACAATTATGCCACAGCGGAAAATCGGCCATGGCCTGGTTCAGGCTACTGGACCGTCAGGACAAGGCAGAGGGCTTTCTTACAGAAAATACACTGGTATTCGTTATCCGCGGCAGTAAACATGTGCATCTGCCGCAAGGCAAAATCATTGCCGGCTCCGGTGATGTCATGCTGCTGAAAAGAGGCACCTATTTTATGTCTGCTTTCCTGACCGACGGCGCAGAATACCAGGGACTCATGCTTTGTGTGGATGATAATATTCTCCGGAGCTTCCTCGATGATGTACAACACGTGCAGGAAACGCAGACAAACATTCCCATGGTGTTGCCTTGTTCTACACAACTGACCGCTGTGCGCGACAGTATCATCAGCTACATGCAGCAACCCGGCGAACATACGCCGCGGCTGCTGGAACTGAAAATAAAAGAAGTGCTGTTACTGCTGCTATCTGGTAAACACCGCGCCGCTGTGCTTTCATTCCTGCACCATCTCTTTGATACCAGTGCAGAAAACCTGACAATGACCATCAGGGCACATCTGCTAAAACCCTTGTCACTGGCGGAATACGCTAAAATATGCGGATTAAGCCTTTCGGCCTTCAAAAGAGAATTCGCTAAACTATACCAGGCGCCTCCCAAAAAATGGATTAACGAAGAGAAACTGAAGCATGCACACTACCTGTTGCAGCATACACCTAAAAATGTCAATGAAATAGCCGATGAGTGCGGATTTGAGAGTACCTCCTATTTCATACGCCAATACAAGCAGCTGTATGGCATCACACCCAAAAATACACAGCGAACCAAAACTGCTACTTTTTGAACGGATCCTGTTATCAGCCCATTCACCGCTCACCCTACCTTTGTCATAAATCATCACAAACTATGAAAGCAACAGCCTTGTTACTGCCACTGCTGGGAATAGCCATAGCGGCCCATACCCAGACCAGAATCAACAAAACTCCCATGAAAGCGCCGGAGAGCGTTATCATACATGACGGTTACTATTATATCAGCGATACCGGCGGAGACCCTACCAAAAAAGACGGAGACGGCGTTATCTACAAGATGACCCCACAGGGCGATGTAACTGTATTTGCAGACAGCCTGGACTCTCCCAAAGGTTCGGCCATCTTCCGCAACATCCTCTACGTTACTGATGTAGACCACATCCGCGGATACGACCTCCGTAACGGTAAACAGGTATTCAACCTGGACATGTCCGCTACCGGCTCTGCCCTCCTCAACGATATTACCCCCCGCGATGAAAACAGCATCTTTGTTTCTGCTACTGACATCAACAAAATCTACATCGTGCAACTGGGGAATATTCCCTCTTTTGAAGAAGTGAAAATATTCAACCCCATCAGAGGCGCCAACGGCCTCGCCTACGACAGCAAACGCCAACGGCTGTACGCCTGCGGTTTCGGCTCCCTCGGCGCCCCTGACGGACAAATCGGATATATAGACCTCTCCGCCCCCGAAAAGAAATTTGTTCCGCTCACCACCCGCACCGGCTATTATGATGGCATCACCCTCACCAAAAACAGTAAACTCATCATATCCGACTGGGTAGCCTTCGAGAAAAAAGGTGTTATCATTGAACTGGACATCAACAACGGAAAAGTTGTTACCCTCAACAAAGAACCCATCTCCGGCCCCGCCGATTTCACCATCGACAAATCCGGAAAGATTATAACACCGGCTATGATGGAAGGCAATGTGATGAAGTTTTAATCAGGAATTACGAATTGCGAATTACGAATTACGAATGCGGAAGCGGAGATTTATTCGAAGAAAGAAAGGCATTTAATCCTTCATCCTATTCATCTTCGATTAAATCTCCGCTTCCGCATTCGTAATTCGCAATTCGTAATTCGTAATTAATTTTTTATTTACAGCTTCACCTGTACCCCCAGCGTTCCCCCTATATACGTGCCCTGGAATTTATTATTGCCTTTCTCACGGGTCCAGAAATAGTGGCTTACGAGATCCTGGGCAGCGCCGTTTTTGGTGTATACGTGATTGAAGGTGGGTCCGGCAAATACCTCTATCTTTCTGCCAAAGCGGTAGGCAGGATAAGCGCCGAAGGATGCACGGTGATATTCCCAGCGTTTGAAGTCTGTCAGGGAAGTGGAAGTAACTTCCAGATTGATACGGAAATGTGAGAGTAATGGCAGATGTGCACCTATACCACCCTGCAGGGCATACTTACTTTTTTTATCCTTGAAGTTGTATCCTACGCCGATGATACCATACAGGGTACGGCCACCTGATTTGAAGGAGAGAATAGTGGTGCTGCTTTCATCGATACTGATGCTGAGCTGCTTCTCGCCGCCTTTTACCAGGTTGATTAATCCGATAGGATAATCGCTGCTGTCGGCAATATTGAGGAAGCCTGCCACCTGTACGCCTTTAACTTTTTTAGCGATGTTCATAAAACCGGCTACCTGCGTGTGTGCGTTACCGGTAGTATTTATAAATCCGGCTACCTGTACCTGGGCATGCTTATCCATATTGATAAATCCGGCCAGGGAGGAGTTGACGCTATCTGATTTATTCAGGAATCCTGCTACCTGTACGCTTTCTGAAGTACTGTTATCTGCCAGGTTAGCAAAACCCGCTACCTGAGCACCTTTCAGAGAAGCAGACTTATTCAGCACACCGGCTGTCATGACACCTTCTGCCCTGCCTTTTACTATATTGGCAATACCTGCAATGGTAGCGCTGCCGGTGGTACTGCCGAGGTGATTGGAAATGCCGGCGACCTGTGCGCCGCGTGCATTCTTTCTTACAACATTGGAGATACCGGCAATACTGGTACCGGTTTCAGCTTTGGAAAGACCTGCTAAAATATGTAAGGAAAATGCATTTGTGTACTCTCCTGCTTTCCTGCCATTGGAGCTGACAGGATATACGAATCCGATGTGCGCCACACTGGTCAGGTTAGGCACCTTCTGTGTGCTGTCCTGCGCCTGCGCAATGGTTCCGGATAAAATTACAAAGAGGGATAAGATTATCAGTTTGATCGTTGTTCTCATGGCTGTGTTAATTATTTCGTACTGATTAACGACACGCCAGGAAGAACATACCCCTACGCAAAAAAATTTAATTTACAGGATAGTGATGCCGGCCTGCCACCCCAGCCATCCTTTAACATGTTCTCCCATATTGAAAGATGGGTAACTGTTCCCCGGAATATTTGTTTTAAAGCCTTCTTTCGGCTCTATTTTATCAAAGAAGTGCATCACGAAGGAAGGGCCTGCAAAGATAGAAACACTTTTGCCCAGTCTCAGGTTCAGCATCGGCTGCATACGCATCATCTGTGTATTGATACCATCTTTATCACCAATATACAGGCTGGCGCCGGTGATTTCTGCAGCGAGGAAGAAATTTCTGTTGAAAGGAATTTCCTTACCGATACCATATCCTATCTGATAAGCCTTTTCAGTGCCGGCATTCATACCTGCCAGCAGTATGCTGTAGAGTTCTTTCCGGCCGCTTTTCCAGGCTACGTTGAGGTTCAGCGTTTCTGTACTGAATACAGATACCTTGTGGTATCCTTTTTTCACAAAATTGATCAGGCCAATGCTGTAACCGGTGGTAGTATCTGCAATGTTGACCAGCCCTACCTGCACGCCGTCCAGCCTGCGGGCATAGTTGAATATGGTACTGAGCTGCACACCCTTAACGGTGCTCTTGCTGATATTGCCGATACCGGTGAGCTGTACGCCATGAAATTCGTTCTGTGTGAAATTACCAATACCACTGAGCTGCACGCCCTTGGCATTTTTAGCTGCCACATTTACCACGCCTGCTACCTGCCACCCGTCTATATTTCCTTTGCTGACGTTCAGTACGCCCGATAACTGCACGCCGCTGAAATTACCTCTCGTTTGTCCGTAGACGCCGCTGATCTGCACCCCTTCCTGGTTGCCCCTGGTAATGTTGCTGAAGCCGCCTACCTGCACGCCATTCATGGAATCCAGCACGTTATTGTGCAGCCCTGCTATCTGTACACCGCTGGTTTTACCACCTACTACGTTGAAGATACCAGCTATCTGAACATTCTTCACATTCCCCTTTACGATATTGAATCCGGTACCTATCTCCACACCATCAACACCGGCAGTATAACCGCCTAATATGTTGACAGAAAATTTATTGACAACCTGAGCGCCCATTTTGCCGTGCGTACCCAGGCCGGGAGCCAGGGATGCCTGGTAGGGCTTATCCGCCAGGAAAGAGGTGAGGTTCATACTCTGCATTTTCTGGCGGGAAGATAAGAGCATACGGCCGAGCCATGTTCTTTCCACCTGGCTGGTAATTTCAACAGTTTTCAGCTGAAAGGTAACCGGAGAAATGGTTACCGCTACTTCCTGATCCTGGCCGGTGTTAATCGTCAGCGAGGTATCTGCATACAGCTCCTTACTAACGCTGATGGCTGCGGTAGGATATTTATCCTTTAACCGCAGCCTGAAGTATCCGTCGTTATTTGTTAGTGTAGAGATGAGTTGCTGTCGTTCATACACGCTGGCATTGGAAATGCGCATTCCCGTTCGCTTGTCCGTGACGAACCCGCTGATCTGGTAATAGGCCTGTCCCGACACTTTCTTCAGCAGGATGATATAATTTCCGGATTCCTTGTATACATAGTCGCCTTCAAATAATATATCCAGTACATGTCTGACCGATTTCCTGTTTACGCTGATACTGACCAGGCTATCCTGCGGCAGAATATTACTGATGTAGGAAAAATAAAAATTGCCTTGTCTGGAGATCTGGTTGAGTACTTCGGAAAGTGGCTGCCGTTTTACTTCCAGTGAAACCGTTTTGTTTAACAGGCTTTGTGCGGCCGTTTGCCATGACAATCCTGCTGTCAGTAATATGATTAAAATTATTCTGCTGAATGGCATACAATTATTTCAAGATAATCTGATTCCCGTTTTTTTCTACGGTAATATCATAGGTGAGGCCAATAATTTTTAAGATGCTGTCGAGCGAACTGTTTTCGAAAGTGACATTGATCGGCAGCTCTCTTTTGGCGGCATCGGCAATCACAATATCCACGCCATAGGCATCCTGCAGGATGTTTGCGAGTTTCCACAGGGGTGTATTGTTGCAGACAAAAGTCTGGGTGCGGTAATAGTTATACAGCTCATCTGTATTCTCCTGTTTTACCGGGCTGGCATCTGCAGCTGTCACCACAGCTTTTTCATGTTGCCGGAGTTGTATGCTGTTATTATTTTTAGAGACTTCTACGGCGCCTGTTTCCACAATAACTTCTGTTTTTCCGTTGGCGCTTTTGATATTGAAAGATGTACCCAATACTGTTACGGTTACTTCATTCACCCGGATGACAAAGGGTTTCCCCGGATCCTGGGCTATGTTGAAGAAGGCTTCGCCTTCCAGTTTTACCTGGCGTTCCTTGCCGAACGAAGAAGGGAAGCGCAGGGAAGATTCTTTATTGAGTGTCACAAAGGAGCCGTCGGGGAGGGTATCTGTTCTGACAGCCGTATGGGAATACAGTACTTCCTGGGATACATGAAAATTGGACATGTACCAGTATCCTGCGGCGCCGAGCAGTACCAGCAGCGAAGCGGCGATGCTCAGATTACGTTTCCAGAAGGAGGTATCTGTCTGTATAATACGGGCTTCCTGTTTATGTTCGTTTGCGCCTACACGTTGCTGAAAGCGCATCCAGGCATCGTTTTCATTCACGGTGCTCACAGCTGCCAGCTTCCTGCTCTCCTCCCAGATAAGGCGGAAATGTTCGAAATACCGCGCATTGGCTGCATCTTCTGCCATCCACTGTTCTACGTCCGCCTGCTCTGAAGCGGTCGTTATCTTCAGCAGGTATTTTACCAGAAGGTCATCATTAATATGATCCGTACGCTTTTTCACCTTATCAAAAATTTAGAAGATTGAGCAATAATAAAATCAGGGGCAGAAAGTCTACCAGGTTCAGGCGAAGCAGCCGTAATGCTTTACCCATCTGATTTTCAACTGTTTTCACGGAGATGTCCAGGCGGTTAGCAATTTCCTGGTACTTTAATTCTTCAAACCGGCTCATCTGGAAAACGGTCCTGCATTTTTCCGGCAGTTCGCGCAGTGCCTTATCCAGCTTTTCTTCCAGCTCTTTCATGGTCACCTTACCGGAGGTATTGCCGGTATCCCTGTTATTGCTCATCTGGTATTGGGTATGTGCCTGATGGGTGGCTTTCACTTTCTGATGCCGCAGGTAATTGATACTTTCATGATATACAGCGCGGTAGAGGTATCCTGATATGGATTGCCTGATCTTTATATCTCCGGATTTCTCCCAGAGTTTGCAGAATACATTCTGCACCATTTCTTCGGCCATGATCTCGTCCTTCAGTATAGTGCAGGCATAGGCATGCAGACCCTTAAAATGAGTTTTAAAGGCTTGCTCAAAGGTTAATGTGTCTTCTTTTTCCAGTAATGAGGTATCACCTGGATGATGCAAATCCATGCTAAAGTTTTGATAACTGAGGTCAAAGATAATTCCTTCTGCCAATTGAAATGCTTTCTTTAACGACACGCTGAGCAGAAAGTACCCCTACGCCCTGTGAAAAAATTGCTTTTCGGGATATTATTGTCCTGATTAAGGCCAATTTAACATTATCTTATATATCTATTCTATAATATTGCTGAAAACTATACCATGAGGTTCATCTTTACTGCCACACTGTTATTTTTCGTTACCCTGGGAGTATCTGCACAAAGCAAGACAGCCTACATCAATTTTCAGCAGCTGATCGGGCTCATGCCGGAAACTAAACTGGCAAATGATACTTTACGCCTGTATCAGGATGAACTGGCTAAAGACGGGCAATATCTGGTAGATGAATATACAAGGCTTGTAAAGCAATATGACAGCACCGGAGCCAACACCCATGCCAGCCAGGAGAAACTGGCCGGAATGGAAAAGGAAATCCGGGATGCGCAGACAAGAATCACCGATTACCGGGAGCGCATGGAAGAGAAAATAGCCCAGAAAGACCAGCTGCTGCTGAAACCGATTATGGAGAAAGCGAAAAAGGCACTGAAAGAAGTGGCTACCGGTAAAGGCTATACGATGGTGATAGATAATTCCAAAGATGCCGTACTTATCGCCTCAGAAACGGATGACCTGCTGGAAGCAGTAAAAGCCAGACTGGGGTTAAAATAAATAATTCACCTGTTTACGTTTCTGATTTCGGGTCCGGCGACTCCTCCTGTGTGTTGTTCTCTTTCCGCCATTCTAAAAAGGAGATCATCGCTGTTGTCCGGATACCGAAATCAAAAAATTATGAATTACGAATGATGAATGATGAGTTAGGGCGAAGACCTAAGCGATGATTAAATTTCTTTAGTCGCTTAGGTCTTCGCCCTAACTCATCATTCATCATTCGTAATTCGTAATTAAATATGCAGGCCGTGCGCCAGCAGCGTCTTCCACTGCGGGTTACTGCGTACATACTCCGCTACCTTCTTGCTGGAAGGTACCATGCGGATGTTCTGGGAAGAAATTTCTTCCATCACTTTTCCCAGCATCACCGGCAAAACGCCCTGTTTTTCCAGGGTAGGAGGTACTTCCGCACCTGTCAGGAAAATACGGCTGCCGTTTCTTTCATAAATCACTTTCGCCAACTGTCCGGCAATATGCGCCTCAAACTGTCTGGCTTCCTTGTTGTCAATAATTTTGAAATCCTTCATGATCATTAATTAGTTTATACAAACTGTGCTCTTATAGTAGCGTACTAAAAGGAAAGTATCTTCTGCAAAAAGGGAAAGTAGTAATGTCAATCTAGCGTGATATGGTATTAAAATACCTTCAATAAGCTATTCCGGCTGCAAATATACGAAATAAGCAGCACATTAACGTGAAACATTTAAATGTATAAATAATTAATATTTAAAATAATTGACTGGTAAACCTTTGTAAGGCAATTTAACGTGAAACAGGCTACCACTAAGGGGATATTGCTGTAACTGCTCTGCAGTCATATGCTCCCGGGCAGTAGTAATCAGCATATCCTGCATATCCGGCCCTCCGAAAATACAGGAAGAGACCTGCAGGGCCGGTATTTCAATATGTGCCAGCAGTTCCCCGCTGACAGGATTCCAGCGATATACACCCCGGCCACCCCAATGCGCCACCCACAACATCCCTTCACTGTCTATCGTCATACCATCCGGGCTTCCCAGCTCCGCCGGTACCGTCACCGCCCTCCGGGGTTGGCTCACGGTACCCTTTTCCACATCATAGCGGTATTCCTGTATCATATTCGTGGCTGTATCGGTAAAATACATGAGATCTCCCTTCCATACGATCCCGTTGGGGATGCTTACCTGCGCCAGCCGGATCACCGGCGGCCGGTTGCCTTCCACGCAATACAAAGCCCCGTTGTCGTGCTGGGTAATCAGGTGCATGGTGCCTATCCATAACCGGCCGGCAGGGTCACAGCCGCCATCATTACAACGCATCCCGGGATTACCGTCCAGTACCGTCAGCATACGGCCCAGCCCCTGCTCCGGCGAAAACCGCACCACGCGCCCCTGTAAGCCCAACAACAGTTCCCCGCTGCCAGCCACCGGCACCATTACACTAACGTATTCGCCTATATGAAATGTGCTGCGCCGGCCGGCCGGATCCTGCATATAAAACGTATGCCCCAGGATATCTACCCAGCACCATACTGCCCGCTCCGGCCACCAGAAAGCACCTTCCCCCAGTTCATACTGCTCCGCTGAAAATAAGGATGCCTGAAATATCTCCATAAAATAAACTGTTCCGGTTATTAATCAGGTTATACCCGCCGCATCACTGTTACGCACAGTTGTGTCATTTTTTAATTTAAATGCAGCCGGCTATACCAAAATATCGATTTTTCTGTAAGTTGCTGCTGCAGACCTGCGTTTTTTCAACCGGATACCGGCAGTCTGCAACAGTACCCGCAAGGGCATAATAGCCCGAAATTGGCTGTGGCACACATTATTTGATGAAATTATACCGCTTTCCGTTTAATTTTACACCTCATAATTATAGTATTCCCCACATGAACATTCTCTTATTTAAAAAACTGTATCAGGAAAACCTGATTGATGCAACGGCACTTGAAAAGATGGAGACTGCCAACCGTAACCGTCTCTTTTCCCTGCACTGGGAAATCAAAACCATCCTGTACCTCGGCGTTTTACTACTCAGCGGCGGCCTGGGCATCCTGGTCTACAAAAACCTGGATACCATCGGGCACCAGATTATCATTGTACTCCTGGCGGCCGTCAGCATCGCCGGTTTCACCTACTGCTACAAACAAAAAGCTCCCTTTTCCTACGATAAAGTGGAATCCCCCAACGCATTTTTCGATTATGCGTTGCTGTTAGGTTGTCTGACTTTCGTGACCTTCATCGGCTACCTCCAGTTCCAGTACGGCCTGTTCGGCTCCCGGTACGGGCTGGCTACCTTTGTACCCATGGCGGTCCTGTTCTTCAGCGCCTATTATTTCGACCATCTGGGCGTATTATCCCTGGCAATTACCAACCTGGCAGCATGGGCCGGCATTACCGTTTCCCTGAGACGCATACTCTACGCCAACGATTTTTCCAATCATACGCTTACCTACACCGCGCTGTTACTCGGTGCAGGATTATACATCGCGGGCATACTGTCTGAACAGAAAAAAATCAAGCCGCATTTTGCCTTCACCTATCAGAACTTCGGCGCACACATCTTCTTTATTGCAGCCTGCGCGGCTATCGTGGTATTTGAGCACACATATGTGCTGTGGTTCCTGCTGGCAGCAGGCGCTGGTGCACTGGTCATCCGCCATGGATTCAGACTCCGCTCCTTCTATTTTGTGCTGATAGCAGTCCTGTATATGTATGTGGCGCTCACCATCACTATAGGGTGTGTGCTCTACCGCTTTGCAGACATCGATGCTATTCTCCTGGCGTTATTCTATCTCATTGCTTCTGCTACAGGTATTATTATCCTCCTGATTCATCTCAACAAAAAAATTAAATCATGATTGCCTATAATCGACAAAGTCTTGATAACCTCGAAATCCGGCAGGAGGCCAACGAAGCATTTAAACAGGGATGCATCAGCGAAGATATGCAACGCGCTATCCATGAAGCATATCCGGTAAAGCTCTACATGCCCAACCTGATGATCAGCATCGGCCTGTTTATACTTACCTGTATCGTTATCATTTTATCGCTGTGTTTTTTTGGTCTGCTTAACCTGGAGATGTTTGGCGATAACTTCCATATTTTAGGTATTGTCTGGGGACTGCTCTGTTACGTTGCGTGTGAGTTATCTGTTCGTGGTGGCAGACAGTGCTTTCATTGCGGTATTGACGATGCGCTGCTGTATGGCGCTATTATCTTTATTCATGGCGGACTTACGCTGAAGAGCGATCCTTCCATGACAGTGCACAGTGCCATCGCACTGCTATTAACATTACTGGCTACACTCCGTTTTGCCAACGCGTTCTGTGCGGGCGTTGCCTACCTCGCCCTGCTCATGCTTATCTTCAATCTGAGTACAGGTCCGGTAGCCATGGCCGTATTGCCTTTCCTGATAATGCTTATTTCCGGAGGCGTTTATCTGGCAGTGAGAAAATGGAAAACACGGAATAGCTTCCGTTATTACAGGAATTGTCTCACAGTGGTGGAAGTCCTCTCCCTCATTACTTTATACGCTGCGGGCAACTATTACATTGTGCGTGAATTAAGTATTACCATGTTTGAAATAGAGCTGGCCCCTGGTCAGGACATACCTTTCGGCTGGCTGTTCTGGATATTGACGGTAACCATTCCGTTGCTGTACCTGTATTACGGGATCCGCAAAAAAGATGTGATACGGCTGCGTACCGGCCTGTTGCTGGTAGCGGCCATTGTATTTACCGTGCGTTACTACCATCACCTGCTGCCTCTGGAAACAGCCATGGTAGCGGCAGGTATCCTGCTCATCGGCGGAGCATGGCTGCTGATCAGATACCTCCAGACACCCAGGAACGGCTTCACCTACAAAGAAACGGACCAACAGGCCCTCATGGATAAACTTCAGGTTGAGTCGCTGATTATATCCGAAACCCTCACCCCTTCTGCCCCCCAGCAGGGCATGGAGTTCGGCGGCGGCACCGGAGGCGGAGGAGGCGCAAGCGGCCAATACTAGTCATTTTATTATTTTATTATTTGAGATTTACATAAGAAAGGAGATCTGAGCAGAAATATTTGCTCAGATCTCCTTTCTTATGTAAATCTCAAATAATAAAATAATAAAATAAAAAAAGCCTGATTGAATGAATCAATCAGGCTTTTAGAGCGGAAGACCGGGCTCGAACCGGCCACCCCGACCTTGGCAAGGTCGTGCTCTACCAAATGAGCTACTTCCGCAGGTGTAAAACTTTCGTTTTGTAAGAACTTGTTGCTGATGCTGCCATCAGACTTTGGAGCGGAAGACCGGGCTCGAACCGGCCACCCCGACCTTGGCAAGGTCGTGCTCTACCAAATGAGCTACTTCCGCAGGTGTGTAAAACTTTCGTTTTGTTAAGAGCTTTTCCAACTTGTCAGCAACGTTTCCGTTTGCTTTGCCGTGTGGCGTTTTTCGTTGGGATTGCAAAGATAGGAAACGGACTGAAAACACAAAATTTTTTTTGCTTCTTTTATAAACTTTTTTGTTTCCACTATACACAAAAAAGCCTTGAAAGGCTGTACCAACAACCATTTCAAGGCTTCAAGAATTTCATAAAATTTCTTTCATTACTGTACAGTATGTAGTCTGGCTACCGGCTTTACCAGTTTCTTTTTTGTCTTTTTCTGTTTTCCCCACCATACATAAAAACCGGTGATGGGTAACGATGCGCAGATAAGTCCTGTGATAAACACAATGATTTTTCCAACAATACCTCCTATCGCGCCTACGTGAATATCATAGTTCATCTCCAGCAGTTTCTCTCCGCGGTTTTTATGCGTGTTATTCCGCCTTCCGAGCAGCTTTCCGGTGTACTGGTCAAACTTCAGCTCATCTGCGCCGTAATAGATTTCCCTGCCTTTTAAACCGCCCACAACGTTCACGCCTTCGGGAAACGTTGCCGGATATACGAAAACACGATCAGCGCCTTTCAGCATGGGCAAAGCGGTATTGAAAGCTATATCCAGCGGGTTGCCGGTAATGGCGGCCGCCGGCTTCACGGATTTTTCTTCTTTCACCACCGGCGCTGCCGTACTGCCGGAAGCGACAACATACACGGTGGATTCAAACCATTTAAAAGCCCATACCATTCCTGTCAGCCCCAATACCAGCGCTATCAGCAGGCTATAGAAACCGAGTACGTTATGCAGGTCGTAGTTGACTCTTTTAAAGCTGGCTTTCCACTTTATTTTAAAGCTCTGCTCGCGGGAAGCCTTGTTCCAGCGTTTGGGCCACCATAATACCAGTCCGGTTATCAGTAGTATAACAAAGATAAAAGTGCTCCAGCCTACAATGGGCTGTCCTATGGAATCTTTCAGGAGCAGGCTCCAGTGCATCATCTTCACGATGTTGAAGAAATTATATTTCAGGTCCAGCTGCCCCGTAACTTTTCCGGTATAAGGGTTTACGGTAACAACATCATAGTATTCCAATGCGCCGAAGTAAGTCAGCGCCGTATCGTTTCCT
The DNA here is from genome assembly GCF_009928525.1 of Chitinophaga solisilvae. Lineage (GTDB taxonomy): Bacteria > Bacteroidota > Bacteroidia > Chitinophagales > Chitinophagaceae > Chitinophaga > Chitinophaga solisilvae. The sequence continues at coordinate 246,806 of NZ_JAABOK010000006.1, read as the reverse complement.
TTATAGGTCATGAACTCCCAGGCCCTGTCCGGGGCAGTGTAGGTCGTAACATTATACACAGGCTTATCGGGGCCCAGCGCTTCCTGTGCGCGCTGCTTCAGGGTACTGAGCGGTAGTACGCCGGTGGTCTGCGGTGCTACAAACAGGGCTTTTCTGTAAACTACGTCATTGATTTCTTTCTGGAAGACAAACAAGCAGCCGGTTACGCTGATAATAACTACAATAATACCTGATGCCAATCCCAGCCACAAATGCAGCTTTTCAACAATCAGTCTGGCCAGCGATTTTTTCTTCGCCGGATGTTTTGCTTCCTTCTTTTTTCTGCTGAGCATAGTTTTCAGATCATCTGCCGGCAAACACCACCGGCAGATACAAAATTGCCGGTAAATCAGCTGATTCCTTACTCAATTCCGGAAATTCTTTTACGCAAAAGGAAAAACAGGCACAAAAAAGCCTCCTCCGGAATAACCGGAGGAGGCTGGATAATTATGTTGAAGCTGTTAGCTTATTTATATTTCGGATTATACAGTGTGCTCTCTGGTACAGCTACCTCAGGCTTACCTGCATATCTGTGTTTGTAGAGGTTATAGCAACCACCCAGCATGAAAGCTACGATACAAAACAGTTGCACGTAAAACATAAAGCGGGAGCGGGAAACCCTGTCACGGGTGATGTCATTCTTATTTTCTACTGTATTGTGTTCCATATTCAGATTATTTCCGCTGCAAACCTAATAAATTATTTACGGATTTAGAAATTAAAATGTCATTTGAGATTTGGTTATTTTATTATTTGAGATTTGTTTCCCATCCTGGTATTTTTTGATATTTCAAAGCAAGCCTGTATAAGATGCAAATCTCAAATAATAAAATAATAAAATAACCAAATCTCAAATGAGTTCCGAGAATTTCTTCCTTCTTAAAAAGTAATACCGCCATATCATAATACCATGAAATACTCCTCTCATCTTCATCAGTTTCATTTCGGGCAGCTGGTCCTTTTTTACGTATCGTTTGCGCCAGCGGCAGTAGTCGCGGTAAGCGCGGTAAATGGCGGTCATATCCCTGGGTTTACCGGCCACCAGGCTCTTCACGCCTGCCAGTATATCCAGGAAGAAACGCTGTGAAAGTACGATCCAGCGGTCTTCACTGTGCAGGTTCTTCCAGAGCATCATCAGGTTGTTCCGGAAATTCAGGTACAGCTTGCGCGGATTGCCTTGCGGCAGACTGCCCCCGCCCACATGGAATACCTTTGAATCCGGGCAGTAGCAGATGCGGTATCCTGCCCGCTGCAGCCGCCAGCAAAGGTCTACTTCTTCCATATGCGCAAAGAAATCACGGTCAAAACCGCCGACCTCGTGGAAACAGGCCGACCTGATAAACAAAGCGGCCCCGGTAGCCCAGAAAATATCCTGGACATCGTCATACTGACCATTATCCTTTTCGGTAGTGTAGAGAATACGGCCACGGCAGAACGTATATCCCAGCACATCCATCCAGCCGCCGGCAGCGCCGGCATACTCGAATTCGTCCGGCTGATGGTAGGCCCGCATTTTAGGCTGACAGGCAGCAATACGCGGATCAGACTGCATCAGGGCTACTACCGGCTCTATCCATCCCGGCTCTACGGCCACATCCTGATTCAGCAATACGTAAATGTCTGCCTTTACATGCTGCAGCGCGTCATTATACCCTCCCGCAAAACCATCATTGCGCGGATTCTGAATAATACTGACAGCCGGATAGTTAGCCCGCACAAACGCAACACTGTCATCCGTAGAGGCATTGTCCGCCAATACCAGCTGCAGATTGCCATACGTGGAAGCGCAGACAGACGGCAGGAACTTCTCCAGGAAAGCCTTTCCATTCCAATTTAAAATAACAACTGCTACTGATGGCAATATGGGCAACTGATATTACGTTTATGCGTGAACAATAATTTTAGGAGATGCAAATATGCGACAAAGGATTTTAATATTTGCTTCCAAATACAGAAACATCAAAGCGGAATTAGGCTTAAATTAGAAGTATGTTTAAACAGTATATCGGGTGGAAGTTCGTACTGACCTCCATAGCAATGGTCATTATTGTGACCACCATATGGTTTGTCAGCAACCTGTCGAGAAAAATACAGGAAGAAGAACGGAAGAAGGTAGCCACCTGGGTAGCAGCGAACCGGGAAGTACTGCAGGACAGCACCGGCGCCAACCTCAACCTGGCCATCGAAATTGTTACCACCAATACCACTATACCGCTGATCCTGACAGACGAACAAGGACGCATACTCGATAGCCGCAACCTGGATTCAGCACGTATCGCACAAAATCCTACCTACCTGCAGGAACAGCTCCTGGCCTTTAAAAAACAACATCCCCCCTTTATCATGGAAGTGGATGCCCGCCAGAAATTATATAACTACATCTATTACGGCGACTCCCTCATCCTGAAACAGGTCCGCTATTATCCGTATATACAGCTGCTGGTGGTTACCCTGTTCATCGGTATTGTACTTTTTGCACTCTCCAGTACCAACCGCGCCACCCAAAACCAGGTATGGGTAGGCCTTGCCAAGGAAACCGCCCACCAGCTGGGCACTCCCCTCTCCTCTATGGAAGCATGGCTGGAAATACTCCGGGAAAATGAAGCCAACTCCATGATGGTAAATGAACTGGCCAAAGATGTGGACCGCCTCAAACTTATTACTGACCGCTTCTCCAAAATAGGCAGCGTACCCAAACTGGAAGAAAAGGACGTCGTGCAGCAGATAGAAAATATGACCAACTACATCCGGAAAAGAGCGCCGCAGAAAGTACAGTTCAATATCCATACACAGGAAACGGAACTGGCTGCAATGATCTCCCCGCCACTGTTTGACTGGGTTGTGGAAAACCTGCTGAAGAACGCACTCGACGCCATGGAAGGTACCGGAAAAATAGATATCACCATAGAAAATCACCCCACCTTCATCACCATCGATGTAGCCGATACCGGCAAGGGAATCCCAAAAATGAATTTTGAAAAAGTCTTCAAACCCGGCTTCAGTACCAAGAAAAGAGGATGGGGACTTGGGCTCTCACTCGCCAAAAGAATCATCGGGGAATACCATAAAGGAAGACTTTATGTAAAAAATTCCGAAGTAGGTAAAGGCACTACTTTCCGCATCCTGCTTAGGAAGTAGCCGATTCTGAAAAATATTTTCAAACATATTTCTGAGAAAAAGCATAAATAAATTTGCTTATTTTGAAAAAGCCGTTATTTTTGCACCCCAATCTACCAGATGCGAAGGTGGCGAAATTGGTAGACGCGCTACTTTGAGGTGGTAGTGCCTGAAAGGGCTTGGGAGTTCGAATCTCCTCCTTCGCACCAACGAGACAAATGAGGCTTTCCTCACTTGTCTCGTTTTTTTTTCAGCATCCCCTGCTACCGGCGCTCTCCCTGATAGCCGCGCTGCAACTGCTCTCCATACTGCCCCAGCACCCGCCATACCTTCTCAAAATCTTCGAGCACCTGTTTATTAATACCATCTGCCCCTTCTATCTCCGTATTGGTCAGCAACAACATACCAAACTTCTTCGCCGGATTAAAATAGAAAAAGGAAGAGACTCCCCCATCGCCACCGGTATGCCCGATAATGCCGGACTTTTTGATGGCATAGAATATTCCCGAATTAGGGTTGGCAGGGTCTGTGTCCCGCGGTGTATTATCAGCTGAAAATACAGGCTGCATTAAAGTTGCACAGGCAGCAGGAGATAAAACCGCTGACTTCCCGAAGTATCCGGAGATATTCTCCTTCAGCAGCAAGGCCAGCTCATGCCCGGATGTAATAAGGCCGCCATCCGGATAACATACGGACCCATACGCCGGATACCTTTGCCGGCTGCCTGTATACAAAGCTGCATATAAAGCAATGTCCGCAAGATCACGCGTCCACGAAGTATGCTTCATCCCCAGCGGCAGGAATATATTTTTCTTCGTATAGGCGGCAAAACTCTCGCCTGCCTTGTATTCTACCAGTAACGCCGCCAGGTCCGCTCCTATATTGGAATAACTGTACGCCTTGCCGGGTGCATATTTCCCAAAGTTGCTCCTGTGATAGAAAGCTCCCCGCGGACTCAGATAATCTCTGAGAAAGCCTGCCAGCGTTGTATCTGCAGGAGGAAGGGCGGCGCCATAACCCTTGGCTTTCATGTATTGGTATACCGGATTCCCCGCAGGCTCCGGCGGATAGAAAAAATAGGTCTTTCTGTACATGTCAGGATTATCCCTGATACCGGAAGTATGCGTTGCCAGATGCAGCACGGTTACCGGCACCTGCGGCTGCCCCGGATGGGTTACCGTAAACGGCAGGATGCTGTTAATCTCCGTACCCGGTGTCAGTAACTGCTGATCAGTTGCCTTCATGACTGCCATGCCTATCAGCAGCTTGCTGACAGAAGCAACCGGCTGCAACGTTTGCAGCGTATATGGTTTTTTATTCTCAATATCTGCATAGCCAAAGGCCCGCTCGTACAGGATGGTATCAGCATTCACAATAGCAGTCACAAATCCGGGGAAGGCGGAATGCTGAAACTGTTCTTCCAGTTTAATAGTAAGTGAATCCTGAAGCGCCTGGGCAAATACGCCGGCCGGCAACAGCAGCATCGTTATAACAGTCTGTATTACTTTCAAACAGGGGTAAGAGGAATGGTATCGGGCCATATCAATATTTTAACTGAAAGTAAACAATTCTCATTTTTTCAGTGCCGGTAAACAGCAAATCCCTGTTATAAACACCGTATTTTTTCCTTCAATCGGATGCAACTTTCCATGTTCCTTTTTTCTTTTACTACTGTTAAAATGTGGCATTATTATTTCATAGAAAGTTGTTATAAAACTTCCATTTATGAACCGCTTATCCTCCCTTCTCATCAGCGCCAGCCTGATGTTTCCCGCCATCTCCTTCTGCCAGCAATCACCTTCTGTCATCCCATCAGGAACAAGCCGTGCAAAGGCTGAATCCCAGCTCTCGAAAGGCTACACCACACCTTCCGGCTGGACCATCCGTGAGGGCGACAAGCTCAGATTAGGACGCGGTACCATGCCCGACAAATCGTTTGCTTTCATCTACCAGCGGTCAACAAAAAACGAACATGCTCCCAGCAGCATGGCCGGAAAGTCTGTCAGGATCAGAGCCCTGAAGGCTTTCGGCAAAAAGAAAACAGGATACACCATTATTGCCAAGGTAGATGTAGGCAGAATTGTTAACTATTGGGTAGAAATAGACAACGCTATCCATGACGGCGAAATTCTGCCACCGGCCGAATTGTCCGCCGCCGATAATGCCTCCATGACGAATGAGGCCGGGAAAAAGAAAATGATAAAATAACCGCTGTCTGCAGCATTAAAGCAAGACCCGCCACAACCGCGGGTCTTGCTTTTTTTTATTCTTTCCCGTTTTAACAATTTCGTAATACCCGCTTAACAGACAGCTAATAATAAAAGGGGAATTTAGCAGTAACCCCGCAGGATTCAGACTTTCTTATTACGGAAACCTTATTTTACTATTGTTTGTGCCGTTATGTTGACTGGAAGGAAGGCTTATACCTTCCTTTTTTTATTCCCTATCTTTACTTAATTTTTTGAAAGAAGATTATGGGAACATCAATCACCTGTCCGAGTTGTAAGCATCAATTTGTCATGGAAGATGCTTTTGCTGCAGATATAGAAAAAGAAATGCGGGGTAAAATGGAATCTGAATGGCGCAGGCGCCTGGATGCATTACAGGCTGAAAAAAACACCCTGCTTTCAGAAAAAAATAAAATGGTTCAGGAACGCCAGCAGATAGATATGCTCCGGCAGCAGCAGGAAGAAGAAATCGCGCGCCGCGTACAGGCAGAGAAAAAAACGCTGCACGATACCCTGTCTGAAGACCTCCGTAAAACCATTTCCGCTGATTTCGACAACCAGCTGGCCCTGCTCCGCGAAGCCAACGAAGAACAGGAAACCAAGCTGAAAGAAGCCCGTCTGCAGGAACTGGAATTTCTGCGCAAGGAACAGGATCTTAAAAATAAAGAACAGGAACTGGAAATAGACCTGCAGAAAAAACTGCTGGAAGCCCGCTCAGAACTGTCCGAAAAGATCAGAAAAGAAGAGGCAGAGCGTAACAGCCTCAAGGAAACCGAGCACCAGATGCGCCTCCGCGAACTGGAAAAACAGCTGGAAGACCAGCGCCGCCTCGCAGAAGAAATGAAACGCCGCGCCGAACAAGGCTCTTCCCAGCTACATGGCGAAATACAGGAACTGGTACTGGAAGAAATGCTCCGCAGCACCTTCCCGTTTGACGAGGTAACTCCCGTGGGTAAAGGCATCCGCGGGGCAGACTGTATTCAGCTGATCCGTAATTCCGTAGGCCAGGAATGCGGCCGCATCATCTATGAAAGCAAACGTACCAAGGAATTTGTGCGCGACTGGGTGGAAAAACTAAAAGCCGATATGCGCAGCCAGGGCGTGGATGTAGCCATCCTCGTTACCCAGACCATGCCAAAAGATATGGAGCGCTTCGGAGAAAAGGAAGGCATCTGGATCTGTACCTTCGCAGAGGTGAAGGCACTCGCACACGTATTACGCGACGGCATCATCAAAATAGCCGGCAGCGTCCGCACGCAGGAAAACAAAGGAGACAAAATGCATATGCTCTATGCATACCTTACCAGCAGCGAGTTTGCCGAACAATGGAAAGCCATCCGCGAAGGTTTCATGGCCATGAAAATATCCATTCAGCGGGAACGCGATGCCATGGAAAAATTATGGAAGGCACGCGAAAAACAACTGGAAAAAGTATTGCTCAACGCCGCTCATATCAAAGGCTCCATCGAAGGCATTGCCGGCAGCGACTCCGTTGACCTGAAGCTGCTGGAAGATGCCGCCGATGAAATACTTGAATAATACCAACGATACCGATTAAATAAACTGAATGTTCCATTAAACCTGACAAACATCAAGTTGTCTTATTATTTTTTAAAACCTATGAAAAACCAGCATCATCAAGTGTACGATACTATTATTTTTGACCTGGGCGCCGTGCTGATTGATTGGAACCCACGCTATCTGTATAATAAATTCTTTGCTACCGAAGCAGAAGCTGCACACTTTCTGCAACATGTTTGTACGGCAGACTGGAATGAAGAACAGGATGCCGGCAGAAGCCTTCAGGAAGGCACAGAACTGCTGATTACCCAACATCCGGAATATGAAGCCGCTATCCGCGCCTTCTATGGCCGCTGGAAAGAAATGCTGGCCGGAGAAATCAGCGCTTCTGTAGAAATACTCCGGACACTGAAAAACAGCGGCCGGTATAAACTATATGCTCTCACCAACTGGTCCAACGAAACATTTCCGCTGGCGCTGGTAGAATTCCCCTTTCTTCAATGGTTTGACGGCCTCGTGGTATCCGGCCGTGAAAAACAACGCAAGCCTTATCATTCCTTTTACCAGCTGCTGCTGGATCGCTACCAGGTAAATCCGGATACAGCGGTTTTTGTTGATGATAACCTGCGCAATGTGAAGGCAGCAGAAGAATGCGGTATCAGCAGTATTCATTACCTGCACCCCGACCAGTTAAAAGATGAATTAGCAAAGAAAAATATATTAAGTTAATCATCTCTGTTATTTATTGTCTTTGTTAGCCGGGTGTTCATTTTATGAATACCTTAACATATCTATGCTAAACCTCCGGTAACATCTTGCTATCTAAAGCGTTAAACAGTAAAGAAAACGGAAACTTTTTTTCCTGCAGCCGCGTGCCAGCCGGCAGATTTTCATGACACGCATTCCGCTGTTAACCTTTTCTTTTCGCTGTGACCATTTTTAAAATTAATACGCTAGGATATGAAAAGAACATTGTATTTACTAGGCACGGTTGCCGCTCTGATGGCAATCACTTTCAGCAGCTGTCGTAAAGACCCGTTAAAAGATATGACGGAAGAAGAATCCAGGATTTATATCACCAACCACGACAGCCAGGCTAACTTCACCTCCTATAACACCTTCAGTATAGTAGATTCAGTAGCTGTATTCGCCGGTGGCAGCGATGCCGCAAAGAAAGCACTGACTACCTACGACAAACAGCTGATATCAGCTGTAACCACACAGCTGCAACAGAGAGGTTACACGCTCGTCAGCAAATCAGCCAAGCCTGACCTGGCAGTGAACCTTACCCGCATTGATAACTCCTACACCAACATCTCCTGGAATCCGGGATGGTGGGGCGGCGCCGGCTACTGGGACCCTGGTTACTGGGGATTTCCCGGCGGCGGCTGGGGTTGGTACTGGCCTTCCTACTACACCGTATACCAGGTCAGAGACAAACAAACTGCTATCGACGTATTTGATCTGAAAAATCCGAAAGGCGACAAGTTCACCGCCGTATGGAATGCCCTCTGGCGCGGCTCCGGCGTGTGGGATACCGGTAATGTAAACAGTATGGTACAGGCATCCTTCGACCAGTCTGCCTATCTGACCAGGAATAAATAACGTTGATTTTGAAAATTTTAAATTGATAGAAAGATGAAAAAGATAAAAAACTGGCTGTTGATTTTTGCGGGATGTATTGCTGCACAGGCGGTTTCAGCTCAAAGTCGCCCACCATTATCCGTTGATATCAATTATTCCATAGCTCAACCGCTCGGCTCTCTGAAAGATTACAGCAATAAAACCAGCTTCCATGGCTGGACTGCCGGGTTACAATATATGCTGAACGATAACCTGTCTGTAGGGTTGCGCAGCGGCTACCAGGACTTCTACGAAAGAGTACCGCGCGCTGTATACCCTGATAAACAAGGCGACGTATCTGCGGTGCAGTCACGCACCTTGCAGGTAATACCTATTCAGGCTACCATCGGCTATGCTTTCACCAAAGCCAGCAGCCCGGTGATTCCCTATGCCAACCTGGGCATCGGCGCAGCCAGCATGAATTACGAAAAATACTGGGGACAGTTCGTGGAGAAGAATAACAGCTGGCAGTTTATGGTAAGCCCGGAAGTGGGTATCAACGTGCCTTTCGGGGCATACTCACCGGTGATGTTCAACGCCAATGTACGCTACAACTATGCACCGTATAAATATAATGAGATTACCAGTTTCAATTCAATACAGGGAAGCATCGGTTTGAAATTCCACCTGAATTGACAAGACTTTATCCATATTCATGAAAGAGGAAAATGTGAGGATGTCATCCCGCGTTGTGTACACAACGCGGGATTTTTTTATTCCATATATTTTCTGAATCCGTTACTACAGGCTTCGCTGATAGTACCATTCGCCGCTTTATAGATGTAGAGAGCTTCCAGGTCATATTCCGGATGCTGCGCGATAAACTGCAGCCCTTTTTCAACGCCCATTAATATCAGCGGATTATCAAATGCATCCGCCGTAAAGCAATCCCTTGCAATCACGGTGACGCTGATGATGTGGTTGTGCAGCGCCATGCCGGTAACCGGATCAATGGTATGCGCGAAACGGGTACGTCCCTGATCAAAAAAACGGCGGTAGTTGCCACTGGTGGCAATCCCTTTGTCGGGCAGCTGTACCAGGCCCTGGATGGGCTCATAGGCGGTATCCCCCGGTGCAGGCCGTTCAATGCCTATCCGCCAGGTTTTATGCTGCTGATTCATTCCTTTGGCACACAGCTCTCCGCCTACGTCTACGAGGTAATTGCGGATCCCCTGCCGCTCCAGGAACTTCCCCAGCACATCTACCGTGTACCCCTGTGCAATACCATTGCAATCTATCTCTGTATGTTTTTTAATAGCAGTAAGCCGGTTGCCGTTTATCTTCAGATAACGGTAACCCACATACGACAATGCCTTCCGGATACTGTCCTGCGGCGGTATTCCCTTAAATGATGGCTTTGTAACCCCAAATCCCCAGAGGTATACCAGCGGCTTGACGGTTATATCAAAAATACCCCGTGTAGCCTTCGACGTTAGAACGGCTTTTTCCACTACTGCTTTCATATGTTCATCCATCTGTACGCTGCCGGTAGCATTGAAGATGTTGATAAGAGAACCCGGCCTGTAAAGCGACAGGGATTTGTCTATCACCTCAAACAGAGAATCTATACGTGGTTGCAGGGAAGTAGTATCAGCAGATAAATATTTGACAATATAATAGGTACCCTGCGCCTTACCTTCGCAGGCCACCAACCGCAATGGCGGCGCCTCCTGGGCTGTCAGCCGCAATGTAAGCAGCAGGCAGGCCAGTAACTGAAAAAATCTCATTATTATTTTCTCCGGGAATTATTTAAACGCATCAAGTCCGGTAACATCCATACCTGTAATGAGCAGATGTACTTCGTGCGTGCCTTCATAGGTGAGTACGCTTTCCAGGTTCATCATATGTCTCATAACGGGGAATTCGCCGGTGATACCCATACCACCTAATATAGAACGTGCATCCCTGGCGATTTTGGTCGCTATCTCGCAGGAATTTCGTTTAGCCATGGATATTTGTGCCGGTGTGGCCTTGCCTTCATTTTTCAATACGCCCAGCCGCCAGTTGAGCAGCTGTGCCTTGGTGATTTCTGTTATCATCTCTGCCAGCTTCTTTTGCGTCAGCTGGAAACCGGCAATCGGGCGGCCAAACTGCACACGTTCTTTTGCGTAGCGCAATGCAGTATCATAACAATCCATGGCAGCGCCTACAACACCCCAGGCAATACCATAACGGGCGGATGACAGGCAGGTTAAAGGTCCTTTCAGCCCTTTCACTTCCGGGAAAATATTTTCCTTCGGTACGCGTACATTATCGAATACGAGTTCGCCGGTAGCGCTGGCACGCAGGCTCCATTTACCTTTTGTTTCCGGAGTGCTGAAACCTTCCATACCGCGCTCCACGATGAGGCCACGGATATCGCCGGATTCATCCTTGGCCCATACTACGGCAACATCCGCAAAAGGTGCATTGGATATCCACATTTTGGCGCCGTTCAGGATAACATGGTCGCCATCTTCCCGGAAGTTGGTAATCATACCGGCAGGATTGGAACCATGATCCGGTTCCGTAAGCCCGAAGCATCCCATCCATTCGCCACTGGCCAGTTTGGGCAGGTATTTGCGTTTCTGAGCCTCGCTGCCGAACGTATAAATAGGGAACATGACCAGGGAACCCTGTACCGAGGCAGTTGATCGGATACCGCTATCTCCCCGCTCCAGCTCCTGCATCATCAGGCCATAGGAAATATAGTCCAATCCGGCCCCGCCATATTCTGCGGGAATAGTGGGTCCGAAACAGCCCAGCTGTCCCAGGCCGGAAATAATCTGCGAAGGAAAAGCTGCGCGCTGGCAATAATCTTCAATGATGGGAGAAATTTCTTTCTTTACCCATTGTCTGACGGAATCGCGAATTAACAGGTGTTCTTCCGTTAACAAACCATCTACAGCAAAGTAATCAGGGGACTGGAACAAATCTTTTAACATCTACTCGTTATTTAATTCTCAATATAAAGAATTCAGGAATTTACGGATTTTTTGATTTACCAATTTTGGAATTTTATCCTGCCGGAATGATATCCGGGAAAATCATCGCTGCCCGATAAAATCGTAAAATCCGTCAATCACAAAATCCGCAAATCAGATTTGTAATCGCAAATGATTAACACCCTAATTGCTAAGTACTTGGTATATTAGCTGCAAATTCGAGCACTATGACAAGCAAAGTAGTTCCTGCGCTGCTGCTGCTGGGATTTCTGGTTGTTGTGATTGTTTCCTTTCACCCCCCGATGAAGAATGCTGCACTGTCCGTATTACAATCCCGGAAAAATACAGCCCCCCAACACATCAAATGTTACTGGATGGTATTACTGAAAAAAGGCCTCCACCGCGATCAGCCTGCAGCGGAAGCAGAGAAAATCCAACAGGATCACATGAAGAATATAAATTACCTGGCGAAGTCCGGGAAACTGATCCTGGCCGGACCTTTCGGTAATGAAGGAGAGCTGCGTGGCATATTTATCCTGAACTGTAAAGACAGCCTGGAGGCTGCAAACCTGGCTGCGGAGGATCCCGCCGTAAAAGCAGGCCGGTTAAATTTCGAAATACTCCCCTGGTGGACAGAGAAGAACTGCCTGTTCAATTGATTTTGGGATTTAGGAATTTAGGAATTTTGAGATTTATTAAATGCAGCGAAGATTTTCGCGGAAAGCTTCGCTGCATTTAATAAATCTCAAAATTCCTAAATTTCAAAATCCGTAAATGACACTTAAATTTCGGATGACACCATTTGGCTCAGATAGGTTGCCATCTCCTGCTGGTATTGGAGGGCGGCGTTGCGGGCGTCTGTGGCGAAGTCTTCACCGTTGCCTGCGTAGATGATGGCGCGGCTGGCATTTACCAGCAGGCCGCAATCTTTGTTCATTGCCTGGGTGGATATTTCCTGGAGGCTGCCACCCTGGGCGCCTACTCCCGGTACCAGGAAGAAATGATCCGGTACCATTTTACGGATATACCCCAGCTGAGAGGATTGGGTAGCGCCTACCACAAACATCAGGTTATCCGGTGTACCCCATTCCATGGCGGATTTCATCACCTTTTCGAATAAAAACTCGTCGCCGGTCTGCTGCAGCTGAAAATCCTGGCTGCCCTCGTTGGAAGTAAGTCCCAGCAGGATCGTCCATTTTTCAGGGAATTGCAGGAAAGGCAGCACGCTGTCTTTACCCATATACGGCGCAACCGTAACGGAATCAAAGTTATACGTATCAAAGAAAGTCTTTGCGTATTGGGTAGAGGTATTGCCGATATCACCGCGTTTCGCGTCTGCAATGGTAAAGATGCCGGAAGGAATATACTCTACCGTGCGTTGCAGGCTTTCCCATCCGCGGATGCCCATGCATTCGTAGAAAGCCGTATTAATTTTATATGCTACGCAAAGATCTTTGGTAGCGTCAATAATCGCCTTGTTAAAGGCAAACACCGGATCTGCATGAGACAGCAGGTGTTTCGGAATCTTCGTAATGTCTGTATCCAATCCTACACAGAGGTAAGATTGCTTTTCCTTAATTAGATTCACCAGTTCCTGTCGATTCATAGTCGGTTAATTTGGGGCGCAAAGTTAAGTAAAACTTAAGCATTGCCGCAGTTTTAAAACATATATTATGATTACTTGTAATTCTACTCTAAAAATTCGTTGTGGTTGTTTTATGAGTTACCGACAATCTCATCGGGGAATGACTTGAATAAAGATAAGGAAAATTAATTACGAATGACGAATTATGAATGGCGAATAAGGAGCGGAAACCAACGCGGAGAAATTCGCTAAAAGGGGCTACGGCAGAGAGAATTTAGTTATTTGAGATTTGTTTATCTGAGATTTATTTTTAATCAGGATCCCTTCCAACAGTCAGGCGGGTATTTTGATTAAACGCAAATCTCAAATAACCAAATCTCAAATAACCAAATCATAAAATTACACGACGATGTCCACTATTTTGGTGGGGGCAATGTTGGCATTACGCATAGCAATGCTTCTGGCAGTGGCGCCGGCTACGTCGAGGAATGCCTTGCGGGTAACTTTATCGTCGCTCGCCATGGCAGGCACCCCTGCATCGCCGCCTTCACGGATGCTCTGTACCAACGGAATCTGACCCAGGAATGGAATTTCCAGGTCTTCCGCCAGCTTCTTACCGCCTTCTTTACCGAAGATGTAGTATTTGTTATCCGGTAATTCTGCCGGGGTGAAGTAGGCCATATTTTCTACCAGTCCGAGAATGGGTACATTAATCTGCTGACCATTGAACATGGCGATACCTTTGGAGGCATCCGCCAATGCCACATCCTGCGGTGTGGTAACAATCACCGCGCCGGTAACGGGAACTGTCTGCACCAATGTCAGGTGAATATCGCCGGTGCCGGGAGGCATATCAATAACCAGGTAATCCAGCTCATCCCAGTACACATCGGTGATAAACTGGCGCAGTGCGCTGCTGGCCATAGGTCCGCGCCATACAACTGCCTGTCTTTCATCTATCAGCAATCCGATAGACATCACCTTGATGCCATATTTCTCCATTGGCTGAATCATGCCTTTGCCGTTCACGTTCACCATCATAGGTCTTTCGCCGCGGAGGCCGAACATAATAGGAACGGACGGACCGTAAATATCTGCATCCATCAGGCCTACCCGGGCGCCATCGCGGCCCAGGGCCAGGGCCAGATTGGCCGCCACCGTGGATTTACCCACACCGCCTTTACCGGAGGCCACCACGATAATATTTTTCACGCCGGACAACACTCCCTGGCCATCCTTACGTTTGGTGCTCACATTGGCCGTCATCACCACTTCCACCTGCGCCTCCCTGCTGACCATCATATGGATCGCATTGATACAGGCATTTCTGATCAGGTCCTTCAGCGGACAGGCCGGTGTTGTCAATACAACGGTAAACTTCACTTTATTGCCGTCAATCTCTATATCTTTCACCATGTTCAACGTCACCAGATCCTTCCCCAGATCAGGCTCTTCTACGTTGCTCAGGGCTTGTAAAATCTGCTCTTTCGTCATCATAAATTGTTGTTAAAATTTGAATCCAGACTGCAAAGTTAACCCAATTGGAGGTTAATTTACAATTTCTCGTTTCAGCCATTTACTGTGACGGAATATGTAATTTAAATTTCTATATCTTAGGGCCGGCATGCATCACAAAAGATCCTACATACTGTCACTTATACTGGTTTTCCTTTTATCTCCTTTCCTGCTGAAAGCCCAGATTTCGGAATTCCGGGACAGCGTTATCCAGATTTCAGGCGTAACCATGACGGCAGACAGCCTGCGGGCCATTCCTGCAGTAAGTATTGTTGTCAGAGGACAGGGCCGCGGAACCATTTCCAATAACGCCGGCGTATTTTCCATTGTGGTATTCAAGGGCGATACGCTGACATTCAGTGCTGTAGGATTTAAACGCAAAGACTATAAAATACCGCCCACCCTGAAAGGAAATAATTTTTCACTGATACAGCTGATGGTGGAAGATACCACTTACCTGCCGGTAACCATCATCAAACCGTATATGTCCAGACAGGAATTTGAACGCGCATTCGCCAGCATGGACATTCCGGACGATGCCTATGAAGTGGCCAGAAAAAATACAGAGAATGCCAGGCTACGCGCCATGGCCCGTTATACCCCGGTAGACGGCGCTGAGGGAACCGGTATGTATCTCAACAAACAGGCGCAATCCCTGTATTATGCGGGCCAGCCGCCACCGCAGAACATCTTCAACCCGCTCGCCTGGGCCCAGTTTATCCAGGCCTGGAAACGGGGAGATTTTAAGAGAAAAGACGACTATTAAATAGAAATTACGAATTACGAATTGCGAATTGCGAATGAGGAGCGAAGATATGTGTGGATGATTTTTTTATTCGCTGATATTTTCGCTCCTCATTCGTAATTCGCAATTTGTAATTCGTAATTATAATTGTGCACCAAAAAATAAAACCTTCTTTATGCAGAGAGTTGCGGTTATCGGCGCAGGAACTATGGGGAATGGTATTGCCCATGTATTTGCCCAGAACGGACATGCAGTAAACCTGGTGGATGTATCGGCAGCAGCGCTGGAAAAAGCCTTGCAGACCATCAGCAAAAATCTTGACAGACAGGTAGCCAAAGGCACTATCACAGAAGCGGATAAAACGCAGACGCTTGCCAACATCACCTTACAGCCGGAAATGGCTGCCGGCGTGAAAGATGTGGCGCTGGTAGTGGAAGCCGCTACTGAAAATGTAGCCCTCAAACTGAAAATCTTCCAGGACCTGGATCAACACGCCAATCCGGAAACAATCCTGGCTACCAACACATCTTCCATCTCCATCACTAAAATAGCGGCAGTTACCAAACGTCCGGAAAAAGTGATAGGTATGCATTTCATGAATCCTGTACCTGTCATGAAACTGGTGGAAATCATCAACGGATATGCCACCGATAGAGCAGTAACAGATACGATTGTTACACTGTCTGCCAACCTCGGCAAAGTACCCTGTGTAGTAAACGATTATCCCGGATTTATTGCCAACCGTATTCTTATGCCGATGATCAATGAAGCTATCTGCTCTTTGTTTGAAGGCGTTGCCGGTGTGGAAGAAATTGATACCGTGATGAAGCTCGGAATGGCACATCCGATGGGCCCCTTACAGCTGGCGGATTTCATCGGACTGGATGTATGCCTCTCCATACTCAACGTATTACATGATGGCTTCGGCAATCCTAAATACGCGCCATGCCCGCTGCTGGTAAATATGGTGACGGCCGGATACCTGGGCATCAAAAGCGGGGAAGGGTTTTACAAATACGCTGCCGGCAGTAAAGACCTGGTAGTGAGTACCCGGTTTAAATAATTTTCTGAGAAGATATAAAGTCCGGTGCTCTCCGGAGCCCGGACTTTTGCCACTATGCTGACTTGTTCAATACCGGACATTACCGGCCTGTAAACGGACATCTCTTTCCACTAATCTCTTTATAACTATCACATTATCAATATTGTAGTATCTGGCACATTCTTTATAATCAATTGTTATCACCGGAAATTTTACTACCATGTTAAAACGTTATAAAGCTACTTTCATCACTATAGCCGTTATGGCAACGATGTTAATGTTGCTGAAGCGGGAAGGGTTAAAAGATAAGAGCGCCGGCGCACTGCAATCGCCTTTTATCTGCCTGGAACTGATTATGGATTTTCATCTGCAGCTGAACGGATCTGCTAAACCCTGTGCTACTTCACCGGTTTTATCTCCAGGCCGTGGATGTCCTTCAAACGCAGCAGGCACAGCTCCTCTCCGCTCTTCGGCACTCCTATGTCCATAGCGCAGAACAACTGCAGCTCCTGCGAAAGCACGGTACAATTATTTTGCTTCACCACTATCATCACATCATTCATAATCGTATAGTCGAAACTGAGATGATACCTGGCTTCAATATTCTTCTGTATGGCGGGCACCAGCTGTAATACCATACTGGCACTCATTTTATAGGCATTGATTAATCCCGGCACCCCCAATAGTGTTCCCCCGAAATAACGCACGACCACTACCAGTACATCTGTCAGCTGCTTACTGTCTATCTGCCCCAGGATAGGTTTCCCGGCTGATCCGGAGGGTTCTCCGTCATCATTGGCGCGAAACTGCATGCCATCTGTTCCCAGGCGGTAAGCATAGCAATGGTGTGTTGCTTTGGGATGTTCCTTCTTAACTTCCAGCAGGCATTCTTTCACGGCCTCCGTGGATTTAACGGGGAAAGCATATGCCAGGAATTTGCTGCCTCTGTCCTTGAACTCTGCTACAGCGGTTTTATCAATCGTAAAATAAACCTCCATCTATATAATTTAGAAAACCAAATACTACTGTTTACGACGGTAAAAATCGATACGGTCGCCATTCAGGCTGATGCGCTGTTCCGGTACAGCGTCTGTCAGCACCGGCGCCGGCTGGCCGCCGGGGAGTGTAACCGTTCCCGTTATCACGCGCGCTTCATCCCACAGGCCGGCTTCCAGGAATCGCTGCAATACATAGGGGCCGCCTTCCACCATTATGCTCTGGATCTGGCGGTGATGCAGGCGTTCCATCAGCTGCGGCAGGAGATCCTGGCGGAAATCCAGCTGCATGGTTTCTGTGAACCCGCTGGTATCCGTGGCTTCCGCTGTGATAAAGATGGTGGGTATGCTACCATCCCAGAGATGGTGTGTCCGTGGTACCGATAATGTTCTGTCTATCACCAGGCGAACCGGGTCTTTGCCTGTCCACAGGCGGTTGTTAAGCCGGGGATTGTCCGTGATAGCCGTGCGGGTGCCCACCAGGATACTCATTTCTTCGCTGCGCCAGCGGTGCACGAGGCGGTCGCTCCAGGCGTTGGAAAGGCGCACTGGCGCCCCATCGCTGCCCGCCATCAACCCGTTGCTGCTCTGCGCCCACTTCAGCAGAATATAAGGGCGCTTCTTTTCATGAAAAGTAAAAAAGCGCCTGTTCAGATCTCTGCAGGCAGCTTCCAGCATACCTGTATGTACTTTCACACCGGCCTTTTCCAGCTTTTCTATGCCTTTGCCTGCTACCGCAGAAAAAGTATCCACACAGCCGATGACCACTTCCGGAATTTTCCGCGCTACAATAAGATCTGCGCAGGGTGGAGTTTTGCCATGATGCGCACAAGGTTCCAGGCTAACGTACATGGTGGCACGCGCAATCAATGACTCATCTTCCGGATGCACGCTGTTAACACAGTTCACTTCGGCATGCGCCTGCCCGTACTGCCGGTGATAGCCTTCACCGATGATACGGTCCTGGTGTACCAGCACTGCTCCCACCATCGGGTTGGGCGCTGCCTGCGCATGGCCCATAGCTGCCAGCTCCAGGCATCGCTTCATAAAAATTTCACGGTTTGTGCTATTCATAATCCCCTGCTATGTAATATTTTTGCCAAAAGTACGTTTTTAGCCGACGGAAAATGTCATCTTCCCCAGGTTTGCATTTTTCCGGCCACCATTATTAAATTATCAATTTTGACAATACAAACAGCCTTTACCTATATTACAGGTGCTATAGGCGATTTATACGATGCGCGCGAAGCGGCTAACATAGCCCATATCGTACTGGAACATATTACCGGTATGAACAAACTGGACCGCCTCGTCCATAAAGCAAAATTGCTGACCCCAGACCAGAACACACAGCTGAAAGCAGCCATAGAAGCCCTGCAACGGCTGGAACCTGTACAATATATCACCGGTATCGGCTGGTTTTACGGGATGGAACTGCTCGTTAATCATCATGTGCTCATCCCTCGGCCGGAGACGGAAGAACTGGTGGAATGGATTGTACAGGATGCGGGCCACAGGCCGTCTTTACATATACTCGACATCGGTACAGGCAGCGGTTGTATTCCGCTGGCATTGAAAAAATCGCTGCCCCCGGCACAGGTATCCGCTGTGGACGTAAGCCCGGATGCGCTGGAAGTGGCTTCCGGCAATGCTTCGCGGTTACGCCTGGATGTAAGCTTTCAACTGATGGATGCCCTGAATCCGCAACAGATGGCTACCCTCCCCACCTTCGATATCATCGTCAGCAATCCTCCCTACATCACGCAAAGCGAGAAAAGCACCATGCAACAACAGGTTTGGGGCTTCGAACCGTCTCTCGCCCTCTTCGTTCCCGACCAGGACGCCCTGCTCTTCTACCGCCACATCACACAGTTTGCCGCTACCAGACTCTCCGCCGGCGGCGCTCTCTATTTTGAAATCAATGAATCACTGGGCAAAGAAGTAGTAGCGCTGATGGAAAACAACGGGTTTAAAGAAGTGCTGCTGAAGCAGGATATGTTTGGGAAAGATAGAATGGTGAAGGGGAAGATTTGATTAATTACGAATTGCGAATTGCGAATTACGAATGTAGAAGCGAAGAGCTAAACGAAGATTATCAGGGATATTTATTAAACATCACCTTTAATCTTCGTTTAGCTCTTCGCTTCTACATTCGTAATTCGCAATTCGTAATTCGCAATTATTTCTTCGCCGTTGCCAGTACCACCTTCGCCCCCAGCTCCTTCGCCACTTCCATCACATTCACTACTTCTTCTACGGGAACGGTTTTCTGGGCGTTGATAACGATCGTGGGATCGATCTTTTCATTGCCGATGGCCGGCGCCAGCGCTTGTTTCAGTCCTTCGAAAGGAACTTTGGTGGTGCCTACAAAAAATTCGTGTTTATCGTTGATGCTTACTACTACGGTTTGTTTGGCCTTTGTATTACTCTGTGCTTTCGGCAACATCAGCTTGATGACGTTGGGATTGGCCAGCGTAGATACAATGAGGAAGAACAACAGCAGGATGAACAGGATATCGTTCAACGCTGAGTTGTGCATTTCCACATGTCGTTTATTTCGCCTGCGTAAATTCATTATTCCTGGTTTTAGCGGGTAGGCTCCTGCAGTATGTCGGTGAATTCTGCAGCAGCGCCTTCCATCTTGTTAACAACTTTATCTATCTGTGCATTTAAAAAGCTGTAGCCGATAAATGCTACGATACCGATAATCAGACCTGTGGCAGATGTGATCATCTTCACGTAGATACCACCGGCGATGGTGCCCAGCGTAATATCAGAAGTAATGGAGATGTTGAAGAATGTCTGGATCATACCGGCAATAGTACCCAGAAACCCGAACATAGGCGCGATACCGGCGATGATGGAAAGTATCACCAGGTTCTTTTCCATCCGGTAAATTTCCAGTTTACCTACATTTTCCATTGATTTCTCGATGGAATCTATCGGCTTGCCGATACGCTGAATACCTTTATCGATCATGCGGGCAATAGGTCCCTGCGTATTCTTGGCCAGCGAGCGGGCGGACTGAATATTCCCGGAGGTGATCTGATCGCGGATCATCGGCATAAAATTATCTTCCAGCCGGCCGGCTTTTGAAATCGTAATATATCTTTCTACAAATACATAAACCGCCAACAGGGAAAGGATGCCTAATGGAATCATCAGCACGCCTCCTTTCATCAGCATATCAATCAGGTGTATCTGCTGCTGCGCGGCGGCGGTGGCGGAAACGCCCTGTGCCACCGTATCTGCCTTGGGAAGTAATAACGAATCCTGTAGTAATGTAATAAGCCCTAATATCATGATGGATTTTCTTCTATTAACGGTTAAAATAGTAAATAATTACGAATTATGCCTTTTCCTCCCAAACCTGTGCCAGATATACAATCGTCTGCACCGCTTTTTGCATATCCTGGATGCTCACATATTCATGTTTGCTGTGCAGGGCCATTTCGCCGGTGAAGATATTAGGGCAGGGCAGGCCCATAAAGGAAAGGCGGGAACCGTCTGTACCACCGCGGATACTCATTTTAAGCGGCTGTATACCGGCGCGGCGGATGGCTTCCGCGGCATTGGCAGTCACCTGTGGGTACTGATCCAGCACCTCCTTCATATTGCGGTATTGTTCCGTTACCTTGAGCGTGGCTTTGGCGCCTGGGTGGCGCTCCAATACCTTGTCCATGGTGCGGCGCAGGAAATTTTCATGCGCTTCCAGGCTGCTGGTATCGAAATCACGGATAATAAAGTCTATTTCTGTTTTTTCCACGGTGCCGGATATACGAACGGGATGCACAAAGCCGTCGCGGTCTTCGGTAGTTTCCGGGGAGAGGCTGTCTTTCGGTAACGCATCTACGATTTCGCCGGCTATTTTGATGGCGCTGACCAGCTTATCCTTGGCCGATCCCGGGTGTGCGCTGATACCGTATACGGTGATGCGGGCGCCGTCGGCGGAAAAGTTTTCATCTTCCAGGGAGCCCAGCTCGCCACCATCCATTGTGTAGCCGAATTGTGCGGCCAGCTTCTCCATATTTACCTTTTCCACTCCGCGGCCTACCTCTTCATCGGGCGTGAACAGGATGCGGATAGCACCGTGTTTTATCTCGGGATGCGTCATCAGGAAGTTGGCAGCATCCATGATCTCTGCTACGCCGGCTTTATCGTCTGCTCCCAGCAGTGTGGTACCGCTGGCAGTAATAATGTCGTCTCCCTTTTTGCTGGCCAGGTAAGGATGTTCCTTCGCGCGGATGATTACATTTTTATCATCCGGCAGCATAATATCTCCCCCGTCATAGTTACGGTGTATAATAGGTTTTACACCAGTGCCGCTGCTGTCTGAAGAAGTATCTACATGTGAACAGAAGCAGATGACCGGTACTGTTTTATCGGTATTGGCCGGAATGGTAGCATAAACATAGCCATGCTCGTCCATTTCAGCATCGGTAATGCCCATTTCCTGCAGTTCCTGTACGAGCAGGCGCGACAGGTCTTTCTGCTTTTCAGTTGTCGGAAAGCTGGTGCTTTGCGGATCAGATTGGGTATCTATCTGCGCATAACGGATGAAGCGCGTATCTACGGTGTATGGATATTTTGTAAACATATTGCAAACGTAAGGAAAAAACCGGTGTCCCTTCCTGCCGTACATTTTTCTGTTTTACCATTTCCCACAATAGCTCAAAAAGTAATTTATTCTTCTAAAATGATATTTTTTAAGACAAAAATCTAAATTTCAAGCAGATGATCGAACAAATATTTAATATTAATAGGTTTGCTACGAACAAAAACCTTCCCGGACATGATTACCAACATCCCCGGCTACCCGCGCATCGGCATCCAGCGGGAATTGAAGAAAGCCTGTGAAAACTATTGGACAGGGAAACTCTCCCTCGAAAGACTTGAACTAACGGCAAGGCAGCTACGAAAACAGCACTGGGACATACTGCAGCAGCAGGGTATTGACCTGATTCCTTCCAATGATTTTTCCTTTTATGACCAGATGCTGGATATGAGCCTGGCACTGGGCGTTATACCTGCCCGCTTCCGGCCGTTGCAGCAATCCTTTGCCAATCCGGCCTGCCTGGAACTCTACTTCGCCATGGCCCGCGGTTACCAGAAAAACGGTTTTGATATCACCGCACTGGAAATGACAAAATGGTTCGACACCAACTATCATTACCTGGTGCCTGAATTTGACCATAGCAGCGGATTTGAGATACTCTCCCGGAAATGTGTCCACGAATTTAAAGAGGCCCTGCAACTGGGGATTACTACCAAACCCGTACTGATAGGACTGGTGACCTATATCCTGTGTGGCAAAATAAAATCCGCCGGACTTACCAGGGAACAGCTCCTGCAACAGCTGCTGCCGCCTTATATTCAGCTGCTGCAGGAACTGCAGCAGGCAGGCGCCGGTTGGATACAACTCGATGAACCCTGCCTCGTTACCGACCTGGAACCCGCTGCCACAGCGCTGTACGAACAGGCGTACCACGCCATCCGCACTGCGCTGCCTGAACTGAAAATATTGCTGACCACCTATTTCGGCGGACTGGAAGATAATATCAGCCTGGCGACCTCGCTGCCGGCTGATGCGCTGCATATAGACCTGGTACGTGCACCGGAACAGCTGAACAGTGTGCTGGAAACACTTCCGGCGCATATGCACCTATCGCTCGGCGTAGTAGACGGCCGCAACATCTGGAAAAATGATTTCGCCAATTCCGTTGACATGCTCCGGCAGGCCATCGCGGCTATCGGCGAAAACCGCATCATGATCGGTACGTCCTGCTCACTGCTGCACACGCCTTACGACCTCGGCGAAGAAACACAACTGGATGCGGAAATCAGACAGTGGATGGCCTTTGCCAGGCAGAAAGTGCAGGAGGTAGCAGCGCTGCGCAGCATCCTGCAAGGCGACACCACCCTGCTGGACGAAAACAGCCGGGTGATGAACAGCCGGAAATCCGCGCCCGGCATACATATTCCAGCAGTGCAAGAACGTATGCAGCAGATTTCAGCTGCCGACACTACCAGGCAACAGCCATTCTCCGTACGCCAGCGGTTACAGCAGGAGCGCCTGCAGCTGCCGTTGTTTCCTACCACTACCATCGGCTCATTCCCGCAGACGGTAGAAATACGCCAGCTGCGATCCAACCTGAAAAAGGGACATATCACCGCCACTGAATATGATAATGATATACGCAACGCTATCCGTGAAGCTATTCACCTGCAGGAAGCACTGGGGCTGGATGTACTTGTCCACGGTGAGTTTGAACGGAACGACATGGTAGAATATTTCGGAGAACAATTACAGGGCTTCATATTCACGCAAAATGGCTGGGTACAGAGCTACGGCACCCGTTGCGTGAAACCGCCTGTTATCTACGGGGACATACAACGTCCGCATCCGATGACAGTTAACTGGAGCAGCTATGCGCAGTCGCTCACCGAAAAACCGGTGAAAGGCATGCTCACCGGCCCTGTTACCATTCTGCAATGGTCCTTTGTCAGAAACGACCAACCACGTATGGATACAGCCTTTCAGCTGGCGCTGGCTATCCGCGATGAGGTAAAAGACCTGGAAGATGCCGGCATTGTGGTGATACAGGTAGATGAACCTGCATTACGCGAAGGATTACCACTACGGAAAGCACAGCATGAAACATACCTGGACCAGGCGGTAAAAGCCTTCCGGCTGGCAGTATCTAACGTTAAAGACACTACGCAGATACATACACACATGTGTTATGCTGAATTCAATGATATCATTGCACATATTGCTGCTATGGATGCAGATGTGATTACAATTGAAACATCGCGGTCCCAGATGGAGCTGCTGGAAGCCTTTGCCAGCTTCAGCTATCCTAATGAGATAGGTCCGGGTGTATATGATATTCACTCTCCCCGTGTACCTGATGTTACTGAAATGGAAAAGCTGCTGGACAAGGCAGCCACGCTGCTACCTGCGCGCAATATCTGGGTGAATCCTGACTGCGGTCTGAAAACCAGGAAGTGGCCGGAAACAGAAACAGCGCTGCGTAACATGGTCATGGCTGCCAAAGAAGCCAGGTGTCACCGCTAAAAGAAATTAAAGTTGACCTTGAAAAATCCGGATCCGGAAAAGTAGGAAGAAAGAAGGAAAGAAAGAAAGAAAAAACAAAAGACAGAAAAGAAGAAGATCATTCACCGTACAGGATCCGGTCATTTGAGATCTGGTCGTTTTGTTCCGGCAGGCACCCCTGCATAACAACAAAATGGCCAAATCTCAAATAACCAAATCTCAAATAATTAAGCGATTTCAACCAGTTCGAGATCGAAGACCAGGTCTTCACCAGCCAGCGGATGGTTAGCATCCAGGGTGATGAATTCGGAACTGATAGCAGCAACTTTTACCTGGAAAACCTGGCCCTGCGGATTGCTCATCTGAAGGTCCATGCCTACAACAGGATTCAGGTCAGCTGGAATATTTTCCTTTGGAAATTCCATGATCATCTCATCGTTTTTGGGGCCATATGCCTGATCAACAGGGATATGAATCGTTTTCTTGTCGCCAACCTTCATATCCAGCACACCATTTTCGAAGCCTTTGATCACCATACCGGCGCCTACTTTGAATTCCAGTGGCGGACGGCCTTCTGAAGAATCAAAGGTGGTTCCGTTGGTCAAACGGCCGTGGTAATGCACCTTCACAGTATCCCCGTTTTTTACAGCTTGCATAAAAATTAATTGTTTAGTGTTAATAATTACGCGCAAGATACTAAAACAGACGGGAATCACCATTTTTTCTGGCGTCCGTACTGGTTTTGATGTATCTTAAAGGCATGAACCGTATACTATTTCTCTGCATCCTCCTATGCGGCCTCTGCACAGGCACGCAGGCGCAATACGCCATCAATGTAATTCCCGGCGCAGCGCAGATATCCCGCTATCTGCCGTTACTGAAAGATAAACGGGTAGCTTTCCTGGTGAATCAGACTGCTACCATCGGGCATACGCATCTGGTAGACTCACTCCTGAAATTACATGTACGTATTCAGAAGATATTCAGCCCTGAGCACGGTTTCCGTGGTAATGCCGATGCCGGTGAAAAGATAGGCAACAGCACTGATCCCAATACCGGCCTGCCTGTAGTATCTCTTTACGGGCAACACAGAAAGGCCACTGCTGCAGATCTGCAGGATGTGGATATCCTCGTATTTGACATTCAGGATGTAGGTACCCGCTTCTATACCTATATCTCCTCCCTGCAGGAGCTCATGGAAGCAGCTGCAGAAAATCACAAACCCCTGCTGATACTGGACCGTCCCAATCCCAACGGCGACTACGTGGACGGGCCCATACTGGATACCACCTACCGCTCCTTTGTAGGGATGCAGCCCATCCCGGTCGTACATGGTATGACGGTAGGCGAATACGCGCAGCTGCTTAACGGCGAGCGCTGGCTCAGCAAAGGATTACAATGCGATATCACGGTTATCACCTGCAAAAATTACGACCATCACACCTGGTATCAGCTGCCGGTACGTCCTTCTCCTAACCTGCCCAATATGGCGGCTATCAACCTGTATCCGTCCACCTGCTTTTTTGAAGGCACCGTGATAAGCCTGGGAAGAGGCACCAGCAAGCCTTTCCAGCTGTTTGGCTCACCGGCCTTCCCGAAGCAAGGTTTTTCCTTTACGCCCCGCAGCGTACCCGGCGCCAAAAATCCGCCGCTGAAAGATCAACTGTGCTATGGCTTCGACCTTAGCAATGCGCCGGAATCCACGCCGGCAAAGGGCCGCCGTATGGAGATCAAATGGCTGATGCAGGCATATCAGTTATACCCTCAGAAAGATAAATTCTTCAATAACTTCTTCAATAAACTCGCAGGCAATGCACAGCTGCAACAACAGATAAAGAACGGGCTGTCTGAACAGGAAATACGCGCAAGCTGGGAACCGGGGCTGACAAGGTTTAAAGCCATCCGCGCAAAATACCTGCTGTATTAAGCGGCGCTTCGCGTAAATTTGCATCCTATGAGTAAAGAGCTTCGCATTGTTTTTATGGGTACGCCAGATTTTGCAGTGGCGTCCCTGGATATATTGGTACAGCACGGTTTTAATATCGTTGCTGTAATAACAGCACCTGACAAGCCCGCTGGCAGAGGTTTACAGGTGCAGGAAAGCGCCGTGAAAAAATATGCGGTAAGCAAAGACCTCCCGGTACTGCAACCCGAGAAATTAAAAAATCCTGCCTTCCTGGAAGAACTACGTGCACTCCGCGCAGACCTGCAGGTGGTAGTAGCATTCCGTATGCTGCCGGAAATAGTATGGAACATGCCACCGGAAGGCACCATCAACGTACATGCCTCTCTGTTACCCAACTACAGAGGCGCAGCGCCCATCAACTGGGCTATCATCAACGGAGAAAAAAATTCCGGCGTAACCACCTTTAAACTGCAGCATGAAATTGATACCGGCGACGTACTTTTCAGCGATACCGTTGCCATCCGTGAAGATGAAACCGCCGGCGAACTGCACGATGACCTCATGCATACCGGCGCTACCCTGCTGCTGAAAACGGTACAGGCCATCGCTGCCGGTACCGCCAAAGGCACGCCACAAGCCGATATCCCGGCAGCAGACGTAAAACATGCTCCGAAAATTTTTAAAGAAACCTGCGAAATCAACTGGCAACATCCGCTCGACAATATCTACAACCTCGTTCGCGGCCTCAGCCCCTATCCCACCGCCTGGACTACGCTGCAGGGAAAAAACCTGAAGATTTTCAAGGCGCGCAAAGAACACACTACACCCTCCAAAACACCCGGTGATTTTGACACAGACCAGAAATCATACCTTAAAATAGCCGCACCCGACGGCTACCTCTACCTGGAGGAAATACAACTGGAGGGCAAGAAGAAAATGGAGATAGAGGCGTTTTTGAGAGGTTACCGGTTTTGAGATAATTACGAATTGCGAATTGCGAATTACGAATGTAAGCCGAAGATAAAAGCAAAGACCGAAGCAATACTTAAAAGTATGTCGCTTCGGTCTTTGCTTTTATCTTCGGCTTACATTCGTAATTCGCAATTCGTAATTCGCAATTCCTGCCTATTACATTTCGTAATTCAGCTCACAATAAAACCTTGTTTCACTGCTACCAAGAGCTTGCATGGCACTGTCGCTCAGCTTCACGATGAGGCCGGCGTTGGCTTTCATCTGCGGGATAACGTCAAGAACTTTGGCGTATACAGATTTACCGTTGAGCGGATTGGTGACTTTGATGATGGTACCACGTGGTGCGGTATTGTGCAGTGCGTAGTATTTTCCGACAGCATTGCTTTTAAACCAGGTGCCGGGGCCTTTTTCAGAGGTGGCATTTTTACCGCCTTTAGTCTGTTGTTCGTAGAGCTGTTCGAAGTCGGTACTGGTTGCTACTGGTGCGGGTTTAGCCGGTGGCGGTGGAGTTGAAGAAGTAGGTTCTGCGGTTTCAACCGGACGTTGCTCTGCTTCTTTCTTCACTTCTTTCTTAGGCGCTTCGATCTCCTTTTTAGGTGTTTCCGTTACCGGGGCAGGCATTTCTTTAGGTTCGTTCTTCACTACTTCTGTACGCGGTGGTACCGCTGCCGTGGCGCCACCATTGGCTTTCAGATAGCCTACAATGATATAGCTGTCTTTTTTAAGACCATCGCCCTGGAAGTTATTCCATTGTCTGATATTGTCCAGCGGTACTTTGTTGAAGTTAACGCTGATACGATATAAAGTTTCTTTCTCAGCTACTTTGTGATATACAGGCGTTCCGGCTGCTTCTGCCTTCTGGGAGAAGTTGGAGGCAGTGAGAGGAATATGCAGTGTATTACCCAGCTGCAACCCCTTATCCATACTTACCTTGTTGGCGGCGGCAATTTCTTTCGGCGGCAGACCATAAGCGCGGCTCAGGCTATAAAAATTTTCTCCCTTTTTAACGGTGTGGGTTATATAGAGAGCCGGTGAGGTTCCCTGTACCTGCAGCGTGTCCTGCGCTTTTACCACTCCTGCACTTAAACCAAACAAGGCAATTGATAGAATCGATTTTACCATACTAACTCTGTTTATTATAGTTTTTACTTTTTGGGATCCGGTTACCCGAACTCAGTTGACAACCAAAAAAATTACTGTCCGGATAATACATTTTCGGGCAACGAATATATGTGTTAAAATTGACAAATTTATTTCATAAAACAAACGAAAAACACAGGCATTTTGTTGTGGAGCCCATCGGTGACGGGTTGCTGTCAACTGCTTGCCTGCAGCATGTTTCAAGATATGTGCCAAAGGGAATAAATAGCGGTGGCCAACTTTACAGTCCGGTGATTTCCTTCAGGATGCGCAATTCCTTCGGGTAATAATTATTCATGCGGTTGGGTAATAGTTTTGCCCAGCCCAGGTTCATCTGTCCGTAACGCATCAACGCCCAGCCTTTCACCGTGGTATCAATGCGCGGATCTTCCTTGCGCAGGTATAACAAGGCATCCTTTAACTCCAGGTCTGCTGCAGGTATGGCGTCTGCCAGCAATGTGCTGGCTGCCAGCTGATGATCGGGTATCAGCTCTTTCCTGCTCAGCTGCCCTGCCTTTACACCCGCTTTGCGAATATACAACTGTTGCTGCAACAACGCGATATCTGCTGCCAGTGCCGGTGGTAATATCAGTACATCTTCCTGGTGCAGCATATACCGGTAGCCTTCCGGCAGGTTTACCCAGGCCGCAAGCCGTTCCTGTTCTGCAGCAGCAAGAAATAATGTTTTCTGCTCCTTCTGTTTACGTACAGCCGCTTCCCCGCGCTTGCGGAAACAGGCGATAAAAAAACCTTCTCCCTTCAGCCTGTCAGGATAAAAACGATAGCCGGTACAATTTCGTTTATCCGTTACCGTTGTAACAATATTCCAGTCTTCCGCCAGTGCCAGCGGAATATTTTCCAGTTCAAAATGATCTGCCAGCCAGTCCAGGATCGCTTCATCTTCTGCTGCAGAGAAGGAACACGTTGAATAAATCAGTACGCCGTTTTCTTTCAGCGATGGTAATATATCAGCCAGAATACGCTGCTGTCGCTGGCTGCAGAGGAGTACATTTTCAGGAGACCATTCTGTTACCAGTTCAGGATCACGGCGGAAAAGTCCGGAACCGGAGCAGGGAGCATCTACCACCACGAGATCAAAATACCCTGGCAGCCTGGAAAAATCACGCGGATCATTATTGCTGACTACTACATTGGCAGCGCCCCATCTGGTGAGATTGTCTGCCAGCAGCGCCGCACGCGGCTTAATCACTTCATTGGCCACCAGCAGGCTGTCCGGACTTATCAGCGATTGCAGCAGTGTGGATTTGCCTCCGGGCGCCGCACACAGATCCAGTACACGCAGCGGCGACGACAGATCAACGGTAGCGCGTACCGCCTGTTCCAGGAACATCGAAGATGCTTCCTGGACATAGTAGGCGCCTGCATGAAAAAACGGATCAAAAGTAAAGGAAGGTCTTTCCGGCAGATAACAGCCTTCTGTACTCCATGGCACTTTACTCACACCTGCGGGAGACAAGGATTGCAGCACCGCTTCACGTTGTACGGCAGTATGCAGTTTAAGCGGATTTAATCGCAGGGAAGTAATCTTCTCCGCCGCAGTATGCACCGCTTCAAATGATGCCCGGTTGAAGCCGGGAAGACCGGCTAACGAATCAACAAGTGCAGATGGTAATGGATTTGACAATGGTCTTTTTTCCGGCAAAACTAAAGAAAAGCTGCAAGCTTTCAGCAGCCGGTCTTTAACTAACTGCTGAAGGCTGCAGACGGTCAGCTGACCGTTTTAATTTCTGCCGCCAGTTGCTGAAGTACCTGTTTGGCATCTCCAAACAACATGGAAGTTTTTGGTTGAAAAAACAAATCGTTTTCAATGCCTGCATATCCTGGTTTCATGCTGCGTTTGTTTACAATCACCAGTTTGGCATTTTCCACTTCCAGTATGGGCATTCCGTATATCGGACTTGCAGGATCATTTTTAGCGGCAGGGTTCACAACATCATTGGCGCCGAGTACCAGCACCGCATCTGTGGCAGGCAGTTCTGCGTTGGCGTCTTCCATCTCCAGCAGTTTCTCATACGGCACATCAGCTTCTGCCAGCAGCACGTTCATATGTCCGGGCATACGTCCGGCTACCGGATGTATGGCATATTTCACTTCCACTCCTTTTTCTTCCAGCAGTTTCTCCAGTTCATGACAGGCATGCTGGGCCTGTGCCACCGCGAGGCCGTAGCCCGGTACAATTATGACCTTATTGGCATATGCCAGTACAACGGCGGCATCGGAAAGGCTGATTTCCTTGTACGCTCCCTGTTCCTTTCCTCCTGCGGCAACTGCTTTTGTTCCGCCGAAAGAGCCTATCAGCACATTTTTCAGCGATCTGTTCATCGCCTTGCACATCAGGATGGTGAGGATGGTACCTGCGGAGCCTACGAGGATACCGCCGGTGAGCATTACCGGATTATCATAGAGAAATCCGCCGCAGGCCGCCGCCACGCCGGTAAAGGAGTTCAGCAGGGATATTACGACCGGCATATCCGCGCCACCGATAGGCAATACGAAGAGGATGCCATATAGCAAGGAACAGAGTAATACCAGGTAGAATAAAACCTGTAGTCCGGCCAGTGCGCTGTGCCCGTCCACGGCGGTGGCCATCACTTTCTCGTTTATCTGTAAAATCAGGACCACAGCACCGATCAGCACTACTGCCATCACCACCAGGTTCAGGATATGCTGTCCTTTGAAAGAGAAGTCTTTTATGCTGCCGTTGAGTTTTCCCCATGCGATGACGCTGCCGGCAAAAGATACTGCCCCGATGATGAGCCCGAGCAGGATAATCAGCAGGGAGCCTCTGAGGTCCGTATTAAGATTCAGTGCCAGCGTGTCTGCCAGTTCACTGATGCGTGATTCCAGGAGTTGTTGCAGTAATTTGTCGGACGACTGGCCGACGGTGATTTGTCCGCCGGCGCCGCGGTGAATCAGGTGATTGAATTCCACCACGGAAATAAGTGCTGCGCAGGCGCCGCCCATACCGTTGAACATGCTCACCATTTCAGGCATGGCGGTCATCTTTACCTTTCTGGCAGACATTACGCCGATAACGCCGCCGATAATCAGGGCGGCTGTAATCCAGCCGTAGTTATGCAGGTGTTCACCGTTAGAAGTATACAGGAAGATGGTGCCGAGGATGGCGAGGGTCATGCCGGCAGCCGCCACCAGATTGCCTTTACGGGCAGTATCCGGCTTGCTGAGCATTTTCAGACCCAGAATAAAAGTAACAGAGCCGATCAGATAGATCAGAGATAGTATGCTGGAACCCATAATTATAGCGCTTTAACCATTATTTCTTTTTTCCCCTGAACATTTCCAGCATACGGTCCGTTACTACAAAACCGCCTACCACATTGATTGTACCGAGAATTACGGCCAGGAATCCGAGTATGAGTGCCAGGTAATTATCTGTTTCCGCCTTGCCCATGACAATGATAGCGCCGATGATGACCACCCCGTGAATGGCGTTGGCGCCACTCATCAGCGGGGTATGCAGTACAGAGGGCACGCGGGAAATGACTTCCACGCCCAGGAATATGGATAGGATAACGATATAGATTAGCTCGATATGCTGATGCAGAAAAGATAGAATATGTTCCATGCTTACGGTTTTATGATTAGTCGGGTATAACGTGGCTGCACGTGGTCCGGCTGCTAGATTGCACTGGCAGCGGGCATCAGGCTCTTCACTCGTTCATTGACGATTTCACCGTTGTGGGTGATGCAGGCGCCTTTCACAATATCATCTTCAAAGTTCAGGTCGAGGCCGCCTTCTTTTGTTAATATCAGTTTCAGGAAATTGAACACATTCTTTGCATAGAGCTTGCTGGCGTCGGCAGGCATGGCTGCGGGGAGGTTGGAATTACCGATGATCGTTACGCCTTTGTAGTGCACGGTTTCATTATTTTTCGTAACGCTGGTATTACCGCCGGTGGCAGCTGCGAGGTCTACAATCACGGAGCCGTGGCGCATCTGGTCCAGCATAGGCTGTGTAACCAGCACAGGCGCGGGTTTTCCGGGTATCTGGGCGGTAGTGATGACGATATCTGCCCTGGCGATGCTTTCGCCGATTTTCTTTTGTTGCTGCTGCTGATAGGATTCGCTTTGTTCCACGGCGTAGCCACCTGCAGCAGAGGCGTCTGCGGCGCCTTCCACTTCCACGAATTTTGCGCCGAGGCTCATTACTTCTTCCTTTACGGCGGGGCGTGTGTCAAACACTTCCACTACGGCGCCGAGGCGGCGTGCGGTAGCGATAGCCTGCAGCCCGGCTACGCCGGCCCCCAGTATGAGTACTTTGGCCGGAGCTATGCTGCCGGCGGCCGTCATAAACATGGGCAGGTAACGGGAATAGCTATACGCCGCGAGGAGTACGGCTTTATACCCGGCGATATTGGCCTGTGAACTGAGCACATCCATTGATTGGGCGCGCGTGGTGCGCGGGATGGTATCCAGACTGAACGTGGTCAGGTTCCGGGAAGCCCAGTAGCTTACTTCAGCGGAATGATAAAGTGGTTGTAATACGCCGATGATGATTTTTCCGGGAGCCAGCTGGCTGGCAACCTCCCTGGAAGGCGGCTGCAGGGTAAAGATGACATCTGCCTGTGCTAAAATTTCACCTGCAGTTTTAATCTGTGCGCCTGATTGCATATAGGCGTCATCGTTATAAAAGGATGCGTCGCCGGCGCCCTGCTCCACCCACACGGTTACCGACATCTGCTGCAGCTGTTTCACTACTTCTGGGGTGAGGGATACCCTGGTTTCGCTGTTTTTTTCTTTCAGAATTCCTGCAATCATCTGGTGGAAGATTTATATCGGAATTTAAAGAAAAAACAGCAACAATTATAAATTTTTACACATTAATTTTTCTTCAGTGATGCCGCCAATGTGGCTGCATGTTGCAGCAGTCCGGGGATAGCAACGCCCTGGAGATAGTTCCCGCTGAGGTGCAGGCCCGGATATTTTTCTTCAAAGGCTTTGGCGGCGGCACGCAACTTTGCATGACCGATATTCAGCTGGGGGATGGCTTTATCCCAATAGCCAAAATGTTGCATGACCGGGGCCGCAGTAATACCCAGCAGGCTGCTTACTTCCCTCAGTACATGCTGTTTCAGCTGCTCAGCGCCCGGCTGGTCAAAGTAGTGTTCCTGCCTGGCCCCGCCGATAAATACCGTGAGCAGCGTTTTTCCTTCCGGCGCCTTGTCGGGGAAAATAGCGGAATTGCAGATAGCGCCCAGGAAATGAAGACCTTCCGCATGGGGAACCAGGAAGCCGAAACCGTCTATCGGACTGGATATATCAGCAGTATTGAAGCCCAGATGCATAACGCCCATACGCGGATACACAATATCCTGTAAAAGGGCAGCAGTAGCGGCATCCAGCGTTGCTATCTGATCGGCGGCCGTATAGGCAGGCCCCGTAAATATTACCTGTTGTGCAGTGAGTGTACCGGCGGTTCCTTTCTCTTCATAAGCTACCTCATAGCTGTCGCCTTTACGGGTAACGGTTTTCACGTTGCATCCGAAACGCACCGGCGTCTGCAGCAATTCCTGCAAACGGATGACAAGCACTTCGTTGCCACCTTTGAAGCTGATGATTTTCCTGCCGGCCATCACCTCCTTCTCCTTCATGAGCCCTTTGGTAACACTTCCGTACTCCCGCTCCCAGCGCGGCAATGCCGGCAATACTTCTCCAACGCTCATCAGATCGGGATTACCGGCATAGATACCGGATAATACCGGATCAAATACATATTCTGCTATCTCTTTATTGAATCTTCTGGCTACAAAACTACTGACAGACTCCTCCCCCGCTGCCGGCGCTGGTTTGCGGAAACGTTCGGTGAACAGTTTCCATTTACTGCCGCGGCTCAGGTAAGGAGAACCCATGATTTTAAAGGGGTGCGGAGAAACCGCATGCAACTGGTTATTGCGGACCAGGAAGCGCTTTTTGCCCGCTGCCGCAGCCACCAGTATTTTATCTTCCAGCCCCAGGGATTTGAAAAACGCCAGTACTTCAGGAGTGGCCGCAATGGTATTAGGTCCGGCATCCAGCTCAAACCCACTCTGGTGGAGGGAGCGGATAACACCGCCAGCTGCCGGGGCAGCCTCCGTCAGCACATAAGGTATCTGCAGCTGTTGCAGTTCATAGGCAATGCTCAGACCGGAAATACCGGCTCCGATAATCAGTACTGGTTCCTGTGGCATATGGTGCGTATTAAACAGTAGTTGTTTCCATAATCTGGTTACAGTATTTCACCACTGCCTTCACCCACAGCGGATGGATGTTCAGACAGGGTATCATCGTGTAACTGTCTCCCCCGGCATGCATAAAGCTATGCTTTCCTTCCACGGCAATTTCTTCCAGTGTTTCCAGACAATCAGATACAAATGCGGGGCAAACAATCAGCAGTTTCTTCTTTCCTTCTTTCGGAAGTTGCTCCAAAGTGGCTGCTGTATATGGTTTCAGCCATTCTTCCCGCCCCAGCCTGGACTGAAAGGAAATACCCCATTTATCTTTCGGCAGTCCCAGTTTTGCAGCTACCAGTTCAGAGGTAATGGTTACCTGATGGCGGTAGCAGAACTTATGCGCTTCCGATCTGACATGACAGCAATCATTTACTTTCAGGCAGTGACTGCCGGTAATGTCACCTTTATGGATATGCCTTTCCGGCACGCCATGATAGCTGAACAGGATGTAATCGTAGTCCTGCTGCATGTATGGACGCATACTTTCAGCTACGGCATTGATGTAATCCGGTTCATCATAAAAAGGAGGAATAACGGAGAGTTTGAATGTATACTTTTTCTTCAGATAGATTTCCTTCGCGTATTCGGCTGCCGTTTCGTAGGACGACATGGCATAATGCGGGTACAGCGGCAGGACTATCACTTCTTTCAGGTCTGGATTCTTCCGGAGCAGGTTATTATAGGCCACTTCCGGATGCGGATTGCCATAGCGCATGGCAATCTCCACGGGAATGTCCATATCGTGCTGTACAGCTGTCTGCAGCTGTTTAGTGAGTGCAATAAGCGGAGAGCCTTCTTCCCACCAGATAGATTCGTACGCTTTGGCTGACTGCGCCGCGCGACGGGGAACGATGATCCCTTCTATCAATATCTTACGGAACAACCAGGGATAATCAATTACGCGCTTATCCATCAGAAACTCTATCAGATAACGTTTCACATCCGGAACTGCCGTAGAATCCGGCGAGCCCAGGTTCATCAGAATTATTCCAACATCAGATTTTGAGACCATGTCCTTCTTCATAAATTGCTGCAAAAGTAAATAACAAATACACATAAACTGCTTTTTCAAAACAGCGGAAACGAGGCCCGGAACATGTTAATGTCATGTGTTTGTAATGATTAGCGGTCAACTTTTCGTATATTCGTGTAATACATCCGCTTTCAAACATCCGGTACCCAAAAACTGATAAAAATCATTTTTTCATCGTATTGATTACCAGTAGGAGAAATGACACACTAATGACAGCCTAATCCCGTTTGTTTGCGGCGTATGCAAGTATTTTTGCAGCCGGAAGCTTATACAAAAACATGCAGGTCAGTCATTCAAAAGAAATAGCAAATTTTCATATCGTTGGGATCAACTATAAGAAAACAGACGCTGCTATCAGGGGATTATACGCCATTAATCAGGCCCAATACCAAGAACTCCTGGAGCATGCCAGGACTGTGCAATTAGACGATCTCTTTGTACTCTCCACTTGTAACAGAACGGAAATTTATGGATTCGCTCCCAGCCCACGCGATCTGATGGAACTTCTTTGCCGGAAGTCCCAGGGGACTATGCTGCAGCTGGAAGAAATGGCCTATATCAAATCCGGGGAAGACGCCATCAGGCATCTGTACCAGGTAGGCACCGGTCTTGATTCACAGATCCTCGGCGATTATGAGATCATCGGACAGATACGCAATGCCGCCAAATTTTCCAAAGCGAAGCAATGCCTCGGCGGCTTCCTGGAAAGACTGGTCAACAGCGTATTGCAGGTTTCCAAACTGATTAAAACCGAAACCGGCCTTAGCAAAGGCACCGTATCTGTAGCTTTCGCAACGGTACGTATGCTGGAACGCATCTGCCCGGACATCAGAAATAAAAAGATTGTATTGCTGGGTGTCGGCAAAATAGGCCGTAACACCTGCAAAAACATGATTGAATACCTGGGCGTAAAACAGATTACGCTGATTAACCGTACCATGCAGGTGGCGCAGGACTTCGCAGGCCAGCACGGGCTGCGCTTTGCTCCCATCGAAGATATGGTGCCGGAAATGCGGGCCGCCGATGTGATACTCGTAGCCTCCAACGCGCCACAACCTACCGTACTGGCCCCTCACCTGGCAGACAGCGGCCCTAAACTGGTGATAGACCTGTCCATTCCTTTCAACGTTGCAGCTGCCGTAGGCGAATTGCCGGAAGTATCTCTCGTAAATGTGGATGAACTCTCCAAAGTTCAGGACGAAACCCTGCAGAACAGGCTGGGCGAAGTGCCCAAGGCACTTGGCATCATAGAAGAACACATGGCCGAATTCCTCTACTGGTACAAAATGCGCAAGCATGCCGTAGTACTCAAGGCGGTGAAAGATAAGCTGCATGAAATACACATGCGCGAAATCCAGCAGCAGAAAAACGGCAACGACTATAAAATGGAAGATGTGGAACAGGTATCTTCCCGCATCATACAGAAAATGATCAATCTCATGGCAGGTAAAGTGCGGAAGGAAACGGAAAAGAGTGACCTCTACATCGCTATGATCAACGATATTTTTGAGACTGGAGTTAAGCAGGATTAATACAATGGATAAAATTATCAGGATAGGTACAAGAGAAAGCCAGCTGGCGATGTGGCAGGCGCATCAGGTCAACAGCCTGCTGACCGCACAGGGATACCGCACAGAACTGGTGCCTATCAAAAGCGAAGGCGATATCGACCTGGTAACGCCGCTATACGAAATAGGTGTACAGGGCATCTTCACCAAAAGCCTGGACCTCGCATTACTCAACAACCGTATTGATATTGCCGTACATTCCTTTAAAGATGTACCCACACAACTTCCCCGGCAAATAGTACATGCAGCTATACTGGAACGCGGTCCTGTAAAGGATCTGCTGGTATATAAAAATGATACTTCCTTCCTGGAACAGCCTGGATATATTGCCAGTATCGCTACCAGCAGCGTACGCCGGAAAGCCCAGTGGCTCCGCCGGTATCCGCAACACCAGCTACATAACCTGCGCGGCAACGTAAATACACGCCTGCAGAAACTCGCTGCCGAAAACTGGGACGGCGCCATCTTTGCCGTAGCCGGCCTGGAACGGATCAACGTACGCCCGGCCAATTCCATTGACCTGGACTGGATGCTGCCCGCACCCGCACAGGGCGCTGTGGTAGCCGTTTGCAGGGAAGATGATACCTGCTGTCTGGAAGCATGCGCTGCTTTTCACCATAAGGAAACAGCCCTCACCACACATATTGAACGCGAATTCCTGCGCACCCTGATGGGCGGATGTACCACTCCCATCAGCGCGTATGCATACATAAAAGATAATACTGTACACTTCAGCGGAGAACTCTGCAGCCTTGACGGATCACAGTTCTTCAGCACCTCCCGCGAAACAGCCGCCGAAAACGCTGCCGGAATCGGGAAAGCCGCCGCCGAAGAGATCATGGCGCAGGGCGGCGCTGAAATTGTAGCCCAGATAAGAAATGCAACCTTATAAATACCGCATATTATGCACCAGGCCATTAACAGACAGCACTATCGCTGCTGCTGGTGAAAACGGTATTCTCATTGATGTACAGGAATTCATCCGGATAAAACCACTGCTGCTACCGGCACTCGCCAACGTTTCCGGCTTACAGCAGGTATTCGGGGATAACAGGCCCTGCATATTCACCAGCGCACATGCCGTGCAGATACTTGATGACTTTTATCTGCAACCAGCACGCTTCACCATCCGTAATCCGGTATGCTGTATTTCCGGCAACACCCGTAAAACAGTAACCACCCGGTTCCCGGACTGCCCGGTAATAGCGGATGCCGCTTATGGTAAAGATCTCGCAGCCGCCATCATCCGGACAGGCCATATACGCGAAGTGAATTTCTTCTGCGGCAACCAACGAAGGGATGAACTGCCGGAGATGCTGCAGCAGGCAGGCATACAGGTAAATGAAATGGTGATCTACGAAAATGTGCCCACACCGGCAGTCACCGCTGAAAAGTATGATGGTATCCTGTTTTTCAGCCCCAGCGCGGTAAAAAGTTTCTTTTCCGCCAACACACTACCTCCGGAAACCGTTTGCTTCGCTATCGGCAGCACTACTGCCGCAGCGCTGAAAAGCCATACTGACAACAACATTATTATGAGCCATGATACCATGGAAGTTTCCATGGTACAAACAGCCATATATTATTTTAACAACAATAACTGCTACGAATGAGCGCATTGAAGAATGATTTACTGCTGAAAGCCCTCAGAGGCGAAACTGTTTCCCGCACACCAGTATGGATGATGCGTCAGGCAGGCCGCTATTTACCGGATTATATTAAACTGCGTGATAAATATAGTTTCTTTGAACGTTGTGAAAACCCGGAACTCGCTACCGAAATCACCGTTATGCCGGTAGACCAGGTAGGGGTAGATGCAGCCATCATCTTCTCTGACATCCTCGTAGTGCCACAGGCCATGGGTATGGAAGTACAGCTGATCGAAAAAGTAGGCCCGCTGTTACCGCAACCCGTTAAAGGCGCAGAAGATCTGAAACGTTTATGCGTTCCCGATGTACACGAAAGACTGCACTACGTTTTTGATGCGCTGAAGCTGACGAAGCAGACCCTCGCCGGCCGCGTGCCGCTGATCGGCTTTGCCGGCGCTCCCTGGACATTGCTTTGCTATATGGTTCAGGGTAAAGGCTCCAAAACCTTCGATGAAGCCAAAGGCTTCTGCTACCAGCAACCCGAAGTGGCGCATCAGCTGCTCCAGATGATCACCGATACTACTATTGCATATCTGAAAGCTCAGGTGGCCGCCGGTGCGGACACCGTACAGGTATTCGATTCATGGGGCGGACTCCTCAGCCCGCAGGACTTTGAAGTCTTCTCCCTCCGCTATATCCGCCAGATCGTAGCTGCGATGAAGGATGTTTGTCCGACGATCGTATTTGCCAAAGGCGCATGGTTTGCGCTGGAAGACATGGCCGCCACCGGCGCGCATGGCCTGGGTATCGACTGGTGCATTAAACCGGAACTGGCCCGCCAGTTTGCCGGCAGTAACATTACCCTCCAGGGTAATTTCGATCCGGCTAAACTGCTGTCTCCTGTCCCTGAAATTGAGAAAGCCGTGAAAGCCATGCTGAAAGGCTTTGGCCGTGAGCGTTACATTGCCAACCTGGGCCATGGTATTCTGCCCAATATACCGGTAGACCATGCCAGGGCATTCGTAGAAACGGTAAAAGCACACGGATAGCCGCTGTCGTTAACTCACCTTAACGGCTAAACGCTAAAAAACAAGATCATGATTAAAGAGCAATTCATATCATTCATACATGGCCTGCAGGATGAAATCTGCAGCGCCCTGGAAAAGATAGACGGCAAGGCGGTTTTCCGCGAAGATCTCTGGGAGCGTCCCGGAGGCGGTGGCGGTAAATCCCGTGTCATCGCCGACGGTAACGTATTCGAGAAAGGCGGCGTCAGCACCTCTATCGTTCACGGCGTACTGCCGGAAGCCATGGCACAGCAGTTCGGCGTTACCAACAGCCAGTTCATGGCCTGCGGTATCTCCCTGGTGATTCATCCGTTGAATCCCTTTGTACCTACCGTACACGCCAACTTCCGCTACTTTGAATTATATGATGAGCAGGGCAGTCTGAAAGACAGCTGGTTCGGCGGTGGCGCCGACCTCACGCCCTACTACCTCGAAGAAGAAGATGGCCGCCACTTTCACCGTACCTTCAAGGAAGCCTGCGACCCCTTCGGCCCCGAGCTGTATCCCCGCTACAAACAACACTGCGACGAATACTTCATCAATAAACACCGCAATAACGAAGCCCGCGGCATCGGCGGCATCTTCTACGACTACCTGCGTCCGGATGCCCATAAAACCGCGGAGACATTACTCGCTTTTTCCACCTCCAACGGTAACGCTTTCCTGAAAGCCTACCTGCCCATCGTGGAAAAAACCAAAGACCTCCCCTACACCGATGCCCACAGAAGCTGGCAGGCGTATAGGCGTGGCCGTTATGTGGAATTCAATCTCATCCACGACCGGGGCACCCTCTTCGGCCTGAAAACAAACGGCCGCACGGAGTCCATCCTCATGAGCCTCCCGCCCGTTGCCCGCTGGGAATACGACTTTCACCCCCAACCGGGAAGCAGGGAGGAGGAGTTGGTGGAGTATCTGAAACCCCGTGTGTGGATTTGATTATTTGTTTATTTGTTTATTTGAGATTTGATTGAAGCAAAGGGATTAGAGCGTAGGACGTGATTATTTAATTATTTGATTATTTGATTATTTGAGATTTATTTGATTGAAGCGAAGAGATTAGAGAGAGAAATAGCAAATCAGTTTATTCATTTTATAATAGAAGAATATTTTTTTGTTCATTTTTGGATGAAGGTAACAGAGGCCAATTAGATGATTGTTATTCGATACATTTGAATATGTCATTTTGTTAACCTCATGAAATGAACAAACAGCAGTTAAAAGACAGAACAAAGCGATTTCATATCAGTATCATTAAACTCTGTGAAATGCTACCCCGTAATATGGCTGCTTTTCAGATAGCCAAACAGTTAATACGCAGCGCAGGCAGCGTAGGAGCTAATTACAGGGCTGCATGTCATGCTAAATCACCAGCAGATTTTGTTTATAAAATCAAAGTGATATTAGAAGAAGCAGACGAATCAATGTACTGGCTGGAGATTTTGAAAGATGCAAATCTTGTCCCGGGAAACACCATTGAAGATATATTAAAAGAATCAAAGGAACTTGTTCTTATCTTCAGTTCCACCTGTAAAACAGCCAGAGAC
Organism: Chitinophaga solisilvae; assembly: GCF_009928525.1. GTDB lineage: Bacteria > Bacteroidota > Bacteroidia > Chitinophagales > Chitinophagaceae > Chitinophaga > Chitinophaga solisilvae. The sequence goes on along the minus strand of NZ_JAABOK010000006.1, from coordinate 205,345 downwards.
AACTTGCTGAAACAAAATCTCAAATAACTAAATAAAAAAATAATAAGGCGGTACGGAAGATGCAGACGAATCAATGTACTGGCTGGAGATTTTGAAAGATGCAAATCTTGTCCCGGGAAACACCATTGAAGATATATTAAAAAGAATCAAAGGAACTTGTTCTTATCTTCAGTGCCACCTGTAAAACAGCCAGGGACAACTTGCTGAAACAAAATCTCAAATAACTAAATAAAAAAATAATAAAATGGTCAGAAGGAACAGAATCTTGAGAGTCTCCCCCGCCATTCGTGCAATGGTGGCTGAAACAATATTGACGCCCAGCGATTTTATCGCGCCGTTGTTCGTGACAGAAGGAGAAAATGTGAAGGAAGAAATCAGCTCCATGCCCGGATATTTCAGGCATTCCCTGGATCTCACGATCAGGGAGGCGAAGGAATTGTGGAGCCTGGGTATCAGAAGTGTATTGCTGTTCGTAAAGGCGCCTGACAGTGTAAAAGATAATAAAGGTACTGAAGCGGTGAATCCGGACGGGCTGATGCAGCGTGCTATCCGTGGTATCAAAAATGCGATACCTGAGATGGTGGTGATGACTGACGTAGCGCTGGATCCTTACTCTTCCTACGGCCATGATGGTATTGTGGAAGGTACGGAGATAGTAAATGATCCGACAGTGGAAGTGCTGGCACGGATGAGTCTCAGTCATGCGCAGGCCGGAGCTGACTTTGTAGCGCCCAGCGACATGATGGATGGCCGCATACTGGCTATCCGCAATATCCTGGAAGCTAACGGCTTCGATAAAACAGGCATCATGTCTTACAGCGCCAAGTATGCTTCCTGCTTTTACGGTCCGTTCCGTGATGCGCTGGATTCTGCTCCCGGCTTCGGAGATAAGAAAACCTACCAGATGGATTATGCCAACTCCCGTGAAGCTATCAAGGAAACACTGATGGACATTGAAGAAGGAGCAGATATAGTGATGGTAAAACCCGCAATGGCCTACCTGGATATTATGCGCATCCTCAAAGATCGTACAACCGTTCCCGTAAGCGCCTACCATGTGAGCGGCGAATACGCAATGATTAAGGCTGCCGCACAGATGGGCTGGCTCAACGAGGAAAAAGCCATCCTGGAAAGCATGACCAGCATTAAACGTGCGGGCGCTGACCTGATTGCGACCTACTTCGCAAAAGATGCCGTGAAATTGCTGAATGCATAATTCAGTAACTTGCACCCTCAGTATTAAATACGTAAATCAACAAATCCGTAAATCTCAAAATATTCCGGTTCATGTACAGCAAAAGTGAAATGTTATTCGGGAAGGCAAAGCAGGTAATACCCGGCGGCGTAAACTCTCCCGTGCGTGCATTCAAAAGCGTAGGCGGCACCCCCGTTTTTATGCAACATGCCAAAGGCGCCTATATGTATGATGTAGACGGTAACAAGTATATCGACTACATCAATTCATGGGGCCCCATGATACTGGGACATGCCTACGAGCCGGTGGTAAAGGCCATTCAGGAATATGCCACCTTCTCCACCTCCTTCGGCGCTCCTACCGAACTGGAAATAAAAATTGCGGAACTGATTGTTGGCATGGTGCCGAACATCGATATGGTCCGCATGGTGAACTCCGGTACGGAAGCCTGCATGACCGCCATCAGGCTGGCCAGAGGCTATACCGGACGCAACAAGTTCATTAAGTTCGAAGGTTGCTATCATGGTCATGCAGATGCGTTCCTGGTGAGTGCAGGCAGCGGTGTGGCAACGTTAGGAATCCAGTCGGTACCCGGCGTTACAGCCACCGTAGCCAACGACACCCTCACTGCGCCCTACAATAACCTCCCTGCAGTAGAACAGCTGGTAGCAGACAATCCGGATCAGATTGCGGCCATCATCATTGAGCCGGTAGCTGGTAATATGGGCTGTATTCTGCCTCAGCCGGGCTTCCTGGAAGGACTGCGTAAAATATGTGATGAAAACGGTATCGTACTGATCTTTGATGAAGTAATGACCGGTTTCCGTCTCGCCCGCGGCGGTGCTCAGGAACTGTTCGGTATCAAGGCGGACCTGGTAACTTTTGGCAAGATCATCGGCGGCGGTATGCCGGTAGGTGCTGTAGCCGGCTCCAGGGAGCTGATGGAAAACCTGGCTCCGGCCGGAAAAGTTTACCAGGCGGGCACGCTGAGCGGTAACCCCATTGCTATGATAGCCGGTTATACCTTATTGAATACACTCAATGAAAATCCGGTCATCTATCAGCAGCTGGAAGAAAAAGCTGCATACCTGGTAAAAGGTCTTCGCGAAGCATTCGGCGGCGCAGGCACCGTATATCAGATCAATCAGCTGGGATCTATGCTCAGTGTACATTTCACAGAGTATCCGATCATTGACTTTGCCGGCGCTTCTGCCGCCAACAATGAATTATTCAAACGCTTCTTCCACGCCATGCTGGAACGCGGCGTATATTTACCGCCATCCGCTTTCGAAAGCTGGTTTATGTGCCATGCACTCACCAACGAAGAACTGGATGCAACAATTCATGCAGCGAAATCCGCCATGCAGGCGATAAAATAGTTAACAATTCAATCCTGTGCTGAGTGGTAGGGTTGGCTTACGCCAACCCTTTTTATTTTATCATGATATTATTTACCGATAATATTTATCATAAAACCATCTGTGTAAAAAACGTTATCAAATTCTGCAGAAGCAAAAAAATCCGAAAATTAAAATTATTTTTGCGTACTCATGAGCGTTGAGTCACACATATTGAAAAGATGGAGCTATATATGTCTGCTGCTGATTATTCAGCTTACAGCAGGCATCATGCCTTCGTTTGCCTCACACAGGCACCTGCTGCTGCAGGAAATCAATGTACAGGCCGCCCGTGAAGATTATCTGGAAGGGCTGATATCCCGGATACCGGTACAGCTGGAAGCGGATGACACCGAAGCACCGGATGTTATACACGCTACCAAACATCGCCGCAAAACCCGCTACTATCTCAGCGCTTCTTCCCAGCAATTCAGCATAGCTACCCGCGTTGCCTATATAGACAGCAATTACATCTCACAAAGCTGTTATATCCAGGAAAATAAAACCGGAGAATATAACGGGCAGAAAGCATTTCTTCCTGCGTATTATACATTCCTCTTCCGGTTTACTCCCTTCTGAATACAACCCTCTCACAGTTGTTTGTTTTTCTGTTTAATCATTCTTTTAATACGAAAATGACGCATGCTGCTCCCATAGCAGTATAGGCGTTGTATTGTGTTGTATTCACTTTTCCGGTCATCACCGGAACCAATATTTTATTATCTATGCGCCAATATACAGGGATATATATACCGCTGCTCGCTCTTTTCATGGCAGGCTGCGCCACCAAGGGAGAAAGCACGGGCAAGGAAGATCTGAAATCATTGCCTGTTACCAGACTGATAGCCAAAGACACCACCCTGCACCGCTCTTATGTAACAGACATACAGGCCGTACAGAATGTGGAAATACGTGCACGTGTAAACGGATTTCTGGATAAAATCTATGTAGACGAAGGACAGGAAGTCAAAAAAGGACAGCTGCTGTTTGGTATTAACGATGCAGAATACCGTACTGAACTGAGCAAAGCCAAAGCGGTACTGAGCAATATGGTTGCAGAAGCTAAAGCTGCCAGCCTGGAGCTGGAACGCGTAACGCTGCTTGTAGATAAAAAAGTAGTGGCAGCCTCTGAACTCGATGTAGCCAATGCGCGCCTCGCCGCTGCACAGGCAAAAATCGACGAAGCCCGCTCTGCTGCCGGCAATGCAGAAATGCGCCTCTCCTATACCAGTATCCGCGCACCTTTTGATGGTATCATCGACCGTATTCCGCTGAAGAAAGGAAGCCTTATCAGCGAAGGTACCCTGCTCACCACGGTATCGGATACACGCGAAGTATATGCTTATTTCAACGTATCGGAAACAGAATACCTCCAATACAGTAAAGCCATCGCCAGAGGCGATAACAGCTACCGCCAGGTACAGCTTGTACTCGCTGATGGCAGTGATTATAATCATCCGGGTAAAATAGAAACCATGGAGAGCGAATTCGAGGAAAACACCGGTTCCATCGCTTTCAGGGCACGTTTCCCCAACCCCGGCAAGCTCCTGAAACACGGCGCCAGCGGTAAAGTGAGGCTCACCACCGAGATGGACAGTGCGGTTATCATTCCGCAGAAAGCCGTCTTCGAAATGCAGGACAAAAACTATGTTTTCGTTGTAGATGCCGCCAATAAAGTGACCATGCGCAACTTTGAGCCGCAGGCCCGCTTCTCCCATTTCTATATTGTAAAATCCGGTCTGCAGCCCGGAGAGCGCATCGTCTGCGAAGGTGTCCGCAATATCCGCGACGGCATCAGCATTGCGCCACGCACAGTGCCCATGGATAGCTTATTGAGATTATAATCACCCGGCTGCGGCCGCGAAAACGGAATCAATGTTTGAAACTTTCATAAAACGACCGGTGCTGTCACTGGTTATATCGCTTATTATCACACTGGTAGGCCTTCTTGCGTTATTCACGCTGCCGGTGACCCAGTTCCCTGATATTGTTCCCCCATCTGTTACAGTGACCGCCAAATACACCGGCGCCAATGCGGAAGTATCTGCCAAGGCAGTGTCTACTCCGCTGGAACGCGCTATCAACGGTGTTCCCGGCATGACGTATATGTCGTCCGTATCCAGTAACGATGGTATCACTGTTATCCAGGTATTCTTCCAGGTAGGTACTGACCCCGATCAGGCTGCCGTAAACGTACAGAACAGGGTGGCCACCATCATTGATGAGCTGCCCGAAGAAGTTATCAAAGCCGGCGTTACCACAGAGAAAGAGGTAAACAGTATGCTGCTGTATCTCAATGTGATGAGTGAAGACACGACACTGAACGAACAGTTTATCTACAACTTCGCCGACATCAACGTATTACAGGAGCTGAAACGTATTGACGGCGTAGGCCGCGCGGAAATCATGGGCGCAAAAGAATACGCCATGCGCGTATGGCTGAAACCTGACCGCATGCTGGCCTACAACGTTTCCGCTGAAGAGGTGGTGCAGGCTATACGTAAACAGAACATCGAAGCCGCCCCCGGCAAAACCGGCGAAAGCTCCGATAAGAATCCCCTCATGCTGCAATATGTACTCCGTTATACCGGTAAGTTCTTCGAACCTGAACAATACCAGCAGATCGTACTCCGCGCCGGAAACGACGGATCTGTATTGCACCTGAAAGATATTGCCGATGTTGAATTCGGCTCACTGACCTATAGCATGGTGTCCAAAACAGATGGTAAGCCTTCTGCTTCCATCATGCTCAAACAACGCCCCGGCTCCAACGCCCGCGATGTTATCAACAACGTGAAAGCGAAAATGGAGGAGATGAAAAATACTTCCTTCCCGCCGGGCATGACTTTCAACTTCAACTACGATGTATCCCGCTTCCTCGACGCTTCTATCCACGAAGTGGTAAGAACCCTGTTCGAAGCCTTCCTGCTGGTATTCATTGTGGTATTTATATTCCTGCAGGATTTCCGCTCTACCCTCATCCCCGCGCTGGCTGTGCCGGTAGCGCTGATAGGTACGCTGGCATTCATGCAGATGATGGGCTTCTCCATCAACCTGCTCACCCTCTTCGCACTGGTGCTCGCTATCGGTATTGTAGTGGATAACGCCATTGTGGTGGTGGAAGCCGTGCATGTGAAGATGAGCGAGGAACACCTCCCCCCCATGGAAGCTACCATAGCAGCGATGAAAGAAATCAGCGGCGCGCTGGTAGCCATCACGCTGGTAATGTCCGCTGTATTTATTCCGGTGGCTTTCCTCTCCGGCCCGGTAGGGGTTTTCTACCGGCAGTTCTCCCTGACGCTCGCCATTTCTATCGTTATATCCGGTATCAATGCGGTAACGTTAACGCCTGCACTCTGTGCCATCATGTTAAAGGATACCCATGGCAAACCGCGTAAAAAGAACCTGCTGCAGCGTTTCTTCAACGGATTCAACAAAGGATATACCGCTACTGAAAATAAATATGCGAAACTGGTCAGCTTCATCGCCGGCCGGAAGCTGCTTACCGTTATCATCCTTATTTTCTTCTTCATCGCTACCTGGGGCGCCAGCGCCATTCTCCCGTCAGGCTTCATTCCTACGGAAGACCAGGGTATGATTTACGTGAACGTGACCGCTCCTCCGGGCGCTACCGTAGAACGTACAGAAGATGTGCTGGATCAGATACAGGAAATAGCTGCACAGCTGGATGAAGTGGAATCTGTTTCCACCCTGGCAGGTTACAGCCTCGTAAACGAGGTAGCCGGTGCATCTTACGGGATGGGCATGGTGAACCTGAAACCATGGGATCAGCGTAAAGCTACTGTCAACGATATCATCAAAAAATTACAGGAGAAGACCGCAGGTATTGCTGATGCTTCCATAGAATTTTTCCCGCCGCCGACTGTACCCGGATTCGGTAATGCGAGCGGTTTTGAATTACGCCTGCTGGACCGCAGTGGTAGCGGCGATCTGCGGCAGACGGCCCAGACAACCAACAACTTCATCGAAGCGCTGAAGAAAAGACCTGAGATAGGTAGCGCCTTCACCAGCTTCGATGCGGAGTTCCCGCAATATCTTATCCATGTGGACCAGGCCATGGCTGCCAAAAAAGGTGTGAGCATCGATAATGCCATGAGCAACCTGCAAACGCTGATGGGTAGCTTCTATGCCTCCAACTTCATCCGCTTCGGGCAGATGTACAAGGTAATGGTGCAGGCTGACCCTCACTACAGAACCAAGCCGGATGACCTGCTGCGCCTCCATGTAAAAAATGACCGCGGCGAACAGGTATCCTATTCCGACTTCGTAAAACTGGAACGCGTATACGGACCGGAACAGCTTACCCGCTATAACATGTACACCGCCGCCATGATAAACGGCGACGCGGCTCCCGGATACAGCAGCAGCCAGGCGATCAACGCCGTACAGGAAGTAGCTGCCAAAGAACTGCCACGCGGCTACAGCTACGAATGGAGCGGTATGACACGTGAACAGATCCTTTCCGGTAACCAGGCGGTTTACATCTTTATCATCGTATTAATATTCGTATACCTGCTGCTGGCGGCACAATACGAGAGCTTCCTGCTCCCGCTGCCGGTACTGCTTTCATTGCCCGCAGGTATCTTCGGCGCCTTCCTTTCCCTCAAATTACTCGGCCTGGAAAACAATATCTACGCGCAGGTGGCATTGGTAATGCTCGTAGGACTGCTGGGGAAAAATGCTATCCTCATCGTAGAGTTTGCGATCCTGAAAAACAAACATGGCGCATCTGTTTTTGAAGCTGCCAGAGAAGGCGCCGTATCCAGGCTCCGTCCTATTCTCATGACCTCTTTTGCATTCATTGCGGGATTGATTCCGCTGTGTATCGCCAGCGGCGCAGGCGCCATGGGTAACCGTTCTATCGGTACGGCCGCTGCCGGCGGGATGCTGATAGGAACCATTTTCGGTGTACTGATCATACCCGGATTATATGTGCTGTTTGCTTCCATGATCCGTAAAAAAACCGTTGAACTTAAAGCCTACACTAATGAGTAAACGAATATATCAATATGCGCTGTACGCCTGTATACTTACAGGCGCCGGCGCATGTGCCACACAAAAGAAACTGGAACTGCCGGAACGTATAGCCGTTCCAGTGAGTACCGCCGATACGCTGTCATTGGATAACTTCTCGCAACTGTTTAATGACTCTCATCTGAAATCGTTGCTGGACAGCGCCCTGCATAACAACTACGACCTGTTATCCGCCTCCCAGCGCGTAGCTGCCGCACAGGCCAACCTGATGATGGCCCGGAATGCATGGCTCCCTTCCGTTAACCTGGCCCTGTCTGCCGGTGTTGACAGGTACGCGGACTACACACTCAACGGCGTTGGTAACTACGACACCAACCTGTCTCCCAACATCAGCAAGGCTCAGCGCATTCCCGGCCCTACGCCGGAATATTTTGCAGGCATCAGAAGTTCCTGGGAGATAGACCTGTGGGGCAAGCTGAAGCAACAGCATAAAGCTGCCTATGCGCGCTTCCTGGCCAGCAATGAGGGGCGCAGGCTGCTCACCACTCAGATTGTGGCCGGAGTAACCGGCATCTACTATGAGCTGGTAGCGCTGGATAACGAACTGGCTATCATCAAACGTAACATACATCTGCAGGAAGCGGCTGTAGCTACCGTCAATATTCAGAAAGCTGCCGGACGAGCCACAGAACTGGCTGTACAGCAATTCACCGCCCAGATGCTGAGTACACGGGCGCTGGAATATGGTGTTAAACAGGAAATCGCCGCGCTGGAAAATCAGCTCAACGCGCTGATGGGCCGCCTTCCGCAAGCCATTACACGCAGTACTGCACAGGATGCCGCAGCCATACTGCCTCCTGCCATCAAAAACGGGATTCCTTCCGGCCTCTTGTTACAACGGCCGGATGTACACCGCGCCGAACTGGAACTGGCAGCTGCCAAAGCAGACGTAAACGCCGCCAGGGCAGCCTTCCTGCCCTCTCTGGCTATTACGCCCTACGTAGGGTTCAATGCTTTCAAGGCAGACCTCCTGTTCCAGTCGCCCGCCTCTATTGCCTGGGGAGTACTGGGTAATATCACGGCGCCGCTCTTCAATAAAAAGCAGCTCACCGCCCAATACAATCTCTCCAGATCAGGCGCCTATACTGCCTTCTACGATTATCAGCAGGCCATCGTAAACGGCTACCAGGAAGTAGCCACCGCCCTGAATAAAGTAGAAAATCAGCAACAGGCATACAACCTGAAAACCAAAGAAGTACAGGTATTACAGGAAGCTGTTTCCACCGCCAACACACTCTTTGCCACCGGTTATGCCAACTACCTGGAAGTTATCACCGCCCAGAAAAACGTACTGGAAGCCGAACTGGCACTGGTAACCACGCGCAGGGGAATGTATCAGGGGATGGTTTCATTGTACAGATCACTTGGGGGGAAATAAATTCATTTTATTATTTAATTATTTGAGATTTTGTTCTAAAAAAGAAGCCCGCCTGATTGTCAGGCGGGCTTCTTTTTTAGAACAAAATCTCAAATAACTAAATAATAAAATGATTTCGTGGTTACTTTCTTTTGTGCTCCATGAGCCACTTCACCAGCTCCGGTTCATGAAAAGCATTATCCCAGCTATTATGCCCTACGCCTTCGTATTCGGTATATTTAACATCAGCGCCGAGGGATTTGAGTTTTTCGTTATAGGCGCGGGAGGCTTCAACGGGTACTACTTTATCATCGTCGCCATGGAAGATCCATAAAGGCACTTTTTTGGCGAAGCGGTCGGCGGTAGCTACGTTACCGGCTCCGCAGATGGGGAAGGCAGCAGCGAAGAGGTCCGGACGCCTGGTGATGAGGTAGAAGGTACCCATGCCACCCAGAGAAAGCCCGCCGATATAGATTCGTTTATTATCAATTTTTCCGGAACGGGCGAGGCTGTCGAGCAGGGAGATGACCAATCCGCCCGGAACGGTGGGAGCCGCATCTGCCGGGAAGTCGGCCTTTACTATTTTACCGGTGGAATCCCGGAGGAAGTTCATCGGCGCCCAGGTGGTGTTACCGGGGCATTGCGGAAAGAGAACGAAAGCCGGATATTTATTCCGGATGCTGTCGCGCAGGAACAGTTCGCCGCCATGCAGCAGCTGCGCGTTGTTATCCCAGCCTCTTTCGCCGGAGCCGTGGAGGAATACGATCAGCGGATATTTTTTATGTGTGTCGTAGTTGGCCGGCATAAGTAACCTGTACCGGAGGGTATCTCCTTTCTGGTAGAAGGCTTCATTGCTGTACTGGCTGAAGTCCTGGGCAGCCAGGCGCATACCGCCGGTCAGCAGCAGACAGGATAGTAGTAGATGCAGATAACGCATAAGGGAAATTTTAATCCGAATATACTATCTGAAGGTTACTATATCAAGAGGCGGTTAATATTTCAGGGTAAAGTGCTGTTTGATCTTAAAATCTTTCCGGAAGAATACCAGTCCGATGAAGAAGAGATCGATCGTCATTGTTACCTGGCTGTTTTCCTGGATGGTGTGCCAGGCTGCTTCCATTTCGGGTGTCCAGTGGATATCGTCGAAGATGAGTACGGAGTATTCGTGAATGTGCTGCAGGCATTGCTCAAAATAGGCCAGTGTGGGCTCTTTACGGTGGTTACCGTCTATATATACCCAGTCAGGTTGCCCGATGCGGTGCAACACTTCAGGCAAAACGGTATCGAAGTTACCGGTTACCTGGGTGATATTGTGCAGCTGCAGCGCTTCAAAATTTTTGGCGGCCCTGGCAGCGATATTGGGACAGCCTTCAATGGTAAATACCCTGGCAGCAGGGGCGGCCTTGGCCATATAGGCCGTGGACAAACCCATGGAAGTACCCAGTTCCAGCATGGTCTGCGGCTGGAGGTATTGTATCAGCCGGTAGAACAACTGCCCGAATTTAGGCTGTTTGGCGGCATAGCGTGTAATATCGCTCACCTTACGTTCATTACCGGCTGATATAAGGGAACCCGCTCCGAGGTCGGTGACCCGCAGCGTTTCCCGGCTTGCCAGCAGTTGTTTGCGCAGCTGTTCTATTTCACCGAAAGCAGGATGCTTATACTTATCCCTCAGTACGTCTTCAATCAGGGCGTATACAAAAGGGGAATGAACATCATGCCGGCCTCCGGCTGTAAAATAATACCGGAAGTATTTACCGGCCAACTTATATTGCTGTGCTAAACTCACTGGCTATACGAAATTTTAATAAATCTTTCCTTTAATGATACCCCACATATGCAAACGGTGCTGCAGCGACACTCTCAGTACGCCCAACCCGTAAATGGCGCTGCGTTTGAAGTTGATGCTGGAGGCTTCATCGAAATATTTGGTAGGACAGGTAACTTCTGCAATATCATATCCTTTCATGAAGATCTGGGAAACCATCTCATTGTCAAATACGAAATCGTCATTATCTGCCATATAGTTGATATTACGCAGTACTTCTGCAGAAAATGTACGGTAACCGGTATGGTATTCGCTCAGTTTCTGACCAATCAGGACATTCTGGGCAAAAGTAAGCATACGGTTAAAGATGTATTTATACATAGGCATACCGCCTTTCAGCGCGCCTTTGCCTAAAATACGGGAGCCGAAAACCACCGGGTACACGTCGTTTGCAATAATGCTGCACATGGCTTTAATCAGCTTCGGTGTATACTGGTAATCAGGATGCAGCATCACTACTATGTCTGCTCCCAGCTCCAGGGCCTTGTTGTAACAGGATTTCTGGTTACCGCCGTAACCCTTGTTATTATCGTGGCGGATCAGGTGCTTAATCCCGAGCTTTCTTCCTACCTCGATCGTATCATCTTTACTGGCGTCATCTACCAGTACTACATCATCCACGATGTCAAAAGGAATTTCCCGGTATGTTTTTTCCAGCGTAAGGGCTGCGTTGTAGGCCGGTAATACAACCACTATCTTTTTATCATTCAGCATGAAAGTGGATTAAATTTGGGTGCAAAGGTAAGTCACCTGCCGATAATTCAAAATATATTGCACAATTGTGTAAATAGTCCACCTATCATGATTTAATTTTAACTGTTATTTATTATTTATCTTTGTCCTTCGATGTTTTTGGCATCATATTTTCTTAAATTTTTGTTAACAAAAAGCAAAAAGAACATGTTAAAATACCTACCAACGGAAATGAGGCAGGACACAAGTCTGAATACGCATCCCGGTGCGGCATTACCGTTAGTACAGCAAGGCAGGAAACTCTTCTCTGCCAAATGGATGAAAGTGCTTCCCGCTCCTTTTATTTTTTTGTTGACGATGCAGGTTGCCCAGGCCCAGGACCCGGAAATTAAAGCCACCCCTATCATAAAAACGCAGGATACCACTATCCGTAAAATAGTGGAGGAAATGCAGCGGATCACGGATAACGACAAGCAGAACTCCAATGCCATCCAGGCTCTGCTGCAGGGAAAGGAGATAGATAATATGAGCAAATACGATCTTATGAAAACTAATATCGTAAACGCCAGCGAAACCTATTATCTCCTGAACAAAAAAATCATTGACTTAAAATCCCGTACTACTACCAACAATCTGGATGTTTTCATCACCTCCCTCAATAACCCGGAAAGCAAGGCGCTCGGTTTTTCGCTGAGCGACCGCATTGTAGAGCTGGTAGAAAAAATCATCCTGAAAAATAAATCTGACAAGGGAGAAAAGAATTCGAAGATCGTGGAGTCTACCAAATCCATTATCAACAGTCCGATCTTCCAGAGCTTTACCTCCCTGACGCCTCCGCTGGCCATCGCCAACTCCGTAATGAATTTCCTGCACAGCGTCAGCGTAAACAATAAACAGATCAATCAGAAATCCTTACAGGACTTCGAAAAGGAACTCAACAAATACGTAGTGTATTATACAGCGCTGAATGACGCCAACCAGAAGTTCGAATACGGCCTGAACTTCAACAAGGATCAGTTAAGCCTGCTGCAGGACAACCTGTACGATCACCTTTCCTTTACGGCTACTTCCATGAAGTTCCCCGCACCGCAGAAAGGTAATCAGCCGCTGAGCCAGACTATGAACGAATACTTCTTCGATTTCAAGAAAGAAAAGGTCATCGATTATTTCAACCAGCTCGAAGCAAAATATACCAACAAAAACAAGCGCATCGACTACGAATCGCTGCTGCGTGAAAATCCTAATCTGAAAGAAGTAAACAACCAGCTGGAAGATCTGGTATTACAGACCAAACGTTTTGAAAATCTGTATAATGAATACTTCACCCTGCTGGATTCCTACTATACCAAAGTAAATAATTCGCTGAAGATAGCGCAGGACAACGGACTGGCAGATAAAAGCATTATCGACACCAAACAGGCCGAATTCCGCAGCCTGAAAACAGATGCCGTACAGGAAATCCAGGCTTCCATCAATATCAGGGAGCTGTACAGCAATACCGAAAAAATCAAATACAGATACAGAATATTCTAAGCTATTGCCAGCCGCTTTTATACAGTGATTATCAAAAACTGATAAAAGTCAGCTGGCAATGTTTTTACAAAATCGGATAGATTTTATCAATACCTTTGGGGAATGACAACGGTTCAATTGGAGTACATTGTAGCGGTAGATACCTACAGGAGTTTTGTGATAGCTGCAGAAAAGTGTTTTGTTACACAGCCTACGCTGAGTATGCAGATACAAAAGCTGGAAGATGAATTGGGAATCAAATTATTTGACCGGAGTAAACTGCCCGTAGTACCTACTGAAATCGGTATTGCCGTTATTGCGCAATCACGGATTATCCTGAAAGAAAATGCCCGTATCCGGGAAATCATCGCTGACCAGAAAAAAGAGATACAGGGTAACCTGAAAGTGGGCATCATCCCCACGCTGGCCCCGTACCTGCTTCCCCGCATCCTCACCGGTTTCATGAAGAAATACCCGAAGGTAAAGCTGGAAATCTGGGAATATCCTACAGAACAAATCATTCAGCAATTAAAGCAGGAGCTGCTGGACTGCGGACTGCTGGCCACTCCCCTTCACAATCCGCACCTGGAAGAGCATCCGCTGTTTTATGAGTCTTTTGTAGTGTATACCTCCAAAACCAATCCTCTCTTCGATAAAAAGGTTATCCGCGCTGATGAACTGGAGCTGAAAGATGTGTGGCTGCTCAACGAAGGCCACTGTATGCGCAATCAGGTATTGAATATCTGCAAGGATAAATTCACCATGGGCGAGCACAAAAACCTGGAATACAATACCGGCAGTGTAGAAACCCTGAAAAGAATGGTAGACCTCAACGAAGGCTATACCATTCTGCCGGAACTGTCCCTGCAGGACCTCACTACCCGTCAGCTCAATATGGTGCGCTATTTCAAGGCACCGGAGCCTGTAAGGGAAATCAGCCTCGTTACCCATCGCCACTTTATTAAACAGGCTTTGATAGAGGCGTTTAAGAAAGAAATACTGATGCACGTACCGGAGAAAACGAAGGTGCAGAAGAATAAGAAGGTAATTGAAATAAGTTAATTACGAATTACGAATTGCGAATTACGAATGAGGAGCGAAGATCTAAGAGGATATTAAGTTATACTTAATCGCTTAGATCTTCGCTCCTCATTCGTAATTCGCAATTCGTAATTCGTAATTAAATTTATCTTAGTCTGTCTAAAGATTTAATCAGCTTTTCATCTTTATAAATGCCTCTTGCTGCCATAAACAACAATACAATCAGCAGGATGGGGAGAAAGGAGGCGATGAGATAGGAAGCGGAAGTGATGGCAACGCCGCCGGCAACAATTTTATTGGCTGTTTGCTGTACTACATAGTATTGATAGGCCAGTGCAGCGAAGGCAAACAGGATGTTGAAAACTGTCAGGCGAAATTGTAATTTGCGCTTCTTAAAGAGAAAAATGGTGGTCAACGCCAGCAGGATGATGATAACATACAATACAAACAACAGGTAGTTGCTGGATGCGTTCACATATGTTTCTGTACCATTGCTAAGCTTAGCTTTCCACAGATTATAGAACAGGGTGGCGGTGCCTGCACCGGCAGCCAACAGCAGATAAAGACTCTGGATGCGTTGTATCATGATATTTGTGAATGTTTAACGCTGTAAAAGTAAGCAATTTTAACGGTTGAAAAGTGCAATATCTGTCAGGTATCTGACTATTTTGATAAGCAGGCTTACCGCAATACTTTGTATATTGCACGCCCAATAACAATCTTTATATTTATATGGCAAGAAAACTGAATAAGCAGGATGCATTGGATTATCATGCAATGGGAAGGCCGGGTAAAATTGAAGTAATACCTACAAAGAACACTAAAACACAATGGGATCTTTCACTGGCCTACTCTCCGGGCGTAGCCGAGCCATGTAAGGAAATTCACAGGGACGTAGAAAATGTGTACAAATATACCGCCAAAGGGAACCTGGTGGGCGTTATCAGCAATGGTACAGCCGTACTGGGGTTAGGGGATATTGGTCCGGAAGCCGGCAAGCCGGTAATGGAAGGAAAAGCGGTATTATTCAAAATATTTGCAGACATCGACGTTTTTGATATTGAATTGAATACCAAGGATCCGGATAGCTTCGTGGCGGCTGTGAAAGCCCTGGAGCCCACATTCGGGGGTATCAATCTGGAAGATATCAAAAGTCCGGAATGCTTTGAAATTGAAGAAAGGCTCCGCAAAGAGCTGAAAATCCCTATCATGCACGATGACCAGCATGGTACGGCCATCATCTCCGCAGCTGCGCTGCTCAACGCGCTGGAGCTGGTAAAAAAGAAAATAGAAAAGGTAAAACTGGTGGTGAATGGCGCCGGCGCCGCTGCCATGGCTTGTGTAAAGCTGTACGTGGCACTTGGTGTAAAGCCCGATAACATCATTATGTTCGATAAGGACGGCGTACTCAACAAGTCCCGTACCGACCTGACCGAAAGACACATGCAGTTTGCCACCAATACGAAAGTAACTTCCCTGACAGAAGCCATGAAAGGGGCTGATGTATTCCTGGGACTTTCTGTAGGTAACGTGGTAACGCCGGAAATGGTGAAGAGCATGGCGAAAAACCCGATCGTTTTTGCGATGGCCAACCCTGATCCGGAAATTGCCTACGATACAGCCGTGGCCGCACGTCCGGACATCATTATGGCTACCGGCCGTTCTGACTACCCCAACCAGGTGAACAACGTACTGGGCTTCCCGTACATTTTCCGCGGAGCGCTCGACGTAAGGGCTACGCAGATCAACGAAGCCATGAAACTGGCTGCCGTACGTGCGCTGGCCGACCTGGCCAAATCACCGGTGCCGGATATCGTAAATCTGGCCTATAACGAAAGAAATATCTTCTTCAGTCCTAAATATATTATTCCGAAACCTCTGGATCCGCGACTGATCAGCACGGTGTCTCCTGCGGTAGCCAAAGCTGCTATGGAAAGCGGCGTGGCCACGCACCCGATCACCGACTGGGATGCGTACCAGCAGGAACTGAATAACCGTCTGGGACTGGATAACCAGCTGTTCAGGGTCATTGGTACCAAAGCCCGCCGCGATCCGCGTAAAGTGGTATTTGCAGAAGCGGATAACGTGAAAATCCTGAAGGCCGCTCAGGTGGTGAATGATGAAGGCATTGCATACCCGATACTCCTGGGTAATGAAGCACGTATCCGTCAGCTGATGATTGAAAATGCCATTGAAATTGATGATGCAGTTATCATCGATCCGAAGAGCGACGAGATGCAGGAAAAACGCCATCACTTTGGTGACCTGTTCTTCGAAAAACGCAAACGTAAAGGATTTAACCATTATGAAGCCCGCAAAATCATGCGTGAGCGCAACTACTTCGGTTGCATGATGGTGGAAACCGGAGAAGCAGATGCGTTGATTTCCGGTCTTACCCGCAAATATCCGGACACTATCCGCCCGGCGCTGCAGGTAATCGGTATGGAAGAAGGCGCGAAACGCGTAGCCGGTATGTATATCATCCAGACCAAGCGCGGACCGCTGTTCCTGGCCGATACTACCGTAAACTTTAACCCTACTGCGGAAGAACTGGCAGATATTACGCTGATGGTGGCCAAGGAAGTACAGCACTTCAACATCACCCCGCGTATTGCCATGATTTCCTACTCCAACTTCGGTTCCAGCCAGACGCCGGAAGCACAGCTGGTCAGCAAGGCACGCGAAATTGTAAAACAACGCGCCCCGCAACTGATCGTTGATGGTGAAATCCAGGCAGCGATGGCCTTCAACAAGGAAATCCTGAAAGATAACTATCCGTTTACGGAACTGATGAACGAAGAGGTGAATACCCTCATCTTCCCGAACCTCACCGCTGGTAACGTGGCTTACAACCTGTTACAGGAAGTGGCTGGCTTCGACGCCATCGGTCCGGTATTGCTGGGTATGAAGAAACCTGTACACATTCTGCAGCTGGGTAGTACCGTAAGGCAGATTGTGAATATGGTGAACATCGCTGTGGTAGACGCGCAGGAGAAATGCTGCCGCGACGCCGTAGCTAAAGACGCCAAAGGCAAAAAGAAGAAATAGTAGAAGCACATCATAAAGCACGAAACCGTTTGGAGCCGATCTCCAAACGGTTTCGTGCTTTATAAATCAGCCGCCAAGCCTTATTTTTGTTTTATGCAAACCATCTCCCGGAAGAAAATATTCTTTCCTATCAATCAAGCATTCCGCAAATATCTCAAAATGTATGAGCGGGAAGTGAAGCTGCCATTGACTTATCAGGAGCTGCGCTACTACGATCATGCCATCTCCGTATATGATAAGGAAGGAAAAGATACCCTGTGGGAAACCGTATTTTATCCGCAGAGTATGATGGGGTCCATTCATGCCGGTTTGAAACGGATCTACTCCATTCTGAAAGCCGGCGGCGATCAGACAGCAGAAGAGCACCTGCACATTGAACGCATCGATTACTGCACTTTTGGTAATTCTCACCCGTTCCGCATAAAAATTGTCAACAATTACAATGAGGTGTATGACTACTTCTATATCAAAGTGGCGGATGCCTCCCGTATCTATGGACTGGAACTGGAACATATCCTGTCTCCCTACTGGATGAACTTCCTGATAGACGGCAACACGCTGGTGGAAGAACATATTGCGGGCGTGCCGGGAGATCAGTTTATCCTGCAGTATCTGGACAGGCCGGAGTTTAATCCCAAGCGTATCGCTAAGGAGTTCGTCAAATTCAATGAGCGCTGCTTTGTACGCCTGCTGGGAGATATGCGTTCCTATAATTTTATCTTCGATATCACACCTGATTTTGATGATGTACAGTTCCGTATCAGGGCCATCGACTTTGACCAGCAGTTTTATGAAGGTAAACGCACCTTATATATGCCGCAGTTTTTCAAAGAGAACCGGATTTTTGTGGAACTGGCCATGAAACATCTGAATGCAGAGGTAGTGAAACAATATCAGCAGGAGGAGCGGGCGCTGATTGCGCGCAGGATTAAAGTGCAGCGTCACCGCATCAAGGATCTTCGGGACGTCATCATGGCAGACCGCGTATCTTTCCCTGAAAAAATCCAGCAGCTGGGAGATGAGCTGGCAGACTATTACCATGATCCCGTTTTTGCCCGTTGCAAAACAATGGGTGAAATTATCGAGCGTAGTTTGAAACGCTTGCTAGTAAGTAGCTTAAGATAACGATAGTATAAAATATTAAATTAAGATATGATTGGCAAAATCATTCATATCTTTGAAAAGTTATGGAGTTCAAATTCTTCTATCATTTCGGAAACTTCCTGCTGATGCTGAAAGGCATGTTTTCCCGTCCGGAAAACTTTAAGATGTACTGGAAGCAGTTTATGCAGCAGTGTGTGGATATTGGCGTAGGGTCGTTTGGGATAGTCTTTATCATTTCCCTCTTTATGGGTGGTGTAACCACTTTACAGACAGCCTACCAGCTGGTAAGTCCTATCATTCCCAAGAGTACTATTGCGCAGGTGGTGCGGGATACCATCATTCTGGAGTTTGCTCCTACGCTGACCAGTATTGTACTGGCGGGTGTTATCGGTTCCAAGATCGCTTCTGAACTGGGTAACATGCGTATCTCCGAACAGATTGATGCCCTGGAAATGATGGGTATCAACACGAAAGGTTACCTGATAGCACCGAAAATTCTGGCTGCGACCCTCATGATACCCGTTCTGGTCGCTATTGCCGGTTTCCTGGGCATCTGGGGTGGAAAGGAAGCAGGCGTACTGTCCGGCGTACTTTCCAGTGAACAGTTTATGCAGGGGCTGCGACAGGAGTTCAAGGCATACAACGTATTTTTTGCGATGGCCAAATCATTTTCCTTTGGTTTCATCATAGCCAGCGTATCAGCCTACTATGGCTATAACGTTCAGGGTGGCGCCCTTGAAATCGGTAAGGCCAGCACCACCGCAGTGGTGGTAAGTTGTGTACTGGTATTATTTATGGACTACGCATTAACGGCTATATTACTGTAAATCATGATTGAACTGCAAGACATAACCAAGAGCTTTGGGGATAAGGAGATTCTGAAGGGCGTTTCGGCAGTAATGGAGTCCGGCAAAGTGAATCTGATCATCGGCGCCAGCGGCAGCGGAAAAACTGTGATGATGAAATGCATTGTGGGCCTGATGACCATCAACACCGGCAAAATCCTCTATGATCAGGAGGATTTTACCGCTATGGAAGAGAAAGAGAAAAAACTCGTCCGCCAGAAAATAGGCATGCTGTTCCAGGGATCAGCCCTGTTTGACAGCATGACAGTGGAGCAAAATGTCATGTTCCCGCTGGATATGTTCAGCCGGGATACCCTGAGAGATAAAAAGAAACGTGTCATGGAGTGCCTGGAGAGAGTACAGCTAAAGGATGCAGCGAAGAAGTTCCCTGCGGAAATCAGCGGTGGTATGAAGAAAAGGGTCGGTATCGCCCGCGCCATCGTACTCAACCCCAAGTACCTCTTCTGCGATGAGCCGAACTCCGGCCTGGATCCGCAGACCTCCCTGCTCATCGATAAACTGATCAAGGAGCTGACCGTAGAATATAATATCACTACTGTCATCAATACCCACGATATGAATACCGTAATGGAAAGCGGCGATCATATCGTATACATGTACCAGGGCAAGAAACAATGGGAAGGCAGCAACAAGGACATTGTTTTCAGTAAGGACCAGAAGCTGAACGACTTCATCTTTGCCTCTGAATTCCTCCGGGAAGCCAAGGAAATGCGTCAGCTGGACCTTTTCAAAGACGGCTCCTGGCGCGACCAGCTCAAAAAAGACTAGATATTTACTTATTTGGTTATTTGAGATTTTGTTATTTAAAATGCAGCGGAGATTTTCGCGTATATCATATTCGCAACCATCTCCGCTACATTTTAAATAACCAAATCTCAAATAACCAAATAACCAAATGAAAATGTCTTATTTTTGCCGCACCTATAGCAGAAATATATTACATAATAAACCAATAAAACAAGCGCGATGAGTGTTTTAGTTAATAAGGATAGTAAAGTGATTGTGCAGGGATTTACCGGTACAGAAGGTACTTTCCATGCTACTCAGATGATTGAATACGGTACACAGGTTGTTGGTGGCGTAACTCCGGGTAAAGGTGGCACCACTCACCTGGAACGTCCGGTATTCAACACCGTGGCGGATGCTGTAAAAGCAACCGGCGCCAATGTTTCCATCATTTTTGTACCGCCGGCATTTGCCGCTGACGCTATCATGGAAGCTACCGAAGCAGGAATTGCTCTCGTAGTATGTATCACAGAAGGTATCCCTGTTCAGGATATGATCAAGGCGAAAAACTTCCTGCAAGGTACTGCTACCCGCCTCATCGGACCTAACTGCCCTGGCGTTATCACTGCAGAAGAAGCTAAAGTAGGCATCATGCCCGGTTTCATCTTCAAGAAAGGCAGAATCGGTATCGTATCCAAATCCGGTACCCTGACTTACGAAGCTGCTGACCAGGTAGTAAAAGCTGGTCTGGGTGTTTCTACCGCTATCGGTATCGGTGGCGACCCGATCATCGGTACGCCTACCAAAGAGGCAGTTGAACTGCTGATGAACGATCCTGAAACTGACGGTATCATCATGATCGGTGAAATCGGCGGTGGTATGGAAGCTGACGCTGCCCGCTGGATCAAGGAACACGGTACTAAACCTGTAGTAGGTTTCATCGCTGGCCAGACAGCTCCTCCGGGACGTCGTATGGGCCACGCCGGCGCTATCATCGGTGGTGCTGACGATACAGCCGCTGCTAAAATGAAAATCATGGCCGAATGCGGCGTTCACGTAGTGGAAAGCCCTGCCAACATCGGTAAAACAATGGCAGAAGTGCTCAGCAAAAAAGCTGCACTGGCATAAGCCTCTCCGATATTTCTTTAGAAAAGTGAAAAGTGAAGCGGATTGCCATCACTTTTCACTTTTTTTTTGCCCCGTTATGGAAACCTGTATTCTTCCCGCATCCTGATAAATAAAGTAACTTAATATCAATAATAAACGATTCTTTATGCGTTCATTCATTGGATTATTCATTGTTTTAATCTTTAGCAGCTATAAAATAATGGCCCAGACGAATTACGACAATAACTGGAAAAAAGTGTCTGCCCTGGAAGAGAAAGGGCTGCCCAAATCCGCCCTGGAAGAAGTAAATAAAATTTACGCCCAGGCCGTGAAAGATAAAGCGGAAGCCCAGCAGATAAAGGCGCTCATCTTCCGGCTGAAATACAATTCACAGATCAGCGACAGCAGCACCCTGCAGAATCTGGAGACAATCAACGGCAACATTGCCGCAGCCAAAGGCCCTGCCCGCGCCATCCTGCAAACTATCCGCGCTGAAATGCTATACGGCTACCTGCAGCAGAACCGGTATAAATTCTATAACCGTACGGCCATCAGCCATGAGGAAGGAAACGATATTACCTCCTGGAGCCTGGATCGCCTTACCAAAGAGATCACCTCCGCCTACCAGGCTTCCCTGGCAGATAAAACACTGCTGGAGAAAACCGATATCGCTGTCTTTGATCCCATTCTTATCAAAGGACAACATACCCGCCCGCTGCGCAATACCTTATTTGACCTGCTCGCACACCGCGCGCTGGACTATTTCCAGAGCGGAGAAGAACGGCTGACAAAGCCAGCCAACCAGTTTGAACTGGATGATGCTGCTGCCTTTGCACCAGCCGCTGCCTTTGCCGCACATACCTTCAAAACCACCGATGCTACCTCCCTGCAGTACCAGGCCGTTTTGCTGCTGCAGCAACTGTTACGCCTGCACGAAAATGATAAGGCCGCTCAGCTGGATGTAGATATGAAACGCCTGGACTATATGAACCAGATGGCAGTGGTGGATAATAAGGATGAACTCTACCGCCAGGCACTGGAACAGATGACCAAAGATTATAAGGGGCTGCCGGAAGTAAGTAGTGTTATGCACCAGCTGGCCTCCTGGTATTACCGCAACGGTCAGACGGAAAGAACAGACAGCGCAGGCAATATTAAAAAAGCCAAAGCCATCTGCGAAGATGCCATGAAGCAGTTTCCCCACACCAATGGCGCCAGTTCCTGCGCTTATCTGCTGGATCAGATCAATGCCCCGTTCCTGGAGCTTTCTACAGAGCAGGTGAATGTACCCGGACTTCCTTTCCGTACGCTCGTGAACTATAAGAATATCAGCAAAATATACCTGCGCGCCGTAGCCATTGATGAAGCATTTCTGAAACAGCTGCGCAAAGCCCGCAATAACTACCAGGAAGCCGAAAATGCCTACTGGAAACTGATTACTTCCCGGCCAGCCGCCAAACACTGGGAACAGTCACTTCCAGATCCGAAGGATTATACCAGCCACCGCGCTGAAATAAAGATAGATGCCCTGCCGCTCGGACAATACATGATCGTTGCCAGCACCCAGCCGGCTTTCGCCCTGAAAGACAACCCGATGGCCCTGCAGTTTACCTGGATTTCCAGCATCAGCTATATGGAAAGCGGTACCAGCTACTATGCGCTGGACCGTACCACCGGTAAACCGCTGGCCAATGTACAGGCTGGCGTCTGGCGTAATACAGGCAGCTACGACGGCGACAACTGGAAACTGTATAAAACATTATCCACTGCCAGAGACGGCAGGGTGGAATTTGATTCCGCCATCGCCAAAGGCTCCAATTACAATACCATCCGTATTAAATGGGAACTGAAGAATGATCTCCTTTTCCTGGATGATACCAAATACATCTATCATAATCAGCCTGCTGAAAAAACAGACATAAAACCAGAACTGTTCCTGTTTACAGACAGAAGTATTTACCGGCCGGGACAAACTATCTGGTTCAAGGGAATTGTAGTAAAAAGAAAGCAGGAACAATCTGTCTCCGATATTGTAAGCGGATATAAAACCACTATACAACTGCTCGATGCCAATCGCGAGAAAGTGGATACGCTTACGCTGCAAACCAATGAATACGGCTCTTTCTCCGGTAAATTTGTAATACCGGAAGGCCGTATGAACGGATACTTCAAACTTGAAACGAAGGAAGGAATCGGTGGCCTGGCAGTACATGTGGAAGAATATAAAAGACCTAAATTCTTCGTGGAGTTTGATACCGTAAAGAACAGTTATCGTTTAGGCGAAACCGTTACTGCCAATGGTAAAGCGCTGGCATACGCCGGAAACAATATCAACGGCGCCATCGTTAAATACCGGGTGGAAAGGAAAGTGCGCTTCCCGTATCCCTGGATGTTCGGAAGATACGTACCCACCGGTACTTCCAGAGAAATAGCACATGGAGAAACTACCACCGACGCCGGCGGACATTTTGAAATAAAGTTCCCTGCATTGCCCGACAGATCCCTGGACCCGGCAACGCTGCCTGTTTTCTCCTATGTAGTACACGCTGATATAACAGACCTGAACGGAGAAACCCGCAGTGCTGAGCAATGGATTCAGGCAGGATACCAGACAATGGAAATCAGCATACAGCTGGCATCCCGTGTGGTGGCAAAAGATTTATCCGCGCTGAATATCTTCACAAAAAATCTTAACGGCGCTTACGAGAAAGCTACCGTTAATCTGCAACTGCTGCCACTGCAACCCACCAGCCGCTTATTGCGCGAACGCTACTGGGAACAGCCGGATCAGTTTGTGATGACAGAAGCAGCATTCGTACAGGCGTTCCCGTCAGATATCTATAAAGATGAAGATAAGCCGGCCTCCTGGCAACGCAAGGCCGCTGCCATACAACAGAGCTTCGTTACTGCTCCTGATGGTAAAGTAACACTGGATAGCAAAAAGCTTGCGCCAGGCTACTATGAGCTGGTAGCAACTGCCAAAGACAGAAACGGGAAAGAGGTGATCCAGAAAACCGTTTTTGAGCTGATAGATACAGACGCTAAAACCCTGGCTGCACCTGCCTATCTGTGGCAATTCCAGCCGGAACCACGCCGGGAGCCTGGTCAGAAAGCAACTGTGCTGCTGGGTACTTCCGCTAAGGATGTTCATGTCATTCAGTCGCTGCAATCTGTACAGCAACCGGAAAAAATTACGACACTGAACCTTTCCGGTCTGAACAGACTGGAGTATCCGGTTACTGAGCAGGACAGAGGCGGTTTGCTGGCCACTTACGTCTTTGTAAAAGATAATCGCTTCTACGCCACAGAAGAATACATCAACGTACCCTGGGATAATAAAACGCTGGAGGTGAAAACAGCTACGCACCGCGATAAGCTGCTGCCCGGCGAAAAAGAAAAGTGGACCGTGGAAATAGCCGGTAACAAAGGAGAGAAGGTAGCCGCTGAACTGCTGGCTTCCATGTACGACGCATCGCTGGACGCATTTGCACCACACCAGTGGAGCGCCCCTTATCTGTACCCTTCCGTTTCCAATAGCAGACGCTTTTCTGCATATGATAATTTCCGGCAGGTGACATCGCAGTATTTCTTTGAATCTACTGTGAGTAAAGATTACCCGATAACAGACAGAAGCTATGATGCGCTCAATTTCTTCGACTGGAATATGCATGACGGTAACGGATTCATGGGCGGTGTTGTTTCTGGTATAAGTGTCAGAAGCGGTAGTAAAGACAAACCTGCCGCTATGTACAAACGGTCCAGGTCTGAAGCAATAGCAGAAATTGCCGCACCAGCTCCCGCCGCAGTTGCCGAAGATGCTGCCGGTAAAGGCGTGGCACAACAGGAGAATAAACCAGCAGAACAGCAAACAGAAAATACCAATGGAAATATCAGCATCAGAAAGAATTTCCAGGAAACAGCCTTCTTCCTGCCAGACCTGCGCACCGATAAAAACGGAAATGTATCTTTCGAATTCACCATGCCGGAAGCCCTGACCAAATGGAACTTCCAGGGGCTGGCACATACAAAGGACCTGGCATTCGGTTATGTCAATGCCAGCATCGTAACACAGAAATCACTGATGGTGCAGCCTAATGCGCCGCGCTTCATCAGAGAAGGAGATAAGATTGATTTCACCGCTAAAGTGAGCAACCTGACAGATACCCTGCTCATTGGCCAGGCACACCTTGAACTGCTGGATGCCGCTACCATGCAGCCGGTAGACGGATGGTTCCAGAATATTTTCCCTACCCAGCACTTCACTGCCAAGGCAGGGGAAAGTACCGTTGTAACATTCCAGCTCCAGGCGCCGCACGGATTCAACAGCGCTTTGCTGTACCGCGTAACCGCGCAGGCCGGCAATTTCAGCGACGGAGAAGAAAATGCTATACCTGTGCTGACGAACTCCATGCTGGTAACTGAATCCCTGCCGCTGCCGGTGCGTGGCGACGGGAAACATACCTTTACTTTTGATAAACTCCTGCACAGCGATTCTTCTTCAACACTACGCCAGCAGGCCGTTACAGTAGAGTATACCAGCAACCCGGCATGGTACGCCGTACAGGCGTTACCGTACCTGATGGAATATCCGTACGATTGTGCAGAACAGGTATTTAACCGTTATTATGCCAATGCCCTGGCAACTCATATTACAGCTGTTACACCCGGTATCAAAGCTATTTTTGAAAGATGGAAAAATACCGATACTGCCGCCCTGCTGAGTAACCTGCAGAAAAATGAAGAGCTGAAGGCAGTACTGCTGCAACAGACACCGTGGGTGCTGGAAGCAAAGAACGAAGAGCAGCAGAAAAAGAATATCGCACTGCTGTTTGACCTGCAACGCATGCAGCGGGAAAGAAAAACCGCACTGGATCAGCTGGCAGCCAAACAACAGCCCGATGGCTCATTCTCCTGGTTTAACGGCATGTGGGCTGACAGGTTCATTACACAATATATCGTTGCCGGCATCGGTCACCTGCGTAAACTCACCGGTAAGGAAGATCCGGTAGCAGAAGCTATTGCGGCCAAAGCGATGGCGTGGCTGGATCGTCAGCTCGACAAAGACTATTACGATCTTATTAAACATAAGGCTGATCTGAAAAAACAACAGATTGGTTATCTGCAGGTGCATTACCTGTATGCGCGCAGCTTCTTCAGCAGCGACATTGCGCCTGCCATGCAGAAATCCTTTGATTATTTCCTGGAACAGGAAAAGCAGTACTGGCCTAAGCTGGGCAAGTACGCACAAGGTATGTCTGCGCTTACCCTCAGCAGAAAAAATGATAAGGTAACGCCAACGGCTATACTGAAATCACTGAAAGAAAATTCCATCAATAATCCTGAAATGGGTATGTACTGGAAAGATCTGACAGGAGGATACAACTGGCACGAAGCGCCGATAGAAACGCAGGCCCTGCTGATCGAAGCATTCGAAGAAGGCAATGACAAAACAGCCGTTGCAGATATGAAAACCTGGTTGCTGAAAAATAAGCAAACCAACAACTGGCATACTACCAAAGCCACTGCTGATGCATGTTATGCTATGCTGCTCAACGGCAGCAACTGGCTGGCAGCAGCTCCGCAGGTAACCATCCGGCTGGGTAAAACCACGGTGAGCAGCAGTACGCAGCCAACCGAAGCGGGTACCGGCTACTTCAAGGAACGTATAGATGGTAAAGCAGTGAAAGCAGATATGGGTAATATCACCGTAACCGTTGACGGTAGCAAAGGTCAGCCTTCCTGGGGCGCCGTGTACTGGCAGTATTTCGAGAACCTCGATAAGATCTCTGCCGCTAAAACACCGCTGGTACTGGAAAAGGAACTGTATAAAGAAGTGAATACAGATAAAGGGGCAGCGCTGACGAAAATAACTGAAGGTAACGAGCTGAAAGTAGGAGATAAGGTGAAAGTGAGAATTGTATTGCGTGCGGACAGAACAATGGAATACATCCACCTGAGAGATATGCGCGCAGCCTGCTTTGAGCCGCTCAATGTTATCAGCGCCAGCAAATGGCAGGGCGGACTGAGTTATTATGAAAGCACCAAAGACGCTTCCACCGACTTCTTCTTCAGCTATCTGCCAAAAGGAACTTATGTATTCGAGTATGTGTTGTTTGTAACACATCAGGGTAAGTTCTCCAACGGTATAAGTACGGCGCAGTGCATGTACGCACCTGAATTCAGCGCGCACAGCGAAGGTCTCAGCGTGAAAGTAGTGGAGAAGTAGTTGCGCGGCAATTCGTAATTTCCCGCCATGAAACGAGTGGATTACCTCATTATTGGTCAGGGAATAGCCGGCACCATGCTCAGCTGGTTCCTGCTGCAGGCAGGAAAGCGCGTACTGGTGGCCGACGACGGAAAAATAAACAGTGCCTCCAGAGTGGCGGCCGGAATCATTAATCCTGTTTCCGGTCGCCGCTTTGAGCCGGCCTGGATGTACGATACCATTTATCCTTTTGCAAAGGATACCTACAACCAGCTATCTGCCTTGCTGCAGGTGCCTGTCTTCACAGAACGTAACCTCTGGAGCGTATTCCCCTCGCAGCAAATGCGGGATGCCTTCTTCTCCAAACCCAACAGTCACGTATATACGGAGATTCCGGATCAGCTGCAATATGCTTCCTTCCTCGATCAGCCTTTTGGTGCAGCCATCATTAAAGGAGCAACGGTTAACCTGAAAACGCTGCTTCCGGCGTGGCGTAATTACCTGCAATCGCAGGAGGCACTGCTACCGGTACATTTCGACCTGTCCTCCCTGGAGATACGCGATGACAGTGTGATATACAATGATGTGCAGGCAGATAAAATCATCTTTTGCGACGGGATGGCTACCATGCAGTATCCCTTCTTCCGGAATATAAAATTTCTGCCCAACAAGGGCGAAGTGTTGCTGGTAAAGGTTCCCGGGCTTGATACGCAGGATATTATCAAGAAAAGCATAACGCTGGTGCCGCAGGGGCCTGAACAGTTCTGGGCAGGATCTTCCTTCGTATGGGATTACGCAGACGATGATCCGACGGCCGCGCAGCGGGAGAAGCTGGAACAAAGCCTGCAGCAGCTGCTGAAGGTGCCTTACGAAGTAACCGGTCAGCTGGCCGCCGTACGCCCTTCCGGCAACGATCGCCGGCCTATTGCAGGGCTGCACCCCGAAATACCCGTCATTGGGATATTTAACGGATTAGGCACCAAAGGCTGCTCGCTGGCACCCTTTATGGCAGCGCATTTCACAGAAGTGCTGGCCGGCAGGGCCCCACTGATGAAGGAAATAGACGTGTCACGATATTTTAACATAATTCAGCGGTAAATGCCCGTTGCAAACCGTATCTTTGCCCCCCTTATGGGCATGGCTGAACAACTGAAGGAGTGGTCGCAATCAGCTGGCAGCACATTCCGGATTTCAACCATAACACTTTTAAAAACAACTATTTACGCATGTATAGGACGCACACTTGCGGGGAATTAAGAATGGAACAGGTGGGCCAGGAAGTCACATTGGCCGGATGGGTACAAACAGTTAGAAAGTTTGGAAGCATCAACTTTTTTGATTTACGCGACCGCTACGGTATTACGCAGCTGTTATTCGGCGAAAACCTGAACGCCAAACTGGATGCACAGCCCCTGGGCCGTGAGTTCGTTATTCAGGTAACCGGCACGGTAACCGAGCGTTCCAGCAAAAATAAAAATATCCCTACCGGCGATATCGAAATCACGGTAAGCGACTATAAAATTCTGAATGCAGCTAAAACGCCGCCTTTCACCATTACAGATGATACGGATGGCGGTGATGAACTGCGTATGAAATACCGTTTCCTGGATCTGCGCCGCAATGCGGTAAGGCAGAACCTGGAATTACGTTACAATGTAGGCCGCGTAGTGCGCAATTACCTGCACTCCCAGGGCTTCATGGATATTGAAACGCCGTTCCTGATTAAATCCACCCCGGAAGGCGCCCGCGATTTCGTGGTGCCCAGCCGTATGAACGCCAACGAGTTCTATGCACTGCCACAGTCTCCGCAAACGTTCAAACAGCTGCTGATGGTGAGCGGTTACGACCGTTACTACCAGATCGTGAAATGCTTCCGTGACGAGGACCTGCGTGCTGACCGCCAGCCGGAGTTTACGCAGATTGACTGCGAAATGAGCTTCGTGGACCAGGAAGATATCCTCAACACTTTTGAAAATATGCTGAAGCATGTTTTCCAGGAAATAAAAGGCATCCGTTTCGACGGTGCATTTCCACGGATGACCTGGGACGATGCCATGGAGTTCTATGGTAACGATAAACCGGATATCCGTTTCGAAATGAAACTGGCGAACCTCAATGATACCGTGAAGAACAAAGGCTTTAAAGTATTTGATGAAGCGGAACTGGTAGTAGGTATCGCTGCCACCGGTTGTTCGGAATATACCCGTAAACAGCTGGATGAGCTGACGGAATGGGTAAAACGCCCGCAGATCGGCATGAGCGGACTCATCTATGTGAAATACAATACAGATGGCACACTGAAGAGCTCGGTGGATAAATTTTTTGACGAACAACAACTGAAATTATGGGCGGAGAAATGCGGGGCTAAACCCGGAGATCTCATCCTGGTGCTGGCTGGCAAGGAAGAGCGTACCCGTAAAGCGATGAGCGAGCTGCGCCTGGAAATGGGAGAACGCCTGGGTTACCGCAATAAAAACGATTATAAACCGTTGTGGGTAGTAGACTTCCCCCTGTTTGAATATGCAGAAGAGGAAAACCGCTGGGTAGCACGTCACCATCCGTTTACATCACCCAAACCGGACCATATCGCACTGATGAATGATTTATCACAGTATGCAAAGATCAAAGCAAACGCCTACGATATTGTATTGAACGGAACAGAAATCGGAGGTGGCTCTATCCGTATATTCCAGCGCGATTTACAGCAGAAGATGTTCGCTGCGCTGGGTATGTCTGAAGAAGAAGCAGAACATAAATTTGGCTTCCTGCTGGGAGCATTTGAATATGGTGCACCGCCCCACGGTGGTATTGCCTTCGGATTTGATCGCTTGTGCTCGCTTTTGGGCGGCAGTGAAAGTATCCGTGATTTCATCGCTTTCCCGAAAAATAACTCTGGTCGCGATGTCATGCTCGATGCTCCTGCTGCTATTGATGACGCCCAACTGAAAGAATTAAAGATTCAGCTGGTAAAATAGCTGAGGGCTTTAGCGTCAGGGATTTATATAGTGAGATAATAGCAAACTCTCACGTAACTGTCATAAATGCCTGTCCACGTCCGTCCACAGCTGGTTATTGGCCTAATCTTTGCAATAAGCGGATGCTTTAAGCGAAAAAAATCCCCTTTGATATGGCTTCCGGCCGCATCAAAGGGGATTGGCGCAATTATAAGGAACTATATTTTTTAACAAGAAATTAACGACGAAGATAAGGTTAGAGAGAAGACGTATTATTTAATTTTTTAAAGTAATATTGCGGTGTGATCATCGTTGATATGTGAGGTAAGAAATGATGCTGAAAACAAACAACAATCTATCACCTACAAAAAGTACGACCATGAGAATTTTTACATTCTTCCAAAGGCCGGTATGGGTATGTGCGGTGTTTTTATTGCTGATGCTCAGCAATGTTGGGTATGCTCAACAATCCACGAGTAGTTATTTGAAAAAATTTAAACCGGTATCTGTGGAACTGATGCAGGAAACCGGCATACCCGCCAGTGTAATTCTGGGCGTGGCCATGCTGGAATCCGGAACAGGCACCAGCAGAAACGCCAGATTACTGCATAACCATTTTGGTATTGTTGGTAAAAACAACATCCACCAGATAAAACCCGGCACCCGTTCCAGGTACAAACAATATGCAAATGATCTCGCATCCTACGAGCATTTCGTGGCAGTGCTCGCGAAAAAGAAGTGGTTTAACAACCTGAAAGGCAACAACCAGTTTGCCGTATGGTTAAAACACATGAATCACAGCGGCTATTCCTCCGCAGGCCATGAATGGATAAGAAGAGTAACAAATATCATTAACAGTCACAAATTGTATAAGCTGGACGAAGGAATGGATAGTGTAGCCCGTGGTTCATCTTGGTTAACCGTCGGAGCGCCCCCTACTACCGATGACCAGTGATACTAAACGTTTCATTGTATTATGCCTGGCGAAAATAAGTCTGCCTATCCTTTTTATATCGTAACAGGATCATTGATTTGTCTGGTTGTATTATCCCAGTTACATCTCAACCTTTCATTAAAAGATTTTCAGTTCAGGCGCCTGGATATGTTATCAGAATTGAGAACAGATCCGGCAGACAAAAAGAGAGAGCTTATTGCTGGTAAAGACAGCAGTAAGCTCTCTCTTTCTGATTCTACGCAGGTAGCCGGTACCACTCCCGGCAGCACCGCCAACCCTGATGCCGCCTACGATTTTATGTCGTACAAGGGGATCCTGAACTATGCCAGTCCGGCTTCCGGAGACGGCAACGCAGGTATCGACCGGTTCCTAACCGCCCTCCGCGACCTGAAAGCCGGTAAACGTAAAAAAGTACGCATCGCCTATTTCGGAGACTCCATGATTGAAGGTGACCTGATCACCTCCGATCTGAGAGACAGCCTGCAGACCAACTTCGGCGGCGCCGGCGTCGGGTTTGTTCCCGTTACCTCCGTAGTAGCTACGTACAGAACTACTATCAACCACACCTTTTCCAAAGACTGGAAGGATTATCATTATAAAAATTCTCCCCCTTCCAATATTACCCTCGGACTTTCCGGGCACACCTTCTTCCCTGCCAGTGGCAGCTGGGTAAGGTATGCGCCAGTGAAAAAGCCCCGACTGGATAAGTTTGAAGAAGTGTCCGTTTTATTCGGTCCCGCTGAAGCTACCACACTCAGCATTAACGATAAGGCATATACGCTTTCCGGCAATCAGCCGGTGAACAGGCTGGACCTGCGCGCAGATACCGGCGCTTCCCCGCTGATGATTAAATACGGCGGCCCGTCGCTCCCGTTCTACGGCGTATGCTTTGAAAGCGATAACGGCGTGTATGTAGACAACTACTCCTTCCGCGGTATCAGCGGTGTGGAGCTGGGGCACCTCTCTGCCGGTATGGTCCGTAAAATGCAGGAAGAGCGCCCGTACGATCTGATAGTACTGCACTACGGCGCGAACGTACTGTTCCGCCCGGAACTGACAGACTACAGCTGGTACGAACGCCCGATGAAAAAAGTAATGGACTCCCTCCGTAATGACCTGCCGGGAACATCTTTCCTGATCGTAGGCACTGCAGATAAATCCTACCGCAAGGGCGACCGGTATATCACCGCCCCCGGTGTGGAAGCCCTGCTGAAAGTACAGCACGAACTGGCTACCGGCTTCGGTACCGGCTACTGGAACCTCTACGCTGCCATGGGCGGCGACGGCTCCATGGTGAAATGGGTGGAAGGAGATACCGTACTGGCCAACAAGGATTACACACATTTAAACAGACAGGGAGCGGCCAAAGTAGGGGCGCTGCTGTATAAAGCTATTATGAATGATTACAGACAGGCTGAAAACCATTAGTAAATGTATGATGGCCGCAGCTTCGCTGCTGCTCGTATCTTTTACTGCTCACGCACAGCAGGACGCTGCAGGAGATATCCAGCAGGACACCGCGCTGTACCGTGTTTTCAACCAGCTGTATCACGCAGACAGTAACGTTATTTCCATCCTGCACCTGGGAGACTCCCACATTCAGGCAGGACATTTTTCACTGACCACCGGCGCCCTGCTGCAGCAACGCTTCGGCAATGCCGGCAGAGGCTTCGTATTCCCGTACAGCACAGCCGGTACCAACGGTCCCGACGACGCCCGCTGGAGCAGCACCTCCCGCTGGTCGTCAGAAAGAATCATTGACCGCTACAAGCCGCCGGTACTGGGCCCCGGCGCCATCGCCATCAGCACTACCGCCAACGAACCAACGATTTCCTTCTCCCTGAAAGAAAATCCGGAAACAGACAACAGCTTCAGCAAAGCACAGCTACTGTACGATGCCGGCATCGAAAACAGCGCTGTTTACTGCCCTTCCGCCTCTGTAACGGTAACGCCCGCACCCTTTTCCGGCTCGCCTACCATCGGTATGGCTACCCTCGATTTCCCGCAGCCACAGCAATCCTTCCAGGTCACCTGGGGCGAACGCGGCAGCTCACCTTTCCGCTTCTACGGCGCCGTATTGCAAAACGGACATAAGGGGGTGCTGTATCATAGCGTAGGTATCAACGGAGCCATGTACCTGCACTACAACGATCTTAACAATACCGTGATGGCAGGACTTTCTGCCCTCAAACCCTCACTGATTATCATTTCCCTGGGTACCAATGAAGCCTATAGCCGCTTTGATCCCCTACAGTTCAGAAATGAAATAGACAGAATGGTACAGCTGATCCGCAGCCAGCGCCCGGAGGCAGCTATTCTGCTGACAACGCCGCCGGATTGTATGCGCGCGGTACGTAAAGCCGTCAGAAAAAAAGTAAGTAAGCGTAAGTATAAAACCTTTTATACAACCGCTTACTACCCGAATCCCTATATCGCTATGGTTACACAGCAGATTACAGGATATGCCAGACAGCACGGTATTGCCTGCTGGAATTTTAATGCAGTTAATAAGGCGCAGAGCGATAGATTTGCAGGCGGATGGGCGTCAGACCATATTCATTTTAGTGTGAAAGGCTATCAGTTACAGGGCCAGCTTTTATACGAAGCCCTGCAAAAGTCCTATGCACAATATTTACAGGTAAAGAAAAATTCCGTTAACACTGATGATCGACTTTAACAGGCTGTTATCTCAACTGCTGTACAATCCCGCAGATCCTGTGCTCTTTAACAGCGCCTTCTTTTTCTATTTCTTCGCTTTATTCCTGTTATGCTACCTGGCCGTCAGCCGTAGCAGCCAGGGCAGGGTATGGGTGTACACCGTTTTTTCCCTGTACTTTTTTTATAAAGCCTGCGGGTTTTATGTCGGACTCGTTATACTCTCCGCCATCGTGGATTTTAACCTGTCGCGATGGATATACAACACGCCCAGCCGCTCCGTGAAAAAATCGCTGCTGGTTTTCAGTATCATCCTGAATATCGGATTACTGTTTTATTTCAAGTACACGGATTTCTTTATCGGTATCATCAATGACCTGACGCAGGGCCATATCCGTCCGTTGCATCTGTTACTGCCCATCGGGATTTCCTTCTATACATTTGAAAATCTGAGTTACACGATAGATGTCTACCGCGGAGAAATCAAGCCGGTAAACCGTTTCATGGATTACCTGTTCTTCCTGTCCTTCTTCCCGAAACTGATGATGGGCCCTATCGTACGTGCGGCAGATTTTATTCCGCAGATCTCGCAGCCTTACCGCCTTAATACAGACGATATCGGCAAGGGTATGTACCTCATTATCGGCGGCCTTTTTAAGAAGATCGTCATTTCGGATTTCATCTACCAGAACTTTGTACAGTATATTTTTGATGATCCCAGCAAGCACACAGGACTGGAATGCCTGATCGGCGTATATGGGTACGCGTTAGTGATCTATTGCGACTTCTCCGGCTATTCTGATATGGCGCTGGGTATTGCCCGCTGGACAGGCTTTAAGATTCCGCCTAACTTTGATTCCCCTTACCAGAGCTCTTCTATCACGGAATTCTGGCGCCGCTGGCACATTTCCTTGTCGAGCTGGCTGCGCGATTACCTGTACATTCCGCTGGGAGGCAACCGCAAAGGTAAGGTGCGCCAGTATGTTAATCTGGCGCTGACGATGCTGATCGGCGGCTTCTGGCATGGCGCCAGCTGGAACTTCATCTTCTGGGGTGGTATGCATGGCGCAGCACTCGCAGTAGATAAAGTACGTATCGACTGGCTGAAGAAAAGCAAAACAGTTATCACCGGCTGGAAAGCTACTTCCCTGAAGATCCTGGGTGTGCTCATCACCTTCCACTTTGTATGCTTCTGCTGGATATTCTTTAAAGCAGCTACCTTCCACGATGCCTGGTCGCTGATTCACCAGATCGTGTATGATTTCCAGCCAGGTATCTGGGCTGAACTCTACCAGGGCTATACCGCCGTATTCTGGGTAATGGTACTGGGCTTCATCCTGCACTTCCTGCCTTCCCGCATGGAATTTACTACCGAAAAACTCCTCGGCCGCCTGCCCCTTGCCGCCAGCGTTGCCGTAATGGTAATATTCATCTGGCTGCTGGTACAGGTAAAAAGTACACAGCCGATGATTCCGATATACTTCCAGTTTTAATCATTTGAGATGTAGTTATTTTTTTATTTGAGATTTAAAAATGCAGCGAAGACCTAAGCAAATATTGTACGCCTGGATCTTCGCTGCATTTTTAAATCTCAAATAAAAAAATAACCACATCTCAAATAATCATGGCGTTTTCTGCCACGGAATATAAATCTCCGATTTGTCTGGTGCGGGCAGGGAGATGAAGAAGTAGTTGTTGCTCATCTTAAAATTGCTTTCCCGGCAGTTGTTGTTAATGAATTTGTACATGGGCAGGCCGGCTTCCGCAAAGCTCATGGGTACGGTCAGCTTTTTAAAGTCTCCGCCGGCCATCTGCATGTGAACCAGGCGGAAGCTCTCCCGGTAGGTTTGGATGATCTGGAAGTGTGCGGTGTTGTATTCAAGTGTATTCGGCAATAGCAATCCTACATACATCATCATTTTAGTGTAGGTGGTGATAGGTACAACATCCAGCGAGCCGGTAATGATGCGGGCATCATGCAGGCCCAGCGTTCTGATAATATATTGCAGCTGTTTGGTATAAATATCCATGTAGGCCATCATGCTTTTCACCGGGTTGTTGTGGCCGGGAAGAATATGATAGTAGAGGGTCATGGAAGGTAATCTTACATCTTCTGTTTTATCCAGGTTAAAAATATCCGCGTAATCTTTGGAATGTGTGACAAGTTCTGTCTGCTGAAGGGTATTGGCTTCTTCCGGCAGAAAGTCTACATCACGCATGTGGGTGGGACTACAGTTAAACCGTGACCTGATGGCCTTGGTGAAGGCGGCATGTGTGTAACGGCACATTTCACTGATCTGGCTGATGCTGTAACCACTGTGCCGCAAGTATCCCACACCTGCTTCCAGGCGGCTGCGTTTCACAAATTGCTGGTATGCCTCTTTCCTGATCTTCTTGAACATGTGCGAAAAGTTGTCTTTCGATACATGTAATCTGTCGGCAACTTCCTGTAGTTCAATTTCTTCCAACGGTTGACTATGTGCGAAGGAAATAGCCTGCTGGATATTCCACTTCCAGAATTCAATGGTAGATGGCTTCATGGGAAAAGAGTATGGTAACTAAATGTAAGCTTTTACCATGGCGGATATGCATGGATTAACGAGTGATTAACCGATGATTAATAAACTGAATGCTATACTTTTGCGCAATAATTTAAAGCTCAGATGCGAACTGCCAGAATCTTCTCTCTACTTGTTATGCTGTTGTTTTCCGGTATGGCTGCGCGTGCGCAGTTCCTGATGGATATGATTGATACCACAACAGATCTGGGAAGGGGGATGATGGCGATGTATCAGAAGTATGATGCGCTGCGTTTCAGCGGATACATACAGCCGCAGTTTCAGCTGGCCGCTGCCAAAGGCATTAACAGTTATGCCGGCGGTAACTTCGGGGCCGCGGTGAATAACCGGTTTACCCTGCGTCGTGGCCGTCTGCGTGTAGACTATGAGCGCTATAACAAGGATAATATGCCCATTGTGCAGTTTGCCTTTCAGTTTGATGGAACGGAGCGGGGGGTATTTATCCGCGATTTCTACGGACGTGTCTTTGAAACAAAATACAATCTCTTCTCCCTGGCCGGCGGGATGTTTGCACGGCCGTTCGGCTATGAGGTCAACCTGTCTTCCGGCGACCGCGAAACGCCTGAGCGTGGGCGCATGTCGCAGATACTGATGAAAACGGAGCGTGACCTGGGAGCGATGGTTTCTTTTGAGCCAAGGCGTAAAGATCATCCGCTGCGTTTTCTGAAGATAGATGCCGGTGTTTTCAACGGACAGGGACTGGCCGGGCCTACCGATTTCGACAGCCACAAGGATTTTATCGGGCGTGTGAGTATACGGCCGCGTAAAGTGAAGGGCACCAATATTATTCTTTCCGGCAGCGTGTCGGTACTCTACGGCGGCATGGAGCAGTTCACGCCGGTGATTAACCGGATGGGTATAGTGAACGGGCAGCCCGGCTTTATCAGGGATTCTGCTACCGCCAATGTAGGCAGGATCGCGCCCCGCCATTATTACGGAGCCGATATGCAGGTAAGAATTCCCAATGGCCCCGGTAAAGGCAGTACGCAGTTCCGGGCGGAATATATCCGAGGTTCACAAACAGCTACGGCGCTGACTTCTGAAACGCCGGGCGTTATTCCGGTGGATGCACAGGGCAAAAGGCTGCCTTTGTATATCAGGAATTTCGATGGCGCTTACCTGTATTTCATTCAGCACCTGGGTAATGAACACCACCAGGTAGTAGTGCGGTATGACTGGTATGACCCCAATAAAAAGGTGAAAGGCAAGGAGATAGGTGTTCCCGGAGAAGGACTCACGGAGGCGGATATACGCTATAATACGCTGGGATTCGGTTACCTGTACTATGCTAACCCGCATCTCAAATTCACCCTTTACTACGACATGGTGAAAAATGAGTCTACCAGCCTTGATGGCTTCACGGAAGACATCAGGGATAATGTGTTTACCTGCAGGATGCAGTATCGTTTCTGATTATTCTTTTCCGGCTTCCATGGTGAAACCGAAGGTGCTGCCTACTTCCGGCTTGCTCCTGACGGTAATGGACTGGTCGTGCGCTTCCACAATATGTTTTACGATGGCGAGGCCCAGGCCGGTACCGCCAATGTCGCGGCTGCGGGCACGGTCCGTACGGTAGAAACGCTCAAACACGCGCGGGAGATGGTCTTCAGACATACCAATACCGTCATCGGATATTTCCACCAGCACCCGTTTATCATCCATATTGTAGATGCTGGCAATGGTATGGCCATCGGGTTTACCGTATTTGATGGAGTTGTCGATCAGGTTAATGAGTACCTGGCGGATTTTTTCCTTGTCGGCCAGCACTGGCACCGGCGCTTCACAACCTTTTTTGATGGTGAATTTGATGCCTTTGGTATTAGCTTTCAGGGAGAGGGTATCGAATACATCTTTCAGGAGATCCTGGATAACAAATGTTTCGCTGTTGATCGTCATTTCACCGCTTTCCAGTTTGGAAATCTCATCGAGGTCGTCGATCAGGCGGCAAAGGCGGTCAATATTCTTGGTCGCGTTTTTCAGAAATATCTTGTTGACGGAAGGATCTTCCAGCGCGCCATCCAGCAGGGTGTGGATGTATCCCTGCACGGCGAAGATCGGCGTCTTCAGCTCGTGGGAGAGATTAAGCAGAAACTCTTTACGGAAGGCTTCGTTGCGGCGCAGGCTCTCCAGTTCTTCTTTCTTCTGGCTGGCCCATTTTTCCACATCTTCGCTTACTTCATCAATGGTTTTCAACGGCAGGATGTTCTTGTGAAAGAATTCTTCCCGCTTGGATGCTTTTGTCTGATAGATGAATTTGTAAATGAGTTTTATCTTCCGGTAGATAAAATTCTGTAAGGTATACAGGTACAGGTAATAGGATACCAGGAAGGTAAGCACAAAAGCTCCCAGGACAACTTTCCAGTTACCATCTACAAGCAGGCTGCCCAGTGCTATTACGGCTGATATTACCAGTGCGGTAAATCCCGCCAGCTTCTGCGGGGATAGGTTTTTTGCTTTAAACATACTCCAGAGTGAGTAATTAGAATAATAATGGGAAATTACTGTAAATTTCTTACGTGCCATAAAAAAAGCTGTCAACCGTTAGTTATAGGGCTGCTATAACTGACGGTCAACAAAAATTGTTTGGTGGAGGAAAAGGGGAGGGGCTATCCGCCTACATTTCAAATTTATATCCTACTCCCTTAACTGTAGTGATAAGGTCAATGCCGATTTTCTGGCGGATCTTACGGATATGGACATCAATAGTACGGTCGCCTACAATCACTTCGGTACCCCATACCTGGTTTAATATTTCGTTGCGCAGGAATACACGGCCGGGTTTGGACGCGAGCAGCTGCAGCAATTCAAATTCTTTTTTAGCAAGAATGATTTCCTGGCCTTTATAGGTTACCGTGAATTTCTCGCGGTCAATGATCAGATCGCCCAGCTGTACCTGTGTTTCCTCCGCTTTGTGCAGGCGGCGGAATAACGCATTGATACGGCTTACCAGCAATTTGGGTTTAATAGGTTTGGCGATATAATCGTCTGCCCCCATGTTCAACCCGTCTATTTCTGATTTTTCATCGTTCAGCGCTGTCAGAAACAGCACCATGGTGTCTTTGAAGTCAGGTATCTTCCTGAGTTCGCGGCAGGTATCAATACCATTTTTGTTCGGCATCATGATATCCAGCATAATCAGATCGGGTCTGAATATTTTAGCCTTCTGGATAGCTTCGCTGCCATCTTTGGCGGTTACTGTATCGTAACCTGCTGTTTTAAGATTGTAGCTGATTATTTCCAGAATATCCAACTCATCATCCACTACCAGTATTTTTCCTGCAACCGCTTGGTCTATCATAAAAATTTCCTTTTTAAAAGACGGCACAAAATTATACAGCCTGTTCGGTGATTAATGGAAAATTAACATTATGAAATTGTTAATTCAGTACCATCGCCTTTCACATTGACATGCAGCAAGTTACGCCAAATTTTACCATGTCTCTATATGTTCTAAATTTAATATTCGTATTTTGATGATTTTTATGCAATAGTGCAGAATGCACGCCAGCTTTATATTTTGGTTGTAAATTTGCTATCAGGTTCGAGTGAAAAGTACATCTACAATGAGAAAATTTCTATTCATCTTTTTACTGGCGGCTTCTCAAAGCAGCTGGGTACATGCACAAAGCAATCATATTCAGATACCTATCAGCAGACAGGGATTTCATGATAATATCGATAAAGAACAGGCTGCTGCAGCCAGGTTCGACGGCAAGGCAGATGATCTGATCAAAGTGTCCGAAGATCAGACTACCAACCTGCAGGTGACCAACGCACTCATCAAGGAAGTGGATGATATGCAGCTGGAGATAGAAAAAGATTCTTCACTGGATCACCGCCTGAAAGTAAAATACCTTTCCGGCCTCTATTCCGTACTGAAAGATTATAACCAGAAACGCGCCCGCCGCAATATAGAACCGGATGAAGCGCCCGCCATCATTCAGGCCTACCGCAATATGATGCATGCCGATATCAAAGGGCAGAGCATTCAGCCGTTTATCCGCGACCTCTCATTCGCTGCCTCCGAAAGGCTGATCGAAATATTCCGGGAAAACCCCGGCTATAAAGATGCCCGCGGCGAAGTGTTCACCAAATACGCATTCAATAACCTGGAAACAGTCATGCCCAAACTGGTGGACTATATGGACGCTCCGGGAACAGATTCCATCATAGCGGCCGTTGCCCGCAAATATCCTAACCAGGTACTCACCTACGCTACCTCCTACACGCCGATGGCCAACGCCATCAAACGCAATCCTGATCCGATTGTAAGACAGATTGTAGCCATCGGGAAATCTTCCCAGAGCACCAAAATTCTGCCTTTCATCGATGAACTGCTCGCAGGTACCACCACCATCGAGAAACTGGAGAAAACGGTTGATAACGATTACGCCTACTATAAGCAAATGGTGAAATCTACCATCGCCCTGCAGAAAATGAAGAACGAAGGGAAAAACCCTTACGGACTGAAAGCCATGATGGAAAATATGCAGGCCAAATCACTGCTGTATATCCGCGAAGTGAACGACCTGCACGAAGAATCAGCGCCGGTACGTTTCCGCATCGTGAAAGACCTGACCCCGGAAGAACTTTACTACCTGATCATCAACGGTCAGGAAGAACTCTATACATCCAGCTATACCAACCGCAACAACGCCGGTCTGTATGACCAGATGATGGCGCGCATGAAACCTTCCCGCGGCGACAGCCTGCTGATGCAGATAAACTTCGACCGCTTCAAGAAATTCATCGCCATGGCGGCAGGCTTCAATACCCTGGACCACTTCCTGAAATCAATGGCTCCGGAGAATGCCAACTATCTCATGCAGAAATATGTGCAGAACCTGGAGAAGACGGAAGACCTGGAAGACGCCGTGGATGTTGCCAATTCCTTCGGCAGTATCCGCGATGAAAAACTGCTGGACTTCCTCCGCACAGAAGTGAAAAAGAACCTGACGTACGTGAAACGCCATAACGATAAACGCGGTACGGTAATTTATCAGCTGCTGTCCAGCCTCTTTGAAACAGAATCCAAAGGTGGCAACGATTCCTCCAAAGCCTCTGATATGGCCGCACAGCTGTCATTACCGCCTATCAACTACGTTACCTACAGCACGCTGCAAAGCGACAGTGGCCGCATTTACCAGCAGGTATTCTTCTACGGGGATAAAGACGGACAGGAATCTTTCTCCAGCTTTATGACCAACTTCCCGTCGTCAGACTGGAGAGTAACGAAGAACAAGTACTGGGCTACCATCAGTTCTACCAAAGGCAAGCCTACTACTATATACGCAAACCTGCCCATCGATGAACCCGGCGATAAGGAAGCGATCTCCAAGCTGTCTGACTACCTGGATGAAGAAGATATTCACCCTACCATCTTCATTCACCGCGGACACAGCTACCACATCAACACTACGCTGGACAACCTGCAGAGCTCTGCCAAAATTGTAGTACTCGGCTCCTGCGGCGGCTATCATAACCTGGCTACCGTACTGGAAAAATCTCCTGAAGCGCATATCATCTCCTCCAAACAGGTAGGAACACGCTTTGTAAACGAACCTATCATTCACAGCATAGAAGATGTAGTCCGCTCCGGTAAAAATGTAGACTGGGTAATCATGTGGTCGCAGCTCTCCAAAAGATTTGCCCCCGATGCCCGCAACCGGGAACTCTTCAGCGACTATGTACCACCGCATAAAAATCTCGGCGCCATATTTATCAAAGCGTACAGGCAGATTATGAAGGACGAGAAGAAATAATTACGAATTGCGAATTACGAATGAGGAGCGAAGACATAAGCGGATAAATTCTTTATCCGTTTAAATCTTCGCTCCTCATTCGTAATTCGCAATTCGTAATTACATTAATGAAAGATGTTGCTTAATTTTACTGGTAAATTGGTTTCATTGGAAAATCTGGCCGTAAAGAAAGTATTTGATTTTAGTTTACTACGACGCATTTTCACTTTTGCGGCGCCTTATAAGCGGGCATTGTACCTGTCCATGATTATGACCGTGATATTTGCGGTGATTTCCCCGTTAAGGCCCTATCTGATTCAGGTAACAGTAGATAAATACATCGCTAATCAGCTTACGCGGATGGTGGTAACCGTAACGGTTATCCAGATTGCCCTGTTATTGCTGGAAACCGTGGTGCGGTTCTATTTTTCATATCTGACCAACTGGCTGGGA
Organism: Chitinophaga solisilvae; assembly: GCF_009928525.1. Classification (GTDB taxonomy): domain Bacteria; phylum Bacteroidota; class Bacteroidia; order Chitinophagales; family Chitinophagaceae; genus Chitinophaga; species Chitinophaga solisilvae. Next base: position 162,874 of record NZ_JAABOK010000006.1, on the reverse strand, counting down.
CAATCGGTAGTAAAGGATTTGAGGGTAACGGTATATAAAAAGATTGTGCACCTGAACCTGGCCTTTTTTGATAAGACGCCTATCGGTACGCTGACCACCCGTACCATCAATGATATTGAGGCCATCAATGACGTGTTTTCAGAAGGAATTATTTCCATTGTATCCGATCTGCTGATGATTGTGGCTATCCTGGTGGTGATGTTTATTGAAGACTGGCGGCTGACGCTGGTGAGCCTGTCACCCTTCCCCGTGCTGATTTTTGCCACCTATATTTTTAAGGAAAGCGTTAATAAATCCTTCTACCGGGTACGTAATGCCGTAGCGGCGCTGAATGCCTTTGTACAGGAACATCTGACAGGTATGATGGTGGTGCAGGCATTCACCGGAGAGAAGCGGGAATTTGCCCGCTTTAAGCATATCAACAAGGAGCACCGCAAAGCTAATATAGACGCCATTTTCGCCTATTCGGTGTTTTTCCCGGTAGTGGAAATCATCCTGGCCATATCACTAGGGCTGATGGTATGGTGGGGTTCCAACAAGGTGCTGAATTATGAAGTAACGCAGGGAGTGATGATTGCTTTCATCATGTATCTGAATATGCTGTTCCGTCCGCTGCGTATGCTGGCAGATAAGTTTAATACCCTGCAGATGGGTATGGTGGCCAGCGAGCGCGTATTCAAAGTGCTGGATAACCAGGATTATATACCGGACAGGGGGCACGAAAAGGCGGATAACATGAAAGGTGCCATTACATTTGACCATGTGTCCTTTGCATATGTAGAAGACCGTTATGTGCTGAAGGATATTACCTTTCATGCCAGACCTGGCGATACCATTGCCATAGTCGGACATACCGGTTCCGGTAAAACCACTATTATCAGTATCCTGAACCGCTTATATGAAATACAGAAGGGGAGTATTAAGATAGATGATATAGACCTCCCGGCATATTCGCTGCAATCTTTGCGGAGCAGGATAGGGGTTGTGCTGCAGGATGTGTTCCTGTTTTCAGGGTCTGTTTATGACAATATTACTCTGCATAACAGTAATATCAGCCGGCAGCAGGTAGAAGATGCCTCGCGCCTGATAGGTATTCATGATTTCATTATGCAGCTGCCCGGCGGATACGACTACCAGGTGATGGAAAGAGGCAGTACCCTGTCGCTGGGGCAGCGGCAGTTGATCTCATTTGTCAGGGCGCTGTTGTATAATCCGGCTATCCTGATACTGGATGAGGCCACCTCTTCCGTAGACACAGAATCTGAAATGATGATCCAGGATGCCATCGACAAGCTGATTGCGGACAGGACCGCGGTGATAATCGCACACCGGTTGTCTACCATCAGTAAGGCAGATAAGATTATTGTGCTGGATAAGGGCGAAATCCGGGAGATGGGAACACATGAAGAATTATTGCGATTGGAAGGGTTCTATTATAAGTTGCATAGCATGCAGTTTAATGCGACCAAAGCGCAGTGATGTATTACTAAAAGATATATATGATATTTTCAGGGGAGAGCGGCTAAAAAGGGCCGCTTTTTTTATGGGTTTTACAAGTATATAACTCGCTGTGTCTCAATAGGTTTATAATATATCCACCTTTTTTTCCATAGTCGCTGAATTTTTGAGATAAAATCTTTTATCTTTGCGCAAAATTTCAGAAAACGGTGATTTCTTTCAGTAAGTTCAAACATAGAATGGTAGCACTGGTGATGGTTTTAGGCCTTCACAGTATTGGTAATTTTTCCTATGCGCAGCATGCTGAGCACGGAACTGAAGCAGCCTCCGGCCACGAAACAACGGAAGCTGCCGAGCCAAAGAAATTCGATGCTAAGGAAGTAATTCTCGGACACGTAAAGGATGCGCATGACTGGCACCTGCTGAGCATTGGCGAAACCCATGTTACGCTGCCGCTGCCGGTTATTATCTACAATCCTGCGCGTGGAACATCCGTTTTTTCTTCTTCTGAATTCCACCATGGTCATGCTGTACATGATGGTTACCGCCTGGTAAACGCTCATTACGTGCATGAAAAAGGACTGGATCCCAATCAATACGCTGATGGCTCCATCATTGCCGTAGATGCTAATGATAATCCTACCGGCGAGAAGATCTACGATTTCTCCATGACTAAAAACATCACCTCCATGATTATCGCCGCTGTATTGCTGGTGGTACTGATGCTGAGTGTGGCCAAAGCATACAGAATCCGTGGCGCGAAAAAAGCTCCCAAAGGTTTCCAGAACCTGATAGAGCCGGTGATTATCTTCATGCGCGACGAAGTAGTAAAGCCTAACATCCCTGGCAAACACTACGAAAAATATGTTCCTTTTATTCTGACGATATTCTTTTTTATCCTTATCAACAACCTGCTGGGACTGTTACCGGGTTCTGCCAACGTAACCGGTAATATTGCGGTAACAGCGGCGCTGGCGCTCATCAGCTTTATAGCTACCATGTTCAGCACCAACAGGCATTTCTGGGGCCACATCTTCAACCCTCCTGTGCCTTTCGGTGTTAAATTCATCCTGGCGCCGGTAGAGCTGATCGGTGTATTCACCAAACCGGTATCCCTGATGATCAGGTTGTTTGCCAACATCCTCGCTGGTCACATCATTATTCTGAGTATTATTTCCCTGGTGTTCATATTTGGTTCATTAAACAAGGTAGCTGGTTACGGCTTCCTGCCTATCACCATCCTCTTCAACATTGTTATGATGATGCTGGAGCTGCTGGTAGCGTTTATCCAGGCGTTCATCTTCGCTAACCTGACAGCGGTATTTATCGGTCAGGCAATGGAAGGCGCTCATGATGATCATCACTAAGCTATTAGCCGAAAGCTAACTGCGACTTTTAGAGAGAAACATTTTTAATTTCAAATACATATTCATTATGGCACTTTTGACTGTTTTATTGCAGGCTGCTGCTGCATCTGGTTTAGCTAAAGCTGGTGGTGCTGTTGGTGCTGGTATCGCTGCTATCGCAGCTGGTATTGGTGTAGGTAACATCGGTAAGAGCGCTCTGGAGTCTATCGCTCGTCAACCAGAAGCTGCTAACGACATCCGTGCAAACATGATCCTGGCTGCTGCGCTGGTAGAGGGTGTTGCCCTCTTCGGTGTAATCGCTGGTCTGTTGGCGGTAGTTCTGTAAGCCAAACTTTTTACTGCATCCGGCGCACAGGGCAATGGATGCAGTAATCTTTTCAGTGTTGCCTTACCGGATAACGAAAAAACTAAAAATCAACATAATAAAATTCTAATTATATGGATCTGTTGCAGCCCGCATTAGGCTTGTTTCTTATTTCATTACTGATATTCATTATCGTTTTCATTGTCCTGAAGAAATTTGCCTGGACGCCGATCCTCGCCACCCTGAAAGAAAGGGAAGGTTCTATCCAGGACTCTATCACTACCGCTGAAAGAGTGAAAGAAGAAATGGCGCAGATGAAAGCTGAGCACGAACACGTGCTGGCTGAAGCGAAAGCTGAAAGAAGCAAGATCCTGAAAGAAGCAAAAGACGCGAAAGACATGATCATCAGCGAAGCGAAAACACAGGCGCAGGCTGAAGCTAAAAAGATCATCAGTGAAGCATATACCGCTATCGAAAACCAGAAAATGGCTGCGTTAACGGATGTGAAAAACCAGGTTGGTAGTCTCGTAATCGAAGTGGCAGAGAAAGTGCTGAGAAAAGAACTGGCTGACAAATCAGCACAGGAATCTTACGTGAAACAACTGGCAGGAGAAATTAAATTGAATTAAGAGATTAACTGTAAGCCTCCGGCCCTGCGCCGAAGGCTTACGGCTAAAAGCTATAAGCTATATGCAGAATCCCCGTTTAGCATCAAGGTATGCAAAATCATTGATAGATCTGGTTCAGGAAAAGGACCAGCTGGAAGCGGTGCATAACGATATGCTGTTTTTACAGCAGCTGATGAAGTCCAACCGTGATGTCGTGAACCTGCTGAAAAGCCCGATCATCAAGGCTGACAAAAAGATCAAAATCATGAATGCTATCCTGGATGGACGCGTAAGCTCCACCACGCAGGTTTTCGTAACATTACTGATTAACAAGACACGTGAAAGCGCGTTGCCGGAAATCGCTACGGAGTTTTCCCGTCAGTACAATATCATCCGTAACATCAGCGTGGTGAAAATCACTACTGCCGCTGCCCTGGATGCACCTGTACTGGATGTTATCAAACAGAAAATAGCATCTGAGGTACCTCAGCAGATACAGCTGGAAACAGCCGTAAACCCCGAACTGATCGGCGGTTTTGTACTGGAAACAGCAGATAAACTGTTTGACGCTTCCGTACTGCGCGATCTGCAGGATATCAAAAAACAATTCAGTCAGAACATTTACGTATCCAACATACGTTAATAAATACAGCAGCCGCTGCGTACACGCAAAGCTGTTGTCGTTATACCAAATTTCTTTTAACGACTTTTTTTTAAAATCACAATTATGGTTGATATTAAACCTGATGAAATTTCGGCGATATTACGCCAGCAGTTAAGCAACTTCAATGCTTCTGCCGATCTCGAAGAGATAGGTACAGTATTGTCGGTGGGTGATGGTATTGCCCGCATTTACGGTTTAGGTAATGTGCGTTATGGTGAACTGGTTGAATTCAGCAACGGTGTTAAAGCTATTGCATTGAACCTGGAAGAAGATAACGTGGGTGTGGTTTTGATGGGTGAATCAAAAGGCATTAAAGAAGGTGATAAAGTACGCAGCACAGGTCAGATCGCTTCCATTAAAGTGGGCGAAGGCATGGTTGGCCGCGTTGTTAATACACTGGGCGAGCCTATCGATGGTAAAGGCCCTATTACTGGCGACCTGTATGAAATGCCGCTGGAGCGTAAAGCACCGGGCGTAATCTACCGTGAGCCGGTGAAGGAACCACTGCAGACCGGTATCAAAGCGATCGATGCGATGATCCCTGTAGGCCGTGGCCAGCGTGAGCTGGTGATTGGTGACCGTCAAACCGGTAAAACCGCGATCTGTATCGACACCATCATCAACCAGAAAGAATTTTTTGACGCAGGTAAACCTGTGTATTGCATATACGTAGCTATTGGTCAGAAAGCATCTACCGTTGCCGGTGTAATGAAAACATTACAGGAAGCTGGCGCGCTGGCTTACACTACCATCGTAGCTGCTTCTGCTTCTGATCCTGCTCCGCTGCAGTTCTACGCTCCGTTCGCGGGTGCTGCTATCGGTGAATTCTTCCGCGATAGCGGTCGTCCTGCCCTGATCGTTTATGATGATCTGTCCAAACAGGCGGTTGCCTACCGTGAAGTATCCCTGCTGCTGAAACGTCCTCCGGGCCGTGAAGCATACCCTGGTGACGTATTCTACCTGCATAGCCGCCTGCTCGAGCGCGCTGCGAAAATCATCAACAACGATGCTATCGCACAGCAGATGAACGACCTGCCTGAGTCTATCAAACACCTGGTAAAAGGTGGCGGTTCCCTCACAGCATTGCCGATCATCGAAACACAGGCGTCCGACGTATCTGCCTACATTCCTACAAACGTGATCTCCATCACCGATGGTCAGATCTTCCTGGAAGGTAACCTGTTCAACGCCGGTATCCGTCCTGCAATCAACGTAGGTATCTCTGTAAGCCGCGTAGGTGGTAACGCACAGATCAAATCCATGAAGAAAGTATCTGGTACCCTGAAACTCGATCAGGCTCAATACCGCGAAATGGAGGCCTTCTCCAAATTCGGGGGTGACCTGGATGCTGCTACCAAAGCAGTTATCGACAAAGGTGCCCGTAACGTGGAAATCCTGAAACAGGCACAGTTCAGCCCGCTGGCAGTAGAAAAACAGGTAGCTATCATCTACCTGGGTGTTAACGGCCTGCTCCGCGATGTTCCGGTTAAACAGGTACGCGCTTTCGAAGAAGCCTTCCTGAACGAAATGACCGTTCGTCTGCCGGAAGTACTGGGCGAATTCAAAAAAGGTAACCTGCCGGAAGATGGCATCAAGAAAATGGTTACCCTGGCTAATGAACTGAAACCACGCTTCATCTAGTAATTAACTACTTATACTATAGGAAAGGCCTTTGCCAGCACGGCAAAGGCCTTTCCGTTTTTATCCTTTCCGCTATTTCATGCAAATAAAAATTAAATATGATAATATTTATATATTATTACTTTTCAGTCTGTTAGAAAGATGACAGGTGCAATTTTTTTTTATTTTCTGAAAAGCCCGCTTTATATTTGATAGAACAAGATTGTTCTGTGTATAACCAAATCTATTTCAAGCGTTTTTTACCCCGTTCATAACCTGCCCCTGACTTTAGATCACCTCATTATCATTTTTTTGTGCTCCTGATTAGTGCAGCTGCTGTAATGCCTGTTCTTGTCCCCATGCCTGGAAAGTCCCTTAAATCGCTTTTCCATGGATGTATGTTTACGTGCGTTATCCTTTATTGTTCGAGGTTGTAACGGTCTGGTATCCTGCCGGCGGCTATTATTCGTATATGCTTTCCTGTTAGTATCACTACAGGCGGCCGCACAATTTACCATTACAGAAAACTTTAAAAGCAGTTCCAGCGGAAACGTTACCCTCGGAGGAGCCGCTAAACTTACCTCCGGAGTAGACGACCCCGTAGGTGAGGGCTGGCTGCGCCTCACAGAGGATGCTACCAACCAGGTAGGTTATGCTTTCGTGAACCAGGGATTCCCATCCACCCTGGGGGTACTCATGGATTTCGAATATGTGGCCTGGAGAAGAAGCGTGCCTAACTTCGGCGGAGCAGACGGCTTCTCCGTTTTTCTCTTTAATGATAACATCACCGCTGCTACCTTTAAACTGGGATCTGCCGGCGGAAGCCTCGGATATTCCAACTCTACCAGCACAGGAAATACCGGTCTTGCCGGTGGTTACGTAGGGGTGGGCATCGATGAATTCGGTAACTATTCCAATTGCGGTGACGGTAAGAACGGGGGCGCCTCTACGAACTGTAACCTCAACTTCAGGGATTATATCTCTGCCAGAGGCCCTGCTCCCACCTATTCCTTTATCAGCGGTACTTCAGTAGGCACCTCGCTGGACTACGACGTTATCACCAGCACCAGGCCAACCCCATCGCAGTTTTACAGAAGAGTACAGGTAATCATCGAACCCAACGGCTCCGGGCAGTACATGCTGAGTGTGAAATCCACTACCACTCCGGGAGGCGCGCTGACAACACTTTTCGGTCCCATCACCCTCACGGCTCCTCCGCCTTCCCGGCTCAAGCTGGGCTTTGCTGCTTCTACAGGCGGCGGCTTTAACCGCCACGAAGTGCGTAACCTCATTATCACCACCCCCGGGAATGTGCGTATTCAAAAGCTGGTAGATAAACCACTTGCCAGAATAGGCGATACACTGACCTATAAAATCACTACCTATAACGAAACAACCTCCCAGCTTAACAACATGCCGCTGAGAGATATTTTTACTCCCTCCAGCGCATTCAATACTACCAGCGTTACCTTCTCCAATGATGGCTTTGCCGGTAATACGGCTACAGGATATACGCCTACCAGCCTGTCTTCCGCTTCACTGACAATGGGAGGAAACAGTACTTCCTCATTTACGGTAAAAGGAACGGTGACGGCTAAGCCGAATGACGGCCGACTCATTAATACGGCTTATGTAGATCCGTCTCCGACGGGTATTTCGGACGGCGACCCCTCCAATGATACGTCGCGGGCCATCACAAATGTAATTGTACCAGACCTCTCCATCACGAAAACACATACCGGCAACCTGCGCAAAGGGCTTAGCGGCAATTATGTGATCACTGTGCGGAATGCAGGACCGGATGCCAAACCTAACCTCAGTCCGGTTACGGTTACAGATGCCGTGCCTGCCGGAATGACTGTTGGCACTCCTACCGGAACAGGATGGACCATCAGTACTTCCGGAAATACGGTGACGGCTACACGTAGCGATGCACTGGCTTCCGGCGCTTCGTACCCGGATATTACCATTCCCGTGAAAGTGGCGGTGAACGCGCCTGACAGCATCTTCAATACGACCACTGTCAGCAATGCCTATGAAAGCAACCTGGCTAATAATACTTACACTTACCCGGTTGATACCCGCCGCAATATGGATATGCAGGTGGGATCTCTGGTGATGCCGCCCAATAAGGAAGGCTGTCTGAATACGCCTTTCAACGTACAGGTGAATATCCGGAACAATGGTCCGGATTCGGCGATCAATACGAAATTCACCTACGTATTGTCTACCGCTCTGAACGTGATGACACTGGTAAGCCGTAATATCACGTCCGGTGGCGGAAGTTTCGGCACAGGCAGTATGAATCCTACTACCGGCTATACTGATTCCATTACCCTGAGTCCTGGTGGAACAGTCAGCTATGTGTTTTCTGTCAGGGTAACGGCGCCTGCGCCTGCGGACCTGGCCATATTTGAAGCGGCCCTGCTGCGTAGCGCCACTGATCTTGATATCGATGCTTCTGATCCTACCAATCCTTTCCCTTCCAATGCGCTGGCAGAATGTAATGCGCCGCCTTCCGGAGGGGGATGTAATAATATTCTCCGCGATACCACTTTCGTAAGAAATACACCGAGCAACGCGAATGCCGGCACGGATAAGAGGTTGTGCGCTGTTACCAGCACCACACTGGCTGCTGTGAGTCCGGCTATCGGAACAGGTACCTGGAGTCAGGCATCTGGTCCTTCCACAGCGGCTTTCGCTAATGTCAATGCCAGCAATACTACTGTTAGCAACCTTACTACGGGCACATATCAGTTTGTATGGAAGGTGGCCAACGGCGGATGTTCGGCGGCGGTAGCTACGGATACGGTGCAGGTGCGGATAGATGCGCTGCCCAGCGTAGCGGTAGCCGGTCCAGATCAGGATCTGTGTAATGTAACGACCACTACAATGGCAGCTACTGCGCCAGTAACAGGTACTGGTGGCTGGAGTCAGCTAAGTGGCCCCAATACCGCTGTTTTCGCGGATACTGCCCTGGCGAATACAGGTGTCAGCGGATTAACCGCCGGCGTCTACCGGTTTATCTGGTCTACCAGAAACGGTGCCTGTACAGGATTTAAGGATACGGTGACGGTAAATATCAGTGCACCGGGGCCTAATGCCAACGCCGGTCCTGATCAGAACCTGTGTAATGTAACTTCCACTACACTGGCAGGAAATAACCCGGCTCCCGGAACCGGCGTGTGGTCGCAGATTGCAGGCCCCAATACGGCCACGTTTGCCAACAGGAATGCGGCGAATACGCAGGTCAGCAATCTGCAGGCGGGCGTATACCAGCTGGTATGGACTATTACCAGCGGCGCCTGCGGCGGCACTGCCGATACCATGCAGATTACAGTAGCAGCCTTACCGACTACTGCCAATGCAGGACCGGATCAGACGAAATTCAATAACGGTACTTTTGTAATGAATGCCAACGTTCCTGCTGCCGGTACCGGTGTATGGGCGCTGGTGAGCGGCTCCGGAGTAATTGACAATACCGCCAGCGCAAATACTACCGTTACCTTGCAGCCCAATACTACCGGTACTTTCACCTGGACAATCACCAACGGTACCTGTCCGCCATCCGTAGATACGGTAGTACTTACCTACAGACGTCAGGCAGACCTGAAGATCGTTAAATCAGGCGCGGGCAATACTTACAGAACCGGCAGCGAAGTTACCTATACGCTTACCATTGAAAACCTGGGGCCTTCCGATGTAAGAGGCGCCGGTGTGCATGACCTGATTCCATCCCTGATAGTAAATCCATCCTGGACATATGCGGTAACCGGTGCAGGTGTAACCGTTACACCGGATTACTCTAATCCGCAACTGGTGCGGGCTTCCATCGATATCCCCTTTGCAGCCGGTAACAAAGTAGTGATTACTATTAAGGGAACAGTGGCTGCCACTGCCAAAGGAGGAGATGTAATAGACAATTTTGCAGCAGTGTCTTTCCCATCCGGTACGCCGGACCCTGACCAGAGCAACAACACGTCTGAGGTAGTAGGCACTGTGCCCAACAACCCGCCGATAGCCGTGGATGATAATTATACTACCCCCAGAGATGTGCCTGTCAGCGGTAATGTATTAACCAACGACAGCGATCCGGAAGGTCAGCCATTAACGGTGAAGACTACCCCGGTTACTTCACCGGCAAACGGCACAGTAGTACAGCGCGCCGATGGTACGTTTACCTACACGCCGAATACAGGTTTTGTGGGAACAGACAGCTATGTATATGAAGTATGTGATAACCAGGGCGCATGCGCTCAGGCAAAGGTGACCATCACAGTACAACCCGCTGTCACAGATCTTAAAATTACCAAATCCGCCAGCCCGTCGCCGGTTGTAGCTGGCCAGCCGTTAACCTATACCATCACGGTAACCAATAACGGTCCGTCCACAATTCTGCCGACAGAAGCATTTAAAGTAGTAGACTCGCTGCCTGCAGGATTCACCGGCGCCACCTACACTGCGTCTGCCGGAACTTACGATGCCAGCAGCAGCCAGTGGACCGGTGTAACCATGAAGGCCGGTGAGCAGGTAACCCTGACTATTTCCGGAACAGTATCGTCACAATTCGCCGGCAGCGGCCTGAGAAACCTGGCGTATGTAACTCCGCCGCCGGGAGATAATGATCCCGTGCCTGATACTGCTATTATAGTTACACCCGTAACTAAATCTGTAGAGGTCCAGGTGACTAAAACAGATGATACAGATACCTATACACCGGGAACGACTACACTCTACCGGGTTACGATCGTGAACAAAGGACCTTCTGACCTGGTAGGAGGTACCTTCAAAGATCCGCTGCCACCGGGTATTACCGTAGCATCCTGGACAGCCGTATCTCCGGATGGCTCACAGCCGGCAATTTCCGGTAATGGTCCTATTGACCAGCAGGTGAATATTCCGGCAGGATCCAGAATCATTTATTCCATTACCATCAATATTCCATCAGATTATAAAGGTAACCTGGTGAATACTGCTACGGTAACCGTTCCATCAGGTTATACCAATATTAATCCGGCTGGTAATACTGCCACCGATACAGATACGCCTGCCCCGCGCTATGATCTCTCCGTTGTAAAAACAGGCCCGGCAAGGGCTACCGCGGGAGGCGCCATCTCCTATAAAGTCACCATTGTGAATAATGGGCCTTCTGATATTGTCAATGCGGCGGTAGCAGATATGCTGCCATCCGTAGTACAGAATGCTACCTGGACAGTGAGCAAAACAGGCAGCGCCACTTCCACTGTTACCAGTGGCAGCGGCAATGTGCAATTCAATGCAAATTTACCGGCAGGTGCGGGTAATACGCTGGAGATTACTATCAATGGTACCGTGAACCCTGCAGCTGTCGGTTCGTTCAGTAATACGGCCAGTGTAACGGTACCAGGTAGCAATCCGGTTATGTCCAACACGGTCAATACGGTGGTGGTAAAACAAACAGGGCTTACCCTCACCAAACTCGGGCCTCCTTCAGGTACGGTAGCTGCAGGTACATCTATCAGCTATACCTTGAATCTTACCAATGCAGGTCCTTCAAATGCGATTGGCATCCAGCTGAAAGATGTAGTGCCCGCAGCAGTACAGAATGTTACCTGGAATGTAAACGCAAATGGTACTGCTGCTGTAGCCAGCGGCGCTCCTGCCAGCGGCAGTGGCAATAACATCAGTACTACGGTGAATATTCCTGCAGGTGCTGCCAACAGTATCCAGGTGATTATTAACGGTACAGTTAATCCTGCCGCCACCGATACTATCCTGAATACGGCATCAGCCATTCTACCGGGTATCGATACTTCCAACGCGTCCAATAAAACCGCTGTTCAGGTGAAGCCGGGTCTGGAAATTGTGAAGGCGGGTCCGGCTACTGCGGATGCGGGTACACCGATTTCCTATACGGTAACCGTTACAAATGCAGGCCCGTCAGATGCGGTGAATGCTGTAATTACTGACCTGGCAGGACCTAACTCCCTGAAAGATGTAACCTGGACAGCCACTGCCACTGGTGCAGCTGTTATCAACAGTGGCGCCTCCGGTACCGGTAATGCTGTGAGTTTGAATGCAAATGTCCCTGCGGGCAGCAGTAATAAAATTACGGTCACTATCAACGGAACCATTCTGCCTGGCGCAAGCGGTAATATCAGAAATACAGCTACTGTAGAGGTGCCGGGAGTACAGAAGGTGACTTCCAATGAGGTGATTACAGAAATAGGACGCAATGCAAGGCTGACAATACAGAAGCTCGGTCTGGATACGGTATCGGCAGGTGGTTATATTTTATATACCCTGAAACTGGTGAATAACGGTCCTTCTGATGCAGTGCAGGTGAAAATCACCGATAGCCTCAGTCTGGTGATCCTCAACCCTTCCTCATATATCGTTACACATGGTAAGGCAACAGTATCTGCCTCCGCCATTTCCAATAATGTGTTCACGGCTACTGCTGATGTAGCTGCCGGAGATAGTAACTACGTAACTGTATTGATCGCGGGAAGAGTAGATCCAGGATACACCGGAAAAATTAACAACCAGGCGAAAGCAGATAATGTACGCTCAGAAGTAGTGGTGACCAATGTTGTTAACAATCCGAGAATTGTGCTGACTAAGAGCGCACCTGATACCATTGCGGCAGGCCAGCAGATTACGTATACTATTACTGCAGGCAACACCGGATTGTCAAATGCTACCGGTGTAGTGATTACTGATGCGGTACCTGCAGCCGTAACCAATGTTACCTGGACGGCTACCGCTACCGGCAATGCAGCGGTGACCGCCGGCGCTACCGGTTCCGGGAATAATATCAGCGTTACCGGAAACATCAGTACCGGCAATGACAACAACATCATCATCACAGTTACCGGCACGGTTTCTCCTGCCGCTACCGGTGATATACAGAATCATGCTGTGGCAGATGTGCATGTACCGGGCATCCCGCCGGTAACATCAGATACGGTGACAACGCATCTTACCAACAAGCCTGGTATACAGATTTCCAAAGCCGGCCCTGGTACAGTAGTTGCCGGTGCCTACATACAATATACCCTGGAAGTAAATAACGCCGGTCCGTCCGATGCGAGAGGCGTAGTTATTACCGATACACTGGATGCAGTTATCCGTAATGCAGACTGGGCAGCAACTGCCAGCGGCGGGGCTGCTATTACTTCCGGTGCAACCGGCGGTGGAAGTATTATCCGCATCGTAGCGGATATTCCGGCAGCTGGCAGCGCTAAAGTACTTGTTAATATCAGGGGCGTAGTGAATCCTGCGGCCGCTGGTACTATTGTTAATACTGCCTATGCTGTGACCGGCAATGAACCGCCAGCCTCCAGCTCTATTTCCAGTGTGGTGATCAACAATCCGCAGATCAGCTTCATGAAAGCGGGTCCGGATTCCGCAAATGCCGGTGAACAAATCACCTACCGCCTGGTGGCTACCAACTACGGCCTGTCCGACGCCCGCAATGTGAAAATGCAGGACGTTGTTCCGCCGCAGCTGACTAATGTTACCTGGACTACCCGTGTATCCGACAGCGCGAAAGTAACCAGCGGCGCCAGCGGGTCCGGCAATAACATTGCGCTGACAGGCGACCTGCCGGCAGGTACCAATAATCATATATTCATTGACGTTACCGGCACTATTGCGCCTGACTTTGAAGGTGTAATACACAACAGAGGATATGCAACAATGCAGGCCAGGGACACGGCCTATACAGATACCATCAGCACAGTAGTGCGGAACAAACCGCGGCTGCAGATTGTGAAGAGCGCACCGGATACTGCTATTGCCGGCGGTCAGATCACCTACACGCTGCTTGTGACCAATCCTGGCCCTTCTGATGCGAAAAAAGTAAACATAACGGATGCTGTACCGGCATTTATCAAAAATATCTTCTGGGTGGCCAATGCCACAGGCACCGCTATTACACAGTCTTCCAGCGGCGCGGGAAATAATATACTCGTGACCGGTAGTATACCTGCCGGTACCGGTAACACCATCCGCATTACCATCAGCGGTACTATCGATCCGGCATTTACCGGCGATATTCCGAATGTGGCCATAGCTACTGCCGATGGTCAGCCACCGGTGACTTCCAATACCACTAATACCCATGTGACGAAAAATGTGAAACTGGCAGTGCTGAAGGTAGGAGCAACTGAACTGGCTGCAGGAGATGAAATCCATTACCTGATAGCTATTCATAATACCGGATTGTCCAATGCTACACACATACAGTTTAAAGATACCGTACCTGCCGCCATTAAAAATGTAACCTGGTCTGTACAGGCGCTGGGCGCCGGTGTTGTTAACAGTCCGGCAACAGGTAGCGGTAATATTGTTACAGCAGATGTGGATGTGCCTGCAGGCAACCGCGTGAATGGTATACTGGTAACAGTCAGCGGACAGATAGATCCGGCCTATGACGGACCGCCGCTGGTCAACATTGCATATGCTTCATCCGCAGACCAGCCGAAACCGGCTACAGACACCGTTACTACGAAAATAGATAACAGGGCTGCCCTGAGTATTACAAAGAGCGGACCTGCGGAAACATTCGCCGGAGAGCAGATCAGCTATACGATCCACCTGTCTAACAACGGTCCTTCCGATGCGAAGAATATTACCATCACCGATGTGATTGACCCGGCAATACTGAATGCGAAATGGACAGCGGCTGTAAAAGGTACCGCTACCGTGAACAGCACTGCCGGTACCGGTAATATCAATATCACCGGAAACATTCCGTTCGGTGCAGGTAATGTGATTGATATAACGGTAACGGGCACACTGAATCCGGACTTTACGGGAGCGCAACTGCAGAATACCGCTACTGCGGAAATCAGTGGTCAGCCACCGGTGACATCCACTGTAACATCAACGACTAAACGCAGAGCGGATATACGTGTGGCGAAGAGCGGACCGGGTACTGCAGTAGCCGGTGAAAACATCACCTACACGATCACGGTTAATAACGCCGGCCCGTCTAACGTGCATGGCGCAGTTATTGCCGACTTCATTCCGGCCGGCATACTGGATGCGAAATGGACCGCCACTACCCGCGGTGCAGGCACCACTGTATCTGCTGCCAGCGGTACCGGTAATATCAATATCACGGCTGATATTCCGGATACAGGCACCATCACCATTACGGTAACAGGAAGAATTGATCCTTCCACTGCAAATGGTTCCAATATCACCAATTCCGTTACGGTTACACCACCGGCTAACCTGGAAAACCAGACGCCGGTGACCTCCAGCGTAACTACAGCCGTACGTAAGGAAGCCGACCTGGTGATCGTGAAATCAGGTCCTGCTAACCTGACTGCCGGTCAGAACTTCAGCTATCAGCTGGAAATTACCAACAACGGTATCTCTGATGTCAGCAATGCGGTGATTACAGATAATGTACCTGCACAGATTCTCATCAGTAATGTGACTGCTACCACCACCGGCAATGCGGCTGCCAATGCACCGGTTATAAGCGGCAACAACATCAGCATTAACGGTAATATCGCTGCAGGGCCAGGTAACAGCATCATTGTTACTATCAGCGGTACGGTGAATCCTTCTGCAACAGGTACCATCGTCAATACGGCTACGGTAACACCACCGGCAGATGTAACAGAAACAATACCTGCCAATAATACCAGCAGTATCAGCACTGTTATCAATACAGACCTGGGATTACAGGTATCCAAATCCGGTCCGGCTACGGTGAATGTGAAGGATAAAATCACCTACACCATTGTGGTGACCAATACAGGTATCTCCGATGCAGATCCGCTGACGATCTCTGATCTGGTGCCCGCAGATATTACCAACGTCACCTGGAATGCCACTGTATCCGGTAACGCTAACCTGAATAACCCTGTCAGCGGTAATACCAATAATATCAATGTAACCGGCAGACTGGGAGGTAACAACTCCGGTAGCATCACCATAGTGGTAACCGGTACTGTGAAACCGGATGCTGCCAATACCATCACCAATACCGTTACAGCTACTGCGGGTGGTACCAAAACAAGCACCGTTGTTACTTCTGTCAATAAATCAGTTGATCTCAGAATAAATAAAACAGCACCGGCATCTCTGTCTGCCGGAGAAGAAATAAATTATGTAGTAACCGTAGTAAATGCCGGTCCTGCTGATGCGATGAATGTAACAATTGCAGATGCGGTGCCAGCAGGTATTACCAATGTTACCTGGACTGCAGAAGCCGTTGATTCCGCTTCTGTGACAACAGGCTCCGGAAGTGGTAACAGCATCAGTACCATGGCGAACCTGGTAGCCAACAAAGGCACAGTGATACTGCGTATACATGGTATTGTAGATCCTACATTTGCAGGTACACTTACCAATACGGCCACAGCTACACCAGAACCGGGTGTGGTAGATCCCCGTCCTGCAACGGTGACCGTTAACACGATTGTCACCGCGCGCGCAGGGCTGAGCGTTATCAAGTCTGCTCCAATGCAGGTAAATGCCGGCAGTAATATCACCTACCAGCTGCAGATCAGGAATAATGGTCCGTCTGTAGCGAACGGAGTAACCATCACCGATACTATTCCTGTTCCGGTAACCGGCGTTACCTGGACCAGTACGGCTACCAACGCTACTATTACCGATCCGGGAACCGGTACCGGCAGTAATGTGCTGCTGACCGCCAATATTCCGGTAGACGGTATGGTAACCGTCACCATCAGCGGTACGGTGAATCCTGACTTTGAAGGTAATCTGCTGAATAAAGCCTTTGCATCCTTCGGAGGCGATCCTATTACCAGCAATATAACAGATACCCGCGTGGTGAATAAGCCAGGACTCCGGATTACGAAGTCGGGTCCTGATAATATAGCTGCCGGTAACAGGATTTCCTATAATATCCAGGTCGCCAACAGCGGCCCGTCCAATGCTGCAGGCGTGAATATTACCGATGTGCTGCCGGATGGTATTGATAGTATTACCTGGTCGGCTACGGCACAGGGTGCGGCTACCATCAATGGTGGTAATATCAGCAACGCCACCGGTAATGTGGACTTCATTGCCAGTATCCCTGTGGGCGCCGGTAATACCATCAGTGTGACAGTGGCAGGAACGGTATCATCAGCAGCTACAGGCGTGCTGACCAATATTGCGGCTGTAACACCGGAAAATGGCCTCCCGGTTACAGATACAGTAAATACCAGTATACTGTCACAACCGGGTATCCGCCTGGTGAAAGCCGGACCGGATACCGCTGCTGCGGGCAGTATGATCACTTATACTATTGATGTGCTCAATGATGGGCCTTCAGATGCGGTCAATGTACAGATAGAAGATGTGCTGCCGCCACAGCTGGAAGCAGTGGACTGGTCTGCCGTTGCCGTTGGAAAAGCAGTTGTCAGCGGTGGTGACCTGCAGCATCAGACAGGCAATGTAAATCTGAGCGGTAACATCCCTGCCGGCAGTGGTAATGTGATCCGCATCACGGTTACCGGTCGTTTGCAGGCGTCTTTCACAGGTGTGATCAATAACAGGGCTACCGCGAAAACAGGTACTGATAATTTCGAATCAAACGATATAAATACTACGGTTACCAATCAGCCCGGACTTGCAATCGTGAAGTCCGGTCCGGATAAAGCAGTTGCCGGAGGTAACATCAGTTACAGCATTGTATTAACGAACAGCGGACCTTCCGACGCTACCGGCGTGACGGTTGCCGATGTACTGCCGGCAGTCCTGAAAGATGCCGTGTGGTCAGCAACAGCGTTCGGCAGCGCCACCATTAACGGAGGTAATATTGTTGACCGTACAGGTAATGTAGCCCTGACGGCCAATGTGCCTGCCGGAGCTGCCAACAGGATTGTGATTACTGCGGATGGTACTATAGATCAGGCCTTCACAGGTACTATCACCAACACAGCCAGCTACACGCATAATGGCAATACGGTTACCACACCGCCGGTGGTAACAACGGTGAGCGCCGAAACCTCCCTGTCTGTGCGCAAATCCGCTCCGGATACCGTAGCGGCAGGTAACGGTATCACCTATACGCTGCTGGTGCAGAACACCGGACCATCAGCTGCTACCAATATCACCATCGCGGATATAGTGCCGGCATCGGTGCAGAATGTCAGCTGGAATGCAGTGGCTACCGGCGCTACCCTGCACGGTGCTACCAGTGGCACCGGTAACAATATCAGTATAAATGCAGATCTGCCGGCAGGCAGCGGCCATAATGTAGCGGTAACTATTTCCGGTACGCTCGCACCAGCAGCCAACGGCACGCTGGTGAACGGAACTTCTGTATCTGAAGGTGGTAAGGTGGTAGCGGTGGATACGGTGCAGACCCGGATCATCAATACCCCGGGAGTAATACTCACTAAGGCAGGTCCGCAGGAAGCGGTAGCTGGCAGCGATATTGTATACACGATTACGTTAGGCAATGAAGGTCCGTCAGACCTGGTAAATGCCAGGGTATCCGACCTGGTGCCGGCACAGGTAGAAGATGTAACATGGAAAATCAGCACGCTGGGAAGCGCCACCCTGGCAGCGGGCACGCCGGTCAGCGGCAGCGGCAGCCAGATAGGCTTTACCACCACCGTGCCTGCAGGGGCGGCTAACCAGGTAATAGTCACCATCAGCGGCAGCCTGAATGAAAGCTTCGCGGGCAACATTACCAATATGGCCAATGTGAAGGAGAATAACGGAAATACCTATACGGATTTCGTCACTACCCTGGTAAGATTAAGGTCGGATGTAACGCTGACCAAATCAGCGCCGAAGACTGCCGTAGCCGGTGGCCCCATCACCTACACGATTGTGGCAGCAAACGACGGCCCGTCTGCTGCCAACGGTGTGAAGATTACTGACGTAGTTCCTGCAGGTGTTACCAATGTTACCTGGACAGCCACCGCCGCAGGCAATGCGCAAGTGACCGGTCCGGCCAGCGGCAGCGGCAATAATGTTACCGTAACCGGTAATATTCCTGCGGGTGGCGCCAATAATATACTCATTACCGTGAATGGTACGGTGAGCAACAGCATTACAGCCGGCAGCGTGAAGAACAGCGCCCTGCTCACCAAACCTGACGGCGGTAAAGTGACCAGCGATACGGTAGAAACTGTTATCACCAGAACCACCAGCCTCAATATTGAGAAACAGGCGCCGTCTTCCATCAGCTCCGGCGACAGCCTGCAATATGACATCATCGTCAGCAACACGGGTATCTCCGACATTAATAATGTTGTTATCCGCGACGTGGTACCTGCTACGTTAACCGGCGTGAGCTGGAGAACGGTTGTCAGTGGCAGTGCCAGGGTAACAGGAGCCGGCAGCGGTACCGGTAATAACATTACTGTTAACGGAATGATACCGGCCGGAAGCAACAATTTGATTCATATAATGGTTATCGGTAAGGTAGGGGCGGCATTTGCGGGTACTATTACCAATACAGCTTCGGTGAGTGCCGGCGACAGCACCGCTACCGCCACTGCCACCACCAATGTGAGCCGTATACTGGACCTGAACGTAACCAAAACAGGCCCGGCAGAAATTACTAACGGAGATGAGATAGAATATATTATCACTGCCGGCAACAGCGGCCCGGCAGCCGGCGACGGGGCAGTAGTAACAGATGTGGTGCCGGCCGGTATCAGTAATGTCACCGCCAGGGTGCTTTCCATTACCGGTGGCGCAGCAGATGTGAGGATTGCAGTGAATAGCAACACCGTTACCGCTGCTATCGGCACATTCCCAGAGGGAGCCAGCGTACGCCTGTCTGTGAAAGGCACCGTGAACACCGGAAATGCCCTTGTTAACAAAGCAACCATCAGCGTACCGGACGGCGCAGCAGATCCGGATCTGAACAACAATACCAGCAGTGATGTAAGTACTACCGTGAACCCGAAAATACTGGCGAAATCAGCAGATGTACAGGTGAAGAAGGTGCTGCTCAACAATACACCGTTGCAGACCGGCGGTAAAGCTGAATTCCAGATTACCGTTACCAACGCCGGACCGGATTCTGCAAAAGGCATTATTGTCAGAGATACGCTGAGCCGCAACCTGGATCTCCTGGGCGCAGCAGTAGCCAGCAGCGGTAATGCAACGTACAATCCGGCGACCAGAATCATTGTATGGGAAGCCGGTAACCTGGCGGCAACGCAAACGGCTACACTGAGAATTACTGCAAGGATTAATAACAACGGCGTAGTCACCAACAGGGCTACGGCAACACAGGAAACACCAGATCCGGATCCGTCCAACAATACTGCAGTGACACCGCCGGTAACAGTAGATGACGATGGCATCTTTATTCCGAATGTCATCACGCCGAATGGTGATGGCAAGAACGACAAGTTTACAATTATCGATATCAAACGGTTCCCGAATTCAACCCTGCTGATATATAACCGTTGGGGCAACCAGGTGTATCAGTCGAAGAATTACCAGAACGAATGGGATGGTAACGGATTGAATGAAGGTACTTATTACTACATCTTAAAACTGAGAACGCCGGATGGTGAAAAATCTTACAAGGGATGGATCGAATTGCTGCGATAAGCGCCATAATATTTTAAACAGAGATAGTTTATGATCAGAAGGATATTATTGCTTGCAACCTGCTGTGCAGGCCTGTTACGGGTCAATGCCCAGCAAAATGTGCAGTTCAGCCAGTATATTTTCAACAGCCTGAGTGTGAACCCCGCCTATGCGGGCTACAAGCAGGACTGGTACCTGCATGCTGTTTACCGCCACCAGTGGGTGGATTTCCCCGGTGCGCCGCAGACGGCCGCTATATCTATCGACGGGCTTACCAATGCACGGGACGAAAGAGTAGGGGTGGGCGCACAGGTGATGGTAGACAAGCTGGGACCGCAGGAAACGCTTTCTGCATACGGGTTCTATAACTATCGCATTCCGCTCGATGATGAAGATACCCGCCGTTTGTGTATCGGACTTGGCGGTGGTATCACCCAGTACAGCATTGACGGTACTGCGCTGAAGTATGTGGACGATATCGATAACGCCATCCCGCTGGGTAAAACTTCCCAGATTATTCCGGATGCCCGCTTCGGGATATATTACTACACGCCCAAATTCTACCTGGGCGCTTCCGTGATGGACCTGTTCTCGCTGTATACCGATAACTCCCGCTACTACTGGGGCGGTTACAACTATAAAACCATCCGTAAAACACAGCATATGTACATTCAGGCGGGCTACCTGGCGGATCTGTCAGAAAACCTGAAGCTGAAGCCGTCTATCCTGGTGAAAGAAGATTTCAAAGGCCCTACCAATCTGGACATCAACGTGTTTTTGCTGATAGCGGAGAAACTCTGGATCGGCGGTTCCTACAGAACCGGGGTGAAGCTGTGGAGTAAACCTGCGCTGGACAAAGATCTGGAACAGCTGGATGCCGCCAGTGCCCTGGTGGAATTTTACGCCACCCCGCAGCTGAGAATCGGGTATTCCTATGATATTACCATCAACAAAATGGCGAGTTATCAGCAGGGATCACATGAAATTTCTGTCGGCTTCCTGTTTAACAGTAAGAAATCACGTACCACCAGTCCCCGGTATTTCTAAAACATCTGATGTATGAGGAAACAACTATTGATTTGCTTTGTCGTATATGCCTGTTCGTTAGTACCGGCGGAAGTAGCTGCCCAGGAGCAGCCTTCCATCGGGAAGAGTGCAGATGTTTATTTCCGGCGGGAAGAATATGCGAGGGCTGCCGGGTTGTACGAACGGCTGATAAAGACACGCAAAGGCCGCCGTCAGGCTGGTATGGTAAAAGAAAGGCTGGCTACCAGCTATCGTTTGTATAATCAGTATGATAAGGCCGCCTACTGGTATTCGCAACTCCTGCAGGACAGCGCCAACAGCGCTACTGCCCGGTTATATTACGGGGATATGCTGAAAAGCCTGGGACGTTATGAAGAAGCAAAGCAGCAATACCGGCAGTATCCCGACCAGCAGCGTGTAGCCTTGCGCGTAGCCGGCTGCGATTCTGCCACTGTATGGCAATCCCTCCCGGCAAACGTTATACTGAAGAATGAACAGGGCATCAACTCCCGTTCCAATGACTGGGGCGCTACACCTTATGGAAAAGAGATTGTATTTGTGTCAGACAGCCTGCGGGGAGACATCTGGTATGTGAAAGGCAGCAGGCATCGTTACTACCGGAATAATGCCGCCTTCGGTAAGTTGTACGCAGCAGAGAACGGCCCGTCCGGAATCGGCTACAGTAAAGATTTTTCATCGGTTATTAATAACTATAAATATCACGTAGGACCGGTATGCTTTACACCCAACGGCGATACTGCCTATGTAACCGTTACTGATCCGGCGAGGAAAATACCTTATGATAGGAAGGAGGCGCCGGTTTATGGCACCCGCAGACTGAAACTGCTGGTGTTCACCAAAAAGCAAGACAAATGGCAATCTCCGGTGGCTTTTCCTTATAACAGTGACGACTACTCGCTGGGACATGCCTCGCTTAACAGCGCAGGAAATATTTTATACTATGCGTCTGATAAGCCCGGCGGATCCGGGGAAACGGATATCTGGTACAGCGAGAAACAGGGAGATAATACCTGGGGAACACCGCAGAACTGCGGTGCAGCTATTAACTCCCCTGATGACGATGCGTTTCCGGTACTCGGACCAGGCGATGTGCTTTATTATGCCAGTAAAGGTTGGGCAGGTATGGGGGGCTATGATGTGTTTGCCGCTGAAGGCAGTAAAGGCAGCTGGTCAGCGCCCGTTAATCTGCGGCCGCCGTTTAATACCAGCGGAGACGATTTTTATTATACCATGCATACCGCGCAGCAGGGCTTTATCTCCTCCAACCGGCCTGGTGGCAGGGGCGGAGATGATATTTACAGCTTCGCTGCACCGGACATTATACCCGGACTGCAGCCAGTACCCGTGCCGCTGCTGCGTATTCCGCTTATAGTGGATATCTGTGTGCCGGCAGAAACCTGCGTATACCTTTATAATAAAACCCGCGGTATAGGCTGGTGTTATATGGTAGCGCCGCCGTCCGGCAAGATAGAAGCCAAACTGGAACCGGATGCGGAGTATGAAGTGAGAGTGCACTACCGCGACCGTATAGAGCGCCTGGCGTTTGATACCCGCAATTATACCGGTACAGCACCTATCAGTAAAACAATCTGTCCGCAGCCGGTAAGGCCGGAGCCTGCGACAGTAAAGCCTTCCGTGCCGGCCCATAAAAAGCACAAGCGGGGGCATCATAAAAAATAAGTGAACAGGAGCAGACTTTGCCTGGTCATCCCCTCAAAATATTCCCGGAGAATTTATCTGTTCTCCACTTAGCCCCAAAATAGCCACCATCAATAATTACGTTTATTTTACCAGGTTACGGCAGGAAAATCTTCCTGCCGTAATATTTGGTTTATATTATAAACTAGTTTATTTTTGATGTGCAAATTAATCCCCAACTATGACCAGATTCAACCGATGTCTGTTTCTGCTACTGCTGTCACCACTGTATATGCTTGCCCAGGGCAAGATCAGCGGCAAGGTCACAGATAGTAAAAAGCATCCGTTACCAGGTGTGAATGTATTCATCAAAGGGTCCTACGACGGGGCCACCACTGCGGCAGACGGCAGTTTTTCCTTTACAGCCACCGCTTCCGGCGACCAGATACTGGCAGCTACGCTGACAGGCTATCAGCCATTGGAACTGAAAATAAATACCGGCAGCAGCGAGCAGCTGGTCATCGTATTGAAAAGCGCGGTGAACGCGTTACGTGTGGTGACTATATCTGCCGGCAGCTTCGAAGCCAGCGACAGCAAAAAAGGAACCGTGCTCACACCGCTGGATATTGTTACCACCGCCGGCGCCGGCGCTGACATTGCCAACGCTATCAAGACATTGCCCGGTGCGCAGCAGACCAATGACCGCGAAGGATTATTTGTGCGCGGCGGTACCGGATACGAAACGCAAACCATCATTGATGGTATGCTGGTGAGGAACCCCTTTTTCAGCAGTATGCCTGAAATACCCGGCCGTGGCAGGTTTTCGCCCTTTCTATTCAAAGGAACCACTTTCAGCAGCGGTGGTTATTCCGCTCAGTACGGCCAGGGGCTTTCCTCTGCGCTGATCCTTGAATCTACTGACCTGCCTGACCGTTCCTCTTCTTCGGTAGGGGTATCTGTCATAGGTGTTAATGCCGGTATCGATAATCTGTCAAAAGATAAAAAAACATCCTATGGCATCGAAGCAGATTACACGAACCTGTCTCCCTACTTTAACCTGATCAAACCCAAGCAGCATCCTATTCTCGGGCCGGAGATCATCGGTACTTCCGCCAATTTCCGCCGGAAGACATCGAAAACGGGCATGCTGAAATTTTATGGTTACTACAACCGCAGCAATATGGGATTCCGTTCTGAAAGTATTGAATATCCCGGTGCGACCGAGTCTTTTACGCTGCATAACGATAACGTATATACGAACCTGACCTATAAAGAGAGCCTTGGCCGTAACTGGAGATTGTATGCCGGGTTGTCCTTCAGCTCCAACAGGGATAATATCAACACTGATACCTCTGTAAAATCGATACCGCCTGCCTATATCAAAAGTACTTCCACGCTGGCGCAGTCACGCGTGATGCTGACCCGTGACCTGGGGCGTTTTTCAGCGCTGCGTTTCGGCGGAGAATACCAGTATGCAGTGGAAAAAAGCGCTTTGAACAGCCTGAATGCGGGCTTCGTTGATAATTACAGCGCTGCATTTGCAGAAACGGATATATACTTTACCCCCAGCTTCGTAGGGCGTTTCGGCGGACGTGCGGAATACTCTTCCGTACTGGCCCGCATGAATGTAGCGCCCCGTGTATCGCTGGCGTACAAGCTCAGTAACTTCAGCCAGTTTTCAGTAGCCTATGGCGACTATTTCCAGAAGCCGGAACCGCAGTACCTGCGGTTTGCCAATAGCCTGGATTACATGAAAGCCACCCATTACATCGTGAGTTTTCAGCGGGTAGCCAGTGATTATACTTTCCGTACAGAGTTGTTCTACAAGAAGTATGCAGACCTGGTTAAAACAAATCCATATACTAATAACGGTAAGGGCTATGCGCAGGGAGTAGAAGTTTTCTGGCGCGACCGGAAAACCTTTAAGAACGTGGATTACTGGGTGTCTTATTCTTACCTGGACACAAAGCGGGATTTCCTGAATTACCCGATGCAGGTGCAGCCTGACTTTGCGGCCAGTCATACTGCCAGTGTGGTATACAAGCACTTCTTTCCAAAGCTGAGTACCAGTCTGGGCCTGACTTACAGCTTCGCTACCGGCAGGCCGTATTTCAATCCTAATCAGCCGGCAGACAAGTTTATGTCAGACCGCACCATGACCTTCAATTCGCTGGGGGTGAGCGCCAGTTATCTGACGAGCATCCGGAAAGCGTTTACCATCTTTGTATTGTCTGTGGGCAATGCGCCTGGCTTCAAGCAGGTATTCGGTTACCGCTATTCCAGCGATGGTATGCGCAGAAGTGAAATTACGCCAAGTGTTCCACGATTTATATATCTTGGAATGTTCATGAACTTCGGCATAGACAGAAGACAGGATGTAATTAATAATTTATAATTCCAACAGATATGAAACGTTTCATTTATTCCCTTTTACTGCTCAGCGGCCTGACAACCGGCGCTATGGCGCAGTCGGCCCAATACCAGGATGCTATGTCGAAGCAGACATCAGACCTGGACAGTGGTTATGTATTTACCCCGGATGGCCTGCAACAGAAAGCAAACACATTTGAGCGCATTGCTGACGCTGAAAAAAGTCAGTGGTTACCTTATTACTACGCAGCTTACTGCAATATTA
Organism: Chitinophaga solisilvae; assembly: GCF_009928525.1. Taxonomy (GTDB): domain Bacteria; phylum Bacteroidota; class Bacteroidia; order Chitinophagales; family Chitinophagaceae; genus Chitinophaga; species Chitinophaga solisilvae. Next base: position 137,019 of record NZ_JAABOK010000006.1, on the reverse strand, counting down.
TGCACGCGTTTCTGCTGCAGGATAAAAGTAAGATAGATCCTTTGGCAGATAAGGCAGAAGCCAGTCTGGATAAGGCTGAGGCACTCAGTCCCAAAAATTCTGAGATTGCCTGTATCCGTTCCCTGATAGCTTCTGCAAGGCTCACGGTTGATCCGATGACCAGAGGTATGAAATATGGTATGGAAGCGGGGCAGCAGATTCAGCTGGCGAAAACATATAATCCGGAAAATCCGCGTGTATATATGCTGCTGGGTCAGTCATTTTTATTTACGCCTGAGCAGTTTGGTGGTAGTAAAGTAAAAGCAAAGGAAAACCTGGAAGTAGCTGTACAGAAGTATGCAGCCTTCAAGGCAGAAAGTCCGATAGTGCCTCATTGGGGTGAGCTTTATACCAAAGAACTGCTGAGTAAAGCGCAGTAAAATATTTACGGAGTAGAAATGCTGAGATTTTGAAATTTTTGGAATCCTGTATGCGGCAGCGATATTCGGGCACATCATTCGCTGTATACAGATTCCAGAATTTCAAAATCTCAAAATCCGTAAATAAATAATTAAATTTCAATAAACTAAATCTGAAAGAAGGATGGACTTTAAAGATCTGGACCCGGTGCTGCATTCACAATTGCGGCTGGCTATCATGAATGTGCTGCTGAGTGAGAAGGAAGCGGAGTTTACTTTGCTGAAAGAGAAAACGAATGCTACAGCCGGTAACCTGAGTGTTCAGATCAACAAGTTGCGTGATGCTTCCTATATAGAGGTAGTAAAGCAGTTTAAAGACAATTATCCCCAGACGATTTGCAAGATAACCCCTGCAGGCAGGAAAGCCTTTGAGAATTACGTGAATTCTATCCAGACCTATCTGAACATCAATAAATCCAACCGCCAGGCGTAGCGCTATTCGCTATTCAGACGCCAGTTCTGTTTTCTTCAGCGGATTGCGGGTGTTGTCCGCATAGCGTTCCCTTTGTTCCATAATTTCGAGGCAGGTAAAGATGGCTTGTCTGAATGAGCCGGGATCTGCCACATTTTTACCGGCGATATCGAAGGCGGTGCCGTGATCCGGAGAAGTGCGTACAATGCCGAGGCCGGCAGTGTAATTGATACCTTCGCCATTGGCGAGGGATTTGAATGGAATGAGGCCCTGATCGTGGTACATGGCGAGTACGCCATCGAACTGCCGGTACATTTCGCGTGCGAAGAAAGCGTCAGCGCTGTATGGGCCGAAGCAGAGGGTACCGTTGCCTTTGGCGTGCCTGATAGCGGGGGTGATCTGTTCAATTTCTTCCCTGCCGATGAGGCCATCATCGCCGGCGTGCGGGTTGAGGCCCAGTACGGCAATACGCGGCTGATCTATACCGAAATCCTTCACCAGGCTTTCTTTCATGAGCTGTAATTTGCTCAGGATATTTTCCTTTGTAACATATTTAGCTACTTCGGCCACAGGAACGTGTTCTGTGAGCAGGCCCACGCGCATGTTATCGGCGGTCATGAACATGAGTACGTCTTTGGCATTGAAGGAGGCTTTGAGGAAGGGGGTATGGCCGGTGTAGTTGAAAGACTGGCTTTGTACATTGTTCTTATGGATAGGAGCTGTTACCAGGCCCTGAATGTTGCCTTCTTTCAGGCATTGGATGGCAATTTCGAGGGCGCGGGCGGCATATTTTCCGCCGGCTTCGTTGAGTATACCCGGTGTGATCTGTACTTCTTCTTCCCAGCAGTTATATACGTTTACCTGCTTGTGATTCAGGCGGGTAAAGTCTTTGATGCTCTGGTAGTTGAAATTGTTTTCATTCATCAGCTTCCGGTAAAAGTTGATGGTTTTATTAGATGCGAAGATCACCGGCGTGCAGAATTCCATCATCCTGTTGTCCAGGAAGGTTTTGATAATGATTTCTGCGCCTATGCTGTTGATATCACCAATGGTGATGCCGATAACCGGTTTATGTTGTGTACTCATACGATTGCCTCTAATGAGCGGCAAAGATAAGCTTTTAAAGGTGTATCTTTGCGGTCCGATGTACACATTAAAAAAATCACTGGGTCAGCATTTCCTCACAGATGAAAATATGTGCAGGCAAATCGTGGACGCACTACCTGTAAAAGAAGGCCAGCAAGTGCTGGAAGTGGGGCCGGGAGGCGGCGCTATCACCAAATACCTGCTGGAGATACCGGGTATTGATTTCAAAGCCATAGAGCTGGATACGGAGAAGGTGGAATACCTGGAGAAGACTTACCCTGCTATTAAAGGCAAGCTGGTCAACGAAAGCATCCTGGATGCGAAACTGCCGTTTGACGGGCAGTTCCGCCTCATTGGTAATTTCCCCTACAATATTTCCACCCAGATCATGTTTAAGGTACTGGAATGGCGTAACCAGGTAGATGTGGTAGTAGGTATGTTTCAGAAGGAAGTGGCTGTGCGTATTGCGTCTGACAAGGGCAACAAGGACTATGGTATCCTGAGTGTGCTGTTGCAGGCGTTCTATAAAATTGAGTATCTGTTTGAGGTACATGAGAATTGCTTTAATCCGCCGCCCAAGGTGAAATCCGGCGTGATCCGGCTTACCAGGCTGGAGCAGCCGGCAGATATTGCCTCTGAGCGGAAATTCTTGGTGCTGGTAAAAACAGCATTCAACCAGCGGCGCAAGCAGTTGCGTAATCCGCTGAAACCATTATTCGATAAGGAAGTTTTACAGGACCCTATCTTTACCAAAAGAGCCGAAGAGTTGTCTGTAGCCGACTTTGCAGCATTATCCCATAAGATGATATGAGCAGGAAAGTATTAATCACCGCGAAAACGCATCCGTATTTAACCGATCAACTGCAGAACAAGGGTTTTGAAGTTATTTATGCGCCGGCAATAACATATGATGAAGTATACAGCACTATTGCAGACTGTGTAGGGCTGATTGTTACCACCCGTGTGAGGGTAGACAAGCATATAATAGACCATGCGCGGGAGCTGCAATGGATAGGCCGCCTGGGTTCCGGTATGGAGCTGATAGACGTGCCTTATGCGGAGAGCAAAGGTATTCACTGTGTGAGCAGCCCGGAAGGTAACCGCGACGCCGTTGGCGAGCAGGCAGTGGGCATGTTGCTCTGCCTCATGAACAATGTGCTGAAGAGCAATCTGGAGTTGCGCCAGGGGTTATGGGAGCGTGATCTGAACCGTGGCTTTGAGCTGAATGGCAGAACGGTGGGTATCATCGGTTATGGTAATACCGGCAGCACATTGGCGCGTAAACTGAGCGGCTTTGATGTGAACATCCTGGCTTACGATAAATACCTGAAAGGTTTTAGTACTGCCGGCGTGCAGGAGGCGTCGCTGGAGCGGATCTTTGCCGAGGCGGAGATTGTGAGTCTGCATCTGCCGCTGACACCGGAAACGCATCATATCGGCAACCATGACTTTTTCGCATCGTTTGCCCGTCCCATCTGGTTCATGAATACTGCGAGGGGGAAGCTGGTGAATAACGGTGATCTTATCAAGGCCCTGCAGGAGGGTAAAGTAGCGGGAGCTTGTCTGGATGTGATCGAGAATGAAAAGCTGCCTACTTATACGGCTGCAGAGAAGGAGCAGCTGGCTTTTTTCCTGGCTGCGCCCAATGTGGTACTGACGCCGCATATAGCAGGTTACTCCCACGAAGCCAGTGTTAAAATGGCTCGTATTGTGTTGGAGAAACTGAACATCATATAAGAAGAAAATTGCATTTTTGTCCGGGGTAAACGGTTGATTATCAACTTGTTTTAGTCCGGATGGGCACTTTTTTTTCTTTGCATATTTTTTATTATATTTGCAATAACACCAGTAAACAACGCTTCTGTGCAAATGGAGGCGTTGATTTTTTTTTCTTATAACCAATAAAAACAAAGCAGGTTATGTCTGGCATAAACTACGTTACGAAAGAAACCCTGGATCAAATGATGAATGAGCTGAGCATCCTGAAAACCAAAGGACGCGCTGAGATTGCGAGAGCTATTTCGGAAGCACGTGAAAAGGGCGACTTGAAGGAAAATGCCGAATATGATGCCGCCAAAGAAGCGCAGGGTATACACGAGGCCAAGATAGCACAGCTGGAGAACGCTATTGCTACCTCCCGCATTGTAAGTGCAGATGCTATAGATACATCCAAGGTTTCCATTCTTTGTAAAGTGACCATCACCAATATAGCCAACAAGAAAACATTCACGTATCAGCTGGTATCTGAAACCGAGGCTGATCTGAAGGCCGGCAAAATTTCCGTGACTTCTCCGATAGGCAAGGGGCTGTTAGGCAAACAGGTAGGCGAGGTCGCTGATGTGCAGGCGCCGAACGGTAGTATTAAATTTAAAATTGAAAATATTTCCGCTTAAGTGTGGATATGGCTTTTTCACGATATTTGCAGGGGATGCGGGAGCATTCCCTTTTTTATGAACCCTTCTTTTAAATTATGAATTATGAATTATGAGTTAGCGCGAAGATTGGAATGAATGACGTTATTTGATTTTTCGCTCTGATCTTCGTGCTAACTCATAATTCATAATTCATAATTTCTAATTCATTTGCATCATGACTATTTTCACGAAAATCATCAACGGCGAAATTCCCAGTTATAAAATTGCTGAAAACGATCATTTCTATGCCTTCCTGGATATTTTTCCATTGGTAAAGGGTCATACGCTGGTTATTCCCAAAGCGGAAACGGATAAGTTTTTTGATGTGTCGGATGAGCTGATGCGGGAATATCTGTTGTTTGCGAAACCTATTGCCCATGCCATTGAGAAGGTGGTTCCCTGTAATCGTATAGGGGTGAGCGTAGTAGGGCTGGAAGTGCCGCATGCGCACATGCACCTCATACCTATCAATTCAGCGGATGACATGAATTTTTCCCGCAGCAAGTTAAAGCTCACACCTGATGAGTTCAGGGAGATTCAGGCACAGATTATCGCCGCGCTGTAATATTTATTTTACCGGGATATTAAAACGGAATCCGACGCCATGGAGTGTTTCCAGTCTGACATGGGGATCTGATTTAAAATGTTTTCTCAGTTTGGTGACAAAAACGTCCATACTACGGCCCAGGAAGTAGTCATCTTTTCCCCATACGTGTGAAAGGATGTCTTCTCTCTTCAGGGTTTTATTCGGATTGTTGCACAGGTATCTGAGTAATTCCGCTTCTTTCTGGGTCAGGGATATGGAAACATCGCCGGACTCATTGTAGAGGCGGAGGTCTTCGTAGTCGAAGGTCAGTTTGCCGATGGCGTAGGTGTTGGTTTTATCTGCGCCTGCGCTACGGGTTCTTTTCAGAAAAACTTCAATACGCAGTATAAGTTCCTGCATGCTGAAAGGCTTGCTGATATAGTCGTCTGCACCGGTGCGCAGCCCGGCGATCCTGTCTTCTTTTTCATTTTTGGAAGTGAGGAATAAGATGGGAACGTGGTCATTAACGGAACGTATTTGCTGGGCAAGTGCCAGTCCGTCTTTTTTGGGCATTACCACATCCAGCAAACAAATATCGAAAGAGCGCAACTGGAACTGTTCCCACGCGGCCTGGCCGTCTATACTGTGCACAACATCATAGCCCGCTTCTTCCAATCGTTTCTTTGTAACTGCACCAATATATTGATCGTCTTCCACCAATAGGATTCTTGCTTTCATATTTGCCTGATGCTGATTAATATAAAAAAGCTTGTTGCAAAATTGCTGCTTAACAAATGATGGTCATTTTTCATAGTGAAGCTATTTTCCGGTCATGCTACCGGGTTAGCCCTATAATCAGGATGAACAATTTCAAACAAAGTAACTACAATTTACGAATTTATAAAATAAGCTTTTATTACCTGGAAATCCTTTCGGGGTGCTTTTGCAAAAATTGTTCCCATCCTTTTGCTTTGGAAAGGCCGGCCAAGGGGTTGGTTTCCTGATAGTAATGGCATACGGCAACGGCCAGTGCATCAGTGGCATCGAAGTAATCAGGGCGTACGGTGATGCTGAGGATACGTTGTAACATAAGCCATACCTGTTCTTTGTCCGCGTTACCGTTGCCGGTAACAGACTGCTTTACTTTTTTCGGGGAATATTCTGTTACGGCTAATCCGGCCTGCATGGCGGTAGCAATGGCGACTCCCTGTGCCCGGCCCAGCTTCAGCATACTCTGTACGTTTTTACCGAAGAAGGGAGCTTCAATAGCGAAACAGGTAGGTTTGTGTTGCTGAATCAGTTCATGGACGCGTGTGTGAATCAGTTGCAGCCTTTCATAGTGATCTTTCAGTCTGGACAGTTTCAGCACATCCATTTCTATCAGACTGGCTTTTTTTCCTTCTACGAGTATAAGTCCGTAGCCCATTACCAGCGTGCCGGGGTCAATGCCGAGAATTATTTTTGACTTGTTTGCCAACCACAGTATATTTTTGCAAAAATCTTGATATCTGAACAAAAGTACCAAAATAATTCTCAATTACTTATTAGGGACGGGGCTTTTTGCCTGGTTGGCGTATTCAATTTACCATCAGCTGCTCCACCGGGATAACCTGGAACAGTCCCTCCGACAGATGGGCGAATCGCTGGAGAAGAAAGGCTGGATGGGGATTGTACTGGTACTGGTACTGATGCTGTTCAACTGGGGACTGGAAGCCCGGAAATGGCAAAAGCTGGTAAAACCCCTGGAAAGTATCTCTTTCCTGCGGGCATTCAGTGCCATCCTTTCAGGTGTATCCCTGTCTATCAACACCCCGAATCGTGTAGGCGAATACGGTGGACGCATCCTTTATCTCAAAAATCATAACAAGCTGAAAGCCATTGCGGCAACCATAGTAGGAAGTTTCAGCCAGCTGATCATCACTGTTATCTTTGGGTTAATCGGGATGATTTATTACCTCAATAACTTCGCGCCAGTAAAGGAAAACAGTTATTTCGCCCCTAATTTCTGGGAGAAAATACTGTTCGGTGTACTTTTAGTTATTTGTGCGCTGACGATATTGTTATATTTTCGGTTACAAATTATTCTGGCTGTATTTGAAAAAATACCTTTTCTGCGAAAGGCAAAAGTATTTGTACAGATCATAGTCAAATATTCATCCGGTGATTTACGGTATCTGTTGCTGCTTTCAGGGCTCCGGTACATCGTCTTCTCGGCACAGTATTTGATTTTGTTGGACGCACTCGGACTGGAGTTTTGGTGGTGGCAGGGCTTTCTGTTAAACAGCGTGATTTACCTCGTAATGGCCATTGTTCCTACCATTGCCATTGCTGAGTTAGGACTCCGGGGAAAAGTGAGCATATATTTTTTAGGGTTGCTTAGTTCCAATACAGCCGCAATAATAGCCGCCACTGTCGGTATCTGGCTGATCAACCTGGTACTGCCGGCGGTGTTGGGAAGTGTGCTGCTTTTAGGAGTAAAAATTTTTAAGGAAAAATAGCTACCAAAGCAATGAGGTATTTTCTGCTACTCATCTTATGTCTCTCCTGTATTAACCCCGCTGAAGCGCAAAACGACTTCTGCTCTATCCGTAATACCAGCTTCAACGCAGGAGAAAATATCACGTTTAAAGTTATGTACAACCTCGGCCGCATGTATGTAGGCGCCGGAGAAGCCACTTTTCACGTAGCCCTGGAACGGTTCGCCAACCGCGATGTATATCATATCACCGGCAACGGAAAAACCTTCCGTGCCTACGACTGGATCTTCAAAGTGCGCGATACCTACGAAACCTTCCTGGACACCGCTACCATGCAGCCCCTGAAGTTTCTGCGCAACGTAAATGAAGGCGGTTATAAAATCTATAACAACGTGGTATTCAACCAGGCTGCCCATCAGGCAATCAGTACCAACGGCACCTTTACCGTGCCTCCCTGCGTACAGGACGTTATCAGCGCCATCTATTACGCCCGTAATATCGACTTCAGCAAGTATAAGGAAGGCGATAAAATCCCCTTCGCCATGTTCCTCGATGACCAGGTGTATAATATCTATATCCGGTATCTGGGAAAAGAAGACGTAAACACCCGCTTCGGTAAGTTCAGAGCCATCAAATTCAAACCCCTGCTTATCAAGGGAACCATTTTTGAAGGCGGTGAAAAAATGACCGTATGGGTGAGCGACGACGCCAATAAAGTACCCCTGCGCGTGGAAAGCCCCATCTCCGTTGGAAATATCATCGTGGATATGGTGAACTACAGCAACCTCCGTTACCCCTTCAGCTCCCTGCTGGACAAGCGTTAACCCTCTGCATAATCTGCGCCGGCCTGAGTTTTAACAATTCTTTTGACCCGTAAGGTCCAAATTTTACCGACCTTTCGTGCCACAGAAAAACTTTATATTTGTTATAATCAACCCTTTATGATTATGGAAGAACGTAAACCAAAGATATTACTGGCAGAAGATGACACCAACCTGGGCATGGTACTTAAAAACTACCTCGAGCTGAACGATTATGACGTGGAATTATGCCGCGATGGTATCCTGGCACTGGCAGCCTTCCGCCGTGAGAAATTCGATATCTGCCTGCTGGACATCATGATGCCCAACATGGACGGATTCAAACTCGCGGAAGAAATCCGTGACGTAGATCCCGATATCCCCCTGTTCTTCCTGTCCGCCAAAACCATGAAGGAAGACATCATTCAGGGATATAAACTCGGTGCAGACGACTACATCGCCAAACCATTCGACAGCGAACTGCTGCTCCTGAAAATAAAAGCCATCCTGAAACGTAACCAGGAACTGAACAGCAAAGAGGAAGAACAACACGAATTCCAGATAGGCTCCTACGCCTTCAACTCCCGCCTGCGCACACTGGCTCATAACGGAGAAACACACACGCTCTCCCCCAAAGAGAACGAACTGCTGCACATGCTCTGCGAACATAAAAATGACCTGCTCCCCCGCGAACTCGCACTCAAAAAAATATGGGGCAGCGATACCTATTTCAACGGCCGCAGTATGGACGTGTATATTGCCAAACTACGCAAATACCTGAAAGATGACGGGAATATTGAAATAGTGAATATTCATGGAAATGGATTCAGGCTGGTAGTGAAGGAATAAATTATGAATTAAGAATTATGAATGATGAGTTAGGGCGAAGATTAAAGCGAATGACAAAATTTGTTCTTCGCTTTAATCTTCGCCCTAACTCATCATTCATCATTCTTAATTCGTAATTAAAATAACAGATTTCCTTCTCCCCTGAACGGGCTTTTCCCCAAATGCACGTATGCTTTCTCCGTTACTTCTCTGCCGCGCGGGGTTCGCTTCAAAAAGCCTTCCTGGATCAGGAACGGCTCATACACTTCTTCCAGGGTACCGGATTCTTCTCCCACTGCGGTGGCAATGGTAGTGATACCTACCGGACCTCCCTTGAAGTTTTCGATGATGACCTGCAGGATACGGTTATCCATTTCATCCAGGCCGTATTCATCTACGTTGAGGGCTTTCAGGCTTAGCTGCGCTATGTCAAGATCAATAACACCGTTACCTATCACCTGCGCAAAGTCGCGCACCCGGCGTAATAAGCCATTGGCAATACGCGGAGTGCCCCTGGAACGGCGCGCTATTTCAGCAGCCGCATCGGAGGTAATTTTGGTGTTCAGCAGACCGGCAGCCCGCCAGATGATCTTCTGCAGGGTGGCCGCACTATAGTATTCCAGCCTGGATTTAATACCAAACCTGGACAGCAGCGGGGAGGTGAGCAGGCCGGAACGCGTGGTAGCCCCGATCAGCGTGAACGGGTGCAGGTTGATCTGGATACTGCGTGCACTCGGCCCCGTATCAATCATAATATCGATGCGGTAATCTTCCATGGCAGAATACAGGTATTCTTCCACTACCGTGCTTAACCGGTGAATCTCATCAATAAACAACACATCCTTATCTTCCAGGTTGGTCAGCAATCCCGCAAGATCGCCCGGCTTCTCAATAACCGGACCGGAGGTTTCCTTGATATTTACTCCCAGCTCGTTGGCTACAATGCGCGACAGCGTTGTTTTTCCCAGTCCGGGTGGACCATGGAACAGAATATGGTCCAACGCTTCGCCCCGCATTTTGGCGGCCTTGATAAATATCTTCAGGTTTTCGATAATCTGATCCTGCCCGGAAAAATCCATGATCTCCCTGGGCCGGATACTGTTCTCGAACTCTTTCTCAGCAGCGCTGAGCTTATTCTCTTCTGGTCTTAAAGGCTGATTGGACATAATAATTGTATCAAAAGTACCAAATAATTCGGCACTGTATCTTATCCGGATATTTGTATCTTGACAACCATTATACAACCAGCAATCCACCATGGTATTCCGTCCCCCTTTCTGCCGGCTGACCGGCATCCGCATCCAATACCATTTCCCGGAGAGCAGTAATGGGCATGCAGAGAAGACTGACCGTATGCAGGTCAATCATACTGCTGCTGCGGCCTTACTGCATGGCTGCCATATACCCGCCGCCACTGCGGCCGGCACTATGGTACTAAGATGTTAGTATCACCTGACGGAAAAATGTTAGCATTGCGGTACGGTACAGATAAGCCGCCGTTATACATTAGTTTACCGCAGCCTGTGCCCGCACGGAAATACGACAACCCGACACAAAATAAAAGCAATAAAAAAGGACTAAACCGCAATATGAAAAAGATTCTATTGTTATCGCTCGCCGCCGGTTATATGACCGCTGCCAACGCGCAGAAAATTGAGCAGAAAGAAGTAGCGCGCATCATTCAAACCCTCGCTGCTGATGATATGCAGGGCCGCTCCCCCGGAACTCCCGGCATTGAAAAAGCTGCAGCATTTATCAGCAGTGAATTTAAAAAAGCAGGTATTAAACCTCTGCCGGGAGAAAAGGATTTTCAGCAGCACTTTATCAAATACGGCCTGCAACCTGTCAGCCAGCAACTGGTGATAAACGGTGAAAGCAAAGACTGGCCCGTAGTACCGGTAGGCACCAGCACACATATCCGGATCAAGAACGATACATCCACCACTATTGTACACGTCAAAGATCCGGGACAGATGATGAAATTGCTGCGCGATAAAAATCCGCGTCAGAAAGACCTGGTTATCTGGCTGGACCCTTCCATGGCCGGCTATCTCGATGGTATTTCCCATTCCTTCTCCGGAAGATTTTATAACACCCCGGAAGAGATTATCGCTAAGGAAGCAGCACACCAGGTAGTGCTGATATACGAAAAAGATCCGGTGCCAGATACTGCCAGCTGGTCACTGGAAGTAACGCGTGAAGTAAAGAGCCGTGATTATGCGAATGTTGCCGGTATGATTAAAGGCAGCACCAAACCGGATGAATATGTGGTATTCTCCGGGCATTACGATCACCTGGGTGTATTGCCTGCAGTTGCTGGCGACAGCATCGCCAACGGCGCCGATGATGACGCCTCCGGCACCACAGCGGTGATTACGCTGGCAAGCTACTTCAGCAAGAAACGTCCGGCGCGCTCCATCATCTTTGTTGCTTTCACTGCCGAAGAAAGCGGTGGTTACGGCTCTTCCTACTTCTCTGAAAAGCTGGACCCTGCCAAGGTGGTAGCCATGTTCAATATTGAAATGATTGGTAAGGAATCCAAATTTGGAAAGAACAGCGCCTTCATTACCGGCTTCGATAAATCGGACTTCGGCACTATCCTGCAACGCAGCCTGGAAGGATCCGCTTTCCATTTTTACCCGGACCCTTATCCTGAACAGGATCTGTTCTATCGCTCGGACAACGCCACCCTGGCCAGACTGGGCGTACCTGCACATACGATCTCAACCACACAGATCGATAAAGATACCTTTTATCACACGGTAGATGATGAGCTGGCTACATTGGATGTAACAAATATTACAGATATTATTAAAGCTATTGCCACCAGTTCCACCAGTATTGTGAATGGTACGGCAACGCCTACACGAATTGCACCGCTTCCTGCAAGATAAAGGCGGGTAGCGCATCATATATTGATCCGGTATGAGACTGTCTCATCCGGATCTTTCTTTTTTAATTAATACACAAATAGTTTTTTTATCGGATTTCTTATTTATTTTTACCGGCGTAATTTCCCCAATAGTCATTTAAAACCATATCAAATATGAAAACCGGAATCCTACAATTCTGCGGTGCCGTGTGCATTGCATCCATGGTGCTCGCATCATGTTCAAAAGAAATGGCTTCTCCTGATGGGGGCGATCAACCAGCCTTAATCAAGGATTCAGCTACTGTCAACTACGAAGTTTCTGCTATCAACCAAACCTCCACCTTAACACCTGATGCTTCCGGCCGTTTATCTGCCCTCACCGGCGACGCTGCTATGGCTAAAGCTGCATCCGGCGGTTTCGATATCACGTGGGACACAGCTACCGCACGTCTGAGAGAGATCCGCTTCGATGCAAAACGTGGTAAAGATGAACTGGAATTCAGGTTGAGAACAGATCGTCAGATTGACCTGAAGAAAGTACCAGCTATCATCGGCGGCATTAAAATCCCGGTTGGTACCTACCAGCAGGTAAAAGTATATGCCCGCGTTGAAGGCGACAGAAAAAATCCTGCTGTAAGGCTGAAAGGATTCCTTACCTGGGATGGCAAGAAGATACCGATGGAAATTCTCCTCTCCGGTGTCATCGAGTTAAAGGCGCATGGAAAGGATGTAGTTGTAACAGACAAAAACATTATCTGGAAAGGCAAGCTGCAGGTTTCTATGGATCTGATCCTGACCAAGCTGCAGGTGGGCGACTTCACCGGATCGTTTACCAATGGCAAGCTCCAGATCAGCGTGGATGTAAACGGCAATCTCCACAACAAAGTGGTAGACGCACTGGAAAACAGCATGACTGTTGAACACACCCACAATTAATTTATGATGTAGTTATTTAATTATTTGAGATTTTGTTTCACATAAAAATGCCCGCTGATAATTCAGCGGGCATTTTTATGTGAAACAAAATCTCAGATAATTAAATAATAAAATTCTTTTTTACTGCAGCTCCGCGAATACAGAGAAGTGGTCGGAGGCATAGCGGCCGCCCCAGGTTTCGGAGAGGGTGGCGTGTTTTTTTACTTTAAATGCGCCTTTCAGGAAGATGTAATCAATAGGTTTATCTTCCACTTCGCCGGCGCGCCATCCGTTGAAAGTGCCCACGGGGCCGTAGTGTGGCGTGGTGCTGATAGCTTTGCTGTCAGTAAAATGTAACGGATCGCCTGCATTCATCACTACCTGGATGGGTTCATCATCCGGTGTGGCATTAAAATCGCCGGTAATGATGGCGCGGGTGCTGCCGGCAATCTTATGCACCTGCTGCAGCAGGAACTTAGCGCTTTCACGGCGGGCAACCTTACCCATATGATCGAAGTGGGTATTGAAATGATAGAATGTTTTTTTCGTTTGCCGGTCTCTGAACAGCCCCCAGGTAACAATACGGGTAATAGCCGCATCCCAGCCTTTGCTGCCGGGAACATCCGGTGTTTCTGACAGCCAGAAGGTAGCCGTTTTCAGTAACTGCAGACGGGTAGTATCATAGAAGATAGCAGAAAATTCGCCTTTGGTTTTCCCATCATCACGGCCGCCGCCGATAGATTTATATTGCGGCAGTCTTTGCTGCAGGTCCTGCATCTGGTCATACAGGGCCTCCTGTACGCCGAGCGTGGCTACTTCATGGAATAATACGGTAGACGCCACCTTATCCTTACGGTGAGGCCAGGCATTTAAGCTGTCGTGCGGCGTATTCATCCGGATATTGAAGGTCATTACCTTTAACGGTGATTGCGCCATAGCCGCGCTTATCATCAGGCAGCAAAGACCCGATAGCCATATCTTTTTCATGCTTTTCAGATTTAAACGCACAAAATAATACGTGATAGAAAGAATTACAAATTACGAATTGCGAATTACGAATGAGGAGCGAAGATTTAAACGAACGATAATATTTACCCGCTTAAGTCTTCGCTTTTAATTCGTAATTCGCAATTCAGGAATGGTGTTCCGGTCTCAAACCCGCCAGTATTCTAAGGATTACTGCAACGGATACCTGCATGATGTCCCGCATGTTTTTGAGCGCGCGTGCAGATAGTTTGTAGGCGCCTTTTACGGAGATGCCCATGATGCCGGCGATCTGTTCATAATCCAGTTCTTCAAAATACCGGAGATAGATGATTTCCTTCTGACGGGCATTGAGTTGGTTCAGCGCCTGTAATAGCTGCTGCTGCTGTTCCTGCAGTTGTTCTTTTTTAATATAGGCGTGTTCGGAGGAGAAGTGTGCGTGGAAGTCGTGCTGCTGCTGGTCAAAAGCAACCAGCAACACATTTTTCCGGGGGCGCAGCCGGTTATATATAACACCGCGCAGGGCTACCAGCAGGTAGGGGCGCGGATCTACAGTAGTGCTGAGGGTGCTGCGGTTGGTCCATAGTTTAATGAAAAGCTCCTGTATGGCATCTTTCACCAGGTCGCTACCGGAATGCAGGCGCATACCATATTCGTACAACCGTTCAAAGTAACGGTCATATATGGTTGCAAATGCCTGTTGGTTGCCTTGTAGGAATGCTCCCCAGAGTACGGTGTCAGCAGCTGATAAAAGATCCATCTCCCTCTTGATCGGCTAAATGTACAAAAAAAAGTATAGTCGTACCCGGTTGTTTGCCAACTGCCAGGCAATAAATAAATATGAAAATTATTGATGAACGTAAAATCAATAAAATCAAGGCATCTATAAGTTTTAATTAAAAAATTATAAAATAATTGAGAAAAAGTGGGGTGATTTGCAAATTCTTTGTGTTCTCTATGAACACGGCTAAGTCATTTTTACTTTCCTGTGGGGCGATTTTGAGGCTAATGAGATACTGGTATTGAAAAAAAACTATCATTTATTTACGAAGGATGATTTTCTGGAAGATGCATTTTTTCTGGAGTGGAGAAAGTATGCCACCCCGGAAGCAGCTGCCTTCTGGACAACATATCATCACGGGGCTCCGGGTAACCTGGCTGCGCTGGAACAGGCTATAGCCGCCATGGATGCTATTCTTAGCCTGGAGCGTATCAGTCCGGCGCCGGCAGATAAAGCACTGGTCTGGCAACAGATCCAGGCAGAACTGACAGCAGTGCCGGTTATACCTGTGCGGCAGCATAGCAGGAAACGCTGGCTGGCAGCCGCGGTACTGATACCGTTATTCATCCTTACTGCCTGGTACCTGCTTCTTCCGCCGCGTATGCATAAAGTCAGGAGCGGATACGGGCAGCAGGTGAGGGTGGTATTACCCGATTCTTCTGTAGTAGTACTCAATTCGCACTCGGAACTACAGTATCCCCGGTGGAAGGATGGCAAACGGGAAGTATGGCTGCAGGGAGAAGCACTGTTTGATGTGCGTCCTGTCAACATAGCCAGCGTACCACATTTTACCGTACATGCCGGCCAGGTGAATGTGGAAGTGCTGGGAACGGTATTCAATGTAAAGCAACGCCGCGGCAGCACCATTGTATTCCTGAAACAGGGAAAGGTGAAGGTATCTGCTCCACAACAACAGCCGCTGATATTAGTGCCGGATCAGAAAGCCGCCTGGAGCGAAGAGAAAAAACAGCTGCTGAAATCCTTGTCCAGCAAGACTTCTGAGCTGGCGTGGACAGTACATAAAATGCAACTTAAACAAACATCTGTACAGGATATTATTTATACACTGCAGGATACCTATGGCTTTACCATCATACTGCAGGATACATCCATTGCCAGCCGCACTATTGAAGGAACATTATCACTGAAAAATGTTAACAACGTATTGTTTGAATTATCTGCAATACTGAACGTAAAAATTGAGAAGAACAATGATACGCTGATATTCCGGGACAACGGTCAGCGCGGATATTAAATGACATATTACTAAAACCAAGATCAATGAGGATTTGTACCAGACAAAGCCTGTATGGCTTCCTGTACCTATGCGTACTGTTACTCACGGGCATGTGTGCTGTAGCGCAGCAATCACCCGCATCAAAAGGAACGCCTGTACCGGTGAAGTATGCACTGCAAAGGGTAACGCAGCTTTACGGAACTACTTTTATGTATGAAGGGGTATTGGTAGAAAAGAAACATACCAACACCAATGTAGATGCCATGAAAGGCAAGCCGGTGGAAGAAATATTAAAAAGCATCCTGTATAATAACGGACTGCTTTTCCTCTATGTAGATCAGAACCATTACACCATTGTAGCACGGCAGAAAAAGGATTTGCCGGCTACCAACCTGCCGGCGGCAGGCCCCGGCGTAACGGCAGGCGAGGAGCAACGCACCTTGTCCGGTACAGTGAAAGACCAGAACGGTACGCCGTTACCCGGTGTTACCATCCAGGCGGAAGGTGCTAAGAAATGGGCGCTCACAGATAATAACGGCTCCTTCGTTATCAGCGTTCCGTCAAATACTGCCGGGCTGGTATTCACCTTCGCCGGTATGGATCGTAAAACAGTGCCGCTCGGAAAATCTGCGTTCATGAATGTAGTGTTGAATAGCAAAGTACTCAACGAAGTGGTAGTTACCGGTTATCAGACGTTATCAAAAGAACGCGCTACCGGCGCTTTCGCTACGGTAAAATCTTCCGACCTGGAAAAACGCCGTATCTCCGGACTGTCGCAGATGCTGGAAGGTAACCTGCCAGGTGTGGTGAGCTACAACGGAAGAATCAGCGTGCGCGGCACCAGCACATTCCTGGCTGCCAGTGCAGCTCCGCTCTATGTAATAGACGGATTCCCGGTTGAAAATGTTTCCTATACCGATATGGGAGGATTAGTAGATGCTCCGCCGGATATTAACCCGGAAGATATTGAAAGCATCACCGTACTGAAAGATGCCGCTGCAGCATCTATCTATGGCGCGCGTGCCGCCAACGGCGTGATCGTTATCTCTACTAAAAAAGCTAAATCCGGCGCGGCCCGTATCAACTTCTCCGGAGACTATGCCGTGACATCAAAATATGATCTCTCTTACCTGAAGACAACGGATGCCAACGAAAGCGTGGACCTCATCTACCGCTATATCAACGATAACCCTGCGCTGAAAACATCGCCACTGCAGGAAGCGGCACGTATCCGTAACTACAGGGGCGCCATGACTCCCGGCCTGGATATACTGCTGCAGGCAGCAGAAGGCAAGCTGACGCAGGCCGAAGCCGACGCTAAAATGAATGAGCTGCGCTCACAGAACCTGTATAAGAAGCAGATACTCTCTCTCATGCGCCCGGCCTCCAATCAGCAGTTTAACCTGTCTGTCTCCAAAGCCACAGCAGGCAATGCTTTCAACTTCTCCGCCACTTTCCGGAATGAACAGGGAATGGAGCGGAACGACCATGGCAAAACACTGGGACTGAACTTCAGAAATACCCTGTCAATTAATAAATGGCTGACAGCGGAAGCCGGTGCATTTATCAGCTATGGCGATGCCACTACTACCGGAGCAGATGGTGTTTCCGCCGGCAGCTACCTGTATAATCAACTGCCATTCGAGCCTATCTTCGATCAGAACGGAAAGGCACTGCCCATGCGTAATGCCGCCTTCCCGGATGAAATTGCCGACCTGGAAAAATATAATCTCTATCCCCAGCACCTGATGGTACTGGAAAATGAACTGAAATATAACACTGCCAGGGTCCGGAATATGAAAACCAGGCTGTATGGAAAACTCAATGCAAGAATAACACCCTGGCTTACCTATGAAACCATGTTCCAGTATGAAAGGAACAACGGCCGGTCAGAACAGCTGCTGGATGAGCAATCCAACTACATGCAGAAGAAACTGAACAGCTATACCACCCTCGATGATAAAGGGAATGTATTATGGAAACTGCCCAGAGGAAATTCTTTCCGTACGTTCAATAACAGCCTGCGCGCCTATACGCTGCGTAACCAGCTGAACTTTAATAAAAACATCAACCGTAAGCATGAAATAGTAGCCATAGCCGGTTCTGAAACCAGGGAGATAAAGAATAACAGGGATAACCTGACCTTCTTCGGCTATGATGACCTTACGCTCGATTATATTCCGCTGAGTTACCTGAACGACCTGATAAACGGTGTGACAGGGCTGAACAGGGCGGTTGGCAGACTGAGTTACAGAGATCTGTCCAGCCTGGGTGAAAATATTAACCGCTACTTCTCTTTCTATGGTAATGCCAGCTATACCTATAACAATAAGTATATGGTATCCGGAAGTGCGCGTTATGATTTATCCAACCTGTTTGGTACTAATCCTACCTATCAGTACCGGCCGTTGTGGTCAGTTGGCGGTAGCTGGATCATGAACAGGGAGCAGTTCCTGGAAGATGTTTCCTGGCTGGATATGCTGAAGCTGCGCGCTTCTTACGGTATCAACGGAAACGTAGCGCGCGATGCCGGTCCGTTCATGGTGGTATCTTATGCCATGAATATATTAACCAACAATATGGCGGGTTCCGTAGTATCCCCGCCCAATCCTAACCTGCGCTGGGAGCGTACGGCTACCACCAACTTCGGTGTGGACTTCTCCGTACTGAAAAATCGTATATCCGGTTCCGTTGATATTTATAACAGGAACAGTACAGATCTGCTGACCTATACCAGCGTAGACCCTACACTGGGTTATGCCACCGCCAAGCTGAACAACGGCGCTATGAACAACAAGGGCCTGGAATTATCTCTCAAGGGACAAGTGATCCGTCAGCGCGACTTTGGATGGGAGGTAACGCTGAATGGTTCCTTCAACAAAAATAAGGTGACCCGTGTGGATCTCAAGCCGGCTACTGCCAGCGTGTTAATATCTGACGGCGACATGGGCAGCAACTTCCAGGAGGGCTATCCTTACAGAAGTATGTACAGCTATCCGTATGCCGGCCTCAATGAATACGGAGAACCTCTGATCTATAATTTTGACGGCAAAGCGGTGAATTCATCGGTCACTAACCCGGCTATCGCCGTGTACAGCGGATCGCTGGTGCCTACTTTCAGTGGCGCGCTGATCAATAACTTCAGCTATAAGAGCCTCCAGTTGTCCATGATGCTGGTATACCATGCCGGTAACGTAATGCGCCTGGATGCCGCTACCGTTGGCGGTACTGCCAGCTACGGCGGTGTTCTGTCAGGAGCAGCCAATGGCTGGAAACAACCCGGCGATGAGAAATTTACCAATATACCACGTGTATCCTGGGAGTATGACAAGCGCAAAGCGAACTTCAGAGGCGCCTACTATACCTACGGCGATCAGAATGTGGGCAGCGCTGCCTACATCAAGGCAAGGAATATTGCCCTGAGTTATTCCCTGCCCAAAAGCTGGATACAGCGGGTAAGGCTGGCGGATGCACGGGTGCGTTTCCAGGCAGACAACCTGTTCTATATCAGTTTCAATAAGGATGGTATTGATCCGGAGGCCAACGGCCTGCGTCTGGGTGGCCGTCAGCTGCCTGTCATGCCTACTTATAATTTCGGGTTTAACATCTCTCTTTAATTCATCCGGCAAATGATTTTGTTTATGAAAAGAATCATACAACTAGTATTATGTGGCAGTCTGATGATAGGAGCCACCAGCTGTAAAAAATACCTGGAGATCGTTCCAAAGGGCCAGAAGATCCCGCAGAAGTTTGAGGACTACAAGCCCATGATGGAATCCAAATTCGTACATACATTTGATTATTCAAATCAGACAATAGTCGCCAATGAGTTCTACCTGCCGCTCTCACAGCAGATAGCAGTCAATCTCACTACCATCAACTACAACTGGCAGGAAGATAAAAGCAGGGTAGACCAGATTAATGATGACGGTGGTTATAACGATGCCTACAGAGGGATATTTGCCTATAATGTACTGGTGAACAATGTACCTGAAGCTACTACGGGCAGCGCTGCAGATAAGGCGCGGCTGGTAGCCCAGGCAAGGGTGGGAAGAAGCATGCTGTACTTTTACCTGATTACCTCCTATGCTAAAATGTATGATCCGGCTACTTCCGCAAGCGATCCGGGCGTGGTGCTGAATCTTACCACCGATCCGGAAGGCAAGCCACAGCAGTTATCTGTAAAAAGCATTTATGATTTTGTATTGAATGATATGAATGCTGCGATGCCGGATCTTCCCAAAACGGCTGAAAACGTATTGTATGCGAATAAGGGGACCGGCTTTGCCTTCCTCTCCCGTGTGCATCTTTTTATGAAGAATTACAAACAGGCTGAAGCCTTTGCTGATTCGGCGCTGAGCTATAACAGCAACCTGTTTGATTATGTGAAATATTACAATGATAATAAGGCTGTTATTGATAAGCCAACAATTTCTATCAATACTCCCAAGTTTGAATTCACCAATCCGGAGAATTATATTTTCCACTATGGCAGTCAGTATATGCAGGTTCAGGGAATGTATATTTCCTCGCTCAGGCATGCGGATTCTTCCGCGTATGATAAAGGTGATGCGCGGTTTCTGGTGAATTTTATGACAAGAAGTATGGGTGTTGGGCTGGAAACCATCTGGTACTATCGCAGGATGGATAACGTCAATGCGGGCGGTATCCGTACGCCGGAAATGTACTACATCAAGGCAGAATGTCTGGCACGTGCAGGCAGGTACAGCGAAGCGATGACATATATCAATACTGTTCGCCGGAAGCGCATACTGCCTGAATTATATGCCGATGCTACCGCTTCCACACTGGAAGAGGCCATGCGGCTGATTCGCCGGGAGAAGCTGTCTGAATACCGCGGAACGGGGCTGCCTTACCTGGATATACGCCGCTTTAATAACGATCCGCTGTTCAGGACTACCATTACTAAAACGGAAGGGGATAAGACCTACTCCATTAAGCCGGAGTCGCTGTTGTGGATTATGCCTTTTTCTGTGAAGGCGCTGGCGTATAACTCAAGTCTGCAGCAGAATTCCAAGTAACTGATTATAAACCGACCATAATAGACACAAGGCCGCCTGGTATTTACCGGCGGCCTTTTTTATCGTGCGTATTGATTCATTTGTAAGATAAGATCGGGATCGGGGCAGTTCTGCAGGTATTTTTCACGTTCGCTGTAGCGGCAGACGCCGGGATAATCGCCCCGGTAGTGCTGCATTTCCCTGATGACCTGGAAATGCAGATGCGGCGGCCATCCGCCGTTTTCGGCGGGCGTACCGAAGAAGGCCAGCTGCTGACCGGCAGCTACCGGCATATTTTCATACAATCCCTGCAGATTGGTGATACTCAGATGACCATACAGCGTATAAAACGTATAGCCGTCAAGTTTATGCTGCAGGATGATGGTTGCACCGTAGTCCCCGAAATCATCGTTGAACCGGAAGCTGTGTATATGCCCTTTGATGGGCGCCATAACAGGCGTGCCCGTGGGGCCCCATACATCGATACCCAGGTGCAGTCGCCGCGGCTCTTCCCCGGCATCGAAATGGGGGCTTACCGCATAAATGGTCCGGTGTTCATTGTATCCGCCGATACCCAGGCGGCAGCCGCCTGCTTCCAGGGTGTGCGTGATATATCCGCAAAACCGGTCTATGTTGTTAAGAATATTTTTTGTGAGAACGGTATTATTGGCCGTGAAATCCATGACCAGTAATTTTTCATGCTGGTGTAATAGCGGGATAACGGGTTCAAAAGTGGCCTGGTGCCGCTTTAATACTTCCTGTAACATATTTTGAGAGGCTAGACTTTCATCTAAATATAAATATTAATTTGTGGATAAAATAATAGTAGCCCCGTGACGTATCCAGTTTATGTGTCCATATTATCTTTCCGGCTACCGCTGCACGCTGTTATGGAATCACTCGGAATGTTCCTCGGATTCCGCTATTTCCTGTATCTGCGTCGCCGCCAGGGCGATCAGCTGCCCAGCGGCAACCGTATCTGGGTGATTATCGGCGCAATTTTCGGCGCTTTGTTCGGCAGCCGTTTGCTGGGTGCGCTGGAGAACCCTCCGGGGCTGATGCAGACCGGAAATCTGCTGTTATACATCTACCAGAGCAAAACGATAGTAGGTGGGCTTCTCGGCGGATTGATCGGGGTTGAATCCGTAAAGAAATTCATCCGGGAACCGCATTCCAGCGGCGACCTCTTTACCTATCCGCTTATACTTGCCATGATGATCGGACGTACAGGCTGTTTCAGCATGGGTATCTATGAAGAAACCTATGGGCTGCCCACCTCGCTGCCATGGGGCATGCACCTGGGCGATGAGGCCCTGCGCCACCCGGTATCACTATATGAAATTGGGTTTCTGCTGCTGCTATGGCAGGCATTACGCTTTACGGACAGCCGCTTTCAGCTGGTATCCGGCGCAAGATTCAAACTTTTTATGATAGGCTACCTGCTGTTCAGGCTCCTGCTGGATTTTATCAAGCCCGGCTATCGCTTCGCCTTCGGCCTGGGATCTATTCAGCTGGCCTGCCTGGCAGGATTGATATATTATCTGCCGGTTATCATATATCCATCACGACTAATAAGGAAGCAATATGCCTGAGAAGAATTACACCTACTACGATTTTACGCTGAGTATCTGCAGCACCTGTTTACGGCGTGTAGACGCAAAGGTTATATTTGAAGATAACAAGGTATTCCTGGTGAAGCACTGCCGGGAACATGGCCGGGAAAAAGTGCTGATAGCCACAGATATTGACTACTATAAGAATACACGTAATTATAACAAACCTTCGGAAGCGCCACTGAAAACCAATACCAGCACACATTACGGCTGTCCGTACGACTGCGGCCTGTGCCAGGATCATGAACAGCATTCCTGTCTGACGGTGATCGAGGTAACAGACCGTTGTAACCTGACCTGCCCTACCTGCTATGCGATGTCGTCGCCGCATTACGGCCGCCACCGTACGCTGGAAGAGATAGAGGAGATGCTGGATATTATTGTGGCCAACGAAGGTACGCCGGATGTTATTCAGCTTTCCGGCGGCGAGCCTACCATTCATCCGCAGTTTTTTGAAATACTGGATATCGCCAAACGTAAGCCTATCCGCCATCTGATGATAAATACCAACGGCGTGCGGATTGCAAAGGATAAAGAATTTACTGCCCGCCTGGCTACCTATATGCCTGATTTTGAAGTGTATCTTCAGTTTGACTCTTTTAAACCGGAGGCGCTGGAACGTATGCGTGGAAAGGATCTTACAGATATACGGCAGCAGGCGCTGGCCAACCTGAACGAGGTAAACCTGAGCACCACGCTCGTTGTTACCCTGCAACGGGGTGTGAATGAAGATGAAATGGGTCGTATAATAGACTATGCCCTGCAGCAGCCCTGCGTACGCGGCGTTACCTTTCAGCCGGTGCAGGTGGCAGGCCGTACTGATGGCTTTGATCCGGCAACGGACCGTATAACGTTAACGGAAGTACGACAACGTATCCTGGAGCAGTCGCCTGTCTTCCAGCAGAATGACATCATTCCCGTACCCTGTAACCCGGATGCGCTGGCAATGGCCTACGCGCTGAAAATAGACGGGCAGGTATTTCCGCTTACCCGCTTTGTGGATCCGGCTGTGCTGCTGAATAACGGAAAGAATACCATCGTATACGAACAGGACGAAAAACTGCATCAGCATGTGCTGAAAATATTCAGTACGGGCATCTCTACCGATAAGGCGCTGGATGATATGCAATCCTTACTATGTTGCCTGCCGCAGGTGCAGGCGCCGGGGCTCGGCTATAACAATCTTTTCCGCATTGTTATCATGCGCTTCCTGGATGCGTATGACTTCGATGTACGCGCCATCAAAAAATCATGTGTACACATTGTACATAAAGATGGCCGTATTATTCCGTTTGAAACGATGAACTTATTTTACCGGGACGATAAAGAAGCGTACCTGCAAACATTGCAGCAGGAACGTACTTTTATTCAGCCTTAAAGCATCCATATGAGTACTTTTGTCAGAAAACTGCTCTGGGCCTTACTGGTGCCGCTGGGAATAGCTCTGATAGCCGTCCTGTCAGGCGACGAGGGCATTATTGGTGCAGGGTTATTACTTATGTTTGTAGTACCGGCCTATGTAGTAGTAGGCGTTATCCTGTTGATTGTTAAACATGAGGAAATAGGGAAAGCACTTTTGTTGTCTGCCGGTATTATGTTGCTGGTAGGACTTTCCACCTGCGGGCTGATCCTGGCCAGCATGTAATAAAACAGGTATTATGAAGGAATTAATCAGAAGAATACTTTATCTCAGCGGTATTCCCCTGCTGCTCTTCTTTATTGCCCTGGCCGCCACCCGGGGCAATGACCTGGAAACGATAGGCATCATGACCCTGATGCTGGCCATCGCCTACGGTATAGTAGGCGTTTCTATGCTAATTGCTGAAGACAGATCAGCAGGACTGAGCTTAATATTATCAGCACTGATTATATCGGTGGTGGCGTTTATTACAGGCTGGGTAATATTGTGAGAAATAATTACGAATTACGAATTGCGAATTACGAATGTAGAAGCGAAGAGCTAAACGAAGATTAAAGGTGATAACTATTAAGTATCTCTTTTAATCTTCGTTTAGCTCTTCGCTTATACATTCGTAATTCGCAATTCGTAATTCGTAATTATTTTAAACCACTACATTAATCATCCTTCCTTTCACAATAATCACTTTCTTCGGTGCTTTTCCTTCCAGCCATTTCTGTACTATTTCGCTGGAGAGTACTTCCTGTTCGATGGCGCTGTTGTCGGCATCGAGGGCGAAGCCCATTTCGGCGCGTGTTTTACCGTTGATAGCGATAGGGTAATTGAAGGCGCTTTCTTTGGTGAACTGTTCATCGTATACCGGGTAAGGTGCATCCAGAATGCTGGAGGTGTTGCCCAGCTGATGCCACAGTTCTTCGCTGAGGTGAGGCGCATATGGTGTGAGGAGTATCAGTAATGGCTCCAGCACAGCGCGTTTATGGCATTTCAGCGTATAGAGTTCGTTCACGCAGATCATGAACTGGCTGACAGCGGTGTTGAACGAGAAGGTGGTGGTATCGCCATCGATTTTGTGGATGGTTTTGTGCAGCACTTTCTGTTCAGCCGGTGTAGGTGTATCGTTGGTAACGATGAGCCCTTTCTGTTCATCAGAGAACAGGCGCCACAGTTTTTTCAGGAAGCGGTGAACGCCTTCAATGCCTTTGGTATCCCATGGTTTGGACTGTTCCACAGGGCCGAGGAACATTTCGTACATGCGGAAGGTATCTGCCCCGAATTTTTCCACGAGGTCGTTCGGGTTAACGGTATTGAATAAACGCTTGCTCATTTTTTCGAGCTGTACGCCGCAGATATATTTACCGTCTTCCAGGATGAAGGTGGCTTCGGAGAAGTCGGGCTTCCATTTTCTGAAGGCTTCGGTGTCCAGTTCCACGCCATCCACGATGTTAACATCTACGTGGAGTTCGTCGGTTTCGTACTGGTCTTTCAGGCCGGCGGATACGAACTGGTGTGTACCGCGTATGCGGTATACGAGCCTGGAGCTGCCGCCGATCATACCCTGGTTGATCAGGGATTTGAAGGGTTCGTCGAAGCCGATGTGGCCGAGGTCGAACAATACTTTTGTCCACATGCGGGAATAGAGCAGGTGGCCTACAGCGTGTTCGGTGCCGCCCACGTATACGTCTACCTGATTCCAGTAGTCGGTGGCTTTGCGGTCGGCAAAGGTGTTGTTGTTATGCGGGTCCATGTATCGGAGGAAATACCAGCTGCTGCCGGCGTATCCGGGCATGGTGTTGGTTTCCCTTTTAATGCCGGGGGCTACGTTCACCCAGTCGGTGATATTGGCCAGCGGGCCTTCTCCTTCTTCTCCCGGTTTATAGTTTTCCACATATGGTAATTCCAGCGGGAGATCTTTTTCGTCCATGGCATATGGGATACCGTCTTTATAGATGATCGGGAAAGGTTCGCCCCAGTAGCGCTGGCGGCTGAATCCCGCGTCGCGCATTTTGTAGTTGATCTGGCGTTTACCGATACGCATCTCTTCCAGTTTGTTGATTACCACGTCCATAGCGGGTCTCATGACCATGCCGTTGAGGAAGTCGCTGTTCTGGAGGATGGCGTCTTTGGTAGGATTGGCCTCGTTGCCGTTGAAAGCATCCCCGATGATATTGGTGATGGGGATATTGAAATGGCGGGCAAAGCCGAAGTCGCGCTGATCGCCGCAGGGCACAGCCATAATAGCGCCGGTGCCATAGCCTGCCAGTACATATTCAGCGGTCCATACCGGGATTTCGCGGCCATTGAACGGATTGATGGCATATGCGCCCGTGAAACAGCCGGTGATTTGTTTAACATCGGCCATGCGCTCACGCTCAGAACGGCTTTGCACGTAGTCGAGATATTTCTCAATTTCGCTTTGCTGTTCCGGGGTAGTAATTTGCTGTATCAGTTCATGTTCCGGAGCAATTACCATAAAGTCTACGCCGAAGATGGTATCCGGGCGGGTGGTATATACTTCGATATGTGCAGCAGCATTTTTCAGGGCAAACTTTATTTCAGCGCCCTGGCTTTTCCCGATCCAGTTGCGTTGCATTTCTTTCATGGCGTCGCTGAAGGATACTTTCTCCAGCCCTTCCAGCAGGCGGTTGGCGTATTCGGTGATGCGCAGGAACCACTGGCGCATTTTCTTCTTTATCACGGGATATCCGCCGCGCTCGCTCACGCCGTTCACTACTTCATCGTTGGCGAGTACGGTGCCCAGGGCGGGACACCAGTTAACTTCGGCATAGTCGAGGTAGCCAAGGCGGTACTGCATGATAATATTGCGTTGTACAGCTTCGTCAAAGCCTTTCCACTCTTCCGCGGAGAACTGCAGCTGACGGTCGCCGGGGCAGATATGGCGGGTGTTGCCTTCTTTTTCAAAGATGGCGGTGAGGGTGCTGACAGGTTCTGCCTGCTGGCTGCTGCGGTTGTACCAGCTTTCAAACAGCTGCAGGAAAATCCACTGTGTCCATTTATAGTAGGAAGGGTCGCTGGTATTTACCTGGCGGTCCCAGTCATAGCAAAAGCCGATGTTATCCAGCTGTTCACGGAAAGCCTTAATATTCTGTTCGGTGGTAACGATAGGGTGCTGCCCTGTTTCCAGCGCATATTGTTCTGTAGGCAGACCGAAGGCATCGTACCCCATGGTATGCAGTACGTTAAAGCCTTTCAGCCTTTTATAGCGTGCGTAGATATCGGTCGCAATGTATCCGAGGGGGTGTCCGACATGCAGGCCCGCACCGGACGGGTAGGGGAACATGTCCAACACATAACATTTGGGTTTGGGGCTGTCGTTACTTACCTTGTAAGCGTGGGACTCCTGCCATTGCTGCTGCCACTTTTTTTCAATTGCCCTGAAATTGTATTCCATATCAGTTGTAGATGAGCGGTAATAAAGGGGATGCAGACAATACACCGCACCTGTACCGCGTTATCAGTTATAAATTTAATTTTTTGTTATGCCTGACCAGCAAAATAATGTTAAAATCATTAATAGCACAATGTCATACCCGAACATCTTTATATATTGCCGATTCTTAACATTATAATGGAGCCGGGAGGCAAAATTAAACACATAACTACTAATTTTTATTATTTTCGCCGATAAACTGCAGATTAATGGCGCAATCCGGGAAATCATCAGCAAAAAAGTCTAAACCTTCTTACCTGTACTCCATTATTGGTGTGGCACTGGTACTGTTTTCACTGGGCACTCTGGGCCTGGTGGTTATTCATGCCAGCAAACTGAGTAAGTACTTCAAGGAAAGTATTGAGGTACAGGTTATTCTGAGAGACAATGTAAAAGAAAGCCAGGCGCTGGCCCTGAGAGACTCTATCGCCCATAAGCCGTATATCAAGTCTATTGAATATGTGTCCAAGGATATGGCAGCACAGCGCTTCCAGAAAGATTTCGGGGAAGATTTTATCAAACTGCTGGAATATAACCCGCTGTATGCCAGTATTAACATCAAAGCCAATGCCGGCTATGTTAATAACGACAGTCTGAAGATTATTGAGAATAATCTCTCCCAGCAGAGCATTGTGCGTGAGATCTCCTATCAGCGTACCCTGGTGAGCAAGCTGAATGAAAACGTGAATAAAATAGGGATGGTCATCCTGATTATCAGTTGCCTGCTGGCGCTGGTGGTGATCTTCCTGATAGATAATACCATCCGTCTGGCGATGTTCAGCAACCGTTTCCTGATTAAAACCATGCAGATGGTAGGAGCAACCAGATGGTTTATTGCCAAGCCTTTTGACCTGCGCAGTATTGTGAATGGCGCTATCAGTGCGTTGATCGCTATTGCCGGTCTGGTGGCTATCCTGTCTTTTGCCAACAAAACATTGCCGGAGCTGAACGGCCTGCGCGATAATGTGATGATTGCCCTCTTATTCCTGGGGATGCTTATTGTTGGTATCTGTATTTCCCTGTTCAGCACACACCGCTCTGTGATGAAATACCTGCGGTTGAAACTGGATGATTTGTACTAATCAAACCCTTACTGAAGATCATTAATATCTAATACTATGGTTAAAGAAACTACTAAGTCCACCATAACAAAAGAAGCGCCGGTTGCAGACAGCCATCCTATTCTGCCTAAAGAAAACTATAAGTTTATGCTGGCGGGCATTGTGGTAATTGTTATCGGCTTCCTGCTGATGATGGGTGGCGACAGCAGCGATCCTAATTCCTTCAAGCCTGAGCAGGTGTACAGCTTCCGCCGTATTACCCTGGCTCCGATTGTGATTGTGCTGGGGCTGCTGGTAGAAGTATATGCCATCATGCACCGTCCGAAAACAAAGGCTTAATAAGTACCATCAACAATATTTAACAGCGATGATCACTCATCGCTTTTTTTTTCACTTTTAACCATAGCAGCGTACATGAACTTTTTTCATGCCATCATCATCGCGATTGTTGAGGGCCTCACCGAATTTCTCCCGATTTCATCCACTGGGCACATGATTATCGTCAGCTCCTTACTGGGCATTAATAAAGACGAATTCACCAAGTTATTTGAAGTAGTGATTCAGCTGGGAGCCATCCTGGCGGTAGTGGTACTTTACTGGCGCAAGTTTCTGGTATTTGACAAGAACCGCCTTAATTTCTACCTGAAGCTGATAGTAGCCGTTATTCCAGCGCTTATCTGCGGATACCTCTTCAGCGATAAAATTGATCAGCTGCTGGAAAGCCCGCTCACCGTCGGTATTACCCTGTTGCTGGGAGGAGTGGTATTACTGTTTGTAGATAACTGGTTTCAGCAGCCTACCATCGATACAGATGAGAAAATAAATATATTCACTGCACTGCGTATTGGTTTTTACCAGTGCCTGGCGCTGATTCCCGGAGTAAGCCGCAGTGCCGCCTCCATCATCGGCGGTATGCAGCAGAAACTCACCCGCAATGTGGCCGCAGAGTTCTCCTTCTTCCTCGCTGTGCCTACCATGGCTGCCGCCACAGGTTATAAGCTGCTGAAAGGAAAAGACCTGCTCCTGGCACACCCCGATAACCTGAAACTCCTGCTGGTAGGAAATATCGTAGCCTTCCTCGTAGCCATGGCCGCCATCAAATTCTTCATCGGCGCTCTGAAAAAATACGGCTTCAAAATGTGGGGGTATTATAGGATAGTGGTTGGTGCTGTGATTATTGCGGCGATATTGATGGGCTACTCGCTGGAAATTTAATTACGAATTACGAATTGCGAATTACGAATGAGGAGCGAAGACATAAGCGGATAAAGAATTTACTTCTTCGCTTATGTCTTCGCTCCTCATTCGTAATTCGCAATTCGTAATTCGTAATTCCCGAATTTTATCCTTTAACTGCCAGCAACAGCTCCAAATCCGTGTATTTAAGTTTGAACTTCTCACTCAGGTGGTAGTTGGTCAGTGCGCCTTTATACAGGTAGATACCGTTGCGGACACCGCGTTTTATCCATACCAGGTTTTCGAAACCGCCGTCATCGGCAGCTTCGATGAGGAGAGGCATCAGTACGTTGCTGATGGCTTCTGAGGCAGTGCGTGCAAATCCGGAAGGGATATTGGGTACGCAGTAGTGGACTACGTCGTATTTTTTGAAAACAGGATTTTCGTGACTGGTGATCTCTGACGTTTCAAAGCAGCCGCCGCGGTCGATGCTGACATCTACAATGACAGAGCCGGCTTTCATATTGCTCACCATGGATTCGCTGACAACAACGGGAGTACGGCCGCTCTGTGAGGAGAGGGCGCCTACGGCTACATCGGCATTGCGAAGCTGTTCCGCCAGCACTTTGGGTTGTATAACGGAGGTGAATACACGTACGCCGATATTGTTCTGCAGGCGTTTCAGTTTATAGATGTTGTTATCAAATACTTTCACGGAAGCGCCCAGCGCCATGGCAGTACGGGCGGCAAACTCGCCTACAATGCCCGCACCGATGATGACTACCTTGGTGGGCGGAATGCCGGTAATGCCTCCCAGCAGAATACCTTTACCCTTGTTGCCGTTGCTGAGGTACTGACCTGCGATGAGCATGACAGCGCCGCCGGCAATTTCACTCATGGCCCGTACAATGGGGTAGGTGCCGGCATCATCTTTCAGATTTTCGAAAGAAAGCAGGGTGATACGTTTATCCATCATCTTCTGTACCTGCGGCGCTTTGAGCGCAGCCAGGTGAATCGGTGAGATGACAATCTGGTGGGGATGGAGCAGTTCTATTTCCTCATCGTTCAGCGGAGCTGATTTAACAATGATTTCTGCCTTGAAAACTTCCTTTTTATCATATACGATCTCAGCGCCGGCCTCTGAATAGTCGGTGTCATAGTAATGTGATCCGTCGCCGGCTTTATGTTCTACCACTATATGATGTCCGTGTGCAGCCAGTATACTTACCGCGTCGGGCGTCAGGGCTATTCGGTTTTCCTGGAAGGAGTTTTCTTTCGGGATGCCTATGTATAAACGGGAATTCTTCTGTGGTATATCCAGCGTTTCTTCCAGTGGTGAATAAGTAAAGCCAGCACTCACTACAGGTTTTTGCCTTTGCTCCATATACGGTGAATGTTATTTTCAGTATTTAAGTAAAGATACACTATTTGTGAGATGCGGCGGTTTCGCGCAATACCCTTTTTTGATCGGGCAACACTTCCAGTTGCAGATGTATAGTGTCCGGCGGTAACAGCGGCGCTACCACATCGGGCCATTCCACAAAGCAGATGGCATTCTGGTAAAGGGTGTCTTCCACTCCCGCACTGATAGCATCATCTTCATCCCGGAGCCGGTAAAGGTCCAGGTGAAAGATACGCCGTTGCTGCCCCTGCGAGTCCCTGTAGGCATATTCATTGATAATGGAAAAAGTAGGGCTGGCAGTGGCATCTTCCACACCCCTGGCGGCACATAATGCCTTGATAAGCGTGGTTTTTCCTGCGCCCATAGGGCCGTTCAGGGTAAACACCTGTTTGTCAGCAAAATAGCTCCAGAAGGAACCGGCAATCTCCGGCAGCTGATCCAGTGTAAATGTCCATTGCATCCGCGAAGTTAAGGATTTACGATTTTGGAATTTTGGAATTTCGAGATTTATTAACACACCAAAGATCTATGCGAAAATCTCCGCTGCATTTCTAAACCACCTAATCCCCAGATCTCAAAACTCCTCCACCTTCTCCGCTGCATTTCAAATAACCAAATCTCAAATAACCCAATAACCAAATGAATGGCTGTTGCATTAATATTTTCCCTCCTTACTGCTGCGGTCAGTAAATTTGTAGCAGGAAAAAGAAGGACCTATGACATCAGTTAGTTGTAAGGTGGAAGGGATGCATTGCACTACCTGCGCAATGAATATTTCCAAATACCTGGAAAAGAAAGGGATGGAAAATGTGAATGTCAGCTTTGCCACTGAAGAAGTGAGTTTTACCGCTCCTGCCGGCGCCGACTCTGCAGAGGTACTGAATGGTATTACCCAGCTTGGATTCCGGGTAGTAATGCCCGATGACGCTCCGGTAAAAGTGGCTTTTTTTAATACCCTGACCTTCAAATTTATTTTTTGCTTAATATTTACGCTGCCCCTGCTGTTACATATGTGGATAAGCTGGCCGTGGTTACATCATCCGTGGGTGCAGTTCTGGCTCACTTTACCGGTATACCTGACAGGACTGTGGCACTTCGGCCGCAGTGCCGCGAAATCGGTCATGAACGGTATGGCTAACATGGATGTACTGGTGACGCTGGGCGCCACCGCAGCGTTTGTATACAGCCTCACCGGCACCATCATGTATGGCAGTACAGACTACCTGTTTTATGAAACCACTGCAGCTATCATCACCCTCGTTTTCCTGGGCAACCTGCTGGAAGAACGCTCCGTAAAACAAACCACTTCCGCCATTGCTGACCTGGCACGGATGCAGATCACCACCGCCCGGCTTATCAATACAGACCATGGTCATGAACATATCAAAGAAGTAGATAACCGTACGCTGCGCCCCGGCGACTGCGTATTGGTGAATACCGGAGATAAAATTCCCATGGATGGCACTATCTACTGGGGTAGCGGCCATACCAACGAATCTATGATCACCGGCGAAAGTGCCCCTGTCAGCAAACAGGAAAAGGATAAAGTAATCGGTGGCACCATCCTGGAAGACGGCAGCATCAAAGTGTATATCACCGCTACCGGAAAAGATACCGTACTTTCCTATATCATTGAGCTGGTAAAGCAGGCCCAGAGCGATAAAGCGCCTATGCAGCGCCTGGCAGACCGCATCAGTGCCGTGTTTGTACCGCTGGTGCTCAGCATCGCCATCGTCACCTTCCTGGGCTGGTATTTTATCGGACATACTTCCCTGGCTACCGCTATGATGCGCAGTGTAGCCGTACTCGTTATAGCATGCCCCTGCGCTATGGGACTGGCTACTCCTGCCGCCGTTATGGTAGGACTGGGCCGCGCCGCCAAAAATGGTATTCTCATCAAAGGGGGGCATACACTGGAGATGTTCAGCAATATCCGCCAGATCGTATTTGATAAAACCGGTACCCTGACCACCGGCAAACTGCAACTGGGACAATACAGCTATAATGACCTGACGGAAGAAGCATTCAAAAGCGTGGTGTACAGCCTGGAGAAGTATTCTTCACACCCCATTGCCCGGTCTGTGGTAACGCTCTGGAAATCCGCCGGGGAAACACCTTTGCAGCAGGTACGCGAACATAAAGGATTAGGTATGCGCGCCAAAGATAAGCAGGGCAACGAATGGCAGCTCGGCTCCTTCCGCATGGCCGCCGGACTCACCGCTGATGACAGCCATAACCTCTACCTGATCCGGAATAATCAGTTGCTGGGATGGATAGATTTCATCGATGAAATCAGAC
Source organism: Chitinophaga solisilvae (assembly GCF_009928525.1). GTDB lineage: Bacteria > Bacteroidota > Bacteroidia > Chitinophagales > Chitinophagaceae > Chitinophaga > Chitinophaga solisilvae. The sequence continues at coordinate 103,790 of NZ_JAABOK010000006.1, read as the reverse complement.
CGGAAGCTGCCACAGTAATACAGCAACTGAAGGATGCCGGTATAGAACCGGTACTGCTCAGCGGCGATACAGAACGCAAATGCCGGGAACTGGCCGCCACGCTAGGCATCAGCAAGGTGTATGCGGAACATTCTCCAGAACAGAAACTGCAGGAAATAGACAGGTTAATGAAGATAGCGCCTACGGCGATGGTGGGCGATGGCATCAACGATGCTCCCGCCCTGTCCAGGGCAACAATCGGTATCTCCCTCAGCGATGCCACCCAGGTGGCTATGCAAAGCGCCAATGTGGTACTCCTGAATAATCATCTCGGCGCCCTGCCGCTGGCAATGGGACTGGGGAAACATACCTATCTCACTATCAGACAGAATCTTTTCTGGGCCTTCATCTACAATGTGGTGGCTATTCCGGTGGCTGCACTGGGATTTCTCAATCCTATTGTGGGCGCGGGTATTATGGGACTCTCCGATGTAGTGCTGGCCATCAATTCTGTACGCCTGCGCTATAAGAACGTGTACCGTTAACCCCGGAATATGCGTTCTTAATAGTAAATTGCGAACGCATCATAGCGTGAAAAAATATTGAGTACACCCGCAGACATACTCCGCCAATACTGGGGTTACAGCCAGTTCCGCCCGTTACAGGAAGATATTGTGAACAGCATCCTGTCCGGTCAGGATACACTTGCATTACTGCCTACCGGCGGTGGTAAATCCATCTGCTTCCAGGTGCCTGCCATGATGAAACCCGGTCTGTGCCTGGTGGTTACACCGCTCATCGCACTCATGAAAGACCAGGTTGCCAACCTGAAAAAGAAAGGAATTGCTGCCTATTGCATCTATTCCGGCATGCTCTATAAGGATGTGGAACGCGTGATGGAAGCGGCGCGCCGCGGTGGCTGCAAATTTCTGTATATCTCTCCCGAAAGATTACAAAGCAAACTTTTTCAGACCTATTGCGATGGCCTGCCGGTAAACCTCATCGCCGTAGATGAAGCGCATTGTATCTCCCAATGGGGATACGATTTCAGACCTGCCTATCTGAAGATAGCGGATATACGCAGCTTTTTCCCGGAAATACCCGTATTGGCGCTGACAGCATCTGCCACACCTAAAGTACAGACGGACATCTGCGATAAACTGCTGATGAAAGATGCCGGCGTTTTTACCAAAAGCTTTGCCAGAGCCAATCTTTCTTACAGCGTACTGGAAGAAACTACCAAGGTAGATAAAGTAAAACATATACTGGATCGGGTGCCGGGATGCGGTATCGTATATTGCCGCAACCGCAAACGTACCCGCGAAATAGCCACCCTGCTGCAACTGGAAGGTATCTCCGCAGGTTATTACCATGCCGGCCTGCCACAGGCAGAACGCGCCGCCCGTCAGGAGGCATGGATCAATAACGACATCCGCATCATGGTATGTACCAATGCCTTTGGTATGGGTATAGACAAGCCGGATGTGCGTATTGTGGTGCATTACGATATTCCCGACAGCCTGGAAGCCTACTACCAGGAGGCCGGCCGCGCAGGCAGGGACGAACAGAAAGCCTATGCCGTGATGCTGTATAATGAAGCGGAACTAACGGACATGCATGCACGTATTGCCCTGCAGTTTCCTTCGCTTGAACAGATCCGTGAAGTTTACCAATGTGTCGTAAACTACCTGCAGGTACCTGTTGGCAGCGCTGAAGGCGTATATTTCGATTTTGATATCAATGATTTTGCCCGCACCTTCCAGCTGAACCTCACCACCGTGTACAGCGCCATCCGCCTGCTGGAGCAGGAAGAAGTGCTGCAGCTCAGCGAAAGCGTGTTCCTGCCTTCCCGCGTGGAGTTTGTTACCAATAAGGAATCCCTCTATGCCTTTGAAAGCGCTTATCCGGCGCTGGAAGAGATCATCAAGGTATTACTCCGCACCTACGAAGGTATCTTCGACAATGCCGTACCGGTATATGAAAGACAGATAGGCAGAATCATGCTGATGGAAGATGATGATATTGCCGCCCTGCTGCACCAGCTGCATCAGTATGGTATCATTCATTATCATGCCCGCCGGGATGAGCCACAGCTCTGCTTTTTACAGGAGCGGGTATCCGCTTCGCTGCTGCGCATCAATATGGCGCGCATAGATATGCTGAAGAAAATTTATACCGACCGGCTGACAGCCATGTTTGCCTATGCCCGGAATACGGACACCTGCCGCACACAGCAGCTGGTGGCCTATTTCGGAGAAAAGAAGGCAGCCCCGTGCGGTGTATGTGATATCTGCCTGAAGAAAAAATCAGCTCCGCTGGATACCGCTGCTTTTAAGCGTATATCCGACAACGTTATAGCGCTGCTGAAACAGCAGCCGCTGTTATTCCCGGAACTGCAGACAAAAATGCCGGACGTCCGCAAAAGCGATCTGATGGCCGTTTTACAGTTTATGAATGAAGAGGGGCTGGTAGAGAGAGATGACAGCGGAAGATTAAAAAGCAGTTAGCCCTCCGGAGAAGACTAACTGCGTAAGATGATTACAGCGAAATAACTTTTCCTTCCCGGCTGCTTTTGAAGGCAGCTTCTATTACCCTGATCACATTGCTGGCGTCCTGCGGAGCAACGGGGTTGGGCGCATTATTTACCAGCGCGGCGTAAATGCCGTTATAATAATCCATGTAATTACCATTGGTTCCCGGCAGGAATTGTTTTACCACCTTGCCGTTGATTTCGGTGTGCAGCAAGCCCCATTCATGCGGTTGCTCTGCGCCCCAGTCCGGACTATTGGGCAGCAGTCCTCTTTGCAGCTGCGCTTCCTGTATATCAGATTTCGTTTTGATAAAAGAGCCGGCACGTCCGTGCAGCTGATAGGAAGGCAGCGCCTCACGGATGAGGTAACTGCATTTCAGACGTACCCGGAGTGTATCATAGTAGAGTACCAGTTCAAAGTAGTCATCCACAACGGAGTCCCGGCGAATGATACGGATGTCGGCCCAGAGGGATTGCGGCATACCAAACAGCGTCAGTGCCTGATCAATCAGGTGGGAGCCCAGGTCATACAGGGCGCCGGTACCGGGCAAACCCCCTTCCTTATGTTTCTTATAACTCAGTTCTTCCTTGAAGCGGTCGTAGTGTATTTCCGCTTCCAGGATATCACCCAGCAGCCCGTCGCTGATAACCTGGCGTACTATTTTAAAGTCGCTGTCATAGCGGCGATTGTGATATACGCTGAGCAGCAGCTTTTTAGAGGAGGCAAGTGCTATCAGTGTATCTGCTTCTGCTGCAGTCACCGTAAAGGGTTTTTCCACCACCACGTTTTTACCTGCTTCCAGTGCCTTGGTTACATAGTCGAAATGTGTATAGTTGGGTGTATTTACTACGATCAGCTCCAGTTCAGGATCTGCAATCATATCTTCCACAGTCGTATACACCTTCACATCCGGATACCGTTGCCGTGCAATATTTTTGCTTCTCTCCACTACAGCCGTAAACTCAAAACCCGGATTCACATACAGAAAGGGCGCATGAAATACCTGGCCGGACATACCAAAGGAACAGATACCTGTTTTAATGACTTTATCCATAATTATATTGTTTGAGATCCGAAAGCGTCAAAATAATAAATTAATTACGAATTACGAATTGCGAATTACGAATGTAGAAGCGAAGATTTAAACGAAGATGAAAGGAGATAGCTATTGTAAATCCTCTTTCATCTTCGTTTAAATCTTCGCTTCTACATTCGTAATTCGTAATTCGCAATTCGTAATTAATTAAAGGGGGCCGTTATTGAAAGCAGCCTAAAACCAGCTGCTTTTCTTTTTGCTTCTGCCGCCCAGTCCCAGTGCGCCCAGCAGGCTGCGGGTGATGACGCTGGCGGCGGTGCGGCCGGCCTGTTTTACTGCGGAGCTTTCCAGTACTTGTTCGAAGATGCCTTTTTCTTCTTTCTGTCGGCCTTTAGGGGCGGGAGCTTCCGCAGTTTTTTCTGCGGCCTCCTGCAGTTTGGCGGTCAGTATTTCGTAGGCGCTTTCATTGTCGATGGTTTCAGCATATTTCCTGACCAGTTTGGAGTTACTGATAAGTCCGTCTAGTTCGCCGGTAGTCAGTACATCCATGCGGGAGCGTGGCGATACCAGCATGGTCGCTGCCAGCGGTGTGGGTACGCCTTTTTCATTCAGACAGGTAATCAGCGCTTCGCCGATACCTATCTGAGTAAGGAGATCATCTGTTTTATAGAATTCAGACAGCGGATAGTTTTCGGCTGTCTGTTTGATGGTTTTACGGTCATTGGCAGTAAAGGCGCGCAGGGCATGCTGTACTTTCAGTCCCAGCTGTCCCAGTACGGATGCGGGAACATCCATCGGGTTTTGTGTGCAGAAGAAAATGCCCACGCCTTTGGATCTGATCAGTTTGATGATGGTATCAATCTGTTTGAGCAGGGCATCGCTGGCTTCATTGAAGATGAGATGGGCCTCATCTATAAACATGACCAGCTTGGGTTTGTCCATATCGCCTTCTTCGGGCAGTGTGGCATACAATTCGGCCAGCAGGCTGAGCATGAAGGTGGAAAAGAGTTTGGGACGGTCCTGGATATCGCTTACACGCAGAATGGAGATGACACCACGGCCATCATCGCTCACCCGCATGAGGTCATCCACTTCAAAGGACCGCTCTCCGAAGAACAGCTCTGCACCCTGTTGTTCCAGCTCTATCACTTTACGCAGGATGGTGCCGGTAGAAGTAGTGGAAATTTTACCGTAGTCTTTTTCCAGTTCGGCTTTACCTTCATTGCCTGCAAACTGCAGTACTTTTTTGAAATCTTTCAGGTCCAGCAGCGGCAGTTTATTATCATCGCAATATTTGAACAGCATGGCTACAAGGCCCGCCTGGGTATCGTTCAGCTCCAGTATTTTAGACAGCAGCACCGGCCCGAACTCGCTAACGGTAGCGCGTAAACGAACACCTTTTTCCTGGCTGAGTGACAGCAGCTCAGCAGGATATGCGGCCGGGCTCCAGGAGCCGCCAATCTTCTGATAGCGTTCTTGTATTTTGGGATTATCCGTACCGGCAGCGGCTATACCGCTGAGATCCCCCTTGATATCCATCAGTAACACCGGCACGCTGGCATCGCTCAGCCCTTCTGCAATCACCTGCAGGGTCTTGGTTTTACCTGTACCGGTAGCTCCGGCAATCAGCCCGTGACGGTTCATGGTTTTCAATGGCAGGAACACATCCGCGCCGGTAACCACTTCACCATCCAGCATGGCGCAACCCAGCTTGAAATGCTCCCCCTTGAAGGTATAACCACTCTTGATAGATTCCAGAAATGCTTCTTTATTGCCCATAATGTAAGTGTTTGAAGTGCTTATAAGGTAAGGAAAAAATGTGAATTACGAATTACGAATTGCGAATTACGAATGTAAAGGCGAAGAGCTAAACGAAGATTAAAGGTGATAAGTATTAAATATCACTTTTAATCTTCGTTTAGCTCTTCGCCTTTACATTCGTAATTCGCAATTCGTAATTCGTAATTGCCCTTCAGTTCCAACCAATAAAAACGGGTCTCCCCTAAAGGTCTTCCTCCCGTTCCAGCATCAATATCGCTCCCTGTGGCACTATGAAGTACGTCTCGTCTTCATAGACAATCTCGGTGGAGCCGCTCAGCAGGAAGATGGCGAGGTCGCCTTCTTTGGCCTGCAGGGGAATGTATTTGACTTTATCTTCTTCCGGCTTCCAGGAATCCTCTTCGTCTACAGGAATGGGGATAGCGTATCCGGGGCCGGTTTTGATAACATATCCTTTTTGCACCTTTTCTTTTTCCTGCACGCCGGGAGGCAGGTATAAGCCGCTTCTGGTGCGGTCGTGCGGCGTAGAGGGCTTTATCAGCACCCGGTCGCCAACAACGATCAGCTTTTTTAGTTTGTTATCCGGTGTAATATGTATAGCCATAGGTAACCGGAATCAAAAATAATGCAGGGTTGTGTTTAATGACAGACTGACAGGGCTACAGTTCCTGCAGGGCAAAGGTGTTGGCGGCGCGGATACCTTTTTCCGTCATTTCCAGCGTACAGCATTCGATGCGCGGATCATGCTCAAAGAACAGCACATATTGCTGATCCAGGGCTTCCTGCAGATACTTTTTCTTTTCCGTGAGGGTGGTCAGCGGAAACATGTCATATGCCATCACATATGGGAGGGGGAGGTGCGCCACAGAGGGCAGCAGATCCGCCATGTACAGGATGGTTTTATCCTTGTATTGTAGCTGTGGCAGCATCATGGCATCGGTGTGGCCGCTGGCAAATCTTACAGAGATATTATCTGTAAAGGCAGTGCCGTCTTTATGTTCAATGAATTTCAACTGCCCGCTTTCCTGTATGGGCAGGATATTTTCTTTCAGGAAGGAAGCCTTTTCCCGGTCGTTGGGCTGGGTAGCCCATTTCCAGTGGTCTTCATTACTCCAGAAGGTAGCATTTTTGAAGGCCGGCACCAGTTTGTCGCCTTCTCTTCTGATGCTGCCTCCGCAATGATCGAAGTGCAGGTGGGTGAGGAAAACGTCGGTAATATCATCCCGGTGGAAGCCGTGTGCCGCCAGGGATTTATCGAGGGTGGCATCGCCGTGCAGGTAGTAATGGCTGAAGAATCTGGCATCCTGTTTATCGCCGATACCGTTGTCAACAAGTATCAGGCGGTTGCCGTCTTCTATCAGCAGGCAGCGCATGGCCCAGGTGCAGAGGTTGTTGTCATCTGCAGGATTGAGTTTGTTCCACATCGTTTTGGGTACTACGCCGAACATGGCGCCGCCGTCCAGTTTGAAAAATCCCGTATCGATCGTATATAACCGCATAATGTTCTGGTATTTGATTTATTTAACGGAAGACAATTGTTTTTGTTTCAGCAGGGCGGAGATGATCCACACGAGGCCGATGATAAAGTATACCACCAGCGCCAGTACTGAGTTGCGCAGGTTGTTGGTCAGGTCGTCGATATAGGCAAATGAGAACATGCCGATAACGATAGACAGCTTTTCGGTAACGTCGTAATAGCTGAAGAAGCTGGTCGTATCTTTTGTTTCCGGCATCAGTTTGGCGTAGGTAGAGCGGCTGAGCGACTGCACGCCTCCCATTACCAGGCCTACCACAGTTGCCAGCAGGTAAAAGTGCATGGCGGTCTGCATCTTGTAACCGGCGATGCAGATGCCTATCCAGAGTATCAGCACCCCGATCAGTACCCGGAGGTTACCATAGATGCCGGAGAGCCTGGCCATGCTCCATGCGCCGGGAATGGCCACCAGCTGAATAATTACCACTACGGCAATAAGGGTGCTGGATGGGAGGTTCAGCACTTTACTGCCGAAGATGGTAGCAGCCAGCATGACCGTCTGTACACCCATGCTGTAGAAGAAAAAGCCACGAAGGAAGCGCTTCAGCACCGGCATGGTTTTCACTTGCGCATACACTTTGCGTAGTTCTGCAAAGCCTTCTGTAAATATATTTCCCTGGTGTTTATCAACGGATGGTTTGCTGGCCGGCAGGGTAGCAAAAGGAATCTGTGCAAAGCAGATCCACCAGACACCCACCAGCAGGAAGGTAATCTGTACCGGCTTTATATCGTCCATACCGAAAGGTTTGAGGAGTACCAGTGCAAACCCGATTAGCTGAAGGATAACGCTGCCGATATAACCCAGACTGTATCCTTTGGCGCTGATACGGTCACGGTCTTCCGGCGCGGCTATCTCCGGCAGATAGGAGTTATAGAATACAAGTCCGCCGCAATAGCCGACAGTAGCCAGCATGAAGGCAAATACACCGGTGTTCAGCGAACTTTTATCGAAGAAGTACAAGGCTGCACAGGCTGCTGAACCCAGGATGGTAAAGAACTTCAGGAAGATCTTTTTGTTGCCGCGGGTATCGGCGATGGAAGACAGTATCGGCGTGGTGATGGCCACGAGGAGGAAGGCTGCAGCCTGTACATAGTTGTACAGGGCGGAATTGACAAATCGCATTCCCAGGAACGACACATGTTCCTCTGTAACAGCTAGAAAATAGATAGGGAAGAAGGTAGTAGTGATAACAAGGTTGTAAACGGAGTTGGCCCAGTCATACATGGCCCAGCCATTAATCACCTTTTTACTGGCAGTTTGCATAAAAAGCTTTTAGCTGTGTTTAGTTGTCAGCGAAGATAATAAAATAGCAATAAGCCGTTGTTTTTTGCAAAACGGCAGCGCAGGAGAGAACCGTAACGGCTATACGTTATTTTTTATAGTCCTGTATACGGAGGAAGTGTTCGCACATGAAATATTCCTGGGGGTCGTTGGAGCTGACAATGATGAGGCGGTTGCCACCGAATTCGCGGATCAGTTGCTGGTATACCTCTATACCGGCCGCGTCCAGGTTGGTGCAGGGTTCGTCGAGCAGGAGTACGGGCACATCGCTGAAAATGGCCAGGGCCAGTTTTATGCGCTGTTTCATACCGGAGGAGAAATACCGGAGCTGTTTGCCGGCTGCCTTTTCCAGTCCTACCTTTTGCATGGCAATAGCAGGAGTGATACCGGGAAGGAATTTTTTAAACTGCAGGTGAAATCCGATGATTTCTGTGAGGGTGAGTTCTTCAATCAGCTCCAGGTAAGGAGCTGCGATAGCACAGTACCGGAAAAACGCATCAGGAGCGATGGGTTTTTCCGGTGTGCCATATTCGATGACGCCTTCGTTGTGCTGAATGGCGCCGCTGATAACCTGTAATAAGGTGGATTTCCCGGAACCGTTAGGCCCTAATATAGCGTATCGCTGTCCTTCACGGAAGGTCTGCGTTACACCACGAAAAATCCAGTCGTAGTTAAAGCGTTTGCCCGTCTGATTAAGAGATATCGTCATTGGAGCGGGAAGTATAACCTCTCATAATACCGCGGCCGGACTCACGGATGAAGGAGAGTATTTCATCTCTTTCGTCGGTAGCAGGGAATTCTGCTTCGATGATGCTGACAGCCTTGGATAATTTAAACCCTTTCACAAAGATCACACGGTAAATATCCAGGATATGATTGATTTTTTCCAGGGAGAAACCTCTTCTCTTTAAGCCTACGGAGTTTACGCCAACGTAGGACAGGGGCTCACGGGCAGCCTTTACGTAAGGAGGTACGTCTTTACGTACCATGGAACCGCCGGTAACGAATGCGTGGTCGCCTACCTTACAGAACTGCTGGATGGCTACCATGCCCGCCAGTACCACGTGATCGCCAACGGTGATGTGGCCGGCAAGGGTGGTATTGTTGGAGAAGACGCAGTAGTTGCCTACTTCACAATCGTGGGCAATATGGCTGTAGGCCATGATGAGGCAGTTGTTGCCGATCACGGTTTTCCATTTGTCTTTGGTGCCACGGTTAATCGTCACAAATTCACGGATCGTGGTATTGTTGCCGATTTCTACCGTTGTTTCTTCACCCGCATATTTTAAATCCTGTGGGATGGCAGAAATAACAGCGCCGGGGAATATGCGGCAGTTTTTGCCTATTCTGGCTCCTTCCATGATGGTTACGTTAGAACCTATCCAGGTGCCGTCTCCTATTTCTACGTTTTTGTGAATTACGGTAAACGGATCAATTTTTACATTGGGCGCAACTTTGGCGTCCGGATGTATGTATGTGAGCGGGTGAATCATGCGTTATTTGCCTTCTCTTGTTTTTATAATTTGTGCTATCATATCGGCTTCCGTTACCACTTTGTTTCCGATGAATACCGTTCCCCGCATTTCAACGATACCTCTTCTGATGGGGCTGAGCAGCTCCATCTTAAGGATCATGGTATCACCGGGAAATACTTTCTGTTTAAACTTACAGTTGTCTATTTTCAGAAAGTAGGTGTCGTAGTTTTCAGGATCCGGTACGCGGTTCAGGGCCAGGATACCACCTACCTGCGCCAGCGCTTCCAGCTGTAATACGCCCGGCATGACAGGGTTGCCCGGGAAATGGCCCTGGAAGAAGTGTTCGTTGAAGGTAACGTTCTTAATACCTACTACGCGTTCTTCACCCAGTTCAATGATTTTATCTACCAGCAGCATCGGGTAACGGTGCGGCAGGGTTCTTTCTATACGCGGGGTATCGAAAACAGGCGGCTGATTGGGATCGTACACGGGTACGTCTTTATTGTGCTTGTTTTTCTTGATATATGCCTTGATTTTACGGGCAAATTCCACGTTGGAAGCATGGCCGGGACGGTTGGCAATGATGTGCGCCTTGATCGGGAAACCAATCAGGGCCAGATCGCCCACTACATCCAGGAGTTTATGACGGGCCGGCTCGTTGGGGAAGCGCAGCTCTATGTTGTTCAGGATGCCTTCGCGCTGAACAGAGATCGTTTCACGGTTGAATGCTTTTGCCAGGCGCTGCATGTCATCTTCATTCACTGCCCTGTCTACCACCACGATGGCGTTGTTGATATCTCCGCCTTTAATCAGGTTGTTGTTAAGCAGGTATTCCAGTTCATGCAGGAAGCAGAAGGTACGGGAAGAAGCAATGTCATTTCTGAATTCTTCTATACCGCCCATTTTGGCGTGCTGCGTACCCAGTACCGGTGAATTGAAATCGATCAGGCAGGTAATACGGTAGTCAACAGCCGGCAAAGCCACCATTTCCACCTTTTTCTGCTCGTCGTAATAGCTGATATTGGTATCTATGGTATAATAGATCTTTTTGGCGTCCTGGTCCTGGATACCGGTTTTTTCGATAGCTTCAATGAAAGGGAGGGAGCTGCCGTCCATAATAGGAATTTCGGGGCCGTCCAGTTCAATCAGCACGTTATCCACACCGGTTCCCACCAGGGCTGCCAGCAGGTGCTCCACGGTGCTCACGCGTGCGCCGTTGTGCTCCAGGGTGGTGCCGCGGGCGGTATCCACTACGTAGTCTACATCCGCTTTTACTACAGGCTGGTCAGGAAGGTCTATACGTTGGAATTTGATACCAAAGCCTGCTGATGCCGGCTTCAGTGTCATGTTTACGCTGGCTCCTGTATGCAAACCCACACCTGAAATACTGATATCGCCTTTCAATGTGTGCTGGTTCTGCAACTGTTGATTTTCCATCATATTAACTAATGTATAACTGTTTGATCTTCAGATAAAATTAAACCCCTGCTCTTTCCTGTAACAGTTGTTTTACCATCTCCTCTAATTCCTTCACCCTTTTTTCAAGGTCCGGCAAATTTCTAAAAATTGCCTGACTTTTCAGCGAACTTTTATAATCGTACGCCGGGGAGCCGGTCAGAGAGCTGTTAGGGACGGTAATAGACTTGGACAAACCGCTCTGTGCATTGATTTTGGTGCCGTCGGCGATATGAATATGACCCACCATACCTACCTGGCCGCCGATCACGCAGTTCTGCCCTATTTTGGTACTGCCTGAAACGCCTGTCTGCGCAGCAATAACAGTATTGGGGCCTATGTCCACGTTGTGTGCCACCTGGATAAGGTTATCCAGTTTCACACCCTGACGGATAACGGTAGAACCCATCGTAGCGCGGTCAATAGTAGTATTGGCGCCGATTTCCACATCATCGTGGATCACTACGTTACCGATCTGCGGTACTTTTTTATAGGAACCGTCCGGCTGAGGGGCAAAACCGAAGCCGTCGCCGCCAATCACACAGCCTGCATGCAGGATCACACGGCTTCCCACAATGCAATTATCGTATACTTTTACACCCGGATACAGCACAGCGTCATTGTTAACAATAACATTATCTCCGAGATAAACTCCAGGGTATATCTTTACATTATTGCCGAGCACCACATTTTCTCCCAGGTAGGCGAAGGCGCCTACGAACACATTTTCCCCCATTTTTACCGTCTGGGGTATATGGGATGGCTGCTGAATACCGGATTTGTTACCTGTCAGGTAGCGGTATTTCTCCAGCAACAGGGCGAAGCTGCTGTAGGCATCTTTCACCCGGATCAGGGTAGATGTAATGGGGCGTTCTATCACCAGGCTCTCATTTACTATTAAAATGGACGCGTTTGTGGTATATATGAACTCTTCATACTTTGGATTGGCAATAAAACTGAGCATCCCTTCGCCAGCTTCTTCGATCTTGGCGATGTTGCTCACCTTCACGTCCGGATTTCCCTCCAGCTTACCATCTAACATGGTAGCTAATTGTAATGCGCTAAACTGCATAATTAATATTTGTAATGTTTTCCAGGCTACTTCCGGATTTGTATGAATTAATTCTTTAACATTTTAATGCTTTATAAAACGTTGTTAGCCTAGATTTTTGGATGACAAATGTAGAATTTTTTTACCGGTATAGCCAGTGTGTGACTAATCAGTGCGTTATCAATGGAGGAAATGTCTTTCACAGTTCCGTCTTTGTAAAGAATATTGATATTTTCGTCGCTTGCATTATAGGCCCGCAGGGAGGCTACATCGGTGAAAACGAAGAAATCAAGATCCGCTCCTGATATCTCCCATTTTTGTGCCACCTGTTGACGCAGCAGCTCAACCGTGCTGTTGTCAAAAGGTTCGTTGTGGAGCACTACCTTGAATAACTCCCTGTTAATAAGCCAGTTGCATAAAAGTGACAGTACTTTATCCGAATGTCCGGTCCATACCTTAATGGCTCCCAGTATATCGTAATCATCCAGTTTACAGAACAGGCGCAGGCAATCCGGCTCCTGTTCAAAGTTATCCCGGGTAATGGTATTGTACAGGAAATATTCCAGGGCAGGGGAGCAGAACAGCTTTTGCCCGTCCTGTGCCAGCATTTTAGCCCGCTGCAGGATTTTTACCAGCATATTTTCCGCGCTCAGTACGGTTTTATGCAGGTATACCTGCCAATACATCAGCCTGCGTGCAATAATGAATTTTTCTATTGAATAAATACCTTTCTCTTCTACCATCAGCTCACCCTGGTGAACTTTCAGCATTTTTATGATACGGTCGTAGCCGATAGTGCCCTCTGCCACGCCGGTGAAGAAGCTGTCACGGTTCAGATAATCCATTCTGTCCACATCCAGCTGGCTGGAAACCAGCTGATGCAGGAATTTTTTATGATAACGGCCATTGAAGATATCCAGGGTCAGCGTCAGCGCACCATCCATCTGTTTGTTCAGGTCTTCCATCAGCCATTGCGAAATCTCCTCGTGGGAAACGCCCTCAATAATACCATTCTCCAATGCATGAGAATAAGGCCCGTGGCCTATATCATGCAGCAGTATCGCCATTCTGGCAGCTACTTCCTCCGCTTCAGTAATCTCCGTGCCTTTGCTCTTCAACTCCTGCAACGCCATGGTCATCAGATGATAGGCTCCCAAACTATGATGAAACCTGGTGTGCATTGCACCGGGATATACCAGGTGTGCCAGCGCCATCTGATGAATGCGGCGCAACCGCTGATAACAGGGATGGGAAATGAGGTTAAAAATCAACGGGTGATCTATGGTAATAAAGCCATACACCGGATCATTAACAATTTTTCGCTTGCGTTCGGTCATTGCATCAAGTTGTTCAATTTCAGATGAGTTATCCACATCCAAAATGCTGTGTGCCATTATACAAAACTACAATATGAATTAATTATATGTAATTTTTTTACTTATAATGACGCTTTTTATATGGAATACCCCTATTACAGTAAAAACAGCTGGTAGGTTACAGGTAGAAAAATGTTATGCGCGAAGGTAAATAACTTTAAGACCTCAGCCGCTTTTTCCACCTGGGATTTTTGGATATCCCGTACTATTTTAACATATAATTACCGGTGCCGGGCAGGCAGGGAATGGTTTTTGAGAAAAAATAGCGGTAATTTTCTTTCCGGAACCTTCAAAATGAACTATGAACCAGATAAATATACTTTGGGTAGACGACGAAATAGAATCTTTAAAATCACAGATAATTTTTTTGGAAAGCAAAGGCTACAAGGTATCCGCGCTCACCAACGGATATGACGCCCTGGAATTCCTGAAGGAACAGGTGGTAGACGTAGTGCTGCTGGATGAGTCCATGCCCGGTATCACCGGACTGGAAACCCTCGGCAAAATAAAGGAGATAGACCAGCAGATCCCCGTGGTCATGATTACCAAAAACGAGGCGGAAAACGTGATGGACGACGCCATCGGCTCCCAGATCACCGACTATCTCATCAAACCCGTTAATCCCAACCAGGTACTGCTGTCGCTCAAAAAAATCATTGACAATAAAAGACTGGTGGCCGAAAAAACCACCAATGCCTACCAGCAGGAGTTCCGCTCCCTGTTCATGGCGCTTAACTCCAGTCCGGACTACAACGAATGGATGGACATCTACAAAAAACTCGTTTACTGGGAAATGGAGATGACCAAAGCCAACAGCCCGGAAATGCTGGAAGTTTTCAACACCCAGAAAGCGGAAGCCAATACCGAATTCTCCAAATTCATCAGCCGTAATTATGCAGACTGGCTGCATCCCAAAACAAAAGACGCCCCGGTGATGTCGCACACCCTTTTCGAAAAAAAGGTAGTGCCCGCACTGGATCCGGAAGTGCCCAACGTATTCCTGCTGATCGATAACCTGCGGCTGGACCAATACAAGGCCATCCTGCCGATCTTCCAGGAGTCTTTCCGCCTGCTGGAAGAAGATACCTTCTTCAGTATACTGCCTACCAGCACGCAATACAGCCGGAACGCCATCTTTTCCGGACTGCTGCCGGTAGACATTGAACGTAAATTCCCGGAAGAATGGAAGAATGATGATGAAGAAGGCGGAAAAAACCTGTATGAAGAAAAATTCTTTGCGGCACAGCTGCAGCGGCTGAAAATGGATCCACGGTTTTCCTACACAAAAGTGACCAATCACCAGGATGCGCAGCATATGCTGAACAATATTCATAACCTGCTCGACTATCCGCTGAGCATCGTCGTATACAACTTTGTGGACATGCTGAGCCATGCCCGCACAGAAATGGAAGTGCTGAAGGAACTGGCCGGAGATGAAGCCTCCTACCGCTCCCTGACCGCCAGCTGGTTTGAACACAGTCCATTGCACCAGGCGCTGAAACGCATCAGTGATAAAAAAATCAATCTCATTATCGCCACCGATCATGGCAGCGTACGCGTGAAAACACCCGTGAAAGTTATCGGCGATAAACAGACAACCACCAACCTGCGCTACAAGCACGGCCGCAACCTCAACTATGATGCGCGGGATGTACTGGCATTCAGGGATCCGCGGGAAGCCGGACTGCCCAAGCCCAACGTGAATTCATCCTATATTTTTGCAAGGGGAGACGGATATTTATGTTATCCGAACAATTACAATTATTTCGTGAACTACTACCGCAACACCTTTCAGCATGGCGGTATTTCACTGGAAGAAATGATTGTACCGGTAGCCAGAATGGCCAGCAAATAGCTGTTTCCAAACACTATTTTTGCCTACTTTTGCTGCATGAATATTAAAATCACCCCCGGTAATCTCACTAAACTGGAAAAGATTTTCGAAGACGCCAAATACGTGCTGCGCTTCGAAAAAGGCTCCTTTACTTCCGGTTATTGCATCCTGGAACACAAGAAGGTTGTGGTGATCAACAAATTCCTGAATCTGGAAGGACGCATCAACACCCTGCTGGACATTATTTCTACCCTGCCGCTGGATGAAGACCTGCTGACTGCAGAATCACATAAGCTGTACAAGCAGATCCTCAACAGTAAACCGGTGCCGGATGCATCGGATGAAAATAATAACATCGGCAGCGAAAGCGCAGAATAATAAACCAGCACTAATCAAACATCGGGATGAAAGTTACATTTCTCGGAACAGGCACATCGCAGGGAGTACCGGTAATAGCTTGCGGCTGCGAGGTTTGCACCTCTGCCAACAAAAAGGACAAGCGACTGAGGAGCAGCATTTTTATTTCTTCCCCCGAAGGGAATATTGTAGTGGATACCACCCCCGATTTCCGGTACCAGATGCTGCGCGCAGGCGTGAAGCACCTGGAAGCGGTACTGATTACGCATTCTCATAAAGATCATATTGCAGGCATGGACGATATCCGTGCCTTTAACTACTTTCAGCAGGGCGCCATTGATATTTACGCCACAGAATTTTCCCAGAATATTATCATGCGTGAATTTGCATACGCCTTCGCTGAATTTAAATATCCGGGTATTCCGGAAATCAACCTCAGAACCATTGACGATACCCCGTTTGCCATCAACGGACTCACCATCACGCCTATACAGGTAATGCATTACAAAATGCCGGTCATGGGGTTCCGCATACATGACTTTACCTATATCACAGACGCCAACTACATTGCACCGGAAGAGAAAGAGAAGATACGTGGCTCAAAGGTACTGGTGCTGAATGCCCTGAGAAGGGAAAAACATATTTCCCATTTTACCCTGGAAGAAGCTATCGCGCTGGGCAAAGAACTGGAAGTGCCGCAGGTGTATTTCACGCATATCAGCCACCAGATGGGACTGCATGACGAGGTGATGAAAGAGCTGCCCGATGGCATGGCGCTGGCGTATGACGGTCTGACCATAGAAATTTAACTTCTTCACATCCGGTTAACATTCTTCATTTTTCACGGCCGTAATTTTCCACTGTAAATGTTAGCCCATGTGGAAAGCTCCGGTAAAGGAATGGTGGCGGTTTTCGCCGAGGGAACGTATAGGTATCCTGGTAATGGTAGCTCTCATGTTGATGACGGCCTGGCTGCCGGATATGCTGTTCCCGTTGCAGCGTGTAACCGTGGGCGATAGTACGGCATTACATGCAGCCGTAACGGCATTTGAAGCGCAGCGCAAACCGGATGCTCCCGCTGTAACAGCAGGGCGGAGGGAAGAGGTGGCCGTTTCCACCGGAGCCTTGTTTTATTTTGATCCGAATACCTTGCCGGTCAGCGGCTGGGAACAATTAGGCGTGCCTGCCCGTACGGCAGCAACTATTCAGCGTTTCCGGGAGAAGGGCGGGCGTTTCCGCGAAGCGGCGGACCTGCAGCGGATCTATGGATTGACGGCTGCAACCTGCACACGGCTGATACCCTATGTGAAAATTGCTGCTGCCGGACGGCCATATCATCGCACCCGGTATACTGATACCGTTTACCACAGCGGTTATCAGTCCGCATACAAGCGAACGGAACGCAGCGGAGGCCCACCGCGCAAACTGCCGGCAGTCATTGATATCAATACGGCAGATACTATTGCATGGCAGCTGCTGCCAGGAATCGGGCCGGGTTATGCCCGGCGTATTACTGCCTTCCGGGATAAGCTGGGCGGCTTCTTTGCCATATCGCAGGTGGGGGAGTGCTACGGTTTGCCTGACAGTACATTTCAAAAAATTCAACCTTTTTTGAAGATCGGTGATGGTTCTCTAAAAAAAATAGACCTCAACCTCACAGATGAAAAATCTTTGGCGGCTCATCCATATATACGTTATAAACTGGCCCGTCTGATTGTTCAGTATCGCAGTGCCCATGCGGGTTTCAGGCGTGTTGACGAGCTTCGCAGCCTGCCGTTGGTGGATGAAATTATTTATCGTAAAATTGAACCTTACATTGTTATCACTTTTTAAACCCGCACGTTATGAATTTTGAGCCAACGGATATGCAGCAACAGATTGCCCAGATGATCCGGGACTTCGGAAAAACACACATCGCACCGCACGTGTTGGAGTGGGATGAAACACAGGAATTTCCTGTGTCATTATTCAGGCAACTGGGGGAACTGGGATTGATGGGAGTACTGGTGCCGCAGGAATACGGCGGCAGCGGTCTCAGCTACCTGGAGTACGTAACCGTAGTCAGCGAAATCGCCAGGTTTTGCGGAGCTATCGGCCTCAGTGTGGCTGCACATAACTCGTTATGCACCGGACACATTCTGCAGTTCGGCAATGAAGAACAGAAACAGCGCTACCTGCCCAAACTGGCCACCGCAGAATGGTTGGGAGCATGGGGACTAACAGAACCCAATACCGGCTCCGATGCCATGAACATGAAGTGCGTGGCTAAAAAAGACGGGGACGACTGGATCATCAACGGTACCAAATGCTGGATCACGCACGGCAAAAGCTGTGATGTGGCTGTAGTCATAGCCCGTACCGGCGATGTCAGAGACAGCCACGGTATGACGGCCTTTGTGGTAGAAAAGGGAACCCCCGGTTTCAGCGGCGGCAAAAAAGAAAATAAACTCGGTATGCGCGCCTCCGAAACGGCAGAAATGATATTTGACAATTGCCGCGTGCCGGCAGCCAATGTACTCGGCGAAGTGGGAGATGGCTTTATCCAGTCCATGAAAGTTCTGGACGGTGGCCGCATTTCTATCGCTGCCCTGTCTCTCGGCATCGCCAAAGGCGCCCGCGATGCAGCCCTGAAATATGCGCAGGAGCGCTACCAGTTTGATCAGCCGATCGCCTCCTTCCAGGGCATCTCTTTCAAACTGGCAGATATGGCTACCGAAATAGAAGCCGCGGAATTACTGACGCTCCAGGCAGCAGACATGAAGAACAGAAAGGTGAAAATGACCCGTGAAGCAGCCATCGCCAAATACTATGCGTCGGAAGTAGCGGTGAAAACAGCCAACGATGCCGTACAGATTTTCGGTGGCTACGGCTACACGAAAGATTTCCCGGTGGAAAAATATTATCGTGATGCAAAATTATGCACCATCGGAGAAGGGACCTCTGAAATTCAAAAAATCGTTATCGCCAGAGAATCATTGAAATAGCTATATCGTTTTTGTTATTGATTCTTATTTGATTGTAAGGATGATATTTTTTTAATGTAAAAAAACCGAAGGTGCAAACCATTCATCTTTTTTGACAATTAAATGAAATATTACCCCTTTAGTGTTATTTGATATTGCAAAAGGAACGTTAAATTTGGGTTAATTCATCACTCTTTACCGTTTATCAACCTTAACACAAAAATCAAGAAAGATTTGAAACACTTTTACTCTCAGGAAAGCACCCTTTAACCCGGGTGCTTTTCTATAACCAGAAAGAGCTTCAATCTGCAAACCAGATAAAGATTACAGGACCTGTAATCCACGTTATTTACCTGAACCTACGCTCCACCACCATCAGTACTACGTTTAACCCCCAAAAATCAGTAGTAGTACTGAAACGGGAGACATACATCCCGCTTAATTTTGTACGCGTAAAAACTTTTCTTCATTAAGCATTATTTGTATGTTAGCCCGAATCCTTAAATGGACCGGCATAGCATTGCTGTGCCTTGTCGTCATGTTCGTTATTGCTTACAGCATCTTCACCTTTTTATTCAACCGGCAGCAAAACACACGCTATGCCATACAGCTGCGCGAAATTCCCATCCCGACGGACGCTGCTGCCATCGCGGCCGGAGAACACCTTTTTACAATTAAGGGATGCAGTGATTGTCATGATAAAAACCTGGCCGGAAAAACCTTCCTGGATGATCCGCTCATCGGCTATTTTGCCGGCGCTAACCTGACCACCGGAAAAGGTGGTTTAAGGCCCGGATACAGTACCCGCGACTGGTTACTGGCACTTCGGCACGGGGTGAGCCATGAGGGGAAATCCCTGCTGCTGATGCCATCTTATGAGTATGCCCGGTTATCAGACCAGGACATAGCAGCGATCATTGCATTTTGTAAGGCGCAGCCGCCGGTTGACCGGGAGCTGCCCCGTACACATGCCGGCCCGGTAGGCAGGGTACTTACGGTACTGGGTAAAATGCCGCTGTTTCCGGCACAAAAGGTAGATCACAGGTTTCGTCAGCCTGCAGTAATGGCGCCAGCTGCCACGAAAGAATACGGCGCTTATCTGTCGGTGTCCTGTACCGGCTGTCATAATCCTCATTTAACAGGGGGAGAAAGCCCCATTCCGGGCGGAAAAAGGGTGGCGGATATTACCTCCAGGGGCAATCTGGGAAAATGGACGGAATCGGGCTTTATTTCCACTTTGCGCACCGGCAGAACACCCGAAGGCAAACAACTGGAAAATAAAGACATGCCCTGGTCCATGACCTCCCAATACACCGACGAAGAACTCAAAGCCCTTTTCCGGTATCTCAGCAGCCTCTAAGTATGGGGAAATTTTATTATTTGGTTATTTGAGATTTGACCTGAGCGGATAAAAAAATGCAGCGGAGAACATCCGCTGCATTTTTTTATCCGCTCAGGTCAAATCTCAAATCTCAAATCTCAAATAATAAAATAATAAAATCTTAAATCAGGAAATCACTGGCCTGACCTTCTTTTTTGCCTTCATCAGATTTAGACATGCCTGCAAACCAGTTGTCTACAGTACCTGCGATAAAGGGAGGGAGCTTACCTTTCACATATTCCTTTATCACTTCGATGGACTGAGCAGCCTGCTCAGGAGTAAGTCCGGCCTTCGCCTGTAATTGCTGAATGAGTTCCTGCATAAAAAAAGGGTTTTATTGGTTATTACGCTACTTTTAATTTCACCAGGGTAGACTGTTCCAGTTTGGCCTGCGCATATTCTTTGGTCAGGGCAAAAGCGGATTCGTTGCTGGATGGCAGTTCGTACATGGCGTCGCTGAGTACCACTTCGCAGATGGAGCGGAGGCCGCGTGCACCCAGTTTGTATTCCATGGCTTTGTCTACAATATATTCTACTGCCTCATCATCCACCTGCAGATCGATATTTTCGATGGCAAACAGTTTTTTGTACTGTTTGATCAGTGCATTTTTCGGTGTGGTGAGGATGGCTTTCAGCGTATCTCTGTCCAGGGAGTTGAGGTAGGTAACTACCGGCAGTCGGCCCAGGAGTTCCGGAATGAGTCCGAAGGATTTGAGATCCTGGGAGTTCACATAGCGGAGTATTTGTTTCCTGCTTTCTTCTTCTTTTTCCTTGTTAACGGTAAAGCCGATGGAATGCGTCTGTACTCTTCTGCTGATGATTCTGTCGATACCATCGAAAGCGCCGCCGCAGATGAACAGGATATTGCTGGTGTTGAGTTTGATAAGTTTTTGTTCCGGGTGTTTACGGCCGCCCTGCGGAGGTACCAGTACTTCTGCACCTTCCAGCAGTTTAAGCAGACCTTGCTGCACGCCTTCGCCGCTTACATCGCGGGTGATGGAAGGGTTATCGTTTTTGCGGGCGATTTTATCGATTTCATCGATGTAAACGATACCGCGTTCAGCAGCTTCCACGTCGTAGTTACATACCTGGAGCAGGCGGCTGAGGATACTTTCCACGTCTTCGCCTACGTAGCCGGCTTCGGTGAATACGGTAGCATCCACGATGGTGAACGGAACGTTCAGCTGTTTGGCGATGGATTTGGCCAGGAGGGTTTTACCGGTACCGGTTTCACCTACCATGATGATATTGGATTTTTCGATTTCCACTTCATCGTCGCCTATTTGCTGGTTCAGTCTTTTATAGTGATTGTATACAGCTACAGCCAGGATTTTTTTGGCATCGTCCTGTCCGATAACGTATTCATCCAGGAACTTTTTAAGTTCCACGGGTTTAGCCACTTTGGGCATTACGCTGGCAGCGCCGGAGGATGCAGGTTTCTTGCCGGGAGAGAACAGCTCCGCGTCAATAATTTCCTGTGCGTTGGCGACACAGTTTTCACAGATATGTCCTTCGGCGCCCGCAATCAGTATCTGCACATCATCTTTGGAGCGGTTGCAGAAGGAACAACGAATTTTCGATTCTTTCATTTCAGAATAAGTTATTTTTCGACGAATCTGTCATTGCCTGCAATGATATTACAGGGTTACAAATTTACACTAAAAATCCGGGTAGGAGGTAAAATAAAACAGCCCCGCCACAGGCGGGACTGTTAAAATTGTCTTAACCAGGATTCGCCTGATTGTCCGGATAACCGGAATTATTGTGGAGTATCCAGTTGTTTCTTAGGATTTTTCTGGAGTACGTCATCGATGATGCCGTATTCTTTCGCTTCGTCAGCGGTCATCCAGTAGTCACGGTCAGAATCTTTTTCCACTTTTTTCACGGGTTGACCGCAGTGGCCGGCAATGATTTCGTTCAGTTCTTTTTTGAGCTTAACGAACTCACGGGCAGTGATTTCGATGTCAGAAGTCTGACCTTCAGCGCCGCCGTGAGGCTGGTGAATCATTACGCGGGCGTGTTTCAGGGCAGTACGTTTGCCTTTTGTGCCGGCTACCAGGAGTACAGCGCCGAAGGAGGCCGCCATACCGGTGCAGATAGTAGCAACATCAGGAGAAATGATCTGCATGGTATCATAAATACCCAGGCCGGCATACACGCTGCCTCCGGGGCTATTGATGTACATCTGTATATCACGGTTACGGTCGGAAGACTCCAGGAATAACAGCTGCGCGGTAATTACGTTAGCCACGTAGTCGTTAACGGGATCTCCCAGGAAAATAATACGATCAGCCATCAGCCTGGAGAAAACGTCCATCTGTGTCATGTTCATCTGGCGCTCTTCGAGGATATATGGAGTCAGGCTGTTAATCTGGTGACTTTTAGCATAGCTATCTACTACCAGGCTGCTGATTCCACGATGCTTGATGGCATATTTTCTGAATTCATCGTTATTAATGTTCATGATGGTGATGTTTATGAGGTAAATTAACAAAATCGTCTGCTTTGATTTCCTCTTCTTTCACGGTCACCTTGCTTTCCGCCCAGTCAAATAACTTGGTGGTGATCATTTCACGGTAAGTCTGGTCAACAAATTTTTCATCCTGTAACAGGCGATCCAGGTAGCTATCCAGCCATTCTGCTCCATCTGCAGCGGCGCCGCCATAGTAGCCCAGTACTTTTTGTTTGGCACTTTCTCTCAGATCTTCGAAAGAAACTTCCAGTTTATTTTCACGAACCAGTTTATCGCTGATCAGCGTCCAGCGCAGTTGGTGGTCAAAGCCGGGGAATTCTTTTTCTGCTTCTTCAGCAGTTTTAGGTTTTTCACCGCCAACCTGTAACCAGCGTTTCAGGAACTCTTTCGGTAATTCGATAGGAGTTTCATGTACCAGCACTTCGAACAGGTCGTTGTGCATGTGGTTACGGCTTTCGTTGTCCCAGTACTTGCCGATTTCTTCTTTCAGTTTAGCGCGGAAAGCTTCTTCTGTTGTGATGCTTTCAGCAGGATAAACTTCTTTGAAGAATTCTTCGTTCAGTTCTCTTTTTTCAATCAGGGTCACTTTAGTGATCGCCAGTTTGAAAGTTTTCTGTGCAGCTTCCTTATCGTCAGCAGCGAAGCCCAGATCTTTCAGGATCCAGCCCAGACGCTGTTCGTCAAAGGAGTCAGCCAGTTTAATGGTGATGCTGTCACCGATTTTTTTGCCTTGCAGTTCAGCCTGAACAGCCGGGGTGAAATATTTCACCAGCAGGGCGTTTTCTTTGGTAATGCCACCTTCCGCTACGTTGCCTTTTGCATCAGCTTCTTCGAATGTAACGTTTATTACATTATCTTCTGAAGTGATTGTTTCAGGCTCGGAAGTTTTACCACCTTTCAGCTGTAAACGCTGGATTTCATCGTTTACCATTTCATCGGTAACGGTTACTTTATATTTGGTAAGGGTGGTTTTGTTGTTTTCCAGCGGAGTAACTTCGAAAGCAGGTTTCAGACCCACTTCAAATTCGAATGCGTATTCAGCAGGGTTGCTGAAATCGAGGTCTTTCGCAGTTTTATCCAGAGATAAAGGCTGACCGAAGATATCCAGCTTTTCAGCCTGTACATAACCCATCAGTTCTTTTTCCACTGTTTTCAGCACTTCGTCGCCAAAAATAGCAGGACCATGCATCTTCTTAATCATACCTGCAGGTACCATGCCTTTACGGAAGCCGGGTATGTTTGCATTTTTGCTGAATTGCTTTACTGCTTTGTCAAAATTAGGAAGGTAATCTTCCTGGCTCACTTTCACAGTGATCTTATCGTTCAATAAACCAATGTTTTCTCTGGTAACGGTTGCCATAATTGAATTGTATAAAAATGTTCTTTAAGAAGCAATAATGATTCCTTGTTTATTTTTCTGCCATGAAGTCACAACGGCAAGCAGGAATGGCAGGATTAAAAAAGCTGATAATTAAGTGAGAGCGCGTCTGATACGACTGCAGTGACAATGAAAGTGAAGGTAAGCATAGCATTATCACATTGCCATATTGACACATTGCCACATAATAGAATATGTCCGGGTGGAGGGACTCGAACCCCCATGCCTTGCGGCACCAGATCCTAAGTCTGGCATGTCTACCAATTTCACCACACCCGGAAAAGGATAAAAATAAGAACTTTTGCTATTCGTCGGCTTCCCGGGGAGGCGTTTGAATAATAAAAAAGAGCTGCCTTTTTTGCTCAAAAAGGATTGCAAAGGTATTATTTTCCCCGAATTAAAAAAATGAATTTTGGGGACGGGGAGACAGGCTGTCAGCCTTTGACAGCGGGTTGGTATGCTGCGGACATAACCAGGTTTGACTGACCCGGTATGCGTACGCCTGTGCATCAGATCTGTCTGAACCGCCGGTGGCTATTCCATGGTAGCAGGCATAACAGGTGGCCCGTAATGGTTTTCTCCGTTTCATAATAAAAAACGCCTAAATCAAGATAATGAAATATTTCATCAACTATCACTAGTAATTAATAAATTTTATTTAATTGAAATGAATAGAAGAATATTTTTCAAAATATAAGAAGTTTGTATAAATAATGGATTTTTGTAGTTTCTTCTTTTCTGAAAAAATTAAGAAGAAGCGGATTATCTTAACCGCATATTAAAAACTGAAAGCGCCGTAGTATGGGTAAAACCTTTTTTGAAGAATTGAACAATGAAAACCTGACAGGGGTTGCCTATAAAAATATTCATCTGAAAAAGGCTGCCCTGGCTTACTTTGCCAACATCGGGAATGCCACTATTGCGGACATGTGCCGGGAACTGAACCTGAGTGCACCGAAAGTAACGACCTTACTGAACGACCTGATACACGACGGGCTGGTGAAAGACTACGGCAAGATAGAATCTACCGGCGGCCGCAAACCAAACCTGTATGGGCTGGTTCCCGACTCCGCTTTCTTTATCGGCGTAGATGTAAAGCAGCATCACCTGAACCTGGGATTATCTGATCTGCAGAAAAACCTGATCCGCACGGAAGAAAATATTCCCTATAAGCTGGATAACAGTAAAGCATCGCTGGAAGAACTCTGCCGGCTGATCAGTCATTTTATCAAGGCGTTGCCGGTACCGAAAGAAAAAATTCTTGGTATTGGCATCAACCTGTCCGGGCGTATCAATTTCGCTACCGGCTACAGTTACAGCTTCTTTTACTTTGATGAGGAGCCGCTCAGTAAAATCATTGAAACCAAAATAGGTATCCGGGTATTTCTGGAGAACGACTCCCGGGCCATGGCCTATGGCGAGTTCTGCTCAGATGCCGTGCATGGGGAAAGAAATGTATTGTTCCTGAACCTGGACTACGGCATTGGAATGGGGGTACTGATTGACGGACAGCTGTATTACGGTAAATCCGGCTACAGCGGCGAAGTTGGCCATATTCCGCTGTTTGACAATGAAATCATCTGTCATTGCGGAAAGAAAGGCTGTCTGGAAACAGAGGCCTCCGGATGGGCGCTCATGCGTATGTTCCGCGACCGCCTCCGGGAAGGATCTTCGTCTATGCTTACCCGTAAGGGGCTGGCTCCGGAAGACATTCAGCTCCAGGATATTATTGACGCTGCCAACCACGACGACGTACTGGCGATAGAGTTGATTGCCAGCATCGGTGAGAACCTGGGCCGCGGCATCGCGCTGCTGATTAATATCTTTAACCCCGAACTGGTGATCTTAGGCGGAAGCCTGGCAGCCACACAGGATTACATTCGTTTACCGATAAAAAGCGCCGTGAACAAATACTCCCTCAGCCTGGTAAACAACGATACCAAACTGAAAATATCTACACTGGGAGAGCGCTCCGGCATTATCGGCGCCTGCCTCCTGGTTAGAAATAAGGTGTTGATTAACTGATGAAAGGGCCTGGGGCGGATGGAATACAAATCTGCTGTCTGGGGTTTAATGATGTTGTCAAGAAAAGAGATATTGATATAATTCTCTGATTATCAATTATAAATATTGTGTTGTCAATTTACTCCTTTTTTTGTCAATTTTAGGAGAATGAGGAACTATACAAGTTTATAGTCCCTTAAAACTCCTAATTTTGTAAAAATTAGGAGAAAATGAGAATACCTGAAGGCCCACCTATCACGCCCAAAGATTTTGTTTATGCTGAAGTGTTGTCACAGTTAAGTGAGAAAAAGAAATTCCAGGAATTCCTAGATATAAACGATAATAAATATTATTACTGGGAAAAGTGGAAATATCTTGCTGATGACTGGAAGATAGATGCCAAAAGGCTCTGGGCCGCTGTGAAAACCTGGCGAATATCTAATAAAAGACTCAGTATTTCTTCTCTGCCAAAATTCAAATTTCTTGTCGGATCTCCATCGGTAGTACAGCAGGCTCTTCATGCATTCGACATGAACTTAGGGGGGTCTTTACAAGGAGATAGCATCATACCTTCAGAAGATAGAGATCGTTACCTGATTAGCTCGCTGATGGAAGAGGCCATTGCCTCCAGCCAACTGGAAGGGGCAGCCACCACCCGAAAGGTGGCAAAAGAAATGTTGGAGAATAACCGAAAGCCCAGAAATACCTCCGAGCAAATGATTCTCAACAACTATGAGGCAATGAAATGGATTGTGGAGAATAAAAGTATGGATATTACCAAGGATGCAATTCTTCAGATTCATGCAATACTTACCAAAAACACATTTTCAGAAAGAAGTGAGGAAGGCGTAATTCGAAAGAGTGATGATATTAACGTTGTAGATGTTCAAACGGGAAAATCAGTTTACACACCTCCGCCTGCAGATCAATTAGAGCAACTTATGGATGATTTTTGTCATTTTGCCAATGACAGGGAAAAGCTGAGTTTCTTCATGCATCCAATTACCAAGGGGATTATTTTACATTTCCTTATGGGGTATATTCACCCGTTTGCAGATGGTAATGGTAGAACTGCCAGGACTATTTTTTACTGGTATTTGATTAAAAAAGGATACTGGCTAATTGAATATATGTCAGTGTCTCGCACTATTCTAAATTCAAAAGCCCAATATGCTCATGCATATCTGCATACGGAGTTAGATGATAATGATTTAACATATTTTATTATTTATAACCTCCGGTCAATTAATATCGCTATGGAGGATTTGAAAAGTTATATTCAGCGTAAAACAGCAGAAAAACAGAATATTATTACATTGCTCCGCAATACATCTTTTAATGATCGGCAAATTGGTTTGATTCAGGAAATATTAAAAGATGTTACAATTTACTTTACAGTGGCTCAGGTTCAGAATAAATTTGGAGTTAGTAATCAAACTGCACGAAATGATCTTGGAGGGTTGGTTGAAAATGGTGTTCTGGAAGAACGGAGAAGTGGAAGGAAAAGCCAGTTTTTACCATTGCCCGCTTATATCAGAAAATTGCAAAAGGCTCAAAAGTAATTTAATCCCGATATCTCCAGCGGTGATATGAACGGTGATGATTGTGTAGATAGATGTACATGTAAGCTGAAACAAAAGTATATCCGTTGCCGTTACTGAATAGCTGAATACCAGCTGACAACATGATGAATATACACTAAAATGCAGCGGAGATATACACGTATATCTCCGCTGCATTTAGTAATCAGAAAATTACAACATCCGTAAATCCTTAACTCCCTAACTCTTTTTCTTCCGGAGAAAGGAAAACAAGCCTCCGCTGCCTTTCAGGGTGGCTTTCAGCTGGAGTGCCGGTTCATGTCCGGGTGTGTTTTCCAGTATTTTATCGAGCATTTTTTTGCAGTGACTGTTATCCTCCCTGGCAGCATAGGCCTGGGCCAGGATGAAATAGAAGTTAACGCATTCATTATCCCAGGACCAGTTCATGGTTTTGTAGATCTGTATGCATTTCTGGCCGTAGGTGATGCTGTTGTCCGTATCGCCGGCGCCGAGGTAGGCTTCTGCGAGGAACGCAAATACGCCGCAACGGTTGTTGGGAGTATTATCTGCTTCTCCGCCGCCGGACATGATATCCAGGGTCTGCAGCATATCACTGATGGCGGGCTGGTATTTTCCCAGCTTTAACGCTGCTTTTCCGCGGAAGTAATAAATTTTCATCTGCGATACCAGGGGTAATCTTGCTATACCGCCAATGGATATACGATTATTAATAGCTCCGATGCAGTGTTCATACCGGCCTCCTTCAAAATAGAGATACATCAGATTGAAGTAGGCATCGCTGTCGTCCGGTTTTTCTGTCAGATGTGCTTCCAGCGCTTCAATACGTTCTGTAAGATCCCCGTCTGTACCGGTTTTGATAAAGGCGCGGTCTGTTTTGATGCGGTCTATATTGTAAATGATGGAGTCGCATTCTTCTGCAGACAGTTCCTGCATATCAGCAGCAATCCACTCATCGTATTCCTGCAGAATTTTATGATAGAGCGCGAGGGCTTCCTCGTAACGTTCCAGCGTAGTGAGATCTTCTATAATGCGCTCATGAATGGATACGTAGTATACAAGTGGCAGGGTGCTGGTAAAGTTGTTGAGGATGGTTTGCCGGTCGGTAACCGCCTCTGCATATTTTTCCTGGGCGTGCCACGCTTCTGCCCTGGATTCCAGCTGTTCCCAGAAGGGCGACATGTTATATCCGATGTTATGCACGCGGGTGGCTTCTTCAAAATCGCCCAGCTCGAACAGGGTGATACCGTAGTTATTACAGCACATCGCAAAGTGGTGAGGATGACCTGCGTAGGACGATCCTGTATTACTATACCAATAGGGATGGTAGATGTCAAAGGCTTTTTTATAGAGATATTTCTTCAGCTGCAGCAACTGTTCTCTGCCGGGCGTCTGTTGTTCCTGTTGCACCAGTTCGCCACAGATGACGCCCGCGCTGTACCAGTCAAACGGCACGCTGTAGTCTGTTTCAGGCCATGATGCCGGAAACTGTCCGGTAGTTTTATACATGGCGTAATACCAGCGGATGATGGTGCTGGGATATGCGCTGATGGCTGTCGCCTTTTCGTAATAGGGCAGTGATTCGCCGTAGCTGCCTATATTGAAGAGGGCGGTAGCGGTGAAATGATAGAAGTAGGATTCTTCCGGGTATTGTGCAATAAACCGTTTACCGGTGGAGATTTGTTCCAGTGTGCCTTCTGCCTCATCTTCACCGTAGAAATGGTGCCAGTAGTCGATGGTGCCCCAGCAGAATTCCCTGGCCAGCGCAGCATGTTGCAGGCCTTCGTCCAGCTGCTGTTTAATTTTTCTCAGGAGGGCAAGCATATCTTCCTCGGAGTATTCCCCGGCGGTAGTCATGATATGCAGCATGTCGGCAGCAAAGTCGTAATCTTCCATTTCCAGTGCGAAATAGATGGTAGACAGGCTGCGGTTATTATATACGGTGCAATGGAATGCTTTCCTGTAATAATCAAGTGCCGCCGGTTTATCATCATTATGGTAGTATACGTCGCCGATGCGGGTATTGCATTGGAACCTCGCTACATTCAGCTGCGGCAGGTCATCTTTGTAGAGCGATTCATATATTTCCAGGTTACGGTGCATGTCGGCCAGCGCTTTGTCAGTTTCATTCAGCAGCACCCATACCTGGAAACGGTACAGCAGTGCCTTGGTGGTCAGTTCATCATCACCGTTATCGATGAGTTGCTCACAGTCGCTGAGCGTGGTATCGGCTTTGCCGTCTATTACATTGGCGCCCATATAGGCGCGGTGCAGGCGTGCCTGTATATGCGCAGAATCGTGTGTCAGGGCTTCGCTGAAGGCATGATAGGCGGAGGTATATACTTCAGTGGCTTCTTCCCTTGTTTCTGCTGATTTGGCAATTTCCAGTTTACACAGCCCCATCAGGTGCCATGCCTGCGCGGAGGTGGCATGTTCCTGCAGATAGGCTTCCAGTTGAATAGTTGCTACTGTGTATGCCTGTTCATTGTACAATTGTTCCAGTTCTTCTAAGTACATAATACCGTCATATTAGAACGTGCAATTTATTAATATTGGATCATGTATACTGACACCTTAAATAAATTATAATTATTGAAACTGTTTTTATATATTTAATCAATATTTAATGTTTTTAGGTTAGCCGACAGTCTCCTCCCAGATAAAGTGATCCAGTCCGAATGCCGGCAACCTGTAGCATATAACCACTGAAAAACCTTTCTGAAAGAATCCTGATACGCTACCATGAAACTGCTTTTAGCCGCTTCCCTGTTATGTTGTATTATTATCACTGCAAATGCCCGGCAGCGGTGCAACTGTGAAAGGAAGCTGGACAGCCTGAAACTGTTTGTTGAAAACAATTACGCCGGATTTTCTGCCAGGGTAACCACCGCCGGGCTGCCTGCCTACCAGGCGGAATACGATACCTATCGCCGGCAGGCTGCCAGAATCAACAGTGAAAAATATTGCTATTACCTTTTAGGAAAATGGATCAACGCGTTTAATGATAAAAACCTGTATATCAGCGGAGGCCGGTTTGCCCCCGATTCCCTGCCGCTTACCGTAGACCGTGTGCGTGACCTCTACCTGAAAACGACTGCAGACATAGAAGGCATCTATCAGCAGGACAGCGTATATACGATAGCGGTAGTGAAGTCTGCCAGAGGACTACGTACATACGCCGGCGTTATTATCCATTCTGCCGTTGGCAGCTGGCAGCCGGGACATGTGAAGCTCGAACTGATACCTGCCGGATACGGATATTACGATGTTATCATGTATGGAAAAGATTACGGCGCCAGCCGGGGAGCAACTGATACCGCCGCACTGCTGGCGGCTCAGGGCTGGAAAAAAGTCGGCAGAAATGTAGTTGCTGCTCCGCGGAAGGTCACCGCAGCGGAGGTCCTGTTTCCGGAAGAAACTTCCGGCAACGCCTATTACCGGCAGCTGGACAGCAGTACCGGCTACCTGCGTCTGAAATCAGTATCTGCCGCCAGTATAGATTCCGTTATCAGCGCCCACTCCGGTCAGCTGCGCCGCAACGCCAGGATGGTACTGGATCTGCGCGATAACAACGGGGGCACTGATCTGGTATATCGCAGTATCAGACCCTTGTTATATACCGGTCCGTGGCAGCTGGAAGGCGATGATTTCCTGGCAACGCCGGAGAATATACGCCGGTTTGAACAGGAAGTAGCAGCGGCAGAAAGCCTGCCCAACGGAGAGCGGGAAAAATACCGGCAACTGATTCGCCGCAGTGATACCGCACCGGGAAAATTTATTCCATTTACGCCCGATGAAACGATCACCCTGCCGGAAGTGCTGCCTTATCCCGCCCGCATCGCGGTGATTATGAACAGGAACAGCGCCGGTGCGGCAGAACAACTGATTGTCGAAAGCCGGAAAAGCAGCAAGGTAAAGCGTTTTGGGGAACCCGCCACAGGAGCCGCCGACGCAGCCGGCTGCTGCCATAAACAGTTCTATTCCCCTGACCTTATACTCGCCTGGCCCGTCACACGATCCCGCCGTATTAATGCAGGGGAGGTGGCTGACGGAAAAGGTATTCAGCCGGATGTAAAAGTGGATCTGAGCCGGAAAGGCTGGCTGGAAGAAGTGCTGAAACAACTTTAATGCCGTTGGGAACGGCAAACTTTATATCTTAACAATTACGAACTGCCGGCCATACAATTCTTTGTGAGGCCCTTTGATATTTACGGATTTTTTGGGAAACAGGTTTCCGGCTGACAGATTTCTGTCAAAAATTTCTTCCGGAAAAAAATGTATTGTTTTTATTTCACCTCATAAGCGATGGTCCGCTCCAGTATACCTTTCAGCACCAGGTTCAATTCATGCAAACTATTCGGCTTGGTAAGAAAATAGGCTGCACCCAGTGCACGGGTTTCTTTCTTATCGGATTCGTGGGAGGAGGTAGTATAGATGATAACAGGAATATGACGCAGCTGCTCCAGTTTCTGTATCTCTGCGAGAAACTGTTTGCCGTCAATTCTTGGCATGTTGAGGTCTACGAAAATGATGTCCGGCAGAAGCCCGTTTCCGAGTTTGGTTAATGCGTCCTCCCCGTTGATGGCTTCGTTGTAAATAATATCCGGCACCAGTTCTTTTAATACATCGCCAAATATCATCCTGTCATCCACATCATCATCAATTAAAAGCACTGAGCTATATTTACAGCTATTGACCATAAGAAATTAAAAATAAAGGCAAAAATATGATTTTGTTGGTTATTTTCTTATGAATATAATTCAACTTAACTTACTGACGGGTATGAGGTTTGTATGGGTTCCATCAGCCTTTCCGGATAGTTAAAATTAAACAAGCTCTGGCGGATGAAAAAATTTTTTATGCAGCTTCCCTTACCACGCAAGCTGTTGTTAATTGCATTGGTCCCTCTGATATGCCTTATCTATTTTGGAATTCAGGTATTCAACAAGCAAAGCCAGGATATTAAAAACATCGATAACCTGCTGCTGGAAGTGAACAATACCACCACTATCATGAAAGTGGCGGATGAAGTACATATGGAACGCCGCTACAGCGTAAACTATGTTTCCGGTAATGGCTCTCAGCAGGACCTGCTCCTGCAGCGCGCGAAAACCGACATGGCTATCAACTCCGTGAAAGGTAGCCTGCTGGCGAACGACAGCCACTTCTTTCAGTATTCTCTGCTGAATACTTTAGCGAAGAAGAGAAAAGAAATAGATAATAAATCAATGCCCCAGCGGGAAGTACTGGATTACTATTCCAATCTCATATTCAGACTGAATAATCTTTCCCGGACCAACACGCCGGATGTGGCCGACCTGAAAACGCTGCAGAACGATCTTAATGCGTTATACCTGCTGGCCCAGATGGCTACCTACCAGGGAATGATCCGGATGGATATCTATTATTTCATGCAGAAGAAGGAAGTGTGGCCGGAAGATTTTTCGCGTATAGAAAATAATGCAGAAGTATATGCTTCCCTGCGGGCTGAGTTTACAGACAAAGGATCACCGGTGACAGTAAGGGATTTTGAGCAGATGGAGAAAACAAATGAATTCACCATCACCCAGGATTTTATTGCCAACACGATCCGGTCAAGAAGAATTGATACGCTGTTTAATGCGGATTCCTGGTGGGATAATTCCAGTAAGGCCGTGGATCAGCTGAAACAACTGCAGCGCAGCATCATTGAACGTGTGAGTAAAGAAGCCCGCGCTATTTCCAAAGCAGAAAACGATCTTAAAACCCGCTATCTTGTTTTCCTGGTACTTATTGTGGCGCTGGTAATTGGTTTTGTGTCCTTTACCATCAAGTCCATCACAGATAGCCTCAATATGCTCCGCGATGCGGCAGATAAGATTTCCAAAGGTATGGGCGGTATTAAAACGGGTATTGTATCGAAAGATGCCATCGGCAGCCTGGCCCGCTCCTTTGAAGAGATAGACCGCACCGGCCTTGAGCTGGCTGATGCGGCAGATAAAATCGGGAAAGGCAATTTCAATATCGGCGTACAGCCCCGCAGCGAGGAAGATGTGCTGGGGCATGCCGTGGTGCAGATGGCAGCAGATCTGAAAGAGTTAAGAAACAACAATGAGCGTAAAATGTGGGTGCAGTCAGGCATCACCCGCATCAGCGAAACCCTGCTGGCTGAAAGGGACATGGGATCCCTTACCAAAGATGCGCTCACCGACCTGGTGTTCTATACCAGGGCGCAGGTTGGTGTGTTGTATATCAGGCAGGCGGGTGAACTGCACTTCTCTGCCGGCTATGCGCTGTCTGACCAGTACCCGGCGCCTGCGGTGATTACAGCGGGCAAAACATTGCTGGGCCAGGCCATGATGCAACGGGAGCCTATGTACCTTAAAGAAACACCGGATAACTTCCTGCATATTTCCGGAGGCACCACCGGCGCGCAACCCGGTCATGTGCTGATTGTTCCGCTGGTACATGCAGGCATTGCAGAAGGCGTGCTGGAAATAGGCGCGCTGCATCCTTTCGGCGATGAGGTGCTGGACTATGTGAAACAGGCCGCTGTCAATATTGCCATTGCTATCCAGAGTACCCGCAGCAGAACCAAACTGCAGGAACTGCTGGAGGAAACGCAATCACAGGCGGAAGAACTACAGGTGCAACACAGCGAACTGGAAAGCCTGAATGTGGAACTGGAAGCGCAGACGCAAAAATTACAGGTATCTGAAGAAGAGCTGAAAGTACAGCAGGAAGAACTGATGCAATCCAACGCCGAACTGGAAGAGCGCAGCAGGTTGCTGGAAGAAAAAAATCAGATCATCGTTGAGCGTAACCTTGATATTCATAAAAAGGCAGAAGAGCTGGCACTCAGTACCAAATATAAATCGGAATTCCTGGCCAACATGTCGCACGAACTGCGTACGCCGCTGAATTCCATCCTGCTGCTGTCAAGGCTGCTGTCAGAGAATAATGAACATAACCTGAATACAGACCAGGTGGAATACGCCAACGTTATCAACACTTCCGGAAAGGGGCTGCTGACGCTGATTGATGAAATACTGGACCTGTCGAAGATCGAGTCCGGCAAGATGGAACTGGAATACGGGCAGGTATATATCGCCAATATACTGTCCAACATGCAGGCGCTGTTTGAGCCCATTGCCAGGGAGAAAGGGCTGGAACTTAAACTGGTAAAGGATGCTGAGATTCCCGAAACAATAGAGACAGATCAGAACAGGCTGGAGCAGATATTGAAAAATCTGTTGTCCAACGCACTCAAATTTACCGCCAGAGGCGCCGTAACGCTGGAAGTACGCGCAGGAGAAGTGCCCGGCACAATCCGTTTCGCTGTAAAAGATACCGGTATCGGTATTCCTCCGGAAAAACAGCAGATCATCTTTGAAGCCTTCCAGCAGGCAGATGGCTCTACCAGACGGAAATACGGCGGCACCGGCCTGGGATTATCCATCAGCCGGGAGCTGGCAAAATTACTGGGAGGCCAGATTCACCTGAACAGCGACGACAAGGGAAGTGAATTCTATATAACGTTACCGTATAAACGAAAATATGTACCTGCACCGGTAAAACCGGTACCGGTCGCGGCGGCCACCCCGGAGAAAAATGTGGTGGAAGAAGGACTGGCCGCAGGAGGTCCTTTCCTTTCTTCCGTCATACCGGCAGATATTAAAGATGACCGGGAAGCCGTACAAGCCGGCGATGCTGTCATCCTGATAGTGGAAGACGATACCTATACCGCCAAAACCCTGCTCGACTTTACCCGGCAGCGCGGATACAAAGGCGTGGTAACCGTGCGCGGCGACCAGGCCGGTGAGCTGGCCCGCAAATACAAGCCTGTAGGCATCCTGCTGGATATTCAACTGCCGGTAAAAGACGGATGGCAGGTAATGGAAGAACTGAAAAATGATCCGGCCACCAAAGCCATCCCCGTACACATCATCTCTTCCATGGAAGCGAGAAAGGAAAGCCTGCTGAAAGGCGCGGTGGACTTCATCAGCAAGCCGGTTACAGCAGAGAGCATGCAACTCATTTTTGAAAAAATGGAGTTTGTATTGCAGCGCTCCACCAAGAAAGTGCTGATACTCGAAGAAAATGCCAAACACGCCAAAGCGCTGGCCTACTTCCTCAGCAATTACCAGGTGAACTCTGAAATCAGCGGCACCGTCAATGAAGGTATTCAGCTGCTGCAACAGAAAGATGTAGACTGCGTGATACTGGATATGGGCATCCCGGACCAGCATGCCTACGAAGCGCTGGAAAAGGTAAAGGAGATCAAAGGGCTGGAAAATATACCGGTGATTATCTTTACCGGTAAAAGCCTTTCCAGGTCTGAAGAACAGCGTATCCGGCAATATGCGGATTCCATCGTCGTGAAAACGGCCCATTCCTATCAGCGTATGCTCGATGAAGTATCCCTGTTCCTGCACCTGGTATCGGAAAAAGCGCCGGAAGTACAGTCCGGCAACGGGAAGATGGCACTGCTCAATGAAGTGCTGAAAGATAAAACCGTGCTCATCGCAGATGATGACGTGCGTAACATCTATTCTCTCACCAAGGCGCTGGAAATGCATCAGATGAAAGTGGTGTCCGCCATCGACGGAAAAGAAGCGTTGCAGCAACTGGAAGAACATCCGGTGGACATAGTGCTGATGGATATGATGATGCCGGAGATGGACGGCTACGATGCTATTGCCGCTATCCGCAGACAGCCGAAGCTGGCGCAGCTGCCGGTGATCGCCGTTACTGCCAAAGCGATGATGGGCGACCGCGAAAAATGTCTGCAGGCAGGCGCATCAGATTATATTTCAAAACCCGTGGATGTAGATCAGTTAATATCCCTGTTACGGGTATGGCTATACGATAAAGGCATGAAGTAAATATGGAACAGAAACAAGTATTGATAATCGATGATGATGCACGCAATATCTTTGCGCTGAAAGCGGTGCTCCGTTCCAGAGGAATTGCCTGTATTTCCGCCACCACCGGCGAAGAAGGCCTGCAGCTCCTGGATGCCGATCACCAGGTGGGGGTAGTGCTGATGGATATTATGATGCCCGATATGGATGGCTATGAAACCATTGCCGCCCTGCGCAGTAATGACAGAAACAGGGCCCTGCCCATTATAGCAGTTACCGCCAAAGCCATGGTGGGCGACCGCGAAAAGTGCCTGGAAGCAGGCGCCGACAACTATATTTCAAAACCTATCGATGTAGATGTGTTGCTGACACAAATACAACGGTACATATCGGTATAAGCTGTGGTAAGAATGCATGTAAGTGAGCCGGAAGTGCACATGTTGCTGAACGATGTGCTGGAAAGGTATGGTTACGACTTTACCGGGTATGCGCCCGCATCCATTCACAGGCGGGTGAACCACCTTTTCCAGGCAGACAGGTTTCCGAGTTTTGCAGAGTTCCGGTACCGCGTAATGACGGACCCGGAATATGCAATCAGGTTTGTGGAAGAGATCACGGTGAACGTAACCGAAATGTTCCGTGATCCTCACTTTTATGCCACCCTGCGGCAGGAAGTATTGCCGGTACTGGCTACCTATCCGCTGATCCGTATCTGGCATGCCGGCTGCTCCACAGGGGAAGAAGTATATTCTATGGCCATCCTGCTGAAAGAAGCCAACCTGCTGCATAAATCAGTGATCTATGCTACCGATATCAACACCAGCGTACTGGAACGCGGCCGCAAAGGCATTTTCCCCATCTCGCAGATGCAGCAGTACTCCCGCAATTACATGGAAGCCGGCGGCTTGCACGACTTCTCTTCCTACTATACCGCTAATTATGAATATGCTAAATTCAGGAAAGACCTGGGCGGAAAAATTATCTTTTCTCCCCATAACCTGGTAACAGACGGCTCTTTCAATGAATTTCAACTGATTGTGTGCAGAAACGTATTGATATATTTTAATAAAACCCTGCAGGATAAAGTATTACGCCTGTTCTGTGACAGCCTGGAACCACTGGGATTCCTGGCGCTCGGCAGCAAGGAAACACTTAACTTCACCAGCGTGTCCACAAAGTTCAGACAACTGGACAACAGGGAGAAAATATGGCGTAAGAATCACCTCTGATATGAAATCAACATAACCATGGAAAATGCGCCACAACTGATACTGATAGGCGGTTCTGCCGGAGGACTCCAGGCTATCCTGACACTGTTGCCGGACCTGGATCCGCAGCTCAACGCAGCGGTTGTTATCGTGTTGCATCGCCAGAGTTACTATGATTCTGTACTTACTGAATTGTTATCTGTTAAAACACGCCTGCAGGTAAAGGAAGCAGAAGAAAAGGAAGAACTGCTGCCCGGCGTGATATACATTGCCCCGGCAGATTATCATCTGCTCATAGAAGGAGATCATACATTTTCTCTTGACTATTCAGAGAAGGTTAATTACAGCAGACCCAGTATAGATGTGACCTTTTCGGCTGCCGCATGGGCATGGCGCTCCCGGATGGCCGCCATCCTGCTTTCCGGCGCCAACAACGACGGCGTGGAAGGGCTCCGGGATATCCACGATGCCGGTGGTATTACACTGGTACAGGATCCGGACACTGCTGAAGTAGATTACATGCCCCGGCAGGCTATACTTGCCGCACCTGTACACCATGTGCTGCCGGCCTGCGAAATGGCCGCATTTATTAACAATTTTGCCGGAACAGTTGCCGGTTAAGGTATGGTTATTGAAATATAACAGTGAATATTTTTAGCGTATGATTTTAATTGTTGATGATAAGCCGGAAAATATTTTATCTATCCGGAAGATCCTCGAACTATACCAGTTCGAAGTAGATACAGCTTTATCCGGCGAAGAAGCCCTGAAAAAAATATTAAAACATAGTTATAAGCTCATCATCCTGGACGTGCAGATGCCCAGTATGGACGGCTTTGAGGTGGCCGAAGCCATTTCCGGCTACAGCAAGGCAAAGGATATCCCCATCATTTTTCTGTCTGCAGTTAACAAAGACAAGCGCTTCATCGTAAAAGGGTATGATTCCGGCGGAATTGATTACCTCACCAAACCTGTTGATCCGGATGTTTTACTGATGAAGGTAAAAACCTTCTCCCGGCTCTACGAACAATCGCAGGAGCTGAAGCAGATACAGCAATCCCTGCAGGAGGAAGTAGAAGTGCGTAAGCTGGCGCAGGCAGCGCTTAGCGAAAAAGTCAATGAGCTGCATACCACCCTGGAAGTGCTGCCACAGATAGCTTTTACACTCACCGTATCCGGCGAAATAGAATACGCCAACCGTAACTGGTTTAAATATGCCGATGATATTACCGACCTGCCGGAAACCCTGCCCATGGATAAAACCCTGCAGCAATACCTGCAGGAGACGATCATTAACGGCTTGCCGCTGGAAACGGAAGTATACCTGAAAGACAAGCAGGATAACGCTTTCCGCTGCCACCTGCTGCGTATCATTCCCGTCAGGGAAGGAGAGGAGATCGTGAAATGGATCGGGACTTTCACGGATATCGCGCATCAGAAACAGGCCAACGAAATTCTGGAACAAAAAGTAAAGGAAAGAACCGAAGAGCTGATAGAGATTAATAAGTCGCTGGAAGCCAGCAACCACGATTTGCAGCAGTTTGCCTCGGTAGCTTCGCATGACCTGAAAGAACCCCTGCGGAAAATTCAGCTGTTTGGCGCCATTCTGCGCGACCGTTTCCTGAAGATGGACCCGAATGCCATGTCATACATGGAACGCATTGTAGGCTCTTCAGAACGTATGGCCCGCCTCATCAACGATCTGCTCAGCTACTCCCGGCTATCCGTAGCAAGCATATACGAAGTAACAGACCTCAACATCGTTGTGGAAGAAATCATCAGCGACCTGGAACTGACCATTTCAGAAACCCGGGCTGTTGTCAGCGTGGAAAAAATGCCACCCATAGAAGTAGTGCCCGGCCAGATCAGGCAGGTATTCCAGAATATTATCAGCAATGCGCTCAAATTTTCCAAAAAGGATACCCCACCGGAAATCAGCATCAGCGCGGCCCTGGTAGCAGACAACCATGCAGACAGTCCCCCGGTTGCTGACGGAAGCTATTGCCGCATCATCATCCAGGATAATGGCATCGGATTCAACGAAAAATATCTATCTAAAATATTCACCATCTTCCAGCGCCTGCACACCGCAGACATGTACGAAGGCACCGGCATCGGCCTGGCCATCGCCAAAAAGGTAATCGACAAACATCAGGGCATTATTACCGCCAGAAGTACAGAAGGGGAAGGAACGGCGTTTGTTATTGTGCTGCCGGTAAGTCAGAGTAAAAAATAATTACGAATTACGAATTACGAATGAGGAGCGAAGACATAAGGGGAGAAGTAAATTCTTTATCCGCTTATGTCTTCGCTCCTCATTCGTAATTCGCAATTCGTAATTCGTAATTATATTAAATTGGTATAAATAAAAAAAGTACCGGCTTACACCGGTACTTCAATTTTCAGTGGAGGATATCGGACTCGAACCGATCACCTCAAACATGCCATGCTTGCGCTCTACCAGATGAGCTAATCCCCCTGATCCCCTTGCGGGAGTGCAAAAATATATTTTTTTCCGGAAAACAAAACATTTTATAGAAAATCTTTGAAAATTCCTTCTACGGTTTCTTTCAAATCCTTTATCAGCAATGGTTTGCGTAATAATTTTATTACCAGCGGATTGGCATTGGTACGGGTAATATCACCATAATCAAGGGAGGAAGAGACCATAATAATGTGACACTGGGATTTTATTTTGGCAGGATAGGCGTCAAAAGCCTGCAGGAATTCGAAGCCATCCATCTCCGGCATTTGTATATCCAGCAGGATAACGGTAGGGGGTATACGGGGCAGGGAAATGTTGGAAGACAGGAATTCCAGCGCCTTGTTGGCATTTACAAATGAAAGTACTGTTCTGCTGATCTGTTGAAGTGTAATCAACCGTTCATGCAGTAATAAATCAATCTCATTGTCATCTATCAATATGACACGTAGGTCAGGTATCGAATTCATTTCTATTGGGGATGGTAATTTCAAATTGGGTGCCTTCTCCGTATTTAGACTCCACATTAATGGTGCCACCTATTTTACTCAGCGCTTCTTTCACAATATACAGCCCTATACCGCTGCCGGGTTTATTGTTATTTTTTGAACGGAAAAACATCTTGAAAATATTATTCAGATGCTCGCTCAGGATACCAATGCCATTATCACGGATCGAAATGGTTGCCTTGTGCGGTTCTACTTTAACCGCCAGGTTCACCATGGGTTCAGCTTCGTCCGGTTTTTGGTACTTAACAGCATTGGAGATAAGATTGTTTAAAATAACGCTGATGCGGAAGGTATCGCCGCGGAAATCTATCATCTGCTCTACCTGCGTATGGAAACGGATCTGGGTGTTCTGGGGCTTGAACGCAGTGATGCAGTCATTCAGCAGACTGTTAAAGTCAATCTTCTCGTATTCCACTTCCAGCCGGGAGTTGCGGTAGTATTCTATGATCTTCTGAATGAAGTCATCCAGCTTCAGCACACAGGATTCTACCATGTCAACATAACCATTGGGATCCACTACAGAATTATCCAGGCGGGAAAGGTTGATAATACCCAGTACAGACATTAACGGGGAACGGAGATCATGCGAGGTGGAATAGATGAAGCGGTTTAATTCATCGTTCGTTTTTTCCAGCTCTGTAATTTTCTCTTTGAGCTGCCTGCGGGTATGATAGATCTCATACGCATTGTTGATGGTTTTGTGCAGCTCGTGTTCATCCCAGGGTTTCTTGATATAGGAGAATATATGTCCTTTGTTGATCGCATCAATGATATCATCCACGTCCGTATAGCCCGTGAGTAGTATACGCATCGGATCGGGAAGCGTATCCTTGATTTCATTGAAAAACTCCACACCTGTAGATACAGGCATCTTCTGGTCAGCAATGATAATATGCACCATAATCTCTTTCAGCAATTGCTTGCCTTCCTGTGCGGAGGTGGCGGTATATATCTCATAGCTTCTGCGAAAGCTGGCCTTAAATGCGTTCAGATTATGAATTTCATCATCGATGTATAATATTCTAATGCGGCTTTCTTTCATTAAGGGAGCTTATGGTTAAGACAAATGATTTACTATGTTGAGAGGTAAATATATAATAAATTCTGCTCCTTCGTTAGGGTTGGAATTCACTACTATTTTGCCTTTGTGTTTCTCTATAATACTGAATACGATAGATAATCCCAGGCCGGTGCCTTCGCCTACATCCTTGGTGGTAAAGAAGGGGTCGAAGATCTTTTCCTGCACCTCCCTGGACATCCCGATGCCGGTGTCCCTGATGGTAATCACGATAAAATCTCCCTCCTGCCGGGTGATGATGGTGATGGATTCTTCCCGCTGCACTGCCTTGGATCTGATGGCATTCAATGCGTTGGAGAAAATATTCATAAATACCTGGTTGATCTTGCCGGCATAGCATTCTATCTTGGGCAGGTCAGCATATTCCTTGATGATATTCACATTGGCGGGAATGCCGTTACGCAGTAATACCAGGGTAGAGTCCAGGCCCTCATGAATATCAATGGATTTGACTTCGCTTTCATCCAGCCGGCTGAAGGTACGCAGCCCCTTTACAATTTCTGCGGTGCGGGCGGCTCCGTCTTCTATTCCTTTTATCAGGGACGTAATTTCTTCATGAATATACTCGATGTCTATTTCCCGCTTGAACTTTTCAATATCCGCCAGCTCCTTCCTGATTTCAGGCTCTGATTTGGCAGACAGCTCATCATAGCGCGTCAGCAGGCTTTTCAGGTCTGCAATATCGAGCTTCAGCGGTTTGATATTGGAGGTAACAAAATTGATCGGGTTATTGATCTCGTGGGCTATGCCAGCGGTCAGCTGACCGAGGGACGCCATTTTCTCCTTCTCTACCAGCTGGGTCTGCGCCTCTTTCAGATTAGTAAGGGCTATGTTGAGATCCAGGTTACTGTTCTGCAGTTCTTCGGTTCTTTCCTGCACTTTGGCTTCCAGTATAATGTTCTGTTCTCTTACCAGCTGTTCGTTTTCTTTCGATATTTCCAGTGCAATGGCCTGTGAGGCTTCCTTTTCAGCCTTGAAGGTGTTGATTTTATCTGCCAGTGCAAATGACAGCAGGATAACTTCTATCGCTGACCCGATAACGATAATGTGACTGGTGAAGATGTTGTAGGGGATGATACCCACATCTTTCAGCACAAAACAGATGATCGCAAGGATGAATACCGTCCACGCCAGTACGAAAATACGCGCGGTACGCGACTTCCGGACTGCCTGCATGACCGCAAATACCATGATGAAGATAACGCCGGTGATGGCCAGAAAATCTATCAGCGCATAGGCGATGGAGAAGTAACCCAGCAGCGATAATACAATGGTACTGGAATATACGATGATGAACAGGGACATGACCCGGTAGGCCCAGGGCGCTTTATCCCGTACATGCAGAAAGCTCTGCACAAACAGCAGTACGGATATGCCGGACAGCGCACCGGCCCATAGCACACTCTGCTCGGTCACATAAATATTTTCGTGCCAGAAGAAACGGTATCCGAAGCCGTGCAGGCAGATCTGTGCCAGCCCCACACAGGCGATATATATAATGTAGTAGAAGTAGCTCCAGTCTTTAACCGAGAAGAAGATAAACGTATTATAGCAGATCATCACCAGTATGATACCGATGTAGATAGCCAGCAGGAGGTCGTCGTTGTACAGTTTATTATAGATTTCCCTTTCGGTGCCTGCATAGATAGGCACTAATATGGCTTCCCGGCTCTGAATACGCAGGTAGAACGTTTGTGCGGTACCGTTAGGGATATTCAGGTTGTATACGAAATTCTGATGGTTAACCGGCCTTTTGTTGAAGGGGCGCAGCTCTCCGCCCGGTATTACCTGATATTTCCCGGTAGAATCCGGGTAATAGAGATCTATCAGGTCCAGGATAGGGTAGGTAACGTTCAGCATCAGGTGGGCAGACGGGGTAGTATTGCTGATGGTGAAACGCAGCCAGATGGCATCCTGGGTGAGCCCGAAATTGGGGATCTGCTTGTTGAGCTTTTTGAAGGCAGGGGAATTTTCAATTTCCGGGAACTGCATGTTGCCTTCCGCATCCAGCAGGTATTCCAGCTGGCCGTATTCCGCCAGTTGGATGGAATGATTGGGGGCAATGGTAATGGTATCTGCCTGGGCGGGCATGTAGCGGATCATTACTAACAGTAACAGGCACACGAATTTGTAAAGTGCCGGTTTGGTCAGGTGTAGCATTGTCTTATAATCAATCATTTTTATCGGTTAAAAATATGATCCAGGTCCACATAATAACGGCCGGAGCTGATATTTCTGTCAAGTCCCAGCTCGCGGCAGACGTGTGCAATGGCTGCGCCGCCAAGCATCACAGCAGAAGCCAGCTGGGGCCAGGTAGTAATGGTTTTGCCTATTTCCTGCAGGGAAGACTGCATTCTGGGTGAAAGCCGGCTTATATTCACGATGCTGTCTACCAGCTGCATTCTTTCAGGGCCTTGCATCAGGCGGACTTTT
The DNA here is from genome assembly GCF_009928525.1 of Chitinophaga solisilvae. Taxonomy (GTDB): domain Bacteria; phylum Bacteroidota; class Bacteroidia; order Chitinophagales; family Chitinophagaceae; genus Chitinophaga; species Chitinophaga solisilvae. The sequence continues at coordinate 59,790 of NZ_JAABOK010000006.1, read as the reverse complement.
TCCGGCGTGATGTCTTCCGGTATACGTCCATGCAAGATAGGTAAATCAGGGTGCAGATCAAACCGTTCCACATCTACCATGCCGCGGTCGCTGGTATCCATCAGCACCGGTATGCGGAGTGCGCGGGCCTTATGCCGGGCCAGCAGTTTAACATCCAGGCTGTCGCATTCTTCTATCAGTATGTCCAGCCGGCCGCCCTGTGTCAGAAAATCATGGATGTTTCCTTCATGGATGCCTTCTTCATAACAGATAACCCGCAGGAAAGGATCAATTTCTGCTATTTCCCTGGCTACCAATACTGTTTTGCGGACACCGAGGTGCTGCACGCCAGTGCGGATCCTGTTCATATTGCTGAGATCCAGCCGGTCGAAATCCGCGATCCGCAACTCGCCGCAGAGCCTTTCCATAGCAATGGCAACTGCTACAGCCTGGCCTACGGATAATCCAATCACGCCCAGTTTCCGGGTATGCAGCAGTTGTCTTTCTGCTTCCGTTATCTTCTGTTTATTTCTGCTGGTGCGGAGCCAGATGAACTCGTTTTCATCGAGCAGGTGTACCACGCACGACAGCCAGGGGTAGTATACCCATACGCCGTAAGCGGCTGCCGGGGTAGCGCCGAGGTGTGCGGCTATCCGTTCCTGAACGGCTTCGTCGGTCAGCCGCTCTGCCGGATGCTGTAGTTTTATCAGCTCAGCCAGTTGCGTCTGTATCTCGTCAGACACCCGGATGTGTGGCTGCTGCTGCAACAGGTTGGTCAGGTCTGCTAACTGAACAGGATCCTGTAACCTGAAAAATCTTACCTTATAATCATCATTCAAACGTTTGCTTTGCTGAATCGCATGTACTATCGTGTTGTTCATCTTGATATCATTTACTAGGTGAACAGCGGTATGTCGCTGGTGGCAGAGATAATGCGAAGATCGTAATCTACCTGCATTTCACCTTTAGGACCTCTTTCTATTATGGTTTGTACGGGGTTGTGACGCAGACTCATCATACGGTCTCTGTCTTCAGGATGGGCGCTTTTCAGTTCCAGGGGATCGTGCAGGATCAGGGCGGTAGCTATCAGGTCTTCCTTGGGGTAGTAAAAAGTACCCTGGTTACCGATGTTGGTCATGATCTGGTAACCGGTTCTGATGCTGTTTCTGAAGGTAGCCTGTGCGCAGAAACCGAGGAAGGTAGTCACCGGCAACTGGTTCAGTACGGCATTCACCACACGGAAGAGCACGATGCTGCCAATGCCCCAGCCGGCTACTTCGCGTGAATTCCAGAGTCCGCAGAACTCGCCCGTACCGCCGGCGTCCGCCAGCTCCTTTACAATACTGTAAATCCGGGGATCCATGGCATTAATAGCCGATTCAATGGGTAAGGGCACGCTCCCGCCTGCCAGCTGAATCCTGCACCCGCCATACGTTTTCGTATAGTCGTCACTGCTAACTGTGATGATATAGGTGTATGGCTCGTACATCCAGTCTACATTGGCAGACGTAACCTTGGTCACGCCATAAGCTTCAAGCACTTTCCGGTGGCCTGCTATATACTGCAAACATTCTTCAGGATACTCTATCGCCTTGAATACTCTTACCTTAAGCATGTACGGAAATGCTTTAAAAATTAGTTTTAATCTGTAAGCCAGGGCATTTGGCTATATGTTTAGTGTTAATTATGGATGATGAATATAACAGCAATTCAACAAAAGAGCGCTCTTATTCTGATGGCGGTGCAAAACTGACCGGTATATCCGGTGTGAAAATTTTTTGTTTGCTGATTCAAACAGTGGGGGATTGCATCTCTATCTCCGCAGTTAGCATCGCCCGGGATAAATAGTTCCATTTGTTGAAAAATTAAATAATGCTCTACTTCTTTTCACATGAAGGTAGTGGTAAAATAGTATTATTTCCAGAATTTCCCACCCCTCAGACCCCGTTTTTTACCACTGTCTCCCGCTAAAGCCTATACTGTTGCTGGTATTCAATGGTATATATAGATGTAAATATTTTGAGGAATTGCCGCCTGTTATCTGTTGGTGTAAAATTTGCAGCTTTTTAATCCGTTAACAATTAGATTTGTAACTCATCTTTGAAAAGTCAAATTACAATACTTGCCATATGAACAAGAGAGAATTCATAAAGCTGACCAGCCTGGCTGGTGTGGCTGCCCTCAGCGGCCCGCTCAGCAGCCTTGCTGCTGTAGCCCCTTCCGCAGGAAAACCCTCAGGTAACGATCCTAAAGCGCCTTTTACAGTACCCGCACTTACGTATGCCTACGATGCCCTGGAGCCATACATCGACAAACTTACCATGGAAATTCATCATGATAAGCATCATGGCGCCTACGTGAAAAACCTGAACGAAGCAGTGAACGGTACACCCTTCGCTACCCTCACCCTCGAAGAAATACTGGCGAAAGTAACTGATAAAGACAAAGCCATCCGTAACAACGGCGGCGGTCACTATAACCACTCCCTGTTCTGGACCTTACTGTCTCCTAAAAAGACAAATCCGTCTGATAAGCTGAAAAGTGCCATCAACAAGCATTTCGGTTCCTTCGAACAATTCCAGGCCAAATTCAGCGATGCTGCCAAAACCCAATTCGGCTCCGGCTGGGCATGGCTCATCGTGACGCCCGATAAAAAACTGGCAGTCATCAATACGCCTAACCAGGATAACCCGCTCATGCGCAACATCGTGAAAGATCTGGGAACTCCCATCCTCGCACTGGACGTATGGGAACACGCCTACTACCTGAAATACCAGAACAAACGTCCCGATTATATCAGCGCCTTCTGGAACGTAGTAAACTGGGAAGAAGTAGATAAACGATACCATAATGCTTTAAAATAAATTACGAATTGCGAATTACGAATTGCGAATGTAAGCGAATATAAAAGCGAAGAACCCGTCTGGATCTAACCAGACGGGTTCTTCGCTTTTATATTCGCTTACATTCGCAATTCGTAATTCGCAATTCGTAATTTATTTTTCTATTTTCTTTTCAAAAACACAAACCCGTTCTTCTCTCCGATCACTTCCAGGTTGGGATGATGAATAAATTCTTCGGCATCAGTGATACGGCAGATAAAATATGCGGGCTTGTCTATTTTGCCGTTGAGCAGCCAGCCGGTATTATAGTAGTCCGGATTGCTGTGCGGCATCTCCCGGCTGTAGTAATGCTGGGCATAACTGTGATACCCCAACGCTTTTACATATACGTCTTTACCCTGGAGGGATTTGAAAAAGTCGATGGCAGCACCCTGGGAATAGCGTTCCACTTTAGGCACAAAATGTACAACAGTTACCTGGATAACCAGTATGGTGCTGATGAAAAGGCAGATGAGCCCGTTGGTGGTTTTATGGCGTATTAGTAGTATGGCGCTGATAATCACCAGCAATACATACCCCAGGCCATAGCAGGCTTCTGCGGCGGACCACTGCACCTGTGCCTGCAGATTGGCGACAGCAAATTTATCACCGATATAGGGGATGAGCTTATCTTTATACAGGCCTGCCAGCGGCAGGGCCGCAATGGCAATACCCAGCACTATACCGATTACCAGCAACAGCGCAATATTCCATCCGCGCATCCTGATTTTGCCTTCCGACAATTTATATACCTGTACCGCCGCCAGGAACGTGAGCGGGAAGTAACACAGGGAAGAATAATGTACAATCTTGGTTTTTACAATAGAGAAGAGAATCAGCACTACCCAGAATAATACCCACATCCACACTTTGAAATCCTTCATTTCAGCAACAGCAGGAGTATTGTTGTAGATAGATTTTTTCTTTCCCTGGAAATAGGTGAACAGAAAGGCACTGGCAGGAAAGCAGCCTAACAGCAACACTATCCAGTGATAGAAGAACGGACCGCCATGGCCGGCATCTTCTGTGGTCAGCAGCCTGATCTGGTATTGTACAAATTCATTGACAAACCACCAGCCATGAGATAATATTTCATATCCGAACCATAGCAGGGTAGTCAGACAGGCAAACAAGGCAATAAGGCCCAGGTGGGAGAATTTAAGATGTATCCTGCCTTTATTCCAGACCCAGTAAACCAGCAGAGTCAGCATTGCTACGAGTATCGCTACCGGACCTTTGGTGAGTACTGCCAGCCCCAGAAATACACCGCTCAGTATCGCCATATTCAGCGCCCTGGCGCTGTAAGTCACACGATAAGCAAAATAAATAGCCAGGAAAATGAATAAGTTAAAGGTCGGATCAATAATCCCTGATTTGAAATAAAAATGAGGCAACCAGGAACCTGCATAGATAAGGACCCACCATAAGCCGAATTTATCATCAGTCAGTTTTTTACCAATGGCAAACAGGCTGACCAGCGTGGCAATTCCTATAACAGCATTCGGAAAACGCGCCGCAAAATCATTCACCCCGAATAACAACATGGATCCCGCCTGCATCCAGATAAACAACGGCGGTTTTTCCCAGAAAGGCCGGAAATCAATCTGTACCTGACTATAGTTATGGCTGACAATCATTTCCCGGGCGGCTTCAGCAAAATTTATCTCATCCCAGTCAAACAGATGTACTGCCCCCAGGAACGGTATAAATAACAGGGCAGCAATTAGAGCAATCAACAGGTACTTCATCAAAAAAAATTATAATTTTTTTAATTACGAATTACAAATTGCGAATTACGAATGTAGAAGCGAAGATTACAACGAAGATGAAAGGTGGTACTTAATACTTATCCCCTTTCATCTTCGTTGTAATCTTCGCTTCTACATTCGTAATTCGCAATTTGTAATTCGTAATTATTTTATGCCGGTGCGTTGGCTTTCAGCATTGCTTCTGCACACAGTTCCGGTGATTCGGTGGAATCGCGGAATTTGAAAAATCCAAATACGATAATAGTGCACAGCGTGCCCACAATACTGCCTACATACACATCAGCAAAGAAGTGCTGAGCCAGGTATATACGTGAGTAAGCCGCTGTCAGCGCTATGAATACAAACAGCGCACCCAGTTTTTTATTGCGTACGATCAGGCTCAGAAAGCTGAACATGCCGAATGCAACGGCGGAATGCCCGGAAGGAAAGCTGCAGCTGCTGTGAACAGTAACCCATTTAACGGTATGTACCAGGGTAGCGGCTTCGTCTCCGAAAAAACTGATAGGACGGGGTGCATTAAAGTAGTGTTTACCTATCTGCACAATAATGGCTGTCATCAGAAAGGCAGCCAGCCCGATGAAGAAAATCCTGAATTTCTGCATGATAAGCATCAGCAGCAGGATTGCTCCAAACATAATTCCATCTCCCAGGTAAGTGACACCTGTGATCAATACGTCTCCTACAGCAGAGTGTTGTCCGTTGATACCAAGGAATAACTCCCTCTGACTATAGGTTGCCAGCATTACTCCGCCTACTATTATCCATAGTAGAAACGGCAGAAAGAAATAAGCATTCTTTCTGAACAGTGTAAACAGCGTTTTCAATTCTGTAGGTTTTAAATTGTAGGTTGTTTTTTAAATCTTTGTAAGAACTTTTTTATCTTTTGATATACACGAAAATAAAATTCTTTATTGAATAAGTTGGAATCATTCATGGCTTTGTAAATCAAAAACGCTGCAATAGGCAACAGTACGATATTTGAAAGCCACATACCTGACCAGGTAAACATCACCCCGCTTCTCGCCATCTTTTCCCCGATCATGAAAAAGATATTGAATATTACGAAGAAGATCACGGCAAACACCAGCGGTGTTCCCAGGCCTCCTTTCCTGATAATGGAGCCCAGCGGGGCGCCGATCAGGAACATGACCACACAGGCTGCAGCCAGTGTAAATTTACGCTGCCATTCCACTTTATGCATCAGGATAAGACCATGCTTATCCGTGAATTCACGGGTCGGTTGTTCCAGGGCGCTCACCGTTTCACGGGTGCTTTGTTCGGCTCTTTCGAGTACAGAACGCAGCCGGTTTTCCGGAACCATTTCTTCTATATTCTTTACTTTCAGCGGTGGCGCAGTGGCTACCCAGCCGGTATCCTTCCATTTGTAGAAGGGGAAACGGGTGGTAACGTAGGCATGCACCGTTTTACTGAACTGATTTTCCACTTTCTGAAGGGAGTCTATCGCCACATCCAGCTGCCTGATATTCAGCATCTGCTGGTTAGAGGCAAAGAGGTCCATGTTCAGCCTGTTAAAGGCAAAGGAACTGAGGTCAAATGCCTTGCTGTACTTTTTAAAACCCAGCCGCACCATATCTGCCGGAGCGCTGTAGCCGCGGTTGCCTCTTTCCTCGTATCTCCATCCGTTGTCCAGAATAAAGTACAGAAAACGTTTGTTGGCGGTCAGTACCATCTGTCCTTTTTCCGCCAGGATAATTTTTTCACCGCCGCCGGACTGATGATCAAAAATCATCACCTGGTGGATGGTCTGGTTATCCTTGTCTTTCTGCGCTACTTTGATCGTGTAGCCTGGAATATCTTTATAAAATACCCCTGCTTTTATATTAAACGCAGGTTTTGAGTTTGTAATATCATAGAGCAGTGATTTTGCCTGCAGATTGGCTACAGGAATCACATAGTTCGCAAACAGGAAGGCCAGTACACCGATGATACTGCATACCGCCAGGAGCGGCCGGATAAACCGCAGCAGCGATATACCGGACGATTTCAGGGCTACCAGCTCAAAACTTTCCCCGAGGTTACCAAAGGTCATGATGGAAGAAAGCAGCACGGCCAGCGGTAATGCCAGGGTAACCAGTGTGGCGCTGGTGTAGGCTATCAGCTGCACGATTACAATCGTATCCAGCCCTTTACCTACCAGGTCGTCCACATACTTCCACAGAAACTGCATTACCAGTACGAAAAGCGTAACAAAAAAAGTGGCAACGAACGGACCCAGAAAAGTTTTTATAATTAGTTTGTCGAGTTTTTTCACTGATAATGCTGGATTTTTGTTCCCGGGATTTCCGGAAATTGCCGTAAAGTTAGTACGAATTCACAAAGGAGTGTTAAAGCAAGGCTGAAAATACCGTTAAATTATATGGAAAATTTTGATCTGACACCGGAAGAAGCGGCCATCGTGTATTCACCAGGGGTTATTGCCCTGAAAAACAGCGCTATAGCGAAGGTGATGCAACTGATGGGACGTTTGCAGGAAACGCTGGCAGCAGCCGGCAGCCATTTCCCTTTTGAGCCGGTATGGCTGCAGCAAGGGCCTAAAATTTCCAGAGGGGAACAGTACAAGGGGCTTCCCTGGGTGATACTGGATTATCCGCGGTATTTCGGCAAAACGGATGTATTTGCCTTCCGGAGCATGTTCTGGTGGGGGCATTACTTTATCTGTACCCTGCACCTGGCGGGTAATGTCAAGGAAAGATTCGCCGGACATTTATGTAAAGGCTATGAAAAGCTGGCAGCGGCCGGATTTCAGGCGTACCTGGCAGAAGATCCCTGGGAGCATGATTTCGAAGATGGAAACTATCAGTTCATAGGCGATATGCGTTTTGAAGACTGGAAACTGATGGTTGGCCGGAATGGTTTTATTAAACTGGCAAAACCGTTTGGACTGGAGCACTGGGGAGAAATAATCACTGGAATAGCAGAGGCGTATACAACGCTTCTCAATATACTGAACGATGAAGATCAGGTTTAGTTTCCGATGCGATGGAAAAGGTCTTTCACCTGGTATTCCCAGAGCTGACTCTGATCTTTGATTTCTTTCTTGTCAGCAAAATCTTTGACAACCAGAATGGTCATGTTGGTTACTTCTGAAATCTGAATACGGAATTCAAAATATTCCTCTTTCGGAGCATGCTTCCAATGGAACCTGATGAACTCATCTTCTTCCTGTTCCAGTACCTCTGCTTCTTCTGCAGTACCATTCCAGGAAAAGGAGAATACATTATCCCTGAAATCTACCCGGTCAGCAAACCATTCCTGCAATCCGGCAGGGGTAGACAGGAACTCATACAGTATACCGGGTGAGCACCTAACCGGGAACTCCAACTCATAAAGCACTTTCTTAGACATCTCTCAAATAATTAGTAAATCAATATCATCCAGTTGCAATTATAGAAAATATTTTATTCTGTCAAAATAATTTACGGTTTTTTTTTAATTATTCTGATAAATGTTTGCACACCTTAACTATTTCATAAATATTAAAAAAATAAATAATGCAAATTATTTGTATATAGCAAATAATTTGCCGGTAACGTATCAGTGGCTATTTTCAGCAGAAAAATAAAAGGATTAAAGATCAATCGATTTTATTTTGAAATGCTTTAAAAACCCCAGAATTTTTTTGGCCGGCATCTAAAAAAAGTTATTTTTGTCAGGCATTCATCAAATCTTAACTTTTTATTAACCTGTAACTGTTCCGACTCTATGTCAATGCGCCAACTCAAAATCACTAAATCCATTACCAACAGGGAATCACAGTCCCTGGAGAAGTACTTACAGGAGATTGGGAAAGTGGATTTAATTACGCCGGAAGAAGAGGTAAATCTCGCTATCCGCATTAAGCAGGGCGATCAGAGAGCGTTGGAAAAGCTGACAAAAGCTAATCTCCGCTTTGTGGTATCCGTTGCCAAACAGTATCAGAATCAGGGGCTGTCACTCAGCGACCTGATTAACGAGGGAAACCTCGGGTTAATTAAAGCTGCTCAACGTTTTGATGAAACGCGCGGTTTTAAATTCATCTCCTACGCCGTATGGTGGATCCGCCAGTCTATTCTGCAGGCACTGGCCGAACAGTCCAGGATTGTTCGCCTCCCGCTCAACAAGGTGGGCCTCAGCAATAAGATCAGCAAGGCTTATTCCCAGCTGGAACAGGAGTTTGAAAGAGAACCATCTCCGGACGAGCTGGCTACCATCCTGGAAATCAATACCGACGAAGTAGAAGCTACCCTCGGCGTAGCGGCCCGTCACGTATCCATGGATGCCCCCTTCATCGACGGCGAAGATAATTCCCTGCTGGACGTGCTCGAAAATCCGAATGCTGTCAGCGCCGACGAAGAGCTGGATCACCACGACTCCCTCCGCAGGGAAATTGAACGCTCCCTGTCTACACTCACCGACCGCCAGAAAGACGTAATCATGCTCTACTTCGGCATCGCCGTGGAACATCCCATGTCCCTCGAAGATATCGGCGAGAAATTTGGCCTCACCCGCGAACGCGTACGCCAGATCAAAGACAAAGCCATCACGAAATTAAGAACTACGTCCAGGAGTAAGTTGCTCAGAAACTACCTGGGATAAAATTACGAATTGCGAATTGCGAATTACGAATGAGGAGCGAAGATTTAAGCGGATAAAGAATTAACTTCTTCGCTTAAATCTTCGCTCCTCATTCGTAATTCGCAATTCGTAATTCGTAATTGCGCTAAAATATTTACTTTTGCTGTCCGTTTAAAATACCAACAATGTTTGAATCATTATCAGAGAGGCTGGATTCCGCGTTTAAGCAGCTTAAAGGGGAAGGTCGTATCTCGGAAATAAATATTGCCAGTACCGTAAAGGAAATCCGCCGTGCACTGGTGGATGCCGACGTGAACTATAAAATCGCCAAGGAATTTACCGACAGGGTAAAGGAAAAGGCGATGGGAGAGAAGGTGCTGACCTCCATCTCGCCCGGACAGCTCATGGTGAAGATCGTGAAGGACGAGCTGGCCGATCTGATGGGAGGCACAGAGGCTGAGATCGATATTAAAACCAACCCGTCTGTGATACTGATCGCAGGTTTGCAGGGTTCCGGTAAAACCACCTTCTCCGGTAAACTGGCCAGCTTCCTGAAAACGAAGAAAGGCAAGAAACCCCTGCTGGTGGCAGCTGATATCTACCGCCCGGCGGCGATCGACCAGCTGAAAGTGCTGGGAGAGCAGATCGGGGTAGAGGTATACAACGAACCGGAAAACAAAAACGCTGTTCAGATTGCTGAAAATGCCATCAGACACGCGAAAGCCAATGGCAATAACATCATCATCATCGATACTGCCGGCCGTCTGGCCGTAGATGAGGTCATGATGACCGAAGTAGCCAATGTGAAAGCAGCGGTAAAGCCTCAGGAAGTACTGTTCGTGGTAGATTCCATGACCGGTCAGGATGCGGTGAATACTGCCAAGGCGTTCAACGACCGCCTGGATTTTACCGGCGTGGTGCTCACCAAACTGGACGGTGATACCCGCGGTGGTGCGGCCCTGACTATCCGCTATACCGTGGAAAAGCCGATCAAGTTCGTGAGCATGGGCGAAAAGATGGATACGCTCGACGTATTCTATCCGGAGCGTATGGCACAGCGTATCCTCGGCATGGGTGATATCACCACCCTCGTTGAGCGGGCACAGGCACAGTTCAACGAAGAACAGGCGAAAAAACTGGAGAAAAAGATCCGTCAGAACCAGTTTGACTTCGACGACTTCAAGGAACAGCTGCAGCAGATCAAAAAAATGGGTAACCTGAAAGATCTGATGGGCATGATCCCCGGCGTAGGAAAGGCCGTAAAGGACCTGGACATCAGCGATGACGCCTTCAAGGGTATTGAAGCCATGATCAATTCCATGACGCCGGCAGAGCGCGGTAATCCGGATGTGATCGACGGCAGCCGCCGCAAACGTATCGCAAAAGGAAGCGGTAAAGACATCCAGGACGTGAACCAGTTCATGAAACAGTTTGAGCAGATGCGCCAGATGATGAAGATGATGAACAAGTTCGGAGCCGGTGGCAAAGGCCTGAAAGGTATGATGAGATAATTGGTTATCAGCTAATTGAAATAAATCAAATCAGTCCGTAAATTTTTTTTGCAAATATCAATTTACGGGTTACATTTGCATCCCTAATTAAACAATATTTCCTAACTCGCAAAAAATAACTCGACTTATTTATGCCAGTAAAAATCAGACTGCAGAGACATGGCGCGAAAAAAAGGCCTTTCTATTTTATCGTAGTTGCCGACGCACGCGCCCCAAGAGATGGTAAATTCATCCAGAAAATCGGTACTTACAATCCGCTGACAGTACCTGCTTCCATCAACATCGATACTGAAAAAGCATTGCGTTGGTTGCAGAAAGGTGCTCAGCCTACCGATACTGTAAGAAGAATTCTCTCCTTCAAAGGTGTATTGTATTTGAAACACCTGTTAAGAGGTGTTACCCTGAACCTGTTCGACGAGCCTACTGCTTACCAGAAGTTCGCACAATGGCAAGCTGAACACGAACAGAAAGTATCTGCCCGCCGCGATGGTCACAGAAAAGCAAGAATTGCTGCTCCGATCGTTAGAAAGGTAGAAGATACTCCAGCTGCTCCGGCTGCTGACAACGAAGGTACAGAAGCATAAAACGGCAACGTTTTAACAATACCTGAAAAAGGAAATGTTTGCAGTCGCAAATATTTCCTTTTTTAATTTTTAACGAAACAGTAGAAAAATCAGCTTGTCCAATTATTTCAGCATAGGAAAACTGGTGTCCGCCCACGGACTGCAGGGAGAACTGCTTCTAAGGCACAGCCTGGGGAAACGGTCTGCCCTGAAAGGGGTAACCGCCATCTTCCTGGAAGAACGTAAAAACAGCTTTATACCCTATTTCCTGGAACAGGTAACGGTAAAGGACGCGGAACAGGTATATATCCGCCTGGAAGGTATTCATACCAAGGAAGCAGCACAAAAGCTGATGCCGGGACAGGTTTACCTGCAGGAGGAAGATTTCAAACAGCAGGCAGCCTCTTCTGCGCCGCTGGCCCTGCTGGGCTTTTCCGTGGAAGATGCTCACCATGGCCCCCTGGGGGTCATTGAAGAAGTGATTGAAATGCCTATGCAGGTACTGGTGAAAGTACAGATCAGCGGAAAAGAAGCCCTGTTGCCGGTAAATGAGCAGTCGCTGGTGAAGGTGGACAAGAAAAACCAGGTGGTGCACCTGGATCTGCCGGAAGGTCTGGTGGAATTATATACCGGCATCTAGTGCCAAAAGCTATTTTGAATGCGTATAGATATCATTTCAGTATTACCGGAACTGCTGGAAAGTCCGCTTTCCCATTCCATTATGAAGCGGGCGCAGGCAAAAGGATTGCTGGAGGTGCATCTGCATCCCCTCCGGTCCTATTCCACCCTGAAACACGGGCAGGTAGATGACTACCAGTTCGGAGGCGGCGCCGGCATGGTCATGATGCTGGAGCCTATTGTGAACTGTATTGAGTCTTTGCAGGCTCAGGTACAATACGATGAAATCATTTACCTTACGCCGGATGGGGAAACGCTGAACCAGAAGATGGCCAATTCGCTGTCCATGAAAGGCAATCTCCTGCTGCTGTGCGGTCACTATAAAGGAATTGATCAGCGTATCCGCGATCACTTCATCACAAAGGAGATCTCTATCGGAGATTATGTATTGTCCGGCGGGGAACTGGGGGCAGCCGTACTGGTAGACGCCATAGGGCGGCTGCTGCCGGGGGTGCTGAACGATGAAACCAGCGCCCTGTTTGATTCTTTCCAGGATAACCTGCTGGCGCCACCGGTATATACCAGGCCGGTTGATTTCCGGGGCTGGAAGGTACCGGACATTCTGTTGAGCGGTGATCACAAGAAAATCGAGGACTGGCGTCACCAGCAGGCGGTAGAAAGAACCCAGGCACGTCGTCCTGATCTGTTGTAAATTAATTACTTAGAAATGTCATTATTGGCTATGTCAGATTATCTGAAGAATTATTACCGATTAATTTGGTAAATGCCATTTCTTGACTTACTTTTGCACTCCCATAAATATTTGAAAGATGAACGCAATTTCGTTTGTTCACGAACAACTGACAGCTAACAAACAGTACCCGAAGTTTAAAGCAGGCGACAACGTCACTGTCAATTATAAAATCGTGGAAGGTAATAAAGAAAGGATTCAGTCCTTTAAAGGTGATGTGGTGAAAATCCAGGGTACAGGGTTTACTGCGTCTTTCACTGTTAGAAAAATTTCTGATGGTATTGGTGTGGAAAGACTGTTCCCGCTTTACTCTCCTAACATCGATGGTATCGTGTTAAACAAGGTGGGTAAAGTAAGAAGAGCGAAACTTTACTACCTGCGTGAACGCGCTGGTAAGAAAGCCCGTATCAAAGAAAAAAGGGTTTAGTATAAATACAGGGAAATTAGTGTTAAGCGGGGCCTTACAGGTTCCGCTTTTTTCGTGTTCTTAAAAAGGTATTAAATCTCTGTACTAAACCGGCTCAGGGGGTGAAAAAGCGGATTTTATAAGCTATCTTTGCTTGCTTATCACTTATTAATAAACTTTTGAGAAGATGACAGCTTTTGTTGCAAAATCATCGTTTTTAATTCTCCAGGATATTGGTATGTCTGAACTGCTGTTAATTGCCGTTGTGGTATTACTGCTGTTCGGCGGAAAGAAAATCCCTGAATTAATGCGTGGTCTGGGTAAAGGTATCCGTGAGTTCAATGACGCCAAGAATAACGTGCGCCAGGAAATTGAAGAAGGTATGAGAGAAAAACCTGTTCAGCCGTCTACAACAGATACATCTGCCGCAACAGACGTAAAACACAACGCATAACCTGGCTGAAATATCCCTTTACCGGAGATTTTATCCTGATTATTATTAAAAAATTTAACTGGTTTAGCTTTGACTGAAATCAGCAGTATAATCTCGTTTCATGAAGCATTATACGCCGGCAGTACAAGCTGTACGGAGAGGGTGCGTTATTACCTCAGTCGTATAGCCCAGCTAAAACATTTAAATGCCTTCCTGGAAGTATTCGAGGAGGAGGCCCTGGCCAGAGCGCGCGACCTGGATACCCGTATCAGAAGCGGTCAGCCGGTAGGTCCCCTGGCAGGAGTGGTGGTAGGTATTAAAGATGTCATCTGCTATAAAGGCCATAATGTAAGTGCTGCTTCCAACATACTGGAAGGGTTTACTTCCCTGTTTTCCGCCACTGCAGTAGAAAGGCTGCTGGCGGCAGACGCTATTATCATCGGTAATCTCAACTGCGACGAATTCGCGATGGGGTCTACCAATGAAAATTCGGCGTACGGACCGGTGCTCAACGCCCTGGATACCACCAGGGTACCCGGCGGCTCATCCGGTGGGTCGGCAGTAGCGGTACAGGCCGATTTATGTCATGTCAGCCTCGGCAGCGATACCGGTGGTTCAGTCCGCCAGCCGGCAGATTTCTGTGGCATCGTCGGACTGAAGCCTACATACGGCAGAATCTCCCGCCATGGCCTTATTGCGTATGCTTCTTCCTTTGATCAGATAGGCATATTTGGCAAGGAAATTGCAGATGTGGCGGCAGTTCTACAGGTGATCGCAGGACCGGATGAGTTCGATAGTACAGCGGCCCAAAAGGAAATTCCTGACTATCAGCAACATCTGGGACACAATAAAACCTTTAAATTTGCGTATTTAAGGGATGCATTGTACCATGAGGGGCTTGATGCGGAGATGAAGGATGCGTACATTGATCTCTTTGAAAACCTGGTGTCTACAGGCCACGCCGTTACAGGCAGAGGATTCGAGTACATCGATTATATTGTACCGGCCTATTATGTACTGACTACGGCAGAGGCATCGTCCAATCTTTCCCGCTATGATGGGGTAAAATTTGGACACCGGACACTGGAAAGGAACCTGGAACTGACAGACTTTTATAAAAAAAGCAGGTCAGAAGGGTTTGGAAAAGAGGTAAAACGTCGTATATTACTGGGGACATTTGTGCTCAGCGCTGGATATTACGACGCATATTATACTAAGGCACAACAGGTTAGAAGAATAGTTACCGAGAAACTTAACGAGATATTAGAAGAATTCGACGCCATTTTAATGCCAACGGTGCCGTCGACCGCATTTAAATTAGGGGAAAAGACAGATGACCCGATTGCCATGTACCTAGCTGATATTTACACAGTACTGGCTAATCTGGCAGGAGTTCCAGCCATATCAGTTCCTTTAAGCCGGCATTCGAACGGAATGCCATTCGGTGTGCAGATCATCACAAAGAAGTTTGACGAAGCAGCCCTACTGCAGATTGCTCATCAGCTGATGACAACCAGGAAGGCTACGATTGTTTAAAATAAATTGTATGAGAAAAATCTTTTTACTATTGCTGTTGCCAGCTGTATGTTTAGGGAGTGTGGAAGTAATGGGTAGCAACAGCGTACCTAAAGAGAGTGCGTTTCTTACCGGAGCGCCGGACACCTCCGTTGTGAGAGTGACCCGTAAGGTACATTTACCGAAGGACTCTACTATGCCTTCACCTACTACCGTTGCCGTGAAAAAAGCAGCGCAAAGCCTGCCTAACACCATCCGCAGCGCAAAGGTCTATGAACAGATCAACAATAACCTCGTTGCCGGTTATGTGAATAATTACGCTACCAGATATAGTCAGCATCTGCAGATTATGATCGAAAGGGCACAGCCTTATTTCGTGATGGTGGAGAAAATATTCCGCGAACACGGTATACCCGAGGAAATGAAATACCTGGCCGTTATCGAATCCAGCTTTAACACCAACGCCCGTTCCAGAGTAGGAGCCGTGGGCGCATGGCAGTTTATGGCCGGTACTGCCCGTATCTTCGGACTGAACGTAGGAAAGAAAGTAGATGAAAGAAAAGACTTCTATAAATCTACCCTGGCAGCCGCACAATACCTGAACCAGCTGTATGATCAGTTCGGCGACTGGTTACTGGTAGTGGCAGCCTATAACTGCGGCGCAGGCGGCGTGCAGCGTGCGATGAAAGCCAGCGGCCGCGAAGACTTCTGGGGTATGCAGTATTTCCTGCCGGCAGAATCCCGCAACCATGTTTACAAATTCATCGCTACCGGTTATATCCTCGACAGGTTCAACAACTTCTTCGGTGTAAGTGATGAACCCGGCCTGGTGGCTTCTGCTGAAGCTCCTGCTGCCATGTCAACCGCAGCGCCGGTTGCCAGAGGACCACTGACAGAAGACGAAATTTACAACACGGTAGAAATCAATGTTACCGGTAAATACAGACTGGAAGCCATTGCGAAGAAACTGGATATGCAGGTGGCTGAACTGGACCGCTTCAATCCCGGTTTCGCCAGAGCCATGGCCAGTCCTGAAAATAACTATGACCTGCGCATCCCGAAAGATAAGATGAAGCAGTTCATGGCAGAGAAAGACGAAATGCTGAAAGAATCGGTACAGCTGACATTGGATGATAAAGCTGTAGGCGTAGACAAATCCAAATTCCCGCCGCCGGTGAAAGTGCCTGAGAAGAGCACCGTAGCCAAAAAAGCACCATCTTCCTCTTCTGCCAAAAAACATACTTACAGCAAAAAGCGTCATACTGCTACTGTAAAGAAAACAAGCAAGAAGAAAAAAGCTACCCGCAAAAAATAAGAGATCCATTTAATCATTTGAGATTTGAGATTTGTATAAATAATTGAAGCCCTCCGGACTGTCCGGAGGGCTTCAATTATTTATACAAATCTCAAATCTCAAATCTCAAATAATCAAATAATTAAATAACAGAAAGCGTTTTTCTTCTTTCACTAAGTTCTACCAGATCCAGCAGAGGGCCTGTCATGAAAGTGGTGGCCAGCGCCATCAGTACCAGCATGGCGAATATTTCAGGGGAAAGAATGCCGAGGTCGTAGCCGATATTAAGTACTACCAGTTCCATGAGGCCGCGGGTATTCATGAGTGCGCCGATAGCGGTGGCTTGTCTCCATGACTGCCCCATCAACCTGGCGGTTATAGTGCTGCCGCCGAATTTTCCGGCCACAGCCACCAGCATAATCATTCCGCAAACCGCCCAGAGATGGCCTTGGGTCAGCAATCCGATCTGTGTTCGCAGGCCGGTGAATACAAAGAATATAGGGAGTAACAATATAACGCTGATATCTTCCACTTTATCTGTCAGTAACTGACGGAGGCTGACATCTGCGGGCATGATTACACCTGCGAGGAAAGCGCCGAACAAGGCATGGATACCGATTACTTCTGCCACCAGTGCGGAGAGCAGCAGCGTGAAAAACACGGTGGAGATAGCTGCTTTCTGTTTACCCCTGCCGGTTTGTATGGCCAGTCTTCTTTTCAGCCACGGGCGAATCATCAGGAGCATGAAGACAACAAATACCAGCGCGAGTGTAATGGTAATCACAGCTGTTACCAGTCCGCCGGACTTAACTATGGCGACCACTACAGCGAGTATGCACCAGGCGGTAATGTCATCTGCAGCTGCACAGGTAATGGCCATTGTTCCCAGCGGCGTGCCGGTCAGTTTTCTTTCCTGAACAATACGTGCCAGCACCGGGAAGGCGGTAATGCTCATCGCAATGCCCATAAACAGCGCAAATGCCAGGAAACTGACCTGCGCAGGAGCGAAGTCCGTATAAAGATAATATGCCAGCCATACGCCTAAAAAGAAGGGAATAATAATACTGGCATGACTGATCATAACGGCATCATGGGCTTTATTCCTGATTTTGCTGAGGTCCAGTTCCATGCCTACAATAAACATGAAGAAGGCCAGGCCGATCTGGCTGAGGAACTGCAGGGTTTTGAGTGAGTCCGGGGGGAAGAGGAAAGCGGAGACGGACGGTGTCAGCCAGCCCAGGAGGGAGGGGCCTAACAGCACGCCGGCAATGATTTCGCCGACTACTGCAGGCTGCCTCACTTTATTGGCCAATATACCAAACAGCCGGGCTACCAGCATAATTACTATAATCTGTAATAACAAAAGGCTGAGCGGATGTCTGAGGTTATCCAGGTATTGCCACCAGGAGTTATCTGAGTTTGCAGCTGCATGCGTAACAGTAACAGCAGGTTGAGTTGCACTGGCAGCCTGCTTCACGGGAAGCGACTGGCCCTGCCGGAGAATAATCCATATCAGCACGGCAAAAACACCCATGATGAGCGGATAGAGCAACAGTTTCTTTTTCATAACAGAAAATAAATTTTTATTTTATTATTTTCTCATTTGAGATTTGGTTATTTAAAATGCAGCGAAGATCTAAGCAAACAATGAAATATGCTTAGATCTTCGCTGCATTTTAAATAACCAAATCTCAAATGAGAAAATAACTAAATGGCCGCGATGCCTGGTAATTCTTTGCCTTCGAAGAATTCGAGCATGGCGCCACCGCCGGTGGATACATAGCTTACTTTTTCTGCCAGGCCGAACTGGTTAACGGCAGCAACGGAGTCGCCGCCGCCTACCAGGGAAAATGCGCCTCCGGCAGTAGCTGCTACGATGGCATCGGCTACGCCTTTAGTACCTTTCTGGAAGGCTTCCATTTCAAAAACGCCCATAGGACCGTTCCACAGAATGGTTTTAGATTCGCTGATGGTTTGGCTGAAAAGCTCTACAGAAGCGGGTCCTATGTCGAGGCCCATCCATCCTGCGGGGATATTGTCGTTGGTAACTACCTGTGTGTTGGCGTCCGCAGCAAATTTATCAGCAGCAACGGAATCTACCGGTAATATCAGTTGAACGCCTTTCTGTCTTGCTTTCTGGAGCAGGTCATTAGCGAGGTCGAGTTTATCATTTTCGCAGAGGGAGTTACCGATTTCATTGCCCTGGGCTTTGAGGAAGGTGTAAGCCATACCGCCGCCGATGATGATGTTGTTGGCGCGGTCCATCAGTGTTTCGATAATCAGTATTTTATCGCTCACTTTTGCGCCGCCGAGAATGGCGGTGAAAGGGCGTTCTGCGTTGTTGAGTACTTTTTCAGCGTTGTTTACTTCTGCTTCCATGAGGTAGCCGAACATACGGTTTTCCGGCGCAAAGAACTGAGCGATAACTGCTGTGGAAGCGTGTGCGCGGTGTGCGGTACCGAAGGCGTCGTTTACGTAAACGTTACCCAGTGTGGAAAGCTGTTCTGCGAAAGCGGTATCGCCTTTCTCTTCTGCTTTGTGGAAGCGGAGGTTTTCCAGGAGCAGTACTTCGCCCATTTGAAGGTCTGCTGCTGCTTTTTCGGCAACGGGGCCAACGCAGTCTTCTGCAAACTTCACGGTAGCACCGTTCAGCAGGGAGATGAGGTGATATACGAGATGTTTTAAAGAGTATTTGTCAGCAGGACCATCTTTCGGGCGGCCCAGATGGGACATGAGAATGACAGCGCCGCCATCCTGGAGAATTTTTTTGATGGTAGGAACGGCTGCGCGCATGCGGGTATCGTCCGTGATTTCCAGTTTATCGTTCAGCGGCACGTTGAAATCCACGCGTACAAGGGCTTTGCGTCCGTTGAAGTTGTAGTCGGAGAATTTGCTCATAAAAAGCGATTTAAGATGGAGGGTTTAATCAATAAAAAAACCGCGGACCAACAGCACAAAGCAAGTGTTCAACCGAGTATGCTATGGTGTAGTTGTTCCGCGGAATTAAAAAAAGTATCCCGGTATTGCTACCGGGATGGTAGTAGTTATTTGCTGATCTGACCGGCGAAGTACTTTACAGTACGTACCAGCTGAGATACATAGCTCATTTCGTTATCGTACCAGGATACGGTTTTAACCATCTGGTGATCGCCTACAGTCAGTACTCTTGTCTGAGTAGCATCGAACAGGGAACCGTAGTGGATACCGATTACATCGGAGCTTACGATTTCATCTTCAGTGTAACCGAAAGATTCGTTGGCGGCTGCTTTCATAGCTGCGTTTACTTCTTCAGCAGTTACTTTCTTATTCAGGATGGTAGTGAGTTCTGTCAGGGAGCCGGTGATGGTTGGAACACGCTGGGCGCTGCCATCGAGTTTACCTTTCAGTTCAGGCAGTACCAGGCCGATCGCTTTAGCAGCGCCGGTGCTGTTGGGAACGATGTTCGCAGCGGCAGCGCGGGCACGGCGCAGGTCACCTTTCGGATGCGGAGCATCCAGGGTGTTCTGGTCGTTGGTGTAAGCGTGAACGGTGGTCATTAAACCGGAAGCGATACCAAAGGTATCCTGCAGTACTTTCGCCATGGGAGCGAGACAGTTGGTGGTGCAGGAAGCGCAGGAGATAACGGTTTCGCTACCATCCAGCAGCTCATGGTTTACGTTGAACACGATGGTTTTCAGATCTCCGGTAGCAGGAGCGGAGATCACTACTCTTTTAGCGCCGGCAGTCAGGTGAGCAGATGCTTTGTCTTTATCAGCAAAGAAACCGGTACACTCGATAACTACATCGATGTCGTGTTCTTTCCATGGAATCTGAGACGGATCTTTTTGTGCATATATCTTCACATCTTCACCGTTCACATTAATTGCATTTTCAGAATGTTTAACTTCTGCATCAAACCTACCCTGTGCGGAATCATATTTCAGCAAATGCGCCAGCACGGCCGGGCTGGTCAGGTCATTGATAGCTACCACATCAATGCCGGGCATTTTGTAAATCTGGCGGTATACCAAACGGCCAATACGACCGAAACCATTAATACCAATTTTGAGAGTAGTTCCCATTTTACATCGTGATTTGAGTATGAAAAAATCGAGAGCGAATTTACAATCAATACCCTTATTAATCAAGGTATTTTTAAGTTATGAAATTTTTTTTTGGAAATATCAGAAAAGGTTATACATTTGCAATCCCAAAACGATCCGCCGCGTTGGTCAAGGGGTTAAGACGCCTCCCTTTCACGGAGGAATCACGGGTTCGATTCCCGTACGTGGTACAAGAAAAAAGGACTTCTGCAAAGAAGTCCTTTTTTTATTTCCCGGAAATGATTTTTATAGCGTACCTACCGTTATATCCAGGCAGCCGGATTGATTGTCATATATCACATTGATACCCTTGCCGCCTTTGCCGCCGGCTGCGAACCTTATCCCTGAACGCTGCAACGTATAACCTTTGCTGACAAGAAAATCTGTCATCTGCTGAGCTACCTTCTGTCCATTACTTGTATTTAAGACGTATATATTGAAACAGCTGAAAGCAATATTATTTTCTTTTTCCAGTTTATCTATCAGTTTTAAAAGTTCGTTTTCCTCTCCGGATGCAAAGGTTTTTTCTGCAATTACCGTTACATCCCCGTTGATGCCGTTGTTATTTCCCTGAACAATATGATTGCTATTGTCCGCCTTATTGTTTTCACCGCCGATAATGCCATTGTTAGTACCGGTATTCACGTTTGCTTCATTTTTACCCGACTGGTTTTTCTGTACCGGTACAACTGGCTTTTCTTTAGCCGGCGCAGCTTTCGGAGCCGGAGGAGTATTGTTTATATAAACAGTATCAGTCTGTTTCTTTAGCAGCGAATCCTTTACCTGTGTGTGGGATTTTTCAAAGGAAAAACCCATCAAGGAAACCTTGCCATTCGTAGTATAAACATATATACCCGCTATCAATCCAGTTATAAGCAAGACAATAATCAGCACCCTGACAATCGGGAAATGTTTGATAATAAGGTCAGGCCAGCTGTGACCTGTTTGTACAGGAGGTTTTTGAGGCGTATTTTCCATCAGTGATCTGGTTGTTTGGAGTTAACCAAAGATAAGTAATTCAGCCGATGTGAAGTTTTAGCTGATAGTATGTATGCCGCATGCTGCTAATAGCTTATTTTTAGTAGCGTAAATATCATCCTATGGTTAAAAGGAAGAAAGCTGTCAGCATACTGCTGAACCTCCATCCGCTGGAACGTGTGATGGTCAGTCTGGGAACAACGCTGCTCATGTTGCTGGTATTACTGCTTTTTCCTCATTCCATCCGTAATCCGCTGGTGTATTATATGTTGCTGTGGGATGTATTTGCGCTTTCCTATATCGCTACGGGATGGATCGTATTTTTCAAACGCCCGGTGACGGGCATCCGCGAATGGGCGCGTGTGGATGACGGCAGCCGGTTGTTTGTGACGGTTATTGTACTCATTGCTTCCTTCTCCAGTATGGTGACCATCCTGCTGCTCATGCTGTCGCACGGGGAAGACGGAGGCATGTACCTGCCGGTATCCGTTACAGGGATGCTGGCCTCCTGGTTTATGGTGCATACTACTTTTACTTTTCATTATGCAAACCTGTATTACGATGACGATAAACTGGATAATACGAAACATGCCGGCGGACTGGAATTTCCTGATGAAAAGAAACCGGATTACCTGGACTTCGCCTATTTCTCCTTTGTGATAGGGATGACTTTCCAGGTGTCTGACGTACAGATAGATGCGCGGACCATCCGCCGTACGGCGCTGGTGCATGGATTATTGTCATTTATTCTCAATACCTTTGTAGTAGCGCTGACGATCAATCTGATTGCAGGATTAAAGCCATCGTCCGCGCATATGCAACCACCTGTAAAACCGGTGGTTACGATGCAGGAAACAGCGCCTTCAAAAGATTTTTAAAAAAAGTTGAAGAAAAATTTTGCAAAGAAAAACAATTACCTATCTTTGCAATCCCAATCGAAAACGCCGCGTTGGTCAAGGGGTTAAGACGCCTCCCTTTCACGGAGGAATCACGGGTTCGATTCCCGTACGTGGTACAAAAAAAGTAAAGGACTTCTGAAAAGAAGTCCTTTTTCGTTTGTAGCCAGTATACGCTTTCCGATCCGGCCACCGGTTGCCCGGCAGCCAGCCTGAAAGCGACCTTTATGAAGGGTTTTACCATCCGTTGTTTTGCTGCAGCTGCTTATCCTTATCTACTTCCGACTGGGGGATAGGCATGTAATACATCTTCTGCTGAAATATCCTGCTGAATACTTCCACAATTTTATAGCTGCTGCCATCCGGTGTCCATTCAATACCGTGCGTATAGCCGTTGAGGTGAGTCTCCCCGGTTTTCCAGCGCCGGATATCAAAGAAGCGGTGTTCTTCGAATGCCAGCTCTATTTGCCTTTCATGGCGGATACGTTTGCGCATGGCAGCCTTATCCAGTCCGGCCGGCAGGGCAGGCATACCTGAACGTGCCCGGATCAGGTTGATGTAGGTATAAATCAACGGGTCCTGCGATGGGTTCGCAGTGACTTCATTCGCCGCTTCTGCATAGTTGAGGTACATCTCGGCCAGCCGGAACCATACCCAATACATCGTTCTGCCGGCGCCGGTATTCAGGTTGATATTTTCATTGATGTATTTGCGCAAATAATAGCCCGTAGTGGTCGCATTATTGGAGGTGCGGATCCCATCTATGCCGGTGGTGCTGCAGTCCAGTTTACGGCCTTTAAATGGCTGTCCGTGATAAAGTACGGATGCGTAGAAGCGGGGATCGCGGTTTTCATATGGTCTGGCAGCATTGTAAACAGAACCGGTGTCAGTAATCAGGAGGCCGTCGCTGGTTTCATAGGCATCCGCCATTTCCTGGGTAGGCACGGTATTGCCCCAGCCGGAATTACCCGGCGGGAAGAATGCCTGTTCCAGTGATTTGCCGGCGCCGAAGTTCAGGGACATAATCAGTTCCGGGTTGCCGTAGTCCTGGAATATCTGCTGGTAGTTTATCACCTTGTCAGTATTCTTCGTATACAAAGCGTAAGCGTTAAGATCTATCACCGCTTTCGCTGCCGCCGCGGCCTTTTGCCACCTGGCGGCATTATCGGCGCTGTTGAGCGGGCTGGCAGCATACAGCAGCAGCCTGGATTTCAGCGCCATGCACATGCCCTTCGTAGCCCTGCCATAACCAGTACCGGCATCAAAGGTTACCGGCAGCAGCTTAATAGCTTCATCCAGTGATTTCTCCAGAAAAGCTACACATTCATCATAGCTGTTACGCGGCAGCTGCAGGTTTTCATTGACATCCAGCGGCCGGTCTGAAATAATGAAGGGACCGAAAAACTTCAGCAGGTCAAAGTAAAAGAAGGAGCGGAGAAAGAGTGCTTCGCCGCGGAGGCGCTGCTTCAGCTGTTCGTCTGCCTCGCCATTAGCCGGTACTCCGCCGATGTTTGCCAGCAACAGGTTCGTTTTTCGTATATTCTTATACGTATTTGCCCAGGAAGGAGAACTCACCGGGAAATAGGACGCATTGTAACCACCACCATTAAATTCTTTCGCCTGTTGTTTGAAGGTTGGCTCGCCTTCGTCTGATAAAGCATTCAGGCTCACAAATTCACCTACGCGGTCAAATCCGTTGGGAATGCCGGTGTAGATGTTGTTTACAAATTTTTCGGTGAAGTCCAGGCTGCTGAAAACCTGTTCTTTACTGATGTTTTCGTTGGTGGCGATATCCAGGAATCCTTTTTTGCAGGAGCTGAAAAAAATGCCGGAGCCCATCACCAGGTATAATAAGTACGTATGTTTCATAGTGAATTGCATTAGAAGTCGAGCGTGAAACCAAAGTTGTAAACCAGTTGTTGCGGATAGGTGCTGCGGATACCGCCTGATGCATACTCCGGATCGGTAACCTTCAGCTTATCCCAGGTAAGCAGGTTTTGTCCGTTGGCAAATACACGCAGATTGGACAGTCCCACTCTTTTCAGCACCTGTTGCGGCAGCGAGTAACCTATTTCCAGGTTTTTCAGACGCACATAATCACCTGATTTAAGCATCATGGTAGAGATACGGTGGTTGTTGGCATTGAAGGAAGTGGACAACCTTGGCCAGGTAGCAGTTCCGGCGGTTTCCGGCGTCCATCTGTCCAGGTGGTATTTCATGGCGGTGCCCAGCTGATAGAATTCGAAGATGCCCCATCCGCTCAGGTAAACGCTGCTGTTTGCCGCTCCCTGTATGAGCATGCTGAAATCAAAATTCTTGTAGTTGCAGCTCAGCGTAATGCCATACTGTATTTCAGGAATAGCTGCATAACCGATCGGCACCTGGTCAAAAACATCTACTACGCCATCGTTATTCACATCCTTGTATTTAATATCTCCGGGCCTTACTACGGAAACGAAGGTCTGCTTCGGGCTTTTATCTATTTCTTCCTGGTTTCTGAAGAAGCCTTCGGCTATCAGTCCGAAGTTCTGACCTACACGCTGACCGGTCTGCGCGAGGTAGGGATATTTAGGCGTAGGCTCATCCATCTCTTCTATCCGGTTACGGTTGTATTGCATATTACCGCGTATCATCCAGGTGAAGTTTTTACCGATGTTGCTGGAATAGCTGGCTTCTGCCTCAAAACCTTTGTTAATTACCCGGCCCTTGTTCAGCGGCGGATTGTTGGGGAACCCGGTGAAATCCGGGAGGGTATTGGCGTTGATGAGAATGTCGCGCCGGTTTTCGTGGAAGAGGTCCACATTGACGCGCAGTTTGTTATGCAGGAATTTTGTTTCTATACCGATGTTGGATTTATAACCTTTTTCCCATGTAATCATTTCATTACCCAGATAACCTTCATTGATGCCGGAAGTTCCGTTGGGCGGATTGCCGAAGCTGCCGCCGCCGCCGTCAGCATAATAGCTCTGGAAGAGGAAGCGGGAACCTCCCAGCTGATCGTTGCCCACCACGCCGTAGGAGCCGCGGATTTTCAGATAATCGAGGAAGGAGGTAGCGCCTTTCATAAAATGTTCTTCTGAAACCAGCCACCCTGCAGAGAATGCCGGAAAGAAACCAAAGCGCCGTCCTTTGATGAAATTCTCGGAACCATTATAACCAAAGGTGAATTCAGCAAAATATTTGCTGCGGAAATCGTAGGTGCCCCTGCCGGAAATGCCCTGCAGCGCAAAAGGGAGCGCACCGCCGGAGAAACGTTTGGTCTGCGTGTATAACAACAGCCCGGTAACGTTGTGATCTTCCCCAAACTTACGCGCATAGTTCAGGCGGCCCTGGAAGGTGGTAAAACGGTCAAGCCCATAGGAAGCGGCCACCGGATTAAGTTTCCCTCCCTGGCGCACGGGCTGTTTGTTTACAGTACCATCGGGATTGAGCGCATAGGCGAAATAATTTTTAGAGCGCGTCTGCGTCTGGCTGTAGTTGGCGTCGTAGCTGATATTGGCGGAAGCAGACAACCCTTTCAGAAAATGATCCAGTTTCTGTGTAATGCTGAAGAACCCCTGTGCATACCCGTTGTAATAGATAGCATAGCCTTTGTCTGCCAGCTCTGCCACCGGGTTGTTGGTCAGCAGGGAAGATGCGCCCCAGGAGCCATCAGGATTATAAATAGGAGCCAGGTTAGGGGTAAAGCGGACAATAGAGAAGAAGGGGTCATTATCATAGGGGGCTTCATTGCGCTGCCCGAAGCTGCCGGAGAGATCCAGGCGTACCACGGTAGATTTGGTTACATCGATATCCACATTGGCGCGGAAGTTAGCGCGGTTGTACCGTGTATTGGTTTTGTAGTTATAGGCGTTAGGGAAATTTTTATAGATCCCGTCCTGGCCGAGGTAAGTTCCGGAGATGAAGAAGCGCGCAAACGGTGAACCGCCGCTGATAGTCAGGTTGTACCTGTCCATGGCGGAAGAGGAGCGCAGCAGCAGATCTGCGAAATTGTTATCCGGATATTTATAGGGATCGGTATGGTTTTTATAACCGTCGAGGTCAGCAGGACTGTACTTTTCCGCCAGCCCTTCATTACGCAGGGCTTCATTGTACAGGGTTGCATATTCGTAGGAGTTAACTACCTCAAAGAGGCGGGTAGGTTTCTGAATGGCGCGTTGTGCGGTGAAGGAAATAGAAGGAGCCCTGGTGGCGGAGCCGCGGCGGGTAGTTACAAGCACTACGCCGTTGGCGCCCCTGATACCGTAGATAGCAGTAGCGGTAGCGTCTTTAAGAATGGTGACAGCATCTACATCACCAGGTTCTATGTCGGAGAAGGCCCTGCCTTCCACGCCATCTACTACGATGAGGGGAGCGGCATTGCCGGCGGAAAGGGTGGATACGCCGCGGATGTATAGCTGTGACTGATCTGCCCCTGGCTTGCCGCTGCGCTGCACGGTAATCAGGCCGGGGAGCCTTCCGGCGAGGGCGTTGTTCAAATTGGCTACAGGACTCTGTTTCAGCTCACGGGTACGCACGGTGGCAATAGCGCCTGTTACACTTACCTTCTTCTGTTCTCCGTAAGCTACTACCACGACTTCGTCCATACCCTTAACGTCTTCGGCTAAACGAATAGTCAGTTGCGATTCGCCGCCGGCTTTTATTTTCTGTGTGAGAAACCCCATGGAGCTGATGATCAGTATATCGCCGGCTTTTACCTTCAGCTGGAAATTACCGTCGCCATCGCCGATAACGCCGCGGGTGGAGTTTTCTATTTTGATGTTAACAAAAGGAATAGCGGTATTGTCGCGATCATTCACTACGCGGCCCTTCAGCTGAAATTCGCCACCCTGCTGGTATGCAGCAGGAGCGGCGTTATCAGTTGTTTCCTGGGGTACTGGCTTGAATACGGCAATATGATTGGCCGACTCCCTGAATGAAAGGCCTGTGTTCAGCAGCAGATGCTGCAGAATATTTCCGACTGTTTCCCTATTAAATTTTTTGTTGACAACAGTAAATGGTTTCAGTTCGGCAGGATTGAAAACGAAGGAAATGCCGGCGCTTGTCCGCAGCTGCAGCAGCGCTTCGCCCAGCGGTATTTTTTCTACGCTGATAGTTACCCTGGTATTTGTCAGCTGTTGTCCGTGCAACGGAATAGCTGTTAACAGCGAGGTGCTCAGCATTACAGTCAGCAGCACCAGTACAGAAACTCTCATAAATCTGATCAGGATTTTTGGTAGCTTAATTTTCATACATTTGAATTGGTTTTTGTGTGATTAAAAGGCATGCGAAACCCGCTTCAGCAAAGTACCCACGGCCAAATGGAAAACTTTGTTGAATAGAATGACGGGCTGCTCCCTGCACGGAGCAGCTTTGTTTTTACAGGAGATGTTTTACATTAGTGGTTGTCGATTTGGTTGATGATAATGATTACTTATTTGATAATGACCTGTTCTCCGGAAATTTCATACGTGATCTGATAAACTAACTTCAAGGTTTCCAGCAGCTGCTGCAGGTTATCCTGCCTGCTGAAGGTGATGGTGATACTACGATTTTTCAGTTGTTCCCCGTTGATGATAACCCTTTTCTGAAAGGTGTTTTCCAATGCTATACCCAGTT
Organism: Chitinophaga solisilvae; assembly: GCF_009928525.1. Lineage (GTDB taxonomy): Bacteria > Bacteroidota > Bacteroidia > Chitinophagales > Chitinophagaceae > Chitinophaga > Chitinophaga solisilvae. Next base: position 31,940 of record NZ_JAABOK010000006.1, on the reverse strand, counting down.
CGCTGAAGCTGCGGTTGTCCAGTGCCACGGTGCCGGTGAGCCACCCGGAAGTGCTGACCGGACTGGCTTTTACCGCTGTCGTTTTCATGGTTCCTTTCTCTATGCTGATACCCTCATTTTTTTCCAGCGTTTGTATATGTTGTTCATTTTTCTTCAGTAATACTTTCCCTTCCTGTACCAGCAGCAATTCATCGCTGATCTGCTGCCTGCTTTTTACAGAGAACGCCGTGCCGATGTCCTGTACCTGTAATCCGCCGGGGAGCCTTACTTCAAAAGGTACATCCGCACGATGCACTACATTGAAAAATACTTCTCCTTCTTCCAGCACTACCTGTCTGGATTGTCGGAATTTTCGTATATACTTTACCGTTGTACCTCCGTTCAGCCACATCTGTGTGCCATCCGGTAACGCTACTTTTTTTACTGCCCCCAGCGGCGTGGATACTTCCAGCCAGTCCGGCGTGCTGATATAACGCCAGATGCCGAAGCTGCCTGCCAGCAGCAGCAGCCCTGCAGCCACTCCCAGCATTTTTTTCCACAGCGGAAAAACAGGCGCCGGAAGATCGCTGACAGGAGACAGGCGCTGGCGGAATGTGGCCGAAGCAGCTGCTACATCGGTCAGTTCAGCCTGTATGTACAACACCAGCTCTCTGGCCTGCATAACATCCTGCCTGCGGCCGGGATTGTCTGCCAGCCATTGTTCCCAGCGGGCGGTGGCTTCAGGCGCCTTTCCACTGCAGTACAGCAGAAAGGAATCATCCCTGATAAAATCTTCCGGATCTTGATATTCCATGGGCATATATTAGTAAGAAGAGAAGAACAGTGAATTTTTCCCAAAAGAATTTTATCTTTTTTCAAAATAAAATAACAGCAGGGTAATCACCGGTACCCCTTTCAATTCGGCAGACAATACTTTCATGGCGTTGTAAATAGTATTGTAGATAGTTTTAACAGCAATGCCGGTGGCGGCTTCCATCTGTTCATAGTTCAGCTGATCGTAATAGCGCATGCGTATCAGCTGCTGCTGACGGCCTGTTAATTTAGACAGCGCCTGCTGTACCCGCTGGCGTATCTCAGTAGTATGCTGAATAGCAATCAGCATCTCTTCCTGCGATGGAATGCTCTGTGCTGAAATGCTTTGCAGCAGCTCGTCTTCCAGGTATTGTACCTGTGTTTTGTTGCCAGTCTGCTGATAGAATTTTCTGCGCAGGCAGGCGAAAAGATAGGCCCGCGTATTGGCTACAGGTTTCAGCTGACGGCGTTTCTCCCATAAATGCAGAAATATATCGTTAATCAGGTCTTTGGAATAGTCAAGGTCTTTGCTCAGCTGAATGCCATAGGTAAGCAGGTCGGTATAGTGTTTCTCATACAGTATTACAACGGCGCCTGCGTCATCATGACGGATACGTTCCCATAATACATCCATTTCAGGTGATAAATTGTTCACTGCCGTGATTTTTAATACTGGTTACGATTAAAGCTATTTTAAATTTCCATTGGGTAAGCGTATGATATTCTCCAAATAGAATAGTATCTTAACAAGATGAACAGGGAAGGGGGCAGGCTTTCTGCCGGATTCACCGCTACATTTAGTATTTTTATTCCCACAGCTACTTTTTCAGACCGCGATGACCCAAAAGCGCATATATGTGAATGCCCCTAAACAGTGTGATGCCACCAGGTTTTTAATATTCCTGTTGTCATGGTTGTTATGTGTACAGGTAACGCGGGCACAGCAGGCCTCCTGGCATTTTTCCCATCTGGATATCAGTACCGGCCTGGCCAGCAATCATGTATCTGCCATACTGCAGGACCGCAAAGGGTTTATCTGGATCGCCAGTACTGCCCTGCAGCGCTATGACGGTACCAACCTGGTCACTATTGCCAACTTCGACCGGGTACCGGGTTCTATCTATTATGATGATATATGTTTGTGTGAAGATAAAGATGGCCGTATCTGGATGGGAACCCCGGAAAATATTCGTGTATATGATCCCGTTACAGGCCGCCTGAAAACAGTGAAGGTAGCTGACAGACCGGATCTGCCCGAAGGACTGAAATGTACCAATATCCTGCAGGATCATGCCGGCGTTATATGGGTCACCACGCTCGACGGCCTTCTCCGCTTCGATGAAAAGGAACAGGTCTTCCGGCGCGCCACCTTCATTCCGGAGGCCGACCGCCGGCAGATGCAGGACGGTATTATGGAAGATAAAGACGGAAACCTCTGGATCAGCGGACTTCATGGCCTGTATATACTGGACAGGCAAAGGAAACACCTCCACAGCGCCCGCAATAACCCGCGCCACCTGCCTGTACTGGAAATAGATAACAGCTTTAAAAAAATATTTACGGATATCCGTCACCGTATCTGGCTGGCAGGGCGCCGCGGAGAGCTTTACTGCTATGAACCCGCCACCCGCCGCCATAAGAAATTTTTCTTCCCCGCCACCAAAGAACCGCATCTCTACGACGCCATCTTTGATATCGCTACTGACGGAGAAAACCAGCTATGGGTAGCTACAGAACAGGGCGGGATTTACCGGTTCAATGCCGCCAGGGATACTTTCGATGTAAATATCACCGGAGATAATTCTGATGACCGCAGTTTTCATTATGACTATGAAGCCAACTGCTTCCTGAGCGACCGCGAAGGGCACCTCTGGATAGGTACCGATCACGGAGTGAACATACTCAGCATGCATAACAGCACCTTCCGCATGCTGGACCACCGCACCACTTTTGAACATACCCGCGAAAAGTTGCCCGCCGCCGAAGTTACAGGCATTTACCAGGCTACCAACGGTGACGTATATGTAGGATACTGGGGTAAAGGATTCAGCCGGCTTTCAGCGCAGCTGCAGCTGCTGTCAGGCTATATGCACAGCCATCACGAACAGGCTGGCATCCCCGAAGAACGTTCCCTGGTATGGAGTTTCGCAGAACTAAAAAACGGTACGGTACTGGTAGGACAGGAAAACGGTTACCTCTCCCTGTTCAACCCCGCCACTGGTACCTTCACCCGGCACCTCAGCTCACCGGCGCTGAATGAACAAACATTGCTGTACCTACTGCCGCAACACGATACCGTAGTGTGGATCGGATTGTATAAACAGGGACTATCCAGCTGGAACCCGCAGCAGAACAGCTTTAACTACTATCATGAAATTACGGATTCCCTGAAGCGCCCGGTATCTGTTATGCATATCATTCCGCGGAATGATTCCATCTTACTGCTGGCAACCACTACCAGCGGACTTATTCAGTTTAACACACGTACCCGTAAAATAACCGGCAGGCAAACCTTTAAATGGGGCACGCATAACTACAGCAATGTAACCGGGTTGTTCAGATACAATGACAGTATCCTGCTGGCGGGTACTGACCACGGGTTGTGGATAGTAAATGTGAACAACAGCACCTATCATCCGCTGCAGATAAACAGGCAGCTCTTTGATGAATGGGTCCTCAGCATGAAGGAAGATACGCCCGGCAGAATATGGTTTACCACTCCCTATGGCTTTTACCGGCTGAAACTCCCGAAGGAGCGCCTGGAGAGCTTTGTACAGGGAGAAGAAATCATCGGCAATAACAGAAAGGTACGCCGGCAGATAGTAAAGTTACAGGACGGCCGGCTGCTGGTAGGCGCACCGGATCACTTCGTGGTGTTTGATCCCAACATATTACAGGTATCACCGCCTCCACCGGATGTCACTATCGTAAATATGAAAGCGCTGGACAGCAACATCCTCATCGGTGCGGCCATCCGGGACCAGGCGCCGGTAATGCTGACACACCGCCAGAACTTCATCAGCATAGAGTTTAAAAGTCTGCAGTACCACCACGAAAAAATCCGCTATCTCTATAAACTGGAAGGCGTTGATGAAGACTGGGTACGTGCAGAAGATATGCTGGTAGCGAAGTATACCAACCTGGCTCCGGGAAATTACACTTTCCGCGTGCAGGCCGTGAATACCGCCGGCACCTTTTCCAATAATATCAGTGAGCTGGAAATCTTCATCAGGCCTGCTTTCTGGCAAACGCCCTGGTTCCGCCTCTTATGCCTGCTGCTGGTGGCAGCTCTCATCTACCTGTACTTCAGATTACGCATCGCCACCGTTAAAAAGGAAGCGCAGCAGCGGGAAGAAATACAGCAGCAGATGGCGCAGCTGGAAATGAAGGCGCTACGCGCACAGATGAATCCGCACTTTATCTTCAATGCGCTCAACTCCATCCAGACTTTCATGATGAAAAGCGAAACAGAACAGGCATTGTCCTATCTGAGCCGCTTTGCACGGCTCATACGCAACGTGCTGGATAACTCGCAGCTCAATAATATTCCCGTCTCGCGGGAAGTGGATATGCTCGTGAATTATATGGAGCTGGAAAAACTGCGCTTCACCGATCAGTTCGAATACCACGTTGTTATTGACGATAACCTGGATGCAGACCTGGTGGAGATTCCGACCATGATTATGCAGCCTTTCGTGGAGAACGCCATCTGGCATGGGCTCCTGCACATCAAATCAAAGGGGAAACTGACCATCACCTTCTCCATCCTGCATCGCATGGTATTATGCACCATCGAAGATAACGGTATTGGCAGGGCTCAATCTGCCGCCATGAAAAACAACAGGGAACAACACCATTCCCGCGGATTACAGATTACCCGCGACCGGTTACAATTATACAACAGCCGTTTCAATGTAGATGCCAGCTTCGATATAGAAGACCTGACCGATAGTTGGGGAAGGCCCACCGGAACAAGGGTTAATTTGTGGTTCCCGCTGGTAGAAGAGTAGAATATGTGGTTATTTGGTTATTTGATTATTTGAGATTTGTATTTCATCAGGAACTGCCTTCTGAAGAACAAGAGCCATCATGATTGGAGATAAATCTCAAATAATCAAATAATCAAATAACCAAATTATCTCAATCCTATCTCATAGTGTCTCTCCGGGATTTCTATATCCAGGAATCCTTTTTTGAAGAGCCAGTTTTTGAAGATGAGCTGTACATCGTATTCTCCGTGTACGAGGAAAAGTTTTTTTATTTCCCTGGGGTCCTGGCAGGAGAGCCACTGGCTGAGGTCTTCGTAGTCGCCATGGGCGCTCATAGATCGGATTACGCCTACTTCAGCTTTTACTTCGTAGCGGTCGCCATAGATGGATACTTCTTTTGCGCCGCGCATGAGGCGGCCGCCGAGGGATTGTGGTTCGCAATAGCCGACGATGAGAATAGTGTTGCGTTCTTCATCGATGTTATTGGCGATATGATGTTTTACGCGTCCTGCTTCGGCCATGCCGGAGGCGGAAATGATGACGCAGGGCTCTTTCCGGAAGTTGAGCATTTTAGACTCGTCTACGGATTTAACGTAGCGGAGGCCGGGGAAATCGAACGGGTCATCATCTCTTTTGAGCAGGTCTGATACGTCGCGGTTGAAAACTTCGGGATGTGCTTTGGTAACGGCCGTGGCTTCGGTAGAGAGCGGGCTGTCCACAAATATATCCACCCTGGGGAGTTTGCCGTTGAGTTGCGCTTTGTTAAGGGCGTAAAGCAGTTCCTGGGTGCGGCCAACGCTGAAAGCGGGGATGATGAGTTTCCCTCTTTTCTGGATGCATGTTTTCTCTATGTAACGCAGCAGCTCATCATCGGCTGGGGCGGCATCGGCGTGCAGGGTGCTGCCGTAGGTAGATTCAATGAGGATATAGTCTGCCTGTGGATAGGTGGCCGGCGATTTCAGGATGGCATCATTGTACCGTCCGATATCGCCGCTGAAGGTGATCTGTTCCGTTTTGCCGTTTTCGGTAATGCGCAGGTGCACGGAAGCGGCGCCAACAATGTGGCCGGCGTCGGTGAACATGAGCTGAATATCTTCATCTATTTTAATCCAGGTGTTGTATCCTGTCGGTTTCAGCGAGTGTATGGCTCTTTTGGCATCATCAACTGTATAGAGGGGAAGTATGTAGGGTTGTCCTTCCTTTGCTCTTTTTTTGTTGGTGAATTTTACATCGTCTTCCTGTATTTCTGCGGAGTCGAGCAGGAGTATTTCGGTCATGTCGCGGGTGGGGGCAGTGCAGTAGATGCTGCCTGCATAGCCCATCTTCACGAGCCGGGGGATAAGGCCGGAGTGATCGATATGCGCATGGGAAAGTACCATGTACGTGACTTCCTGCGGATCAAATCCAAAGTCTCTGTTCAGGTCATCGGTTTCCTTGCCCATACCCTGGAACATACCACAATCCAATAATATCTTTTTCCCGTTTTTCAGGGTGATGAGGTGTTTGGAGCCCGTAACAGTACGGGCGGCGCCATGAAATGCTATTTTCATATCCTTATTTTAAGGGTGATATTGCTCACCATTTACGATTTACCTTTAAAAGACCAGGTGATGTCGAAGGAGGCAATTAGTGTGCCTGCTTTATCACGGCCTTCACTGCGGACAGTTATTTCTACTGCCGTTGGTCCGTTCATCGCCTTTTCTATGGCTGCTTTCAGCAAGGGCACCTCTGCGCAGGTAAACAGGGTGATGCCGGAAGCCTTTTTCACAAAGGAGGCTTCCATTTTGGTAACTAGCATGGATATACGTCGTGATGCACTCTGAACATACATGGATGCCGGCAGACCGGTACTTAGCTCCCCGGCCATGGCCAGGCAGGCGAAATAGGTGGAACGGAAAGGATTCTGTGAAAGCCAGCGGTAAGGAACAGCGGTTACACATCCGGTTTCGCTGAGCGATTGTACCCTTACCCCGGAAAGCCATGCTGACGGAATCTTCCAGAACAGGTAGGCTGAAAACTTAAACGGATGCTGTGCAAACTTTATGAAAGATTGCACAGCATCCGTTTTAAATGTAGTAATGCCGTTATTCATGGCGAGATGTTATTCATTGATATAATTCGCCGGCAGCAATGCTGCAGGTGACCACTGTTTGAAGAATTCCATCAGTTTCTTTTTATCATAGGAGTCCGCTGATTCCAGCAGGCCTGAATTCTGCGTATGCAGGCGGTTGCCCTGTGCATCCAGTATTACCAGTACCGGGAAACCGAAGCGCTGCGGATATCCCAGCTCCTTCAGGATAGGAAGATTTTTATTTTCTTTGCTGTAGTTGAGATGATATACTACATAATTCTTATCTGCAGCAGCTTTCAGATCCGCGTCATCTGCCACGAATTTATACAGGCGCTTGCACCAGATGCACCAGTTACCACCGATCTGCAGTAATACATGTTTCTTTTCGGCGGCGGCCTTTTTCACGGCGGCAGCAATATCAGCTTTGGCGTTGGCAGCAGGATTGTAAATGTGCTCCAGGTCATGTGCTGCAGTAGCGGGCGTCGTAGCCGTTACCTGTGCCTGTGTGGCAGGAATGGCTACAGCGAGGCTTAGCAGCAATGTCCATACTATCTTCTTCATAAAAAAACTTTTAAATCGTACTATCTAATTTACATTATATTTTGCACATAGGACTGAATCGCCTGCTGCGCATGTTGAGGATCTTCCAGTTGCAGGCGCAGTATATCTTTCAGCTGCTGTTGCAGGGCGGTATCATATACCTGTACACATACTTCTATGCGGCGGTGCAGATTGCGGTTCATCCAGTCGGCAGAGCCGATATAGGTTTCTTCTCCGCCATTATTATGGAATACAAATACGCGGGCATGTTCCAGGTAACGGTCTACAATCCGCGTGATGCGGATATTTGCGCTTTCCGGAATACCGGGCACCAGGCAGTTGATGCTGCGGACAATCAGTTCTACCTGTACGCCGGCCAGGCTGGCCTCATACAGTTTGGCGATCATTCCTTTTTCCTGGAGGTTGTTTATTTTGATAATCATCCTTGCGGGCCTGCCTTCGCGGGCATGGGCTATTTCACGGTCTATCAGGGCGGTGAATCTGCTGATCATATTAAACTGAGCTACCAGCAGGTGTTCAAATTTCAGAAACCGGTAACCATCGGGCTGCTCGCGGCTCTGCAGGTAAAGAAACAGTAATTCCATTTCGCGGGTGATACCTGCATGGGAAGTAAACAGCACATGGTCTGTATAAAAACGGGCGGTGCTTTCATTGAAGTTACCTGTGGCAATGAGGCCGGAGTAATCCCATTCGTATCCACGGCGGCGCTTTACCAGCGCTGTTTTGGCATGTACTTTCATGCCAGGAATGCTGTAAATGATTTTTACGCCGGCTTCTTTCATCCGTTTAGACCAGCGGATGTTATTGGCTTCGTCGAAGCGGGCTTTCAGTTCCACAAATACCGTTACCTGTTTGCCGTTGCGGGCAGCGCTGATCAGGGCCTGGGCTATCTGCGAGCCGGAGGCGATGCGGTAAAGCGTGACATAAATCTCCTGTACGTCTCTGTCTGTAGCAGCTTCGTTAAAGAAGCGGAGAATATGATTGTATTGCTGATAGGGAAGATGAATGAGTATATCCTGCTGCTGGATAAGGTTCAGCAGGTAGTCTGTTCCTGCCGCAGCGGGATTGTCGGCCGGAGTAACGCGTGGATACAGGGCGTCGTTCCAGCCGGCGGGCATGGGAAGGTCTGCCAGGTCCCTGAGGTTATGGTAGCGGCCTCCGGGAACCTTTTCATTATCGGCTACGCCGAAGCGGGCAGCCAGGAACTGCAGCAGCTGGACGGGCATCTCCGCATCATAGAGGAAGCGGGTAGGCACCCCCAGCTCACGTTTACGGATCAACGTTTCCACTTCTTCCAGGATATCGCCTTTCACTTCGTCCATATCCATTTCCGCATTGCGGGTGAGTTTGAAGCTGTGGCAGCCCTGTATGGTATATCCCGGAAACAGATAGGAAAGATGCGCGCGGATAGCATCGTCCAGGAAAGCGATGTTAAATACGCCATCTCCGGAGGGCAGGGTGATAAAGCGTTTCAGCGCAGCGGGAATGTTGACCAGCACATAGCGCAGCGCCTGCGGATCATTATCCGGTATTAAGGTAACGGCATGATACAGCGCATTGTTTTCCGGGAAGAAGTCATCCTGTGAACCGTTCAGCCATACCGGCTGCAGATAAGCGAGGATATTGGTCAGGAAATATTCTCTGGTGGCAGCGGTGAAGGCGGCATCCGGCGGTGTTTTATACAGCAGCGTTACGCCTTTCTGTGCTAATGCAGGGAGTATGCTGCCGGTGAATATCTTCCCGTATTCTTCCTGCTGGCGGTTGATTTCCTGCAGCACTTCCCGGAGAGTATCGGAGGTCAGTGCTTCATCGTTGCCGGCTGCCGGATCTTTCTCCAGTACTTTGTTGATGGCCAGCACCGCCGGCATGCGTACTTTGAAGAACTCGTCCAGGTTGGAGGAGAAGATGGAGAGAAACTTAATGCGTTCGTAAAGCGGCACCTGTTGGCCAGCCGCCATCTGCAATACCCGGTAATTAAATGACAACCAGCTCAGATCGCGGTTATATAAAGGAACGTCCATGAATTGTTAGGCTTTTACCGGAAAGAAAATAGCAGCTGTCATAAATGCCAGCACAGATGCGATCAGGCCGTACATAAATACGTTATAGGATATACGCAGCAGCTTGTATTTGTGGCCCAGCACAACGCCCAGGCTGTATACGTCTTTGGTCATACTGCCATAGAGGAAGTCTGCGTCTTCCATCATCTGCTGCATTCCCCATTGGTATTCTTCCAGCTTCATCCTGTAAAAATTGCCGAAGAACAGCAGGTTGGTCTTTTTATTCGCGATATCGTCTTTCGTAAATACCCCGCTGGTAATATTCGGGCGGGTGGCGAGTACTGAAAATATGATGGTGATCACTGAAGTAGTCAGGAAGATGATAGCCGGGATAATCATATTGGGATAGTCTTCCAGGCGGCGCACCAGTACGGTGAGCATAAATGATATCACGATGGAATTTACCGAAATCATGATATGGGCTTTGGTATCGGCCATGGAGCTGAGCCGGATATGGTTGGTGGAAGTGATCCTGAACATGGTTTCTATACCGCGTTCCGGCTTCTTGACTTTCTTGTCTTTTTTCTCTTTATTATCCTTTTCTTCTTTCACGGGTATATTGGTTGTGATGGCTGCTGCAGGGCTTTCTGCCGATTTTTTTTCCAGCTTTTTATGCAGCTTGTCTATGTTTTCTTCTTTCTGTTGTTTGCTTAATGTCTGTACGTAATCAGTCCAGTAATGATGGCTGGTGAGAAAGGTGATATTATTGGCGATCCAGGCGGTAGCCGGAATATCCTTGTTGTAAACCTGCTCAATTTCCTGTCGGAGCAGTTTGTTCCTGTCGGCGAAATCTTTGGAGCCGAGATGGAAGAGGTCTGCATCGCAGACAATCATTTCCACCAGCGTCTTCGGGGATTGCGGCATTTTGGTTGCCAGGATGGAGCCCTGTACCATTGTTTTAATATTTTCAGGCGCCTGTTGTCCGTCCAGGAAACGACCGGCTTCTGCCGCTCCGTTGCTTTCATGCTCTTTGCCTTCGCCCAGCAGGTAGCCGGTATCATGGAACCATGCAGCAATATAAACGGCGGCCAGTTCTTCTTCCTGCAGGCGGTAATGCGCCGCTATCTGCGAAGCTGCCTGTACTACCTGCTTCGTGTGTTCCATATTGTGATAAACAAGATCCGGGCGGGGATGCTGCTGATACATGTTCATCACATAGTCTCTGGCGGCATCAATGAGTGTGCTATACTGCATATGAATTTTTTTTGTCTGAGAACCGATCATTTGAGATGTGCCGGAAGCGGAAATATCTTTTTTTATCAGACATTTGCGCCGTTGATTTTCAAAGACAGGCGGAGCATATCGCCTGCTTCTTCCCTGTTTTCAGATGATCAATCTCCTGGATACCGGGACTTGTTATGTAAGCTGTCATCATTTAAAACACCAAAGATAGGTGTATTCATCTGCGCATCGCACGCAGCTGCATTTCAAATGATAGCATCTCAGATATCCAAATCTCAAATATCCCTGAAGTTACTGCATTTTTGAGTTAAATTTATGCTATAAAGTCGCTGTATGTACATTAGAACCCTGCTGATCATATCAATATTGTTACACGCCTGCAATACTTTTGGCGACCGGGAACAAAAAGTATATTCTTCTCCCTCCGGATATAATCTGAAAGAGCCGGTACGTTTCAGGGTCCGTGAATCTATGCAGGAAATTTCCGGTATAGAGCTGTTTCCTGATGAACACCGTATTATGGCAGTGAACGATGAGGAAGGGAAAGTTTTTGAGATAGATGTCACCACCACACAACCTTATCCTTCCTGGAAATTTGCCAAAAACGGCGACTATGAAGACATTTGTAAAACAGACAGCGGCTGGTTCGTACTGAAAAGCAACGGCTCCCTGTTTGAAGTGCATGGCCTGTTTACAGACAGCGCCTCCAGCACGCATTACAAATTCCCGAAAGATGGTAAACGTGAATTTGAAGCCACTTATTATGACCGGAACCAGAATGCTGTCATCCTGCTGTCGAAAAATTCGGCGGAAGATAAAAAGACCGGACAATCCAGTGCTTTCAGGTTCAACCTCGCCACGCGTACTTTCGATTCCACTGCCATCTATCATTTCGACAGCCGTGAAATAGCTAAACTGGCGGGCAATGACATGCGCTTCTTTAAACCTTCCGCCGCCGCCATACATCCGGTGGAAAAAAGACTGTACATCATCGCCTCCGTAAACGGCCTGCTGGTAATCAGCGATCTGCAGGGGCACATACAGGAAGCCTATAACCTGAAACACCGGCTGTTCCTGCAACCGGAAGGACTGGCCTTTGCACCAGGCGGCGATATGTATATCTCTAACGAAGGCGGCTACGACGGCGTCGCCAATATTCTTAAATTTACCTACAAGCACCAATGATAAAGAGAGCCATCATTACAGCCTTCCTGTTACTGCTGATAAGCCATCTGCTGCCGGCACAGCGTCCGGCTGTAATTAAACGTATCATCCTGATCGGTGATGCCGGCGAACTGCACAACAACCACCGGAATCCCGTGGTAGATGCCGTCCGCAAACTGTATGACCTGCAGGAAGATAAAAATACCATCCTCTTTCTCGGCGATAACGTATATCCGAAAGGGTTACCCGACTCAACAACACCGGCCTACCCTGACGCAAAAGAGATACTGGACTATCAGATTAACCTTGTCAGAGGTACCAACACCCGCGGTATCATCATTCCCGGTAATCACGACTGGGCCAAAAGTAAACCTGATGGCTGGCAGACGATCCGTAACCAGCAGCAATACGTAGATTCCCAGCTCCTGGATAATGTCACCTTCCTGCCGAAAGACGGATGCCCCGGCCCCGTAGAAGTGAAGATATCCGATAGTATTACCCTTGTGGTGATGGACAGCGAATGGTGGGTATTCCCTTACTCCAAGCCCGGTGTGGAGTCCGACTGCGATTGCAAGGATAAGGATGAAGTGCTCACCCGCCTGTCAGAAATTGTAGCGCTGAACCGTAACAAACTGCTCATATTTGCCACACACCATCCTTTCAGGAGCTATGGTATTCACGGCGGCTATTATACTATCAAACAGCACATCTTCCCGCTTACCGACCTGAAACCCTGGCTGTATGTGCCATTGCCGGTAATAGGCTCTATATATCCTTTTGCCCGTGGCGTGCTGGGTACGCCGGAAGATCTTCCCAATCCCAAATACCAGGAAATGGTAAAAGGGGTGGAAGCTGCCTTCAAACCACATGGCCCGGTGATCTTCGTATCCGGTCACGATCATACGCTGCAGCTCATCAAAGATCAGCAGAACGCCTATGTGGTGAGCGGTAGCGGCGCCAAAAACAACCGCGTGAAAAAAGGACGCAAATCCCTGTATGCTACCTGCGACAACGGCTTCAGCGTACTCGAACTGCTGGCAGACAATACTGTACGCGTGCAGTATTATCTTGCGGATGACCTGTCAGGACCTGCTTTCAGCGATACGCTGCTGCATATGGAAGATCTTGTAAAACAAGCACGCAGTTACAGCGCCCCGGCAACCCTGCCTCCCTATATCACCATGGCCGCCGATACACAGTACGCTGGCGTAAACCGCTTTCACAAATTTCTCCTGGGTAGCAACTACCGCGAAGTATGGAACACCAAACTGAAATTTCCCGTACTGGATATAGGCACTGCCAAAGGCGGACTGAAAATTCTGCAGCGCGGCGGTGGTAAACAAACACATTCCCTCCGCCTGGCAGACAGCTCCGGTACGGAGTATGCCATGCGCTCCCTCAAAAAATTCCCGCTGGCAGCCATCCCGGAAATGCTCCGTGAAACAATTGCCCGCGAAGTGGTACAGGACCAGATCTCCGCCGCCAATCCCTACGCGCCCCTGGCTGTAAGCGTGCTGGCAGCAGCTGCCGGCGTACCACATACTCATCCCACCTTCGTATATCTTCCCGCAGATACCGCCCTGGGCGTGTATGCCAATGACTTCGGCGGAGAAGTTTATCTCTTCGAAGAGCGGGAACCAGTGACAGGGAAAAATGATAAAACCTACAGCACACCTAAAGTACTGGATAAAATATGGGGAGACAATGACGTGCATGTGGATCAGAAAGCAGTGCTGCGCGCACGCATCTTCGATACCTACATCATGGACTTCGACCGCCACGATGACCAGTGGCGGTGGTACAAGGAAAAACATAAAGGTCAGGAGTACTATCTGCCCATTCCCCGCGACCGCGATCAGGCTTTCTTTATAAACGAAGGATTGCTCCCCCGGATGATGTCGCGGCCATGGCTGCTCCCGGGCATTCAGGGCTTCCGGGATAAAATTCCGGATGTCAATGGTTTCCAGTTCAGCGCCCGCTATTTTGACCGCTCCTTCATGAATGAACTGGAGAAAAAGGACTGGGAGAAACAAACAGATAAGCTGCTGGCAAAGATGACAGACAGTGTTATCACCGCTGCTGTCAACGCCTTCCCGGATACGATCCGTACACAGGTAGGCCCTGTGATGCTCCACCGCCTGTCCGTGCGCCGCAGCATTCTGAAAGATAATATGCTTAAATACTACCGCTTCCTCGCCAAAGGCGTGGATGTTCCCGGCACCAAAAAGAATGAGCTGTTTGTTGTAAACAGAAAAGAAGGAGGAGCCGTAGCACTCGATATATTCAAGATCAGCAAAAAAGGAGAAGTAGAGCAGAACATCTACTCCCGCACCTTCGATCCGAAAGAAACCAGAGAGGTGAATGTATATGGCCTCGGTGGAAAAGACCGGTTCGTGATTAAAGGCGATCATGGCTCGCCGATACGTATCCGTCTCATTGGCGGCGCAGAAAGGGATACTTACATAGACAGCACCACGGCACGTGCGGGCAAACGTATACGTATATACGACCAGCGCAGTACCAAAGACTCCTTTGCTTTAACCGGCAACGAACAACGGCGCCTGTCCAATGACCCCGCCAATATCAGCTATAACAGAAGCGCTTTCCAGTACAATAAAACATTCCCCATGCTGGCCGGCGGTTATAACCGCGACGATGGTGTGCTGCTGGGACTGGGACTTACCATTACCCGGCACGCCTTCCGTAAGGAGCCTTTCTCTGCCAAACACGTCTTCACCGCCACCCACGCCCTTGCTACCAAAGCCTGGAATTTCCGGTATGAAGGCGAGTACACAGATGTTATTGGTAAGACGGACCTGCTGCTGCTGGCCAGAGCGAAAGCGCCCAATAATACCATCAACTTTTTCGGTTATGGCAACGAAACCGTTTTCGATAAGAGTAATAATAAAACCATCAGTTACTACCGCGCACGCTTCAACCTGTATACCGCAGAAGGACTGCTGAAAACCAATCTGAGCAATCATCTCAGCCTGGCCTACGGCGCTGCTGTCAACCATTACTCCTTCGACAAGGATGAAAACAATAACCGCTTTATCACCAGCTTCGGCCAGAATAAGCTGGACTCTGCCAGCATCTTCACCAATAAATGGTATGCCGGCGCTAAAGTTGTTGCACAGATAGATACCCGTAATAATAAACTTATTCCTACCAGAGGTATCCTGTGGACGACCTCCTTCACCGCCAACAGAGGACTGGAAGGCAGCAGCCGTAATTACAGCCAGTTGTCTTCGGACCTGAGCATGTATATGAGCTTCCGCGTACCAGCCAACATCGTGATCGTAACGCGTTTTGGCGGCAGCAAAATCTGGGGCGATTATGAATACTTCCAGGCAGTAACCGTAGGCGGTGTGCAGAATCTGCGCGGTTACCGCAACTACCGTTTCGCCGGCGGCGCAGGCGTTTACAACAACACTGAAATACGCGCCAAACTCTTCGATCTGAAAACCTACGTCCTGCCTGCACAGGTAGGCCTCCTCGTTTTCAATGATGTCGGCCGCGTATGGCAGGACAACGAAACCTCCCATGTATGGCACGACGGCTATGGCGGAGGCCTTTACCTGGCCCCGGTTAATGCGTTAATCGTCACCGCAGTGGTAGCGCATTCGAGAGAAGAAACGATTCCGTATGTTACGTTGGGATTTAAGTTTTAAATCCAATTACGAATTACGAATTATGAATTGCGAATGTAAGCGAAGATATTAGCGAATATAAAAACGAAGAACCCGTCCGGATCTAACCAGACGGGTTCTTCGCTTTTATATTCGCTAATATCTTCGCTTACATCTTTTCTTATATCTTCTCTTACATCTTCGCTGACATTCGCAATTCATAATTCGTAATTCGTAATTCTTAATCCAGATTAACTTTAACTCTAATCGCCTTCAATCCGCTCACACCCTGTAATTCTTCCAGGTCGAGCATTTCCACATCAGGGAGCAGGATATTTTTGCTTTGAAGGAAGGTGATGTATTTGCGGAGTTCCTCCATTTCGCGGACGTAGGAGTACACCATGGAGATGGTGCCCGGTTGGGTGAGTCTTTCGCCGGTATCTTTTACGTGTACCTTGTCGATACGTTTTTTGATGATCTCGTAGCGGATATTATAGGCGCCTTCCACATCAAAGCGGCGTTCATCGCTGCGGAAACTGATGGTGATAGGAGCGCTGTGCATGAGAATCATCTGGGTGGTCTGCAGCGGTACTTTCAGCTGGGACGACATCTTGTGAGTGAGCTTCGCGATGTTGGCCATTGATGTAAGCTGCCACAGGCGCAGGTTACGCAGGTAGAGATGATCAAACTTTTTCTCGTGTGCAATAGACTGGCCTATGTAAATCGTATATTCGATACCGTCAGTACGGTATTTTTCAAAGTAGCAGGGGAAGGATTGTTGTATGTATTCACGTTCCTTTTCCAGGTACTGGCTGATAGCGGTATTGACGGTAGACAGGCTTTCCTCGTATTCCCTGCGGTGATGGAAAACATGTCCCTCAGATTTGTCTATGCGGGCGAAGTAGTTTTCCAGCACAGGTTTTAGTGTTTCGCTGCCATCGCACAGGTGTTCCAGTATCGGTTGTATTTCCTGATCCATGAATTCGTTGACTTTCAGGTCTTCGCCTGCAAGCAGGTTGTGACTGAGGTTCTGGAGGAAATCATTGGTTTTGAACTGCAGTTCTTCCAGCAGCGGGAGGTGTATTTCCTCGCTGATTCGCCGGAGGGTTTCGCGGATCAGTTCCAGTTGTTCCTGCAGGTCTTCGCGGATGGCATTGCTTTGTTGTACGGAAGAGTTTCTGATATCGATGGCGCCGTAGAGCGGATATACTTCTTCGAAGGATATGTTTTCAATATCTTTTCTTTCCTCGCGTGGTGTGAGCAGGTAGTTCCAGGCCGCTTCGGTGAATTTCCATTCCACAGCGGGTTGCAGGGCCGTAAACTGGTCTTTCAGCACTTCGTTGAGACGTCCGTCCAGTATGCTCATGCTGCGGTTCAGCATCAGTACCACCAGCGGGTAGGTGGATTCCAGCTTCCAGAGCGGTTCTGCAGCGAGTGCATTACTTCTGGATGATGCCAGCTCCAGTACACCCAGTATCTCATTTTTATGGGTGATAGGGAAGAGGATGAAGCTCCTGATATTTTTTATAGGAAGATATTTCAGGAAGCCGTATGCGGCGGTAGTGCCTTCGTTGACATCCGGAATAATCAGTGGGGAGGGTTGTTCGGCAGCATGATCCAGCAGCAGCTGGAAGAAGTGCTGCTGTTGTTTTTTATTGCCGATACCCAGTATAGGATCGGTGCCGGTGAACTGGTCTTCCAGAACATTTTTGCCGTTTACTTTGGGGAAAGGCACGATATGGGCGGTCACGTCTGAAACGCCCATGATGCTGGGGATCATCTTTTCCAGGGTGCGGTAGCTTTCCACTTCGTTGTTGGCTTTCATGTTCATCACCAGGCCTTTGATGTTATTCACAATTTCTGATTGCGTAACATCTTCCACGGTCCATACTACAAAGCCTTCCAGGGAAAACTTTTCCGGCGGCAGGATGTCCTGCAGGGCTTCCGGTTGTATTTTGTACGAGCAGTAGTTGTTGTAATCCAGCGGAGGTATATCTCCTTTTACCTTCACATCCACGAAGCGCGGGTCTATATTCACTTTCACATAGCGTTTGGTACCGTCGGGCCAGTCAATGGTGTGGATGATTTCGGTCTGGTAGTTCACCGGCCAGTTGTATACGCGCTCCATAATGAGCTTGTAGAGCCAGGTGAGCTTATCTTTTTTTACTTTATTGACGGAGATGCCGTGCGGCACTACGGCCAGTTCCATTTTACCGCCGGTGAACAGCTGTTTGAACAGGTCGGAATAATAGAAGATGGCAAATTTAAAGGGCACGCCGATGCCGTATATGTCTCTGCTGGTATCTGCGGTGATGGGAAATATCGCAGCAGTAAGCAGATCCAGGTATTCTTTATAGGGGGCAAGATCGGTTGTGGCAGGGATAGGTTGCAGCGTTTCGGGATTGCTCTCGAATTTATCAATGATCATACGATAGAAAGACGACCGCGGATCAGCATCATTGGCGGCCTTTTCTTTCAGAAAGCGAAGAAAGGGTGCAAATGATATGTTGGACTCTATCAGTTTATCATCGTTAAATACACCAGGTTGTGCAGTTAAAACTTTCATATCGGGTATATAATTATAACCAAAGGCTTCGTCTTTAGTTGCGTGACATCAAAAAAAAGTGTTATTACAATTACAGTAAAGCAGTGCAGGAGTAACCAGGGGATATAATATGCAGACGTAAAGGTAGGACTAATATTTTGTGATTTTGGAATTTTGTGATTTCGTAATTTAAAAATGCAGCGAGGAAAATCATAACTGATTCATCTTCGCTGCATTTTAAATTTCAAAATAAATAAATTCCAAAATTCCTAAATTTCAATCTGGTTTTTCAGCAGGTCATCTATGGTATCCCGTTTACGGATCAGGAACGGTTTACCGTCTTTCACCATTACTTCCGCAGGTTTCAGGCGGGAGTTGAAGTTGGATGACATTTCGAAGCCATAGGCGCCGGCGTTATAGAATACCAGGAAGTCTCCTTCCCTTACTTCGTTTATTTTCCTGTCCCATCCGAAGGTATCTGTTTCGCAGATATTGCCGACTACGGTATAGATACGTTCCGTGCCTTTCGGGTTGGAGATATTGCGTATCAGGTGGAAGGCATCGTAGAACATAGGTCTGATCAGGTGGTTGAATCCTGAGTTCACGCCTACGAATACATTGGCAGTGGTTTGTTTGATGACGTTGGCTTTTACGACGAAGTAGCCGCACTGGCTGACGAGATATTTTCCCGGTTCAAACCAGAGTTGCAGGGGGCGTTCATAGTTTTTTGCGAAATTATTGAACGCGTCGCTGAGTTTTTTGCCCAGGAGGTCGATGTCTGTTTCAGGATCGCCTTGCTGGTAGGCTACTTTGAAGCCGCTGCCCAGGTCAATGGATTCCAGGTCGGGGAAATGCTGTGTCATTTCAAACATGATTTCCACGCCGCGCAGGAATACGTCTACATCCTTGATTTCGGAGCCGGTATGCATGTGCAGGCCGGTTACTTTCAGTTTGGTGGATTTCACGATCCGCTCGATGTGGCGCATCTGGTGAATGGAGATACCAAACTTGCTGTCTATATGTCCGGTAGAAATTTTAAAGTTACCGCCGGCCATAATATGTGGGTTCAGACGGATGCAGATAGGGTAGCTGTCGCCGAATTTATTCCCGAACTGTTCCAGGATAGAGAGGTTATCTATGTTGATGATAACGCCCAGGTCCTTGGCTGCAATAATTTCCTGCAGATCTACGCAGTTGGGGGTAAAGATGATGTTTTTAGGATCAAATCCTGCTTTGAGGCCGAGCTGTACTTCCTGTATGGATACCGTATCCAGTCCGCAACCAATGGAGTTGATGTACTTCAGGATATTGATATTGGTCAATGCCTTACAGGCGTAGAAAAAGCGGGTGTTAGCCTTCTGAAAAGCCTTCTGGAGCTTTTCATATTGCGTTTTAATTTTTTCTGCATGGTAGATGTATACCGGGGTACCAAATTCTTCCGCTATTTTCACGAGGAAATCTGCAGCAAGTACGTCGCTTTGTTTAGGCATTGATTACTCCTTGATTTATGTATGAGGTGGCAAAATTACTACGCAAAACTGAGAAATTATAGAAAAAAGCGGTTATTCATCCCCGTCGCCATCTCCTTCGAGAAATCCGTCTATACTTCTTCTGTCTTTTTTGGTCGGGCGGCCGATTTTGCTCTGGCGTTTGCCGGTATGGAATATGGCGGCCATTTGTTTGGGGGCCGTCTGATCTTCTTCCGGTGTGTTATCTACATAGTATTTAATGGCTTCGCTGTAGGCTACGCGGTTGGAAATGATGCCTGTTACTTCTATCACCCATTTGCGGGCTTCTGTTTTGATCTCAAATTTATCGCCCAGGGAAACGGGTTTAGCGGCTTTAGCGGTGTTGCCGTTCAGTTTTACTTTACCGCCATCGCAGGCATCGGAGGCCTGGCTACGGGTTTTGAACACCCGGATGGCCCAGAGATATTTATCTACACGAACTTTTTCTGTTGTCATGGTTACAAGCTTTTAGCTGTCAGCAGCCGGTTGGCCGGCCGCTGACGGCTACTTTAATAGTAAAGATCCGCTAAAAGCCACAGCCATAGGCTATTTGTGCATTTCAGCGAAGAATTTATGGAAATAAGGGATGGTTTCAATACCCTTATAGTAGTTGGCGAGGCCATATTTTTCGTTGGGAGAGTGCAGGTTATCGCTGTCCAGTCCGAAGCCCATCAGTACGGTTTTGAGGCCCAGTTCCTTTTCAAACAGCGCAACGATCGGAAT
Organism: Chitinophaga solisilvae; assembly: GCF_009928525.1. Classification (GTDB taxonomy): domain Bacteria; phylum Bacteroidota; class Bacteroidia; order Chitinophagales; family Chitinophagaceae; genus Chitinophaga; species Chitinophaga solisilvae. The sequence continues at coordinate 11,716 of NZ_JAABOK010000006.1, read as the reverse complement.
ACTGCCGCCGCCGCGTACCGGAATAGGGTCTTTGCCGAAAGTGGCATGGATGGCTTTATGAGCTGCCTGGAACGCTACCGAGTCGGTTGGCGTAACATACGGGCTGCCGCCATGATGCTTGGTCACCTTCACTTTCACGCTCTTAGGCGCAATGGCTTCGAAGTGTTTGGTGAAGAGGTCGGATATTTCATGCCAGTCCTGATCGGGTACCAGGCGCATGGATATTTTGGCAAATGCCTTGGAAGGCAGTACGGTCTTGGAGCCTTCGCCGGTGTAGCCGCCCCAGATGCCGTTTACCTCTACAGTAGGACGGATACCGGTTCTTTCGATGGTGCTGTAGCCTTTTTCTCCCCATACATCGTCGATGCCCAGGTCCTGCTTGTATTCCGCTTCGTCGAAAGGAGCGGCGTTGAGTGCGGCTCTGTCTTCGGCAGACAGCTCCTGGACTTTGTCATAGAATCCCGGAATGGTGATGTGGTTGTTCTCATCGTGCAGGGAAGCGATCATTTTGGCGAGGATGGTAGCCGGATTGGCTACGGCGCCGCCATAAACGCCGCTGTGCAGGTCGCGGTTAGGACCTGTCACTTCTACTTCCATGTATGCCAGGCCACGCAGGCCGGTATCAATGGATGGGTTGTCGAGGCTGATCATGGAGGTGTCTGAAATCAGTACTACGTCTGCCTTCAGGCGTTCCTTGTTTTCTTTCAGGAAGATGCCCAGGTTGGCTGAACCTACTTCTTCTTCCCCTTCAATCATGAATTTGATATTGCAGGGGATGGTGTTGGTTTTATGCATGGTTTCAAAAGCCTTTACATGCATGTAAAACTGGCCTTTGTCGTCCGCGCTGCCACGGGCATATATGTTACCGTCTTTAATCACCGGTTCAAACGGGCCGCTGTGCCACAGTTCCAGCGGATCTGCGGGTTGCACGTCATAGTGGCCGTATACCAGTACGGTAGGTAAGGATGGATCTATGATCTTTTCTCCATAAACGATGGGATGTCCTGCGGTAGGGCATACTTCTACATTATCCGCGCCGGCTTCCTGCAGGCGGGCTTTTACAGCTTCAGCACATTTTTGAACATCGCCGTTGAAGCGGGAGTCGGCACTTACGGAAGGTATGCGTAACAATGCCAGCAATTCTTCCAGGAAACGGTCTTGGTGTTGTGCCTGGTAATCTTTCCAAACTTGCATGATTCAGGAAATTAAATTCACAATGGGGTGCAAGTTAAAGGAAAAAGAACAATCAGCGTTTAGGAAATGAGCTTCTGGCGTACCAGGAATTCCAGCTTTTCGTTGACATCCAGGAGTTTGGCGGTCAGTTCTTTATTTTCCCTGCGGAGAGCGTACACTTCATAGGCCTTTTCAATATTATGCCTCAATTCCTCCTCATTCCAGGGTTTGGAGAAATATTTATATACCTGTCCCTTGTTGATGGCATCTACCACGGCATTAATATCGGCATAGCCGGTAAGGAGCATACGTATAGGCTCGGGGTACTTTTCCAGTATAGACTCAAAAAACTCTATTCCGGTCATTTTGGGCATACGTTGATCGGAAATGATGATGTGAAATTCCCGTTCCTCCAGTAACTTAACCGCTTCTTCTGCCGAGGTGGCGGTGGATACATTGTAAAGCCTCCTGAAAGAAGCTTTGAAGGCATTCAGGTTATGTATTTCATCATCAATATAGAGTATATGGATGTGTTGAGCACTCATTTAAGCAGACTTAGTTCCAAGTTAGTAATAATAAATGAGTTAGAAACAATGAAACCTTGTATTAACGATTTGGTATTTATCCTGTCCCATTCACGTTTATTCACTATCGTACATCTTCCGGGAAGACTATGGCAAAGGTACATATAAACATAGTGTTTTAGCTCGAATATTTCAAGGATGAATGAACTTTTTTTTAAATTCATGGTTTCCCTAATCAATAGCGGTTTACTCCGTTAGTTTCCATATTTTCGCGTAGTTACGAAAAGCAGGCGTTTACCGCTTTTTTTGTAGCTTTTACCGTGAAAACAACTGCTTACACCGGTAAGTAACAAAACGGGAATAGGTTTTGCATCTTAACCGGCACTTTAAACTTAAATTCTTATTCAGATGAAAACAGGAATCATTGTAATCATTGTTGTCGTATTACTCGGCATGTTCGGTTGCGGAAAGTACAATGGATTAGTTAAACAGGACGAAAATGTGAAGAACAAATGGGGTGTTGTACAAAGCAGCTATCAACGCAGGGCCGATCTGATCCCTAATCTGGTTAGTACTGTAAAAGGTGCCGCCAATTTTGAAACTGAAACCCTGACCAAAGTAATGGAGGCCCGCGCAAGCGCCACCCAGATCAAAGTAGATGCCAGTGACCTCAGCCCTGAGAAAATACAGCAGTACCAGGCTGCACAGGGTCAGCTGAGCCAGGCACTCGGCCGCCTGCTCGCCGTATCAGAAAACTATCCTGAACTGAAAGCCAATCAGAACTTCCTGAACCTGCAGGCACAGCTGGAAGGTACCGAAAACAGAATCAACGTTGCCCGCAACGATTTCAATGATGCTGTAAACGGCTACAACAGCAACGTACGCACGTTCCCGAATAATATTATCGCCGGCATCACCGGTTTCAAACAGAAAGGTTACTTCGAAGCGCAGGCCGGATCTGATAAGGCCCCTGAAGTGAAATTCTAATTTGAGATGTTATCATTTTTTTATTTGATTATTTAAAATGCAGCGAAGATCAATTCCAGGTCTTCGCTGTATGCTAAATAACCCAATGGAAAAATCTCAAATAACTAAATATTTAAGTATGCGCTTTTTCCCTTTTAAACGTAAAGAGATTTTTTCCGAAACGGAAAAGAACCGACTGGTGCAGGCTATCCGTGTGGCCGAAAGGCTCACCTCCGGTGAAATAAGATTGTTCGTGGAAAACCACTGCACCTACGTGGATCCCATTGACCGCGCAAGGGAAGCCTTTCTTTCCCTGGGCATGGAAAAAACCAAACAGCGGAACGGCGTACTGGTATATGTGGCCATCAGGGACAGGCAGTTTGCCATTGTCGGAGATCAGGGCATCCACGAAAAAGTAGGCGACGATTTCTGGCAGAAAGAAGCCACCCTGTTAAGAACACATTTCCAGGACAGTCACATCATCGAAGGTATTGAGGAATGCATCCGCGAAATAGGGGAATCGCTCCGCACACACTTCCCGCACGAAGCAGGAGATAGTAATGAATTGCCGGACGATATTGTTTTCGGTAATTAAGACCACTGTTTTAAAACGAATTTAGCATAGATGAAGATGAGGATATTACGCTGGTTTTTACCGGGATTACTGCTGCTGGCAGGTTTGCTCGCGAATGCGCAGCAGATACCGCCACGGCCCAATCCTCCGACTTTAGTAAACGATTTTGCCGGTATCCTCCTCAAAGATGAGGACGATGCACTGGAACATAAACTGGTAGCGTACTACGACAGTACCTCCACCCAGATTGCGGTAGTCACACTGAAATCTGTAGGCGACTACGATATCAGCCAGGTGGCATTGAAAATTCTGCGCGATTGGGGAATAGGCACCAAAGGCAAAAACAATGGACTCCTGATTCTTGTTGCTGTAGAAGACAGAAAGATCAGGATAGAAACCGGCTATGGCATGGAGGGCGCAGTGCCCGACGCCATCGCCAATGAAATTATTTCCCGGATTATTAAGCCGGCATTCCGGGAAGGCCATTACTATCAGGGGCTCGACGGCGCTGTGGACGCTGTAAAGAAAGCGGCAGCCGGCGAATACCGGGCAGACCCACGGCAAAGTAAGCCAGGCATCAGTCCGGGAGGCATCTTCCTGATTATACTCGTTATCGTTATCCTCGTTTCCATTATTGGCCGCGGTGGCGGCGGTGGTGGCGGCGGCACTACCTACAACCGAAGAGGCGGCTGGTTATGGCCCGTTATTGGTGGTATGAGTGGCTTTGGAGGCGGCGGCGGTGGCGGCTGGTCTGGTGGTGGAGGCGGAGGCGGCTTCGGCGGTTTCGGAGGCGGCTCCGGAGGCGGCGGTGGCGCCAGCGGTAGCTGGTAATAACATCGAAAAATTGTCTTATGTCATATTTGCATGTGTTGAACGGAGATGCGACGCTTACCCTGTTCCGGCAAAGTAAGCTGGAAGGCGAAGTGGTGGTTTGCAGGGAAATGATGAGCGAAGGCAAGGTGAAATATACGAAGGATGCAGCCGTATTCTTTGAAAGCCGCGCCAAACATCTGGAATATCACTATGGCATAGATAAACAAACCTATTATACCAATGTAGTACAGGAGCTGGAGAAAATAAAAATCTCCGGCTCTTCTTATGATGAAATTATCCTCTGGTTCGAATATGACCTCTTCTGCCAGATCAATATGCTGTTCATCATCCATTACCTGAAAAATAACCTTTCCCCTCTTCCCGTTATCAGTGTGGCAGACCTGCCCCATCATCCCGATATTGCCGGTTTCCCCACCCTGATGCAGCAGCGCGTTGCGCTCACAGACGCCGATCTGCAGCTGGCAGACGATGCCTGGGATGCCTACTGCCTGCATACGCCACAGGCGCTGGAAACCATCGCCCAAATGCCTCCCGGTAATCTGAAACACCTGCCGGCAGCCATCAGGGCTCACCTGCACAGGTTCCCCGATATCAACTCCGGCCTCAGCACTATTGAACTGTTCTTCCTGCAAAAGCTGGCACTCGGCAACTACCGCTGGTACGACCTCTACATCTCCTTCTGGGATGAACAGAAAATCTATGGCTTCGGCGACTTCCAGCTGGACATCCTCAAACAACGTATGATCGCCGCCGGCGTCATCGAAGAAGATGCCCAGATGCTGCGTATCACCAGTCTGGGGCGCGAAATCCTCGCCGGCGAAGAAAACTACCTCGTCTACACTCCCCTCCAGCACCGCTGGCTGGGCGGCGTCCGCCTCGCCAACTGCCCCTGGCGCTGGAACCCCGCCACCCAAAGCACCACTTCCATTTAGTTATTTGATTATTTGGTTATTTGAGATTTAATTAAAGCGGAGATTTATGCGAATAACATGCTTTGCATTTAGTTATTTGAGATTTGGTTATTTGAGATTTGACCAGTACGTAGATTTGTGCGAATAACATGCTTTGCATTTAGTTAATTGAGATTTGGTTAATTGAGATTTGACCAGCACGTAGGTTTGTGCGAATAACATGCTTTGCATTTAGTTATTTGAGATTTGGTTATTTGAGATTTGACCAGTACGTAGGTTTGTGCGAATAACATGCTTTGCATTTAGTTAATTGAGATTTGGTTAATTGAGATTTGACCAGCACGTAGGTTTGTGCGAATAACATGCTTTGCAATTAGTTAATTGAGATTTGGTTATTTGAGATTTGACCAGTACGTAGATTTGTGCGAATAACAGGCTGCACTTCCAGATTGTTATCTAACCGAAAACCAGATCAGGAAGAAATATCCCCCAAAAACAACGGAGATATACACGATTGTCTTCGCATATATCTCCGCTGAAATGAAATCTCAAATAATTAAATAATCAAATAACTCCGGTCTCCGCTTCGGTTAAATCTCAAATAACCAAATCTCCCCATAACCAAATAAACCCTAGTCTTTGATGGTGGCGCGGATTTCGCCGGAGGCTTTTTTCATGATGTCAGCCTGTTGCTGGAGAGCTTCCCTTTGGGCGCCGGTGGTGGCGGTAGCTTCTCTGTTTTTGGCGGTGGATATTTCCTGCAGCCAGTTGCTGATGTAGGTGTTTACCTGGGAGTTATTGAAATGAGCGGTCATGGCCTTTATCTGATCAACGCCGTGTTTGATGGCTTCGGTGTTATTTATTTTGGCAAGGAAGCCGAGATAGTCGAAGGCTGCGTTGAGCTTATCCTGGCCGCTGATTTCATCGAATTTGGAAGCTACAAAAGAGATATCTTCCGGATTGCCTTTGCGGGCAAAAACGCTGGAGATGGCGCTTACCAGCTTACCGCGGGCATCAGTCTGCAATTGTCTGGCAATGGTATATGCCTTTTCAGGATCCAGTTCTGCGAGGGCTTCCAGACCGGCAGCCTGCACACCGTAAGACTTGTCTTTGGTAGCGGATTCGAACAGCGGGCTGTATTGTGCATTTTTCAGCTCACCCAGCTGTTTGAGGGCGGCTGCTCTTGCCAGCGCATTCGGATCCTGTTTGGACATAGTTGTTAACTGCGCTATGGTAGCGGATTGCACGCCAGCGTTTTTCATATTCAGTGAGCTGGCAGCCAATACACGCAGACCGTGGTATTTGTCTGACAGCGCCTGCTGCAGCAGTTTGAGCGCTTCCGGATTTTTGGTGTGTGCTTCTGCAGCAGCCTCTATGGCTATACGGCGATCCATGTACTGAGGCGCATGTGCATACTGGTAAGCATAAGTAGAGAAATCGCGGTGGTCATCTTTCTTGGATAAAATTACTTTGTCCGCATCCACATTTACGAGATCAGGTCTGGCAGTGTAAGCGAACGTGAAAGAGTCCACACGGTTGTTCATCGTCACCTGGTGTCTTTCTTTTTTACCTCCGCTGTAAATGTCAATAGCCATCGGCAGCTGCCATACTTTAGGATCTTTCTGGATCTGCTGCAGGATAACAGTTACTTTACCGGCGGCATCGTTGTATTTATAGCTGATGTCCAGCTCCGGGAAGCCCTTGCCGAAATACCACTGATTGAAGAACCAGTTCATATCACGGCCGGTAACTTCTTCAAAAGCCAGGCGCAGCTGGTGTGCTTCTGTAGATTTGAAGGCATTGTTTTTCAGGTATACGTTCAGCGATTTAAAGAAGGCAGAATCGCCTATAGCATTGCGGAGCATGTGAAGAATGCGGCCGCCTTTCTGGTAGGTGATCTGGTCAAACATATCTTCCCGGCTCTGATAGTGGAAGCGTACCAGGTCTTTATCTCCCGAATACTGCACCATGGAAAGATAGGACATCAGCGCCTCATAGCTGTGCTCATCAGCAGCGTCCTTACCGTATTTATATTCCAGCCAGAGGTATTCGCTGTAGTCGGCGAAGGACTCGTTGACGGTGAGGTTGCTCCAGGACTCTGATGTGGCGAGGTCGCCGAACCAGTGATGGAACAATTCATGGGCAATGACGCATTCATTGTAATTGTTGTTATCCAGCAGCTCCCGGTCTGTTTTCTGCAGGAATTCGCCGTGCAGGGTGGCTGTAGTATTTTCCATGGCGCCGGAAACATAATCGCGGGCGGTAACCTGTGAGTATTTCACCCAGGGGTAGTCGTAGCCGAGTATCCTGGAGTAGAAGGTCATCATTTCAGGCGTATTGCCGAAGATAGCCTTAGCATATTTTTCGTAGGGGCGTTCAAGATAGTAGTTCACTTCTTTTCCGCGCCAGGAGTCTTTTACAACGGCATAGTCGCCGATCGCCATCATAAAAAGATAGGGAGAATGGGGGAGGTCCATCTTCCAGGTATCTGTACGGGTGCCGTCAGCATTACTTTTCTGGCTGACCAGCTTGCCGTTGGAGAGGGTCACATATTTCTTTTCCACCGTCATGCTAAGCTCCTGGGTGCATTTCTGGTTGGTTTTATCGATGGTAGGAAACCAGGCGGAAGAGCTTTCTGTTTCGCCCTGGGTCCATATCTGTGTTGGTTTATTGGGTTCTTTACCATCAGGATTAATAAAGTATAAACCTTTGGCATCTGAAATGGCGGCGCTGCCCTGGGCTTTCAGCTCATTGGGTTTTGCCGTATAGCTGATATAAATAATATATGATTCTGACGGACGGTAAGTTTTATCCAGGCCAATATGCAGCTGCAGCTCATCTGTATAACTATATTTCAGCGGAACATTCTTGCCTCCCTTCACTACAGCCACCTCTTTAATATCCATGCCTTTGGCATCGAGTACCAGGGAGTCGGTGTTGTAAAAATGCGGTTTCAGGGTGATCCATGCCTTGCCATACAGATACCTTTTGGCATAGTCAAAACGCACGTCCAGCTTGGTATGCACCAGGTCGTTCACTTTGGTGGCCGAGGCTCTGTAAATTTTGAGGGCAGGATCCTCCTGCTGGGACTGCGCCGTCAGGGACGGAGCGGTGCCCAGTACTGCAGCACCACCCAATAGCAGGCCAATGAAGGTTTGCTTCAAATGTTGATTCATGTAAATGTCGGTTTAAACAAATGTAACAGCTTACGCTTTTATAAAGCGCCAAATTTAAACAAATGGGACAATAATGAGGTAAGTGGTTAAAAATGCTATTTTTGTTATGCTTACAGCCAATAAACTAAGATTATGATCAAAGCAACAGTAAATGGTAAGTCCGCATATACGATCAGTCAGGACCCGGTGCTTATCTGCAATAACCAGGAAGTAGACTGGTCTTCAGCACAGCTGCCAACCGGCGATTACAGCATCATCATGGATGGGCACAGCTATCAGGCACAGGTGCTGAAAGTAGATAAAGACACCAAAACGGTTGTACTGCAGATCAATCAGCAACAGTTCGAGATAAGTATTGAAGAACCGATAGATCAGCTGCTGGCCTCTATGGGCATCAAAGATGCACTGACCAAGAAAATCAATGATATCAAGGCGCCGATGCCGGGACTGGTACTGAAAGTGCTGGTAACGCCCGGACAGGCCATCCGTAAAGGAGATCCGGTACTCATACTGGAAGCCATGAAAATGGAAAACGTATTTAAAGCCACCGCCGATGCCGTGGTAAAGGAAGTGAAAGTAACAGAACGTACCGCCGTAGAAAAAGGAGAGGTATTGATCGTGCTGGAATAATATTTGCACAGGGACAGTTTTTATACCATAATAAGTATGCTTAAATACAGGACAGTATTATATCTATTTGCATGCTTGCTTTGCTGTGGGCGACTCTTCGCACAGGATGACAAGCGCTTTGTATATATCCAGAACGAAAAAGGACAGCCTTTTTACGTAAAGATCAATGGGCAGGTGCTCAGCTCCAGCGAGAAGGGATATATTATATTACCCCGTCTGGAAGCCGGTACCGTGCCTGTTACCATAGGCTTCGCCAGAAATGAGGGGCCCGAACAGAAGTTCTATCTCCGGATATCCAACAGCGACCAGGGCTTCCTGCTGAAGAAGAATACACTCTACAATCTCCAGTCATTCCGCGAAATAAAGGCGGACAATGGCGACGGTACTGCGCTGGCCGCCGCCCAGGAGCCGGAAGTACCTGCTGCTAATACAGAAGATACCGCCCGGAAGGAAATGATGGGCAACCTGCAAAAAGACCTGGAAACCACTTTTGCCGGTAATAGCGCCGCCACAGTAACCGGTCCGGCCAAAGCTGCCACCCCTAAAAACAGTAACAGTTTCTCCTCAGCACTCGATAAAGTAGTAGTTACCGGCGATGACCGTGATGAGCCACAGCCTGTTGCTGCAACAGAAGGCAAGCAGCTGCCTGCTAAAAAGCAACGGGTGGAAAAAGCGCCGCTCTCCGAAGAGGAGAAAGCGCTGCTGAATGAAGTGCTGGCGGAAGAAAGCAGAACCGCTGCCAGCGAAGCTGCTACGGAAGAGGTGAAAGAATCCGCGCGGGAAGCCAAAAGACAGAAGAAACAAAAGAAAAGGGAAGGCTCGCCTGATTTCATTGAATTCCAGGATGACAGTGCCCATCCCGCCAATACCAGTGTGCCTGCGCCTGTACCGGCAGCCGTAACACCCGCGCCGGTAACAGACCTGCCGGTAGCGGAAGCAGAAGAGGCCCCCGCCCGCTCAAAAAAGAAAAAACGTAAACTGTTCGATGATACCGAACATCCTAATAATATTATCACCGACTCCAGCGGTTACGGCATAGCGCCTGCTGCTGAAGCAGCTGCGCCTGCCGGCAGCAAAAGGAAAAAGAAACGAAATGAGGCTGCCGACGAAGCCGCCACTACAGCCATGCCTGCCGCCACGCCCGCCGTTGAGGCAGATGCAGCGGTGGAAAAGAAGCGCCCCGACACCCGCCTGATCAATTCCGATTGTGGTAATATCATGGACGATGCCACCTTCCGGAAAGTCCTGCGTAAGTTCGTGGCCGCCAAAAGTGAAGACGGCATGATAGACGTGTTCCGCAGGCAGACCCGCAACTACTGCCTGGAAACCAGCCAGATCAAAACCCTGGTCCAGCTGCTTACCACAGATGATAACCGCTACCGCCTCCTGGACCAGGCATATTCCAAAACCTACGATACCGAAAAGTATGGTTCCCTGGAAAGCCTGCTGGGAGATAGTTATTTTAAAGGGAGGTTTAAGGCAATGCTACATAAATGATAAAGTAATTACGAATTACGAATTGCGAATTACGAATGAGGAGCGAAGATATAGGCGGATAAAGAATTTACTTCTTCGCTTATATCTTCGCTCCTCATTCGTAATTCGCAATTCGTAATTCGTAATTATCTAATAATTTCGCACCCGATGAACAGATACTTTATTGAGGTTGCTTACAAAGGAGCCTCCTACAGCGGTTTCCAGGTACAGGAGAATGCACATACGGTGCAGGCGGAAGTGGATAATGCATTGAGTACCTTATTCCGGGAAACGATTGTTAGCACCGGTTCCAGCAGAACGGATGCCGGCGTGAATGCCAGGCAGAACTTTCTGCATTTTGATACGGCCTTGCCGCTGCATCCGCAGTTCCTGTATAAGATCAATGCTATTTTACCGGAAGATGTGGTATTGCGGGGTATCTACCGTGTTCCGGAGGATGCCAACAGTCGTTTTGCTGCACTGAGCAGGTCTTATGAGTATACATTATATACACATAAGGATCCGTTTATGAAGGACCGTGGTTACTTCTTTCCTTATAAGATGGATATGGCAGCACTGCAGGAAGCCGCGGGCATTATTAAGGAGTATGCGGATTTTACAACGTTTTCCAAACGGAATACGCAGGTGAAGACATTTATATGTGCTGTTGCCGAGTCTTACTGGACAGTGGAAGAAGAGCGTATAGTCTATAACGTTACCGCCAACCGTTTCCTGCGGGGAATGGTGCGGGGCCTGGTAGGAACGATGCTGAGAGTGGGGCGCGGTAAGCTTTCGCTGGCAGGTTTCCGGGAGGCGATAGAGAGCAGGGATTGCACAAAGGCTGATTTTGCAGTACCTCCGCAGGGCTTGTTTCTGATGAAAGTAGCATATCCGGAGGGGTTATTACAGCAGATTTCTTTTGGTAGATAAAAAAGTTTATCCGCTGAAACACTTTGTAGTAAAGTGTTTCAGCGGATTGTCCGAAAATGTTTTTAAAAAATAGTTGGTAGAGTTAAAAAACCGCTTACCTTTGCATCCCGCTTTGATAGAAAGCACACAACAAAAAGCTCTTCACGCCACTGTATTTTTACCACTTTTTATTCGAAACGTAGTTCTTGGTAACGCTTGTTGCTATTGCGTTTGCAGCGATTGCGGATTGAAAAATAAAAATGAAAAAATCTTTAAAAAAGATTTGGTAGAAATGAAAAGTTGCTTACCTTTGCAACCCCAACGATAACGGGACAACGAAAACGGAAAGCGATCAGTTGTAAATTGAAATAAAGATGTACGGCGCAAGGCCACGGAGATCGGATCTCAGACATCAGCAAAGATTACAAGAGAGTAATCGAAAGTTCTTTGAAAGAATGGAAACAACAGCACGAATCAAATTAGTGATAGTTTGATTCAGAAAACACAGGTAATGTTTAAGCTAAACATAATTAACATATCCGA
>NZ_JAABOK010000050.1 GCF_009928525.1 Chitinophaga solisilvae | reverse complement strand
CTATCCCGTGGCCGCATCCGCGACAGCATCATCCAAATAACAGGAAGATCTACCAGGGATAGCATCATCAAAAGCACCGTATTCAGAGATAGCATTTACACGCGCCTGCAAGGAAAAGCAGACAGCGTGGGTAAACGCGGATTCATTGATCTATATGATCTCAACGGCAATGCACTGAGCAAATCTGACAGCAGCGTATTTAAGCACTTCAAAATTGGTATCAACAGCAAAGGATTCAGAGACAGCACCAGTACAGTTGTACTTGACTCCCTATCCCGCGGTCGCATCAGGGACAGTATCATTCAGATAACCGGAAGATCTACAAGGGATAGTATCATCAAAAGCACCGTATTCAGAGACAGCATTTATACGAAGCTGCAAGGAAAAGCAGACAGCGTGGGCAAACGTGGATTCATTGACTTATATGATGTCAATGGCAATGCAATAGCCAAATCTGACAGCAGCGTATTTAAGCACTTCAAAATCGGTATCAACAGCAAAGGATTCAGGGACAGCACCAG
>NZ_JAABOK010000005.1:691-599552 GCF_009928525.1 Chitinophaga solisilvae | reverse complement strand
TGCGAATTACGAATGAGGAGCGAAGATCTAAGCGAAGAAGTAAATTCTTTATCCGCTTAGATCTTCGCTCCTCATTCGTAATTCGCAATTCGTAATTCGTAATTATTTTACACTGAATAAACCCTCCCCCTTCTCTGTTCCAGCATCATAAAATCCGCCAGTACCATAGCAGTAACGGCTTCCAGTACAACGGGTACGCGGAGGGCGATACACAGGTCGTGACGCCCCTTTACGCTGAAGGTTTCTACCTCACCGGATCTGATGTTTAAGGTATGTTGTTCTTTGGGAGTACTGGAGGTAGGTTTAACCGCGATACGGAATACCAGCTGATTGCCGTTGGTGATACCGCCGACAACTCCGCCTGCGTTGTTGGTAGCAGTTTTACCGGCTTTGTCGATGATGGGGTCGTTGTGTTCGAGGCCCTTCATTTTTGCGGCAGCGAAGCCGGCGCCGAACTCTATCCCCTTGATGGCGGGGATAGCAAATACAGCATGTGCCAGCGATGATTCCAGCGAGTCAAAGAATGGCTCTCCGAGTCCTATGGGCAGCCCGTCTACGGTGCATTCCACTATACCGCCTACGGAGTCTTTCGCTGCGATGGCAGCTTCCAGTCCTTCTTCCGGATCTTTATATCCTCCCACTTCTGTGATGGTGGCTTTCACCTGAATGGTATCTCCCAGTATTTTTTTGGCGATAACGCCGGCAGCAACGAGGTTCAGGGTCAGTCGTCCGCTGAAGTGGCCCCCGCCGCGGTAGTCTTCAAAGCCTCCGAATTTCTCGGTAGCTACAAAATCTGCATGACCCGGCCGGGGAAACTCACGCAGCTTTTCGTAATCGGTGCTGCGGGTATTATTATTTTCAAAAAGAATAGTAACGGGAGCGCCGGTGGTATGATCGTTGAAAACGCCTGATTTGATATGGGGAAGATCTTCTTCCTTACGTGGCGTAGTGCCTCTGGCGCCGCCTTTACGACGTTCCAGGTCGGGCAGGAAATCTTCCTGTTTCAGCGGCAAGCCGGCGGGTATACCGTCAATGTTTACGCCTACGCTGGCGCCATGCGATTCTCCGAAAACGGTTACCCTGAATATTCTGCCAAAACTGTTCACACACTAATGATTTAAGATGAAAAAAATGTGCCGTCCTTACTGTACGTCAACGGTGATTTTACCGCCCAGCAGCTGCAGGTGGTCATAAAATTCAGGATATGATTTGTTGATCGCTTCTGCATTTTCGATGACTACAGGGCCGTCGGCTGTTAGTGCAGCAACGGCGCAGGCCATGGCGATGCGGTGATCGTTATGCGAATGTACGGTAGCGCCTTTGATACCGGTACCACCGTGTACCAGCATGATATCGCCTTCCAGGTCTATGCGGATGCCCATTTTGCCGAATTCTTCCTGCAGGGTGAGGCCGCGGTCACTTTCCTTATGTGCGAGGCGGCTTACGCCTTTTATTTTCGTAGTGCCGTTGCAGTTAGCAGCCAGCGCTACCAGTGGCGGGAATAGGTCCGGGCAATCCGTTGCATCTATTTCAAAAGGCTGCAGTCCGTTTCGCTGGATATTGATAGTGAATACGCCGGGCAGAATGGTAGCACCTGCCTTTTCGAGTGCTTCCAGAATAGCTTTGTCTGATTGTGCGGAAGCGGTATTCAGGTGTTGCACTTCTGCCTTGCCTGCCACTGCTGCTGCTACCAGCAGGAATGCCGCGCCGCTCCAGTCGCCTTCTACGGTGTAGTCGGTAGGTTTATATGCCTGTTGTTTGCCAAAGCGGAACTGCTCAAAGCCGGTTTCAGTTACCTTAATACCGAAGTGCGCCATCAGCTGCAGGGTTAATGCAATGTATGGTTTACTTTTAAGATCTTTAACGGTGATGGTCACATCTGCTGCTGCGGCGCCATACGCCATCAGCAGGCCGGTCAGGAACTGAGAGCTGAGAGAGCCGTCTATGGTAATATCTTTGGGTTGTAACGGCCCTTGGATATGCAGGGGCAGTTTACCGTTATCGGTAGTGCATTTCACCTGGAGCTGCGGTAATACTTCCTCGAAGAAGTGCATGGGACGGGTAGTCAGACTGCCATGCCCGACGATAGTGATGGGCTGTGCAGACAATGCTGCGATGGGGGTGAACATGCGGATACCCAGTCCGGATTCGCCGCAGTTGATTTCATGGCTCAGCGGCTGAACACCTTTGCTGGTAATTTCGAAGTGATTGTCTTCCCGTTTGATTTCAGCGCCCAGGTTTTCCGCTACTTCCAATGCTGCCAGGCAATCATTGCTCAGGCCGGGGTTACGGATGATGCTGGTGCCCTTTGCCAGCAATGCCGCTGCAACTGCCCGCTGCATGGCGCTTTTGGAGGGGTTGGCCGTAACGGTGCCTTTAATGATGGCTGGTAATACAGTAACTTGCATATATATAAGTCGTCCGCCTTTTTAAGTTTAGAAAATAATTACAATTCCTGCAGCAACAGCTTCAGGTCAGCAATAGGAACAGGGATGGTAGTCGCCTTTCCTATCTTCTCCAGTAACACAAAATGAATGGTATCTTTCTCCCGTTTTTTATCCAGTCTGAAAATATCGAATACCGCTTCTTTGTCGGAAGTAAATGCTACCGGCAGCTGATAATCGCTGATAAGCCGGATCAGGCGCTGCGTCTGCTCATTCGGGAAACCAATCAGGTTTTCAGAAAAGCGTGCAGCAGCTACCATGCCGATGGCGACTGCTTTTCCGTGGGCAATATGCTCCAGTTTCTCTACAGCATGGCCCAGTGTATGGCCGAAGTTAAGCCAGCGGCGGGGGCCGTTCTCAAACTCATCTTCCAGCACAACCGTTGTTTTAGCCGCCACAGATTTTTCCACGAGGTATTCCAGCACTTCCACATCACGGGCCAGTGCTTTTACGCGGTTGGCTTCCAGATAATCAAACAGGGGCGCATCCATGATGCAGGCATATTTGATAATCTCTGCGAAGCCGTTATGCCATTCTTCGTCAGGCATGGTTAACGGTAACGCATAATCGAAAAGTATGAATTCCGGCTGACGGATAATGCCCAGCAGATTTTTATGTTTACCATGGCTTACGCCGTTCTTACCACCGATGGAGGCATCTACCTGAGCCAGCAAAGTGGAGGGCACAAAGCCGAAAGGAATACCACGCATATAGATGCTGGCGGCAAACCCGGCCACATCGGTAATCATACCGCCGCCGATACCTACCAGCGTGGTTTTGCGATCAGCTTCAAACTGTATCAGCCCGTCGATGATGCGCTCTGTGGTAGCCATGTTCTTCACTTCTTCTCCTACCGGCACTACTATCTTCCTCCAGTTGTGCAGATGATGCCCGTGGTATCTCTCCACGTTTTCGTCTATCACCAGTACTGCCCGGTTGATATCTACATGGTTCCCCAGTTGCAGCAGGCTTTCCCCCAGGTAATAGGTGGTAGCCTGCTGCTGAAAATTATGTGTTATCTTTTTCATCAGATGATTTTCGTGTAGTCTTTGCCGTTAGCAACAACCGGTAACCGGGCTATTTCTCTTCGTTCATCACCCTGTTCTGGCGGTTGATGGATTCCAGATGCACCGCATCGAAATACTTCAGGATGAATTCTTTGGTCAGACCCAGTTTCTCTCCTTTGGCGATGTTACGCTGCAGGATTTCGTTCCAGCGGTTTGTCTGCAGGATGGTGATGTTGTTTTCCTTCTTGTACATACCGATCTTTTCTGCAATCTTCATACGGTTGCCGAGCAGCAGCATAATTTCATCGTCTACCTGGTTGATCTGCGCACGCAGTTTTTCCAGGGCGGTATTGAAATCTTTTTTATCGGTGGATTCTCTTCTCCAAACGATACCGTCGAGCAGTTCAGCGAGTTTTTCAGGTGTTACCTGCTGTTTCGCATCGCTCCATGCGTTGTCGGGATCTACGTGTGTTTCCAGCATCAGACCATCGTAATCCAGATCAATCGCTTCCTGGGATACTTCCTGCAGGATATCGCGGCGGCCGGAGATATGGCTTGGGTCGCAGATCATCGGCAGTTCAGGCATACGGCGTTTCAGTTCAATAGCCAGGTGCCACATGGGGGCATTGCGGTATTGGGTATTGCCATAGCTGGAGAAACCACGGTGGATCAGACCAACCTTATTCACGCCGGCTTTCTGGATTCTTTCCACGGCGCCGATCCAGAGTTCCAGGTCAGGATTGATAGGATTCTTAATCAGTACGGTAGTGTCCACACCTTTCAGGGCATCGGCTACTTCCTGTACGGAGAAAGGGTTAACGGTAGTACGGGCTCCTACCCAGAGGATATCAACACCGAAGTGCAGCGCGTCTTCCACCTGTTTGGCGGTAGCTACTTCCACGGCCAGTGGCAGGCCGGTGATTTCGCGGGCTTTCTGCAGCCAGGCCAGACCTTTGGTACCGATACCTTCAAAAGAACCGGGGCGGGTACGGGGTTTCCAGATACCGGCGCGCAGTACGTCCACTTTGCCGGTTTTTTGTAACGCGAGAGCGGTAGCTAATACCTGCTCTTCCGTTTCAGCGCTGCAGGGGCCGGAGATAATCAGCGGTTTCTTGTCAGATGAAGGATCCGAGAATTTGGTTTTTGATAATATTTCTTCCATTGTCTGTACCATAGTATTGAAGTTAAGTAGATTGTGAGAATTTATATTATTTGAGAATTTTTCTGATTTTATTTGATTTCTGGATGAGTTTGTAGAAGGTATCATAATCTTCCGTTTCCAGTAACACCTTCATCTGCTGCAGCTGGTGGATATGTTCATCAAGCACGTCCAGCACATTGCTGCGGTTATGTTTGAAGATGGGCACCCACATATCGGGAGAGCTTTTCGCGAGGCGCACGGTAGATTCAAAACCACCGCTTGCCAGTTCGAAGATGCGTCCTGATTCCTTTTCCTTCTTCAGTACGGTCAGTGCCAGGGCAAAGGAGGTGATATGCGAGATGTGGGATACATAAGCCGTATGCAGGTCGTGTTCTTCCGCATTCATATATACGGTACGCATCTGCAGCTGGTCTACCATATTTTCCACTATTTCCAGTGCATCTTCATCGCTGTTTTTCACATCGCATAAAACCATGGTTTTATGGGTGAAGAGGTTCCTGATGGCGGCGTCGGGGCCGGAATACTCGGTGCCGGCCATCGGGTGCGCGGCTACAAAGCGCCCGCGGTTGGGATGACCGGCAACGAGCTGAAGAATGATTTGCTTGGTGGAGCCTACGTCCATAATTACCTGGCCGGGGCGTACATTGTCCATAATGCCGGGGAGTACTTTCAGCATCGCATCCACGGGGATGGCGAGGATGACGAGGTCCGACACCTTCATGGCCTCTTCCAGGGAAGCGCCTTCATCTATAATGTTCAGCTCTTTCGCGCGTACGAGGTGAGCAGCCTGCTGATCTACCCCGATCACTTTCGTAGCCGCCCCCTTTTCTTTCAGGGTGATGGCCAGCGAACCGCCGATTAAGCCCGTTCCTACTATTGTTACAATCATTGCAATGCATTTTTAATCCGGTCAATGGCTTCCTGGAAAACCTTTTCATCCTGACAAAGGCTTACCCTGATATAGCCGTTACCGTTACTTCCGAATATGCCGCCCGGTGTAATGAATACGCGCGCTTTGTGAAGCACGGTATCACTGAGCGTGTAGCCGTCTGCGTTATCTCCCGGAATGGCAGCCCATACGAACATGCCTACCTGGTTTTTATCGTAGCTGCAGCCAAGCAGGTCCAGCAGCCGGAATACTTTTTCACGGCGTGCACGGTAGATGGTATTCAGTGCTGCATACCATTCCGGGCCCAGTTCCAGTGCTTTAACAGCAGCCATCTGCAGGGGCTGGAACATACCGGAGTCCATATTGCTTTTGAAGCGCAGCACATCCGCAATACGTTCTGCCTTACCCACGAGCATGCCTACACGCCAACCGGCCATATTAGAAGATTTGCTCAGTGAGTTCAGTTCCAGTACTACTTCTTTAGCGCCTTCGAACTGCAGGAGGCTTTCCGGCTGTTCGCTGAGGATAAAGCTGTAAGGGTTATCATGGCAGATGAGTATGTTATGCTGCTTCGCGAAAGCGATGAGCTTTACGGCGAACTCCCTGTTTACTTTAGCGCCGGTTGGCATATGCGGATAATTCACCCACATGAGCTTCACCTTGCTGAGGTCTTTCCGGGCCAGCGCATCCAGGTCGGGCAGCCAGCTGTTTTCGGCGGTCAGGTCGTAATCCACTACGGTAGCTCCGCTGAGGTTAACGGCGGAACGGTAGGTAGGATAACCGGGATTGGGAATCAGCGCTTCGTCGCCGGCCTGGAGGTAAGTCATGCAGATATGCATGATGCCTTCCTTGGAGCCGATCAGCGGCAGCACTTCCGTATCCGGGTTCAGGGACACGCTGTAATAACGCTGATACCAGTCGGCCATAGCCTTGCGTAAAGCGGGGATACCCTTGTAGCCCTGGTATGCGTGCGTGTTGGGTAATGCCGCCTGCTCGCTGAGCGCGGCTACCACAGAAGGATGCGGAGGTAAGTCCGGGCTGCCGATACCCAGGTTAATAACCCTGGTTCCGGTTTGGTTCATCTCATCTATCTCCCTTAATTTTTTGGAGAAGTAGTATTCTTCTGTACCCTGTAATCTTTTAGCGACCTGTATCTGCATATGCTGCGTTCTGTAATTAATGAGTTTTACCTTTTCTGTAGATGCCCAGCACTTTTAAATTTTCTGTGAGCGGGGCTATTTTCGTTAATGCCTTTTCGAAGTGATCCGGATTTTCGAATTCCATATCGGCGTGGAAGTAATAGTTCCATTCTTTGGCCGGGATGGGGAAAGACTGCAATTTGGACAGGTTAATGCCGGCATCTGCAATTTTCGTCAGCACTTTGGCGAGGCAGCCTCTTTCGTGGCTGGTATGGAAATATACGGAGGCTTTGTTGGCATCCTCTGCGGTAGGCTGTGCCTCGCGGGATAACGCCAGGAACCTGGTATAGTTATTTTTATTGGTCTGGATATTCGGCGCAATAATATCCAGTTCAAAGATCTCTGCGGCCAGTTTACCGGCGATTGCCGCCACGCTTTTCAGCTTTTTCTGCCTTACATGCCTGGCGCTGAGGGCGGTATCTTCTGTTTCTACCAGCTTGATATGCGGGTGTTTCTCCAGGAAGTCAATACACTGTAATAACGCCATCGGGTGAGAGTGCACCTCTCTGATATCTTCGAGAGTCTGACCTGGCAGTACCATCAGGTGCTGGTTGATCTGCAGGTATATTTCCCCGATGACATGGAGCCCTGAGTTCTTGAGCAGGCTGTAGTTAGGTAAAATGCTGCCTGCGATAGAGTTTTCGATGGCCATGATACCGGCGTCCACATCGGGCTGCTGTTTAACTTTGCGCACCAGCTCCGCGAAGGTGGCGCAGGCTTCTATAGTGGTTTGCTTTCCGAAATATCCCTGCGCTGCTACCTGGTGAAATGCACCTTCAAACCCTTGTATCGCAATTTTCATGTGTATTGAATTGTTTTAGTTGTTTATAGTTGCTACAGCAACTAGGTATTTTAAACAAAAAGGGCCCCGTCTCCGGGACCCTTTGTATAATTACTTTTTGTCATAAAGTATGTTTATTACAAACGAGTCCCCTGCTTCTCTGCAAAAAAGAAGTAATAATAATAAGAAGTACTAAAGCTGTGATTCAACATATTATAACATTTGATAATAAAAAAAGCCTCCCTTTTATCGGGAGGCCTTTTTGCAGTTATTTTTTATTTGTACTTACAAACGACCTCCCTATTCCTGGTACCAGAAATAATAGAAGCCAAAAAATCCAAAAGTCGTTTGCGTAGTCATGATAATATTCAGGTTGCTTTGAATGCAGAACAAAAATACGGCACGATTTTAATTATCCAAGCACTATTATCAAAAAATTTATTTTTTTTAATAAATGGCGGTCATTCTTGAATGAATTCTAAAACCGATGATTTACAGGAAGATAGGAAGGCACAAAAAAACCGTTCCAGGCAAAGCCGGAACGGTTCATTATAAAACCTAAAGGTTTAATCAGATTAGTGGTGAGCAGCAGCTGAATCAACTTTTGCAGCAGCTGAATCAACGATAGCTTTAGCAGAATCAGCAACAGCTGTAACTGCAGAGTCAGCTTTCTGAGCAACTGAATCGATAGCGTTACCAGCAGCAGTAGCTGTAGAGTCAGCAGCAGATTTAGTTTCGCCGCCACCGCAGGCAACTGCAAACAGACCGAAAGACAGAGCTAAGAAACCGAGTTTAATTACGTTCTTCATCGTACAATAATTTAAGGTGTTTTTTGAATGATTTACACCTTTATACCGGGATCACCCAAAAGGTAACCCAATCTTTGAAAAAAATTTTTTTTCGGTACTTTGGGTTACCAAATGCCTAATAACTGTATTAAGAGTGAAGCAACAACAAGACATAACAAGAGACAGGGAATTATTGCTGGGACTGGCAAGAAGCGACGATAAGTCATTGGAAACCATCTATTCAGAAAATTTTCCGGCGGTACTCCGCATGATTCTGCAGTATAATGGCTCTGAAGAAGACGCCAAAGATGTTTTCCAGGAAGCGGTTATCGTACTATATGAAAAGGTATGCGAAGGCAGTTTTACCCTGACCAGCCGGCTAAAAACCTTTCTTTATTCCGTTTGTCGTCATATCTGGCTCAAAAAAGTACAGCAGACCTACGGCTTGTATGCTTTGCACCCTGAAATGGAGGAAGTGATTCCGGCAGATGACACGCTGAATGAACACGCTGCCAGAGATGAACAGTTCAGGATCATGGAAGGGGCTATGGGCAACATCGGCGAACCTTGTAAAACCATCCTGGAAGATTATTACCTGCATAAAAAGTCCATGCAGGAAATAGCAGACAAGTTTGGTTATACCAACGCCGAGAACGCCAAAAACCAGAAGTATAAATGTCTGATGCGACTGAAGAAGTTATTTTTTGATAAGTATAATACATCACTATAAGCAGCAACGGCCATGAATGAAGATATGATCTTAATACGTGAAATTGAGCGCTACCTGGAAGGGGAAATGAGCGGACAGGAAAAAGCCGTTTTTGAAGAACTGCGTAGAACCAACCCACTTATCAACAAACAGGTAGAAGAACATCAGTTTTTCCTCAGCCAGCTGACGCACTTCGGTCAGCGGAAAACGCTGCAAAGCAAAATGGATGCTATACACCAGCAGCTGGATATGCCTGTACTGCGCAAGCAGGCCCAGGAAGAAACCTACGCTGCCAAAATGCTGTCCAGACGCCGCAGAACCATCACCAACCTGGCAGCAGCCGCCTGCATCGCCCTGGTAACCTCTCTTTCTACTATCGCTGTCATGCAGAATGCGGCCAGAACCAAATCTACCGCCCAGTATGAAGATGTAAGAAGAGTACTCAACAATATCCAGCGCTCCCAGAATGCGCTGATTAATGATATCAACAACAAAAACAGGGCTCCTGCCAACCCCGGCACCTATGGCGGCACCGGTTTCGCGGTTTCCGGCAACGGTTACGTGGTCACCAACTATCATGTTGTAGCGGGCGCAGACTCCGTATATGTACAGAATAATAAAGGCGAAGCCTTCAAGGCTGTCAGCATTTTTGAAGATATTTCCAGCGACCTGGCCGTACTGAAAATTGCAGACTCCTCCTTTAAGAGCCAGCCACTCCCCTATGCGCTGAAACCGCAAAGCGTGAAACTGGGTGAAGAAGTGTTTACCATGGGCTTCCCCCGCGATGAAATTGTTTATGGCAAAGGTTATATCAGCGCCAAAACAGGTTTCAACGGCGATACCACGGCCTATCAGGTATCCATTCCGGTGAACCCCGGCAACAGCGGCGCTCCGCTGCTGGACAGCAAAGGCGATGTGGTAGGTATTGTAACCGGCAAACAGACCACCTCAGATGGTATTGCCTTCGCCGTAAAATCAGCCCATCTGAAACGCCTGCTGGATGAAATGCCGAAGGAAAAAGGCGTGAAAAGGGAATGGAACCATAAAAGTCACCTGGACGGTATGAACAGGGTGGATCAGATTAAAAAACTGGAAGACTTTGTATATATGGTAAAGGTGTACAATTAACCGGATGCAATTAAAATCTGAATAATTAAAAAAGCCGCAGAGATTATTCTCTGCGGCTTTTCTTTATCAGGTAATCCTGTTTTAGCGGGGTTTATTCGCCCAGGCTTTGTATTTGTCTGTGATCCAGTACAGCAGGTCGTTATGCGCCAGACTACGCATGGTATTGTAGTCGGGATAATTATCGCGCATGAAATGCTGCAGGGAGTCGCCCTTGAGACCGGTAACCTGGCTGACCAGCAGCGGCGTAAACCGGGAGTCAATGAATTTCTGTTTTTCCATCTCCTCGTAGTTTTTCTTGAACTGGCGTTTTTGTCTTTCTCCTTTGGAGAACCGGGTAATAGGGCTGAATACGATACCCGCGCCTTCCGGCGTATTACCACCGGCCAGCGGCTTGTTGGGCAGATCCAGCAGGTAACCGTACTGGCGGCGACGCTCAATGGAGTCTATCTGATAAGGAGAATACTGTGAAGTAATTTCCACTCCTTTCAGGAATTTACCGGCCACCACCAGTTTCATATTGGAGGTCTGCGTACCGGTTGTGAGCGTTACCGGCAGGGTATCCGGGAGGTACCCCACGAAAGTGAAAACGATTTTATCTCCGCGGGAGGCATCTATCTTATAAAAACCGCCCTGGTCGGACAATGCCCGTTTACCGGAATTGATATTGGTTACCGTGGCATAAGGTAACACCAGTTTGTTGCTGTCTGATATCTGTCCGGTAACAGTTACCTGAGCGCCTGCCATCTGTGAAAATAACATGCCTGTCAAACAACACAGCATGATGCGCATAAAAGCCTTCATAATTCATAAGTTTTAATCCTGACTATCTTTCCTCTCCCTGAACAACCCTTACGGTATGTACATTGTTCATCAGCATCCGTGGTACAAATTAAAGAAATGCCCTTGGTTTAAAAAACAAAAATCCCCTGCCAGGCAGGCAGAGGACTTCTGTATCTTACATTTTAGGTTAATGACGCCGGGATGGGCGGGCTGATCAGTATTTCAGGTGTGTCAGCCTGCCTGAGCAAATCATCCAAAGACTATGCCACCGGGCCACTGGTATTACACCGTGATTTTAATTTTTGTATCGAAGGTCCTGCTTTCACCGGCGGCGAGGGTAACCAGTCCGAGGCCGTTGTTGAAGGCATTGGGTGCGCCGCTCAGATTTTCCACCGCAATACTGTTACGGTGAGGCGGGATATACACCTGCAGGATAGGATAATTTTTCCCGGGGAAGAAAGCGATGTTGATATTTTTCACCGGATCGTGGAGGGTAGCTAACGGTTGCGGCTGTATGAAATCCAGCACAAAGGAGTTATCCAGTTCCACGCCTGCCAGGCTTTTGCCATGAACGAATTCCGTGTAAGGCAGTACGTTGCCTGTAGGGATCAGCTTAGCGTCGAATTCTACTATTTCCTTAGAGGCGAAGGTCAGCACCAGGTCATCCACGGGGGTGCCGGTACTGAAGTAGGGATGCCAGCCATCCATCAGCGGAATAGATACATCGCTCCGGTTGATGACTTCCGTGGTCACCTCCAGTTCATTGCTGGGACGCAGGGTGTAGGTGGCCAGGCAGTCGTAGCTGAAAGGATAGCCGGTATCTTCTGCCTTGAAGCGATATTCCAGCGTTACGGTGGCGTGCTGTTCATCTGCATGCTGTTGCTTTACGGAGAACACGGCATCATACAGCAGGCCATGGATGGCATTTCCGGGGGCTATCGTTTTAGCGATGCTGTAGGTAGCGCCTTCCCACTGGTAGGATGCATCTTTGATCCGGCAGGCAAAAGGGCTGAGCTTTACGCTTTTGAAGCTCTCGTGCAGATTGCCTTTCAGGTCATCGATACTGCTGTAGCTGTCAATCAGGTTGATGATTTCACCGTTGCGTTTCACTTTGAAGGCGTGCAGCAGGGCGCCGTGAGCGGGAATAATTTCTATTTGTGTTTCACTGTTCTGATCAATGAGCGCCAGTATATCAAACCCGGCCTCATGAAAGGTTTTTATGACCATGTGCTATTATATTAAATGCAGCTGTTGATAAGATTTTCCAGCCATTCCTGTTTACCGCTGATCTGCGTGGGTTCTCCGCCGGCGATGGTGATACTGCGGAGATCTTCGAGTGACAGTTTACCTTCTTCAAACTCCCGGCCTTTACCGGTGTCGAAGGAAGCATAGCGTTCCTGGCGGAATTTTTTATAGGGCGTATGTGTCAGTACTTTTTCTGCGATGACAGCGGCCCTTGCAAAGGTATCAATCCCACCGATATGCGCGTGGAATATATCTTCCAGGTCGGTGGAGTTGCGGCGGGTTTTAGCGTCGAAGTTAACACCGCCGCCGGCAAAGCCGCCAGCTTCCAGGATAATGAGCATGCTTTCCACCAGGTCGTTGAGATGCATGGGGAACTGATCAGTATCCCAGCCGTTCTGTGCATCGCCGCGATTGGCGTCTATACTGCCCAGCATACCTGCATCTGCGGCCACCTGCAGCTCGTGCTGGAAGGTATGGCCCGCCAGTGTGGCGTGGTTTACTTCTATATTCAGTTTAAAATCCTTTGCCAGGCCGTAACGTTCCAGGAATCCGATGACAGTGGCGCTGTCGAAGTCGTACTGATGTTTGGTAGGTTCGCAGGGTTTAGGTTCTATGAAGAATGTTCCCTTGAAACCCTGTTTGCGCGCATAGTCGCGGGCCATGCCCAGGAAGCGGGCCAGATGTTCCTGCTCGCGTTTCATGTTGGTGTTGAGCAGGGTCATATATCCTTCACGGCCGCCCCAGAAAACATAGTTTTCTCCGCCCAGGGCGATGGTTGCATCCAGCGCATTTTTTATCTGTGTGCCTGCATAGGCCAGCACGGAGAAATCGGGGTTGGTAGCGGCGCCATTCATATAGCGCGGGTGACTGAATACGTTGGCCGTGCCCCACAGCAGCTTTACACCGCTGGCAGCCTGTTTCTGGCGGGCATAGTCTGTTATCAGCTGCATCCGCTTTTCGTAGGTGGCCATATCTGCACCTTCATCTGTCAGATCTACATCATGGAAACAGTAGTAGGGTAAGCCTAATTTGGTAATGAATTCAAAAGCAGCATCCATCTTGTCTCTGGCAGATTGTTCCGCATCCGGAGATGCCAGCCAGGGAAATTTTTTTGTTCCCGGCCCGAAGGGATCCCCGCCGGTACCGCAGAAGGTGTGCCAGTAGCAGACAGCGAACCGGAATAATTCCTTCATGGTTTTACCGGCTATCATGCGGTTTTCATCATACCACTTATAGGCGAGCGGATTATCAGACTGCGGGCCTTCGTAGCTGATTTTGCCGATACCGCTGAAATACTCTGTGTTTCCAAGTGTAATGCTCATAAAAGGTGGATTTTAAAATGACGTATGTACGTTATCGTTATGTCGTGAGGGCAGCCAGTCCGGCGAGCCAGCGGCCATAGGCATCACGGTATTGCTCCTGCAGGGCTGCCTGTGGTTCTATAACGGCGAGGCATTCCATGCCGTGGAAAACATTGCTGGTATTCATATATCCTGCTCCTACCGCCGCTCCGCGGGCAGCGCCCTGTGCGCCGTCGGTGTTGTACAGTTCAATGACTGCATCTGCGGTATTGGCGAAAACTTCGCGGAACAGGGGGCTGAGGAACATGTTGGCATTGCCGGCCCTGACACGGTGAATATGCAGCCCCATGGCAGACATAATTTCCATACCATAGTAAAGGCCGAAAACGATTCCTTCCTGCACGGCGCGCAGCAGGTGGGCACGTCCGTGGCGGTTGAAGTCCAGGTGCCTGGCGGCAGCGCCGGTGCGTTTATTAGCCAGTATTCTTTCTGCGCCGTTGCCGAAGGGATATATCAGCAGACCGTCTGCTCCGGGAGGCGCGGTAGCCGCTTCGCTGTTCATGGCGACGTAGTCGGTACTGCCAAGTATATTTTTCAGCCAGCTGTTGGCGATGCCTGTACCGTTGAGACACATCAGCACCCCGTTGCGCAGCTGCTGCGCATCGTTACTGACATGCACAAATGTGTTGACCCGGCTTTGCGGATCGGCTGCGTGCTGATCGTGTACGGCATATACCACGCCGGAAGTACCCGCTGTGGTGGCGGCTTCGCCGGGTTGCAGCACATTCAGCGAAAAAGCGTTGTTGGGCTGATCGCCGGCACGGTAAGTGACCGGTGTTCCTTCCTTCAGCTGCAGCACTGCCGCGGCAGCTGCGGTGAGCCGGCCCTGTACGCCAAAAGCAGGCACCACGGCAGATAGCAGTCCTTCATCTATCTGGTAATAGTCGAGTAATTTTTTGCTGACACTGCCGGCAGCGAAATCCCAGAAGGTACCTTCGGAGAGGCCGGAGATGGTTGTACAGGCTTCGCCGGTGAGTTTCATGGCAATGAAATCGCCGGGCAGCATAATTTTATGGATACGTTCGTAGATATGCGGCTCATTTTCGTATATCCATCTCAGTTTGGAGGCGGTAAAATTACCGGGGGAGTTGAGCAGATGTTCCAGGCAGTATTGCTCACCCAATGCGGCAAAAGCCTTATTGCCGGTATCTACCGCGCGGCTGTCGCACCAGATGACGGAAGGACGCAGCACCTGCTGCGCCTTATCCACGCATACCAGCCCATGCATCTGGTAGGCGATACCGATACCGCCTACCGCAGCCGGATCAAAAGCTGCCTGCTGCCGCAGCAGGGCGGTAGCATTGATGACTTCCTGCCACCAGCTTTCCGGGTCCTGCTCTGCCCATCCGGCATGTGGTACCTGTATGGGCATCTCCCTGGACGGGCTGGCGGCAGATGCCAAGCACCTGCCGCTGTCCGCATCCAGCAAAGCAGCTTTTACAGAAGAAGAACCTATATCATAGCCGATGAAATACATGGACTACCAGTAAATTGTGTATAATGCAATCAGGATTCCGATAATAAACAATGCCCCGATAGTAAACGGCATCGCTGTTTTAAACATGCTGCTGTCCACATCCAGTCCTTTCGGATTGGTCTTACTCTTAGGATCAGCGAGCGAAATGATGACCATACCTATTACACAGACAGCGAATACGATGGCCATACGGTCAATAAATGCTATTTCGTATACGCCGGCGGCGTTAGGTGCGGACCATCCGATAGCATACAGCGGTTGCAGATCCACCCATCCCGGCAGGAACTTCAACAGGAAGGAAAGCAGCAAGCCTGCTATCATAGCGAACATGGCAGCATTGGAGGTAGTGCGTTTCCAGAAGAAGCCCATAATGAACATCGCAAATACACCCGGAGATACGAAGCCGGTATATTCCTGAATAAACTGGAATCCGCCTTTCTTATCTATACCCAGGAAGTTGGATAATACAATCGCGATAATCATCGCCACAATCACCGTTGTACGGCCTACGCCTACTATCTTCTTCTCATCAGCATCCTTATTGTATATCTTCTTATAAATATCCAGAGAAAAAATGGTGGAAATACTATTGGCCTTACCTGCCAGCGAAGCCACTACAGCGGCTGTCAGCGCAGCAAAAGCCAGCCCTTTCAATCCTACTGGCAGCAGGTTAAGCAGCACCGGGTAAGCATTATCAGGGTTCAGGGAACCATCTTTCATCATAGCGTCCTGGAACATGCCCTGCTGATACAGGACATAGGCGGCAATACCAGGCAGCACCACAATCACCGGCATGAGCAGTTTAAGGAAGCCGGCAAAGAGCAGACCGCTGCGGGCAGTCTTCAGATCCGCGCCCAGTGCACGTTGTGTGATGTACTGGTTACATCCCCAGTAGTTCAGGTTTACAATCCACATACCGCCGACGAGTATACTGAGCCCCGGCAAATCGAGGTAATGCGGGCTTTCCTTTTTAAAGATCATGTGGAAATGATCATCTGCATGTTCGCGCATCAGGCTGAAACCATTCAGCACGCCGGTGGTACCGAAATGTTCTGCCACCAGCTGCAGGGCCAGATAGGTAGTGGCCAGTCCGCCGAGGATGAGGAAGAACACCTGGATAACATCGGTATAACCAATCACCTTCATACCGCCGAGCGTAATCAGCACTGCGAAGAAAGACAATGCCACCATACAGGCATAGAAGTTGATACCGGAAATTTTGTTGATTGCGAGGGCGCCGAGATACAAGATAGAAGTAAGGTTCACTACCACGTACAGCAACAGCCAGAAAACGGCCATGATAGTACTTACCGTCTGATTATACCGTCGCTCCAGGAACTGGGGCATGGTATATATCTTGTTTTTAAGATAGATAGGGAGGAAGAACACAGCCACAACAATCAACGTGGCGGCAGCCATCCACTCATAGGTAGAGATAGCAAGTCCCATCGAAAATCCGGAACCCGACATCCCGATAAATTGTTCCGCCGAAATATTGGAGGCGATCAGGGAGGCGCCGATAGCCCACCAGGTAAGGGAACCTTCCGCCAGGAAAAAGTCCTTGGAATCCGATGACGCCTTCTTTTTCCGCTGGTAGATATAATACCCGTAACCGGCAACGATGACAAAATATACCAGGAAAACCAGGTAATCAATACGATGAAGTAAGTGTTGCATAATTGTTCAAACGTGGTTGTTTAAGAAATTTTGGCGGATCAATATAGTAAATTAAACGTATTCCATACACTTTATTTGGTCATTTATTTATTTCATTATTTGAGATTTAAATGCAGCGGAGATCATTCCGGAGATTTATGAGGATAAGATGCAAAAAATTATGCGGAAATTTTCGGGAAAATCTCCGCTGCATTTTTAAATAATCAAATCTCAAATAATCAAATAATCACATAATCACATATTCGCCAGCTGCTCTCCTATCATGGAGCCGATGGCTACGCCCATGCCGCCCATGCGGACGCCGAGGAGGATATTTTTCGTATAGGCGCGTACGATGGGTTGTTTATTATTACCGAAAGCCATGATACCCGTCCAGCGGTCGGCTACGGTAAAGGGCTGCTGTGGCAGTATGGTATGCCGGAGGAGTTCTTCCAGCTCGTGCTGGATACGGTCATTGAAGGAGAAGTCTGCGGATGTTTCGCCGGCGAAATCCAGGTGGCGGCCTCCACCCATCAGCACGCGGCCGTCCAGCTCCCGGAAGTAGTAAAATCCTTCTTCGAGGTGGAAGATACCTTTAAAACGCAGTCCGGGTACCGGATCGGTAATCAGCACCTGCCCCCTGCCGGGTATCACGTCTTCTTCCGGCAGCAGCTGCCTCGTGAACGCATTGGTACAAACCAGCAGCTTACGGGCGGCAAATACCACCTCTTCCTTCAGCACATGATTGGGGACAATAACGTTGACGCCTGTATGCAGATCTTCAAAACGGCTCACCGGGCAACCGGTCTTGATTTCCACCCCTTTTTCAATTGCCAGGTCAATAAGTGCGCGCATCATTTTACCCGTATGCAGCTCACCCTCAAAGTGGTTGCGGACAAGCGCCTTCACATTTGCCGGCGCAAAGCCAAATGCCGCAATGTTTTCGCTCGCAGGAGAAAAGGCAGGCTGCCCTTCAAACAACGGCTCCAGCATACGGTTAACTTCATCCAGCCGGTGCAGCGCCCACTCTTCCTGTTCACCTATCAGCTCAAAGCTGCCGTTTTCCCGGTAGCCGATACGATCATCTCCCAGGCGGCGGCGCAACAGCTGCAATCCTGCCCGCCGGGTAGCCACCAGATTCAGCACCACCTCCGCGGGCATCGCCTGAAGATCCGCCAGTATTTCCGTCAGACTGCCGATACACGCAAACCCCGCATTTTTGGTACTCGCACCGGTGGGCAACACCTCGCGTTCCAGCACCAGCACACGCGCCAGCGGCTCCCGCTCCTTCAGGCTGACAGCCGCAGACAGACCGACGATACCGCTGCCGATAATAATATAATCGTATTGCAGCAGGCTTTGTTTCTCCCAGTAACTTAACATACGCTAATTTAATTACGAATTACGAATTATGAATTACGAATGTGAGCGGAGATTTAGGGCGGAAAGATTAGGGCGGAGATTTAGAGCGGAGATTTAGAGCGGAGATTTAGGGCGGAGATTTAGGGCGGAGATTTAGGGCGGAGATTTAGGGCGGAGATTTAGGGCGGAGATTTAGAGCTGAGATTCAGGGTGGAGGTTGGGAGTGGGGTGAGCGGAGGCGGATGCAGTAATTATGCGGTAATTGGGGTGTTTTTCTTAGATTAGAAGAAATTTTTGCCCGATGACTGAAGCTAAAGCTTATGCGGCACAGAGTGCCACTACCCCGCTGGGGCCCTGGAATTTTGAAAGAAGAGAGGTAGGACCTCATGACGTACAGATTGAAATTCTTTACTGCGGCGTTTGTCATTCAGACATTCATCAGGTGAGGGCTGAATGGAACCATTCCGTGTACCCCATGGTACCTGGCCATGAAATTGTAGGGAAGATTACCAAAGTAGGAGATCATGTTACCGGATTCAAGGTGGGCGATCTGGCAGGAATAGGCTGCTTTGTTGACTCCTGCCGCGAATGCAATCCCTGTAAGGCCGGAGAGGAACAATATTGTGAAACCGGCGTAGCAGATACTTACAACGGTACGGAGATGGATCGTAAAACACCTACCTATGGCGGATACTCCACACATATTGTAGTGGACGAAAAATATACATTGCACATCTCCGACAAGTTACCGCTGGAAGGCGTGGCGCCACTGCTTTGCGCAGGCATCACCACCTATTCCCCGCTGCGCCACTGGAAAATAGGCAAGGGACATAAAGTAGCCGTACTGGGACTGGGCGGACTGGGCCACATGGCGGTGAAACTGGCCGCTTCCTTCGGTGCGGAAGTAACCATGCTCAGCACCTCCCCCTCCAAGGAAGCCGACGCCAAAAGATTAGGTGCACACCACTTTGCACTGATAAACGATAAAGAACAGATGAAAGCCCTCCGTGGCAAATTTGACTTCATCCTCAACACCGTATCCGCTCCGCATGATTACAACACCTTCCTCAGGTTGCTGACCTTAAACGGTGTGATGATATGTCTCGGCATCCCGCCGGAACCTTCCGCAGTACCAGCTTTCAACCTGGTTATGGGACGCCGCAGCATTGCAGGATCACTGATAGGCGGCATCCGGGAAACACAGGAAATGCTGGACTACTGCGCAGAACACAACATCATCAGCGATGTGGAAGTAATTGACATCAAAGATATCAACAACGCTTACGAACGCATGATGAAGGGAGATGTGAAATACCGCTTCGTGATTGATATTGCCAGTCTGCGGAACCCGTCCTGATAATACATCGTTTAAAACAGCGCATCCCGGATACAGCATAGCAATGCCATATCCGGGATGCGTTGTTTTGATACCGGTATCATTTACCGGCAGGCGCCATCCGGTAAAATCTCAGGTTGTGCGCCAGGCCGCTGACTTCCATGCCACGGCAGAAATAAACCGCATTGTTTTTATCTGTTCCGTTGAAAGACATATCATAGAAGTTCACCCACTTGGCCTTTCCCGTAACCTGATCCTGTTTCTCAGTGCCCCCCACCAGGCCCAGCTCGGAGCCTGCATAACAATATACGCTCATGTTGTCAAAATCAAATGCCTTCAGGGAGGCCGTATTTGCATTCAGCAGTGTTCCGTCAGACAATACCAGCCTGGGATTCCATTCCATAGAGGTATAATCCCCGTACCACTCCACCGGCGATGTATTTTTCAATGCCGGGTCCTTCTCGAAAGAACGGAAGGTAAAAGTATAACTGAAGTTAGCCAGCGTATTCAGCACATCTTCTTCTTCCACATCAAAACGGATAGCGTAGGTGTTTAACCCTTCCGGCGTTTTAAACGCATATATATAACGGCCGGCAGGATCAAGGGTATACATGCTGACAGCCACCGGTTCACCCGGTGAGTTATACTCCGATGTCCAGTTTTTCATCAGCACCCTTACCTCTCCGCCGGTACCCATTCTGCAAACGGTCTGCAGTGAGTTAAAACTGCCATAGGTACTGAAAATGCCTGCTGTAAGGGAATTGTACCAGGCTTCATGTCCGTTGGCTTTATCCTCCGGTGCATAGTGATTGGCATAAAACAGGTTATTGTTTATATCCAGGTTAAGATCTGTAGTTACTATTTTCAGCTGGCTGATCTGTCCTGTATACGGCCTTCCGTCGTTGCTGACGGCTGCGCGGCCCTTTATCACCGGCGTACGGTTGATGGTAGTGATAACGCCGGAAGCAACATCCATTTTAAGCAGGCGGAAAATGTAATACTCATTTGCATCAGGCGTATTTTCTTTTGTGGATAAAGAGATGTACATGAAGGCGCCATCAAAGGAAAGCGCGCTGCCGAGTACATACGTGACGGTAAAATCTGCTCCCTTGTCATCCTTAAGTACATCGCCGGCCTTCATAACTGTTTTCACGTGTTTATTGCGCAGCATATACAATCCCAGGATGTTATCAAAAAGCAGGTTACCCGACATATCCACATGAGAAGAGCGGATATAGGAATATCCCCTGGTGAGAAACAGCTGCTGGTCTGCCGGCTCCCAGGAGCCTATTTCCGTTACTGTCAGCGTAGAGTCGGTACCGTTAGTAGTGGCAGCAAATGCCTGGATGCTTACCTGCTTTCCCAGCTGGCGGACGCCATTTGCCACAGCGGTAATATCGCGGCGGGCGCCTGTTCCCATTTCCTTGGTTACCACGAAGCGGATGAGGTCCATTTGCTGCAGGGGCAGTCCGCCGGTATTATATTTATTTCCGGGATCGAGGGTAATATGCTCCGTAATTTTCACCGGCACGCCGCCAATCAGTATTTCGCTGCCTGGCTTTTCTGTAAAAAATTTACCGATCAGCATAGCGGTATCTCCTATTACCAGCATCCGGGGGTATGACCATTCGGCGATACCGTATCTTCCCTCCAGATTATAGGTATCTGCAAACCAGGGCTGCGAGGCCACCAGCTGTTCGTTATCATCCACTTTACGGCAGCTGTGCAGCAGCGGCGTCAGTACTGCCATCAGGAGTATGATGGCGGTTATTTTACTTGTGTATCCTGTTTTCATACTTAATAGTTCTTCAGTACAGTAATCTGGAAATTGGGTTGTATCATCACTGTTTTGCCGGAGCGCGGATCGTTGTACGACGTGGGGCCATCTGTCCGGTAGCCGGTCATCACCAGCGTATAGGCGTGACCGGGCATCGCTGTCAGCTGTGCCCGTCCCAGAATTTCCTTCGATTCATCTCCTTCCCGGTACACTTTGATATTGAGGGTATCCTGCCGGGAAAGCGGCAGCTGCAGAAAGGGTGTATGATCTCCGTACTTTGTAGCCGCCGGCAGAACAGCCGGAATAACTTTATCTATCGTGATATAAACGGGATGTTCAGAAGGGCTGAGATTCACCAGCCGTATACCGGCGCTGCCCTGCAGCGGCACATAGGTGTCTGTCAGTACGAGGCTTTTATATTTACCGAAATAATCGCCGTAGAAAACAGCTGTCTGTACATCTGTTGTAATATTCAGGGAAGATTTATCAATCACCAGGCCGGAGGTATCTGTCAGCAACAGTGTATGCGTTCCCGTAGCTACCGGCATCAGAATCGGCCATCCGCCTCTGCTGGCAGGATATACTTCGGGATTGCTTCTGCTGAAGCAGGGCAGCGCCGGGATTTCGGAAGGGATTGTCTGATAGGCGGTATCCTGGTTATCTATCAGCAGCCAGTTACGGCTGTTGCCCATATTATCGAACACCTGTTTGCTGAGCGCATAGGAGCCGTTGTAAAAGAAAATACCGCTTTTCGTTATCACATCCGGCGGGGTTACATCTTTGCTGCAAGCCGTTACCAGGCAGCAGCAGAGTAACATTATTCGATTGATGATATGCTTGTTCATGATAATATTTTTAGAAAGAATAGGTGAACTGCAGCAGGAAATATCTGCCTGGTTTATACTTTGTGACAATGTTATCACCTACATAATAAACATCTCCGTTAGCTTTGGTAACAGGGGTTTCAGCATCGTAATGCTGGTTGTAATTCTGATCTTCCACGATGCGGTAAGCCTGATCCAGCAAGTTTTGTACACTGAATTTAACCTGGAGGGATTTAATAAGACGTTTGGTAACAGAGAGATCCAGCAGATGCACGGGCAGCTGGAGGAGGTCTGCGCGCGTATACTGGTAATCCCTGGCAGAATCGGTTTCTGCGCGCATACTCTTGGCGTATATGCGTGGCCCGCTTACATTGTAGATCAATCCGATTTTAGTTCCCCAGGCGGGGTTTTCATAAAACAGGCCGGTATTCAGTACATACGGCGATTGTCCCTGCAGCGGCTGTCCCTTTACCCGGATGCTGTCCTGGAAATAATTACCGGCAACTGCATGTCTTTCTGTTACACTTTTCACCAGTGTACCATTGAATACAAAGGAGAGATTTCTGAAGAGATTACCGGGAATGAAGGAAAGACTTTTCTTTACTTCTGCTTCTATTCCATAGATCTCTGCCTTTACAGAATTATCATAGGAGATAACGGTATAGCCAAGGCCATCATCGTAATCTGAATTGGCTACTTCCTTACGCATACGTTCTATAGGGTGTTGCAGGCGTTTGTAGAAGATACCTGCGTTGAACATCTCGCTTTTATTACGGGCAGGATACCATTCAGCGCGCAGATCATAGTTATCGATAATAGCAGGAACGATATTCTTATTTCCGAAGATGATTTCCTGGTTCTGAAAATCCATGTCGTTGTAGGGGGATATTTCGCGGAAATCAGGTCTGTTTACTGTTCTTCCGTAACCACCGCGTAATACCAGCGATTCTCCGGGCCTCCAGCTGATATTCATGGAAGGCAGCAGGAGTGTTTGCTGGTGGTCTATGTTTACCGGCAGCAACGAAGCATTCCCCAGCACTCCCGGTTTAGCGCCTGCGAGGCGCTGCCGGTCGTATTCCAGCCGCAGCCCTGCATTGAATACCAGCTTTTCGTCTGCCGGTTTCCAGTCGCCCATTACATAAAAGGCATTATACTGTTCGCTGGCCACATAGGCGTCTACCGGGGAAGTACCATCATACATGGCAAGGCCGGTATTATCATCCGGGAAATTCCGGTGGCTCCAGAATGTTGACAGATTATCCTGACGAAAGCGGAGAATAGCCAGGTTGTTGATGCCGTGACCTGTAGTCCACTGCGGGTCATCATTTGGCTGACGCAGTTCATACAACCCAAGACCTGCCCGGTTTCCACGGAATACGCGGCGGCCTACCTGCCGCAGCTTAAACAGTTCATAAGCGCCTGTTTTAAATGACAAGGCAGGCGTTACGTGAAAGGTATAATCCAGCGAAGCATTATAGATACGCTCCTGTATTTTGGTATACAGCCGGTTAAATATACCGTACTGGTCTGTGGCGGCAATTATCCAGCTGGTATCTCCGTAATTCGGAGAAGAATACAGGTGGATGATGCGCTGGTCCGGGAACTGCTGCTGATTATGTGTAAACCCCAGGTTCCATTCCAGATCGTGCTTTCCTGCTGTGCCCAGCTGATGCGCTCCTCCCAGGTTTCCGGAGTACAGTGTACGCTGCTGGAATGACAACACAATATCACGGTTGTGAATATAGAAGCCGGGCTTATCTATGATGTTGGGATAAACGCTGCTCACGCTTGTAAAGCGTCGTCCGTCATTCACGAAAAAATTCCGCAGAAAAAGTTTGTGTTTATCATTCCATTGCAGCGTGAGGTTTTCCAGGATATTAATTTTACCGGTTTCGGTGGACTGCCGGATATAGGACCGGGTATTTCTGTCGAAAGCAGCCTGCATGCTCACCGTATCTTCCGAAATCTCCCTGGCATTGGTATTTCCTTTCTGCCGGTACAGGTCATAGCCGGTTGTTTCTTTCGTAAAAGTAATCGCCGTAAGGTCATATAGCCTGGCTTTACCTATTTTCCAGCTGTTGTAATAGTTGGCAAACAGCTGCATATCCGGCAGGGAGTACCTGGTACCATAATTCATGGTAGAAGAAAATCCGTCCACCCATGTTGCATTGGAAACGGTTCCGGGTACTTTCTGGTTGCTGTGAAAGATACCGGGAGAGAAATCGGGCAATTTACGCGTACCGTCATCAAAGCCAAGACCATCCAGCTTTCCGCCGTTATAACTCACATGCTGCTGCAGGGTGGAACCGACGCGGTGTGCCAGCTGGATACCGATATCAAAATGCTTTACCGGCATAGCATTTTTAGTAAATATTTTCACCGCAGCACCACCGTAATCAGCCACCAGGTCGGCCACCGGAGATTTATACACCAGTATTTTATCGATGACGCTGCTGGGCAGCAGATCATACGCAAAGGCTTTGTTGTACAGTTCTGTAGAAGGTGCAATGTTGCCGTTGAGATAGGTCAGGTTATAGCGTTCATTCATACCACGCACCACAATAAACCTGTCATCTACCACGGTAACGCCTGAAATTCTCTTAACGATTTCTGCAGCGTTCCTGTCCGGAGTTTTAGCGATCAGTTCATTGGAGATACCGGATACCACGCCGGTAGCATTACGTACTTCCCGGATCAGTTGCGTTTCCGTGCTGTGGGTGACTGCGCGTACCTTACGCGGGCCTGCATCCACCACCACTTCCCGGAGAGCGCCGCCGGCCTGCATCTTTACGTCGGAGGTTTCCTGCCGGTTGCTTTCCACCACTATATTGCTGACGATACCGTGCTGATATCCGATGAAGGTAACGAGCAGCGTATATTTTCCGGGGGCAACATCTTTTAACTGGTAGAATCCGCGGGCGTCGGTGATAGCGCCTGCCGTAGTGCCCTGCAGCTGTACGGTGGCGCCGGGCAGCGGAGCGCTGGTTTCAAAATCAACTACGCGTCCGCGTATGCTTCCCGGCTGCTGCGGCCTGCCGGATTTAACAGCCACGGTATTGCCGCTTACTTCGTACTGCATGCCTGTATTGCGGGAAAGCTCCGCCAGCACAGCTTTCAGCGGCATATGCTGCCACACGGCGCTGTTGATTTTTACGGTCGCCAGCGAGGCGCGGTCATAAGAAAAAGAGAGGTCACTCTGCCGGTCAATTTCAGCAATTACTGCCGCCAGGGTGGTGTTGGTCAGCGAAAGGCTCACCGGTGCATTCATTGCCGGCGACTGCGCCCTGGCATAGCCCGTCACCAGCAGCCATAACATACACATGACCGGCAAACGCCAGTTTGCTTTGCTTTTACTAAATTTGTTCATACGTAAACTTTAAAAACTGTGTTTTTGATGTCCTGCCTGCCAGCAGGACATTTTTTATCTGAATCAGTGAATAATGACGGAATCTCCTGCTATGTGGTAACGGAAACCATGAATGAAAGACATGTTCTTTAAGATGAGATGCAGGTCAGGATGTCCGTATCTTCCGGAGAAGCGGGCCTGGCGGAAGGCGTTGGCATCGTATTTTATTTTCGTGGAGAAGCGTTGCGACAGGCGGTTAAATACTGCAGTAACAGGAATATCGTCCAGTATCAGCGCGCCCTGTTTCCATGCCAGCGTATCTTCCACCGGAAAACGCCCCAGCGTGTAACGGCCGGTAGCCGGCATATACAGCAGTCTGCCACCTGGTGATAATAACAGGGTGCTGTCTTTCCGGTGATGCATCGGTATTTTCACGGCCACTTTCCCACTGGCCAGCGCGATGGCCACTGCAGATTCTCCGGGATAGGCCTCTACGCTGAAACCCGTTCCCAGCACGGCAATATGTATACTACCGGCATGTATGTCCAGCGGCATTCCTGCCTGCGGCGCTATGTCGAAATAGGCTTCCCCGGATAATTCCATACTGCGTTGCGTCATGGCGTAGTCCTCCGGAATGCGGAGTGCAGACTGCGGCGTAAGCCATACCCTGGAATTGTCCGGCAATGTGATGCGAGATACATAGCTGCCGTTATTGCGGATCTCTTTCCAGGCAACAGTGGCCGGCTCCTGGCTGGTGTGGCTACCTGGCTGCAGTATCCACAGGCATACCGCGACGGGCAGCAGTAAGGCAGCCGCCCACCACCAGCGCAGACGTATCACTTTCCGTGGCGCAGCTGTTTTCCCTGTAACAGCCATAAGGTGCTGATGCAGCGCTGCAGCGGCAGCAGCCGGCATAGGCGGCGCCGTAACCTGCCATCCGGCAGATAACTGCTCCTGCCATACCGCATCTTCCTGCTCCTGCAGCCAGTACAACATTTCTTTTCTTTCCTTATCTGTGACAGTGTTATCGATATAGTTCCGCCATTGCTGCTGATCCGGCATCATATTACTGCAGCTGCTTTACACAGCCCTCCGGTATTAACACGCTGTAACCGTCATTTACCTCAGTACCGGAAACATCTCTTAACAATTTGGTAATATCCTGTATGCCGGAACCGCAGCCTATCTTTGCGGACATGCCGTCAACCGCATTCAATAAGGAGCAGGAATTTACGGAGCTGTATCTCAGCACGCAGGACAGGTTATATCAATACCTCTGCTATTATACCAGAGACAAGCACCTGGTGCAGGACCTTATGCAGCAATGCTACCTGAAGATATGGGAACGTATGCCCGTAATCAGGGATTCCGGCAATGCCCTCAGCCTGCTGAAAACAATTGCACGCAATCTGCTGACAGATGTAATACGGCGCAGAATGAAAGAAGATACGCAATGGCTGGAAGCAATGAAGGAGCAGGTGGATACGCTGGTAGAAGCACCCGGCGTCAGCGCCAGGGCTTCCCTGCAGGCACTGGATATTGCTATTGACAGGCTGCCGGATAACTGCAGGGAAGTATATCTGCTGCACCGGGAAGAAGGGCTGAGCTACCGGGAAATTTCATTTCGTTTATCCATATCCGTTAGTATGGTAGAAAAGCATATGAGCAAAGCTATCCGTTTACTCAAACAGGATCTGCTGACAGACTATGCGTTACTGCTACTGCTGGCGGCGGCCGCCACGGCAGGAAGCCATTAAAAAAGCCCGGCCATAAATATGACCAGGCTATATATATTCTTAAAACAACTATTGACTTACACCAGATAACCGAACAGGTTATCGTCTTTATTCAGTTCTGTATACTGAAAGTTATACTTTCTGAAATTGGCAATCAGCACATCATAATCCTCCTTATTCTTCAGTTCGATGCCTACCAGTGCAGGTCCTGTTTCTTTATTATGCTTCTGTATAAATTCGAAACGGGTAATATCATCGTTGGGACCTAGAATATGGTTCAGGAATTCGCGCAGTGCGCC
Source organism: Chitinophaga solisilvae (assembly GCF_009928525.1). Taxonomy (GTDB): domain Bacteria; phylum Bacteroidota; class Bacteroidia; order Chitinophagales; family Chitinophagaceae; genus Chitinophaga; species Chitinophaga solisilvae. The sequence continues at coordinate 572,246 of NZ_JAABOK010000005.1, read as the reverse complement.
GGGGCGCTGCGCGAAGCGTACAATGAAATAATGTTTCAGCCCTTCATACAGGAGGGATCTTTCCTTGATTTCCTGCATGCGGTCAATATCATTATTGCTGCCGCTGATAACGCATACTACTTTTTTTCCTTTAATTTCTTCCGCGAAGTCGTTGAGCGCTGTAATAGAGAGCGCACCGGCGGGCTCTACTACGATCGCGTCTTCGTTATATAATTTCAGGATGGTGGAACAAACCATGCCTTCCGGTACGGTATGCATTTTATCCAGCACTTCCCTGCAGATGTCGAAGTTGAGGGCCCCTACTCTTTTTACGGCGGCGCCGTCCACGAAACGTTCTATTTCGTCGAGGGTTACGGGTGCGCCGTTTTCGAGTGCGCGGAGCATGGAAGGCGCACCTTCCGGTTCTACGCCTACAACAGTGGTTTTAGGACTGTAGGTTTTGAAGTAGGTACCTACGCCGGCTGCGAGTCCGCCGCCGCCGACAGGCACAAAGAGATAATCAATGTTAGTCTGGTCTTCCAGTATTTCTACGGCCACCGTTCCTTGTCCTTCAATAATTTTCGGATTGTCAAACGGCGGAATAAATGTCATTCCGTTAGCCTGTGTATATGCCTGGGCTTCTGCGGAGCAATCATCGAAGGTATCGCCTACCAGGCGTATTTCGATGTTTTCGCCGCCAAACATATTCACCTGGTTTACTTTTTGTTTAGGCGTGATAATCGGCATGAATACCACACCTTTAATGTTCATCGCTTTACATGCATAGGCAAACCCCTGTGCATGATTGCCTGCACTGGCGCAGGTAACGCCTTTGGCGAGCACTTCAGCAGGCAGGCTGCTGATCAGGTTGTAGGCGCCCCGTAACTTATACGAGCGTACAATCTGCATGTCTTCTCTTTTCAGATATACATCACAGTTATAGCGGCGGGACAATGTTGCGCTATAGGTCAACGGCGTACGTATCACCACCGGTTTCAGCTTCACGGCTGCATCAAGGATATTTAAAGGCCCTACTACCGTTTTATTGGAAGACATAAAATTCAGTTTTGAATTACGAATGACCAATTACGAATGACGAATGAAATGCAGCGAAGAAATTTGCGGATATCAAACATTGATCTCCGCTGCATTTTCATTCGTCATTCGCAATTGGTAATTCGTAATTATTATTTAAGCATTTGGTCTCAGCTTACGCACAGCTGCACCTGCCTGCCACATTTCGCTTTCGCGGAGTTCTTTCAGTTCTTCGTTCAGTTTCTCGCGGTAGTCTGCGGTGCTGTTGGAAGCGATAGAGCGGGCAGCTTCTTTGCCGGCAGCAACGCTGGCATACAGTTCATCGAATACAGGCTGGGTAGCGTCTTTGAACTTCTTCCACCAGTCCAGTGCGCCGCGTTGTGCGGTAGTGGAGCAGTTGGCATACATCCAGTCCATACCGTTTTCTGCTACCAGCGGCATCAGGGACTGTGTCAGTTCTTCTACTGTTTCGTTGAATGCTTCAGAAGGGGTATGACCATTTCTGCGCAGTGTTTCGTATTGTGCAGCGAAGATACCCTGGATACAACCCATCAGGGAACCGCGTTCGCCGGTGAGGTCGGAGTATACTTCTTTTTTGAAATCTGTTTCAAACAGGTAACCGGAACCAACACCGATACCCAGTGCTACTACGCGTTCTTTGGCGCGGCCGGTAGCATCCTGGAAGATAGCGAAGCTGGAGTTCAGGCCCTGACCAGCCAGGAACAGGCGGCGCAGAGAAGTACCGGAACCTTTAGGTGCTACCAGGATTACGTCTACATCAGCAGGAGGAATGATGCCAGTCTGATCTTTGTAGGTAATACCGAAACCATGGGAGAAGTACAGTGCTTTACCAGGAGTCAGGTGCTGTTTCAGCGTAGGCCAGAGGGTGATCTGTCCTGCATCAGACAAAAGGAACTGAATGATAGTACCTTTGGTGGCAGCTTCCTCGATATCGAATAAAGTTTCGCCGGGAACCCAGCCATCAGCAACGGCTTTATCCCAGGTGGCGGAATTTTTACGCTGACCAACGATTACGTTGAATCCGTTATCTTTCAGGTTCAGTGCCTGGCCGGGGCCTTGAACACCATAACCGATAACTGCGATCACTTCATTTTTCAGCACTTCCCTTGCTTTTTCCATAGGGAATTCTTCCCTGGTTACTACTTCTTCGAGTACCCCTCCAAAATTGATGGTTGCCATGTTTTGTTTTTTTTAATAACCAGCCGACGTGCATCAGCTGATAATGTAATAGTGAATGAAAAATTTTATTTTAGTATAGTCTTACGCGTTAGTTGCCAGCTCTTTCAGATGATCGTGGAAACGACGGCTCCACTTGATAATTGCCACCCTGCCACTCTTCGAATATTCAATCAGGCCATATGGTTCCAGCTTCTTGATAAAATCTATCAGCTCCTGCTGGTGACCTGTTTTTTCAATAACGAAATAATCTGCTGTGATCGTCAGGATGCGTGCCTGATTATCGCGGATCAGTCTTTCTATATCGCCGGTATCCAGCGATTTGGTGGATATTTTATACAATGCCAGTTCCTGGTATACCACTTCCTCCTCCTCATGTACAAAAGCCCGGTGGATTTCTATCAGTCTTTCAATCTGACCAACCACCTTATCCAGCTTTTCACGTGTAGACATCACCGTTATGATGAACTTGAACACGCCCGGAATCTCAGTTTCAGCAGTAGTCAGACTGGTGATATTGATACCTCTGCGGGTAAATATAATGGTGATACGGTTGGTGATACCGATACGATCTTCCGTATAAACCGTTACTGTATATTCTTTTTGCATAAAAACAGCTTGGGCGTCTCCTCCCTTTTTTTGTGTTAAAAAGAGGAGCAATTCTTATAAAAATTTTACCTTTTATTGCGATAATCCGGTGATACTACTCCAGTCTGATGTTGGCTATAGGTGCGCCGGCAGGCACCATTGGGAATACGTTGTCTTCTTTTTCCACGGCTACTTCCAGCAGGTATGCGCCGTCGTGTGCGAGCATTTCGTCAATGGCTGCAGCAATATCTTCTCTCGCTGTAATTTTTTTACCCGGGATAAAAAATCCTTTGGCAATCTGTACGAAGTCCGGGTTGATCATTTCGGTAGATGAATACCGTTTGTCGAAGAACAGCTGCTGCCACTGGCGAACCATGCCGAGGAAGTTATTGTTCAGGATCACGATTTTCACTCCGATCTTGGACTGATAGATAGTACCCAGTTCCTGTAAGGTCATCTGGAAGCAGCCATCGCCGATGATGGCCACCACTTCTTTTTCAGGTGTCCCCATTTTAGCGCCCATGGCTGCAGGCAGGGAGAAGCCCATTGTTCCCATACCACCGGAGGTGATGTTGGTATTCGGATTTTTGAAACGATAGTAACGGGAAGCCACCATCTGGTGCTGGCCTACGTCTGTTACCAGTACTGCGGTACCGTTGGTCTTTTCTGAGATCAGGCGGATTACCTCTGCCATTTTCAGTTCACCGGCTTCCGGGTACAGTTCGCGGTGCTGTACTTTATCGTATTCTTTTTTATCTGCTGCACGGAATTCAGCGATCCAGTCTGTATGCTTAGCAGGATCAACCTGTTCCAGCAATGCTTCCAGCGCAGTTTTCGCATCTGCGTGAATGGCTACATCCGCTTTAATGATCTTATTAATTTCGGCCGCGTCGATTTCTATGTGTATCACTTTAGCCTTGTTGGCATAGGTACTAACGTCGCCGGTTACACGATCATCGAATCGCATACCTACGGCGATGAGCACGTCGCACTCGCCGGTGAGCACATTGGGACCGTAGTTGCCGTGCATGCCCAGCATACCTGTGTACAGCGGGTGATCTACCGGAACAGCCGAGAGGCCCAGCAGCGTGGATGCCATCGGGATGTCCGCTTTCTCTGCAAGCGCCAGCAGCGCTTTTTCAGCACCTGACAGCAGTACGCCATGGCCTACCAGCAGGAAGGGTTTGGCGGCACTGTTGATTAATTCTGCAGCAGCATTCACGGCATCGTGGCTCAGCTGCGGCACCGGCTGATAACTACGTATATGCGTGCACGGAGTGTGCTCATACTCGAACTCCTCGAACTGTGCATTTTTGGTAATATCTACCAGCACCGGGCCGGGACGTCCGCTGCGGGCAATGTAGAAGGCTTTGGCAATAGCGCCCGGAACATCGGCAGCGCGTGTTACCTGTATGTTCCATTTGGTGATAGGCATGGTAATACCGATCACATCTGTTTCCTGGAAAGCGTCTGTTCCCAGCAGGGAAGCAGCCACCTGACCGGTGATGCACACCATCGGCGTACTGTCCATATAAGCATCGGCCAGGCCGGTTACCAGGTTGGTAGCGCCGGGACCTGAAGTGGCAAAAGCCACGCCCACTTTGCCTGAGCTACGGGCATATCCCTGCGCGGCATGTGTGGCGCCCTGTTCGTGACGCACAAGTATATGATGGACCTGATCCTGAAAATCGTACAGGGCATCATAAATCGGCATAATAGCGCCGCCGGGATAACCGAATATGGTTTCCACTCCTTCTGCTATGAGCGAGCGGATAACGGCTTCAGAACCGGAGATAACAGGTTTAGTGGCTAACCGCTTGTCTGCTTTCTCAGCCTTCATCGGTAACACATCCTTCTGTTGCATTTTTTACAAGTTTTGCGTACTTAAATAAGATTCCATTGGATGCCTTCAATGCAGGCTGAATCCACTGCGCCCTGCGGGCTGCCAGTTCTTCCGCGCTAACTTCTACATTGATTGTATTGTTCACTGCATCTATTTCAATAATGTCGTTATCCTTTATCAGGGCAATGTTACCGCCTTCGTGCGCTTCCGGAGTGATATGTCCTACCACGAAACCGTGCGTACCACCGGAGAAGCGGCCATCGGTAATCAGCGCTACGCTTTTGCCCAGCCCTACGCCCATGATGGCGCTGGTAGGCTTCAGCATTTCAGGCATACCCGGCGCACCCTTGGGGCCCACCTGACGGATTACCACCACATCTCCCTTCTGTACTCTGCCGGAAGTGATGCCTGCTATCAGTTCAAATTCTCCGTCAAACACACGGGCAGGTCCTTTAAACCGTTCGCCTTCCTTACCGGTGATTTTGGCTACCGAACCCTGTTCTGCGATGTTGCCGTATAATATCTGGATATGTCCGTTTGCCTTGATGGGTTTCTCCACCGGAACGATAATATCCTGTGATTCAAAGTCCAGATCCGGAACGCTTTCCAGATTCTCTGCGATGGTTTTGCCGGTAACGGTCATGCAGTGACCATGCAGCATTCCCTGTTTCAGCAGGTATTTCATCACCAGCGGCACGCCGCCGATGTTGTGCAGATCTTCCATGAGGTATTTACCACTTGGTTTCAGATCGCCTATCAGCGGGGTTTTGTCGCTCATACGCTGGAAATCTTCCAGTCTGACAGACACGCCTACTGATTTTGCTATTGCGATGAAGTGCAGTACTGCATTGGTACTGCCGCCGAGAGCCATGATAACGGTGAGGGCATTTTCAAATGCTTCCTTCGTCATGATATCTCTCGGTTTAATATCTTTTTCCAGGAGCAGGCGGATGTATTTGCCGGCAGCGGCACATTCATCCTGTTTTTCCTTGCTCAGGGCGGGGCTGGATGAGCTGTAGGGCAGGCTCATACCTAATGCTTCAATGGCTGAAGACATCGTATTGGCGGTATACATACCTCCGCAGGCGCCTGCACCGGGGCAGGAGTTCTGTACGATGCCCTTAAAATCGCCTTCATCGAGTGTACCGGCCATTTTCTGACCCAGCGCTTCGAAGGCAGAGATGATATTCAGGTCTTGTCCCTTATATTTTCCCGGAGCAATAGTACCGCCATAAACCATGATAGACGGGCGGTTGAGCCTGCCCATGGCCATGAGGGAACCAGGCATGTTTTTATCGCATCCGGGCACGGTAATCAGCGCATCGTAATATTGCGCGCCACAAACCGTTTCAATGGAATCAGCAATCAGATCGCGGCTTACCAGGGAATAACGCATACCGGGTGTACCATTGCTCATACCGTCGCTCACGCCGATGGTGTGGAAAGTGAGGCCTACCAGATCGCTGGCCCACACGCTCTTTTTCACCTGCTGGGCAAGGTCGTTGAGGTGCATATTGCAGGTGTTACCATCATATCCCATGCTGGCAATACCTACCTGTGCTTTTTTCAGATCCTCTTCTGTTAACCCGATGCCGTATAACTGCGCCTGCGCAGCGGGCTGCGTAGGGTCCTGTGTAATCGTTCTGCTATATTTATTTAATTCCATTGCCATTTTTGTTTCCCGGATTACCAACTGCTGATAGTAACCCTATTTTAAAAGTTCTGCACAAATTACCCGGTAGTGTGATGATATTCAAACCAAGAATTTTGAAATAACCGGTCTTCAAATCTGCTTCCTGCGCTCTCAAACCCTTTACTGTAAGGGATTGAGGTATTTTCGGTTTTACAGGGTTCAAGGGTCGCTTTTAGCTTTTAGCTGTTAGCGCGGTGGGCTAACAGCTAAAAAAACTAACAGCTAAAAGCTAAGCTAATTGTGCTTCGCGTTGAAAGGATTTTCCGAGCACTCTTGCTTTATAAGCCTGTTGTAATACTTTTCCGAGAGATTCCTGCCATGGTTTGCCGAAAGTCTGGCCATCCAGGGAGTCAAGCCCAATAACTTCTGCAGCAGTACCGCAGAAGAATGCAGCGTCAGCTTCTTTCAGTTCAGCGATGGTAAAGAGTTTTTCTTCGAGCGGGATGTTCAGTTCGTGGCAAAGTTCGATAACAGTGGCGCGGGTGATGCCTGGGAGAATGTTACCGGTGGGAGGAGTAAAGATTTTGCCGTCTTTTTCAAAGAAGATGTTAGCGCCCGGGCCTTCTGCAACATAACCGTTTATATCCAGGAGTAATGCTTCGTCGTATCCTTGTCCTTTTGCTTCCTGCGATGCCAGTATCGAGTTAACGTACAGGCCGGCCGATTTGGATTCTATCTTAAATGCTTTAGGATTAGGCCTTTCGAAGGAAGAAGTCATTACGCGCAGCAGCTTTTCGCCCAGGTAAGCTCCCCATTCCCATGCACATATCAGTATGCGGGATTCGGAGGCCGCCTTCAGCGTCATGTTCGGCGGACAGAACACCAGCGGTCTGATGTACGCCTCTTCCATATTATTCATTTCCAGCACCTTGTAACAGGCTGCTATCAATGCTTCGTTGTCAAATTCGTAAGGGATATGTATCAGTTCACAGGACCGCTGCAGACGGTCGAAGTGTTCCTTGGCCTTGAAGATCTTTACTTCACCGCTGGCGGTTTTGTACGCGCGGATCCCTTCAAATACGGCATATCCGTAGTGTAATGACTGGCCAAACAGATCTGTAGTGGCCGCTGTTGCCTTGAGGTATTCACCGTCAAGATAAAGAATGGTGTTGTCGTTGTAATAGCTATACATAAAATTGAATTGTTAAAAAGGAAATACAGTCCAAAAAAAAAGCCTTCCTCTTTGCGGAGGAAGGCGTTATATTTTTGTGATATATGCACGTGTACCTATCCTCCATGGTGGTGGCTAATAATGACAACGACGATAATCACGACCTTCGTGATAGCCCAGTTGAGCTGAGGTACGATGTGATTAAGTTTTATATTGTCTTTATTTACCCACATGGAGGTGCTTGATTTTTTTCTATCAGTACAAATGTATTCGTGAAAAAAATAAAAAACAACTACGCTTCAAATATTTCGTGAAAAATTAATCACATTAAGTGTTTTTGAAAATATTCAAAAAAAGAAGCCTTTTAATGATATTTTTACAACATTTCGCAAAAAGTGGCTATTATTCACAAAACTGCTGACAAACTTCCTGCCCCTCTTTGTATATTCTCATCATAACATTTGCTGCGGTGGCTGAAATTTTCCTGACTTTTATAATTCACCCGCTGCCATGTTTTCGTTATATTTATAATGTAATCCCAAACATTGTTTTAACCTGGCTTAAAGCCATAAAAACCATATCAGATGCTTGTCAGTAATAAGCATTTTATCCCCGTCATCGGTCTGGATATCCATTTTGTTATCCTGCTCGGATTTCCACTTCCCCTGCCGCATCCCTATATCGGACTGGTCATAGATCCGATGGACTACATTCCTTTTATCGGCGCTACCACCAGAATAAATCATGTGCCCAGAGGAAAAAGCGACACCAGCGGCAAACTGGTCTTCCTCTTCCATATTCCCATGGGAGGCCCGTTCCTGATGGCTCCCATGATAGGACATGAATCCGTGAATTTCTTCGGCAGTAAAAAAGTACAGGTGGAAGGTAACATGATGAGCCCCTCCGGGCACATGCTCATGACCTGCAATGATATAGGCTTACCCTTATCACTCTCTCCCGGAAAGAAATTCATTCCCATTCCCAGCCTGTTCCTGCCCACCTCCTACTCCATTCCGCTGTCTTTCGGTAAGCCGGTCATGGTAGGCGGACCATTTGCACCGGACTGGGCCGGCGTGTTACTGAACCTGATTATGTCCTACGGATTCGGCGCTGCCATGAAAGGCCTGGGCAAACTGGGCAAAAAAGCACTCACAAAATTCAACAAGGCGCTCAAAAAGAAAATAGGCAGCAACAAACTGAGCCAGTTCCTCTGTAAGAAAGGGTTTGAGCCGGTTGACCTGATACAGGGTATCGTGATTTACGATGGATGGGACTTCGAACTACCTGGCCCCCTTCCGTTGAAATGGGAACGGTCCTGGAATAGTGACAGCCCGTTTCAGGGATTGCTAGGGTATGGTAATCATCTGGCCTATGATATGCGGATAGAAGAATTTCATGCAGACGACGCTACCGCTGTCATCCTGCAGGACGGCCGTGTAGCCGTATTTGACACGTTACCTTATTCCGGTAACAGCGACTACAACCGGCATGAAAAACTGAAACTCACACGTAATAACGTTGACGAATACACGCTGTTTGATTATAAAACCCGGCAGGCGTTTGTCTTCCGGAAAATTCATCCGGCAGATGAACAATACCGGCTCATCAGCATCACCAGCGAAGCAGGGTTTATGATCAGTCTGCATTACAATACAGCCGGGCATCTTCTCCGTATCATTGACAGCATTGGCAGACACCTGCTTGTCACCAGCGATCACGCAGGAAGAATTATCCGTATCACTGCGCGCCACCGCGGAGAAGAGCGGCTGATGGTCACATACGGCTACAATGAAGCCGGCGACCTGACCAGCATCACAGATGCCCTGAATCAGACTACCACTATTGATTACCAGGATCATCTGATGGTAAAGAAAACCGACCGCAACGGCCAGTCCTTTTACTGGGAGTACGACAACAACCGCCGCTGCATACATACCACCGGTGAGAACGGCCTGATGGAAGGATTCCTGGAATACCATCCGGAAAAGGGTTTCAACCGCATCACCAATGCACGCGGCCATACTACCACCTACTACTATTCTCCCGACTTCGTCGTTTCTCAGATAAAAGATCCGCTGGGTAATTCCGTTTTCTTTTCCTACACGGAACACCTGGAAGTTTACCGCATCATTGATCCGGAAGGTAACGTTACCGGCTATACCTACGATGATATGGGCAACGCCACCAGTACGGTTTTACCGGATGGTGCTGTCTTGCGGGCCATTTATGACGAAGACAACAGAATAATCCTGTCCGGCGATGCCAGCGGCGCCACCCGCACCTACAGTTACTACAGAACCAACGGTCTGGCACATACCATCACGGAAGCAGATGGCCAGATTACCATGCTGCGGTATAATACGCATAACCTCGTCAGTAAAATTGAAACAGAGAGAGAAGAAAATATGCTGCTGGACTATGATGAAGATTTTAACCTGAGCAGCCTCACCCTTCCTGACGGCGGCACCAGTTCCTGGCATTTCGATAACTGGGGCCGGTGCCTGCAACTCCGCAATCCGTTGCAGGAGGAACAGTCCTTTCAGTATGATGCCCTCGGACGTGTTACCGGTATCAGGCTCCCCAATGGTAACAACATTCAGCTGCAATACAACGCCTACGATAATGTGACCACACTGAAAGATAAACATCACGAGGTCCGGTATGAATATACGCCCCTGGGGAATATCAGCCTGCGGGAAGAAGACGGCGCCAGCATACACTTCATCTATAATAACGCAGCAGAATTTACCGGACTGGTAAATGAACACGGAGAGATGTACAAATTTGTACGGAACCCCAACGGGCAGATCATCAGTGAGACTGGCTTTGATGGCATTACCCGCCAATATGAAAGAGATGCCGCCGGCAAGATCATCAAAGTACACCGGGCAGGTGGTAAATGGACCGAATTTGAGTACAACAGCAACGGTTTACTCAGCCGCGCATCATATGCAGACGGCAGCTGGGAAACCTACCATTACAATGCCAACGGGCAACTGCTTGGTGCTGCCACACCGGATACTACGGTAACGTATATACGGGATATAATGGGGCGGGTCATTTCTGAGGATCAAAACGGGTATACCGTATCCGGCCGGTACAATGCAGATGGCCGGAGAGAAGCCGTAAAAAGCAATCTGGGCGCTGTTATACAAACATCGTGGAACAATGCCGGCGATCTTAATGCTATATCCGCACTGGCCAACGGACATACCGACCCATGGGTGGCACAGATACAACGTAACCTGCTCGGACTGGAGATAGAACGAAGCCTGCCAGGCAATGTGAAAAGCTCCTGGAACTATCATCCCGGCTCCTCGGCAACAGGCACACCGGATGCACATGTAGTAACCAGCGGGAATAAAGTCTGCCGCAACCGGCAATATCACTGGGATGCAAACCTGCGGCTGAAACAGATGCTCAATGGGCTCAGCAACGGAATGGTGAAGTTCGGACACGATACTTTCAGCAACCTGGCATGGGCGCAATATGAAGACGGACAGTATGATTACAAGCTGCCCGACAAAGCCGGCAATCAATACAGAACACCGGCACGGAATGACAGAAAATATAGTGCCGGCGGACGTTTAACAGAATCTGACAATGCGCGCTTCATATATGATGACGAAGGACATCTCATTAAAAAGATTGTTACACAATCATCTTTCCCCGTAACCTGGGAATATATATGGTCTGAAAATGGTTTGCTTAAACAGGTAAAACGGCCTGACCAGAAAACGGTCAGCTTTAAATACGACGCCCTGGGACGCAGGACAGAAAAGGTTTTCAACGGACAGGTAACGCGCTATGTATGGAATGGTAATACCCCCTTGCATGAATGGAGTTATCCTGAAAAAGAAAAACCGCATACCATCGTTGATGAATACGGAGAAATAAAAAGCAGTCATGAAGAACCCGTTCCTCCCGAAAGCCTTATCACGTGGATATTTGAAGAGAAGACCTTTAAGCTGGCAGCAAAAATAACCGCTAACAGTCAATATGCAGTCATCACCGATCATCTGGGTACGCCCTGCGAAGCCTATGATAATAATGGCAACAGGGTATGGTCTGCTGAATTGGATATATTCGGGAATGTACGTAAGTTCGAAGGAGAGAAAAACTTTATACCGTTTCGTTTTCAGGGGCAGTATGAAGATCCGGAAACAGGGTTATACTATAACCGGTTCAGGTATTATTCGCCGCAGGAAGGGATGTATATCAGCCAGGACCCTATCCGGATATTTGGCGGCAACAGGTTATACGGTTTTGTAGCTGATGTAACTAAAGAAATCGATCCGCTTGGGCTGGCCGGATTTACTCCGGATCAGCAGGCACTGATTAATCTGGCCAACGAAGCCTCCAATAAGGGGAAAGTTGTTATTTCAGCTGCAGATGCAGATACCTTGTTGCAGATGGCGCATGAGGTCAATCAAAATGCGCCTATGCAAGTCAAGGTACTGGATCACAGATTCAGTTCAGGAAGTAATCCTGCACCGGGCCATTATGCACATGAAGGCCCTAACGGTCATATTCACATTCACAATAAACATATCGCCTGCAGTTAATGAAAACAGCAAACAGCATATTAGTAGTTGAACGGGATTATTCGAATACATGGCGTAACCTCCCGTTTCCGGTAAGGAAGAAGATATTGGGTTATAAAGGGTTTGACGGCATTCGCTGGCCTTTATATGAGGAATGGCAGGCGTCCGGCCGGGTTAGTTTTTCTGTTCACAACGAAGCCGGGCAATATACAGCGCTGGAAGAAGTAACAGATTATGTGACTCATCTGAGGATTGATCTTAATAAGGATCCGGATATACTTGTATTGAATGCTGATCCTGCTGCATCAGCGGAATTGATTTTCCTGGGATTTGATGTTGGCGTACTGGAAGAAGCAGGATCTCCTGTTTTCTTTTCCGGTATACTTAATGAAATCAGGGCTGATGGCAATCCCGCCCTTCAGCAGTTGCCGGCCAATCTGAACCGGTATTATCTTTTTAATACGGAAGAACAATGCCGGGAATACCTCCGGCTGCGTCAGGCAGCGGAACAAACGGAGGATACAACTTTCATAGAAACAGCCTATTCATCGGAAGAATTCAGTATTGTCGCGATATATCAGTATATCATCTGACGCAGCTCAGTATACTAACCCAATAAAAAAAACGGCCGTCTTCCGGGGAAGACGGCCGTTTTAAAGATTTCATTTGATTGTTCACGTATTCTAAACCTGTTCACTCACATGCAGACATTTATCGATAATGGCCTGCAATGTCTCTTGTTTTTCAATCAGGCGCTGCAGCAATACTAACTGGTTGCGGGCGCGGTCGTAATTCTGGTTGGCATACTTGATCGGGTAATACACATCACCGTTGAGATAATCAGTGAGGAACCGTATTCCCTGCATGTAGATCATGAACTTTCCTGCGAAGAACAGTTGTTCCTTTTCTACTTTCGTTAACGCATTCCCTATTTCCCCGAGGTATCCCTGCATGAGGGCTTCGAAATATTCCTCGCGGATAATGATCTGGCTGACATCTTTTTCTTCTTCAGAAACCGGGCAAACGTAGGTGCGTACCATGTCTCCGAGGTCAGAAATGATTTTTCCCGGCATCAGCGTATCCAGGTCGCAAACACAGATACCTTCATAAGTGTCTTTGTTAAGCAGCACATTATTGATTTTGGTATCATGATGCATGAGATGGTCCCTGAATTCAGGATTTGTTTTCAGCTGTTCATAAGTGACTGCGATATCGGAGTAGCGGAGGAAATCGTCAATCATCTTTTCTGCTGCTGCTTTCCTTTCTTCCCTGGCAGTTCTGATAGCTTCCTGAAAAGCGCTGTACCGTAAGGTAAGATTGTGAAAGTTTGGAATCGAAGCTCTAAACGGCTTCAGGTCGATGCCCGAAAGGTAATTGGCAAGGCGGCCAAACTGTCTGGCTGCTTCATATGCCTGCTTTGGGTTATCAGCCTGATCAACCGTTACGGAATCGGCAATAAACGGAATCATTCGCCAGTATTCGTTGTCTATCACATACAGCTCTTCCCCTGTTATGGTAGGAATGGGCGTAATAAACAGATACCCCGGATGATGCACTGCGAGATAATCAGCTGCCATTCTTTGATTGGCCGCGATTACGTCAGGTTCCTTAAATACATTCACATTGATTTTCTGTAAAACGTACTTGCTGCCATCCTGTTTCTTTTCGAGCAGAAAAGTGCTGTTGATGTGTCCTGATCCGAATCTTCGGACATTCAATCCTTCAGGCTCCAGTCCGAAAGCCTGAAGGATGAGTTGATTGGGTGTTATTTCCATAAATTGTCGGGATATTCTCCGTTTTTAACCAATGCCGACAAACTAGCCTGCACGCCCGGAGCATCTTCCTTGTAAGTAACACCAAACCATTGCGCGCTGGTAGGTAACACTTTTACCTTTCCTTTGCTGCGACGGATAAATTCATCAGCAACAATCGGAATAAAGAATTCAGATTTTGGATTGCCGATATTTTTATCCAGGAATTCGTTGAACAGTTCCTGGCTCAGGTTAAATACACTGGGATGGAAGCCCCAGAAGTTCATGGAAACAGGCGTTTCAGCAGGCAATGGGTGCTTGCTGCCATCTGCTTCTTCATAAACGATCTGGCCGTTGTCAGTGTAAATTTTTGTTCTTTCATTGATAGCAGACAGGTAACCGCTGGCATCCACGGCGCATACGCCTCTGGATACTGATCCATGTTCACTGATGGTTTTTCCCAGCTCATAACCTACTACACTATAGATATCTGATTTACATTCTCCGTTCAGGAAGGCCGCCATTTTCACAAAGGCGTCAGCGCCATAGAAATCATCCGCGTTGATAACCGCAAATGGCTCATTAATAGCGTTTTTAGCGCAGAGGATAGCGTGTGCTGTTCCCCAAGGCTTGGTTCTGTCAGCAGGCACCTCATGGTCGCCTGTAAATGCATTCATTTCCTGGTACACATAGTCCGTAGCAACACGGCCCTTCAGCTTTGGCTCAAAAATTTCCTTGAAATCCGCTGCGAAATTCTCGCGGATTATAAATACTATTTTACCAAATCCTGCGCGTATTGCGTCATAAATAGAATAATCAATGATAGTTTCACCGCTTGGCCCAAATTGCTGGATTTGCTTTAAACTGCCATATCGACTGGCCATTCCGGCCGCTAAAATCAATAAAGTCGGTTGCATTTTTCTGATATTAGTTTATAATTTTCAATTATTTACCTGAAAATATCGGCGTTAAATTTACTCTTTCTGGCGTATTTTCACACTTCTTTTTGTGGATCACACATATTTTAAGGACTAATTCAAACGGAACGATGAAAAGACTTTTAGTGCTGGGAGCTTGTGTCATGCAGCTTTTTACAACCGCCAACGCGCAACAGAAAACAAATCCCGACGAAATCAAAGAAAAAATGCAGTGGTTTGCCGATGCTAAACTGGGCATCTTCATCCACTGGGGCATTTATTCTGTAAAAGGCGTCGATGAATCGTGGTCTTTCCACAACAAAAAAATAGCCTATCCTGATTACATGGATCAGCTGAAAGGCTTTACTGCCAGCAATTACAACCCGCAGGCATGGGCCGACCTCATTAAAGAATCCGGCGCCCGCTATGCCGTTATGACTACCAAACATCATGATGGCGTGGCTTTGTGGGACAGCAAATACAGTAAACTCGACGTTGCCAACAGCACGCCTGCCAAAAGGGATGTACTGACACCCCTCTACGCAGCTTTGCGGCGCGACAGCATCAAATGTGGTGCCTATTTTTCGCTGATAGACTGGAGCTATCCCGATTATCCGCAGTTTCTGCAAGACAGCAACCGCTACGATATCAAGGCGCAGCCCGCCAGGTGGCAGCGTTTTCTCAAATTCTACGAGGGCCAGATGGAAGAAGTCATGACTAAATTTAATCCTGACCTCTGGTGGTTCGACGGCGACTGGGAACACTCCGCAGAAGAATGGGAAGCTGCCAAAATGCGTAAGATGCTGACCACCCACAACCCGAAAACCATCATCAACGGCCGCCTCCAGGGTTATGGCGACTATGACACGCCTGAACAGAACTTCCCGGTAACACGCCCGCACTACCACTGGTGGGAACTGTGTATGACCATCAATAACAACTGGGGCTGGCAGCCACAGGATACCAACTGGAAAACACCTTTCGAAATTATCACCATCTTCGTGGACGCTGTCAGCAACGGCGGTAACCTCCTGCTCGACATAGGTCCCAAAGCAGACGGCACCATCCCGGAACAGCAGATCAATGTGCTGAAAGAACTCGGCGCCTGGAACAAAAAACACGGAGAAGCCATCTTCAACACCATCGGCGGTATCCCGTTAGGCCACTTCTATGGCCCTACTACCCTCTCCAAGGACTCCAGCACCCTCTACCTGTTCCTCCCCGGCAAAACCAGCGGCCAGGTAGCCATCAAAGGACTTAGCAACAAAATTGAAGAGATTTCCGTTGTAGGCAACGGCACTAAACTCTCTCATAAAGTAGTAGGTAAAATCTCCTGGAGCCCCGTACCAGGCCTCGTTTACATAGACATCCCGGAAAATGTACAGGATAAATATGTAACCGTGCTCAAAGTAAAACTGGATAAACCTGTGAAATTGTACAGAGGGAAAGGTGGGTTTTTGACAAACGAATAAAGTTAATTACGAATTACGAATTGCGAATTACGAATGAGGAGCGAAGATCTAAGCGGATAAAGAATTTATTTCTTCGCTTAGATCTTCGCTCCTCATTCGTAATTCGCAATTCGTAATTCGTAATTAACTTTACATAATGCATTACTCAAACACCACCCTCTCCCCCATTCCCGGGCCTGTTACAGCCGCTATGCTCCGCCTGGACCTGCTGCATCCTGAGGTTTCGGGGAACAAGTGGTTCAAGCTGAAATACAACCTGGCGGCGGCAGCGGCGGCGTTATCGCCGGTTCATATCGTTACTTTCGGAGGGGCCTATTCCAATCATATTGCAGCAACGGCCGTGGCATGCAAAGAAGCGGGATACCGCTGTACCGGTATCATCCGGGGAGAACGCCCGCCGGTACCGGGCCATACGCTGCAGCAGGCGCAGGCTCACGGCATGATGCTGGAATATGTAAGCAGGGAAACATATAAAACGTATACTCAGGGCGGATTTCAGCGGGAAGGCGCCTGGGTGATTCCGGAAGGCGGCCACAACAGCTACGGCGCCAGCGGCTGTGAAGAAATTTTATCGATCCTGCCAACGGCAGATTTTACGCATATTATGTGTGCCGTAGGTACCGGTACCACACTGGCAGGGCTTATCAACAGCGCATTACCCCATCAGCAGATAATAGGTATTCCTGTCCTGAAAGGCGCACAATACCTGGAAAATGAAATAACAAAATTGCTGCATCCCGGCGCCAGACCATCATGGCAGCTGCTGCACAACTTCCACGGTGGTGGTTATGCGAAAACATCTCCCGCGCTTATAGATTTTATCAATACTTTTTATAAAGAAACAGGCATACCTACTGATATTATTTATACTGGTAAACTTGTCATGGCTTTTCATGAATTATCGCGTCAGCGCTACTTTCCGGACACCAGCAAAGTATTGCTAATACATACCGGCGGACTACAAGGCAATCTTTCACTGCCTTCCGGCGTTCTCTCCCTGTAAAAACTGTTCATTATATTTGAAGGGTAGTGTATTTTTGCCAACTTTAAGAGCTTACGGATTTAAGTATGAAGCAGGTAGTGCGTTTAACATTTGCTATAGGATTATTTTTATTAACGGTTACTCAGGGTAAAGCCCAACAGGCGCTGCCCCCGGTATTGCCGAACTTTACCGCCACCATTAAAACCGGAAAAATTCAGCTGGACTGGATCTCCGGTTTCATGGAAGTTAAAGAAATGGGTATTCAGCGCTCCCTCGACAGCGTGCTGAACTTTAACACTATTGGCTACGCCAGCTACCCTACCCAGACCAGAAACGCCTACATAGATAGCAAACCGCTGCCCGGCACCAACTACTACCGTATGTTCATCCTCTTCACCAACGGCCGCTATATGTACAGCAAAACCGTACTGGCCCTGTCTGACAGCACCATCCGTGCGGATCAGAAACTGGAATACGCCGACATCAAAGACGCCGCTAAAGCCATGAAAGCGGAAAAACGCGCCGCCACCGGCAAAGAACAGGAAAACAACAACCCGGAGCCTAAGGTCATCTGGCATCCGTCCAACTTCATCTACACCACTGCTGACGGTAACGTGAATATAAAACTCGCGGATGCCCTGCAGAAAAAATACACGATCAAATTCTTCGAGCCGAACGGCGCCTTCCTCTTTGAAATAAACCATGTCAAAGGCCCTTCGCTCATCCTCGAAAAAGCTATCTTCCTCCATGCAGGCTGGTTCAACTTCGAACTCTACGACAATGGCCAGCTCAAGGAAAAATGGAATTTCTTTATTCCGCTGAACTACAAAATGTAGTTGTCAGGAATTGCGAATTACGAATTGCGAATTACGAATGCAAAAGCGAAGACCGAAGCAAAGCTCAAATATGAGATCCGCTTCGGTCTTCGCTTTTACATTCGTAATTCGCAATTCGTAATTCGTAATTAATGCTATATCATTTGGGCTTCAAACACTTCTCCAAAATGCTTCATCAGTTTCCTCCGGACTTCCTCCATAGGTACTTCGTGGCCTACTTCAGTATGGAGGGAGGCTACTTTTTTATCGGCGATGCCGCAGGCGATGATGTTATCGAAGTAATTCATAGAGGTGTTCACATTCAGGGCAAAGCCATGCATGGTCACCCAACGGCTGCAACGTACGCCCATAGCGCATATTTTGCGGGCCTTTACGGGGTCGTGCGGATCCAGCCATACGCCGGTTTCCCCCTGAGAGCGGTCGCCGGTAAGGCCGTATTCCGCAATGGTGCGGATAACCACCTCTTCCAGGCAGCGGAGATATTTGCCTATATCCGTGAAAAAATTCTCCAGGTCAATAATGGGATATCCTACTACCTGACCCGGCCCGTGGAAGGTGATATCACCGCCGCGGTTGGTAGGTACAAAGCCTATACCCTGCTCTTCCAGCTGCTGCTCACTCAGCAACAGGTTTTCCATATGCCCGCTCTTGCCCAGCGTATATACCGGCGGATGCTCACAAAATAAAAGGTAGTTGGTCGTAGGTTTGGGGAACTGGTTCCCCGCCGTTGATTTCAACTGCACATTATCTTTCAGCAACTGTTCCTGGTAATCCCAGGTCTGCTGATAATCCACCAATCCAAGATCCTTTACTATTATCTGCTGCTTTTCCATAATTTCTGATCTGCAAAAATACTATCATCATTTGAGATTTGGTTATTTATTCATTTGAGATTTATTGGTATAACCGGTGAGCACCAAAAGGCAAAGGTGACTCCATGCCGGGAAACAAATCTCAAATGAATAAATAACCAAATCTCAAATGATGATAGTATTTTTGCTAAAATTTATAGGAATGAATGAAGAATTGCTGGACCTGGAAGATGAACTGGAAAACGGTGATGGCAGTGAGGATTTGTACGAGAAAATCAATATGGTCGTAGATAAAGGCCAGGAGCCTGTCCGTATTGATAAATTTCTCACCGCACGCATTGAAGGCGCCACCCGTAATAAAGTTCAGATTGCGCTGGACACGGAAATGGTATTGGTGAACGATAAGCCCGTTAAATCCAATTACAAGATCCGGCCGCTGGACAGGATCATCGTGTTCTCCAACAAAAACCCGGAAAGTACCGAGGTTTTGCCGGAAGAAATCCCTCTGAACATCATATATGAAGATGACGACGTAATGGTCATCGATAAACCTGCCGGCATGGTGGTACATCCTGGCTGCGGTAACTATACCGGCACCCTGGTAAACGGACTATCCTGGTACCTGGGCGATAAAACCAGGCCTACAGAGCCTGCCATACCTCGTTTCGGACTGGTGCACCGCATCGATAAAAATACAACCGGCCTGCTGGTAGTGGCTAAATCTGAAAAAGCCATGACCGACCTGGCCAAACAATTCTTTGACCATACCGTACACCGCAGGTACGTAGCCCTCGTCTGGGGCGACTTTGAAGAAGATGAAGGCACCGTGGTAGCTCACGTAGGCCGTCATCAGCGCTTCCGCAAAATCATGGACGCCTACCCCGACGGCGAATACGGTAAAGAAGCCA
The DNA here is from genome assembly GCF_009928525.1 of Chitinophaga solisilvae. Classification (GTDB taxonomy): domain Bacteria; phylum Bacteroidota; class Bacteroidia; order Chitinophagales; family Chitinophagaceae; genus Chitinophaga; species Chitinophaga solisilvae. The sequence goes on along the minus strand of NZ_JAABOK010000005.1, from coordinate 552,578 downwards.
TCACCCATTACCGCGTACTGGAACGCTTCAACTACGTTACCATGGTAGAATGCCGCCTGGAAACAGGCCGCACCCACCAGATCCGCGTACACATGCAGCATATAGGTCACTCCCTCTTCAATGATGATACCTATAACGGCAACCGTATCCTCAAAGGCACCATCTTCGCCAAATACAAACAGTTTGTGGAAAACTGCTTCGAAATAATGCCAAGACATGCCCTCCACGCCCAACAACTGGGCTTCATTCATCCCCGCACCCGTAAGCAGATGTACTTCGAAAGCCCCATGCCCGAAGACTTCACCAACGTTCTGGAAAAATGGAGAAGGTATAGGTCGGCGAGGCCGCTGAATGAAGACAATTGATTTTAATTATGAATTAAGAATGATGAATGATGAGTTAGGGCGAAGATTAAAGGGAGTAACAAAATTTGTTCTTCGCTTTAATCTTCGCCCTAACTCATCATTCATAATTCTTAATTCATAATTAAAATCATATATTAGCGTTTATTACCATGTCAACGCAATGACTAACCTATACATACGCAGTTCCATTTGCAGGTTTTATATATTGATTTTTTTGTTGGGCGCCGCACTCATATGGCCGGGAAAGGTCCGTGCCGCTACCCCTTTTACCACGTCTTCTACCTGTGTAAATGATACCGTCTTTTTTCGTATTAAGAATGAAGCTGGTATTGATTCCGCGAAATGGTACTTTGGCGACCCCGCCTCTCTGGAAAAAGACTCCGCTGCTGCGCTGAAGGCTTATCATATTTACAGGAATACAGGCACCTATAACAATACACTGGTTGTGTGGCGCAATGGTGTTGCCGAAACTACCGTGCAGACCATCACCATTGTGACGCCGGTTATCTTTGATTTCGGACCACAGGACATAACCCTCTGTGAAGGCGGCACCATGACGCTCAGCGCCCCTGTTATTCCGGGTGCTACCTACCTGTGGCAGGACAGCTCCACGCTGCCCGATATTCTGGTAGATACTGCCGCTACCTATAAAGTAAAAATCAACGGATGTCTGATACCGGATTCTGTCAACGTGTTCTATACGCCGGTTCCTGAAGTAGAGCTGGGTCAGGACCTGGTGCTATGTACCGGCGAACAGCTGATGCTGGACGCTACCGCACAGAACTGCACCTACCTGTGGTCTACCGGCAATACGGAGCCTACCCAGCAGGTACGCACCTCCGGTACCTACAGCGTAAGAATATTCCCTAAAGGATGCGCGGAAATTACAGATCAGATCACCATCACTTTTACCGGTCCGCCGTATCCCTTTACGCTGGGACCAGACCCGCTGCTATGCCCGGGAGAATCTATCAGGCTGGCGCCCAATGTTCCGGAAGCCACCAGCTGGCTGTGGAGTACCGGCTCCCGGATGCCGGCGATAACTGTTAACTACGAAGCCAATATCTGGGCGCTGGTAGAAATCAACAACACCTGCAGTGTGGTAGATACCATCTTCGTAAATTTCAACCGTCTCCGTAAACTCAATCTGGGTAACGATACAACCATCTGTAAAGGCAATTTCCTGGTGCTCACCGCCGATTTCGGGAACGGTATCTACCGCTGGCAGGACGAGTCAGACCAGGCTACCTATTACGTAACCAGGCCCGGCTATTATTATGTACATGCGCAGATAGGCCGCTGTGAGTCTTCCGACACCATCCACGTGGGTTTTGACGATACACTGCATGTGAACCTGGGGCCGGATAAGATGCTTTGTACCAATGAGGTATATCCGCTGCGGGTAACCGGCGCGGCAGGCGCGGCGTACAAATGGCAGGACAGCACCAGTGTGCCGCAGTTTGTGGTAACCAGACCCGGCGTATATGCTATCTATGCGTACAATACCTGTGGAAAGTCTACCGATTCTGTGGTGGTGGATTACATGGATTGCCTATGCACCATGCATTTCCCGAATGCGTTTACGCCTAACGGCGACGGGCGGAATGATTACTTCCGGCCTCTGTATAAATGTCCGGTAGAAAAATATACGCTGAGCATTTACAATCGCTGGGGAGAGCGTATTTTTTATACAACGGATCCGCAGGTTGGCTGGACCGGCAAGCTGCATGGCGATCCGGTTGCGGCAGCTACCTATGTGTATATTGTAGATTACCAGGAGGTACGTACGCAGTTGCCGGTGCATAAAACCGGTACGGTGACGGTAGTTTACTGATTACTGTGCTGCCTTAAAACCGAAGAACCTGGCGGTAAATTCAGCAGTTTCCCTCTTTTTAAACGGCACATCCCAGGTGCCGCTGTAGGTCACCAGTGCGGGGATGAGCAGGCCGTACTGTTTCGTCATCTGCACATTCATTTTCACGTTGAAATCGAATAGCATGGTTTTATAGGAGAGCGCGTATTTACGGCCTACTATTTCAAAATTATCTTTATTGAACCAGGTGATGAGTTCATCCACCACTACGTCTGCCCTGTCGATGCGGCTCAGGCCGGGCTTGGCCCTGGCGCTAAATACGTAGCAAGGGGTTCCGTCCACATAATTTTCTGCGGAGATAGAGAAGTCATAGAAGCGGATAACATCCCTGTCGAAGATGGCTACTTTTTGTCCGACGATAGGTACGCCACGGATAGGTTTTCCGGGGTTGAAGATGAGTTGTTTCAGCTGTGCCTTATGTTTGGCAAGGCTGCCGCTTTCTTTATCCGTGGATTCGCCGCTGGCGTCTACGCATACGGTGCCGCTGGTAAAGAACAGGTTAGCGTAGAGTTCTGCTGTATAATAGTTGTAGTTGCCTTTACGGGTGTAGAAGTCGCCGGTAACTTTTTCATCCTGTACTTTCATGGAGCGGCATCTGCCCTGAACGGTCTGGTGGGTGATACTTTTCAGCGATGCCTGCAACTGTCCTTTTTTATCCAGCATGCGGATGTCGTTATCTGCGCTGAAGCTGATGATGCGCAGATTTTTAAAGGCTTTGTAAAAGGTGGTATCTTCTTCCACCCTTCTGATAAAGCTGTTAACGTCGAAGCCTATACGTTTTGCGGCCACGATTACTTCGTCCAGGTTAACGGTCATCCCTTTATATCGGGCAGTGTCCTGAGCGGACAGTTGTTGCAGGTTTACCAGGCTAACCACAATGGTTACGGCTATACTTTTCCAGAAATGTGACATGCCCGCAATTTAAAGAAAAGCTGCATTATTCCGGGGGCATAAAAAAACAGCTCCGGTCTTCCGGCGGGAGGGCCGCCAAAAGCCGGAGCTGTTAAAGATCAGCAATTAAAATGTATGGTTATCAACCTGGCACTTTCCCTGCAACATACATCTGTTCCATAGTCGGAGCAGCTGCACCGCCTTTTTTCTCCAGGGTAACCGCAAACATCTGGGCAGCGCCGGTGATTTGCATTTTCTGGAGGAGCTGAGCAGTATCACCCATTTCAAACACACCCATACTAACCGGTTTACCATCTACGATGGCCCACAGCTGGTACTGTTTGTCTGCAGCAGGTTCAGGCAGTTTGTTCACTTTCACGTAAACCTGTTTGCTGGACTGGTTCCAGAATACAGTTGCCATTGCTTCAGGGAAGGCTTTGGTACCTGGCATCTTCACTTTCATTACATCAGGATCCTGGATAACATCCAGGGACTGCTGCATTTGTTCAAGACGCGTTTTGTAAAGATTTTCTTTGGACAGGATGGAGTTCTGGGATAATAGCAAAGACTGGTATTTGTCTTTGTACTCTTTGAATTCCTTGTACCTGTTAAAGAACACGTAGTTCAGAATGAGACTGCCAATCAGCAATGCAGCTGATGCGGCGGCAATCCATTTCCAGGATAGGCTTTTTGTTTCAGTCATGGACACTAGTTTTGGTTGTTGCATTTGTTGGTCAGTCTTTTGCAAGCTGTCCTGCAAATCGGGTTCATTATTGATTTGGTTAAATAAACTGGTTTTTACGGCTGCTTCGGGGGTGAGGCGTTGCAGGCTTACATATTCCTCCATATTGCGCCGGTAGGTTTCTACCGCGGCGGCGACTTCCGGAAATTGACGCATAGCGGCTTCCAGCTCCTGGACTTCCTGTTCGGAAGCCATTCCTGCCGCATAAAGCTCAATCAGCCCGGACGATATGAAGTATTGTGCGTCCACTATTGTTGATACGTGTTTACTTGTTTAAAATATTTCTCAGTTGTATGATAGCGTTTCTCATTCTGGTTTTAACGGTACCCAAAGGGATGTCCAGTACCCTGGAAATTTCTTCCTGAGTACAGCCTTTATAATAAGCCAGATCTATGAGCGTACGTTGTTCTTTGGTCAGTTTCTCCAGAATTTTTGAAAACCCGAGGTAATCGGTGGATTGGTATACGGTTAATGGTCCGCTTCCAGCATTTACGTCATCCGTAATATTTTGGATTTTCTGCTCAAGTTTGTGCGACTTGGAACGGAGTATATCGATAGCGGTGTTGCGGGCGATGTTCAGCATCCAGGTGAAGAGGCGGCCTTTAGTTTCATCGTAACGATCGGCGTAGCGCCATATTTTGAGGTATACGTCCTGCAGTACATCACCGCCGGTGCTGTCATTATTCAACACCTTTACGATCACGCCGTACAGTGCCGGGGAGTAGTGATCATAGAGGTAGCTGAATATTTTCTGGTCACGGGCACGTAATCCCTGTACCAGTTCGGCTTCAGTGTATGTAGCTGAAAAATCCAAGTCAGATAATGGCTATTGATTGAACATTTAGGGTGAACTCATAACATGACACAACAGGGCATCCCCAAAGGGCATAGCTGTTACAGTGCATAATTACCAGTGTCTTTCAGGGCTGGTGCTGATAATGGTTAATGGGGCAATTAATACTATGAAGCAATATACATATTTAAAACAGAAAACAAATGATTGTTTCCTGTTTTACCGGCTGATACTGGCAGCCATGATTACCTGGTTCATAGTCGGAGAATTGCTGCCTCCTTTATTTTCAAGGGTAATGGCGAAGCCTTCGGCATCTTCCATTGGTTTCATTTCCTGTATTTTCTGCGTCATCTGGGCGCCGCCTTCGAACACACCTGCATCCAGGAGTTTTTTATTATGGATAGCCCACAACTGGTAGGTTTTACCGGCCGGAGGTACGGGCATTACCTGTGCCATCAGGAATAAGGCGTGGCTGATTGGGTTCCAGCAAACGGTGACTACATGTCCCAGCTGTTCGCCTGCGCCTTCAATCTTGATCTGTTTGAAAGCGGGATCTTTCAGCATATCCGCTTCCTTTTGTTCTGCACCGGCACTGGTGAGGGATTGTGCTTCCTTATCGGCTTCCAGTTTTTCACGGGCAGCTATCAGGGATTTGTACCTGGATTTATAGTCAGTGGATCGGCTGGCGAGAAAGAAGTTCATAAATACGCTTCCGAGCAGCAGGATAATAAAGGCCGCAGCCACATATTTCCAGATACGGTCTGTGGATGGTTTCTTTTGTCCGTTCAGTTGTTTTACCGGGGTTTCCCTTATACGTTTGTTACTAACGGGATCGGGTACACGTAACTCTTGCGGCAACAGGGCATTCCCTTCCTGCGTGCCTTCCCTGCGGAGGATATCCAGCAGGCGATCCTTTATTTCAGCAGGCGGCGGACAGGCGTACAACTGTACAAACTTCTCCTTGTCAAGCTGCAGCGACTGAACGGCGGCTTTAACCTGAGGGTATTGCATGACAGCTGTTTCTACGTCTCCCTGTTCTGATTCAGGCAGGAGCCCGAACACATAGCTTTCTAAAATACCGGATGATATGTAACGTTGTACATCCACTTTATTTTACAATTGTTTTAATAGGATTCTCAACTGTATGATTGCATTACGCATCCTGGTTTTCACGGTTCCCAATGGTATTTCAAGCACCTTGGCTATTTCTTCCTGGGTACAACCTTTGAAATAGGCAAGGTCAATAATGATCCGTTGATCTTTGGGCAGGCCGTCTATCACTTTGGTAAGTCCCAGGTGGTCCACAGGAAGGTGTACAGCTAGTTGGGGTTCATACATGAGTGAGGTGCTGGTAACGTCCTGGACTTTCTGGTCGAGTTTATGCGCTTTTGACCGGAGACTGTCAATGGCTGTATTGCGGGCTATGTTCAACATCCAGGTGAAGAGACGGCCTTTGGAAGCGTCGTACCTGTCGATGTTGCGCCAGATTTTTATAAATACTTCCTGCAGCACATCTCCTGCGGAAGCTTCATCCGTAACTATTTTGAGTGCAACGCCATATAATGCGGGTGAATAATGGTCGTACAGATAGCTGAATATTTTTTCATCCCTGGCTTGCAGGCCCTGAACAAGTTCTATTTCAGTATATGTTAAGGTAGCTCCCAAAATGGATACGGATGTTTATGCTTTGCTAATACCAAAATAACGGGTTTTATTTACATTACAAAATTATTTCCTATTTGGGAAACAGCATTTTGTAATCCACGCGTATTTTGCCTTTGGAGATATCATCGAGCTTGCTCTTTAACATTCTGCGCTTCAATGGCTTGAGGTGATCTATAAAAAGTTTGCCGTCTATATGGTCATATTCATGCAAAATAACACGGGCGGTTACACCGGTAAATGTTTGCTGACGAGGTTCGAAATTTTCGTTCACATAGCGCAGGGTAACGGTTTCGGGACGGTTAACATCTTCTCTTACTTTAGGGATACTGAGACAACCTTCGTTATAGGCCCAATCGTCGCCGCCTGTTTCCACTATATGCGCATTGATAAAAACTTCTTTTATGCCATTATCTCCGGGATAATCGTTTTTCTCATCATCTTCCAGATTATTAATAATCTGTTCACTATCCACTACAAATAAACGGATTGCTTTGTTCACCTGAGGCGCTGCAATACCTACCCCATTAGAGGCGTACATGGTTTCCCACATATTGGCTATCAATGTTTTCAGCTCAGGATAATCGGATGTAATATCTTCTCCCACCTTTCTTAATACCGGGTGTCCGTAAGCAACTATTGGCAATATCATGTTTCTGGTTCTTGGTTTAATCTGCGAAATTACGATTTTTCTACCTGTATTGCAGATACTCCTGCAATATAATAGTAGCGCTGATTTCGTCCACCAGTCCCTTGTTCTGGCGGTCCTTCTTCTTCAGCCCGCTGTCTATCATACTCTGGAAAGCGATTTTGGAAGTAAAGCGTTCATCTATCTTTTTAATGGGAATATCCGGGAAGTTTTTCCGGAGAATACGGATACATTCCTCCACCAGGGGCGTAGCGTGGGTATCTTCTCCCTTCAGGCTCTTCGGCTCGCCGATGACAATCGTTTCCACCTGTTCCGCCGCAAAATATTTCTTCAGGTAAGGAATCAGGTCGTGTGTAGCCACCGTTGTCAGCCCGCTGGCAATCAGCTGCAACGGATCCGTTACCGCCAGTCCTGTTCTCTTCTTCCCGTAATCTATCGCCATTATCCTTGCCATAATATTTGGTTATTTTATTATTTGTTTATTTGAGATATTATTTCGTTTTGCTGATTGATGTCTGACATTTAAAAATACAGCGGAGACATTCGTAAAGATCTCCGCTGTATTTAAATAATCAAATATCAAATAAACAAATATCAGATAAAGATGAGCATGTCCGCTATTGCAAACACTGCAAACACCACGCTGGCAATACCATTCGTGGTCATAAACATAATATTCACCCGGCTCAGGTCATGTGGTTTTACCAGGAGGTGCTGGGAAATCAGCATCACGATGAATACTGCTGCGCCGATCCAGTAAATCCAGTGGAAGTGGCCGGCCAGTCCGATGGTGATAACCAGGGCGGCAGCTATAACATGCAGCAGTTCAGAAAAGCGCAGCGCTCCTGAAAGGCCCAGCCAGGCAGGAATAGAATTCAGGCGCTGGGATTTGTCAAAGTCCTCGTCCTGTAAAGAGTAGATAATATCGAAGCCGGAAACCCAGCACAGTACCAGTACCGATACCAGTACCGGCAGCAGGGCAAATTCGCCTGTTACTGCCAGGTAAGCCCCGATTGGGGCCAGCGACAGGCCCACGCCCAGTACCAGGTGACAAAGCGGCGTGAAACGCTTGGTAAAGCTATATCCCAGTACTACTATCAGCGCCACCGGCGACAGGAAGAAGCATACCGGATTGATAAACCAGGTGGTCAGCACAAACAACATCACGTTGATCAGGATAAAGAACATGGCATTCCTCGGAGATATAACACCGGCAGGGATTTCCCTTTTGGCGGTACGCGGATTCAGTTTATCGATATCTACATCCAGCCAGCGGTTGAAAGCCATGGCCGCGCTGCGCGCAAAGACCATGCACAGGATCACCAGCACAAACAGCCGCCAGCTGAAATGGCCGCCGCCCAGGGTGGTAGCCATGAAAAATCCCGTCAGGGCAAAAGGCATGGCGAAAATCGTGTGGGCGAACTTCACCAGCGAAAGATACTTATTAATAGTGGTCAACATATGTTGCGCTTTATTGAATACGATAATATAAACGGCTACCTGGCAGCACGCAGTTTTACAAAGATATCCCAAACTATGATACCGGTGCTGACAGATACATTCAGGGAATGTTTCATACCTGACTGCGGAATTTCGATACAGCCATCAGCTATTTTCATGACTTCCTGATCCACTCCGCTGACTTCATTCCCGAAAACCAGCGCCAGCGGCTGATCTGACGGGGGCATAAAGGCATCCAGCATTGTACTGCCAATGGCCTGCTCTATCGTCAGAATGCGGTAGCCCGCAGCCTTCAGGGCCAGTACTGCCTCCATGGTGGTGGGGAAATACTGCCATTCTACCGTTTCGGTGGCGCCCAGCGCCGTTTTATTAATATCCCTGTGCGGAGGCACAGGCGTATAACCGCATAACACCAGCCCCTGGAGTAAAAATGCATCAGCCGTGCGGAATACCGAACCCACATTATGCATACTGCGTATGTTATCCAGTACCAGCACTACCGGCGTTTTATCTGCTGCCTTGAACTCATCGACCGTTTTACGGCCCAGTTCATCCATGCTTAATTTTCTCATGATCTGCAAAGATAACCGGATCAGCTGAGTTTTATATATTTGCGGCATGGCAAAAAGTAAATCGGAAGAAACGCCACTTATGCAGCAGCATAAGGCAATAAAAGATAAATACCCTGATGCAATCCTGTTGTTCCGTGTCGGTGATTTCTATGAAACCTTCGGTGAAGACGCTGTGATCGCGTCCAGAGTACTGGGCATAGTATTGACAAAAAGAGCCAATGGCACCGCCGCATATGTTGAACTGGCGGGGTTTCCCCACCACTCGCTCGACACCTACCTGCACAAACTGGTAAAAGCAGGATACAGGGTGGCGGTTTGCGACCAGCTGGAAGATCCAAAATCAGTAAAAGGCATCGTAAAACGGGGCGTAACCGAAATGGTGACACCCGGCGTAGCCGTCAACGATAAACTGCTGGAAAACGCCAGCAACAACTTCCTCGCCGCCGTTCATTTCGGCCAGGACATCACCGGTGTATCCTTCCTGGATATTTCCACCGGCGAATTCATCATCGCAGAAGGCAGCACGGAATATGTGGATAAACTTCTGCAGAGCTTCCGCCCTGCAGAAGTGGTGTTCGCCAGACAGCAGCAGAAACATTTCAAGGCCACCTTCGGCGCAAAATTCTATACCTATAACCTGGATGAGTGGATATTTACCACCTCCTACGCCGAAGAAATACTGCTCAAGCACTTTCAGACCCACTCCCTGAAAGGATTCGGGATAGAAGGCATGAACGCCGCCATCATCGCAGCCGGCGCTACCATGCACTACCTGAAGGATACCGAACATCCGCATCTGCAGCATATTACCGGCATACAACGCATTGATCAGCAAGACTTCCTCTGGATGGACCGCTTCACCGTGCGCAACCTGGAACTCCTGCACAGCAGCGTGGAAAACGGTCATACCCTGCTCAAGGTACTGGACAACACCGTTACCCCAATGGGCGCCCGCCTGCTCAAACGCTGGCTGGTATTCCCCCTGCGCGACATACTCCAGATCAATGAGCGCCTGGACACCGTGGAATATTTCATTAAAGAAACCGACCTCTTTAAATCCCTTCAGCACCACCTGAAACAAACAGGGGACCTGGAAAGGCTGGTATCCAAAATACCCCTGCGCAAGATCAATCCCCGCGAAGTGATGCAGCTGGCCCGTTCCCTGCAACAGGTACAGGCCGTACAGGAACTGCTTTCCGCCACCGCAAACAACTACCTGTTACGCCTCAACGAAAAGCTGAACGCCTGCCCCCCTATCCTCGACCGGATACTGAACGAAGTCATGGAAAACCCGCCGGTACTGGTTAACAAGGGCGGCGTTATCCGCGAAGGCGTAAATGCAGAACTGGATGAACTGCGCGGCATCGCCACCAAAGGAAAGGACTACCTGCTGCAGATACAGCAGAAAGAATCGGAAGCCACCGGCATCCCATCCCTGAAAATAGCATTCAACAATGTGTTCGGCTACTACCTGGAAGTAACCAACACCCACAAAAATAAAGTACCGGACACCTGGATACGCAAACAGACACTGGCCAACGCCGAACGTTACATCACACCGGAACTGAAAGAATACGAAGAAAAAATTGTAGGCGCAGAAGATAAAATCCTGGCGCTGGAAACAAAACTGTTCGACGAGCTGCTGCTTGCCCTGCAACCCTTCATTGAGCCGGTACAGCAGGATGCACAGATATTTGCCAGAATAGACTGCCTCCTTTGCTTTGCCCACAACGCCATGCAATACAGGTACCGCCGCCCGGTAATTAACGACGGCTTCGCCATGAACATCACCGAAGGACGCCATCCGGTTATAGAAAGGGGACTGCCTCCGGGGGAATCCTATGTGGCCAATGATATGCAGCTCGACAAAGACAAGCAGCAGATCATCATCCTCACCGGACCTAATATGAGCGGTAAGTCCGCCCTGCTGCGGCAAACAGCCCTCATCACCCTTATGGCCCATATGGGTAGCTTTGTACCCGCTGGCAGCGCGGAAATCGGGCTGACAGACAAAATATTCACCCGCGTGGGAGCATCCGACAACCTGAGCGGAGGCGAATCCACCTTCATGGTAGAGATGAACGAAACTGCCAGCATCATCAATACCATCACTCCCCGGAGCCTGGTGATACTCGATGAAATAGGCCGCGGCACCAGCACTTACGACGGTATCTCCATCGCATGGAGTATAGTGGAATACCTCCACGACATGACGGAGCACCGCCCGAAAACCCTGTTTGCCACGCACTACCATGAACTGAATGAACTGGAAAACAAACACGAACGCGTAAAGAACTTCCATATCACCAATATGGAATCAGGCAATAAGATCATCTTCCTGCGCAAGCTCGCCCCCGGCGGCAGCCGCCACAGCTTTGGTATTCACGTAGCCCGCATGGCCGGTATGCCACCGGAACTGATTAACCGTGCCAACGAAGTGCTGGCCAACCTGGAAGAAAAACACATTGATGCGCCGCTGCAGAAAAACATCAAAAACATCGCCACCGCCACCCAGAAGCTGCAGCTCAATATTTTTGATGCTCACAGCGACACCTTCCAGCAAATCAGGGAAAAACTGGATCACGTAGACATCAACCGGCTCACACCTGTTGAAGCCCTGCTCAAACTCAGCGAAATAAAAGAGATGATCAACTGAATGTGATTATTTAACTAATTGAGATTTATATCCAAAAGAAAAAGCCCTCTGAACAGTTCAGAGGGCTTTTTCTTTTGGATATAAATCTCAATTAATTAAATAACTACATGAATCTATTTTTTGTCCCACCATACGCGACCGGTGAAGTCGTTATCGTTGGTACCGTATTCACCTGTTTTCTTCATTTCTTCGATCGCATTTCTCCAGTTTGTCTGGTTGGCGATGGTAGGCTGTGGCAGCTGCCATCTGCGGGGAACTTCAACAGGTACGCCGGACACGGTGTTCTGTTCGAATGCCAGGATACCGTTGACTTTAGGAATGCCGGTACGTTTCCAGGCGCCCCATGCTTCCCATGGAGATTTGAAGTGGTTCAGGAAGTTCTGGATGTTGATTTTTTCCAGTAATACATCCTGAGAGCCGGTGAATGCAATGGCAGGAGATGCGATATAGGCAGCAACTGCCGCGTTATCTAATGCAGCGTAGTCGCGGATCTTGGCTTCTCTTCCCATATCGTCATAAGCCTGGATAGATGCTTTAACACCACTTTCATAGTAGGTTTTAGCATCACCGGAGATCAGACCACGTACAACCAGTTCAGCCATCATGAAACATTGTTCAGCATATGTCAGAATTGGCTGGGTATAACGGGCTCCGTTGGCGCCGCCGTTTTCCGCATCGAGGTTGAAGAGACGATGTTGTACACGGGAAACAGTGTCAATAGTTACATCAACATTTGTACCGTTGAACTTCATTGTATACTGCTTACGCTCAAATATGGATGCCAGGTTTTTGTCAGCTCTTTTATCCGGGTTGGAAGGCAACCCGAAATAGCGGCGTGGGTTATACGTAGCAGTAGCCGGGAACACTCCACCATTCTTCAGACTGTCAACCAGTTCCGGCGTGTAACTGTTCTTCTCAAAGAACAATCCGAGGCGCGGATCTTTGTTGTCATACATGTAATTCAGCATGTTCTGGCTCGCAGAAAGCGGGCTGTTATCCATATTCCAGTTACCACCACGGGCAAAGTTGTTATCAGCAGAGATAAATTTCCATTCATCAGCATTGCTCTTAAACAAACCAGCGTCAGCGTTGGCTACAACTTCCTTTACAATGGCAGCTGTTTTCTCCGGAGCTCTTTTCAGAAGGCGCATAGCGATCTTCATACGAAGTACGTTTCCTGCAGCGATCCATTTATCAGCTTTACCGGAATAAAAAATATCCCCGGTACCTAAACCAGCCTGACTGCCGAGTTTTTTACCCAGCACTGCAACTGCCTCTTTCAATTCTTTATCCCATGCGTCAAACATCTTTTCCTGGGTATCATAAACAGGCGTAAAATTCTGGTTCTCCCGTGCTTTGAGTGCTTCGGAATATGGAATACTTCCATTTGCATCAGAAACTCTCCATGCGCCATAAACTTTCAGAATTTTAGCAATTGCAACCACGTTAGCATAAGCAGCGCGATCGCTCTCCGGCTTATTATTGACCATTGCCTCAATTTCTACCAGGTTCCGGGCAATATCTTTATAGAATCCCTGATAAAAATTATTGGTGTTGTTAGGACTAAAGAGGCCGGTGGCAGAAGACCCAGGCGCTGCTGTACCAAACTGCATCCATTGCAGCTGATAAGAGTAACAGTCATAGAACCAATCAAAATCACGGTCTACAACGCTTTTCGCAGACTGTGTAAAAAGCAGTTCAGGCGGTGCATCCTGACTGATAACAGGACTTGTATTAAGATCTGCAAAGTTTTTGGTGCAGGAGCTCAGGAACATACCGGCAACAGCTACACCTATACCCCATTTATTTACAGCTTTCATTTTCATGTTTTTGTTGTTGAGCGGTTATTAGAATCCTACCTGTACAGTTATACCCATATTACGTACAAATGGTACGGCACCATATTCAGAGAAGGCAGAAGTTTTGTTGTTACGAACTGCTTCCGGATTGATGTGGTTAGGCAGATTGTTGAACAGGTAACCCAGGTTACGGCCTACCACTGATACGCGCAGGCTGGTCAGTTTCCAGCGGTCAATGATGGAAGAAGGCAGGGAGTAACCGAGCGATACTTCACGCAATGCCACATAGGAAGCGTCAAATACAGAAGCCTCGCGGATACCAACGCCCCAGTCGCCGATCATACCATAGTACTGCAGCGGAGTCATTGGTTTCACATAACCTTTGTCATATGCATCGCGATAAGTCATACCATCCAGTACTACTTCAGTACCATTAACTTTAACTTTGGTGCCTGGCTGGAATACGCCTTCAGGAATCATACCATCGTTGCGTACTTTACCGGAAGCATCTGTGTAGGTGATACCACCGTGCTCAGTATCACGACCATCCAGGGTGTTCGCAGTGTTACCACGACCAGTACCATACTGATGGGAAGCAGAGAAGAAGTCGCCGCCGATACGCGCCTGGATCAATACGCCCAGGTTCCAGTTCTTATAGGTAAAGTTATTCTGCAGACCGAGGTTGAAGTCAGGCATGATATTACCTATCACTGCATAACCGCGTTTGTATACATAAGGGAAATCACTGCCGCCAATTGAGATCAACGGACGTCCATTAGCATCTCTTGTGTAGGCATAGTCAGAAACCAGATCACCATAACTTCCGCCAACAGTAGCCAGTGCTTTGACACCCTGGTCTTCGTTCAGTTCCAGTTTGTCCACGCCTGGCGCCAACTCAACTATCTTGTTCTTATTACGGCTTCCATTCAAACTTACATCCCAGGTAAAGTTCTTATTCTGAATCGGTGTACCGTTAATCAGGATTTCGATACCTCTGTTTACCATGCTACCAGCATTAATATAAGCGGATGTTACACCTGATTCAATGGAGGTAGGAAGGTTAATAATCTGATTGGTGATATTGGTTCTGTACCAGGCAACATCAAATCCAAGACGATTATTGAAGAAACGAACATTGGCACCAACTTCCACGCTTTTGGAGATGGAAGGCTTCAGGCTCATGTTCGGTAAGATATGGGAATTATAAATATTTACCAGTGGCAGATCTTTACCAGAAGCAGCTCCCTGGAATAATTCCGGTGTATAGTAACCGATATTGATCTGATATGGATCAAGGTCACCACCTACCATTGCATAAGAGGCACGTAATTTACCATAGCTGATCCACTCAGGCAACTGTCCTTTGAATGTCTGTGTAAATTCCCAGGCACCGCTCACAGAAGGATAAAAATAGGAGTTGTTTGTTTTACCACGGGAGCCTTTAGGATAAGTCAATGCAGAAGACCAGTCATTACGGCCGGTAACATCCAGGAACAATTCGTTGTTATAAGAAAGGCTTGCAGCGAAGAATACGGAATTGATCACTTTACGCAGCAGCGGATCATTTTTTACTATTGGAGCAGAAATGCTGTTACTAATATCATACAGGAACGGAATACGTAAGCCACCGGAAGTACGGTTATTATACTGTTTACCGATGCCACTGTTCCAGGTTTCAGCTCCCAGGTTCAGGCTACCTTCGAATTTCTTGCCCAGTTTCGGTGTAATCATCGCCATACCAGTGAAGGTATATTGTGATTTATTCACACCTGCAGTACTATAGAAACCATCAGATCCCTTAAAGAATTCTCCGGTGCCTACTTCCTTACGCTCGTCAGTGGTTTGCTCATTGCTGAAGTTAGCCTTACCTACAAATTTCAGCCACTCATTAGCAGTTGCGGTGAGGGAGAAATTACCGGTAATCAGCGACTCTTTGCGGGTCCAGCTGTTGAAAGCCATCTGGTAGAAATAATCAGTACCTGGGTTAGTGCTGAGGTTAGCACGTCCGCCGTTCTTTCCGATGTAATTTTCAGGCTTGCTCCAGATAGAAGGATCGTAGTTACGTGGATAAACATATACCCATTTACGACCAATATTGTAGTTGGTGTAATCACCACCCTGACGGTCCGGGTTCTGTGTTTTGGAAGTAGCATAGGTTACGCCCGCATCCGCAGATAATACTTTTGATATCTGGGAAGATCCGCGGAAAGCGAAGGTATTTCTGCCGAATTCGTTGTTCGGAGAAACGCTGTTATTATTCAGGTGGGAGTAAGATAAACGGAAAGTTCCCTTATCGTTACCGCCTTCCATGGCAACGTTAGTATTGAAATATTTACCCGTCTGGTAAAGGTCCTTGGCATTGTTAGGCTTAGGAGTATAAGGTACTTCCATACCGTTAGCCAGTTTTACCATGCTGCCGTCCATTCTTGAACCGAAGCTATACCCGCCTGCGCCGTTGTTATAAGTACCATCCTGACCCTGACCGAACTCGTTCTGCAGGTCGATAGCGCCACGGTAAACTTTCTCCATTTGGGCAGTCTGACTAACGCTAACGCCTATACCTTTTCTCACACTTCCTTTTTTGGTAGTGATGAGAACGGCGCCATTGATAGCACGGGAACCATACAAAGCAGTAGCAGCAGCGCCTTTCAGCACGGTTACTGATTCATAGTCGTCCGGGTTCAGGTTTTTCAGTACGTTACCGAAGTTTACATCGGCAGCACTTTCATCATTTTCGAAGATCACACCATCAATGATGAAGATCGGCTGATCCTTACCGTTGAGGGATTTGGCGCCACGGAGTACGATACGCGGAGCAGCGGCAGGACCACCCGCAGCAGCGGAGATATCCAGACCGGCTACTTTACCCTGTAATGCGGACACCGGGTTGATAGCATTTGTTTTGGCAACATCAGCACCTTTCAGTTCAGTTACGGCATAACCGAGTTTACGCTGTTCGCGTTTCATACCCATCGCCGTTACCACCACTTCGTTCAGGTTCTTGTTGTCCTCTTTTAATGTAATGGTTAATGTGGATTGTCCGTTTACCGGCACTTCCTGGTTGATAAATCCGATATAAGACAGTACCAGTGTAGCATTGGGAGCTACCTGAACTTTAAAGGTACCATCGCCTGTGGTCATTGCGCCATTGGCTGTACCTTTTTCTTTTACCGTTACACCTGGCAAAGGTGTTCCCTTTTCATCTTTTACGGTTCCCGTAACAGCTTTCTTATCCTGCGCCCATGCAGCAACAGCACAGCATAAGAAAAGCAACGTGGCAAGAAGAAGTGATCTTCGCATAGCTTCCTTTTGAATTTAAATTATTACAAGTGATCAGTCACATGAGCATTAATGCACGGTAAAACCCTTTACCACAGCATCCCTGCATTGCACAGGAGGCAGTTTGATATTAAATGGTTTCCGTCGTGGTTTCTTTCTGTCTGGAATACTCCTTACGTCATCTTTATTCACTGTTCAGCTTAACTACAGTAGTAAAACGTTTTAGCTAGCTACAAATAAAAAAAACCTGTTGAGCCCCCATCACTATTCGCTTCACAAACAAGTCTTATTACAGAAAATAACAGTTTCAAACTTAGGTATAATTATGAGAAGTGCAAAAAAGATTTAACAATTTTTTGATAATTGGTTAACAGATCGTTAAGGAAGACAAAATAGTATTTTAGCAAAGTGAAGATAACACCAATAATTACGAATTAGGAATTAGGAATTATGAGTTAAAGCGAAGATCTGAGCGATGAATGTTGATCTATTCGCTGAGATCTTCGCTTTAACTCATAATTCATAATTCTTAATTCATAATTATTTATTAATCGCTTCTACTGTTTTTACCATTGCGGTTTCATCAAAGGGGCCGTTGTAGGAGGAAAGAAACTTTCGGCTGGTAGCGGCGGCCTGGGGGTCTTTGTCCAGCAGGGAGAGGAAGGACTTTTTGCGCAGGGGGGCTTTTTCTGGAATACCGTCTTTTACGAGGTAATAGACAGGTTCCCTGCGGTATTCGTCGTAGTTCTTGCCCGACTGGATCATGCCTTTGTCTACAAAATCGGCGCGGGCAAAGGAGATTTTGATTTCCTTTACCAGGCAGTATTTGCCGGCGGCCAGCTCCTGAACGAATTTATAGCTATCGCCTAAGCGGAGGCCGACAAAAATATGCTGCGTATCTCCCCGCTGGAAGTGGAACATCTGTACCTGCCGGGTTTCCGGAGTATATGCCTTGCCATCGCCACCTTTGATAATCAGCTCATTCTTCTCCAGGTCCAGGTTAGCTTCGTATACTACCGAATGCTTTACCGGTTTGTTATCCATGGAATCCAGCCACATACGCCGCCACTCCGGATACAGATAAGGACTGCCAACCGTATTCTCCTTGTCTCTAAAAGTAAGTCCTATATAGGAAGTCCGCAGATTCCAGCCGTTATCCAGGATATTGGTAGCCCGTATGGCTTTCATCACCTCCATAGAATCCTGCGCCTGCAACACATTCCAGCTTAGCGCCCAAAGAATCAGCACAATTGTCTGCTTCATAACTTTAGTTTTTATTAAAATATACCTTTCCTCCCTTCCCGCTTAATTCCTCCTTCATCATTACATCCGCTGCTGTCTCCGCTCCCATTCGTAATTCGCCATTCGTAATTCGTAATTCACCGTCTATTTATCCCACCACATCCTCGTCATAAACACATCCGGTCCCTGCACGGCGTTGGCCGCTTCTACATTGGCGCGGTTTACGTCGTAGTCGTTACGGGCGTATCGCAGGCGGCGGGGTATCTGGCCGTTGGTTTCGTTGTTCTTATAGTTCACCGGCGTCAGTACGGGATAGCCGCTGCGTCGCCAGTTAGCATATGCTTCGTATTCGTTCAGGAAGGTAGTGATATAGTATTGTACGTTGATAGCCTCCAGTTTATTGTTCAGGGAGCCTGCCAGCGCGGCAGATTGCGCGGTGGCGTAGGCGGTGGCGGCAGCGTCATCATAAACAATTGTGGGAGAATAGAGGGACCATTGCCAGATGCCGGACTTCACCCCGTCAATAAAATAGCCCAGCGGATCGGCGGCGATCCAGCCTCTGGCGGCCGCTTCGGCCAGCATCAGCTGTACTTCCGAATAGGTGATAAAAACATTGGGGCTATTAGGCTGCGCAATAGATTGCCTGGGCTGCGAATAGTGTGCGAGGTCTGCATCGCCTGTGGAGCCGATGCCATATACCGGGTCGCTGCTGTTATCATAGCCGCTGGGCAGCCCTTTCTGCAGAGCCGGCACATCGCTGCCGCCGGGAGTGGAATCTGGTTTGGGCAGTTCGGCAATCATCTGTAAACGCGGATCTGCTTTGGATTTCAGCAGGTTGATGAAAAACCTGGAATATTTGATGTTCAGGTTATCCTTGCTGGTTTCGCCGCGGGCGCCCGGATAGGTGCCTATCACGTGGCTATTGGGATTATCGTAATCTCCGCCGGCATGCTGAATATAGAAGATATCCTGGTTACGGGTGAAGACACCGCCGGCAATGGCTTTCTGTACCCAGTCACGGCCTTTGGAGGGGTCCGACTTTTTGGATAGGCGCAGCCCTACCCGCAGCAGTAAGGAATAGGCCAGTTTCTTCCACTGGGCGGGAGCGCCGCCGTAGCCGGATATATCTGCACTGCCGGGGTTAGCCTTGGCGGCGTCCAGCAGGGAGGCCGCTGCCTGCAGCTCATTGGCGAAACCGGTATAGATCGTTTCCTGCGGATCGTAGGCCGGGGTGAAGTTCAGGTCAATAAATCCCCTGCCGGCGCCGGTATACGGCACATCGCCATACAGGTCTGTCAGCCGCTGCAGCAGGATGACTTTGAGTATACGCGCCATAGCATTATAGTTAGCCTGGGAAGGATCGTCCTTCGTCTGGTTAATCATCGTCTCCAGTATCTTAATACCGTTAGGATAAAAGGAGTTGAAGGCGGCACCGCTGTAGCCGTCGTTATACAGGTACTTATCGCCCGCATACGTAAGGCTCAGCGAGGAAATGTGCTGTATCATAGCGCCGCAGTAGATGAGGTTTGTACGCCACGCTTCAAATTCGCCGCCGGAAGTATAGATCATTCCCCTCGTGAGCATGATACCTGGCGGCAGCACCGGCGATGAGGTAGGGTCTGTATTGATCTGTTCAAAATTTTTGGTACAGCCGCTCAGCAGGAACAGGGCCAGCACCGCTAATATGCCGCGTTTATATAATATCTTAACCATAATCAGATGATTTAAAATTTCACATTCAGATTCAATCCATAACTTCTTGCCTGCGGGTATCCCAGCAGTTCCGTCCCCTGCCCTGCGCCATTACTGTAGGTCGATTCAGGGTCTACGTTCGGCGTATCCTTGTAGATAATCCAGAGGTTGCGCGCTACGAGTGACAGGGAGGCGCCTGTTAACGGCGTTTTTGCCAGGATGCGGGCTGGCAGGCTGTAGGTCAGGATCACCTGACGCAGCTTCACAAATGCGCCGCTGTAAATGAATGGCTCTGCAATGTTGAAAGCGATATTCTGATAGTAGTCCTGTGCGGGTATGACTTTATCCACAAATTTGGTAGGATCATTGGGGTCCTGGGCCTTAATGGAAACGCCGCCTTCCCGGCCCTTGAGGGTTTCCTTCTGCAGTCCGAAGAAGTAGCCGTAGTCGTTGGTACCGGAGTATACTTTATTACCCCAGCGGGCATCTACGAGAACGCCCAGGGAGAAAGCCTTCCAGGTGAAATTATTTGTAATGCCCAGCGTATAGGGCGCTACGCCGGTGCCGAAAATGGTGAGTGGCCCCTGCAGCGGCTTACCGGCGGAGTTGAACAGGATGTTCCCCTGCGCATCGCGCTGGAAGCTGTATCCCTGCAATACGCCGAAAGGCTGCCCCGGCACCTGCTGCACGGTTACGTTGAAAGTGCGTACATCTGATACCTTCAGCGCTGCCAGCTTGCCATCCAGCTGTATCACCTCACTTTTATTATAGGCGAAGTTGGGGGTGATATCCCAGGTGAAATTTTTATTACGTACAGGCGTTCCTGTTAACATCAGCTCTACGCCTTTATTATTCACCTCTCCCACATTGATAAAGGCGGTGTTATAACCGGAGGCATTGGAGATGGTTGTCTGCACAATATCGTCTTTGGTACGGCGGTTATAGAAGGAGAAATCGAGCGAGAGCCGGTTGTCAAAGAACCGGGTTTCAAAGCCCAGTTCATAGCTGGTATTCACATAAGGCTTCAGCAGCGGATTAGGCACGGCGTAGCTGCCATCGGGTGCTTTCTTGATATCGGCAATGGGCAGCGTGGTAGTGCCCAGGGTAAGCGGGTTCTGTACCTGATAGGCTAAGCGCAGCCTGTAGGGATCGGTATCGCCGCCCACCTGCGCCCAGGAAGTCCTGATTTTGGCGTAGTTGATCCATTTGGGCATTGTTACCGCGTCGGACAGTACAAAGCTCAGCCCTGCAGAAGGATAGAAGATGCTGTTGCTGTTCAGCGGCAGTGTGGAAAACCAATCGTTACGTCCGGTGAGGGTAAGATACAGATAGCTTTTGAAAGATACTTCTGCAGAAGCATACAGGGAGTTGATCTTCTTTTCAAAGATATCGTTGGTAATGGTTTTTGTCTGCAGGTTACTCTGATCATAGAAATACGGGATATTGAATGTATTTCCGCTGAGGAAGAGTTTATCATTTTTGCTGCGCATAACGTTGGCGCCGATAAAGCCTGAAATGCGCCAGTCTTCCTTAATCATTTTATCCACTCCCACCATAACGTCGGCATTCAGTTCATAAAAGCGCTGGCGGGTCTGGTCGTTGATCTGGCCGCCAACCTGATAGGCGGTACCATTGGGTGTTACGGCTTTGTTGTTGCGGAAGAACATATCCGCGCCTATGCGTCCTTTCACATACAGCCAGCTGAGCACATCATAGCGCAGTTCGGCGGAATTGATAAATCTGTCTTTTTTATCGTCCTGTACAAAATCATATACAGAGAACCAGGGGTTGGTGATGTATTCGTTGGCGTTCCAGCGGTATTCATTACCGGCAGCATTAAGTTTGCTGTCTCTCAGCGTCTGTACGCTTAAGCTGGTAGGCAGCAGGTACAGTGCGAAGTTGGCGTTGCCGGGGGAGTCGGATACGCGGGGGCGGTTATCGGTACGTTCCCGGATATATTTTGCGTATACGTTCAGGTGTAATTTTCTGCCCAGGGCAGCGGAGATGTTCAGGGAGAGGTTGTCTCTCCTGATACCGGAATTGGGCAGCATGGCTTCATTCTTCATATCGGTGGCGCCGAAGCGGTAGGTAATTTTTTCATTGCCGCCGCTCATGCCGATAGAATTGGTGAAGGTATAGCCGCTTTTATAGAACTTTTTGAAATTGTCTTTCACTGCGCTGTAGGGGCGGCTGATGCCGTCGTACTGGATAACAGATGAGCCGTCCAGCTTTTCGCCCCAGCTGAAAAGTCCGCCGGAGCGGGCATCAGCGGCATTCTGCGGTTTCAGGCCGTTTCTGCCCATGCCGTAATCGTATTGCCAGTCCAGGTTTTCTACAGCGGGGCGGTCCAATACGATGTTGCTGCTATATTCCACACCTACGCCTTTGCGGCTGGCGCCGGATTTGGTGGTGATGAGGATAACGCCGTTGGAAGCGCGGGAGCCGTAAAGGGCGGCGGCAGTGCCTCCTTTCAGTACAGACATGGTAGCAATATCATCCGGGTTGATGCTGGAGATACCGTCGCCGGCGTCGGTACCACCATATTCATTGGCGGTGCCGAGGTTATCGTTATTGATGGGGATACCGTCTACCACAATCAGGGGCTGGTTGTTCCTGTTTTTATCGATGGAGGTGTTACCCCGGAGGATGATGCGGCTGGAGCCGGCCGGTCCTGTGGAGGTATTGGTGACATTCAGTCCGGCCACTTTCCCGGAGAGGGTATTGGCGATATTGGTGGATCTGGCCTGAGTCAGTTCCTCCCCTTTGATTTCAGAAACGGCATAGCCGAGCGCTTTCTTTTCTTTCCTGATACCGAGTGCGGTCACCACTACTTCGCTCAGATTTTTTTCATCCTGCTGCAGGGTAATGTTGATAACTGTTTCATTGCCCACCTGTACTTCCTGTGGGAGGTATCCGAGGAAGCGGAATACGAGGGTGCTGCCCGCGGCGGCGGATAACGAATAGGCGCCATCCGGATTGGTGGCGGTTCCTTTAGAAGTACCTTTTACGAGGATGTTCACACCTGCCAGGGGCTGGCCGGAGGCATCCGTTACTTTCCCTGTAACCGCCTGCTGCGCCCATATAGCAGGGGCAGCCAGCAACATTACAAGCAGGAGCATAAGACGAATAGAACTCTTAATCATGCTTTAATGAATGAGGTGAAGAATAATCGGGGATACTGCGTTTGTTGGTTGATACGTGGAGAGATAACAACGCGGAGAGATTTTTTGTTTCACAATTACGAATTGCGGATTCATTTTATTATGTGATTATTTGGTTATTTGAGATTTATATAAAAGCGAAGACCAGAGCGATTATACTTTAAGTATTTGCTCTGGTCTTCGCTTTTATATAAATCTCAAATAACCAAATAATCACATAATAAAATGAATCCGTAATTCCTACAGGGGCATCGACGATTCTCTTACAATCAACGCTGGTTCCAGCACGATCTGTTGCGGAGCAGCAGAGGGGTGGTTCAGTTCTTTCATCAGCACTTCGATGATGTTGCGGCCTATTTCGGTGATGGGCTGGGCAACGCAGGTGATAGCAGGGCTGTGCAGGCGGAAGAGGTCATGGTCGTCGAAGCTGGCCACGCCGATTTGTTTTCCTATCTGCCAGCCGAGGGAGCGGATGCTTTCGATGCCGTAGATACCGAGGTAGTTGGTGGCAAAGAAGACGGCGTCCAGGTCTTTGATGGAGGTAAGGAATTTTTTTATTTCAGCGTTAAAGCTTTCGTGGTCCAGTTCAAAGGGGAGTTTTTTGATCTGGGCTTTACTGAAGGGCAGATGATGATCTTTCATGGCGGCGGTGAAGCCGTCCAGGCGGTCTTTCATCTGTATCTGATCGGAGGTGATGGTGACGATGCCTATTTTTTTATATCCCTGAGCGGCGAGGTGGCTGCCGGCGTTATAGGCGCCGCGGTAGTTGTCTACTACCACGTAGTGGGAGCTGACATGCGGAAAGTACCGATCCAGCAGAACTACGGGTTTAGCGGTTTCTTTCAGGAGTTCAATATCCTTTTCCAGGTTTTTGGTGGGCGTAACGATGTATCCGTCTACCTGGCGGTACTTCAGTACTTCGAGCAGGCCCCTGGCTTTTTCTGTATTGTCTTCCGTACTGCCGTAGAGCACTTTATAGCCGTGTTTGTCGGCTTCATCTTCCATTACTTTGGCGAGGCTGGCGAAGAAGTTGTTGGCAATATCTTCCACCATGAGGCCGATGGTTTTGGTTTTACCGGTACGGAGGCCACGTGCCAGCTGGTTGGGTTTATATTTCAACCGGGTGGCTATTTTCTGTATTTTCTTGCTGACCTGTTCGCTGATTCTTTTTTCCTTTGCTTTTCCGTTGAGAACGAACGAGACTGTTGTCGGAGACACTCCCGCCTGTTTTGCAATATCTTTAATAGAGATCCCTTTCATAGAAAACAGTTGCTATATCGATTTAGCCCAGCGTAAATTACAAAATGAAAACAACAATTTACGTCCTTGCCGGAATTTATCCAAATAAGGGAAAAATTATCGGCGGGCAGAGATATATGACATGTAAGGGTCATTTTCGGGAGAATGATGTTTTTTTAACCAATTTTTAATAATTTGGCAACATTCATAGGACAATGGTAATACTAAACAGGGTAATACCATGTAAAAAGCAGTTTAAATTAATACATGAATGAAACCCATTCTTATTAAAGTTGGGGCTTTTGCCGATAACCAGATCACTATCATAGAGAGATGTGATCCGTATTTTAACACGCCGTTCCATTTTCATCCGGAGTGCGAGCTGGTATTTGTTACGGAGAGCCACGGGAAGAGAATTGTAGGAGACAGCATTGAGAGCTTTGAAGAAGGTGACATGGTATTTCTGGGGCCTCACATTCCGCATGTGTGGTATAATGAAGAAGAATATTACAAGGGAGATGAAAACCTGAAGGCCCGCTCTGTGGTGATTTATTTTCCGAAAGACATTTTTGGCGAAAAATTTTATGGCCTGCCTGAAACGAAGGCACTCACGGAACTGTTCCACCGGGCGCAGCGGGGCATGAAAATCACCGGTCCTACCTACGACAGGCTGAAGCCGGAAATCCTTTCCCTCCCCCGTAAAGAGGGCCTGGAGCGGATCATCTCACTGCTCGGCATTCTCAAAACATTATCCGAAACAAAAGACTGCTACTACCTGGCCAGTACCGGCTACTCGCATGCCTACAACGTGAAGGACAACCACAAGATCGACGAAGTTTTCAAGTACGTCATGAATAACTTCCCGAAAGAAATTTCACTACAGGATGTAGCCAGTATCACCAATCTCTCCCCGCAGTCATTCTGCAGGTTCTTTAAAAACCGCACCAAAAAGTCGTTTGTACAGTTCCTGAATGAAGTACGCATCGGCCATGCCTGCAAGCGCCTCACCGAGGAAGACTGGTCCATAGCCGAAATAGCCTACAGCTGCGGCTTTAAAAACCTGTCCAACTTTAACCGCTTCTTCAAGGAAATAGTAGGAAAGACACCGAAGGAGTACAAGAATGAGCTACGTTTGAAAGAAGCATAATATTATTTGAGATTTTATTATTTGGTTATCTGAGATTTTGCTGCAATTCATGAAATACCTTGTACCAATAACTTCTGAAGTATATCCTGCATGACAGCAAAATCTCAGATAACCAAATAATAAAATCTCAAATATTCTTCTTACTTTCATTTTAGTATTCAACCAAAACGTCTAAGTTGCTACTGTAATTCAATGTTCAGCAGTTATTCAGATAACCAGTTATTATCGCTTTTGAAAAGCGACGACAGCGCAGCCTTCAATGCCATCTACGACCGGTACAGTAAAATGTTGTATCTCTTTATCTACAGCAAGCTCGATACCGCAGAGATCAGTAAGGATGTGCTGCAGGACCTGTTTATTTCCCTGTGGGAGAAGAGAAAGACATTAGTCTTGCAGGAATCGCTGAAATCGTATCTCTACCAGGCAGCCCGTCATAAAATTATTGACATCTACCGCAAGAATGCCACCTACCGCAAATACCTGCAGCAGCTGATTGAGCATTTTGATGCGCAGCCGCATTCCATAGTAGACACTGTAGACTATAAGGCCAGAACACAGGAACTGTTTGAAGCCATCAATCACCTGCCGGAACGCATGAAGGAAATATTTATGCTCAGCAGGTTTGAGAACCTTTCCATTGAACAGATCTCCACTCACCTGGGACTGTCCCAGCAAACCGTCAAAAACCAGATTACCAAAGCTTTAAAGATATTACGTACCAACTATGCCCAGACAGATATGATATTATTGGTAATATCTGTACTCCTGGCTGCAAGTAATACTCATACCTAAAAATTTTTAAGAGTAAATGGTACCTTTTCCACGTTATTACGACTTACATGCACATCCAAAAAACGCTATCAGGTGGACACAGAACAGATAAAAATATTGCTGGAGCGATATAATCAGGGGAGTTGCTCACCGGAGGAAGCGGATATTATAGATAAATGGTTTGAGCAGATCAACAGCCGCCAGTCTGTTATTGCAGACGACCGGATCCTCGACCAGCAACTCGATGAAGTAAAACTGCGCATTCAGGAACATATCAGGCCTGCACCACAGGTGCGCAATATGCGCCCCTGGTACTGGTCTGCCGCAGCGGCTGCCGTAGTGCTGGCCGCCGGCGCCTTCTGGTTCAGCAACAGGCCCTTATCCGCAGACCATACCGGCAGCCAGCCACTGGCCCAGCTGCCCGCAACAGGCAGTACCCGCATCGTTAAAGACGGCTTCGTGGAAATTACCACCGCAAAAGGAGCCAGAGAAAATATTACCCTGCCGGATGGCAGCACCATTGCCCTGAACGCAGGCAGCCGCTTACGCTACCCCGTTGATTTTGACAGTACTGAAAGAAGCGTGCAGCTGCAGGAAGGAGAAGCCTACTTCGTGGCCGCTCCGGATCCTGCCCGCAGATTTGTGGTGCGTACCTCCGATCTTGCCACCACTGCGTTGGGCACCGCTTTCAATATCAGGGCCTATGACAGCGAAAATAAAGTTACCGTAGCACTGATTTCCGGTAAAGTAAAAATCGAACAACTCAACAGCAAGAGCAACACCGCCATGGTACTGCTCCCCAGCGAACAGATCAGCTTCGACTGCCTCCAGCTCAGTATGATTAAAACTTCCTTCGGCAAACCCGACGAAGTCACCGCCTGGAAGCAGGGCTACCTCGTATTTAAAGACGCTCCGTATAAGGAAATTGTAACAGGAATTGAAAACCGTTATGGAGTTACTGTTATCAACCAAAGTAATAAAACAGCATGGAATTACACCGGCAGCTTTAAAAATGAAAATCTTGCCGAAGTTATGGACATCATTTGTATCGCCAAATCACTTTCTTATACCATTAAAAAAGATACCGTTTATCTTGTAAATCAAAAATAGCTCATATGAGGGTAAAGCCATGCCCCATGATATGGTTTCTATCCATGGGGCTGATGCTGACACTGCTGTTGGCCGGGAGCTTGAACACCTTAACCAGCGCTATCACGCTGACCCAACACCCTCCCGGTACTATCCTTGTCAGTATCCAGGTGAAAAATAAAAACCTGGAAGATGTAATCGCCGAAATTTCGGCTAAAACAGGGCTAAACTTTCATTACGACAAAACTGATCTGAACCTGAAGAAAAAGGTTTCATTACATTGCACCAAAACACCGATAGAAGACGTACTGGCGTTATTATCAGATCAGACCGGACTAAAGTTTACCCGCATTAATAACAAAATAATCGTAGGCGCAGAAAGTGATACCAGTAATACACCCACTGTAGACCTGCTAAAGCACGTTTCACTTGAAAGAGAAATAACCGGAACTGTACGCGACAGCAAAGGCACGCCACTTCAGGGAGTAACCGTACAAATCAAAAACACCAATAAAGGCACGCAGACCAACGCTGAGGCAGGCTTCAACATCAGAGCCTACCCCGGCGATGTACTTATTTTCAGCTCCGTCGGCTACCTCAACCGCGAAATAACCGTTGGTACCGACAGCGAAATCAATCTCATTCTGCGGGAAAATATCAAAGCGCTCAGCGAACTGGTGGTGACCGCCCTGGGCATTCAGAAAAAATCAAGGGAACTCCCCTATGCCACCCAGCAGCTCGACGGCGACGATCTCTCCCTCGTGAAAGACGCCAATGTCATTAATTGTCTCAGCGGCAAAACCGCAGGCGTTTCCGTTACCCGCAGCGCTTCCGGTATCGGCGGCTCTGTCCGCGTTATTCTCCGCGGTAATAAATCTACCCGCGAGAATCAGCCGCTCTATATTGTAGATGGCGTACCATACGCCAACTTCACCCCCTCGCAGCCACAGGATGTATGGGGCCAGTCCAACAACATCATCGGCGCCGGCGGCCGCGATGGCGGCGACGGCATTTCTAATATCAACCCGGATGACATTGAGAGCATCAGCATCCTCAAAGGCGCATCCGCAGCAGCGCTGTATGGCAGCCAGGCAGCCAACGGCGTTATCCTCATCACCACCAAAAAAGGACGCCCCGGCAGAAACAAGATTGATGTATCCTCCGATTTTACCCTGGAAACACCGTCCCTGCTACCCGGACTACAATACCGGTATGCACAGACAGACCCTCCGGGACCGGATAAGGTAGGCATTCCCCAACCCGGCTCCCTCGGCAGCTGGGGCAAAGCCATACAAGCCCCCGACCATGTGCGCCCGTTCTATAATACCGGCCACACCTGGACCAATACCATCGCCTTCAGCGGCGGCACCGAAACAGCACAGAGTTATTTTTCCTATTCCAACACCAACAACAAAGGCATATTGCCTACCAATAAATTTGACCGGCATACCCTCAACTTCAGGGAAACACTGAAACTGCTGAACAACAAACTGGTAATGGATGCCAACGTATCCTTCCTGGCACAGCAAACCAACAACCGGTTATCGTCCGGATTGTACTTCAGCCCAATCTCCGGCCTCTATACCTTTCCGCGCGGACAGGACTTCAACTACTACCGCGATAATTTCGAATACTTTGATAAAACGCGTAGCCTGTACATGCAGAACTGGTGGAACATCCGCAATGATAAAAAATGGATCGGGCAGGATGACCAGCAGAACCCGGTGTGGGCGCTGGAACGCAATCTGCGGCTGGATTCCCGTTATCGTGGCATGGCATCCCTGGCGCTCAGCTACCAGCTCAACAGCTGGCTGTCCCTCAAGGGCCGCGGCAGTTTCGACAAATCGCTGGACCAGTACGAACTGGAAGCCTACGCAGGCACACAGGTGGTACTGTCTGGCTCCAACGGCCGGTATACGCTGGAACGGGAGTTTAATACCCAGCTGTATGCAGACATTATGGTGAATGCCAGCAGCAAGATCAACAGCTGGCTGCACCTGGCCGGAAACATCGGGTCCAGTATCACGGATATCAAAGCGCATGAAAGAACCTTCAGTGGCGCCAATCCCAATGCAGATCCCGGTCTTAACTACCCTAACAAATTCGCCGTTACCAATATTTCCAACAATTCGCTGGATGCACAGCACAATGTGGACCAGCGGCAACTGCAGGCGGTCTTCGCCAACGCACAGCTGGGCATCAAAAATTTTGTCTTCCTGGATCTTACCGGTCGCAACGACTGGTCCAGTACCTTTGCCTTTACGCCCACCCTGGAGAAAGGCTACTTCTATTATTCTGCCGGCATTTCCGCCATCTGGAATGATATGTTTAAGATGCCGAAATATATAGATCTTCTGCGTACGCGCATCTCCTACGCCAAAGTAGGAAATGATATTGCCGCCTATTCTTCCAGGCCTTCCATATTCGGCCTGCAGACCATTGCCGGCGTTACCAGGGTAGTACTGAATCAGAAAACACCTTATCCCGGCGTATTCCTGGAACCTGAAGATAACCGCTCCTTCGAAGCCGGCCTGGAAACACGCCTCTTCGGCAACCGCGTACACCTGGATGTTACCTTCTATAAAAACAATAACTACAAGCAGTACATGGAAGTGCCCGCCCCTCCGGGATCCCGGTATATGACCTATTATCTCAACATGGGAAATATACAGAACCAGGGACTGGAAGCAGCACTAACGGTAACACCTATACGTAATAAAGCGGTTACCTGGAACAGCACCCTGAATTTTTCCACCAACCGGAATAAGGTAATTAAACTCAGTAATATCAATATTCCCGGTGCAGATAATACCAATATGTTCACCCTGACAGAATTCGGCGTGAATATGTTCGGGGCATACATCAAGGAAGGCGGCTCCTGGGGCGACATTTACTCCAACAAGGAACTGGTGCGCAACCAGAAAGGACAGATTATTGTAGACAGCGAAGGTAAACTGCGGACACGCGGCACTTTCAAAAGAGTCGGCAACCCCAGCCCTGATTTCATGCTGGGATGGAACAACACCCTGGAGTACCGTAACTTCTCCCTCAGCTTCCTGGTAGATGGCCGTTTCGGTGGAAAAGTGATGAGTGTTACGCAGGCAGTGCTGGACTGGTACGGCGTCAGCGCTGTTACCGCCAATGCCCGCGATAATGGCGGCGTAGTGATAGATGCCGTGCAGGAAGACGGTACGCCGTTCACCGGCAAGATTGATGCGCAGGCCTACTATACCACCATCGGTGGCAGGGCCGGTATCGGGGAGATGTATATGTACGACGCTACCAATATACGTTTGCGGGAGCTGAGTCTCAGCTATCTTATTCCGCTGAAATGGAAATGGGTCAAAAGCCTACGCGCCGGCATCATCGGCCGTAACCTGTTTTTCTTTAAACTGGATGCGCCGTTTGATCCGGAAGTATCTATGGGTACTACCAACGGATTGGGTGGGGTAGATGTGTTCGGGCTGCCGCCTACGCGGAGTACCGGTATTAACCTGAAAATCGGATTTTAAAAACGCACAAATGAAAAGCCGGAGATATACAGCGCTGGTGGCTATCGCCATAATGATGCTGGGAAGCAGTTGTGTCAAGAAATTTGGCGAGATAAACAAAAACCCCTACGGTTTCGGGGAAGATGACCTGCAGGCAGACTTCCAGCTGATGGGCGAGCCTTTGTCGCAGGCCCAGCTGAACCTGCTCATCTACAACGACCCTCCGACCGCGCAGCTGCAACAGAATCTGAATGCAGATGTATTCTCCGGATATATGATGTCGCCTACCCCTTTTGAAGGTAACATCAACAACACCAATTACGGCCTGTTGTATTACTGGAACAACAAACCCTGGACGGTTACCTATGGCAATGTGATGAAGACCTGCGATTTTGCCCAGCAGAAAGCCAAAGGTCATTATTCCGATTTCTATGCGTGGGCACAGATACTGAAAGTAGAAGCCATGCATCGTATCAGCGATATCTACGGACCTATCATCTATACGCATTACGGACATATCAACAATGAGCAGGGCGTGGACTTTGATTCGCAGGAAGAAGCATACACAGCTTTTTTCAAAGACCTGAACGAAGCCATTGACACCCTGACCGCCTGTATTAACCGGAATGACGAGCAGCGGTTTCAGCACTTCGATCTTGTGTATAACGGGGATTACCGCAAGTGGGTAAAATTTGCCAATACGCTGCGGCTGCGGCTGGCCATACGTATTTCCACCGTAAACGAGGACAAGGCGAGATATGAAGGTGAAAAGGCGCTGGCCCATCCGCTGGGGCTGCTGGAAGCCTACCAGGAAAATTTCACTGTCAACATCGCTCCCGTCACACATCCGCTGAACATCATGTGTTACACCTGGGCGGACCTGCGTATGAGCGCTCCGATGGAGTCCATACTTACCGGCTACAATGATCCGCGCTTACCTTACTACTTTGTGCCTACAGACGGCGCTGCTACATATCACGGCATCCGTAACGGTATCGCCATTGCCGCCAAGGAAGAATATTCAGGATTCTCCCAACTAGTCAGGTTTCCTAACAAAATACAATTCATGACAGCAGCAGAATCCTGGTTCCTGAAGGCAGAAGCAGCACTATATGGCTGGGCGAATGCCGGCAATGCTGCCACGAATTACGAAAAGGGTATCAGCACTTCTTTCGCCCAATACCAGATACCTAACGTTACCGAATATACGAATAACAGCACCAGCCGGCCCAGGCCCTATATTGATCCGCAGAACGAGGTCAACAATGTATTAGCCGGCAGTCCGCATCTGAGTACCATTACCATTAAATGGGAAGAGGGCGCCTCCCTGGAGAAAAAGCTGGAACGTATCATCACCCAGAAATGGATAGCAATGTTTCCCGAAGGGCAGGAAGCCTGGAGTGAATTCAGGCGTACCGGTTACCCCAGGTTATTCCCGGTGGTTATCAATAACAGTGGCAATACAATCCCGCAGGGTACTTTTATCCGCCGCCTGCCTATGCCACAGATAGAGCAGACCACCAACCCCAGGGCGCTGGAACGCGCCATACGTACGCTTAAAGACGATGATGACGGAGGCACCCGCCTATGGTGGGACAGGAAATAATTTTTTTTTGTTACTGATGGTACCATTGTTTTTACCACACGACATCTTTACCGTTGCATAGCTGCAGGTGACGATTGCAGCGGTGCGTATCACCAGAATTGATTAAATACAATTTCATGTAGAAAAACTATTACAGCAGGTATTGCCGGGATTCAGCCAACAACCGCAACAGACATCAACGTTCAGCACGCTATCGGATCCGGGCAGGTACCCATCACAAATTCAAATTCATTTTTTAATCACCACGTGACAAGGTATGGTCGCACGCCATGCTGCGGGACTTCTTTTGGCTGATGCCGGAAGGGAATGGTATAATATTCATGCACGCAATTCGATGGTAAATTTTTTTCAACAAGTTAAATACCATTATTCACAAAAAAACAGGCAAGTATGAAAACAAACCTACGCCTTATGAAAGTGTGTGCTGTTACGGGACTGGCGCTCACTTCCATATTAGCAGACCATGCGTATGTGAAGGCTGCCGGCTATACTTATCCGCCCACAGCTTCATTTCGTAGCATTCAACAGGAGAAGGAAATAAGCGGAACTGTACGGGATAGCAAAGGTGCGCCATTGCCAGGCGTATCCGTACAGGTAAAAGGCACCAACAGAGGTGCGCAGACAAATGCCAGCGGCCAGTTTCATCTGAACGCTAAAAGCGGTGATGTATTGGTATTCAGCTCCATCGGCTTTGCCCCACAGGAAGTAACCGTGGGAGCCGGCACAACTGTCAGTGTAAAAATGGACGACAATGTAAAAGGATTAAATGAATTGGTAGTTACCGCACTCGGTGTAAAGAAGACCGCCAAATCCCTTACCTATGCCACACAAAGAATAGGCGGCGAAGAACTCACCACCGCAAAGGATGCGAACCTGATGAACTCCATCAACGGTAAAGCCGCCGGTGTAACCATCAGCAGAAGCAGTTCCGGCGTAGGCGGTTCCGTAAAAGTGACACTGCGCGGTAATAAATCAGCACAAAGCACTAACCAGCCATTGTATGTTATTGATGGTATTCCCGTTACCAACTACACCACCCAGCAGCCTAACAGTACCTGGGGCGGCGATGGTAACACTACCTTCTCTCCCGGCCGCGACGGCGGCGATGGTATCTCCAACCTGAACCCCGACGATGTGGAAAGCATCCAGGTGCTGAAAGGCGCTTCCGCTTCCGCACTCTATGGCAGCCAGGCTGCCAACGGCGTTATCCTCATCACTACCAAAAAAGGTAAATCCGGTATTGCCAAAATAGAATTCTCCAGCGGTTTTACCCTGGACAAAGTTGCCTACAAACCAAAGCTGCAGAACTCCTACGGCGAAACAGAACCGGGTTCCACCAACAGCTGGGGCAAAGAAATCAGCAATGCGCCTGATAATATATCCGATTTCTTCCGCACCGGAAATACCTGGATCAATTCCATCAACTTCACCGGTGGTAACGAGAAAGCACAAACGTTTTTCTCCTATGCTAACACACATGCTACCGGCATAATGCCCGGCAACGAACTGAACAGACATAACTTCACCATCCGGGAAACCGCCAAATTCCTGAACGATAAACTCACGGTGGATGGTAGTGCCAACATCGTGAAACAAAACCTGGAAAACGGCCCCTCCAGCGGTTTGTACTTTAACCCGCTCACCGGTTTGTACCTGTTTCCAAGAGGAAAAGATTTATCTCCCTACAAAAATCAATATACCCAGTTCGATAATACCAGAAAGATAGACTTACAGAACTGGCCTTTCAATGAAGATGTTCAACAAAACCCATACTGGATTGTAAACAAAAATCCAAGTACCACCGTTCGTAACAGAACGCTGTTAAGTCTCTCTCTCAAATATGATTTCGCTGACTGGTTATACTTACAGGTACGTGGTAACATAGACCGCACCAACGACACCTACGATGCCCGTTTCTATGCAGGCACCAACGGAGTGCTGGCTGGCCCGAACGGTCGTTACCTCATGAACAACCTGACCAATACACAGTCTTACGGCGACGTTATCCTGAACTTCAACAAACAGCTCGGCAGCTTCAAGCTGAATGCGCTGGCTGGTAGCAGCATCCTGGATAACAAAACCAAAGGCATGTCCGGCGACAGCTTCCTGGGCGACCTGTATGTGGCGAACTCCTTTACGCTGCAGAACATGGCTCCGGGCAGCCAGATACAGACTGCCAGAGAAGCACACAGCCAGCTGCAGGCTTTATTCGCCAGTGTGAACCTGTCTTATAAAGACCTCGTATTCCTTGATCTGAGCGGCCGTAACGACTGGGCATCTACTTTATCCTTTACCCCCAACGGCTCCTACTTTTATCCCTCTGCCGGCCTCTCATTCATGTTACACCAGTTGCTGAACCTGGGCGAACCGGTAAGCTACGCAAAACTCCGCGGCTCCTACGCCATCGTGGGTAACGCAGTACCTGTTTATGTAACCAACCCTGTTAACACCCTGGGCGTAGTAGGCGGTACCATCGCCTTCAACTCCGTGCGTGCCTTCAGGGATCTGAAACCTGAAAAAACAAAATCGTTTGAAATCGGTACGGAATGGCGTTTCCTGAATAACAGGCTGAACTTCGACTTCACCTACTATAAAACCAATACCATCAACCAGTTCTTCCAGATCGCCATTGCGCCGGGTACCGGTAAAAGCCAGGCCTTCATCAACGGTGGTAATATCCAGAACACCGGTATTGAAGTATTGGTAGGATATGATGTCATCAAAACAAATGATTTCAGATGGAATACTTCACTGAACTATTCCCATAACAAAAATACCGTGCTGGAGCTGGCAGACAACGTAGATCAGTTCATCCTGACACCTCCGGGCTCCAACACCTTCTCCTCTGTACTCGCCAAAGGCGGTTCCTATGGCGATATCTACGGCAAGGCGCTGAAACGTGATGAAAACGGCCGTATCCTCATCGATGCAGATAACAAGCCACTGGTAACTTCTGACCAGGTATTTGTAGGCAACCCTAACCCTAAATGGCAGGGCGGCTGGAGCAATACGCTCAGCTACAAGGACTTTACCCTGAGCTTCCTGGTAGACGGTAAATTCGGCGGCAAGGTAATGTCTATGACAGAAGCCGTACTGGACAAATATGGCGTATCTGAAAGAAGCGGCGAAGCCCGTAAGAACGGCGGCGTAACCATTGATGGTGTATACGAAGCCAACAAACAACCGGTTAACAAGATAGATGCCGCTACGTGGTATGGCGCGCTCGGCGGCCGTGACGGCGTTTCCGGCGAATATCTCTACGATGCCACCGTAGTAAGGCTGCGTGAATTATCCCTGGGTTATGCCGTTCCTTCCAAAGTATTGGGAAAAGGTTTTGTAAGAAGCCTGCGTTTATCGCTCATCGGCAGAAACCTGTGGTATATCTCCAAAAAAGCGCCGTATGATCCGGAAGTGACCATGTCAACAAACAACGGACTTGCCGGTGTGGATATGTTCGGCCTGCCTGCTACCCGCAGCTTTGGTCTTAACCTGAATGTTGGATTCTAATGATGTTCACCTTTAATTCAAAGCAGATGAAAAAGATCAGATTCAAACTATATACGCCGCTTGCCGTCATTACCCTGATGATGGCTATGCTGAGCAGCTCCTGTACAAAAAACTTTGAAGAATACAATACCGATAATACAGGTCTGACGGATGATATGCTGGTACCCGATTTCATGTATATCGGCGGTTTCTTTCCCCAGATACAGTCATCTATCTACTTTAACTTTGGTAATACTACCGGTGATTACCAGTTACAGCAGAACCTGATGGGAGATGTATACTCCGGTTATATGATGCCGCCGAATAACTTCCGCGGTAACATCAACAACATGACCTATTCGCTGGTAGACGGCTGGAACCAGTCTGCCTTCAACCTGGCATATGTAAATGTGATGGCGCCTATCGCAGAAGTAAGGCGCAGGGGCGCACCGCAGGCAGCGCCTGAGTTCTGGGCTATTGCGCTGATCCTGAAAGTGGAGGCCATGCACCGTGTAACAGACATCTACGGTCCTATTCCTTACAGCAGCTTCGGCAGCGGTGGTACCTCTTCTTCCTACGACAAACAGGAAGATGTTTACAAACGCTTCTTCCTGGAACTGGACTCCGCTGTAAATTCCCTGAATAAATATGTAGCAGAGCATCCGGGTGTGAACCTGTTCAGCAAATTTGATATGCTGTATGCCGGCGACTACAAACAATGGATTAAATTCGGCAACTCCCTGCGGCTCCGCCTGGCTATGCGTGTAAGTAAAGTTAACCGCGCCATGGCTAAAGCAGAAGCAGAAAAAGCACTGGATCCTTCCAGGGGTGGTGTAATGGAGATTCCGAAAGACAATGCCAACGTTTCCGGTTTCGGTCTGAAACATCCGCTGTATACTATTCTTACTGCCTGGACGGACAATGCCATGAACGCCTCCATGGAATCTTACCTGGTAGGTTATAAAGATCCGCGCCTGCCTAAATATTACGATCATTCCACCAAATATCCCGGCACTTATAAAGGTATCCGCATCGGCAGCCTTGTAACGTCCAAACCAGGATACACCGGTTATTCCATCCCGGCGGTGAATGAAACCAAAACTTTCCGCAACAATACGCCCATTCAGCTGATGACAGCAGCAGAAGTATGGTTCCTCCGGGCAGAAGCATCGCTTTATAGCTTTGCCAATGCCGGCGGTACTCCTGCCGAACTGTATGAAAAAGGCGTACGTACCTCGCTGAATCAGTGGGATGTGGATCCGCTCACACAAACCAGTTACCTGGCAGATAATACCAGCAAGCCGATTGATTATGTAGATCCGCAGAACAAGGATAACAACATTGCTGCGATGGGTAAATTAAGTATCAAATGGGATGATGCAGCTTCAGAAGCAGTTAAACTGGAACGTATCATCACGCAGAAATGGATTGCAATTTATCCTGAGGGGCAGGAAGCCTGGAGTGAATACCGCAGAACAGGTTATCCCAAACTGTTCCCGGTTGTAAATAATATGAGTGGCGGAACAATTAACAGCGATGTTCAGATCAGAAGAATACCATTCCCATCGTCAGAATATACTGCCAACAAGGCTGAAGTAGAGAAAGCCGTTCAGTTACTCGGAACCGGCGGAGACAACGGAGGAACGCGCCTCTGGTGGGATAAGCCATGATTACAACAAACGTCTTATTTTGAATCGCGTGCATAAAAAAAACGCCGGTCCTATCGAGGACCGGCATATTTTTTTTATAGCGGCTATGTGTACACGATACACGATGAGAAATTTTTGCAGAAAAAATTTGCAAAAATTTCATTTTGCGATAGTACCAGTCAGATCATCATACGACCTCTCTGCTGTGATCTGAATTTTTTAATAACACGTAATGAAGAACAACTCCTGACATGTAGCCAGTATTCATATTAGAGAGGAATTCTACGATAATTCCCGGCGGTTCACTAATAACAACTGATGTTCACTTGTGCAACATCCGGGCATTCTATTTCATAAAATCATCCAAAATCAAAAAAGGCAAGTATGAAAAAAAACCTACGCCTCATGAAAGCATGCGTTGCCACCGGAATGGCACTCAGCACTGCGCTGACGCTGAACGCTTTCGCAGCCACGGCTGCCAGCGCCGCTAACTCCAGTGTCTGGCATGCAAACTTTCAGCAGAAGGATGTACAAGGCACCGTGAAAGATAAGTCCGGCGCTGTTCTTCCGGGAGTGACCGTCCTTATTAAAGGCAGCACTAAAGGAACATCTGTAGGTGCTGACGGTAAATTCAGCATTGCAGCAAAACCGGGAGACGTACTGGTATTCCGCTTTGTAGGCTATGCTCCTAAAGAAGTAACGGTAGGTTCTTCAGATCATTTGCAGGTAGTGCTGGAAGAATCAGCTACCGGACTGAATGAACTGGTAGTAACCGCACTCGGTATCAAGAAAGAAGAGAAAAGTATCGGTTATGCCATGACCAAAGTAAAAGGCAGCGAGTTCACACAGGCACGTGAGATCAACGTGGCCAATGCGCTCGTGGGTAAAATTGCCGGCGTCAACAGCTCCGCGCCAGCAACAGGCGCAGGTGGCTCTTCCCGCGTAACTATCCGTGGTAACTCCTCTCTCTCCTATAACAACCAGCCGCTGTATGTGGTGAATGGTATTCCCATCAGCAACGACAACCAGGGTAACCCCAGTAAATTCGGCGGTGCGGATTATGGTGATGGTATCTCCAGCATCAACCCCGACGACATCGAAGATATGACCGTACTGAAAGGTGGCGCTGCTGCTGCCCTGTACGGACAACGTGGTATCAACGGCGTTATCCTCATCACTACCAAATCAGGCAAATCCCGTAAAGGTCTTGGTATAGAAGTTAACAGCAACATCACTATCGACAAGGTACAGGACTTCCGCGACTTCCAGCGCGAGTACGGCCAGGGAACGCTGGGTAAACGCCCTACCAATGCAGCTTCCGGCAAAGCTACCGGTCTGCAGTCATGGGGCGAAAAACTGGATGGCCAGAATGCCTTTTTCTTTGACGGTAAGGAGCATCCTTACGTTGACCAGAGCCAGCACAACTTCAAGGACTTCTATAAAACAGGTACTACGCTCTCCAACACAGTGGCCTTCTCCGGCGGTAATGAAAACACTACCTTCCGCGTGTCCCTGGGTGACCTGCGTAACCAGTCTGTTTATCCCAATGCTTACTACAAGCGTACCAACGCCAACATCGACCTCAGTTTTAAACTGAATGACAAATGGTCCGGCCAGGCTAACGTTACCTATATAAAAGAACGCGCCAACCGTACCAATGTGAGCGATGCACCGGCAAACGGTAACTTCGGTATCATGTTCCTGCCTCCGAACGTAAGAGCCAATATGCTCGACAATCCGGCCTGGGATCCGAATACCGGCATAGAAACAGAATACAACAACAACCAGTATAACACCAACCCTTACTTCGCTGCCGGAAAAGTGAAAAACCTCACCGATAAGGACAGGGTAATGGGTATGGCCAGTCTGCGCTATCAGGCACTGGAATGGTTATATATCCAGGGCCGTGTAACCAATGACTTCTTTGCCTTCAACGCAAACAGCATCTGGCCTTCAGGTATCGCTTTCAAACCAACCGGTAAACTGGTACAGGATCTTACCCGCAACATGAACGAGCTGAATACGGACATCATGGTGGGTATCAATAAAAAACTGGCTAAAGATTTCAACCTCGGTTTCACTGCCGGTGGTAACTTCATGCGCACCAACGGTAAGAGCATTGATATGAATGCGGATGGTCTGGCATACAGGGATATTTACAACCCCAGCACTGCTGCTAACCGCGTTGTGAATGTTCAGACACCGCTCAAGGAAGTACACTCTGTTTACGGATCACTGGAGCTGTCTTACAAAAGCACCATATTCCTGAACGTAACAGACCGTAACGACTGGTCCAGCACCCTGCCGATAAAAAACAACTCGTATAACTATCCTTCCATCAACGCGGCATACGTATTCTCTGAAACACTGAATCTGCCCTGGCTGAATTTC
Organism: Chitinophaga solisilvae; assembly: GCF_009928525.1. Classification (GTDB taxonomy): domain Bacteria; phylum Bacteroidota; class Bacteroidia; order Chitinophagales; family Chitinophagaceae; genus Chitinophaga; species Chitinophaga solisilvae. The sequence continues at coordinate 512,872 of NZ_JAABOK010000005.1, read as the reverse complement.
GGTAAAATCAGAGCTGGTTACTCACAGGTAGGTGGCGATGCTCCTATCTTCTCTACAGACCTGTACTACAACGCTCAGGGAACTATCAACAACGCACCGATCTCCGATCTGCCTGTTGAAATCCCGAACGCTAACCTGCAACCGCTGAAAGTAAAGGAAACAGAAGTAGGCGCACAACTCGGATTCCTGAAGAACCGTATCTCCCTGGACTTCGCGTGGTATAAAAAACAAACGCTGAACGACATCGTTGCGGGTACTGTATCTATCACATCCGGTTATGAAAGAAGACTGGTAAACGTAGGTAAAATCGAAAACAAGGGTATTGAACTGTTGCTCACAGTAGTACCGGTAAAAACCCGTGACTTCACCTGGACCACCAGCTTCAACTATACCAAAAACAACAACAAGGTGCTGGAACTCGCTCCTGGTCAGACAGACATGCAGATCGACGAATCCAGAACTGAAGCAGCCTATATCAAACACGTAGTAGGCAAACCGGTATCTCAGGTGGTAGCATTTGACTATATGAAAGACGGTAACGGTAACCTCATCCTGAATGGCGACGGCTTACCACAGCGCGCTAATACCCTGTCAGCTTTCGGTACAGGTGTAGCGCCTACTTCCGGTGGATGGAACAACGAATTCAACTACAAACGTTTCGGCCTTTCCTTCCTGATCGACTTCAAAAGCGGTGCTGTGATCTATTCTGCCACCAACTCAACTGCCTATGGCGTAGGTCTGCATAAGGAAACCCTGGCAGGCAGAGAAGGCGGTGTGAATGTTACAGGCGTTGATGCAGATGGTAAACCAGTAAGCAAAAATGTAACTGCCCAGAACTATTACAATGCAGTAGCAGGTATTTCCGCAGTACATGTATACAATGCTGATTTCATCAAATTCCGTTCTATCAGCCTGACCTACAATTTCCCGGCCAGCGCTTTCAACAACAAAATCGGTGGTCTGAGCCTGTCACTGGTAGGAAGAAATCTCTTCTATATCTCCAAACATACGCCGAACATCGATCCTGAATCTTCCTACACCAGTGGAAACGCACAAGGTCTGGAATACGCTGTGGTACCACCTACCAGACAGCTGGGTCTGAATCTGAATGTTAAATTCTAAAGTGAAATTGCTGAACATCTAAACAACACCACATGAAATCATTATCCAGATATATCATGCTAATGGCGGTACCTGCAGCGTCTTTCCTGAGCTCCTGTACCAAGAATTTCGAGTCCATGAACAAGGATACCAACAGGGTATTACCGGAAAACAATAATCCAACGTACAACCTCACCCGTGCAGAACTGGAATATACCGGGAATCATGACTTCAGCTTTGAAACATGGCGTGTGAATATCATCTACCTGAGTCTGATGACCCAACAGATGGCTTCTACCACCGGCTGGTATTCCGGCGATAAATACGGCAGGAACGATGGTTTTGCGAGCAGCTACTTTACGCTGGCTTACGGCAACCAGATCAAGTATGTGAACGACATGCTGAAAACCACAAAGGATAAGCCCAACTATGCCAACCTGTATCAGGTAGGCAGAATTGCCCGTGTGCTGATCTATCATCGTCTTACTGACCTGTATGGCTACGTGCCTTACTTCCAGGCCGGTACCGGCGATAACGATACGCCTGCCTACGATTCACAGCAGGCTATCTATGCAGACATGCTGAAAGAACTGGATGAAGCTGCGAAAGCGCTGAATGATTCCAAAGATAAAATTGATAAAAGCGACCTGATTTACCGTGGCGGCGACAATGCAGTAGCGCAATGGAAAAAACTCGCCTACTCGCTGATGATCCGTCTTGGTATGCGTATGTCCAAAGTGGCTCCCGGCGATGCCCGCACCTGGGTGGAGAAAGGCGCTGCCGGCGGTCCCATCCTCAGCAATGACGACAACGCCTATATTATCCATGATGTTTCCGGCGGTAGAATCACTCTGAACAGGAACAGCAACATCCTGGCCGGAGAATGGGATGCCATCGGCAAAGGAAATATCTACCTGGGTAAAACTTTCATCGACTACCTGAAATCGCACAAGGATCCAAGACTGAAATACCTGGCGCAGGTAACAGCCGGCGGTTCCAAGGATACTTCCGTACAGATCGGTATGCCTAACGGTTACGATGAAAGCAACGCAGGCGCTACTGATATTAAGAAAGAGCCGAACTACCCCGGCGACATCCTGAAATATTCCAACATCCAGAAAAACATCTGGCTGAAACTGGATGGTCCTACGTTCCTGGTTACTGCCGCGCAGACTGAATTACTGCTCGCCGAAGCCAAGCAACTGGGATGGAACATACCCGGCGGAGACGCTGCCAGCCACTATAACAATGGTGTAACTGCTGCCTTCAAACAGCTGGCACAGTATGATAAGAGCGCTGCTATCACCGACGGTGAAGTTACCGCTTACCTCGCTGCCTTCCCTTACAATCCGGCTAAAGGCCTGGAGCAGATCAACACCCAGTACTGGGCCAACTGCTTCCTCGACTGGTACGAAGCCTGGAGCAACTGGAGAAGAACAGATTTCCCGAAACTGAAACCTATCGTATATCCCGGCGACAACAACGGTGGTGTTATCCCGAGAAGAATGCTGTATCCTGCTGCTGAAGCCAGCTCCAATGCTGCCAGCTACAGTGATGCTATCGGCAAACAGGGACCGAACACATTCAACACCCGCGTTTGGTGGGATAAACAATAAAGATTTCGCTTAGCATTCAACTAAGGTCACATGAGAATGAGACGGCCATTTGTAATCTTACTAAAGGCCAATTTTTTAAGACAATAACAACGATTTTTTTTAATATAGATCAACAGGACATATTAGCAAGCAAAAAAGGCGTTCCGGTCCCGGAACGCCTTTCTGTTTATATCTGCTGTTAAAATTTACTGCTCAAAGAAACGATGGAAAAACAGGCACTGGTACTGTATCGAATTACTCCAGTAAGTCCAGTTATGCTCTCCCGGGCGTTCTGTATAGTCGTGCGGCACACCCAGCTCCAGCAGTTTCTGGTGCAGGGCGCGGTTCACATCAATGAAGAAGTCCTTCACGCCGCAATCAATTATCAATGGCATGTTCCGTGAAGTAAACCGTTCTGCCTGCCCTATTACCGTATAGCCGGTCCAGTTAGTGCCATTTTTTCCGGGTTCTCCCAGGCGCCTTATCAGGTCCCAGCTTTTAGGGAACATTCTGAAATCCACGCCACCGCTGATACTGCCGGCAGCGCCGAACGTTTCCGGATGGCGTACTGCCAGGAACAGGGCGCCGTGCCCGCCCATACTCAGGCCGGTAATGGCGCGGTACCGCGGCTCCGGCAAAGTCTGGTAATGCTGATCTATATATGCCGGTACTTCTTTTCCCACGTAGGTTTCAAAACGCATGGAGCTATCCACGGGACTGTCCAGATACCAGCTGCCGGTAGCGCCGTCAGGGCATACGATCATCAGCTGATAGGCATCTGCCAGCTCCCGCAGGGAAGGCACTTTCGTTATCCAGTTGGCGTAATTGCCACCATGGCCGTGCAGCAGGTAGATCACCGGATAACGCTGCGTACCGCTTTTGTAAGACGCCGGCGTAATGATCACACACCTGTAACTGCGGCCCATGGCAGCACTGGGAATGCTGATGGTATCCGCATCTGCTGCCTTCGCCGTAGCGAGGCTGCCTGCCAGGAGAAAAAAAAGTACCAGTTTTTTCATGGTTTATCTTTTTGCTTTCTTCATCGGATTATCACCGCTGGAAGCGCCACGCGGACCGCTGCTGTTTTTGAACAGCTCAAAACGGGAAGGCGCTGCTGCCCGTGGCCAGCTGTTATTGCTTTCGTCAATATCGGCTGTTTCGCGGAGTGGGTCCAGCTGAATGGCAACCACCTGTTTATCTTTCGCAAATACTTTCGTCACCTGGTTTTCATTCTTACGCCAGATATATGCGGAAATACGGTCTGTTTCCTTTGTTCCGTCAGCAAATGTCCACTCAACAATCAGCGGCATCACCAGGCCGCCTTTATTGGAGAATGTCAGTTCATAGAAATTCTTTTTACTGTCGTACAATCTTTTTTCTTCCGGAGACAGATTGCGGTAGAACTGATCGTAGGCTGCCTTATCTTCTGCGGTGACACCGAAACGGTTCCATTTGCTGTAGAAGTCCTGCAGACTTGTATCCTGATCAACCGCGAATTTAGTACCGGCAGCGATATTACGCTGACGGGCCACATGATCGATATTTTTATCGTAATCCGTTTTGGCGGCTTTGTTATTTTCTGCGGGGTTCTTACCATTCATGGTATACCATTTCACCGTGTCCAGGGAGATGTCTACCGGCTCAATGGTGAAGAACCAGCCACGCCAGAACCAGTCCAGGTCTACAGCGGAAGCATCTTCCATGGTACGGAAGAAGTCTGCCGGTGTAGGATGTTTGAAAGCCCAGCGGCGTGCATACTCACGGAAAGCGAAGTCAAACAGCTCGCGGCCCATCACGGTTTCCCGGAGAATATTCAGGGCAGTAGCGGGTTTTGCATAGGCGTTAGGTCCGAACTGGATAATATTTTCCGAGTTGACCATAATAGGTTCCAGCTGATCTTTCGGCATTTTCATGTAATCCACAATCTTGTGGGCCGGGCCACGGCCCGCCGGGAAGTTGCTGTCCCATTCCATTTCCGCCATAAACTGGCAGAAGGTATTGAGGCCTTCGTCCATCCATGACCACTGGCGTTCATCGGAGTTGACGATCATCGGGAAGAAGTTGTGTCCTACTTCATGGATGATGACGCCGATCATACCGTTTTTGGTAGATTCGGAGTAGGTACCGTCTTTATCTGCGCGGCCGTAGTTAAAGCAGATCATCGGATATTCCATGCCATTGGCTGCTTCTACGGAGATAGCCACCGGGTATGGATAAGGGATGGTATGCTTTGAATAGGATTGCAGCGTATGTGCTACCACCTTGGTAGAATAGCGGCGATAGAGCGGATAGGCTTCCGGACCGTAGTACGACATCGCCATTACCTTGTTGCCTTCCACCGGCGTAGCCATGGCATCCCATACCAGTCTGCGGGAAGACACCAGGGCGAAGTCGCGCACGTTCTGCGCTTCATACACCCATGTTTTACGGGCAGCTGCATTGTTTTTCAGCGCTTTCTTTGCTTCGTCCAGCGTCACCACTTCTACCGGCTCCTTGCTGCTTTGTGCCTGCTGCCAGCGCTGGTATTGTGCGGGCGTCAGCACATCCTTATAGTTCTGGCATTCGCCGGTAGCGCCAACGATGTGATCGGCAGGTACGTTCATGCTTACCCGGTAGTTGCCGAAGGTGAGGGCAAATTCGCCCCGGCCGGTGAATTGCTTGTTCTGCCATCCCTGGAAATCGGAATATACCGCCAGCCTGGGATACCACTGAGTGATCGTATACAGGTAGTTCTTATCTTCCGGGAAATACTCATATCCGCCGCGGCCGCCTGTTTCCATGCGGTTAGACAGGTTATACCACCATTCCACCTTAAAGCGGTATTTCTCGCCCGGCATGAGAGTGGCAGGCAGATCTATGCGCATCATGGTCTGGTTGATGGTGTAGGGCAGTGATTTTCCGTCAGCGTCTGTCACTTTCACAATTTTCACACCCAGGTCGCCGGTTGGCGGGAGGATTTTATTGATTTCCTGCAGGGTCATTTTATCAGACATCCGGCTGCCGTCGAAGCTGCGGTTATCGCTTTTCGGATCATGCTCATTTTCATCCAGCTGCAGCCAGAGGTAGGTAAGCGGATCGGGAGAATTGTTATAATAGGTAATTGTTTCCGCGCCGGTAAGTTTTTGCTTTGCATCGTCGAGTTCTGCGGCGATATCATAGTCAGCACGCTGCTGCCAGTATTTCGGGCCGGGTGCTCCGGATGCCGAGCGATACATGTTGGGCGTCTGCAGCATAGTACCCAGCTGTTCAAAACGGTTACCATGGTTGGAGCCCGGGTTTTGCGCGTACAGCGCTGTTACGCTGCAGCAAAGCATTCCCAGGAGGTAAATACTTTTTCTCATAAACGATTTAGATTTATATAATCATCCCTCTGATGCCTTCTATCACCATTAAGAAAGCGATACCGAATACGGCAGAAGAGAGAAACATATTCCAGTCGCGGCGTTTTACGTGGCCGATCTGCACGATGAGGCCGGAGATGAGCATCACTGCAGCCACAATAATAATCTGTCCGAATTCCAGGCCCAGGTTAAATCCCAGCAGCGGCTTCACAATATTTGCCTGGCTGCCGAGTAAACTTTTCAGGTAGTTGGAGAATCCCAGCCCGTGAATGAGTCCGAAAAAGAGGGCATAGCCATAGTTCAGCTGCAGGTTCTGCGGTTCTCTGTCTCTCCGCAGTATGTTGGACAGCGCGGTGATACAGATGGTCACAGGTATGAGGAATTCGATCAGCGCTGCCGGTATCTTCACAATATGCAGTACGCTCAGTGCCAGTGTGACAGAATGCCCGATGGTAAAGGCGGTGACCAGTACCAGTACTTTTTTCCATTCGCGTAACAGGTAAATAGCGCTCAGGGCAATTACAAAGAGAATATGATCATAACCTTCCCAGTTCAATATATGTTGCCAGCCCAGCTCGAAATACATCAGTTCCATTGCCCCTTAATTAACTAAATTTGGTAATTATAAAAAGTAAAAATTAATTTTCCCAAAAAAAATAGTCTAGTGGGTTTATTATTATGTAAATGGTGGATAACCTTGTGGATGGCGGCATTGCACCCATTTTACGTGAGTGTTACAGAGGTGACGCATAATGCGGCGAAGCGGGAGCTGGAAGTGAGCTGCCGTATTTTCACGGACGACCTGGAAAATACGCTGAAGGCGCAGTACAAGACAACATTTGATATCACCCGGCCGGCCAACCGTGCGCAGGTAGAGGGGTTTATAGCTGATTACCTGTCGAAGCACCTGCAGCTTACGCTGGACGGGAAGCCGGTGGCGCTGCATTTCCTGGGATATAAAATTGAGGAAGACGCTGTCTGGAGTTTCCTGGAGGCGGAGCATATAGCGGCTCCGCGGCAGGTGGCGGTAAAGAATGACCTGTTATATACACAACACCCGTCACAGATTAATATGATGCATATAATTGTGGGGGGAGTGCGTAAAAGTGTGAAGCTGGATAACCCGAAATCTGATGCGTTGCTGCACTTTTAACCATCGTGATGCTTACAGATTGATACAAACTTTCTCAAAAAGAAAAACTTCACAACAAATTGATTTTCATTATACCATATATTTTATAAAAATAATTTATGAAAATAAATATAAGTTATAAAATGATGGTACAATAAAGTAATGCTGTAATTTTACGTCAGTAAATAACCAATAAGAAATTGAAAGGGCCTGAGAGATCAGGCTGACACCATCATCAGGAAAACCGGCAGCTGTGGCTGCTTTCTTGTCTTTAGCTGAATCAATCGCATTTTACTGTTAACCTTTTTTAAGCGTCCATGCCGCCATGGATAGGGATTTTTATTACTCTTAAAATGCTAAAGCGATGAAAGTAAGATCATGCAACATAGTGATGACCATGATGGAAGAGAAACGGTGGAAGCCGCCGGAGCAGGGGAACATAATTTGTCGCGAGCCATTCAATTATCCACTATTACAAAAACCAATTACCATGACAAACGAAGATTTCAAAGTATTAATGCAGGTAACTGAAAAGATTAAAAACAGTCCGAGAACTCCGGAAGAATCCATTCAGATATTCAGGGAACTGGGCATCCTCGATGCGCAAGGCAAGTTGACACCCGAATTCGAGGATTTGAGAATTCCTAAACTGAATATTTAGATAACAGTAACAACACTGTTATCAATGTTATCCCTTCATATTAAAACAACAATGTTATCCCATGATAAGTAGCTTTAAATCAAATCTGGTAGTAGGTTACCACGGATGTGACCTGCAAACATTTCAAGCTTTACTACTAAATCCTGATAACGTCAGGCTAAGTCGAAAACCATATAATTGGCTGGGCAATGGCGTTTACTTCTGGGAAAACGACCCTAAACGTGCATTGATGTGGGCCCAGGAAAAACAAAAAAGAGGACTTATTAAGGAGCCTTGTGTAATCGGAGCAGTGCTAAACCTCCAACACTGCCTGGACTTAATGGATTCCAGATTTATTACCATGTTTGCGACATATTGCAAAATGTTTGCCTCTGAAAATATAAACGCGAAAATTCCGATTGCTCAAAATAAAAATCCGGAAGGAATGCCAGGCAATGATAAAGTATTGCGAAAGTTTGATTATTCGTTGATTGAATACATGCACAAAATGCTTGACATTCAACAGAAAGCACAAATAGCGCACTACACTTTTTCCAACATCAGAACATTCGATTCTGCCAGAGCTGCTTTTATGGAAGGAGAGCCTGTTATAAAGGGTTCCAGCTTCTATGACAAAACCCATGTACAGATTTGTATACGTAATACAGAATGTATCAAGGGATTTTTCAAACCTCGTGAAGATACCAGGCAACAGGAGGAAATTTTGCGCACTTACAGTGTCAGCGATAATTAACTCCTGTTATCCACAAACTTCACCGGTTTACGGCTGTTTTCCGGGAACTGCATACGCATAATTTCCGGCTGCCCGCAATACCGCACCTGTGGTATGACCCGCAACTTGGCCTGCAGGTAAGACTTGATCTTACGGTCCATTTCCTCGGACTCCTCCACCGGCCACAGATGCAGCAGTATTTCATCTGTTCCCAGTTCATTGGAATACACCTCTACCACAAACTCTTTAACCGCTTCCATATCATTCAGCAAATCAAAAAGCGCAGGCGGATAAAGCGTGGTGCCCTTATATTTAATCATCTGCTTCCTGCGGCCGATTACCGGCGATAATCGCAGGGTATGACGGCCGCAGCTGCAGATGTCTTCGTGATACTGACAAATATCTCCGGTCTTGTAACGCAACAACGGCATACCTTCCACTCCCAGCGTGGTAATAGTTACCTCGCCCTCTTCTCCCGGCGCCACCGGCTGATTATTATCATCCAGCAACTCCACATACAGCAGCTCCGGATGATGATGCCCTCCCCGTCCGGCTTTACACTCTGTAAAAGCCGTCTGCATCTCCGTTGACGCATACGTGGAATACAACTGAATATTCCACTGCTCTGTAATTTTCTTGCCGAGTACATTCAGCGAAAAATCCGTGTTACGTATATTTTCCCCGATACATACCGCCTTCTTTACAGAGGTGGCATTGATATCTATATGATGCTCTTTCGCATAGGCAATGAGCTTTACAATAAACGAAGGCACCCCCACAATAGTGGTGGGCTTAATCCGCTGAATGTTTTCCCATTGCATACTGGGCACTCCCGGCCCTACGCGCAGCACCCCCGCTCCCAGCCTGCGGATACCGTTGTAATACGCCATACCCGCCATAAACTGCCGGTCAAGTGTCAGCATCAGCTGGTAAATATCGCTGCCGGTACCGTCTGCGCAGCAGAAAGAGATATACTCATTATAACTGAGCCGCTGCAGGTCCTTTTCTGTCAATGCTATAATCACCGGCCGTCCCAGCGTACCGGAGGTAGTGGTATATTCTGCTATCTTACTTTTATCTACACAAAGAAACTCCCAGTTATGCTCCTGCAGATCTTCCTTTGTTACCGGCGGAATCTGTGAGAATGCCTCCAGCGAACGTACCTTGTCGGCCTGAATATCATGCCGCTTAAACCATGCCTTGTAGAATGGCGAAAACTCCCGCAGATAACCCAGCAGGCGCATCACTTCTTTTTCCTGGAATGCCCTGATGGCATCGTTCGACTGTAGTTCTATATCCGGTATGTACATAATAAGTCTGTTCTGATAATTAATCGTTTCCCTCCAGTATCACCATGGCAACGGCGGCCTCCTTTTCGTGCGATAAGGACACCCATATTCTTGTAATTCCCATGGAAGCGTATCTGGCAGTGGCATTGCCAATAAGGAACAACGCCGGTTTTCCCGCGGCGTCATTGCGTATTTCTATTTCGTTGAAGTTCACGCCACCATTTCCCCAACCAGTGCCGAATGCTTTAAGTAAGGCTTCCTTGGCGGCGAAGCGGGCGGCATAACTTTCCGCGGGCGCTGCCTGTTGCTCACAATAGGTAATTTCGTGTGGCGTAAACACCAGCGTCCGGAAGCCTGCACTTTTGCTGAGCTTCTGCGCTATACGCGCTACATTGACGATATCTGTACCAATTCCGATAATCATTGCTTCGGTTTACATTTTTCCAGCTGCCTGCGGATGTGCTGCTCTTCTCCCTGTGTAGCAATTTCTTTGGTCAGCGCTGTCTCATAATATTTCGCTGCTTGTGCAAAATCTTTTCGTTTGAAAAGATAATCGCCTGCCAGTACATAGGTATGATAATACTGCGGATTTGTTGCTATCAGCGCCTGCACATCTATGATTTTTCCTTCCAGCAGCTGCTCTTTCAGCTGCCTGTATTGCTGAAAAGCAGTGAACTCTTTTGTCTGCAGAAAAGGATCTGCAGCTATGCTCTGCGCGCTGTCATACACTTCATGATTGGTTCGCAATCCATGCATACTGAAAATACTATCCAGGTTGTAGGCTATGAAACGGCCCATCTGCCACGGCGCGGCGGATACCCATACCATCTTTTTCTTCGGCTCAAACACAATACCATGGTGGGCTATAAACTGGTTCACCGCTTTCTCATTACCCATACCGATATCTGTATTATGTAATCCTTTACGGTCGCGCAGGATATTAATTGTTTTCTGAACGGTATTCGGCCCACCTTCCTGCATCAGCTCTGTGAGCCTGCGGTAGCGGTAGGCGGAAGCGCTTTCCCGGATCTGTAATTTATTGGATGCCAGGTTACCCAGCGTATCTCCCTGAAAATGGTTGGTGCAGGTGATAAAATGTTGTCTGGGATCATAGATATCCATACCCTGCGGCGTTTTCTCTATCACCACCGCCTTGTTATCTGCGGCGGAACCTATCAGGAAGGATTCAGATACGAACATCTTCCGTTTCTTCGCGATATCCCACGCCTGCTGAATATTTCCTGCATACTGTAATATTTCCCTGGCTACCAGCGATACGGGCGTGGCGGCGCCGGAAGGCACATCTGTTCTGGCTGCGTTGATGGTTACGGTAAGTCCCTTGTCATTCATCCCGGAAACCACCCCTGTAAAGCCGCCCCACGTAACAAACATAAAGTTATTGCCTTTGTCGGGATGATAGAAGACAACCATTTTATCTTCGGCAAACTTATCTCCCATATAAAAATCAAAGTTCCTCCCGATAATCAGGTTGCTGTCTGCAGAATGATCGTCCCAGGTGGCGAAAGAGGTACACCCTACCAGCATCATACCTTGCAGGGCATGTCCTATATCATGGGCGGCATGGTAGTTCATCAGCCGTTCGTAATTACTGCCGATATAATCATATCCTGCTGCGGCAGAAAACGATTCTCCGTAAATCTCTTCTTTAAATTCCGGCGCTACATGATTGCTGAGATCCCTGTTAAACCAGCCGATGAAATATTTCAGGAAATGCAGATAGAAGGTAGATGGAATCATCTTCTTAATCTGTTCTACAAACACATCTTCCTGGCGGCGGATCAGCTCCCCGGACAATTTACCGTTGATGACTCCCCGCTCAAAAGGCGCACCTTCTACATACATCTCATACAATCCGCTGTTACTTTTACGGAACCAGCTGTTGCCTATCGTGTAGGCATTACTGTCCAGCTGCGTGCGCTGCAATGACAAGGCCTGCTGGTCTGTTACTGCCGGCGGCGTCATACGGCTGACGGACACCAGGTATATAGCCAGTGCAATAAATAGCAGCAGGATGCTGCCGAAGATGTAAAGTAAAACGCGACCGAACTTACGCCACCCGCTTCGTTTCTTTTTTTCCACTTTTATTTGAGTATTGACTGATTAATTTCATCTACCAGGAATTCCATTCCCAGCAGCTCTGCCGAGGTAATCACACTACTGATAGATACCCCCAGAATTCCATGCAAGTTCAGGTTTTGCCCGGTAAGATACAAATTGGATAGTTTGGTACGTGCCGAAACCATGGTCCGCAGGGGATCATTACTGTCTTTCTGCACTCCGTACATGCTGCCGTCGCCGGTGCCGATATAATCCCGGTACGACAGCGGTGTGGCTACGCAGTAAGCCTGTACGCAATTCCTGAATCCGGGGAACTGCTTCTCAACGCTATCCAGCAGCCTTTCGGCCTTTTCTGTTTTAAATGCTTCGTAATCTTCTCCCCTGCTGGCTTCCCGGCTGGTGGTATTGAAGGTGTGTTGCCAGGGCGCCATTTCTTCGTAACGCATATACGTCATGATGGAAAGGCTGTCGGCATATGTTTCGCTACGGGAACCGGCAGACACATATATAGCATATGTTCCGGGCCACTGCTCCGGCGAATAGTTAATACCGGCCCATGCATCGTCGCCGGCATGGTGGTAATAATTGTAGTTGAGATAAGGAAAAGTACCGGGCTTCAAGGCTACGTTGAGTACGAAAGCACCGGGAGAATTCTCCAGCTGCTGCATCCGGTTGCGGTAGGCCGTCCGGAGCAGATCGCTTTCTGTCATGGCGGTAGTCTGCGCCGGATGCAGGTTGGAGATGAAGTGATCCCCGTATACCTTCTGCCCGTTTTCCAGCACAATGTGGTCTACGCGGTCCCCGTTACCCTGTATGCTTCTCACACCGGTGTGCCGGATTACTTCACCGCCGTTTTCTGTGATCCGGCGGCACAGCCACTTGGCGATCTGCGAGCCACCGTCCACGCACTTCCAGGAACTGTTCATGTAACTATTTAACACCAACGCATGTACGTAGAATGGTGTTTTTTCCTTTACGCCTGCATATAGCAGGTTGTTACCTGCCAGCACCTGCTGCAGCCTGTCGTTGCTGGTAATACTGCTGAGGAAATCGGCGGCGTTGAGCTGCAGCACGCTGCGCTTCTCTTCATAGTCGCCGGTACGCAGGTTGTACAGCGGGAACTTGCTGCATACTTCGCTGATCATATCACAATACGCTGTAAGTGCTTTCCGCTCTCCGGGAAAGTCCTTCAGCAGGATGTTGATAAAGTTTTCCCTGCCCTGCGCGATACGGTATACTTTTTCTTCTTCTTTAAAATGAATATGGTCAAATCCGTCTGTATCCATACGGCGTAAACGGAGCTTGTCCTGTATGCCGGCATAGCTGAATACCTTGTACAGGTTCTCTCCCGGGGCAAGGCCGCCGATATAGTGAACACCTGAATCAAATATTACTTTCTCACGGGAAAAGGTTTGCAGGCAGCCTCCCGGCTGACGGTTTTTTTCGTATATACGTACCCGGTATCCGTTACGGCTCAGGATAGCACCACAAACCAAACCTCCGAGGCCACTGCCTATTATAATCACCTCATCATGTTGCATAGTTTTTTTGGGGATGTTTTTTGATAACAAATATTACGTTGGATGTGTACCGGGTATTGTCTATTTCTTCCGCTACTGCGCCATATTTGCTGATCAGACTTCGTACATGCGAAGCTGAAAAGAACGATAACTGCTTGTCTTTCGTCTTATTAAATCCTATTACCCTGGTCGATAAAAATTCGGTAAACCTGGTGCCCTCATGACGGCGGGCCTTATCGCTGTCCCCATCCCGGATGACAATCACACCATCGGGCGTCAGCCTGTCTATACACTGACGGATCAGCGCTTCCTGTTCATCCGGTTGCAGATAATGCAGGACATCGCTTAATATAAAGGCATCATATTTTTCAAATGGTGTGGCAGCTATATCACCGTGTATGAACTGCAGATTGCCGGGCCGTGCATAGCAATGCTGTGCGGTGGCTATCTTCTCTTCATCATAGTCTATACCTGTAATTTCTCTGCCGGGGGCAGTATAGCTCAGCACATAGTCCATAAACCCGTAACCACAGCCGATATCCAGTATACGCCCCTGCAGCGGCAACAGCTGATGGAACAATTCATAATTGCCTTCCAGCCGGGTTTTTATTTTCATATACCATTCCAGCACAGGCCCCTTGTAGATAAAGTTATATTTGAGCTGCTCACGGAAATAGCCAGGTACCTCTGTTTCCCGGGTAAGCGATTCGTACTCCTGCTTGAAATACCGGCTGATACTTTTCGTACGTGCGCTGTAGTTATCTCCCCAGCTTTTATCCTCCTGCGTAATGCGTGGCAGGTATTTTACGGTCACCAGCCCGTCTTTCAGCAGGAAATCGCCTTTCGTCATCGTATAGGCGGTACCGTGAATAACAACCGGCAGTATATCCAGTCCGAGCTGCTCTGCAATATAAAAGGCGCCTTTATGGAAACGCTTGATGACAGGGTCAGGAGATCGGGTACCTTCGGGATATACTACAATGGAATAGCCTTCTTTTACCCGGTCACGCAGCTTTTCTATAGCGCCTTCTGCTCCGTCGGCTACCGGGTAATAATCTGCCAGCCTTACCACTGCCCCGAACACCGGCGAACGCCACACCCACTGGTTAGTGAGCAGTATCACTTTGGAATGCAGCATGGTAGATACCAGTATATCCAGGAAAGACTGGTGGTTGCTGACGATGACTGCCGGTTTCTTCAGCTGCTCGTTATCCGGGTTAATAATCCGCTTCTTCACATTAGTCATGATATACAGCACGCTGTGCGTATAGGAAGACAAAATCCGGTGATACAGCAGCTTTCCTTTCTCTTTATTGAAAGGATTGATACGTATTAACACGGTACCGATCGCGGTTAACAGTAAACATCCGACTGTAAAATACAGGAAGGAAAACACGGATAATACCCAGCCCTTCATGGTCCAGGGTGCATACCCCTTTTTCACGCGGTTGGTGATCAACCAGTTGAACAATACCGGAATCATCACCTGTGAAATCAATACAACGGTGCCGATACCGATGATAGAGATGAGCGCGATAGATTGCAGGGAAGGGTGTTTGGCGAATATCAGCACGCCCAGTCCGAGTATGGTGGTGATGGCCGATAAAAAGATAGAGGATTTATAGGAAGATAATGTCTTCTTACCTGTCTTGTATTCCTGCAGCAGTCCATCCATCATAAAGATGCTGTAATCATCTCCCAGACCAAAAATAAAGGTGGAAAGGATGATATTAACGATATTGAATTTAATACCGAAAAGCCCCATTATGCCCAGTATCCACACCCAGCTTAACGCCATGGGGATAAAGGTAATCAGCGCCAGTTCTATGCGGCCGTACGAGATCAGCAGCGCGGTAAATACCAGCAGTGAGGTCATCCAGGCAATGCTGTTGAATTCTTCCCGGATCACTTCTACCAGTCTATTGGCAGCATACTGTTTATCCAGCACGGTGGTGTTGGGTAAATGCTCCAGTGCGGCATACAACTGTTTTTTCTGGGCCGGATCTGCTTTCAGCAGGGTTACCAGGGAGGTGCGTCCGTTTTTCTCTATGATAAAGTCTCCCAGCGTGCCCTGGCGCAGTGTCTGCAATGTTTCGCCGGATAAAGGCTGAAAGTCTTTGTGCAGGAGCTTATCAAAATTATCAAAGGCGGTAGCGCTGAAGCCAGCAGCTGTTCCGTTGGTACGCAGCCACTGCATAAGTTGCTGCCGCTTTGTTTCCGTCCAGTAGGCATTCCAGCGGGCAATGCGTGCCTGCTGCTCTTTGCGGGATAACAGTAACGCCTGTACGCCGGCATACTTTTTCACAACGCCTTGCTGCTGTAGCTGCCTGATAGCGGGCATCAGCTGCTCGCCATTTTCCAGGGCCGTTTCCAGGTTTGTGCCTTCGGATACTACGTATACGGACTGTGCGGTGTAGGAATTTATTTTATTGAGATGCGTTTCTGCCGCCTTCAGTTCGGGCGACATAAAATTCATACGCATCATATCGCTTTCAAAAGATACATTCCTGGCCGTGAAGTAAAAAACCACCGTCAGCAACAGGATAGCGCCTACCAGGTATTTGTTCCGTTCCGGTTGCAGGGCGGATAATTTATCCAGCCAGTTGTTGTGATGTACAGGTGCGGCGGGCTGTTTACCCAGCACAATCCAGTGTGGCAGGAATACCAGGGAGAACAGCGCTGCGCCGATCAGGCTGCAGGCAGCGAAGAGTCCTACATCTTTCAGCATGGGCGAGTGCACAAACTGTAGGCACAGGAACCCGCCTACGGTAGTGAAGCTGCCCAGCGTCATGGGAGTGGCCAGGTCGCCGATTACTTCACGTATATCCGAGGCATGCCGGTAATGATTGAAAACATGTAAAGAGTAATTAACGGCGATGCCCAGCACTACTGCGCCGGCGCCCAGGGCCATCACGGCAATATGCCCCTTGATAACGTATATGCATGCCAGTGAGAACAGTCCGCCGAATACTACCGGCAGCATCACCAGCAACGGCGCACGCTTCTTCCGGAAAAACAACGCTATCAGCACCACCAGCAGTAATACGGCAATACCTTGTGTGAGAAAGGTATCCTGCCGCAGCTGCACAGCGTTCCCCGCAGATACGGCGGTAGCGCCAAAGTAGCTGATATCCGCTGCCGGAAAACGTTTTGACAGGCTATCTTTCACCTGGTCCAGTCCTTTCAGGAAGGCTGCATTTACTTTGGTGGCTCCCGGCGGATTGGCAGGTGTAATAAATATCAGCAGATGACGATGGTTTTTCGTCATCACATAGTTATCGTATAATTCAAACTGATCGTCGTATTGCAGGTGCTGCAGCTTCTTTACCCCAATCCAGGAAATACCTACCGGATCGGCCTGGATCATCTTCTTCAGCACCAGCCCCGCAGGGGAAATCAGGGTATTGTAATCGTATTGCAGCGATGCCTGCAGCTGTTGCGGAGTGAGGAGGCTATCAATTTTACTGTAATCTTCCGGCTCCAGGAATACCGGCAGGTGCTGCTGTATCACCTGCATCAGGCCCATCACCATGCTATCGCCAGCCTGTCCCTGTATCTGCCGGATATAGGGCGACAGCCGCTCCTGCACACTGCTGACCAGCTCTCCGGCACAGGCGGTAAGGCTATCCGGTATGGCTTCACCGGCAGTATCTTTCTGCGACACGGTAATTACCAGTTTATCAGCAAACTTGGAATCCTGGAACACCTGTTGCAGTTTATCCAGCTTCTTATCCTGCGGCAGTATTTTGGTGATATCTTCTTCCAGCCGTATGCGGGAAGCCAAAAGGGTAATCAGCGCAAAACACACTATGGTAACGGACCACAGCAGTATTTTGTGCCGGTTGAAAAAATTGTAAATCGCAATGAAAAAATTACCCATATTATTTAATTACGAATTACGAATTGCGAATTACGAATGAGGAGCGAAGAGCAAAGCGAATCAGGTATTAATATTCCTGCTGATCTTCGCTCTTCATTCGTAATTCGCAATTCGTAATTCGTAATTACTTTATTTATTTTCCTTCCTAAAAATGCTCAGTAATACATAACTTATCATCCATGCTGCCACACCTGCCGTTATAGCTAATGTTATGCTGCCAAGAATATATTGCAGGATGTTATCCCGGAAAGTGGCGGGTGTCAGCCCGTCTGCAAATACCAGGTCTTTGGCTGATTGTCCCATCCATATTTTCCCGGTGAGGAAGCTGGCGAACAGGATGAAAGGAGTTAGTGGCGGCGTACTGATGTGTGCAGCTAAAAATACCAGGGCTTTATTGAGCTTCAGCCGGATGGACAGCACCATGGCTACCAGCAGCTGTGCCCCCCAGATGGGAACAATACCCATGAAAACGCCGAAGCCGATGGCTGCCGCCTTTCTGGCATTGGATTCTCCGGATTTCAATACTTCTTCCCGCCACATCTTCTTCCAGTTTTCTTTCTTCAGGAGGAACAGGAGAAGATCGCGCGGTTTGATATATAATAAGGTGATGAGTACCAGTACAGTGTTCAGCACACTGATACGTGAAAAATCGCGGAACGGCCGGAAGTGCGATACCCGCTCTTCTGCCGGCGGGTAGTAAACTTTCACCGGCGTCCATTCTATTTTAACGCCTTTCCACGCGCTGCGTACCAGCACCTCTATTTCAAATTCATACTTTGTACACCAGAAGCGCATGTTACCCATGCGGCGCAGCGGATACAGGCGGTAGCCCGATTGTGTATCCGGGCCTTTCAGGCCGGTTTCTACATAGAACCAGAAGTTGGAGAATTTGTTGGCAAAAGTATTTTTGCCGGGCATATTCTCTTCCTGCAGGTTGCGTGCGCCAATTACCAGGGTTTCCGGATGGGTGCCGATCATCTGCAGCATTCCGGGCAGATCGGTGGCGAAGTGCTGTCCATCTGCGTCCATCGTGATAACATAGTCATATCCCTGATCCATAGCGTACCGGAAGCCACGGCGCAACGCAATTCCCTTACCACGGTTAGGGTTATACGAAACGCGCTGCAGCTGGGGATACTTCTCCAGAATATCCTGGGTACTATCAGTAGCCCCGTCGTTCACTACAATCACATGGGAGGTGTAGGACAAAGCGTCCTGCAGCACGCCTTCCAGCGTGGAGGCGTTGTTGTAGGTAGGTATCAGCACCGCCGCGCGGTGCTGTTCAAAATGTTCGTTATGTGTACCTTTCGTTGTCACTTACTTAAAGATCCCCTGGAATTTCATGAATGTGGTCGCCTCGTGCTTCAGTACGGCGTTGACTTTCAAGCCGCCTTCGTCTTCCTTGTAGTTCACAGTAATATCTACCTGTGGCTGTTTCACCGGATCTATCATATTCAGGAATTTCATCTGGCTGGCTTTCTGCAGCTGTACTTTTTTCTGTACAGCTTCTTCCAGTGTTTCAGTAATGATCTGCATCATACATACACCGGGTACTACGGGCTGATCCGGAAAATGCCCCTGGAACACGGGATGCGCAGCATTCAGTGCAATGGTGGCGCTGATCTGTCCTGCATCCTGTGTAGTATTGGCGCTGTTATAGAAGTTTCCTTTCAACATAAGATATTATTTTTTCTCCACACGTTTCATGGAGATATTAAATGTAAAATTCTGATGCGCAATCCGGATACTGTCCGGTACGCCATCTTTGTAATCCATCATCCATACCTTTACCACAGGCTTGCGGACGGATGATTTTTCAATACGTTCCAGCTTCGTACAACCGCTATCCGTTATATAGTAGTTATTTCCCTTTTCAGTAGGTATCACTACATAACGGTAATGGCTATCCGCAGCCAGGTACGCCTGTTGCATGGGCTGCTGCAGCAGTACCAGTGCAAAATCCTGGCGCAGTGTTTTCACTACTGCCTTTTTATCCATCTTCGGCAGCAGGTAGTGTTTGGTAAAGTTTCCCTGCCGGTCAAATTCAAAATCGAAGAATTTAAAACCCATCTCATTGGCGAATACTACCCGCAGGCTGCTATCCGGCATCTGCTTAAAAAACAGCAGTCCGCTCAGATGATGCCGCAACACATTTACCTGCGTGCTGTACAGCGTGGAGGCAAACTGTGGCCGGAACTGCTGAATGCAGTTTACATCACCGGAAACCGGCCGTAATCCTTTGTATACAGACGTGCAGCTGCCGAACAGCAGCACGGCCAGTATGCTATTTAGCCACAAATACCGCATCCGGAATGTTTATATTCAATTGCCTGTGCAGAAAGCTGATGGAAGTATCATCGCCGGAAGCCTCCTGCATAATGATTTTTGCCACGCCATAATCCTGTTTATCTACGAGCAGTACAATAGTTTTAAAATATTCTTTCATCACCTTGTTCACAGGTGTCATCTCCAGCCGGTACTGCTGGCTGCTTTCAGCCGCTTTTACCGTAAAATCAGCATTATCCAGCACCGTACCCCGCACACAGTCAACCGTAATTCTGTTGATCTGTTCAAACAGTTTATTATTCTTTCCGGATACTTTGCTTTCTTTCTGCGCATCTTTAATGCGTATATCTTTTCCGTTGATCACCAGCAGATAGTAGGAAGGCTGCAGGTATTCCATCCGCACTTTATTATCTTTCTTAAACCAGAATTTCCCTTTGGACGTGATCTTATCGGATAACATGCTCAGGTTTTTCTCCTGGACAAAATCGCACTGGATGGTTTGCGTCTGCTGTGCAGCCTTTGCAAACTGCTGCTTTACGGGAGCCAGGTCAGCCACCGGCTTAAACCCTGACTGTGCCTGCAGCTGCAACGTCAGCAACATACCTGAAAATAATATGATCCATTTAAACATAAGCTGGCACATTTAACATTTTATCCATTCTTTCCAGTTGGTATCCTTTTTCCCGGATGCCTGCAATGAGCTGTGGCAGTATATCGGAAGTAATCTTCATGGTATCATGCAGCAGTATGACCGCACCGGGATGCAGCTGATCCAGGATCTTCTGCAATAAAGTATTTTCATCTTTTGCCACGGTATCCATGGAGCGGATGCTCCAGCCTACCGGCAGATAGTTGTTGGCTTTGATAGCGCGGGCCAGGTTGGGATTGGTGACGCCGTACGGCGGACGAAACAGGCGCGGCTGCAGGCCGGTAGCGTTGATCGTCAGCGTATCCATCCTTTCCATATCTGCTCCCATGCTTTTGCTGCCGTACATATCAAACCAGAAGTGATGCGAATAGGTATGGTTACCTATGACATGTCCTTCTGCGTGTATGCGTTGGAGTAAGTGGACATTTCCTTCTATATTTTTCCCTATACAGAAGAAAGCCGCCTTCACCTGTTGCTCCTTCAGGATGTCCAGCACGCGGGAGGTATATTGTTCCGACGGGCCGTCATCAAAGGAAAGCGCTACTATTTTTTCACGGATATCTGCTGCGCAGATGGTTTTTATGAAGAAGTCGGAGCGGATGTTCATCGCGCCTCTTACATAAAAGGGCAGCAGCAGTAATACCGGCACTGCAAAACTCCACCACGGCACTGCATACAGACCTGAGAGCATCAGGGCCAGCAACATAGCTATGCTACCGATGATGATGATATTTCCTGTTCTGTTATTCAGCATGCCGTGAGTAAAATCAGGGAATGGTGGGTACCCTGATGATGGTTATACAATAATATTTTCCGGAGACGTTCCGGCGCTTTGCCGTAGAAGGCAGCAGCAGCGGGTACTGCCTGTTCAGCCATCATGCGGTTGGCCATCCACAGCCCGAAAGCAGTGGCAGTAGGATATTCGCCGCACAGGTGCTTGAAGCTGGCTTCCGCATGGTCCGGGAACAGCGCGGCAGCTACTTCTTCATACATTTCATCCTGATCTATATCTCCGTTTCTGCCGGTGAGCAGCAGGTCTATATCTGCAGGAGTACAGTCGTTATCTTCCAGGAATTTAACGATATGGCCAATCACCTCTCCTTCCCACATGGGCTTGTAGAGCGTGCTCAGTCCGGTGACAGCCGCAGCGGCATGATCTCCTTTTTCCATACTGAGTGTAAAAAAAGCGGCGCCTTCCCCGGCGATAGTACCGCGGGTAGGGCTGTTGAGCAGCTCCATGGTTTTCACCGGCGCTTTTTTATAGAGGCCGAAACGGGTTAAAATATCGTGGCTGTAGTTGGTAATTTCGTCCAGACCACCTGCCAGCACATGCTTTGCGCTGCCTTCCTTCAATATCATGATAGCATCGAGCAGGCTGTTTTCAAAAGAGAAACCGCGGTGAACGAAGGTATTGTTATAGGCGTTGCATCCCAGCAGCAACGAGATCTGTCCGCCTACAGTATTGTGCGTGGATTGTATAAACGCAGTGGGCGTCAGCATTTCCTCCTGCTGGTTCACCATTTTGGTGAGAAATACGCCTGTATCGTCCAGGCAACCGTAAGCGGTACCGGTGATAATGGCGTCGGGCATGGCTACACCAGCTTCTTCGAGGCTGAGATTCGCTGCGCCTACTCCCATTTTCACTACCCGGCTCATTCTGCGGATCTGCTTTACATCGATCCATTGCTTGTAGTCAGGATCTACGGTAGCCAGCCGCACCTGTTCGTATTCCCGCAGGCTGGCCAGCAAAAGCCCGCCTGTCGCAGTTTCCTGCGGAGAAATACAACCAGAGCCGTTTATATAGATGGGTGACATATCAGGTTTTATCTTTTTAAAGCTCTTTGTTAATATCCGGAGAATACCAGGCTGGAACAGTTACCGCCGAAACCGAATGAGTTAGACATCACGTGATGTATGTCATTATGTTCGGAATAAGCTGTTGCCGGCGCAAATGGTAATTCTTTCATCTGGTGCTCAAAGCGCGCATTGGGATAAATGATCCCTTCCTTCACGGATAAGGCGGAGAAAACCGCTTCAATACCGCCGCTGGCGCCCAGCGTATGACCGGTAAATGATTTTGTGGAGCTCATGGCCGGGAAATGCGGCGCAAAGAGCCGGTTGATGGCAATACCTTCGGAAACATCATTGTTCTGGGTACCGGTGCCGTGCAGGTTGATATAACCAATCTGCTGCGGTTGCAGTCCGCTCATATCCAGCGCGCCTTTCATGGCCAGGTAATTACCGGTGCCATCGGGCGAGGAGGCTGTCTGATGATAGGCGTCGTTGGCATTGGCAAAGCCGCTGAGCCTGCACCAGGGATGCAGCTGCGCCGCCAGGCTGTCTGATACCAGCACCACATACCCTGCGCCTTCGCCGAGATTCAGCCCGGTACGGGTATTATCGAACGGGCGGCAGGCTGCCTGATCCAGGATCATGAGGGTATTGAAACCGTTGAGGGTAAAGCGTGTCAGCGCATCAGTACCGCCGGCAATGACTACATCCACGATGTTGTTGCGGATAAGCCTGGCGCCATACATCAGCGCATTGGCGCCCGAAGAGCATGCCGTGCTGATGGTAGACACATGATGGCGCACTCCCAGTGCATCGGCTACCAGTTCGGTAACGCTGCCGCACTCGTGATGTACCACCTGCTGCAAACGTCCGCCCCTGGCCGTATCCGGCAGGAACTGCGTAAAGAAGTCTTCGGTTTTATCCATACCGCCAACGGTATTGCCTGAAACAAAACCCACCCGGTAGGCAGAGATATCCTGCAGGCCGGACGACTGCCAGGCTTCCCTGGCAGCGATGAGACTCAGTAAGGCAGTACGGCTGATGTTTTCGGGCATACGTGCCATGTCTGCCAGCGCGTCGTTATCTGCTTTCACTTCCGCTACCGGAAATGTGTTACGATGTACGGACGACAGGTATTGCATGGTGGTCATGCCCGGCTGCATAGTCCGGAATGACTGCAGGCATTCCCGCAGATTCAGACCTATACCGCAGATGACGCCGCCGCCCGCTATCCACACTTTTTCACTCATGCTTTCGCAGTTTGTTGAGCCGTAATAAATTCTGCCATGGAACGGATAGAATAGAATATTTCAGGTCCCTGTTCCGGGTTGGCAATACGGATGTTGTAATGTTGCTGCAGCAATACGATAAGTTCCAGCGCATCAATAGAATCCAGGCCCAGTCCTTCCTTGAACAGGGGCTGATCGTTACTGATGCTTTCAGGTGTTACTTCCTGCAGGTTTAATTGTTCAATGATCTGTTTCTTCAGATCCTCCATCAACTTTTCCAAAATGGTATATTTTAATTATTTGTTCTTGTCATACAATGCAGCCAGGTTCGCCGCTGTGAGCGGCAGTGCCGGGCCTGCAGGTGTCCATTCTGTGAGGAACAGGGCCACTTCATACTGATTGTCCAGCACTTCTACCCAGCCCGTCAGGCAAGCCTGTAAAGGCGTGGTTGTCAGCAGCTGCGCAGGATAGGCGCTCATCAGCTCCACATCAAAGGCATCTGTCACAAAAAAAGTATTCTCTCCTTTAAAACCGTGCCGGATGCATATTTCTCCCATTACAATGTTGGGAAGCGTATATACAAACAGCGCCGGGCTGGGGATATCCTTTACAGTGGCATAGTAGCGGAAATCAGTATCCAGGCTGGAGCTTCTGTTGGCGAGTACCATGCCCACCGCTTCCGGCGGCAATGTTTTCACCGGATTATCCTGCAGTAATATTTCTGCTGCCAGCCATCCCAGCTTACCGAGAGCATCCATTTTATGAAATTTGGGATACTGTCCGGAAAACCGGTCGTAAGCTGCCCGCAGCCATTCCTGCAATTCCGGTGTCCCTTCCGCTTTCCAGCGCAGTTCTCCGTTCAGGTAAATGCTGTTGTGGCGTATGATACAACTGCCTGTAATATATGCTTCCGCGCTATTCAATCTCTGAACTGCTTTTTAATTTTTCTGTTAATTCTATCGTTCTGGCCAGTCTTTTCAGCGCAGTATCGTGGTTTTTCACGAACGGGTTTGACATATCCCATACGTAACCGGCGAGTACGGAGCAGATCTGGCCTTTGATCACCGGATCCGCATCTTTTTTGAAGAAGATGGTATCCAGGGTCCCTTCATACCAGGCCATTACATAAGAGCGGAAGGTATTCACGCCCTGCATGGTAGGCTCCATATATTCTTTTTCCCAGTCTACGTCTTCTCCGCGCAGTTTCCGGATAACGAGCTTTGCGGCTGTCTGGCTGGAAACGCAGGCCAAAGTTACGCCAGAAGAGAAAATAGGGTCCAAAAATTCTGTTACGTTACCTGTCAGCACAAATCCGTCGCCATAGAATTTATCGGTGGTAGCGGACCATGACTGCAGGATACGGGGTTCAAATACCAGTTCCACATCGCGGAAACGCTCCCTGGTATAGGGTTCTGCTTCCAGCAGGGCGCGGTATTTTTCTTCATCCGTACCGGGATAGGCGTCAAAAAATTCGGGATCACCCACGAAGCCCACAGAGGTAACGCCGGTGGAGAATGGAATGATCCAGATCCAGACGCCTTTTTTATGTACTACTGCGGTAATGCGGTTAGGCTCGTCTGCCATAGAGCGGCGTTCGTCTACGGTATGTGCAAACAGGGCTTTGCGCGGTTGCAGGTTAGAATTTTTTTCCAGGTTGAAGAGGCGTGGAATAACGCGGCCATAGCCGCTGCCGTCTACAATAAAGCGGGCTTCGATCGTAGATTTATTACCGGCGGTATCTTCAATAGTTGTGACAGAATCGCTGCCATTAAAGCGTATATCCGTTACCGTTGTTTCATAGGAAACCGGTACGCCCATTGCTTCTACGGCATCGGCCAGCGTTTTATCGAAGTCTGCCCGGGTCACCTGCCAGGTCCATGTCCATCCGGGGGTATACTGTTCCTGAAAGGTGAAATCACACAGTGCATCACCTTTTACGAACTTGGCTCCGTACTTCTGTTGAAAGCCTTTGGCTTTGATAGCATCAATAAACCCTGCCTCTTCCAGCGCATCCATACTACGTGGCAGGAGACTTTCCCCGATAACAAAACGGGGAAACTTCATCTTCTCTACAATTTTCACCTTGTAGCCCGCCTGATGAATAATAGAAGCCGCAACTGTTCCGGCAGGTCCCGCACCAATGACTAACACATCAACTTGTTCAGTTTTCATACGGAAAAATTTTTAGGGGAATTAATTATTTAAGATGTGGTTATTTGGTTATTTGAGATTTGATTATTTGAAATGCAGCGAAGACAGTAGCGGAATATTTAGCTTGTGTATCCGCTGCTGTCTTCGCTGCATTTCAAATAATCAAATCTCAAATAACCAAATAACCACATCTTAAATAGGTTTTATTTCTTTTTGACTTTTAAAAGCGTATAATTCAGTCCCATCTTGTTATTCTCTTCTGTTACCACCAGTGCGGCGTTATCGATGCACTGGAAGAAATCGTCGGTATGGTACATCTGGCTGTTGCCGTTTGCCATGGCGGTAAAATACAGGGATGTCTGCTGCAGGCAGAAGGCGGCAGACTTGAACTGCTGGCGGTTCCAGAAAGGTTCCAGGATGTAGATGGTACCATTGTCGTTCAATGCTTCGCGGCAACGGGAGAGGATGGAAACTATTTCTGCTTCCGAGAAGCAGTCCAGGAACTGGCTCATCCAGATAGCGTCAAAACCTGTAGGGAAAGGGATTTCCTCATGCAGGATGTTGGCGATATGGAAGTGCACCCTGTTTTCAACGCCCGCCTCTTTCATTTTCTGTTGTGCAATATTTGCCTGACCGGGAATATCGAAGATGGTTACTTCCACTTCCGGGTCTTTGGCAGTGCAGGCCAGCGCCCACTTTCCGGTGTTACCGCCTATATCCAGCAAACGTTTGGGGTTGTTTTCGAAAACAATATCCAACGCGCCGGGAGTAGCGAGATCAGAATAATAGTGGTCGAAGTCGAACCAGCTTTTACCTACAGCCGGCGGCAGTAGTGACAGTCCGGGATAGATTGTATCCCAGGGGCCCAGTTCCTTCAATCCTTCGGGTTTACCTTCCTTGAGGCTGTCCTGCAGATGATACATGCCTTTATAACAGATATCCTGTGTAAAGTCCATGTTGATGCGGGTCAGCTGATCGTGCAGAATGAAATAACCGGTTTTGGTGAGGGTATACTTTTTATCATTTACGATTACCAGCTCCATCCCCAAACCAGCTTCCAGCAATACTCTTACTGCATAGCGGTTCATGTTGGTTTTCTCCATCACCTCTTCTATGGTAATACCTGCCGATCCGCTTTCGCTTACTGCAGTCAAAATACCCATATCACGCAGCGCCCTGGTGGCCTGAAAGGCTACCGGAGCAAAAGCCAGCCATAATGCGGCTTCCTTGGCCTGTAATGCTGTTTTAGTTTCTTTATTAAACACGAATAAATGATTTTCTCTATTTGGAATGCCCCGTTTGGGGGGATTTAATTACGAATTACGAATTGCGAATTACGAATGCTACATTCGTAATTCGCAATTCGTAATTCGTAATTCATAGTTTGCTTAGTATCATAGCTGCGTTACAGCCTCCAAATCCTGATACGGTTTTCAGGAAATGCCTGGAGGGCTGGTGGCGCAGGGTGTTGCTGATGTTGACTGGCATACTGACACCGGGGGTTTCGAAGCCTTTGGTGGGTAGTATTACGCCGGCGCTGGCCGCCTGCATGCTGATGATGGTTTCTACCAGGCCGGCAGCGCCCAGCGTGTGTCCGTAGAAGCCTTTGAGGCTGTTCATGGGTACGTCGGCGAGGCCTGCGTGGTGCAGTGCTTTAGCTTCCATTTCATCATTATAGAGGGTGGCCGTGCCGTGAGAGGATACAAAACCTATATCCGATGGCGTGAGGCCGCTGCCCTGCATGGCTTGCTGCATGGCTGTTGCCAGCTCAATGCCGGTGCGGGACGGGCCGGAAATATGATTGGCGTCGTTGCTGACAGCGCCTGCTCCCAATACAAAAGAAGCGCCTGCCGGGTCCTTGGTGAGGACTACTGTGGCGGCGCATTCCCCCAGGCTGACGCCGGTGCGGCCGGCATCAAAAGGCTTACAGGGTACAGGGCTTACAGCCTGAAACGATTGAAATCCTGATAATACAAAACGTGTCAGCACATCGGCGCCGGCTACCACCACATGGTCATACTTCCCGGCAGCAATCAGGCGCTGACCGGTAAGAATGGCTACCAGACCTGATATGCAGGCGCTGCTGATGACAATGGGGGTATTGACGGCGTTAAAATACGCGGCTATCTTTCTGGCAGCAGCGGATAACTCCAGCTCCTGCAACGGGGGCCTGCTGCCTTCCGGCGCCTGCTCCAGCAAAGCAATGTTTCCTTTGGTGGTGGAGAGGAGAAAGCCGGTGCGGGGGTCAGACAGGTGGATGGATGTATGCTGCAGCGCTTCCGAAACGGATGCGATGATCAGCTGTTCAAATTTCGTGTAGTCATGGATGTTATGACCGGCAATGGCGGTCTGCAGCTGTGCATCAGACATCATAGCCCCGTAAAAAGGCGATGATCCGAATGCAGCATCATCATGCAATCCGATACCACTGCTGCCTTTCAGCACCTGCCCGAAATTCTCCCGGGTAGTATTGCCCAGCGGTCCCACAATATTATCAGCTACTACAAATACCATAAGTCGGTCTGCGTTTGACTACAAGTTGTTAAGATATTTTCTTTTCCATTCACTGAAGAAAGCCGGCGTAGTCAGTTGCAGCGTAGAAGTTTCCCTGTCAAGGAAAACCTGGATCGAAGATCCTTTCGCAATTACTTCTCCCGTGCCGGCATTGGTAAGCAGGTATTCAAACTTGATTTTTGCAGCCAGGTCATCCACGAAGGTAGTTGCTACCTTTACACGGTCGCCGTAACGCAGTGGACGCTTGTAATCACACTGTATATTAACCACCGGCACCGTATATCCGTGTCCGGCAATATCCAGGTAACGCAACCCGTATTTCTCTCCGAAAGCCTCTCTTCCGTCTTCAAAATACCGTACATAGTGGCCGTGCCATACTATGCCCAGCGAATCTGCTTCATTAAACTTCACCGGAAATTCGGTGCATTCGGTTAATACCATATTCTTTATTTGAAAATTTTATTATTTTATTATTTGAGATGTAAAATGCAGCAAAGGTTGTTGCAGATATTCCGCTATTATCTTTGCTGCATTTTACATCTCAAATAATAAAATAATAAAATTTCACCTGATTAGCTTTTCTTCTTTGGCTTCTTTGCCGCTTTAGCTCCATCCTGTGCAATAGCTGTTTTGCCTTCTTTCTTTGGTGTTTCTTCTACCGGATCTTTGGCGTCAGCGTATTTTTCCTTCAGTTTTTTGTAGTCATCGTCGAAGTCTTCCAGGGCTTTGTATACGGAGTAGGCCCAGTAGTTACGGAAGCCGAAGCCTTTGGCTTTACCGGTGTAGCGCTCGGTGAGCAGTACACGGCGGCGGTCCATATCTATCAGGGTGATGTACATGGAAGCTTCGTTGGCTGTTTTATTGAGGCCTTCCATTACCACGAGGGCGCCGATACCGCTTTTACCGCCAAAGTCGAAGCCTTTCACGAGTGTGCTGATATCTTCCGGTTTGAGGCGGCTGCCGTCAGATACGTTGTCAGTTTTAATGTTATCCTTGTTGATAGCGGCGTTGCGTTTGTTGACGAGGCTGATATCATAGGTAACTTTTTCATGATGCAGGTTGCCCGGAACATCATATTTTTTAGGTTCGTTGACAACCACCTGATTGATACCTGCGAAGTGGCGGTCTACCGCATCAGCGGTATTAGCGCCGGCATCGCCGATGAGGCGCGCCTGTGTGAAATCCACACCCAGCCAGGTAAAGGAAGAATCGGAATTGTCGAGGAAATTTTTCAGTTTCTGCGCCCTGGCGTTGGTGAGAAACAAGCTGCAGGCGATTACTGTCAGCGTTAAAAATTTTCTGGTGTGCATAACAAATTTATGTTAGGGGATTGATGAATATTTTCATTTCACATTGTGCCATCACTCTGCCCTCATACATGACCTTACCGGTGACCATGGTGGCGTTGAAAACTTCGCTGCCGATGACGGTGGTGGTTTCTATCATCTGACCTGCCGGCGGCAGTTCAAATATTTCCAGGTCTTTTACTGCACCGATGAAACCCAGTGGTACCGGCGTATTTTCCTGCCGGGCAATATAGCCGATACGGGCGGCGGCGGTCTGTGCTATGTTTTCCATGAGTCCCGGAGGGGTCAGCACGCCATTTTCCACGAAGATGTTATCCGGCGCAATATGAAGCCCGGTGCGGGTAAGAGGCCCATCCACTTCCAGTATGCCGCTGATCATAACGATCGGGGTACGTTGTGGTATATACGCAGTAATATCATCTGAATGAATAAACATCGTCACAAGTTATGATTAAGAATTAAATACGAAATAAACCGAATTATACGACATTATTCACAGTAAAAACACGGATTATTCCCAAAAATCGTAATAATTGAACCATTGGGCCGGGTACCGGTGAATCTTTTCTTCCAGAAGGGACACAAAGTCGTGTAAAGCGGTTTCCACACCCTGATTGCGTCTTCCGTGGTACTGACGGGGTTCTGTGGCGTAAAAATGGTAGTGCGTGGCTGATTCCTTAAACGCAAAAACTACGCATACAGGCACCCTGAAAGTAGCCGCCAGCAGGAAAGGGCCCATCGGAAAGCGGGCATCAAGGCCCAGCAGGGGCGCTGTTACCGTTTTATTTCCGGGCAGAAAGCGGTCGGCATGCATACACACCAGCTCCCTGTTGCTCAGGGCTTCGTTGATGGCATAGATATGTGACAGATCATCTTTAATCACGATGATATTCACATTTCTGTCGCCCGTAACAGCGGCCAGATACTCCTTGATACGCTGATGTTCTCCATCGAACATGACAATATTAATGCGTGTCTGCAGCCGCTTGAACAGGTGCCCGGCTACTTCCCAGTTCCCCAGGTGCGCGCTGAGGAGTATCCCTCCGCGCCCGCCGCTTACCATCTCCCGGAGATGATGCTCACCGTCAAAATCGAAAGTGAATTTATTGGCCATATCCGCCATCACCACAATCTTGTCTATCAGCGTCTGGCCAAAAATATAATAGTTGCGGTACAGATTGACTAACGAGCGCCATCTGCCATAACCTATTCTTGTATGAAAATATTGATAGATCGGTCTGGAAGAACTCCAGGAGAAAATAAAATAATAGCAGGCCACAAATCTCAACAGAAAATAAGCCGGATAAACGCCTCCATAGCGGAGAATAAAAATGAAAATGCCGTATCCGAGCTTATTTCCCTTAGACTTTCCTTCCCAGGAAGGCATTATACAAGTTCTTTTTGCTGAACACGAGCAGTTACATAATCGTAAAAGTCCTGGAAGGTAACAATAGCCTGAAAATCTTCCGGTTTTACCTTAAATCCGAAGTTATCTTCAATTACTACCACCATGTCAATGTAATCCAGACTATCCAGATCAAGCGTGGATTTCAGGTTTGCTTCCGGTGTGATCTCTTCAGGGTTTGCTTCAAACTCCTCCACCAGAAATTTGTTCGTAACAGTTATAATTTCCTTAATGTCCATAAAAAGTATAATCAGATATAGGTCGTTTTACAATAAGTTGCGATTACAGTCATATTCTAACCGATCCTGATTTCAGTTCCAAAGTTAAAATATTTACGGATTTAAACGATTTGTGAATTTACGCATTTGCCGGGCAGCGTATAACTACGCATTTTCTCAGTTGTCTGTTCACTATCGCCGGTATCGCTGGTTTACTCCCACTTTTTTACAATCAGGGAAGAATTGGTTCCTCCAAATCCGAAAGAGTTGGATAAGAATATATTAAATTTTTTATCAATCGTTTTGGTCGCAATATTCAGTTTGGCGGCATCGTCGTCCGGATTCTCCAGGTTGATATTCGGCGCAATAAAATCGTGCTGCATCATGAGCATGGAGTAAACGATTTCACTGGCGCCGGCCATCCAGCATTCATGGCCGGTCATGGATTTGGTGGAGCTGACATAGGGCCGGGAGCTTCCGAACACTTCGTTGATGGCACGGGCTTCGCTGGCGTCGCCGGCTGGCGTGGAGGTGGCGTGCGCATTGATATACTGGATATCGGCTGCACTCAGGCCTGCGTCCTGCAGGGCGATCTGCAGAGAGCGCACCGGTCCCTCTACGGTAGGGTTGGAGATATGGCCGCCGTTGGAAGAGAAGCCGTAACCCAGCACCTCCCCCAGGATGGTAGCGCCTCTGCGCTGAGCTGATTCCAGGCTTTCCAGGATCACGGTGGCAGCGCCGCCACTGGGCACCAGGCCATCGCGGTCGCGGTCAAACGGACGGGAAGCCCTTTCCGGATCACCTTCTCTCACGGAAAAAGCGGCGATAGCATCAAAGTTACCCATCGCATAGATATTCACTTCCTGCGCGCCGCCACATATAACGGCGTCCTGCATACCATTGCGGATAAACATGTATCCCAGCCCGATGGCATGGGAACCACTGGCGCAGGCGGCACTTACGGTGAAATTCACGCCGCGCAGCTTGAAAATGGTGGCCAGGTTCATATTCACGGTAGAGTTCATGGTCTGAAACACAGATCCGGAGCCTACCAGCATGGTATCTTTCTTCTCCCGCATAATATCTGTAGCTTCCACTACAGGTCTGGCGGAACTATCGTTGCCGTATAAAAGCCCTACGGGAGTTTTGTCTATATAGTCCTGATCCATGCCCGCCTGGGCTAACGCCTCGCGGGTGGCCATGTACGCAAACTCGGCCTGCTCCGGCATCATCAGCCTGGCACGGCGGTCCAGCATGCCTTTCAGCTCCGGACGTTGGATGTAACCAGTCAGGCCGGAACGGTAACCGAATACTTTTCTTTCGGGATCCAGCACAATACCGGATTTCCCTTTATACAACGAATCTCTCACTTC
Organism: Chitinophaga solisilvae; assembly: GCF_009928525.1. Taxonomy (GTDB): domain Bacteria; phylum Bacteroidota; class Bacteroidia; order Chitinophagales; family Chitinophagaceae; genus Chitinophaga; species Chitinophaga solisilvae. The sequence goes on along the minus strand of NZ_JAABOK010000005.1, from coordinate 480,639 downwards.
CTGCATGTCCTTTCCGATGCAGGAGTAGATTCCCATTCCAGTGATCACTACACGATTCATCATGTGTTGCGGCTTTTAGCTGTTATAGCTTGTATAATCAGGTGTGAAGGCCTCCGTTGATATTCAGCACTTCACCGGTAATATAACCTGCAGACCTGGAAACGAAGAAGGCTACGGCATCAGCCACCTCTTCGGCAGTACCGAAGCGGTTCATCGGCACCTGCGCTGCCAGCTCCTTTTCATTGAGCGCTGCGGTCATATCAGTTTTGATAAATCCGGGAGCGATGGCATTTACGGTAACACCCCGTTTAGCCACTTCCTGCGCCAGCGCTTTGGTAGCGCCAATAACGCCGGCCTTGGCGGCGGAGTAGTTGGTCTGCCCCGGCAATCCCTTTATCCCGGAAAGAGACACCATGTTGATAATTCTTCCGTAACGTTTCAGCAGCATACCGTTCAACACCTGCTTGGTAACATGATAGAAACCATTCAGACTGATGTTCAGCACATTATTCCACTGCGTATCGGTCATCCAGAACATCAGGGAATCTTCCCTGATACCGGCATTGTTGACCAGTACTTCTATCTGTTGCTCTTTGTTATTTTCTACCCAGCTGCCCAGCACCTGCTGTACTTCGGCGGCATCGCCTACATTAAACTGTAAAAGTTCGCCGGTACTGCCTTTGGCCTTTACTGCCTCCAGTGTTTCCTGTGCGGCTGCTTCATTGCCTTTATAGTTGATCAGCACATGGTATCCCAGTTCGGCCATCTTTATACAAATCGCTCTTCCAATGCCGCGGGAACCTCCTGTGATTAAGGCACATTTCATATGAATTCCAGATTATGGGTTACGAATTCCGTTCTTGCAAGATGATTGACCGGTATTAATACATCTTTACCGGCTCATGACTCATCAGGTATTCCTTAATTTTCCTGAGGTCCTGGTACATGGGACTGTCCTCAATAAATTTAGGGAAAATTGCCCTTACTTCGCTGTATATCTTATGGGAGAAGCCCGCCAGCCTGTCCTGGCAATTCAGGTAATCTACGGCCTGCAGCACAGTCAGCATATGAATGGCCAGTACCTGAAATGCATTCTCAATCACTTTATGTGTGATGATCGCGGCATTGCAGCCCATACTCACAATATCCTGGTTGTCGTTATTATTCGGGATACTGTGCACATACATCGGGAAAGACAGGGTCTGGTTTTCTGCTACGGTAGATGTAGCCGTAAACTGCGCTCCCTGCATACCGAAGTTGAAACCCAGCTTACCGAGGTTCATGAACGGCGGGAATTTGTGATTGAGTTTTTCATTCAGCAGATAATTCAGCTGGCGTTCTGCCAGCATAGACAGGCGGGTGATGGCAATCTTCACCTTATCCATTTCCAGGGAAACATAATCTCCGTGGAAGTTGCCGCCATGGAACACATTCTCCAGCTCATGATCCACTACCGGGTTATCGCTGACAGAGTTCAGCTCTTCCACAACCAGTTTTTCCGCGTGGACAAGCGTATCAAAAACAGGTCCCAGGATCTGCGGAACACAGCGCAGGGAGTAGTATTCCTGTACTTTATCCTTGAATATTTCTTCTTCCAGTTCTTTGTAAAGATGTTCAGGGCGGTGACGCACCATTCTGCTGCCCTGCAGCACTTCGCGCATTTTCGCCGCCACCGCGTTCTGGCCGGTGTGGCTCTTCACGGCATTCAGTTCGGCAGACAGGTGATCGTCGAATGCTTCCACGATTTCATTAATCATGGCAGACAGCGTCACGGACCATCCCAGCAGCTGCTTGGCTTCTATCAGGTTTACCAGCCCTACGCCGGTCATGGCGGAAGTACCGTTGATGATGGCCAGGCCCTCGCGGATGTGAATACCGATAGGTTTCAGCCCCAGGCGTGCAAATACTTCTGCCGTAGGCTGAATTTTATCTTCATATAATACTTCTCCTTCGCCGATCAGTACCAGCGCCAGATGTGCCAGCTGTACGAGGTCGCCGCTGGCGCCCACGCCGCCGTGTTCAAACACACAGGGATATACGTTTTTGTTGATAAGATCTGTCAGGAGGTGCACTACTTCCGGGTGTATGCCGGAATGCGCCTGCATAAAGCTGCTCAGACGCGCAATCATCAGCGCTTTGGTGTGCAGTGGTGACAGGCATTTGCCTGCGCCGGTGCTGTGGCTGCGGATCAGGTTATACTGGAGCTGGAAGGTATCAGTATCGGATATCCGGTATTGTGCCATAGGTCCAAAACCTGTGTTGATACCATAAATAAGCTTTTTCGCAGAGAATTTTTTCAGAAACGAAAAGCTGGTTTCCACCTGCTGTAATGCCGCTGCTTCCAAAGACAGCTCTTCTCCTGCAAAAAGAACTCTGTACACTTGATCCAGCGTCAGCGACTTACTTCCTAATACAACCATTTTATATTAAATTAAATATTTATTTATTAAAAAAAGTGCTCAAAAATAGTACAAAGATGGATTTATTCAAAAGCAATTAGTACCAGTTATCCGGCCTGGCATTACAGGCGGCATGACAGTCGTTGCACTCTTCGATACTCTTATTGGCGTTGGGGTATCTTTGAATCTGAATACTTATTACCAGGTTTTTCGGCTTAAACCACTTCCGGAGAAGGTGTTACAAGCACTTTATCAATACGGTGCGCATCCATGTCCATGATTTCGAATTCAAATCCTCTCCAGGAAAATTTCTCGCCTGTTTTCGGAATATGTTCGAGATGATGTAATATAAATCCGGCTAAGGTATCAAAATCCTGATCAAATTCCGCCATCCAGTCTTCTTTATCAAATTCTGCCAGGAAATCGTAGAACGGAATCTGGGCGTCTACCAGCCAGGAGCCGTCATCGCGCAGTACCATTTCGTAATCGTCGCTTTCCTCCGTCTCTGGCATATCTCCCACAATTGCTTCCAGTATGTCGTTCAGGGTAATCATCCCCAGGAAGGTGCCATACTCATCCACAATAAAAGCGGCATGGATATGCGTTTCCTTAAACTTTTCAAGTACCTGGTAGGCGGTATTGTTTTCGGGTACGAACAGCGGCTTCTTGATAATCTGTGCCAGCGGAGTACCTTTTCCGGCCACGGCATAGAGATCCTTGATGGAGATAACGCCTTTTATACTGTCTATCTGGCCGTCGCAGACGGGGTATACAGAATGCAGGCTGCTATGGATCTTCTGCTGGTAATCTGCCGGGGTTTCATTGATATCCAGCCAGGTAATATCATTCCTGTAGGTCATGAGCGAGGTGATGTTCCTGTCGCCCAGGTGAAATACACGTTCAATGATTTCCTGTTCTGTTTCCTCGATGGCGCCGGAGGTGGTGCCTTCGCTGATGATCGCTTTGATTTCTTCTTCCGTCACCTGCGAATCTTTCGGCTGCAGGTTGAATATTTTTACCAGGAGGTTGGTGGAGGCGCTTAACAACAGGATAAACGGGTAGGTAAGCCATGACAGGAGGTACATGGGCTTCGCCATGGTTTTGGCGATGGTTTCCGGCCTGGACATGCCGATGCGTTTGGGCACCAGCTCTCCCAGTACCATGGAGAAATAGGTGATAACCACTACAATGATTACAGTAGCAATGAGGTTGCTGTATGCTTGTAAGGCAGGAAACTGATTCAGCCAGGCGATAACATCGGTTTTGATATTTTCGCCGGAGTAAATACCCGTCAGGATGCCGATCAGGGTAATACCGATTTGGACAGTAGAGAGAAAGGTGTCCGGATTGTTAGCCAGCTTTAATGCGGCTTTTGCTTTTTCATCCCCTTTATTAGCCAGGTGCTCCAGCCGGACTTTGCGGGCCGAGACCAGGGCAATTTCCGACATCGAAAATATGCCATTCACTAAAATAAGGATGAGGATAATGACGACTTCCATGATTCAAAGTCTAAAAATAAAAAATTATTCAAATATCAGGGTAAGAAATGCCAGCAGGAGCCCTGCTCCTATTGCCAGCACCTTTCGGCTGCTGAGTTCATGATGTTTGGTGCCACTTTCGTAAAAGATAGTGGTGGAAATATGCAGGAAAGCCCCGATAACCAGCGCCACCACATATAACAGGTAATGCGACACAATATTGAAGCGGCTGCCCATCCACCCTGCCAGCAGTGCAGCCACCGGGGTGACCACGGCAAAGAAGAGCAATATGCGCCATAATTCCGGTTTCTGCTTGTGTGCATGCATCATTACGGTAATGAGGGTCAGGGCCTCCGGTATTTTATGCGCCGCCACACCCAGCATCAACGAAGGTAAGGCGGACTGGTCCTCGTATTGGAAGCCCAGCGGTATACCTTCCATGAACGCATGGATGGAAAGCCCCAGCAGCAGCGGTGTGACCGCAATATGATGATGGTGTTCCCCCGGCAGGTGCGTGTGACCATGTTCCATACCGTGGGACAGCTGCTGCAGGAATACCTGCAGAAAAAAGCCCAGGGCAATGTAGATGCCGGCGGTATGGCCCAGCTCATGATACACTTCCGGCAGGAGGTGCATGATGGTGATACCGAAAAGGAAAGCGCCGGTAAATGCCAGCAGATAGATGGTAAAATTGGCATTCACCCGCCTGATAGTCATGGGAATGATTCCACCGGCCAGTGTTGCCAAAAAAATAAGTATCAGATAGTTCCAGTTCATGACGCAAATTCGGATTCCAGTCTTATGCGGCGTTGAAAGAAACTACCGCTCAGCAACCCGATAAAAAGGCCCAGCAGTGCGCCGCCGGTTACATCCAGCGGGTAATGCACGCCTACATATACCTGCGCATAGGCAATAATAGCTGCCCATGCAAAAAACAACCAGGTATACCGGCCAAAAGCTGATTTTAAAGTTAAGAAACAAAATGTAGCCAGCGCAAAATGATTGGCCGCATGATTAGAAGTGAAACTGCCGCTCATAGGGCAATGTACCACCAGCACCCTGGCATAGTGCGACACCAGCGGGTCCCTGCAGGGCCGCAACCGCCCCAGCGCCTCCTTGATGTACAGGCTGCTCTGATCTGCCAGCCCGAAGCACAGCAGAAAGAACATGATCCAGAAAAGTCCCTTCCAGCGGTAATTGATAATGACAAACAGCCCCAGGAACAAATACAGCGGCGCCCAGACATAGGGTTCCCGTACAAAGGGCAGGATTACATCCAGAAAGGCATTATGCCATTGCCCGTTGATATGAAAGAACAACCGCAGGTCTTCTTTTAAAATACGTTCAAGCATGGCTATGGTTTTGTTGCAATGATAATCAGCCGCGGCGACCGCACTTCATCATAGCTGTTAAAATGATAATCGCCGAAAACTTCCTGGATCACCAGCCCCTGTTTGGCGAACATCTGTTCAAAATCCGCACGGGTGAAGGCATTTACACTTTCCGCAAAAGTAGCGCGGCGCATCAGCGTCTTATCCAGTATGCTGATCTTCTTCAGAAATTTTTTGTCTTTTATCTCCCGCCGGATATCAAACACCACATTATCTTTCTCCTTTACCTCGTCGTATACCAGGTGGGAGGCTACATAGTTGCTGTTCAGGTAATCGAGTACCAGGCGGCCGCCATGTTTCAGTGCGTTGGTGAGCGTACGGAGCGCATTGTCATTGTCGCGCTGCGATTCAAAATAGCCGAAGCTGGTGAAGAAATTGAAGACGATATCGAAATAATTCACCCGGAAAGGTAAACGCATATCATGCTGAAAGAAGCTCAGGTGTTCATTCTCCATCTTCCTGGCGATATTGATGCTTTCGATGGACAGGTCGATACCGGTTACATCGTAGCCTTTATCGGCCAGGTACCGGGCATGACGTCCCTTTCCGCATGCCACATCCAGCATTTCCGCACCGGCAGGGGGCTGCAGGTATGCCAGCAGCTTATCAATGAAAGCAGCAGCCTCCTTTTCATCCCGGTTGTTATACAGGAGATGATAATAAGGAGAATTAAACCAATCTTTAAACCAGCATTTATCTATATCCACGGCTATTTTTTATTATTAAACATCAAATATCGCGTGCTTTCGTAGAAGGCACGTGTTAAATTATCCAGATTTTTTGCAGTATCAGGTTGCTGTGCCTGCACATTCTTCAGCGGGTCGCCCTGCAGATCGTATAAGGCAGGTGTATTGGTACTGAAATTTATCTCGTACAGGTAACGGTCGCCTATTACTGCATAATACGGCTGCTGATTACGGATGTACGTCATAAATACATATTTGTTGCTTGCGTAGGCAGTATCAAACAAATTTACGCCCAGCGTATAGTTTTTGTATGGCATTCCTACCATACCTGCTACTGTCGGGTAAATATCCAGCAGGCTGCCCGGAGTGTTCACTACCTGCGGCTGCAGGTGACCGGGCGCATACATGAAGGCGGTTACATGCACCCCGCCGGTGGCCAGCTGATATTCTGGCAGCGGCATAAAGGTGTACGGATTCAGGATACAGTTATGATCTCCGAAAAATACAAATACGGTGTTATCAAGATAGCCATCCTTGCGGGCCATATCGATCAGGTGTCCCACATTATAATCTTCATACCGCAGTGCATTGAACTGATCGATGGACACGAAGCCTGACTTTTTGAACTTCTCCATGTCAATATCTTTTTCCGTCAGCTTTTTAAAGTCGCCCGCGCCGCTGGTAGTAGTATACGGCGGGTGATTGTCTGCCAGCTGCAGGAAGGCGATGAAAGGCTTTTTCTGATCGTTCTCAGCTTTGAACATTCCGCTGGCTTCGGTGATGAGGTCATAGTCCGAGATCCCCCATACATCGGCCTTGGGCGATTTATACATGCCTTCCTCGTAGATGCGGATGCCTTCCACATTATTGGTGAATACCGCGCGGATATTGGCCCAGTTGGTATTTCCGCCGAGGAGATACATTTTTTCATATCCTTTGAACTGATCCATGACAATCCGCTGATCCAGCATTTTGGGATGACGGCTGGCGGTCTTTACCGCTGTTATATCCGGCAGTCCGGTAGTGACGCCGAACACTGTTTTGGCAGTGCTGATGGCCGGCACATAAAAATTGCGGAACAGCACGCCGCTGTCGGCCAGCCGCTGCATATGGGGCGTTGCCTGCATGGGATTGTTATACATGCTGGTGGGCGCTGCGCCGGTAGATTCCAGCATCACCAGTACCACGTTGAGGCGGGGCCTGGAAGAATCTCCGGGGAAGCTGCGTACAAAGTTCAGCTGAGCTGCATCCGGCTGGTCTACCTTCAGGTATTGTGCGATATATGGATAATACTGTTTTGTTTTTTCCAGGTCGAAAGTATCTCCTTTCACGCTGAAATTGGAGAAGAAATACAGGATAGGGTTCAGTCCCAGGCTGGTAACGCCGTTATCGCGGGTGAACATAGCCTGGCTCCAGCGCAGCGGGAAGTAGGCGAAATTAGCGTAGATACCGGCACCGATGAGCAGGGTAAGGCCCGTCACATAGCCGGTAAAAGGCCAGTTGCGCAGCAGGATTACCGGTTGTGCCGCAAAATGGTTCCAGGTGCGGCGTTGCAGGCGATGTAACAGGAACAGGAATACGAAAATAGCCAGGGTACCACGTACCACAGGATAACTCTGCCATACCATGCGGGCGTTGTCGGCCCGTTCTCCTTTCGCCAGAAAGCGAAGTATGGAAGGGTCCAGGCGTATGCCGAGGTAATCGTAATGTCCCAGATCGAGTATATATAATAAGGTCAGCAGGGTAAATACCAGGAACAGGTAGATAAACACGCCCCGGCGTATAGCCTTTGACGTAAACAGGCGGTTACGGGCGATGACGGCGGTAAGCGCCAGCGGGATGATGAGTATCAGTGCCAGGCGCAGATCAAATTTCAGGCCCAGGTACCATGCTTTTGCAATAACAGCGCTGTCGGTGATGGTAGTTTTAAAAAAGAAAAAATAAAAAATAGCCCTGAACATCACCATCAGCAGGAAGAGATAAAGCGTTTGAACAAACACATAACGAATATACCGTGGTACATTCTTCCAGGAGTATTGCATGTAACGTATAGCTGTTTTTTTAAAAGCGTAGCTGCAAATATAATGAAAAGTGAGTGGCCGGGAGGGAAATTCGGATTTACGGATTTACGGATTTGTTGATTCAGGTATTTGGAATGCAGCGGAGATAAACGAATCATTGATATATACACATTAAGAAATAGTTACGTATCCCCTGCCATGTAAAATTCGTAAATCAAAAAATCCGAAAATCCAAAAATCTCCTTTTATATTTGCCTTCCTTAAAAATCGAATCTCGTGGCACTGATCAAATCAATATCCGGAATACGCGGAACCATTGGCGGTAAGCCCGGCGAAGGACTCTCCCCGGTAGATGTGGTAAAATTTACCGCCGCTTACGGAACCTGGCTTAGCCGGCAAACCGAAAACCGAAAAGTAGTAATTGGCCGCGATGGCCGGATTTCCGGCGAAATGGTGAAAAACCTGGTAGTATCCACTCTTAACGGTCTGGGCATCGACGTTGTAGACCTGGGACTATCCACCACGCCAACTGTAGAAATCGCTGTTAAGATGGAAAACGCTGCAGGAGGTATTATCCTCACTGCCAGCCACAATCCTAAAGAATGGAACGCACTGAAATTACTGAATGCGGAAGGTGAATTCATCTCCGGCGAAGACGGCGCACTGCTGCTGGAAATCGCGGAGCAGGAAGACTTCAACTTCGCGGATGTAAACAAACTCGGTTCCTACACCCAGGATGACTCCTATCTGCAGAAACACATCGACCTGGTAGTCAACTACCCGCTGGTAGATGTTGACGCCATTAAAGAACGCAACTTCAGCATCGTGATTGATGCAGTGAACTCTACCGGCGCCATCTTCGTTCCACCGTTGCTCAAGGCGCTGGGCGTAGAAAATGTGCAGGTACTGTTCGGGGAAGTAACCGGTAAGTTCGCCCACAATCCCGAACCACTGGCCGAAAACCTCACTGCGCTGTCCAATGAAGTCAATAAATCCAAAGCCGACCTCGGTATCGCTGTAGATCCGGACGTAGACCGCCTCTGCTTCGTATGCGAAGACGGCAGCATGTTCGGGGAAGAATACACCCTGGTAGCCGTAGCGGATTATGTACTGGGCAAACGCCCCGGTAATACCGTTTCCAACATGTCTTCCACCCAGGCGCTGAAAGATGTAACACTGAAAAACGGCGGCCAATACACTCCTTCTGCCGTAGGCGAAGTGAATGTGGTGAAAAAAATGAAGGAAACCAACGCCGTTATCGGCGGAGAAGGCAATGGCGGCATCATCGTACCGGACCTGCACTACGGCCGCGACGCCCTCATCGGCATCGGCCTGTTCCTCAGCCACCTGGCTCACAGCAAAAAAAGCATCAAAGCCCTGCGTAACAGCTACCCCGACTACTTCATCTCCAAAAATAAAATTGAACTGGATAAAGGCGTAGACGTAAAAACCATCTTCGGAAAAATAAAAGACAAATACAAAAATCAGCCCCTCAACACAGAAGACGGCCTGAAAATTGAATTTGACAAAGACTGGGTACACCTGCGTACCTCCAACACGGAACCCATTATCCGTATCTACGCAGAAAGCCAGAATGAAACAACCGCAGATAACATAGCGAAGCGTATTATGCAGGACATAAAGGAATTCATGTAAGTCAGGAATTACGAATTGCGAATTACGAATTACGAATGTAACTCGAAGATAAAAGCAAAGACCGAAGCGGATACTTGGTAGTATTATCGCTTCGGTCTTTGCTTTTATCTTCGAGTTACATTCGTAATTCGCAATTCGTAATTCGCAATTCTCTTAAATCAGTTCCTTCACTTTCTCCACCACCTTCTCAATCTCTTCTTTTGTGTTGTTTTTGGAGAAGGAGAAACGGACAGCTATCTGGTTAGGATTGCTGTTGATGGCTCTGATAACATGGGAACCTGCGTTGGCGCCGGAAGTGCAGGCGCTGCCGCCGGAGGCGCAGATACCATTGATATCCATGTTGAACAGGATCATTTCACTTTTCTCGGATTTAGGGAAGGAAACATTCAGTACGGTGTACAGACTGCGTCCCTGGAGGTCGCCGTTGAAGGTTACGCCAGGAATATTTTCCTGCAGGAGCTTAGCCATATACTGACGCAGGTCGTTGATGTATTTGCTGTGCTCTTCGTGGTGTGCCGTAGCCAGTTCCAGCGCTTTGGCAAAACCGATGATACCATACAGGTTTTCGGTGCCTGCACGCATATTACGTTCCTGGCTGCCACCCTGGATATATGGCGTAATTTTTACATTTTCGTTGATATAGAGGATCCCTACTCCTTTAGGACCGTGGAACTTGTGCCCGGCGCCGGTGATGAAATGTACCGGCGTATTGCGCAGGTCAAAAGGATAGTGTCCTACCGTTTGTACGGTATCGGAATGGAAGATGGCATCGAACTCCTTACACAGGGTACCTACGGCATGAATATCGAGCAGGTTGCCGATTTCATTGTTGGCATGCATCAGCGTAACCAGGCATTTCTCTGTGGATCCTGCCAGCAGCTCGCGGAGGTGCGCCATATCGATATGTCCGGAAGGCAGTACCCTTACGAAGGACAGGGCTATTCCGTCATGATGGTGCAGGTGCTCTACGGTATGCAGGGTAGCATGGTGCTCAATAGGAGAAGAAATGATATGCCTGCAACCCAGATCTTTTACCGCCGCATGGATAGCAGTATTGCTGCTCTCAGTGCCACCGGAGGTAAAGAATATTTCTCCCGGATGCGCATTCAGGTTCTTAGCCACTGATTTTCTCGCATTTTCAATACCCAGCCTGGATTCTCTGCCATAGGAATAAATAGAAGAAGGATTTCCGAACTTTTCCGTCATATACGGCAGCATAGCTTCTAATACCACTGGGTCCAGGGAAGTGGTAGCTGCGTTGTCAAAATAAATTCTTTCCAATGTTGGTGGTTTTTGATGAATGGTGCATGTATTGGTTTGGTGCAGGCGAAGTTCGGAAAAAATTTGGTTATTTTTTTATTTGAGATCTGGTCATTTGAAATACAGCGGAGACCAATATATTTTTTTATTTGGTTATTTGAGATTTGATTTACGGATTTTTAATGCCGTGTAGATCTTCGCGTATGTCTTCGCTGCATTTCAAATAACCAAATCTCAAATAACCAAATAAAAAAATATTAAGAGTTTTTGTTGATCACGTCGTAAAACCGGTCCCGGTAGCCGTCGCTGATGGGGATGGACTGATTGGCGATCATCACGGTATTTTTCTCAACGGAATTGATTTTGTTGAGGGAAACGAGATAGGAACGGTGCACGCGGATAAATTTATCGGCGGGGAGGCGGGTTTCAAATGATTTAAGGCTGCGCAGGGTAAGTACCGGCAGGTTGTGTGTATAGATTTTCGTATAGTCTTTGAGTGCTTCAATGAAAAGAATGTCTTCAAGATTGATCTTGATGATTTTATACTCTGTTTTGATAAAGATGTAATCATTCACCCAGGCGGCTTCCAGCGGGGCGCCTTTCTGCTGGGTAACGGCCAGTATTTCGCTGGCTTTGGTGGCGGCTTTCAGGAAGCGTTCGAAGGGAACGGGCTTCAGCAGGTAGTCTACCACATCCAGGTTGAAACCATCCAGCGCATATTCGCCGTAGGCAGTTGTAAAAACCACCAGGGGCGGATATTTCAGCGATTTGAGGAACTGAATGCCGGTGATGTCGGGCATTTTGATATCGAGGAATACCAGGTCCACAGGCTCCTCCCGGAGGAAATGCAATGCTGTGGCTGCATTCTCAAATTTGCCGGCAAGATTCAGAAAGGGCACCTTCCGGATGTAGTCCTCTATGATTTCCAGCGCCAGTGGCTCATCATCCACTGCAATACACTTGATCATCTTTTCAAAACTATTTTAAGATCAACAATAAACTGGTTGTCCGTTTCCCGGATATCTATCTCATGCTCCTGGTCGTAAAGCATTTCCAGTCTCTTTAATACATTCTGTAAGCCTATTCCTCCCCGTTCGGCTACCCGCTCCCTGAAGAGGCTGTTCTTTACCATTAACCGGATCATGTTTTCCGTAATCCCTATATTGATATGGATAAAAGATGGTTCAGCATAACTGATCCCATGTTTAAAGGCATTCTCTACAAAAGGTACCAGCAACATGGGTTCTATCTGTAATCCGCCGGCATTTCCACTCACGGCATAATCTACGGTAATATCTTTTGGCAGCCGCAGCCGCTGTATATCGATATAGTCCTGCAGATATTTCAACTCCCTGTCCAGCCGCACCATTGTTTCGTTGGACTCATAAATCATATAGCGCATGATGGTAGACAGTTTAAGAATAGCGTGTTCTGTTTGTACCGATTGTTTATGCGCCAATGAATAGATAGTATTCAGACAATTAAAAAGGAAGTGAGGATTAATCTGTGACTTTAAAAATTTTAGTTCCGCATTCAGTTTTTCCACCTGCAGGGCTTCCCGTTGTTTTTCGCTTTCAAACCATTCTACCGCAATTTTTATAAACCCGCTCATAAACAGCATGAGCAATGCGAAGAAGCCCGATCGCCGCAATACATCCGGGAAAAGCAGGTATTCCCAGAATGACGGACTGTCTCCGTAAGTGCGCATAAAGCGCATCATACGGCCTGGCGGCAGCGCCGGAACAGAAATTGTTTCAGCTGGCGTGAAAGTAGTCAGCCGCACTTCATTCAACGGCATGGCTGGTATCGCTATTGTACCGGCTGTTACAGGTTGTACCGGCATCACATTGGCATAAAAACCGGCGTGCTGGTTAAACGGATTGACAACCGATCTTGTTACACCTGTTTCAATGTCCTTTTTCGCCAGCCGTAATGCTACCATCGCCGGACGGGCCAGGTAGTTACGGAAGAAATAATAATCCAGCGCCGCCTGTTGTATGGTAATAAAAACCAGCAGCAGTATAACACTGGAGAAATACAACACTATTTTTTTTCCGTTGAAGAAACGCGGAATTAATACATAGATGTTGAGATAAAATACTGCGATGAGAAAAATATTATCAATCAGTTCTTTAAAGAAAACACCCTTGTGTAAAATCTGAATCCGGTAAATGAAAAAAGGGAAGAACAGAAAACACGCCCAGCCAAGGACATGAAGAGAAATTACGACGGGACGGTTCTTTAAAATGTGTTTGACGTTTAGCATCTCAGATTTTGATGCGATAAACTTACAACGGTATCGGGTTATACGTCTGTTAAAGTTTGTTAATCCGGGTATAAGGGATTGTTAAAATTGCATCAGGACTCCAAACATGCGCCAATAGCGACTCTCACCCGGCTATATACTATAACCGGATGAGAATCAGAACAGACAAATCATGTACTTTATTGCAGTCCGGAGATCTGCAATTTCTTTAGGTCTTCCTGTGTTATTGCAGGGTTTTTGTGTTGCGCAATCTTTTCCATGACGGCATGGCCTGCACGCAGTGCCTCCGTTCTGGATACGAATGCCCGGTTGCCTGCCATACCGGGAATAATATCCTGATAGATATAAGGCTTCCCGTTAATCAGCACCTTGTATCCCCATCCGTCGTGAGCCGGAAAGGTTTCCACCGCCAGCTGCGGGGACGCATCCCGCGGTGAATCCGCTTTCCGCTGCCATCTGACGATGAGCAGTAACAGCGCTGCCAGCAGGATAGTAAGCCTTATCAGTAATTTTCGTTTAGTCATTCTTGTTATATGCCGCTGTAGGATCAAATTCAAACATGTTATCGAAAGGCTGGCTGGAACTGGTGCCCAGCACTACAAAGCCGCGGTCTTTCAAAGTGAAGCCGGTAGCCCCTGTACGGGCTGCGCCTTCAAAATCAGTACGCTGTATCCAGGTGTCTGTACCAGGATTGTATTCCCAGGTGGCGGAAGACAGGCTGCCTTTGTTGCCGGATACCACATAGCCGAGGCCGCGCATAGCAAAGGAGGCGGCGCTGCTGCCCTTGAAGTTGTAGTTATCATCATAGCTTTCGTCAGACAGGTTATCGATGGGTCGCAGCGTGGACCATGTCTGTGTAGTACCGTCGAATGCGTAGAAGTCCGTCACAAAAGAGCCGTTGGCAATGCCCATGCATACGTACGCCTTGTTGCCGATAATGAAAACAGCAGCGTCGGTTCTTTTACCGTTGTTAAGGCTCTGCGCCTGGTTCCAGGTATTGGTAGCGGGATCGTATTGCCAGTTATCTTTCAGCCAGTTGCCATCGTAGCCGGTAGCGATGTATCCTTTATCCTGCAAGGCGAAGCTCACAGCGCCATAACGCGCAGTACCGGCGAAGTCGGCTTTCTTTGTCCAGGTATTGGCAGCAGGGTCATACTGATAGAAATCGTTCAGCTTGTTTAATCCATCGTAGCCGGTGCCTACATATCCTTTGCCGGCCATTGCCATACCTACGGCTCCGTTGCGGCCTGCTCCGGGAAACAAGGCTATCTGCTTCCACAGGTTCAGCGCCGGATCGTACACCCAGAAATCCTGCCTTCTGTTTTCTCCGTCATAACCGGTGCCTACGTAAGCCTTGTCATTGATTACGAATGAAGCAGCGCCACTTCTTCCTACGCCATCGTATTGTCCGCGGGAAATCCAGTTACCGATTTTATCGGGTTCGTTGGAGCCTTTGGAACAGGCCATCAGAGAAGCGACCAGTAATAAACTATAACCTTTTAAATAACGCATCAGCATGTTCTTTTAACTGCTGCCAAAATTATCCGCAGGAGGATTCCGGCAAACAGGAAATAGATACTTCCCTGTTTTTATCTGACAGATACCGTTATTTCATCTGCCAGCTGCGATTCCTGATCCCAAAGGCCCGCTATGCCGCAGTTGGCGGCACACAGAGCCGATTTCACATTTCATCGATGAATATTGCCCGTTGGCATATTACACCCGCTGTAAGTATCGATCCTGTCTAAAATTGCGCACCATGAACTACACCGTTTACCGATTACTGACATTACTGCAACGAAACTACCCACGCTGCAGCATCCTGTCCGGCATACTCTTGCTGACCACTTTATACTCCTGCCAGAAACAAGGGTTTACCTATGAAAATGTAGTAGATAACCAGCAGACTGATTATATACTTACAGATACCTTATCTGTTACCATGAAAACCATCCGCTACGACTCCGTACCTACTTCCGGTACCGGCACACTGCTAGCGGGATTCAGGGCAGATCCCCTCTTCGGGAAATATACCGTCAGCTCTTTCTTCCAGATCGGCCAGCCTGCTACCTGGGATATTCCGGTAAACGGATCACAATACGATTCCCTGCTGCTCATCATGCGCCCGAACGGCTATGTCTCAGGCGATTCCACCATTCCGCAACACCTGCAGGTGTTACGCGTTACACAGAAAATACAGTTCGCAAAAAATTTCTCTTCGCTGTACAACAACAGCAACTTCAGCACAGAAAGCACGGTAGCCGGCACTTTCAGCGGCATCATCCGGCCTAATACAGACAAGACTATACGTATCCGTATGACGGATGCGCTGGGCAGCCAGCTCTTTACCATGCTGCGGACCAAACATCCGGATATCACCGATATCACCCGGTTCCTCGAATTCTTCAAAGGACTCAAAATAGCCCCCGGACCCGGTAGTCAGGCTGTTACCGGCTTCCAGGCACAGGATACCGGCCTGGTACTGCGCCTGTATTATCATCAGCAGGAAATGATTCCGGTGGCCAGGTCAGCGGATTTCAAACTCAATGCGGCCGACCTCCAGTTCAACCAGGTAACGGCCGACCGCAGCGGTACGCCTATCGCAGGTTTCAGCCCGACTGTAAAGGAACTCCCTTCTGCCGCCACCGGCAACGGCGGGTTCATACAGTCTGTAACGGGAGTGGCTACACGAATTGATATTCCCTACCTGAAAAATATGCTGAACCTGGGGCAGTTCTTTAAGATGATGAAGGTGGTACTCACCGTTACGCCCGCTGCAGGCTCCTATGCCAGCGGCAAACAGCTGCCGCCCAACCTGGCCGTATGCGCCGTTAACAAAGCCAATGAAGTGACGGATACGCTTTCGTACGGCAACCTGACCGTTGACAATCTTTACAATGAACGTACCGGTTATACTTTCGATATCACCAGTTACTGTAACAGCCAGCTGACAGCTGATATACTGAACACCAGAGGGCTGCTGCTCACTACACCCGGCGGCGCCTACAGAACCAGTCTTGACAGACTGGTCATCAATGATCAGCTCATCTCCAAAGGAAAAATAAAAGTGCAGGTATACTACCTGCTGTATAAATAAAAAGGAACTATGCGCATCAGACTATATATTCCCTGCATACTGCTGCTACTGCATACCGCTATGGCAAAGGCACAGCATGGCATCAACTCCGTCTACTCCGCCTACGGTATCGGCGACCTGGAAACCAGGGATTACAGCCGCAATTACGGGCTGGGAAGCAGCGGTATCGGCCGGCGCAGTTCCGGCTATCTCAATGAACTGAATCCCGCCTCCTACAGCGCCCTTCCTATGCAGAACTTTATGTTCGATATATCACTGAAAGCGCAGCAGGTAAATTATTCCGGCGCCAACATTTCACAAAACGCCGGAGATATTGATTTTGCGAGGCTGGCAGCCGGATTCAAAGTGAAAAAATGGTGGGGCATCGGGGCAGGTATTACTCCTTTCAGCACTATAGATTATAAAATACTGAACAACCAGTTCGGTACCGGTACCGGCAACCCTGTAACTGCTACCACTACCGGCAGCGGCGGGCTTAACCGCGCATATATCTCCAACGGATTTCAGCTGAACAAACATTTTTCTGCCGGGGTGTCCACCGCCTTTTTATTCGGACCGCTGAAGACAGCACAGTCGCTGGGCAGCGATTCCCTTTCCACCCAGCATAACGGCTATACCTTCAAACCCAATTTCACTGCAGGCGCGCAGTATGCTACGCGCCTTACCAAAGACTGGCAGCTGGGAATCGGCGCCACATACAGGTTTCAGACGACGATGAAGATCCGTAATACGCTGGATATCGTGAATCAGGATCAGACATCCTACTACAGCAAACCGCAGGACCCTTCCTATTTTACGTTGCCCGCGCAATATGGCGCAGGCATATCGCTCAGCAATGGCACCATTACCTGGGTGGCCGACTACCGTCACGAGTTATGGAACGGACTGAATAACAAGGGGCTGAACTATGCTTATGCAGACGGAGAGCGGTATTCCACAGGAATAGAATACGCGCTGACCAAAAATTACTACAACCGTGCCTACGAGGGTGCTATCTTTCAGCTGGGATTCAGCTACAACAAATCGCCGCTGGTGATTAAAGGATTGCGTACCGATGATATAGCGGGGAGCCTGGGTGTTTCGCTGCCCAACCGGGGCGGGCAGCTGCGGTATTACCTGGGAGTGGAAGGCGGCAGGCGCGGCGGCAATGCCGGAGGCCTGGTAAAGGAAACCTATGTAAATGCCGTATTTAATTTCAGTCTGCGGGATATCTGGTTTATGAAGCGGCTGGCACAATAGCGTATAACCGTCAGCGTTATTCCTCCAGCAGCAGTTTACGGAACCAGTAGCCGGAGTCTTTAATTGTTCGTTGCTGCGTCTCAAAATTCACGTGTACCAGTCCGAAGCGGGCGCGGTATCCTTCCGCCCATTCGAAATTGTCTGTGAGCGTCCAGGCGAAGTAGCCATCCACCGGCACACCGGCGCTTTTTGCGCGCAGTACGGCAGACAGGTATTCCTGGTAGTAGGCGATACGGTCGTGGTCAGCAATAGCGCCGTTTTCTGCACGGAGATCAGGGAAAGCGGCGCCGCCTTCCGTAACAATCAGTTTACGGATAGCCGGATAGGCCGCAAACTGTTTCAGTATTTCGTATAGTCCGTTCCCGTTAATCTCCCATCCCAGGGCGGTAACAGGTACGTTACGTGATTTAGCTTTTACTTCAGAGATATTGACCACCGGCATGAAAGCATTGTGTTTTACTACCAGCGGGAAATAGTTCTGCACACCGATGAAATCGAAGTCGAAAGGGAGCTTGTCCCAATCGCGCCACAGGGCATATCTGCGTTCAATACGCTTCAGCAGCGGGAAGTCGTTTGCCGGATAACCCATACCCAGTGCAGGTTCCAGGAACAGGCGATTAAAGAGTGCATCTGCCCGGCGGGCAGCGCGCATATCATTTTCATTATTGGTAAAAGGAATAATCTGCGAGCAGGACAGTGCCGTACCGATAACAGCACCGGCAACTTCATCACGGATAACGCGGCCGGATTCCGCCTGTGCCAGTACGGCGTGATGCACCGCAGGCAGGAAGTAGGAGAGTCCGAATTTACCGGGAGCATGCACGCCCAGCATATATCCGAGGGCGGTGAAGCCGAAAGGCTCGTTCAGCACAATCCAGTGTTTCACCTTGTTGCCAAAGGCGCGGGTACATATGCGGGTAAACTCTTCAAAGGCGAAGACCACGCCGCGGTGGCACCAGCCTCCCTTGTTTTCCAGCGCCTGCGGCAGATCCCAGTGATACAGCGTCACATAGGGCTCCAGCCCCAGTTCCAGGCAGGCGTCAATGATACGGTGATAATAGTCAATACCCGCCTGGTTAACAGCTCCCGTGCCATTAGGTATTATTCTTGACCATGCAATAGAAAAACGGAAAACCGTAAAGCCAAGCATCTTTGCCAGCAGTATATCCTGTGTGTACCGGTTGTAGAAATCGCACGCCGTTTGCGCATGACTTCTGTCCTTTATTTTACCTTTCCGCCGGGTGAAGGTATCCCAGATAGAAGGTCCTTTGCCTTCGTGATCGCAGGCGCCCTCATTCTGAAAAGCAGAAATGGTGACCCCCCAAAGAAAATCCTCTCCGAAGTCTTTTCTCGTAAAGGGTATGGTCGTTTGTTGCATATGCAATAACAGTGATAACGGCGTCGGCTGACAGTACCGGACCGGATTATGATGCAGTTTACAATACTTTGGGTAAATAAATCATTATAAAATTGTTAAGAGCAGACCAGGATTATTATTTTTGAAAGATCTTTAATACCAACAGCAAGCAAATGGGTAAATATTTCGTGTATCTCAGCATGCTCACCCTACTGGGAGCCTGCGCAGGCAATGATTCCAATGCACAGCATCAAAAGATATCTGCAGAAAAAGATACGTTGAACCGGATGGTACTGATTCCGGGCGGCGTCTTTGCTATGGGGGCAGATGACAGCACCGGCATGCCTGACGAGTATCCGAAACATACCGTGCGTGTAGACAGCTTCTGGATGGATGAACATGAAGTCACCAATGAAGCATTTGCCGCTTTTGTAGCCGCGACCGGATATGTGACAACGGCAGAAAAGCCGCTCAGCAAAGAGGAGCTGATGGCCTCCATGCTACCGGGATCCCCGGAGCCTGACAGCAGTATGCTCGCTGCCGGCGCGCTGGTATTTACCCCGCCGGATCATGCTGTACCTTTTGATGATGTATCCGCCTGGTGGAGTTTCGTACCCGGCGCCAACTGGCGTCATCCCGACGGACCGGGCAGCGATTTAAAAGGCAGGGAACAAATGCCCGTTACGCAGGTTTCCTGGCAGGATGCACAGGCCTTCGCCCAATGGGCGGGTAAGCGCCTGCCTACGGAGGCAGAGTGGGAATATGCCGCCCGTGGCGGCCTTTCCGGGCAACTTTATCCGTGGGGCAATGAAGAACTGACTGCCGGCAAGCCAAAGGCCAATACCTGGAATGGTAATTTCCCTTTCCGCAATACCAAAACTGACGGCTTCTATGCCGCTGCTCCGGTAAAATCGTATAGCCCTAATGGTTATAAACTCTATGATATGTCCGGCAATGTGTGGGAATGGTGTGCCGACTGGTATGATGCCAATTACTATACTACCTCCGGCAAACAGGCATCCAATCCGGCAGGCCCGGCCAGGGCCTACGATCCGGAAGATCCTGCCGCCGCCAAAAGAGTGATCAGAGGCGGTTCCTATATGTGCAGTGATGAATATTGCCGTGGATACCGCGTATCCGCACGCATGAAAACAACGCCGGAGTCCGGCTTGTCAAATCTCGGATTCAGATGCGTCCGTTCCGTTCAACGTTGACAAAAGGTCTGTAAAGTCGCCATTATAACGCTTTCCATTGATAAAGAAAGTGGGCGTGCCATTGACACCACTCCGCACGCCGCTTTCGAAATCTGCTTCCACCTTGCTTAACAGCTGGTGATCCTCCATATCGGCCGCAAACTGCTTCATATCCAGCCGTAGTATTTTTGCCAGCTGCGACAATAAGCCTTCGCTCAGCTGGGCCTGATTTTCGTACAGCGCATCATGCATTTCCCAGAACTTCCCCTGCCTGCCGGCCGCTTCTGCCGCCAGGGCCGCATCTGTAGCATATTCATGTGCCTCGGACAAAGGAAAGTGCCGGAATATAAACTTCACATCCTGCAGTGCCTGGAGCATATGCTTTACCAGCGGATAGGCTTCGCCGCAATAAGGGCATTGAAAGTCGCCGTATTCCACCAGCTCAATAGTGCCTTGCGGATTACCGGTGATGTGGTCGCGGGTGTTGATGGGAGGAGTGAGCATAAAGTTTGGTTTAATTGCGAATGACGAATGATGAATGGCGAATGAGGAGCGGAGATGTTGTTTTGATGATGATGCTTTGTTTTAATGTTTTGTTTTGATGCTTTGTTTTGATGATAATATGATGATGAATTTGTTTGGATGGTCTTTTGTGGCTTTAACCGGGGAGGGATTCGAGAGCGGATAGTATGCCGTCTGCACCAGGGTTTTCGCCGATGGGAGACAGGTAGCTCCATTGAATGGTGCCTGTTTCGTCGATGACGAAAAGGGCGCGTTGACTGACGCCATCTTTGTAGACGCCGTACAAATCGGAGACAGCGCCCTTTGGTTCAAAATCTGCCAGCAGGTCAAAGTGCAGGTGGCGGTCCTTTGAGAAAGCCTGGTGGCACCATACACCGTCAACAGATATACCGAAAATGACGGCGTTGTGCTTTTCGAAAAGACGCAGCGTTTCATTGTATAACGCCATCTGATCACTGCAAACCGGGCTCCAGTCGGCCGGATAGAAGGCGAGTATAATCTTCTTTCCCTGCTGGCTGCTCAGGGTGACTGTTCGGTCCGGGGTGGCGCTCAGTGTAAAGTCCGGTGCCTTATCTCCTTGCTGTAACATAAAAAAACGTTTTCAGGTGAATAATATAACATCTTCAGACAGATAAAGTTGACCGCAACAAAAATGCCACGGTGGCGGACCGTGGCATTTCTGTTGCGGAAATAACTGCTGATGCTATTGTTTATCCGGCTGTTTACCGGTGTGTGCACCGCCGGTTTTATTATTATTGATGTTACTTTCTCCTTTCAGAACGATACGGATAACGCCTTTTTCCGCGGCTTTGCCATAAATACTGGCATGATCGCCTTTCAGTACTTCCATGGAGGCGATTCTATCCGGAGATAATGCGCTCAGTTCAGTGGTAGTAGAGGGTTTCCCGTCTATCAGCACGAGCCCTTCATAAGGTTTACCATCGCGGGTTTTGAGCAGATTGCCACCAGCCGCAGGTCTTTCTTCTACGACATTGTTTGACTTGTTATCGTTGTTTTTGGTATAAATAAATACCACACCGTTCCTGGCATTTTCGCCGTATTTCTCTACCAGGTTGCTGCTCTGGTCATCCTTGCGGACGTCCACCTGAACAATATTATTCGCATCGAGGGTTTTAGCAGCGCCTGCAGAGCCAACCTTTCCGTCTATTACATAAACGGGGGAAGTTGCAGGCGGTGTCCCGTCTCTGAATACGATGGGACCGTTACCGGTAATGGTTAAGCTGTTCTTCCGGCTGTCAGCTTTCCTTTCAACCGGCGCTTGCGGCGCTTTTACATTCTTTGGCGGCTTAGGAGGAGTCGGTACATTCTTTGGCGGCGCTGGTGGCGGCACAGGGATATTGGATGGCGGAGGAGGAGGAGGCGGTGGCGGCGGAACGGTGTCTGCGCTTATTACTTTATGGGCAGGCGCTACAGCCGCCTTACTGTAATTAAGCGATAACACCACGGCTCCCACCAATACGCCGAATACCAGGTAGCGTACCAGCTGATAACCAGATGACCTTTGTTTGTTCATCATCATGATCCTGTTTTTTAAATGTGAGAAATTGAAATTGTTTGCGATGGCCGTCGCATATGGGATCCCACTAACTTTAATCAGATTGTACTGATAGGCGGTTTTATCCACACCCCGGCGAAGCAGGCTTCTGTCGGTGATGAATTCCAGGTTCTCGCGCACGGCGGTTTTCATCAGCCATGCGCCGGGGTTGAACCAGTAAAATACCTGGTTAAGTTCACTTAAAATAATATCTGCGCTATGCCACTGCCGTACATGAACCCACTCGTGATGCAGGATGGAAGGCACTTCCTCCGGTTTATGCAGCGTAGGATTAATATAAATATTCCGGAAAAAAGAAAAGGGATTCACTTCCTCTTCCAGTAATCTTACCTGGTAGCCTTCCACGTGGCTGCGTTCCGATCTGCGGTGAATTTTCCACAGTGAAAACAGCTGCAATAAAAAACGTATAGCCATCACCGATACGCCAGCCCAGAAAAGCCATACCAGGGCCGTCCACACTGTAAAAACAGGTGCAGCGGCCGCTTGCCATGCACTGAGGTCCGGTATATAGGGCATAACGGTTCCGGTAATGGATTCATGCTTATCCATAAAGCTGTTGATCGGTATCAGCGGGTAAAGAGAGGCAAATGCGATACCAGCCAGCAGAAAGGCCCTGTTAAGCGTATAAAAGGTGAGCCTTCGCAGGCCCAGCCAATAGGTCAGAAAGAACAATATAAGGGCTATATTGGCTTTCAGCAGATAAATGAAGATAGCAGGTATCATAACTATTTACCATTTTCGATCATGCGGATAATTTCTTTCAGCTCGTCCGGTGTTATCTTTTTCTCTTTTGCGAAGAAAGACACCAGCTCTTTATAGGAGTTTTCGAAGTAGTTCTTCACAAACCCGTTCATAAATTTATTCTTATACGCCTCCTCCCGGATCAGCGGCGTATATTCATATACGTTGCCTACCTTACGGCTCTCTACAAACCCTTTCTTCTCCAGGTTCTTGATCGTAGATGCCAGGGTTGTATAGGGCGGCGCCGGCGCCACATGCGCCTCCAGGAAATCTTTCACCAGTCCGGCCCCGGTTTTCCATATTGCCAGCATCGCGGCTTCTTCCTGCTGCGTAAGCTTTTCCATAGTTTAGCTGATTATTCGTTACGAATGTTTCGTAAATCTACGAACATTTCGTAGATAAGCAAATTTTTTTTCCGGCCAGACAAAAAAATCATTTAATCATTTAGTTATTTAATTATTTGAGATTTGAGATTTTATATCAATAAAAAAAGCCCCCTGAGCTATTCAGGGGGCTTTTTTATGGATATAAAATCTCAAATAATTAAATAATCAAATCTCTAAACCGCTTACTGCAGGAACTCTCCGAGTTTCTTATCCAGTTCTTCGCCGCGCAGGTTTTTAGCGATGATTTTGCCTTTAGGGTCAATCAGTACGTTCTGCGGGATAGCACGGACGCCATACAATTCAGCAGCGGCATTTTTCCAGCCTTTCAGGTCTGAAACATGTGTCCAGGCCAGTTTATCGGCGGTTACAGCAGCCTGCCAGCGGTCTTTTTTATCGTCCAGGGAAACGCCCAGGATTTCAAAACCTTTGGTTTTGTATTTATCATAAGCCTTTACCACATTCGGGTTTTCTGCACGGCAGGGTCCGCACCAGCTGGCCCAGAAGTCTACCAGTACATATTTACCGCGGAAAGAAGACAGACTGATATTTTTTCCTTCTGCATCTGCCTGTGCAAATTCGATAGCCGGCTGACCGATAGCGGTTTTCTTGGCTGACTCAATGCGTTTGGCGAATTCTTTACCGGAAGGAGAATTTTTAGCGTCTTTGTTCAGTTTTTTGAACAGTGGCTCTGCTTCTTCAGGTTTCAGGTCGTAACCGGCTACCTGGTTCAGCACGTATAAAGCGATGGGGGAAGAAGTATTTTTCTGCAGAAAATCTGTTTCGATTTTCTTTTCTTCTGCATCCAGCGCTTCCCAGGTGCTTTCCAGCTTTTTAATGCCTTCTTCATCCTTGTTCTTCGCCAGTTCGCGGTATTGTTTCTGCAGTGCGGCGCCTTTTTCGTTTACTTCCTTCAGCTGCTCCTGCAGTTTCTTATAATCCTCGTCAGCACGGGAACCGGTAACGGTGGCCTTGCTGATGGAATCTGTAGTATTGATAACGATACTGCCTTTGTCCAGGTAAACCGCCAGCATATCGCGGCCCATAGATACCGGCTTTTCAGCGTTCTTCCGCACCAGCATCAGGCTGGCCAGCACCGGCTCTTCCAGCGTACCGTTAAAGGAAAATTTACCATCTTTCAGCTGCGCGCTGTCTACAAAGTTTTCGCCTCCTTTACGCATACGGATATATACAGTGGCAGGATGCTGCTGTTGGGAAACTGTTCCCTGGATCGTGTAGGGCTTGCCTGCAGACGCTTTTTTGTCCTGAGCAAAAGCCAGAGCGGGCATAAGTAATGCAACACCGACAAATATTCTCTTCATGTGGTTTTTAATTTTACGAATTACAACAAATTTGCACAATTGGCAGGTCAAAGACAACCGGATTTTGATAAACGGCTATTTCAATATCTGTTCCAGTTTCTGCTCCAGCTCTTCCCCGCGCAGGTTACGGGCAATAATTTTCCCGTCGGGACCTACCAGGAAGTTGGCCGGAATGGACTGAATTCCGTACTGAACGGCCACTTCGTTCCCCCATCCTTTCAGGTCGGACACCTGCGTCCAGGCGAGGCCGTCCTGCTGGATGGCGCGCACCCAGCGGTCGCGGTCATTATCCAGGGAAACGCCCAGGACCGTGAAGTTTTTGCCTTTGTATTTGTTGAATGCTTTCACCACATTAGGATTTTCCTGACGGCAGGGTCCGCACCAGCTGGCCCAGAAGTCCACCAGTACGTATTTTCCGCGGAAAGACGACAGTTTTACGGCCTGCCCCTTCACATCTTCCTGGGAGAAATCATCCGCAGGAATATTGACAGCATTGGCTTTCAGGCTTTTTATATAAGCGGATACGCTTTCGCCGTACTGGCTCTCCTGCACGCTTTTGTCCAGGGATGCAAACAGCTGCTGGAACACATCCGGTTCCACACGTGTGCGCAATTCGTTCATCATCAGCCAGATACTGGCAATGCTTTTAGGATGGCCCTTGATAAAGGTGGTTCCTGTTTTCACAATTTCCTCTCCGAAAGCATCGGCCTTCTTCCGGAAAGCATTGATATCAGGCTCGTTGGCCGGATTTATCTCCCGTGCTTCCTGGTTCAGTACCTGCGCTTTTTTTATCAGCGGATCAAATGTTTTCTGATATTCCTGCATGGCCAGCGTGTTGTCATTCCCCTTAACAGCAGTAGCTATAGGGTAGGTAGCAACAGTGGTCGTGAAATGCACCGGCTCACTGCCGGATACAAACAGCATGGGATAGTTTACATCCTGTAATATCAGCGCATATACGTAAGGCTGTTTAGTTGGCTTTACCTTAAATGTAAACTGTTCATTCTGAATAACCAGTGAATCATCCGGGTTGTTATCCTGGTCATCAAACAGGTATATTTTCTTTCCGTTTCCTCCTTTAATAGTGCCGGACACCTGCTGGGCGTGAACTCCCGCCGATAATAATGCAGCTGTGGCTAACAGGAAAAATCCTTTCATGTTGATTATTTTTTCAGTCAGAAACGTAAAGATAGCTAATTACCCTTACTTCTACCGGTGTCTTTCTTTTAACACCTTTATAACATCTGCCAGCTGGAAACCCTTTGCCTGCAACAGTATCAGGTAATGGAACAACAGGTCTGCGGACTCGTTCAGGAAGAGATCATCGTTGCTGTCTTTTGCTTCGATAACTACTTCAACTGCTTCCTCGCCAACCTTTTGTGCAATTTTATTGATACCGCGTGCAAACAGCTGCGAGGTGTAGGACTTATCGGAAGGATTATTTTTCCGGTCGGTGATGATGCTTTCCAGTTTACCCAGGAAATCGTTGCTCTCATTGACTTCATCCCAGCAGGTATCTGCGCCGGTGTGGCATACAGGGCCTACGGGATTGGCTTTGATCAGGATGGTATCATAATCGCAGTCTACTTTCACATCCTGCAGCAGCAGGAAGTTGCCACTCTCCTCTCCTTTTGTCCAGAGGCGTTTTTTAGAGCGGCTGTAGAAGGTCACTTTATTTTCTGCCAGCGTTTTATCCAGCGCTTCGCGGTTCATATAGCCGAGCATGAGCACCCTGTGGGTAACTGCATCCTGTATAATGGCCGGTACAAGGCCATCGGCGGATTTCTGAAAATCTATCTGCATGTTAGGGGATTTTCTGGTATGTATGGTTAAAACCTGACATTCACGCCTTTCTCATACAGGAAAGTTTTGAGTGCAGGGATTTCAATTTCCTTATAGTGGAAGATGCTGGCGGCAAGAGCAGCATCCGCCTGGGCTTTTTCAAAAACATCCACAAAATGTTCTACGGTTCCTGCGCCGCCGGAAGCGATGACCGGCACATGCAGGTTTTGTGACAACTGCCCGGTGATGTCCAGTGCAAAGCCTTTCTTGGTGCCGTCGTTATTCATGGACGTCAGCAGTATTTCGCCGGCGCCTCTGTCCACCGCTTCCTTTGCCCAGTCAAATGCCCTGGTAGCTGTTTTCACGCGGCCGCCGTTCAGATACACGTACCAGTCGCCATCTTCAAAGCGGGTATCAATAGCCAGCACAATACACTGACTGCCAAATTCGCGCGCCATCGCATCGATCAACCCGGGGCTATTGAAAGCCGCCGTATTCACAGAGATCTTGTCTGCACCGGATTGCAGCAACACGTTCACATCTTCCACAGCAGCAATACCACCGCCTACTGTAAAAGGAATATTCACATGACGCGCAATACGGCTTACCAGTTCGGCCAGTGTTTTTCTTCGTTCATTCGTTGCCGTTATATCCAGAAAAACCAGTTCATCGGCGCCCTGAGCGGCATACAAAGCACCCAGCTCTATCGGGTCGCCGGCATCGCGGATATTTTCAAAGTTGACCCCCTTTACAGTGCGGCCGTCTTTGATATCCAGGCATGGTATAATGCGTTTGGTAAGCATAGTCTGTTGATTTAAATGGAGCCTGATAGTTGAGGGGGAAATTACGAATTACGAATTGCGAATTACGAATGTTGAGCGAAGACATCAGCGGAAATATCAACAAAGACTATAACATTCGCTGATGTCTTCGCTCAACATTCGTAATTCGCAATTCGTAATTCGTAATTCCTCCGGTTAAAGGAATGACTTCAATTCCTCCATCGTTATATTTCCTTCATATATTGCTTTCCCGATAATGACGCCGCTGCAGCCTGTTTCCTGCAGGGTGGCTACGTCTGCGATGTTGCTGACGCCGCCGCTGGCAACGAAGCTGATACCCGGGAATGCTGCTATGATCTTTTTATACAGTTCAGTGGATGGTCCCTGCAGCAGTCCGTCTTTGGCGATATCGGTGCAGAAAATATGCTGCACACCACGGGCAATGTTATCTTTCAGGAAGTCGAATACGGAGAGGCCGGTAGTTTCCAGCCATCCGCCGACGGCGATCTTTTCCTCCTTTACATCGGCGCCGAGGAAAATTTTCTCTGCGCCATAGCGGTTTACCCAGCTGAAGAAAAGCTCCGGCGATTTCACGGCTACGCTGCCGATGGTGGCCAGCGCAGCGCCGCATTCAAATACGATATCCACGTCCTTGTCCGTTTTGATACCGCCTCCGAAATCTGTTACCAGCGAAGTTTTGCCGGCAATATTCTCCAGCACTTTCCAGTTGGTGACAGCTCCTTTCTTCGCACCGTCCAGGTCTACCAGATGCAGGCGGCGTACGCCGATCGCTTCAAATGCCTTGGCAACTTCCAGCGGATGTTCATTGTAGACTTTCTGCTGGTTGTAATCTCCCTGCGTGAGGCGCACGCACTTACCATCGATAATATCAATAGCGGGAATGATTTCGAAAGATTTGCCTGCGGAGGCGGTCAGTGGTAATTCCATGCGTACGAAGTTAATACCGTCTTTTTTAAAATAATCGCCTTTTATGCGGTAGCCGAGGCGTTCATAGAAGGATACAGCGGTTTCACGGGCATTGCACCACAGCAGCTTCACATTTTCCTTCCGGCAGATGTCTGACAGATGCGCCAGCACCGCCTTCCCGAAACCTTTACCCTGAGCAGCCGTAGCGGTTGCCAGCTTACGGAACTGTGCCTCTTCCCTGCCTAAAAAAAGCGACACAACCGTTACCAGCTGTCCGCCTTCAAATACGCCATAATGCAGGCCGTCTTCATCATGATCCACCTTTACTTCCGTCAGTTGCCTGTCCGGATACATGACATCTCTGCGCAGTGGCAGCGTTTCATCTGCACTGATCCTCCTGATATTCATCTTACAAATTCAAAAAATTCTCAATAATACGGGAGCCGCTATCTGCGGACTTCTCCGGGTGAAACTGCACGGCATAGAAATTATCCTTCTGCAACGCCGCGCTGTAGTTGATCACATAATTAGTGATAGCAACCGTATCAGCACCCAGTGATGCATAGTAGCTGTGCACAAAATACATATAGGCATTCTCCGGCACATGCTCAAACATCACGCTGTGCAGACCGGTTATATTATTCCATCCTATCTGCGGTATCTTTAACAGGTTCTCTACCGGTGACTGAAAACGTTTTACCGCTGTATCAAAAATACCCAGGCAATCAGTATCATTCTCTTCCGAATGTTTGCACAACAGCTGCATCCCCAGGCAGATGCCCAGCACCGGCTGCTTTAAACCGGTAATCAGCTGATCCAGCTTCCTTTCCCGCAGATAGCGCATAGCGGTACTGGCTTCTCCCACACCCGGAAAGATCACTTTGTCCGCTGAAATAATTTCTTCCGGATTATCTGTTACGATACCGGTAACGCCTAAACGTTCCAGCGCGAACTGCACGGAGCGGATGTTACCGGCGTTGTATTTTATGATTGCAGTTTTCATTGTACTAAATAATTTTAATTACGAATTACGAATTGCGAATTACGAATGAAGAACGAAGATGAAAGCGGAGATGTAAATTCTTTTTCCGCTTTCATCTTCGCTCCTCATTCGTAATTCGCAATTCGTAATTCGTAATTTCATTTTATTGTTGCTATAAATGTACGAACTGTCTCATCAATGTTCTTACTGTTTTCAATAGCCCTGATAAACGCGGTGCCGATAATAGCGCCGTTGGCGTATTGGGCGGCGGCGTCAAAAGAGGCTTTATCCCTGATATTGAATCCTATCAGTACCGGGTTACTGAGTTTCATCTGCTGCAGGCGTTCGAAATAGGATTGCTGCATGTTGATGTCCTTGTCTTTTCCGGTAGTGGAGGATGAGGATACCGCATACAGGAAGCCTTTGCTGAGGCTGTCCAGTTTACGGAGGCGTGCATCGCTGGTTTCCGGGGTAACGAGGAAGATGAGGTGTACATTATATTTTTCGAATATGGGTTTGTAGACCTCTTCATATTCCGCCATGGGCAGGTCGGGCAGGATAATGCCGTCGATGCCTGTTTCCGCACATTTTTTCACGAAGGCTTCCACGCCGTACAGGAGTACGGGGTTGAGGTAGCCCATGAGTATAACGGGTATGTGTATACGTTCGCGGAAGTGCTGCAGTTGTTCAAACAGTACGCGGAGGCTCATACCATTCTGCAGGGCGATGGTACCGCTGTTCTGGATAACGGGGCCGTCTGCCAGCGGGTCGGAGAAGGGCATGCCCAGTTCGATGATGTCTGCCCCGTGTTGCTGGAGGGCCGTCATTACCGGGAGGGTGTCGTTCAGCTGCGGGAAACCGGCTGTACAATATATATTCAGAATACCGTGTTGCTTTTTGGCAAACAGTTGATCAATACGATTCTGCATAGTCCATTTTATTTATTCATGTGACGGATGTAGGTATCCAGGTCTTTATCACCGCGGCCGGAAAGGCATACCACTACTACGTCGGCGGCGTTGAGCGGGAGGTCTTTCAGTTTGGCGAGTGCATGGGCTGATTCCATGGCGGGAATGATACCTTCCAGTTTACTCAGTTCATAGGCGGCAGCGAGGGCTTCGTCATCCGTAGCGTCGAGGAACATGGCGCGGCCTGATTCATACAGATGGGCGTGCATGGGTCCGATACCGGGATAGTCGAGGCCGGCGGAGATAGAATGTGGTTCTACGATCTGGCCGTCTTCTGTTTGCATGAGCAATGTTTTGCTGGCATGGATGATACCTATTTTTCCCAGCTGGGTGGTAGCGGCGGAAAATCCGCTGTGTACCCCTTTGCCGCCGGCTTCTACAGCTACCAGTTTCACATCTTCTGCATCCAGGTAGTGAAAGAAGGCGCCGGCAGCGTTGCTGCCACCACCGATGCAGGCCACCACGTAGTCGGGGTGTGCATCGCCGGTTTTGGCAAACAGCTGTTTTTTGATTTCCTCGCTGATCACGGACTGCAGGCGGGCAACCATATCCGGGTAGGGATGTGGGCCGGCGGCAGTGCCGAGGATATAATGCGTATCAGTGGGATTGTTGATCCAATCTCGGATAGCTTCGTTGGTAGCGTCTTTCAGCGTTTTGCTGCCGCTGGTGGCAGGTATTACGGTAGCGCCGAGCATTTTCATGCGGGCTACGTTGGGCGCCTGTCTTTCTATGTCAATGCTTCCCATGTACACCACACACTCCAGTCCCATCAGGGCGCATACGGTAGCAGTGGCTACGCCATGTTGCCCCGCGCCGGTTTCCGCGATGATACGCTTTTTACCCAGGCGTTTTGCCAGCAGTATCTGGCCGATGGTGTTATTCACCTTATGCGCACCGGTATGGTTCAGGTCTTCCCTTTTCAGGTATATCTGTGCGTTGTATTTTTCGGATAGGCGTTTGGCAAAGTACAGCGGGGAAGGGCGGCCCACATAATCGTGGAGCAGCGCTTCGAACTCCTGCTGGAAAGCAGGATCGCTGAGGATGCTGAGGTATTGCTGCTGCAGCTCTTCCACGTTGGGATAGAGCATTTCAGGAATATAGGCTCCACCAAATCTGCCATAGTAGCCATTTTTATCTACCTGGTATTTCGAGTGGGAGGTATTTATCGCAATGTCCATGACTTGAAATTTATAATGTTAACTTTTAGCGGTCAGACCCGCCACAAACGCTTTCACTTTAGGGATGTTCTTGACACCCGGACTATCTTCAAACTTGCTGTTGATATCTACTGCAAACAGGGCAGGCAGTTGCAGGCTGTTGATGATGGCTGCATCATCCGGTGTAATGCCGCCGCTGAGCAGGAAAGGATGCGCAAAAGGATATTGCTGCAGCAGTTCCCAGTTGAAGCGGTCGCCGGTACCGCCATATCCTTTGGCCGAAGCGGTATCGAACAGGAAATAGTCTGTCACTTCCAGGTAGGGAGCCAGCTCTTTTTCCCAGTTAACGTCATCGCCTATACGGAATGCCTTGATAACCGGCACCTGTTCGCGGATGGCGGCGCAGAAGGCGGGCGTTTCATCGCCGTGCAGCTGTGCCATATCCAGCGCGTAGTCAGCAATGGTGCGCAGCACCTGCTCCTGTGGGGCGTTGACAAACACGCCTACTTTCCGGATGCCTGTTGTTTCCCTGACGGTTCTGGCATCTATTCTGGCGGCCGCGAAGCGCGGCGACTTTTCATAAAAGATAAATCCGGCAAAATCCACGCTGTTTTCCACCAATCCCTGTAAATCGTTGACCCGTGTGATGCCGCAGACTTTAATACGCATATTGTTATGGTTTAGCCTGTAAATCGTTCAGCGTTTGTACAAAATTTTCGAATGCACGGGCCGGGTCTTCCTGTTTCATGAAATGTTCTCCGATCAGGAATCCTTCAAAACCGGCATCTTTCAGGGTTACTATGGAAGCAGGGTCGTTGATACCGCTTTCCGCCACCTTTACCTTGTCGGCCGGAATTTTCGGAGCCAGCTGGCAGGAACGGTTGAAGTCCACCTCAAAAGTGATGAGGTCACGGTTGTTAACGCCCACCAGGTGGGTATGTTCCGTGATTTTCTCCAGTTGCGGTTCGCTGTGTACTTCCAGGAGTACTTCCAGTCCGAGGTTATGTGCAAATGTGGCAAGCTGCTTTACTTCATCGGCTTCCAGGCATTCTGCGATGAGCAGGATCACGTCTGCACCGATGGCTCTGGCTTCCAGTATCTGGTATTCATCTACAACAAAATCTTTCCGCAGGATGGGTATCTGGTTGAAGCTGCGGGCCTGTACCAGGTCATCGGAAGAGCCGCCGAAATATTTTTCATCGGTGAGTACAGAAAGGCCGGAAGCGCCGTAGCGGGTATAGGCAGTAGTTACCTGCTGCACGGTTACGTTGCCGTTGATAATCCCCTTGGAAGGGGATTTCCGTTTGAACTCTGCGATGATACCGGTTTTGCCGGGCTGACGCAAAAAGCTGCGCAGGGAAAGGGGCTCGCGGTCGAATGCAGAGGTCTGCTGCAGCTCTTCTGCGCTGCGTTGCAGCTTGCGGGCCGCTACTTCTGTCTTTTTATGTGCAACTATTTCTGCGAGAATATTTTTCATGGCTATTATTGTAATTCAATCAGCTTTTTAAATGCCTGGTGCGCTTTGCCGGACTCCAGTGACTCTACGGCTGCCGCGAAGGCGTCTTCATAATTATTGTATTTGCCGAGGCTGTACAGGCCCATCGCTGAATTGGCCAGCACAACGGAGTTCTGTGCCCAGGAGCCTTCTCCCTTTAATATCTTCACAAATATTTTAGCCGCTTCTTCTACGGTGTTACCGCCATAAATATCTTCCGGATGTACTTTGCGTTTGCCCAGCTGTTCCGGCGTCCAGTCCTGCTCTCCGGCGTTGGTAATCACTTTGGTATCTGCCGTGAGGGATATTTCATCGTAGCCATCCAGGCTGTGTACAATCACAAATTTCTTATCCGTCTGCTGGAAGAGGTAGTTATACACCCTGGCCATTTCCAGGCTGTAAACGCCTATCAGCTGATGCTGTGCGAAAGCGGGGTTCACCAGCGGTCCGAGCATATTGAAGAACGTGCGGATACCTAACTGGCGGCGGATGCCCGCCACATGCTTCAGGGCCGGATGGAAGAGCGGTGCATGCAGAAAGCACAGTCCGGCTTCTTCCAGCTCTGTTCTCAGTTTGGCATCATCTGCCTTGAACTTGTATCCTACCAGCTCCATC
Organism: Chitinophaga solisilvae; assembly: GCF_009928525.1. Lineage (GTDB taxonomy): Bacteria > Bacteroidota > Bacteroidia > Chitinophagales > Chitinophagaceae > Chitinophaga > Chitinophaga solisilvae. The sequence continues at coordinate 447,344 of NZ_JAABOK010000005.1, read as the reverse complement.
AGGTTGGATGCCCCGCTGATAGAGGAAACGCCGTAGTTACCATGTTTGGCTACTTTTCCACCGGCGCCGGCCACGATAAAGCACGACAAGGTAGAAATATTAAAGGTATTTTTTGCATCCCCGCCGGTGCCTACGATATCGAGAACGTCATAACCGTTGAGGTTAACGGGTACGCACAGCTCCAGGAGGGCGTCGCGGAAGCCCAGCAGTTCATCGATGGTGATACTGCGCATGAGGTATACCGTCATGAAGGCTGCCAGTTCGCTTTCGTTGTACATGCCTTTGGAGATGTTGATCAGTATATCTTTGGCCGCTTCGCGGCTGAATGTTTTATGTTCGAAGAGGTAGTTAAGAATCTTTTTCATTACAAGAATGATTTAAAAATGAGGAAGAGAAAAAAGCAGGCGGATGATATTACAACTCCAGCCAGTTTCTCAGGATCTGTTCCCCCTGCGGCGTGAGTACGCTTTCAGGATGGAACTGTACACCGCTCACATCATACTTATTATGCTGCAGGGCCATGATGTAGCCTTCTTCATCTTCTGCGGTAAGGATGAGATCTGCGGGCAACGTTTTTTTATCTATCACCCAGGAGTGGTAGCGGCCGGCCTGCAGCTCATCAGGCAGATTTTTAAAGAGGCGGCCATCTCTGGCTGTCACCTTTACGTTGGTAGCCACGCCGTGATATACCTCTTTCAGGTTAATCAGCGATCCGCCGAAAGCCTCTCCGATGGCCTGTAAGCCCAGGCATACGCCGAAGATGGATTTGGAAGGCGCATATTCTTTAATCAATGGCAGCAGCAGTCCGGCTTCTTCGGGGATGCCGGGGCCGGGAGACAGAATAATCTTATCGTAGTCTTTTATTTTCTCCAGCGGAATTTCATCGTTGCGGACAACGGTTACTTTACCATTGATTAATTTCTCGACGAGATGTACGAGGTTGTATGTAAAGGAATCGTAATTATCGAATACCAGGATGTTCATATCAGAGTTTTTGTGCCAGCAGAATGGCTTGTTTTAGTGCATTGAGTTTATTGCCCACTTCTTCCAGTTCGGAAGAGGCGACAGACTTGGCTACCACGCCGGCGCCGGCCTGATAGTAAAGTGTATTCATCTTACTGAGAATAGAGCGGATCATGATGGCGTGGTTGAAGTTACCGTTGAAATACACGGCGCCGATGCATCCGCCGTAGAACCCGCGTGGCGTAGGTTCCAGCGTATCGATGATCTGCATGGCACGGTACTTGGGCGCACCGGATAAAGTGCCGGCAGGGAAGGCGGAGGCCAGCAGTTTGAACGGATTGGTTTTCGGATCTACCTTTCCGGTCACTTCGCTTACGAGGTGAATAACGTGTGAGTAGTACTGCACCTGGCGATAGGTGGTTACTTCCACATCGGTGGCGTTTCTGCTCAGGTCATTCCGGGCCAGGTCTACCAGCATCACGTGTTCTGCATTTTCTTTAGGATCCTGCAGGAGTTTGTCGGCCAGTAACTTATCCTGCACATCATCGCCGGTACGGCGGAAAGTGCCTGCTATCGGGTGGATGGCGGCAGTGCCGTCTTTGATAATGATCTGTGCTTCCGGGGAAGAACCCATTAATTTATAATCGCCGTAATCGAAGAAGAAGAGGTAGGGAGAAGGGTTGATGGAGCGGAGGGCGCGGTATACGTTGAATTCGTCGCCGGAGAAGGACTGCTGGAAGGCTCTGGAGAGTACAACCTGGAAAACATCTCCGCGGAAACAGTGTTGTTTGCCCATCTCCACCATCTGCATGTATTCCGCGTCAGTCATATTGCTGCTTTCTGCTCCTACAGCGCTGAACGGATACCCTGGTGAGTCTTTGTGCTTTATCAGCGATTCTACCAGATCAAATTCGCTGTCAATGCCTTCTATCTGGTTTTCGCAGAGGTACAGTTCATCCTTGAAGTGGTTGATGGCAATGATGTACTGGTAGTAGCGATAGCGCATCAACGGGATGGTGTTGTCTGCCTGCTTGTTCTTATTAAACTCTATGGTTTCAAAGAACTGCACCGCATCGAAGGCGGTATACCCGAAAAGGCCCTGTGCCATTGGGATCGGGTGTGTTCCGGCGAAGGAAAAATTACCCAGGAACTTCCCTATTTCGTCCTGCACCTGTTCTTTGTTCTTCAGCTGTTTCTTTTCTACCGGCAGGTTGGGGTATTTAAATTCGAAGTTGCTCGTTGAGGTCACTTCAATGCCGCCGATAGGCTTAATACAGATATAGGAGTAACTGTTTTCGCTGGCGCGGTAGTCCGTACTTTCCAGGAGGATAGAGCCTGGGAACTTATCGCGTAGTCGGAGATAAATGCCTACTGGCGTGAAGATGTCCGCCAGCATCTGTTTGCATTTTGTTTTTACTTGAATGGTACGCATAATATTCAGGGTAAAAGTGTTTTTTATGATTAAAACGGGAAGGCCTAAAAAGCCGGAAGGCCCGCTGTGTAACAGCGAGCCTTCCAATTATATTTCATGACGAAACATGGCACTGTAACACAGATCAGGGATTGATTCCGTGCCACCACCAATGTTTATTTGTCAGGATATTTTTCATAATGGAAACAAAAATCAAACTTTTTCCGAACAAATGCAAATTTTTTCTTCGAAAAAATTTGCATTTGTTCGGAATTACGAATAACGAATGATGAATGGCGAGTTAAAAGCGAAGACTACAGCGAAGATCAGAAGTGGTATTAAATAAATATTATCTGCTCATATCTTCGCTCATGTCTTCGCTCGTAACTCGCCATTCATCATTCGTCATTCGTAATTATTAATTCGTAATTAACTCAAAGTACGCCTTTCGTGCTTGGCAGCTCCATCCTCGCCGGGTTGCGTTTCACGGCTGTTTTGATGGCTTTGGCAAAGGCTTTGAAGATGGCTTCTATTTTATGGTGTTCATTTTCGCCTTCAGCTTTGATGTTTAGATTGGCTTTAGCGCCGTCGGAGAAGGATTTGAAGAAATGGAAGAACATTTCTGTGGGCATCTCTCCTATCTTTTCCCGGTTGAAGGTGGCGTCCCATACGAGCCAGTTGCGGCCGCCGAAGTCGATGGCTGCCTGTGCGAGACAGTCGTCCATGGGCAGGCAGAAACCATATCTTTCAATACCGCGTTTATCGGCCAGGGCCAGCGCCATGGCTTCTCCCAGGGCGATGCCGGTATCTTCAATAGTATGGTGTTCATCGATGTGCAGATCTCCTTTGGCGGTGATTTCCAGGTCGATACCACCGTGGCGGGCGATCTGGTCCAGCATATGATCGAAGAAACCCAGGCCGGTGCTGATGTTTGCCTTACCACTGCCGTCCAGGTTCATGCGGATGGCGATATCTGTTTCATTGGTTTTGCGTGTATGCGTCACCGTTCTCAGGCCCAGCTTCAGGAACTCATAGATTTTGTTCCAGTCGGTAGATTCCAGGGCTATAACGGATTGCAGGGCGGCCATATCATCGCTGATTTCAGCGTTGCCGAGGCCATTTCCTTCATTGAGCCAGATGGCTTTAGCGCCGAGATTTTTAGCCAGCTGCACATCTGTGATGCGGTCGCCGATAACGAAAGAGCCGGCGAGGTCATATTCTTCAGAGAAGAAGCGGGTCAGCATACCGGTGCCGGGCTTGCGCGTAGGCGCATTGTCGGCCGGGAAGCTGCGGTCAATGAATACTTCGCTGAAATGTACCCCTTCATTTTCAAAGGCCCTGATAATCATTTGCTGGGCTGGCCAGAAGGTATCTTCCGGGAAGGCAGCGGTGCCGAGGCCGTCCTGGTTGGTGACCATCACCAGTTCATAGTTCAGCTCCGCAGCGATACGGGCCATATTCACAAATACTTTGGGATAGAATTCCACTTTTTCCAGGCTGTCGATCTGATAAGTGGGCGGCACTTCCCTGATGAGGGTGCCGTCGCGGTCTATAAAGAGCACTCGTTTCATGCAGATACCGGTGTTTCAGTTTTCACTTGATATGTTTTCAATACTTCCAGGAGGCGCAGGTTCTCTTCCGGTGTGCCTACGGTGATGCGGAGGCATCCCATGCACAGCTCCACCTTAGAGCGGTCGCGCACCACGATGCCATGTTCGGTGAGGTACTGGTAGATACCTTTGGCATCGGTGGTTTTTACCAGGATAAAGTTGGCGTCGCTGGGATATATTTCCAGTACTGCCGGCAGCTGTTCCAGCGATGCGGAGAGCAGATCGCGCTCAATCACGATTTCCCGTATCCATTCATTTACGCGGGTTACGTTGTCCAGCGCCTGCAGGGCCAGCTCCTGTGTAGCCTGTCCGATGTTATAGGGTGGCTTCACCTTATTGAAGACATGGATAATGTCTTCGCCGGCAAAGGCCATCCCTATGCGCAGCGCAGCCAGCCCCCACGCCTTGGATAAGGTTTGCAGCACTACCAGGTTTGGATATTCGGTCAGCTCCTGAATAAAGGATTTCTGACGGGAGAAGTTGATATATGCTTCATCTATTACTACGATACCGTCAAAGTTATTCAGCAGCAGCTCTATATCCGCGCGGTGGATGGAGTTGCCGGTAGGATTGTTGGGCGAGCAGATAAATATCAGTTTGGTATTTTCATCCACCGCCTGCTGCAGTCCGGCTATATCAAGCTGGAATTCAGGCGTGAGGCTCACCTTGCGGATGGTTACATCATTGATGTGCGCGCTCACTTCATACATACCGTAGGTAGGCGGACAAAGCACCACATTATCACGGCCACCGGGGTTACAGAAAGCGCGGAACAGCACATCGATGGCTTCATCGCTGCCGTTGCCGATAAAAATATTCTGCGGCGGCACGCCCTTTACATCTGCCAGCTTATATTTCAGCTTCCATTGCATCGGGTCCGGATAGCGGTTGTAATTGACCGGTAACGGTGAGCCAAAGCTGTTTTCATTGGCATCCAGGAATACAGATGCCTCCCCTTTAAATTCATCCCTGGCGGAAGAATAAGGCACCAGCCTTTTTATATTTTCTCTGAGTAGTGAATCGAGATTAAACATGAAATTCATTTTTTTATTTGAGATGTGTTTATTTGAGATTTGTTGCGGAACAAGGTACCTGCTGAAGCATTCAAGTCCGGAAGAGACTATGATTGGAGAGAAATCTCAAATAAAAACATCTCAAATGACTAAATATTTTTAAGTCGTATGCTTACCGCATTCCTGTGTGCGTCCAGGCCTTCGGCGGCAGCCATGGTTTCGATGGTAGCGCCGATCTGTTGCAGGCCCTGTGCGGAGATCTGCTGAAAGGTAATCTTTTTCACGAAGCTATCCAGCGAAACGCCGCTGTATGCTTTGGCGTAGCCGTTGGTGGGCAGGGTATGGTTAGTGCCGGAGGCGTAGTCGCCGGCGCTTTCCGGGGTGTAGTTACCCAGGAATACCGAGCCTGCATTGGTGATTTTATCAGCGATATTGATTTCATTTTTACAAGCGAGGATGAGGTGTTCCGGCGCATAGGCGTTGATCATGGCTATGGCGGTATCCATATCCTTTACGAGTATCATTTTGCTGTGCAGCAGTGCCTCTGTGGCGATGGATTTGCGTGGAAGCCTCTCCAGCTGGTCGTTGAGCGCCTGTTCCACATCGGCAATAACTTTTTCGCTGGTGGTGATAAGCACCACCTGGCTATCCGGACCATGTTCTGCCTGCGAGAGCAAGTCTGCCGCCACGAAGCCGGGCACACAGCTCTCATCCGCCAGTACGGCCACTTCTGAAGGCCCTGCCGGCATATCTATAGCGATGCCGCTTTTATTTACCAGTTGCTTGGCACAGGTAACATATTGATTACCGGGACCGAAAATTTTATATACCTGCGGCACAGATTCCGTACCATAGGCCATCGCAGCAACGGCCTGTACCCCGCCGATAGTGAACACCTTTGAAATGCCCACCAGCTGGGCTGTGTAGAGGATGGCCGGATGCAGGGAAGGCGTGCAAAGCACAATCTCTTTACAACCCGCTATGGTAGCGGGAATTCCCAGCATCAGGATAGTGGAGAACAGCGGTGCGGAGCCACCGGGGATATACAGCCCTACTTTCTCTATCCCTACTGATTTACGCCAGCATTGTACACCGGGCATGGTTTCAATGACCTGCGGCTGTTCCTGCTGTGCTTTATGGAAGGCGGTAATATTCTGTGCCGCCTGCCGGATAGCGGCTTTCAGCGCAGGATCCAGGGCAGCCTCTGCAGCAGCGAAGGCGGCAGGTTGCACTTCCAGTTCAGTCAGTATTACCTTATCAAATTCAGCGGCATACCTGCGCACTGCCTGATCGCCGTTACGGCGCACATCCTGCAGGATGCCGTCTACCTTCTGCTCCAGCATGGAAGTATCCATTACAGGCCGCTGCAACAGGGCACTCCAGGCGGATGGTTCAGGAAATCGGATTGTTTGCATCACTAATATTTTTAGATCACCATTTTTTCAATCGGCACCACCAGGATTCCCTGTGCACCAGCGGCTTTCAGGCTCTCGATGATATCCCAGAAATCATTTTCATTGAGTACAGAGTGAACAGAACTCCATCCCTGCTGGGCCAGCGGCAATACCGTAGGGCTTTTCATCCCTGGCAGCAGACCGATGATCTCATTCAGCTTTTCATTCGGCGCGTTGAGCAGGATATACTTGGTATTCTTGGCACGCTTTACTGCCTGAATGCGGAACTGTAACTTATCCAGCAGCTGCTGTTGTTCCGGCTGCAGCTGGTGACAGGCCGCCAGTACGGCTTCCGACTTCAGTACGGTTTCCACCTCCTTGAGTCCGTTCATAAATAAGGTAGATCCGCTGCTGACGAGATCGCAGATAGCATCAGCCAGACCAATACCCGGCGCAATTTCCACAGAGCCGCTGATCTCGTGAATTTCTGCGGTAATGTTATGCCGCTGCAGAAATTCACTCACAATTACCGGATAGCTGGTAGCTATGCGGGTATGCTGGAGATCCTGTACAGAAGCGTATTCCATAGCTTTGGGCACTGCCATGGAAAGGCGGCATTTGCCGAAACCCAGCTTCTCTACGATGTTTACCTGCTTTTTCTTCTCCAGCACTACATTCTCCCCTACTATCCCAATATCCGCCACACCATCTTCGATGTATTGCGGGATATCATCATCACGCAGGAAAAACACTTCCAGCGGGAAGTTGCTGGCTTCTGTCTTCAGCTTGTTGACACCGTTGTTGATGTCGATCCCGCATTCCTTCAACAGTTTGATGGAATCATCGTGCAGGCGTCCTGATTTCTGGATGGCGATCTTTAGTTTCATTTCGGGTAAAAATAAAAAAGGGGCTTACCGCTGTGGTAAGCCCCTGTTGATGATCTAATATGGTGGTTATACACATTAACATCCCAGCCTACCGGTGCGGTAAGAATGATGGTGATGATGGATATGTATATTAGTAATCATAATGTCGGGTACAAAAATAATAAGTAAATCGGGAAAACAAAGTTATTTTTTTATTTAATTATTTGAGATTTATACAGCGCGAAGAACTGAGCGAAAGAATAGCTATCCATATCTTCGCATTACATATATCTCAAATAATTACATAAAAAACCAGTGTAATTACTTCAAAGAAACGCAGGCAAAAAAACCGCAGCATACTTTTTATTAAATCCCTGAAAATCTTTGCTGCATTATAAATGACCAAATCTCAAATAATTACATAAAAAAATGTAAACGTCCTGTTAAGAACCTTTGGAAACTAAAAAAATTAGCGTTATTTTGCTAATAATATTAGTATTCATTTAAAGCGATAGTTGTATGGAAGCATTGAAGTTGAGTGAGCTGAACATGACCCTGCCATTCTTTGACATTAACACAGGGATTCCCTCACCCGCCCCCGACGAAATTGCGGAAATAGACCTTTCCCGCACCCTGCATCCTAACCCCGGCGCCTCCTTTATTATACGTGTAAAAGGCGACAGCATGTCCGCAGCCAATATACCGGACGGCTGCCTGGCGGTAGTAGACCGCGCCCTGAAGCCTTCTACCGGCGATATTATCGCAGGAGTACTGGATGGCGAATTTACGATCAAGCGACTGGTAAAAGCCGGCCGCCATTGGGTATTACACCCCGAAAACCCTTTTTATAAACCATTTGTAATAGCTGAAGACACAGAATTCCAGGTATGGGGCGTAGTGACGGCAGTAATTGTAGACATACGTAAATAGTGAAATAACAGCAGTTATGCACCACCCATCGGTTTTATTGACAGCAGCGCTGTTATCCGCACTGCTGGAAGACGGATTCAGTTTATTTGTCCGCCAGTCCTTTCCGGAAGGTTTCAATTCCGCAGATGTCAACACAAAAGAAGTATTCCTGATCACACCATATAAAGATATCGCCTCGGCCAACGCACATTTTCAGACAATACGATTTGACAGACGAAAATATATTTACCGTTCACATCATCAGGAAGAAGTGGACAAACTGTACACCGCCGCCTCACAGCCGCCGGGATACCGCATATATGTAGCCCTGATACCTGTACCCGCAGATACAGCAGAAGAGATTTAGCATTACCTTTACCGGCAACAGAATTTTTGCCGTTATGTGCTACGATCTCGCCCTGGCCGCTAAATTATCCGGTATCCTCAAAGCTATGCCCGTGCTGAAAACCGCCGGCAACCTGGACCTTGACGTCACCAACACCTGGCACAAAATAGGCATGTCCTTTCCGCAGTGGCCCGTAGTAGTGAATAACAACGGTATCCGGCTCGACAGATACACCTGGGGACCTATCCCCAAAATGCTGGACACCCCGGAAAAAGTCAGGAAACAACGACAGCTCTTCCTGAATGCCCGCAGCGAAAAAGTACTGGAAAACGGTACGCTCTGGAACGCCATCAGGCACCAGCGCTGCCTCGTGCCCGCTACCGGCTTCTTCGAATACCGGCAGATCCCCGGATGGAAAAATAAAGTCGCCTACTATATCAGGTCCCGTGAGGAAGACATCTTCTTCATCGCCGGCCTGTGGGCACTCTCCAACTCCTGGGATGTGGATAAACCCGAACGTATCCCCACCTTTACGCTGCTGACACGCAGCGCCAACAAACTCATGCGGCAGATACACAACGGCGGCGACAACGCCGGCAGAATGCCACTCATGCTCACTCCCGCCCTCGCAGAAAAATGGATACAGCCAGACCTAACAGATACGGATATACGTGAAATACTGCAATATGAACTCCCCTCCGAAAACCTGGACTACTGGCCGGTAAACTCCGTCCGCAAAGTAAAACCGGATGATGAATCCGTTATTACACGCGCTGAATACGAAGGGCTGCCGGAAATTACTTATTGAGCAATTACGAATTACGAATTGCGAATTACGAATGTGGAGCGGAGATTGGAGCGGATTTGGAGCGGAGATTGGAGTGGATTTGGAGCGAAGATTGAAGCGGAGTTGAGCGGAGCTATTGCGAAGGTTTGGAGGGAGGTTACGTTATTAAACGGATGATAATTGGATGTTCTCCAGCAGCTGCTTCATGATGCCAAGAATAAAAGGTTGGGTGTGCAATGTGTATTGAATTATTTCCGTAGCGGTATGCGCCAGCAGCTGATTACCTTCCAGCACCAAGCCCTTCAGCGGTATGCGGGTAAAAGGACGCTGCCTGACCAGATGCAGACTGCCTTCATAACGTACTATTCTCAATGAATCAATGAGCTGGTCATCTTCATGCTTATAAAAATAAATCTTCGATAAATCTCCTCCCTCAAAAATCAATTCTATCTTGTCTTTGTCATCATCATGGAACGTAAAATCCGCATGGCTGATCTCCCGGACCAGGTTAAATATCACTATATCCCAGGGATGCAGCGCCGTTAACTCATACGTTGTTTGCTGCCCGCGGTATACCGTATCAAATTGCAGGATACCCGCATCTGCCGTATTATGCAACTCAACCGGCACAGGGAAGGGATCGCTGTGCGGATGCTGATCCATTTCAAAGCTGCCGGTATGGCGGTTGAAATAAAACTTCAGGTCAGCTGCCACATAAAATTCATGGAATCTGGGATGATAACAGAAGACAGTAATGACAGGCGCTATTTTTTTTACGGGCATAAATTTCAGGCAGATTAATCGCCTGAAATTACCGGATTATTTTCCTTTCTCAAAGTCAGCCGATACAATTGCGGATACCTATCAATATCTGAAGAGAATGTTTATTTTAGAGAGATAAATTCCACGTATGAAAAAGTTACTGCTCAGCATCCTGCTGATATATACTGCCACGCTGCAGGCGCAGCAGGTTATTCCGCTTTATACCGGCGCAGTGCCGCTGGCCGTTGCCAACGGTACGGTTAAAGAATATACCGACAGCACCCGTGGCATTGCCTATAACGTTACCGCCCCTACGCTGACAGTATTCCGGCCATCCGGCAAGGCAGGCCGCAGCGCTGTTATTATTTGTCCCGGTGGCGGCTACCATTGCCTGATGATGCAGCGGGAAGGCTACATTCCGGCAGCCTGGCTGGTGTCTCAGGGCATCACTGCCTTTGTACTCAGCTACCGGCTGCCCGACAGCCGTATTATGACAGATAAAAGCAAAGGCCCGCTAACAGATGTACAGGCAGCTATCGCCTATGTGAAAGCGCATGCAGACCAATATCATATAGATCCTGAAAAAACAGGTGTGATGGGGTTTTCAGCCGGCGGGCACCTGGCATCGTCTGCAGCCGTTTTATCAGACAACACTGCTAACAAGCCCGCTTTCTCCGTACTCATCTATCCGGTTATCAGCATGAGCGACAGCATAGGCCACCGCGGTTCACGCGATCACCTGCTCGGCGCCGATACCGCCCTGTATGCCCGCTTTTCCACAGACCTGCGGGTGAACAGCCATACTGCTCCCGCCTATATCATACATAGCGAAGAAGATAAAATAGTGCCCGTAGAAAACAGTATTTACTATTACCTGGCGCTGAAGAAAAATCATGTGCCGGCAGCGATGCAGCTGTATCAGCAGGGAGATCATGGGTTTGTAACGGGGATGCAGCCGGCTGAGTGGCTGCCCCCCGTACTCCAATGGATGCGGTTAAATGGATGGAATTAACACTTATTCTGATCTGAGACTTTTAACAGGATTTGTCAGCGCCGCCTTCACAGACTGAAAACTGACTGTAAACAGCGCTATCAGGATAGCCGTTGCACCGGCAGCTGCAAATACCCACCAGCTGATACGGATACGGTATTCAAAATCTGCCAGCCACTTATTCATCATCCACCAGGAAACAGGCACAGCGATGATAAAGGCTGCCGTTACCAAACGCAGAAACTCACGGTTCAGGAGATGCACGATGCTTTGCGCACTTGCGCCCAGCACCTTGCGTACCCCTATTTCCCGGGTGCGCTGCTCCGCCATGAAAGTGGCCAGTCCGAATATACCCAGGCAGGCAATCAGAATAGCCAGCGATGAAAACAGCAGCGCCAGGCGGCCCACCTGCTGTTCTCCCTGATACATCTCTTCAAAAGATTTATCAAGAAAATTATAACTGAAAGGCAGCCCTGGTGCGAAAGAACTCCATTTCCCCTGAATATCCTGCAGGAGCTTATCCACATGTTCATTCACGGTAATCTTAAATGCCGCCGAGGAGATATCTGTCCCCAATATCAGCCCCAGCGGCTGCACTGGCTGATGCAGTGTTTCATAGTTAAAATCTTTGACTACCCCTACCACCGTATAGCCGTTGGCACTGGTACCCATAGATAATTCAAAAATCATTTTTCCGACGGGATCTCCTTTCCCCATACGTCTGGCTGCAGCTTCATTGATGATGATGACATTTTTATCCCCATAATCGCGGGAGAAACCTCTCCCCTTCAGTACCTCCATACCCATGGTCTGTATATAGTCTTCATCCACATACCACTCCTGCATACCGAATGTTTCATCAGGCTTCATTGCACGGGAGGGGGCTACCATATTACTGTTGCGGCTGGCGTTGCTCACCGGCAGGAAAGAACTGAGTGTACCGCTTTTTACACCGGGCAACTGCAACACTTCATTCCTGAACGCGGATGCATCATTGTTCAGCGCCCCGGTGCCATTAATCACCAGTACCTGATCCTTATTGTAGCCCAGGTTCTTATGCTGGATGAAATACAGCTGCTGATACACCACCAGCGTTCCAACGATCAGTACAATAGAAGTGGCAAACTGAAATACTACCAGGCCTCTGCGCAGGCCGCTGTCAGCACCGGCAGATTTCACCCTGCCCTTCAATGCTTCTATAGGCCGGAAGGCAGACAGAAACAGGGCGGGGTAGCTGCCGGCCAGCAGCCCGGTCAGCAATGGGGCCACCAGCAATAGCGGCAGTATCTGAGGCTGCAGCAACATGCCGATGCTTACTTCTTTACCCGTCAGCTGATTGAAGGCGGGGATAAAAACCGCTGCCAGCCCCAGCGCCAGCAAAAAAGCAACGATAGCCAGCAATCCCGACTCTGTCAGAAACTGCAGTATCAGCTCCCGGCGGCCTGTGCCCAAAGCCTTACGCACCCCTACTTCCCGGGAACGCTTCGCTGCCAGGGCCGTCGTCATATTCATAAAATTGATACAGGCTATCAGCAGAATAAATAAAGCGATGGCCGAAAAAATATAGACATACCGGATATTTCCGGCAGGCCTGATTTCTCCTGCAGTAGCAGAGCGGAAGTGAATATCTGCCAGTGGCATCACCCAGAAAGCAGCACTGTTACCAGCTTTTGCAAAGGCTTCCATGCTGGGAATATTCAACAGCTTATACAACACTTCCGGAAAGAAATACCTGCTGATATAACCATCGGAAAACTTCTTTGAAAAAGCTACCGGATCCACGCCTTTCTTCAGCATCACATAGGTATAGAAATTCATGGCGCCCAGCCGCCCCCATTCGTATGCAAAGTTTTTCATGGAGAAATACATGTCATACCGGAAATGTGTATTCTGCGGGATGTTCCGGATAACAGCATCCACTTTATAGGCTTTCACTTCCTTACCTTCCCGGATATTCAGCATGCGACCGGCAGCCCGGGTAGTACCGAAATACTTCTCTGCCACAGCTGCGGTAATGACTACTGTATTAGGCTCAGAAAGCGCTGCAGCCGGATTTCCGTCCAGTGCCGGCAATGCAAACACCTGGAAGAAAGTGGAATCCACATGGGCTATTACCTTCTCCGAAAAGAAACTGCTGCCTTTCTGCACCAGCACAGGATCCCCATAGGAAGCTATCCGCGAGAAGTGCTCCACCTCCGCGTACTCCCGCTTCAGAATAGGCCCCATCATATCAGACATCGCAATATCATCTCCTGAACGGCCATTAAATGTGACTGTTTGTGTAACGCGGTAAATCCGCTCATAGCCGGGTATATGCCTGTCATAACTCAGTTCATCCATCACATACAACACAATGATCAGTACACAACCCAGACTGATCGCCAGACCGGCGATGTTAATGAAAGAAAAGACTTTGCGGCGGAGTAAATTTCTCCAGGCTATTTTAAGATAATTTAACAGCATACACACTATTGTATAACGATTGTGCCAGAGTTTTGCCTATTGGCTATCAATCGTTTGGAATAGGTGTAAGGTAGGAAAGTGTCCGGTTTTGGTACAGAGATGTCCGGAAATAAGAATTACGAATTGCGAATTGCGAATTACGAATGTAGAAGCGAAGAGCTAAACGTAGATTAAAGGGAATCATCTATTAAATATCTTCTTTCATCTCCACTTAAATCTCCGCTTCTACATTCGTAATTCGCAATTCGTAATTCGTAATTAATAATCTCATTCTTCCACTACCATCTGCTTCCTCAAATTCATCAACGCGTATCTCACCCGGCCTAAAGCTGTATTAATACTGATGCCTACGGCCTGGGCCATTTCCTTATAGCTCAGGTCGGCGTAATAGCGTAATATGATGGCTTCGCGCTGAAGCAGGGGCAGCTGGTCGAGCATCTGTCCTATTTCATGATTAATTTCTCCGGTAATCAGATGATGTTCGGCGCTATGTTCCATGTAATCCATGCTGTCGCCGATATCATCGTTGTATCCTACCACCATTTTTGACCACGAGTTAACTTTGCGGAAATGGCTGATACAACAGTTATGGGCAATACGTACGGCCCATGCGAGGAAACGGTTATTGTCGGAGTATTGCCCGGAGTGCAGGGCATTGACGATTTTGATAAATACTTCCTGGAAAATATCTTCCGCCAGGTCACGGTTGCGGACCAGGAGCACAATGGTTGTAAACAATTTTTGCTTATGACGATGCACCAGGGCGGTGAAAGCATGGGTATCACCTGCTACGTAAAGGCGGATCAGCTCATGATCGGTGAAGTCGTTATACTTGTTCATACACAGCGTTCAATCGTTTTTAAATAAGTAAGGTATCAGGAAGGTCCCCCTGGATAAGGGGACCAATTTTTCTTGCTGGAGGCTATGAGTAATTAACCTTAGTCTTCCAGATGCAGGTATTGCTGCACCTCTGTATATTTTTTCCAGTCAATGGAATTGGCCGCACGGGCAGCTACGCCACCGGGTACTACCACGTAGCGGTACTGCAATCTTTTACCGGCAGTGGTATTGGCTGTGCCTGCGTTCACATTGGATACCAGGGTGAGTAATTTTGAGGAGGCGAGGTACCGTATCATAACACCGCTTTCATCGATGTAGGGCAGTACCACGATGTTGGGTCTCAGCGCTGTGCCCAGGTTTACGTATACGTTTACCAGCGCATGTCCCAGCATGATGGAGTCTACCTTAGGCATGGGGATGCCGGCGGCAAACAGTGTGGTATCGATAGTACCATCCGGGCGTGTCTGGGTTTCTGCTACGCCATACTGTACATCCAGCCAGGTAGAATATATCACGTTGGCTGAACCCGGCGCACCAGGATCACCTTTCGGACCGGCAGGGCCGGGATTGCCGGCAGGACCGGCAGGGCCAGCTGCGCCATCTTTGGAGCAGGCGGCAAATAATACGGCAACAGAAAGAACCAGTGCATACGGAATGCAACGCAATACATGTTTCATAATTACAATTTGGATTTAAGTGGTTTGATTTATTTTTTATGCAGATGATGATTTTACACGGATGATATTTTCTTACCAGACATTTCTCGGACAGGTATCCTTATATTTATTACCGAGCAGGAATCCTAACATTATTTCATGCGAACCTTTACTGACAACATTCAGCGACGATGCCGTATAGTCGTAGGAGTAACCGATATTAAACATGGAATTGATGTTCACCCCGAACATACCGGCCACGCCGTCGTGCAGGCGGTAGGAAGCGCCGGCCCAGAAGCGGTCCCGGTACATAAACCGGGCGTTCACATCCACGCTCATGGGCATGGCGGTGATGAACTTAATCATCACGGATGGCAGTACGCTGAGGTCATCATTTAACCAGAGGCGGTAGCCGGTGGTGAAAAAGATGTGCGGTACGAGCTTACCCCTGTAGAGGCTGTCGCCGGTGAGTTTACCATTATCATAGCCTATCTGTTGCGGGATGATATTCTGCGCTGACAGGCCCATGAAATAATCGGCGCCATACAACCAAAGCCCGGCGCTGATTTCAGGGCGCCACTTGTTCAGTGTACCGGTAGCTCCTCCCAGTACGGGATCTGCCGGATCCAGGAAGGCCACCTTGCTCGCATCGAGGGTTACCTGCTGCATACCTACCGCGATGCCGGCACTGATGCTGGTTCTGGGCGAAAGGTTGATATGATGCGCATATGCGCCGGAAAAGGAAAACCTGTTCAGCGGGCCGGCGCGGTCGTTCAGGATGGTGAACCCTACGCCGGGATGCGGCGGCGGCGTGGTATAGTCCGCCCAATATGCTTTCCCCCGCGGATTCTCTCCTTCCGTATCAAAGCCGGTAGGAGAAGCGGTAGCATAATCCGATTTACGCAATGGTCCGTGCACCGTGAGGTAGGTGGTTACGGGCGCCCCGTTGAGCCCCGCCCACTGGTGGCGGTGACTCAACCGGAGGTCCCAGTAATTCTCTATCCCCGCTACAGCCGGGTTGATGATAAACGGATTCATGATATATTGTGTATAATGCGGCTGCTGCTGTGCCAGCGCCAGCTGCATGATACTTGTTATCAAACCTGTGAGCACAAACTTTTTCATTACTCAGGTATTTAAAGTGAAACCATGGGCGCTGCTATTTCTTCAACACGGTGAATGTGGTTCTTCTGTTCTGCTGACGGCCTTCAGGGTTGTCGCTGCCATCGGGCATGCTGTTGGGAGCAATCGGCTGGGTAGCGCCATAACCTTTATAGGTAAGCCTGTTGGGGTCAATTCCTTTCTGTACCAGGTATTCTACGCAGCTTTTGGCACGCGCTTCAGAGAGGCGCTGGTTATAGGCTTTCCGGCCGATGCTGTCGGTATGTGCGCTCAGCTCAATTTCCATGGCCGGGTTAGCCTGCAGGGTAGCTGCCAGTTTATCCAGCGATACAAAAGACTCTTCCCGCAGGGTGGCCTTGTCGTAATCGTAATACACGTTTTCGAGCGTCACCGGCGACGGCGGCGTTACGATTGGTGTAATACACAGCACCGGTGCGGTAATAGCCGGAGCATCGTCATCGGCAGGCACTGCGATGGATTGCACACCAGCCGTATAGCCGGTAGCGTTAGCCTCTGCGCGGAGCGGCAGGTATTCATCTACCGTGAAGGCATAGCTGCCATCTGTTCCGGTGCTGCGGGTGGTAATAACGCGGTTATTAACGGTATCGACTATACGCACTTCAGCTCCGGCTACCGGCGTGTTGTTATCACAGGCAACTACGATACCGCTCAGCTGCCGCGGCGGGCGGTTTTTATGCAGAAAAAACAGTTCCAGGCAGCATTCTGCGGCACGGTCTGTTCCCAGCAACACATCATCCAGTAAATTTTTATTGTTGCTGCGGCTGGCGAAATAGATATCGTCCTTGACGGAGTTCACCGGATAGCCCATGTTCAGCGGTGGCTGAAAGCTGCCGGGAGCGCCTTTGCTGCTGAAGAAATCGTAGCCGCCCATACCTGTTCTGCCATCGGTGGAGAACACCAGCGTGCGGGTAGCAGCATGGTAATAAGGCGCCTGTTCGTTACCACCGGTGTTGATTACATCGCCGAGGCTGGCGCTGCGTACCGGTTTTCCGGTTTCATCCAGCTCTGCATACCAGAGGTCAAATCCGCCCTGGCCGCCGGGTCTGTCACTGGCATAGAGCAGCGTTTTCCCATCGGGCAACACATAAGGCTGCTGCGTATTACTGCCGGCGGCATTGATCACATCGTCCAGCAACACAGGCTCACTCCAGTTTTCGCCACTCCTGCGGGACAACCAGATGGATGAAATCTTCTTTCCGTGGTCAATATGCCAGCGGGTGATATACATACGCTGTCCGTCAGGCGACAGGCTCAGCGCACCCTGATGCAGGGCAGACGGCTGATCCAGCGGCAGCAGCTTTATGTTGCTGGTCTGTCCGTCGCTGTAATCTGCTGTATATACGCGGTTGATATACACATGCCTGTTTTCTGATGCAGGCCGGGTGGAAGTGAACAGCAGCGAACCGTTGGAAGCCCACACCGGCGCATAGCTTGCGCCGGTGGTGTTCAGCGCGGAAGGCGCTTTACGGACTTCGTACTGATTAATATCAGTTCTCTTCAGTTGGCTGTTTATGAACACCAGGTTATTCACTTCTCTGGTAGCGGCAGCCTGATAGTTATCCACAGGCGTATATCCGGCCAGAAAATTCCTGAATGCTTTCTCTGCTTCTTCATATTTACCCAGTGCGCGCAATGACACTGCATAATAGTAGGATGCCAGCGGGAAACCGTTGCTGTTATATTCCAGTACAGTTTCATAGTAAGGAGCCGCCTTCTGGTAGTTATTCAGATTACGGTAGCTCTCCGCCAGCTTGTAAACGGCCTGCTGCTCATTACTCACGGGTATCTGCTTCTTTTTGGCTTCACCAATGGCAGCATAGGGTTTGTATGTTTCCGGGCGGAAAGATTTACTTTTTGAGCCGAGGTATTTCTCATAATACTGTGCGGCAGAATTATAATCTTCCTTGCGGTAATACTGATCGGCAGCTTTCAGGTAATCGTAGGTGAACTGCGCATAAGACGCCATGCCTGCGAGAATGGCCGCTGCGGTTAAAAATATTTTTTTCATGAGATGCCTGTTACGTTAAAAGGTGATTATAAGCGGGGGCAAACAAATTCCACTTCCGGTGTCTTCACTTTCCTGCGCCCGATGAAGGTCAGTGAGATCTCGAAGCTGTTGGAGCCACGCGCCATCTTGCTCAGATCGGAAGTGTTGATATCATAGCTGACACCCAGCATCATGGACTTATAGATAAAGCCCGCATGCGTAGTGAAGGCATCTTTCCAGCGATAGTTCAGGCCCAGCAGGAAGTCCGCATCCGATGCAGCCCTCACCTGCCCGTATGCACCGATCATTTTCTCCTGCGCCGGACCCTGCTGCATAAACAGGAAGTTGGGTGTTATACTCAGTACATCCGACAACGTTAGTTTCACACCGCCATGCACATTAAACCGCATAGGGAAACGGGCATCGCCGGTAGCGCTGAACTGATCCAGCGGTTTCGTCAGGTGCATCACCGAGAAACCACCGTAGATATTAAAGCTTTTGCCCGGTGTGGCGTCATAGTACAAGGCGCCTGCACCTGCGTCGAAAGACATGGCAGAGGTGCGTCTGAAGCCATCCGTGATGGGATTGCCGGGATTATAACCGGTAACCGGATTCCACTGCTCCCCGAAAGTGAGTTTGGATGGATCGAAGCGGCGCTGAATAAAACCCAGCTGCAGTCCGAAGGTCAGCTGATGATGATGCAGCTGGTCCAGCTTCACACCGGTATAGGCGGCGCTTACATAGCCGGTGGTATAGTTGTATCCGCCATCGCCGGCCGACTGGTTCTGTACGCTGGCGCCAAAGTTGATATTCTTGTTGGTGGGCACTTCTGCGGCCACGCCATATGTTCTGAATGGACTGATATTTCCCCACTGCGTACGGTAGATAGCCGCCACACGGTAGTCTCCGTCGAATGCGCCGGTAAGCGCAGGGTTTAACCATGACGGATATACGTAGTATTGGGAGAAGTGAGGGTCAGCCTGCGCCATAGCCCTGGAGGCGGCTACCGTGGCTGTCACTGACATTAGCAACGCTACAATTTTTGTTCTCATTTTGCTGTCCGTGTTTTATGTGAATGATTTTACTTACCTGATAATAGCCACATAACCTGTGAGTGGCGGGAATCCGTTACGCAACGTAATCACGTAGTAGTAGGTGCCCACCGGCAGCGGGTTACCTTTGAAACTACCGTCCCATGGCAGGATATAGCTGTCTGAGCTGAATACGCGTTGTCCGTACCTGTTGAATACTTCCACCTTTGCACCAGGATACTCGCTGAGGTTATGGATCACCCATTTATCATTGATGTTATCACCGTTCGGAGAGAAGGCATTTGGCGGCAGCACTGGTTTCAGCACTTTCACCGACATCTTGTCGCTGGCAGTACAGTTATGTTGTCCGGTGGCTGTCAGCGTATATTCCTGGTCGTGCATCGCTGTAATGGTGGGCGACAGCAGCGTCGGATTCGGGAAGTCTCCTGCAGGCGTCCAGCGGAATGCCAGGCGTACCGAATCATTCGCTACCGGCCGGAAGGTGATCACAGTACCCTGCGGCACCACGAACGACTGACCGGCATCTATCACCGGCTGCAGGTAAACGGTTACCTTGCTGCTGAAAGGCGCAGAGATACATCCTGCGGCGTTGGTAACAGTGAGCTTCACGGCATACTCTCCGGGGTTCCTATATGTTTTGGACGGGTGCTGATCGGAAGTGGTGGTACCATCCCCGAATTCCCATTTCCAGCTGTTGATGGTGCTGGCAGCATCTGTACTTTTATCAGTGAAGATGCTTTCCGTACCCTGGCACAGCTCATCCGGCGCTACGCTGAAGCTGGCTACCGGCTGGCCGAAGAAGGCATCCAGCTTTTTGGAGATGCTGGCGGTACAACCAAAGGCAGAGGTAACTTTCAGTTTCACTTCAAACGGACCATAGGCTTTGTAGTTATACACCGGATCTTTAGTGCCGGAAGTACCTGTACCATCGCCGAAATCCCAGTTGTAGGAAAGGGTGGAGTTATCTTTAATAGCGGACAGATCTTTGAATTTCGCCGTTCCTTCCGGCATACAGATCGCATCAGGATTTTTGAAGTCAGCTACCGGCAAAGGATGTACAATCACTTTCGCCTTAGCTGTATCGCTGACGCAGTTTTTATCGCTCACGGCTACCAGCTTCACTTCATAGGTGCTGTCTTTCGTATAGCCGATATTGAAAGGATTGCCGTTGGTGCTGGTATACTGTGTACCATTACCATAATCCCACTTCCAGGAAGCTACATTACCTGCACTGATCGTGGAACGGTCGGTGATGATTGCCGGCTGGCCCAGACACAGGCTGGCAGTAGCACCGAAGGCGGCATCAGGTTTAGGGAATACGGCAATGGTCGTGGAAACGGAATCAGCACAGCCATTGTCGGTATTGAATACATACCAGATGGTATGCGTGCCTGCCCCTGCTTTGGATGGCGTGAACTTACCGGTAGAATCGGTGCCGGGCCCTTTGTAGTAGCCTTTACCTGTCACACCGTTTTTCACGGAGGCCGCATTAATCAGTACAGAACCGGGCGTATTCACACACATACCTGTGAGCGCGCTGAAAGCCAGGTCTGGTTTAAGTTTGAAGGTCGCCGTAATGGTGGTATCCTTCGTACAGCCCTTATCGGTAGTGACTTTATATTTGATGTTGTAGGTACCAAATTTCGTATAGGCGTGTGTAGGATCCTTTACCGCAGATGTATTCGGATTTGCCGGCGTAGCGCCGGCATCGCCAAAGTCCCAGCTGTGGGTGGTAATATTCTGCGCGTCAGGTACGGTAGCACCGCTGGTAAACTGCACCAGGCCACTCACCGGCAGACAGGCAGCCGGATACGTAAAGCCGGCATGCGGCGTACCAAATACGGTAACGGTTTTTGAAACGGTATCACTCACACACAGTTCGCTGACTTTCACCACATGTTTGATCGTAAACGTGTTGCGGTCTTTATACACAATCGTCTGTGGCCCGTTGGTAGTGGCAATCAGCACAGAGTCGTTGCCATAATTCCAGTACCATTTGCTCACAGGCGTAGGGCTTGTGTTGGTAGAATTATCCGTTACCTTCAGTACGCCTCCTTCACAAAGTTCTGCCACATCTGTAGTAAAATTAGCTACCGGCTTGGGGAAGGCTGTTACCTGGAAGGTAGTGTCACCTACACAACCTTCTTTGGAGATAACCGTCAGCGTAACATTGGCAGGTCCGGGAGGGAATACGCGGTGTACTTCAATACCGCTGTCCAGCGCCGGTCCGGGGAAAGTCCATTTCCAGCGGTTGATAGGATATTCCGGCTGGATATCTTTTCCCTTGAAGATGACGCTGTCCAGCGTACAACCGGTATAGTCATAGCTCATAATAGCTCTGGGTTTACCTTTCACGATGAGCGTATAACCTACCTTCTCGGTATTGTTACAATTCTCTATAGATGGATGAGTGGACAAAACCGTAATATCATAGCTGCCAATGTTGCTGAATTTATAGGTACCCGGCAGGGTGTATTTGTAATAGGGAATACCGTTGAGCGTCACGGTAGCCACGGGTACCGGCGCATTCACGGTAACGTCTGCATTAGGTGTAATCGCAGCGCCGAGCAGGCTTAACCTCCATACCATCCTTGTTGGCTTGTAGGCCATCAGGATAGACAATTCCACCGGCGTATTGGTACAGGTGAAATCATTCACGGTTCTGGAGGTATCCAGTTCATTATGGATCGCGCCTACGGCATTGAGGTTATTAATCAGCGTACCCGCGTTGTAGCCGTAGCTTTCAACACCTCCGAGACCATAGGTAGTAGCCACAAAGGCGGAGTCGCTGGTTACAATACACTGCGCCGGAGCGGCTGGCCATCGTTTCACCACTACCGTATAGCCGGGGAGGTTAGGGTGCACATAAGAATGATTGAATGTGTTGCTGCCATCAATCAGCAGAGAGGGTACGCCTCCCGTAGGAATGATGAGCGTGAGGTAGTTGGTGGTGATACTTTCCACATTGTTACGATAGAATCCTGTCCGCTTAATTGCCTGTTCTATCGGGCTGATATACACCATCTCAGGGTCGCCTACCCCGGTATTTCCGCAGGAGCTTTCAGAAGGCATAAACTGTGCTACCAGCACGGGTTTATCAGCTTCAATATAATCAGCCGTCTTACTGTTATATTCATAGTATGAGTTGGAAATCAGGCTGGTTACCGGTAGCACTGCACCATTCTTCTTCACCACGGTAGCAGGATCTTTCACGACGATTTTATAGATGGCTGTCTGCAGCGTAGAAGCATTTCCGGAAGCAGAGGGCGGCGCGGTAAGATAGCGTTTGCCCCATGCCTGGAACGGAAATATCTGCTGCATATTATTATCGCCGCTGCCGCTGGAACCGTTACAGGTAATGGAAGTACGGCTGCTGCCGGAGAATACCGCCACCGGGTAACATTGTCCGGCGCTGTTGGCAATAGACTTCACGGTGGTACCGGTGAGCTGCCGTCCTTTGCTGCCGCCGAGCGATCCACCTACTAACTGGTAAATATCGCCGCGGTTGAGCGTTACCGTGAAAGGCACGCCGGCAGGCCGGTTGAAGCGGGAAAGCGCCGATGGTGTTACTTCAATAACTGTATTATTCTGGTTAGCGACTACATACATCCAGGAGAAACAATCATCCATGTAATACTGCTCACTGTTGACGGAGATATAGGAATAACCCCATGTTTCTTCCGGCATAAGCATGGTAGCGCCTGAGGAGGCACTACCATATATGTGGGCATAGGCTACAATAGGAACATTACTCTGGATATGAATAGCCTTGTTGGTAAAAACGCCTTCACCACCGGTACCGCCGAATGATGGCGGCGGCGAATAGAGCCGCGCATCAAATCCGCCTACCTTGGGAATCAGGTCGGAAGTAATTACTGTGTTGGCAGGAATGTTATAGGTCCTGGTCCATGCGGTACCATTGATGCTCACCGTAACGGTAGCAGGTTGTTCCGCACTGAGGTACAGGATCATTTCCTGTGAGTTGGTCCATCCCGGTTCCATGAACTGGTGATGTCCGTAGCCCACCCAGAATTCTTTCCCTTTGTTGGAAAGATTCTGGGCGAACGAATGCAGGGCTACGAACTGCAACACTAACGAGGTTATGGTGAGGAAACATCTCATCAGCAATGTGCGATGAGTGTGATATAAAGATCTGGCTGACATCGTAATCAATTTTTCATATTGAAATGATTATTGCTTTATGATCATCTTCGACGTTCCGGTTCCATCTTCAAAAGTGGCGCGAAGCAGGTAAGGTCCTTGCTGCAGGTCTGCTACGCGCATCATGTTATCATTGCCGGGCTTCCTGAATTGCTTTACCTGTCTGCCATCCATGGCATATATCACCAGTTCCCGGATACGTTTCACAGATTGCACACGCAGCGATGCGGCTACGGGATTAGGGAAGGCAGTGATAGATCTTGCACTGTTAACCAGACTGTCTATTCCCTGTCTGCAGCTGCGGCCTGCTGCCGGGGTTTTCACCCCGGACAGCAACGCAGCTGTTACAATTACTGGCATTATAAGCTTCGTCATGATCTGAACTTTTCGTTTAACGGATCAGGTTAATCACGCCTTTCTTCTCAACGGTGGAGCCGTCTTTCAATACCAGGTGGCATACGTAGATGTATACGCCTGAAGGCAGCGGCTTACCTTTGTAAGTACCGTCCCATCCTGGTTCCTGGCTGTTTGTTTCAAACACTTTTTCACCCCACTGATCAAAGATGGCCATGTGAATTTTGTTGATGATATAGCCGTATACTTTCAGCATATCATTCTTCGCGTCACCGTTAGGTGTGAAGGTGTTGGGGATATAAATACCATCCGGCAGTGTTTTACCTTCCGCAGGATCAGATATTTTCTCTTCGCAACCTTTCACTTTTACAATGAGCTTCACCGTCTGCTGTGGCTGTAATCCGGCTACCAGATGCACGAGGCCCTGACGTCCGGAGCTTGGAGCCATCCAGGTACGGCCGCCGTCGATGGATACTTCGTATTCTGTAGCATTAGGTACTGCCTTCCAGGAGAAGCGGATCAGGTTTACACCTACTGTATCCACTTTCACTACCGGCGTGGTCAGTACCGGCAGTACATGTACTACTGCTCTGGCTCTTACTTCACCGGGGCATCCGTGGGTTACTGCTTCCAGGTACCAGGTACCGCCGGCAGCTATTGCCCTGATCGTATAGTCGTTACCGGTAAAGAGCAGGTTACCGCCTGTTGGTGCGTCGTACCAGTTATACAGTACGCCGGCCTGTGGATTTTTAGCAGAAAGGGTTACATCAGATCCGGCACACACGGTCATCGAATCTTTCACCAGTGATGCAATACCAGGTGCATAAACTTCCACTTCCTTGGTGGTATCGCCTATACAGCCTTCGGCAGCTACTATACTCAGTTTCACACGATGTATGCCCGGATATTTAAATTGTTTGACGGTATCTTTCGCTGCAGAGGAAGTAGTATCTCCGAAGTTCCAGTTCCACTTGCTGATACCCACGTTGTTGCTGGTGGTAGCACTACCCTTGAACTGTGCCGGGTCGTTTACGCAACCGGAGAACAGGGTGGTGAAATCAACTACCGGCGCAGGTATTACCTTCACTGTCAGTACAGATTCAAAACTGTTGCTGCAGCTTTCAATATCCGGATGAGAGATCAGGATAGGCACATTGTAGTTGCCCGGCGCAGAGAATACATAATCGCCCTGCAATACAAAACGATAGTATTTCCTTTCATTCGCAATCACGGAATCTACCGGTACCGGGTTATCCTGTGATACATCCGCATTTGGCGTAAGGTTTTTCACCTGGCTCAGTTTCCATATGAGTTTGGTCGGTTTAACCGGCACCATCATAGAGAAGCGGAACGGCGTTTTCGCGCAGGTGTAGGTATTGTTGTTGCCGTTCGGGTTCATCACGTTACTGAATGACGGCAGGATGTTGAGGTTCTTTACGAGCGTACCTGCGTTGTAACCATAGCTTTCAAATCCGCCGAGGCCATAGGTAATAGCGGTAAACGCTGAATCACTGCTGACATTACACTGTGCGGAGGCAGCTTCCCATCTTTTCACCACTACGCTGTAGCCTGGCATATGAGGATGCACATACGTATAGTCGAACACGTTACTGCCGTCTATCCGTAAAGAACCCACTCCTGCTGTTGGTATGATAAGGGTCAGATAATTGACGTTGATTACCTCTACTGTATTCCTGTATAATCCTACCTGCTTGATACCCTGTTCGAGCGGGCTGATATAGATCATTTCAGGGTCGCCGTCACCATCGGTATTTTCGCACTCTCCGGAGGACGACATATACTGGGCCACCATTACCGGCTGATCACTTTCGATGTAATCAGCTGTCTGGCTTTCGTACTGATAGAAACGTTTGTTGATAAGTCCTGTCAGCAGCGTACCGTTCACTTTCACTTTAGTGGCTGTGTCTTTCACCAGCACGCGATAGATATTGCCCATTAACAGGGTGGCATCGTCTGCGTTGGAGGTAGGCGCGGTAAGGTATTTTTTACCCCATGCCTGTGACGGGAAGTTCTGCTGTATCAGGTTATCGCCGGATCCGGTGCCTGCTGCGCCGCCGCAACCAATACCGGTACGGCTGCTGCCGGAGAATACGGCTACGGGGTAGCACTTGCCGTCGCCATTAACGATGGATTTCACGTGGCTGCCGGAGAGGTCATATCCTTCGCCGAAAGAGCCGGGCAGCAGTGCGCCGAGCACCTGATATACTTCACCTTTATTCAGTGTCACCGTAAACGTCTGGTTAGCTGGTTTGCCTGCCAGCGTTGGCACACTTGGTGTAATTTCCACGGTTGTATTGTCGTAGTCGGCTACCACATAGAACCAGGAATAGGTATTGGTCTGATAATACTGACGGGAAGTCAGCGCATAGTAATCGTAACCATAGGTACCTACCGGCAGCAGCATGGTGGCGCCGGAAGAGGTGTTGCCATAGATGTGCGCATAGGCTACAATCGGCACATCGCTTTCAATGCTGATACCTCTGTCTGACCAGCCTTCATCAAGCAGGCGGGAGTCGTTCACGCCTACCTTAGGCATAATCTCCGTGGTAATGGTTTTATTGGCCGGTATGCGGTATGTACGCTCCCACCCTGTTCCGTTGATTTTTACTACTACGTTGGCAGAATCCTTCGCGTTAAGATACAGCACCATGTTCTGCATATTGGTGGTGCCGAAGAACTGGTGGTGACCATATCCTACCCAGAAGCGGGTACCGCGGTTGGAGCTGTCTGCCGGCTGCAGCAGCTGAGGTCCGTTGTTACCGCCGTTCAGACCTGTGAATTTATCCAGGTAATGCAGGCTGCTGTCGATGATGACATTTTTAGCATCATCCACACGGCTCAGCGAATCTGTAATCCATTTATTGGTGCTGTCAGTTCTCGCCAGTCTGATTTCTTTCTGACGTTTGATATAACCCTGCCAGGAGTCAACATAATACTGGTTAATATTAAAGTTGTACACACTGCCCGTCGGAGTGGCATCCACATCTGTATAGAAGTACATGAAGTCTGTACCGGCTGCCACATTTGGCGGTTTCACGCCGGAATAGCGCCTTACGGTAAGATCTGTCGGTAAGGTGGTAGTGCCGTTCCAGGTAATTTTGGTAACGGTATCGGTACCGAACATGAATGTCTGCGTAATGCCGGCCGCAGGTGCTGCCGGGAAGGCCGGCAGTACAGGAGGCGTAGACGTAGGCAGGAACTCATAGGCGCCCATATCCGGCACCCCATCTTTCAGGATGGTAGGTCTTGGATTACCGTTGATGTCCTTATCGTTTCCAGGCACCTGTACACCGCGGCCATGGATAGCCCATACTTCAGGATCTGCAATGGCAGGCTGTAAGTCGGACGCGCTCACAAAGGCCGGTTTGTACACAATGGAACTTCCGTCTACACTGCTTCCGGTGCGGTATGCCTCGAAATTGGCGTAACTGGTGGCAGGTGTGCCCTGGCGTACCAGCACGGTTCCTTTGGTATACAATGTATTGTAATCGCTGTTGAGATAATTCGGATCACCGATATACAAAGCCCTTCCGCTGGTATCTGAAGCGAAGATGTTATTCCTCACTTTCAGCACACCATAGATGGAGGATGCTGCGAGGTAACCCGCATAGTTGTTGGACGTACCGGTGGAGCTGTTCAGTATACTGTTGTTGTTGATATTCAGCGGACCACTATATTCTGTATAGAATCCATAGGAGTTGCCTGCGGAGGTCTGTATGCTGATTACGTTGTTAACAATGTTGATGTTTTCTGAACTGCTGACAGTAATACCGCGCAGGTCGCCGGTAAGGCCGCCGCGGAGATATACTTCGTTGCCGTTCACCTGTCCGGGTGCGCTGGAAACAGGCTCGGAAGCAGTGTTGTAAATACCGTAAACACGCTGCGCTGTGTTGGAAGCATAGATGCGGTTACGGCTAACGGTAAACGAAGAGTCGCTGTTATCAGTATAAATACCATAGGCGGTAGATGCCAGCGGACCACTCAGCGTTACCTTGTTCTTACGGATACGCAGGTTATTCACATAATCGGCATAGATACCGTAGTCGTGCGGTTGCTGTATGGTGTTACTGTCTATCGTTACGCCGGGCGACATATCATTGCCATAATCATTGCTCCAGTATACACCGTAGGTACCATTGCTGATGGTGTTACCGCTGATAACGTTAGCAACGCCGAGGCAACGTTCTGCATACACGCCGGAGAGGTTAACACCTGTTCTGAGTGTTGCCGGTAATACAACCGCTGCCTGATGCAGACTATCATACGATGATCTGTTGGCAAATTCAACACCGCGTGCATACACGGTATCGAGCGGTTTGATGGTTATTTTATTCCAGGTTACGTAATCCACACTGTCCAGTTTCAGCACATAGTTGCGTGCGGACGTTCCCTTGTATCCGAGTGTAACATTTGCTGCCACACCGGTACGGCTGGTGAAGGTCACGCGGCTGGTATCTGATGCACCCGGAATATGGTGCATTACAATCTGCTCTGTATAAGTGCCGCTTTCCGCTTCGAAAACAACGGCGCCGGCTATACCGCATTCCAGCTTAGCCACTGCAGCCGTGAAAGACTGGAAGTTGGTGGCTGTTGAAGGCTGCGCCGGATTAATGGAATAGGTTCCCTTCAGTAATGGCGGGTTCAGGTTAACTGCTACCGGTGCGGAATAAGCGGTATCGCCACCATTACATACCACCGCGCAGCGGTAGTATTTCAACGGACCGGCAGTTGTGTTAAACACGCTGGTAAACTGCGGACTACTGATGTATTTCCACGGCCCGGTGGGTGAACCTGAATGCTGCCACTGATAGGTTTGTTTACCGCCTTTGCTGTTACCGGTGAGGTCCAGTTTAATAGCGGTACCCATACAGATCAGCGTACCCGGATCTACGGTAGCAGTACCCGGAACAACCGGTGCTGTACAATCAGGGATGGTTACTTCATAAGCACCCACGTCAGGCGTATTGGCATTTCTGGCAGTACCCAGGATATCCACGGTTACGCCTTTGCCTTTACCGGTGTTGTCCAGCGGAGAAATTACCTGGGCAAGATTACCTGCTGCCAGATCCGCATACACAGGCTGTATGGCGGTAGAGTTGCTGTCCAGTTTAGTACCGGCTCTCCAGTCGGCCAGGGTGATATAGTCCGTAGCCTCGCTGCCGGTGAAGGTTCTGTTGGCAACACCTTTTACATAAATATTGTTGTAGTCAGACTGGAATCCGTCTGTACCGTTTATCTCCAGACCGTATCTGTAACCAGGGCCGGTTCTGCTGATGTCAAGAATGTTATTGAAGAACGCCACACCTGCCACTGTTCCGGACTGGAACAACCCGGTTAAATCCACATCGCTGGTGCTCTTGCTGTCATTCAGGGCAACTGTATTATGATAATATACCACATTGTCGCTGCTGTAGTTGGATAAACCACGTACGTCTCCTGCGCTGACGATGTCATATATCGTATTGTTGATTACTTTGGAAGGATTGGCTGCAGTAGCATCAGCATAACTATGTTCAATACCATAGAAACTGTTGGTGCTGGTGAGTGCGCCGCCAAACATATTGTGCATGCGGTTACCGCTGATGATCACGCCATCGGATTTACTGCCGACGGAAATCGCATAGGTAGAATAGCTCACGGAAGTGCGGGCAGGTCTTGCGATATCATTATGATCTATCAGGGCGTTGGTATTATTATATAAATACACTCCGTAATAGTAGAAGTCACGGATGCTGTTACCTGCAACGGTGTTGTTGGTACCATTACCATATACCAGCACACCGTAGTAGCCGCCGGTAATTTTGTTGTTGCGGACAATATTGCCATCGCAGTTATTGTTATCGCCGGAAGCAGCATAATTTTCTGAACCATTGATAACAACACCGGCATAGCTGCTACCGGTAGAGGTAGTGTTCACCAGTATCTGGGAGTTGATGATACGGTTGCTGTCAGCATTGCTGAGCAGCTGCACGCCATACCCGTTGGAGGTAGCCTGTGTTACATCAATCACCAGGCTGTCGAAGGTGATATAATCCGCACTGCGTAGTTTAATCACGGCACGTTCGTTGTCATCAACCGGTTTAAAGCGGATGGTATCGCCGTTGCCTTTAAAGGTAATGGTGTTGACAGCAGAAGTACCGGCAATGGAATCCAGCACCAGCTGTTCAATATACGGACCGGAGCCGGCCACTACATTGAATACCACCGGACCTGCTATACCGCATTCCATCGCTGCTTTGGCTGCATTGAAGCTGACAAAGTTGGATGCGCTGGCAGGCTGGTTTTTATTAATGGTATAATGATTACCACCGGGGAAGGCCGGGTTAACGGTCAGCAGTACCGGATCGCTGTAGCTGGTATTGCCACTGCATGTAACGGCTACACGATAATATCGTGTTGCTGCAGAGGTGATAACAGTATCCGGATTGGAAAGCACATTACCGAGATTGGTATAAGGGCCGGCAGCAACAGATGCGCTCTGCCACTGATAAGTCTGACCCAGTCCGATACTATTGTTAATCAGGCTCAGGGCTACCTTTCTGTTCACGCAGACAGGCGTATTGCTTACGGTAGCTGCACCTGCCACCGGCGGTGTCACGCAGGGGCCGGGTGTAAACTCGTAAGCGCCTATATCCGGCGTGGTAGTACTTCTCACAGCATTGTTAACATCTACGGTGATACCTCTCGGAATACCTTTATTATCGATGCTGGCATTCGCGGGTTGATAATTACCGGAAGCCGGCGCAACAAACAAAGGATTAGAGGCCAGCGAAGCGGTGTCCTGCGAGGAAGCAGTCTGCCAGTCGAGCAGCGTAGCGCGGTTGGCAGTATAATAACCGGTATAGCTGGTACCTCCGGGTGCGGAGAGGAAATACAGGTTGCGGTTGGCATGAATGGTACCGTTGGTGGCCGAGAAGTAAACAGCATACTTGCTGCCGCCACCACCACGGGTTACGGAGATCAGGTTATTCAGGAATTCTATACCATCGGCCTTGGTGGTCTGATAGAACCCGCGCGTGGTATAGGTGGCAGAGTTGGTAGAACTTCCATCCATCACAATGGTATTGTGGAAATACCATACGTTATCGGAGCTGGAGTTATAGATACCATAGGCATCTCCCTTACCGGTGAAGTTATAGATAACGTTGTTGCTGACTATATTTTCCAGCTGCACCAGGGCATCTGTGCTGGTAAAGTAAATACCATAGGCAGAAGAAGTGCTGCTTGTTACGCCGCCAAACGGATTGCTGATGCGGTTCCGCGTGATATTGGCCTTGGTATTCAGGTCTGAAAAATAGATCCCATAGAAGGCGCCTGCGTTGAATCTGGCAGGTCTGCTGATATGGTTATTCTCAATTAATGTATTAAATGATCCGAGCGCATACACGCCGTAGTTATAGAATTCACTAATGGTATTGTTGATGATACGGTTGTTACCATTGGCCATGGTATTGCTTCCTGTCATCACGATACCATAATACCCGCCGATGATTTTATTACCATCGAAAGTATTGAAATCGCATTTTGCGCTGCCGGTAGTAGTAGGAGAAGTAACAGAGCTACTGATGACTATACCTGCGTAGGCAGAAGAGGAACTGGAAGTGGAATCCACAATGATAGTACAGTTTTTAACAGCGTTGTAGTCTGCATCATTGGTAAGTCCTACGCCCCATCCGTATCCGGAGGAGCCTGTGCCGGTAGCTTTTATCACCAGGTTGCTGAAGGTGATATAGTCGGCATCATTCAGCTGAATAACTGCGCGGTTGCCGCTGGTGCCGGTGAATCTGAGCGTATCTCCGTTACCGTTAAAAGTAATGGTGTTGGCAGCAGAAGCGCCGGGGACGGGCTGCATGTTCAGTTGTTCAATATAGGGGCCGCTGCCGGCAACAACATTGAAAACAATAGGCGCATTGATACCACACTTCATGAAGTTGTAGGCATCATTGAAAGAGCCGAAAGTATTGGGGGCAGTCGGATGTAATCTGTCGATGAAGAAGGTACCGCCTGCCAGTGTGGGCGAGGTAACGGTAACGGTGGTGGAGTTGGCGCTCTGGCTGCTGCCTGTACAGGTTACCACGCAACGATAGGTAGTGGTGGCTGCTTGTGAGGTTGTGAGCTGATTGGTAGTAGCGCCGGAGATATTTGTCCAGGTGCCCGGAGTGGTGGATGCCTGCCACTGGTAGGTAAGTCCGGAGGCCAGGGTGGTGCCGGTCAGTTTCAGGGTAAAGCTGGCATTGAGGCATACGGTGGAGGCGCTGGAAGTAACAGTACCGGCGGTAGGTGTGCCTGTACATGCGGATGCCAGCGTCCATACAAAGGTGATGTCGGGCCGGGTGGTCATGCTACCGGTATTCTCGGTTTCTGCGGTACCACAAAGGTTGTCTTCATCATCGGCCCGGTAGGTATGTGAGCCGTTGAAGGAAAGCCCGGTAGTATAAGGCACTTCCACATTCTTGGTGTAGAAGGTGGCGCCGCTGCTGGTGGGCGAGCCGCTGCAGACTTCTACTACAATATTGTCGGTGCCGTTCCAGAACATCGGGCTGGCCAGTGTAAAGGAGTTGGTACCGGCAACGGGGGTATAGTCTGCCGGTGCAAACACTACGTTAGGGGCGTTCTCCCAGGAATTATCACTGAGAGATGCGGTGGTAGTGGTACCGATCCTGATAGCGTATTGCTCGATGAGCCCTGCTCCGTTCAGGTTTTTGACAAAAAACTTGAGGCCGCTGACAGCGCCTGGCCCCATACCTGCCGCGGTCAGTTCCGCAGCGGTGTACAGGTATTGCGCCCTGTTGCCCTCATAATAATCCTGTAACGGGCATGGATATCCGATATCCGAGTTACCGCTGGTGGCGCTGCCGATACTGATATTCACCTGGGCAGAAAGCCGGCAAACCAGTATCAGCAACAGGGCAGTGAGCCATGTTGACCGGTATAGGAAAGAAAGCGTATAATTTCTCATATAGTGAACGTTTTCTGGTTTTTCAGTTTTAGTTGATGTGAGGGATCATCAAAACACCCATGTAATCCATGATTTACCGTCTGATGCACTTACCATATCATAGGTTTTCTCGGAAGTGCGGACGATGTAGAAGCCGGATTTACCTTTCATGAGTGCGCGGGTATTGTTCACCGGTGCGGCTACCGGCGGGGTTCCGAATACCCTGTATTCATTGAAGACAACGCGGCCGTCATCGGTGAAGGTGGGCGGATAGTACAACACGCCGAATTCAATGCCGGGCTGTCCGCCCTGGGCCGGGGTGATGGCAAATCCCAGCACATCCGCGGAAGATTCGTCGCCGGGCCAGTAGACCATGCCGGCCAGTGAGGGAATGGAGCGGATATCAAACGCATCATCCACCCCGTTGACATGAAATCCGTCTGCTGCCTGCCAGTAGGATTTGTTGTCCTGCGCGGTTCTGTACCAGCGTTCCGGTGCGCTTATATCCAGCACTTCAGGACGAACGGATTCAGTAATGGCTGCTGCTGCCTTATTGATTTCGCAGGTGATACTGCTACCCGCCCACCTGATGTTT
Organism: Chitinophaga solisilvae; assembly: GCF_009928525.1. GTDB lineage: Bacteria > Bacteroidota > Bacteroidia > Chitinophagales > Chitinophagaceae > Chitinophaga > Chitinophaga solisilvae. Next base: position 414,082 of record NZ_JAABOK010000005.1, on the reverse strand, counting down.
TCAATACTGCTGATGATAACATCTCTGGCGGTATCCTTAAATGCGGGCGACAGGGCCACACCTGAAGCAGTGTAATGGTAGCCGGTTACAACGGATCTCACTTTACCGTTGGCAGTCCACCTCAGCTTTATCTGGTGTAAATTTTTATTTACTTCCACATCATAGCTGGCGGTAGCCGTTACCAGCTTCTTGAAATAGGTCAGGAATCTGGATATACTGTCAATACCGCGGTTGATACGATGCTGGTAGTAATCGTCCTTATCCTGCTGAGTGGCCTTTATCAGCACCGCTTTACTGCGATGAAAACGGCCGGTGAGTACCAGCGTATCGCCATGCATACCGTTGATGGCAAACTCGAAGTCTGAGCCAAGCCCCTGGCCGTATTCACCGCCGTTTTCACCGGCATCCGGATCACAAAGCACATGGATATAGGAATAAGTATCGAACAGTAAACTCGGTTGCTGCAGGGCTTTCAGCCGCCAGCTGCTTTCCTTGACAGTACCGGTGGATGCTGCATTGATATCGCTGAACATCTGCACCCGGTTGGAAGCGTTGAACTGCAGGTAAAAGCTGAATACGCTGCCCGGCACGCCGGCAGGATATATCAGCGCTTTCCAGCCATAAGGAGCCTGCACCAGCAGCTGCTGGTAGTGGTGGAGCGTATCGTTGATACGTTCATCAGGAGATTTGTCGAATACCGGATCAGTTTCCTTTTTACAGGCGTACAAACCGGCAAGTATCAGTATTAAGCTTAGCGTAATTTTTCTCATACCAATAGTTTTAATACAACAGCTGAACAATTTCATTGCGGGTGCGCGCCTGCAGACTATAGAAGCTGATGCGCCATACTGTCTGGAAATAACTTACCACCATGGCCTCCTTCTTGCGGAGCCGGTTCCGGGCTTCTTCCTGCGAAACCCCGTTGACACTGTATCCCGGAGGAATGCTGTTCACAATCTTGTCAAATCCGTCTTTCCCTTCCACCAGCATCACGGAAATCATCTCTACAAAATCCTCATCGTAGGCAGACATGGCGTAGGGTGTTACAAAGCCATCGCGGCGGGCATCCATGTCTTCAATATTGTTCCAGTTGGCGGTGTACAGCCCGGCGCAGATACGTTTGAATTCTACGGGGTACATAATGGTCTGATGCAGGATGTGACCAAATTCGTGTTCAATGGTGTGGAACATCTGTTTTACATTGGCGGTGTCTTTCAGTTTGTATCCGGGCATATCCTTGGTCAGGAAATCGTTGAGGAGATACAATACCACTTTACGGCCGCCTTCAGCAGTACCCAGGGTGATGGTGCCGTTTTCATTCCAGCTGGCACTGCCGGAGAGAATGAAAAACTTGGGGCAATATCTTTTGAAGAATAATTCTCCCGCCTCCGCGATATAGGTATTCATCCATACCTTTTTGATAGCGCGCATCACCGGAATAATTTTTTCCTCACGGGCAGGCACCAACGTTTTGTTCAGTTCAAATTCAAACTGATCCCATTTGTACTTCACGGCAATATTATACGGCCGTGTGAGCGTATCATACAACCATTGGTCCAGTGGCCCTTTTACCCAGGTATCGCCACCCAGGCCGGGGATATCATCCACCCTGCCCATATCATCTTTCTTACTGCATGCCATCAGCAGGAATAAGGAGATGGAGAGAAGCAACATTTTCATATTTGAGATTTTATTATTTGAATATTTAATTATTCATTTTGGAATTTTCGGATTTGATGGGTACGGACTCCTTCGTGGCAAATCATAAAATCCGTAAATCCGTAAATCAAAAAATTTCATTCACCTTGGGTTGAGTTCTACGCCGGAAGTAGTGGCAGCCTGCGGGATCTGGAATACGCAGCGTTTGTCGCCGGCTTTCAGTTCCAGTACAGCTCCTTCGCGGGTGGTATGTACAACGGTCATTTTGTAGCGTTGCAGATCAAACCAGCGCATCCCTTCCTGTAAAAATTCAGCACGTTTGAAATCGAGGATGGTATGTATCAGTCCGGCTTTTACGTCGCTGATGGCGTAGAAGCCCTGAATACGATCCAGGGTGATTTCATGGGCGCCGGGGTTATAATTGCGTATACGTTTGCTGGCGTAGAGGTTCAGATCTTTCAGCACTTCACTGGTATTCATCAGGTGAGCATTAGCTTCTGCCCTGTTGAACAAAACTTCTTCGGTTGTGAACAGTGGCGTCATCACATAGGTCTGGCCAATGGTGGCATTCACGGATGATTTCACAAAATATTCCGTCAGCTTGGGTACGAAATAATCCTGCGAGCCATAGTAGTATACCGGGAAAGCCCAGCGGCCTCCGGTAACATTATAGCCCAGTATCTGTATCTGGTGGGCATAATCGAGGTCGTAGCGGTAACGGCCTACATTGCGGCCATATAAGGAATTGGTTTCCGCGATCAGCAGGTTGGCGTTTTCTTTGGCATTGGCATAAATATCATTCAGCTGATCGGGCGACATACTGCTGTAACTCGTATTCCATGGGCGCATGTTATTGGCTACATCATTGTTGGAGAAAGTCTGGTTGGCATAGCTGATCACTTTCTGATAATCTTTTTTATAGAGATAGAAGCGGGTGGCAAAAGCATAGGCTGCGCTGCGGTTGAAATGGAAACGGGGCACGCTGTAGGCGTCATCGCTGATGAGCGGAAGTCCTTCCAGCAGATCTCGTTCAATCATGTCATATACATAGGCTACCGTGCGGCGCTGATACTGTTTGATCACCACTGTTTCCGGTTCTGTTACATAGGGAATGCCCGGCGCGCCGGCGGCTGTGGCAGGGTCGTACATGGCTGCGAAAATATTCACCAGCATAAAGTGCGCATAGGCACGGGCGATCAGGGCTTCACCACGCTGATGGGTATACGCTGATTTGTCTTCCGCCTTATCGCAGGCCTGTAATGCCTGGTTGGTAGCGGCAATGGCTTCGTAGCAGGCATGCCAGTAGGCTTCGGGGGAATCGGCATCCACAGACTGTATGTCGCGGAACATATAGGCGTCCTGGTTAGGGCGGTCATAAACGCCTACGCCTTTATCGGCTACGTTGTCTGACATCGCTTCGCACATCGCTATGTAGCTGGATTGCGGATAAGCGGTGCCTAGCAGTTTGGAAACCTTGGCAGGGGTGCTGAGATCAGTCCAGGTACTGTCTGGCACCTGCTCCAGGTATTTTTTACAGCCGCAGAGGGATAGTATGCCGGCGGCCAGGATAACAGCTGCCAGCGGTTTAAATATGCGTGTATAGGTTGACGTTATGTATAGCGGTTTCATATTTGCTGTTTTAGATGCCTACTTTGATGGATAGCGTGAACTGTTTCTGTATGGGCTGCGCTACGCCGCCGGAATTGAAGAACTCAGGATCCTGCCCCTGCAGCTTTTTGTCGGCATAAATCAGCCAGGGATTCACCGCAGCGCCGGTAACAGACATGCTGTTGAAACCAACAAGGCGGATCAGGGAAACCGGCAGCTGATAGGTAAGCGACACTGTCTTCAGCCGGATGAAATCACCTTTGGCCACTCTTTCGGTTGAATAGTTGTAATTATTATAGGGATAGGCGCCGCGTATCAGCGTTTGTTCAAATGCATCCACAATAGAAGGCACCCTTGTTTTACCTTCATCCCCCGGCATTACCCAGCGGTCGTAAAACTCTTTGGGCATCGCATCGAGATCAGAATAGGATGTTTTGAAAGCAGGATACAGGCGTATTTTATTCCCCCACTGGTAGGTAAAGAATACATTGAGGGAAAGGGATTTGTAACGGAAGGTGTTGGAGAAACCGCCCGTCACCGGAGGATCTACCGGGCCTTCATATACCAGGTGGCTGGTATTCAGGTCCTGCAGGAACACATCAGAGCTTACAGCGCCTTCGTGATTAATGAAAGAAGGTATGCCGGATTTGGGGTCCAGGCCCTTGTACTGCAGGGAGAACAGGCTGCGCACCGGGTAACCTTCCTTGTTACCACCTTCCGCCACTACCAGGTCAAAGATGCCTGGAACGTTTTTGGCGTTGGTGATTTTGTTGGTATTGTAACCGAAGGTGACATTGGTTTTCCAGGTGAAATTCTTTTTACGCATCACATCCCCTCCTACCATTATTTCCACTCCCTGCGAGCTCATATCTGCGTAGTTGGCGGCTTTGTAGGTTTCGCCTCCTATACCGGACGTTTTGATAATGCTGATGAGGTCAAAGCTTTTACGGGTATATACATCCACGGAAAAGTTCAGCCTGTTGCTAAAGAATCCTCCGTCCAGCCCCACGTTGGTAGTATACAGTTTCTCCCAGGTAAGATCATCGTTCTGCAGATGTGCCAGCCTGATGACAGACTCCACTTCATTGAGGTGTGGTCTTCTGGTATTAATTGTCTGATAGACAATATTGGAGTTGGTGGCGGGTCCCATACTGGCGGTGAGGCCGTAGCTGGCACGCAGGGTAAGATAATCCAGCCAGTTCAGGCGCGCGGCAAACGGCTCCCTGTCTATATTCCAGGAACCGGCAATGCTCCAGGTGGGGAGCCATCTGGCCTTGCGGGACTGACCTAATCTGTTGGAGCCATCATAGCGGCCGGTGGCGGTGAGGTTATATTTGTTATTGAAGGCATAGGTACCTGAAGCGTAGAAGGCTGCAAAGCGGTCATAGTCGCGGCCCATGCTGTAATAAGGAAAATTGCTTTCAATGGTTTGTTTCAGGATACGGTAATCCAGGAAAGGCGTTCCGCCATTATCATACTGGTAGCCGTAGCCGGTATTGGAAGCATTCTGGCGGTCAGCATATTTCACCTGCTGGCCGATCAGTACGTTGATATTATGTTTCTGCGCGAAGGTATCCGTATAGGTGATACCGTTACGGAAGTCGAAATTCATCAGCTGATCTTCCGTACGGTTGTAGAAACCACCGGCGGGCAGCACTATGACCGGCTGTGCATCGGGATCATCAGGATTATGGTACAGAAATTTATTTCTTCTGGCGATGGTAGCATTGCCTGCAGCGCGGTATGCATTGGCCATGTTGGCACTTTCTGTAATCTGGTGTTCGCGCGAGGACTTCACATACCTGATCGCGCCGGTGAATTCATAACGGATATTTTTGGTCAGCTTCCAGCCCAGATCTCCCTGCAGGCGGAGATCCATCATATTGAGGTCGAGAAAATTATTTTTCAGTTCGTTGATGATATTAAAGGGAGCATAGTTTCTCCTGAAAAATTCCATATTGCCGTTCTGATCATAGGCAGTTAACGTACGGCTGGTGTTGAGGGAATAGCTGAACGGGTTGATATCGAAGTCGCGGTCATACTGGCCTTCCACGGGGTTACTGCTACGGGTGAGCGCGCCGGGAGCCTTTTGCTGACGCACAGATGCCAGCGCGGAGAATCCGGCTGACAACCTGTCTGTGAATTTATAGGTATTACGGTAGTTGAGCGTATATCTGTTAACCTTATCTGCCAGGGTCCAGCCGTTATCGCTGAAGAAGCTGGTAGAGAAATAGGATTGCGATTTATCTGTACCGGAGGAGATACTGAGAGAGTGTTCCTGCACGAAGTTGTTCCGGAAGAGTAATCCGAACCAGTCTGTATTGGCGTTGGCGTATCGCAGCAGGAATGCTTTCCTGGCAGCCGGATCGTTAATAACGGGAAAACCGCCGTTGGCGTCCGCATCCATCAGCTCGTACATTTTCCCGAACACGCCGATATCAGCGCGGGAGAGAATGTCGGAAGTCAGGATTCCTTTCCTTTCCAGTTCCGCCAGTACAGACATCTGCTGTCCGGAGTTCATGATATTGAAGTTGTTGTAGTTGGGTTTCAGCTGGGTACTGAAATTGCCGCTGTAGGCAATAACGGGCTTGCCTGCACGGCCTTTTTTGGTGGTGATGACCACCACGCCGTTCATGGCGCGCGCACCGTACAGGGCAGCAGCAGCGGCATCCTTGAGGATATCGAAACTTTCAATATCGTTGGCATTAAGCCCTGCCACCGCAGAGCCGAGCAAGGTAGTAGGATCGCCGCTGGAGAGCTGGTCGTTGGAGATGTTCACCACATCTTCCAGCACCACCCCGTCTACCACCCAGAGGGGTTTATTATCACCGTTGATGGAGGTGGCGCCGCGAACACGGATTTTGGGAGCAGTACCAAAAGTGCCGGAAACGTTTTGTACGGCAAGACCAGCCACACGTCCTTCCAGCATACGGCTTACATCTACAACACCTTCTATGCGCGCATCCTCACTTTTCAGGCGGGTGGCGGCGCCGGAGAATTTGCTTTTATCGATACTCTGGAAACCGGTTACCACCACTTCCTGAAGACGGGTGGGTTTTTCCTTGAGGATAATACTGAGGCTGCCGTTCTTAAACTCGCTGGAATGTACTTCTTCCATTTTATACCCTGTGAAGTTGAATACCAGTACAGCATCGCCGGCAACTCGCTTTATTTCGAACTCCCCTTTGGCATTTGTGGTGGTGCCGCGGCCGGAGCCTTTGATAAGGATAGATACCCCCGGCAGCGGTTCTTTCTTTTCAGATACCACCACGCCTCTAACATCAGTAAGTTTTGGCTGTACCTGTTTCAGTATGCCCGTTTGCGTTAGTCCGGTAATTTTCCTGTTCGCATCGTGTTTGATAACGATACGGTCATAGATAACGCTGTAGGACAGTGCATAGGGTGTCAGTATTTTATTAAGGAGGTCCCCTACTTTTTCGTTATGGGCGGAGACGCTTACCTTATTGGCATTGAGGGCATCGTTACCCACATATACAAAGGATACTTCAGCGAGGTTACTGATTTTATCCAGCGCATCCTTGAGTACCACGTTGCGTAGCTGAATGGTAATTTTTTTGTCCAGTGCATCCTGAAGGTCCGCAGCGCTGGCCCTGGCATGTAGCACAGCCATGAGCAGCGTGACAAAACATAGATAGTGTTGTGCTTTTCGTAACATATTAGTGTTTGTTTGTTCGTTCATTTCGGGTAATAGGATGCCCTATCCGGTTCTTCGTAAAAACCGGGCAAAGAAGGGCCTTCTGCGGTGCAGTGATGTTTAACTCAGTGTGAAACTGATGGAATAACTAACCAGACAGGTATGATGTTACTTGTACCATGTGATGGATTTAGTTCGGTTGATATATAATGACTACGAAATTTTTCCGGGAGTATTGGCAATAGGATCCCTGTTGATTAAATACGGCGTATTTAATCAAGGCAGATAACCAGGTATGAAATAGCATTTCCGGGCTAAAAGTTAACAGGATAGCTTACCAGCAATACAACATAGATCCTCCTGAGGCCAGGTCAATAGCTACACAACAACAAATGTTTCATTTTGCAGTGATTTTGGTTAACGGTTTTCTTCAATTGGTTATTGGCAATTTCCACCTTCTATCGTGTATCCGTTCCCGTTATTGTCCCTGTTTATTCTGGCATTTAAGGTTACGGCAATTAAAGTCAGCGCCTGCTGCAGATCGTCAGCAGTATTAAAATCTCCGTAGAAGCTGCAGTTACTGAGGCTGCCGGCGGCTTTTACAGGGATATTGTAAAAACGCTGCAGATCATTCAGGACCTGTACTAACGGTGATCCTTTGTAAATGAACTTTCCATTTCTCTTCTGGGAGAAGAACCGCGCATCATCAGTAGCATCATAGAGTACCAGGGCTTTCGAGGCCGGGTGATAAACGGCGCTTTTGTTGGCTTTCAGTACCAGCTGATTTTTGCCGGCATCTCCATCGCGGGCATTTACCTGCACCATTCCTGAGACTACAGTTACCCGGGCTGTGTGACCGCTGCGTGCTTCCATATTGAAAGAAGTACCCAGTACTGTAGTGCTGATCAGTGCAGAAGAAATTACAAACGGATGGCGGGCTTTATGGCTTACCTCGAAAAAGGCTTCTCCGTTCAGACTGAGTTCTCTTCCGCTTTTCCCGAAATTTTCGGGATAGGTAATGCTGGAGCCTTTCTCCAGGAATACGAGGGAGCCATCCGGTAATGTCAATGTTTTCCTTTCATTTCCACTGTTCATCACCAGTTGCTTCACCTGTTGCTTTGCCACCAGATACCAGGAGGCGCCCGCTATGAGCACTGCTGCTGCCGCTACAGCTATTTTGCGGCGGTACAGCGAGAAGATACCGGTAAATGGTTTCTTCGTAATGCCGGCACGCTGATGGATTTTCTTCAGCAATTGGACAGACAAGCGTTCATCCAGCAAATTCTTTACGTCAGGGGCTTCTGCCTGATAATATTCTTTTGCTACCGCTTCCAGGTCAGACAGATCGTTCTCTTCCAGGTACTGTAGCATCCATTCCTGCTGTTCGGCAGACCAGTTATCAGTATGTAGCAGTTGTCTGAGGTATTCCTTTCTGTTGTACACTATCGTGTCTGTTTAATGTAAATACACCGGTTGATAAATAATGGGGGGGTCTTTGCTTAAAAAAAAACATATTTATTTAATACTAATACAATTAATCGTCAGAATTAATTCGATGAATTGAGATAGCTGAAATAAATAAGTAGTATAATGATATATCTGCGATCCCCGTTACGCAGCATATAGTCGTTCAGCTTTATCATGGCAGCTGATAAATGTTCTTTAACGGTATTTCTTGAGATATTCAATTCGCTGGCTACTTCATCATACGTTTTGCCTTCAAGCTTACAACGGGTCACAATTGTTCTTTTCTTCGGAGATAACTGCGCAATAGCCTGTTCCAGCAGGTTATACTGCTCTTCATCCATATTCTTCCTGTCGAGCACCAGCTGATCCTCTGCATCCAGGTTAAAGAGATTCTTATGGAGGGCCTGTTCCCGCAGTTTCTTGCGGACATAATTCACGGACAGGTTAAAGCTGATGACAAAAAGCCACCCACCCACTGATTGTGTGGCCTGTATCTCCATCCGCTTCTCCCATAACCTGGCAAATACTTCCTGTAAAATGTCTTCCGCTGCTGCTCCATCTTTCACAAATTTGAGAATGTTGCGGTACACGGCCTGATGATACTTCCAATACAAGCTGTCAAAGGCGCTCACGTCGCTGGTTTGCAGCAGTAAAACCAATTCGGCATCTGTTTTATTCATATCTCTTCTTTTATATAAATCATACCGTGGAATACAATTTATATGGCCAAGAAAAAAAGCCAGGTTTCCCAAGTACAATGGCCTTCCATTCAGCCGTATAAATTAGTAACAAATATTATTATTTAACAATTTAATTCGCATTAATTATAATTATAAATTATTATATACGTATTAAGAAACGTATAGCTCAGAAAGGAGAGAATATGTGGGGGAACAGACAATTAATTTCCGTATAAAACAGCGAACTCAGTGCTGCTTCCGGACCACCAGAATAACTCACCCAACTTTCTGAAAACGTTTTAAACCGGGATCATGACCGGTTTCATTAAACTGCTTAAACACCTGCCAGCCTTATCTTTCCGGTGACAGCATGATTTCCTTTTCCAACGCGTGCGATCTAGCTGCCGGCAGCTTCTTCCTCCGGCACGATACTTTTCCGGATACTGTTTCCAGTAATCACCTCTCTACCCGTAAGTACCGTGGCGCCTATCAGTCCTGTGACAAAATTACGTATATGCTTCACCGTATACACTGCGACCGGCCGGCTGTAACAAGGCAAGGCTGCCATACATCCGTTACTTCCCAAATACTGCCCGATCATGTTGGTATTCCTGCCTTTCGTAGCATCCTTACAGGAAACGGGGTTGTTCACTTTCAGTAATACATCATCATTTTTCTTTCTCAAAAAACGGCGGTACAAAATTGTATCCTTTTCTTGAACCGCTTTTATCGTCCGGTTGGCTACCACCTGCTGCACCGTTTCCCTGCACCTGCCGGCAACGGAAACAGTATGGTATTGCGCCGGTAAATACATCTTTCCGGCCGGTTGAGGCTGAGTAACCGCCAGGCAACAATGCAATACTATCGCTGATTCGGGTATACAACTCCTTGACATAAGCAGGTAAGGGTTTTACACGGCATGACAATTTACAATAATTAAGTATATAAATCAGGGTTTTCAGAACCCAGGGGAATTCATAGCCTATTTATAATTGTCAGGACAAAATAGATTATTTTTCCTAAATTTGTTAACATGGAAAATAATAATTCATATCAGCAAAGAATAATTAAAAATGATATGCTGCTGGCTTTCTCCCTGTATCTGGACGGAGGCTTCAGAGCTGTAGAAAGAATATTTCCTGAATACACACAATTCGTATCTGAAAATAAAGATAAAAGTCTCAGCGCGGTAAAGAAACTTTTATTTTCTTCTCCCCGCCATAATTGCCTTTAAAACGTTATACTCTTCTCCTTACTTTTTAAATAGGCCCCCAGAATACGTAAAGATTCTCCATTATCATCCAGGTAAAACTCTCCTGTCCAACTGTATCCATTTATACGCCAGAATTCCCGCCCCTCCTCAGTAGCCAGCAATTCCTCTAATGTCTTTTCTTTCCGGTTCCTGCTTTTCATCCACAGATTGAAATCGGAACTATCCGCAGCGACCATTACATAACCTAACCGGCCCCAACAATAATAGCCGGCCCATTTAACATCTTCATACTCATCCGGCGCACTGGCAACTGCATTCAGCTTTCTGAACAAATGCTTTTTCGCAGTTTTTATCTGTGTGATTAACAGGTTGGTGGCAATGCCTTTCTTTTGCTGATATACATGCATATGACGATTCAGTATTGTCTTGTATCCAAAATCAATGGACCTTACCAGATCGTAACTGTCCGTAAATATTTTAACATGAATAATATCTGCTTCATGAGAAGAAAGTATCTCCACCCGGAGTCCGGTGGTGCCGGGCTGAATACCACCACATAAATCGATCAGTTCCTTCAGGGTTACGTTATACTTTGTTAAGATATGGTGTACATCATTATTGCTGACATACTGCCGTAAAGCGTCTTCATACGCGGGGTCACTTGTCACATTCACAGGGGGTTAATTTCACAACAATTTACAACTTACGCTGCTGAAGAATACCTATGCAGTTGTTAATTATTTGCAGACGTTTGCTATACAAAAATCCGCTAAAACCCTTTACTAACAACACTTACAACAGAACACTACATCGGAATGCATAAAAAAGCGGAGACCAGATTACTGATCTCCGCCAGAAAAAAATTGATATCACCTTAACGCAACAACGCTGTAGCACACCACAGCACCGGCGCCTGCCCGTGCATATCGCCGGTAATACGGCCGCGGTCCAGGTAGTACTGGCGGTTGTTCTTCTTATTTGTCCCCTCGCATACTTCCCGCATATCCGCATTATCATCCAGATGCCCGATCAGCGCCAGCCAGGCCTTGCGGGCTGCAGGCCCGTACGTATCCGCATCCAGCCAGCCCTGCTTTACACCGGTAATCATCGCGAAGGCAAACATACCAGTGGAAGACGTTTCCGGCCACGATGCAGGATCATCGATAAGCTGCCGCCACATGCCGTCTGCTGCCTGATACTTCAGCAGTGAAGCCATCATTTTCGTATAGCCCTGCATGATACGTGCACGGTCAGGATTATTCGCCGGCAGCGAACGTAACAACTCGCTCATACCTGCCGCCATCCAGCCGTCGCCACGCCCCCAGAAAAAAGGCACATCCGGTGCATGATAAAACAAGCCGTTGGGCTGCTGCAGGGAATCCAGGTACACCACCATCTCCTTAGCAGCACGGTCAATGTACTGCTGATCGCCGGTAGCACGGTATGCCTGCGATTGTACTGCGGTAATCATGAACATGTCATCTATCCACATACGCGTCTGCCACGTAAGTCCTTTGGCGGCAAACTCGTGCGATGCCGGCTTTACATGCGGTCCTTCCGGCGTCCCCCACTGCTTGTCTGCAAACCTTTTCCCCATCTCCAGGTACTCCGGCTTTTTAGTCTGCATATACAATTCCAGCGGTATAGCGCCGAACACGGTATGATCTACATGGTCCGGCTGCGGCACCAGGGAAGCCTCCGTGGTAAAAAACGGCTCAAAGCGTTTAGCCAGGTCCGTAGTCAATCCCTTGTTACCGCTTTCCCGGGCAAAAGTAAGGGCTCCATACCAGGTACATACTTCCGGATACGTGATGCGCGACGGCAGCCCCGGCCGCCCGAAATTAGGATGCGGCGATGCTATAAAGCGCGCTGCCACCCGCTGACCAACCTCTTTCGGAGAGCATCCCGCCGGAAACTTCGTCAGATCCGATTTCTTAAACTTGTGCTGAGCATGGGCTGCGATGGAAGTCATCATCACACCAGACAACAGCCCGATTACCAAACGTTTCATATAGTGGACATTTTGATTGACATGCGTAAAATACGGCGTAATACCATTCACTGTATTCCCTGTGTTTCATAAGCCGTATAAAAAGTATCTATGGCGAACTTCACAGGCTTATAAGCCGTTCTGAAGCTGAAGGCAGTGCCAGCTTTATAGTCCGGCAACTTCAGGCGGGCACGGAACTCCGGCGCATCGCGGGGATTATCCGGGATACTGTCTGCCACCTGAATGATGGTAGCTGCCGCACCGGCAGTGTTGATGTAATTCACTTCCACACTCACCGCCTGGTTGTTTACGCCATACCACCAGATAGTTGCTTCCTTTTTAGCGGCATCATACTTCGCACTTCTCACCGGCCGGTTAGATAAGGTGGACAAATAAACGTCCCCGTAAACATTGGCGATTGTTTCTTCCCGCACGGAAGAGTGCCCGGCATTATCATAGGTGTATACCTGGAAAGTATAGGTATTCTCAGCCATGCCCCCCAGCAGCAGCTGCACCTGATCCACGCCACCACTACGCCGTACTGCGATCTCGGAAGAATCGTGCCCCTGGTTCCAGTACACACGGCATCTGGTGATCTTGGGGTCCGATACCAGCGCCCAGCCCAGCAGCACACGGTTCCTGCCGGGATAGGCCCGCAGTGAATCCACTTTGCCGGTGTAAATAATTTCACCTCCCTGCAGAAAATCCCGGTAGGTATCATCCATCTTTGAACAGGCTGCAAAGCCCGCTGCTACTGCAAGCAGCCAGACTGCCCCCCTGATATATCGTATGTGTTTCATAATGTCTGCCATAAATGATTAACGTGTAATTTGTCCCCAGAAAGCGATTTCGCTGATATGCAGATGCCCGATAATACCACCCTGCGCTGCCCAGCTGTCAATATGTTTCCAGGCTACATACCTGACTGCCGGCGTGCCGGCAGGCAATTCATACTCCTGCCCTGCTGCTGCCAGATCCACATCCTCTGTGGTTTTCTGCCCCAGCGGCAACCCCGATGGCTTCTCCATCACCTGATGATCCAGCTTTATCCAGCTGTTCACATCATTGGGGGTATTGGTGCCCCATAGCTCCCATTCATGCGGGTTTCCGTGGTTGAAAATATAATCTGACTGCCGCTGCCAGATCTTGTACCGGCTGATCATCGCCTTTACGCCCAGGTCTATAGGAATAAAGATGGGCACATCCTTATTCTCCGTTGTATGATACCCTTCGTTGCCCACAATGCCATTCCACATATTTTCAATCGGCCAGGAACTGAGATTGGTGGGCTCCTGTACCTTTACACCGGGCGTTTTCGGCAATGGCGGCACCTGTGGTATGGGTACCTTTTTCTTCAGCATAGACACAAACTTTTCGCGGTCCAGCTGTTCTTCGTATATGGGTGTCAGTTCGGTCTTCAGCGTGTCGCTTCTGTTATCCCACCGGTCTTTGATGAAGATGCCAAACAACTGCTTCACCGGCCTGAGTCCTCTGACGGTAAACCGGCCGCTGTCCAGCCCGAAGTAGAAGTTGTTGATCAGCCGCCACTCTTTCTGTACAGGATCCCAGAGCAGGGTGCCCACTACTATCTTTCCCCTGTCCGGATTCGTGAACTCCACCTGCAGCCCGCCAAAGGCTTCGGCGGCCCTGATAGAGTTACGTACATTCCAGATAGCCGGCGGCAGCGGCTTTACCTTCACCTGTACGGGAAGGGAAGACACCTCGCTGCGGCTCACCGTGTATAGCGTGACGGTATGCTCCAGCGTATCGCCAAAGCCTTCCACCCGCACGGAACGTTTATAGAAAGAGGATTTGGCTTCCTTCTTCACACCATTGATGACAAATTCGGCACGGACATAAGACAGCTGCTGATCGTCGGGAAGCGTATAGGAGATTTCCGCCGCACCGGGCTGCCCTACCGCTACCGGCTGCATCACCGGGTTAGGCGGAGTTTTATCTGTTGATACAGGCCCTATCACGTCAGATTTACAGGCATACAACACAACCGCTGAGAGCAGGCAACCGGATAAGAAAGACTTGATATTTTTCATGACGACTCATTTAAAAGATTTACCAGCCCGGATTCTGTACCAGGTTTTTGTTAATAATCATCTCTCCGTTTTCTATCGGCCAGAAGTAATCGCGCATACCGAAACGCTGATTGAAGAGCAATACTTCCTTGTAGTAGGAAGGCGCTGCGTTCTGGGTGATATCCCAGCCTTTAACAGGACTGTTCAACGCGATGTGTGCGGTTTTCCAGCGCTTCAGATCCCAGTACCGCTGTCCTTCGAAAGCCAGTTCTATAGCCCGTTCCTGCTGGATAATTTCCCGCAGCCCTTCTTTGGTGGTATATTTTGACGGATTTTTGGAGAAGCTGGTCCATGCTTCTTCCACCGAAGGAATGCCGGCTCTGGCGCGTACCAGGTTGATCCAGCGCGTGGTTTCCGCTCCATATCCGTATTGTTCATTCAACGCTTCTGCATACAGCAGGTACAGGTCTGCCAGCCGCAGCTCCGGCCAGGGATAGGTAACCATTCCGCTTTTGATGTTACCGTCCGTTGCCGCACTGCTTTCTATGTTCACCGTTTTTTTTACCCAGTATCCGGTAACGGAATAATTGCTGATACCTTTGCGGGAGGCTATTTCCGTGGCTCTTCCCTTTACGAAATACAGGGCGCTGTCGGTATTGTAGTTGTTGATCCAGTTGCCGAACCAGACACCGCGGTCAAAAGCCACATCAGCGTAGAACCTCGGCTCCCTGTCGAAATGCAGCTGCACGGTTTGTTCCCCGCTTTTGATATAGAATTTTTCTGCGTCGGTGGCTGTTCTCAGCACCATGCGCCGGCTGTAGTCCCACGTTCTGTCTTCTGTAATGGGAACGCCATTTCTGGAGTAGAACATTTCCACCATTTTCATGGTAGGAGAAATGATGCCTTTAGGACCGGAAGTACTGGCGCCCTGCGCGATAAGCGGCATACACCAACGTTGCATATCATCGGCCATGCTGTTGGTATTGGCCCATATTACTTCTGTATTGGCCTGCTTGTCTGTCATCGCTGCGCGTATATCCAGCTGCTGTTGTATGATGTCATTTACTTTATATCCAAAATTTCCGGGGAAATGATACAGCGCATATCCGTTGCTATGACAGAATTCAATAGCTTCCTTGCAGGCCTGTGCTGCGGTGGCCCATTTCTCCGGATTGTAGGCAGCGGGGAATAACTGCCGGCCCTTGTTATCTGTTAAACGCGCATAATCAGGATTACCGTTGAACAGCGGACTGGCAGCGGTTACCAGCACTTTGGCCTTCAGGGCCAGTACAATGCCTCTGGTAATTCTTCCCAGCTCTGTATTCTCTGTACCTTCCAGTCTGGCGGGCAGGTGTTCATTGGCAGCAGCCTCATTCAGCAGCTGCACGATGTAATGAATACAGCTGTCTACCGGCTCCCGGTATACCTGTACTTCTTCAGGCCCTGCGGAGATGTCAAGATTTTCTTTAATCAGCGGTACAGGCCCATAGATGCGGAACAGGAAGAAATGATAATAGGCTTTGAGGAACTTCACTTCTGCTATCCATCTCTCTCTTTCATAATCCCGCAGCTCCCGCACCTTGTGAATATTGGCCAGGAAGGTATTGCAGTCGCGTATCCCGGTGAACAGGGCTGTACCGCGGGAAGCTCCGCCCCAGAAGTTACCGAGCGGACTGGTCATGCTTTGCAGACCGCGCGCGATGTTGAAAAAAGTAGGGTCCACATCACGGATAGGGTCATCGTACCATACTTCATCCGCGGTATTGAATGCGGCATTATCATTGAAACTGCCGTTGGCGGGCATATAGGAATAACAGGTGAACAAAAATTTTTCGGCGGAAGTACGCAGCGTGAAAGCATTGTCGATAGTAGGCACATTATCCGGCACTACATCCAGGTACTTATTACAGGCGCCGCATATGCCCAGTAATATCATTATACAAAGGAGCTTATATCTCATAAAATATTTTTTATCACAGATGATAAATCAGAATCCGAGCTGTAACCCGAAATTGACTACCCGCTGAATCGGGTACCCCAGGCCCTTTCCGCCCATCTCAATATCCCATAGTTTAAATGCTGAAAAAGTGAACAGGTTAGAACCATTGGCATAGATGCGCAGGTTGGCGATATGCGCTTTCGTGGTAAGCCGCTGCGGCAGCGTATATCCCAGCTCTACCTGTTTCACGCGGAGGAAGGAGCCATCGCGCATAAACCAGGTATTCATCTGCTGACTGTTTGTGTTCAGTGTTGGGCTCAGCCGGGGCCATAAGGCATACAGGTTCCTGTTTTCCTCTGACCAGTGATTATCTGCATATGCTTTCAGCAGCTGGTTTTCAGAGGTAATCTTGTTATCATCGTCTGTATCAACAAAGGGCGAAGTGGATTTTACATCTATCCAGAAAGAAGAACGTGCAGAACCCTGGAAGAAAGCGGAGAGGTCAACACCTTTATATTTCAGGGAAAACCCAAATCCATAGATAATTTCAGGGTTGGTAGGATAACCGATGGGCACCATATCCGCAGGAGTTATCTGACCGTCGCCGTTTACATCGCGGAACTTGATATCGCCGCCCATGGTACGGAAATTACCGAATGACTGCGGCGGGGAACTTCTCACTTCCTCATCATCGATAAACAGTCTTTCTGCAATATAGCCCCAGCGCTGGGTGATCGGATAGCCGACATGGTAACGGTAAGGCTCTGCGTAGACAGGCTCCTCATAGGCCCTGAATCTGTTACGGGCGAAGGTAAAGTTACCCCGCACAGAAAGGAACAGATTTTTACCGATAGCGGAATTGTAATCTGCGGAGAAATCAAATGCGGTAGATTCTGCCTTGCCCACATTGGCTTTGGGTGTGGCCTGCAGGCCCATCGTCTGCGGAATGGAGGCGCGGTCCATCAGGATGTTATACCTGTTCTCCACAAAAAACTCCGCGATAATATCCAGTTTGTTAAACAGACTGAGTTCAACGCCCATAGTAGAATTCCTGGCTGTTTCCCAGGTGATGGCGCGGTTATCATAGCGGCTGATAGAAATACCGTTGCGTTTATATCCGCCGTTGGTGCCAAATTCAGCGCCTTTCTTATCATCATTCATGTTTACGCTGGAGAGATAAAAAAAGCGGTCGTTCTCATCCCCGATAGCATCGTTGCCCACCAGGCCGTAGTTGGCGCGTAGTTTCAGTTTGGTGATTACGCGATCCAGCGGGCGGAAGAACTTTTCATTGGAAACATACCAGGCAACGCCTGCGGAAGGAAAGAAGCCATATCGCTCCTTCTTGTAAAAACGTTCGGAGCCATTGTACCCGAAATTAAATTCTCCGAAGAAGCGGTTGTCATAAGAATAGGTAGCCCTTCCGGAAAGCCCCATATTCCTGGAGGGTAGCGATTTCTGCAGGGCGTTTACCTTCGCTTCGTTTTCATCGAAGGTAGTCAGGTTATTGCGCGCAATGAATATCAGCATACCGGCCAGCCCGTGTTTATTGAAAGTACGGTTGTAGTCCACCGCTGATTCGATGTAAAATGTAGACCCCACCGTTCTTTTACCGGGAACATAGCTGAGATAGTCTGTTCCCAGATCCGGATTAATATCGCGCAGCACATAGGTATTGGTGAGCTTATCGTAGTTGTTGGCGCTGTACCAGAAGGGCACATATTCTCTGGACACATCAAAATAGGCCTGCCTGTTGGTATTCATCATTGCTCTGATGGAAAGCCCTTTGGTGATGAAGGAAGACAGGTCCTGTTTCAGTTCAAACTGCGCCAGCATCAGGGAGCGGGAGAATTGTTTATAGCCGCGTACCATGTCTGCGTACGGATTGAGGTACTCGCCGTTGTTGAAGTTGCCGAATAAGGGATGATTGACAAACTGGTGCGCTTCGTCAGCAGGATAGTATGCGGGGAACAGCACCTGGTTGGAGCGCAGCATTTTCTGATAGAGTTTCTCACCGCCGTCTACCGGTCCTTTGTACTCATCGAAGGTGCCATGCAGGCGTACCATAGCGGTAGTGGAACGTGTTACGCGGATGTTCACATTGGATCGTAAGGTATAGGTAGTGAGATCGATGTTGTTGTTGAAGTTATTACGATGATCCACATGCAGCATACCGTTATCTTTCGTATAGCCGCCGGAGATAAAGTAGGTGGCGATCTGTCCGCCGCCGCTCAGGTTGAAGTTAGCGCGTTTGTTGATGGTCTGTTTTTTAAACAGCATTTCTTTCCAGTTGGTAGCGGGGAACACCATTGGGTTGGTACCTGCTTTGGTGTTATCTATCTGGCTTTGGGAATAGGTTACCGGAGTCAGCGGGTTCCTGGTGAGCACCGCTTCGTTATTGGCTTCCATGTAAGTGATGGGGTCAGCCAGTTCAATATCCCTGGTGGGGGAAGAGATGGAATTTTCCAGGCGTATGTTGATTTTCGCCTTTCCTTCCTTTCCGGTTTTGGTAGTCACCAGAATAACGCCGTTGGCGCCGCGTGCGCCATACAGGGCGTTGGCGGTGGCGTCTTTCATGATGGAGAAGCTGGCGATATCGTCTGTTGTGAGCCGTGCCAGTTCTGTTACATCATATTCGATACCGTCAATCAGGATAAGCGGGCTTTTCTTATATCCAAAGGTGGTGGCGCCACGAATGAAAAATTCTGCATTATCCATGCCGGGTTCGCCGCTGCGCTGGTAGGAGATAATACCCGCAATACGTCCGGCCAGTGCGGTAGTGAGGTTACTGGAAGGTACTTTCAGTTCACCCGGATTGATGGTGGTGATAGCGCCTATTACGGAGGCTTTTTTCTGTGTGCCATAGGCTACCACTACGGTTTCTCCCAGCTGGCTGGAAGAACTCTTTAGTTGTATACTGATGATGCTTCTGCCGCCCAGCGGCACTTCTGTGGTGGTGTACCCCACCATGCTGAATACGATGACAGTGGTATTATCCGGTACTTCAAGGATGTAGCGTCCGTTCATATCGGTGGTGGTGCCGATGTTAGGGCTGCTTTTCACCAGTACGGTAACGCCTGGCATGGGGGCGCCGGCAGTATCCGTTACCTGGCCGCGGATTTCTTTTCTGGCGGGGGCAGGGCCACTTCCGGCCGGTGGCGCCGGTTGTGCATAGAGGTATACTGACAGCAGCAATGCTGTTATCATCATACACCACAGGGTGATCAGTTTGTTTTTCATGTGGAGATAAATTAAGGAGACAGCAACAGAGGTCCCGGCAGTGTATCCGGGTGATACCTGCAAGGGAAAAAATGAACGGTACTTTGGTTGATAAATGTGGTGCTGATACTATTCAGGCCGTGGTAAAAAAAGGTTCATAAACGCAGATTTAAAGTTGGATAATGATGAGCTTAGTTTACATGCAATCGTTTGCATTAAAATTGCCGTGTATGCTTTTCCGTTATTATACGAAGTAATTTTTCCAGTTTTAAAAAGTTAAAGGTAAATCAGGCTGACAGCTGACTGGCATCATAACGCTGCAGTAAGTACAAGGATCAGTTTCAGTTGCCTGTGGAAAAAAATTTTGCTGTTAACGCCTTTCATAACGACGATGCCCTTGGACGCATACGATCCTGTTGAATCTTCCAAACAAATATTATAAAAAAAATGGGTAAAACCTCCTTCGATTTTACCCAATACTTATACTTTCTTCTCGGTTAGTGTACAAAATACACTTATCATGAAAACCTGACTGCTACAGGCTTTCCTTACTTAAATTTTGTTCTCCGGCCTGCTGCCATTCCCTGCTTCGCCCATTTCCTCAGATCCTTTGCATCTTCATAAGCCGCATCGGGCGCACTCCTGAAATACTGTTGCTGATGTGACCCTTCCATCCACTCGCTCCCTGCAGCATCAAAAGCCAGATCGCTCTCCTCATCTGCATAAAACCAGATCCGGCCATCCTTCACCAGCGCAAAAAATACATTCTCCAGGTACACCGCCTGGCCTTCCCCCATTGCTCTTACACTGACAGGCCCGATAGGCTGCATGCCTTTCCGTATCCAATCAGTGAGTTGGTCGTTTGTCTTGTTCATGATACAAATTTAAGATAATTACGAATTACGAATGGCGAATTACGAATGTAGAGGCGGAGATAAAAGCAGAGATTAAAAGAGATAGCCAATAATTTATCACCTTTAATCTCCGATTTTATCTCCGCCTCTACATTCGCAATTCGTAATTCGTAATTCGTAATTACTTATAAATATGTATTTCTACCTTTCCGTCTTTTGTCACCGCGCCTCTGTACATGCCGGCGGTGTTGAAGGCCATGGTCATGTTGCCTTTTTTGTCGAGGGCTATCAGGCCGCCGTCGCCGCCCATGTCGCCGACTTTTTTGATGACGGTGCCGGCGGCTTGCTGTACGGACAGCTGTTTATATTCGATGAGGGCGGAGAGGTCGTAGGCTACCACATTGCGGATGTAGTATTCGCCCCAGCCGGTGCAGGAAATGGCGGCGGTATTATTGTTGGCATAGGTGCCCGCGCCGATGATGGGAGAGTCGCCGATGCGGCCATATTTTTTGTTGGTCATACCACCGGTGGAGGTGGCGGCAGCCAGGTTGCCCTGTTTATCCAGTGCCACAGCACCTACCGTTCCGAACTTATAATCCCGGTTGATAACACCCAGCTTGTCCGGTTTCGTATAGGCGTGTTGGTTGGCAGCAGCGGCAGAATCAGCTTTCAGGGCACGTTGCAGATCGTTCCAGCGGGAGAAGGTGCGGAAGTAGGACGGATCTACGATGTCGAGCCCCGCTTCTTTCGCAAACCTGTCAGCGCCGGCGCCGGTCATCATTACGTGTTCTGATTTTTCCATGACTGCCCTGGCGGCACGGATAGGGTTACGAACGGTAGTTACGCCTGCGACAGCACCAGCTGCACGGGTTTTACCATCCATGATGGCAGCATCCAGTTCATTACGGCCATCGTGTGTAAATACAGCGCCTTTGCCGGCATTGAAGAGTGAGTCATCTTCGAGTACACGTACTGCTGCTTCCACAGCATCCAGGCTGGCGCCGCCGGATTGCAGCACCTTATAACCCGCTTCCAGCGCCTTTTTCAGACCGGCCTTATACAATGCCTCTTTTTCAGGCGTCATGTTTTTCTGCAGGATGGTGCCTGCGCCGCCGTGAATAACCAGCACATAGTTACTGCCGCTTTGTGCAGCCACACGCTGCCCGGCACATACCAGGCATATCATGATAAACAAATAGCAAAAACCTTTTTTCATGTATTATTTTATGAGATGATCAGATGCCTGTTTCTTCAGCTGGCCGTTTTCTACCCACCACCAGTACCAGTTACCACCGCTGGCTTTAGCCGGACTGAAATCAGCCACGGAGAAACTACCGTTGCCTTCGTCGCTGCCCGCAATTTCATATACCCTGAGCGCATGGCCGCGGCGGTTCCATTCCAGCGGCTTTCCGGCCATGCATTGCTCCGGCCCCGCTCCTTTGTCCGTAAAGATAAAACAGGCTTTGCTTACCCCAAAAACTTTTGCCATCCCATGTTCATCAATGGCAACGGCCGTTTTCTCGTCCGGCGCGATGCCTCTCGGATACAGGCGCCAGTCGCGGATGATACGGCTCATAAATGTTACATGTCTTCCTTCCCGCCCACGTTTAAGATAATGCTGGTCACTGATTACCTGCTGCAGGTATGGCGCTTTCAGGAAATCGTTGTTATACAGCTTTACCGTAGTATCGTATGGGTTGGATAGCACTACGCCGGATACTGCGCTGCTGCCTTCTCCGCTGTAATACATACCGCTGAGTATGGCACAGCCTGCACTGGTGCCGCCTACGGGCACTTTCTTCTCCCGCAGCAGATAGTTGATGGCTGCATTGGTTTTGGTACCGCGCCAGTTATTCATGTAGCGCGACTGGTCGCCGCCTGCGATGAACAGCATTTCCGCATTACGGATAATACGGGCTACGGTGTCATTGTCTGCCAGCTCTCTGGAAGTGATGTTGAGGGTTTCTACAGAATTCACTTTTCCCAGCGCCTGTATTTCGGCGTTGTAGTCGCCGTTGCCGGAAGCAGTGAGTACCACTACATCTCCGCCACCGCTGCGATCTATCATCCAGCGGAAGGCGCTGTTTACATTACCGCCGCCGCCAATCAGCACTACGCCTGCTTTTACAGGCGTTACCACGTCGGCGGTATCACCAAGGATACCAATAGATGCGGGCCTTCCGGGAACAGTCTGCGCGCTACCGTTATGCCCCAAATAACATATAGCCGTTAGCGTTAGGAAGACCCGCAATATTTTTCTTACTGTCATGAGTCGTTATTTTTTTAATAACCAGGATTCTGGTTCATATTTTTGTTGGCTTTCATCTCCCTGTCCGGAATCGGGAAAACATATCCCTTTTTTCCCGGTGTCAGCAACACGGCTCCGGATGCCAGCACAGCATCTTCCGGATTGCGCGTTACCGGCAGGTTCCAGCGGCGCAGGTCAAACATACGGTGGCCTTCAAATGCCAGTTCCTTAAATCTTTCTGTTACGATGCCTTCCATCAGTGCGGTCTTATCTGCGAAGGTCTTCGGTGTATAATCCTTTATACGCGCGGTTCTCAGATCATTCAGGTCTTTTGCGGCTGCTGTCAGCTGCGCTTTCTCGGCACGCGCTTCCGCGCGGATCAGGTACATTTCTCCTGTTCTGAACATTTTGATATCTGCCAGACCGGGCGTACCGGCTGCGCCGCTGTATTTGTTGACCAGGTATTGCGATTTTCCGTCTCCACGGGTATCATCAAATAAAATGAAGGCAGGATAACGCACGTCATTCACCTTATCAAAAAGCCCGATCAGTTCAAAAGAAGGTACATACAAGGCCCGGCGCCTGTTGAAATACAGTTGTCCGATCAGGTCATCGCTGACTACTTTTTTTATCTTCCAGATCACCTCATCCGATTTTGTATCTGTCCAGATACCGGGGAAAGCGCTTCTGTCGGCCAACGGCACGGCGTCAATCGCTTCCGTGGAAAAAGTTACGGCATCATCCCACTGTTTGGCATACAGCGCTACCCGTGCCTGGATGGCAGATACACCCGCTTTTGTAATGCGTCCCCTATCATCTGCATCAGCAGGGATAAGGGTTTTGGCGAGCTGTAAATCTTTCTCCAGCTTACTGACAACATCATTAAACGAATGACGGGCAGGACTGCCAATACCTGATTTCTCCATGTAAGGCACCCCCATTTTACCGGCAGTATAGGCTTCCGCAAAATTCTGCAGCAGCGCAAAATGGCAATAGGCGCGCAGTGCAAGCAGCTCTCCCTGGTACTGCGCTTTTGCGGCAACTTCCGCAGGCTTGGCAGACACTTTATCCAGCGCTCCCAGCACACGGTTTATACGGTCTATCACAATATAATATTCACCAAATGCATCGGTAATAGTGGTATTACTGGGGTCTATCTGCCAGCGGTAACTGGCAAAACCGCCGCCGGTACTATTTTCACCGGGAAGCGTACATTCGTCTGTCACCAGCGATACCGCATAGATAGCGTTAAAGGAAAGGCCGCTGTAAGCGCCGAGCAAACCACCGTTGAGGTCTGCCACATTGCGGTAGGCTTTATCCTCATCCATGGTATCGGTAGGAGAAAGATCCAGCTGCTTGTTGCAGGAAAACAGCGAAAGGCTTGCCAGCAAAGCCATACAACGAAAGCTATATATAGAAATACGGTTATTCATCTGCATTGATTTTAGAAGTTTACATTCAGACCAAAAGTGTAGGTTCTTGCACTGGGGTAATCAAATACGCCCTCTCCGTAATTGTTTTCCGGATCAAAACTTTTCCACTTTGTCCAGGTGAGCAGGTTCTGCGCCTGTGCAAACACCTGTATGCCCTGTACGTATCTGATGCGCGACAGCAATGATTTAGGGAAATTATAGCCGATATTGAGATTACGTAAACGCAGGAAAGAAGCGTCCTGTATGTCTTTGGACGAGAAGCCGCGTTTTGAATCAAACCGGGGCAGCAGCGCGTTATCGCCAGGTTTCTTCCAGCGGTCGTATAACATACGTACGGATTGATTACTGCTGGCGAAGGATGGATTTTCATTATAGTAATCCTCATTCAGGTAGCGCATGGTTTTGGCAGCGAAGGTAAACAAGGCATTGAGGTAGATGCCTTTCCAGGAGAAAGCAGTATTAAAGCCTCCGGTAAACGGCGGTACATAGGTACCGAATTCTGCTACGCTCAGCGCTGTTTCATTGTAGTCGCTGGTTTTATTACCGTTGCGGTCATAATACAGCGGGTCGCCCGTCTGCTGATCTACGCCAGCCCATCTGGGCGCGTAGTGCGATCCATAGGGCAGTCCTACGCGCACTATCTGCGAGTTGCGCTGCGGGAATTCATTGGCGCTGCCCAGATCTGTTACCACGTTTTTATTGTAGGCAAAGTTGGCGCCTATGTTCCAGCTGATATCTCTTGTTTTAAGCACGTTTACCTGTACATCAGTTTCTATACCGCGGTTACGCATGGCGCCGGAGTTCAGCAGCATGGTATAGAAACCGGAGGTAATAGACAGCTCCTGTTCAATGAAGAGGTTGTTGGTCACTTTATTGTATACATCCGTTACGATGCGGATACGGTTGTTCCACAATCCCAGGTCGAAACCGGCATTGAACTCTTTGGCGTACTCCCAGTCATAGTTATTATTGGCTGGCCGTAAAGGCACCGTACCGCGGCTGCCGCCGTATTGTTTTGTCGTATAGGCGGCTACGTAGGCATAGGCGCCGTTAGCAGTAAACGGACTGGCGGTGGTCCCATAGCTGACCCTGAAACGCAGGTCATTGATGAAATCCACGTTCTTCAGGAAGTTTTCCTTTTTAGCTTCCCATCCTAAACCGACAGAGTAAAAGCCGTGCCATCTGTTGTTGACAGGTACTGTAGAAGCGCCGTCGTAGCGGAAGCTGGCGTTCAACGTATATTTTTCATCGAGGGTATAGCGGCCTACCGTCATCCAGGAAGCGAGGGCACTTTGGGTACGGCCTCCGTGCAGCAGCGCAGGATACGGCGATCCCGGCGTAATGCCTACCGGTGAAGAAGGTAGCCTGGGCTCAATGTCGTAGCCGGTATAATCAAATGTTCTGTAATTATTCTTAGTGAATTCGTAGAAACCGGATATTTCAAAATCGTGTCTGTCTGCAATCAGTTTTGAGTAAGTCAGTCCGGAGGTGGTGATAAGCGTAACATTCCGGGTTACACCTTCACCGAAGCTGCCTTTTTCGCCCGTGGTTACGTTACCGCCGGTATAGGAATCGGGGTTGATATATCTTTCCGTGGTAGTTTCCCGGAAATCTATACCCAGCCTTGTTTTTGCAACGAGTCCTTTTGCCAGCTGGTAATTGGCGGAGGCGCTGAGTATTCCTTTCAGCTGATTGTCCTTGTTGCTGGTATTCAGCAGGGCGTCGAGGGCGTTGCTGCCTTCGCGCTGGTCCAGTACGGGATATATGTCTGTATTACCGCTGGTTACCAGCGTACCATCAGCCGCGTAGGGGTATTCATAAGGCAGGGCATAGTATATAGCTGCCAGCATATTGCTGCCGTTGGCAGAGGCTTCTCTTTCAATAAAGCTGGAAGTGGAATAGCCGATGCCCATGTTAACGTTGGCAGAAAAACGGCCGGTATTGAAATCGAGGTTATTCTTGATGGAATAGCGTTTCAGGCCGGAGCGTCTGGCAATACCTTCCTGATCGAAATAATTCAGCGAGGTATAGAAGCGTACGTTGTCGTTACCACCACTTACGCTTAACTGATGTTCCTGGAATTTTCCGTGTTGCGTAAATATTTTTCTCCAGTCGGTATTGGTATTACGCAGGCTGTCCAGGATACGATCCGCTTCTCTTTTTTCTTCCGGTGTCTTGCCCGCATATTCCGGATTTCTGGGAGAATAATCCCAGCCGGGGCCGTAGCTTTCGCCGGTTTCCAGTCCTAATTCCTCTTCATACTGCAGGTGCTGTGCAGCGTTCATCATCTGGAATTTGGGCGTAGTCATATTGGAGAAGCCGTATTGGGATTTATATTCCACATTCATCCGGCCGGATTTTCCTTTTTTGGTGGTAATGACGATAACGCCGTTGGAGCCGCGGGAGCCATAGAGGGCTTTGGCGGAAGCGTCTTTCAGCACCGTTACAGAGGCGATGTCTGCAGGGTTAATACTTTGAAATACGCCGGCTTCGATGGGGATGCCATCCATTACGTAGAGCACAGAAGCGTTGCCATTGATGGTACCTACCCCGCGTAACGTAACGCTGGCGCTGGTTCCAGGCTGGCCGGATCCGGCAGATACAACCAGACCGGGTACGCGGCCCTGCAGTACCTGATCGAAGGTAGCCATGGGCACCTGCCCTATTTTTTCCGCGCCTACGACGCCGGAGGCGGCAGTTGATTTATTACGGGTATAATTCGTATAGCCGGTAACTGTTACTGCGTTCAGTGTTTTTACATCTTCTTCCAGGGTGATATTGATTTCCTGCCGGCCCGATACGTCCACCTGCTGGGGAGCGTAGCCCACGAGCGAGAAGCGGAGTGTTTTGGTATTATCCGGGGCATGCAGGGTAAAGGTACCGTCGGTAGCGGTGAGGGTACCGGCAGCGGAGCCGTCGGCACGTACGGTAACGCCGGGCAGCGGCAGATTATCTGCTCCTTTTACCTTTCCTTTTATGATGATATCTGCAGGCGCGGTGGCTGCGGAAGCGCCGGCATAGATAACAACCAGTCCGTCTTCCCGGAGGGTATAGTGCAGGGGAGTTCCCGTGAAAGCCTGTGTGAGTACGGCATCCAGGGAGGCGTTCTTAACGGTGATGGTTACCTTTTTATCTTCCGGCAGTGTTTTATCGTGGAACACAAAGCGGTAGTCCGTCTGGTGCTCTACTGATTTCAGCAGCTGCCGGATACCGGCATCTCTGAGTTGCAGGGTAATATTCTTCTGTGCGAGACAAACTGCCTGCGCCTGCAGGCAGAGGAGAAACAGCATTAAAGTTAATTTCATAGTTAGCAGCAGTTTGCTGGCGGGAACAGCCTTTCCCTTCCATTCCAGGAATACAAGTTTTACCATACCTTTGGTGTTGGTTTAGTTAATGATCATGTCACGACATTTGCTGGCCACTAAAGGGGGAAGTGTGTCCGCACTTCCCTTTCTTTTTGGTTGACAGAGTATGATTTAACGGTTGTTTACCTGCTGATGATGATACTGTCGCCGGCCATCCTGAAACTGAAAGGATAGGACAGCTGCAGGGCATCCAGCGCTTTGATAATTGTTTCACTTTCGAAGGTGCCGGAATAGCGGTACTGCTTCACTTCTTCATCGGCAAATGCGATACGGATACCATACCATTGCTGCAGTCTGGCCGCTATATCTGCCAGCGGCTCATTTTCGATCTCCAGGCGGTTGCGTACCCAGTTGATTTCTTTTGCTTTATGATTTACCGGATCTGCATCCAGCGGAATTACTTTATAATCTGTACCGGCTGTCGTTTGTCCGTTTCCGTTAATGACGATTTTCTGGTTGGGGAGCAGCAGGATTTTTTTTTGCCGGTTGTTTTTCCAGGCTACCTCTACTTTTCCTTTAAAGAGGGAGGCCTCTATTCCGGACATTTCCGTACAGGCGTTAATGTTAAAAACGGTGCCCAGTACCGTAATATCGGCCAGGGTGGTATGCACGATGAACGGATGTCTGGCGCCGGGGGCCACATCGAAGAAGGCTTCGCCGGTGAGGGTGAGTTCCCGGTTGGTAGTGTTGAAGCCCGGTGCGAGGGCCACTTCGCTGTGCTGTCTGAGGATGATGGAAGAGCCGTCGGGCAGCACCACTGTTTTCCGTGGTTCATTACCGGCGCTGATAGCGGCAGCCATCTGCTGTTGCGGTTGCCGGGAAGACCGCGTCAGCAGTATTCCGGTTGTAACCGCCAGCAGCAACGCTGCCGCCGCCGCATATCTGAGAATAGGACCAAAACGGGGGGCCGGGGATGGTAACGTCAATGGTTCCGGTGTGGATAAACCGGCTACAGGCTCCGCTGTGAGGGCCTGTAATAAGTCATAGTGATCCAGTCCGGATTTCAGATGCAGCAGCTGTTCCAGCCGGCCACCCTGCCTGGCAGTAAGTAATTCCACCAGGCGGCGGGCTTCCGCCGTTTCCGCCGCCTTTCCGGGATGTTGCTGTATCCAGCCTTCCCAGAAGGATATATCGGCGTCGTTATCTTCCACACAATATCGCTGGAAAGATTCATCGCATGCAAAATCTATGGCCTGGTAATCCCGGAAATCCATGTATAAGCCCCTTTAGATATACAGACGGGAAAACCGGAATGATTTCCTAAGAGAAATGAAAAAAAATTTATTTCAGCAGGCGGCGCAGGGTTTTCACCGCATCATAGATGGTATTATAGGCTGTTTTTACCGTCTGGGAAGTACGGTCGGCAATCTGTTCATAGGTGAGTCCTTCAAAGAATTTGAGGCGGATCAGCTCCGTCTGCCGCGGGGTGAGCGACTTCATGGCGCGGTGCAGGCGGGCGCGCACTTCTTCGTCTTGCTGCACACGGATAATGATTTCTTCATAGGACAATTCATTTTCCTCGTTCTCCGACCAGTTGCTGACGGCGGTATGTGTCCTCGCCTGATAGGCCAGCTGGTCGATCAGATGGCGTTTCAGCGCTGTAAACAGGTATGCCTGTACGTTAGTCACGGGTTTGAGCTGCTGCCACCGGCCCCACAGCTGCAGAAACAGCTGCGTGATGCAATCTTTTACCAGCTCGTCGTTTCCGCAGAGCTTTAATCCGAACCGCAGCAGGTGGGGATAGGTATTGTTGTACAGGGCAAACAATGCCTGTTTGTCGCCATGACGCACCTGTTCCCAGTATGTATTGTTTGTTGCTGCCGTTGACATGTTTGGTGGTTGCCGCAGAAAGATAATCAAAACAAAAAGGAATTATTTAAACTCTTACGCCGGTAAATAGCAGCGCAAAGCAATTATTTCTTCTTCCACTTTATATCAAATATGAATTACTTACAATTCATACAAATAAATTAAATATGTATATAGATGTAAATTAATATAATTTAAAAATGTTTCACAAAGTAAAACTTTGTACAAAGTTTTACTTTGTGAAACATTTTCTATATCTTTGTCCTGAAAGAAAAAACTATGAAAAGTTCTGATAAAAATCTACAGGATCATAAGCGTGGTTTATGCAAATATGAACCTCCCTTATTCTGTTTTGGCAAAACGGAAAAGAACTTTCAGTGTAACAATTCTATACTAGACATCAAGCAAAATGAAGCTTCGATGGAGTATTTCCATCAGAAGAAGACAACTCTACCGGGGTATTATATTAACCACAATTATTTCGTTGATAGCGTTCAAATAAAGCCTGCTTTATCTCAATTTATTAAACTTGAAAAATGGTTTTCCAGACTTTATGGGCATGAATCGTCTTGTTCCATTGAAAGTCGGTATTCAAACCGTGATTTTATTCTTCCTGCCGGCTCTTTTCAACGTTTCACTAAAATTACCAGAGAGCTTAATGAGATCGATATTTTCGTTGATAACATTGTTGTGCTGGAAGCAAAGCTCAACAGGCAGTTAAGCAACTTACCGTTTCAAACGGCTAAAAAATTAATCACGTCTGTTCCATCTGATTATTTTTGGATAGCAGGAATCACAGACATAGTAAACATTCTTACTGCCGACAAAAACAAAAGGCAGTCAGGTATAATTGCTGGTCAGAAAATAAAATTACGCAAAGCCGATATACTGGATACAGTGCCGGCGATACTGGCAGGGTTTTCAGTAAATACACCGCCACTACCTCCACCGCCACCTCCGCTGCCGCTGCTGTCCTCTTTCCGGTTATGGGAGAATTTTGAATACGAAGCAGCAGTAACTGATACAGCAGAACAATCAGCACTTGTAATACAGCTGCTGACAGAGGCACTGCAGGCTGTAAAAACGGTCAGAAAAAAAGCTGTGGTTACACGCAGAAGTTTACATAGACGCCTGCGCAGCCAGCTTCGGCTGGATTTACGCTCATTAATCCGTACTATTCTAAAACCTGTCCGCATTTCGACATATGATGGCAAAGACGCTGATCATGTTTTTCCTTACCACTCTTTTTCAGGAAAAACATTTTTCAAGACGTTTCAAAAAACACGCACATGTCAGATATTAAAATATCAGCAACTAACATCGATAAATCCGTATTACAAGGCCGCATAGCCATCGCTCTTTACAAACTAGAACAACAGGAAAGCCTGACTGCCAACGAACAGGAAATTCATCAGCTGCTAACAATTATCAGATTGGATCTTGAAAAGAAAGATGAACCTGTAAACTGGGATCTGTGGATTCCCCTGATAGGTAAATTCCTGATAAATGCAGCGCTCGTGGCTGAACACATACTAAAAAAATAATGTAAATATGAATTGGGGAAAAGCAATAGTAGATATCCGTAAAAAACGTCAGTTAACGCAATCCCAGCTGGCACAGAAAGCAGGGCTTTCCGATGCCGCGCTTTCAGCGATTGAAACAGAGAAATCCAGGCCAAGTGAAGAGAATCTCAAAAAGATTGCGGCATCACTGGATACCGATCCGGGAGTTATTACCTTGCTGGCGGTTAATCCTGAAACAGATATGAATGAGGAAGCCCGCGCTAAATTCCATGAGCTTTTCCCCGATTTTCATAAACTGATATTTTCTACCATCAGATAGCAGACATCTGGTGGTAAGCAGCTGCCAGATATTTTTACCTTCCTGAGTTTCCGGAAAAATTTTCGGGATACAGAAAATAAAAAAGCTGAAATCTTTCTTATAAGATTTCAGCTTTTTTTTGTTGCCTGACCTGGATTCGAACCAAGACAAACAGAGTCAGAGTCTGTCGTACTACCGTTATACTATCAGGCATCATCGATTCAGGACGGCAAAATTATAACATTTTATCAAACAAACAAAAAAATGTCAGAAAATCTGAAAAAAACCTTTCTGCAAGTGTAACCGGTTTTCAGTAATTTAGTTTCCTATGCGGTCAATTACATTCATACTGGCATGCCTGATGACCATTACAGGCCCGCTTTTCGCCCAATCCATCCAATCGGTGACCCTGGGTCATGTGCGTTCGGCAAAGCTCACAGAAGCCTCCGGAATTGCCTCCAGCAGCACGCTGCCCGGATGCTACTGGACGCATAATGACAGCGGCAATAAACCGGAAGTATTTCTGCTGGACAGTAAGGCCCGCATCATCAGCACATGCCATCTGCAGGATGTCAGCAACCGCGACTGGGAAGATATTGCCGAAGGCATAGGCCCGGCGAAAAATAAACACTATGTCTATGTCGGTGATATCGGCGATAACAAAGCTAAAAGAAAACATATCCGCATCTACCGCTTCGAAGAGCCAGCGGTATTACCGGGAAAATCAGTGTCTGTAAGGCCTGACATACTTACCCTTGAATTCCCCAACGGCCCGCGGGATGCAGAATCCCTCATGATAGACCCCATCGGCAAAAAAATCTATCTGCTCAGCAAAAGAGAAAAACATATCAGCCTGTACAAAACAGATAACCTCCTTTTCCGCGACGGCGATAACGCCACCCTGCAGCAACTCATCACCCTCCCCTACACATGGGTTACCGCCGGCGACATCTCCAAAGATGGCCATCATATCGTCATCAAAACCCTCACCAGCATCTATTACTGGCATCGCAGCAACGACGAAACGGTAGAGCAGGCCATGGCCAGACCCGCTACTGAACTGCCTTACACGCCGGAACCACAGGGCGAAGGCATCACCATTTCCACCGATAACCAGGGATATATCACCATCAGCGAAGGCGAAGATGCCGCCCTCCTTTTCTGGAAACATAAATTCTGATCCACCCCAGGCCCCGCCTGCCTTTCCCCTACGCTGAAATCTCATTTCAGTAGTATAAGTTATAATTGTATATGCAGCAAAAGTTTAGCATCTGCTGCCAACCCTGGAATATGCCCTCAAGAATAACAGGTAACCTTCCCTGCGGAAGTTTCCTGTGATAAACCATTAAGATATGCCAACAACGAGTCAATTTAACCATCTGCACGTACGGGGTGCCCCCCGCCAATTCCTGACATCCTGTAACCACTTTCACCGAACGTGAAAATCATCCGACAGTACGCCCATCTAACCATTCACTCAACAATCCATGTAATCTCATGCAAAAGAAAGCTATTATCATCGGCGCAGGACCTGCTGGACTCACTGCTGCCTATGAGTTACTCCAACGCACGGATGTAATGCCGGTAATCCTCGAAAAAAGTACTGATATAGGCGGCATCTCCAAAACGGTTAATTACAAAGGAAACCGCATCGATATCGGCGGCCACCGCTTCTTCTCCAAATCAGACCGCGTCATGGACTGGTGGATGACCGTTATGCCCCTCGATAAAGAAGCCGCTGAAATATTCACTATCAGCTACCAGCAAAAAACCAGAGAAGTAAAAATTCCCCAGAAAAAAAATGATTCCGATACACTCGTCGCTGAAAACCCGGACCTGATAATGCTGGTGAGAAAAAGACTCTCCCGCATCTACTTCCTCCATAAATTCTTTACCTATCCCATTCAGCTATCCGTAGATACCCTCCGCAAATTAGGTATCATCACCACCATCAGCATCATGATCTCCTACCTGCAGGCACAGGCTTTCCCACGGAAAAATGAAAAAACGCTGGAAGATTTTATGATCAACCGGTTCGGTAAAACCCTCTACAACCTCTTCTTTAAACATTATACGGAAAAGGTGTGGGGAGTGCCCTGTAACGAAATATCTGCCGAATGGGGCGCTCAGCGCATCAAAGGTATCTCTATAGGCAAAGCCATTGCACATGCCGCCAAATCAGCCTGGAATGCCAGCAAACCCAAAGACATCAAACAGAAAAATGTAGAGACCAGCCTGATAGAACAATTCCTCTATCCCAAACACGGCCCCGGTCAGCTGTGGGAAGAAGTAGCCCACCAGGTAACCTCCCAGGGCGCTACCCTCCTTATGCAGCATGATGTTGCCCGCATCATCACCTCCGGCAACCGTGTCACCGCCGTGGAAGCCATCGACCGCACCACCGGCGCCACCATCCTGCTGGAAGGCGATTACTTCTTCTCTACCATGCCCGTACAGGAACTCGTGGCCGGACTCCAGGCAAACGTACCCAAAGATATCCGTGAAATCGCAGCCGGGCTCCAGTACCGCGACTTCATCACCATTGGCATACTACTTAAAAATCTCAGCTGGCAGAACGCCAAAACAGGCGCCTATGAAGCCCTGTCGCTGAAAGACACCTGGATCTATATCCAGGAAAAGGATGTGAAAGTAGGCCGCCTCCAGCTCTTCAACAACTGGAGCCCCTACATGGTAAAAGACCCGGATACCACCTGGGTAGGAATGGAATACTTCTGTAACAAAGGCGACGACTTCTGGGCACTCAGCGATGAGGAAATCCGCCAGACAGCCATCAAAGAACTCTGCCAGATCGGTCTCGCACGCACAGAAGACGTACTCGACGCCACTGTACTCAGAATGGAAAAAACATATCCCGCCTACTTCGGCACCTATAACCGCTTCGACGAAGTACGCAACTATATCGACACCTTCGAAAACCTCTTCCTCGTTGGCCGCAACGGTATGCACAAATACAACAACTCCGACCACTCCATGCTTACCGCCATGGTTGCCGTAGATAATATCGCCGCTGGTATTAAGACCAAAGGAAACATCTGGTCTATTAATACAGAGCAGGAATACCATGAAGAGAAGAAGTGATTTTTTTAATTACGAATTACGAATTGCGAATTACGAATGATGAATTGCGAGTAAGACTCGAAGATAAAAGCGAAGACCGAAGCGATATGTATCTGCTTCGGTCTTCGCTTTTATCTTCGAGTCTTACTCGCAATTCATCATTCGTAATTCGCAATTCGTAATTCGTAATTAAATCCTCGTTACCAACTCCGCTATCCTGTTCGAAATCCCTACTTCATTATCATACCATGCCACTACTTTCACCAGGTTGCCGATCACTCTGGTGAGAGTGCCGTCAACGATAGAAGAATGGGTATTACCGATAATATCTGCGGATACCAGAGGCTCTTCGGTATATTCCAGTATGCCTTGCAACGAGCCGCTGGCATAGGTTTTAAAGAGGTTGTTGATATCTGCCACAGACGCAGGCTTTTTGAGATTGAGCGATAATTCCGCAATGGAAGCATCTATGACGGGAACACGGTAAGAGAAGCCATCCAGTTTACCTTTCAGTCCGGGCAGTACATCGCCGATAGCTTTGGCGGCACCGGTGGTGGTAGGGATGATAGACTGCGTGGCGGCCCTGGCTCTTCTGAAATCACGGTGCGGGCCATCCTGCAGCATCTGGTCCATCGTGAAGGCATGTACGGTGCTCATATAACCGGATTCTATCCCATAGGTATTTTCCAGCAGGAACAGCGGAGGTGCGATACAGTTAGTTGTGCAGGAGGCGGTAGAAAGAATGGCGTCATCAGGGGTAATTATATCTTCATTAACGCCGGCAACCACCGTTTTTACGCCGCCGGTGGCAGGAGCAGTAATGAGTACGCGGCGCGCGCCGGCGCGGAGATGCGCTTCGGCTTGTTCCCGCTGCGTAAAACGTCCGGTAGATTCTATCACAACATCTACACCCAGCTGCTTCCAGGGCAGGTTAGCCGGATCCTTTTCACTTACCAGCAATATATCTTTTCCGTTAACGCGGATGTGTTTTTCGGTATGTGATACAACACCCGGAAATTTTCCATGGGCAGTATCATATTTCAGGAGATGAGTGAGAATATCAATGCCCATCAGATCATTCACCGCTACTACCTCTACATTTTCCTTGTTCTGCAAGGCTCTTAAAGTCATCCTTCCGATACGGCCGAAACCATTAATTGCTATTTTCATCGCTTGATATTTTTGGTGATAACACAAAAATAGCGCAATGAAAATCCGTCTCAAATGACTAAAAATATACAATTTCTGCCAACTCAGGTTTCCGGTTGCAAAGCGGTACGGAAGGTACGCCGGTAATCGCTCGGCGATACCATCAGGTGCCTCAGGAACACCCTGCGCATAGATACCATACTTCCCAGGCCACATTTTACGGCTATCTGTTCAGTACTCAGATCGCTTTCTTCCAGGAACCTCCGTGCCGTATCTACCCTTAACTTTTCTACATATTTGGCAGGTGTAAGTGCTGTCTCCTTCAGGAACACCCGTGCAAAATTACGCGGGCTCATATTCATCTGCAGTGCCAGCTGCTCTACGCTGAGATCCTTATCCAGGTGCGTTGTCATCCATTCATGCAGGCGGCCGGCGATGGTATGCGCATAACGCTGCTCTCCGAGCAGCCCGCCAAACTGTGACTGATACCCCGGCCGGCGCAGGTAAATAACCAGCCTGCGCGCCACTGCCAGCGCCAGGTCCCGGCCATAATCCTCTTCCAGCATCGCCAGCGCCAGATCCAGCCCGGAAGCGATACCACCGGAAGTAAATACATTCCCGTCGCGGATAAAGAACGGATTGGTGTCTACCTTCACCAGCGGATGCTCCTGCTGAAAACGGTCACTGTAATGCCAGTGCGTGGTGGCACGGCGGCCATCCAGTACGCCGGCACGCGCCAATGCAAAAGCACCGATACAAATAGAACCTATCCTCCGCAATTTCGGATAAACTTCCTTCAGCCATTTGTAATACTTCTGATGATTATTCTCCAGGAACTCCTTACCCAAACCGGCTACCAGCAAGGTATCTATGGGTCGCTTAATATCAGAGGTAAACATGTTGCATACAATTTCCACCCCACTCTGTGTCATAATTCTTTTCCCGTTGCCGGGAGCGGCAATTAAAATTTCGTATCCTTCGTGAGCGGTGGCCGGGTCATTCTTCAGTACTTTGTTGGCTTGTGTAAATACATCGCATGGTCCTGCTATATTCATCAGGGAAGTGCCTTCCATAGGTACGACAACAACCAGTTTCTTCTTGTGCGGCATAAAATTGAAGCTACTTTGTCGGTTACTAAAGTAATAATTTTTGCAGGTTCCCGGCTGCTTTTTTCAAGGTGCTGCCCGATGCCCAGTCCGCCAGCAATCCGGGCAATACCGTACTGCCGATCCTGCTGTTGTTCACCGCCAGCACCTCGTGATATATTTCCAGTAGTTTCTTCTGGTCTTTCACCGGTGTTGCGGCGAAACATTCCAGGCACGCCTGCAGCATTACTTCCAGCTCCCGGTTATGCTGCCGGCTGATCTGCCACATATGTCCGGAGATCAGGTCACAGAAACGCTTTAAGGGCGCCCAGCCTATTCTTTCATGCACCCCTGTCATGCTCCCCAGCTGCCGGCTGTCTATTTTCCCGCTGGTTACGCGCGTAGTCCAGTAAGCCGCAGCGAAGGCACGAATGGTTTTATCTGCATGCAGCATACAGGCACTTACAAATAGCAGTATCATCTCTCCCGGAACAATATCCAGCTCATGCAAACCCTGTATGGCAGCGGTTACCATACCGGTTTCACTTACTTCGTAAACACCGGAGAAAGTCTGACAGGCGCCTATGATCCGCGCCAGCAGCAAGGCCGGATTATTGGGCATGAGCAGCATAACACGCATAACATCTCCGTTATGCAGGTACAGCTGCCGTCCGCTGTCACAGATATATTCCTGAAGCAGGCGCACCTCATGCTGCGGCGCCGCTTCTTCTACGGGAATGTCTATACGTAATACCGCACGGTGATCCACATAGCGCTCATAGCTTTTCTTCTCCCTGTTATAATCACCGTAGGCCAGGTATTTTTCGCTGAACGTCTGCCAGCTGCAATTGCCGCTCAGCAAGGCCGGCGGCAGGTTATACCAGGGGAATGCCGCAAAGGCGTCATATCTGACTGCCGGCGCTTTGGTAAGACCAGCCTGCATCCAGGCGGATGCAAAGGTAAAGGGGCCTTGCGGCATCGCGGAAGCATCCAGCAGGAATAGCATCAACCGCAGGTATTCTCCCTGCAACAGTTCTTTCGCCAGCATTATTGCTGCCTGCGTATCCTGCAGCGCACAACGGGATATGGCTATCTGCCAGTCCATATCATCCGGCACAGCCTGTTCCGACTGGTACCGGTGCAACCGGCGGATCAGCACACAAGGGTCTATCCATCCGGGTGTATGCGTAGGTGTTGACAGCAACGGGCGTGTATCCTTCTCCGTTATCTTCCGGAGGGCCAGCGATAATAACTGTAAAAAGGGATCGAATATGATTGGTTCATACCGCAATGTCTGCTTCCATTCCAGGAAAGGTATCAGCTCTGCATGTTTATGCCACCAGTGTTTTTTGTTTGACAGCTGCCGCAGCTGCTGCGTATAGTCGCTGCTGTTATCCGCCATTATCTTCCCGGCGTTCAGGAGAAATAAAGCCAGCATGTTATCAGACATACCACTACCACCGGTATGCAGGTAATAAATGGCGTAAGCGCGCTGGAAAGCCGGTTCCAGCTGCAGCAACGCTGCTGTAGCGAGTTCCGGCTGCAGGTTTATCAGGGCTGCCGGCAGCTGATCGATGTGCCAGGACGCATTATTTTCAAACGCCTGGCTGGCCAGAAATATCAGTTCTTCCACCCCCTGCACAGCCGGTATCAGATTTTCCTCACTGAGTAATGGCCGGGCAACATCATCTGTTATATCTGCAGCAGTTGTTACCGGTACATCTGACGTAAAAAATTGCCGCAACAGTTTAGTCGTTTCCGTTAGCATCAGACTCTGGAACAGCTGCAACTGATCCTGCAGCACAGTATCTTCCGGTCTTCCGCATTGGGCAATCAGCTTTGCTGCCCTGATTTGCACCACCTCCTCCCGTGAAACGAACACCGGCGCCAGTGCGCTGCTGATTTCATCTCCCCGCTGCGGATGTTGTTTATACATTTTTTCGAGAATGCTGATAATGGTGACCAGCACTGATTTCACACCGGAAGATAATACCTGCGGAAGATGATGCAGCAACGGGCTGCTATCGAATTCCTTTTCCGGCATCAACGTTTTAATGGCACTCAGCGCGGTGTTTACCGCTTTACTCTGCGGGGAATCCAGCGTGAGGAACAACGTCTCCTGCATAGTCAGCAGCTCCTCTTTTGTGGGCGCCAGCGCCGTGAAGATATCCATCCACCAGGCGGTGAGCAGCTTATTAAAATTCCTGTTCGCTGTTTTCAGACACTCTTCCAGCAGGCGCAGGCGATCCAGCGTGCCGTTGCTGCTGCATTTCAGGATAAAACTTTTCCAGTTGGGCGCTTCGCCGGTTTTATCTGAAACATGCAGCCACCGGTCGCTGAAATGAATATTGGTAGGATATGTCAGCAGGTACCAGAAATGTTCCTGCATAGTTATCGGGTAGCGGAAGAGAACAGAAGTATCGTAGCCCATCCGTTTGTCGTGATACGGAAAGATAGCCATGGTGAGACAATTCACCACCAGGGCCGGGTTGACGCTGATCCATCCCTGCTCTCCCATTTCCATCAGGAACGGATAGGTAAGACCGCCGGGGAGCCCTTCTTCATCTGACAACTCCTGCATCAGCGTGGCAAACCAGGCGGGGCAATACCAGGGCAGTATATCACGGAGCCAGCTGCCGGAAAACAGGGACACCAGCCACAGGCTTTTACGGAAAGTATTTTTATCATAACAGGCAAAAGAGGCAGCTGCGAGTATATACGCCTGATCCGCCGACATCCTGGTGCTCCAGCTGCCGGGACGGATTTCAATAACGTCGCTGTACCAGTTGCCCAGTTCTTTCAGTACGGGTATCAA
Organism: Chitinophaga solisilvae; assembly: GCF_009928525.1. Lineage (GTDB taxonomy): Bacteria > Bacteroidota > Bacteroidia > Chitinophagales > Chitinophagaceae > Chitinophaga > Chitinophaga solisilvae. The sequence continues at coordinate 374,968 of NZ_JAABOK010000005.1, read as the reverse complement.
CGCATGTTTGTCGGCATCTGTCAGTTTTTTCAGAAACGGAACAATATCATCTCTCCGTCCGGTTTCCACGAGCCGGGTTAATTCATCCTTCGTTGTCATCCCCGAAAATATTAAATATCACCGGATAATTTTTTCTTTACAGCGAGAATATGTTTACAATCGCCCCGCTCCCCCTGGTTCCGGGAGAACCAGGTACAGGTGCATTTGTCTTTTCCGGATTCCAGTATAACCGTATGCGTTACCACGGTACCGGCTACACGCGCTTCCATGCGCACCTTATCTTTAGCGATGATAGTAACGCCGCCGGTGGTGAGCAGCTGCTCCGCGCCTTTCATGCGGGGATTCAGGCTCAGTAAGCGGCTCAGGCGGAAAGGCAGACGGCGGTAGAACCAGGTGTTATCGGCCGTATCATATCCCAGCAGTCCCATAGCTGCGAGGCGGGCCGTAAGGTTATCGATCTGCTGAAAAGAAATCTGTTCTTTTACCGCACGCAGCGTAATATTGAACTCCTGGTTCTCATAGCTGCGCTGATCAAAACGGGTAATCCATGAATCAGGGATGTCGGCAATCAGCGATTCCAGTGCTGCACCTTCACCAGAAAAGCCACGCCATGCCTCACGTGAGAGGGCAAGACTAAAACGCACCGGGCCAAAATGCAGCTGCCACACCGTACACTGCATATCTTCCCGCGCATATACCCTTAGTTCATCAGCCAGTGGCAGTAAAGGTTCCAGCAGTTTAAGCCGGTGAATACCACCGATACAAACAGCGCCGGGCATTTTCACCGGCGTGAGCTGCGGCCTGCCGCCACGCATAAAAAGATAATAATCTGTTTTCACCTGCCCGGATGGAATACCATGAAACAGCTGCAGCAACTGCATCTTATTAAACAGGAGCGCCTGCTCTGTTCCCGCCATCAGCAGCTGTACAGATGTTAATCCTTTCAGCCATTTCACCGGCAGCGGTACTTTTTTCTCCGTCACTTTTCCGGAAGCGCTGCTTTGCATACTGACATGACGGTTACCCACCTGCAGCTGCAGTTTCGTATTTCTGCCTACTGCGCCAAGCGCATTGATCATAGGCTGATTGAAATCCACATTAACGGTACCGCTGGCAGGGAAATCGCCGGCATGAGATCCCGGCAGCAGATCCACGCGCGCGTAAACGCCTGCGCACAGAGAGAATCCTTCGAAGCGCAGTTTATTATTTCCCGCAGTGATGATAGGATCCTTAACCATAGCCGCCATGGCTGTTGACAGGGAAAAACCGGCTTTCACTACATTGGACAGGGCGATCAGGCATCGGGCTGTAACATAGGGCTGCTGCAGTTTTCCATCGAAGAACACAGGCATCTCCGTACCGGCTGTTTCGTTGAATCCGGATAGCCGCAGGCTGCCGGAAGATCCGCCGGCCTGAAGTACAGAAGGGATATTATAATGATATGTAATAATATCAGACATGGGAAGGGTTAATTAACTGTAAAACCGTTACATTTAACTAAAGTAACACACAAATTACCTGTAAATTAAATAAATTAGCGAAAAGAGAAACCAACGCAACCCTCATCATAATGGCTACGGCTGCGATATTGATCCGAAAACCTACAACTGATATGTTCCAGGTGCTGAAAAAAACTGTAAATAAACTGATAAATGCAGGCGCTGAAAATTTACCCGATGAAGAAAAAAAGAATGTCAGAATAATCAATACACTAAGTTTATTTACCGGCTGCCTGGCAATTGGTATAGGAACATTATTATATAGCCTGACTCATTTTCTTGGTATTCTGATCCCTGCCAACCTGGAGGGTATCAGTTTTTTATTATTGGTGTATTTCAACCACAAACATTTCTATAAAACAGCGAGAATTGGTGTATTGGTAATCTTTTGTATTACGGCTATCTATTTTGATACGATTCTTGGCCAGAATATTAATCTGGCTTTAATGTGTGTATTTCTCTTCTGCTTAACCTTACTGGTTTATACAACACCCGGCGAGAGAATAATGGGGATCAGTGTTACCATTGTATCGCTGTTTTTCATGGAACTGAATTTCTATAATAAGTTATTTACTCCCTATGATTTATCTGCAGCTAATCAGTTCTTCCTACGTTGGGTAGCACTGGCTTGTTTTCTTTCTTTTAATGCGATTGTTATTGTTTATTACGTAAAAGACAGAAAATTATGGTACGATAAACTGAAAAGCTATTCTGAATCACTGGAAGATCTTGTGATAAAACTAAAACAAGCGAATCAGTCAAAAAGAGTTTATCTCCGTGAAACCAATCATGAAATCAGAACGCCCTTAAATGCTATACTGGGAATAGCACAATTACTGGAAACCAAGATTGCCGCGCTTTCAGAAAAAAATCCTGAATTACATGAGATTGCAGAGTTAGTGAACGATCTGAATTCCTCCGGGATTTTTGCTAAGAACATTGTGAATAATGTGCTTGAATTAAGCCGCATTGAATCAGGACAAAAAGAAAACATTCATCTGATACCCTTTTCTTTGAGTAACTGGCTTCATGAACTCATACAGATGCATCATTATCTGGCACAATCGCAAAAAGTAACGCTGGTATTGAACTTTGATGAACATAACCTTCCGGAGAAAATCAATACAGACAAGATAAAAATCACACAGATTATTACTAATCTTCTTTCCAACGCTATTAAATTTTCTCCTAAAGGAGGTAATGTTACGATTAATGTATGGAGAAAGGAAAAAGATCTTGTAATCAGTATTAATGATGAGGGAAAAGGAATAAGTACGGAACAGCAGCAGGTGATTTTTGATCCGTTTGTCTCCGGTGGTAATGGTTTTATAGAAGGAACGGGTTTAGGTCTATACATTTCCCGTCAGTTGACCATTTTGTTAAATGGCTCCCTCGAAGTGGATAGCCAGATGGGGAAAGGCAGTACTTTTACTGTTCGCTTCTCTAACATGTTCAGTAATGTATCACTTGAAAAAACCAAGCAGCCACCCCAATTGCTGAAAAGTCTGAAAGACAAAAAGGTATTGGTAATCGAAGATGACAGCATGTCGAGAATGGTTTTAAACAAATATTTTAAAGCAGCCGGGTGCCAGTTATTTGAAGCTGTTAATGGAGAAGAGGGGTTAATCAAAGCCAGGAGTGAAAGACCGGACTTTATACTTTTGGATACACAAATGCCTGTAATGGATGGCAGAGAAACATTGAAAAACATCCGTCAGGATGTTCATCTCAGAGATATTCCTGTTATCATAACATCAGCGGACAGTTTTGCTGAGTCCCGTGATGAAATGCTAAAAGCAGGAGCTACTGATTTTGTTGCCAAGCCTGTTGAATTTCAGGCATTGCATCGTGCCCTCAGTCGGGTTATACTATAATTTATAACTGCGCTGTTTTCATATGATCCTCCTTTAATTCACGGGATGGATGCCCATTAGATCTATACCGCTGTGTATAGATAAGGGTCCAGTGCAGATAGCCATGTATCATCAAAGCGAGGTTTTCAACATAATCCACAACTGCCTCCTGATATAGCCCACAGTCTGGCAGATTGGTCCTGAGAGCACAAAAAGAGGCTACATCACCATCATGAATACTTAATGCCTTTCTGTATGCTTCATCCAACGTGCAATTTTGCACATGTTCTATCATTAATACCAGGTTAAGTACATCATTTCCCTTTTCAAGATGAGCACTAAACAAATCATTACACCAGGATAAAATCCGGCAGGTTAGCTGCGAAAGCTGCTGTAATGTTGGATGTGCAAGGATTGCCCCGGGAATAATTGTCCCTGTTATTGCTTCTGCCAGATTTACCAGCGGTTCAACATTTACAGCTCTTTCTCTGATAGCATAAAATGTTTCAAAGTCAGGATACTTCATATTCACACGATATGGAATCTCCATCTCGACACCATCAAAATAGCTATCAAGGCTATTACAAAAACGATTTATCCAGGCTTCAGAAGAAAAAGATAACAGTTCTCTTCTAAGCAATGGTAATTGCTGATACAGCGCTGCTGCAGATTTTGCCTGATGCCCCCTCATAATTGGTAAAGCATTCCCGCGTATCTGCCGGATTTCTTCTACCATAGCATATTCAAAGCTGTCGTCAACGATGAATGCCCACAAAAAAAAACGGCATATAGCCGTTAATTGTTCAGCATTGGCGCGGGGAAACATACATCCTGCCGCCAGTCCCACACCTGTATGCATATACTTTTTCTTTACCTTCTCCGGTAAAAAACCATAATACGCCTCTATCCATCCGCCGATTTTACTTTCTGTCGCAGCTGCATAGGGGTTGGTAGCAAAAGGGAAAGGGTACTGCAAGGCAGTAACATCAAATGTTTGTTCCATAAGTTAAACGTTTAAAGATTAAAAAAGCAATAATTGAGTTAGTGGCATAACATTCATATACAATCTATGACCAGGGTATTCAGGATCTCCCAGCATATACTTTTCGAAGAAAATTTTATCTGAAGAACAATACGCATTCCCGCCCGGCAGGGCTGCCATATCAGGAGTAATCACAGGAAAGTAACCAGGAACAATATTTAACCGCACTGAAAATTATTCAGTAACGGCAGGTCATATTAATGCATTACTATCGCAGTGAAAACAGGCGCACGGCAAGCTGGGCATAACAACTCACTTCATGGCGTTTAACTTTTAAAGAGGAGCAGGTCTGATAATACTACTTGGGAAGATGTTGCTATCGCTATCAATATTCATTGGCCTTCGTGTTTGGCAAAACATCAGCCAGGTATCTTTAAGTTGGTTATATGCTGCAAGGTGAAGAATTATCGGCGCATAAACAAATAGAAATAAAAAAAGCCGCTACAGTGTTATCTGTAGCGGCCTGTATCCTATCAGCATCTGCCGTTTGTTGCCCAACCTGGATTCGAACCAAGACAGTCAGAACCAAAATCTGATGTACTACCCTTATACTATTAGGCACCGTTAAGTGGGATGCAAATGTAGCCCTTTTTTCAAAACAAACAAATCCGTTTTCATCATCGCCCGGAAGTAGCGCCGGCAGCAATTCCTACGGCAATAGCATCTTCTACGCCACCAACAAAACTATCCTTTACATCCAGTTTATTCCGTGCATATTTCCGCAGATAGAAAAAAGCATAGGTGGCCGCAACGGCTGCCGCAGCGCCTATCAACGCACCTTTCCATGCCTGCCCGCCTTTGGCTTCGTATACCGTAGCCCCGGCCAGTCCGCCTGCGATAGCCCTGCCCGCAAGCCCAGATGGGGCTATACGGTCGCCTATACCTGGCACCTTGTCTACCACCAGTTCACCGGCAGCTACCGTCTGCAGTCCGCGCATCACCTTTTCCTGCTGCATAAACATCAGCGGGCTTCGCTTCAATGACGGGAAAGGATGGCGGTTAACATACTGACTGGCAAAAGCCGGTCCCATAGCGCTACGCATACCTGAAACCACTCCCAGACCAAGTACCCGTAATAATGTTGGAAGAATAGCTTTTTTCATACTCCTCCGGTCACAATCATTGTGCCACGCAGGCTGCTTTTGCCCACCGCGCCTGCAGCACGCTCCGCAGCAGGATAGCCAGCAATGCCGCTGCCCCGAATAACATGCCTACCCATGGCGCTACAGCCACACTCTGGGAAGCAATCACCATACCGCTCACGGCAGTGCCCACAGATACACCCAGGTTACCGAAAGAGATAGCCAGGCTGTTGGCAAATGCCAGTGCATCCGGCGCCCCTGAAATCATGGTAGCGGTAGCCGTCAGGAAACAGGGCGCATACAGGAACCCCCACAAGGCAATCACCGTTACCGTAAGGATAGTATCTCCGCCGGAATAGTTCAGCAACACCGGTATCAACAGGGTGCCCACCAGGAATATCGCTGTAGTAACAGCCAGGCTCCGGCCCAGTATCTTACCCGCTACCCAGTTACCCACAACGCCTGTGATACCGAATAGCAGCATCATTTTACTCACCGTCGCTTCGTTCATATGCTTCACCTTTCCCAGATAATCCGCGAAATAACTGTAGGAACTGAACCACGCAGATATCATCAGGAAAGCAATCAACGCCGTCATTAAAAAATCCGGACGCGTAAGTATGCCCAGCTGCGCACCATACGATTTCTTCTCTCCTGCCGGCATCTCCGGCAACCACCAGATGCTCACCAGCGCCAGTAAACTTACTGCTGCCTGCATCACAAAAGCGCTCTGCCAGCTAAGCACCGATGCCAGCCAGGTAGACAACGGCACTGTGGTTACCGTGGCAATGCTGATACCTCCCAGGATAATCGCCATCATCTTATGCTCATCCTTCTTATCCGCAGCCTTGACCGCAGCAGCAATCGCCGATGAAATATATACCGGCTGCAGGAAGGCAGGCAGTATCCTCAGTATTACCAGCAGCCAGAACGGAGGCGCCATCGCGGAAAAGATACAGCTCACAAAAAACAGAAACATACTCAGCGCCATCACCCGGCGCCGCTCAAATCCTGATGCCAGCAATGTCAGCAGCGGCCCTGTAAATGCAATCACCAGCGCAAAGGCGCTGAGCAGCATGCCTGCCATATCAATACTGATCTTATAATGCGCCGCTACCTGCGGCAAAATACCAATGATGCCAAACTCTGTTGTAATAATGCCGATCAGGCCCAGACACCCGATATACGCCAGTCTTTTCATAATACTTGTCAATTGTACTGATGCAAAAGTAGAGACTAAGTATATTTGCTGCTGCGATGACATCCTATTGTAGGATACTAACAAAAATGTAAGTATGGCCAGAAGAAAAGATACGTCCACCAATAGTTTCAACCGGGAAATACTGAATGGCAGCCACCTGCATTATGCACTGGATCTGATCAGCGGCAGATGGAAAATATTGATCCTCGAAAAATTAAGGGCAGGAGGGTTACGTTACAGCATTCTCAGAAAAGAATTGCCTCATATCTCAGAACGTATGCTGGCACTGCAGCTGAAGGAACTGGAGAAAGACGGGTTAATAACACGCAGCGTATATGCAGGCGTACCTCCCTGCGTAGGGTATACACTCACGCCCATCTCGGAGAAGCTGATACCCATCTGGGAACAGCTTTGCTGCTGGGGCGCGGCCCACAGGGAATTGCAGACCACCGGCAACTAATCTTCTCTCAGGCGTTCATCCGTATACGTGATGGCAGTTTTGCCATGTGGTACCGGCGCACCGCTTTCATCCACACTCACAAATACCATCTTATCAATCGTTAGTATTGTCTTCTGCGTGATCTTGTTTCTCACCTGGCAGGTAAGCGTCAGCGAAGTTCTGCCGAAATTCACCGCCTTGATACCCAGTTCAACAATATCTCCCTGCCGGGCAGAATTGATGAAATTTATCTCTGACATAAATTTGGTTACACAACGATTGGTGCCCAACTGGATAATAGAGTAGATAGCTGCTTCCTCATCAATCCAGCGCAGCAGACTACCGCCGAACAACGTACCGTGTGCATTCAGATCTTCGGGTTTCACCCATTTACGCGTATAAAAATTCATTGCATTCCCCTTTTATACATGTAAAGCTAGGGTATTTGTTGATTTAAGTATCTTTAGTGTATATGAAAGTTACCGTAAACATCCTGCAAACCCTGACGCTGCCTGATTTCCCGTCAGGCTCTTCTATCAACTTCCATGATGGCAGACTGTATATTGCCGGCGATGATGCCAACTACATCTGCGTGCTGGACGAACAATATCAGCAGATAGGAAAAATTTCCCTGTTTGAATACCCGGAGAAAAGGATCGCCAAAACAGAGAAGACAGACCTGGAAACCGCTGTTATCATAACTTCCGGAGAAAATACCCACCTGCTGGCATTCGGCTCTGCTTCCACAGATAACCGCAAACGCGTCATCAGCATCGTATTGTCTGCAGCCGGTACAACTCCGGACTATCATAAATTTTCGTCCATTCCCTACCCTGATAGTTTCTTCCGCGACCTGCAGGCACAACAGGTGCACACCCTGAACATCGAAGGCGCCACCGTTATCGGCGACCAGCTGGTATTTGCCAACCGCGGCAACCACGCACACCCGGTAAACCAGCTGTTGCTGACCCGCGGATATTTCGGTCCGCAGACGGTATCACCGGAAATGTCTGTCGCTACCCTGCTGCTATCCAGCAACAACATGTCCTTTGCCGGCGTATCGGAATTATGCTACGTAACTGCCCGCGACCTGCTGCTGCTCACACTTTCCAGCGAAGAAACAATGAACACTACAGATGACGGCAGCATCGGCGACAGCTATCTGGCATGGATCACTGAAGCCAGTAAAAAAATAACCGCACCAACAGTACAAACCGATGGTATCATTAACCTGTCTGATATAGATACCATTTTTCATCAGCAGAAAATAGAAGGAGTATGTGTGGGAAAAGATGAGGGAGATGCACTGCTGCTGCACCTGGTGGCTGATAACGATTGCGGGGATACGAGTGTGTTCAGGGTGAGAATGCAGTTAGCGTAAATAGTGTGATCGTTACAGCAGGATCTTTTCAACAGCAAATATTTTTGTTGTACAGCTGTCTGCCATCGCCGGAAGAAAAACGAAGAAAAAGTGTCAACAGCATTGATTCAATATAGAAATGAAAACGGCTGAAAATAAGAACGCCGCAATTGCTTGCGGCGTTTAAGTAGTTGCCCAACCTGGATTCGAACCAAGACACTCAGAACCAAAATCTGATGTACTACCCTTATACTATTGGGCAATTCCCTTTGTTGTTTGGGATGGCAAAAGTATAACTTTTTTTATTTCTGCAAAAAAAACTTGCAATATTTTTTAAATATTCATGTAAACAGCCTGCAGTAAAGGATTTCGTCAGACTGCACGCATTACCTTTTCTGCTATTTGTGTTGGTTTCAGCCATTCCATACAGGCATGATCCCCTCTGAAACAGGGCTTATTCCCGAATACAGAGCAGGGCCTGCACGCCAGATCTGTAATCTGTACGGCATTGTCCGCCGGCTGCGCATAGCCCATGAATCCGGCAAACGGATGCGTGGCGCCCCATACGGAAATCACCGGCACACCGAATAACGATGCCAGGTGCATATTGGCAGAATCCATACTGACCATTACATCCAGCTGACTGATGATGGCCAGCTCTTCTGCAAGCGAAAACCTGCCGGCTATTACCACCGCCTGCGGAATACGTGTAGCCAGACTGGTCAGCTTTGCCGTTTCTTCCTGGCCTCCGCCGAATAATAACAGGCGGCTCCCCTTTTCTGCTGCCAGTACAGCTAATACCACTTCCATCTTCTCCAGGGGATACATCTTTTCCCGATAGGTGGCAAAAGGAGCTATTCCCAGCCATTTTTCGCCGTTTTTCGGGCCGAGGAGTGCCAATGCTCCGGCAGACAACTCACGGGGCTGAAATACGGGTTTATGTCCCATATCGCAGCGCAATCCCAGTTGCCGGAATACGATAGCATACCGCTCTATGGTAGTAGTCAGCGGCTGCAGCACCTTATTCTCCTGACGCGTAAGCGCTTTTTTTGCTGCGCGCCCCTTGTCGATGGCCGCCACCGGCTTGCCGGCAAGCCTGAAAAATGTACGCACTACCTTTGAGCGCAATACGTTGTGCAGATCTGCCACAGCATCTATCCTATGTTCGGAACGGATGCTGCGGAACAACCGGTAAAGCCCCGGAATACCTTTGTGCGCGCCTTTCACGTCGGCCGGGAAAAATGTAAGCCGCGGAATACCTGCACACAGCGCACCCCAGTTTTTGTTGGAAACAAAAACAATAGAGACGCCGGGATTGTCTTCCAGCACCTGTTTCATGACAGGAATAGTCATAGCTGCATCTCCGAGTGCGGAAAAACGTGTGACCAGTATAGTTTTAGTGCTATCCAAAGGAATGCAGTTTATTTTTCCCCTTTGTACAATACAGGATTCAGTGAAGGATCGTTATACATCTTCATCTGCTTGTATACTTTCATATATTTTCTGCCGGCAGCAATATCTTCCAGCAATGTTTCTATAGCCGTGCTCAGATCTGTACGCTGCTCCAGCAGAATATCCAGCTTACGCTGACAGGCAGCGCGGTGTTCTGCGGTAGCATCCGCACGCGTAGCCTCTTCCTGCATATGATAAATTTTCAGTGCCAGGATAGAGAGACGATCGATTGCCCATGCCGGACTTTCTGTGTTGATCACGGCATCTGCTGCGGGTTTTACCTCCTGGTACTTCTCCAGGAAATAGCTGTCAATATACTCCACCACGTCCGTACGTTCCTGGTTGGAGCGGTCAATCCAGCGTTTGATATCCAATGCGGTAACCGGATCTATTTTAGGATCGCGGATAATATCTTCCAGGTGCCACTGCACCGTATCTATCCAGTTTTTCATGTACAGCAGATGCTCTATACTGCTCTTCTCAAATGGATTGCTGATGGCCTGATGCACATCATTATACTGGTGATAGTCCAGTATACTCTGGTTGAATATTTTGTTGGAAATCGCTGTTAACATCTCGCAAAAATAAAGAAATACAAATTACAGATTACGGATATTTCTTTGCAGGGTACTGCATAAAAAAAAGAAGCGCACGGTTGAAACCATACGCTTGTTGTAAAAGATTGTCATGTGAATGTTCGAGAATGCAAATCGTGTAGGCTTTTAATGGTTATCCTGGGGTTGAGATACCTTTTATCGCCTGATTTTTTTAATACTCTATAAATGATGTCTGTCAGAACATCATCAAGTTGGCAATTAATATTTTTATGATGCTGGTAATTTTTTTTCAGATGTAGATTTATATACTCTAATGGTATAAAAAAATTAGTTTGAGGGTCCATAAATAACATCCAACAAATATTCTTAACAATCCGGTATACGCGTCCGTCCTTCGTTTTCCATTCATACACGTTGTGTCTCCAGTTATGTTGGCAAATCCTGGTTTTAATTTTACTCTAAAGGGTTTTCTGCAAACTTTAACGATTAGGGGTATCCGGTTCTCGCTGCACGTGTTCGTTTGTTTATGCAAATTAAAGGTGCCCACTGCAGTAATATTAGCAGTGGGCACCTTTTTTCATACAACGTTCGTGTGATTTTATACTTTTCCTTGTCCGATTTAGCTTTAGGCAGCCTTTCCTTTATTCCGCATCGCTATAAAGTACAGGGGGATGCCCAGCAGGATGATACCCAGTCCAGGCAAGGTATAGCTGGTTTCGAATATCAGCAGGAGCGCAGCGAGTGAGAGTGCAACCAGCACATATACCAGCGGAAGCACGGGGTATCCGATGGCTTTGTAAGGCCGCTCAATATCCGGGCGCTTACTGCGGAGAATGAATATACCGAGGATGGTCAGCACATAAAAAATCAGCACCCCGAAGATCACCAGGGCCAGCAGGTCATTATAGCGGCCAGTCAGGCACAGCAGGGATGCCCAGGCGCACTGGATCCACAAACCGTAGGCGGGTACGCTGTTTTTATTCAGTTCTCCTGCACGTTTGAAGAACAGTTTGTCTTCCGCCATGGTATAGTAAATACGGGCGCCGGATAGTATCAGTCCGTTATTACAGCCAAAGGTGGAGATCATAATCATCACAGCGATAATGAAGGAGCCGATATTGCCGAATATTTTCTCTGCTGCAGCCACGCCTACACGGTCGTTGGCGGCAAAGGCAATATCATGCAGCGGCAGCACGGCCAGGTACATCAGGTTGCAGCTCACATATATAATGGTAACAATCAGGGTACCCAGGAACAGGGAACGTCCGATGTTCTTAGCCGGATTCTTGATTTCCGCTGCAATAAAGGTGACGTTATTCCAGGCATCACTGGAAAACAGGGAGCCTTTCATGGATACAGCGATAGCGCCAAAGAAGGCCAGGCCGGACAATGCCTTGGTGACCACTGCCCCGTTCACCATCTCCAGGGAGAAGTGATTCCAGGGATCCTGCCAGTTAGCCTCCCATATTTCACGGTTAGCGCCCATCAGCAGACCAAAAATAATCAGTCCGAACAGCGACAATAATTTGGCCATCGTAAATACCGTCTGTATCACCTTTCCGTGCTTTACCCCGCGGGTATTGATGTAGGTCAGGAGAATGATAGAGATGATAGCCACTATCTGTGCGGATGAAATCTGAAAACTTCCCAGGTCCAGGAGGATGTTTTTTTCACTGAAGGAAGGAATCAGATAGGCCGTAAATTTGGCAAAAGCCACGGCCACAGCAGCGATGGTGCCTGTCTGGATGACGCCGAACTGGGTCCAGCCGAACAGGAATGCGATAAAGGGGTTGTAGGCTTCACGCAGGTAAACATATTGCCCGCCTGCTTTGGGGAACATACCTGATAACTCGCCGTAGCTCAGTGCAGCTATCAGGGTAACAACGCCGGCCAGCACCCACATAGCGGTTACCCAGCCTGCGCCGCCCACACTGCGGGCTATTTCAGCGGTTACAATAAAAATTCCGGAGCCTATCATGGAGCCGGCCACAATCATCGTGGCATCCAGTAAACCTAAAGTTGGCTTAAATGATTTAGTTTGGTTGATATCCATATGGGTAAATTAAAAAATCCCGGTTCTCTTCGGGGAGGAACCGGGACTATAAGGTAGACAAAATTTTCATTGTTTGCCTGTTATGAGCGGCTTATTTTGCCGGGGTGGCAGCGCCGGCGCCTAACTCATTCATTCCCTTGATAACATCAGCGGTAACATCATACGCAGGATCTCTGTAGAGGATGTTGCTTACGCCGGTGCGGTAAGAGAAAATATAAGCGAAACGTTTATCTGCATTGTACGTTTTCAGGAAGTCGTCCAGTCTTTTCTGTAACTCTTCGTTGAATTTGGTTTCAGCAGTGGTATACTCAGCACGCATATTCTGCGCTTCCTGTTCCAGCTGCTGCTGTTTGGCCATCAGGCTGCGTTGTGCCGCTTCACCCTGTTCCTGTGTCAGTGTAGAAGCCTTACGCTGCAAATCCTGATACTCGCTCTGTAAAGCGCGGGCTTTACCTTTCAGCTGATTGTCCATTACCTGCTGTTTCTGTTCCAGCTGGGATTTTTTCTCCTTGAAATATTCAAAATGCGCTTCCAGTGAATCCAGGTCTACGTAAGCAATTTTGAAAGAAGCTGCTGCAGGGGCATTGGAACCTGCTGCGGGAGTGGTTGCCGGAGCATTGCTGCCACCTTTGTTTCCGGAGCAAGCCATAAATAAACCGGCTGCTAATGCCGCTAATAATCCTTGTGACACAAATTGTTTACGAGTGCGCATGTTGATAGGTAGGTTTACTACTTTTAATACGTTTTTTTAATTAGAAGGGCTAAAATAAGGCTTTTACCGGATTTTCAAATTGCCGGCACCTATTTTTATCTGCGTTTTAACGTATGGCGGAAAAGCAGTGCCGGATCCTGGCAATTTCTGCCGCTGCCCGGAACCTGTATCGTATAACCTTCGACGTTATTAATTATGTGACAGCGGGAAAACCTTCCAGGCGGCTGCATCCTTTGCACTGCCGGTGGTTACAAGCGTATACACCCGCCCGGCCTGCGGTTTGAAGGAATATTGCTGCAGTTCAATTTTGGTGGAGTCTGTCCGCACAAACCTGAATTTATAGGTCGTATCTTCTGCATTCAGTGTCGTAAATCCCGTCAGCGCTTTATAAGGCACTCCCCTGAAAACAGGGAAAGTATCTGAATAAAGATCATATGACAACGGCGATCCGTTGAATTTGGCGGTCTGGCTGAGGTTTATTACCCTCACTTTTGCCTGCTTATCCGGCACCGGCGACAGATCATCTTCTGTAAGTCCCAGGAAAAAGGCCTTCATGGCCGTATCATATGCCAGGTAAGCGGAATAATAACGGTTGTTCCGCAGATTGATCTGCCCTGCACGAATAGTATCCACCAGCCTGTCTGCATTAATAATCATAATATTATACATCTGTGCCCGGTATTGCCGGTAAGGAGTAGCCTCCCCGAATGCTAGCCCATCGGCAAATTCAATAGTACTATCCAGTCTTATATTGGCCCTGAACCCCTTTACGCCATTAAAAAACATAAAGTTGGACTGTGTTACCGGAATGGAATTGTCACTGTCCTTCTTACACGCCACCACTCCGGCCAGTAATACAAATGCTATGATAAGCAGTTTTTTCATGAATGTCTTCTTTTACAAAAACCAAATGTAAAGAATTACGAATTACGAATTGCGAATTACGAATGTAGAAGCGAAGAACTAAACGAAGATTAAAGGCGATACTTAATACTTATCACCTTTAATCTTCGTTTAGTTCTTCGCTTCTACATTCGTAATTCGCAATTCGTAATTCGTAATTTATCATTCATAATTGTCTTGCCAGATAAAAACAAAAAGCGCCGCCTGAAAGGCAGCGCTTTTTGTTTTTATCTGGCAAGACGTCAATTATTCTTCTTCGTCGAACTGGAATACTTCTTTGGAAGAAGCCAGGATATCGTATTCTTCCTTAGAGCCTACGATCATGTTTTCGAATTCACGTAAACCGGTACCGGCAGGGATCAGGTGACCTGTGATCACGTTCTCTTTCAGACCCATCATATCATCGATTTTACCGTTGATAGCTGCCTGTGACAGTACTTTCGTAGTTTCCTGGAAGGATGCGGCTGAGATCCAGCTGCGTGTACCCAGAGACGCTTTGGTGATACCCTGCAGGAGCGGGCTGGAAGTAGCCGGCTGTGCATCGCGGAATTCTACCAGCTTTTTGTCTGCACGGCGCAGCAGGGAGTTTTCTTCACGCACCTGACGCAGCGTCACTATCTGACCGGCTTTCAGAGCGGTGGATTCACCTGCTTCAGTTACTACCTTCTTATCGAAGATGTTATCATTCTCTTCGAAGAAGTCGAACCTGTCTTCGGTATCGCCTTCGAGGAAGCGGGTATCTCCCGGATCTTCGATGTTCACTTTACGCATCATCTGACGTACAATCACCTCGATATGCTTGTCGTTGATCTTCACACCCTGTAAGCGGTATACTTCCTGGATTTCATTTACCAGGTATTCCTGTACGGCAAACGGACCTTTAATAGCCAGGATGTCTGCAGGAGTAGTAGAACCGTCGGAGAGGGAAGTACCTGCCTTCACGAAGTCGCCGTCCTGTACGAGGATGTGACGTGTCAATGGCACCAGGTATTTCTTGATCTGACCTTCGCGGCTTTCGATGATGATTTCGCGGTTACCACGTTTGATGTTACCAAATGCTACCACACCATCAATTTCAGAAACGATAGCAGGGTTGCTTGGGTTACGGGCTTCAAACAGCTCGGTTACACGTGGCAGACCACCCGTGATATCTCGCAGTTTACCGATAATACGGGGGATCTTCACAATTACCTGACCAGCTCTCACCTTGTCTCCTTCGGAGATCACGATGTGGGAGCCTACCGGTAAGTTGTAGGATTTCACCTCTTTATTACCATCTACATAGATAGACGGGATTTTATTTTTGTCTTTGGTTTCAATTACCACTTTCTCGCGGTGACCTGTCTGCTCATCGGCTTCTTCACGGAAGGTGATACCTTCAATGATACTGTCGAAACGGATAGCACCAGGAATTTCAGACACGATAACGGCGTTGAACGGATCCCATGTACAGATCTGGTCGCCTTTCACAACTTTCTGTCCGTCTTTCACCAGTAAGGTGGAACCGTAAGGAATGTTGTTGGTTACCAGCAGACGGTCGTTCTTGATATCCATGATACGCAGCTCACCGGTACGGCCGATAACCACCTGTACTTTTTCACCTTCGTTGTTTTCGTAGGTGGTAGTACGTAAGCCATCGAACTGAATGGTACCGTCAAACTTAGCCTGCAGGCCGGATTCAACTGATGTAGAACCAGCCACACCACCCACGTGGAAGGTACGCAGTGTCAGCTGTGTACCAGGCTCACCGATGGACTGTGCAGCGATGATACCAACGGCATCACCTCTCTGTGCAGTGTAACCTGTTGCCAGGTTTTTACCGTAACATTTCACGCACACACCACGACGGCTTTCGCAGGTCAGTACGGAACGGATTTCTACGGTTTCTATCGCGCTGTCTTCAATTCTGTGAGCAATATCTTCGGAGATTTCTTCACCGGCAGCAACCAGCAGCTCCTCTGTATGAGGATCAAACACATCGTGCAGGGAAGTACGTCCGAGGATACGGTCGTACAGTGTTTCGATTACTTCCTCATTGTCTTTCAATGCTGAAGTAGCAATACCACGGAGGGTGCCGCAATCTTCTTCATTGATAACCACATCCTGTGCAACGTCTACCAGACGACGGGTCAGGTAACCCGCATCCGCCGTTTTCAGCGCCGTATCCGCAAGACCTTTACGGGCACCGTGTGTGGAGATGAAGTATTCCAATACGTTCAGACCGTCTTTAAAGTTGGACAATACCGGGTTTTCGATGATCTCGGAGCCGGTAGAACCACTCTTACGCGGCTTGGCCATCAGACCTCTGATACCAGCCAGCTGTTTGATCTGCTGTTTGGAACCACGCGCACCGGAATCCAGCATCATGTATACTGAGTTGAACCCTTGCTTGTCGGTTGCCAGTTCGCGGATCAGGGTTTCTGTCACCTTCGTATCCACGCGGGACCAGATGTCGATGATCTGGTTGTAACGCTCGTTGTTGGTGATCAGACCCATGTTATAGTTATCCCATACTTCGTCTACTTCACCGGTAGCGCCATCAATCATGTCCTGCTTAACATCCGGAATGATCAGGTCATTGATGTTGAATGACAGACCACCGCGGAACGCCATGCGGAAACCTAATTGTTTGATGTCGTCCAGGAACTTCGCCGTTGCCGGGATATTGGTTGCCTTGATGATATCGCCGATGATCTCACGCAGTGATTTCTTGGTCAGCAGGGCGTTTACATAACCGGCAGCTTTCGGTACGAACTGGTTGAACAGTACGCGGCCTACAGTTGTTTCGATCAGTTTTCTTTCCAGCTCGCCATCTGCATTTCTTACATCTGCTTTTACGCGGATGTGAGCGTGCAGGTCTACGCGGTCTTCATTATAGGCGATAATTACTTCTTCAGCAGAATAGAACGCTTTACCTTCTCCTCTTACTACTACATCACCCATAGTTTTCTTACCCTTGGTGATATAGTACAGACCGAGAACCATGTCCTGTGAAGGCAGGGTGATAGGCGTACCGTTCTGCGGGTTGAGGATGTTGTGGGAAGACAACATCAGCAGCTGGGCTTCCAGAATAGCAGCGTTGCTCAAAGGCACGTGTACCGCCATCTGGTCACCATCGAAGTCGGCGTTGAACGCAGAACACACGAGCGGGTGCAGCTGAATCGCTTTACCTTCCACCAGTTTAGGCTGGAAGGCCTGGATAGACAAACGGTGCAGGGTCGGAGCACGGTTTAACATCACCGGGTGACCTTTCAGTACGTTTTCCAGGATATCCCAAACCACCGCTTCTTTCCGGTCTACCAGCTTTTTCGCTGATTTCACGGTTTTCACGATGCCTCTTTCAATCAGTTTACGGATGATAAACGGTTTGAACAGCTCTGCCGCCATATCTTTCGGCAGACCGCACTCATGCAGTTTCAGCTCAGGACCTACCACGATTACAGAACGTCCGGAATAATCCACACGTTTACCGAGGAGGTTCTGACGGAAACGACCTTGTTTACCTTTCAGTACGTCGGAGAGAGATTTCAGGGCACGACCACCTTCCGCTTTCACCGCATTGGATTTACGGGAGTTGTCGAACAGGGAATCCACCGCTTCCTGCAGCATACGTTTTTCGTTACGCAGAATCACCTCAGGCGCTTTAATTTCGATCAGACGCTTCAGACGGTTGTTACGAATGATCACCCTGCGGTACAGATCGTTCAGGTCGGAAGACGCAAAACGGCCACCATCCAACGGCACCAGCGGGCGCAGTTCAGGCGGTACTACAGGGATATATTGCATTACCATCCACTCAGGACGGTTTTCTACACGGCCATTTGCTTCACGGAAAGCTTCCACCACGCTCAGACGTTTCAGCGCTTCCGCTTTACGTTGCTGGGAAGTTTCCGTAGCAGCCTGGTTACGCAGCTGATAAGAGAGGCTGTCCAGATCAATACGGGCCAGCATCATTTCTACCGCTTCCGCACCCATTTTGGCAATGAACTTGTTCGGATCTTCATCCGGCAGCAGCTGATTGTCTTTCGGGAGGGTATCCAGGATATCCAGGTATTCTTCTTCAGTGAGCAGGTCACCATAGTTCATACCTTTCTCCTGTTTGGCGCCTGCCTGAATCACTACATATCTTTCGTAGTAGATGATAGTCTCCAGTTTTTTGGAAGACATACCCAGCAGGTAACCGATTTTATTTGGCAGAGATTTGAAGTACCAGATATGCACAACAGGCACGACTAAACGAATGTGTCCCATTCTTTCGCGACGTACCTTCTTCTCTGTAACTTCCACACCACAACGGTCGCACACGATACCCTTGTAACGGATACGCTTGTATTTTCCGCAATAGCATTCGTAATCCTTTACAGGTCCGAATATTCTTTCGCAGAATAAACCATCACGTTCCGGCTTGTAAGTACGGTAGTTGATGGTTTCAGGTTTCAGCACTTCACCGTATGAACGCTCCAGAATTACATCAGGAGAAGCCAGACTAATGGTAATGCTGTTAAAATTTGATTTAGGACGATTTTCTTTTTTGATAGCCATCTGTAGTTAGCTTTTGCTGTTAGCCTTTAGCGGGTAGCTATTGGCAAAATGTTTACGGAATAATTAAAGCAGCGGGTAAGCGGCTTTCAGCACTTTGCAGGCTGAAAGCCGTTCTCCATATCTTTAATCAAACTTCAGATCCAGACCCAGACCACGCAATTCATGGATCAATACGTTGAAGGATTCAGGCACGCCGGCTTTCGGAATGTTGTCACCTTTTACAATTGACTCATATGCTTTGGCACGACCAACAATATCATCTGATTTAATAGTAAGCAGTTCCTGCAGGATGTTGGATGCACCGTATGCTTCCAGTGCCCACACCTCCATCTCACCAAAACGCTGACCACCGAACTGGGCTTTACCACCCAGCGGCTGTTGGGTAATGAGACTGTACGGTCCGATAGAACGGGCGTGCATCTTATCATCCACCATGTGGCTCAGTTTCAGCATGTAGATCACACCTACGGTAGCTTTCTGGTGGAAACGGTCACCGGTTTCACCGTCATACAGGTGCGTATGGCCGAAGCTAGGTAATCCTGCCTCGTTGATGTAGCCGGCTATTTCTTCCGTGGTAGCACCGTCGAAGATCGGAGTAGCAAAGCGTACGCCCAGTTTCAGACCTGCCCAACCCAGTACGGTTTCGTAGATCTGACCAAGGTTCATACGGGAAGGTACCCCGAGTGGGTTCAGTACGATATCCAGTGGTGTACCATCTTCCAGGAACGGCATGTCTTCATCACGCACGATCTTGGCAACGATACCCTTGTTACCGTGACGTCCCGCCATTTTATCCCCTACTTTCAGCTTACGTTTGCTGGCCAGGTAAACCTTCGCCAGTTTCAGTACGCCCGCTGGCAGCTCATCACCGATAGAGATGTTGAACTTCTCACGTTTGTAGCGGCCCAGTTCTTCGTTGAACTTAATGTTATAGTTATGCAGCAGGGTATTGATCTGATCGTTCACCACCTCGTCTGTTGTCCAGCCCAGCGGATTTACGTTCATGAAATCAATGTTCACCAGGTTCTTCGGAGAGAACTTGGAACCCTTGGAGATCAGCACTTCACCGTAAGTATTGGTAATACCCTGAGAGGTTTTATCCTTCAGTAATACCTGCAGCTTGCTCATCAGCACTTCCAGCAGATCTTCTGTATTCTTCTGGTGGATTTTTTCCAGTTTCTCGATAGCTGCCTTCTCACGTGTTTTAGAGTTCTTATCTTTCTTCGCGCGGCTGAACAGTTTCTTATCGATTACCACACCTTCAGTAGATGGAGGCGCTTTCAGGGAAGCGTCTTTCGCATCGGAAGCCTTGTCACCGAAGATCGCTCTGAGGAGTTTTTCTTCAGGAGAAGGATCAGATTCACCACGCGGAGTGATTTTACCGATCAGGATATCGCCTTCTTTAATGTGGGCGCCCACACGGATAATACCGTTCTGGTCGAGGTCTTTGGTAGCCTCTTCACTCACGTTCGGAATATCCGGGGTCAGTTCTTCCTCACCCAGTTTGGTATCACGTACTTCCAGTTCGTATTCATCGATGTGGATAGAGGTGAAGAGATCTTCACGTGCCACACGCTCAGAGATTACGATCGCATCCTCAAAGTTGTAACCTTTCCACGGCATGAACGCCACTTTCATGTTACGGCCCAGCGCCAGCTCACCGCCGCGGGTAGCGTAACCTTCTGTTAAGAAGTCGCCTTCCACTACGCGCTGACCTTTCTTCACGCAAGGTCTGAGGTTGATACAGGTGCTCTGGTTGGTTTTAACGAATTTGGTCAGGTTATAGATCACCAGATCATCTTCGAAGCTCACCAGTTTCTGCAGTTCATCACGCTCGTAACGTACATGTATTTCTTTCGCATCCACGAATTCGATCACACCTTTCCCTTCTGAGGTAATCTGCAGACGGGAGTCGCGCGCTGCTTTGGCTTCCAGACCCGTACCTACGATAGGCACTTCCGGATTCAGCAGTGGCACGGCCTGACGTTGCATGTTTGATCCCATCAGCGCACGGTTGGCATCATCATGTTCCAGGAACGGAATCAGAGAGGCCGACAACCCTACGATCTGGTTAGGTGCTACGTCCATGAATTCCACATCTCCTTTATCCAGGATCGGGAAGTCACCGGTTTCGCGGGATTTTACTTTTTCGTTTACAAAGTTTCCTTTATCATCCAGCGGTGCGTTCGCCTGTGCGATTTTCACGGAATCTTCTTCCTCAGCGCTCAGGAACTCCACTTTCAGCATATCTACTTTACCTTCTTTCACCTTGCGGTAAGGCGTTTCGATAAAGCCCATTTCATTCACTTTCGCGTGTACGCAGAGGGTAGAAATCAGACCGATGTTCGGACCTTCCGGTGTTTCGATTGTACACAGACGGCCATAGTGGCTGTAGTGAACGTCACGCACCTCGAAGCCTGCTCTTTCACGGCTCAGACCACCGGGTCCGAGAGCGGAGATACGGCGTTTGTGCGTGATTTCAGACAGCGGGTTGGTCTGATCCAGGAACTGTGACAACTGGGAAGTACCGAAGAAGGAGTTGATCACGGAAGACAGCGTCCTGGCGTTGATCAGATCTACCGGTGTAAATACCTCGTTGTCACGAACGTTCATCCTTTCGCGGATGGTACGGGCCATACGGGCCAGCCCCACACCAAACTGAGCATATAACTGCTCGCCCACAGTACGTACACGACGGTTGGACAAGTGATCGATATCGTCGATCTCTGCTTTACCGTTGGTAAGCTGTACCAGGTATTTGATGATGGAAATGATGTCGTCCTTCGTCAGTACTTTCATGTCCAGCGGAGTAGGCAGACCCAGTTTCCTGTTGATCTTGTAACGGCCTACGTCGCCGAGGTCATAACGTTTATCTGAGAAGAATAATTTATCGATGATACCCCTTGCTGTTTCATCATCCGGCGCATCGGCACCGCGCAGCTGGCGGTAGATGTGCTGAACGGCTTCCAGCTCGGAGTTGGATGTATCCTTATTTAATGTGTTGTAGATGATGGAGAAATCACCGCTCACCTCTTCCTTCTGTACGAACACGCTCTTCAGACCCATATCCACGATGGTCTCGATGTTCGCTTCGTCCAGAATGCTGTCGCGCTCGAGCATAATTTCATTACGCTCAATACTTACCACCTCACCGGTATCCTCATCCACAAAGTCTTCCACCCAGCTTCTTAAAACACGGGCAGCCAGCTTTTTGCCGGCATATTTGTCAAGACTTTTCTTATCTGCTTTTACTTCATCTGCCATGCCAAACAGCTGCAGGATGTCCTTGTCTGTTTCATAGCCGATGGCACGTAACAGCGTGGTAACAGGGAATTTCTTCTTACGGTCAATGTAAGCGTACATCACATTGTTGATGTCTGTAGCAAACTCCATCCATGCGCCCTTGAACGGGATTACCCTTGCAGAGTAGATCTTCGTTCCGTTCGGGTGAACAGACTGACCAAAGAATACACCAGGAGAACGGTGCAGCTGGGATACAACTACGCGTTCAGCACCATTAATAACGAAAGTACCTCTTGGGGTCATGTAAGGAATGTTACCTAAGAACACGTCCTGCACGATAGTCTGAAAATCCACATGCTCCTCATCATTACAGCTGAGGCGGAGTTTTGCCTTCAACGGTACAGAATAGGTAAGCCCACGTTCAATACATTCCTCGATGGTATAGCGCGGAGGATCAACGAAATAATCAAGGAACTCCAGATTGAAGATATTGCGGGTATCTGTAATCGGAAAGTTCTCTTTAAATACTTTAAAAAGGCCTTCGTTATTTCGCTTGTCTGGTGTGGTTTCTAATTGGAAGAAATCCTTGAAAGATTGGATTTGGATAGCCAACAGATCCGGTGTCTCAGTAACTTGTTTGATCTTTCCAAAATTTACTCTTTCGCTTGTTTGGGCTTTTTTTAGAGACATATTCGAAGTTAGCAGTTATATGACTTGTAAGAATTAGGGAAATTAAGATTTCTTTAGCAATATCCATCCTCAGTATAAATTATGCCTTCTGCACATTGTCAAAGTCACCTAGAGTGTTTCCCCGTTTTGACTCTCTGAAAAAGACACTTTCCCAAAGGGAATAAGGCCAAAAGTGCATAAGCACTTTTGACCTTGTAAAAGATGTATACTAAGCAAAGAATTACTGAATTTCAACTTCAGCACCTGCTTCAGTCAGCTTAGCTTTCAGATCTTCTGCTTCTGCTTTGCTAACGCCTTCTTTCACAGATTTAGGAGCGCCGTCAACCAGTTCTTTCGCTTCTTTCAGACCCAGACCGGTCAGGTCTTTTACAACCTTAACAACGTTCAGTTTGGATGCACCTGCAGATTTCAGAACTACGTTGAATGCAGTTTTTTCTTCAGCTGCAGCAGCTTCGCCACCACCACCGGAAACAACTACAGCAGCAGCTGCTGGTTCGATACCGTACTCATTTTTCAGTACGTCTGCGAGTTCTTGTACTTCCTTAACAGTTAAACCTACTAATTGTTCGGCTAATGCTTTTACGTCTGCCATTTTATAATGTTTTAATGTAATGTTTGTAATGTTTGTTAATTATATTGTGACTTGGAAGCCATAATTCATTTTGGAATTTGTTTATTTGAGATGTGATTATTTGATCTGAGCGACTGAAAAGTGCTGTTGAAAATAACCAAATATCAAATGACTAAATTCCTTACTCGGCTGCAGGAGCTTCTTCCACTGCTGCGCCTTCTTTCTTGCCTTTTTCCAGCAAAGCAGCGATAACGCGTTTTGCAGGAGATTGCAACAGACCGATAACTTCGCCGATGAGCTCGTTCTTGGTCTTGATGTTGGTCAGAGCAGTCAGCTGGTTGTCGCCGATGAAGATTTCGTCAGCAACGAAAGCTGCTTTCAGCACTGGTTTTTCCAGCTTGTTGTTAGCTTTACGGAAAGAAGAGATGATAACAGCAGGATCTTTCGGGCTGTCAGAGAACATCAGGGCAGTTACACCATGCAGGCTGTCAAGAATACCTGCATATTTTTCGCTGTCCAGAGATTCCAGTGCCTTACGGATCAGGGTGTTCTTAGCCACTTTCATTTCCACCTGCTTGTCGAAGCAAACTTTCCTCAGGTCGTTAACCTGCGCTACCGTTAATGATTCGGTGTTGGTGATGTAGAAGTTGCTATATTGAGAGAACTTACTTTTCAGCAGTTCGATCACTTCATTTTTTTGATCTTTATTCATATTATAACGTTTGTAGCAAGCCCCATCCTTTCAGACAACCGGGCTACAACTCGTGATCAATTAGTTTTGAACAGATTTAGTGTCGATTGCAATACCTGGGCTCATGGTGCTGGCCATAGACAGACCTTTCAGGTAAGTACCTTTTGCAGTAGCTGGTTTCAGCTTGATGATAGCGTTGATCAGCTCCTGAGAGTTCTGCTCAATTTTATCAGATGCAAAGGATACACGACCGATAGAAGCGTGGATGATACCAGCTTTATCTACCTTGAAAGTGATTTTACCACCTTTCACCTCGTTAACTGCTGCTGCTACGTCGTTGGTAACAGTACCGGTTTTAGGGTTTGGCATCAGGTTACGTGGACCTAAGATTTTACCCAGTTTACCGATTTTAGGCATTACAGCAGGAGTAGCTACGATTACATCGATGTCAGTCCAACCGCCTTCAATCTTCTGGATAAATTCATCCAAACCAACAAAATCAGCACCAGCTTCTTTAGCTGCAGCTTCTTTATCAGGTGTGCAGAGCACTAAAACGCGTTTAGTTTTACCAGTACCGTGAGGAAGCGTTACGGAACCACGGATAGCCTGATCTGCTTTCTTAGGATCAACGCCTAAGCGGATATGTAAATCGACAGAACTGTCGAATTTAGTACAGTTAATATCTTTAACTAAGTTAGAAGCTTCTTTCAGGGTGTACGCCTTGTTTTTGTCCACCTTAGCCTGAGCTACTTTTCTCTTTTTAGTTGCCATTTTCAGAATGATTTAAAGTTCCTGCCTTAACAGGGTGAAACAATTAGTTTTCCCAGGGGGCTTTACCTTCTACAGTAATACCCATGCTACGAGCAGTACCAGCCACCATTTTCATAGCGCTGTTCAGGGTGAAGCAGTTCAGATCAGGCATCTTATCCTGTGCAATAGCTTCTACCTGAGCCCAGGTAACTTTACCCACCTTGTTACGGTTAGGTTCTTTGGAACCACTCTGTAATTTTGCAGCTTCCAGCAACTGTACAGGTGCAGGAGGAGTTTTAATTACGAAGTCGAAAGATTTGTCAGTGTAAACAGTCAGCAACACAGGCAATACTTTACCCATTTTATCCTGGGTACGGGCATTGAACTGTTTGCAGAACTCCATGATGTTCACACCTTTGGAACCCAGTGCAGGACCAATCGGAGGTGCAGGGTTGGCCTGGCCGCCTTTAACCTGCAATTTCACGTACGTTGCGATCTCTTTTGCCATACTTTTTAATTTAATTTGGTTAAAACGCCCTCTGCAGAACAGAGAACTCCCAAAACTAAAAGGAACTAAAATAACCTTTTAAAGGGGATGCAAAGGTAAATAATAATATGAAATTGACAAAAAGTATTTGAATTTGGGCATCCTTTTTGCTAATAACCCGATTTTTTTACAAATCCATTGCATTTCCCGAAAAATTCCTTATAATCCGAAGCCTGCAAAAATACAGCTAAAACACCAATTTATAAAATAAGGATTTCCGGAACAACCTGCCTGTCTTCACATACTTCGCTACAAAAGCCTGCTCTTCCACGACCCGCTGCTTCAGCTGCGTGATAGACACTTTCGTCTCCTCCATCACCCTCCGGTTAGCCGCATCTGTCAGCTCCAGCCCATTCAGCATCCGCCCGGCATCATCCAGCCTTACCGCCATCCCGTTCACCCATTCCTGGATTTCCTTGTCCGGTTTGGAAGGAGCAAACTGATTATTCTTGAACACAACATAATCATTAAAGGTGTTCACCACCATATTATATACACTGCCGGCTTCATTCAGCCTGTGTACCTGGCCGTTCTGCGCCGTTACCTCCTGGTTATGCTGCTCTACGCGTATTACATTCATCAGGTAATGCAGCTCAGCAGCAATCAGCTGATTGGTAACCCCGTACCGGTCAATCCGCCCTGCCATGCTCCGGATACGGTCCAGATAAGTGGCTGACTCATAAGCCGCCAGCGTATCTTTATACCCGAACAACGGCCTGGCTGCCCCTGCTGTCCACTTAGCATCCCTGATTTCCTCATGGCGCAGCGGATACTCCGAAAACTGAAACAAGGGATCAAAAGGCACATGGGTTTTAACGGAAACTGCCGGCGCCACCAGGAACTGCTTCCAGTCCAGCTTAGCAGTATACTTTCCGTTCATGGTATACCCGGAGCCCCAGGTAGGGTCAACGATCTGCCATTGATTATCCAGCCATACAGCTACCCAGGCATGACTGGCATTATCCATCCGGCCGTTGGAAAAAGTGTAGCCGGACAGCAGTAAGGCCGGAATGCCGGCAAGCCTGCTCACTTCCGTAAACAATGCTGCAAAGCCCTGACAAACAGCCGTGCGTGTCTGCAGCGTTTTGATAACCGCGTCTGCCGAATCCTTGTAGTAATCCGGACGGAAGGTGTTCACCATATCATAGGTGATATGGGTGGACATCCAGCCGAAGAGGGATTTCAGCATGTCCCGCTGATTTTTGTGATGTGCAGCCAGGTAACCGGCCATAGATGCAGCAGAGCCGGTAACGCTGTCAGGAATAGGTGCATAGGCAGGCGCTGCCGGCGCCGGAGTAATCTTTTTCACAGCCTGCGCTTGTACCAGGCCCGTGAGCAGCAGTCCGTACAGACTGCAGAGTAAATACTTCATAGATAAACAGATAATATATTATAAGGTAAAAATTCCAGGAATATCATGGCAGCAGATAAGACAGGAGTCAGGCTACAGCGGACGCGTTTCATCAGAGAACAGCAGGGTTGGTGGCTAAAACTAAAAGCGCCCCGGTTTTCGGAGCGCTTTTACAAATACTATATGAAAAAATACTAGGCCAGTTTTTCTACCTGCATGAAGTTGAGTTCTACAGGGGTAGCACGGCCAAATATTTTCACCGTTACTTTCAGTTTCTTTTTGTCTTCGATCACTTCTTCAATCACACCGTTGAAGTCATTGAACGGACCATCGATGATTTTGATGGTTTCGCCTACGATGAAAGGTTCGCTCATGGTGAGACCCTGATCGGAGAGTTCATCCACTTTACCCAGCATTTTGTTAACTTCTGCTTTGCGGAGTGCGATTGGTTTTTCTTTACCGAGGAAGTGGATAACACCGGATACGTTACGTATGGCCTGTATTACTTCATCGGTCATTTTACCATCAATGGCTTCAATCATCACATAACCGGGATAGAAGTTTTTCTCGCGCATCACTTTTTTACCAGCCTGCACTTTATATACTTTTTCTACCGGCAGAAACACCTGGGAAATAACGTTACCCCAATCGGAGCGGCGTACTTCGATATCCAGATATTCCTTCACTTTTTTTTCCTTGCCACTAACAACGCGGAGTACATACCACTTTGTTTCCTGAGCAGGAATGTTATTGGCTGCATCCATTTATTTGCCTTTGAATATTTCGTAATAATGTGTTAACACAAAATTGGAGGCGGCATCCATACCCCAAACCAGTGCAGTAACAAACAGGGTTGCTATCAGCACGATCATGGTAGATGACTGGAGTTCTTGCCAGGTAGGCCAGGACACCTTGTAAACCAATTCATGATAAGACTCGCGGAAGTAGTTTCTGATCTTATTCATTGTATAAAGTTAACGTTTTATGGTCAAATTGGTTAAAGCCTAAAAATGGTTGAATTGTTTTATTTGTTATGAAATAACAACAATTCAACCATTCAATATTTAATTAACCTTGCACGGGTACTAGGATTCGAACCCAGATCAAAGGTTTTGGAGACCCGTATGCTACCGTTGCACCATACCCGTGTATAAAGCCATTAGCTGTAAGCTTTCAGCAGCCAGCAAATCTATTAAAAAATACTGACATTTAATTGCCAAAGCTAATGGCTTTTAATATTATGAGATGCTTATTTGATGATTTCAGTCACCTGACCAGCACCTACTGTACGACCACCCTCACGGATAGCGAATTTCAGACCTTTGTCCATAGCGATAGGCTGGATCAGTTTAACTGTCAGGCTAACGTTATCACCAGGCATAACCATTTCAACACCTGCTGGTAATTCAACTTCACCGGTTACGTCAGTAGTACGGAAGTAGAACTGAGGACGGTATTTGTTGAAGAACGGAGTGTGACGGCCACCTTCTTCTTTGCTCAGTACGTAAACTTCGCATTTGAATTCAGTGTGCGGAGTGATGGTACCTGGCTGGCAGATAACCATACCACGACGGATCTGAGTTTTCTCAATACCGCGCAGCAGCAGACCAGCGTTGTCACCAGCTTCACCTTCGTCGAGGAGTTTTTTGAACATCTCAACGCCAGTGCAGGTTGATTTCAGTGGTTCTTCGAGCAGACCTACGATTTCAACGTTCTCACCAACTTTGATGCGACCGCGTTCGATACGACCAGTTGCTACAGTACCACGACCGGTGATAGAGAATACGTCTTCAACTGACATCAGGAACGGTTGATCAACCGGACGTGGAGGCAGCGGAATGTATGTATCAACAGCTTCCATCAGTTGGTCGATAGCGCCAACCCATTTTTCGTCACCAGCCAGAGCGCCGGTTGCAGAACCTTGGATTACTGGAGCGTTATCACCGTCGAAGCCATTAGAAGTTAACAGGTCACGGATCTCGATCTCAACCAGTTCCAGCAGCTCAGGATCATCAACCAGGTCAACTTTGTTCATGAAAACAACGATACGAGGTACACCTACCTGGCGAGCCAGCAGGATGTGCTCTCTTGTTTGCGGCATAGGACCATCCGTAGCGGCAACCACCAGGATAGCACCGTCCATCTGAGCAGCACCGGTAATCATATTCTTCACATAGTCAGCGTGACCAGGACAGTCAACGTGAGCATAGTGACGGTTAGCTGTCTGATACTCAACGTGAGCTGTATTGATAGTGATACCTCTTTCTTTTTCTTCAGGAGCAGCATCGATCTCATCATAGCCTCTCTTCTCTGCCAGACCCTTGTTTGCCAAAATTGTGGTAATGGCAGCAGTCAAGGTAGTTTTACCGTGGTCCACGTGGCCGATGGTACCAATGTTTACGTGGGGTTTATCCCGCTTAAAGGTTTCTTTTGCCATTGTATTTTCTTTTTAGATGGTTTGTAAAGATTGTATTGATAGTTGTTTTAAAAAAACGGTTTTACAAACTTGTACCGTTGATGAGAATTGAACTCACGTCCTTCCCTAAATAACTATCTGGGATGCTCTGCCATTGAGCTACAACGCTAAGTTTAATTTCGGAGTGCGGAATTTATAAATTCGAATTCCGAAATTCGAATTTTATGGAGTTTAATTTGTTGATGCGAAGTAACCTCACTAACAACGATTCTTCTCTTCTAAAATTCAATGAGCTGTTGAAGAGAATTGAACTCTCGACCTCTTCCTTACCAAGGAAGTGCTCTACCCCTGAGCTACAACAGCTTGAAATTGCATTAACAATATATGCGAGCGGGAGACGAGGTTCGAACCCGCGACCTACAGCTTGGAAGGCTGTCGCTCTACCAACTGAGCTACTCCCGCATATGAATATATAAACCACCATTGCAGTTTATACACCATTAAATAAATTAAAGAACATAAAAGGCTGCTGTTTCACAGGGCTTGGGTATCAGTTCAATCTTCTGATTTCTCACCTTCCACTCAACAACTATGTTCCGCCTCTGCAAGGGCAAAAGCGGAACACGCCGTTTTGGTGGGCAGGATAGGATTCGAACCTATGAAGTCGAAAGACAGCGGATTTACAGTCCGCCCCATTTGGCCGCTCTGGAACCTGCCCTAACATCTTTCTGATTTTGTCATTCAGTTATCTGAGATTTTCTCAACCGGGATTCTTATGCAGAATTACAGTGTTAAACAACCAAATAAAAATCGATGAGCCAGCAGAGGGATTCGAACCCCCGACCCACTGATTACAAATCAGTAGCTCTGGCCAACTGAGCTATGCTGGCATCTTTCAAAAAACATTCTTTCAAATGTGTCCCTAAAAGAGAGCGCAAAATTAAGAGTTTTTTTCAATTCTCAAAATCTTTTTTTTCAGTTCGTAACAAATATTTTTTAATTTATCTGTTTCGTCTAAAACGCCCTGCTATAAAGAACTTTGCTACCTTTACCAACCCGTTTTTTGGATCGGGATGGCAAAGGTAGCAAAGAGATTAATATTTCCAAAATTATTTTAAAAAATTATTGAAATTTCTTTTCCTTTTGCTTTTTCACCTGGTTAACTAAGGAGTCAAAAGCGAGGTCGAAGGACTCTTCAAAGGACTTGGATTCATGCTTTACAAAGAGGTCCTGGCGAGGTATTCGTACTCTTATTTCGGCAATTTTATCTTTAACCTGATGCGCTAAATTATCCAACTTTAAAAACACATCCACACTGACTATCCGATCATAAAATGTGTTCAGCTTCTGCAGTTTTTTATTCACGTGATCAATCAGTTTTGAATCAGCATCAAAATGCACAGTTTGAATTTGAACGTTCATAGCACTAATTTTTTAAATATTTAACAATCTAGGTTCTATTGAGTAAACCATGGTCATAGGCATTCTCTTTTTGTGAAAGAACTTCTGTATTAAATATACTCACTTTTATAATGCTGTGATAATACTGCGCGTAATATTTTGTTAAAAAGAAAAAAATCAGCGTCAGGCCTTCGGGTGCGCCTGCTGATAAACCTTCTTCAGCTGCTCAATGGTAGTATGTGTATACACCTGTGTGGAAGCAAGACTGGCGTGGCCCAGCAGCTCCTGCACCGCCTTCAGGTCCGCCCCGTTATTAGTCAGGTGCGTGGCAAAAGTATGCCGCAGCAAATGCGGACTTTTCTTTCTGAAAGTAGTGATCTGATGTTCGGTCAGGTACTTGCGCACCATCAGGTATACATATTTGGGATACAGGCGACGGCCGCTGTGCGGATGCACCAGCAGTACTACCGGCTCAAAATCTTCCAGGTGGCTGCGCTTCATGGCCATATAGGCACTGATCTGCTCATTCAGTCCCCGGCTGATCGGAATAATACGCTCCTTCCCTCCTTTCCCCATCACTTTGATGCTCAGGTTACTCTTATCTACCCGGAACTCCTGCAGGGAAAGCAGTTCGGATAAACGTATGCCTGTCTGGTAAAAAATCTCGAAGATGAGGCGGTGTGTATGTCCTTCAAAGTCGTCCGTAAATATTTCCGGTGTTCCCAGCGATACCGGGCTGCGGTTATCTTCCAGGGCCTGCATCCCTTTTTCATCGATAAATCCCGGCAGGCGGCGGCTGATTTTAGGCGCTACTACTTTCATCATTGGCGACTGCTTTACCAGTTCCTGCCTGATGCAGTATTTGAAGAAAGATTTGAGGGTAGATATTTTCCTGTTCACGCTTTTGGCTGTCATGGCATCTTCCATGAGCTTCGCCAGCCAGCTGCGGATCATTACATGCGTAATTTCCCCGACCGGCGCCGTGCCGTAGGTGGCGGTAACAAAATCAAAAAACTGAAGGAGATCATTGCGGTAGGCTGTACAGGTATGACCTGAATACCGCTTTTCGAGCTGAATACTGGAGATGAATCGCCCGGCTAAGGAATATAGTTCTTCGTTCAACGCAAAAAGATTGATGATTGTAAAGTTATATAATAACCTTACAATCATCAAATATTTTGAGTTGTGCTAGCTTTCGCTAATACAAGATTAACCTTCTAATTTACCACTGGCCAGCTGTTGTTTATATACAGCCTTTAACACCTCGTTACGGCGTCTTACAGATGGTTTAGTAAAAGACTGGCGCGATCTCAGCTGCAGTAAAATGCGAGCTTTCTCGAATTTCTTTTTATATTTTTTAAGCGCCTTGTCTATGTTTTCGCAATCTTTAGAATCAATGATCAACATAATTTTTGCCTCTTATTTTTTAATAGGAACGCAAAGATAAGATTAATTTAATTAAATCCAAAATGGAAATAATTACGAATTACAAATTGCGAATTACGAATGAAAAGCGAAGAATGAAGCGGAAATCAGGTATGAGATTCGCTTCATTCTTCGCTTTTCATTCGTAATTCGCAATTTGTAATTCGTAATTATTTCCATTTCAGTCCTTTATCTTTTTCTTCAACATACTCACCTGGTCCTGGAGCTGGCTGACCATATCGGCCAGGTGGCTGACGCTCATACGGCTCTGCTGGCTGGCTTTGCTAATAATAGCGTCTGATTGCCAGAGTTCCAGTACATCTTCCATATCAACCGGGTAAGGGTCAAACTGGGTATTGTCTGATACCAGGGTGATTTTGGATTTGGAGCGGTTACTTTTCAGGATGCGTTTAAAAACAATGCCTTCGCGGGAAGTGACTACAACGTAGGTTTCATTGTTTTTGATTTCTTCCCAGCCGTCTACTTTATGGCAAACGATAACGGAGCCGGAAGTCACCGGCAACATGGAGTCTCCGGCTATTTCAAAGGCCCTGTAATCTCCTGCGCCCAGCATAGGCAGGGTGAAAGTATTGAGTTCTTCAATGAACTCATCATCGTTATAGCCTGCCAGGTAACCGGCTGCGGCTTTTACCGGCACAAACTGAATGGCCTGACGGGAACTGCCCAGCTTTTGCTGACGGCGTTTTTCCAGGAAGTTGTCTTTCTGGGATCCCAGATCACGCCGGAGCAGATCGTCAATGGAAACCCGGAACATATCGCTGACCTGTTCCAGGATCTCCGTACGCGGCTCTGCACGCTCTTCTTCGTAAGCACCCAGCAACGAACGCTTGATACCCAGTTTGTCGGCAAACTCTTGCTGCGTCCAGCCTTTTTGCTTACGCAGATATTTCAAATTCTGACATACTACGGACATAACCTAAATAATTTAGTACCTTGCTAACAAAATTAGCAAATAATTTTATAAAATACCAAATATATTCAAGTCCCTTCGCTTATTTTTGCCCGGTAAAATCAATTTGTTATGGTACATCTTCACTCCATCCTCAGGTGGGCAGTAGTTTTGATAGGACTTTTGGCGGTTATCCGCGCACTGAAAGGCGTTACAGGTAAAACCCCGTTTACTGCGGCAGATAGTAAAGCGGGTCTTTTCTTTTCCATCATCTGCGATATTCAGTTGCTGGTGGGCCTGCTGTTGTATTTCGTATTCAGTCCGAAAGCACAGGCAGCCATGTCCAATATGGGCGCAGCCATGAAAGACGCAACACTGCGTTTCTATGCAGTAGAACACGCCACGCTGGCTATCGTTGCCATTGCACTGGTACACATCGGTAAATCCAAAGTAAAAAAGGCGGCTACCGACGCCCAGAAACACAAGCTGGCATTAATTTTCTACGGAATTGCCCTGCTGCTTATATTCGTACTGACCCCATGGCCTTTCCGCGCAGCGCTCGGCGGCTCCTGGTTCTAAAATAACGTACTCTTCAAACAGAAAATGGCGGCCTAAGAGCCGCCATTTCTTTTTTATAGATTGACCACTTAATAATTCAGTCCGTTATCCTTTGTCTTTGTTGTATAACCTGAAAGAGTAAATATAAGGCAATGCCGCCAATACCAGCGCAGCGAAAAAAATCAGGAATACCCCGGTCAGCAGCGACAGGAAAAAGCCGCTGATAATAATGGCCAATCCCGTGCAAATCCACAGCGTGCCGGCCATATGGTGCGTTTCTGTCCAGATTTCACTGCTTTGTAACGTCCAGGGCGTACGCACTCCCACGTAATGATTGGGCGCCAGCTTTCTGAGATAAAAGCCTATACCTGTGATCAGGGCTCCTACGCCTGCAAATGCCCAGCGTTCCATTGCAAAAGGCTTAGCCTGACTAAACATGAAAATAATAATGCAGGAAAAGACGGCGAGATAAATATGAATGATAAAACGGATCCGGAAATACTCTCTTACATCTGCTTTACTACTATCTTCCTGCACTTCCCCTGTATTAGGCAGATATCTGAACAGTGCATACAGCAGCCCGTTTGTAACAAACAGAAAAATCATCAGTAACAGAAAATCATTTCTTCTATCCACATAATCAGCAGTATCAGGTGGATTGCCAGCCGGAACTGTAACGGGCAGTTGATTCCAGATAATTGCCAGGTAGGCCATCGGCAGCAGTAACAATGCCAGCAAAAAAAACTCTTTCAGATAATCCGGTTGTTTCATGGGAAAGATAGTTTAGAGATGATAATCCACTTTACAAATCCTTCAGCGCCATTCTCCTATACTACATCTTCCGGGCATGTTATGTTGTAACAAAGTTATGAAAAATGAAAATGGGGATAAAAATTTGCTAATAATTTTAGTATTACTAAGTAAATTAGTACCTTTGTAAAACAAGTCAAACAGTGATTCCGGCTGGCAGGCCCTGCTGATCACTATCCAAGTGGACCCTTCCATGCCCGGTCTGCCATCCGCCTATCGCTTTATTATAAAAAACGAATACTCATGCATCATCTGCACGGTAAACAAACATATTATGATTGCGTTACAGCAGCGAGCTATCGCACATTTTGATCTGGATTGTTTTTTTGTGTCTGTAGAATGCCAGCAGGACGACAGCCTGAAAGGCAAGCCCTTACTGGTAGGCGGCAGCAGCGACCGCGCTGTGGTGGCTGCCTGCAGTTATGAAGCGCGTAAATTCGGCATCCACTCCGCCATGCCCATGAAAACCGCGCTACGCCTGTGCCCGCACGCTATCATACGCAGCGGCGACATGGAACTGTACAGTAAAAAATCCCGCGAAATCACCGAGATCATCGCCGACCGCGCGCCGCTGTATGAAAAATCTTCTATCGATGAATTCTATCTCGACCTCTCCGGTATGGATAAATTCTTCGGCTCCCTCAAATGGACCACAGAACTGAGAAAATTCATCATGCAGGAATCCGGGCTTCCCATCTCCTTCGGCCTGGCCTCTAACAAAATGGTGTCG
The DNA here is from genome assembly GCF_009928525.1 of Chitinophaga solisilvae. GTDB lineage: Bacteria > Bacteroidota > Bacteroidia > Chitinophagales > Chitinophagaceae > Chitinophaga > Chitinophaga solisilvae. Next base: position 340,180 of record NZ_JAABOK010000005.1, on the reverse strand, counting down.
AAAGTAGCCACCGACGAAGCCAAACCCAACGGACAACTGGAAATCTGCTTCGGCGAAGAGAAAAATTTTCTCGCTCCCATGCCGGTGGAAAAAATTCCGATGGTAGGCCGCGAAACCGCTTCACAACTGCGCCGCCGCGGCGTGGAAACCGTAAAAACACTCAGCGAGGTACCTGTCTCCCTCCTGGAAGCATGGATGGGAAAAAACGGCATCTCCCTCTGGCGCAAAGCCAACGGCATCGACGATTCGCCGGTAATCCCCTACTATGAACAGAAATCCATCTCCACTGAAAGTACCTTTCCGGCAGACACCATCGACATGGAGTTCCTGCACGGGGAACTGGTCCGCATGACAGAAAAAATTGCCTTCGAACTGCGGCAGCAAAACAAACTCACCGGCTGCATCACCGTTAAAATCCGCTACTCGGACTTCGAAACAACCACCCGGCAGATGTCTATCCCCTACTCCTGCTCAGATCATATACTGCTGGAAAAAGTAAAGGAACTATTTAAGAAACTTTATGACCGCCGCCTGCTGGTTCGCCTGATAGGCGTACGTTTCAGCCACCTGGTACAGGGAAATTACCAGATCAGCCTGTTCGACGATACACAGGAAATGATTTCCCTGTACCAGGCCATAGACCATATCAAAAACCGCTTCGGGCCGGAATTTCTCATGAAAGGCACCAACGCTATTCCACCGGATAAAAAGAAATATCCTGTACCCCCAAAGGACATCATGCCTTATTTCAAAATATAATCATTTGTGAATGGAGAATAGTGTATCATGTATCTGAACTGCAAAACTTTTTTCAGCCTGCGCTACGGCACCATGCCGGCGGAACAGCTGGTACAGACAGCCCATCAGCTGGGCATTACCACGCTGGCGCTGACGAACATCAACATCACTTCCGATATATGGGAGTTTGTGGAACTGTGCCGGCGATATGACATCAAACCGGTATTGGGACTCGAATGCAGGAATGAATCCGATTTTAAATACCTGCTGCTGGCACGCAATCAGCCGGGGTGGTATCATATCAATCAGTTCCTATCCACGCATCAGCAGCAGGATATTCCTTTCCCCGACAGGGCGCCGGTACTGCCGGACACCTTTGTCATCTATGCCTGGGATGCAGTTACGCCGGAAAGCCTGCTGCCACACGAACTGCTGGGCATCAAACCACGCGAAATCAATAAACTTTTCCGCATAGATACCCTTGCACTGAAAGATAAACTGGTCATCATGCATCCGGTTACTTTTCAGGATGATGAACACTATGAATTGCACTGTGTGCTGCGCGCCATAGATCAGAATATCCTGATCAGCCAGCTGGAACCTTATACCATCGCGCACGCGGATGAAAAATTTATTTCTCCTGCAAAAATGGTGGCACATTTTGAAGCCTATCCGCATATCGTGGAAAATACGCTGCGGGTGCTGGAAGCCTGTCATACCAACATGCAGCTGCATATTCCACGCAATAAAAAACACTTCCTGGGAAGCGTGGAAGAAGACCGGCAACTGTTGCGCGACCTGGCGTTTGAAGGTATGAAATACCGCTATGGCGCTGATGAACAAACAGCAGCTACGGAACGTATTGAAAAGGAATTGCAGATTGTTGCCCAGCAGAATTTTGAAGCCTACTTTCTTATCTCCTGGGATATTATCCGTTTCGCACAGGAGCAGGAATTCTTCTATGTAGGCCGTGGCAGCGGCGCCAACTCCATCATCGCCTACTGCCTGAAGATCACTGATGTAGATCCTATAGCACTGAACCTCTACTTTGAACGTTTTCTGAATCCGTACCGCAGCTCTCCGCCTGACTTTGACATAGATTTTTCCTGGCGGGACCGGGATAGCATATTCGATTACATTTTTGATAGATACGGTAAGGAACATACGGCGCTACTCGGTACTGTCACTACCTTTCAGACGAACGCCATCATCCGCGAAATGGGGAAAGTCTATGGATTGCCTAAAAAGGAAATTGATAAAATACTGGAAAACGGATTTGATATCCGGCTGACTGAAGATGAGATACAACGGAAGATATTCCGTCTCAGCAAACTGATGGAGGGGGAACATTCATTTCCCAATCACCTGAGTATACATGCCGGCGGCGTACTTATCAGTGATGAACCCATATACCATTACTGCACTACCTATATTCCGCCCAAAGGCTACTGTACCGCACAGCTGGATATGTACCAGGCAGAGCGTATCGGGCTGTTTAAGTTCGATATCCTGAGCCAGCGTGGCCTGGGGCATATCCGTGATGCCATCGATATTATCCGGGAAAACCAGCATGTGGATATTGATATTCATAATGTCAAAGCTTTTATGATAGATACCCGTGTCCGGGAGAACCTGCGGAATGTGAATACTATCGGCTGTTTCTATATAGAATCGCCGGCCATGCGGCAGCTGCTGCAGAAGCTGCGCTGCGATGATTACCTGACGCTGGTAGCCGCCAGCTCTATTATACGTCCGGGGGTAGCGCAGTCAGGCATGATGAAACAGTATGTACACAGTTTCCGGCATCCTGAAACGGTGACTTATCTGCATCCTGTTATTAAGAAATTACTGAGCGATACCTTTGGCATCATGGTATACCAGGAAGATGTGATTAAGGTGGCGCATGAATACGCCAATATGGAGCTGGCAGATGCCGATTCGTTGAGGCGGGCCATGGCAGGCAAATACAGGGGCACCAAAGATTTTGAAAATATACAGGAGCGTTTTTTTATTAACTGCGCCAGGCTGGAACGCCCGCTGGATGTATCTGTAGAAGTCTGGCGACAAATTGCCAGTTTTGCCAACTTTTCCTTTTCCAAGGCGCACTCCGCCAGCTTTGCAGTGGAGAGTTATCAGAGTCTTTATCTTAAAACCTATTTCCCGGCGGAATTTATGGTGGCGGTGATCAACAATTTCGGAGGTTTCTATAACCGGGAGCTTTATTTCCGGGAGCTGACCAAAACCGGTGTGCGCCTGCATCCGCCGTGCATTAATAACGGTGACTATTATACGAAAATAAAGGAAAAAGAAGTGTATGTAGGACTGATTCATGTGGAAGGACTGGAAGAAACGCTGGCCATGCGGATACTGGAAGAGCGAAAAACATTCGGCCCCTATCTTCATCTGGAAGACTTTACCGGCAGAATATCCCCCGGCGCGGAACAGCTGGAAATACTGATCCGTATCGGCTGTTTTAATTTTACAGGGCTGACCAAAAAGCAGCTGCTATGGAAAAGCAGTCTGCTGGTAAAACAGAAAGATGCCGGTGGTGCGCATGCCATGTCGCTGTTCCAGCCTGCACCGGTTTCCTGCGAGCTGCCGGAGCTGGCCTATCATGTGCATGAAGACGCCTTTGATGAGATAGATCTGCTGGGCTTTCCGCTGCATTCTCCGTTTACCATACTGCAGCATGACCAGTCTTCGTATATCCCTGTACGTGATTTCGGCAAATATCTTAACCAGCCGGTGGTAACGCTGGGCTATCTGGTCACTACCAAGTTTATGCGTACCTCCAAAGGAGAGCCGATGTGTTTCGGTACTTTCCTGGACCGTGACGGTAATTTTATGGATACGGTACATTTTCCGGACAGTTTGCGGCAATACCCTTTTCAGAAGGGGGGATTTTATATTTTGCATGGCCGGGCGGTGATGGATTACGGAGTTATTACACTGGAAATCAGCAGAATGTATAAAATCGGATATTTTGAAGATAAAAAGTTCTAAATAACGACAAATTGTTGTATTTTTGTGACAAATGTCGGGTATTATGAAACATGCAAAAGGATACCACGTGCAGGAGAATGCATTAATGATAGTAGAACATCCGGGGGCGGGCTATGTGCCTGGCAGCGGTTATTTTGACTTTATACAGCTTTCCCGCAGCGGTATAATCAAACGGGCGTTATTGAATCTGAGCCGTCAGCTTTCTTTTTCCTTAACGGAGCTGGCACAGGTGCTGCACATTTCGGAGCGGACCCTGCAACGTTACTCAGACGACGCCAAACTCTCTGCAGACACGTCCGAAAGGGCCATCCTGCTTTCACAGCTCTATCAAAGGGGCACCGAAGTTTTCGGTAATCTTGAGAATTTCAAAGAATGGATGAGAACTCCATTACCAGCCTTCAACTATCAACTCCCTATTTCGCTTTTAGACACTACTTTCGGCTTCCAGCTTATCCAGGATGAACTGGGCCGTATAGAGCATGGTCTCTTTGCGTAGAAAAATCAACGAAACACCCTACATGGAAGTATACAGGATCAGTAAGTGCGCTTACATCAACGACCTGACCGGAACCGGTGCGCGCCTTTATGGCGGCCGCTGGAACAGCCCCGGACATGCCATCGTATATACTGCCGGCAGCAGAGCATTGTCTGCCCTGGAAGTATTGGTACACATTCCCCTCAAAAATATTATCCAGGACTTCTGTATTGCCACCATACAGATTCCTGATGAAACGGCCATTAAGACCATTACCAGGCAGGAACTTCCATCCGGCTGGCAATCGCTGGCGCCCTCCCCCCACCTCCAATGCATCGGAGACGAATGGGCAGAAACCGCCAGATATGCCGTCCTGAAAATTCCCTCTGTCGTAATCGCAGAAGAATTTAACTATCTTATCAATCCCCTGCACCCGGAAGCAGAACAGATTAAAATACTGCACACGCAGCCATTTTTGTTTGACCAACGTTTGAGGGGGAGTTCATCTAAATAGGTCAGGAGTTTTAAATTTCAAATTACGAATTGCGAATTACGAATGTAACTCGAAGATAAAAGCGAAGACCGAAGCGGATACTTTAAGTATGATCGCTTCGGTCTTCGCTTTTATCTTCGAGTTACATTCGTAATTCGCAATTCGTAATTTGAAATTCCTGACTCACTATTCCAATCCAAACAGTCCCTTATTCAGTACCTGCAGGGTTTTTTCCTTGTACTGGCCGTTGATGAGGATGGAAATATTGTGTCTGCTGCCGCCGTAGGAGATCATGCGCAGCGGTATAGCTTCCATGGCGTCGAATAACCTGGTGATGATAGAAGGAGTTGCGGCTACTTCATTACCTACGATGGAAACGATAGTTTGCTGATGATCCAGTTCTACAGTACCGAAGGGCTGCAGTTCTTTCAGGATCTGGTCCAGGTGCTGCGGATTATCGATAGTAATAGATACGGCTACTTCGGAGGTAGTGATCATATCGATAGGCGTACGGTATTTTTCGAACACTTCGAAAATTTTACGCAGGAAGCCATAAGCCAGGAGCATGCGGCTGGATTTGATTTTGATAGCGATGATACCATCTTTTGCTGCGATGGCTTTCACACCATTACCATTAGGCAGTTCAGTGATGATAGTGCCTTTCGCTTCCGGCTGCATCGTATTGAGCAGTTTCACCGGAATGTTGAAATGCTGTGCCGGCCAGATGGAAGCAGGGTGCAGGATCTTGGCGCCGAAGTATGCCAGCTCGGCAGCCTCGTCGAAAGATAACTGTTCAATCGGGAAAGTTTTTTTAACAACCCTGGGGTCGTTGTTGTGCATACCATCAATATCCGTCCAGATCTGGATTTCGGATGCCTGGATAGCTGCGCCGATCAGGGAAGCCGAATAATCACTGCCACCACGTTTCAGGTTATCCACTTCTCCTCTTGCATTACGGCAGATGTAGCCCTGCGTGATGAAGAGGTATTTATCCTTATGCTGCGCAATGAGAGCAGCCAGCCTGGTTTTGATCTTTGGAATTTCAGGTTCTTCGTACTCGTCAATACTCATGAAATCGAGGGCAGGCAGCAGTACGGCCGGGATACCGGCTTCTTCCAGATAAACACAGAACAGGCGTGTAGACAGCAGCTCACCTTGTGCAAGGATATCTTTGTTGAGCGCTTCATTGAAAGATATTCTGAGTATGATATTCAGAAATTCAAAGTGTTCATCCACGATAGCTTTAGCGTTGGCGCGGCCTGCGTCCTGCTTGACCAGTTCATTGCAGAAAGAGCGGTAGTGGCTTTCCAGCTTATCTATCTGCTGCTTCGCCTGGATTTTATTTCCTTCTGACAATGACTGGCTGATTTCCACAAGCGCATTTGTGGTGCCTGACAATGCGGAGAGTACCACAATTTTCTGATCATCATCTGCGGTGATCAGTTGTGCTACTGACTGCATACGCTCTGGTTTTCCCACGGAGGTTCCACCAAATTTTAACACTTTCATCTGAGTATATTTGTTTTTGCTAGCTACCCGAAATATTGCACAGGCGTTATTTCCGGCGGTTTATATGTGAAATGATGAGAATTAAAAATTCAGATTAAATTTCGCAGCTACTTCTTTCATATCCCTGATAACGGGTTCCAGTACAGGTATTCCGTTTTCAAGGCGATGATGCTGCATCTCTCTCTCAGGATCACCGGGAATCAGCACCTGTTTGCCTTCTACGGGAACGGCGGCTCTGAAGCGGCTTATCCAGGTATCCATGTGCGATTTAAATTCATCTGCCGGGCGGAAGGCATCTACCCGCATAGCACCGAAAAAGTGTCCGAGCCCTTCTCCTACCGGATCCGGAGCAAGCGGCAGAAAACTAACAAACGGCGGCGCCCACGGTCCATAGTTGGCTCCTGAAAGAACGGCCGAAAATATATCAACAATTGCTCCCAAACAATACCCTTTGTGGCTTCCGTGTTCACGATCTCCGCCCAGTGGCAGCAAAGCCCCGCCACTTCTGAGTTCATGCGGATTGGTGCTGGAATTTCCTTCTTTATCCTGAATCCATCCGTAAGGCGCTTCTTCATTTTTGCGCTGCAGAATTTCCAGTTTTCCATTGGCTGCAGTGGTGGTGGCGAAGTCGGCAACAAACGGCGGCTGTTCTTTTGCCGGGATAGCCACTGCAATAGGATTGGTACCCAGCATCCGCTCTTTGGCGAAAGTAGGTGCTACCAGCGGGCTGGCATTGGTCATGGCCATACCGATCATATCCTGCTCCAGCGCTTTCATGGCATGATAGCCGGCAATACCAAAATGATTGGAGTGTTTCACACTCACCCATCCGGTACCAACGCTGGCTGCCTTCTGCATCGCTACTTCCATGGCGTAAGGTGCTACCACCAGCCCCAGACCGCCATCACCGTCAACAACAGCTGTGCTGGGCGTTTCATGAACAATGCGGATATCCGGCTTTGCATTGATACGACCGGCTTCCCACAACCGTACATAGCCAGACAGGCGTGCTACACCGTGAGAGTCAATACCACGGAGGTCTGCAGCTACCAGCACTTCACTGGCCAGCGCAGCATGTTCCAGCGAGCAACCCATGTGAATAAACACTTCGCGGGTAAACTCCCTTAAATGATGATAAGAATATATATGTTCCATGAAATGTTATGCTTGTGCAGTGGGTCCACCAAAATTCATGGGTACGGATACCGGCTCCTGGTCCTGGATAGTGCCGTGAACAGATTCGTATTTCTTGATATTATCGAGCATGGCTTTCATAAAGCGCTTTGCATGCTGAGGCGTAAGAATAATACGTGACTTGACCTTTGCCTTAGGCAGACCAGGCATCACGTTTACAAAATCCACTACAAATTCGGCGTTGGAATGGGTGATGATAGCGAGGTTGGCGTATTGCCCTTCTGCAATTTCTTCATTCAACTCTATATTAAGCTGATTCTGCTCTTCGTGCTGATTTTCCATATTTGTATGATTTAGCGGTACAAAAATAAAAAAAGAGGGCTCATTTGAACCCTCTTTTTTTATTTATATGTTAAAAGGACAGATATCTTACTGATCCCACCATACTTTCGTCAGCAAAGTGATGTTACCAGGCACATTTTCCTTGTTGTAAGACAGCTCTGACTGCGGATAAGGCAGGCGGCGCGGAATTTCCAGGGTGCCGTTCTTTGAAGTCAGCACAGGCAGGCCGGTACGGCGCCAGTCTGTAAATGATTCTGACTGCAGATACATCGCATAGTATTTCTGCGTCATAATCAGGTTCAGTCTTGCAGCGGGCGTAGTAGCCGCATCAAAGCTAACTTCCGGCTTAGCAAGGTAACCCGTGGCATCTGCGCCTACTTTGGCAAATGAACCCAGAACGCCGGCTTCGTAGAAACTTTTGGCCTGTGCCGTGTTACCTGCTCTTGCATACGCTTCCGCCAGGATGAAGTTCACTTCATAGCTGGTCAGCATCAGCATGGGAGAATTCCTTGAATCATAAAAACCTCCCGGCAGATATTTGGACACGCGTTTATCATTCAATGCTTTCATACTGTTAATCAGGAAAGTATTGTCATATTCTACATACCCGGTACGTTGTTCATTAAACTGCTGAATAGGATTCGCCCTGGTTGGGTCATTCAGGAAATTGATCTGCGCATCAGGCAGCTGATCATTATCGATAAGCCCTCCCGGTGCGGCGGCAGCTGCAATAACTTTCTGTGCTGCGTTCGGATCTCTCTTTACGAGATGGATCAATACACGTAAACGGAATGAGTTGGCAAAAGCAATCCATTTGTCCGGGTCGCCGCCATACAATACGTCATTGTCGCCCGGATTGGGGCCCAGCTGTGGCTGGTGCAGATCTGTCAGCCCGGAAGTGATTAATGCATCAATGGTTTTATAAACATCTTCCTGCTTATCAAATTTTGCTTTGAACTGGAAAGATAAACCTTTGAAAGCATCGCTGTAGGGAATATCTCCCCACATATCTGTAGTGGTGCAGAGTACGTAGGCTGTCAGGATTTTACCTACGCCATTGTAGAAGTACCATTTCTTTTCGTCAGACATTTTTCTCAGCTCACTCAGGTTGTTCAGAATGCCCTGATATACGCTGCCCCAGGCATTGGTGAAGTTATCCGCCACCATCTGGTATTCTTCATAAGATTCGTACTGTTGGCTGGCGCCTGTTACCACATTGGTTAACACGCCGGTGGCAAGCGGCAAATCCGCCCCTCCCAGTACAAAGCCGGTGGTTACTTCCACACCGGTTAATATAGCGGCAGGCGGAGCATCTACCGGTCTGTCAGGGTCCGTGTTTACATCAAGATATTTCTTACACCCTGCGCCTAATGTCAACATAAGGGTAAGTCCGATTGCAGCAGCTGATATATTTATACGTTTCATAATTGTCAGATTTTTGGTAGCTGTTAGAATTCAAACCTTGCACTGAAACCATAAGTTTTAGTTCCCGGGTTGTTGAAATAATCAAACCCTTGTGCTTCCTGTGTACCGAATAAACTTGTTTCAGGATCTACGCCGGTATATTTGGTATTCAGCCAGAGGTTTCTTCCAATAGCCGTTACCGTTACTGCCTTAAACAGCGGTTTCTTTTTGAAGAACATTTTACCATCGAAACGATAGCCGAGAGATACTTCGCGGAGGCGCACCCAGCTTGCATCCTGAATGAAGGGTTCGTTCACATTAAATCCGCTGCCGATACCGGTATAGTATCCTTCATTCAGCTTGGCGGAAATATTATTCGCTTCTCCTTTGGACACCAGCTTACCATTAGCATCCAGATGGCCTTTTACGCCCGGGAATACTTTTTCTGTACCTCTATCCAGTGTATTGGCACTGGTACCGAAGTTGGTCATCGCGCCCCAGGTACCGTTCCACATATCCATACCTTGTCTTGTTTCAATAAGGAAGCTGAAGACGATACCTTTATAGTTGAAGTTGTTGGCAACAGATCCGGACCATTTGGGGTTTACATCACCTAAGTATTGCAGTTCTGCAATCGGAATGGGGTAACCATATCCGGGATCGCCGGGCGCACCTTCATCGCTGATAACTGTTCTGCCCTGCTCATCTTTCAGGTAACCTGCACCGTAAAGAGATCCATATTGTTTACCTACGATGGCAGATACAAAAATACCGGTGAAACCGTTGAAGTCAAATCTGTCAATACCTTCGGCCAGTTCCAGTACCTTGTTACGGTTCTGGGAATAGTTGACAGTGATGTTCCATTCCAGATCCTTGTTACGGATAGGTGATACGCCTACTGTCAACTCATGCCCCTGGTTGGTCATGGAAGCCGCGTTCAGGTAAGCCTGGCCATAGCCGGAGCTGGGTGCAATAGATACCGCATTCAGCAGACCGATACTCTTTCCCTTGTAGTAAGTGTAATCAATTGTTACCCTGTTATCAAAGAAGCGTAATTCTGTACCTACCTCAAACTGTTTTGTTTTTTCTGCAGTCAGGTTGGGGTTACCCAGCGTACCGCTCTTGGAGAATCCTACCAGACCATTGAAGGGGAACAGCACACCGTTTGTCCAGCCATCGCCGGGAGCAGTACGGGTGTAGTAAGTCTGCAGGCTATATGGATTCAATCCTCTACCTACACTGGAATAAGCGATACGCGCTTTACCATAGGAGAAGATATTGTTCTTGATATTCAATCCTTCAGAGAATACCCAGCCCAGACTGGCAGCCGGATAGAAGAAAAACTGATTCTGTCTTGGCAGGGTGCTGTTACCTTCATAACGGCCCGTTAATTCCAGGAAGAGATTATTATCGAAAGCGACGTTGGCTTTTCCATAAAATGCAACTCTTCTTTGTCTGCTGTTGCTGATGGTAAGGGAGTTACTACCGGTGTTGGTAACACCCTGGAAGTCGTTACCACTCATGTTATCGCCCTGCGTGTGCAGGTATTTGGAAGAGAGATCGTAGAGGTTCTGTCCTACGAGCAGGGAGTAATCAAATTTGCCGGACTTTTTGGTAAAAGTGGCAAAGAGGTCGTTGTTGATAGCGAGTGTACTCAGCTGATCTTCAAAATACTGACCAGCGGGATTTCCACCGCTACCTTTGGAATATATCTGCTTACGGTTATCGAGAGAATAATCTCCACCAAATCTTTCGGTGATAGATAACCATTCAAATGGTTTATAGGTAGCGCCCACGGTTCCGAAGAAACGTTGTACGTTATCATTGTACGGGTTCATGTTAACGGTCCAGTAGGGATTGTCGTAGATACCACGACCGCGGTAGCTTCTCTGATCACCGCTGTTATCGCCGAGGAGGTAGGCGGAAGGATCTTTCGGGTCAGTAGCTCCGTTGGAGTTATCGAAAGTAGGCGTGGTTCTCAGCAGGCCCAGCATGATACCGCTCAGGTTACTACCCTGCTGCGGACGGCTGCCGCCTGAGTTGATATAGTTCATGGCGGTGTTCACGCTGAACTTATCATTGTATTTATAATCAGTAGAAAATGAAATGGTGTTCTTTTTGAAGTTCGTCAGCGGAATGATACCGTTCTGATTGAAGTGGGAAACAGAGAGACGATATCCCAGCGCGTTGTTACCGCCGCTGATGGCCAGGTTATGCTGTAAACCAACACCAGTGCGGAAGAACTGGTATGGATCATAGGCGATAGCGGGTTTTCCGTTGGGGTTGGCGCTTTTAAGCACCAGCTTTCCGTTTTTATCCCAGAGATATGGCTCGGAATTATCGAAAACCAGCTGATCAATCCGCGGGCCGTATGAGTGGGCAACACCATTTTCAGGATAGCCCAGATTACCGCCGCGTCCCTGTGCATACACATTTTGTCTTTCCGGCAGCTGACTTACCTTATCAAAGTTACCGGTGAGACTGTAGGAAACGTTGAATGATTTACCATCAGGATTACGCTTACCTTTTTTGGTGGTGATGATCACCGCACCGTTGGAGGCCTGGCTACCATATAAAGCGGCAGCAGCGGGGCCTTTGAGGATGGTGATGTTTTCCACATCTTCCGGGTTGATGTCTACCATCCTGTTGGACTGCAATACACCGGCAGTACCGGACCCGTCGCTCATGGTATTTGTTTCGGAGTTATCCACGGGCAAACCATCAATCACGAAGAGGGGCTGGTTACTTCCGAGGATGGTGGTAGCACCGCGCAGCTGCACTCTCACGGCAGCGCCGGGTGTACCGGAGGCAGTGATGATGGTGGCGCCTGCAACTTTACCGGAAAGGGCACTGAGAGGGTTAGAAGGAGCGGTTCTGGTCAGTTCATCACCTTTTACATCCTGGGCCGCATAACCGATTGATTTTTTCTCTTGTTTCAAACCGAGTGCTGTCACTACTACTTCCTGTAATGCTTTGGTGTCTATAGGCAGGGCTACAGACAATTCGGACTGATTTCCTACAGCAATTTCACGAGTAAGGTACCCTACACTTCTTATTACTAATACTGCATTACCGTCTTTCACATTGATGCTGAAGTGTCCTTGTTTGTCGGTGGTGGTGCCTGTGGTTGTACCTTTAATCTGGATGGTAGCCAGTAGCACGGGGTTTCCGTCGCTGCCCTTAACGGTTCCTGTAACCTGTCGCTCCTGTGCGTAGGCCAGGCTTACAATTGCCATAGGCATGGCAAAAAGGAGTAAAACCTTTTTCATAAAAAGATTCAAATTTTGGTTGAAAAAGAAAGGGTTGTTACTAAATCCCTGTTTAATAAATCATTGATGGGTATGAACACTAATCGTGTGCATACCGTTGCTGGCAAATACTTTGATTGTATAGCATAATATTAGATCGTGTAAGACAGCAAAAGACCAACTACATAAATATCACTGAAAGCAAATAGAAAAAGTGAACTATGTTGTATGCGTGGAAATTATTGCCACCTCTAAAAGGCACAGCGTAAGGTAAAAGCGCCTCATTGGTTACTCAGATTTAGATTTAGATTTTGGTTGAACATCCACAAGTTATTGAAAAAATGTATTCCTTGTGAATTCTACTTAACATTATTTTAACAGCTGTTCAAGACACCTGTTTAAACAACTGATAATCAATATCTCCCTTTCTAAAAAATGTAAAATCTTTAAAATTCTGCGCATGGAGACGGAAATGCACAATTTCTGGTTACTGTAAATAGTTTTTATAAAAAACGAGTGTATCTCCTTACCAGAGATATTATGTTGAGTAATCTTATATTAAAATGAGTGTATCAGCTGACATTGCAGCATTGTTTTTTTATTACCCTCAATGACATCCCAACCGCTGCCGATAGTGGCTACGCCGGAATAAATAGTCTGATGCAGGCGCGCCCAGCAGGTCAGGCGTTTATTCACCTTCCACCTGAGGTTAATATAATACTGCCATCCGCTGCCGTATAACTGCGATACAGCGTTATCATACAGTACGCTGCTTTCATAGGCGTACAGGCGTGTATCATAACTGTCCGTAAAAAACCAGGCTATTCTGGCATTGATACCTAAAGGCCAGGCACGGCACTTCCAGCCTACATCCTGCGCCAGCATCCAACCCTGCTGCTTCCCCGCAGCAGAGGCATAACGGCTGCCGGAAAGCCGGCTCCGGATGCTCCATTGCTTATTACATTGCTGCGACCAGATAATTCGTATACTGCCTGACGTTATCTCCGATAACACTTTCACCGGGTTATCCGGTATCACTTCATTGCTGCTGCCCTGCCGGAAGATATATCGCAGTACCAGGGTCCTGGTTTTCGCGGGGGACCAGGTGGCCTGCGCCATGTATTCCTTCCCTCCGGATGGTGCGCTGGCACGGTATTTCAGCCAGGGAAACGTGAATATATCCATGTAACCATCTACCCGTAAGCGCGCATGCATTTTCAGGGAAGCCGCCATATACAGTCCCTGCTCATTGGCCGTGCGGTAGCCATCGCCGAAACCCTTTGCGTAGAGTGACTGATATGCCTTGTCATAGTAGCGGTATATAATTGCCATATCTGCCGCGGGGGCAAGGCTTGCCAGCAATCCCTGTACTATTGCGGGTTTACCGTTACTGCTCAGGGCGGCCTCTCCAAAGAAATGTATGTTCCGGTATGCCGCTGCATAATCAATACTGCCGCTCAGTAACTGCTGCCCGCTGAAATCAAACTGGTTATAAGGTGCGGGGGTTTTCTCCAGCGCGGGCGTTAAGCGGTGATACATAACATTGGCGCCTGCCTGCCAGCGCCGGGTATTACAGCGGATATTAGCGCCGCCGCTGAGTTGCTGCAGTGTTCCGCCTGCGGCCATTTCAGTGGCAGATCTGTGATAACCGCTGCTGATAAGGGATGTAGCGGTCTGCATATCGGCAGCAGTATCTGTAGTATTCACATGACCATCCAGCCGGCGCAGGGATACAAATGCCGTCGTCTGCCATATGCCCTGCTCCAGCGTGACGGCAGCTCCACGGAAAAAGTAATATTCCCCTGCAGAAGTATAGGGCCGTAGTATTTCTCCTTCTCTTTTTATCTGCATGACTGCAGCTCCCTTGCTGTACGCCTGCGATTGCCAGTTCAGCAGGCCCTGTCCCATATTGACTGTATAATCTCCCAGTGCCAGCGCTTTCAATGCGCCACGATTCCTGATAAAGCAATGCGCGCTGTAAAAATCGAATCCATACCGCTGCGTGCCCTTCAGAAAAGGTTCTCCCGCATCTTTTTCCATGGTAACTCCCCAGCTGGCGCGTCGCGGAAAGTTATAACGGTAACGGACAAACGCTTTCAGCGGATTGCCGGCATAGTGCGGCAGGGTGCTGTCCGTATGCAGGTAGCCTTTAGATTTTTCCGGTTGCCATCCCACACGTAGCAGTAAGGTATGATCCCCTTTATGCAGGTAGTCATACCAGGAGTAATGAGGTTCCAGGTCATCTCCGACTTTCACATAAGGCAGCATCTGCCGGATAATATCCGGATCGAATCCGGGCACAGCCTGCAGTTCATAGATACTCACCAGGTTTCCCAGCAGGCGGCGATAGGTTAAAAAATTGTTCACCAGTAAGGGGGTTAGTATTCCTAATGACTGCAATGCAGCCGCATCGGCGGTATTAAGTTGTATCCGGTGCCGTGCATAGGCATTCAGCTGCTGCCAGTCCGCATCATCTTCCGGTACGGCTTCTTTACCGGCTGTTTCATTCTCCAGTGTATTTTCCATAGCGGCGGGCAATGCTTCCTCCTGTTGCCGCGCAGTTGCCGGCATTGCCATGGATAGCAGCCACCAGCAACATCCTGTTAACATACGCCACGGCCGGCTTTTTTTGCAGACTACTTCTCCTGTTGCTGCCATATAATGGTCGTTGAAGGGGTGAAGCCGAGCTGCGGGTGGAACCCTGTGCCTACGGCAATGTGCAGTGTATGCAACTGCAACGCGAAACCAGCGTGGCAGTAGCCTGGCATAGTGGTGATGCCTAGACGTAACCCCAGCCGTGAAGCAATCCGGTATTGCATATTGACGCTGCCGGTAGTAACTGTTCCGCCACCGGTTTCAAAGCCAGCGGAAAACAGACAGTCCTTCGAAGCCTCAATACCTACGCCGCCACTGTATAGCAGCGGCAACAGCTGTGTGTACCGGATCAGCAGCCCCGCATATACGTGCTGCCACAATCTGCCCAGTGTACCACCCGTCACCGACAACGCCGATGCAGTGCCATATCCCTGTACTGCCTGCGACATATAGGAAAACTGCAGTCCCGTACTCACGTTATGGCCTATACGATGGCCATACGCTCCGCTGACCTGCTGCCGGTAATACAATGGGTTACCAAAGCGGGCCACCATCAGCCCGAAAGCGCCCATACCGGCAGGAATACCGAGCATGGCCATGTACAGGGAAATATCTTTCAGCATAAACCTGCGCTCGGAATAAATACCTGCTGAAAGCCCCGGCAACAGTGGCAGGGCAGCAGGGTGCATATTCGCTGAATACACATCGTGAAAATGATAACTGTAATTACCGGCGTCTCTTCCCAGCGGAGATAATAAAGGTTGGGCATACAATGTCAATATGCATTGCATACAAATAAGGGTCAACATGAACTGTTTCATTTCATGAGGGGTTTAACAATAAAGAATCCGTATACTAAAGGATTTGGGTTAACAAACGTTATCTGCTGTTTCAAAGGTAAACAATCAATCAGGCACGATTTGTTAATTACATCTTAACGCGGGAAAAATTTTTCCTCATATTCAAAAGAAAATGTTCAGCATGAAAAAAAATAATTCAGGAAGCAGTCCTTACTATCTCGCAAAAAAAATCAGCGAAGACAAACCGCAGTTTATCTTCGCTGATAAATATATTCCACCTGACTTTTAGAACAATCCGTATAACTGCGAATCAATCCTGGAAATGATCTCACCCAGGTCTTCATCGCTTTCAGGGAATTTATTCTTGTCAATATCTATAATCAGCAACGGACCTTCTTTATATTTTTCAATCCAGTTGTTGTAATATTCGTTCAGGCGTTTCAGATAGTCCAGCCGTATATTTTCCTCGTACTCGCGGCCTCTCTTCTGAATCTGCGCCACGAGTGTAGGCACGGAAGCCTGCAGGTAAATGAGCAGGTCCGGTGGTTTCACCATACTTTTCAGCGTTTCGAAGAAATTGAAATAGTTATCAAAATCCCTTTTGGTCATCAGGCCCATCTCATAGAGGTTGGGTGCAAAGATGTGCGCATCTTCATAGATGGTACGGTCCTGGATAACGGTTTCCTTACCGTTCTGGATTTCCAGCAGCTGTTTCAGGCGGCCGTTCAGGAAATACACCTGCAGGTTGAAGGACCAGCGGGGCATATCTTCATAAAAATCGTTCAGGTAAGGATTGTGCTCCACATCTTCATATTGCGGGTGCCATTTATAGTGCCTGCACAACATTTCGGTGAGCGTAGTTTTGCCTGCGCCTATGTTTCCGGCGATTGCAATATGTTTGATCTTGTTCTGTTTTGCCATGCGATGAAGGTGCGTTCTCAATAGTAATTAAAACCGATAAGTTTTCTCGCCTGTTGCAAAGTCTGTGCCGCATTTGCCCTGGCCTTTTCTGCACCTGCCTTCATAATCTTTTCCAGGTAGGTGGTATCCCGTTGCAGTTCCGCTGCCTTATCACGGATAGGCGCAATAAATTTCACCATATCTGCTCCCAGCTGCCCTTTCATGTCGCCATAGCGGATAGTGCCCGCGGCATGTGCATCTTCAAAAAATTTGACAGTATCCGGTGCAGACACAAGTTTCATCAGGGTAATCAGGTTCTGTACTGATTCCGACATGGGTTCGCCCGGCGCGCCGCTGTCAGTTTTGGCCTTCTTCAGTTTGTTGATGATTTTCTCATCACTGTCTGACAGATATATGGTAGCCATTTCATTTTCGCTCTTGCTCATTTTGCCGCCATTTCCATCAAGGCTGAGAATTCTGACCAGGTTATCGCCATAATTGAATGCTACCGGTTCGGGGAACAGTTCACCATAGCGGCTATTAAAACGCTGCGCATAATTTCTGGCCATTTCCAGATGCTGGCCCTGGTCCTTGCCTACCGGTACTTTTACTGCGCGCTGAATAAGTATATCCACGCTCATGAGCACAGGATAGGTTAACAGGCCTGCATTGACATTCTGCGGCTGCTGGCGCACCTTATCCTTGAAGGTAGGCACTTTCTCCAGCTCGCCCATGTAAGCCAGCATATTCATGTACAGGTACAGTTCTGCCACTTCAGGAATATCGCTTTGTGCATACAGCGTCACCTTTTCCGGATCCAGGCCGGAAGCGATGT
This sequence comes from Chitinophaga solisilvae, assembly GCF_009928525.1. Taxonomy (GTDB): domain Bacteria; phylum Bacteroidota; class Bacteroidia; order Chitinophagales; family Chitinophagaceae; genus Chitinophaga; species Chitinophaga solisilvae. Next base: position 322,704 of record NZ_JAABOK010000005.1, on the reverse strand, counting down.
TTTCTGCCAGCACGCGCATAACATTGCCTTTTAAGTCTTTCGGATCCGGATGCGTGGTCAGGGAATGCCAGTCTGCCACAAAAAAGTAGCAGTTAAAATCTTCCTGCATCCGGATATAATTACGGATAGCGCCAAAATAATTGCCTAAATGCAAATAACCGGTGGGGCGTATGCCACTCACCACAATTTCTTTTTCTGTAGCCATAACAGGGCGCAATTTAAAGAATAGCTGTTAGGTTTCAGCCTGTCATTTTCCGGAATCCGGTAAAAAATTTCTTAAAAAAAGAGTAAAGCTATCTGCCGGTAGCTGAAAGCTCTCCGTTTATCCCTATTTTTGAGATACCATCATAATTACCATACAATATTTATTATATTTTGATTTAATTTGATTATGGAAGTGAACGAAGCCCTGGTACAACAGCTGGCTGATCTGGCAAGACTGGAATTCAGCGACGCGGAGAAAACGGAGATCCGCGGGGATCTGCAGCGGATGATTACTTTTGTGGAGAAACTGAATGAGCTGGATACAACAGATGTTAAACCGCTTTTACACCTGACGGAAGATTATAACGTTTTCCGGGAAGATGCGGTAAAGCCTTCCATTACCCGGGAAGAAGGACTGCAAAACGCACCGGCAGCCACTTCTGAATATTTTAAGGTGCCGAAAATCATAAAGAAATAACCCTCATGCAAAAGTCCGTTATTCACCTCGAAGATATCAGGAAAAGCTATTTCCTTGGAAAAAATGAACTCCCGGTCCTCAAGGGGGTGTCTCTGGACATTTACAAGAACGAATATGTAGCGCTGATGGGCCCGTCCGGCTCCGGTAAATCCACCCTGATGAACATCCTTGGCTGCCTGGATTCGCCTACCAGAGGCAAATACATTCTCAGCGGACATGATGTTAGCAAAATGGAAGACAACGCCCTGGCGCTGGTACGCGGCAAGGAAATAGGATTTGTATTCCAGCAGTTTAACCTCATGCCCCGCCTGACAGCCCTGGAAAATGTGGCTATTCCGCTGATTTATGCCGGCGTCGGTAAAAAGGAAAGAGAGGAAAGAGCGCGCGACATGCTCGAAAAAGTAAAGCTCGGAGAACGCTACAAACACAAACCTAACGAACTCTCAGGTGGTCAGTGCCAGCGTGTAGCCATTGCCCGCGCCCTCGTCAACAACCCCTCCCTGATTCTCGCCGATGAACCTACCGGTAACCTCGATACCAAAACATCCGTTGAAATCATGGAGATATTCGGCAACATCCACGCCTCCGGCAACACCGTTGTACTCGTTACCCATGAAGAAGATATTGCCGATCACGCCAGACGCGTAATACGCCTGCGCGACGGCGTCATTGAATCGGACAGAATCAATGAGAGAAGTGAACTGGTAAGATAATTACGAATTGCGAATTACGAATTGCGAATGAGGAGCGAAGATTTTAGCGGATAGTGATTAAATTATCCGCTAAAATCTTCGCTCCTCATTCGCAATTCGTAATTCGCAATTCGTAATTTGCATTAAAACAGTTCTATGTCACTCAAAATATACACCAAGACAGGCGACAAAGGGAAAACCTCCCTGATCGGCGGCACCAAAGTGCCCAAAAGCGATATCCGCATTGATGCCTACGGCACAGTGGATGAACTCAACTCCTACATCGGGCTGGTCAACGACTACACGGCAGACCCGGATACCAAAGCCTTACTGAAGGAAATACAGGACCGGCTCTTCACTATCGGCGCAGCACTGGCCTGCGACCCTGATAAGGAAACCAAACTGAAAATTCCGGATCTGCATGAAGCTGATATACAGCTGCTGGAAACCAGCATCGATAAAATGAATGAGGAACTGCCTGTCATGAAATCATTTATACTGCCCGGGGGCCATGTAGCCGTATCCACCTGCCATATTGCCCGCTGCGTATGCCGCCGTACAGAACGCCTCTGCGTAGGCATGCAGGAACAGGAAATGTTCATTGAACCGCTGGTGCTCAAATACATCAACCGCCTCAGCGATTACCTGTTTGTACTGGCCCGCTGGACCGGCCACCAACTCGGCGCAGAAGAAATTCCATGGAAACCAAGGGTATAATTTTTTTCATACATTCGCTATATGTTCACAGGAATCATAGAAACATCAGGAGAAGTGATTTCTACCAAAAAAGAAGGTAGTAATCTGGTAATAACCATAAAATCCGCCATCACCGGCGAATTGAAGATAGATCAGAGCGTTGCCCACAATGGCGTATGCCTGACAGTTACACAAATTGAAGGAGATACCTACCAGACCGTAGCCGTGGATGAAACCCTCCAGAAAACCAATCTGGCCCTGCTCAAACCCGGTAATAAAGTAAACCTGGAAAGAGCCATGCTCTTCAATGGCCGTATAGACGGGCACCTGGTACAGGGCCATGTAGACGGCACCGGTACCTGCATTCTCCGCGAAGAACAGGATGGCAGCTGGTTATACCGGTTCACCTATCCGCCGGAATTTGCCGGCCTCATCGTGGAAAAAGGCAGCATCTGTATGAATGGCATCAGCCTGACCGTTTTCGACATCACCAGCGATCAGTTCTCCGTTGCCATCATTCCATATACTTTCAATCATACCAACGTACAGTTCATGCAACCCGGATACCTCGTTAACCTGGAATTTGATATTCTCGGTAAATACGTGGCCCGTCAACAGATATTCAATACAGCTTTAAGCTAGTATGTAATGAGAATGCTGCTGCTGCTCATGTTATTAACTACCTCCCTGCTGGCAACTGCCCAGCAGGCGAAGGTAGTACGCCTCAACGCCTGGTATGATGCTGAAGGCGCAGCGGAAATCTATGACCGCATACCCATCGGGCTCCAATTCATCTTCAGCGACAGCAGCGAACAAAAAACCGCCGGCCTCCTCGATGGCCGCTACAAATGGAACCGGCTGGATGTATCCTCTTCCAACGGTACCATCAGCAACGGTATACTCACCTTCAACCGCCAGCAGCTGATCCGGGATCATTATCGTATAACCTTTACCGTTAAAGGCGACAATGCCCCCGACCTGCACGCCGTTATCACCCTGCCGCAGCTTACCGGCATACGGTTTAACCACTATGCAGACAGCATCAAAAAAGATATACGCTTTTATCTCAATGTAGAAGGAAAATTCAGCAGCGGGAAAATATTGCCGCTCGATACGGCCACCATACGCTTCGCTGCTTCCTCAGGGAATATACTGGGGCAGGACCTGCTCATCGATAAAACAGATACTGTAAAGACAGTAACCATAGAAGCCTGGTACAAAACCAATCCGGAGATGTACCTCCGCTCCGTCATGCCCATAAAACAACTGCCAGACCCGGATCTGCCGCCATTACCGGGCAATACGCCGGGAAGAAGAAAATCCGGCCGGCACTAGATCAGCGTCCGTGCCTTCAGCTCCAGGTATTTATTGACCACATTCACCGTCAGCTGCTCAGGTGGGCTCAGCAGTGACATAATACCATATTTCGCCAGCTCCTTTACAATCAGTTTCTTGTCATAAGCGAACTTCTGCGCTATCGTCTGCCTGTAAATTCCTTCCACATCCTGCTGCGGTTCTTCCGTAATTTTCTTCAGCTCCGTATTCTCAAAAAATACCACCAGCAACAGGTGATACCGCGCCAGGCGCCGCAGGAAAGGCAACTGCCGCTGCAGGCTGGACATAGATTCGAAATTGGTAAACAATATCAGCAGGGAACGCTGCGATAAATTACTGCGCAGCTGCACGCTCAGCGCTTCATAATCGCTCTCCTGCCACTGCGTTTCCTGCGCATACAACATCTCCAGGATCTTGTCCAGCTGCGTTTTTTTGCTGGTTGCCGCCAGCACATCCACCTGCTGTTCTGTAAAGGTGGCCAGTCCGGCTTTATCGCCTTTATTCAGCGCCACATTGCTGAACACCAGCGAGGCATTAATAGCGTAATCCAGCAGAGACAGCCCGTTGAAAGGCATCTTCATTGTACGGCCCTTATCAATCACACAATATACCTGCTGCGATTTTTCTTCCACATAATTGTTGACCATCAGGTTGCCGGTGCGGGCAGTAGCTTTCCAGTTAAGCATCCGCACATCATCTCCCTTTACATAGGGTTTGATATGATCGAACTCCATACTGTGGCCTATTACCCGACGCTTATGCACGCCGGCTTCCTGCAGCCGGTTTGCATACGAGAAGAGAGAATAGTGCCGCAGCTGCTGAAAGCCGGGATATACCTGCACGGATTGTTCCGTATTGAAAACAAAACGGCGGCGGATCATACCCAGCGCTGTTCTGATAAAAACATTGGTATACCCGAATGCATACACTCCTCTCTCCACAGGACGCAACACATAGCGGAAAGTATGTGCCATGCCGGCGCCTATCTTCTCCTTCAAAAGAAAATCACGGCGCTGGAACTGCACCGGCAGTTCGTCAATAACAGCCACCTGTACAGGAAACGGGTAATGATTCACGCAACGGAGGATAACTTCATTATCATCGCCATTGCTCAGACGCGGACTTACCTTTCTTTCCAGCTCCAGGATAGTGGCAGGGCGCGCCACCAGCAATGCCATATCCAGCAGCAGCAACACCAGTAAAGCCAGGAACACCAGCATGGAAACGGTATACAGCGGCGGAACAAAAAAGGATATGATAAACAGCAGGATATTTCCTCCCAGCGCCATATAAAAACGCCGGGTGAAAAACAGCAGCTGATATAAATTATTTTTTACTGTGGGAGACATATCAATAGCTTATCGTGGTACTTCCACCATCTTAATGATCTGGGCAATTACATCATCCGTGCTGATGCCCTCCATTTCCTTTTCAGGCGTGAGCATAATGCGGTGACGCAATACATGCGGCACCATTTCCACCACATCATCCGGAATGACAAAGTCGCGGTTACGCATGGCAGCAATAGCTTTGGCGCAGTTCATAACGGCAATGGATGCACGTGGAGAAGCCCCCAGGTATAACGATGCATTCATGCGTGTTTCATGAACAATAGCAGCAATATAATGCAGCAGCTTTTCATCAATGCGTACCTGTCGTACCAGGTTCTGGTAGTTAATGATCTCTGTGGCCGTCACCACTTTCTGCGCCTGCTGTACCAGGTCTGTGGTACTATGCAGCCGGTCTATACTATGCAGCACGGCTACTTCCTGCTGCAGGTCAGGGTATTTCACTTCTATCTTGAAAAGAAAACGATCCAGCTGCGCTTCCGGCAAGCGGTACGTACCTTCCTGCTCAATCGGATTCTGTGTGGCTATCACCATAAACGGACGGTCCAGCGCATAGGTGGTGCCATCGTTTGTGATCTGTCTTTCTTCCATTACTTCAAAAAGGGCTGACTGTGTTTTCGCCGGGGCGCGGTTGATCTCATCTATCAGCACCAGGTTACTGAAAACAGGTCCCTTTTTATATTCAAATTCCCTTGTCTGCGGATTAAATACGGATGTTCCCAGTACATCGGCAGGCATCAGATCCGGTGTGAACTGAATCCTGGAGAAATCGGCATCTACGCACTGCGCCAGCAATTTGGCGGTTAATGTTTTAGCAACACCCGGCACCCCTTCAATCAACACATGCCCCTGTGTGAGCAAACCAGCTATCAGCAGGTCTACCATCTGATGCTGCCCTACAATTACTTTTCCGATTTGTGTTCTGATAGCCTCCACCCCTTCATGTAAAGCAGAGAAATCAGTACGCGGCTGAAAGGTATTGATGTCCATTTATTTCGTATTTAAGTAAAAATGTTGAATGCATTTATAATATTCCCTGAGCATATCATCGCTGACAGTTTCCGCCAGCTGTACATCATGTATCATCTGTAACAGTTGCCGGATATCGCTTTCAGGCAGGGCCGACTTTTTTGAGAGGGCTTCTGCGAATGCTTCATTCAGGTGATTGGTATTCAGATAGAAACGGGTACGGATATATTCCAGCAGATGCAGCGTCATTTTGTGCGCCAGGTTATAGTTGTTATGCTGCTGGTAATACAGCTGCCCGATGGCATCCACAAACTCCAGCGAAGTGTTGGCCAGCGGAGGCCGGTCAGGAATAATACGCTGCCGGCGCTTGCCTTCAAAAATTACGTAGAGCAGTAACAGCGCTATGGCCAGCCATAAAGCCCACCGCAGGGAAGGATAGCGCATCAGCACCTGCCATTGGCTGAATTCGCCGGACTGTGCGCTGTGCTGGTGGCAATAAAAATCATCCCAGTAAACATTCACCACTTCCTTTGGGATATAGGACAGCTGTGTTTCCATAGCCTGTATATTACTGCCCCGTAACAGAAAGTAGTTGGTAAATGTATAAGGATTGAGGGAGAGGTAAATGAATCCGTCTACATGCGCTATCCGGATGAAATTGGGTTTCTGTTTGAAATTGGTACCCAGCACGGTAGTAGAGGCAGTATCTATCTTTGAGAAATAACTGCCTGCAATCATACCATTATAGGAGAAACTTTTATTCACCGGGATAGTGCTGTCATGCAGATGTTGTGCAATATTGGCGCTGCGTTGCTGAAAGTTATCGCCTTCCGTTACTTCGAATCCCAGTTTCCTGCCCAGCCGCGGGTCTATAGTATTGACGGCCATAAACAGGTCATTACCCACTGAAACACATTCCATCATGGAAGTAATATCATTTTCGGTGGTATAGAGCTGATCGGATACCAGTATATAGGCATTGCCGGGATACCGCAGCTGGCTTTCCCTGGAAAGGGTGCTGGCAAAGGGTTTGGTAACGGTTTGTACGGAATGGTTATCGAAAAGCCGGGGCAGTGTCCTGTAAGCCACATAGCCGCCGCCCGCTTTCTTATCTTTTGCAGCGAAGGTAGCATAACGCATGTCTGTTGACTGCGCCTGATCGTCCCGCTTCAGTCCGCCGATAATCAGTAACACTATCAGCAGCAATCCGATACCGCCCGCTATGTAATATGTAGTGCTGGTTTTCACGATGTTTTTGCTAAATGGTTATTAAAATCGCGGAACTGCTGATTAATTTCCCGGAAACTGTCTTCACTCACTTCAAATCCGCCGTACCAGATGTATTCATAGTCCATGGTCAGCGTTGAAAATGTTTTATAGTAAGGCGTCTCGCGCATACTGCGCAGATAATCATTATTGGTTTTATCTTTTGCCTGGATAATCAGTTGTTTGCCTGCCAGCTGAAATAAGGTGTAGAGATACCACCAGCGCACTGCCTGCCGGATATTTTTCTCCTGGATAGCTGCTTTTATTTTCTCTTCAAACTCGGCAGCACTCTGCAGGCTTTCTTCCGGTATTTCATCCAGTCCTTCCAGCAGCTTAGGTTTTTTGAAGATGCTCAGGCCGTTATTTTTCATGAACAGGTATACCAGTGCTCCTACTCCCACTACCACCAGCGTCACTACCAGGTAGCGTATAGCACCGCTTAGATAAAACAAAAAATTAAACAGACCGGTGAAGATGTTATTGTTGTCTTTTTTCGGTTTCTCTGTTTTATCCTGGTACTGCAGGCGGGAATCCTTCTTTAGCTGCTGCATCAGGGAATCTGGGACCTGCCGCATTTCGTAGGCAGCAACATCCGGTTCTTCCGCTTCTGCAGTGCTATCCTGCGCTATGCCTGCCACCGGCAGACACAACATCAGTGCGATGAATAACCGTTGACAATATTTTTTCAGCTTGCTGCAACTCATAATGCCTTCTTTGACCGGGTAACAGGAATATTTACTTTTCCGGATGCATCCAGACTGAAACCCTTACGGTGTAAGATGATCGGGTATATCACAAAATATCCGATGATGAATGCCAGTGATCCCAGCAGGATGAAAAGGCTCAGCCACAGCGGCATTTCAGTATATCTGGTAACAAAGCCCTCCAGGAAAGCCGCCATAATAAAGATAGGCACCAGTGTTATCATGATTTTAATACCATCCTTTGCACCTTTACGGAGCGCGTCCACTCTTTTGCGGGTACCGGGAAACAGTACGCTGGTACCCAGTATGATGCCTGCACAGCCGGCAATCACGATGCTGGAAATTTCCAGCGTACCGTGAATCCATATTACCAGCACAGATTTGAAGCCAAGACCGTGGGAGAAAAATATGTACTGGAATACGCCCAGCATCACCCCGTTGCGCATCAGCATGAACAAAGTACCTGCGCCCAGGAAGATACCGCTCACATAGCACATGAATGCCACCCTGATATTATTCACGGCAATGCTGAGAAACATCAGCAGCGGATTTTCCTGTTTGTATACGCCGAACGGATCTTTCGCTGCTATATTTCTTTCTGTCATATTCACATATTCATCGCCGAGAAAGCCACGCACAAAGGTTTCATCATGTGCGGAGGAAAAGGCGCCGATGATGCAGAACAGAAGAAAGAAACTCAGCGTAAATAATAACAGCCGGTGATATTGTCTGAAAAGCAGGGGCAGCTCAAACCGGAAGAACAGTTGAAAACGGCCGATTTCTTCTTTACGGTTCTGATAGATACGCTGATAAATACCGGCTGCCAGACCGTTGATATAGCGGGTTACTTTACTGAAGCTATAAAATGTTTTGGCGTAAGAAAGGTCATCCAGTATAGATACAAATCTTTCCGCCATCTCATCAGGATCATCTGTCTGCTCTTCCTGGTATTTCTTCCAGCGGGTTAAATTTTTCTTGATAAACAGCGATTCTCTCATAGTGCGTCCATTCCCTTTTAATCCGGATTACGGGTTGCTACTGGGGAGTACAGGCAAACATACTAAATCGTTCAACAAAATATAAACAAATATGTAAATTTGAGTATGAGCAATATTAAAATACCCACTTCCTTTAACATTGACCTGGAGTTTGAAACGGCGGATGTGATGAAACGTTTTCTCGCCTGGCTCATAGATTTCGGTATCCGCTTCGCCTATTACCTGCTGGTATACAGAACCATTACCTCTTTTATGGGTTCCGGTACGGTTTCGATGACTACCGGAAATGTTCTTCTTATCCTGATACTGATATTACCGATACTATTATATTTTCCACTTACAGAAATCACGATGGGCGGACAAACACCCGGTAAGATGGTGATGAAGCTGAAAGTGGTGAGCCTTACCGGCAACCGGCCAACTGTCAGCCAGCACCTGATCCGCTGGATTTTCAGGATGGTGGAATCTCCTGCCCTGTTCATGGCATTTTTTATTCCGGTAATCATTCCGGCTGTATCAATTGCCCGTTCACCTTACAGCCAGCGTCTCGGCGACGTAGTAGCCGGCACCATCGTTATCAGCACCAAACGTAGCGGCAGTATTGAAGAAACAATTTTCCGCGACATGTCCGAAATAGACTACCAGCCTCAATTCCCTCAGATCCTGAAGCTGACTGACAGAGACATGAACAAGGTAAAAGACCTCCTGGACAAGGCACTCAGGGCCAAAGACGACGAACTGGCCGCCCGCGTAGCCTTCCGGGTAAAAGAAGTGCTGCATATTGAATCAGATCTCTCACATACGGCCTTCCTGGAAACTGTGTTGAATGATTACAACTACTATACTACCAGGGGGAATTAATTACGAATTGCGAATTACGAATTGCAAATGAGGAGCGAAGACATAAGCGGATGAAGAATTTAGTATCCGCTTATGTCTTCGCTCCTCATTCGCAATTCGTAATTCGCAATTCGTAATTAGTTAGTATTTACTTTTAATCACCACCGTCCCCGTCCATTCATCATGCCAGGGGCTGGTGCCGAAGGCGCTGAAGGGTTCGAAGGGAACGGCTCTGGCGAGGGAGCGCAGCAGTATTTTGCCGGAGGGCATTCTGTTGCCGTTCTTGAGAACAGCGCGGGTGCCCGTCACCATTTTGCCCAGTGTGCGGCCGTCCATGAAAGTTTCCATGAAATAGTAATAACCTACATACATAGCCAGGAACAGGAGCTGAAGCAACAGTTGTGTTCCCAGAGAATCGGACATAAAAGTGGCGCCGAATATGTAGGCAACAATACCCAATGCCACAACATACACGGCATAGTCTATCAGAAAGTTGATAAAGCGTTGTTCCCGGGTAGCTACTTCGTACTGTTGTTCGTCGCTCAGGTCGCGCAGCAGGTCTTTCCCGTCAGGGAGGGAGGATGATTGCATGGTTAGTGGATAAAGTTAAACGGATAATATCACACGGCTTTCTTCCCGATGGAATTAATATCGTCCAAAGGATTAATCACATCAGGATTTCCGGCCGGTCCCCGATAAATGACGGTACGGTCAAATGCCAGGATGGCCACAAAGATAATGCTCAGGAATATCAATCCGAGCGTAAAGGCGGTGGATTTGCCAAAGCTGAGGCTCAGCAGATTGGTGGTCCAGATGGCAAAGATGATGTTAACGAAAGGAATACAGAACAGGATCAGCCACCACCATGGTTTGCCTACAATCTTCAGTAAAATGTAAATGTTATAAATGGGAATAATGCATTCCCAGCCCTTGTAACCGGCTTTCTGATATACCTTCCAGTGGCAGATAATGGTAAATACACAGACGGCCAGAGAGAATAAAATGAATGGAACAGAAAAAAAAGCGCCATAATCCTGAGAATAATCCATAACAACTTTTTTAGGGTGAATAAATAATGGTCTGACGGTCGGCTGGGGGCTGTAGTGTCCGCCAGTATTAGGTTTAGAACAACTGATTTCTATTTGGGCATAACAATTGCGGCAACATAATAGTTCACTGAAATGGGAAATTACGGCACGTAAAAAAGGGGAAGAGATGAATATTTTTTTGATATTTTTTGCACAAAATTTGGATTTTCAGCGGATTGCATTACCTTTGCAACCGGCAAGTCTTATACGACCAGCTCCTGCTGAACTCCCCCAGGACAGGAATGTAGCAAGGGTAGGTGGTTGAAGCGGTGCGATATAAGTAACTTGCCTTTCTTTTTTTAAGGTCATTAGTCGCTCGTCAATAGTCGTCTGGTTGCTATTTTCTCACCTCTTGCGCTAATGACAAGTGTACTCCGCTAAAGACGAATTAATCCTGACAAACTAATTTTTAATAGTATGAAATTCTTTATCGATACGGCTAATCTTGCGCAGATACAGGAAGCGCATGATCTCGGCGTTCTGGACGGCGTTACTACCAATCCTACCCTGATGGCCAAAGAAGGTATTAAGGGAGAAGAGGCTATTTTAAAGCACTATGAAGCCATCTGCGAAATCGTTGACGGCGACGTGAGCGCGGAAGTATTTTCTACAGACTTTCAGTCTATCATTGAAGAAGGTAAAAAACTGGCGGCTATTCATCCGAACATCGTGGTGAAAGTGCCGATGATCAAAGACGGCGTAAAAGCTATCAAATGGTTCACTGAAAACGGTATCAGAACCAACTGCACACTGGTATTTTCTGCAGGTCAGGCTATCCTGGCTGCTAAAGCCGGCGCTGCCTATGTTTCTCCGTTTATCGGTCGTATCGATGACAGCAACTGGGATGGCGTTGAGCTGATTGCCCAGATCGCCCAGATCTATGCCCTCCAGGGCTTCAAAACTGAAATCCTCGCCGCATCCATCCGTAGCGCACTCCACATTGTGAAATGTGCAGAAGTAGGCGCCGACGTATGTACATGCCCGTTAGATTCTATCCTCGGCCTGCTGAAACATCCGTTAACAGATATCGGCCTGGCTAAGTTCCTGGAAGACGCGAAGAAAATGTAATCACAATATATTTTTTAGATGGTGTATCCCCGGTGCAGTTGATTGCGCCGGGGATTTTTTTTGTAAATTGTTATACATTAAATCGTTAACGGGCATGGGGAAATATATTCTTTCGCTGGATCAGGGCACTACCAGCTCACGCGCTATCGTCTTCGACCACCAGGGCAGCATCATTGCCACCGCACAAAAAGAATTCAAACAAATATTTCCACAACCCGGATGGGTAGAACACGATGCTATGGAAATATGGACCTCGCAGGCCAGCGTTGCCGCCGAAGCCCTGCTGAAAGCCAGAATTTCCGGGGATAATGTGGCCGCCATCGGCATCACCAACCAGCGGGAAACCACTATCGTATGGGACCGCAAAACCGGTAAACCCATCCATAACGCTATCGTCTGGCAGGACCGCCGCACAGCTGCCTATTGCGATGAACTGAAAAAATCAGGCAGGGAAGACTTCATCAAAAATAAAACAGGCCTGCGGATAGATGCCTATTTCTCCGCTACCAAAGTGAAATGGCTGCTGGATAATATCCCCGGCGCACGCCAGCGCGCGGAGAATGGCGAACTTGCCTTCGGCACCGTAGACAGCTGGCTCACCTGGAACTTCTCCAACAGCCAGCTGCACATTACCGACGTATCCAATGCCTCCCGTACCCTGCTGTTCAATATTCATGATATGAAATGGGATGAAGAACTGCTCAGCCTCTTCAACATCCCCGCTTCCATGCTGCCGGAGGTGAAATCATCCAGCGAGGTATACGGCTACTCAGAAGCGAACCTTACCCCCTACCGCATTCCCATTGCCGGTATTGCCGGCGACCAGCAGGCAGCTCTCTTTGGTCAGCTGTGCACCGCACCGGGCATGATAAAAAACACCTACGGCACCGGATGCTTCATGGTACTGAATACCGGCGATAAGCCCATCCCATCGCAGAATAACCTCCTCACTACCGTTGCCTGGCAAATCAATGGCCAAACCACCTATGCGCTGGAAGGCAGCATATTCATAGGTGGCGCAGTAGTACAGTGGCTGCGCGACGGACTCGGCATCATCAGGCATTCTGCAGATGTGGAAAAACTGGCCGCTACCGTACCGCACAGCGACGGCGTATACTTTGTACCCGCCTTCGCAGGATTAGGCGCCCCCTACTGGAATCAGCATGCCAGAGGCACCATGGTAGGCCTTACCCGTGGCTCCGGCGCCGCACACGTAGCCCGCGCCGCGCTCGACAGTATTGCCTTCCAGACAATGGATGTACTCAAAGCCATGGAACGCGATGCCGGTATGCCCATCACAGAACTCCGCGTGGATGGCGGCGCTACCCGTAATAACCTGCTCATGCAGTTCCAGGCCGATCTCCTGCAGATCAGGGTGGTACGCCCTGTCATCACCGAAACCACTGCCCTCGGCGCAGCCTATCTCGCCGGACTCGCAGTAGGCTTCTGGGATAATATCGACAGCATCGCCGCTCAATGGAAAATTGACGCCACCTTCGATCCCTCCATGGACCCGCAGCAGCAAAGTAAATACTGTAAAGACTGGAAACGCGCTATCAGAGCAGCACAGGCATGGACAGAAGACGACGATGAAAACGCATAATCCTCCGCTGCATTCATCATTCGCAATTCGTCATTCGTAATCCGTAATTATTATATCTATATGTCGCCTTTTTTAGCTGAAGTAATCGGAACAGCCTTTATCATCACATTGGGAGACGGCGTAGTAGCCAATGTTGTACTCAACAACTCCAAAGGTAACCAGGGCGGCTGGATTGTTATCACGATGGGATGGGCCATGGCGGTATTTATCGGGGTATATTGCGCCGGTCAGTACAGCGGCGCACACCTCAATCCGGCCGTTACGATGGCGCTGGCCGTGAAAGGCGACTTCAGCTGGGCATTGGTGCCCGCATATATAGCAGCCCAGCTGCTGGGAGCTATGCTCGGCGCCCTTATCGTATGGCTCTGTTACAAAAAGCAATTCGATGCCACATCAGATGCCGCCGGCAAACTGGGCGTATTCTGCACCATCCCCGCTATCCGCAATACGGGGTATAATTTTCTCACTGAACTGCTGGCCACCTTCGTATTTGTCCTGGCTATTCTCTTCATCACCAAACCCGCTACCGGCATAGGCTCCCTGGATGCTTTACCTGTAGCCTTTGTTGTACTGGCCATCGGCCTCTCTCTCGGCGGCCCTACCGGCTACGCCATCAATCCTGCCAGGGACTTGGGTCCACGCCTCATGCATGCCCTCCTCCCCATTTCCGGCAAAGGCAGCAGCGACTGGAGCTACGCATGGGTTCCCATCGCCGGCCCGCTACTCGGCGGCATAGCAGCCGCTCTTATCTTTACCTTCCTTTAGATTTATTTGAGATTTGATTATTTGATTATTTGAGATTTTGTGCCTGATCATAGTTCCCTCTGGATCTTATCGTCCCCGGAGAAAATCATGAACAGGCACAAAATCTCAAATAACCAAATCTCAAATGAAATGAATTTTCATTTTTTTCTGAAAGTTTCGTAACTTTGATAATTATTAGCACGGTATGGCATTTGCCGAACCACAGCATACGGGAGGCGCTGATAAATCGCCTCATACAGATTGTCATATCTGCGCTAGAAACCATATTGCTGTATAATATAAATAGATGAGTTATGATTCAGCCCAACATTCCGGCGACAACGAAACCACGCGTAGTTATTGTAGGAGGAGGATTTGGAGGTATTAACCTGGCCAAACAGCTCAAGCACGCCCCCGTACAGGTGGTATTGCTCGACAGGAATAATTATCACCTTTTTCAACCCCTGCTATACCAGGTATCCACAGCAGGACTGGAACCTGACAGCATCGCCTTTCCGCTGCGCGGCATCTTCAGAAAGCAAAAGAACATTGTCATACGCATGGCGGAAGTTACCGGCTTACGCGCAACAGAAAATACCCTGGAAACCGGTATCGGCGAAATCAAATACGACTACCTCATCTTCGCCACCGGCAGCAATACCAACTTCTTTGGTAACAAGCCTATCGCAGAAAATGCCATCGGTATGAAATCCTTGATTGAAGCAGTGCAGATAAGGAATTATGTGGTGAAACAGTTTGAAGAAAGCCTGCTGCTCACAGATCCGGAAGAAATAAAACCTAAACTCAACTTCGTCATGGTTGGCGGCGGCCCCACCGGTGTGGAGCTGGCAGGCGCTTTTGCGGAACTGCGCAAATACATTATGCCTAAAGATTATCCCAGCATCCCGCAAGCACTCATGAACGTTTACCTTATTGAAGCAGGTCCGAAACTGCTGGCCTCCTTCAGTGAAAAAACATCACAGAAAACACAGGAAGCACTGCAGGAACTGGGCGTACGGGTATTGCTTAACACCGGCGTAAAAGAATACGATGGCCATACCATCACCCTCAGCACCGGAGAAACCATCAAAACACAATCTCTCCTGTGGTCTGCCGGCGTAAAAGGAGAACCTGTAAAAGGGCTCTCCCAGGACATCTTACTGCCTAACGGCCGTATTCTTGTGAATGAATTCAACCAGGTGAAAGGTTACGAAAACGTCTTCGCCATCGGCGACATCGCTCAGATGACCAACGACCAGCGGTTTCCCAAAGGTTACCCCATGGTGGCGCAGGTAGCCATTCAGCAGGGAAAAAACGTAGCCCACAACCTCCACCTGACACTGGAAAACAAACCACTGAAAGGCTTCCATTACAAAGACCTTGGCAGCATGGCCACCATTGGACGTAACAGAGCCGTAGCCGAATTCGCCAATATGCGCCTCAGCGGCTATTTCGCCTGGATCGTCTGGATGATCGTTCACCTCATGAGCCTCCTCGGCTTCAGAAATAAACTGGTCGTTTTCATCAACTGGTTCTACCGCTACTTCACCTACGAAAGAGGCACACGTATTATTATTAAGCGCGGCGCCGCGAATATTGTGAAACTCAGACAGACGGTAGGGGTTTGATTTAATTACGAATTGCGAATTGCGAATTGCGAATTACGAATGCAGAAGCGAAGATGTAAACGAAGATTAAAAGAGATACTTAGTAGTTATCCCCATTAATCTTCGTTTACATCTTCGCTTCTGCATTCGTAATTCGAAGTCAAAATCATTTTCGGTTTAGAATAGAATTCAGCGTAATATTCGAAACAAGTTCATCTGCTCTTCCGCCGAGGGGACGGAAGTACAGCAGTATCGTATAGTTATTTTCAGTTTCCCAGTAGTTGCCTTCGGTCAGTTCTGTATTGAATCCGGCGTTGGGAACGGTTTTGTCTACCAGGCCGTAGATGTAGTTATAATAGCCCTGTTTCAGGAATAAAGTACCTTCATATGCCCTGCTGGCAGCGTTGTAGGCAAGCCGGCTTTTATCGTTCAGTTCATAGTCGGTCATCTCTCCGAAAATATACATATCATAGCCGGCATAAGGTTCCGGTGCTACAAATGAAAAATGTACGGAGGCATAATCACCTTCAAAGTTAGGATCATAGCCATCCATTGTGGCCAGGTAATATTTGCCGTTGATATCTTTGATGAACTGGTATACCCTGGTAGATCTTTCTACGTCAGGAACGGCAAACACATCGGTGCTGTTGCTGTGGTATTCCGATCGCTGTACCCTTTCTGTCTGAAGCCGGAAGCTGCGCAGATCAATCCAGCGGAACTCTTTACCGGCGGGGACTACGCAATTCAGTTCCGCATTATATTTCATGATATTGCCGTTGATGAATTGCGGCCGCAGGTTGGTCAGCGCATTGTCCCAGCGGTAGTTCTGCAAAACCACCACCTTTATCTGATCAAAAGGGTTCTGGATATTCAGGGAGCCTGTATTTACCTCGAAATTGACTTTCTGGTGGGTACGGAACAATTTGGGACTCACCGGCTGCTGAATAAAACCACTGATACCCGCTTTATTCTCCACTACAAACATGCGGCGGGTAAAGGCCAGCTGCGTGGTATCGCTGTCCAGATACACTTTCAGCAGGTAGTTGCCTGATTTCACCGGGTAACTGTTCGTACCCGGCAGCTGTACGCTGTAATGCGTATATCGCTGCAGCGCTACACTGGACATACGGTAATTCAGTATACGCGTTTCCGAGAAGCCCCGCATGTAATCAAACTGGTTCACCGGAGCCGGTGTCCAGTCTGCATTACAGAGAATAAATGAATAATAGTAGTTCTTCACATCATTATCCATATCATCAAAAGACAGCTCCAGCTTCTCCCCGCTGCCAACAGTATACATGGGCATACTCAACGGATCTCCGAGCTGGTTGAATTTGACGGATCTGATATTGTTGAAATAAATGTGGTCCGGTGTGATGACATTCACCTGCGCGGAAGCCCTGTTAATCAACAGGAACTGCACAGTGACCATCAGGAAAAGAAATGCTGTACGCATACTGGCTATTTGATGATATTCAATTTACAACTATTTGCCGATTTCCGAATTTTGTAATTTACCGATACATTTGCCTTTATCAGGGAATCACAAAATTCGTAAATGGAATTATCTTCTTTTATTGCCAGAAGGATTGCTTTTAACAAGGCCTCCTCTTTTTCAAAGTTCATTATCAACATTGCGGTGGCCGCAACTGCGGTAAGCGTAGCGGTAATGATACTGGCAACAGCGCTGGTAAACGGCTTTCAGCAGGTAATCCAGCAAAAGATTTTCAGCTTCTGGGGGCATCTCCATGTAAACCAGTACCAGCCAAATGCAGGCCCGCTCACAGAAGAAATTCCCTTTGCCTCCAGCCCTACCCTCATCGATAGTATTAAACTGATTCCGGGTGTTAAAACAGTCAGCAATTATGCTACCAAATCCGCTATTATCAAGTCTGAAAAGGAAATAGACGGTATTATCTTCAAAGGGGTAGACAAAAACTACGACTGGCCCCAGCTGCAGCAGTTCTTACAAACCGGCAGGCCCATTGCCTTCAGCGATACCGCCTATACGTCAGAAATCATGATCTCTGCTACGATGGCGCAGGAACTACAGGTGAAAGCCAATGATAAAGTGATTATCTATTTCATCCAGGGCGGCGGATTGCCTCCCCGGGCGCGTAAGCTGCTGGTAGCCGGCATCTATAAAACCGGCATAGAGGAATACGATAAAACCTATGTCATCGGCGATCTCAATCTTATCCGCAAACTCAGCGGCTGGGATCAGACAGAAGTAGGCGGCTATGAAGTCACCCTGCAGGATTATCATAAAATGGATACCACTGCCCGCATCATCGATAATACCATCCTGCCCGATCAGCTGTTCACCCGCACCATCCGTGATATTTACCCCAATATATTCGACTGGCTGCAGCTGCAGAACCAGAATGAACTTATCATTATTGTTATCATGACAATTGTGGCTGTTATCAATATGATTACCGCTATCCTCATCCTGATACTCGAACGTACCAATATGGTGGGTATTCTCAAAGCCCTGGGGATGCGCGACTGGAAGATTCAGCAGGTATTTGTACTCCAGGCCGGATATATTATTCTGATGGGGGTACTGATCGGCGACTTCTTCGGCCTCGGTATCGCATTCCTGCAACAGAGCACCGGCCTGTTCAAACTGCCGGAAGAGTCCTATTACATGTCTGTGGCAGCCATTTCCATCAACTGGGTGGAAGTCCTGATGATCAACCTGGGCACCATTGCCATATGCCTGGCCGTATTGCTGATTCCATCATTGATCATCAGGAGGATTACACCCGTAAAGGCTATTCAGTTTAAATAACTATTTCTTCAGCGATTTCACATAATCACGCAGATAGCTGCACTGGCCGTAAACGCTTCTGTAGAACTGCGTCTGACCGTAGTTGCTTTTCAACACCGGGAAATAACGGTTATGCACCAACGCGGAATAATACTTTTGTTCATCATCGCTCGGAGGCGTGTGCTTCTGTGAGCAACGGGCTGCCATAAAAAAGCATCTGGCCCTGAACTCGTTATCCGTGGCGGCCTGTGCAGCCTTCAGATAATAGCTCTCTGCCGCATAGCACCCAAAGTACTGCTTCTCAAAGGGATGCCTGTCGCTGGCAGCAGTATACCACAGGTACGTAGGCCTGTGATCTTTCACAAAGCCCCAGGTTTTACCGTAATAGCTGATGTTGAATAACGCCGTCGCATAATCGTAAAATACTTTTGCGGGAACGGGCGTGATTTTCATCTTTTCCTGCAACTGTATCATACGCTCGCAGAACTGCAGCTGGCTGATACTTCTGGGATGTCTGGCATCTGCCGTATCATATCCGAAGTCCTGCAGCTGGTCCTGGAATACCTGGTAAGATATTTCCTGGCTACGGGTTTTCTTAAACCAGTCACGGGCATTCTGAAAATCATGTACCCGCAGATAGCTTACACCGATGGTATTGTTAATATCAATATTTTTCGGGAAGAAGCCCGTCAGATAGTTTTCATACGGTGTTTTGGAAGATGAAAGGAAGAAATCGTTCAGCTTCAGCAGCTCAGCGGAAGACATTTCGTTTCTTACCTGGTCCCTGGCCGACAGATCCAGGTACCACTGATACCCATACAGATGCAGGGAGTCACAACGGCCACGCACCAACGCTTCCTTTGTCAGGTTGCCCTGTTGGTGATAACGCGGCGCCAGTATAGAAAGCAACAGGTTACGGTAAACTTTATTGTAGAACATGGTGCGGCTGGAAGTATACCATTCGTCTGCTCCCAGCTTGCCCATCTTACCGTCCAGCCATCTGAAAGATGACAGCAACTTATCTTCAAAATCCTTGTCAATGGTTTTCTGCTCATTAATATTCACAAGCAGGTTAACCACTTCCCACTGATCCCTGCTCTCCGGATCCTTTACCCGTGCATTGTCCAGCGCTTTCCTGGCGGCAGCATAATCGCGGCACATATAGGAGAGGTAAGCAGCGGATACCTTCCACATGTCAATATCCCGCACCTTACCTTTATCGATCACCGTGTTCATCCACCGGATCATGGGCTTTATCCGTGTATTGGCCATGGTGGTCATTTCCGGCGACAGCTTTACGAGAGCGGCCATACCGGCGGAATCTGTCATCGGCGAAATGGTTTCATTGAGGAAACTGCTTTCCAGCTTATTGATTTCTCTTCCCAGCAGTACACTTAATGCAGGAGAAGAGGGATCATAATCGTATGCTTCCTTCAGCGGTTTCATATCAGGTTCACTGTTATTGAAGCCATAGATAGCAGCTAAATTGGCTTTCTCGCTGTTATCCTTACACAAGGCGTATACCGCGCTGGCAGGCGCATTACCCCATCTCATACTGGTGATACTGCTGATACGCAGGGAGGGGGCCTTTTCAAATACGCTGGAGAAAAGATAGGCACTTTGTACCGTATCGCGCAGGTGCTGGAGTGCGCCCGCTTTCAGCGAGAGCGACTTATAATACACCAGGGAAGATCCTGTTTTCTTACCGAACATCTCATCAAAAGAAGCTATCGCCTCCCTGTACTGACGCATGTAATGCTGCAGGCGTATCAGCTGAAATGCGTAACGGTCGCGGATATCCTTGTTTTTTGTCTTGCTGTACAATTCCAGTCCTTCCTGCT
Source organism: Chitinophaga solisilvae (assembly GCF_009928525.1). Taxonomy (GTDB): domain Bacteria; phylum Bacteroidota; class Bacteroidia; order Chitinophagales; family Chitinophagaceae; genus Chitinophaga; species Chitinophaga solisilvae. Next base: position 302,449 of record NZ_JAABOK010000005.1, on the reverse strand, counting down.
GCAGCGCCTTCATCCTGGTAATATCCCGCTCCGGCACAGACCAGGGGTCAGCGTTGACTACCGCCGGCTCACAGGTTTTGGCAAACAGCAGATATCTTGCAGCTTCCTGATTGCCGCCATCCTGCAGGAACTTCGTAAAGGTGTTGCGGCGTACGCTGTCAGGCACGCTGCTGTTCAATGCCACACCGGACATCACGGCAACGGGATAGGTATAAATATATTCCCGTATATCCTTTGCCGTTACCTTACTGCCGGTAAACTGCTGCCAGTCGGCAACATTGGCTGTTTCTTCCGATGGGGTAGGATCATCATAGAAAACGCTGAGCGAGGTATAGTAGAATGGTTCGTACCCTGCGCCTTTCGGATAGGGATTGAAGAAGGAAACGTAATAGTCATAAGGGTCCGGCTCCGGACCACAGGACAATGTATAGATCACATTGCCGAATAATGCCACACAACAACTAATTAAAAAGACGATAAATTTTTTGTAGTTCATCCGGAGGATAATTATGAAGGGTTACTGAATCTAAATGGTAAAATATGACAACCGGATCATAAGCCTGCCGCTGTGCGGCCACCAGGCGGGCCACGGCTTCCAGTGCTTGGCTGGTAGTGGTTTCCCGTCGTATTACCTGGCCTTTTTTAAGGGGGTAGCCGTTAAGCAGGCTATCTTTCCTGACCGTGTACAACAGTTTGCCGCTGTGTGCAAACAAAGAGGTATCGCTGAGTTCCTGCATTCCTGCATTCCGCAGGATACCTTCGTACCGGCCTTTATCGAACAACACACTCCAATCGAAAAGTGGTAAAGCTATATCCAAAGGTACGGGATATTCAGCAACCCGTTGCTGCCCGATGTACGCCTGTACGGTGGCCGGTTCCAGGATAGAATTATGATCGCCGGCTTTCCGCAGGTCGCCCATATTATAGCACATGAGCAGTCCTTTATCTACCGGTGGTATGCCGCTGCTGGTCGTAAACTTTACCTGGTGCATACGGATAGTGGCAGATATTTTGCGTTGCCGGAAAAACGGTTGCTGCGGCAGTTGCTGCAGAAAGTGGAAATACTGGTCACGGCTGGTTTTGGTCCAGTCGCAGTCTATCTGTATCTCCGGGATGCGTTGCGGCGGGATACCGGCGCACAGTTGCTCCAGCAGGCGGGCAGCATTGGCTGCAAGCGCAGTATCAGGCGCTTCCCAGATGTTATTCATTAAAAAGATCACCGGGATAATGTCCACACTGTCCGGCAAGGGGGCCAGCTGCTTAAATATGGCTACGGGTACAGGTTTCCTGCTCACCTCTTCCTGTACAACGTCAAACATTTTGATATATAATTTTTTGGCCGGAAGCTGGCGCAGGTACCTGGTTTCAGCACCATTGCCCGTCCATGCCTGTTTCCAGTAATAGAATGCAGGTGTTACCTGCCGGGGAGCAGGTTGTTTACAATACTGGAATACAAACAGCAGGCATATAAGCCAGCGATAGCGGGGTATCATCATTATATCAGCAATCTTCCACAAATGATTCCGGCAGCGATGGCCGCATTCAGTGATTCGGCGCCGCCGAGGCGGGGAATCGTAATCCGGTGTGTTGCCAGGGCAATGGTTTCCTCCGTCAGCCCCCGGCCTTCATTACCGATCAGGATAATGCCTTCCGGCAGCTTGCCGAAAGCGGTAATATCTTCTCCGTGCAGGGTGGCCGCATAAGACGGCAGAGCCGTTTGCCGCAGCAGCTCCTTTATATCGTGTTCGGCTATACGTACGCGCGCAATGCTGCCCATGGTAGCCTGAATAGTTTTCGGATTATACACATCCACACAGTCCGGGGAACAGATCACCTGCGGAATCCCAAACCAGTCGGCTATACGTATTAAAGTACCCATATTACCGGGATCCTGAATGGCTTCCAGGGCCAGAACCACCGTACCGCGCTGTGGCAGTGTATTATCTGCCGCAGGCATATCCAGCAGGGCCATCGCGTTGTTGGGAGTCGTCAGCGAAGAAAGTTGTTTCAGCAAAACAGCATCCACTGTTTTCACTGCATCTGCCGGCAGCCGGCTCAATAATGCAGTATGTTGACCCAGCCACTCGCCGGTTGCATACACCGCTTTAACGGGCATGCCCGCCTGTAGCAGCTCCTGCACAATCTTATCCCCTTCTGCAATATACTGGCTGGATTTTTGACGGTTTTTTTTGTGCTGTAATGATTGAATATATTTAATTTGCGCCTTTGACAACATGGGCCAAACCTACACGATTTCTTTTAATCAGCCAAGAATAGGCTTGGTTTCCAATCAGGTCAGTATTACCTTTTAAAATTATAATAACGTTATTGCTTGTGATGCAGCTGCCGCCCAATTCAAGGAATTTCCTGCTGAGATATCTGCTGCTAGTGGCTGTAATACTGGCTTTCAGTAGTTGCTCCAATACCAAATACCTGCAGAAGGATCAGACTTTATATGTCAGCAGCACGTTTAACGTGAAGGGAGATATTCTTAACTCGGAAAAACAGGACATCCGCAGTTCTTTATCTTCCAAATCACTGATGATTCAACAGCCCAATAAAAAATTACTGGGCACCCGTATCAAAGTGTGGCTGTACAACCAGAAATATAATGAGAAAAAGTCCAACTGGTTCTGGAATATCGTGCTCTCCAAAAGAAACATGGAAGAGCCGGTGATGTATGATTCCTCCAAAACAAAGGATGCCATCACCCGCATGACCAGCTACCTGCACAACCAGGGCTTTTTCTACGCCACCGTAGATGCCGCCCCTAAAGTGAAACGCAATAAAACAACGCTCACCTATACCGTAAGTACCGGCCGTAACTTTGTACTGGATAAAATTACCTACGCCGTCCCGGATTCAGCACTGATGGCTCTGGTACGGGAAAACGAGAAATTATCCCTGCTGAAAAAAGGCGTTGCCTTCAAATCGGCCACCGTCTCAGCTGAAAGGGAAAGACTGACCCGCATCATCAAAGATGCCGGCTATTACAAGTTTAACCGCGACGCTATCGAATTTGAGGTAGATACCCTCAATAAAGCCCTCTTCCGGAACTCCCTCAATCCATTCGAAGGCTTTGTCAATATTTTCAATGAGAATAAAGGCAGAGAAAAACCTACCATGGATATAGAAGTAAGAATCAAAAATCCGGAAGACTCCATCAGCCTCTGGGAGAAATATCATATCGGTAAGATATATGCCTATCCTGATTTTCCGCTGAATGCCGCCCCACAGGACAGCTCCTTCAACCAGGACATCAGGAAGTATATCACCATCAGATCGCACCAGGAAATACTGAAGCCGCGGATATTATCCCGCTCCATCCTGCTGCGCCCCGGCGACACCTACTCCCTGCAGCAGTACAATAATGCCGTCAATAAACTGTACGACCTGGGAGTATGGCAGTTTGTAACCTTGCAATACAAGGAAAATAAAGATACCTCCAATACGCTGGACGCATACCTTTTCCTGACACCCCGCCGCCGCCAGGAACTGGGACTGAACTTCGAAGCCTCCACCAGCTCTGACTATGCGTTAGGGTCGGGCGTGAGCCTGAATTACAGGCACATCAACCTGAACAGAAGCGCCGTACAGCTGGGCATGAACCTCAATGCCGGCGTGGAACTGGTTTCCCAGAGCAACGGATGGGACCTGCAGGCCAGACAATTTGGTGGAGAGGTAAGTCTTACCTGGCCCCGGTTTGCCGTACCCTTCCGGCTGAAACATACTGCCCGCTCCAATGTAAAAACAAGACTGTCTCTCGGCGCCAACTATCTCTCCCGCGTTGAAAAATTTGATATCAACAGCGTGAATATCTCTTTCGGATACGACTGGAATGAAACTGCCTATAAACGCTGGATTGTAAAACCGTTTACGTTCAACTATGTAGGCGTTACCCTCAATGAAGATTTCAGGATAACTACAGTAGATAAAAACCCTTACCTGAAACGCAGCTTTGAACCGGCGCTGATAGGCGGGGAAAACATTTCCTTCATCTTCAGCAACAACGACCTGCTGCACCAGCGGCAGTATACCTATTTCAGGATTACAGCTGAAGAATCAGGGTTATGGCTGAACGGGGTGAGCAGCCTTATCAATACCGTTTCCGGTAAAAAGACAAACCTGGAAACGCTGACGAAAGTAAGTATTTCCAATTTCGTGAAGCTGGAAGCAGACTACAGGCATTTCTGGAAGCTGGGTATACACAGCGCACTCGCTGCCAGGGTGTACGCCGGTATCGGCCTTCCTTACAGCTATTCGCAGGTACTGCCCTATGTACGGCAGTTCACTTCCGGCGGTCCTAACAGCATCCGTGCATTCCGCCTGCGTACCCTGGGACCGGGTTCCTACAAGGATACCTCTGCCAATGCACAGATATTCCCGGATCAGACCGGCGATATGAAACTGGAAGGCAATATAGAATACCGCTTTGATCTGTTACGTATGTTCGGTGGCACCGTTAATCTCAAGGGCGCCACCTTCCTCGATATGGGTAATATCTGGATGATTAAGAAAGATACCACCCGGCCCGGTTCCGAATTTCAGTTCAGTAACCTGTACCGCGATCTGGCTATGGGCACGGGAGTGGGGCTGCGGCTGGACTTCTCCTTCTTCCTCGTACGCCTGGATTGGGGTATCCCGCTGAAAGTACCTTATTCCTCTGAAAATAAAAACGGTTGGTATCTCAGCGAGTGGGACCTGAAAAGCAGCGAGTGGCGCAAGAATAATATTATCTGGAATATCGCTATTGGTTATCCGTTTTAGGCGTATTGGCAGTAATGAAGGCATCCATATCAGTTGCTTCTGCCAGCGTAAACGCCCCGATACGCGTTCTGCACAAACTGCTCAGGTAAGCGCCGCAGCCTAACTGTGCACCGTAATCATTTGCCAGTGAACGTATGTACGTTCCAGTACTGCACACTACGCGGAAATGCACAACCGGCAGTTCTATCTTTGTAATCTCAAATTCGCTGATGGTTATTTTTCTTGGCTCTACCTTTACATCTACCCCTTTTCTGGCCAGCAGATAAATAGGTTTACCATTCTGTTTGATGGCAGAGTGAATGGGCGGCAGTTGCATAATTTCGCCAAGAAACGGAGCTGTAGCGGCTTCCAGCGCTGCCTCATCAATACCGCTGATATCTTTAAAATTTTCCGGTTCAGATTCTTTATCGAAAGTAGGCGTAGTAGCTCCCAGTGTAAAAGTGCCGGTGTATTCCTTTTCCTGCGCCTGGTATTCATTTATTTTTTTTGTCATCTTACCGGTACAGCAAATGAGCAAACCGGTAGCCAGCGGGTCCAGCGTGCCGGCATGACCAATTTTAGCCCTGGTAAGATTTCTTATTTTACGCACCACATCGAAGGAGGTCCATGTTAATGGTTTATTGATAAGGATCACAGCTCCTTCCTGGTAATTCGTCTTTTCGTTTGTCTGCATCCTGCAAAGATAGAGAAATAGCGGTAGTCATGGCCCCGCTCACCTATTATAAAAAATTATTCTACATACGGATACGGGAAAACTTACAGCTTTTGCCTAAATTCACGGAATTTTCAAACCATGTCATTAGAACATCATAAAGACGCAACACTTCGTTATCAGCAACAGGTGGACAACTCGCGCGATTATGTGCTGCCATTTATCCAGCAGGAATTTCCGCAGCTGGACGGCCTGCGCGTAATGGAGGTGGGCTGTGGGGAAGGCGGCGTATTAACGCCATTGCTGGAGAAAGGTTGTCAGTGCGTAGGGGTAGACCTTGCACCTGCCAGGATTGAACTGGCCAAAAGTTACCTGGGTAACTATCTTCCTTCTGGCCAATTAAGGCTGATAGCTAAAAACATCTATGATGTGGATTTTCTGGGAGAATTCCGCAACTCTTTTGATATTATTATTCTGAAAGATGCCATAGAGCATATTCCTGATCAGGAGAAGATCATTGGTCATCTGAAGCAGCTGCTTAGTCCGCGCGGACAGGTATACTTTGGTTTTCCGCCCTGGTATATGCCTCACGGCGGCCACCAGCAGATCTGCGCCAACAGGTTTCTGAGTATGGTGCCGTACATACATCTGCTTCCCAGGCCCCTGTACAAAGGTACCCTGCGCCTCTTCGGAGAAGAAAACGATATCGTCAGCGAACTGATGGATGTTAAATCCACCGGTATCTCCATTGAGCGTTTTGAAAAAATCGTCAGACGCCAGCAATACAAAATCACCCGGCGCAGATTCTACATGATCAATCCGATTTATAAATACAAATTCGGCGTATCCGCCCGCGAACAGTTCAAACCCATCGCAGCCATCCCGTTTGTAAGAAACTTCTTTACAACGTGCATGTATTATATGATTAAACCGGAATAAATAATTACGAATTACGAATTACGAATTGCGAATGAGGAGCGAAGACATAAGCGAAGAAGTAAATTCTTTATCCGCTTATGTCTTCGCTCCTCATTCGCAATTCGCAATTCGTAATTCGTAATTATTTATTCTATAGTGTCCGGTAAAAATACTCCAATGATAAATAAAAGGAGGCCGATGTGGCCTCCTTTTTTAGTAAGTTTAAGTTACCACACAAAAACTACTATTATGGGCAAAAATAGATTTTTTTCCGGACAGCCGATTTTTAATCAGCTACTTTCTTTTGTTCCCTGCACTTTAATCGAAAAAGCGGCCATTGATACGGGAGCAGATAGCTATTACAAGCACTTTAAGGCTTTTGACCATTTGGTAACGATGCTATTCAGCAGCTTTCATCATTGTAGTTCTCTTAGAGAGTTAGTTACCGGTCTATTGGCCAATGAGCATCGCCTTAGTCATTTAGGCCTTAAAAACACCCCTCGTCGTAGTACTATTTCAGATGCCAACCGGAACCGCTCTGTAGATTTTTTCAGCCGGCTTTATCATTTACTATATCAGCACCATTATCCACAACATTGCCCGGACAGCCGAACAAGGCGTAGGTTGCATGATAGATTATTTATAGTAGATTCCACAACAATTAGCCTGTTTTCAACGGTGATGAAGGGTGCAGGTGTAAAAGGTTTAAATGGCAGAAAAAAAGGAGGTATTAAAGCCCATGTGCTGATGCGCGCCAAGGATGAGTTACCCTGCTTTACCGTACTGACAGAGGCCGCTTGTAGTGATAGAAAATTTATGCAGAAGCTGCCCCTGGAGCCAGGTTCTATAATTGCCATGGATCGGGCTTATGTAAATTATACTGTCATGAAAGACTGGACCCAAAATAATATTACCTGGATCTCCAGAGTTACTAAAGGGATGAAAATAAAGGTACTTAAGCGAAAAAAAGTAACATTGGCTGATAAAAAGAATGGAGTTTTAAAAGACTGGGACATCCGGCTTGGCAATCCCAAGACCTCTAAAATGAGTCCTGTGCAACAGGCCAGGGTCATTAGTATTTATGGTAAAAAGACCCGAAAGAAGGTACACTTATTAACTAACAATCAAACCTTTGCCTGTTCTACCATCAGGAAATTATACAAACAGAGATGGGATATAGAATTGCTATTCAAAAGAATTAAGCAGAACGCTCAATTAAGTAACTTTCTGGGAGACAATGAGAATGCCATTAGTATACAGGTCTGGTGCACTTTAATAAAAGATCTGCTTATAAAGATTGTGAAAGATCAACTAAACCAACTGGGTTGCAGAAAGTGGTCGTTTAGCAACCTTGCAGGTTTTCTGAGACTTCACCTTTCCACCTACATTCTTCTAATTAAATTTCTAACGGAACCTGAGAAAGCACTTCTCCGCCATAATAAAGAGGCTGACTTTATACAACTGAAATTATTCTCTCCTTAGAAGGGGGGCTTACTTTTTAGAGAGGCCTGAGAATTGAGTATTTGAAATATTTTTTGACCAATTTAGATAAATACTCAATTCTCAGGACCTTCATGCCCGATTGGCTCGCTTAGCTAACTTTCTCTTTTAGTTTCCCCGGACACTATAGATTATTTATTCCATATTTCCCACGATGCCTCCGCCTGCAAAATCAGCATTTCATGCCCGTTCTTCGTTGCAGCGCCTTGTTCAGCACCTTTTTTCAGGAATAATGTTTCAGCGGGATTATATACCAGGTCATATAACAGGTGGCGGCTGCTGATGTATTGGTAGGGGATTTCGGGACAGGCATCTGTTTTAGGGTACATGCCCAGCGGAGTGGTGTTGATGATGATGGTATATTCCTCCATGATGAACTGATCCAGGGAGTTATAGCCGATAGTAGTGGCAGATGCCTGTCTGCTTACTACTTTGAATGCAATCTCCATTTGCTGCAGGGCATACATTACTGCTTTGGCAGCGCCACCGGTGCCCAGCACCAGGGCTTTCTGATGATGGGGTTGCAGCAGCGGCTTCAATGAATTCCCGAAGCCGGTTACATCCGTATTGTAGCCGGTTTTAACGCCATTTTTAAAGTGTATGCAGTTCACGGCGCCGATCTGCTTTACAGCATCACTCAGCTCATCGAGGAAGGGGATCACCGCTTCTTTGTACGGAATCGTTACATTCAATCCCTGCAGGTCCGGTTGTTGCTGCCATAATCCGGCAAACTCCTGAATGTCCGGAATAGCATAATTATCATACCTGCATCCGGCAATATGTTCCTTCTCAAATTTCTCTGCAAAAAAACCCTTTGAAAAAGAATGACTAAGCGGATAGCCGATGAGTCCATAAAGTTTCATAGTACCTCTTGTTGTGAATTACGAATTGTGAATTACGAATTACGAATTACGAATGAGAGCGAAGATGTAAGCGACAAAGTACATTCCGTATCCGCTTACATCTTCGCTCTCATTCGTAATTCGTAATTCGCAATTCGTAATTCCTGTAATTTATTCTTTGTCCAGGAACAGGTGGAAGGTGTCTCCTCTGAGGCCGATGCGCATGGCTTCGAGAGAGATTACTTCGTGTGGCGCCAGATTGCCCAGGTTGGCGTTACAGCCAACGAGCTCCAGGAAGTAGAGTTGCTGTGCTTTCTGGGGAGCCTCCCAGATAATTTTTTCAGCAGGGATTTTGGTAAGGATTTCCTGTACCAGACCTTCGCGTACTTCTCCGGTACCGCGGTAGATACCTACGTTACCGCTTTCGCGGGCTTCCGCAATTACATAGGTGGCGCCGGCGGAGAGTTCTGCGCTCATTAACTCGATCCATTTATAAGGCGGAATGATGTGCTCTGCATCTTTGGAACCTACTTCACTCAGTACCAGGCCATGTTTGGCCAGTTTCTCAATATAACCGCATTTTTCAGCATGAGGTATAATGATGGATCCGTCGGAAACTTCCATGTAGTTGATGCCGTAATCTTTGACCAGTCTTACATAATCGTCGAACTGATTGCGGATAAGGAAAGCTTCGAACAAAGTACCGCCAAAGTAAACAGGGATATTGGCGGCCTGGTAGAGTTCAATTTTTTCGCGCAGGTTAGGCGTGACGAAGGCAGTACCAAAGCCCAGTTTCAGGATATCTACGTGCGGGCCCGACGCTGATAAAAAATTTCTTGCTTCTTCCAAACTAAGCCCCTTGTCCATTACCATGGTCAGACCATGATTGCGGGGTTTCTTTGTCCTTTCCGGGATCTGTGTCAGATTAAAATTCATTTGAAATATTTTTATCTTCTTATTGGTCAGTAAAACACACACTAATTTCACCAGGCAAGGCGGGATAGTTTAGCAGCAATTTTAATAACCGTAAATACCATTGGCTAGCGTCCATGACATTAAAAGCCGGCGCAAAAATAAGAAGTATACTTTATTTTAAAAGTAAATAACACTGGTTAACGTTTGCGGCGATATTGGGCAATCAGGTCAACCACACTCACATGCTGTAAAATGGCGGGATCGAGCTCCACCAGTTTTTTAAGAATTTTAGGCGCCTGTTGCAGGGCCGTTTCCAGGTGGATCAGCCCTTCCTTGGTTTTCCCCATGGCTATCAGGATAGCGGCACGGAAATATATGAATACCGGTTTACGGCCGGCTTTTTCTTCAGCGATAGCTACCTGGTTGAGAGCTTCCTCCATATACCCGGATACATACAATCCTTTGATGAGCTGCTGCCAGGGCTGCGCGCTCTTCGGGCGGATACGTACGGCGTTTACGAAGTGGGCAAGCGCTTCCTTGTCCTTGCCGAGTTCCAGGTAACATTCTCCCAGACTCATGTTGTATTCCGCACTTTGCTTATTAATTTTCAGTGCGTTCAGTAAGGATTTGGCACCGTTTTCCCAGTTTTCTTCCATCATGTAGGCTACGGCTATTTTGTAGTGCAGCTTGTCGTCGTTCGGACTCAGATGGGAGGCTTTGCGGTAGTAATAGCGGGCCTGGGTATATTTACGCTGCTTTTCGTAGCAATGCCCGATAGCTTCGTAAATAACGTCTTCGGGTTTGGCTATTTCCAGGTGTTTCTGCAGTACTTCTATGGCGTCCGCATATTTACGCAGGCGGATATAGGCATCGCCCATATTACGGTAGGCATAATCGAATTTTTCATCGATGGCCACCGCATACTGATAGGCGTCAATGGCTTTTTCGTATAGTTTCAGCCCCTGGTAGGCGGTACCCAGGTTAAACCAGGCCAGCTGGTTAAACGGGTGCTCGTCTATAATGGCGGTATGCAGCCGGATGCTTTCTTCGTTACGGCCGGTAAATTCCGTCCAGAAACAGATTTTATGCAGGGCTTCTTCGTTGTTCGGTTCGTGTTCCAGCGCCATTTTCAGGCAGTCGAATACTTTCTCAAATTCTTCCCAGTCATCGTAAACGTCCGCCAGCTCCAGTAACAGCTCGGTTTTATCTTCTCCCGAAAACTGATCTATCTGCTCATTCAGTACATCCGCGGCTTTCTGATGCTGGTTCAGCGCCAGGTAAACATCTGTCTGCAGAATGTACAGGTTAATGTCATTCCGGTCCAGAACGGCTGCTTTATCCAGTAAATGAAGGGCTTCTTTGTACTTTTTGGTTTCTATCAGTAAGTTGGCTTTTTTGAGAAGAAGGGTCGAAGAATAGGGAAACTGCTCTATGGCTATTTCAGCAGCCTGCAATGCAATCGGCATTTCGTCCTGCTCGTCATAATAGTCTATGATCTGCTCAAATGAGTCCTCGTCCAGAAAGGAATGAGACTTACCTGCCCGTAGATTTTCAAACTGCTGCAACAAGTCTCTCAGATCATCAAAATCCTCGTTTAAAAAAGAAAAGTCTTTACTCATTAATGTAAATATAAGACTTTTATACTTCCACCAACATGCAGGCAATATTAACCGTTTATAAATTTTTTAACATTTTGTTAAGATTTATTTGTAATTTGCGTTAAGAATATGTTATAGAATACATCAAAAAGTTTGTATATTTGTGTTACAATGAAAAAGAGAACTCACATATCAAAGACCTTTTCATTGTCTTGCTTGTTAGCGGGCGCATTAGCGTTTTTTGCTCTCAATGCGCTGGCAAATAGTAGCTTTTTGCCTACCACCGATAATGAAAAAGACAAGGCGAAAAAAACAGACAACACACATTTTGTGTTGAGCATGTCCATGCCTAAGTCAAAACTGGGACTGGATGCCGGTTACAGGTACAGTGGCAGTATTACGTCTGACTTCAGGTTCAACACCAATAATGCCGTGAATGCAGCTCCGACGGTTAACTTCAAGTCTGTAGTAACATACACCAAAGGGAATGTTACCTACGTATTACCTTACAATGTGCAAATGCCTCAACCAGGCAACACAAACTTTCAGAAACTGCAGATTATTCTGCCGCTTAAGAAAGGCTGACCTTAACGTTTCTTCAAGTACAAATATGGCCTATCAAAAAGTTTAACAACTTTTTGATAGGCCTTTTTCTTACGCATCACTACGTAAAAACCTACATATTTTTCAACTCTTCCTGGCTGACTTCCTTATACCCCGTTTTAGGCACGTCAAAATACGACGCCGGAATAGGGAAAAGATCCACCTTAGTGGCCATAACACGCATTTTGGAGCCTGTTTTGGTAACTATCTCAAATTCCAGGGGAATACCCTTCAGATTCACGAAACGGCGGTTATACTGCCTGTTTTCAGGCACCAGGTCGGTAGCATAAAAAACTTCAAATGTTTTTCCGTCAGGCATGGCGCCGATAGCACGACGGCAGTTGTAACCGGCAATCTGCCTGGTTTCCGGCTGATCCTTAAAAACAATATTCTCGTACTGTTTCAGGTCTTTCACATACTGGTCGCGGCCCGCACGGATCAGGTACTTGTTGCCATGCTGATCTATCAGCGTAGTCATCGTTTCATCCTTGCTGTTAATCAGGTAGGTATATTTCACAATATTGAAATCCATGTCTATCCTGCTCATATGTCCGCGCATATACTGCGTGAAGGTGCTGCCTTCCAGCATGGCATCCATCTGCAGCTGCTCCGGCGGCAATTCCATTTTGTACACTATTTTGGCATCGGACACTGTACGCTGCGCCAGCAGGGAGCCGGTAAGGCATACAAGTAAAAAAGTTAAGATCAACCGGTGTGACATATGATGTGGTGTGTTGATTAGTTGTTGAGAAGCTTTAGTTGTTGAGAAGTTTTACCAGACGAGCTTTTCCTTGTTTAAAAAAGCGGCTATTCCGCGTTTACAGTCTTCATGTCCGCGCGTGGCTGCATTCAGCGTTGCGGCATGGGCTAATCCTTGCTCTATAGGTAAGTCCAACACTGTGCCAATCAGTTTCTTGGTGGCTTTCAGGGAGTTGGCAGAAGCATCGTTACATAGGCTGGTGGCTATTCCGGCTACTTTTTTCTTTATTTCTGCAGCGGGTACTACTGCTGTAATCAGTCCGTCGGCAGCCGCTTTCTCTGCGGTAACAAGCCTGCCGGTCAATAATAATTCCCTGGAACGGCCCTCTCCTATTTTCCTTACCAGGAAAACGGCTACCAGGGCGGGTATAAACCCGATTTTCACTTCTGTATATCCCAACATGGCTTCTGGTACAGCATAACTCAGGTCGCAAACGGTGACCAGTCCGCAACCGCCGGCTACTGCATGTCCTTCTACCTGTGCAATTACTATCTTATCCAGGTCGTAAATCTGCTGGAATAAACGCATCAGCTGCCGGGAATCTTCGAGGTTTTCCTCATAGGTATTTTGTTGCAGCTGCTGCAGGTACTCCAGGTCGGCACCTGCGCAAAAGGCTTCCCCGTTGCCTTTCAGTACAATTACTTTTACCGCATCGTCAGCTGCGGCGGCCCCGAAGGCCTTTTGTAGCTCCGCTACCAGCGGCCCGTTCAGCGCATTGCGTTTCTCCGGCCGGTTCAGGGTAATGGTAGCAATGCGGGATGCTACTTCATATTGCAGTAAAGAAAAATCCATAATCATGCAGTTATGACGTACGAACCGCGTTTTACCCTAAATAGGTAAATCCGCGGTCCGTATTTCCTGTCAGCAATATAACGAATAAACTTTTAATGAGTAATCTCCTGGATTACTTGTCCTACGTTACCACTGGGCATCTGAATATGCAGCAGCGCCGCCAGTGTAGGTGTAATGTCTGTCATACCGGTTGTGCGGTTGGTCTTTCCGGGCTTAATACCCCATCCCATCCATACCAGCGGGATATGCGCATCATAAGGATACCATAAACCGTGAGTGGTACCGGTTTTTCCGCCATCGATGTAAGCTGGTGAAAGCGCTATCTGGATATCCCCGCTTCTTTTCGTGTTATAGCCGTTTGTCATCATGGTGCGCATCGGTTCCGGCAATACGGTGGTCATCAGGTCACGTACAGGAAATGCTTTGGCAATAGCCGGCGACTTCAGCAGTTCTGTGATCATAAACTGCTGTATATCATTGCTGCTCTTACCGGCCGCTGCGATGTTGTCATAATTGAGCCAGAACTGGTAATTATCCACCGCCTTGATAACGTTATTCACGCCGAATTTCGCAGCTACTTTATCATTCAGTTCCTTCATGGCAGCGCGGTCGTCCCAGGTGCCGCCCGGCAGTTTATTTTCCTGCAGGAAACCCGGTACATGCGCCACGCCATGGTCTGCCGTGATGAAGAACAGGTACTGCCCCTTTCCTACTTTGGCATCCAGATACTGAAAGAGGGTAGCCAGGTCATGATCCAGGCGCAGGTAGGTATCTTCTACCTCAATGGAATTAGGTCCGAACTGGTGGCCTACATAGTCGGTGGATGAGAGGCTGATAGCCAGAAAATCGGTTACATCTCCCTTACCCATATTATAGGATTCCAGCGCTTTTTTGGCAAATTCCAGGGTCATGGTATTACCATAGGGAGAAGCCGCAATAGTGCCATTGGCAATACCGCTCAGGTCATGCGGAAAAGAAGTGCCGGTGGTGCTGTTTTTATATTTTCCTTCATAGGCTTTTTCATCGGCTGTGCTGAGGGTGTAGGTAGACAGCGGGTAGAGCGTGGTCCAGGGCTTGGCCAGGTATTGCTGGGGCCATTTCTGGTTGTTGAATTCCTGCGCCCAGCCTGGCAGCTCGTTCATGTAATAGGAGCTGGTTACCCAGTTGCCGGTGCTGCCATCGTACCAGAAGGCGGCATTGGCACTGTGGCCTGCAGGTAAGATGGCGCCGCGGTCTTTGATAGCCACGCCTACTACCTTGCTCCTGAAGTTATTGGACAACCGCAGCTCATCGCCGATAGTGGTTACCAGCATATTGCGGGGGCTCATTTTACCTGCTGCAGAGGTGCTGCCCACGGTGGTAACGGTGGTATCTTCCGCGCAATACATGGTACGGCCTATTTCGTTACTATACCAGGTGTTGCCGATGATGCCGTGAATGGCCGGCACAGAACCGGTATACACGCAGGTATGCCCGCAGGCAGTAATGGTAGGTGTATAATTGATGAGGGTATTCTCGCAGGAAAATCCTTCCTGCAACAATCTTTTAAATCCGCCGCCGGCATATCTTCCGCCGTACCGGTACAGGTAATCCCAGCGCATCTGGTCTACTACCACGCCCACTACCAATTTAGGCCTGGAAGTTGCTTTGGTACCCTTGTGGGCAGCTGTATGGTCAAATGGTTTGGGAGAGGTGGCCTTTTGCGCCCATACGGCCGGTGCAACGGCCAGCAGCGCGATTGTCAGAAGATTGTTCCGTTTCATCAGATTGTTAGTAAATTTAAAGGTCTGCGTATAGTTTTAACCGGCAGCGCCCGGTTTTAAAAAGCTGTATAAAATAAGATGCCGGCAAATGTAAACGAAGTTTACAAAAAGTAATATTTTAATACCTTTGTGTCCATTTTTAATGGAAGCAATTAACCATAACATAATATAACGTATGGATATTTTCGAGAAACTGCTGAAACACATGGGCCCCATCGGGGAGCATTCAGAAAGAGCTCATGGCTATTTCGCCTTTCCCAAGCTGGAAGGTGAAATAGGTCCCCGTATGAAATTCAGGGGCAACGAAAAAATCGTTTGGAGCCTCAACAACTACCTGGGCCTGGCTAACCACCCGGAAGTTCGTGCTACAGACGCCAAAGCAGCAGCAGATTTTGGGATGGCCTCCCCTATGGGAGCGCGTATGATGAGTGGTAACACTACTTATCACGAACAGTTGGAAAAGGAACTGTCCGACTACATGGGTAAAGAAGATACCACTTTGCTGAACTACGGCTACCAGGGTATTATGAGCGCTATAGACGCTGTCTGCGGCCGCAGGGACGTGATTGTATACGATGCAGAATGCCACGCCAGTATCCTGGATGGCCTCCGCCTCCACCCCGGCAAACGTTATGTGTTCAAACACAATGATATAGAAGATTGCGAAAAACAACTGAAACGCGCTACTGAACTGGCGAAAGCACAGGGCGGCGGTATTCTCGTGGTAACGGAAGGCGTTTTCGGTATGGCCGGCGATCAGGGTAAACTGAAAGAAATCGCTGACTTAAAGGATAAATTCGAATTCCGCCTGCTGGTAGACGATGCCCACGGTTTTGGTACTATGGGTAAAACCGGCGCCGGTACAGGTGAAGAACAGGGTGTTCAGGATAAAATCGACCTGCTGTTCAATACCTTCGCTAAATCCGGCGCTTCCATCGGCGCTTTCATCAGCGGCGACAAAGCTATCATCAACTACCTGCGCTATAACATGCGCTCACAGATATTTGCAAAATCCATTCCGCTGCCTATCGTTATCGGCCACCTGAAACGTGTACAGCTGATGCGCCAGCATCCGGAAATGAAGCAGAAACTGTGGGATAATGTGAATAAACTCCAGGAAGGACTGAAAAGCCGCGGCTTCAATATCGGCAGAACCAATTCTCCGGTAACCCCCATCTACCTCCAGGGAGATATTCCTGAAGCAACTGCTATGTGCCTCGACCTGCGCGAAAACTACAACATCTTCTGCTCTATCGTGGTATACCCGGTTATTCCAAAAGGCCAGATCATTTACCGCCTGATCCCCACTGCGGCACACTCAGACGAAGATATTGAACTGACCCTCAAAGCCTTCAGCGAAACCAAAGCCAAACTGGACGCCAAAACCTACCAGGTAGCAGAGATCCCTGTTATTTAGTTATTTAGTTATTTGGTTATTTGAGATTTTACATAAATCAGGAAGCCCCCGGAATATTTTGAGATTTTCGGATTTTCGGATTTTGAGATATAAAAAAATGCAGCGGAGATGTGAATTTCTTCGCTGCATTTTTCTTTTAAATTTCGAAATCCGAAAATCTCAAAATCTCAAAATATTCCGGGGGCTTCCTGATTTATTTAAAATCTCAGATAACCAAATAACTAAATACAAAAGGGCTGAGTTGCCTCAGCCCTTACAACAAATCGTTCTTTCACTAGGTGTAAATTTCACTAAATTTTCATCAGGACATGGTAGAATATATGGTCTTCATAGAATTTGGAATAACCAAGTGATTCCAAGTATTTTATATAGGTGTTATATTTTTATATCCGTTGTTTGTTGTTTGATTCTTTCCAAAAATATGTCAGTTTCGTCAGGATAAAATAACACGAATGTGGCATTTTGTTAATGCGTTGTTAAAGTATTTCACTGCAATAATAAATCAGGCAAACAGCAAATGCTGATTTTTTTGAGGAGATGACCACAATTTTTCCGCTTTGCGTAAATGCATCTGACTGCACTATGGTAACTTTGCCGCGACTGCGGCAATCAGCCGGTTTGAAAATCCATATCCGGTTTTTTAAAAAATTCCCGGCAGGCACATAGCACTTTCGTGCTCACCGCTTCAAACGCATGTCCGCAGTATAGTCAAAAGCTGATAAGGAAAATTTAAGTCAACTCGATTGAAACAACACTGGCGCAAACAACTATTCCGGTTACACCGGATATCAGGGCTTATTGCGGGAGCCTTCATCCTCTTCCTGAGCCTTTCCGGGAGTATACTCGTTTTCAGCGATGAAATAGATCATGCCATGTTCCGCCATGCATATGAAGTAACACCCGGTACCCGGCAAAAACCACTCAGCGAACTGATGGACAATGCCGGCAAAGCCCTGCGTGGGAGCAATCCTTATCTTAGCGTTACCCGGTTACCGCAGGCGCCGGATGAATGCATCATCATCCGGGGAGAATTTACGCCTGATTATAAAGTATATCTGTTCATGGACCCTTATACCGGCCGGGTATTACACCAGCAGTCTAATACAGGCTATTTTACGGGCTATCTGCTGTACCTGCACTTCACCCTCATGAGTGGTACAACAGGTGCTGTAATCGTCTTTATAGTGGGTATAATGCTGTTTATATCCATACTCACCGGCATCTGGGTATACCGCAATGCCATCGGTAAAGTGCTCTCCTTCCGCGTGAAACTGGAATGGCATAACCGTACCCGCCGCTGGCGCAACCTTCACCGGATCATCGGGGTATGGGCACTCCTCTTTAACCTCCTGATTGCCTTCACCGGCTTCATGATAGAACTGAAAGTGATAGACAGCCGTAACAAACCTGCCGCTGTCAGCGAACGTATCGCTACGCCCGGAGTAGATTACGATCAGCTGATGACCGTTTCCCGGCAGCAGATCCCCGGCTTCGTACCGATGGGGCTGCGTCCTCCCAGAAAGGCCGGCGACCCCGTCCGTATCCTCGGACATGCAGCTGAACCGGCTATCTGGGGCCGCTATTCATCCTCCGTCTCCTTTGACCCCTCCACCGGCGCAGTGAAAAAAACGGTCAACTTCAGCAAGGCAGGTCCCGGCGATAAATTCAACGCCTGTATTGCCCCGCTGCACTTTGGTAACTTCGGCGGCATCCCCGTTAAAATCCTCTACTCCCTGTTGGCTTTAACACCCGGCATTTTATCCATATCCGGTTTCCTGGTATGGTATCGCCGGAAATTCATTATCAAAACGCACAGGATCTGACATTGAAATAGTGAATATGAAGAAGTATTTAATTATCGGTATAGTAGCTCTTTTCACTACTATACAGGCATCTGCACAAAAAATCACCGGTGTTCTGACGGATACTGCCGGTACTGCTGTTCCCCTCCTGAGAATATATCTCGCCGGTACGCAGAAGCATGCCGTTTCCGGCCCGGATGGCCGGTTTGTAATCAATAATGTAGCACCCGGACAATATACGCTCATCGCTGCCGGTATAGGCTATACCACCCTGGAGCAGCCAGTGACGGCCGGCGCCGGTGAAACACCCCTCCGCCTCACCATCCGTCCGTCGGAAGTAGGGCTGGGTGAAGTGGTAGTCACCGCCGGCAGAAATAAAGAGACGCTGGGCACTGTTCCCTCTTCCATTACTGTCATCAGCGGAAAACAACTGCGGGAGCAAAGCGCTATCACAACAGATATTAACCAGCTGCTCAGTATGAACGTTCCGGGCCTCACGCTGGGTACCAACACCTCCACCAACAAAGGTCAGACCCTCCGCGGCCGCGGCATGCTCATCATGATAGACGGAATTCCCCAGTCTACCCCGCTGCGTAATGGCGATAAAGACATCCGGAGTATAGACGTTTCCGTTATTGAGCGGGTGGAAGTCATTAAAGGATCTACAGCAATTTATGGCAATGGTGCGGACGGAGGCATTGTCAACTTCATCACCCAAAAAGCCAATACTGACAAGGTTTTCAGCGGCAGCACAACAATATCCACCACCGGATCGCTCAGCAGCCTCAAAAACAGCTTGGGCGGGCGCATCTCTCAGCTCTTCAGCGGCGGAATTAACCGCTTCGATTATGTGGTAAGCGGCGCCTATGAGCAAACCGGCGTAAACAAAGATGCCAGCGGCGAAGTAATAGGCCCTTTCCAGTCGCTCAGCGAAAATGAAAACATCAATGCCTTTGCCAAACTGGGTTACAACTTCAACAGCAACAACCGGGTGGAGCTGATGTACAATTACTACCGCACCATGCAGAACAGCAGCTATGTTGATTCCGGCGGAAAATTCGGCTACACGCCCATCGTAGGGAGACTGGGCAGCAATCCCGGCGATAAACAGGGGACTCCCTACAATCATAACGCCGGTCTGAATTATACCAGCAAAAACATCTTCCGTAATACTTCTCTTCAGATAAACCTGTATTACCAGGATTTCTATACGGTGTTTGAATACTCTGATTTCTATGCGCCACCGGGTAATTCTGCCATCTCTTCCAAAAAGATGGGCGCCAGGGCCAACTTCAATACTGTCTTTAATTTCAGTCCGGATGTTTTCGGGGATGTTACCTGGGGGCTGGATGTGCTGAACGATAAAACATCGCAGCCACTCACTGACGGCCGCGGATTTGTGCCGCAGATGGATATGAAAAATATTGCCCCTTATGCACAGCTGAAAACATATCTGTTCAAGGACTTTTTGGTGAAAGCAGGGGTGCGCTATGAAAATATTAAACTGGATATTCCCGATTATACAACCATTAAATACGGCGCCTATGCCGGCGGAGTAGCAGTAAAGGGTGGCCGCCTGCCGTACGAAGCGCTGGTATTCAATGCCGGCCTGCGTTATACAAAGTTCCCCGCATTCAATCCGTTTATCAGCTATTCTCAGAGTTTCTCACTGTATGACCTGGGACGCACGCTGCGCCTGGTGAAAAAGCCTGCCACAGGAGAAGATGTGAGCATCAACACCATTCAGACGGAACCTATTATCACCAACAACTACGAGGCAGGCTTTAACAGCAGCATTGGGAAGTTTAATGCGTCAGGTTCCTATTTTATCAGTACTTCCAGTCTGGGTACCAGCCTGGTAGACGTTGGCGGCGTCGCTGTTCCGGAGAGAGCACCGGAAAGGGTGCAGGGCTTCGAAATAACGGCCGGCTACCAGTTCCTGCCGAACCTGTCTGCCAACGCTTCCTGGTCGCACGTAGAAGGTAAAAAAGACGTGAACGGTGAAAAAACATACCTGCCTACCACCCGTATATCGCCGGATAAGGTGATGGCCAATGTAAACTACTCTCCGCTGAAACAGTGGGATCTGGGTGTTTATTACATTTATTCCGGTGTTCGTCAGCGTTTTCAGGCAGATGCCAAAGGCAATTTTGCCCTGGGACAAGGTCCGGTAGGTGATTTCCAGCTGGTAAACCTGTATACTGCCTGGCATTTCAATAATACCACTACCCTGCGCCTTGGCGTAGATAACCTCCTGAATGCCGGCTATTACCCGGTCATGTCTCAGGCCAAAGTACGCAACGACTCCTACTACAAAGGCAGCGGCGCCCGGTTTAACCTCGGCCTGACAGTAAACATGTAGTTATTTTATTATTTGGTTATTTGAGATTTTGAATAAATCAGGAAGCCCCCGGAATATTTTGGGATTTTGTGATTTTCGGATTTTGAGATAAAAAAAAATGCAGCGGAGATCTGAAAGTCTTCGCTGCATTTTTTTTAAAATTTCAACATTTGAAAATCCGAAAATCCCAAAATATTCCGGGGGCTTCCTGATTTATATAAAATCTCAAATAACTAAATAATTACATTTATTTTTTGAGGTGTTCTTCGATAGAGGTATCGTAGATTTTTTTCCAGTCCTGCAGTTTGCCCCAGTCTTCGCCGTTTATTTTAACGTGATCGCCGGTTACCACACCCGCTTTCTCGTAACGTACGGAAACATCGGAAGCGTCTACCAGGCTGTGCATGAGTGCTTCGAATTTCTCTTTATCCGCAGGTTTAACGGTAACGACTACACGGCTCTGGCTTTCACCGAAGAGGTTCGCATCTCTGCGGAATTTCTCGTTCAGGTGCAGTTCAAATCCGAGACCGCCCGCCATAGCGCTTTCCATAGCAGTTACGAATAAACCGCCTTCGCTGATATCGTGCGCGGACTGAAGCAGGCCGGCTTTGTTCAGTTTGGCGATAGCCTGCTGCAGGTGCAGTTCTTCCTCGAGGTTGAAGTGCGGTGCAGGGCTGAATTCGATACCGATAATTTTGTGCAGGTATTCAGAGCTGTTGATATCATTGCGGTTGCGGCCGATCATGTAGATCAGATCGCCGGCTTCCTTGAAGTTAAGGGTGATCCGCTGATCCATGCTGTCGAGGATACCCACCATACCGATAGTTGGCGTTGGGTAAACAGGGCCGTCCGGAGACTGGTTATAGAAGCTCACGTTACCGCCTGTAACAGGTGTGTTGAATTTGCGGCATGCTTCACCCATACCTTGTACAGCGTGTACGAACTGGTAGTAAACTTCCGGATCGTAAGGGTTACCGAAGTTCAGGCAGTTGGTGATAGCTACTGGTTCGCCGCCGGAGCAGACGATGTTACGGGCAGCTTCTGCAACTGCGATCTGACCACCTTTATGCGGGTCAGCGAAAACGTAGCGGCTGTTACAGTCGGTGGTCATAGCCAGGGCTTTTTTAGACCCTTTGATCAGTACCACCGGAGCATCGCTTGGTGCGTTGGTGCTGGCATTGGCAGTACCTACCATGCTGTCGTACTGGTTGTAGATCCAGCGTTTGGAAGCGATGTTAGGTAAAGCAATGATTCTTTCCGCCACGAAGCGTGGGTTCTCGGTATCCTGTACGTTCTGGATATCGAAAGCCTTTACTTTCTGGAAGTAGGCCGGCTCGGTATAAGCGCGGTGATATTGGGGGGCGCCTCCGCCGAGTACCAGGCTTTCCGCCGGAACATCTGCTTCAAGTTCGCCGTTCATGTAGAATTTCAGGTTTTTATCCTTGGTTACTTCACCGATCTGAACGCAGTGCAGGTCCCATTTTTCGAAGATATCGAGGATTGGTTTTTCCTGACCTTTTTTCACAACGATGAGCATACGTTCCTGGCTTTCGCTCAGCAGCATTTCCCATCCTTTCATGTTGTCCTGGCGGGTAGGAACTTTATCCAGCCAGATATGCATACCGTGTTCGCCTTTTGCGCTCATTTCGGCAGTAGAGCAGGTGATACCGGCAGCGCCCATATCCTGCATACCAACAATAGCGCCGGTTTTGATGATTTCGAGGCAGGCTTCCAGCAGTTTCTTTTCCTGGAAGGGATCGCCCACCTGTACAGCCGGCAGATCTTCCACGCTGTCTTCCGTGATGTTCGCAGACGCAAAGGAAGCGCCGCCGATACCATCTTTACCGGTAGCGGAGCCCACGATGAATACGGGGTTGCCTTCACCGTGAGAGGTAGCGGAAACAGTCTGGCCTACTTTTACGATACCAACGCTCATCGCGTTTACCAGCGGGTTGGTGCCGTAGCAGTCTTCGAAATAGGTTTCACCGCCAACGGTAGGAACGCCGAAGCAGTTACCATAGTGGCCGATACCATGTACAATACCTTTAACCAGGTGTTGTGTTTTTTTATCATTGATATTACCGAAGCGCAGGGAGTTGAGTGCTGCGATAGGGCGTGCGCCCATGGTAAAGATATCGCGGTGGATACCACCAACGCCTGTGGCAGCGCCCTGGAAGGGTTCGATGGCAGACGGGTGATTGTGTGATTCAATTTTAAATACAACAGCCAATCCATCCCCGATATCAACAAGACCGGCATTCTCTTCCCCTGCCTTTACCAGCAGGCGGTCGCCTTCGCGGGGCAGTGATTTCAGCCACACGATAGAGTTCTTGTAAGAGCAGTGCTCACTCCACATAACGGAGTACATACTCAATTCGGTAAAGTTGGGGGTGCGGCCTAAGATGGATTTAATTCGTTCAAACTCGTCAGCAGTAAGTCCCAGCTGTTCAGCAATTTCTACGGTGGTTTGCATGTATTTAAGTATAAAAAAACGAGTAATTAAAAAGAAGATGCAAACCTACATGATTTTACGGCAAATGCCAAGAAAGGGGCCGCAAGAATTGCGCAGTTACGGATGGAATAGGGATATCCGGAACCGGGGTATCATTTCTAAGCGCTTTCTTTCATATTATTATTTTTTTAATTTATCAGTTTTCAGACATCAGGTGTATTATTTTTTATAAAAATCTCAAAAAAACAACGTTTTAAAATTCTGTATTGTAATTTTTTGGTTAAACTGAACAAAATATTTGCATTTACAGAGAGGTATGCGTTCTTTTGTGTAAAATTAATTACAGCATGCAATCGTTACGTTTCACCGCGCTGGAAGGATTAGCTGGCGTAGACTCCAAACTCACCGAACATAACGGTAAAATCACTGAAGTTTTCGGCAGCAATGTTTTTACTGGAAAAATTGTCAGGGAATACCTGAGTGATGAGGCTTACAAAAGCCTGATGAACTCCATTAAGAATGGTACAAAGCTCGAGCGCAAAATGGCTGAGCAGATTGCTTCCGGTATGAAAGCCTGGGCAATGAAGAAAGGTGTAACTCACTACACCCACTGGTTCCAGCCTTTAACAGGAACAACTGCTGAAAAGCACGATTCATTCTTTACCCTGAAAGGAGACGGCACTGCGCTGGAAACTTTTGACGGCGATGCGCTGGTTCAACAGGAGCCGGATGCTTCCAGCTTCCCGAACGGTGGTCTGAGAGCTACTTTCGAAGCCCGCGGTTACACTGCATGGGATCCGTCTTCACCTGCCTTCATCCTGGAACAGGGTTTCGGCAAAACACTCTGCATACCAACAATCTTCGTTTCCTATACAGGCGAGTCTCTGGACTTCAAGGCCCCGCTGCTGAAAGCGCTGGCTGCGATGGACAAGGCTGCCGTTGACGTATGTAACTATTTTGATAAAAATGTCACCAAAGTAACCGGTACCCTGGGTTGGGAACAGGAATACTTCCTGGTGGACGAAGCTATGGCAAATGCCCGTCCTGACCTGATCATGACCGGCCGTACCGTAGTAGGTCATGCTCCTTCCAAAGGCCAGCAGCTGGAAGACCACTACTTCGGCGCCATTCCTGAACGCGCCTACGCTTACATGCGCGATTTCGAAGAAGAGTCCTACAAACTCGGCATTCCGCTGAGAACCCGTCACAACGAGGTGGCTCCTTCCCAGTTCGAGTGCGCACCTATATTTGAAGAAGTGAACATCGCAGTAGACCACAACT
Source organism: Chitinophaga solisilvae (assembly GCF_009928525.1). Classification (GTDB taxonomy): domain Bacteria; phylum Bacteroidota; class Bacteroidia; order Chitinophagales; family Chitinophagaceae; genus Chitinophaga; species Chitinophaga solisilvae. The sequence continues at coordinate 278,046 of NZ_JAABOK010000005.1, read as the reverse complement.
CACTGCTGATGGACGTCATGAATAAAGTGGCCAAACGCCACAAACTGAAAGTGCTGCTGCACGAAAAACCTTTCGCAGGCATCAACGGTTCCGGTAAACACAATAACTGGAGCATGTCTACCGACACCGGCGTTAACCTGCTGGCTCCCGGTAAAACGCCGAAAACCAACCTGATGTTCCTCACATTCTTTGTGAATACCATCAAAGCGGTACACGACTACGCAGACCTGATGAGAGCTGCCATTGCTTCTCCGAGCAACGACTTCCGCCTGGGCGCCAACGAAGCACCTCCGGCCATCATTTCCGTATTCACCGGTAAATACCTCTACGACGTACTGCAGGAAGTAAAATCCCGCGTAAGCAACAAGTTCGACGAACAGGACGAAGCTATCCTGAAACTGGATCTGCACCGCCACATTCCGGAACTGATGCTGGATAACACCGACCGTAACCGTACTTCTCCGTTCGCTTTCACCGGCAACAAGTTCGAGTTCCGCGCCGTAGGTTCTTCCGCTAACTGCGCTTCCGCCATGACCGTGCTGAACACCATCGTAGCCAAGACCCTGACCGATTTCAAATCCGAAGTTGACGGGCTGATCGAAAAAGGTGAGAAAAAAGAGATTGCAATTATGCAAACTCTTCGTAAATATATTGTAGATTCGGAAAAAGTATTATTCGAAGGCGACGGCTACAGCGAAGAATGGGAAAAAGAAGCAGAAAAAAGAGGTTTACAGAACATCAAAACCACGCCTAAAGCGCTGGATGCGATGATCACACCTAAAGCCACTGCCCTCTATACTGAAACCGGGGTTTACACAGAGAAAGAATTACACGCACGCCACGAAATCCTGCTGGAAGACTACGTGAAGAAAGTACAAATCGAAGCCCGTGTAATCGGCGACCTGGCTACCAATACCATTCTGCCTTCTGCTATCAGCTATCTCAATGAACTGATCGGCAATATCCGCGGACTGAAAGAAATTGGTATGGGTGAAGCCTCCTATAAAGCACAGCAACAAATTGCCGCTAAAATCTCTGAACATATCAACGTAATCAGTGAAAATGTTCAGGCAATGATAGAAGCCCGCAAACTGGCCAACAAGCTGACTGACAGCCGCCAGAAAGCGATCGACTACTGCGAAAAAATCAAGCCGTATTTCGACGTTATCCGCTACCACTCCGATAAACTGGAATTCCTGGTGGACGACAAGAAATGGGCGCTGCCTAAATACAGAGAACTGCTTTTCTTGCGATAAAACCGTAAGATTGTTTTGGTGTATGATTAGCCCCGGATCTTTATCCGGGGCTTTGTTTTTTTAAAAAATCAGTAATACTACTTAGCCCGCCAATCCGCATGCAACAGGAATACAGCACTGCAGATACGCCCTTTATAACTGACAGGACTATACGAAAATATGTTGCCGTTGTTTAGCTGATAACTTCTTCCTACATTCGATACAGCAATAAACGTTTATTACCCCGAAACCTTTCCCTGATACCGGATCCACCAGGAAGACATCATTTTTATTCACCCTCCAATCCCAGATTTTTCACCCATGAAAAAATATCAGTTACTCCCTGCCGGCTGCATGATAGCCGCAGCTGTCCTGTGCTTCAGCAACTGCATCAAACCCCGTCCCGGCGAATGGCCCGTGCCATCGCGGCCTGCCGGCATTGCTAAAATAGCCGTTATTCACCAGGGCCAACCCGATACATTCACCTTTTCGTATAACAGCTACGGTAACCCGCTGTCCATTGTTCCACAGCATTATGAAACCGGCTGGAACCAGTTCACCTTCAAGTATGATAACCAGCAGCGGATGGTGAGCAGAAAAAGCGCCTACACGACGGAAGACATCTATGATTTTTTACACCGGTACCGGTACGATCATTTAAACCGGATTGTACGGGATACCGAATATTATGTTTTCCCGGTAAATGATCTGCAACCCATTAGTACTACGGCTTACACATATGATAACCTGCACCGGATCATTAAAACGGTCAGAGAATTTCTTCCCGGCCCTGTAAATAAAAAATCCGCCGGCCGGCGGATCGTCGCCCATGATTATTATTACAATGCGCTGGGTAACGCCTGGAAAATTCATATCAGCGATAACCTGTTTTGTCCGGATGAATGCAGCGAATATGACATCTATCCTCAGTATGATAACCACGTGAATTATCACCGCCTGCATCCGTTATGGCAGTTTCTCAGCAGAGACTACAGCAGGAACAATGCAGTTCAGGCGTTTAATTATAACAGTCACCGTTTGCCGCTGGCATTTACCATACCGGATTCACTGTGGCATAACGGCATTTATACACTCCCGTGCATAAATGCAGCACAGGCGTCTATCCTGTATTATTAACACCACCAGGCTACAAACAAAAAGCTCCGGAGAAAAATCCCCGGAGCTTTGCTATATAACGTTAATGGTTATACGAGTTTGAACGTTTCAGTGAACTTCGTGGTAAAGTTACCCTTACGGAAATTCTCATCACGCATCAGCTGCTGATGGAAAGGAATCGTGGTTTTCACGCCTTCGATCACGAATTCGCTCAGCGCACGTTCCATAGTATTGATCGCTTCTTCACGGGTTTGCGCCATCGTGATGATTTTAGCCACCATGGAATCGTAGTATGGCGGGATCACGTAACCTGCGTAGATGTGGGAATCCACACGTACGCCATGACCACCGGGGATATGCAGTACTGTGATCTTTCCGGGAGACGGACGGAAGTCGTTGTACGGATCTTCCGCATTGATACGGCACTCGATCGCGTGCATCTGCGGTGTATAGTTTTTACCGGAGATAGGAATACCGGCAGCGATTTTGATCTGTTCTTTCACGAGATCAAAGTTGATCACTTCTTCGGTAACGCCGTGTTCTACCTGGATACGGGTATTCATTTCCATGAAGTAGAAGTTACGGTGCTTGTCTACCAGGAACTCAATGGTACCAACACTTTCGTAGTTGATCGCACTGGCGGCCTTGATAGCAGCTTCTCCCATTTTTTCACGCAGTTCGGGCGTCATAAAAGGAGAAGGAGATTCTTCCACCAGTTTCTGGTGACGGCGCTGGATAGAGCAGTCTCTTTCACTCAGGTGGCATACTTTTCCGTATTGATCGCCGGCTACCTGAATTTCAATATGGCGGGGTTCTTCCACGAATTTCTCCATGTAGATACCGTCATTATTGAAAGCAGCACGGGCTTCATTTTTAGCCATGTTGTAGGAATTCTCCAGTTCACTTTCTTCCCAAACCACACGCATCCCTTTACCACCACCGCCGGCAGTGGCTTTAATGATTACCGGATAGCCCATGCCCTTTGCGATGGATTTTGCTTCTTCCACGCTCTGGAGGAGGCTCTCAGAACCCGGAATAACGGGTACCCCTGCAGCAATCATTGTTTCTTTGGCAGTCATTTTATCTCCCATTCTACGGATCATATCCGGAGTAGGGCCGATAAATTTGATACCGTGTTCCCCACAGATTTCCGCGAAGCGCGCATTCTCAGCCAGGAAGCCGTATCCCGGATGGATAGCGTCTGCATTGGTAATTTCGGCTGCGGCCATCAGGTGAGGGATATTCAGATAAGACTCGCTGCTTTGTGGCTTTCCGATACAAACGGCTTCATCTGCAAACTTCACGTGCAGGCTGTCTTTATCTGCTGTAGAATAAACTGCCACCGTTTTGATACCCATCTCCTTACAGGTACGGATAATCCGAAGGGCAATTTCACCACGATTGGCAATCAATATTTTTTTGAACATTGTTTTTCTTATAAGTTGATATAATAGCAAATAGCATAAAACAATTAGCTTTTAGCAGATAGCCTCTAACCCCGGAAGGTTAAAGGCTAACTACTAAAAGCTAAAGGCTATTATTACGGTTCTACTAAAAACAAAGGTTGATCATATTCTACCGGAGAAGCGTCATCCACCAGTACTTTCACGATTTTGCCGCCTATTTCGCTTTCAATTTCGTTGAACAGTTTCATGGCTTCGATAATGCAAACCACTTTACCGGATTGGATTTCGTCGCCTACGTTCACGAATGCCGCTTTATCCGGACCTGCGCTGCGGTAAAAAGTACCGATCATCGGAGATTTGATGGTAATCAGGTTGTCAGCCGCCTTAGGAGCTGCCGGAGCCGCTGCTGCTGCTGCCGGAGCTGGTGCCGCCGCCACAGGAGCCGGTGCTGCTGCTACCGTCTGGATAGGTGCTGCTGCAGGCACAGCAATTACCTGTTGTACTTCGTTATCTTTCTGCTTTATTGTAATCTTAAACTTGTCCTGTTCAATGCTCAGTTCACTGATATTTGATTTGTTGATCATTTTTACCAGTTCCTGAATCTGTTTAAAGTCCATGTAGACAGTTTTTGGTTTAGAAATTATTGCTAAAATTTGAGATTTTATTATTTTATTATTGGAGACTTTGCTTCAAGGCAGGAACGGGCCTGGCCTAACATCTCAAATAATAAAATAATAAAATGAAAAAATAATTGGCTATTCTTTTACTCTTTCGATGTACTCACCGTTTTTGGTGTTCACACGGATCAGTTCACCTTCATTTACAAACAGCGGCACCATAACGGTAGCACCGGTTTCAACGGTAGCAGGCTTGAGTGTGCGGGTAGCGGTATCGCCTTTTACGCCGGGTTCGGAGTAAGTAACTTTTACCACAATTTTATCAGGCAGTTCAACCGCCATGTATTGTTCAGTTTCTGTGTTGATCTGAACGCTTACTTCCTGACCTTCTTTCAGGAACTGAGGTGCGTCAATCGCACTTTCAGCCATAGCGATCTGCTCAAACGTTTCATTATCCATGAAGTTGTAGCCGGTATCATCCTGATATAAATACTGGAAGGCTTTCTTCTCGATACGAACCGGGAAGATGGTATCGCCGGAGTTCCAGGTGTGTTCTATGGAACGGCTATTATCAACGCCCTTCAATTTAGCCCAAACTTTTGCTGCAGCGCGGGCGGTTTTGTTTTGACCAAACTCTACAACAGAATATAAGCTGTTATCCAGCTTGATGATTAATCCTGTTCTGATATCTGCGGTGGTAGCCATAAATAGGTTACTGATTTTAAGTTAAAAATTTATACGGATTGCAAAAGTAGAAATTTTTGCATATGAACGAGCAACTAATTCCCAAAAATAGGCAGAATAGTCTCTTTTCGGTCCAATTTTCGTCTTTTTTCTCCAATAAATGACATTAAAGGGGTAAATTGAACCATAAATCAAGAAACTTTTATCAGTATGCGTCATGTTTTTTTAGCCTTTTTATGCTGGATACCCGTGTTCCTGAATGCTCAGACAAAAGCTACTCCGAAAGCACCATATCTGCAATACCCGATTATTCCCGCTTTCCCGCTGACCTTATCCGACGGACATACCATCACCAAAAATGATCTCCGGAAAAACGAAAAAACCATGGTTTTTGTTTTCAGCGTGGATTGCGATCACTGTAAGCATCTTACAGAAGAAGTATTAAAGAATATAGACAAATTCAAAAAAACACAGATCCTGATGGTTACTCCTTTCAAGGTAGACCAGATGAAGGAGTATTACGACCACTATAACATCCGGAATTACCCCAATGTGATTATGGCCAGTGAGCCAACCCGGCAGATCATGTATTTCTATGACCTGCATTATTTCCCTGGTTTATACCTGTACGATAAAAAACAACAGTTTGTAAAAGGCTTCGAAGGTACTGTAAAACTGGATTCCCTGCTGCATTACATGAACTGAGAAAACGCTGTTAAATAGTTGCTGTTCCGGCATTTTATCTGATCGTGAATCATTACATTTGTTTATTATAAATAATCATTCTTCACTTTTAAAGCTATAGACAAAATGAAAGTTACAGTAGTAGGAGCTGGAAATGTGGGCGCGACCTGCGCCAATGTGCTGGCCCATAGAGATTTTCTACAGGAAGTGGTTTTATTGGATATTAAAGAAGGAACAGCTGAAGGAAAGGCATTAGATACATGGCAGCAAGCTCCCATTGATTATTACAGTACCAAAGTAACCGGCGTAACCAATGACTACGCCAGAACCGCCAACAGCGATGTGGTGGTAATTACTTCCGGTCTGCCCCGTAAACCCGGTATGAGCCGCGATGACCTGATTTCCACCAATGCCAACATCGTTAAATCCGTTACTGAAAATATTATCAAACATTCTCCGGATGCCATTATCATTGTGGTAAGCAACCCGCTGGATGTAATGACGTATTGCGCTTTCCTGACTGCTAAAAAAGACAGCAACAAGGTATTCGGTATGGCCGGTATCCTCGATACTGCCCGCTACCGCGCGTTCCTGGCAGATGAAATAGGCTGCTCTCCGAAAGATATTCAGGCTATTCTCATGGGTGGCCACGGCGACACCATGGTGCCGCTGCCCCGCTACACCACTGTAAGCGGTATCCCGGTTACGGAACTTGTGGCTGCCGATAAACTGGAAGCCATCATTCAACGCACCAAAGTAGGCGGCGGCGAAATCGTCAACCTGCTGGGCACTTCCGCCTGGTACGCTCCAGGTGCTGCTGCAGCTCAGATGGTGGAAGCCATCGTTAAAAATGAAAAACGCATATTCCCTGTCTGCGCATGGCTCACCGGCGAATACGGCCTGAAAGATATCTATCTCGGTGTACCCGTTGTACTGGGTAAAAATGGTATCGAAAAAATACTGGAGCTTGATCTCAACAACGAAGAAAAAGAATTACTGAGCACCTCTGCCAAACACGTAAAAGAAGTGATGGACGTATTGGATAAAATGCAGTCTGCCACCGCCTAACGTGCATGAATATATTTATTGGGCTGATCAGCGTTATCTTACGGCTGGTCAGCCCGATTTTTTTATCTCCTCCCCTTATTATCCTGCTAAATGCATCACCTTTCGTTTAGCAGTGTTAAAAAAGATTCGTAATTTTGATATAGCACCCCTGTAAAGTAATAGGAATGAAATACTTCTACGCGGGCAGCACTCTTTTGTTTAACTCTCAGCGTATGTCTAATCTTGAAAAACTTATTACTCAAAAGAATTTTGAAAATGATTATCAACGGGGACTGGTTAGTCTCATATTCGTCGGAAACTGGATCACCTCCCGCCATCAGCAATTCTTCAAACGCTACGATATCACCATGCAGCAGTATAATATATTGCGCATACTGCGCGGACAGCATCCTAAAGCAGCCAGCATCAACGTGCTGAAAGAAAGAATGCTGGACAAAATGAGCGATGTATCCCGCCTGGTGGAAAGACTCAGAAAAGCGGAACTGATTGAACGCAGAAGCTGCGAGCTGGACAGAAGAGCCGTGGATGTACGTATTACTGCCAAAGGACTGGAACTGCTCAGTGTCATTGACCAGGACATCAGCCAGATGAATGATGCCTTTAAATCGCTGAATGAAAAAGACCTCAGTCAGCTGAATAAATTACTGGACAAAATGCTGGAAAGCTATCACTGATTATATCTCTTCCAGGTAATTCAGGTCCTTTCCAAAAGTTTCCTCAATACTCCAGGCAGTGATCAGGGCAATGCCGATGCATACCACTGCAACAATGGCCCCGCTCTGCAAAAAAGTGAAATATTTCTGCACCTGTATAAACAATATAGAAATCAACGGTAACATACCCCGCGCAAAGTTAGGTACGGTAGTGGCTACCGTGGCCCGCAGGTTGGTGCCAAAACTTTCCGCTGCGATGGTCACGAATATGGCCCAGAACCCAACGCTGAAGCCCATCAGGAAACATACGGTATACACCCACCATTTTTCAGCGCCATGCATGTTCAGGTAAACAGCTACCATAACAGAGGTAAATACCAGGAACAGCAGCATCACCTTGCGGCGGCTTCGCCATAACTGGCTGATCAGGCCGGAAGCCAGATCTCCTACTGTCAACCCCGCATAACAAAACGCGATGGCATCGCCGGGGTTGATAGTACCATTCACTTTCATTTCTACGGCAAATTTATTGGAGAAAGCGATGAGTATCCCCACTACAAACCAGGTAGGCGTGCCCAGCAGCATACATTTCAGGTATTTCAACAGTCTTTCCGAACTGGTGAACAGGGCCAGGAAACTGCCCCTGGCAGCCGATGACGCCCTCACAGCGTTAAACATGTGCGACTCCATCACACTCACGCGCAATACCAGCAAACACAGGCCCAATCCGCCTCCTATAAAATAACAGATACGCCAGTCGCCAACCAGTTTGGCGATCAGGTTCGCAGCCACCGCGCCGGAAACGCCTACAGTAGCAACTATCATCGTTCCGTATCCTCTTTTCTCCTTCGGCAGAATTTCCGATACCAGTGTAATTCCTGCGCCCAGCTCCCCTGCCAGCCCGAAACCGGCTACAAAGCGCCATAGCAGATATCCGTTGATGCCCTGCACAAAGCCATTGGCAATGTTGGCTACGGAATAAATCAGAATAGATCCGAACAATACGCTCAGCCGTCCTTTCTTATCTCCGATGATTCCCCAAAAGATGCCACCGATCAGTAATCCCAGCATCTGCACATTAATCAGTAACATACCGGCGCCGCTGTCAATCTCACTTTGAGGCAACCCCAATTCTTTCAGGCTGGGTACGCGCACAATGGTAAATAACAGCAGATCGTAGATATCTACAAAATATCCGAGCGAGGCAACAATCACGGCTATATTAAATATGGAGACCGGACGGGTTTCAGTTTTCATGTGGCTTGGTTGATAAATAATAACGGGGAAAATAAAAAAAAAGGACCATTTACGGTCCTTTTTTCAGTGAATATTTTTATACAGCAGAATCGGTTGCTTTGGGAACTTCGGGGTTGGTATGGTCGTGGTCATCGTGCCGGTGTTTTACTTTTCCGGAAATCAGCTTAATGATAACCGGCGCAGTAGTAATCAGCACTATCACCAGGATAATCAGCTCCAGGTGATTCTTCAGATCCGGGAACAGTTTGTCCAGGTAATGTCCGGCAAGCATCATGGAGAATACCCAGGCAAATGAACCTACGATATTGAATAACATAAATTTCTTTCTTTCCATGCCTACGATACCGGCCACAATCGGCGCAAATGTACGGATGATGGGCAGGAAGCGCGCGAAGAATATAGCGCCGCCACCATATCTCACGAAGAAATCGTGTGCCTGGTGCAGGTGTCTCTGTTTAAAGAAAAAGGTATCTTTCTTTTTAAACATCAGCGGACCGGATTTCTGCCCGAACCAGAAGCCTACCATGTTTCCCAGTACGCCGGCAATGGCTATCAGCAGCATAATTACAACAAAAGGCGCATCGAAGAAGCTGCGGCAAAGGTCTTCGCTGTAGATACCGGCTACAAAAAGCAGTGAATCACCGGGGAGGAAGAAGCCGATGAAAAGGCCGGTTTCCGCGAAAATAATTGCCAATAACAGGTATAGGCCACCGTGTTCTATAATCCACGAGGGATTAATGAGGTGTTTGAAAAACTCTAAAATCTGGTCCATGCTAATAAATCTTTCAGAATCGGTAAAATAAAGAATAATCTGTTAGGTATTTGTTAACTCAGGCTTTCAGTGGCATCTGAAGGGCCTAATTTGTTTTCCCATTTGGACACCACGGCGGTTGCCATGGCATTACCGATAACGTTGGTGGCAGAGCGGCCCATATCCAGCAGGTGATCCACACCCAGCAGCAGCAGCAGGCCGGCCTCCGGAATATGGAACATGGACAATGTGCCGGCAATTACCACCAGGGAAGCGCGCGGCACACCGGCAATTCCTTTACTGGTAATCATCAGTACCAGCAACATGGTAATCTGTTGTTCGATACCCAGGTGCATGCCATAAGCCTGTGCAATAAAAAGGCTGGCAAAGGTCATATACATCATGGAGCCATCCAGGTTAAAGGAGTAGCCCAGCGGTAATACAAAACTTACAATGCGGTTATCGCAGCCAAATCTTTCCAGTTCAGCCATGGTGCGGGGATATGCCGCTTCGCTGCTCGCAGTACCGAAAGCCAGCAGCAGCGGATCTTTGATGCCTCCCAGCAAACGGAATACCCGTTTGCCCAGAATGAGGAACCCTACCAGCGCCAATACCACCCATAAACTCAGCAGACCTGCATAAAACTGGATAATGAATTTGCCATAGGTAATAAGTATACCGGGGCCTTTCACCGCAATGATGGCAGCCATAGCACCGAATACGGCAAATGGAGCGAAATTCATCACAAAACCGGTTACTTTCAGCATGATATGCGCAATAGCATCCATCAGCTTTACTACCGGCGCCGCCTTATCTCCGATGGCAGCTGCCGCAATACCAAAGAATAACGAGAAAATAACTATCTGAAGTATCTCGTTTTTAGCCATTGCGTCAATAACGCTGTCCGGTACTACGTGATGGAAAAACCCTTTCAGGGTCATATCAGCCTTGGCTATACCGGTGGCTGCATGTGTATCAGGCAGGGGCAGATTCAGAGAAATGCCCGGCTTCATAATATTCACCAGCACCAGTCCGAGAAACAATGATACAAAGGTTGCACTGATAAACCACAGCATGGTTTTACCACCAATACGGCCTACCGCCTTGATATCGCCCATTTTGGCCACTCCTACCACCAGCGTTGAAAATACCAGTGGTGCAATGATCATCTTTACCAGGCGAAGAAATATATCTGTAAGAATGGAAATCCTGTCTGCAAAAATCTGTGCGGTGCTCTGTTGTACAGGCCCACCGGGAACAGCTGCCGCTGCGGGGGTACCATAAATGGAGTATACGGCGTAACCAGTACCGATTCCCAACAACATGGCAATAAAAATGAATAATGTTAACAGATTCGATGATTTCTTCATGCAGCGCGAGAATTTTTTCTTCTTAAAATATTTTAGTTGTAACCGGAAAATTTCCCAAAAATAAGGTTCTGCCGGTACAAATGCGCTTTCAGAGGTAAAATAAAAGTACCGGATTTGATTTTTGGATATTATATTTGACGATCAACACAAATCACAACAAAGCTAAACTACCTTAAAACATCAACCACAATACGCTGCGTATGAGCAAACTATTTGCTAAAAAACAACTATCTGTTTTATTGTCTGAGGCCTCGGACTCTGAAAAAGGGCTGAAACGAACGTTGGGTGCAGGTTCCCTCATTGCCCTGGGCATCGGAGCCATCATCGGCGCAGGTCTCTTTGTAAGAACTGCTGCTGCTGCAGGCCAGCACGCCGGCCCGGCAGTTACCGTCTCCTTCATTATTGCAGCTATCGGCTGCGCCCTTGCCGGTTTATGCTATGCAGAATTTGCATCCATGATCCCTATTGCCGGTAGTGCCTATACTTATTCCTACGCCACTTTAGGAGAATTTATTGCCTGGATCATCGGGTGGGATCTCGTGCTGGAATACGCACTGGGAGCCGCTACCGTTGCCATCGGCTGGTCCCAGTACCTCAACAAGCTGCTAACGAATGTTTTCCATATAAGCATACCATACGAATGGTGCCATAGCCCGTTTGAAACCTCCGACGCCGGCGTAACAGGTATTATGAATGTTCCTTCCCTGTTCATCCTGCTGGCGCTGACGCTGTTGCTTATCCGGGGCACGCATAGTTCCGCCATTGTGAATAACATCATCGTTATCACTAAAGTTGCCATCGTATTGTTATTCATCTTCCTGGGATGGCAGTTTATCAATCCGGCCCATCATACGCCGTTCACTATCCCTGCTGATGCGGGCAGCGTGAAAATGCACAACGGCCAGATTGTTAACTACGCGAACTTCTGGAATCACGGGTGGCCGGGAGTATTACGCGGCGCAGGCGTGGTGTTCTTCGCCTTCATCGGCTTCGATGCCGTATCTACCGCGGCACAGGAAACCAAAAATCCTAAAAGAAACATGCCTATCGGTATCCTCGTTTCACTGGGTATCTGTACGCTGTTATATATCCTCTTCTCCTTTGTACTGACCGGTATTGCACCGTTCCAGGACTTCCTGAAAGCTGGTGGTGAAGCCTCTGTAGCCTATGCAATTGATACTTATATGCCTGGCTACACCTGGTTATCTACCTTTATTACCGTGGCTATTCTCGCAGGTTTCTCTTCTGTAATCCTCGTGATGCTGCTGGGTCAGACAAGGGTATTCTACTCTATGAGTAACGACGGACTGGTGCCGGCGATCTTCTCTAAACTGCATCCGAAATACCGCACACCGTACCTTTCCCAGTGGATGTTCTTTGTGTTTGTATCTCTCTTTGCGGCTTTCATCCCTGATAACGTGGTGGGCGATATGACCAGCATCGGTACCCTCTTTGCGTTTGTGCTGGTGTGCATCGGCGTTATCGTTATGCGTAAAAATAATCCGGAGGCTCCGCGCGCCTTCAAAACACCGCTGGTACCTTTCATTCCGATCCTGGGCGCTGTTATCTGCCTGCTGATGATTATCAGCCTCGGACTGGAAAACTGGGCCCGCCTCTTCGTTTGGTTGGGGCTCGGCTTCATTGTATACTTCGGTTATAGCGTAAAACATAGTAAGGCTCGTAAATTGTCTGACAACTAATTGATTTACAATATCTGGCAAAACGGTGAAAAGAGAAAATGGCTATCATTTTCACTTTTCACCGTTTGCTTTTCACCACTTGTTGATAATCGCTTATTTTTGCACTCTGATTTTAAGTAACTAATAATTATACCACTCAAATGGGAAGAATATTTGAAGTAAGAAAGTCGACCATGTTTGCCCGCTGGGATAAGATGGCGAAAGCATTCTCAAGAATCGGAAAAGAAATTGCCATCGCCGTAAAAGCCGGCGGTCCTGATCCCGATAATAACCCCGCCCTTCGCCGCTGTATCCTGAACGCCAAAAGCGTAAACATGCCGAAAGACCGCGTAGATGCGGCTATCAAGCGTGCAATGGGTAAAGATAAAACCGATTACGAAGAAGTAGTGTACGAAGGATATGCTCCTCATGGTGTGGCTGTAATCATTGATACTGCTACCGATAATACCACCCGTACCGTTGCCAACCTCCGCATGCACTTCACCAAAGGCGGCGGCAGCCTCGGCAACAGCGGTTCTGTAGGTTTCCTGTTCAACCGCGTGGGTGAGTTCAAAGTAAAAAATGATGGCCAGAACCTGGAAGAACTGGAACTGGAACTGATTGATTTCGGTCTGGAAGAAATCGGGGAAGATAGTGAGGGTAACATCATTATCCGTGCAGCTTTCACTGAATTCGGCAATATGGCTAAGGCCCTGGAAGATAAAAAACTGGAAGTCATCAGCTCTGATCTGAAACGCATTCCTTCCACTACGGTGGAATTGAATGAAGAACAGGCCAAGGAAGTACTGGAACTGGTAGACCGCCTTGAGCAGGATGACGACGTACAGGCTGTTTTCTACAACCTGAAATAACACCGCTTTTCTGTCACATTCGTTATATAAACAAAACGTTCCGGTCTGTCACCGGAACGTTTGCTTTTATCAGGTTTAAGAAACAATAGCCATCAGGCTTTCGCAATAACATGGGTTCTGTCCAGCTCGTTAATCACCAGCATCAGCCCTTTTCCATGAAAGGTTTCGATTCTGATGGACGGGTCCATCGCGATGTGACGGCGTAACCTGCTCAGATATACGTCCATCACCCTTTGTGCAAGATAGCCGTCAGCCCCCCAGACATTGGCCAGAATATGTTCTCTTTTCAGCTTTTTATTGGAATTTTCACAGAGGTAACGCAGCAGCTCCGCTTCTTTCGGCGCCACGCGTACATAGTTCTGCAGGTCCTTATGTTTCAGCTGCAGCTGTGAATAATCAAATATCAGGTTGCCCACCGTATAGATAATCCTTTTCTCGCTGCGCAGCAATTTGCTGCGCTTGATGTAGACGCGGATACGGCTGATCAGCTCATCTGTATTGAAAGGTTTTACCAGATAATCATCTGCCCCTATGTCAAACCCTTCCAGCCTGTCGCGTTCCATATAGCGCGAAGAAGTAAAAACTATCGGAATATTAAAATCCATCGCACGGATGTCCGCCGCCAGGGTAAAGCCGTCTTTCCTGGGCATGACCACATCCAGAATGCAGAGGTCATAAATTGTTTCCTGAAATTTTTCCCAGCCGGCCTGACCGTCTGCTGCGTGGGTTACATCAAAATTGGCGCGCTCCAGTTGTCTTTTCAACACCTTTGCAAAAAACTCATCATCTTCTACCAAAAGAATACGTGATTTCATATTTCGGTTGAATTTTGAACTTTATGATAACATTAAAACGTACTGGATCGTCAGAAGTACCCTATCAAAATGATATATTTAATATTTATAAGGGTAAATAATACGTTTTCAAAAATATAACAAAACCGATGGCCATTCTATTCAGTTTTGCGTTTTCGTTCACTTTGTTCAATACCTGCCGGATATGAATTATTCATACATAAACCTCTGATAGAAAAACACTAAAATATAGGTGCTTCCTTCAAATGATAAAGAGCAATACTTTATTATATTTTATTGATATTATTTTGATGTAATCCGGACAGGAAAGCCTGCACATTACCAATCGCTGTTTTCAGCAAGCGGCCTCTTGCAGCCCTGGTAGCCCAGGCAATATGCGGTGTAATAATAGTACCCGGCGCCGTCACCAGCGGGTGATCTGCTGCGGGAGGCTCGGCAGACAATACATCCAGCGCTGCCCCGGCAATCACGCCATTGTGTAATGCCGCCGCCAGGTCGGCCTCCTGAATCAGCGGACCGCGGCTGGTATTGATCAGAAATGCGGCAGGCTTCATCGTTTTCAGCAAGGCTGCATTTACAAACTGCTGATTGTCCTTGTTCAGCGGGCAATGCAATGATACCACATCTGCCTCCCGGAAACAGGTGGCCAGATCTGTAAATACCACTCCTTCCATTTTATCCCTTTCCGGATGGCGGTGGTGTGCTATTACCTTCATCCCGAATGCCAGAGCAATGCGTGCTACAGCCTGTCCTATCTGCCCGAAGCCTACTATTCCGAAAGTAAGCCCGTCCAGCTCCGTCAGGGGTGTCTTCCAGTAACTAAAGTCCACACTGGTGGCCCACTCACCTTTCCTCACGCTCTCGGCGTGCAGTCCGGTATGATGGCACAACTCCAGGAGCAGCGCAAAAGTGAGCTGCGCCACGGCAGCAGTGCTATATGCCGGCACATTGGTTACCGGAATCTTCCGGGCGGTAGCAGCAGCGATATCCACTACATTATACCCGGTAGCCATTACGCCGATGTATTCCAGGGAAGGCAGCGCACTGATGACTGCTGCGTCCACAATGGCTTTATTGGTTAACAGGATATGCGCGTCCTTAGCCCGCGCGGCTACTTCCTGCGGCGGTGTGCGGTCATAAATGGTTACCTTTCCCAATGCCTGCAACGGAGCCCAGTCCAGATCTCCGGGGTTCAGTGCGTATCCGTCCAATACAACTATGTTCTTCATGATCGTCAGTTTGTACGGTGAAAATATTACAGATGAATTAAATAATCATTAAGTCAGCGCTACTCCCTGTTTCCTGTCAAAAAAATCCTACACCTTTGCCCCGCCATAATAAGCAAACAACTTAGCCTGCAACTAAACAACTGCTTATCACACAGAAGCCACCGCATAATGCGGTGGCTTCGCCAATTATATCTGCGGGTAATGACGGCAGGCTATTCTTCCATCATCTGCATCACTACCTGGATCACATCTTCTGTGTTGGGTTTGGAGAAGTAATCTCCATCGGAACCATAAGCCGGGCGGTGAGCCTGGCCGCTGATAGTGCGCGGAGCAACATCCAGCCAGCGGTAGCCACCCTGCTGTTCCATTACCTGCTGGAACATATAAGCAGTGCCGCCTCCCGGTACGTCTTCATCAATGAAAACAATACGGTTGGTCTTCTTCAGTGATTCCACAATACTGTGGTGAATATCAAAAGGAAGTAAAGTCTGTACATCAATCAGTTCGCAGGAGATACCCAGTTCTTCCAGGGTTACCATGGCTTCCTCCACAATACGTGTCATGGAGCCGTAGGTCACCAGGGTTACATCCGTACCTTCCTTCAGTACTTCCGGAATACCCAGCGGCACCGTATAGGCGTCCAGGTTAGCCGGTAATTTTTCCTTCAGGCGGTAGCCATTCAGCGATTCAATAACCAGCGCCGGTTCATTGGCCTGCAGCAGGGTATTGTACATACCGGCTGCCTGCACCATATTCCTTGGTACACATACATGTATACCGCGCAGGGAGTTAATAATCATGCCCATGGGAGAACCGCTGTGCCAGATGCCTTCCAGGCGGTGGCCGCGGGTACGTACGATGATGGGGCAGTGCTGGATACCTTTGGTGCGGTATTGCAAGGTAGCAACATCGTCGCTCAGCGGCTGCAGGCCATACAGGAGATAATCCAGGTACTGGATTTCAGCGATGGGGCGCAGGCCGCGCAGCGCCATACCAATACCCTGTCCCATGATAGTCAGTTCACGGATACCGGTATCGGTTATACGAAGCGGACCGTGTTTCTGCTGTAATCCGGCAAAGCCCTGATTTACGTCGCCGATTTTACCCACATCTTCTCCGAAGGCAAATACTTTCGGGTTGCTGGAAAACAGCTGATCAAAATATTTATTCAGTATTTCGTATCCGTTCAGGGTGATGCCCTCCTCGCCATAAACTGCCGGTACAACGGGTACATTCAGGGCAGAGTTTACGCCGGTAGCATGCAGCAGGGAATTGTAATTATTCTTTTCTGCGAGCTGGTAGTTGTTGTAGTACTGTTGTAATGCCTGTATGGCGGCATCCGTGTGTAAAGACTTATGTCTTACCAGTATAGCGGCAGCAGCCTTGAAGATGTCTCTGCGCTGTGGCTCACGGTTTGCCTGCAGCTCCCTGATTTCTTTTTCCACAAAGGCAGCATTGGCGCCGGGGATAGCCGCTACCGGAGCAGCCAGGCTGATAAAGCGCTGTACTTCTTCCTTGATGGGAGAAATATATTTTTCCCAGGCAGCTCTGCGGGCTTCCTGTGCCAGCGTTTTAGCGTCGGCTTCGATTTTTGACAGGGTATCTTCGTCGCTCAGGGCATTTTCAATGATCCATGATCTCATTTTGAGATTACAGTCAAAATCCTTTTCCCAGGAGAGGCGTTCCTTGCTTTTATAGCGTTCGTGGGAACCACTGGTAGAGTGGCCTTGCGGCTGCGTGATTTCTTCCACATGGAAGAGTGCGGGCACGTGGGTTTCACGGATTTTGCGGATAGCGTTTTCAAACACTTCGCACATGCCGGCATAATCCCAGCCTTTCACGTTATAGATATCAAAGCCATTGGTGCCGTCCGCTTTGCGGAAGCCTTCCAGTGCGGCACTGATGGAGTTTTTAGTTGTCTGATACTTGCGGGGTACGGAGATGCCGTAGCCATCGTCCCACACAAATACTGCCAGCGGAACCTGCAGAACGCCGGCTGCATTCATGGTTTCCCAGAAATGGCCTTCCGACGTAGAGGCGTCACCGATAGTGGCAAAGCATATTTCATTGCCGTTCTCAGAGAGGTTTTTGAAGTCGTGCAGGGCTTCTACTTCGCGAAACATTTTGGAAGCGTAGGCCAGTCCGAGGGAACGGGGCATCTGTCCTGCCGTAGGCGCCATATCCGCCGCTGAATTTCTCATGGCAGTAAGGTTCAGCCAGTTGCCGTCTTTATCCAGGTTAGGCGTGGCAAAATGGGAATTCATCTGCCTGCCTCCGGAGAAAGGATCGTGTTGCTGATCGGGGTCAGCATATAACTGCGAAAAAAATTGTTCTGGAGTAGCAATACCAGTGGCAAACGCAACAGTCTGGTCGCGGTAATAACCGGAACGGAAGTCTCCTGGCTTAAAGTATTTGGACATGGCCACCTGCGCCACTTCTTTCCCATCGCCAAAAATCCCAAACTTAGCTTTCCCTGTAAGTACTTCCCTACGGGCCAGCAGACTAACTTCCCTGCTTTCGCAGGCCAGCCTGTAGTCATTTAACACTTCCTTGCGGAATTCTTCGAATGACAACCGGCTTTCTATATTCATAGATAGTTCGTTATTTTCTATCATGCCTCTTGGTTAAAGTACAAAAGTAAGGTTAATTATACAGTTGAAAAATGCATGTAACTTCTTCATTTAAAATAATCTTATTTTTTTTAATAAGAATTTAATAAATTGTAAGGTATGTAATACTTTTTGGCCGTAAATTTGTCTCTGGCAAGAAAGATATTTATATTTTTTAACCAAGTCGCGCTAAAAACCATCATATGAAAATGAAAAAGTTTATCTTATCCCTATTTGCTAGCATGCTGTTAACCACAGCTTTATGGGCACAGGCTCAGACCAGCCCTGCAGATACCAAAGTAAAATTTGCGAAAGAAACGGTTGATTTCGGTAAAACTGAGCTGAACAAGCCTGTTACCGTTGATTTTGAATTTACCAATATCTCCAAGGAGCCGGTGTTAATTGAATCAGCCCGTGCGAGCTGCGGTTGCACTACACCAAAATGGACACAGGAGCCGGTATTACCTGGCAAAAAAGGTAAAATCACTGCCAGCTACAGTGCCAATGGCGCAGGTCAGCAGAACAAAACCATCTGGGTTAAATTCAGAGGTGTTGATGTAGATAAGGAACTGCACCTGACCGGTACAGTGAGCGCAAACAACAGATAATTTTTTTTGCATCATATTATTAAACCTTACAGTGAATAACTGTAAGGTTTTTTTGTTGCCCCTTGCCTCCCCAAGCCCTATCTTTGCAGGGCAAAAAAGAATCAAAACAATTTTATGCCTACCATTAGCCAGAGAGGCGTGCAGATGCCGTCTTCTCCTATCAGAAAGCTTGTTCCCTTTGCCGAAGCAGCCAAGAAAAAAGGTATCAAAGTGTATCACCTCAACATCGGCCAGCCCGATATTGAAACGCCGAAACCTATTCTGGATGCAGTCCGGCACTCTGATTTCAAGATCCTGGAATACAGCCACAGCGCGGGTAATGAAAGTTATCGCAAGAAACTGGTTACGTACTACAACCGGTTTAATATCGATGTAAACCACAACCAGATCATTGTTACCACCGGCGGTTCTGAGGCGATTATTTTTGCCTTTATGGCCTGCCTGGATCCGGGAGACGAAATTATTGTTCCGGAACCTTTTTACGCCAACTATAACGGCTTTGCAGTTGAGGCGGAAGTAAAGATCAAAACCATTACTTCCAGCATTGAAACCGGTTTCGCATTACCAGCGATGACTGATTTTGAAAAAGCTATCACACCGCGCACCAAAGCCATTATGATATGCAACCCGAATAATCCGACCGGGTATTTATACAGTCAGGAAGAGATGGAAGTATTGAAGCAGCTGTGCCTGAAATACAACCTGTTCCTGTTTTCTGATGAGGCTTACCGTGAGTTCTGCTATTCCGGTTCTCACTTCTCCGCCATGAACCTGGAAGGTATGGAAGAGAACGTGATTCTGATGGATACCATTTCCAAGCGCTACAGCGCCTGCGGTGGCCGTATTGGGGCATTTGTGACCAAAAACCAGTCTGTACTGGATGCGGCTATGAAACTGGCGCAAGCCCGCCTGAGCCCTCCTTCCTTCGCACAGATTGCAGGTGAAGCAGCCGTGGACCTGCCGGCAGATTATTTCGACGGTATCAAGGCGGAATACCAGAACCGCCGCGATGTGCTGATTGCAGCACTGAATGCTATTCCGGGCGTGTTCTGTCCCAATCCGGGCGGAGCTTTCTACGCGATGGCACGCTTACCGATTGATGATTCAGATAAGTTCTGCCAGTGGATACTGGAATCTTTCTCCTATGAAGGGCAGACAGTGATGATGTCTCCTGCTACCGGATTCTATGCAACACCGGGGCTGGGTAAAGATGAAGTGCGCCTGGCGTATGTACTGAATACAGATGCAATTCGTCATGCGATGGTTTGCCTGGAAAAAGCGCTGGAAGCATATCCGGGTCGTACCAGCAAATAATTTTATGTTGAAAATGCGGAGGCAGTTGTTAAAGAAAGAAGTGAAAATATATTATAATAAATTTTATATATCAATTTTATATTAAAATCATCATTATTTAACATCTGCCTATTGCATTTTCTATATTTTGTTTTGTATATTTGATACGAAAACAACAATCATCATACAAAAACAACATAAATAAAAATATTTACATATACGATAGATTGCAAAATCTAAACTTGTTTAAGAAAAATTTAACCTACAGAATTTCAGCAAACGTTTTTTTGGAGCGAACTTTGAATCCACATTACAGCAATGATTTATCAAGAATCTGTAAAAAGTGAAACTTTAACTAAAACGTTTTAGCAAAATATCGTATTTTTGTATCAGTTTTTCATAACGTGGAATTTATAAAGGCAAACGGCTCTGATCACAGAGCCGTATTTTTTTGTCCTGATTCTATATTTTTTCCCTGATTTCGTCAGAATACTATTACTTCCCATTCCGTAACAAAATTTTCAACGGAAGATTTACTATTGCACACCTTTTTTTTATAATATTGTTATGTAATAAAACGGCGGAAAAGCTATTGCCTTGTTGCATAGCAATTTCGTTTGTTTTCATAACGTGGAATTTTAAAATGCAACGGTCCCGATTCCTCGGGACCGTCTCATTTAATATAGTCTGTAAAAAAGTAGTACTGTCTTATTTTTTATTGGCTTTGATCATTTCAAAGAAATCATCAAACAGATAGCGGGAGTCGAACGGACCGGGCGTACTTTCCGGGTGATATTGCACGGAGAAAGCAGGTTTGTTCTTGATTCTGATACCTTCAACTGTATTATCGTTCAGGTTGATATGCGTCACTTCCACCTGCTCGCTGGCTGCTACTGCATTGGCGTCTACAGCGAAACCGTGGTTCTGGGTGGTAATTTCACACAGGCCGGTTTTCAGGTTTTTCACCGGGTGGTTCAGTCCGCGGTGACCGTGGTGCATTTTATAGGTTGGAATATCATTTGCCAGTGCCAGCAGCTGATGGCCGAGGCAGATACCAAACATAGGTCTTTCTGCTGCCAGGATCTGCTTTACGGTATCCACTGCATATTTCAGCGGAGCCGGATCACCGGGGCCGTTGGAAATGAAGTAGGCATGTGGTTTGAATTCCTCGCAGGTTTCAAATTTTGTGTCAGTAGGGAATACTTTCAGATAAGCGCCTTTCTCGGAGAGGCATTTCAGCATGTTACGCTTAACGCCGTTATCGAGTACAGCGATGCGGATGTCTGCCTCCGGATTACCGATATGGTAAGGCTCTTTGGTAGTCACTTCCTGGCACAGGGCCAGTCCTTCCATGGAAGGAACTTTTGCCAGTTCGGCTTTCAGTTGTGCTACGTCCAGCGTTTCAGATGAAATGATGCAGTTCATAGCTCCCTTGCTGCGGATGTGGGAAACCAGCGCGCGGGTATCTACATCATAAATAGCTACCAGGTTATTATCGGTCAGGAACTTTTCCAGTGACTCATCGGCCATTTTCCTGGAGTAGTTGTAAGCGATATTCTTCGCAATCAGACCACTGATCTTAACACTGCCGCTCTCTACGTCGTCCTTGCGGGTGCCGTAGTTGCCGATATAGCAATTGTTCATGATAAGTACCTGTCCTTTGTAAGAAGGGTCCGTAAACACTTCCTGGTAACCCGTCATACCGGTATTGAAAGCTAATTCACCGGCAGCAGTGCCAATTTTCCCAAAAGCTTTTCCCTGAAAAACCGTACCGTCGTCTAACAACAGGATGGCAGGTTGGATGGTTCTTGTCTGAGGCATTTCTGGTATCTGTTCTTGTTTTATATTTTAAAAAAAACCTTCAAGGGTCTCTGGGCCCTGAAGGTTCGGATAAAAAACCGTGCAAAGTTATGAAAAGCAGCAGTTAAATACAGATATTTTTTTCCGGTAATGGCGCTCATTTAATTTTTACAGATTTCAACACCCGTTGTGCCACCTGTTGTGCTACTTCATCATCGTCGCGGTAGCTGATATGGATACACCAGCGGCTGTTGCCTCTGACCATTACCAGGTTGCGGAATGCCAGCCTGATAGCTCCTTTATACAGGTAATTACCTTCCTCCAGCTGCCCTTGCATACCAGAAATCAGCACGGGTACAGATTTACACCGGATATCTGCCGCCTGCCCGCTCAGCTGCATTTCATTATGTGCTTCTTCCACTGCATTTTCCAGGTTATTGACGATATTTTCGTGGTAGGTATACATATCCACTTCGATCTGAATTCCTTGTCCGTCTTCATTTCGGTAGCTTTTGGCGTATTCCACGTGTTGTGCCAGTTCCTTATTCAGCGGCTGGTCATGTATCCAGAGTTTTACCGGTGTACTGATTTCCACGGCCTGCCGGCCGATAGTAGCTGTCTGCCAGCTGCTATAGAGGCTGGACTTGGGTACTTTGGCATAAAACAGGGAGAATACAGCGCGTTTACCAAACAGGGTGCCTGCAGTAGCCATCAGTACCAGTACCAGGGAGAAGAAAAGGATAACTTTGCCCCGGTTGGCCGGTTGCAGCTGTTGTTTCATCCAGGCGCCGATGGCATTGGTTTTCTTTTCTTTTATGGCGATGCCCACGGACTCTCGGTATTCCGGGAAAGTGGCCATAGGATGAAGTTTACGCCATTCGGCAAAAGTGTGAGGCAATTTCTTTCCGCATTCGTCACAAAAGGTGAGGTATTCCGATTTGAGCGCATTGGCATGGCCACAGCTGTCGCATACGAGGTATTTCATAGGAAGATGATTAAGGTTTTTCGGTTTCCTGCCGGGAAGCCGGCATAATATTACAAAATAAATTCATTTATATAGACATAAAAAAAGGACAAAGCGATGCTTTGTCCTTTTTTGTATCGTAATATAAAATTACTCAGCTGTTTTTTCTTCAGTAGCAGTGGTATCAGCAGCAGGAGCTTCAGCAGCTTCAGCGGCTTTCTTTTTGGTACCACCGGCACGGCGGGTTTTCTTGGCAGCAGCTTTTTCGGTTGGTGCACCGTAGATTTCGTTGAAGTCTACCAGTTCAATCAACGCAACTTCTGCATTATCCCCATGACGTTTACCCAGCTTAATGATACGGGTGTAACCTCCAGGACGGTTAGCGATTTTTTCGCTCACAGTGCCAAACAATTCTTTGATGGCTTCTTTATCCTGCAGGTAGCTGAACACGATTCTACGGTTGTGGGTAGTATCGTTTTTGCCTCTTGTCAGCAACGGCTCAATGTACACGCGCAGTGCTTTCGCTTTAGCGAGGGTAGTGTTGATACGTTTGTGGCTGATCAGTTCGCAAGCCAGATTAGACATCAGGGCTTTACGGTGGGAAGCAGTTCTGCTTAATTTGTTTAATTTAACTCCGTGACGCATGACATTTTTTGTTTTACCCCTTACACCGTGTCAGGAATTGTAAGGTACTCATTATAAAAAAGGAATTACAAATTACGAATGATGAATTACGAATGAAATGCGGCGGAGATATCCGGGAAAGAAATCCGCGAAGCTCGTTCGCTGCATTTCATTCGCAATTCGTAATTCGCAATTCGTAATTTGAAATAACTATTCTTCTTCGAGTTTCAGTTTAGACAGATCCATACCGAAGTGCAGACCTCTTTCGCCTAATACCTGTTCGATTTCGCTGAGGGATTTCTGGCCGAAGTTTCTGAACTTCATCAGTTCTTCCTGTTCGTATTGTACCAGTTCGCTCAGTGAGTTGATTTTTGCTGCTTTCAGACAGTTGAAGGCACGTACGCTCAGATCGAGATCTTCGAGTGGTGTTTTCAGTATCTTACGCAGTTGCAGTGTTTGTTCGTCCACTACATCTTCTTTTTCAGTGTCTTTGGTATCAAAGCTGATGTTTTCATCGGTGATGATCATCAGGTGCTGAATAAGGATGCGGGAAGCCTGTTTCACTGCTTCTTCCGGGTGGATGGTACCATCGGTAACAACTTCCATGATTAATTTCTCATAGTCAGTTTTTTGTTCCACACGGGTATTTTCTATGCTGTACTTTACGTTTTTGATTGGCGTAAAGATAGAGTCAATAGCGATGTAGCCGAATACTGCATCTTTGGGTTTGTTTTCCTCAGCCGGTACATAACCGCGGCCTTTGCCGATGGTCAGTTCGATATCCAGCTTGGCAGAAGGATCGAGGGTGCAGATTAACAGCTCAGGGTTCATGATCTGGAAAGCGCTGGTGGCTTTTTCGATCATGTCTGCGCGGAATTCTGTTTTACCCTTGATAGACAGGGTGATCTTTTCATTCGTTACATCACTTTCAGAGATTCTCTTGAAGCGAACCTGTTTCAGGTTCAGGATAATCTCAGTAACGTCTTCAGTCACACCTCTCAGTGTAGCGAATTCGTGATCAGCTCCTTCAATCTTTATACCCACAATGGCATAGCCCTCCAAAGAAGACAACAGTACGCGACGTAACGCATTACCGATAGTCACAGCATAACCTGGTTCTAATGGACGGAATTCGAATTGAGCTTCAAAGTCGGTAGACTTCTGCAATACGATCTTATCAGGTTTCTGGAAATTTAAAATTGCCATTGATATGATAGATTTATTAGTTTAAATATGAAGTTAGTCCATGGCCAGAGCCATGGACTAATATTTATTACTTAGAGTACAATTCTACAATCAGTTGTTCCTTGATGTTTTCAGGAACGCTCTCTCTCTCAGGGTAAGCAATGAATACGCCTTTCATTTCTTTCTCATTCCAGTCTAACCAGCTGAACTTAGGATTTTTTCCACGAATAACGCTGGTGAGTGCTGTATTGTTTGCAGTTTTGTTTTTCAGGCTAACAACATCTCCTGGTTTCAGCTGGTAAGATGGGGTGTTCACCACGATACCGTTAACAGTGATGTGTTTGTGAGAAACCAGCTGACGGGCAGCAGGGCGGGAAGGAGCGATACCGAGACGGAACACGGTGTTATCCAGACGTGCTTCCAGTAATTTGATCAGTACTTCACCGGCAACACCTTTTCTGCGGGTAGCTTCATCGAACAGGTTACGGAACTGTTTTTCGAGCAGGCCGTAAGTGTATTTCGCTTTCTGTTTTTCTCTCAGCTGCAGTGCGTATTCGCCTAATTGTTTGCGTTTACGGTTAGCACCGTGCTGACCCGGAGGGTTGCTGTTCTTGCTTAAATATTTACCATTACCGAGAATGGGTTCGCCAAAAATTCTGGAAATTTTGGTCTTTGGGCCTGTGTACCTTGCCATAATTGAATATACTATAGATTTTTTAGTTAATGATGTATGCTCTTCAAAAAATCTGAAAACCTGATCATACACCCAATTTACAAATAGTAAAATTACAAACTCCAGATACCTGACTTCGGATGAAATCGGGTATCTGGAATCTGTAACTATATATTACTATACTCTTCTTTTCTTAGGAGGACGGCAACCGTTGTGAGGCAAAGGCGTAACGTCTTTAATCATGCTCACTTCGATACCGGAGTTAGCGATAGCGCGGATAGCACTTTCACGACCGGCACCTGGGCCTTTTACAAATACATCTGCTCTTTTCAGACCTGCATCCATAGCAACTTTAGCAGCATCCTGGGCAGCCAGCTGCGCAGCGTACGGAGTGTTCTTTTTAGAACCTCTGAAACCCATTTTACCTGCAGAAGACCAGGAGATAACCTGACCATGCTTGTTGGTGATGCTAACAATGATATTGTTGAAGCTGGCGGAGATATGAACATCTCCGTAGTTGTCTACTTTTACTACTCTTTTTTTATTAGCAGCAGTTTTTGTATTATTTGCTTTTGCCATAATTATTTAAATTCCAAATATGAAATTCCAGATCCCAAATTTTAACGATCAATGCTTCCATTGAAACCAAACCCCTCAGATCCGGAATTTGGGATTTCAACCTGGGATTTTATTTATTATTTCTTAGTTGCTTTTTTCTTACCAGCCACTGTCTTACGCTTACCTTTACGGGTACGGCTGTTGGTACGTGTACGCTGACCTCTTACCGGTAAGCCTTTCCTGTGACGCAGACCACGGTAGCAAGCGATATCCAGCAGACGCTTGATATTCATTTGTACTTCAGAACGCAGTTGACCCTCTACCTTAAACTCGCCGTTGATAATGTTACGGATGGCAGCTTGTTCATCGTCATTCCAATCCTTCACTTTCTTGTTTACATCAATTTCCGCCTTGTTCAGGATATATTGGGCGGTAGAACGGCCTATACCAAAGATATAGGTGAGGCCAATTTCTCCTCTTTTATTTTTAGGAAGATCTATACCGGCTATACGTGCCATATTTCTATTTTAGATTTTATGATTCTGATTAAAAAATCAAATTCCTTGGGGGAACCGATTAACCCTGGCGTTGTTTAAAACGAGGATTCTTTTTGTTGATTACCAACAAAACACCTTTTCTACGAACTATTTTACAATCCGCACTTCTTTTTTTGATTGCAGCTCTTACCTTCATGATTATTATTTTATAAAAGGTTATGTTTTTTGTTAAATTGTTTGTCGTTCCCGCTGATTCCCTGTCTCTTACTTGTATCTGAAAATTATACGGCCTCTTGACAAATCGTATGGGCTCATCTCCACTCCCACCTTATCTCCTGGCAGAATGCGTATATAGTGCATTCTCATTTTTCCAGAAATGGTGGCCAGGATCTCATGCCCGTTTTCCAGTTTTACACGGAACATAGCGTTCGATAAGGCTTCTAATATAATTCCATCCTGTTTAATGAGTGCCTGTTTTGCCATAAAAATTTTTAGGACTGCAAAGATAGCATTTATCTTTTGAAATAGAAAAATTTCCCGTAATTATTATTAATATTGCTGGTTACATGATATCATACAACCAATCATATTGTAAAACTCCCTTTTAATGAATTAAATACATCTACTTATTTTAGTAATTTGTATTCAGTTCCGGGTTATTTTTTTCTGCTTTTTCAATTTCCACAAAGGATGACAGCACATCTGCCTTTCCTTTTCCTACCGCCACCGTGTGTTCAAAGTGTACAGAAGGACTTCCGTCGCGGGTAACTACCGTCCAGCCGTCTTCCATATATTCCACATCCTTGGTACGGAGGTTAATCATCGGTTCAATAGCGATGACCAGACCTTCTTTCATCACCGGGCCGCTGCCACGCTTGCCGTAGTTAGGTACCTGCGGATCTTCGTGCAGGTTTCTGCCCAGGCCGTGGCCTACCAGTTCCCTCACAACACCGTAACCGCGTTCCTTCTCGGTATATTCCTGAATCGCGTAGGAGATATCCCCGATACGGTTGCCTACCACCGCTTTCTCGATACCCTTATACAGGGAGGCTTTGGTGGCGCCCATCAGGCGGCGTACATTATCCGGTACGTTCCCGATAGCAAAGGTGTAGGCGCTGTCTGCATGGTATCCGTTCATATAAACACCCACGTCTACCGTCAGGATATCACCATCTTTCAGCACATACTTATTGGGAATACCGTGTACTACAGCTTCATTCACGGAAATACAGCAGGCGTTGGGAAATCCTTTATAGTTTTTGAAAGAGGGCACTGCCCCGTTTTCCACAATAAATTTATCCGCTACCGCGTCTACATCCAGGGTGCTCATACCGGGTTTCAGGGCTTTGGCCACTTCCGCCAGGGCAGCACTCAGGAGCAGGGCGCTTTTACGCATCAACTCTATTTCTTCCTTCGTCTTATAATGAATCATCTTAAAAAGCTTTTCGCCGGTGACTTTCAGCTTAAAAGCAGGCTGTTCAAGCCAACAGCGCTAAATAATATAGCCACTAAAGCGTTGAAGCTTCTGTGGCTATTTATTGTTATGGTAAATGCTGTTTACAGCACGTACATTCACTTATGCGTTAGCCGGGGCTGTTCTGCCCTTGATACGGCCGGTGCTCATGAGACCATCGTAGTGGCGCATCAGGAGCTGGCTTTCGATCTGTTGCAGTGTATCCAGGATAACACCTACCATGATCAGCAGGGAAGTACCACCAAAGAAGGTAGCGAAGTTGCTGTTCACTTTGAAGGCAGCTGCCAGTCCGGGCATAATACCTACCAGTGCCAGGAAAAAGGCGCCGGGCAGGGTGATACGGTCCATCACTGCGCCGATGTAATCAGCAGTAGCTTTACCTGGTTTAACACCTGGGATGAAACCATTGTTGCGTTTCATTTCATCCGCCATCTGGGTAGGATTGAAAATGAGCGCGGTATAGAAGTAGGTAAATACAATCACCAGTACAGCGTAGATAACGTTATACCATCCGTTGGTGTGGTCACTGAAGATGCGGATGAAGGTGGACGCGCTTTCAGAAGAAGTCGCGAAACCTATCACGGTAGCAGGAATGAACATGATCGCCTGGGCGAAGATGATAGGCATAACCCCTGCCGCATTTACTTTCAGCGGGATGAACTGACGTACACCGCCATATTGTTTATTACCTACAATACGTTTTGCGTAGTTAACGGGTATTTTCCTGGTACCTTGTACGAGCAGGATAAGTCCGACAGTTATTAAGATAAAGATGGCAATTTCAATCAGGAACAGGATTGGTCCGCCGGAGCCGGCCACTTTGCTGGAGAATTCAGCAATCAATGCCTGTGGTAAGCGGGCAAGGATACCCATCATGATGATAATAGAAGTACCGTTACCAATACCTTTATCTGTGATCTTTTCACCGAGCCACATAACAAACAGGGTACCTGCCGTTAATACGATGGTAGTGGAAAGCCAGAAGAAAAAGGTACCGTATTCGGGAATAATAGCGCCACCAGACTGATTACGCAGATAAGCCACATAAGCACTTGCCTGGAATCCGGTTACAACCACTGTGAGGATACGGGTATACTGATTGATTTTTTTGCGGCCGCTTTCTCCTTCCTTCTGTAATTTCTGGAAATGAGGTACTGCTATTGTTAATAACTGGATAGCAATAGACGCGGAAATGTAGGGCATAATACCCAACGCAAAAATGGAGGCCCTTGAAAACGATCCGCCGGCAAACATGTTCACCAGCCCCAGAATTCCCTGGTTGGCACTTTTTTCAATGTTAGTGAGGGCGTTGGCATCAATACCGGGCAATGCAATATAGGACCCAATACGGTAGATGAGGACCAGGAGCAAGGTGGTTAAGATGCGGTTACGCAGATCCTCAATACTCCAGATATTCTTAATCGTTTCGATAAATTTCTTCACAGGAAGATAAAGGTTTAATAGCGCTATTAAATATGAAAAGACGCACTACTCCGTAGGCGTCTCCTCAGTCGTAAAGTCTTATACCAGTTCTACTGATCCACCTGCTGATTCGATGGCCTGTTTAGCTTTTTCACTGATCGCGTTCACTTTAACAGTAACCTTGGTTTTCAGTTCGCCGTTAGCCAGTATTTTAACTTTGGCGGTTCTGTTAACCAGGCCGTTCATGAACAGGTTTTCCAGGTTAAATTCCTGGAGACCGTATTTTTCAACTAAATGATCGAGTTGGCCCAGGTTGAAGATGGTGTATTCTTCGCGGTTGTTGTTGATGAAACCACGTTTAGGCATACGACGCTGAATTGGCATCTGGCCACCTTCGAAGCCTCTTTTGCTGGCGTAACCGGCACGTTGCTGGATACCCTTGTTACCTTTTGTAGAGGTACCACCTTTACCGGAAGCCTCACCACGTCCGAGACGTTTCTCTTTATGTACGGCGCCTTTTGCAGGCTTTAATGAATGCAGATTCATAATTAATTGTTTTTACTTACGCGGAAATTAACCGCTCGCATTTTAAATGTAAAAAGTATTCGCTGTAAAGATACAAATGTAAAAGTAAGATTATCAACAGACAATCCCACAGCAGTGTTACTTAATAATTAAGCTACTGTTTCTACTTTTACCAGGTGATCAACTTTACGAACCATTCCCAGGACCTGAGGAGTAGCTTCTACTTCAACAGTAGCGTTCATTTTAGTCAGCCCCAGTGCCTTCAAGGTCAGTTTCTGCCTTTCAGGACGGTCTATACCACTTTTCACTTGAGTGATCTTAATCTTTGCCATAAACCCCTATCCGCCGAAGGCGGAGTAATTTAATTGTTAATGAATGATGTCAATAATCCGGCTGAATTGGTATTTCCTGGTTATTCCTGAAAGGATTAACCGTTGAAAACCTTCTTCAGAGAGATGCTTCTGGTTCTGGCAACGCTGATAGGTTCGCGGAGCAGACCCAGGGCTTTGAAAGTAGCTTTTACCACGTTATGCGGATTGGCAGAACCCAGAGATTTAGCCAGTACGTCTGTAACGCCGGCGCTTTCCAGTACCGCACGCATAGAACCTCCCGCGATCACACCGGTACCGTGGGCAGCTGGTTTAATCAATACTTTGGCAGCGCCTTCTTTAGCAAACTGATCGTGAGGGATAGTACCGTGCATAACAGGAACCTTAATCAGGTTCTTCTTAGCATCGTCTATACCTTTGGTGATAGCCTGCTGTACTTCTTTAGCTTTACCAAGACCGTGACCCACTACGCCGTTTTCGTTACCTACAACAACCAGTGCGGAGAAACTGAAAGTACGACCGCCTTTGGTGGTTTTAGTAACACGGTTGATCGCCACAACTTTCTCTTTCAGCTCCAGATCACCGGCCTTTACTTTATTGAATGAATTCTTTGCCATTTTATTTTATAAGAATTACTTGTTCAGAATTATAAAATTCGGATCCAGTGATTAGAACTGGAGACCGCCTTCTCTTGCACCTTCAGCTACGGCTTTGATGCGGCCATGGTATAAATAACCACTTCTGTCAAAAACACAGCTGGTCAGACCTAAAGCGATTGCTTTCTGTGCCAGTGCAGCGCCAACCAGTTTGGATTTCTCAGATTTAGTACCTTTCTGTGCCTGAATATCCTTATCACGGGAAGAAGCTGATGCCAGGGTAGTACCGTTGGTATCATCAATCAGTTGCACATAGATATCGCTATTGCTGCGAAATACAGATAACCTTGGTGTTTTTGCAGTACCGGAGATCTTTTTACGGATGCGGTAGCGGATCTTCTGTCTCCTGCTAACTTTTGTGCTCATTTGAGTTATATTTTATTATCCCGATGCTGCCGGGATATACTGTTAAAATCAGCTAACCAGCTGTATGCCAGCCGGTTAGCTAATTAAAGATTAATTATTTACCAGCTGATTTACCAGCTTTCTTACGTACAACTTCATCGCTGTAGCGAACACCTTTACCTTTGTAAGGCTCTGGTTTACGCAGGCTGCGGATTTTGGCAGCTACCTGACCCAGCAGTTGTTTATCGATACCTTCCAGCATGATCTTAGGGTTCTGACCTTTTTCAGTCAGGGTAGCCACTTTCAGTTCTTTTGGAATTTCGATAACGATATTGTGAGAGTAACCCAGGGACAGATCCAGCAGCTGGCCAGCGTTGGCAGCTTTGTAACCCACACCCACGAGTTCCAGTTGTTTCTTGTATCCGTCAGTAACGCCGGTCACCATGTTAGCGAGCAGTGCGCGGTACAGACCGTGCAGTGCTTTATGGCGGATCTGGTCAGTAGGACGAACAACGGTTACTACTCCGTCTTTCACTTCTACCGTCAGGTCTCTGTCGATGCTTCTTTTCAGTTCACCTTTAGGACCTTTTACGGTTACTTCATTAGCAGCGGAAACAGATACTGTAACACCGCTGGCCAATTTGATAGGAGCTTTACCTATACGTGACATAACTTCTGTTTAAGTTGATTGTTGATATTGTTTACTGATTATCTGTGTTCAGCGCCGTATAGAAAGCTTAATTGTCAGATAATCACCGGTGGCTTCCCGTTGTATGAACAGGCGGTAAGCCGGATATATTAATAGATGTAGCAAACTACTTCACCACCTACGTTCTGTACTTTCGCTTCCTTATCGGTCATTACACCTTTAGAAGTAGAGATGATTGCCACACCCAGACCGTTCTTTACACGTTTGAACTCATCAGGTTTAGCGTACTGGCGCAGACCTGGAC
Organism: Chitinophaga solisilvae; assembly: GCF_009928525.1. Lineage (GTDB taxonomy): Bacteria > Bacteroidota > Bacteroidia > Chitinophagales > Chitinophagaceae > Chitinophaga > Chitinophaga solisilvae. Next base: position 246,095 of record NZ_JAABOK010000005.1, on the reverse strand, counting down.
GGCTGATGCGCTGCAGTTCCTTGATGGCAGGTTCTTTAGTCTGAGGATCGTATTTCAACGCGATTTTGATAACGCCCTGTTTGTTGTCCTCTTCAAATTTGTACTTCAGGATATAACCTTTATCGTACAGTATTTCTGTAATACGTTTTTTCAGCTTGGAAGCCGGAATTTCCACGATCCTGTGGGTGGCCATTTGCGCGTTCCGGATTCTGGTCAGGAAGTCTGCTATTGGATCAGTAACCATTGTTTAAATAGTTTGATAATGTTTACAATGCGATATCCAATCGTAATAAGATGGGAATCAAATAACTTAATATTTAAGATTTCATTATTTGGTTATGTTGTTCTATAAATAAACAAATAACCCAATAATTACATCTTAAATTACCAGCTGGCTTTAGTTACGCCAGGGATTTTACCTGCGAGTGCCAGGTCGCGGAACATGTTCCTGCAGAGACCGAAGTGACGCATGTATCCTTTAGGACGACCGGTCAGCTGGCATCTGTTTTTCAGACGAACAGGAGAGGCATTTTTAGGAAGCTGGTCCAGTGCAGCGTAGTCACCGGCAGCTTTCAGGGCAGCGCGCTTTTCAGCGAATTTTGCTACCATCGCTTCTCTTTTCCTTTGTCTGGCTTTTACGGATTCTTTTGCCATAATTATTTATCGTTTCGATTTACTGATTATCTTTTTTCATGTTCCTGAACGGCATACCCATTTCCTTCAGCAGCTCGTAAGCTTCTTCGTTGGTGGTAGCAGTAGTAACGAAAGTGATATCCATACCGGACATTTTTGTTACTTTATCGATATCGATCTCAGGGAAGATGATTTGTTCGGTGATACCCATGGTATAGTTACCGCGGCCGTCGAACGCTTTTTCGTTTACACCTTTGAAGTCACGTACACGTGGCAGGGAAACAGAAACCAGGCGATCCAGGAAATCATACATATTGGTACCACGCAGTGTAACGCGGGCGCCGATAGGCATGTTTTTTCTCAGTTTGAAGTTAGAGATATCTTTCTTAGACAGGGTAGCGATTGCTTTCTGTCCGGAGATACGTGTCATTTCGTCCACAGCGATATCTACCAGTTTCTTATCGCCTACAGCACCATTGATACCTTGGTTCAGGCAAATTTTCACCAGGCGGGGAACCTGCATAACACTTTTGTAGTTGAATTTCTTCATCAGTGTACCAGCAACCTCATCCTTGTACTTTGTCTGCAGTCTTGGAGTATATTTAGAGTTAGCCATTATTTGATTACCTCCCCTGATTTTTTAGCGATACGAATTAATTTACCGTTTTCCCTCTGCCTGTTAACCCTTGTAGGTTTACCTGCTTTAGCATCCCACAGCATCACGTTGGAAATAGCAATAGGAGCTTCCTGCTTTACGATACCACCTTTGGTATTCTGCGCAGTAGGCTTGGTATGCTTGGTAATAATGTTAACGCCTTCTACAAGAATGCGGGCTTTGTCGGGGTGAACTTCCAGCACTTTGCGTGCTTTGGTCCTGTCCTTATCGTCGCCGGCAATTACCGCAACCAGGTCGCCCTTTTTAATGTTGAATTTAGGCTTAAATCTAGTTTTCATTACTTTGATTTATTTATAAACGCCAAGCGAAACATCTGTTTCGCTTGATTAATGTTTTGTCTCGTTTTGCAAACGGGCTGCAAAGATACGGAATATTTTGAAATTTCTTGATTTTGTGATTTTGTGCTTGAAATTACAAAATAACAAAACCAAGAAATCCGTAAATATCTTATAACACCTCAGGAGCCAGGGAGATAATTTTCATATAGCCCTTGTCTCTCAGCTCACGTGCAACCGGACCGAAAATACGGGTACCGCGAGGTTCGTCGGAGTTGTTCAGCAGTACAACGGCGTTATCATCGAAACGGATGTAAGAACCGTCTTTACGACGTAATTTGTTTTTGGTTCTTACGATTACGGCTTTCGTAACCATACCTTTTTTAGCACCACCACCAGGAATTGCATCCTTTACAGTTACTACAATTTTATCACCTACTTTAGCGTAGTCCTGGCCGGAGTTACCTAACACGCGGATGCAGAGTACTTCTTTTGCACCACTGTTATCCGCCACACTCAGCCTTGATTCTTGTTGTATCATCGTAATGAGTTTGTTGTTTAATCAGCGGCTGAAACCGGGATTGCCGGCAGCAGCTTGAAACAAATAAGAAATTATTTTACTTTTTCGATTACTTCTACCAGTCTCCAGCATTTGTTTTTGCTCAGAGGGCGTGTTTCCGCGATTTTCACGGTATCGCCGATGCTGCACTCGTTTTTATCGTCGTGCGCCATGAACTTGGTAGTTTTTTTAACGAATTTACCATAGATAGGGTGCTTCACTTTACGCTCCACCTTAACAGTAATGGTTTTATCCATTTTGTTGCTGGCAACCACACCAATCCTGGTTTTTCTTAATTTTCTTTCGGTCGTCATTGTTGAAAGTATTTAGCCCTCCCTGCGGGGAGGAAAAAAAGTTATACTAATGCTTAGAAGCCCAGTTGTTTTTTACGCAATTCAGTTTGCATGCGTGCGATATCGCGTCTCACAGAGCGGATGCTCATGGGATTTTCGATTGGCGTGATTGCATGACCGAATTTCATTTTCTTCAGGCGCAGTTCCTCGGCAGAGATTTTCTCTTTGAGGTCTTGTTCGCTCAGGCCTTTCAGATCCAGCTTTTCTTTTGCCATTGTATTTAATTTGGTTCAGTTTACTGCTGGTGGCAGTTTACCGGATTTTATGAATAGTTTGTAATTAAGCAACGTAGTCGCGGCTGGTTACAAATTTTACTTTGATGGGCAGTTTCTGTGCTGCGAGTTCCATCGCTTCTTTCGCTACCTGTAAGGGAACGCCGTCAGCTTCAAATAAAATTCTGCCTGGTTTTACTACTGCTGCCCAATGGTCTGGCGCACCTTTACCTTTACCCATCCTCACTTCCAAAGGCTTAGCGGTGATTGGTTTGTCAGGGAATATGCGAATCCACACGTTACCTTCACGTTTCATGTGCCTTGTTAAGGCTACACGGGCAGCTTCAATCTGCCTGTCAGTGATCCACTTAGGTTCTAATGCTTTAAGACCGAATGTACCAAAGGAGAGGGTAGCGCCTCTTTTAGCGTTCCCTTTGATGCGGCCTTTGTGCATCTTCCTGTGTTTCACTCTTTTTGGCTGTAACATCGTCTGTATTGTTAATGTTAATAGTAATTGTTAATGTTTGCTTTATCCACAGATATTATCTGCGGCCACCGCCACGGTTTTCGCCACCGCCTCTTCTTTCACCACCACGGTGATCTCTTCTTTCACCATGTTCTCTGCGATCACCACCTTCACGGCCACCACCGCGGTTATCACCTTCTTTACCTGTCAGCACGTTAGGGTTCAGATCGCGTTTACCCAGTACTTCACCTTTACAGATCCATACTTTGATACCGATTTTACCGTAAACGGTTAAAGCGAACAGAGAAGCGTAGTCGATGTCCATACGGAATGTGTGCAATGGAACGCGACCCTGCTTCATTTCTTCAGCACGCGCAATTTCAGCACCACCCAGACGACCGCTTACTTTGATTTTGATACCTTCAGCACCCATTCTCAGAGCGGTAGCAATAGCCATTTTGATAGCGCGTTTGTAGTTGATACGGCTTTCAATCTGTTTGGCGATTGTTTCTGCAACGATATTAGCATCCATTTCAGGACGGCGGATCTCGAGAATGTTGATCTGAACATCTTCTTTACCTGTCAGCTTCTTCAGCTCTTCCTTGATGCGATCAACTTCGTTACCACCTTTACCTATGATGATACCAGGCTTAGAAGTATGAACAGTGATGATTAACTTACCTAAAGTTCTTTCGATCACAACTCTGGAAATTCCGCCTTTGTTGATACGGGCATTCAGATAAGTTCTGATCTTGTTATCTTCGATCAGTTTGGTAGCAAAATCTTTTTTGCTGCCATACCAATTAGAGTCCCATCCTCTGATGATACCTAACCTGTTACCAATAGGATTTGTTTTCTGACCCATGTTCTGGTTATTTGTCTATTAGTTTAATAGTTTTAATTTCTATCTCTTTGGTATGAAACGCTTACTGTGCATTTTTACCATCCACTACAATCGTAACGTGGTTACTTCTCTTGCGGATACGGTAACCTCTACCCTGTGGAGCCGGACGCATTCTTTTCAGTGTGCGGCCGCCGTCAACCATGATAGTTTTTACGATCAGGTTCGCGTCTTCTACCCTTGCACCTTCGTTCTTCACTTTCCAGTTTGCGATAGCGGATACCAGCAGTTTTTCTAAAGGTACGCTTGGGTGCTTTGGATGGAATTTCAAAATATTCAAAGCCTTTTCTACATCCAGACCACGGATTAAGTCTGCCAGCAAACGCATTTTGCGGGTAGATGTAGGATTATTATTCAGCTTAGCTACTGCTTCCATTGTTATTAATTTCTTTTATTATTAAGTGTCTGATGCCTGATGTTTGAGATAAGGTCTGAAACCTGGTTCAAACCTCAAACCTCAGACTATAATTTACATTTTCTTGTTAGCGTGTCCTCTGAAGTTACGTGTTGGTGCAAATTCGCCCAGTTTGTGGCCAACCATAAATTCCGTTACATAAACAGGAATGAATTTGTTGCCATTGTGCACAGCGAAAGTGTGACCTACGAAATCAGGCGTGATAGTAGAACGACGGCTCCAGGTCTTGATAACAGTACGCTTGGTGCCCGCATTCATTTTTTCAACTTTATTCTCTAATTTCTGGTCTACGTAAGGACCTTTTTTTATGGAACGAGCCATGTCTTCTTATTTATGATTTTTCCAATTCCGGATTCCGGTATCAGCGGAACCCGGATTCCGAAATATTATAATTTTTTACCGTTTTTCCTGCTGATGATCAGTTTATCAGAGCTCTTATGCGGCTTTCTGGTTTTCAGACCTTTCGCATATTTGCCTGTTCTTGATCTTGGGTGACCTCCGGAAGATTTACCTTCACCACCACCCATCGGGTGATCTACAGGGTTCATCGCAACACCACGGTTACGTGGACGGATACCTCTCCAACGGTTGGCACCTGCTTTACCGATGGATTGCAGGGCGTGGTCGGAGTTGGAAACTGTACCTACAGTTGCCATACAGGTGTTTAATACTTTACGCAGTTCGCCGGAAGGCATTTTCAGTACTGCATATTTTTCTTCCTTGTTGGACAGCTGAGCGTATGCGCCGGCGCTTCTTGCGATAGCACCACCTTTACCAGGCTGCAGTTCAATGTTGTGAACAACAGTACCCAGTGGCATATTTTTCAGCGGCAACGCGTTACCTACTTCAGGAGCAACGTCAGCACCACTTACTACAGTGCTGCCAACCTGCAGCCCCTGCGGAGCGATGATGTAACGTTTCTCACCATCAGCGTAGCTAACCAGCGCGATGAATGCGCTACGGTTCGGATCGTACTCGATGGTTTTAACGGTAGCCGGAATATTTACTTTTTCACGTTTGAAATCAATTACACGGTATGCTTTCTTATGACCGCCACCGATGTAGCGCATAGACATTCTACCCTGTGCGTTTCTACCGCCGGACCTTTTAGCTGGTTCGAGCAGGCTTTTTTCGGGGGTATCCGTGGTCAGCTCAGCATAAGCGTTGCCTATTTTCCAGCGGGTACCGGCCGTCATTGGTTTGAACTTCTTCAGTGCCATTACTTCCTAAAAAGTTAAATGTTATTATAAAATATTAATCGTGATCTGCATATACATCCACATCCCGGCTGTTCAGGCCGGAACGGCACTACATGTTAGCATACAGATCTATAGCTTCGCCTGATGCGAGGGTAATGATCGCCTTTTTGTAAGACGGCTTTTTACCTGCAATGAAACCGGCTTTTGTAAAGCGGAATTTAGCTTTACCCGGCATTACGGCAGTATTTACATCCTGTACAGTTACACCGTAGAATTCTTCCACTGCTTTTTTGATCTCCAGTTTGTTGGCTTTTTTGTCAACAATGAAGTAGTAGCGGTTGAATTTTTCGGTGGCTTTATTCACCTTTTCGGATACTACCGGTTTGATTAAAACGTCTGAAAGTTTCATCTCTGTTATAGCTTATAGCTTTTAAGCTGTTAGCTTTTAGCTTTGTTATTTAATTGGTTTTCAGCCCTATGCTTCTGCCGGCTCTTCTGTGAAGATTTTAGCAGCGCTTTCTGTGAACACAATGTAGTTGCTGTTCATGATATCATAGGTATTGATATCGCTCAGCATTGCACCGTCTACAGTCGGGATGTTTCTTAAAGACAGATAAACGTTATCGTTGTATTCAGGTGTGATGAACATAGTCTTCTTACCATCTACATTGATGTTCAGGTTCTTTAAGATACCAACGAATTGTTTGGTTTTAGGAGTCTGCAGCGCCAGATCTTCCACGATGATGATGCTGTTCTCTTTCGCTTTAACGGACAGGGCAGAGATCTTAGCGAGATCTTTTACTTTTCTGTTCAGTTTAAAGCCCCAACCGTGAGGTTTAGGTCCGAAGATGGTACCACCACCTTTATAGAGCGGGTTACGGATGTTACCTTTACGGGCACCACCGGTACCTTTTTGTTTGTGCAGTTTACGGGAAGCACCTTTTACTTCAGCTCTGGTTTTTACCTTGTGGGTACCCTGACGCTGAGCAGCCAGGTATTGCTTAACAGCCAGGTAGATAACGTGGTTGTTAGGCTCAACACCAAAGATCTCCTCAGGAAGTTCAATGGATCTTCCGGTTTTCTTACCTTCTATATTTAAAATATCGACTTGCATGTTACTTCTGGATTAAAACGATTGAACCATTGTGGCCGGGAACGGAACCACTTACCAGGATATAATTCTTTTCAGGGAATATTTTCAGGATTTTCAGACCTTTCACTTTCACTCTTTCGTTACCTGTCTGACCAGCCATACGCATACCCTTGAAAACGCGGGAAGGATAAGATGATCCACCAACAGAACCAGGAGCCCTGCTTCTATCGTGCTGACCGTGGGTAGCTTCACCCACACCGCTAAATCCGTGGCGTTTTACAACACCCTGGAAGCCTTTACCTTTGGAGGTGCCTACAACGTCGATAGTTTCACCTTCAGCGAAGATTTCGCAGGTGATAGTTTCGCCGAGGGCTTTCTGTACGTCCGGGTTGCGGAATTCTTTTACAAATCGTTTGGGAGAGGTGCTTGCTTTCGCGAAGTGACTGCTTTCAGCTTTTGTGGCGTGCTTTTCTTTCTTTTCACCGAAAGAAACCTGAATTGCATTGTAACCGTCTGATTCCAGGTTTTTTACCTGTGTTACAACGTTGGGACCCGCTTCGATAATGGTGCAGGCAGTCTGCTTACCATTGGACTCGAAGATGCTGGTCATACCAATCTTTTTACCAATAATACCTTTCATTTGTTATATGATTTTACCCAGCGCCTGGGGGATTTCTAGCTATCCCCAGGATGGGCGGTTTAAATACATTTATTGGGCGGCCGCCCAGAAGGCGCGACCTATGTGTTTTGTGTTAAAATTGTTACCTGCTGATAATCAACGGTAACCATAAATCAAGTAAAGGCGGGCCTTTTGCCCAGCCTTGCTGTTGTCCTATGCTTTAATTTCAACTTCTACCCCAGAAGGTAAATCCAGCTTACTGAGCGCATCTACCGTCCTGGAAGAGGAGGTGTAAATGTCCAATAAACGCTTGTGAGTACACAACTGGAACTGCTCGCGCGCTTTCTTATTTACGTGCGGAGAACGCAGTACCGTAAAAATTTTCTTCTCTGTAGGTAAAGGTATTGGACCTGTTACCACGGCGCCCGTGTTACGCACGGTTTTTACGATCTTCTCAGCAGACTTGTCTACCAGGTTATGATCGTAGGACTTCAGCTTGATTCTTATTCTCTGAGACATATGCAATGAACTTCTTCGTTTTTTCCCTTTTACAATTTGGGAGGGCAAAGGTAACCCGTTTTTCTTAATTGGCAAATAATTCTCGGAAAAAAATAAAAAGAATCCTGGCAAAAGTTTGCCACGGCTGCGGAATGAGAAGGACAAAGGAGGAGAAATTATAATGTGTTGCTCCCGAAAACATTCATTCTGTGCATGTTAGGTCTTAGGTTAAGTTGACATGCTGATTTTGACAAATATAGGAAAACAAAATTCAAAACAAAAAAAATTACACATTCCTGAAAAAGAAACTGCTCCTTCCGGTTTCCCTGCCCCGTATACCCAGGTATACAATGATACAGATAACCAGCAGGAGCAGCTTCCTGAATTAATTAACGCCACTACCAGCGTGCCCGGGCTTCCCGGCAGGGGTTGTTACAACCCTCCGCCCAGGCCTCCCAGCAGGGATTTAACCAGTCCCAGTACCAGCGCAAGCAGTTGATTGAGCAAATCCATGTAGTCAGTTTTGGTTATACCTACTCTATCGACTGGTTTTCGGCAATCCCAGCTGCCATACCTTTCATATGGCAGGAACTAAATTTAATGGCAATCGTCCCATTCCTTACTGACCATTCCCGTTCATTTTAAACCAGTCTGGTCATTTTGTTCAAACCGCTATAGCAGCGCAATTAACCTGCCTGGGTATAATACCAACAAAAAAGCTCCGGGTGTCCCCGGAGCTAAACAATGTTTATAAGGGAATATCCCTTATCTGCGTAGCGCGATTACAGGCCGCCCAGTAAAGATTTCAGCAGAGCGATAACTGTTGCGAGAAGTTGATTCAGCAAATCCATGTGATAAGGTTTTGTTAGGTAAAGCCTACTCTATTAACTGGTTTTCGGCAAATCCCAGTGCAATACGGTTGTATTACAGGGAATAAATTTAAACGCATTAAACTGAATTCACCTCAGCCATTCCTGTTCATTTTATAGTGCATAAGTCATTTTGTTCAATGCAATACCATGGCCAATTTGATAGGCATATCACGACATACTCAGGCAGGATTCCTTCCCATTTTTACTTCAATCGATTACTTTTCCATTATCCGTACCTCATAAAAAAAGCTCCGGATGTTTTATCCGGAGCTTCAAAAACGTAGTAAGGGAAAAATTCTGCCGAAGCGAAAACCCTTACCCGGGTAATCCTGATTACAGGCCGCCCAGCAGAGAATTCAGCAGTGCAATCACAGTTGCCAGCAGTTGGTTCAGTAAATTCATAATATGGTTATTACTTCAATTAATGCCTACTCTATTCCTGGTTTTCGGCAATCCCAATTGACGGCATATGCTGCTATCAACCCTTTAAAATTAAATGCTATCCGGACAATAACATACATTCATTTTATTCATTCTCGCTTTGAAAAGATGCACCCCGTTCATTCCAGTGAACCACGACACCTGCACAAACAGCCATACCTGGCTTATTCCGGACACAACATCTCCATCACCATCAAAAAGCATAATTATATCATCTGTAACTATCATTATAAGAAAGGAATCCTAACTAATTTCTTTCATAAGAACACAAAAAAAGCCACGGCATAAGCCGTGGCTATCACAAAACAATTTTTTACTGCGCTTTAGAATGCGCCTAAAATGGTGTGCAGGAATTTCAGGAAGGCCTGTAACATAGCGTTTAACATAAGGACATGATTAAATGGATTCTGGCTTACTCTTTTATTGGTTTTCAGCAATCCCAAATGAACAGTAGCAACTGCTCACACAACTAAAGTAACAGGTTCTGCCCATATATGTATATTCAGTTTCATTCACTCATGATATGAGTATTCATTTTGTTCATACTGAACAAAATCCAGACTGATGCCATCAAAAAAAATTCCGGCTGCAACACCCGTTGCAACCGGAACTTCTCAATTTTGCTTGCCAGTAATTTATATAAATTACTTTCCTCTTTCTTCCCTGTAAATCTGTTTAGCTTTCGCTGATGGCAGATAAATCTGGAAACCGATACCCAGATTCAGCCTGTTGGAGGTAGTTGAACTACCAAAACCTACTGTCAGGTTGTATTTCAGCAACCCTTCCAGTGATACGTTAGGCGTGATAAAATAAGCAATACCAGGCCCTACACCTAAATCAAGCCCTGTTGTACTCGTGCTTCCAACAGAGTTGCTGGAGCCGCCGAAACCTGCATTGGCTTCCAGGAAGAACCTGGTCCTTTTGGAGAATTCCAGTTTACGCACGTTCTTGTCTTCCACAAAATAACGCCCGAAAGCACCCACACCGTAAGTGGTTTGTGTACCTGCGCCCTTAGCCGTATTCAGAATGAAGTTTACATAACCTCCGACAGCCAGCCCGTCTTTAATGAACCAGCCTACCTTTGGCGTAATACCCATACTGAACTTGGTATTGTTTTTCTGAAAATCCACATTGAAGTTACTGAGGTCCGCGCCAATCATAATATTGCCTTTCTGGATCTGAGCGTTAACGGTTGAGCCTAACATTAAGCCTAATGCAACAAGGGTTAAGAGACGAAATCTTTTCATAATCTGATTTTTAGTTTTAACAATTTAACATGCTGAATGAATAATAAACCCGTCATGCAAATGCGTTATACATCTGCACACTCACGTATTAAGCAGGCAATGCCTCCAAATAATGAACTTATAACTAAAAGGCAGGGGGATAAAGGGGTAGCCAGGTAACAAAATTTCACAAACAATCACTCATACATTCCCGACGTATTCTGTTCACAAAACTACTGAAAATGAACATAATAAGTATTCATCTATCTAAAAAAAATATAAAAAAATATCTTACTGCACAGCCTGTGGTCATCTGCCGGTATAATAATTTATCTTTATCATATAAGCTATAACAATCAACCTTCAATGTTGTTGTATGAAAAACCTGATCTGCGTAATCCTTCTGCTGTACGCTGTTTCCGCCTGTCATAAGCAAGATGCGCCGGACAACACCTTCCCCCCGCTCCCATCGAAAGACAGCCTGCGTATTGTTGCCGGCGGCCTGCACTTCCCCTGGGAAATACTATGGGGTCCTGACAATCACATCTGGATGACTGAACGTAACGGCCGCATCAGCAGAGTGGATACCGGTACCGGGGCAGTACAGGTATTACTGACTATTCCTGCGGTCAAAAGTATAAATGAAGGCGGACTGCTCGGTATGACGCTGCATCCGGATTTTGCCCGGCAACCCTATGTTTTTGTTGTCTATAACTATGATAATGGCAGTGGTGGTTACCGGGAACGGGTGGTACGCTATACCTATCAGCATAATACACTGGCACAACCGCTGACGCTGCTGGATAATATCGGTGCATCGGCTATTCACAACGGCTCGCGGCTGCTTATTCTGAAAAATGATCCTGATAAACTGTGGATTACTACCGGTGATGCGAATCAGCAGGCGGATGCGCAAAACCTGGCAAAACCCAATGGAAAAATACTTCGTATCCGTATTGACGGTACTATTCCTGCGGACAATCCCGTTGCTGGTAATCCCATGTGGTCCCGCGGCCACCGCAATCCACAGGGGCTTGTAGCTGCCGGTAACCTGCTGTATGCGGCCGAGCACGGACCTGATATAGAAGATGAAGTCAACATCATAGAAAAACTGGGAAACTATGGCTGGCCGGCAGTCAAAGGGCCCTGCGATACGCCTGATGAAACAGCATTCTGTAACGCCAACCAGGTTACAGCGCCGATCTGGTCATCCGGCGGCCGTACGGTAGCTACTTCGGGCATGGACTATTATAATCATGATTTTATTCCGGCATGGAAAAACTCCCTGCTGGTAGCCACCCTGAAGGGCAGCACCCTCTATCAGCTGCAGTTGTCGGCCAATGGCAGGGCGGTTACCGGCGTCAGGCAATATCTGACCAATCGTTTTGGCCGGCTGCGCGACGTCTGCGTGGCGCCTTCCGGGCAGGTATATGTGTGTACCAGTAATGGAAATAATGCGGACAGGATTATAGAAATTAACAAACCGTAGCGGTTACAGCATATCAATATGGGCACAAAAGCGGCCCTGCTGCTGCAGAAATATAAGGTAACGCTCCAGCTTCTGCTGCATAACGGCGCCGGATATACGACTGATATATCCGGGCAGGTTATACTCCCGGATATTCACCAGTTCCCAGGGATGGAACTGAAAAGAGAGATAATGATCTTTTTGAAGGATCACTTTACTGAAATGCCGGGACATCCAAAGTGGCGTATTTTTCAGCGTAAGCCAGAAAACCGGGTACCGGATAAGCGGGGATACGGAAGAAGGAATTATCCACATACCATCCTGCCGGTACATGGTACGGGGTTCGCGGCGATGATTCAAATGTCCCGGAAGCCAGGTAGGATTCAGCGAAGCATCATAACTATAACCTGCACGCAGCAAGGCTTTCAGATCTGCCCTGCTTCCCCCCGGCATGCGGAAGCCCCTCACCTGCTGCCCGCTGATTTCCTGCAGTACCAGCCGGGAACCTTCCATATCCTGTTCTGCAAAGGAGCTGTGATAATAGGCATGCGAGGCTATTTCGTGGTGAAGCGCCAGCTGCCTGATTAGTTCGGGATAATGTTGTGCCCAGTAGGCGGTGATAAAAAAGGTGGCACGTACCTGGTATTTTTCGAAGAGTTGCAGCGCAGCCTGCAGGCCGCGGCGTGATATTTCCAGTTTCTCCTGCAGCGGAACCTGCCGGCCAAATGCTTCCGGTATATCAAATTCTTCCACATCAACACTGATTAATATCCTGTTGTCCTGCTTCATATATGTAGATGACGTTATACTATGCCGTATGTTTCGCCAGCTTCAGGTAGTCGTACATAGTAATGAACTCTCCTTCAGCTGACAGGTCTTTCAGCAGCTTTACGAGGCGTTGCTGTAAACCTTTGCCAGCGTACCTTTTCGTGTACTGCGGAATGTTATACTCTTTCAGTTCCACAAATTCCCAGGGATGGAAATAGAGGCAGAGATAACCATCATGTTTCAGTGTCTGTATAGCCAGTGATTTAAAAACTGCATAGGGAAAGTTCTTAAATGCTAACCAGAACAAGGGAATCCGCAGATTCGGGCTAACGGCGGCGGGCATACGAAGTACGCCTTCATCCGTATAAACGGTACGTGGTTTATCGCGGTAGTTATAGCGTCCTGGTATCCAGGTAGGGTTAATCGAAGAATCGTATATATAGCCTGCTTTTTTCACGTCACTCATTTCCACATGGCGCATGCGGGGCATGCGCAGGCCGTATACCGGTTTCCTGGTGATATGTTCCAGACTCAGTTTACTTTCCAGCAGGTGCTCCGGAGAGAAACAGGAATGAAAAAAGGTATGGGAAGCTATTTCATGTTTCTCAGCGATAGCTTTTATATCTACCGGGAATGTCTGTGCAAAATTAGCAGTGGTAAAAAAAGTACTGGTAGCTGCAGCGTTATTGATAATTTCCATTGTGGCTATCAAGCCTTCATGTCCAACCCTCATCTGGTCTGCCACAGGCACTTGCTGATTATACTCCAGCGGCATATCAAATTCTTCCACATCAAAGCTCAATAATACAAAGCGGTTATTACTCATATGCTACTCTCTCGAATTAAATTACTATCTTTTATAATATATCTTTCTCTTTTTACCTGCGGTCTTACCGGCCGCAGTTCTTCTCTTGCAAAGTTACTTTCTCTGGCGAGATTATTTTCCCTTACCAGGTATATTGGTCTTTGTTTGTTCTGCATGAACAGTTTGCCCAGGTAGATACCGATGATACCCATAATCATCAGCTGCAGTCCGCCGAAGAAAGCGATGGTGATGATAGTGGAAGCCCATCCGGAGATGGGGTGTTCGAATACATAACTAAAGATGGCGTAAGGGATATACAGGGAAGAGAGGATCGAAACGATAAGACCGATGTATGTGGCAGCATACAGCGGGCGGGTGCTGAAGGAGGTGAATCCCTGCAGCGCGAAATAAAGCATCTTTTTATAGGTGTATTTCGACTCGCCGGAAGAGCGTTGCTCGGGCACATATTCTATGCCGAGTTGCCGGTATCCGGCCCATTTCACGAGGCCGCGGAAAAACAGGTCAGACTCCTGCAGGTCTTTCAGCACATTTACCACTACCCTGTCGAGTAAACGAAAATCTGCTGTTCCTTTTTCGATTTCAATATCGGATAACCTGTTCATGATGCTGTAGAACAGGTTGGATGTTTTTCTTTTCAGGAAAGGTTGTTTATGGTCTTCCTGCCGGATGGTATAGACTACTTCATGGCCTTCTTCCCATTTTTCCAGCAGGAGCGGGATTAATGCAGGCGGATGCTGCATATCGCCGTCCATACTGATGACGCAGTCGCCGTCGGCCATATCCAGGCCAGCTTTCAGGGCAGCCTGGTGACCAAAGTTTCTTGAAAAGGAGATATAGCGCACATTGTCGTACAGGCAGGTGAGCTTCTTGATATTTTCCAGGGTAGCATCGCTGCTGCCATCGTCTACAAAGAATATATTAAACCTGTAGGGTAATGTTTCAAATATGCGTTGTACTGCCATGTTGAGGACAGCCACATTATCCTGTTCATTAAAAACCGGTACTACGATGGAAACTAATTTTTTCATCTTATACGCTAAATTTTATCAGGCAGATTTTTACCGAAAGCCACGTCTTTAATCAGGAGCAGCCATACCAGCAGGCAGGGCAGCGCTTTCAGGGCAAAAGCCCGTATAATATGTATTTTTATATAGGGCGGGCAGAGATCTGTTGTTGACAAACTTGTAACGAAGATGGCAAAAACGAGTACTCCTATCACCCAGGGTGTTTTTTGTTGTTCCAGCACATACCAGATACCTACTCCTGTCATTGCGATCACATAGGTGGCAGATTCTGCCGAGTCGCTGAAAATGACCACCGAAATGAGCACGAGGGCCAGGTAACGGAGGCGGTAGGCCGTGTTGGCGTACTGGGAAATCCGTAACAGCGGCCACGCGAAAATGGCAACTGCCGGCACCAGTACATACAGGTCGTTAAACGACGTTGTCTGAAAGGTGCGGCGGATGATTCCCATCACACATATATCCTGCATATGGGTATGGCTCAGGCTGCTGACGTTTTCCACGACCTTATCACTGAGAGCGTGATACCAGTCGGCATAAGACCGGATAATGAAATCCGGCGAGGAAAAGATCATCGGCAGACAAAAGAGCACTGCCAGCCACATGAAGCCGTAGCATATAAACCTGACCCGGTGTTTTGAGAACAGGAAGAATACAATAGCGGCGATCGGATATAATTTTATCAGGAAACCCAGTACTATAAAGAAGGTTGCCCAGATATCCCTTTCTCTTTCAACAAAAACAAAAGCCAGGATGATGAAGGCAGCGGTCATTGCGTTGAATTGCACGTTATGAGCCGCGGACATCATATCCACGAGGCTGATGAGCAGGATGATTAAAATGTTCTTGCGTGACAGCGGTAACATTTTAATAGCCAGCAGTAAAACGGCAGCATTCACGAGGTTCCAGGCGATAACGCCCAGCCAGTCGGGTAATACTGCAAAAGGAGCTATGACAACGCTGAAAACGGGGCCGTAATGATTAATATCTGCATATTCAGCAGGATATGGTGAATACAGGTTCGTTTGTGCCAGGGTGTGCCAGAACACCTGCCGGAAAATGAGGTAATTATTAAAGGAATGGTGCAGTACTTCAGCCAATCCGGCAATAAATGCCAATAAAAACCACAGTAATACCGGTATAGAAATTTTCCAACTTTTAAAGATCTTAAACTCAGCAAATAAAAAATTCATAAGGTCTTTGGCCATTTATATATACTACATTTCCAGGCCGGATATGTTGCCTATACCTGTTGCTGCCTGTTCCATCATGTGTTTTTTGTCAGTGATTCTACCCGGGAACAAAGGGTTCCTTCGGGGCAGAATCACATCAGTGCCGGAAGCAGGTATAACCTGTATTCCCGTCTAATTATAACAGTTGCAGGAGGTGTGTATAAATTCAAACACATGTCTGGTTTAATGCGGCTATCAGTATAGAGCAAAAAAATCTACAGTTCGCATTTCTATAGTATTGACGGGAAAAGGGCGGCCACCCCCTAGTTAATATGAAAAAAATATAGGTGTTGTAACAATTATTAACGAGACATAAAAAAGGCCCTGAAAATCAGGACCCCGGCATTGGCAAAAGTACATTTCAGTTATAGGTTATCTGTACTCAATTTATAGAAAATCGGCATACCGGCAATAGCATGTTCATGTAAGAAAAAAGGGTTGTTCTGTTTATCAGAACAACCCTTTAGTTATTTGGAAGAATCTGTATTAGGCGTTTACTTTACCTTTTACTTTCGCTATCACTTCTTCAGCAACGTTGTTCGGAGCCGGAGCGTAGTGAGAGAATTCCATGATGGAGCTTGCACGGCCGGAAGACAGTGAACGCAGCTGTGTTACGTAACCGAACATTTCGCTCAGCGGAACTTTAGCTTTGATTACCTGTACACCATTCTTAGCATCCATACCTTCCAGCATACCACGACGACGGTTCAGGTCACCTGTAACATCACCCATGTATTGATCCGGAGTTTGTACTTCTACTTTCATGATTGGCTCCAGCAGTACTGGTTTAGCTTTACGGGCAGCTTCACGGAAGGCTTGTTTGGCGCAAAGCTCGAAGGACATTGCGTCGGAATCCACCTGGTGGAAAGATCCGTCAAACAGACGAACTCTCAGGTTCACCAGCGGGAAGTTAGCGAGTACACCCTGGCTGAGGGACTGTTCGAAACCTTTCTGTACGGAAGGAATGAACTCTTTCGGAATAGCACCACCGAAGATATCGTTGATGAACTGCAGGGATTTACCTTCGTTCTCTTTCAACCATTCTGCTTCAGCAGGTCCGATTTCAACCTGGATATCCGCGAATTTACCACGACCACCGGTTTGTTTCTTGAATACCTCACGGTGTTCAACTTTGGTAGTCAGTGCTTCTTTGTAAGCAACTTGCGGAGCACCCTGGTTAACTTCTACCTTGAATTCGCGACGCATACGGTCAACGATGATTTCGAGGTGAAGCTCACCCATACCGCTGAGGATAGTCTGACCGGTTTCTTCGTCAGTTTTCGCTTTCAGGGTAGGATCTTCTTCTACCAGTTTAGCGATGGCCATACCCATTTTATCAACGTCTGCCTGAGTTTTAGGCTCGATGGCGATACTGATAACCGGCTCCGGGAAAGTCATTACTTCCAGGATGATCGGGTGGTTTTCATCGCACAGGGTGTCACCTGTTTTGATATCTTTAAAACCAACAGCAGCACCGATATCACCAGCTTCGATGAAATCGATAGGGTTCTGCTTGTTAGCGTGCATCTGCATGATACGGCTGATACGCTCGTTTTTACCGGTACGGGTGTTCAGTACATAAGAACCTGAATCCAGGTGACCGGAATAGGCCCGGAAGAACGCCAGACGACCTACGAAAGGATCAGTCATGATTTTGAAAGCCAGTGCAGCAAATGGTTCTTTTGCATCTGGTTTACGGAGAATTTCATCACCGGTGTCAGGATTGGTACCTTTTACCGCTTCGATGTCCATTGGAGAAGGCAGGTAACGGCAAACCGCATCCAGCATTTTCTGAACACCTTTGTTTTTGAAGGAAGAACCGCACATCATCGGGATGATAGCGATATCGATGGTAGCTTTACGGATAGCTTCGTGGATTTCTGCTTCGGAGATAGAGTTAGGATCTTCGAAGAATTTCTCCATCAGGGTATCGTCGTATTCAGCAACTGCTTCTACCAGTTTAGCTCTCCATTCTTCTGCCTCTTCTTTCATATCGGCAGGAATGTCGATTTCCTGGTAAGTAGCACCTTTACCTTCTTCGTCCCAGATGATACCTTTCATGGTGATCAGATCAACCACACCTTTGAAAGAATCTTCCGCACCGATTGGCAGGGTCAGAGGAACGGGGTTAGCACCCAGCATTTCTTTCACCTGTTTAACTACGTTCAGGAAGTCAGCACCGGAACGGTCCATTTTATTTACGAAACCGATACGTGGTACACGGTAGCGGTTAGCCTGGCGCCAAACGGTTTCAGACTGAGGTTCAACACCGGATACGGCGCAGAACAGGGCCACCAGACCATCGAGTACACGGAGGGAACGCTCTACCTCAACGGTAAAGTCCACGTGACCCGGGGTATCGATGATGTTAAATTTATATTGTTTTGTATCAGGTTGAGCTTTACCCTGTAAAGTTGGGAAATTCCAAAAACAAGTGGTAGCAGCAGATGTGATGGTAATACCTCTTTCCTGCTCCTGTGCCATCCAGTCCATGGTAGCAGCACCCTCGTGTACCTCACCAATTTTGTGGGATTTACCTGTGTAATACAGGATACGCTCTGTGGTAGTGGTTTTACCCGCATCAATGTGCGCCGCAATACCAAAGTTCCTTTGAAATTTTAAGTCTGCCATAATATTAAAATGACTAAATAATGCAATTTGGGGGGCAAAGGTAATCTTTTTATTACAATAAATAAAACGAGTTCAGATTGCCATTATGTTATTTCTTTTTAACAAACAGCGCCCTTTTTCACATTAAACTATTACTGCATGAATAATGGTGCTCATAACCAGTTTTGGCGCTGTATCAGCCGTTTTTTCATCAAATACTGCCGATAGCTAAATATCCTTTTTCTTTTGTTTTCAAATCCTTCAAATTAGTGGTAATAAGTAAATCTGAGCGCACTACCCAACCTAAATTACTTTGATATTGTTATTGATGTATCAGCCCCGTGTAGGACACCATAGCCTGATTGAAAATCTACGGTAGCGCGATCTTCTGAAAATACAGACAGAGCATGCATGAAACAATAATACGCTCCCACTCATCTTATTGTTTACTACCTGACTACATATCACGACTAATTGTAGCGAAATAGTGTATTAACATATCAAATCAACCTATCTTTTATGAAGTGCATTCTCCCCAAGTGCATCCTGGCGCTATGTGCGCTCACCTTGCTGTGCCTTACAGCGCATGCACAACTGATTCTCAACCGGCAGGTAACAGCCAGCAATGGCGGCAGCGGGGTCGTCAATGGCACCCGCATTCAGTACACCATCGGAGAAAGCGTTGTACAGACCATTTCCGATGGCCGTTTATTGCTGACGCAGGGCTTTCAGCAGCCGGAAGAACTGCCGCCGCTGGCTCCCGGAGCCAGTCCGGTAAAGAGTTACCTCATTTTCCCCAATCCGGCGGTATCCAATGCAAAGATTCAGTTTGATCTGTTGCTGGAGGCAACCACCACTATCCAGGTAATTAATACGGCAGGGCAAACGCTGCACTCCCAGGTTATCCGGCTGGGTGTGGGTAAAACTACGGTAGTACTTCCTGTCAATCATTTCGCAGCAGGCATTTACACGGTCATGTTGAAAGTCGGTTCCAGCATTTATTATGAAAAGCTCATTGTACAATAGCCGTAGCTGCCCTCTCACCTCTTAAATGCCGAAAACATGAAACACGGTTACACACTTTTACTACTTACTGGTTTACTGCTCTGTGAGCGCCCGCTGTACGGCCAGAAAGCCGGGCAGAAAGCGCCTAACATCGGCGCCAGTTTTCTGCTGATTAATCCGGACGCCAGGAGCAGCGGTACAGGCGACGCCACCACGGGGCTGGCGCCTGATCCGAACGCTTTGTTTTCCAATGCCGCCAAAATAGTTTTTGCCGGCGACTGGGGCGTCAGCGCCAATTATTCTCCCTGGATGTGGGAACTCAACAGCAACCAATCCAACATGGCGTATGTATCTGCCTACAAAAACTGGAACAGCAGGGAGGGCGTGGGTATTTCCATGAAATACTTCAAATACGGGCAGGTTACCTTCAGGGATGACAACGGTACTATTCTGCAGGATTACACACCGAAAGAATTTGCCGTAGACGCCTCTTATGCGCGTAAGCTGGGGAACCATATGTCGCTGGCCATTTCCATGCGGTATATCCGCAGTCAGCTGGGAGAAGGCTCCTTCAACGGCCTTCAGCAGAAGCCGGCATCTGCAGTAGCGGGAGATGTGGGTTATTATTACCAGAATTCGGCAGATAAACTGGATTTCGGCAACAGGTATTGCTTTGGCGTCAGCCTGACGAATATAGGCACCAAGCTGCAATACACGGATGATAATACCCGCAAGAGTTTTCTGCCTATGAGCCTGCGTATCGGCGGCGGTTATACGTTTGTTCATACCAACGAACATGAGTTCACCATTTCTGCAGATATCAACAAACTGCTCGTACCCACTCCTCCTGTTTATGCGCTGGATTCCAACGGCATAGAAACCAACCGGATACTGAAAGGGAAAGATCCCAACCGGGGGGTGGTGGCGGCCATCTTTTCTTCTTTTGGAGATGCCCCGGATGGCTTTCAGGAAGAGATACGGGAATTTACTGCCGGCGTAGGAATAGAATATGCCTACAAGCAGGCCTTTTTCCTGAGAACCGGTTATTTCTACGAGCATCCCAATAAGGGCTACCGGCAACATTTTTCCGCAGGTATGGGTGTCCGGTTTTCCGGTATGGAGCTGGATGTAGCCTTTGTAAGCCCTACTGATGGCAGCTTACGTCAACGACGCACCCTGAAATTCTCGCTCGTTTTCAACATAGGCGGCAATACCGAAAACAGGCCGGAAGAATAACAGCTATTCAGATAAAACGGCCGGCATGGCCTATTCTTTACCTCTCCTTAAATCAACTATATGAAACTAATCATGCTATCTGTCACCCTGGTGCTGTGTACCCTTGCAGCCCGCGCACAGGAAAAAGAGGGCCGGGTATTGTTTCCCAATCTCCAGCAGGAATATCAGCAGCTGAAGAACAATGAACAGCAAAAGCCAGCCAGTGAGGCGGCGGCGCAATTCCGGGGTAAATCTCTGATGGAATATTTTTTCCCTGGCTATAAAGCGCATTCCACTGCCGTAGCAGGAAAAATGCAACGTGCAGCTGCTGCCGGCGGCAGACAGCAGGCTCCTTCAGATTTTTCCCAGGCGGAAGCGGCGGCCAAGCAACCACCTGTACCCGGCCCTGAAAAGCATACCATAGAGCAGGCCACGCTTCCTGAAAAACAAGCCTCTGTAAAACAAAAACCATAACAGTACCATAAAAACATCTACTATGAAAAAAAGATACTTGCTTCTTATCTGCTTTTTAACCATGGCGCTTTCCCTGCATGCGCAGAACGGGCTGAAGAGCATCAACTATCAGGCAGTAGCTAGAAACAGCAACGGTACTGTGCTGGCGAACCAGGGCATTAAAGTCCGGATATCCGTACTTGGCGGTAGTGCTACCGGTCCTGTACAATACCAGGAAACGCATGATGCAGTTACCAATCAGCTGGGGCTTTTCAATCTGCAGATTGGTAATGGCACGCCTACCAGCGGTACTTTCAGTGCAGTTCCGTGGGCGAATGCCAATCAATTCATTAAAGTAGAAGCAGCAACGGGATCGGACAGTTATCAGGTATTGGGGATATCACCACTGGCAAGCGTCCCCTTTGCCCTTTATGCCGCTAACGGCAATCCCGGACCGGCGGGGCCTGCAGGTCCTGCGGGTCCAACCGGTGCTGCAGGGCCGGTTGGACCGGTAGGGCCAGCGGGTACGATCGGACCAGTGGGACCTGCGGGGCCTGTTGGTCCAATCGGGCCGGCTGGCGTAGCTGGTGCAGCAGGTCCGGTTGGTCCTCCGGGAGCTGTTGGGCCTGCAGGGCCAGCAGGAGCTGTTGGACCGGTGGGACCAATAGGACCGGCTGGTGCAGTAGGGCCCGCAGGAATTGCTGGTCCGGCAGGAGCAGCTGGACCTGTGGGACCAATAGGACCCGCGGGCGCAGTAGGACCAGTGGGGCCGATTGGACCAATAGGGCCGGCTGGTGCAGTGGGACCGGTTGGACCAGTGGGGCCAGCAGGTGCTCCAGGTATAGCGGGACCAGTGGGACCGGTTGGACCAGCGGGACTGGCAGGCGTAGCAGGACCAGCAGGACCAGTAGGACCAGTTGGGCCTATCGGACCGGCAGGACCTGCGGGCAACATCAATGGTGTAGCTGCCAGCGGAGATCTTGGGGGCACCTACCCTGGTCCGACAGTAACCGGTATTCAGGGAAAAGCTGTTACCAACGTAGCTCCTGCCCTGAACCAGGTATTAAAATTTGACGGCGCCCAATGGACTCCCGGAAATGTAGGTGGTGGATTAACGCTTCCTTATTCCGCCACTGATAACAATGCCGCCACCTTGTTTTCCATTGCCAATAACGGTGATGGAACCTCCCTGGAAGGGGTTTCCAATGTAACTACCAGCAACATTGCCGCTGTCAGGGGAATCGTGAGCTCCGCCACACCCGGAGGGTTTTCCGCCGCAGTAAAAGGAGTTAACAATGGTACCGGCGGGCTGGGAATAGGCGTGTGGGGATCTCAGAATGGCAGCGGCTGGGGAGTTTATGGTTCTACCCCCAACGGACTGGGCGTGTATGGTAATGCGAGCGGTAACGGCTTTGGCGTATATGCCAACAGCAATACCGGAACAGGACTGAATGCTACCAGTAACAACGGAATACCTATGGCGGCAGCCATTTTCAACAGTGCTAACAACAACGCAGTGATCAATGCCTCCACCACCGGTAACGGAACAGTAGTAAATGCTACCACTACCGGTACGGGAAAGGCGGTTTTCGGGAACAGTACCGGTAATACCGGTGTACACGGTATTACGGCAGCTATAAGTGCGGCAGGCGTGATAGGCGATCATTCCGGAGGAGGCGAGGCTGTGGTAGGCCGTACCACCAGCGATATAGCAGGAGCTGTGGTGGGCCGTAATGACGGCGGCGGCTATGGCGTACGAGGTTTTGTAGCTACCAACACCAGTGGTAATGCTATAGCTGTTTTAGGCCAGATAGGGCTTAACAACAGTACCGGACGTGCCGGACGTTTCGAAAATTTCAATACCGCGAATGATGTCAATACACTGGAGGCGATTACTGCCAGTAACGGAGATCCCGGCGATTATCAGAAGGCAAGCGCCGGCTACTTTGAAGTAACCGGTACCAACAGCGTATCCGCAGCGGTCAGGGCAAAGGTTAATACCATTTTCGGCAATTTCGGCGCCAGTGCCATTTTCGGGGAATCAGCCGGAACGGGGGGTATGGCGGGGTTTTTCTATGCCGGTAATACAGCGGGTAATGGCAAGGCGCTGGTAGCTGTCAATAAAGGAAACGGCAATGCCATTAATGCCAGTGTAGACAAAGACGGTGATGGAGTAGAATCTACCGTAATGGGTACCGGCCGGGCTGTATATGGCTGGGTACCTACGCTGGGAACCGGTAAGGCCGCGGTATTCCAGGTATTTAACGAATCCAATACCAATAATGTATTAACCAGCAGAACGGTGGGTAATGGTACTGCCGGTTACTTTATAGTGGATAAAACCACGGGCACCTCTCCGGCCGTACATGGCGTAGTGACTTCGCAGTTTGCCAATTTCGGGACGGCAGGCGTATTCGGGGAGTCATCCGGTACGGGTGGATTTGGTGGCTTATTTTACCAGTCTAACCCGGCAGGAAACGGGCCAGCCCTGGTAGCCATAGCACAGGGTAATGGCAATGGCGTTACTGCCAGTGCAACCAATATCGGAGATGGTGTAGAAGCCACCGTCAGTGGTTCCGGTAATGCCATCTTTGGCTGGGTGCCAAATTTCGGAACGGGCAGAGCGGCCAGGTTTGTGAATTTCAACACGGCGAATAGCAATCCGGCGGTAGCGATGAGAAATGACGGGACAGGTAGTGTGCTGGTGGTGGATCACCGGGGAGCATCCGGCAGCATTGCTGTTTATCAGAGCCTGGGGACTAACGTAGCCAGGATTAATAAGGCTGGCCGGGGATTCTTTAACGGAGGCACCCAGAACTCCGGGGCAGACGTAGCGGAATCTTTTGCTGTCAGCGGTAACCGGGCTGCTTATGAACCGGGAGATGTGCTGGTGATAGCCACGCATACGGATAGGATGGTAGAAAAATGTTCCGTGCCGTATTCATCGCTGGTTGCAGGTGTTTATGCCACGCAACCGGGGCTGTTGTTAACCGAGCATGATATTGAAACGGATCTTTCCGGCGAAGTGCCCATGGGTATGGTAGGAGTGATTCCAACGAAGGTATGCAATGAAAATGGCCCTGTTCACCGGGGAGATTTGCTGGTTACTTCGGGGAAAGCGGGTTATGCGATGAGAGCGGATGTGGATAGGGTGAAGCCGGGGCAGGTGATTGGTAAGGCTTTGCAGGAATTTGCCGGAGAGGCAGGTGTGATTAAGGTGTTGGTGAATATAAAATAGCAGTGCAGGCGTTCAAACATAAAAAGGCAAACAGTTCCGTAGAGGAACTGTTTGCCAAATATATTGAGTTGCCTGTTAGGGCTATAACTATACTCTGAAGTGAGAGAAAGCTTTGTTAGCTTCAGCCATACGGTGAGTATCTTCTTTCTTCTTGAATGCTGCGCCTTCACCTTTGCTTGCTGCCACGATTTCATTCGCCAGCTTATCAGCCATGCTCTTACCGTTTCTTTCGCCAGCGAAGCGAACCAACCATTTGATGCTCAGGGATACTTTTCTATCGGGACGAACTTCAGCAGGAATCTGGAAGGTAGCACCACCAATACGGCGGCTTCTAACTTCTACAGCAGGAGTAACATTGTTTAATGCTTTTCTCCAAACCTCGTAACCGTTTTCGCCGGTCATCTGGCTTACCTTATCCACAGCATCGTAGAAAATTTTATAGGCAATGCTCTTTTTTCCTTGTTCCATAACGTTATTAACGAAGCGGGTAACCAGCTTATCATTAAACTTAGGATCCGGAGCCAGAGGCAATTTTTTTGCAGCTTGCTTTCTCATTTATTGAAAATTACGACTAGTTAATTATTATTTTTTAGCCTTTTCCTTCTTAGTACCATATTTGGAACGGCTCTGCTTTCTGTCTTTCACACCAGCAGTATCCAGGGAACCGCGAACGATGTGGTAACGAACACCAGGCAAATCTTTTACCCTTCCACCACGGATCAGTACGATGGAGTGCTCCTGCAGGTTGTGACCTTCACCGGGGATGTAAGCAATCACCTCAACTTTATTGGTCAAACGCACCTTTGCAACTTTACGCAAAGCGGAGTTAGGTTTTTTAGGCGTAGTTGTGTACACACGTGTACAAACACCACGACGCTGAGGGCAGCTATCTAATGCCCTGGACTTAGACTTAGCCCGGATAATTTCTCTTCCTTTTCTTACTAATTGTTGTATAGTAGGCATTCTTTACCTAGTTTTTTATGTCGGTTTACAATGACATCCAAATTTCCCATAAGGGATTTTGGGAGGGCAAAGGTAAAACTATATGTGTTAATAACAAAATTGTTTCGAATATTTTTTGCCGGTATATATTTCCGTCGGCGGAAAAGCTGGTTTATACTATATGTATAATGAAGGTTACCAAAATCCGGATTGCAAAGGTATGATTTCCCTCAGAAACTACCATAAAAAAATAGGGTCAATTCCATGACCCTATTCTTCATGATATTATTAATATATAACTCATTATTTTTCACCTACTATATAGTTCCAGCCTCTTGGATCTGCTGCACGGCCGGTACGGATTCCGTCCAGACGGGCGATCACTTCTGCACCGGTGGTATACTTTGTAGTATCGAGGCGGATCTGTACATCCTGGTAGTCCAGTTCTTCCACGTAGGCAACGCTGGCAGCGGTACCGGTACCGAAAACTTCGCGGAGGGCGCCTGTTTTATAGGCGTCTACGATTTCATCGATGGAAACCGGTCTTTCTTCCACGGTGAGGCCCATATCGCTCAGCACATCAATTACACTGGCCCTGGTAACCCCTTCCAGGATGGTACCCTGGGTAAGATCGGGAGTAACGGCGGTATTTCCGATGATAGCAAATACGTTCATGGTACCGCATTCCTGCAGGTATTTGTGTTCGTAGCCATCCACCCAGAGGATCTGGTCATACCCCTGTTTCCGGGCCTGCATGGTAGGATACATGGTACCGCCGTAGTTACCGGCAGCTTTGGCGTAGCCTACGCCGCCGGGGAAGGCGCGTACGTATTTATCCTGCACGAGCAGTTTGATGGGCTTATTAAAATAAGGACCGGAAGGCGAGTTGATAATGGCAAACCGGTAGGTATCGGAAGGGCGTACTCCGATGAATTCATCTGCGGCAATCATGAAAGGGCGCAGGTAGAGGGAGCATCCCGGGCCTGTAGGTACCCAGTCACGGTCCATATCGATCAGCATGTCCATACCACCGATGAACAGCCATTCCGGAACGGAGGGCATACCCATTCTTTCGGCAGAGGCATTAAAGCGTCTGTAATTATCATATGGCCTGAAAATCATCGGGTTATCCTGAGGATCCTTATAAGCCTTGATACCTTCAAAAATGGCCTGTCCGTAGTGCCAGGCGGCATTTGAAGGACTTACCGAGAAGTTCTGGAAGGGCATTATCACCGGATTTTTCCATTCTTTCCCGTCAAAATCAGCTACCAGCATATGGTCAGCATACATCTTCCCAAATGCCAGGTTATTAAAATCCACTTCACTCAACCTGCTGTGCGTAGTTTTTGTGACTTTAATCTTCTGTAATGCTTCTTCCTTAACTGTTGATTTAGTTACCATCATGGTTAATCAATTTTATCTCAATATTTTTACATTTTCAATCGCTGTGCCTTGCCACCCCCGGACGGGGATTGGCAGTGCAAATAAACTGATTTTTCCCAACGCGGAACTTTCGTATTAAATTAAATTATTATAATTATGTCGCTTGAGCAATTGGAACTGGATCCGTACTTTCTGGCTAAAATCTTTACCCAGCCAATCATTCCCCGGAAAAGCGAGCCGGTTGCCACTGCGGAAAATACAGTGCCTAAAGTCAAATATTTAGGAGAAAATCAAAAAAACATTGCGCTATTCATACAAAATGAAAATGAAGCGTACTTAAACGAGGAATTATTTAACCTCCTTACCAATATATTAAACGCCTGCAAACTGGGCATGCAGGATGTATGCCTTATTAACACCTTCCACTACCCGCAACTGGGCTTTGCGGACTGGCAGAAAGCCGTAAGGATGGAAAGAATTGTGGTATTCGGCAGCGCTCACGGGCCACTGGGATTACAGGACATACCTCCTTATCAGTTGGTGACCGTTAACGGCACTACCCTGCTGCAATCAGATGACCTGGGGCTGATTGGCAGTGATAAAATGCTGAAAGCGAAGCTCTGGGCCGGATTAAAACAATTATTGGGAATATAGATTAATATTATTCAAAGATGACGCAACTGATATTTGCCACCAACAATGAGAATAAAGTAAAGGAATTCCGGTCACTGCTGGGTAACCAGTTTGAGATTATCACCCTGCAGGAAGCCGGTATTGACATTGATATTCCGGAACCGCATGACACCCTGGAGGCCAATGCCCGGGAAAAATCCGAAACCATACACCGGATGACGCAAAAGAACTGCTTCGCAGAAGATACCGGTCTGGAAATAGCCGCGCTGAACGGCGCTCCCGGCGTGCTGAGCGCCAGATATGCCGGCGAACAGAAGCTGGCGGCCGACAACATCGCCCGAGTATTGCAGGAAATGGAGGGCTTGACCAACCGCAGTGCGCAGTTCCGTACCGTTATCTCCCTGATACTGGACGGCAGGGAATACCAGTTTGAAGGTATCAGCAAAGGGCATATCACCACTGCCGTTGCGGGCGAGAAAGGATTTGGCTACGATCCCATCTTCATACCGGAAGGAGCCACCCGCTCTTTCGCACAGATGGAGCTGGCCGAGAAAAACCAGTACAGCCACCGGGCACGCGCCTTCGAAAAATTTGTCAGCTTTCTGAAAACCTTATCTTAATATCTACAGAAAAAAATGGCGAGAATAAAAATCGATCTTCCGGAACACTTTTCCTTTAACATACAGATACCCATACGTATACAGGATGTGAATTATGGTAACCATGTAGGCAACGACGCCATATTATCCATCATGCACGAAGCCCGCATTCAATACCTGCAAAGCCTCGGCTACAAGGAACTGGATAAAGTGGCCAACACCGGTCTTATTATGGCGGATGTAGCCATGACCTACAAAGGAGAAGGCTTTCATGGCGACATTTTTAATGTAGCCGTTACTGCCGGCGACTTCGGGCCGTTCGGGTTTGACCTGTTTTATAAAATAACTACCACCCGCGACCAACAACCCATCACGATTGCAGAAGCCAAAACCGGCATGATATGCTTTGACTATAACACCCGCAAGATCATGAAGCTACCCGCAGCCATGAAAGCGGCTTTGGAACTATAAAAACGACTGATTATGGAACAGACAACGACAACCAGCTACCTGGACAAAATAATTGCAACACGCCGCAACGTAAAGCCGACCAGCATGAACGGGCGTAAAATAGCCGATGAAACCGTGCAGGAGCTGCTGCAGCTGGCTGACTGGGCGCCTACCCACGGCCATACAGAGCCCTGGTATTTCATCGTATACAGTGGCGATAAAGTACAACAGTTCTGCACCGACCACGCCGACCTGTACAAACAATACACCCCCGCAGATAAATACATTGCCGGCAACTACGACAAGCTGAAGAACCAGGGTAACCTGGCCTCTCACATCATAGCCATCTGCATGAAACGTGGCAGCAATCCCAAAATACCGGTGATTGAAGAAATTGCAGCCGTTTCCTGCGCCGTACAAAACATGTGGCTCGGCGCTACCGCCCACCAGCTGGCCGCCTACTGGGGCTCCGGCGGCATGACCTTCCACCCCGCCATGCAAAACTACCTCGGCCTCGGCGATGACGATCAGGTACTTGGCTTCTTTTACCTGGGCTATACCGATGAGCCTATGCAGCCGGGAAAACGCGTGAAACCGCTGAGTGAAAAAGTAAAATGGATAATTTGAGTTAATTACGAATTACGAATTGCGAATGAGGAACCCCATCTGAGCAGGCAGGAATCTGGAATTAATTATGAATTAAGAATTATGAATGATGAGTTAAAGCGAAGATCAGAGCGGTTGGATAACTGTGGTATTATCCGCTTTGATCTTCGCTTTAACTCATCATTCATAATTCTTAATTCATAATTAATTCCAGATTCCTGCCTGCTCAGATGGGGTTCCTCATTCGCAATTCGTAATTCGTAATTCGTAATTTATATGATGTAAGTTTCCGCTTCCTGTTCGAAGGCTTTTACCTGGGCAGCTGCCCAATGGTTGTCTTTGTTGAGTTCGGTGGCCATGATGGCGGCTACGGCGGGGGCTATACGAAGGGCTTCACGGGCGTCGAGGAAGAGGAGTCTGATGCGGCGGGCCAGGAAGTCGTCGATGTTGCGGGCCATTTCTTCCCGGACGGCCCATACTACCTGGGCTTTTTTGATGTGATAGGGTTCGCTGAGGGTTTCGTTCATATCGGGTTGCGAGGCGGCGAGTTCACGGATGGCGGCGGCATCAGCGCCGTAGAAATACCAGGGATCATCCCAGTTGGTAGCTGTGGTGGCGCCGTGGACAGGCATTTCATGGGTTACCGACTCCGTTTGTTTCCAGCGCAGGGAGACTTCCAGCTGATGGATGACGTCTTCGGCCATGCGGCGGTAGGTTGTCCACTTCCCTCCTATGATGGTGATAAGTCCGGATGCGGCAACGATAATTTTATGACTGCGTGATATTTCCTTTGTCTTATGTCCTTCTGCTTTGGCGGCTGCCAGCGGGCGGAGGCCAGCCCATACGCTGCGTACGTCGCTGCGTTGCGGGGCGTGCACCAGGTATTGTCCGGCGGTGGTGAGGATAAAGTTGATTTCTTCTTCCAGCGCACGGGGTTCCAGGCTGATATGATTTACGGGCGTATCGGTGGTTCCTACCACCACCTTATCGTGCCAGGGTACTACGAACAGCACGCGTCCATCGCTGGTAGCGGGAATCATGAGGGCGTTGTGCCCGGGAAGGAAGCGGCTGTCCAGCACTACATGCACCCCCTGGCTGGCGGCGATAGATCTGGGTGCACCGGGATTATCCATTTCCAGGAGCCCGTCTGCAAACACACCCGTAGCGTTGATAACAGCGCGGGTATTGATATATAACTCTTCTCCCCCATTTAGTGTATCCCTGACCGTTAGTCCGCTGATATTTCCGAATTCATCTTTACGCAGCCCTGTTACCTGCATATAGTTCAGTACTGTTCCGCCATTGTCGGAGATAGACTGTGCGAGGTTAACTGCCAGGCGGCTGTCGTCGAACTGGCCGTCGTGATACAGTACACCGCCGGCGAGCCGTTCCTTTTTCAGGGTAGACAGCTTCTCCAGTGTAGCTGCTTTGGAAATATGTACCGACCTGCCGAGGCTGAGTCTTCCTGCCAGCCAGTCGTACATTTTCAGTCCGATTGTATATTTCAGGTTTTCCCATATGCTGAAGGTGGGTATCACGAAGCTGAGATTACGTACCAGGTGAGGAGCGTTATGCGCGAGCCTGCCGCGTTCCACGCTGGCTTCGCGGACCAGGGATACATCTCCCTGCGCGAGGTAGCGTACCCCGCCGTGTACCAACTTGGTGCTTTTGCTGGAAGTGGATTTTGCAAAATCCGTCTGCTCCAGCAGGAGGGTGCGATATCCACGGGTAACTGCTTCCAGGGCTGCTCCCAGACCGGTAGCACCACCGCCTACCACCACAATATCCCAGGGTTCGGGGTTCTTTCTAAGGGCTGCAACAATAACTTCTCTTTTCATACAGGAGATTTCAGACAATTAAATTACCTTGAAATGGCGTACTGCATCATCGTATAAAACGTTTACAAGAATGTTAACGGTCCAGCTAACTAAAAGTTCTGCAAAACGGAACTTTTAGCTGCAAAAAATGTTCCTCATACAAGACCGCTGTTATAAACATATGTTCATGAAGGTTATCTTGACATACCCATACAGGTTAGCCGTATTAGTTTGCCTGTTGTTAACCACCGCCGGCGTGGCTACCGCCCAGAAAAAAGGCAGCAGCCCGGATACCATACATATGGTAGCGGTAGACAGCGCCACCATCAGCAGAAACCTCAGCAAGCTGGCGAAAAAGGATTCCACCATCATCAAATCCGATACAGCCGTAGGTGTACTGATTAACCGGATAGAAGGATATACCCTGCTGCTGAACCAGCAGATGAGTATTCTGAAGCGCGGCTTTGATACCATGCGCATCAGTAATGAAGTACCGCTGGTAGATACCTCCCTGGACCTGGTGAAATCGAATATTGCCGGATTGGGGCGCACCCCTAATATCAACGACATCTACACCAACAAGGTAATGCTGGAACAGCTGCAGCGGAAACTGGGCACCTGGCAGCAAAGCCTGTTCTCCTATTATAATCAGCTGGTAGGTATTAACGACACCATTCACTCCCTGCGCCGGGATACTTCCATGCGGAACATTCCGGCGGAAGATGAACTGTACGGATTTTACATCGGTCAGCTGTCGCGGCTCATCATCAAATTCAGATCAGTAGACAGCGCCAATAAGGTTAGTCTGATTAAAATAGGGTTGCTGCAGAACAGAGTTGCCAACCGGTACATAGAAGTATCCAACCTGCTGGAGGATATGGATTACCGGCTGAAGACCTTCTCCGCCAATATGTTCCGGCGCGATTACCGGTATTTGTGGAATCCGCACCGGGACAGTATTGATCCCCTGAAATTTATTCCGGTAGTCAGGAATTCATTGCATAAAAGTGCGCAGGTGCTGGTGATATTTTTCTCCATACAGTGGCCGGTATTTATCATCTGGATCCTGCTGGCAGGGATTTTTGCCATCTGGGTATATAACAACATCCGGCGTATCCGCCGTAATCATCCGGAGCAGGAAGGAGAAGCCATATTGCAGCATGCCCAGTATCTGTACAGGTTTCCGGTAGCATCTATCGTCATCTTTGTAACCACATTATCTTCAGTTTTATCTATCCGGTATCCTATTCTTTATACAGAAATCAACTGGATGCTGACGATGGCAGCGCTGACGGTTGTATTCCGCCATCATCTTCCTGCCACCCTGTTCCGGAACTGGTTACTGTTACTCGGATTGTTTCTGGTGTATTGTCTGAATAACCTGCTGATAGAAGTAACATATGCAGAACAATGGGGGTTATTCATCTGCGCTGTATTATCCCTGCTGCTGGCGGTGCGGCTGTTAAGGGAAACCGCTATGAGCACCTTTGCCCATCCGAAGTTTACCGGCCCGGTGATAAAGATATTTGCATTCACCAGTGCGCTTTCTCTGTTACTGGTGGTAATGGCGCGGGTGAGCACCGCCAAGATCATGGGGTCCAGCGCGGTAGTAAACCTGGTGATGGCACTGAATCTCTATATACTCGTTAAAATATTGCTGGAAGCAGTTTTTTTGCAGGTAGAATCCAATAAAAATTCCAGCACCTTCATTTCCTTCATGGACTACCAGGATGTGCAAAGGAAGTTAAAAACATTTCTGACGGTGGTAGCCTTTGTAGGCTGGCTGATTATCATAGCACGCAATCTTTACCTGTATGACGCCATCTACGAGGTTATCAGTGACTTCCTGTCAACCAGCCACCGGCTGGGGAATTCAGATTTTACATTCAGCAGTGTAATCATTTTTGTACTGGTCATCTGGATATCATTTGTAGCCTCGCAGCTGATCGCCTATATGTTTGGCAACACCGGGCAGAGCACTGCGCCGGCACAGAAAACGAAATTCGGTTCCACGCTGTTGCTGCTGCGGCTGGCCGTACTGGCCGGCGGTGTACTGCTGGCCTTTGCCGCCTCCGGTATACCCATGGACAAGCTCACGATCGTTATCGGCGCATTGAGCGTAGGTATAGGTTTCGGGCTGCAGAATATTGTGAATAACCTGGTATCCGGGATCATACTGGCATTTGAGAAGCCGATAGAAGTAGGCGATGTCATAGAGCTGGGCACACGTTCAGGCGTGGTGAAGGAGATAGGGATCCGCTCTAGCAAGATAGCCGCCTATGATGGTTCTACCGTTATTGTTCCCAATGCCGACCTTATCTCACAACAGCTCATCAACTGGACGGTGACCAACCGGGTACGCCGGGTTACCTTCACCATCGGCGTTGCGTACGGCACCAATGTGCAGCAGGCAACGGATATTATCAAAAGCGCTTTCCCGGACCGGGAGGGGGTGATGACCGCTCCTGAGCCGCTGGTACTGCTTTCCCAGTTTGCGGATAATTCCATTAATTTCCAGGTGTACTTCTGGATAGCAGATCTGGGCAATGCCGGCAGCATACAAAGCGCCGTGCTGGCATATATCTATGACGCTTTCAGCAAAGCGGGAATAGAACTGCCGTTTCCACAGCGGGATCTGCATATCCGGAGTGTGGATGAAGGGATACTTTCGCGTGTCCGGCAACCGGGATCAGGAGGCCGTTCCGGGGATGCAGAAAAAAATTTGTAAAAAAATGAGTCATACATTTTGAATTTTCATTTATAAGCCGTTATCTTTGCACTCCCGTTTTGAGGATAGATACTCTGAAAAACGGCCATGGCGAGGTAGCTCAGGTGGTTAGAGCGTTGGATTCATAACCCAAAGGTCTCGGGTTCAACTCCCGATCTCGCTACGAATAAAAAGGCTTTCAGCAATGCTGAAAGCCTTTTTTGCTTTAGCATGGCAATCCGGTAGTATTTTAGAGCTATCTATAGTGTGATTACAAAGAAGAGATTATAATAGCTTTATTTTATTATGAACATTTAATTTCTTCTAAAAAAGAGCTTCCATCTAATTGGTTGACAATAATCTGAATCCATAAGAGTTCTCACCTGGTATTATTGGACAAGCACTCTAATATTTATAACTCACTGTAATGGGATATTATTTAAACGCCTTTATCGGCAAATCAAGAGATATAAATTGTATTTGTAAAGCATACAATCTGGCAATACCAGTAAACCTGGACCAGGACATTTCATTAATTCCTCTTACAGAGGATTTATTCGATCAGATAAATGAGTTGGATGCCACTGAAGGCGTTGACGGTTTTGAATATTTAACGGTCACTATAGAAATGAATGTATTGGGCGCAATAAAAGAAAAACCGCTGGCATATGTAGAAGTAACCTATTTTGGAGGCGAAGGTGGACAAACAGGGATAATTTGGAAAGATGGAAAAAGAAATGCTGAATTAGCGTATGGACAGGAGGCGATAAATATTGTTTTAAGGACCTTCGATGTTATTGCGGATCATAATAAAGATGAATTTGATACACTTGGTTTTGGGCGGTATCGGCATACGCAAGATTGGACGCAATCCGGTGACCATTCTGCCACAAACTGCTAAGCGTTATTAATTGATCTATCCCGAATTGGTTAGAAAATTTTCCCCTTCCCACTACGACAAAAAAGGCTTCCAGCAATGCTGAAAGCCTTTCTTGTCAGATATCTTTAAAAATCCGGATTAACAAAATTCCATCAGCTAATAAGCTCAAATACAGTTACCCGGATCTCTATAACGAATATCACCAGCGCTTTTTACTTCCCGATATAGTTTGCTATAACATTCACCCCTATATCTCTCGCCACATTAAATACCCAGGAGCCTAATTTCCGCAACGCACCTGTCATGAACGCTCCATTTTGGGTAGATGCACCTTCTTCAGCCTGAACAAGAGCTGAAAGGGCAAGTATATGTGCGTCACTTGTTGGCATTGCGCTAATCGTATCTTTAAGCTTAATAATTTCAGCAAGCATTATGCTGTAATCATAATTTTCTGAGGAGGAAGTCACGCTACCGTAGTTAACAGCATTACTTCCTACAGCTCCGATTGCGGAGTTGTTTATAATTATTTTGTCTCCCATAACTTCATCATTCTTACTCATATTGGTGTCTCAGTATTATTGTTGAAAGATCCCATTTTAGCAATATTTGAATTATTGACTTCGTATTTATCGCGGGCCACATGGTCTCCGAATATTATCTTGTCACTGTTAAAAGTTACAGTCGTATTGACCGGAGTTTCACTTGTCATAGCAGAAGTAAGCTTTCTGCAGATCTCAAAAATACCTTCTTTATCAACGCTACTGAATGTATAGTTAGAAGCAGAACTTAATTCAATGATAAGCGCATATAATTTAGGTCGGAAATACTCATAGATTCCAAATCCGGCAATTGCTCCACTAATCACCGTAATATAGCCCGTTCCTTTCCACGAGAAAGACAGAAAAAATACTATAATAGATACTAAAAGTACTAATGGCGATATTCTGTGGTAGCGTTTCACCTCATGAGTAGTAAACCTGGTAACATTCTTTAGTTGAATGGTAGTTCCTTCAAATGAAAGGGTAGTGTTAGTGAAAATTAAAGAACCTCTGTACGGGTTATTTCCATCTTCTTTCTTAACACTCATGTTGTAATTTTTGGGGGTTAAATAATCTAATCGGATAGTTATAACGAATATAAGGAAAATATCGTTATTATAACGAATGGAGCCTCATCTCACACAAATGTTAAATATATTAATATGTACAGATTATCAAGCATTTGTCTGAAAGATTTTTTGCGCATTTCGCTTTACATGAATATACTATTTACTACTAGTGCTACTCTCTTAGCAGTGATGTTGAAGATATGTTCAATATCAGTCTTATATGAGAGCGCTTTGGAAGGAACAAACAGGAACTGATTTCGCAAGTACTACCTGAAACTAACACGCCTTGCCGATAATTTATACCCACATTATCTCTATAGTTTTCCGTCCAATTTTATAGGGCTGTTTTTACTGCATGATAAAATTATTTCTTAGCCGGAATCACCGCGGTAGCCTCTATCTCCAGTAAAACATCCTCCCGGAACAATTTACTAACCTGTACCAATGTACTCGCCGGCGGATGTTGTACATCTATATATCTATCCCTGACAGCACGGAGTGTTTTAAGATTCTTTGTATCCAGGATAAAATAGGAAAGCTTCACGATATCAGACATCTTGCCGCCGGCTGCCTCTATAATTTTTTGAATATTGACAAACACCTGCCCGGCCTGTTGCTCAAAATTATCCTTCCCGATAAGTTCACCATTGACATCTAACGGCACCTGGCCTGAAAGTATCATCATTTTAACCTGTCCCAGGTTAATAACAGCGGCTTGTGAATATCCGTTGGGCTTAGCTACACCGGGTGGATTAATGAACTGAACGGCTGATTTTTCTGATTGAGCTTTGGCCAGAGATGTTAGCAGTAACAGGACTGCAATGCTTACACCAAATTGTTTTCTCATAGCAATAGATAGTTTATCTCAAGATAAATATTTATGATTACAGCCAAGATTACTTCAGCTTAAAAGCACTACTTTCAATATCAATAATCCACTTCTCCCAATTCGATTTCTCCAACTTTATATCCTAATTCTCTTGTGGCAACCTCTTTAATCTTCTGCACCCAGATATCCCATTCATTGGTATCCATTAGTCCTGTAAATTGAAGCCCGCTTGGTTCTACCGATGCTGAAATATGTTTCTCCTGCTCATTAAAACTAAACCAGTAAGGTAACCCTTCATGACCAGGTTCTCCTTTCGGACAGAAGCCTATCCAGCCATTCAGCTGTTGATAAATTACCGGCACTTTATCCCAGATTTCGTCAGGCGCATCGTATCTGATGTTTAAATTCATATGTTGTGCAACCATAGTGTTGTGAGATATAAAACAAATATAAAGAGGTTACTTTATCTATAAGATATCAGCATGAAGAAAAAAGTCAGCATCCTTATACATCTTTTCTTGTGGCTACTCCTATCGCTTAGCTACTTCTTTCTGGCAGAACCTATTACCTCATATCTGTTCACCGGAATACACCATGTAGCAACCTGGTTAACTGTATTGTCAACAGGGCTCGTCATCATTTTTGTAACGCTCTTAATTTCACTGATCATCAGCCTCAGGAAGTAATACCTGTCTATAATTCCCTTCTGAACTCCCAGCCGCGTCCTGAAACATCTTCCAGCAGGAAAGCTGTAACAATACCCTCCTCCAGCTGTAATACCGTAACCACATACCTTTCCTCCCGCGCATAATTATACCTGAATTCCAGCAACGTTTTTCCTGCAACAGTGATCAACGACCAGGTTCCCAGTTTCTGCCAACCGGCGCCTTTCCATTCTACCGCATTCCCATCACGGGAAAACCGCATCACATCTGCTGAAGTCATATGATAGTAATGTCCTTCAAAAACCATAGGAAAAAATTCTGTTTAAAATTACGAATTACGAATGATGAATGGCGAGTGAGCAACGAAGATTGAAACGAAGATGAAATTTACTTATTCGCTTAGATCTTCGTTGCTCACTCGCCATTCATCATTCGTAATTCATCATTATCTCAGCACTTCTATCAGACTATTGATCCCCGCGTTTGGTAACCCTTTACCGACCACGGCATCATATAAACTGAAAATAGTTTCCGGAAGCGAGGTGTTAATACCGGCCTCCCTGCTTGCATGCAGCACATGGCGCACACCTGCTCTCAGCATCTGCATATTGTTTCCGGTTCCGTTGTAAATGCCGTCATCCGCTTCCCTGATGGTGGCAGATTCCGCTACCAGCGCCGGCATGAACTGCAGAAGATTATTCAGGTAAGGTTCGAATATTGCGGCCTTAATGCCGGCAGACTGTACCAGGGCGATGGCATGTAATATACCAGCCACGGCGGTATACATATAGTCGAGCAACGCCTGATAATAGATCATCGCCAGCCGTGGATCTTCACCACGGAAATCAGTGGCAGTCATGATAGCCAAATCTGCCTGCCACCTGTCAAACACCTCCCTTTTGCCGCTGTAGAAAGTGTAAATCTCCGGCCCCTCCTTACCTATATAAGGCGGCGGTACCATGATACCCCCCGAAAGAAAGGAGGCGCCAAGACCTTCGGCCCAGGCGGCAGCCTCAGCTACGGCTCCCGGCGAATCTGAACTCATATTGACAATAGTTTTGCCGCTGAGAACAGCTGCTGCGGGCTCCAGCACAGTATACATACCGGCGTATTCCGTCAGACTGATAATCAATAACTCACTGGATTTTACCGCGTCCGTAATATGCGGAGCCTGTACAGCTCCCTGCGCTACCAATGGCGCCGCCTTTGAAGCAGTGCGGTTCCATACGGTTACTTTATACCCTTTGCTGAGGTAGACTGCAGCCATCGCAAACCCCATAGGGCCAAGTCCTATTACGGTCAATGCTTTCTGTCTGTTTTCCATAATGATGTATTTATCCTGCAAATTAGAACAGGGGCATTCCTCCGGGCATTGAGATTGTCGGAATTAGCTTTGAGAATGTCGTAAAATGAATCAGGATTGCCGGTATTTCAACGGGGTGATACCAGTATGTTTCTTAAAGAAGGCAGAAAAGTAATCGGGATTCTCAAAATTCAGGGCATCGGCAATCCCGGTAATAGAGGATCCTGTCTGCCGCAACAGTGATTTAGCATGATGAATACGCGCATGATGAATGATCCGGAGCGCTGTAGTTCCGCTGATAGCTTTGATAGT
Organism: Chitinophaga solisilvae; assembly: GCF_009928525.1. Classification (GTDB taxonomy): domain Bacteria; phylum Bacteroidota; class Bacteroidia; order Chitinophagales; family Chitinophagaceae; genus Chitinophaga; species Chitinophaga solisilvae. Next base: position 207,586 of record NZ_JAABOK010000005.1, on the reverse strand, counting down.
AGCGGATAGATGCTTCGTTGTCAGGAACATCTGATCCGCATAGAATTTAACGCCGGCCTGTTGCAGCGAGTGTTGCTGTACCAGGTTCATAAAGCGGTTGTAGATTTCCTGCGGCCGGTTGTTCACAGCGGTTTCGCTGGTATGTTCAGGTTCAGCGTATTGCCGGCCAAGCAGCAGCAGGATCTGCAGATAATGCCGGATGATGGCCCTGCTGAAACGGTTATCCCGCTGCTGGTATTCTTCATGTATCTTACTGAAAAGCTCGCTGAATGCTGCCGTTGTCTTTTCTGAAAGTACCAGTTCAGGATGGCTGAAATAATCGGACAGATACAGTTCCCGCTGTCTGTAATTCTCTGCTGTAGCAGGATGCAGGAACTCAGGTGTAAAAAGAATGGTGAACCCCTTAACAGAATGGGTGCCGCCGGTTTCGCAGGACTGCAATCTGTATGGACTGACAAAAAAGATCTTATCTCCTTCTCCCGAAAAAATATAATGATCAAGCTTTACAGGATGTCCTTCCTGCTGATAGGTGATTTCAAAAAAATGTTTTCTGAAGGGGATGGTATCCAGACAGTTGTAGACTTTCAGGCTATCCCACTGAAAGATGACAAAATCACCGAACCGCATGCTGATATCAACATCGGACGCAACCAGAAATGCGGTGATATCTGTGTAATTGTTGATGGCGGACATCCTGCAATGTTAATAAATATTCGTGATCATTTGCAGCAGGGGCTCACCCGTGCCATCAGCAGCAGCAATGTACGCTGTGGTATACCTTACACCCCGAATTGTCTCAGGTGATGATCCGCATGTTTATATGCAAAAATACCAATCTGCTCCCTGCTCATTTTTCCGAAGAAATCATGAATGAAAGCCGGGTTGGAATAGTTACCATAGGCTTCCATACTCCTGAGCCATGATTGCTTCTGTTGTTCTACATCTCCATTCAGCCCCTTTTTCACGGCCAGTTTACCGGCAGGCATATTCTTCTGCAGCGGTCTGTCATCTTTGGTGTTACTTTTCAAAGCCATTTTTCCGAATATCTTACCCAGGAATTCCTGCCTATAGGCCGGATTATTTTTGCCCTGTATCCATTCATCCCATTGGGTGCAATGTTTAGTCATCTGATAAACATTCATCTTTCCCCATTTGGCACTGCTGTTACTGCTAAGCGAGTTAATTCTGCTAATCAGCTCATTTCTTAATGCTGAATCAAATACTGTTTTCACGGCTATTGTTGTTTACAGGCTGTAATGAAAAGTGATTCCCGGAATCGTCTCTGAAAAGGGCTTCCGTGCCATAGAACTCCTCGGTAGGCGGCTTAATAAATTCAACGCCCTTGCTTTTAAGCGCTTCATAAGTGACCTGGATGTCTTTACAGGTAACCACGCCGCAGCCAAATACGCCTTCCTTTATCATGGCCATGAGTGTTTCAGCAGTTTGCTGCGGGAACATTTTACCCACCTTTACCGGAAAAAGTACCAGCTGCAGATCTGGCTGTTCAGGAGGAGAAACAGTCAGCCAGCGGGAATCAGGCCCCATGGGAAGATCATCTACCAGCGTGAATCCCAGTTTGTTTACGTAGAAATCACGGGCGCTGTCCTGGTTCAGCACATAAATATTGGCGATTGACATTTTTGTAATCATAGCTTGTTTGTTTTGTTGAAACAAAGCTCGAAAACTACGCTAATAGTCACTTCTTCAAAATTGCTATTTTTAAATTTACAGGGACAGATAGTTATGGGAAGATAATTACGAATTGCGAATTACGAATTGCGAATGTAGAGCGAAGAAATAAGCGGATAAGGAATTTACTTCTTTGCTTATATCTTCGCTCTACATTCGCAATTCGTAATTTGCAATTCGTAATTCTAATTATCAGTTTGCAGTGCTTTCAGCCGGTGTGCCAGTTTGGAGGTGAACAAATCTGCGCCTATATAATTCAGGTGCATGGAATTATAAAAGTATTTCTTATCAAAACACAATTCATCATTAGTAAAATCCAGGAAGGGAATATGATATTTTTCAAAGAACCGGCGGTATAAATTAAAAAGATCTGCCCGTCCGGCAATGAATTGCTGGCCTTCAATATATTCCGGTGCATAGATCGTAACCAGTTGAATATTATCTTTTTTACACTCTCTGATAAATTGTTCGAACAACCTGATACTGGCGGTATCATAATGAATCGTGTATTTCACCCCGGTCTTCCTCGCATTATCGAAATCATCATTCCAGTCTGCATGCATTCCCCGGAAGCCTTTGGTACGGTAATCCGGGATATCATGCGTAAGATTTCTGACGATCACATCCAGTACTTCCGTCTTGCCGGCATATCTCATTAAGGGAATAAAATAATCTGTTTTATTAAAGCCCTGATAAGTAGAAGTAAAGTTGTACATGTTTTCATTCCATAGCATGTACGGCATAAACTGCGAATATTCATAGAGGTCTGCTCTTCGCTGCAGGCTGAAAATATCTACTGATAATACTATCATCTGCGGTTTGCGGTTGTGCTTCAGCAGCTCGCGGTGCCGCATGTATTGCAGGTGGAAATTATGGCCGTCAATACCCAGGTTATATACCTGCTTCTTCAGGGAATCTTCCAGTATGGAAGAGTTGATCTGTATCCATGCCCTGGAGGAACCGTAAATAACAATATCACTGTTTATCTTTCCGTCGTATATATCTCTCATTACTTCAAGCTCTCCGATATCTCCGCCACCTTCTCCGTGCACTCTTTTCAGGCCGGCAGACAATAGTTTATCCAACGGATACATTAAAGCGAGGAGTGGAAGTACCAGCAGGCATACCTTCTGTAAAAACTTTTTCATCTATCCTTAGAATTGGAAATAAATAAATTGTTGTTCTTTTCCGGCAAACCAGAAAATGGCTATTACGAGCACATAATAAAAAGCGTATCTCACCGGCGCTTTCCATTTCAGGCCCAGGGATTCAATGGCATACTTGCTTTCACGGCCTTTCCACTCTATCATCATAAAGAGGATTACCAGTATCAGCTGTGTTTCCAGCGCATGCCCGGTATGAAATTCGGGCTTACGGAAGAATGACCAGGAGAACATTCCTGATATATAAGTAAACGCCTCATGCATACTTTTGGCCCTGAAAAATATCCAGGCGATGGTGGTGAGTCCGAAGGTCAGCGATACGTTCAGTACATCTCTCCAGGATGGGAAGATCTTTCCCTGCGCAACGATGCCCAGGTGATTCCTGTTCTTATCGGTGAGAAGGAGCGGCAGGAAATAGAGTGCATTCAGCGCTCCCCAGGCGATGAAAGTCCAGTTGGCCCCATGCCAGAAGCCACTGACGATAAATATGATAAACGTATTCCTTATTTTCATCCAGGTGCCGCCCTTGCTGCCTCCCAGGGGAATATACAGGTAATCGCGGAACCAGGTGGAGAGGGAGATATGCCAGCGTCTCCAGAATTCTGCAATGTCGCGCGAGAAATAGGGAAACGAAAAGTTCTGCAGCAGTTCCATTCCAAAAAGCCTGGCGGTACCCAGCGCTATATCAGAATACCCTGAAAAGTCCCCGTAAATCTGGAATGCAAAGAAAATGGCGCCAATCGCCAGGGTGCTGCCGGACTGTCCGGCAGGGTTATTAAATGCTTCGTTTGCGAAGGCTGCACAATTATCGGCGATCACTACCTTTTTAAACAGCCCCCATAAGATCTGGCGCACCCCGTCTACTGCTTTACCGTAATCAAATGTTCTTGGTTGCTTGATCTGTGGCAACAGGTGCGTGGCTCTTTCAATAGGGCCAGCTACCAGCAAGGGAAAGAAGCTCACGAATACGGCATAGTCCACGAAATTGCGTTCTGCCTTAATCCTGTTCTTGTAGATATCAATCACATAAGACAACCCATGGAAAGTGTAAAAGGAGATGCCGACGGGCAGAATTATTTTCAGCGTCCAGGGGTTGATCTGTATCCCTGATCCGGCAAGGGCCTCCTGAAAGGATGCTATAAAGAAGTTATAATACTTGAAAAAGAAGAGAAAGCCCAGGTTGATCACTACACTCAGCCAGAACCAGATTTTCCGGTGCTGCTGACTCCTGGCTTCACACATCTTCAGCCCCGTATAATAATCCAGAGAAGTGGAGAACACCAGCAAAAAGAGAAAACGCCAGTCCCAGCATGCATAAAAGAAATAACTGGCCACCAGCAACAACAGATTCTGCATTCTCAGACTTCTGCTGGTAGCAAACCAATAAAGAAAAAATACTACGGGCAGGAATATGGCAAATCCTATCGAGTTAAAAAGCATGCTGTATGACGGTTGTATTTATGTTTAGTGTGCGGGACATGGTTGCATTCAGACATCATAGGTATAAATATGTGTTGTACTGAACACATGTCCGGAATACAGGCGGGTGATGCTTATCAGTCCGATCCGGCATAATTGCCACCAGCCCTGGTTTATTCCAGGGCGGCAAGTTACTCTAAAATTATGGCAGTAACAATCTTTCTGCGGGGGGCAGGGGGGGATCATATCCGGGAGTTCCGGTTTATCATTTACCTCAACTTATCTGGTTACATCGTCTCCACGCTTCCTTCCTACAAACCTTACTACAGCGCCTTCTCCCACATGAAAACTTCCTTCCTGTAAAAAAATCACTTCTTCTTCCAGCAGCAGTATGTCATAGTTATGGAAATCGGCAGTAATCTCGGTTTTGGAGTACAGGCTCTGCAGGTCGCCGGGGCCGCCAACACCAGGGTTAAGCTGTTTATAGTGCAGGTGCTGCTTGCTGAAGGCCTCCAGAATAATGATGCCGCCGGGCCGGAGATACCCGTTGAGCTGCCGGTGGAATACGGATTTGTCGGGGCTATCCAGGTGCGCGTAGATGAGCCCGATGGCATCGAAGGAAGCCGGCTGAAATGACAGCAGGCTGAAATCGCCTACCAGGTATTCCAGCGCTACCTGCTTTTCACGGGCCAGCAGCATGGCTTTGCTGCGCGCTTCCGTACTGAAATCGCAGGAAGTTACTTTCCAGCCTGTCTGCGCTGCAAATATGCCGTTGCGACCTTCTCCGTCTGCCGGCATTAATATAGAGCCGGGCGTAAATGCTGGCAGCCACTCCCTGAAGAATACATTAGGTTCGGTACCATAGGCAAAATCTGTACTTTTATATCTTTCGTCCCACTTCTGGCTCATAGTGATATATTTTTATTTAAAGAGAGAGATTAACTGCTGCAAAGTTAAGCCGGAAGCGAAGGAGAAGGATAGGACAAAGCAATGGTTTAACAGGACAATCATCAGGTTATCATCCGGCGGGAAATAAAAAAACCGCAGTCAGGAATAACTGCGGTGTTTTCAAATCAACTCGTTAGTCACTTCAGACTCACATCCTTTCCGGTAGCGAACTGTTGCAGGGTTGTTGCTATTTCCTTTTCCAGTGCCTCGCCACCCAGTTCCTTGTTCAGCGCTTTCTTTTCCAGCGCCATCATAACTTTATACAATGGTTCATTGTTAACTTTTTTCTGCAGGTTGATGGTAGTATTGTTGCCATATACTTTATCCCATCCTTTGCGGACAAGTGCCCAGAAGGCTTTGTTCTTTTCCCACCAGTCCTTCGCTTCTTTACATCTGCCCTCATCTATACGTGCGTAGGTATTTACTCCTTTCTCTCCTACCAGTACTTTATCCTTTCCGTTTTCTCTCAGGATTTTCTGATTATCCTGTTCATGAACAGAGCCATTGGCGGTGATTTCGTGGTGATTGATGCGGTGCAGCACGTTGTAGTCGCTGCGGGTGGTGTACTCCCGGCGTGGCAAAGGCGCATCACTGCTGCCTTCCCAATAGTGGCGGCCATCAGCATGTACCCAGGTGGCGGAGCCTTCGTAACGCGGCTCATCATCCACGCCGAATACTTTCTGCGTCCATTGTCCTTTAACCTGTGCTGCGGGCAGCTGTATTTTCTTCCACTGGTTATCCTTATCGTAAGCAAGCAGCGTCTGATTTTCATACTGCCAGTCTTCCGTCCAGTGCTTGATTACATCTTCACCGGCTATCAGCAGGTGCTGTAATACAATGCGGCCGGGTGTTTCATCAGCTACCGTGATATATTCAACGGCATCGATAATTTTATGATACCCTTTGGGCTTATAGGAGCTGTCTGCCGGAAATGTTTCGGTATATTCAAATGTCACATCATGGCAACCGCACATATTCTTAATAGCTGCTTTATCCTGTTGTAACCTGTCAGCCGGTTTTTTCTGCGCAAATGCGCTCAGGGAGAGGCATGCGCCGGCAAGTGTGAGTGTCAGTATCTTGTTCATGACTTATGAGTTGAATGGTTATATATGATGCAGATTATTTAAAGTAAGCGGATCCATCGGGTTGCAGCACATACCTGAAATGATAGTATCTGCTGGCGGAAGTAGCTACCGGCGGGTTGGGCGCATCTTTGTAGTAACTGAATATTTCCAGTTTGGCATATTTCCCGTCAGCTGTTTTCAGGACAAAAAACTTGCCTGCTACTGGTGAAATGATATGCGTATCCATGTTATAGGAATACCAGCCGGTGATAGCTTTTGCAGCGGCTTCATCAACTTTGTATCCAGCTTCCGGCGCCGTACCCATGTCATTGTAAATGCCGGAAACTACCTGTGCGGATGCCTTTCCCGGACCACTCACTCCACCGTTAATAATGATGGTGGTAGCCTTGAAACCAATATCCCATTTGGCTGTAGCGGAATCACTGTTGGGAACAACTTTATTTTCAGCGAGGTTATACAAAGTAAAAGTGCCTTTATTACCGGCATCAGCATCTACATTGACAGCCGTATTGGATATTACCTTTACAGTACCGGGACGGCCGTTGCCGCCGGTGTTGGCAGGTTTATCATCATCGCTCTTGCTGCAGGAAGCAATCAGTACCACAGATAATAAAAGTGTAAGTTGTTTTCTCATATAAACTAATTGTGCTTGTTCAGGTGATAAAAATTCCAGGTAAGACCAACGGAATACAGTCTGCCGGGCATTGTTGAAATATGCTGAGGATCCGTGTAATTAAACAGATTTTCGATGGTTCCCTGCAAACGTAACTGGTTGCGGAACAGGGATTTGGCAGCAGCCACATTCACCGTAGCATAGCCGGGAACAAATTCATTTTTCGTATCGGGGGTGTTGTTGCCATTCTCATCCGTGAATCCGTATTTGCTGCGGTATACCACACGGGCATTAGCATCAATACCCAAACGGGAATGGATATACGATACTTTAAAATTTGCCGTATGATGTGAGCGGTTGAACAACCCGAAATACTCGCTGCGCTTCAATGCACGGGTTTCTTTCGTTTGCTCGTCAACGGTATATACTTCTTTATTTTTCACTTTATTATACAGTTCATTATCCAGTGTACGCAGGTACTGATAGCCGCCGGAGAGCTGCCAGCATTTGAAGAGCGACTGACTGATTTCGGCTTCGGCGCCGTAGGTCGTGATACTTTTTACATTTACATAGCTGAAAACCCTTTGTCCGTTTGTTTTTTCGGCAATTGCCCGGGTATCTATCAGGTTATTGACTTTATTATAGAAGAAATTCACTTTGGTGGCGGTGGTACTGAAAGGTTTACCCTGAATACCCGCATTGTATGACCAGGAGCTTTCAGCATCCAGATCTTTCAGCTGGCTGACATCTATATTCAGCTGTTTGATTTCTCCTCTGGCCTGCATCTCTTTCAGTATATCCACCGCCAGTTTGGTACCTGCCACGGTATATCCTACCGCTGCGTTGTTGAAGTGCAGGTATAGCTGGCGGAAGTCGGGCGCCCGGTAGCCGCGGCCTGCCGAAGCAAGTACGCGCCAGTTGGGATGAAAATTATAGGATACGGATAATTTAGGACTGAACTGGGAAGGATACTGGTTATGGGTATCGAAACGACCGCCCAGCAAGACATTCCACTTATCGCCTGGTTTCCAGTTTTCCTGCAGAAAGAGATAACCGGTGTTGAATGCCATCTTCTCGTCGTAGCGGGTTGCTTCCAGTGATTCATGGATATACCCGATACCTGCTGTGAGCTGATGTTGCGGATGCAGCTGCCAGTCGGCCTGGTATTCCGGTTTCAGGTATTGCTGCGTAAACCAGGAGGCGTCGTATACGCGCTGATCCTGCCGGTACAGCATATCTTCGCGGGTGGCGTAGCGGGAATAGTACAGGCGCAGCACCTGCGAGAAGCGTTTGCCCGGCGTATTCCTGATGTTGAGGGATACGTTGGCATCCTGTTCTTTTCCTTTGTCGTCTACTATACCTTTTGACTCCTGAAAGAAGCTGTTATAGCGCTGATCAAAGTAGCGGGCAGAGAGAACGCTCTGCCATTTATCGCTCCAGTCCTGCTGCCAGCGCGACTGCAGCGTAACGGCATGAAACGGCGATACGGTAGGTGATGTATTCTCCTTTCCCAGCGTATAGCCGTTGGTGTTATAATAGTTCGCATTGACAGAAAACAGGCCTTTGGAAAAGGGAATTTTCGTACCTGCGTCCAGGTTATAGGTGTTATTGGTGGCCAGTCTGGCAGTAGCGCTGGTAACGCCTTCTTTACGTTTGGTACTGGTGATAATATTGATTACGCCGGCGAGCGCATCGCTGCCATACAGGGAAGACACAGGCCCTTTAATGATTTCAATCCTTTCTATATTGCTGACAACAATCCGGGAAAGGTCGAGCGTGCCTGCGGTACGGCCTATCAGCGGTTCGCCGTCGAGCAGGATAAGGGTATATTCTGCTTCCAGTCCCTGCATCTGTATGCCGGTTCCGTGGTTGGAAGTGATAAACAAACCTGTCTGCTCTGCCAGCACCTGCTGCAACAATACAGCGCCCATGGATTGAATCTGTGCTTTCTTAATAATGGTAACAGGAATAGGGACTTTATTAACCAGCTGTTCATTGCGGGTAGCGGTTACCACTACTTCCTGCAGCGCTTTTGCGCCGGCGGTATCAGTTTGGGCAAACGAAGCCCCTGCCCGCATTATGCAGGTTAGCAGTAATAAATATTTATACATCTTAGGTAAATGTGAATTGCCCGGCAAATGTAAAATGCTATAGCATGATAACATTTACGAGATTGGGAAACTGTTTTACGCGATGCGGAACATTTGGGATTTGCCTATTTTTTCTTATTTGAGATATTGTGGCTGATCAGGCAGGGCTGTCTTTCCGCCAGGGTATTTGAGTGAAGACGTTATTATTTTTTTATTTGAGATTTTGTGACTCATCAAAATTGCCTCTGGGATATTTAAGTGGGGAAGCACTCCCGATTGAAAACAAAATCTCAAATAATAAAATAAAAAATTTAAAAGGCCACGGTCATGGACATGACCATGATTAATGCTTATGACTGTTAGGTTACACGTTAATAAAACTGCTAATGAAGATAAATTCAAAAGGAAACGTTTTATTTAAACTGTGTCTGAAATTTAAAGATCAGGGCTGCCAGAAGGCGGCCCTGGTTATATGAAGCAGTATTCCAATAAGAATCTTTCGTCGTTGAAACACCTGGTGCATACCAGACATCCGCTTGCCGGAATATCTGGTACATGCACCGGTATCTCAAAAGGGTTTTCTCAGATAAATATTTTTAGGTTAACATGTTTTAATCGTTTTTCAATAATGACATTGTTAATTAATATTTTATGGTAGAAATTTCAGAGAGATCACACCGGTGATCCGTCACGGAATCAGATGCTTTTCCGGCCGGGCTTTTTCCCTGGCCAGTATGCTGGTGTAATATTTCAGCAGGTAGTGGTAGATCACCAGCTCATGCATGCGCTGGTTGGCTACGAACAGCCTGTTGAGGAACATATGCAGGTAATCTGCCACCAGTCGCTGTACAGGCACTTCTGACAAGGACAGTAACTGTCCGGATACAGGCCTGCCGCTTACTGCGCGACGGTGAAAAATTTCCATTGCTGCCGGCGGCAGCAGGGCTGCGTCGGGTGTATTGCCCAGCAGTGCCGCTATGGTACTGCTATGCTGACGGTATTTATTATTCAGTTGAAACTGCAGGTTGCTGTCTCCGTTGAATTCGCGGAAAAAGCCTTGCTGCATTGTTTGCAGCAATTGCTGCCGGGCGGTCATGCTGAAACCAAAATCTTCCAGTATACCATCAGCGCCTTTTAACGCGTACATCCAGCGGGCATCTTCCGGTGCTGATTGGATGAATGGCAGCAGCTGCAAAACCATTTCACTGTCCTGATGAAAAAATGTTTCAGTCAGGTGCATGGTGGCGGCGCCATAGCGTTCTATCTCCCGTATATAGGAATCCAGCTGAATACTGTGTACAATTCCCTGATCCAGGTATTCTTCGAATACTTCCTGCAACCTGTTGATTACGTGCTGGCTGTGCTGCCGGCTGTCGGGCAGGTGGAAGCGCACGCGCAGGTGGTTGCCTGGGTCCTGGAAGCGGATGAAGAACCAGCTGTCAATGATTCCATCGTGTTGCAGCTCAGCAATGAGGGGCTGCAGTTCACGGGTGAGCAGCTTATCCATCCAGCGGGGGCCGCAATATATTTTAGCATAAAGCCACTCGCTGCCGGGTGCAAACGTACGCGTGAGCGATAACGCGTGGTCTGGTGCAGCAGCGGTGGCGGCTGAGACTCTTGTGTAGGCGGTATTCTGCAACGGTATCATTATTTCGTTGCAATAGCTACCTTTTTTGTTGGTAATCAGCTGATCTTCTTCCATCAGGGATTCGAACAGGATTACATCATGTTTCTGCAATTTGTCTGCGAGCAGCTGTTGTGCCAGTACGCAGGACAGGTCGAGGAACAGTTCATTGTCGCCTTCTGACATTACTACGGCAGCGGGCATTTTATATTTATCCCGGAGCGTGAGTAAAGCTGCAGCCGGCGTGGTTATTTCCAGCAGGCTGGTAAATTCTTTACTGAAGAGATGCCATTGGGCGCGCTTCAGGATTACCTGGTTATAGCTTACGCGGGGCAGGAAAGATGCCTGCTGCATAACGAGCCAGTCCCAGTTAACGTTAAACGGCGCATCCTGATGCTGCAGGTCGCAGAGGAACTTATAAACAGGCTGACCGTCCGCATAGTTATGGGCGCTGGTAAGCCGCGGTATAATTTCTTTGTTCTGACTACGGGAGATGAGTACTACACGGTCATCTTTTACGGTGACGTACAGGTCATCTGTGTGTATTCTGAATTCCTTGTCAACGCTGGCGTTGCCGAGGAAAGGTATTTCATATTTGTAGAGCTGCGGTCTGAGCAGCACGTTACCGATACGTCCTTCAGGGAGGTGTACGATTTCGGCGATGATGCTATCCGGATGTAAATCGCTTTCATAGTCTGCGATGGCTTGCATCCGGGAAGTCAGTGCGGGGTTATTAACAGCAAACCTTCCGAGCAGCGCCAGGGCGCCGGGTCCGTTGAATGCTTTCAGGATGAACTGAAAATCGCCGTTATCCAGTGCTTCCGGTCCTGAGGCTATCAGGGTACCGAGAATGCTCACGGCAGCGGGCATGGTAGCATGCCCGTCTGCCGGGACAAAAGGCTGAATGTCTTTGTCTGTAAGGGTGACAGTATACGCCTGGGAAGACAGGGCCTGCATGCATTTGTCGAGCACCAGTTTGTTGAAGCTGGTCCAGCTGGTTTGCGGGGTGCCATTGGCGCCGGGGATCATGAGGTCGTCTACCAGGGGGGTGTAACTGGTTTTGTCTCCGCTGATGAGTCCGTACCCAATACCGCTTTCGGTATCCAGTACGGCCATCAACGGCATTAACCGGTTTTCATAGCGATCTGTAAATTTCTTTTTAAACTGTACCAGATCATCTGACAGCCGGCCCGTGTTGAGGAAGCTCAGTTGTTGCAGATTGGCTGTCAGCGCAGTCATGGCAGCCGATGAAATCTGGTTTCGTTGTGTGCTGTGGAACAAATCGATTTGAATCAGGTCTTTAGCTGACAAGGCGGGAAAATGTTCCTGAATTTGCTCACGGATACGGCTATATTGGGATATGCCGGTTCCGGGTGTTGAAAGGAGGTGCTGTACTGACTGAAGTACAGCTGGGTAAACGCCGGGCAATGCCGATTTGTCAAGTTTTGTCAACAGGCGGGACAGGTAGTCCGGGCCTGTGACTGTTGGATGAAAGGCCGATACGAGTATCTGATTTTGAATCAGTGTGCTGATATAGCGCGCTGCGTCCTGATCCGGCACATCAAGGGCAGTAAGTACTGCTGTAAGTTCCTGCATGGACGCGCCGTGTCTGGCTGTATCCAGAAGATCTTCCAGGTATGGTGTATGAGAGAAAGTGCTGAGAAAATAATGACGTCTGTTATCTTTCCACTGAGACTCATAGTACCTGTAGGTGTTGCCTACGCGGTAAATGCTGGTGTTGGGCAGATAGGTCAGTGTGTCGGCAATTTCGCTGTCCTGCAGTAATTCTCCGGCAATACCGGTTAAATAGTGCATATCCAGCCTGGCTACTTTTTCGGCGTCATCACCTGAAAAAGTAATTGCTGTAGCGTCGGTACCGGTGGCGCCGGCCGCACATCCCGCGAACAGGCCGTAAGGCGTGCAACGGGTACTCATCCTGAGCAGGTATTTATACAGGGTGAGCAGCAGTTTCTGTTCTTTATGCGGTTTCAGGGCAGTATTTTCTGAGAGCCATTGTAAAAGCAGTTGATGTAATTCGGGGCTGGCCAGGTAGATGGCTTCCTGTAACAGCGGTTGAGCATAGATATCCCTGATTGCTGCGGATAATGCAGCAATATCCTCCGGGCCTTTTTCGTGCAGCGACGTTATAGCTGTGTAGGGCAGCAATGGCAGTCGCAACAGGTAAAATCCGAATGTTTTCAGTTGTTGGCTATCTGTGCTTTCATACATCATTTCCAAATACTTTTCATCAGGCTATGGGTGATTATTCGTCTGTTTCCTCTGAAGCAGGTGATAATGTTCCGGTTCTCTTCTTTTTCCCCCTTTTCTCCGGCAGAGCCTGTATATATTGCCGGATAATTATCAGATAAACCGGAGACCTTTGCTAGCTGTCTTTTAATTGCAGGCCATCGTTTCTAAATCTATATGCAAGGTGCCGATGATTCTGCTGCCGGCCATATTTTTTCGACGAAGGTTTATTTTTACGAGATGAAATGCTTGTAGGAGATCATATTAAAGATAATTCCATTCCAAGTATCTTCTCCAGCTCGTGCCGGAACCGGATAAAACTAACCGGCTTAGTCAGGTAACCATGAACAGGTTCAAGGGCCAGATCCTTTAGGTGGGATAAAGGATAGGCCGTAACAATGATGATGCGACAATCTTTTCTTCTTAAAAGCAGATTGATGTGTTCTACCTGGATACCATACAGATTGATATCCAGCAGGATCAGATCTACTTTCCCATCCGTAATCAGATCCGTTATAGCCTGTAGTTTATCTGTAGTAACGACCAGCTCCATACGCGAAATTTTGCCAAGGTATTCGCTCAGCAATTCAACCGCCAAAGGCTCGTCGTCAACTATGGCACAACGGTAAGACATGTCCTGATGCTGGGAATTGATTACAGATTAGATGTACCAGTTCCCATAGTTGCCATAGTAGCCTGGGCGAATGAAGTCCAGCCAAAATCCCCGGTGCTTACGGTAGTATTTTCACCGCTGTTGTACATTTTGGTGCTGCTCAGGTTTTGCATGATGTGGCTGTCAGTTTTAGCAACAATCTCTTTATCGAGACTCAGTGTAATTCTGGCATGCTGGGATACTGCTTGTTTTTTCATGATGCTAGGTTAGGAGGTTTGAATAATATTGTGATTACATCACAATATTGAGGCTTGCCTCCGGGTTAAAAAATTAATTTAGACAAAAGTGTCCTTTGACACGACCAATGTAATCGCGCTAAGCAGTCGGTGATTTTCAAGTGCGTATCTTCCCTGGTTATTGCTAGGGCGGATAGGATATGGCGGGAGGGTTACAGCAAATTCCGGACCATCAGGAAAGCATCAGGCTTCATCATCCTGGCTGTCTCCGGTAATGCCTAAGCGGCGGTTTAATTCGGGTTTATACTGTTTGGAGATAACAATAGAGTGATTATTCAACAGTTCGGCTGTATTACCGATAATATTTCTGATCGCGTTCAGTTGTACAATATACGATTTGTGTACCCGGATAAACTGTCTGGAAGGTAAAGTATCTTCCATGTGCTTCATCCGCTGGTAAATAATATAGGTTTTCTGTGCAGTAACAATTTTGATATAATCCTTCATGCCTTCCACGTAATAGATATCATCAAAGATGACTTTACTGAGTTTCTGGCTGTCCTTCACGAACATGAAGGTCGGCGCTTCTTTCGGCGGTGGTTGTTTTTGTTGCTGCAGCTGTACTTTTGCCTTGTTGACCGCTTTCAGCAGCCGGTCAAAACCAAAAGGCTTTAACAGGTAATCCACCACGTCCAGTTCAAATCCCTGTACGGCATAGTCCGGGCTGGCTGTAGTAAATATCACCAGTGGCGTATGTTGCAGCGACCGGATCATTTCCACCCCGTTGATATTGGGCATCTGGATATCAGAAAAAAGGAGGTCAATAGGCTCCTGTTGCATTACATCAATCGCATCGAAAGCATTTTCACAGGTCTGCACCAATTCCAGATGTGGAATTTTACTGATATAGGTACTCATTAGCTCACGGGCAAAAGGCTCGTCGTCAACTACCAGGCATCTTATTTTTTGCTCCATGTCGTTGTTTTAGTTAGAAAGTGCGATTGACAAAGTAACATTATATTTATCACTAATATCTTCTATTAGCAATGAATGGCGACCCGGATACAATAATTCCAACCGTTTCCGTGAATTTTTCTGGCCTATTCCCCCTACTTCTTTCTTTTCCGGCCTTTCCCCTTTACTGTTACAAACGCTCATTTTCAGCAGCGGACCGTTGGCATGAATCTTTATATGAATGTGACATTGGCCATCGCTGGTAACCTGCCCGTATTTAAAGGCATTTTCGATAAACGGAAACATCAGCAGCGGGCCTATTTTCTGATCAGCTATTTCTGCTTCATCATATTCAAAGGTTATATCCGCCCTGGAACCGTACCGGATACGTTCCAGTTCCGTATAATTGCGCATAAATTCCACTTCGTCACGCAAATATACCAGTTGTGTATCAGATTCATACAAAGTATATCGCATCATAGCGGAAAGATGCAAAATAAGGTCTGACGCTTCCGGAGCCCCTTTCAGGGACAGGGTATAAATATTATTCAGCGTATTGAACAAAAAATGTGGGTTCAGCTGTGATTTCAGAAAGCTCAGTTCCAGGTCCAGTTTATCTCTCGACATCCTGAGCCTGCGGGTAGCGCTGCGGATAGTATCCAGCACCATCTTGAATACCACAAATGGTCCCATTGCGCTAACATAGAACCACATTGCTTTCGGTGACAAGGTACTGAGAATGACTCCCATAAAACCACCTTTTGCGATTTTAATAACTGTATCCGCAGTCTCCTGGTCTTTTACCTTCATCGAAAACCCATATACAATCAGGCATGCACCATAATTGATGAGGGAATTTACAAAGAAGGGAAAGATAATACCAAAGAATCCGGCCAGATAGTGGCCCTTCAGAATCAGTTCCGGTAGTACAAAGTACATGATGAAGTAAAAACCAAAAACCAGCACTAACATGTTTCTCAATGTCAGCACCATACTTGCAGGAGCAGGTTGTTTAAGATCAACATAGTACAGTAAAAAATGGAAGAGATAAAAAGCGGCCCATACGCATAGGTGCACAATTACCCTAACCCTGGGGGTATAAAATTTCTCAAAGGCGCCAGAACTTATCCAACTTATTAATCTGTTGTCTTTTACCACTTGGCTTGCCACTTCTTTATTTCTGGCAGTAGATGACATTGGTCGAATTGTTGATTCACTTATTGCTAATTTTTCATGCTTACTACGCAAAATAGCAAAAAAATGTAATTGAATGTATTTTTTCCCCTCTTTTCCTTATGGTGAGCGGATTACAGCCAATCAAGCCCGGTTACGGACGGGGCTCATACTCGCTGCGACCGGAATTCCGGGGAAAAACCCTGCCCAGCCGCGGGTAGGAAGCCCTGCTTATTTAACCAAAACTTCATACCGGAAAGATGGAATTTCCTGCACATTTCAGCACGCAAAAAAAGGACAACCTGCTGCAAAAATACTTCAACCGACTTATTATCAATTACTTCAACAAAAAAGTAAAAGTTAGTATTCCTAACAATAAAATATTTTTACAATGGCATTTCCCTGTTTCAACTTGTCAGGACAGGCCGGCCATACTATAGTTCCTCCCCTGCGCCCCAAATTGGCCGGAGCCGGTATTTCATCGTGAAAAGAGGTGCATTGGTCTAATAAGTTTTAAAAGGCAGGCGCCAGCCGCCAACTTTGGGCGTCTCAAAGGCAGGCAGTACAGACCAATTACAGACGATTCTATGAAACGGCAGATGACCATTTACATATTCCCGATACCGACTGATACATTTTTTGTGCAGCAGGCAGGTTATTGCCTTTTCAACCGGAATCTGAACCAAATAGTAAATGTTTCCCCGGAGAATGTTGTGCTGAATTCCGTAAAACATAGCCCCAAAGCATTTACTACGCCGATGATTACACGAAAATCCGGTCATGGTCAACTCTAAAGGGTATTCTTATGCAGTTAAAGCTATCTACATACTCACAGGAATTAACCATCCGCCGGTGTACTGTACCGGATGCTATCCTTGCCGTTACCGGCAGGAGGTCCGGACGCCATGCCCGCACTCACCGGAAAATATTGTCTGGCGGCTATTTCCACCAGTTGCCGCCCTCAGCCTGCCGGCAGTTTTTGTATAATGAGATGATAACGCCTGCCAGCGGCAGCCGCGCTGTCATATTGTTGTTACCCGTAAAGACTATACCTGACAACCGCTTCCTCGATTCCCTCATTACACAAATGACCACACTGACCGGGCAACTACAGGACCAGTTTCCCCGGGACTCCCGCCCTGCCTATGAGCAGCTGCCCGTAATTTACGGCACAGCGCCCGATCAGGAGCGGCCGCCCCGCCTGGACCTGCCGCTGCAGGATGTGAAAGTTCCCCAGGAACACATCTGCATCCTGCAGCCGTTGCTGTCAGCCTCCCGGCACCTTCAGCTCAGAAACATCTCTTCAGCATTTATACTGGCATCATCCGCTTTTACCGACATCAACGAAGCACAACAACGTATCCATTTTCCAACGGTCCGGCAAAGCAGGCGCCGGTGGCTTCCAAAGCCACTATCGCTGCCTTGCAGCCGCGGCACGTGGGCCTCTGGCTCATCTGCCGGCCACCAGCCTGGATTTCAGTTGCTGCCGCACATCCGGACCTCCAGGTCCCGGAAATCGCGTTTCATCCTTGCATTGTCTGCGCATGGGCATTATGAATCAGTGATGCAAAAGATACACAGCACACAGGACATCAGTAACCTGCCAGCCGGAATACCCACCCTGGCAGGTTCGCTGGTGGTGCCGCCAACTTCGTTCACCGTGTAAACTGAAGGCTGACATGATCTTTCTATCAGCACAACCAGATGATATTATCTTCCTTTGGCAACTGGAAATACAGTTGCTCAACTTCCGGGAGATGGGCATTGATCCTGCCGGCATACATGTTCTGCTGGCCGTCAACCCGCATAGCGGACTCCGGCCTGAATACAGATCACTTGTAAACCGGCAGGACCTGGCCTGCTTTTTTATCTACCCCGATAACAGAACACAACGCCGGTACCCTTCCGGCGTCAGGCCGCATATTATCAAACAACACTTCCTCCGGCATACCTGGCTGAAAGATACCGCTATCTTCTATCACGACTGCGACATCATCTTCCGGGAGCTGCCGGATTTTTCACAGCTGATCCCCGGCAACACCTGGTATGTATCTGACACCCGCACCTACCTGAATGCTGATTATATCTGCCAGCACGGCCCCCAGGTACTCAAAGATATGTGCCGGATAGCGGACATCCCGCCCCGGACTGTCATCAACGCCAATGACAACACCGGCGGTGCGCAGTATGTGCTGAAAAATACGGATTATCATTTCTGGGATAAAGTGGAGACAGACAGCGAAAACCTGTACACCTGGCTAAAAGATAACCAGGAAGATTATGCCGCTTCCTGGGCGGTCAATACCGGTAATAACATCAACGACTATACGCCCATTCAGCACTGGTGTGCAGATATGTGGGCGGTTATGTGGAACGGACTGCGCTCCGGCCACCCCATCAGTATTCATCCGGAACTGGATTTCTGCTGGCCATCCGATAACATAGCCCGCTGGCATCAGTGCAGAATTTACCATAACGCCGGTATCCTCCGGGATCAGCGCCGGAAATACTTCTGCAAATTTGTATATAATATCACCTTCCCTTACTATGAACAACTGGATTACCTGGATCAGGACAGCTGCAGCGCCATGTATGCCGCCGCTATCAGGCGGTATACCCAGCACGCGCGCATCCCGCTGAGGGATACTACCATCCTTATTCCGGTCAGAATAGATTCGGCGGATAAACTCGCCAACCTGTACACCATCCTTCAATTCATAGATAAATACTTTGAAACAACAGTGATTGTTTCAGAAATGGACCGTGAACAAATTATAGATCCGGTGTCGCTGCCGGGAAATGTGCAATACCATTACCTGCACAGCGACACCGATCCTTACTACCGCACCTACCATCATAATACGCTGCTGCAGTTGTGTGAAACGCCCTATGGTGCACTGTACGACGCCGATGTGATCCTGGCGCCCAACCAACTGGCCTGGGCAGCAGAACATCTGCGCGCCGGCGCCACCCTGGTGTATCCATATGATGGCACCGAACATTATGTAAACCGGAACTTCAGCAATATTTTCCGCAGGCAGCCCGATTTCGGTATGCTGCATCACTACCAGCAATGCTTTGATACCGTTTCCAGCGAGTCTTTCGGAGGCGTTTGCCTGATAAACATGTCTGCCTTCCGTAAACTGGGACTCGAAAACATCAATCTCGTTGGCCCCGGTCATGAACATAAGGAAAGGTATAAACGCTTCCGGATTGCCGGAGAAAAAATAAAGCGTACCGAAGGCGTATTGTTCCACCTCTATCATCCCGGCAGGAACAAGCCCTGTTTCCATAACGAAAAGCTCATGCTGCACAACCGCCAGGAATATCTGAAAGTCTGCAATATGCAGCCCGCCGAGCTTTTCGGCTATATCGAAAAAATGAAGACTGCAGCGCACCGGCCTGCGGCCTTGCAACCAGTTTAATTATTCAGGAGAAAAATGGAGTTATTATCTACATATAATCTGATAGCAGCCAGGGAAATGCAGCTGGACAGGATAGCCAGGTACCTGCTTATCAACGGCGCATTAACAGACGATATTTCCTTATTTCACGGGAAGACAGGCATGGCCTTCTTCCTGCTGCATTATGCTGCCCACCGGCAGTCCGACCGCTACCGGCAGTTTGCCGAAGAGATACTGCAGGATGTTACCGGCGCCATAGACAGCTATCCGCAGCCCGACTACGCCAAAGGCGTTACCGGCATTGCCTGGGGGCTGGAACATCTGCTCGCCCGCAACCTGATTACCACAGAAACCGTAACCGGACCGCTGCTCAGCAGCCTGGATGAACGCATATACGGCTGGCACCATTGCCTGTCGCGCAGCTACCCCGAAGAGCTGACCGCCCATCTCCATTATGTACAGGCACGCATTGCGCGGGCAGGCTACGACAAAAAAGATATGGAGAAACTGGTCAGACATGAAGTATATATCAACCTGACAGATAAATCCGAAAGGCGCTTTCAGCAGCAATATGGCGGAGATGCCACCCTGCTGCTGTCACTGGCGCGCACCCCGCAACACCGCCTGGCTGCAAAGTATCATGAAGTGACTGATTATGCGGGCAACATCATCGTACTATCGAAAAACCTCTCATACAACCTCTATCCGGCTGTTACCATGCGGCTGCTGTCTGATATGATGCAGCAGCTTCTTCCCGCTGCAGAATATCTGCTGCAACATATCCCACCGGCAGCGCCGGAAGCATTCCTGTATTTCAGTATGCTGGTGGAATTGCTGCACGCCTGCTATACCGCCGGCAAAAACAGCGGCAACGAAGAGTGGCGGATTTTTGCCCTGGAAAAAATGTTTTTAGCCATAGACGGCTACATGCCTGCCGTGGACACAGGCTTCCGACATAGCGCCCATATAGGCAAAACCATGAATATGGCGCAGATATTCCGCCGTTTTCATCTGGAATACAAGGATCATGCACTGGAAAATATGTATCACCGGACTACAGACCACCTCGTGGATCAGTCTTACCTCATGACCGCCAACAGCCACAACAAGCACCTGGGGTTACGGGAAGGACTGGCCGGCATAGGGCTGGTGCTGCTGTCGGGGATACGCGGAGATCTATGCTACTGGGATGAAAGTATTTTAATCAGTTAAGAAAAAAGAGATCACATGCTGCACGTAATAAAAGTTTTGGACGACCTCACCACCGGCACTTCGCTGCTGCACAAACTGGATATTGCCACCGGCAACGATGATATGTATCAACTGTATACCGTTCACCTGGGCAGCAGCCGGTATACTGAATACAAAGAGATATGGATTGATAATCAACTGCATATTTATATTCCCCTGCCGTATTCCCGCAAATCGCTGCAGGACTTCTCCCTGGCAGAACTACAGCAGTTCGGTTTTCGCGTGGCTGATCTGCTGGAAATGCGTTTTGCCGGAATAACCGGACTGATATTTCATTTCGAAAATAACAGCTGGGCGCATCTGGCACATCAGCTGAAAACGTCCCTGCAGGCTAAAGTTGTTTACGGATACTCTTACCTGTCAGTAGGAGAAACCCTCCGCCATATGCTCACCATTGCTGACCAGATCATCTGCGCCAGTTTTGTGGCGCATCATTTTCTGCAGCAGCAATATCCGCCATTCAGACACAAAATCTCCACCATATATAATTATCCCGAATGGCTGACCAGCCATATCCACCGGCCGCAGCCTTCCCTGCTGCCAGTACTGGGCCTGCCGGCAGATACGCCGCTGATACTCTTCAACAAACAGCTGGCGGCTCCGGGATACGATATGCAGCCGCTGCTGGAATCCTTCAAAAAACTGAAAGAGGCCTATCCGGCCGCCAGGCTATTCCTGCTGCATGAATCAGGATTATCTACCTATGCCGGTATTATGAACCTCGCGCTGGAAAGCAGCATCAGCTTCATACAACATATCAGCGCCGATCAGGAAGCCGCCTTATACGCCAGCGCCTCGCTGGTGGTAGTACCGGAGCTGACAGAAGAAAATTTCCTTTATATGCCCCTCCTGCAGCTCGCAGGAGCCGCTATAGTACTGGATACCAACCCGTCAGACAATCCCTGGTTCGCCGAACTGATACAGCAACGCCTGATAGAAACGGATATGCTGCAATACGGCGATCAGCTGGATCTGGCCGGAGCGCTGCCGGGCAGCCTTGCCGCCAAACAAATCATAGCGCCGCCTTTCAAGCCTGCCAACGGGCTCGTGGCCGCTCAACTCTATAATTTCCCGATCGTATTCGGCTGAAATAAAGACATATACTATCCATGAAAACAGGTTCACCCTGACAGAAGGCATACCGGTACCGGTGTGCCTTTTCTGATATTATCCCTACTGCGTGTCCGGTGCATCATCATCCTATAACTTTAACCTGTCGATGATTCCAACACAACAACATCAGCTATACATCCATACGGTAAAGGTTTTTGTCCATCCGTCGCCATGATTATGTTCCGGTCGGTTCCGGAGTTTTAAAAGCAGTTTTCTAATTAAAAATCGTTTCATGCAAACGACTTCTGCATCCATGTCTTTTGATGAAGCTGTACATACCTGGATGAAACAGCTTCACGTACCGGTCGGTAAAAAATATCTGCAGCGCGAGCTGTGGTCGCACCCGGATTATCCCTCCCTTACTGCGCTGACAGACCTGCTCGACGCAGGCGGCATGCGTTATCACGCACTGGAAATCGCCGAAGAGGACGTTGTTATCCAGACTTATCCATTGCTGGCGCATCTCAGAAAAGGAAATTCAGAAGATATTTATTTGGTCAGCAATCCTAACCAATGGAAATCTGACGACACATTAAAGAAGAACTGGTCCGGTGTAGTCATTACACCGGATGAAGATACACATTGGAAAACCCCTGAAAACAGCCAGGACACAAGGTTCAAACAAAACAGCCGCGCTTTGGCATTAGCTCTCCTCTCCTCTTTCCTACTGGCTGTTTTCATTCCTATCATTACTTTAAATGCGGCCAACATCACCTGGGGCGTTCTTGCATTGTCCGGCGTTTTTATTGCCGTCGTTGCGCTGGCACTGGAACAGGGCATACGCATCCAGGCATTTAAAGCGCTATGCGATGCGATGGCTCCCGGCAGCAGCAATACTTTCCGCAATACCAGCTATACGCAGGGTGTGGCAGGCTTCAGCTTTTCCGATATGGCTTTCGCCTATTTCATGACGCAACTGATTTTTACTATCGCAGCCCTCCGCGATCCGCTATGGATCTCCACCGGTATGTGTATAGCCCTTCCCGTTACGCTGGTCAGTGTTTTCAGCCTGATGGCACAGCAATTCCTTACCAGAAAATGGTGTACCCGATGTTTGCTGATTACTGGTATCCTGCTGGGGCAGAGTCTTTTATCCCTTGCCCTGTTATCCTTTACAGCAGCGGACCTGAACCGGTTCACCCTGCTCACCTTCTTCATGCTGCAGGCAGGTATTGCGCTGGTAGTAAAGGCTGCCAGGGTGGTAACAGAACACTGGCGCGCTAAAATGGCGGCGGCAGACGAGCTGCGGCAGTGGAAAAAAGATGACGCCATGTTTATGACAGCCATGCAGTACGCAGAAAGCGTTGACTGCTCTCCCATAAAAAATGAATTACGTATAGGCGACCCCGATGCCCCGCTGCAGATAACACTTGCCTGTAATCCTTACTGCAGACCGTGCGCCCGCGCCTTTGAAGAGCTGGATGCCCTGCTGACCAACTACCCGGAGCTGCTGGCCGTGAGCGTACGTTTCATATGCAACCCGGATCAACCGGACGATCCGCATACACAGGCAGCATGTCACCTGCTGCAACAACATCTGCTGTTGCCGGAAGATGATCCGCAGCGGAGGGAAATGCTGACAGACTGGTTCTGCAGTCTGCAGGCAGACAAATGGTTAAAGAAATGGCGTACAGAAGTTCCCATCGATACTATGCCTCTCCAGAAAGAGCAGGCTGCCTGGGCAGCAGCGGCGCAACTCACCGCTACGCCAGCAATCTATCTCAATCACCGGCTGCTGCCTGCAAGATACCGCATCACCGATCTGCGTTACCTGATTCCGGCAGTTGCACAGAACATTACTACGCTCGAAAACAGCTGACTATTATATCTTTTTCCATTTCTGCGCAATGCTGACAGCAGTTTCAATCATATAAGGCTGCCATTGCTCAATGAGCCAGTCTGAATGTGCCAGAGAAGAGTGCTGCAACGCATGTACCGCAGCCTCGCAGGAAGAAGCGGACTCCAATATGGCTGAGAGCTCCAGCTGCTGCTGAAACAATGTTTCATCTGCTGCCGGTACGGCTGAGATAAGCAGGTTATCCGGCATAAAACTATTTATAAAACAAGAACCCGTCTGCGGCTGTTGCTCATGCACGATGCGCTGCATACGTCCAAAATCCTGTCTGAAAAGGGTTCTGCTGGTATCTGTATCAAGTCCGGTACCTAATTGTTCCAGCACTACATACTGCAGGTTCGGACACAGGGGAATTGTTTTTTGCAGCAGCTGAAAAACTTCTTCCGGTACGGCATCATCGTGCGTATCTCTTCGTACCATGCGCTCAGGCGCTGCTGGCGAGGCTTCCCAGCTACCGCCGGAAATATGTATTTCTCTTACTTTATGCAGCGGATACAAGATAATCATCTCCCCGAAAGTAATATCAAAGTTATGCAGCTGGCAGTAGAGGTTATGCAGATCAAGGATAATAAAACCATTTACAGGTTCCAGCAGTTCATCCAAAAAGGCGCCGTGGCGCTTCACTTCGTCCATGGAATAGGAAAAGGCCAGGTTTTCCAGTCCTACCGGACATCTGCAGGCGTCATGAATTCTTTTCAACCTGTCAACACCAATGTTAAGTGTGCTTTTTGTATAAGGTATATTCAATGGCGCACCATGATGAAAATCCTTACCGGTCATAAATCCGAAATGTTCTGTGATATGATCAAAGCGGAAGTGCGTACTTGTTTTGCGCAGGTGCTGCAGCCATTGTTCCTGTTCCTGCCGCCAGCGGCCGGAGAACAATGAGAAGAAAATACCATGGCCTATTAACCTGTTTTCATTACTGAAAGCAGTTAACAATTCCACAAACCAGTCAGGAATATCTTTTACTTTATACAATGCATCGAAAGACCATTCAATGGCTTCAATCTTTGACGCTTCCATCAGCGGAAGACAGGCGGCCAATATGTTGGCATCCAGGTTACAGGCAACTGCAGAGCGGATTTCAGGCACCTTTTTGGAATTAGCTGTGTAAGAATAGATTATCAACCCATGCCGCAGGCTATGCAGGCTTCAGGGTGCTTAGGTGCATCTTTCTTCTCTGCTTCTTTCTTTTCCTGTGGTGTCAGTTCTTTTTCCTTCTTACAGGAAGAAGTAGTGGTTTGTACTGTAATGCCAATCAGAATGGCTCCTAACAGCGATTTTGGTAATTTCATCTTAAAGGAAATTTTAGTTGAAAAAAAAGCAACTGTGCACAGTATTGCTATTTAAACGCAGCAGGATTTTTAAAAGTTACAGGCGGGAAATTAACTTTACTGTTAATTTTGGGGTAAATTATCATGTCAGGGTTTTACTACCCTGAAACCCTGATTGCTGAAAGATGCCACGGGATTTACCCGGCCAATATCCACAGAGTTAAAGTAGTTGCAGGAATTTTTACTGCACCACCAGGAGCCACCGCGGGCATGTACCATGCGCGATTCTTTTTTATCGGTGGGTAATCTGCCTTCACAGAATTCAAATAGGTTGCCATACATATCATACAATCCCCAGGCATTGGGGCGGAAACTGGCCACAGGCGACGTGTACATGTAACCGTCGCTGGTATCGGCCACCAGGTGATTACGGCCGTGCCAGATATTGGCATACCTGCCTATGCTGTCACGGTTATTGCCCCAGCTGTACAACGAGGATGCGCCTGCACGGGAAGCAATTTCCCATTCGTCCAGTGTAGGCAGGCGTACATGCGCCCACTGGCAGTAAGCCATGGCATCCCGGTAGCTGATAGTGGTGACCGGATGATTCATTTTATCTTCAATACCACCATGGCTCACGCCATTGGGATAACGCCAGTAAGCGGTACTGTCTTCCTTCCAGCGGAATTCTTCCAGCCCCGGTTCAAATACCAGCGCATTCTTCCTTTTCTCTGCTTCAGTGATATATCCGGTAGCCTGTACAAACTTATCGAAAGCGGCGTTTGTTAGTTCGGTTGCAGCCATGTAATAGCCTGCTGTACGTACTTTGCGGGCTGGATTCAATATGCTTGCTTTACTGCCAAGCATATATTCTCCTGCCGGTATATGCACAAAGCTGGTATCAGCCTGTGCATATACGCTGTGTATTCCGGTAAGCATTAATAATACCGGCAGATATTTCAGCAGTGTACTCATTTCCGGATAGTGCTGTAAAAATCAGTAGCGCGTTTGAGAATCAGTTCTTCATTCGCCCCGTTGAAGTCAATATAGGCACGGAAATCAGCGTTAGGGCCATACAGTTTGCGGTAAGACTGAGATGTCATGAAAGGCGTATATTCTGACTTCATCATCAGCAACATCAGCAGGCTCAGTATATCATGATCCTTTTTATCGGTATTATAGGTATCTATCAGAAAGGGGATCATCTCCCGGCCATTGATTTCCTGGATGGCATTTTTATAGTTAACGCCCATCCGTTTGCTGCGTATCACAGATTCGCGGATGATAGCCATCACGGAGTCGCGGTTGCTGTTCAGGAAATTAATCTGGCGCTCGCTCCAGTTGGCTTCAGAGAAGGCATCCGGCAGCCTGCCGAAAATTTTCTTGTCCTCATCCTGTACAGGCGGAATGGGGTCACAGTTCTGGCTGGATATTTCCGGATGAATCATCACATAGGTAAACTTTTCGCGCAGCGATAATGCCAGGTAAGTTTTATTATCCATACGGGCGGTTTCATCATCAGCCCAGGGAATACTTTTTACCAGCGCCTTTACTTTGGCCAATCCATAAGGCGGCACGGTAGACTTATTACGGTATTCATTATAAGCCTGGCTTTCTTTCGAAGGTGTTTTCCATTCGGGGCCGTCGTACTGTGCAAAGAGATTAACAGAACAACACAGCGCCGTCAGGAGCATCAGATATTTCATGGGTAGTCTCATTTAGAAGGTAAAATTACTACTTATTTCACTCGCCTGCTTTCAGATTCCAATCCGGAATGTCTTTCCCTGTTCCCGGCGATTTTCATATTGCCGAAACGGTAGCTGAATCCGAGTTTCAGCTGCCGGCTGTCTTCATACCCGTTATTGCGGTAATATAATCCGTCGAAATCACGGATACCGTACCAGCGCGATGTCTGAAACAGGTCGCTGATACCGATGCGAAGGGTACCGTTATCTTTCATGACTTTACGCTGTACGCCGATGTTGGCTACCCATACGTGCTTTGTGCGCTGAAAGCCGCCAGCCAGGTCCGGCGCCTGATAGTAGCCACTCAGCTCCGCCTGCATTTTCTTACCTATATTAAATACCTGCTGTATATTGATCTGTATGGTATTGATACGGAGCGTTGCTGTGCGCAGTTTATCAAAGCTGATAAGATGCTGCCGGTGGTACATGTTCACATTAGCGGTGATATTCCACCATTCCAGGGGAGATACGGAAGAGGTCAGATTCAGCCCTATCATATGCTGTGTACCCACATTTTCCGGCATCATTACCATTTTGTTGCCGCCGGTACTGTCGGTAACCGGCACAAACATGTCGCGTTTATGCGTGTACGTTAGCACAGCTGATAAGATACCGCTGGCATTATACCCCAGGGAGACGCTGCTGGCATATTGCGGGCGCAGGAAAGCATTCCCCTTCCATTTAGACAGTTCATCCAGCTGGTATTCAAAAGGGTTCAGGTCTGTATAGGTGGGCCTGTCTATCTTGCGGTTGTACCCCAGCGTAAACTGATGTGTGGCAGACGGTTGGTACGACAGGTGTACAGAAGGAAACAGGTCAAAATAACGGTTCTTCACTTCCTGAATGGTATCCTGTCCGCTGACGATGCTTTTCGCATGCAAGGCGCCATTGGCAACGGTCTGCTCTCCGCGTACGCCGGCCCGCAGTTTCCAGTTGCCCCACTGCTGATCGGCGAGGATATAAGCGGCATATACGCTTTCTTCATAGCGGAAGGTATTGCTGCGCGCTATGTTCAGCTGATCTTTCTTCTCCATCACATCAAACAGTTGCACTTCGTTGTCACTGATAACGGCATTGCCTTTTATACCGGCGCTCAGTTTTCCTTTTGCAAACGGTTGTTCATAGTCCGCCTTGATACCGTAGATATTAATATCGCTGAAGTTGAAATTACGGATAGAATACTGCCCCGTTTCTGTGATGCTGTCTGCCGCAATGAAGTGGTTGGTCAGCAGGTTCTTAATACGGGCGCGGTAGTAGCCGTAATCCAGGTCTGTTGTAAAAAGGCGGCCGGAAGTATCCTTGTACTGATAGTTGAAATTATAGTTCTTCCAGTTCTGCTTTTGCGAATAATAATCGTTGGTAGCCCGTAATACAGACTGCAGGCGCTTTGTGGCGCTGTCTGCCAGATAGGTAACGGTGTTGGTTAATCCCGGCCCGAAGTAGAGATTGGCATTCATCATCAGCCCCAGCGTATGCCGGCTGTTGATATTATAATCCACGCCTATTTTGAAGTTAACGGGGTTTCTTTTATCTGTATCTTTTGTGCGGTTGTCTATCAGCTGCGCCACCTGTTCCCTGTAGTAATCATATTCCATATTGCGGTAGCCGAAATAATGGTTATAGTTACCGAATACATTGAATTTACCCGTACGGTAGTTCAGATTCAGCGCGGCTTCTGTTTTAGGTGTTTGTCCGAAGTGAATACCGGCGGCAATATCTCCGTTTAACCCGGAAGCCGTGTTCTTCTTCAGCCTGATATCGATAATACCGCCGCTGCCGGCAGCATCGTATTTACTGGATGGGGCAGGCATCATTTCTATCCGTTGTATGTTGGCGGACTGCAGGGAGCGGAGCAATGCCGTGAGGGCTTCTCCCTGCATATAGGTGGGTTTTCCGTCTATATACACCGTTACGCCGGATCTGCCGTTAAGAGAAATGTTATTGGAAGGATCTATGCTGACGCCCGGAGATCTTTTGAGCAGGTCCAGCGCATTACTGCCCATGGCATTCACGCTGCTGCTGACGTTGTAAACAATCTTTCCGTCTTTGAATTCAACCGGTTTTTTCCTGGTGGTAATGGATATTTCCTTTAGTTCCCGAATGGTAGAATCTTTTTTCTGTGCACACACGTTGGTGGTTATGCCGCACAGCACAATCAGTATAACTTTTCGCATATAGGTTGTTATCAGGCTTTGAGGGGAGACAAAATAATAAAGCGAAAATTATTCTGACAGATAAAAGGGTGGAGTGGTATTTTTTCCGGATGAAAGTGAGTACAGGGAAGTATTATCCTTCCCTGAACTCATCCAGTATAGCTTTTATAGCTTTCAGGTATCTCCCGTAATTCCTGTGGAGCGCAATTTCAGTGGCGATGGCAATCAGGGCGGTAAATACAGTCATTACCATGATGAGATAACCGATGGGCTTATTTGAAAGAGCGGCGGCATCTGCGGACGGTATGAAGAATACCGCTGTAATAATCAGTCCGAGCGCCAGCATCAGCAAAGCATAGGTAAAAGACCTGTACATTTCAATATTCAGCTTAATATCATAATACACGGCGTATATATGATCTTTGCTGTTCAGTTCCGTATTGCTGATGCGGCGGTAAAAGAAATAAAAGCGGATGAAATAATAGGCGGTGATAGCTACTGCAATACCATATACACAATAATAGGCGGTAGTCATCACAACACCGAAATGATAATATGCCGGAACAAAGTACATCAGCATCAGGGCAGCAACCTGCACAATAGCTTCCAGCCGCATATTTGAGCGGATCTTATCCACAGGCAGGGCGGCCTTTTTGCTGTCTATTTTAACAGGAACAATGATGTTACTATTGTCTTCTTCACTATTCCAGGCGGATTTTATATCATCAAAATTCATAACCTTGTTGTTTGATCAGTGTTTTTAATTTTTCTTTTGCTCTGTTCAGTTTTACCCTGGCATTACCTTCGGAGATACCCAGGTTTTCTGCAATTTCTCTGTGGGAGTAATTTTCGAGATGATAGAACACCAGTGCCTTTTCCAGTCTTTCCAGCTTTTGCACCGCTCTGTAGAAGTGCTGCAGCTGCGTTTCCCGGATAGCTGCCTGCGGATCGTCTGCCGGTATGTGTTCCGGCATCTGATCGGAAGTCCGGAGCTGGCGCTTTTCCTTTTTCAGGAATACAATGGCGGTATTCAGCGCCACGCGGTACATCCAGGTTGAAAAGCTACTCTGGTGTTTAAAGGAGTCATAAGATTTCCAGAGCTGGCAGACTATCTCCTGGAAAAGATCCTGCTGATCATCCTGGGTGTCCATGTACATTCTGGAAATCTTATGAATGATTCCTTTATTTGCTTCAATCAGTGCAAGAAATTCCTGTTCCTTGTTTTTCAAAGTGGGATCTGCTTTAGTTCAGAATAGGCTTTACCTGGTAACCTTTGGCCCTGAGCTGCGCTATCAGCCCTTTCTCCCCTCCCAGGTGCGCTGCGCCTACTGCAAAGAAATTACTTTCTTTTTGCATCATGGCCGGCATTTTGGCTATCCAGTTATTATTTCTCAGGTTCAGTATCCAATACGCTTCCTGCGGTGTCATGGATTCAGGATTGGTAATGTGCCTGTACAGCATATCCAGCCCTTCTGCCCTGTAGTAACCTACCATTTTGGCGGTTTCCAGCTGATTTTTCTTTATGTCCAGTTTTTTCAACTGTGCTATTACAAAAGAATCAGGGTAAGCGTTGTTGAAATATACAATCTGTTCCTTTAGTTTCTCAAAAACATTGACAGTTTTATTTGTTTTCTTCGCCATTTTCAGCAGCTCATACTCATACATCATAAGGTCCTGGCAAGAAAACCCTTTGGTGGCAATAGCACTCTGAACAACGGACAGGCGGGAGGAATCATATTGCTTCAGGGAAGCAGCAGGATCCAATGCTGCTTTCAGGATAGAATCCACCACGTGGTAATCCTTTACTGAAATACGCTGCAGCAGCGGCGTACCGGCCCGGAATCCGGCCGTTGCATCTGCCAGTTCAGCCGGATCAAAAAGATTGGCTTCGAATACAACGGAACTGGTATTATTAAATGCTGTCTTCACTTTCTCTCTGATTTCAAAATCTCCTTTACACATCAAATGCATGGTACCATAGAGATAGGAAGGTTTGTCGAGCCCGTTGCC
Organism: Chitinophaga solisilvae; assembly: GCF_009928525.1. Lineage (GTDB taxonomy): Bacteria > Bacteroidota > Bacteroidia > Chitinophagales > Chitinophagaceae > Chitinophaga > Chitinophaga solisilvae. The sequence continues at coordinate 176,924 of NZ_JAABOK010000005.1, read as the reverse complement.
GCTGATCTCCCACAGCAGGGAATTATCTTTGGGGGCCTGTGCTTTTGTCTGTCCGTATACCAAACCGGAGATGGTAAATGTAATGGCTGCTATCTTTCTGAATAAAGTTTTCATCGTTTTAAAGTTTTATACTTCATTAGTATCTGCCGGAGTTATTTTGTTACACTTTCCGGCAATATTTTTTTCTTTTTTCTCCTGGCAGATGAAAACCCTTGACAGCAGGACATATTATAAAGAAAATATTCTTTCGGAACTACCGGTTTCCCGGTACATATCCTGAGATGTATATACTTTATCTTCGTGAAAACTGCAGCCATTCATGAAATATTGCATATCAGTACTGCTACTACTTATTATATATATACACGTCCGTGCCCAGCAACTCACACCAGCAGCCATTGAAAAAGCGGCTGCCTCCCTGGAGGCGCAACAGGTGCTTACTGCCGCCGGTAAAGCAGAGCTGTTGCGTTTCGCCCGCCAGGAGCCTTTGAAAATTTATGAAGGAATTCCTGAAGCGGCGTTGCAGCAGATCACGCAAAATGTATTTATAGCAGATGCCGATATGATAGCACAGGTACCGGGCCGGTCGCGCATTCCCAAGGCATTACTGGATTCTCTTTCTACCCTGGACAAATACCCCTGGGCAGGTCATGGCCCTGAGTTTGCAGAGGAATACTACCTGTACGATCAGTTTCCCTCCCGCTATGCGCTCGTTAATTTCATTGTCAGCATGGCGCAGTATTATGCCGGCGAACATACACAGGATCTCAGCTATGACAACAACCGGTCTTTGCTGGTAAAGCGGCTGGGAACACTTTTCGGCCCTGCGATGCAGCCGGTATTTCAGGACAGCACCCTTTCCTTTGATGTATCCCCCGATGATGATACGCCTGCAGCACAACGTGCGCGGGTACAGGCATTCAGGCCCTATCTGCAATGGCTATACGTTTTCAGACAGGCGGGGCTGGTTCATGTGGAAGACAGCCTGCCGGAGCGGTATTACAGTGATGGCAGCCATATTATCTCCGGCATCACGCACCTGCGCTTCCTGCAGGAGCTGACTAACCGGCTCAGCTTCCTGGATAAATATCCTTATATAAAACAGCAACAGCTAAAGGTGCTGGACACGCTGCAGCTCACAGGCGTGATAAATGAATCGGCCAAAACCCGCATCATAGCGGGGATGAAGCCCTATGCCCTGCTGGGGGCGGAAGATATTTTTCCCTACTGCGCCACCGCCGTGCCGATATATATGGCTACTGATATCAGGCCTTATGACTACATTCCCCGGAACGACTACGGCCGTATTCCGGATACCTCCCTTAAAGGATTTACGGAACGGATTGTTGGCAGAGTTTCACGAAAGGTACTCCCCCTGCAGCTTACAGACCTGCAGGTGCATCAGCAGCGGCCGGCTGCCAACGGCCTGTATGCCTACCAGGAGCAGCTGGCTCTCAGCAGGTCAGCCAAAATCACCTCGCTGACCATGCGCCTGAACAACCGGCTGTACAAGGAAACCATCGATGAGAAAGAATTTGAATCCTGGATACGTCCTGAAAACTTTCAGTTTCTGAATCATTATATGGAAGACACCGGCGATGACCGCCGCTTCTTTTTTGTTTCCGGCAACAGCCTGCTGCGCTATGAAACAGCGCCGGATACCGTTTATCTGGCGCTCCTAAACTCCGTACAGGCGGACGCGTTAGTGTCCAGGTATCTTTTCCCGCGGCTGGCAGGTTGCTACAATGGCAGCCCGGGCGACTATGACTACGCCGTTTACCCCATGGAATATTTCTCTATGGAAGAGCGCCTGAGCAGGCGTGAAATAGATACTATCCTGGCCCGGTGCCGGACATATAATATTATTCCCGGCGATACGGTATATCTGCCGGCAGTTGTCAGGGAACAGAATCCGCGGAATGTAAACGATGTACTTGCCTTTGCTGCGGGATATTTCAGCAGCAGGTTTCACTTCAACGATCTCATCACACAAACACAGAAAGCACTGCAGCGGGTGCACCCGGCCGGTAAGACAGTATTCCGGGTGATAACAGAAGATGATATGAACGATACCGGTATCTGGGAATATACTTTCAACGGCAAACCTTACCGGATTGCTGCCACCGGGGAAGAAGAGCTGTTCAGGAACGATCTGCTGGTAAGCAGTATCAATGCAGCGTTGAACGCCAACGGTACAGGCTATACGTTGATTCCGCTTCCCGACCGTCAGGACGCCCTTTCTGCCGCTACTTACGGCGAAGGAGTATACATACTGGCGCCCCGGGAAGCGGAACAGATGATCCGTTTTCTAGCGCTGAACAGGCGTTAACCAGTAGAGGTTTACCGGATCGCCGTAAACAACCGGCATGGCAATAGCGGGATCGGTGGCCGCAGGAGCCGACAACAGCAGGCTATTGTAAGGCTCAGGCAGTGCAGACACACCTACTGTATGACCGGTGCCAAACCAGGAAAGTGTTTTCCACGGCCTGTCTGCCAACCCTGAGATCGTAGCGGCAACTTCCATGATCTGTTCTTCCGGGAAATCTTTTTTAGGAAATGCCATCGCCAGCTCCGCCCTGCGGAACGCAGGCGCATTATCATTGTAAAATATTTCTATCACCGGCATAGGCCGTATGCTCATACCCAGCGTGATGAGGTATACTGTTTCATTATTCTCGAAACGGGCCAGCCCCATAGGCGGCCACTGATCACCATCAATGGCATAATACTTTGTGGTTTCTCCCAGCACAGCTTCATAGGCATGGAGGTATTGCGGCTGCAGCATGCCCCATGCCTGGTTGGTTTCATCGCTCCACTCCTTCCAGAAGGCGGCAGCCTTTTCCACTTTGGCATGCAGGGTATTGGTAGCAGGTGTTCCCAGCGGGAATACAATGCTGTTGTCATCTGCACCGGTGCAGTCGGTAGCATATGCTACGGCACGTTCATCGGAGTAAAGCGTCCAGCCGGGGATAACACCGAGCAGAGCACCGTCATACAACAGCGCGGCGCCATCGCCTTCTTCTGTCCATACAATTTCTATGCGATCAGCTTCCAGTGGTTCCTTTCCTTCAGGATGGCTGCACCAGGCGGCTTCCAGCATAGGCGCCATTCCTTCTCTCATTGCCTGCACATCTTTCTTGTGGGGAGCAGCTTTAAGATTACGCAGCCAGCACGGGCGCGGAGAATATTTATTCGTAAACAGTTCAGAAGGATAAAGATAAAAGTAAGCCACCCTGTCGTCCTGTTCTACCACGGCATACAACGTACCGCGATTGTTAGCCTGTTCTATCAGCATTACCGGATCCATATTTGAGATTTATTTATTTAAGATTTGATTATTTGAAATGCAGCGAAGAATTAAGCGAACTCTTTTCTATCGGCTTCAGATCAATGATCCGCTAAGTTCTTCGCTGCATTTTAAATGACCAAATCTCAAATGAAAAAATCTCAAATGAAAAATAAATTTTGTGGTTAAATTAATTTGTCTACATTTGCAACCTCATTGCGAGGTAGAGCAGAGGTAGCTCGTCGGGCTCATAACCCGAAGGTCAGTGGTTCGAATCCGCTCCTCGCTACAAAAGAAAATCCCGGACACTGGTCCGGGATTTTTTTATTATATAGAAATGTTAAACCACAAAAAGTGCAATACCTCCTCTTGCAAAATAGTATACATTTATCCGGAACAAACCAAACCACACTGCACACAGTAACGCTATGACAACAATCCCATCACTGTATACCTGGGCCGGCGGGCAGGAAGCATTGGAAAAACTGACGACGGCATTCTACGCTAAAGTATTAAAGGATGAGCTACTGGAGCCGGTTTTCAGGCATATGAGTCCTGAACACAGCAAACATGTAGCGCATTTTATAGGAGAAGTTTTTGGCGGACCGCCGGTATATACTACTGAGGATAACGGCAGCCACGCCAAAATGGTAGCGCATCACATCGGCAAAGCCCTGAACGATCCCCAGCGTAAGCAATGGATAAAATTATTACTGGAAAGCGCGGATGAAATCGGGTTGGCAGATGATCCGGAATTCAGATCCGCATTAGTAGGCTATCTGGAATGGGGCAGCCGTATTGCGGTCATCAATTCCAACGCCACCGAAAATCCCATCAACGAAAATGCTCCTATGCCTGAATGGGGCTGGGGTGTACCCGGCGGCCCCTATCAGCCGTAACTTTTATTTTTAAATCCCTTAACTATCATTATCACCATGAAAAAACCATCAATTGCCTTCATCGCAGCCTCCTGGATAGCACTGTTAGCAGGTATCCTTGGTTTCATCATCGGATTATGGAACGCCACCATGCAGCTGAATGAAAAAGGATATTACTTTACCGTACTGATGTATGGCCTTTTTGCAGCTGTTTCTGTACAAAAATGCGTACGCGACAAACTCGAAGGTATTCCTGTAACAGATATTTACTACGGCATCAGCTGGGTATCCATGCTGCTCTGCATCCTCCTGCTCATTATCGGGTTATGGAATGCCACGCTGCTTCCCAGCGAAAAAGGATTCTATGCATTCGCCTTCCTGCTGAGCATTTTCGGCGCTATTACCGTGCAGAAGAATACGAGGGATGGGCAGGCAGCGAAAGCAGAAATCAGAGACTAATTATGCATTAAGAATTATGAATTAAGAATTATGAATTATGAGTTAGGGCGAAGATCTAAGCGAGTGATAAAACACAATCACCCGCTTAGATCTTCGCCCTAACTCATAATTCATAATTCTTAATTCATAATTACAACTTATATCCCGTCACATTTCCCCCGAAATCCGCCACATACAACGTTCCGTTATAAACCGCCATATCGGCGAAAACCGGTGCGCCTACGTTAATGCGGGAAACCGGTTTACCGGTGTGCAGATCCAGCACATATACATATCCGTCTGAAGCGCCTGTCAGCAGGCGGTTTCCGGCCAGCAACGGAGTAGACTCGATAGTGGCGGAAGAAGGCGAGGTATAGGGAGCGGTATAGAACAGCGCTTCTCCGGGAGTAAACTGCCATACCTGCCGGTGCGTGGTTTTATCGAAGGCTATCATGCCGCCGGCAGCGGTGCAGGTGATGATATACTGAGCTGTTACCACCGGAGCAGTCATTGTTTTCAGGGCTTCCGTGACAGGAATGCTGTCTACTGTTTTGCCTGTCAACGGATCCAGTACATGCAGTTTATTGATGCCATGCACATATAACAGGTTGTCATAGAAAGCAGGCGTGCCGCTGCGGAAGCGGATACCTTCATCGCTGCGTTTCCATTTAAGCCGGCCGGTGGTGGCATCATGAGCGAAGAGGTGATTCCAGTTGGAGGAGGTGACCAGCAGACCATCTTTCAACGCCATCGCTGCGGGCGTACCTTCTCCTCCCTGCCAGTCCTGGTTGGTCCATTTTACCTGTCCGCTTTGTATATCGAGTGCCTGCATATACTTGCCGGCGCCGGTATAATAGATGCCGTCACGGATAGCACCGCCGGAATTATAGGAAGGCAGGTCTTTCAATGCGCCGGCATGTTGCCACTTCAGCTTGCCGGTGGCGGCTTCCAGGGCATAGGTGATACCTTCTGCATCTGTAGCCAGTATCAACCCTTTGCTGTAACTCAGGCTATGTTTGATGGAGTTACGGGTAGGAAACTGCCATAACTGCTTACCTGTCTGCGCATCCAGCGCAAGAATTTTACAATGTCCGTTTCCTTCATCATCGATAGTACCGATGAATATTTTCCCTTCTGCCCCGATAGGAGATGATTTCCAGATATTACCGCCGGTGCTGGCTGTCCAGAGCAGGCGGAGCTGTGCAGTGGCGGATAAGCCGGTAGTACCTGTACGTTCAATGTTCCGCAGCACTTCCGGCCATTCCGGTCCTTTTACAGCCGGAGCAGCTGTTTTAGCCAGCGTAAAGGTATCGCGGCGGAACAATGTCAGTCCTGTTCCGGTAACGGCTTCTACCGCCGACGTATATACGTTATTGAACCAGGCAGCCGGCACGGGTGTGGCGGCAGTCCAGGTCCAGTCGGTACGTGGTTGCAGGGACAACTGTTTCAGCAGGTTTCCTTTTTTATCGTACATGCTGAACAACACTTTCTTAACGGGAGAGGTGGTATGATAGGCGTTTACGCTGACGAGCAGGTTATTACCGTCAAAAGCCGCACCAGCCGCGGAAGGCGACACCTGTACTACCTGATTGTGTACATAGGTATAGCGGCGCTGCACATACGAAATACCGTTTTTATCCACATCCACTACATCGAAGTTGGAAGGAGAATTATCGATACCTCCATCCGGCGGCGGAGCCGCACAGAGGGAACGGATACCACTGTTGCCATGCGTACGCGCGAAGTTGATATGCCAGTGCCCGTAGATCCATGCCTTCAGGTTGTGATCGTTCAGATTGATACTGTCTTTTGCGGAGCGGATCGTAAACAGGGTATCATAAGTGAGCAGATCATGGTTAAATACGATGACAGGCTTTTTCGGGTCTGCGTGTGCCAGATCGTTTTTCATCCAGGCTATTACTTCATCCACCGTATAGGAAGGCTGATAATCGCCGTAACGCATGGGCGTTACGATAAAATGTGCCGGCCCTGCCTCAAAGGAGTAAAACACCGGGCCGAACAACGACTCATACAAAGCCTCTCCGTAGGCGCCCTTCACGAGGTCATGGTTACCGATACAGTAATACGTGGGAACGCCCATGGTGCGGGTATTTACATGCTGCGCATGGAACTGCATTCCTTTTTCGTAACAGATATCGCCGGTATGAATGATAAAGTCTGCGTTTTCATTGCGGGCATAATCCCGTGCATCCGGCAGCCAGCTGTTGAACTGATGGGTTTCCGTATCTGCGAGGCGAACGAACTTTGCAGCAGCTGTCTGCGCTCTGCCCGTCTGTTCCAGTCCGAAATCATATCCGGTAGTGCTACTGTCTGTTTTCAGATAAAATTCCCTGGTAAACCTGTACCCTGCCGGTGTAGTGATAAACACGAACCTGGCTTTTGCATGCCCCGGCAGATGATAATTCCCGGATTTATCTGTTTCCACTACTGTCAGCCCATCGGAAACCCTCACGCCTGAAAGGCCCTGCTCTCCTGCATCCGCTTTACCATTGGCATTGCTGTCTGCGAATACTTTTCCTGAATACCCCTGCGCCATGGCAGCCTGCAGCCAGAGGAAGCTGCAGAGGAAGAATGTTGTTGTTTTTATCATGGTTATTATTTAAAAGGGGAATTACGAATTACGAATTGCGAATTACGAATGTAGAAGCGAAGAACTAAACGAAGATTAAAGGGGGATAACTATTGTATATCTCTTTTAATCTTCGTTTAGTTCTTCGCTTCTACATTCGTAATTCGCAATTCGTAATTCGCAATTCCCGACCAACTATTTATCCCATCCAAAAATCTGTTTCAGATTATCGTTCAATACGATCTGTTGTCTTGGAATCGGGCGGTAATAATATTTCGGTTCTTCGAATCCGCGGCCGGTGCGGTCGCTGCCAAAAGCAATGTGGCCGTTGGTTCCGTTGGTGAGGTAGAAATTGCTTTCCTTACCTTTTTCAACGAGATAGAAGCGGGCCAGTCTGCCTCTTACATCTGCGGGCAGGCCCATGATGGAAGAGGAATCGTTTTCATTGGGCAGGATGGCCATGTCAGCAACACCGTCGCCGGTCATATCGATGCCGCCGAGAGCAGGCACATACATGCCTTGTGGCGCCTCTTTCAGGAGGTTGCCGGCTTTCCAGCGGTTAACATCGTTCTGGCGTAATCCTTCGCAGGCCAGTTCTACCCTGCGTTCGCGGCGTATCTCCAGGATAACGCCGGTGTTGGCGGAGTTTACGTCCTTATAAGCGCTTTTCAATACAGGATCAGGAGTACCATTGGCAGTACCCATATTCAGGCGTGGCATCAGTACGCGGTCGCGCAGCAGGTTAACGGATTTATCCAGATCTGCCTGTGACAGCTGATCCAGCTCAGCTTTGGCTTCTGCGTAGTTCAGCAGTACTTCTGCATAACGGTAGATAGGCAGCGCCGTGTAGTTGGTACCCCAGCTGTTGCGGATGGCCGGATCGCGGGGATAGTACTTCAGCTGGTCATAACCGCCGAGGGAAGGCTTCGCTACATAGTATATATTGTTATTGTTGGGAGAATAGCCCGGGAAAGATACGGTCTCGGCTAAACGCGGATCCCTGTCAGCAAAAGTGGCTACAAACCCCTTCTTGTCGTAATCCGGCTGGGAAGTGAATGGCGTACCATCTTTCATGAGATAAGTGTATACGAGGCTCTGGCTGAGGCTCCAGGTCCATCCCAGTACGGAATGGGTATCATTACCCTTACCCAGTGCCGGAGATGATTCTCTCCACATGATAATCTCCCTGTTACCGTTCAGTGTAGGGCTCACAAACAGTGCACGGTAGTCTTCTCCGCCTTTTCCGGTGGTGTAGACACTGTATTTACCGCTGTTCATGATTCTCTCGGAGGCTTCCGCTGCTTTTTGCAGGAAGGCGCTGGCAGTACCCTGCAGGCTCAGCTCCGGATGATACTTTCTGAAAGTACCTTCAGACAGGCAAAAGCGGGACATCAGCGCCAGTACGGCATATTTGCTGACACGGGTACCATTTGTTTTGGCGGAATCAGCAGGCAATACGTTATTGGCTGCATACTCCAGGTCGGCCAGCACGGAGTCTGCTACGGCTTTGCGCGGATCGCGGCCTTTGTACAGCGCCTGGTCCACATTACTCATAGCAGTCGAATACCAGGGCACATCTGAATAAGCGGCAATCTTTCCGGCATAGAATCTCGCCCGGAAGTAACGGGCTACACCGGTATAATGACGGATCAGTCTGTCGTCGCCCTTTACGCGGTATACGTTATCCAGCATAAAGTTGGCATTACGCAGCTGATCCCAGTCATCCCAGCCACCTACGTTGTTCTGTGAAATGTTGCCGTGTACCAGGTTTTCCAGTTCAGTACCGGCGCTGTTGACGTTATCTGAATTAATATCATTGGTGGGGGCACCTGCCTGGTTATCGTACAGTTTATTCAGGTAGGTTTCCAGGTCTTGTGGTGAGTTGAAATAATCTGCAGCAATAATTTCAGTCTGTGGATTGCGCTGCAGGAAGTCCTTTTTACAGGACACTGCCATACAACCCGATATAAGCAGGGAAGTGATAAGCCTCGTATTTTTCATGTTGCACATTTTAATAATCATTAGAAGTTCAGGTTAAGACCGAACGAATATGTTTTCTGGAACGGATAAAGCGCACCATCCAGTCCTTCCGGATCTATATTGGCTTTCAGGTGAGAAACAGTGAAAATGTTTTCAGCGCTGAAATAGAAACGCAGACGATTGATTCTTGCTTTTTCTGTCAGATGCTTAGGCAGTGTATAACCCAGCGTTACGTTTTTCAGGCGGGCATAGGCTGCATTCTGCAGGTACTTTGTCTGCGGTGCTCCCAGCTCTGTGGCATCTTCCGCGATGTAAGCCTTTACGCGCGGGAAGTAACCGTTAGGATTTTCCGGTGTCCAGTGGTCCATGTTATGCAGCTGCACGTTGGCCCATGGCTGCGCATAGATACCCCAGAAGTAGTGGTTACCCGGATTCGGATACCAGTCTCTTTTACCGATACCCTGAATCAGGGCGCGGAAATCGAAGCCCTTGTATGAGGCTGTCAGGTCCACGCTGTAAGGGAAGCGGGGCGCGTTGTTACCGATGATTTTTCTGTCACCGGGATTGTAGATGGTGTTATCGCCATAGTTGATTTTACCGTCACCGTTCAGGTCTTTGAATTTCAGATCTCCTGGATAGAACTGGTAATTCTGGTCATCGGAACCAACTTCCGCCTGTTTGGCGTGATTTTTAATTTCATCTGCATTCTGGAAGAATCCTTCTGTTACCAGCCCCCAGATATCGCCTACTTCCTGGCCTACATAGTAGTTTCTTTTCAGGAACTCGCTATGGTCGTAATTTTTCAGGGTACCGGTCGGATTGCTGTAGCGGGTAATGAAGCTGCGGCTGTCTGCCACGAGCAGTTTTACGCCATAGCTGAAATCGCTGTTGCCCAGTTTAAACTGATCGCGCCAGAAGAGGGTGATTTCCCAGCCGCGCGTTTTCAGGTCTGCAGAGTTCACCGGTGGCACCTTGGCGCCGTATACAGCGGGCAGTTCCTGCGCCTTGGCAAACATACCGTTGGTATAGCGGGTATAACGGTCATAGCTAAACGTTAAGCGCTCTTTCAGCATGGTCAGATCGATACCGCCGTTGAGCGTTTTTACGGTCTGCCAGGTATAGGTAGGCGTTACCGGTTCAGGAATACCTACATAGATCGGCAGGGCGCCTTCCAATACAGAGTTGACATTTCTTGACGGCATCAGCTCCATGTAACCGTATTCGCTCCACTGCTGATCCCCCAGGGAGCCATAGGATCCGCGCAGTTTCAGGTGGTCAATACCTGTTGCATTTTTAATATTGCTGAAGAATTTTTCCTTAGTTACCACCCAGGCTGCCGAAGCAGACGGGAAGAAGCCCCAGCGGTCTTCTGTACGGAATCTGGAAGAACCATCGTTACGCGCATTCAGTTCCAGGATGTACTTATCATCGAATGTATAATTCAGCCGATAGAAGATACCTCTTACGGCCCAGTCACGGATCTGTTCCCGCTGCTCAATTACGCCGGTAGCCAGGTTCGGAGTGGTATAGTTAGGACTGATCAGACCTTTACGGGTCATTGTACGGTAGTTATTATAGTGGTATTCCTGGTTGAAACCCACCAGCGCGCCTACCGAGTGTACTTTATTAAAGGTTTTGTGGAAATCGGAATAAACGTTGAATACATTATATCTTACATCTGTGCTCATGTTGGAGGCGCTGGTCAGCTCCGCGAAAGTGTTGCCGGTACTGGCCCCGTCTGTGTATTTCATGGGCTCTTTCGGACCGTCGTGGAATCCTACCGGAAGCACATAGCTTCTGCCCAGGTCTGAACCGCGGCGGAAGGTCATATCTCCTTTCAGTGTCCATACGTTTTTAATAATGCCTACTTCTGCGTTCAGGGTGGTCATGAATTCGCTCCAGGTGTCTTTGGTGCGGCCGCCTTCCTGTAACAGCCCTATTAATTTGGCGCCGTCACCAGTCCATGTACCATCCGGGTTTTTAGGTACGGCCATGGCTGGAGAGCGGTTCACGTTGTGGAAGAACAGATAGTCGGTGGTATTGGCCGGCTGATCGTAGGTAGCATTGGTGTACATGGTATTGCTTCCTATCTTCACGCGGTCGTTGATGGTATAGGTAGCTTTGGCGCGCAGGTTGTAGCGGTTGTATTTATCAGGATTGAAGCGGAGCATACCATCCTGCTGATAAAAATCCCCGGAGAAATAGTAGTTGAGTTTCTCATCGCCGCGGGAAATGCTGAAATTGGCATTGTAGGCCGGCGCTGATTTCTGGTATACTTCCCTTAACCAGTCCGTGCTACCGTAAGATACCCATTTGTTTTTATTGGATGGGTTGAGGATAGTCACCGGTAAGGACGGATCGTTCTTCAGTAATGCTGCGTAATCCCTGTCCTGCTTGGGATACAGGTCATACAACGGGAAGGCCGCATCATGTTTATACTGCATGTTGGTAAGTGGATCCAGGGTTACTTTAGGTGTCATACCCAGGGTACGTACCGCATAGTTGCTGTTGGCAGTCATCACCAGGCGGCCGTCTTTACCTGATTTGGTAGTAATGAGGATAACCCCGAAAGCCGCACGGGCGCCGTAGATAGCAGCAGCTGCTGCATCTTTCAGCGTAGTCACGCTTTCTACGTCCGCGGGGTTGAGGCGGGAAACTTCTTCGTTGGTAAAGGGAATGTTATCTACCAGGATAAAGGGATCGCCACCATTGATAGAGGTCATGCCGCGCAGGTTAAACTTCGCTGCGGAAGACATACGTCCGTCGGAGTTGGTGATGTTCAGGTTGGGCAGTAAACCTTGTAAACCCGTGCCTATATTGGTAATCGGGCGGCTCTCCAGTTCTTTGCCGGAAATAGCATCCACAGCGCCGCTGAGGTTTACGCGCTTCTGCTTTCCGTAACCCACTACCACCACTTCGTTCAGTCCGCTGGAGTTGGCTTTCATGGCTATGTTCAGGGTAACGCCTTCTTTGGCTTTCAGCTGATGCGCTTCATATCCCACATAGGTGAATTCCACCACGGCGCCTTCCGGCACTTCCAGTGAAAAGCGGCCGTCTGCATCGGTTTTAGCACCGTTGGTGGTGCCTTTTACCAGTACGGTTACCCCTATCAGCGGGTTACCTGCTTCATCCGTCACCTTTCCTTTCACCGGAAAGTTCTGCACATTATCACCTGCTTCGAGTATCACCACCAGGTTATCCTTCATCACTTTATAGCCCAGGGAGGTGCCTGCCAGCGCTTTATCCAGCACTTCGCGCACGGGAGCATCCGTCATCGCAATGGAGATCTTTTTCTCCGGGATAACGGCATTCTTGTACACAAAGGTATAATCACTCTTCTGACCGATGATGTTCAGCAGTTTTCCAATGTTAATATTGCGATAATTAACACTGATTTTTTCCTGTGAAAACCCATGCGCACTGAGCTGTAAGAATCCAGCACAAAGCAATACGGAGGTTAGTTTCATACGCAATAATAGTTTCCTCATATTCCGCTCCGGAATACCAGAAGGCCACCAATAGCTTTTTTTCATAAATTTGTTTCGTTAGGTTAAATAATGAGCCATTACCAAATCGTGAGGATGTGGTTTACATTGTTCAGCCGACATTTTTAAAGGGGGGATGTTGCCGCATTCTCCCTTTTTCATGCCAGCCGGCAGATAAAGAAAATCAGTGGATTATCAAGCCATAGATGATATTGTTAAGCAGATGATTACCATATATCTATTATGTTTTCTGTGGTATTCATTTCATAATGGAAGCCGGACATCAGCTGTAAAGCCTGCAAAATATCGTCGATGTTTTGCTTGCGGAAAGCGCCGGTGAATACTTCCTTTTTATATTTATCATTTTTAAAACGCAGCCGTACGTTGTACCAGCGTTCCAGGTCGTGCGACAGTTCCTCAAAAGTGACATTGTCAAAGTCAAAGCGGTCGTTCACCCAGGCCGTTTCCGGTTTCAGGGCAGCGTCATTGCCCGGGGTAATCATCGCTTTTACCGGAGCAATTGTAAAGTTGGTTTTCTTTGTTTCGGTTACTGGTTTATCTTTCCTTATATTGATCACTAATTTCTGTTCGGGCTGTAACTGAATCACCTTGCGGCTTCCGGCAGCACTCCCTTCAGGGAAGCTCACCTCTACCTTACCGCTCAGCAGGGTTGTCTGCACTGTCGCGTCTTCCGTATAGGCTTTCACGTTAAATACAGTGCCCAGCACCCGGATGTTCACCTTGCCCGTCTGAATAATGAACGGGTGAGAAGGATCATGTTTTACATCAAAATAGGCTTCGCCGGTAAGGCTCACCTCCCGCTCTCCGCTGAGGAACCGGTTGGCATCATACTGCAGGCGGCTGCAGGCGTTGAGTACCACGCTGGTGCCATCGGGCAGTACCACGGCTGTTTTGGAGCCGGTTTTGGTCACTACTTCATTACGGTATGCCAGCTTCCTGTCATCGCGTGGCCACCAGATAACAGCGCTCACCAGTACCGCTGCAGCGGCAGCCATGCCCGCTATTATTTTCCACGGACTCATTTTCCGTACCGGTGTTACAGCAGTCTCCTGCTGCAGGAAAAGATTCATTCGGTCCATCCCGTCTTTCAGCAACTGCTCCTCTTCTGCTGCGGTAAACCCGTCTGCCTCATTCACTCCGCTGACATCGTCCACTATCGTAAAAGCATAACGCAGCTCAGGATCCTGCTGCAGCAGCAATTCCAGTTCATCCAGCTCCTGTGCAGTGGCCTCGCCGGAGATTTTCCTGGCCATTAAAATATATACGCGATGGCGCTCAGTCATGTTGCTTTTAGTCCGTGTTTCAATAGTAGGACGAAAACAATTTTAAAAACCCCCAAAACACTTCCATAATTTTTTTGAAACATTAAATAATTAAAATAATAATATTTATATATCTACAAACAAACAAATTACAACACTGTTCAGGTAAAGAATTCAGCTAAAAAAGTCTATCATCGGTATATTATCTTAAAGTTAACAGGTGCAGATATTATCAGCTTTCTGCAAAAAAATATCACTGCTAAAAAAAATCGGGCGGACAGAATATTTTGTTAACTTTAGCGTAATCTGCGTTATCTAATATTGCAACCATTATCAGCGGCTTACAGGGATGGATCAGTGTACAATCAATGAATTATTTAAGAACATCACAGCGGACAATGATCAGGCGGCCTTCAAAGCTTTCTACAATCATTTTTTTATTAAACTGCTGCGCTTTTCTTTCTCGCTCACCCGCTCCAAAGAGGTGGCAGAAGAAATAACGAACGATGTTTTTATGCATTGCTGGCAGAAGCGGCAATCACTGACGGACATAAAAAATCCGCAGGTATATCTTTTTGTGGTTGCCAAAAACAAAGCCATCGATCATATCCGCAAGCAGGCAGCATCCCGGCAGGTGGCTCTTCCGGAAGATGAACACCTCGACATTGCCTTCGACAGCGACCCTGAACAACTCATGATCTCCGCGGAAATGATCCGCAAAATGGAATTCACCATCGGCCAGCTCCCACCCAAATGCCGCATGGTATACATCATGGTAAAGCAATACGGCCTCCGCTACAAGGAAGTAGCCACCGTCCTCAACCTCTCCGTTAAAACCGTAGAAAATCAACTCGCCATCGCCATGAAAAAACTCACCACCGCGGTCAATTTCACACTCGAGCGCATTTAAGATGGGGTTATTTTTTTATTTTTTTATTTGAGATTTAGCCCACATTGGTTTCCTGGTATTTGTTAATAAAAAATGCAGCGAAGAAGAATCTCCGCCGCATTTTTCTTAATAACCAAATAACCAATTTTCAAATCAGGTGGTTCATTCGCTTATCTATTATTCTATTTCAATTCTACGTTCTTATCTCCCCATACATCCAACAAATTCCGATCAAATCTCAAATAACCCAATAATCAAATAACCACATGACTAATAGCCTTCGTTCTGGGGCTTCAGGTTAGGGTTGTTTTTCATTTCGAATACGGGTAGCGGGAACAGGAGGTGTTTCTTTGCCAGTACGGCGCCGGAGCCTTTATTCACGTGGCCGATGAATTCATCGAAACCGTTGTTGTCTTCGTTGTATACTTTGCGCAGGCGCAGCATATCGAACCAGGTGATGCCTTCGAAACACAGTTCATGCCAGCGTTCCCGCCATACTGCCTGCTCAAAGGCTGTCTGCCCCAGCCCTGCCAGGTCTTTCAGATTGGCCCTTTTACGGACAGCATTTAATGACGTATATGCATCAGCGTTAGCAGTTCCGTCTGCCCGGTTCTGCGCTTCTGCATATATCAGCAACACTTCTGCATAGCGGATCTGCGGTACGTTCAGGTTACTCACACCGGTACCTTTCTTACCGGGCATACCATGACAGGCACGGTCAAAGTGCTTGAAGATGTAAGGTGCACCCAGCGGGAAGGGATCTCCGTCGCCTTTCACAAAGTAGGAAGTGTAGAAGAACTGCTGTTCATCCGTACGTTTATCGGTAGGTTCAAACTTTTTGAAGGAAGTATAGAAAGAAGGAGATACCACTTCACTGCCCACACCGCTGCCTTTGGCAGAGATATCCTTTGGCAGGGAGTTGTTAGGCAGCATGATAGATTGCAGGGGGTTCTCTTCTACCCCGTTCAGGTATTGCACCTGGAACAGGTGTTCCAGCTTGTTGTTGTTACCGGCATCATGCAGGTCATCATATTTTGGAAACAATCCTATTTCCTGCGGATGTGCATTGGCGTAGTCAACTACTTCCTTAGCCTTGTCTGCCGCGAGCTTGTAATAGGCGGCGCCTTTGCTCAGCGGATAGCCCGCCATCGTAAGATATACTTTTGACAGCTGGGCCTTCACTGCCGCCAGCCCTGCACCGCCGTTGGTGTTGGTCCATGACAGTCCTGCAGCTTCTGCAGCCAGCAAATCGTCAACGATAGCCTTGTATACATCCTCCGTTTTAGTGCGTCCGGGGCTGAAATCGGGCGAATCAGGCGTCTGCGACTTCAGTATCAGCGGTACGTCTCCCCATAATCTTACTGCGTAAAAATAGGCCCACGCACGCAGGAAACGGGCTTCTCCCTTCACACGTTTACGCTGGTTTTCATCCATGGGATTGATACGGTCTATATTATCCAGTACCAGGTTGGTTTGCGCTACCACACGGTACAGCCCTTTCCACCACTGCCCGATATGCAGGTTATCACCGTCGTACACCAGTCCGAGCAGGTTGTTCAGGTCGGAGTTCTGTGCGGTGGCGGTAGTCATGGTACCGGTAGGCGCATCCAGCATTTCAAAGTTGTTGGAGAAGATACCCGCCCCGGAGCCGATAATACGCAGCCTGGCATAAGCTGCCATCAAGGCGGCATCCGCATGTTCGGGCAAGGTAAAATATGTTTCCCGGCTCAGGTTGGACGGGTCCTTTTCATCAAGGAATTTTTTACATCCGGTTCCCGTTCCCATCAGCAATGCGCCGCAAAGCACCAGCTGTCCTACTTTATTAATGATATTTCTCTTCATAATTGATCTTTTTGAGTGCTGAACAAATTAAAACGCCACATTTAATCCCACCATGTAGATCGTTGGTTTGGGATAGTCAAAGAAGGTCTGTCCCTGTGCAAATGCATTGCTGTAGGTAGTTACCTCCGGATCGTTGCCACTGAATTTTGTTCTCAGGAAAAAGTTTTGTGCGGAAGCATAAATTCTCAGCTTTGTCAGATGCAGGCGCTGAACGGTAGCTGCATCAAAGGTGTAGCCCAGCAGCAGGTTCTTTCCACGGAGGAAAGAGCCGTCTTCTACCCAGCGTGTATCCACATTTGTTACATACTGCGCATCAGGATGACGTACGGCTGCAATCGGTGTGTTCTGGTTGGAAGGCGTCCAGTAATTCAGTACTGATCTGAAGCTGTTAGCCAGCCCCGTGCGGTCTTCGCCGGAGTGGTGAGTCATGTTCAGCACATCGTTGCCATACATGAACTGCAGCTCCAGGGTGAGGTCAAAGTTTTTATACTTGAAGGTGTTGATAAAACCACCCCAGCCTTTGGGATTACCATTACCGATAATCATACGGTCCGCATCATTGATAATGTAGTCGCCATTGACATCGCGGTACTTGATATCGCCCGGCAGCATGGTTTTACCACCGCGGTAGCTCTGGAACTTAGCTGCTTCGGCTCTTTCCGCTTCACTCCAGGTACCTTCCCGAACCAGCCCCCAGAAGGAGCCAACGGACTCGCCTACACGAAGAATGTTGGTCTGGTTGGTGAAGTTCGGACCACCTACTCCAAATATATCGGCAGGTGTAGCGAGGGAGAGGATTTTATTCCTGTTGAAGGATATATTAAACGTGGAATTCCAGCTGAAATTCTTGCTCTGGATCACCAGCGCATTGATGCCCAGCTCCAGACCTTTGTTTTCCATGGAACCGATGTTCTTGCGGATGGTGGTGTAGCCGCTGGTGCTGGGTACCGGCGCATCGAGCAGCATATCTGTGGTTTTACGGTAGTAGATGTCTGCCTCGAGGTTGATCCTGTTTTTCAGTAAGCCTATTTCCGCACCGAAATCATACTGTGCGGTTTTCTCCCATTTCAGGTCGCGGTTAGCCAGTGTGTTGGTACCAACGCCCTGTACTTTTGCACCACCCATGATGGCAGCGTAGTCAGGACCGGCGTTGAGTGATTCCAGCGACTGATAAGGAGGAATTTCGGAGTTACCTGTCAGACCAAAGCTGGTACGCAGTTTTAGGTGCGATAACACTTTGCTGTTTTTCAGCCAGTCTTCTTCAGATACTCTCCAGGCAAGACCTGCAGAGGGGAAGAATGCGTATTTGTTATTGGCGCCAAAACGGGAAGATCCGTCACGACGGCCTGTTAAAGTCACCAGGTAGCGGTCTTTATACGCATAGTTCAGTCTGGCAAAATAGGAGTTGAATGCAAAACGCAGCCGCGCAGAACCAGCGCCGCTTGGCGGTATTACAGATCCGGAGCCCAGACTGTTGGTTTCCAGGTAGTCGGTAGAATAGTTTTCGCCGCGTACAGTGAAGGTATACCAGTTGCTTTCCTGGGAGCTTAAACCCAGCAATCCGGTGAAGGAATGATCTTTACCGAAACGTTTGGTGTAGGTCAGGAAGTTTTCGAAGGACCAGTATGTTTCACGGTCATTGGCAATGATGGCAATACCTTTCTGGGAAGCAGATATATCGAGCAGGGAGCGGCCGTTCCATTCGTTGCGGCCACGGGTAACGATGTTGGCGCCTACCACGCTGCGCAGCTCCAGCCCCTTGGCCAGGGTGATGTTGGCGTAGGCGTGCCCGAGTGTGGTTTGCGTGTTGAGAATATACTTCCTGTCAGTAAGAATCTGTACCGGGTTAGAACCGCCTTCAGCGCCGGGGTACACCTTGTTGTTAGACCAGGTGCCGTCCGCAAATTTCACAGGCAGGAAAGGCAACGCTTCTGTAATCATACGGACAGAGTTCAGACCGCCGGTGCCGATGTCTACCAGGTTTTCCTGCTGGCTGTTATAGCTCAGGGAGCCACCCACTCTCAGCCATTCTTTCACTTTGGTATCGATTGTAAAACGCGCCGAATATCTTTTGAGATAAGAGTTCAGCAGCAGGCCGTTATCGTCCAGGTAACCGAGGAACAGGCCATATTGCGTATCCGGGTTACCGCCGGTGAAGCCCAGCTGATGGCTTTGCGTCAGTTTATGCTGTACGGATTCTTTCAGCCAGTCGGTATTATAGAGCGGGTTGCCGTCTTTATCAAACAGGCGCGCGTCTGTTCTTTTCAGCGCCGGTGCTTTGGACGTATAGTAGCCGGTATCCCATCTGGATTTATCATAGATGGCGGCATTTTTCCACGCCTGATCTTCCAGGGCCAGGTACTCTTTTGCATCCAGCATTTTCACGCGGTGCGGCCCGATGGTATTCATGCTGAAGTAGTTATCATAGGTAACGCGGCTGCCGGAAGCAGATCCTTTTTTGGTGCTGACCATAATTACGCCGTTTGCACCTCTTGCGCCATAGATAGCCGTAGAAGACGCATCTTTCAGCACCTCGATAGATTCGATATCATTCGGGTTAATGAAGTCGATAGCGTTACTGTTCTGCGTCTGGGAGCCTACCGGAAGCGCCACTCCGTCTACCACATACAACGGGTTGTTAGTCGTGTTGATGGAGCTGAAACCACGGATGCGGATGTTGGTTTGTCCGCCGGGGCGACCAGAGTTAGTATTTACCTGTACGCCGGCAATACGGCCGCTCAGTGCCTGGTTCACGGAAGCGGAGGGCCTTTCCTGGAGGGTAGCCGCTTTTACGGAAGCTACTGCGCCGGTGAGGTCAGATCTTTTTTGCGTACCATAACCTACCACCACAACGTCCTGCAGGGACTTCACATCTGCGCTGAGCGCCATGTTGAGCGTAGCGCCGTTACCGACTGCTCTTTCTGCCGGTACGTATCCGATAAAGGAAAACTGGATAACGGAAGTATTTCCCGGAACGGTGATGGTATAGCTACCGTCTGCTCCGGTGGAAGTACCGGTGCTGGTACCTTTCACCTGGATGGTAACGCCGGGTAACGGGGAGTTGTCTCTTGAGTCGAAAACTTTACCCGTAATTTTTCTCTCCTGGGCAAATACCAGCGCTGCCAGCAGCAGCCACAAGCTGCTGAGCAGGGCTGTTCGCCTTAGAAATAATAATTTTCTCTTCATACGTTTTGGTTTTTTGGTTAATAAAGGCTCAATGCTAAAACGATTTTGCAATAGGAATATAAGGTCCCTCCGTATGATGGATGGAACGAAATCATAAAATAAGTCTTGAAACAGGTCACGTGATAAACCTGACGGGCGCAACGGGCGCTATTGTTTGTTACAATATGCGCGGTGGCAGTCCTTACTGTTTTACCGGATAATTGGTGAAAAATCCTGAGTCAATGGCCGTGTTACCATTGTTGTTTTACTTTACCTATAACGTGTTAATCTACTGCTTTAAGTTTTCAGAAATCTGTCGCTGTCATCTGCGCAGTTTCCAATTTGTCAGCAAAATTTTTGTGAATAATATGGCTTACCTCTAACGTGAAATACGCTTTGGCACAATCGATTTAGCATTTTGGCCGGCGTTTTTTGGTTTCTCTTAATTCCCCCTAACTTTTTCAATTACAGTAAAAAATCAGATTTGAATTTGGGCTGGCATAAATTCTCTCACATTCCCGCCACAGCTCCTGAACATAAAAATATAATTATTTCCAGATAACTAAAACGTTTTTGCAAAAAAATTCGAATTCATGTAAGATTTTTTTATTTGAGATTTTCTATCTGAAAAAGGTGCCCTCCGGAAAACCCAAAGGACACCTTTTTCAGATAGAAAATCTCAAATAAAAAAATCTTACATGATTAAAACGCTAACAGCGTGCGGATGGCTTCTTCTACTTTTACCGGATTGGGCATCATAGCGGCTTCCAGCCCCATATTCAGGGGAACGGCCGGCAGATCCATTGCGCCAACGGTAAGTACCGGTGCATCCAGGTGCCTGAAGCATTGCTGCTGGATACGGCCGGCAAGCGCCTGTATAAAGGAGTTATTCAATTGTTCTTCTGTAAGCAGCAGACATTTACCATGCTTCTTCACAGTATCATATACGAGAGACTCATCCAGCGGAAACAGGGTGCGCAGGTCTATAATCTCCACATTGCCGGGGAAAGCTCTGGCAGCAGCCTTTGCCCAGTATACCCCCATCCCGTAAGTGATGATGCAGAGGGAGTTGCCTTCCTGTACATCGCGGGGATGCGCCGCCTGTACCACAGCGCCTTTGCCCAGCGGCAGTATGTAATCTGCTGCCGGCTCTATGGCCATTGCGTCCTGTGTACCGGGCACCTTGCTCCAGTATAGTCCTTTATGTTCCAGCATCACTACAGGGTTAGGGTCCAGGAAAGCCGCCTTCAGCAATCCTTTCATATCCGCTGCGTTGGAAGGGTAAACCACCTTGATCCCCTTGATGCTGAGCAGCGTACTTTCTATACTGCCGGAATGATAGGGACCGCCACCACCGTAAGCGCCGATAGGCACCCTGATCAGCGTCTGCACCGGGTATTTCCCCTGGCTCAGGTAACAGGACTTCGAAATTTCTGTCACCAGCTGGTTGAAGCCGGGATAGATGTAATCTGCAAATTGTACTTCTACGATGGGTTTCACACCGGTGGCCGACAGACCGGCTGTAGCGCCTATAATATAGGCTTCCTGGATGGCGGTATTATATACCCGGTGATCCCCGAATTTATCGCCGAGGGTGGCGGCTTCGCGGAACACGCCTCCCAGGCGCTTTCCTACATCCTGTCCGTAAAAAATTGCTTCCGGAAAGGCCTGCATAATTTCTTCCACTGCGTGCAGGGCTGCATCTACCATCACCACCTTGCTGCCGCCGGCAGGATTACGTGTACCCGTTTCCGTTGTTACGGGCGTAGGTGCAAATACATGTTGCTGTACTGTATCCGGAGCGGGTTCCGGCGCATACACCGCTTTATCGAATGCTGCTGTAATGTATACCGCGGCGTTTTCTTCTATTTCCTGTATGTCGGCGGGCGTAACGCCATGTTTCAGCAGCAGGGCTTTCAGCTTCGGTACCGGGTCGTTGGCTGCATGTTTTTCCAGGTCTTCTGCAGTACGGTACCACTCCTTGCGTACGCCGGAAGTGTGGTGCCCCAGCAGCGGCACTTTCGCCTGTACCAGTATCGGGCGGCGTTCCTGCCGTACATATGCGATCGCTGTTTCCATGGCTGCGTAGCTGGCGGTGAAGTCGCTCCCATCTACTCTCATCCGTTCCAGTCCTTTAAATCCGGCTGCATACTCATATGCGTCCATCGCGCGGGCTTCTGCGGCAGTTACAGAAATGCCCCAGTCGTTATCCTGCACCAGGTAAATGACCGGCAGCTGTTTGAGTACTGCAAACTGCAGGGCTTCGCTCACCTCTCCTTCCGTAACGCTGCCATCACCGAGGGAACATACCACTACCGGCAGTTCACCGCCGGGGCCTGTTCGCAGCAGGGAGGAAGCCGTCTGTTCCAGGTACTGTACGCCCTGTGCCATGCCGGTGGTCGGAATTACCTGCATGCCGGTGGCACTGCTCTGATGGGGAATCTGCGGCCGGTCTTCCCGGCGGCTGTTCGGGTGGCTGTAATAGGACCGTCCCCCGGAAAAGGGGTCATCTGCCTTGGCCAGCAGCTGCAACATCAGTTCATATGGTTCAAAACCCATAGCCAGCAGCATACTCTCATCACGGTAATACGGGCTTACAAAATCCCAGGGCTGTAACTGCATACCGGTGGCAATCTGAATGGCTTCATGCCCCCTGGAGGTAGAATGTACATACTTGCAGACAGGCCGGTTAGCCTCGTAGGTAGCGGCCATATTGCCGGCATAGCACATCAGCCGGTAGGCTGTCAGCAGATCCGCCAGTTCGCTCCTCTTCTCTTCCCGGCCGGGCGCCGCTTTTAAAGTTGAAACGCTTGTACTATCTTTAAACACGTAAAACTGTTTTGGTGATGATGGTGGATTCAGCAAATTAGTTGCTATTGCAACTATTGCTACTGCAAATTAATTAATATGACTGATACTTTTGTCAGTAATCCCTCTTTTTTTAAGTTGGATGCGACACTCAAAAAACTGCGCAATTACTGGCAGAAAATGTTTGATGCCCGCCAGATGGATATTACCGTGGATCAATGGCTGCTGGTGGAAAACCTGTACAAACACAAAAAAACAACCCATAACGAGCTGGCCCGCAATACCTCCAAGGATATTACTACCATCTCCCGCATTATAGAATTGCTGGTAAAAAAAGGACTGGTAAGAAGAGAAGCCGACACCACAGACCGCCGCAAGGTATACCTGCAACTAACTCCCGCCGGTGCGGAAAAATACAGGGAAGTGAAACCACTCGTACACGAAATGCGCAAAATCGGCTGGAAAACACTGACCGAAGCTGATTATAAGGAGCTGACGAGGATATTGGATACTATTTATGGGAATATACCGTGAGGGGTGTTTTAATTGCGAATTACGAATGTAGAAGCGAAGATTAAAACGAAGATTAAAGGAGATAACAATTAAACATCTCCTTTAATCTTCGTTTTAATCTTCGCTTCTACATTCGTAATTCGCAATTCGTAATTCGTAATTAAATTATCCTCCTCGTTATTTTACTGAAAACTCCAGCAACGAGTCGTCCTCAATGAATGCTTCAAAGTTGTCTCCGATAACTGCAGGTCCTACGCCTGCGGGGGTGCCGGTGAAAATGAGGTCGCCGATGTTCAGGGTAAAGAATTTTGAAATATAGGAAACGAGGTAGTCGAAAGAAAACAGCAGGTCTTTGGTATTGCCTTGCTGGGCCAGTTGCTTGTTTTTATAGAGGCAGAAGTTAATATCCTTCTTATCTGTTTCAGCGGTGATAGGTATAAAATTGCCTACAACGGCGGAGTTATCGAAGGATTTGGCAATTTCCCAGGGCAGTCCCTTTGCTTTCTGCTGATCCTGCAGGTCGCGTGCGGTAAAATCAATACCCACGGCAATCTGGTCGTAATATTTGTCTGCAAATTTCTCCTGGATATGTTTGCCGTTTTTACTTACACGGAGTACCAGTTCGCATTCGTAATGCAGGTTGCTGGTAAACTCAGGGTAGTAAAACGGGTGACCGTTCTGTAACAAAGCGTTCTTGGGTTTCATGAACAGTACAGGTTCTGTCGGCACTTCATTCTTCAGTTCTTTGGCATGGTCGGCATAATTCCTGCCTACGCAAATAATTTTCATAATGCGTTTGTTTTAAAAGATAAATAAAGCAGATCACAGGGAGAATTACAAATTTACTTTACAGAAGGGAAAGTAAGTTTGTTATACTCGTTCATGGTACGTGCAAGGCCAATGCTGGCAAAGCTTTCGATGATCTCGGAGCATTTCTCTATTTTCTCCTGTACGATGGGTGCTTCGGTATTTTTCCATTTACCGAGTACAAACTCCACCTGTCTGCCTTTTGGATAATTATTACCGATGCCGAAGCGCAAACGGGGATACTGATTGGTACCCAGGGATTCCTGGATGCTTTTCAGACCGTTATGGCCGGCATCGCTGCCACCGGGGCGTAAGCGGATTACATCCAGCGGTAACGCCAGTTCATCCATAATAACGAGCAGGTTTTCAATGGGTATTTTCTCTTTATCCAGCCAGTACTTGATAGCCCTTCCGCTGAGGTTCATATAGGTGGTGGGCTTAATGACGATAAAGGTTTTACCTTTCCATTTACATTCTGCTACTTCAGCAAGTCTGTCATTGTTAAAGGTGGCCTTATGAGCGGCAACAAAAGCATCTGCCACATCAAAGCCAATGTTATGGCGGGTGTTGCGGTATTCTTCTCCTATGTTACCCAGGCCTGCAATTAAGTATTTCATGACGATTATTTAGAAAGCCGGTGAGCCTCAAAATTAAAAAAGCCTCCCTTAATATAAGAGAGGCCTTCTGGAAAAATATTGCTGATAAGATTATTTCTTCTTAGCGTCTTTTTCAGCAGCTGATTCTTCCTGACGCAGCTGACGGGTCATTACCACAGAAGCGATAGGAATACGTGGAGAGTTGGTGATTTCGATACCTTCTACTTTCACGTCTTCAACACGGATGTTAGCATTCAGTTCCAGGTTTTCGATGTTTACTTCGATGTTCTCAACCAGGAATTTAGGTAATGCTTTTACTTTCAGTGCTTTCAGTTTGCTTACCAGTTTACCGCCGGCTTTAACACCTACGGAAGAACCAACCAGTTTAATGGGCAGGGTAACTGCAACCTGTTTGTCTTCAACGAGTTCCATGAAATCGATGTGAGACAGTTCGTCAGTTACTACGTCAAACTGCAGGTCTTTCAGTACGCATCTGTAAGTTTTAGCGCCCAGTTTAACTTCTGCAATCTGGAATTCAGAAGTGTACACCAGGTTTTTGAATGCTTTTGCAGGAGCTGAAAAATTAACAGTTTCTGCACCCCCGTAAATAACGCAAGGCACTTTTTCCTCAGAACGGATCTGGCGGGTGGCTTTTTTGCCGAATTCGCTCCTGAGTTGTCCTTCGATGGTTATTGTTTTCATTGCTTAAACAATTTATATAAATGATAAAAAAACGTTGTTAATCCTGCCTGCGTTGACTGTGTATAAACAGGCTGGTAATGGATTTGTTTTCGTGCATATTGCGGATGGCAACTGCAAACAGTTCCGCCACAGAGATCACTTTAATTTTGGAACTCTCCGGTCTGATCGGAATAGTATCACAAACCACGATTTCTTCCAGTACGGAATTTTCGATATTCTCATACGCTTTGCCGCTGAAAACGGGGTGCGTACAGAAAGCCCTTACACTTCTGGCGCCTTTCTCCTTCAGGAGGTTGGCTGCTTTGGAAAGTGTGCCGGCAGTATCGCAAATATCGTCAATGAGCACGATGTCCCGGTCTTTCACATCACCTATCACTACCATGCTGGCTATTTCATTGGCGCGTTTGCGATGCTTGTCACAAATTACCATTTCAGCATTAAAGTAGGAGGCTACTTCGCGTACCCTGTTGGTACTACCCACGTCCGGGGACGCAAAGGTAAGATTTTCCAGCTTTAAATTCTCAATGTAGGGAATAAAAATAGCCGAGCTGTCCAGGTGATCCACAGGAATATCGAAGAAACCCTGGATCTGCGGAGCATGTAAATCCATGGTAATCACCCTGTTAGCCCCTGCCGAAGTCAGCAGATTGGCTACCAGTTTAGACCCGATGGCCACACGTGGTTTATCCTTTCTGTCCTGGCGGGCAAACCCGAAATACGGGATCACAGCGGTGATATACCCTGCCGATGCGCGCTTGGCTGCGTCTATCATCAGCAACAGCTCCATCAGGTTATCTGAAGGGGCGTTGGTACCCTGCACAAGGAAAACATAGTCGCCACGGATACTTTCCAGGAAAACGGGCTGAAACTCGCCGTCACTGAACTTCTGAATTTTTAATTTACCAAGGCCATTAAGTCCGTTACCATATCTTTTGGCAATTTTTTCGGCCAATGCCGGATTACTGTTACCTGTGAAGATTTTAACTGAAGGTTGCATACTTGTATACTGGAGAAAAGAGGTGGCAAAACTATGATTTTTGAGTCTACCAGCACGATTTTTTTTTCCCGGACAGGAAATATATCATTCAAAAATAAAGTGTAATTATTTTTGAATCAATTTTATGCAGATGATAATCCGGGAGGAAAATTTTCCATAACAATCCTTAATAAATATAACCATTTTAACAGGAAGTGCTGCAACCGGGGCGGAAAAAATGCAGGGTTGCTACTGAAATATTCCGGCAG
Organism: Chitinophaga solisilvae; assembly: GCF_009928525.1. GTDB lineage: Bacteria > Bacteroidota > Bacteroidia > Chitinophagales > Chitinophagaceae > Chitinophaga > Chitinophaga solisilvae. Next base: position 150,417 of record NZ_JAABOK010000005.1, on the reverse strand, counting down.
GGGAATCGTATATTTGGATAAACAGAATAACCATGTTTGTCAGCTCCCAGCCCGTACCCCATCTGGCCATCCGCAACTGGCCGGAAAGTGAAAAACCGCGCGAAAAATTCATGTCCAAAGGTCCTCATGCCCTCAGCGATGCCGAACTGCTGGCCATACTACTGCATACCGGCCACCAGCGCAAATCAGCACTGGATCTGGCCAGAGAAATCATGCAGCTGGCCAATAACAACCTCCTGGAACTGGGCAAGATAAATTTCCGTAAACTACAGAAACTCAGGGGCGTAGGCCATGCCAAAGCCGTTACCATCATGGCGGCCATGGAACTGGCCCGGCGCAGGCAGGCAGGCAGCATTGATAAAAAAACCGTTATCCGCTGCGGCTCAGACGCCGCCCTCTTCTTCAAGCCCCTGCTGGCAGATCTCTGCTTCGAAACCTTCTATGTGATGTTTCTCAATCATGCCAACAAGGTATTGCATTACCGCTGCCTCAGCAACGGCGGCATGTCCGGCACCGTTGTAGATGCAAAAATTATTTTCCGCGAAGCCCTGGAATCCGGCGCCTCCAAACTGCTGCTGTGCCATAACCACCCTTCCGGCAGCCTGCGCCCCAGCTCCGCGGATATCCGCATCACCCAGAAACTCAAAGAAGCCGGCCACCTCTTCGATATGGAAATACTGGACCACATTATCGTAGCCGAAACCGGATACTACAGTCTCGCTGAAGAAGGTCTGCTTAAATAACTAAATTTCAAAATAGCTAAATCACTAAATCTAATTACTTTCGCATTTATTTATCCAGTTCCAATATGCTCAAAATAGGAATCTTCGGGGTCGGACATCTAGGCAAAATCCATCTCTCTCAGCTGGTATCCATGAAGGATGTGGAAGTAGTAGGCTTTTATGATCCCAGCAATGCCAATGCGGCCAGCGTGGCAGAGCTATACAACATCCCCCGGTATACCACTGCGGAAGAGCTGATACAGCTGGTGGATGCCATAGACATCGTAGCTCCCACCACCCACCACTTTAAGCTATGTGAACTCGCCATCCGCAACGGCAAACATATCTTTGTGGAAAAACCCATGACCAACACCATGGATGAAGCTAAAACACTGGTGAAACTGGTGGATGAAGCCAACATCAAATTCCAGGTGGGGCATGTGGAACGCTTCAATCCCGCTTACCTGGCACTGAAAGGATATGACCTGAAACCCATGTTCATCGAGGTGCACCGCCTCGCCGAATTCAATCCCCGCGGCACCGATGTCAGCGTGATCCTCGATCTCATGATCCATGATATAGATATTGTACTCAGTATCGTGAAATCCACCGTCAGCCGTATCTCCGCCAGCGGCGTAGCAGTAATGAGCGACACCCCGGATATCGCCAACGTACGTATCGAATTCCATAACGGCTGCGTAGCCAATCTTACCTCCAGCCGCATCTCCCTGAAAAAGATGCGCAAAATGCGCCTCTTCCAGAAAGACGCCTACATCGGCATCGACTTCCTGGATAAGAAAACAGAAATCATTAAACTCAAAACACCTGAAGACGAAGGACTCTTCACCCTGGATATCGACACCAACAACGGCAAAAAAACCATCGCCATCGATAACCCGGAAGTAAAACAATCCAACGCCATCAGAATGGAACTGGAAATGTTCCGCGACAGCATTCTCCACAACAGACCCGTTACCGTAAATGCTATAGACGGCCTCCAGGCCATGGATGTAGCACACCAGATACTCGCCAAAATCAACAAATAATTTTATTATTTTATTATTTGAGATTTTGTTCCAAATAAAGAAGCCCTCCGGAAAGTCCGGAGGGCTTCTTTATTTGGAACAAAATCTCAAATAATAAAATAATAAAATACACTTTTAAAAGAGGAGGGCGGCTGCCACCGTCAGGTCCAGCGGTTTGGTAATTTTGATGTTGGACTCCTCTCCTGCCACCAGGTGCACCGGCTGACCCAGGCGCTCCACTACAGTGGCTTCGTCTGTAAACAACGGATCATAGGGCAGCGCAAAGGCCGGCAGAATCAATTCAGAAAGAAATGTCTGCGGTGTCTGTATAATCTTATAACGATCCCTGTCTACCGCCATATTCTTCTCCCCGGATATTTCCCGGATACTGTCTTTCATATCAATCACCGGAATAGCGCTACCATGGCTTAATGCAGCCTCATAACAGGTATGGATCAACGTAGCAGATACCAGCGGCCGTACGCCATCATGCACAAATACCACCGCATCGCCGCTAACTGTGTCCAGCCCGTTCTTTACGGAATGGAAACGGGTTTCTCCTCCCTGGACCATCGTTACCGCCGGCAACGTATCAAATGCCTGCAGGATACTTTCAGCATGGCTGAAGTGCATTTCCGGCAATACCAGCACAATCTCCATATCCGGGTACGCCTGCACAAAGGCAGCTATTGTATGATGCAGCACCGGTTTGCCTGCCAGGTCCAGAAACTGCTTTGGAACGGCGCTCTGCATCCGTGTTCCGGAACCTCCGGCAACGATGATGGCTATCTTTTTTCTGTCACCCATAAGGAAAAAAAATTACGAATTACAAATTACGAATTACGAATGAAGAGCGAAGACATTAGCGGAAAAGTAAATTCTTTATCCGCTAATGTCTTCGCTCTTCATTCGTAATTCGTAATTCGCAATTTGTAATTCGTAATTGAATTATATAATCAGCATGGCGTCGCCATAACTGAAAAAGCGGTATTTTTCTTTAATAGCCTGCTGGTAGGCTTCCATAATCAGATCATAACCGGCAAAAGCGCAGGTCATGATAAGCAGACTGGTTTTAGGCAGGTGGAAGTTGGTTACCAGCGCATTCGGAATAGCAAAATCATAAGGCGGATGAATGAAGGTATTAGTCCAGCCTTCAGCTGCTTTCAGGTGGTTCTGCGCAGTTACGGAAGATTCTACCGCACGTACGGAGGTAGTACCGATGGCACATATCCTGCGGTTTTCTTCTTTCGCCTTGTTCACCACTTTCACGGCATGCTCTTCGATGTGGAAATACTCAGCATCCATTTTGTGTTTGCTCAGGTCTTCCACCTCGATAGGACGGAAAGTTCCCAAACCTGTATGCAGCGTTACTTCTGCAAACTTCACCCCTTTGATTTCCAGGCGCTTGATAAGTTCGCGACTGAAGTGCAAACCTGCTGTAGGAGCAGCTACTGCGCCTTCATACTTTGCATACACGGTCTGATAACGCTCTTTATCTTCTTCTTCCGGCTTGCGCTTGATATACTTAGGCAATGGTGTTTCTCCCAGGGTATCCAGTACCTGTTTGAACTCATCGTCATTACCTTCGAATAAGAAACGGATCGTGCGGCCTCTGGAGGTAGTGTTATCAATTACCTCTGCTACCAGTGATTCGTCATCACCAAAATACAACTTGTTACCCACGCGGATTTTACGCGCCGGGTCAACGATTACATCCCACAGGCGGTTAGCTTTGTTCAGCTCACGCAGCAGGAATACCTCGATTTTTGCTCCTGTCTTTTCCTTACGGCCATACAACCTTGCAGGGAATACCTTGGTATTGTTCACAATCATAACGTCCTTGTCATTGAAATAACCCAGGATGTCTTTGAAAACCTTGTGCTCAATTTTTCCGGTATTACGATTCACCACCATTAAGCGTGATTCATCTCTTGTCTTGGAAGGGTGCTGTGCGATCAGATTTAAAGGAAGATCGAATTTGAACTGTGATAGTTTCATATTACGGTATGAATAAAAATTTTTAGAGTGTGCAAAGGTACTGATTATTACCATTTCTATCAAAAAATGATAAAAATGAATATTAACCAGCAAGTTATATATTATATCCCCTTAGGAATAGCTGCTATCAGCTGTTGTGTGTAGGCATGCTGCGGATGCCGGTAAACCTGGTCTGCCTCTCCTGTTTCCACTATTTTTCCCCGTTGCATCACCATCATACGGTCACTGATGAAACGCACCACAGACAGGTCATGTGAGATGAAAATACAGCTGAACCCGAATTCTTCCCGTAAGCGGATGAGCAGGTTCAGCACCTGTGCCTGCACACTTACATCCAGTGCTGCTACGGATTCATCGCAGATAATAAAGGACGGATCCACTGCCAGCGCGCGCGCTATCACCAGCCGCTGCCGCTGTCCGCCGGAAAACTCATGCGGATAGCGCTGGAAATGTTCCGGTAAAAGGTTCACTTTTTCCAGCAGCTCCATCACTTTCTCCCGCTGTGCGCTTTCCCTGCCATACAGGCCATGTACCTGCATCGGCTCCAGGATAGCCGCCCCGGCGGTTTTCCTCGGATTCAGCGAAGCATAGGGATCCTGGAAGATGAGCTGCATATCCTTACGCAGTGCCCGCATGCCTGCAGGCGATAAACTCCGCAGCTCCTGCCCTTTATAAACAATACTGCCGCCGGTTGGTTCTATTAATCTTAAAACAGAGCGGCCGAGTGTAGTTTTGCCGCAGCCCGACTCACCTACCAGGCCAAGTGTTTCACCGGCGGTAACGCTGAAGCTCACATCATCTACCGCTTTGGCCCATTGGAGCACTTTGCCGGTAAAACTTTTCTTTACAGGAAACCAGGTCTGCAGGTTGTGTACTTCCAGTATGGGCGTACGTTGTGCCAGCAGGTCCCGCCTTGCCTGCAGGGCGGCTTCGCTGATTATCAGCCTGTCGGTCACTTCCTTCACGGCTCCGGCCTTTTCGTATATCTGTCCCCGTTCGTCCGTTTCCATGAAGTCGCGCGTAACGGGGAGCCTTGTCAGGCGCTTATCCAGCGGGGGCCTGCAAGCCAGCAGCCCTTTCGTATAGGGGTGCTGCGGATGCAGGAACACCTGTTGTACCGGCCCTTCTTCCACGATATTACCTTTATACATGACGACGACCCGCTGGGCGATCTCCGCCACCACGCCGAGGTCGTGCGTGATAAACAGTACGCTCATATCCATCTGTTGCTGTAATTCCTTCAGCAACTGCAGGATGGCTTTCTGAACGGTAACATCCAGCGCAGTGGTGGGTTCATCTGCTATGAGCAGCCGCGGGCCACAGGAAATGGCCATCGCTATCATGACGCGCTGTTTTTGTCCGCCGGAGAGTTCATGCGGATACCGGCGCATCATAGCAGCCGGATCGGGTAGCCTTACTTTTGTAAATAGCGCTATAGCCTGTTCCCTGGCAGCTTTGCGCGATACGCGCCTATGCAGCCGGATGGCTTCTGTCACCTGGTTGCCACAGGTATGCAACGGATTGAGAGAGGTCATAGGCTCCTGGAAGATCATGGCAATTTCGTTGCCGCGGTAAGCCCGCATATCCTTGTCCGTTAGCTGGAGGAGATTAACCGGCGCGGTATCTGCGCCATAGTAGAGGATGCTGCCGCCGGTAATTTTTCCCGGCGACTGTATCAGGCGCATGAGCGAGAGAGCGGTAACAGATTTGCCTGAACCGGATTCCCCCACTACGCCGACAATCTCTCCTTTGCCGATAGACAAGGAGAGATGATTTACAGCCTTTACTGTTGTATTATGAGCCTGGAAGGCAACTTCCATATTCTGTATCTCTACCCGCGTGGAATGCATACCGGGAAGATACAACAATTCTAAAAACGCAGGTGCTTCACCGTCTGGTGGCTTTCTATCAGTTTCTGCAGGGAGTCAATACCTACTCTGAGGTGACGTTCTACAAATTTGGTCGTTACTTTTCTGTCGCTTTCCTCTGTTTTCACACCTTCCGGAATCATGGGCTGGTCGGAAACCAGGAGCAGTGCGCCGGTAGGGATTTTATTGTAGAAACCTACGGAGAAGATAGTGGCTGTTTCCATATCTACCGCCATGGCTCTGACGCGTTCGAGGTACAGCTTGAATTCCGCATCATGTTCCCATACGCGGCGGTTGGTAGTGTAGCAGGTACCGGTCCAGTAATCATACCCGGCATCGCGGATGGTGGTGGAGATAGCCTTCTGCAGTGCGAAAGCGGGTAACGCCGGCACTTCTGGCGGGAAGTAGTCATTGGAAGTACCTTCACCGCGAATAGCCGCGATAGGCAGAATGAGGTCGCCGATCTGGTTTTTCTTTTTCAACCCGCCGCATTTACCCAGGAATAATACCGCTTTCGGGGAGATCGCCGTGAGCAGATCCATAACAGTAGCCGCACCGGGGCTTCCCATACCGAAGTTAATAATGGTAATATCGCCTGCAGTAGCACATTGCATAGGTTTACCAACGCCTATAATTTCCACGTTGTTCCATTCTGCAAACATTGTCAGGTAGTTACTGAAATTGGTGAGGAGAATATGGGAGCCAAAGTGCTCTAATTTTTCACCAGTGTAGCGGGGCAGCCAATTAGCTACAATTTCTTCTTTTGTCTTCATAGCCTTTTGACACGCAAATATAAGGAATTGTTCGCTATTCTCAATATTATCCTCGCTATCTTCGCAACAGATCAAACCATACACTGTTGATTATCATCAATTTCCCAGCACCGGACTTCAAGATCACCCGGGAAAATAACCGGGAATTCATTTTCGACCGTTTCCGGAAAAAATATGTGACGCTGACACCGGAAGAGTGGGTCAGGCAGAATTTCCTGAACTACCTCGTGAAAACGTTATCGTATCCGCAGGCGCTGATAGGTATAGAGCGGGAGATATATCTGGGGGAGATGAAAAAGCGGTTTGACATTGTGATTTATAACCGCAGCATGGAGCCCTGGATGCTGGTGGAATGCAAGGAAATGAATGTGCCCATCACGCAGCAGACGCTGGAACAGGTGGTGCGTTACAATATGGTGATACCCGCCCGCTACCTGGTGATGACCAACGGCGTCAATACCTTCTGCTGCACGTACCGGCAGGAGCAGCAGCAATGGGTATTTATGTTCGAAATGCCTGCCTATGGCTGATGCCTGCACTTCTCTCCCCAAAATAAAACCCCTGCCGGAGGCAGAGGTTTTATCAGCTTTATAACAATAATAACTGTACTGATCAGATCAAGGGAAAATACCCAGTTGCTCGTACGCAGCACCCACTTTGTTGATAGCGCAAACATAAGCAGCTGTACGCATATCATGGATCTGCGGATTAGCCATCATGACGTCGCGTACTTCGTGGAGCGCAGTGTGCATGGTTTCTTCCAGACCGGAGTATACCAGATCCACTTCATCCGCACCATGTGCGATGAATTTTCTTTCTTTCTCAGACACTTTTTTACCGGTCAGGTCTTCGATAGTCTGTAAGATGTGGATATTCATATTTTCATCGAAGCGTTTGCCCAGACGGCCATAACGCACGTGGCTCAGGTTCTTCAGCCATTCGAAGTAGGAAACGGTTACACCGCCGGCGTTCAGGAACATATCCGGAACAACGATTACACCTTTCTTATTCAGGATTTCATCTGCTTCAGGCGTCAGCGGACCGTTGGCTGCTTCACCGATGATTTTAGCCTTGATATTGGGTGCGTTGTGTTTATCGATAACATTTTCCAGCGCGGCAGGGATCAGGATTTCGCATTCCAGCTCCAGGCCGTCTGTGTTTTTGTTCAGGTTGGCAGAACCCGGGAAGTTGTTGATAGAACCGGTTGCTTTTTTATGTTTCAGTACTTCATCAGGGTTGAGGCCATTTTCGTTGAAGATGGCGCCATCCCATTCGATGAGGCAGATCACTTTAGCGCCTGCTTCGTGGAAGTACTTGGCGGCATGATAACCTACGTTACCCATACCCTGTACAATCACTCTTTTACCTTCAATACCGGTAGTCAGGCCCAGACGGTCCATGTCTTCCTTGATATTGCACAGTTCACGCAGACCATAGAATACACCGAGGCCGGTAGCTTCTGTACGGCCGCGTACACCACCCTGGGAAACGGGTTTACCGGTAACGCAACCGTAACCGTCGATTTCACCCGGACGTAAGCTCATATATGTGTCGAGGATCCAGCTCATTTCTCTTTCACCGGTTCCGTAATCCGGCGCAGGAACGTCGGTACCGGGGCCGATGAAGTTTTTCTTTACCAGTTCCGCAGTATAGCGGCGGGTAATAGCTTCCAGCTGGAAGGGAGTATAGTTGCGGGGATTGATTTTCAGACCACCTTTAGCTCCACCAAAAGGCACATTTACAATGGCGCATTTGTAGGTCATCAGGGAAGCCAGTGCCATTACTTCGTCCTGATTTACTTCATCACTGAAGCGTATACCACCTTTACAAGGCAGTTTGTGATGGGAATGCTGCACACGGTATGCTTCGATTACCTGCACTGTATCACCGATTCTCACCGGAAACTTGATCTGGTAAACCGCGTTGCAGGCTTTGATCTGCTCCAGGATACCCTTGTCCCATTTGGTGAATGCAGCTGCTTTGTCGAAACTTCTTTCCACACTCTGGAAAAAGCTATAATGCTGATCTTGCGACATAATATGTATGTTTTGGTATAACGATTAGATTATTACGGATTGGTTTTTTCGCGTTGTTCCAGTTTACTGATTTTTCTATCCAGATTAATGAGAAACAGTACTATTCCCAGGAAGATGATCACCAGCACCCCTACAATCACATATATTTTGCCATTACTGCGGAAAAATTCATTCACTGCGCCGGACTCGGTATCCTGTTGCTGTGCATTGGCGAGCACAGAAATAAATAACAGGGCCAGGGTAAGGCAGCATGACAATGCTTTGTTGATCATCTGAAAATATTTTTAAGCTCTAGTTTTTTGTAGCGTACAACGAGGGTATAGATCCATACACTCAGCAGTGTCCAACCTATAAAGGCCGGGTACAGCACCATTTTCATGGTACCTTCCGTATCATTGGAGGCAAAGCCCGGGGTGGTAGCGCTTCCGGGGTGAAGAGAATCTACCATGCGCGGGATGATATAGGTGAGCGGAATCAGCAGTGCAAAGGCAAAGATGTTGAAAACAGCCGAAATACGCGCCCGTTTGTCTATATCGTGAATGGATAAACGAAGAACCAGGTAAGCCATGTAAATGAGGATGGCGATAGCCGTGCACATCTGTTTGGGATCGCTGGTGAGCGTACCTCCCCAGGTGTAGGTAGCCCAAAGGGAGCCGGTAGCAAATCCCAATACGCCAAAGAAAGTGCCTACTCCGGCAGCGCTGGAGGCATATACATCTCTCTTCAGATCATATTTTGACAGAAAAATCAGGGAATTTACCACGGAGATGGTAAACATGGTATACATGCATATCCACATTGGCACATGAAAAAACAATCCACGGGATGATTGTCCATTGGTTCCTATTATCGGTATATTGATCGTGAACCCGGCGATAATTACGTAAATCAGCAGCAGTATCGCTAATGCTTTCCACCAATGTCTGGCCATTTTTTTAACAGCTATATTCGGGGGCAAACCTACACGTTTTATCCTTAATCACAAAGATTTTACGCGATTTTAAGTTTATCAAACATCCCTAAAATACTGTTAAAATTCATTTATATAAGTGCCTGATTTCTTTCGATATTTCGAATTAATCCTTCCACAGGAAAGGGAAAAGCACCATGGTAAGCGCAATCACCAGCACATCCATACCGCCCAGCAGCAGGAACATTTTAGGCAGCCCCGGCTGGTATACCGTCACAAAGGCAGAGAGAGAAATATTGGCCAGGAGCATCAGCACCGGCATAATCAAAGGGAAACCCATTACCGCCATCAGCGCGGCATTATGGTTGGCCTGGGCCGCAATAGCCGCCAGCACCGTAAATAACAGGGATAAACTGACCCCTCCCAGCAGCACAATCCCCAGGAAATAGGGGGCATTGGTCAGCGGATTACCCAGAAACACAATACTGCACAGCAGGGCAATCACACTCATCAGCAACATCAGCACCACATTATAGATGAGCTTCGCCGCAATAAACACCCGCGGATGCACCAGGGAGTAAAAATACAACAGCCGTCCCCGGCTCTCCTGCATAAAGCTCTTGGCAATAGCATTCACCGCCACAAACAACTGTACCACCCAGAACAGCGCATTCCACAACTTATCATCCGGCCGCCCCATCATCAGGTTGATGACAAACACAGTGGAAACAATATACAGCAACACCCCATAGAAGGAATACTGCTGGCGCAATTCCAGCAACAGATCCTTCCTTACCAGCGTAAATGTCTGATGAACTGATTCTTTCATAATTAAGCAGCAAAGATAATAATTACGAATTACGAATTACGAATTGCGAATGGGGAACCCGCTTTGATCAGGCAGGAATAGGAATTAATTATGAATTAAGAATTATGAATGATGAGTTAAAGCGAAGATCAGAGCAAATATTTTTCTTATCCGCTTCGTTCTTCGCTTTAACTCATCATTCATAATTCTTAATTCATAATTAATTCCTATTCCTGCCTGATCAAAGCGGGTTCCCCATTCGCAATTCGTAATTCGCAATTCGTAATTTATTATTCTTTATATTAGCTGCTTGTTAAAATTTTTGCATGAAAAAGATCCTGGTTGCCAATCGTGGAGAAATAGCCTTGCGTATTATGCGTTCGGCGCGTGAGATGGGAATTAAGACAGTAGCAGTATTTTCAGAAGCTGACCGTACTATGCCTTTTGTGCAGTATGCTGATGAGGCGGTGTGTATAGGTCCGGCGCCCTCCAGCCAGTCTTATCTGCTGGGAGAAAAGATCATTGAAGTAGCAAAAGCCACCGGAGCGGATGGTATCCATCCCGGATATGGCTTTTTAAGTGAGAATGCACGTTTCGCCGCGCAGGTAACTGCGGCAGGCATTACATTTATAGGTCCGTCGGCCGCCTCCATAGAAGTGATGGGCAGCAAGCTGGCGGCCAAGCAGGCAGCGCAGCAGTTCGGGGTACCCATGGTGCCGGGCACAGAAACGCCCCTGCGCAGCCTGGAAGAAGCCAGGGAAGTAGTGAAGAAAACCGGCTTCCCTATTCTTATCAAGGCATCCGCCGGCGGTGGTGGTAAAGGGATGCGGGTGGTAAATGCCTCCGAAGAGCTGGAAGAACAGATCCGGCTGGCTAAAAGTGAAGCGATGAGCGCCTTTGGCGATGATGCTGTTTTCATTGAAAAATATGTAGGCTCTCCCAGACATATAGAAATACAGATCCTGGGCGACCGTCACGGGAACTGCGTTTATCTCTTTGAAAGGGAGTGCTCCATTCAACGCCGTCACCAGAAACTGATAGAAGAAGCGCCATCATCCGTGCTGACACCCGATATCCGGGAAGCGATGGGCAAATGCGCCGTAGACGTGGCCAAAGCCTGTAATTATTACGGGGCGGGCACTGTAGAGTTCCTGGTAGACGAAAAACTGAATTTTTATTTCCTGGAAATGAATACCCGCCTGCAGGTGGAACATCCGGTTACTGAACTGATTACCGGCCTTGACCTGGTAAAGGAACAGATTAAGGTGGCCCGCGGCGAACAACTCTCTTTCACACAGGAATCCCTGAAAATAAACGGACATGCCATAGAGCTGCGTATCTGTGCAGAAGATCCGGCCAATAACTTCCTTCCCGACACCGGCAGACTGGAAACCTATATCCGTCCGCAGGGCTACGGCGTACGGGTAGATGACGGCTATGAACAGGGTATGGATATTCCTATTTTCTATGATCCGATGATTGCGAAACTGATTGCCTGGGGCAGCAACCGCGAAGAGGCGCGTCACCGGCTGCTGCGCGCCATTGAAGAGTATCAGGTGAAAGGTATCCGCACCACGCTGCCCTTTGGCAGCTGGGCCCTGCAACAGCCCGCATTTATTGAAGGAAATTTCGATACTAACTTTATCGGTAAGTATTTCACGCCGCAGGTGCTTCAACAGGAGCAGCCTGATGTGGAAAAACTGGCCGCCATCCTGGCTGCGCAGGTATGGCAGCAACAACAGTTATCTTTACAGCAACAAGCCAACTCCGAAAACTGTAAAGCATCCGCGTGGAAAAACAGGAATATGTTAAGGTAAGATTAAAGTAGCTCCGGAAAACCTGAAATTCAAGTAACTTTGCGCCAATTTTTTATATGATACGCAGCATCATACTACAGATTATTGACTTTTTCTACCAGCCGTTTGCCCGGTTTATGCCCCGGCAAACCTTCCGCTACCTTGCGTGTGGCGGAGGCAATACGGCATTGGATATCTTCCTGTACTTCATATGCTATAATTTTGTTTTACATCAGCAGATGGTGGTAACCCCGGTCATTAACATCAGCGCCCACATCGCGGCCCTGTTCATGTCTATGGCCGTTACCTTCCCCACCGGGTTCCTGCTGAGCAAATACGTAGTATTTTCTGACTCTAACCTCCGCGGCCGCGTGCAGCTGTTCCGCTATTTCGTACTGGTAGGCATCTGCGTATTGCTGAACTATGCCCTGATGAAACTTTTTGTAGACAGACTCCACTTCTACCCTACCATAGGCAAGATATGTACCACCGCATTGGTAGTCACTTTCAGCTACCTGACGCAGAAGAAGTTTACGTTTAAAGTAACGCATTCAGGGTAATTACGAATTACGAATTGCGAATTACGAATGTAGCCCGAAGATAAAAGCGAAGACCGAAGCGCATACTTTATAGTATTATCGCTTCGGTCTTCGCTTTTATCTTCGGGCTACATTCGTAATTCGTAATTCGCAATTCGCAATTCGTAATTAACTCTCATAATAGTGTTGTCTGCACCTCGGCTCATACAGGTCTTTTTCACCTAACAAAAGGGTTTCCTTGCTGGTGGATTTGCGGTAGGAGTAATTGGCGATGTTGCCGCATTTTACACAGATGGCGTGCAGTTTGGTGATATAGTCTGCCTTCGCGAGCATGTTGGGAATTTGTCCGAAGGGCTTGCCGGTGAAGTCCATATCCAGCCCTGCTACAATGACCCGGATGCCGCGCAGCGCCAGCTGATCGCAGACGTTGGGCAGTTCCTCATCAAAAAACTGCGCCTCGTCGATACCTACTACGTCTACTTCCTGCGCCAGCAACAATATTTGCTGAGAATTTTCTATCGGGGTGGAGACAATTTTGTTTTCGTCGTGGGATACAATGCTACCTTCCTCGTAACGTGTGTCTACCGCGGGCTTAAAGATCTCTACCTTTAAATTGGCAATACGTGCACGTTTCAGGCGGCGGATCAGCTCTTCGGTTTTCCCGGAAAACATAGAGCCGCATATTACTTCGATCCAGCCTCTCCGTCCTCCTGCAAGAGAAGGTTCAATAAACATATTGTATTATTTTGATTATTAATTAATTAAAATATTCTAATTTTATGCAAATAAAATAATTTCTTTTATAACGCGTTAACAATTAAGGCATGGATAAAATAAGTGCATTAATTGACAGATTGCAGGAATTGAAAAATTCCGGTGCAGACCTGCAAACGATCTCGTACTACGTACAGCTGTTGCAGGCCGAGGTATTGCATGCCCGTAACAGGCAACATCAGCAGGAAGTACAGGAAAGGCAAAGTCAGATTGCTGTGATTATGCCGATGCAGGCGCCTGTTACTACCATAGCGCCGCAAACTACAACAATACCGGCAGAAAAACCGGAACCAGCTCCGGTAGCTACTCCTGCCCCGCCAGCGGCGGCCGCTCCGCAACCAGCTGCGCCGGAACCGGTGGCTCCGCCATCACCCGCGCCGGTACAACATTTCACACCACCGACACCACCACCGCCCGCTCCTGAAAAAGAGAAGCCCAAAGCGCCTGCGCCGGCTACCCTCTTTGATCAGCCGGAACATATACCCGCACCGCCTAACGGCCAGGCCACCGCTACACCGGAAATCAACGGTATCCGTAAAGATCTGAATGAACTGGTAGGTAAAACCCACAGCTACGGCACTTCCCTCAATGACAAGCTACGTCAGCAGCAACTGGAAGTAGCGCAGAAACTGGGTGAGATGCCTGTAAAAGATCTGCGCAGCGCCATCGGCATCAACGATAAGTATCAGTTCATCCAGGAGCTGTTCCGCGGAGATACTGACCTGTATGAGCGTTCCGTAAAAACAATCAATGAGTGCAGCTCTATGCAGGAAGCCGACTACTGGATACAACGGGAAATTAAAATCATCCAGGGCTGGCAGGACGACCACCACCTGGTAAAACACTTCTATTCCCTGCTGAGAAAGCGATTCTCCTGAATATAATGTAAAACCTTATCTGTAGCGCCTTTGCTGGCAGCTACGTATTCTCCTGCCACCGCAGCGGTATGTCCGTAAAATGCCGGTTGTCCCAGCAGCTCCTGTACATAGCGGGTAAAATCTCCGGCGCCGGCTACCACCAGCGCACCTTGCAGCGCTACCAGCGTAACCGCTTCAAAATAGCGGCTGTATTCCGGCCCTATCAGCACCGGCTTTCCATATACCGCCGGTTCCAGTATATTATGAATGCCCTCCTTTCCGAAACCGCCGCCCACATAGGCTATATGGGCATATCGGTACAGTGTGGTGAGCATCCCTACATTGTCAATAATCAGCACGCCCGCATCGCTGACAGCCCCCTTGCTGAGTGCCGACCAGGTGATGGTATCCGGAAACAGGTTGCTGATGCTGCGTATATGGCTTTCGTGGATTTCATGTGGCGCAATAATCAGCTTAACGCCGGCAGGGCGGTTTTTCAGCCACCAGTCGGCCAGCAGCTGCTCATCTTCCGGCCAGGTGCTGCCGGCTACCAGCAGGCGGGCCTCGCCGGCAAACTGTGTTACCTGTGGCAGGGTGCGCGTTTCATGCAGCAGCGCCGCTACCCGGTCAAACCGCGTGTCGCCGCTGATACTCACCTGCTGCAGTCCTATTTGCTCCAGCAGCTGCAATGACTCCTCATTCTGTACAAAAATATGCGTCAGCTGCTGCAGCAACCGGCGGAACATACCGCCATAGCCCTTAAAGAAGACCTGTCCGGGGCGGAAGATACCCGACACCAGCAGGGTAGGGATTTTTCGTATATGCAGTTCCGTAAGGAAATGGTACCAGAATTCATATTTGATGAATATAGCCAGCGCAGGCTTTGCCATATCCAGGAAATCGCGGGCATTACGGGCGGTGTCCAGGGGCAGGTAAAAGATATAATCAGCACCGGGATAATTTTTCCTGACCTCGTACCCGGAGGGAGAAAAGAAAGTTAACAAAATTTTATATGCCGGAAACTGCTCCCGGATAGCTTCCAGTACGGGCCTGCCCTGCTCAAATTCGCCCAGCGATGCAGCATGTATCCAGACCACCGGCCCGGAGCCAACGCCCGCCTCCTGCATCCGCAAACGCCAGTCCTGTCTGCCTTTCAGCCAACGAACCGCCTTTTCCTTTCCCATGGCGGCAGCCAGCCGCACGCCGGCCTGGTATAATTGAATTCCTGTATTATAAATTGCTGTTGCTATCATCCGGCTCCGTACTTTTACTGAATTTTATCGGCGGTACAAAGATAATCCCCCGCCAATCCCAAAATTTGTAAATTTGCACACTTTAAACAAAATAAAAATATACATTTCATATGGTGCCTATTCAGATGGTTGATTTAAAACGCCAGTACAATAAGATTAAACCGCAGGTAGACGCTGCTATCCAGGAAGTACTGGAAAGCTCAGCATTTATCAACGGAGGGGCAGTACAAAAGTTCTCAGCAGAATTACAACAATATCTGGATATTAAGCACGTAATACCCTGCGCCAATGGTACCGACGCGTTGCAGATAGCCATGATGGCCCTGGGCCTTCAGCCAGGTGATGAGGTGATTACCCCTTCCTTTACCTTTATTGCCACCGCAGAGGTAATAGCCATGCTGCAGCTGAAACCTGTATTTGTAGATGTTGATCCGCAGACCTACTGCCTGGACGTTGCCGCCATTGAAAAGGCCATTACACCAAAAACCAAAGCCATCGTGCCCGTGCACCTGTATGGTCATGTTACAGATATGGAACCGCTGATGGCACTGGCAGCCAGGCACAACCTGTATGTCATTGAAGATAATGCCCAGGCTATCGGTGCTGATTATACCTTTGCTGACGGCACCACCAAAAAGGCCGGTACCATCGGTCATATTGGCTGCACCTCCTTCTTCCCTTCCAAAAACCTGGGATGTTACGGAGATGGCGGCGCTATTTTCACCAACGACGATGCCCTGGCCGCCCAGCTCAGAATGGTAGCCAACCATGGCCAGTCTGCCCGCTACTACCATGATGTGGTAGGCTGCAACTCCCGCCTCGACACCATCCAGGCAGCTGTTTTACGTATCAAACTGCCGCTGCTGGACGAATATATCAAAGCCCGCCGCGCGGTAGCTGATGCCTACGATGCCGCATTTGCCGGTATGCCGCAGATCACCACCCCATTCCGTGCCGCCAACAGCACACACGTATTTCACCAGTATACTTTACAGCTGCACGATGCAGACAGGAATAAATTACAGCAGTACCTCCAGGAGAAAAATGTACCTGCCATGATTTATTATCCGGTACCTGCACACCGCCAGAAAATGTTCGCAGACTTCGGCGGCGCAGCATTCGATTTACCCGTAACCGATAATCTCACCACAAGGGTGATTTCCTTACCGATACACACTGAAATGGACAATGATCAGTTAGATCATATTATTCAATCCGTCAAATCATTTCTAAACAATCCCCCAGCATGAAGATTACAGTAGTAGGTACCGGTTACGTAGGTCTCGTAACCGGTACCTGTTTTGCCGAAACAGGGAATGAAGTAACCTGCGTAGACATCGATGCCAATAAGGTAAAGAAACTATCCTCCGGTCAGATCACTATTTACGAACCGGGGCTGGAAAAACTATTTGAACGTAACCTCAAGGAAGAACGCCTGTTCTTCACCACCAGCCTGGAAGACGGGATCAGGGATGCAGAAGTGATTTTCCTCGCATTACCGACCCCACCGGGAGCCGACGGTTCGGCAGACCTCTCCTTTGTACTCAATGTAGCAGATCAGCTGGGCAAACTTCTCACCAGCTATAAGGTAATTGTAGATAAGAGCACCGTACCCGTGGGTACCGCTGAAAAAGTACAGGCAGCCATCGCCAAAAACTGCAGTACCCCGTTCGATGTAGTGTCCAATCCGGAATTCCTGCGGGAAGGCGTTGCCGTAGATGATTTCATGAAACCTGACCGGGTAGTGATCGGCACCAATTCCGAACGTGCCCGCAAAATAATGGGAGAGCTGTATGGCCCGTTCGTAAGACAGGGAAACCCTGTCATTTTCATGGATGAAAAATCCGCTGAGCTGACCAAATATGCAGCCAACTCCTTCCTGGCTACCAAGATTTCGTTCATGAACGAAATCGCCGTCCTGTGCGAAAAGCTGGGCGCAGACGTAGACATGGTACGCCGTGGCATCGGCAGCGACGACCGTATAGGCAAGCGTTTCCTGTTCCCTGGCATCGGTTACGGCGGCAGCTGCTTTCCCAAAGATGTGCAGGCCCTGGTAAAATCTTCTGAAGATGTACAGTATGATTTCAAAATACTGAATGCTGTCATGGATGTGAATGAGAAACAGAAACTTTTTCTTCTTCCTAAAATAAAAGCCTATTTCAAAGGAGATATCAGAGGGAAACATTTTGCGTTGTGGGGGCTGGCTTTCAAACCCAATACAGACGATATCCGGGAAGCGCCCGCCTTGTATATCATAGATGCATTGCTGGCTGCCGGTGCTACCGTTACGGTTTTTGATCCGGAAGCGATGGAGAATGTAAAACAGCTGCTCGGTGATAAAATCAATTATGCAGAACATCAGTATACCTGCCTGGAAAATGCAGATGCACTGATTATTGCTACCGAATGGAGTGTATTCAGAACACCTGATTTTCATAAAATTTCTGCTGCCCTGAAGAATAATGCCATATTTGATGGCAGGAATCTGTTTGAAGGATCGCGTATGAGGGAGCTGGGATATCATTACGAGAGTGTAGGCCGCACTGCGGTTATATCTTAACGATTACAACAACCAATACGCATGGAAAAAAAGAGAATCCTGATTGCCGGAGCTGCCGGCTTCCTGGGGTCGCACCTGTGTGACCGTTTCATAAAAGAAGGCTACCATGTAATTGGCATGGATAACCTGCTCACCGGCAATATCAAAAATATAGAGCATCTTTTTCCACTTCCCGAATTCGAATACTATCATCACGATGTGACCAAGTTTATCCATGTACCGGGTAAGCTGGATTATATACTCAACTTCGCATCGCCGGCCAGTCCTATCGACTATCTGAAGATGCCGATACAGACACTGAAGGTAGGCTCCCTGGGTACGCATAACCTGCTGGGCCTTGCCAAAGAAAAGCAGGCGCGCATACTGGTTGCTTCTACCTCAGAAGTATATGGCGACCCTACGGTTCATCCGCAGCCGGAAGAATACTGGGGAAATGTAAATCCGGTAGGTCCCCGTGGCGTTTATGACGAAGCCAAACGCTTCCTGGAGTCCATCACCATGGCATATCATAATTTTCATGGCGTGGATACCAGGATCGTACGTATCTTTAACACTTACGGTCCGCGGATGCGCCTCAATGACGGGCGCGCGCTGCCGGCCTTTATGGGACAGGCATTGAGTGGCCAGGACCTGACGGTGTTCGGAAATGGTACGCAAACCCGTTCCTTTTGTTATGTGGATGACCTCATCGAAGGTATTTACCGTTTATTGCTGAGCGATTATCATCTGCCGGTTAATGTGGGGAATCCGGAAGAGATTACCCTCAACCAGTTTGCAGAAGAGATCATTGCGCTTACAGGCAGCAAGCAGAAAATTGTATATCATCCGTTACCGAAAGATGATCCGAAACAACGCCAGCCAGACATCACCAAGGCCCGCACCATTCTTGGATGGGAGCCGAAAGTGAACCGGCAGGAAGGACTACGGATCACCTACGAATATTTTAAAAAAGCATTATTATCATAATCATTCATTATTTCTTTCATGAAGCGTAAACTCTTAATTACAGGCGGAGCTGGTTTTATCGGTTCACACGTGGTACGGCTGTTTGTAAACAAATACCCCGATTACCAGATTGTGAACCTGGATGCGCTGACCTACGCCGGTAACCTGGAAAATCTGACAGATATAAAAGATAAGCCAAACTATATTTTCGAAAAAGGTGACATCACAGATGAGCACTTCATCGATCAGCTTTTTGCTAAATATCAGTTTGACGGTGTGATACATCTCGCTGCTGAAAGCCATGTGGACCGCTCCATCATGGAACCGCTGGCCTTTATCAAGACCAATGTATTAGGCACTGCGGTACTGCTGAATGTTGCCCGTAAATACTGGAAAGATAATCTGGACGGAAAACGCTTCTATCATGTATCTACCGATGAGGTATACGGTTCACTGGGAGAAGAAGGATTTTTCCATGAAACCACCGCCTATGATCCGCGGTCCCCGTATTCCGCATCCAAAGCCAGCTCAGACCACTTCGTTATGGCTTACTACCATACGTACCATCTGCCGGCTGTGATTTCCAACTGTTCCAACAACTACGGTTCCCATCACTTCCCGGAAAAGCTGATACCACTGGCTATCCACAATATCAAAAACAATAAGCCGGTGCCGGTATACGGTAAAGGAGAAAACGTACGGGACTGGCTATACGTAAATGACCATGCCCGTGCCATCGATACTATTTTCCATCATGGCAAAACCGGGGAAACCTACAACGTCGGCGGATTCAATGAATGGAAAAACATTGACCTCATACAGCTGTTGTGCAGCATCATGGATAAAAAGCTGGGACGTGCAGAAGGCGCTTCCGCGCAACTTATCACTTACGTGAAAGACCGTGCCGGCCACGATCTCCGCTACGCTATCGATGCTACCAAATTACAGAAAGAACTGGGCTGGGAGCCTTCCCTGCAATTCGAAGAAGGACTTGAGAAAACCGTGGATTGGTACCTGGCTAATGAAGAATGGCTGGAACATGTTACCAGCGGCGATTATAAGACATACTACCAGGATCAATATCAAAAAAGATAATTACACATATGTCCTTTTCTGAAACAGGAATACCTGGCCTGCTGGTTTATCAGCCCAAGGTTTTCGGCGACCACCGGGGATATTTTTTCGAGAGCTATAATGCTGCCGCTTTCCAGGCAGCAGGCGTTGAATATAAATTTGTACAGGATAACCAGGCACGTTCTACCTATGGCGTTTTACGCGGCCTCCACTATCAGCTGGAACCATATGCACAAACCAAACTGGTAAGAGTGCTGGAAGGCAGTATCATCGATGTAGTGGTAGATATCCGCCAGGGCTCTCCCACATACGGTAAATCCTTTGCCATAGAACTGACTGCCGAGAACAAGCTGCAACTGCTGGTCCCTAAAGGATTTGCACACGGCTATGCCGTTACCAGCGAAACCGCCGAAGTCATGTATAAATGCGATAACTTCTATCATAAAGCATCTGAAGGAGGCATTATCTACAATGACCCTGCGCTGAATATCGACTGGGGCATAGACCTGAAAGATGCACTCATCTCGGAGAAAGACGCCGTACTTCCCAAACTGGCGGACATCTCCCATAACTTTGTTTTTAACAGCTGATTACTATGATGAAGAATATTCTTATTACCGGCGGAAACGGACAATTAGGACAGTCCCTCAGACAAAAGGCAGCAGCCTATCCTGAGTTTAACCTGATATTCACCGATTCCGGCGAACTGGATATTACCGATGCAGACGCTGTAGCCGCCTTTTTCGGTGCACAGCAGATAGATGCCTGTATTAACTGTGCCGCCTATACGGCAGTGGATAAAGCGGAATCTGATGAAGAAAAGGCATTCCAGCTCAACTTCCAGGCTGTGCTGCTGCTGGCCGAAATCTGCGCCACATCCAATGCCCAACTGATTCACATTTCTACGGACTATGTATTCAGCGGCAAACAGAACGTTCCCTACCGGGAAGATGACGATACCGATCCGCAAGGCATTTACGGCGCCTCCAAATTACGCGGCGAAGCGGCAGCACTCGGCTACAACGCCGACACCGTTGTACTCCGCACCTCCTGGCTGTACTCCGAATTCGCGATTAACTTCGCCAAACGCATGCAGGAACTGATGCAGGAAAGACAGGAACTGAACGTAGTATTCGACCAGGCCGGTACACCTACCTACGCCGGCGACCTCGCCGATGCTATCTTCCGGATCCTGCAATACAAATCCGCCAACCCGGACGCAGCTATCGGCGGTATTTACCACTACAGCAATGAAGGCGTTACCAGCTGGTACGACTTCGCCGTAGCTATCAAGGAACTGACCGGCGCTACCACACAGATACAGCCGGTTACTTCCGACAAATACCCAACCGCCGCCACCCGCCCGGCATACAGCGTTCTGAACAAGGAAAAAATAAAATCCACATTCGGAATAACGATTCCATATTGGAGGGATAGTCTGGCGCAATGCCTCAGGAAATAATTACGAATTACGAATTGCGAATTACGAATGTAAACGCGAAGAGCTAAACGTAGATTAAAGGTGATGTTTAATAAATATCCCTGATAATCTACGTTTAGCTCTTCGCGTTTACATTCGTAATTCGCAATTCGTAATTCGTAATTATTTAATAATATTAAACCCAGCTACCACCTTATTACTGATTTTATCATCCTTATAGCGGGCAGCGAATTCAATAGTGAGGAGCGCCGGCTTTATCTGTTCGGGTAGTCTGATACAGATGGCAGAATCGGCTACCACCCCGGTGGCATTGCCGCTGGCTGAAAGGTATGGCTGACCTGACTTCCGGGCGTTGTATGGCGCGGAAAAGTCGATTTCAAAATAGCTGTCTGCGCCGGCTATTTTTACATAGGCACCTTTTACGGCGGCGGCTGTATGCGTAATCAGCGGCACAATGATATACTGACCGCCGGCAACAGACGGCACTGCCAGGTACTCATCTTCCTTCAGCATGGGAGCGGACGCGCCGCTACCGGTAGGATACTCACCTTTTACGAGCTTACCATGCGCTACTTTTACCGCCTTTGTCATTGCGCCCGGATCCTGGGGATCCGGCAACACAGGCGTGGTTACCGGTGGGTTACCACTATCAGGTGAGGCGCCATCGTTTTTCCTGCAGGCGTACAGGCAGCTCAATACGACAGCTGCCATAAGCAATAGTTTTTTCATAGAACAACAGATAGATGCTGGTGATAACCCGGTATGAAATAAAAACTGCTGCACAGCCGGCTGCGCAGCAGTTTTGGGGAAATGATCCTACTGTTTACTCCATTCAGTCTGCGTCTCCTTATTGAATAACATTTTTCCATTCCCTATTTCAACAGGTATAATATCTATACTCCATGCCAGCCGGTCGGAAGAACCATTATTATCAAAGAGGAAGAGAGCTGTTTTTGCAGCTTTGTTATATACCCATCCGAATACGTAGTTATCCACCATAGTGGCTTCATCATGGGCCCATGTTCCACAGGGCATATTCTTTAAAACAAGGTTTTTCTCCTTACGGCGCAATACCCATGTGCCGGTACCGTCAACGTTGATGAGCAGCTGACTTCCAAGAATACCTTCCTCATGATCCAGCACCTTTACCGCATCAGGAGCATCGGGTGCTACATAGGAGAGTACGCCGTTTACACATCCGATGTAGGCGGAATCACCTGTTACTTCTGTAATAGGATGCCAGCCGGTTACCGGATCCTTATACCTCACAGCATCCCAGGTACCCATCATCAGGCTGCCCCCTTCTCCTCCGGGCTTCTGTATAACTATCTTTACCCTGATGCTTCTGCTCACCCTGTTGTTATCTGAATAGGCTGCCACGTCCATCTGAATAGTATCCGGTTTAATGTTGGCCGGTAATTTAATGACAATGAGAGAATCATTTGCATAGGCATTCCTGGAGAAGACGTTACTGATTTTATTGCTTTGCCGGTTGTACTTGGGCTTTGTAAAATCTACGTTGAAGTAGCTGTCGCTGCCGGCAATTTTAACATAGGCGCCTTTCAGGGCTATCGGTTCTGCGGTGATGAGCGGTATCATGGCGTAGCGGCCGGCAAGGCCGGGTAATGATTCCGGATATGCTTCCAGGGTAAGTTCAAGCGGGGTGGCGCCACCGGTGGCTGCAGGCAATTCGCCTTTTACCAGGGAACTGTGATATACTTTAATGGCTCCCTGAAGCTGGGCAGTATTTTTCGGGTCAATTTCAACCTGTGAGTTGTCCGGCTGAACATCTGATTTTTTTGAGGTGCAGGCAGCAAGACAGAGCGTGGCGCCCATTGCTGCCAGTAATAGTGTTTTCATAAGCTTTAAATAATTGCAGATTTAAAGCTATAACTATACACTGAATTATAAACATTAATTCTAATATACTAGATAAGAATATATGTTATTTCTTCAATCCGGTAATCAGCGTACTCCCCATTTGTTTACCATCCTTGAAGGAGGCGGACTTTACCACGCCGAAGCCTGGGGCGAACCATTCTACCGCATTGATGTTCATGGGAACGCCGGCGCCCATCATCTTCATTTTGAATGCCAGGTTATAGGTAATTTTCATGCAGTTCCAGGAGCCTGCGGGTGTGGTAATTTTTTCAGTGCCGGCCACTTTGCGGTCTGTCACCGCATACCCGATGCTGATATCCATCCCGTTCATGTTGCCGGCCATTTCGAAGGAGCCGCCTTTCAGCTCCTGTCCTTCGTGCATATTGGCGGGATAGTCCAGGAATGTTTCTGAGGACTTAGCTTCCATTTTCATGTCTTTCAGCTGCGGCATGGAAGGCATACCCACCTTCATATCTATGGCCACGCCATTGCCGCTGCATTTGAAATGCCCGGTGCTGGTGGTAATCACCTTATTATTTTTATCATAAAAGGTAGAAGAGAAGTCGGAAGCAGTGCCATTACCTTCCTTGTGTACATTGGTAATCTTGTAGATGTTTTTGCCGGCATCGCCGCCTTTGGCATCGTAGAGGCTCATTTCTACCTCAGCGTTGTTCAGCAGGTAGTAATATCCTTCGCAGTGCTGGGCAGACACTGCACCCGCGAAGCAACAGAAACAAAGCAGTAGCAGTAAATTCTTCATGACATCATATAATTTGGGGAAACCTAAATTACGATTTTTCCATCTCCCGTAAAAATCAGTTCCCCGGCTGCCCTGGCCCTTCAGGAAGGCCGGGGGCCCATAATCTCCCCCAGGTCCGCAATTTTTTCTGTAGGTTTGCAAAAATTGTTATTAAAATCATGAATCTGATAGAAGAACTGCGCTGGCGGGGTATGCTACAGGATATGATGCCTGGCACGGAAGAACAACTGCAAAAAGAAATGACCACTGCTTATATTGGTTTCGACCCGACTGCAGCGTCTTTACACATTGGAAGCCTGGTACCTATCCTGCTGCTCGTGCACCTGCAAAAGGCAGGACATAAGCCACTGGCGCTGGTGGGCGGCGCTACCGGTATGGTTGGCGACCCCTCATTCAAGGCAGAAGAAAGAAAAATGCTGGATGATGAAACCCTGCAAACAAATGTTGCCGGTATCAGAAAACAGCTGGAACGCTTTCTGGACTTCGATCCTGCCAAACCCAATGCCGCGGAGATGGTGAATAACTACGACTGGTTTCAGGGTATCTCCTTCCTGGATTTCATCCGCGATACGGGCAAGCACATCACCGTAAATTATATGATGTCAAAAGACTCTGTGAAGAAAAGACTCGAAGGCGACAACGGTATGTCTTTCACAGAATTCACTTATCAGCTGATTCAGGGATACGACTTCTATCATCTATATACTGCCAAAAACTGTAAACTGCAGATGGGTGGCTCTGACCAGTGGGGTAATATCGTTACCGGAACAGAGCTGATCCGCCGTAAGGTTCGTGGTGAGGCCTTCGCCTTCACCTGCCCGCTCATTAAAAAAGCGGATGGCACCAAATTCGGTAAAACCGAACAGGGCACCGTTTGGCTTGATCCTGCACGTACTTCTCCCTATGCATTCTACCAGTTCTGGCTCCGCACAACCGATGTGGATGCGGAGAGCTACATCAGGATATTTACTTTCATGGAACAACCGGAAGTAGATACACTGATTGCGGAACACCGCCAGGATCCGGGAAAACGCCTGCTGCAGAAGAGGCTGGCAGAAGAAGTAACCTTATTCATTCATGGAAAGGAAAATTATGACCGTGCACTGGAAATATCTTCTGTGCTGTTCAATAAAGATACGGCCTCTCTCCTGCTGTCGCTCAATGAAGAAGACCTGCTGACCCTCACGGAGGGACTGCCTTCCTGGGAGATTTCCAAAGCGGATATTGCGGCAGGTAAAGATATCGTAAGCCTGCTGGCTGAATCCGGATTTCTTCCCAGCAAGGGCGAAGCCCGCAAAATGGTGCAGGGCGGAGGTATCAGCGTGAATAAAGAAAAAGTACCAGGCGTTGATTTTATTATCAATACTTCTTCTTTACTGAAAGATAAGTATGTGCTGTTACAGAAAGGAAAAAATCACTTCCTTGTAAAAGCCGTATAACAGCGCTTTACAGACAATATAAAAGGGTGTGCCGCTATCCGCAGCACACCCTTTGTTTTTATCCATTCTGCATCCTTCCGGGTTAACCTATTTCCACACAGAATACATTTCTGCGCCAAAAGTAGGATTGGTGAGTGTGCTGTAGTCGAGCCACATGCAACCGGGGTTGGATGGATCGCCGCCGCCGGTGCCCCAGCTGTTCTGTATCAGCACCGCATTTTTAGCATCGCTGTAACCGATAATGCAAACAGCATGGCCACCCAGGTAAGAACCACTCACTCTTTTGTATACGGTACCATAGCTGAAAGCAGTTTCAAAACTGCTGTATACGTTGAATCCCAGCTCTACCGGCATATGCATGCTCAGCGCTGTTTTCACCTCATTCACCGTAGTTACGGCCGCATAGTTTACCACTTTATCTGTAGCAGCACTGGTGTTCTGCGCCGCTGTTGGCGGAGTACAGGGAGAGCCCAGGTAAGGATCCGCAGCATAGGTAGGCACACCGCTGTTAACCAGAATATCCAGGCCTGGAGCCAGATACATGCCGTCATTCGGATCACAGTTGCCGCTGGCGGAGTGATCTTTCTGATAAACATACCACGGGCTTCTGGGATTGGAAACACCGGCTTTGGGAAATTCATTGTTTAATGTACCACTCAATGCATAACCGGAAGACCAGGAAACACAGGTGCCGGTCTGGCCCTGATCGCCTACCGGCGGGTGATTCAGAATAATGCTGGCAGGAAGTGCGAGCGGGCCGCTGCTTCTGCCATTGGGAATTTTATCAGCATATCCCTGCTGTATCATACGCGCTCTTATTTCATCAAAATTAATACGCCGCATATTTTTAAATCCATCCGGATTCAGTTTCGCACCCATGCCATGTTTGCTGACAACGGAAGGGGCAGACGGGTCATCGTTGGATGGGTTAACACTATTATTTTTCTGACATGCGGACATAGCAAAAACTGCCGCCAGTGATAGCAACAACAAAGAAGATGTTTTCATAAATGTTTCTTTTAGATTTTGTTTGACGTTAGTTTGATACGGGTTATATGGATTACAAAATGGATCTCCAGGTTTTCAATAAATCGGTAAAGTCCAGTGCCAGACAGATTTCCACAGTACCTTCCCCCAATAACTCACGGGAAGCACTATTGTATTTATGTAAACAGCTGCTGATGTTACTTACATCAGCAACCGGAATTGCCGGTCAGTATCTTTTGCTGAAGGTGCCGGAAAGCCTTTGACACAAAGGTTTTCCCGGGACTTATACAAGCTAAGACCTGCTGATTTGTTCGCAATGAAAATGGCAGCTTACAGCAATGAAATGTTGATATGGCGCGGATTAACGACAGATGCCCCTTTACTGTTTCGATAGATTAATTGCCGGAAAAGCTGAAAGTGCCTGTAGGTTGAAGAATGTAGAACGCTAAAAAAAATCCACATTAAATTATTATATTCTGTCAACATAAAAAAATCCATCTTCCTGTTTTCACTATATTTTTTTTACTCATCAAAAATTATCGGTTGCAATTAACTTTTCTGCTGTTCCGATACACGTACCACCGCAGCCTCCTTCCAAATCCTTAACAGCAGCAGCTGGCAGCGCTGCATTTTTTTCGGCTGCGGCAATGCTGCAATGACTAATTGTAGCTTGCGCTTTCATTTCCCACTCTATAATTGCTGTACATATGATAACCCGAAAACTTTATCAACCGGCATTGGTATGCCTTCTTTGTTGCCTGTCATTCCTTTTTGCAAATGCAACAATTACTTCATCAGGAATCCTGACCACTGTAGCGGCTGTAGCAGATACGCCTGTCACCTCCCTTATCAGCAGCGCTGAATGGGATGTATTGTTCCCGCACCGTTTTAATCCCGACGACCGCACCGGCGCAGGCACGCTGCCTACCACGCCTGCCAAGGATTTTTATTCCTACAATAATTTTGTAGAGGCGGTAAGAAGGATGTCCAACATTAAAATAGTGATGGAAAGACGCTGTGCTACCGATTATTACAGGATCACCAGGATTGATAAAACCACCGGCGTGTCTGCGGTTATCCGCAATGATGCCGGCTTCAATGATCCCACCTGGAGCAACAACGCCATCATCACACAAAACATGGACTACGCCACCTTTGCGAATGAAGGCGATCTCGCTGCCCGGAAGCGCGAGCTGGTAGCATTCCTGGCCAACATCTCCCAGGAAACAACCGGTGGCTGGCCTACCGCACCCGGCGGACAATACTCCTGGGGCCTCTACTTCCGCGAAGAACAAGGCTATGAAGGCACCAGCAACGTCGGCTACCGCGATGAAACCAATACCCTCTACCCACCCGCACCGGGAAAGTCCTACCACGGCCGCGGCCCCATTCAGCTCAGCTACAACTATAACTACGGACAAGCCAGCGAGCTGCTCTTCGGCGATAAGAATGTTTTACTTGCCAATCCCGAAAAGGTAATACAGGACGGCGTGATCGCTTTTCAGACAGGTTTGTGGTTCTGGATGACACCTCAGTACCCCAAACCCTCCTGCCATGATGTGATGATCCCCGGCAAATGGACGCCCACCGCCGCACAGCTGGCAGGTAACCTCAAACCCGGATTCGGCGCTACTGTCAACATCATCAACGGCGGCGTTGAATGCGGCGGCGCACAGGAAAACACCAAAGTGTTAAGCCGTATTGCACACTTCCAGCGATATGCAGGTATCAAACAGGTCAGCCTGGAACTTAACGGAGGCAACAACACCGCTAACTGCGGATGCGCTAACATGGCCCGTTTCACGTTAGACAATACAGAATGTACGAGCCTTACCTCCGTACGTTTTACCCAACCGGCCAACGGGCTGCTGACGGTAACATCCCTCAGCCCTATCGCCATCAGGGTAGCAAAGAACGACCCCCGCGGAGAAATCAGCCGGGTGATCATCAATGTAAACGGCCAGGTATATAACGACTCCACCGCCCTCTGGACGCCACCGGCATATAAATCCTTTACAGCAACGGCAAAGGGTGTGCGCACCGGACTGGATACCGTTAGCACCACCATCACCTTCGCTGTATGGAACAGCAGCACCTTCGAAGGCTGCAGCAACCTCCCCGCCTGGCAGGCCAATCAGAACTACACTGCTGCCGGCAATATTGTACTCCATAATAACAATATCTACCGCAATAAATGGTGGGCAGGCAGCGCCAGCGTACCTGGCAGCAGCGATACATGGGAACTCCTCGGCGCATGTACCGGCAATCCCAGAACAGACACCGGCTGCAACGGCATCGCTGAATGGATTTCTTCCAAAGCATACAGCACCAACGAACAGGCTGTTTACAAAGCCAAAATCTACAAAGCCAACTGGTGGACACAAAACAATCCGCCCGATGTTAACAGCGGCGCAGGCAAACCCTGGACCTTCCTGCGCGACTGCGGACAGGCAGCCCAGGATAATATTGCCGCCAGCAACAGCATCTCCGACCTCCGGATATATCCTAACCCGGTATCCGGCAACACCCTGAACGTACAATTCAATGCCAAAGCCGGAGAAAAAGTATACCTCCGCCTCCTACACACCACCACCATGCAACCCATGGCCCAGCAACAGTTCATTACCTCCCACGCCGGCCTGAACACCGTACAGATGGACATCAGCCGCGTTCCCGCAGGCACCTGGATAGTGCAGATCAGTGGAAATATGTCGAAAGAGATGGCAATGACGATCATCAGGAATTAATTACGAATTACAAATGATGAATGGCGAGTTGAGGCGAAGATCTAAGCAAATGACCAACATAATCATTTGCTTAGATCTTCGCCTCAACTCGCCATTCATCATTTGTAATTCGTAATTCTATTGCGCTATACCATATTTCCGCTC
Organism: Chitinophaga solisilvae; assembly: GCF_009928525.1. Lineage (GTDB taxonomy): Bacteria > Bacteroidota > Bacteroidia > Chitinophagales > Chitinophagaceae > Chitinophaga > Chitinophaga solisilvae. The sequence goes on along the minus strand of NZ_JAABOK010000005.1, from coordinate 121,080 downwards.
ATACCTCTCAAACAACTGGTGCTGCTTATTATCCAGGTTAATCTCCCTGCCCTGTATATAAGCGCGCGTGATGATACTGGATTTCATATCCAGCATATCGCCGGCGCTAATGGCAATATTGGCGTCTTTACCGGTTTCCAGGGTGCCGGTGATTTTGTCAATGCCCAATATTTTAGCGGCATTTAAGGTTACGGCAGACAGGGCTTCTTCTTTGGTAAGGCCATAAGTGCTGGCAGTACCGGCTTCAAAGCCCAGGTTACGCTGTTGCCAGAAGCCTTCATTGCTCAGACAGTATAATACGCCGGCCTTTTGCAGCTGGGCAGCGGTTTTATAGGGCTGGTCAATATCGTCGTCCTGCATGACAGGAAGGCTGTGCGGCTGATTCAGGATAACGGCTATATTGTTTTGTTTGAGCAGGTCTGTAATCTGCCAGGAGTCTGCGCCGCCTACGATGGCTACATCGAGTTTGAATTCTTTGGCGAAATCAATGGCTATCAGCATTTCTTTTATCACTTCGCAGTGGATAAACAGTTTCTGTTCTCTGTTGAACAGTCTGCGCATAGATTCAAACTTAATATTGGTAGCGGCATGTTTAGGTTCCTGCAGATAAGCCTGTGCTTCCCGGAAAAATGCTTTCACGTTTTCTACCTTTTCCAGGCCGGTTTTCAGCGGGTCGTTGGCCGGGCCGGAAGAAAATCCGCGGCCATTATTTACGGCCACGAGGCGGGGCATATAAAAGTGGAGGGCGTTATCTGTTTTATAGGCAGCATCTTCCCAGTTCCAGGCATCGAGCTGTACTACGGAAGAGGAGCCGCTGATGATACCGCCTTCGGGCGTAACGCCGGCCAGCAGCACACCATTGGAGCGCAGGGTGTTGATTACCTTGGAATCTGTATTATAAGAGATGATGGAGCGGATAGAAGGATTGATTTCTCCTACTTCGCGCACGTCGATGGTAGCGCGTACGCTCTCAAATTCCACCAGGCCAAGGCTGGTTTCAGGTGCGATGATACCGGGATACACATGCTGGCCCTTCAGATCAATCACGGTACCGTCGCTGCCGGCGGAGATATTAGCTCCTACAGCGGTAATTTTTCCTTTTGCAAAGGCGAGGGTACCATTTTCGATCACCTGGCCGTTACCTACGTGGATCACCGCGTTGGTAAGATATACCGGCTTTTCCTGCGACTTGGCCGGATAGATGGTTTCCTGCGCCTGGGCGGTATAAATGCCGAATACGAGGACCATTGAAAATATATGTTTCTTCATGATATTGCTTGTTTAGATAGATGAACTACAGGCCCAGTCCTTCCTGATGGCCTCCCTGCAGGTCTTCACAGTGATACATTTCTTCCCTGGTGAAAGCAGCTTTCTGTGTAGGCGTACCTTTTTTCTTTTCGCCCAGCAGTTTCTGTGTAAGTCTGGTGCGTTCGTCGGCAATACGTTTACGCAGCTGCAGGTCGTTATCACGGTCAAATTCCACGATGCCGTCAACGATTGTTTTCTCAGCTTTGGCATAGATGCTCAGCGGATGGTCGCTCCACAGTACGAGGTCCGCATCCTTTCCTGCTTTGATGCTGCCGACGCGGTTATCCACATGCAGCAGTTTAGCCGGGTTGAGGGTTACCATTTTCAGTGCATCTTCTTCTGACACGCCACCGTACTTCACTACTTTGGCGGCTTCCTGATTGAGGCGGCGGGCCATCTCGGCGTCATCGGAGTTGATGGCAGTTACTACGCCCACTTTATGCATGATGGCGGCATTATAAGGGATTGCATCCTGTACTTCCATTTTATATGCCCACCAATCGGCGAAGGTGCCTGCTCCGGCGCCATGAGCCTTCATTTTGTCGGCTACCTTATATCCTTCCAGGATGTGGGTGAAGGTGTTCACGCGGAAGTGGAAGCTGTCTGCCACATGCATGAGCATATTGATTTCACTCTGTACATAGGAATGGCAAGTGATGAAACGTTTGGCATTCAGTATTTCCACGAGTGCGTCCAGCTCCAGGTCGCGGCGTTTGCCGGGGCCTTGTTTTTCATAGTCACGGGCACGGGTAAACGCATCTACATACACCTGTTCTACCCCCATTCTTGTCTGCGGGAAGCGTACGGTATTCCGATCGCCCCAGTTGGACTGCTTCACGTTTTCGCCGAGTGCGAATTTGATGAAAGGATCCCAGTTGGTTACTTTCAGATCTTCTGCTGATTGTCCCCAGCGCAGTTTAATCAGCTGCGACTGTCCGCCGATAGGGTTGGCACTGCCGTGCAGCAGGTGCGAAGCTGTTACGCCGCCGCTCAGCTGACGGTAGATATTCACATCATCCGGGTTGAGCACATCGCCGATACGTACTTCAGCGGTAACCGCCTGTGAGGATTCGTTGACGCCGTTGGAAATGGCGATATGTGAATGTTCATCGATAATGCCGGCAGATAAGTGTTTGCCGGTACCATCAATAACGCGGGCATTACCGGCAGCGATACTTTTACCTATCTGTGCAATTTTACCGGCACGGATCAGCACATCTGTATTTTCCAGTTTGCCTTCTTTTTCGTTGGTCCATACGGTAGCATTTTTAATCAGGATGTCCTGCTGTTGCGGCAGTTTATCCCAACCATAACCGCTGAAGGGGAAGTAAATGGGGCCGAGGGCTGGCGGGGCTGGCTTCTTCGCGGAATCAGCCTTTGCAGTAGCAGCTCTGGAGAAGGCGGCTTCCCATCTTACCACTGCTCCGGCAGTATCCACACCGGTACCGCTCCAGCTGTTGACGCCGATAAGACCACTCAGGCGCACTGTTTTTTTGCTGTTCTTCGCCATTGACAGGGAGAGCGTCACCAGTTTACCGTTGATGTCTATCTTACCGGGAACTGTATCTTTTGCCAGCACAGACAGAGAAGGGTCTGTAACAGATCCTTTCACCTCCACGGTTACACTATTGCCTGGTGTGAGCGTGATGGTGTATATGCCGCGGATATCATTCCAGCCATCCTGTTTTACGATATAGCGGTTACCTTGTACCCAGTTCTGAAACAGCACGGTATTTTCCTGGAACAGCGGGCCGGAGGTAATGAGGAAGTTGGCCAGCTTGCCGGCTTCCAGGCTACCTACTTTATCATATATCTTCAGCGTGGTAGCTGGCGTTCGGGTGAGTGCTTCCAGGGCTTTTTGTTCAGACAGGCCATATTCGATGGCTTTGCGGAGGTTGCCCATAAAAGTTTTTGCATCTTTCAGATCAGCAGCAGTGATACAGAAGGGGATATTAGCCTTTTCAAAAGCGCCGGGCTGTGAGGGCGCCAGCTCCCAGTGTTTCATTTCAGCGAGGGAAACGAAGCGGGCATCTGCAGGATCTTCCACGTCAATAGCGCCGGGGAAGCTGAGCGGCAGGATGAAAGTAGCTTTGGTGGCGGCCATTTCGGCAATACGCTGGTATTCGTTACCACCAGCCTTGATGATGTATTGTACGCCAAATTCATCGCCTATTTTATCTGCGCGCAGCGCATCCCATTTATCTTTCACTTCAAATATCTGCGGCAGCTGCTGGTTGGCATTAAAGGCCTGCAGGCTGAGGTTTACCCCTTCCCGGGCAGGCTGGGATTTATACCATTGCGCGTCCAGGTAAGTCTGGCGCAGCAGGGCGATATATCCCATAGCGGAATTAGGATAGTTCTGTGTAGAAGTACCTTTATCAAAGGAGTAGCCGGCGGCAGCTCTTTCGCGGATCATCACCTTATTCTCTTTGGCAGCGGCCAGCGTTACCACGGCAGCAGTGCCGCGTGCTACGCCATCCGCCTGCTGTGTGAGTACGGTACCAAAGCCGGCTTCCCGCAGGGAGGCAGCTTTGCTTTCATCTGTACTGAACAGGGCGGCGGCATTTACTTCGCTTTTAATAGCCTGGTTCCAGCCATATGCACCTTTGGTGTTGGAGAGGAACTGCGGCGGCGCATTCCAGGAGCCTGATCCACGCCGGGTTTCAGCCTGGCCATAGGTAGTGAAGATGTCTACAAAGGAGGGATAGATGTACTTTCCTTTGCAGTCTACCACAACGGCGTCTTTAGGGATAGCGGCAGCAGGACCGGCATCTACTACCTTACCGTCGCGGATCACCAGGGTGGCGTTGGACAGGGTCGTCTGCGCATCTTTTACGATAGTGGCATGGGTGAAGGCAAAGCAGCCATCTTTAGGGTCTGCAATTCCGTTCACAGGATAAGTTTCCTGTGCATGGGCATAGGAGCCGGCTATCAGTAAAGACAGTAACAGCAGGCTGCTGCGGTGTCTTCTCAGCGCATAGGCTACACCACGTGACAGCAGGGCTGCCCCATGTTTCTCAAAAGCTGTTTTCATGTAAAGTTTTTTATTTTACGATTCAGATTCTAGTTGCTGAGCTTAAATGTAGCAAATCATTGAAGTACCACTAAGCAAATTCAAGGATTTTTTATGAGTGGTAAGCAGGCTGCAGGCAGATTAAGTTTTTGCATTAACACGAAAAAGGGATAATTTAATAGAGCTTTAGCTGTTAAGTTTGTCTATATTTCATTTTATAATTGCTGATTATGAAGATATTCTCCGTATATACCGTTCTGCTGATGATGAGCCTGACCACCGGTTTACAGTTAAAGACCTTTGCCCAGGCCACCGATAGCGCCATTGTAAAAGGAAGATGGGGAGTAGAAGGCCGTGCCGATAAAATCAGCGATAAAATCTCCCGTGAGGTAGGCCTGAATAAAGATCAGTACAAAAAAATATATACTATCAACGAAGATATTATCCGCAGAACAGATGCTATCCGTACCAACACCACCCTCTCCAAAAAGGAACGGATGCAGCAGTTCAAGGCGCTGGACTCCGAACGCAGCCAGCGTTTCAAAAGCGTACTGACCGCCACCCAATATAAAAAGTGGAACGACTGGGAAATGAGGAAGAAAGAGCATCTGGAGGCGAAGATGGAAAAGAAGAGAATGAGGAAAAGCGGAAATAATTAATTACGAATTACGAATTACGAATGAAAAGCGAAGACCAGTTTATTTTATTATTTTATTATTTGAGATTTATATAAAAGCGAAGACCAACGCGGATACTTAAAGTATAATCGCGTTGGTCTTCGCTTTTATATAAATCTCAAATAATAAAATAATAAAATAAACTGGTCTTCGCTTTTCATTCGCAATTCGTAATTCGTAATTCGTAATTTCACCTAAAAACCGGTCACCTTGCATCCCCATCAAACATTATCTGCCATTTTCCACCACGCCGTATCTGCTGTGCACCCGGTGCAGCTGATGCGTAACAGCGTGCAGGTAAGTGGTCGGACGATTACGGTTTGTGGTAGCAGCCATACACTGGATGCGGGCGGACGGATATGGGTGATTGGCGCCGGGAAGGCGTCGGCAGCTATGGCGCAGGAGCTGGAGCATTTGCTGGGTGGGCATTTTCCGCTGCAGGGCTTTATTGTTACCAAATACGGGCATGCGCTGCCGTTACAGCACCTGGCATGGCTGGAAGCGGGGCATCCGGTACCGGATGCAAATAGTGTAGCGGCTTCTGTTAAAATACTGGAGATTGCTCATACGGCTACTGCCGCCGATATGGTTATCTTTTTGCTGTCTGGCGGCGCTTCTTCGCTGATGGCTGATTTTCCGGTGAACAGCAGCCTGGAAGAAGTGCAGGAGCTGTTTGGCCTGCTGCTGGCCAGTGGCGCCGATATTCACGAGATGAATACCGTGCGTAAACATATCTCAATGATCAAGGGCGGCTGGCTGGCGAAAAGCATATATCCGGCGCCGTTATATACAATTATTCTCAGTGATGTTCCCGGCGATGATCTCAGTATTATCGGCTCCGGGCCAACCGTACCGGATCCGTCCACCTTTGCGGATACAATGGCGGTCTTACAGCAATATCAGCTGACAGAAAAGATACCGCTCCCTATCCGGAATTATCTGCAGGAAGCTCAGGAAGGGCTGTTTCCGGAAACACCCAAACCCGGTGATCCGGATTTCAGCCGGGTTGTCAACTGCCTGGCCGGCACCAACCGGATTGCCCTGGAAGCCGCTGCCGGCAAAGCCAGGGAGCTGGGCTACCACCCGCATATATTTTCTTCGCAGACTACCGGCAACGCACCTACGGTCGCGGAAATGGTGGTACAGGAAGCTATCAGCTGGAGCGGACCGCTGCCTGCCTGTCTCCTCTGGGGCGGCGAAACCACCGTACAGGTAAGCGGCGACGGTACCGGCGGACGTAATCAGCACCTCGCCCTGGCGGCAGCTATTGCGTTAGCCGGACAGGAAAATATCACCCTCCTGAGTGCCGGTACCGACGGCACCGACGGGCCTACCGATGCCGCCGGCGCCATCGTTGACGGATATACGGTGATAAATGCAGAAAAATTATCCCTGCAGGCAAATACTTTTTTACAACGCCACGACTCCGCCACATTCTTCTCAAAAGCAGGCGGGCAAATGATTACAGGCCCTACGCAGACAAATGTCATGGACCTCATTATCGTACTCAAAGTATAACCCCGCTATTTTAAGTTTGATAATGTGTGGATAGATTTTATTTTTGGGGTTTGGATTCATAAGTTTTGGATTTACTAAACCCATATGCATTATGCTGAGAATGGAACAGACATGGCGATGGTTCGGGCCTAAAGACCCGGTTAGCCTGTCTGATATAAAACAGGCAGGAGCCACCGGCATCGTTACAGCATTGCACCATATCCCCAATGGAATGGTGTGGACGAAAGAGGAGATTTTACAACGCAAAGAAGTGATCGAAGCGGCAGGCCTGACCTGGTCCGTAGTAGAGAGCATCCCCGTTCATGAAGACATCAAAACCCAGAGCGGGAATTTCAGGGAATATATCACCAACTATCAGGAATCTATACGCAACCTGGCAGCCTGCGGTATCTATATCGTTACGTACAATTTCATGCCCGTACTCGACTGGACCCGTACTGACCTGAGTTACTCCGTAGCCGACGGCTCCAAAGCCCTGCGCTTCGAAAAAGCCGCCTTCATGGCTTTCGACATCTTCATGCTGCAACGCCCTGATGCAGAAAAAGATTATACGGAAGAAGAAATCTCCCGCGCAAAAGAACACTTCGACAGCATGACCGAAGAAGACAAGCAACTCCTGCAACGTAATATCATAGCAGGTTTGCCGGGATCTGAGGAGAGCTTTACCCTGCAACTGTTCCAGGCCGCCCTGGATAAATATAAAGGCATCGATGCCACCCAGCTGAAACTGCACCTGTTCTATTTCCTGCAGCAGATAGCACCGGTAGCGGAAGAAGCCGGCGTGAAACTGGCTATCCATCCGGACGATCCTCCATTCCCGATCTTCGGCCTGCCACGTATCGTCAGCACCGAACAGGATGCCCGCGAACTGCTGATAGCCGCCCCCTACGCCGCCAACGGCCTGTGCTTCTGTACCGGATCCTATGGCGTACGCGCGGACAACGACCTCCCCGGCATGATAGAACGCCTCGGAGATCATATCCATTTCATTCACCTCCGCAGCACCCAGCGTGATGCACAGGGCAACTTCCACGAAGCTAACCACCTGGAAGGCGATGTGGATATGTTCGCCGTAGTGAAAAACATCCTGCTCACCATGAAACGCCGCAACGTCTCCATTCCAATGCGCCCGGATCATGGCCACCAGATGCTGGATGACCTGCAGAAAAAAACCAATCCGGGTTACAGCGCCATCGGCCGCCTCCGCGGACTGGCAGAGTTACGTGGCCTGGAAATGGGCATAGCCGGGGCTTTAGGCTCTGATTGACTGACATCTACCAGTATCAGGTCCGTACAAAGAGTAAAGGTGGGGATAAGCAATACCATCGTCGGACTGAGATGCTACGCCAGAGCAGAAAGCGTATTTGAAACCATACCGTAATGGCTGATTACGTGTACAGATCGCACTGTTGATAAAAAAATAATTTCTACAAGAAGGGTTGACGCAAGTCTGCCCTTTTTTTTCACCATATTCCGCTAATTTCCCGCCCCAATCGTCCTGTAGAACTATGACTGACATTGTTTTTAACCGTCCCGTACTTTCAACTTTTTTTATGAGAAAAAAATCCGTATTTTATTTATCGTGTTTGCTGCTAACCCTGTTTGTCAGCAGTAAACAATTATCAGCGCAGATTAAAGGTTCACTTTATGCTGTTAACAAACCAGGACTTAACTGGGCTAAAGTGGGTACCCTCACGCTGCCGCAGGGTGGCGCAGAAGCCCATATACAGTTTTATGGCGGCGCCGGATATAATGCCGAACTCGCGCAAATGGGCTATACCGAAATGACAATACGTACCAGTAACGGCGCTTCTGTAGTCAATGGCTTTGGCTTTTCGGCCTTTGCCTCCAGAACCGGTACCGGTTCCTTTATAACTGCTATCCGTATTATGCCCAATCAGGCAGGGGTAGCTGCCACTACCTACGATATTTATATTTATATGGTTGGTTATGTAGGAATGAGTATTTATCAGATCACCACGGTAGACGGGCAATTTACAAAGGCTGAAGTAATCGCCACACCACCGGCAGGAGCATTTGAGGTACCGTTTGAATACAAAACGCAGAATGATACCTATCTTGCCAACACCTTATTTGCCTCCTATGCCAACGGAAATGTAGGCATCGGTACCGTAAATCCTCAGACTAAACTGGCTGTCAACGGTGAAATTTCTGCTAAAAAAGTCAAAGTTACCACCGCAGCCGCCAGCTGGCCTGATTATGTTTTCTCAAAAGATTATAAATTGCCGTCAATTCCGGAAATGGAATCCTACATCCTGCAGCACCGGCACCTGGCTGAAATACCGTCCGCCAGCGAAGTAGCCGCCAACGGACAGGATCTGGGAGATATCAACAAACGTCTTTTACAAAAAATTGAAGAACTGAGCTTATATATTATCCAGCTGGATAAAAAAAATAAAGAGCTGGAAACCAGATTATCTAAAATGGAAGCAAAAGAAAAATAAACTGTCACATAATTTTTACAGGACGATTATTATAAACCTACAACCAAAATGAGTAGTACTACCGACGCACGGTATGAGGCATCCCTCGCCCTCAGACCAAACAGTCTGGCCCGCTATTTAAGCCTCATCAAGAAAGATGCAGACAGCCGGCTGACCGATAAATTACAGGAACGCGGCTACGTAAACTTCCGGCTCAGTGATATGGTACTGTTGGTCAATATTGACCCATACGGCACCATCAACAATGAACTCGCCAAAAAAGCCCGCATCAGCAAACAGGCTATGAGCAAAATCGTGAAAAGCCTCATCGCCGAAGGTTTCATCGGCACCCGCAAACATGACACCGATAACAGAGCCAGCATCATTTTCATCACCGAAAAAGGTAAAGAACTAATGATCAACGCCTCCGAAGCCGTAGAAGAACTCACCGCTTTCTACACTGCCGTTATTGGGCAGGATGACATGCAGCAGCTGAAACAAATATTGGGCAGGTTACTGGAGGGCCTGGAAAACCTTTAAACATTTTTTTATTTGGTTATTTGAGATTTAAATAACAGGAAGATATAAGCGGAATAACATCTGCTCAGATCTTCCTGTTATTTAAATCTCAAATAACCAAATAAAAAAATGATTCTTATTTCAGGGAAATATAGTATTCATCATTACTATCCTTCACTATATGCGTATCCAGCGCTGCCTGGAGCAGGTTAATCATTTCTTCATCTGACTTATTGGTGAAGTCTACACTGATGGGTACGTTGTAGAGTATCCGGGCCGACGGGGGTACGTGAATAATGATATTATAGTGAGAGCAAACGATATCCAGCACTTCTTCTGCCGGAACATTATCGAAGCAGAGCCGGCCTGTTTTCCAGGCAAGCGGGCCATCACTTTTAAGGGTGGTGGTTTTCAGCGGCTTGTCTGCTTTAATGGTGGCGAGCATAGCGGGCGTGAGTGCGGCATCCCCTTCCTGCGGATGTATTACCTTTACTTTTCCCTGCACCACAAATACGTGCGTGGTGGCGCCGGCGCTGCATATGCTGAAAACTGCGCCTTCACCGGCCTGCAGACAGGCAAGCGAGGGTAGCCTTACCTTACAGCTGGCATCGGATGACAGCGAAATAAATACCTTCCCGGATAATACCTCCACGAGTCCGCTGTTATTCCCGGAGCTGTCATAGGAAATGGCAGCATTGTTGTTAACAATAATACTGCTGCCGTTTGCCAGCAACAGTGAATCCAGGTGGCCGCTGCGATTGGTATGTGTTACCATATGACGCGGCGTATAGCATAAAAAAAACAGTATCACCATGAAAACCGGTACGGCAGCAACAACCCACCACCAACGCTTCAGCAACCCGTGTAAACCAGTATGCCTTACGCCACCCATTCGGCGAACAACCGGCGCTACCCTGCTATCTGCACCATTCCGGAGCCAGGCCTCCAGCCGCTGCTCCACATAGCGCGACTGATCGGAACCTTTCTCCCGGAGCATGGCAATCCGTTCCTGTAACAGAGGATCATGCGGCGAATGAATAAAGCGCGTAATCAGCTCATCAATTTCTGGTATGGGTTGATACATAATTATGGGTCCTGTCTCTATCCTGTGAGATGTTTGGCAAGATACGCCTAATAAATAATTAGGCCACCTCGGTAAGGTTTAATATTTTTATTACAGACGAATAAGGCAAAAACGATTGATATGTCACCTGAACCATTATTCACTAACGACCAGGAGTACATTGACGGGTTACTGCACCACAAACCGGAAATCATTGAAAATATATACATACGGTTTGCGTCCAAAGAACAACGTTTCATCCTGCAAAAAAGCGGCACCATTAAAGACGCAGCTCATATCTTTGAAGAAGCCCTGATGGATATCTACTACTATGCCCGGCGCCATCCGTTACAGGTCAGCTCCTTCGAACCCTTCTTCACCCTGCTCTGCAAACGTATATGGGAAAAAGAACTGGAACGGCGCGGACAACGCATCGCCGGCATGGAAATGGAAGAAAGCGCTGCCCTCTCCCGCGATGATATGCAGGACATTGAAGACGTACTGAAAGAAGGAGAGAAAAGAAGACTGGCCTACCGCTACTATCTCCAGCTGACAGACAACTGCCAGGAATTACTGCGCTGGTCCCTGACCAACTGCCTGCAGGAAGATATCGCTGTGGAAACAAAAATCCCGGTGGAAGATTTACCCGCCAGAAGACGTGACTGCTACATCACCCTCTTCAGAGAATTAAATACCACCCTGAAATCCGGCAGCATGTCGGAAGATGACCTGCTCGCCAGCGACCGCTTCCTCTCCGGCCACATGACAGAACCGGAAAGAAGAGAGTTTATGACCCGCATCCAGGCAGATGCTACCTTCAGCCAGCAGGTTAAACGCTTTGACTTTTTCAGACAACTGCTGGCACAGAAAATATGCCCTGATGATGACCGGGAAGAATTAAAACATCAGCTGTTCTCTCACCGCAACGCCTGGTTTACCCTGCGCGAAGCTACGCCTGCGCCTATACGAAATCTGATCATACTGGTGGCGCTCATTGCCGCAGGCATCGCAGTACTGCTATATGTAAGCCCCTGGCGAAAAAATATTTACCGGCAATATGCCTCCACGGAAATGCAGTCTCCTGATACCGATAGCCTCCGCCTGCCGGAAGAAGCCATCCGGCAATTTGACCGCGGCCATTACAGCGACGCCATCCGGATATTAAACCAGACACTGGCCCAATATCCTGGTAACCTCTACGCACGCTACTACCGCGGCGTATGCCGGGTAGATCTCAATCAGCTCAACCCCGCCCGCGAAGACCTCCTCACCGTTTTCGGGCAAAGCGCACTCCTTCGCAACGAAGCAGCTTTCTATATGGCGTTAAGTTACCTGAAAGAAGGGCGTAAACAGCAATGCCTGGACTGGCTGTTGAAAATTCCACCGGAAGCATCCAACTATCTTAAAGTACAGAAACTTATTAATGAACTGCAGGGCTAATGCCGGTATTGCATGCTGCTATAGTGAATAATACTATCTACCTCTCCTTTAATCAATTCATAAACAGGCGCCTTCTCCTGCTTTATATGCACTAACTGCTGTAATACAAGGAAATATATTTCTCCCCGGTTACACCCATCTATCTGGGCTTTGAGAATGTCATGCTTTACCTCTTCACAACTGTTGGCATCCAGTTTCTGGTAAATAACATACAGGTCGTTCATCCAACTCATACCTCTAAAGTTTATTTCATAGGACCCTCAATTTATTCAATTATTCTGACATTTCCGGCAATTAGATTTTTATCAAAATATGAACATTTTGAACTGCTTTCTTCAGAAATTTATCAATAACAAAGGGAGAAACTAGAGAAATATCACCGGATTGCGTACCGGCAGATTCCGCAGTACTTCTTCTACCTGCGGATCATGCGGTAACGATAACCATAACCGGTAGTAATCACGGTTTCCGGATGCTGCTGCATTAAACAGCAGAAACGGATGCGCTACCGGCCACTCCTCCCAGTACATCACATCTTTTGCATAAGGCCAGCTACGTTTATCCTTTACAAAAGGATACATAAAAGCCGCTCCTGCTGCCATATTTTTTCCTGCTGCCGTATACTGCCACAAATCATATCCCGCACTGCCCAGCAGCTGACATACGGTACTCATGGCATCGAGGTTAAACAACGAGTAGCCGTAAGGTTTAGTTCTTTTCAACTCCAGCGGGAAACTGCCATCTTCCGCCATCTGAGATGGCAACAACACATTCTTATACCTGTCTGCACAGAAATCCATCAGCTGCCGGTCCTGTACAAACAACGCAAAAGCAGCTACCTGCATCACCCAGCAGGTGCCATGATTATTCTTTGCATTCATCTCATCTTTCCCGTAAGGATGCGTTGTTAACCACTGCAGGTAATCCCGGAACCACTGTCTGAATACCACCAGATCCGCCGCAGGTATCATTCCTGCCTTCTCCATAATACGCAACGCCTGCACTACTTCCAGCAGCTGAATCGTATCTATGATACCGATACCCCTGCCGGTTGCCCGCCCCTTAATGGCCTGTGCATATAACAGATGAGGATTCATCCGCGTATCGCTATCCCGGAACCAGGCCCGCGCATGCAGCAATGCCTGATGCAGATACGTCTTATCCCGGCTGACAACATAGCCGGCAGCCAGCGCTCCCATCACCCGGCTGAACCGGATCATCACCTCCCGGTGCTTCACAAAATTATCCGGATTGGATTGTCCGTCCCGCTGAATATACGGACTGTCTTTACTCACAGGATCCGGCCACCAGTAGTCTCCCTCTGAAAAAAAATCATGCTTTCCACCAGCACTACGGTCACACCTATACGCAGTGATGGTTTCCGGTGTTTGTTGCATGGCCCATTTCGCCCGCTGCAGCACCGCCGGACGGGTATCCTTTAAAACCTGCTGCAGTAAAGGTTGCTGAGCATGGACAGGATCGAGTATGAAGAAAAGAAGGAGAGTGAGGAAGGAACGCATATGATTTTTTTAATTACGAATTGCGAATTACGAATTGCGAATGATGAGCGGAGATTTTAGCGAAAATTTTTTGTTGATCAGCGATGTTTTATGCAGAGAACTTAGCGGAGTTTTTAGCGGAGATTTTCCGGGAAATTTTTAGGGAGATGTTAGCGGGGATATTTCCGCTAACATCTTCCGTTATTATTTTACAGAGATAACTCTTCCGTCGTGTCCGGCCAGTTCTGCGGTGTAGCTGCCGCTGAAGGTACCCAGGCTTTTCCCTGTCCAGTAGTCAAGGAGTTCGCAGGGTTTGTCCAGTTTCACTGATATTTTTTTGGGCTGATCCTGCCAGTTCAGGAGAATGATGCTGGTGCCCTGTGTTGTTTTCAGGATGCCGGTTTCGAAATTGGTATCTGTGAAAGCGGCTGCATGGGCGGCCGGCGGAACGGTTTTACGCAGCATATTGAGGCGCTCCGGACTGATCTTCGTCAGGTCATCGCCGCTGAGCAGCATGCCGCCGGTGGCGTATATCAGCGCTGCGTGGAAGTTATATTCGTTGTCGGGCATATTGCCGGTAAGCACCAGGCAGTCCGGATCATTCCACCAGAGGCGGCCGTTCTGCCAGGAGCGATACAGATTTTCACGGCCGGAACGTTCAAATACCGTCCAGGTTCGTTTAATGTCCATACTGGTGCGGGAACCGTGCACCAACCCCAGAGAAGGCCACATCGGCTGATTACAGCCCAGAATAAACGCATCGCGCGTTCCTTTGAGAATAGCCTTCATACCACGGCGGTAAGCCTCTATCCTGGTTGCCTGCCGGTCGTGATACACACCACCATGAATAGCGCCCCAGAAATTGGCATCCAGCTTGAAATAAGTGACGCCCCAATCGTTCCGCATCGTGGAGAATACACGTTGAAAATGCTGCTGTACTTCCGGATGCGTACCATCCAGTACATACCAGGGTTTCATACGCCAGCCACCAAAGCTAACCAGGTCACTGCGCAGGGGCTGGCCGCTGCTGTCTTTTACCAGCCAGTCTTTATGCGTTTTAAATATAACAGAATTGCTGTCACAGATAAAGGGAGCCACCCATATTGCAGGCTCAAACCCTTTATCATGGATGGTGCGCAGCACCTGCTGCACATTACCGCCGAAGGAACTGCCTACTTCCAGCCAGTCGCCCATATGCGGTTGATAACCATCATCCAGCTGAATATATTTCAGTGAAGGGATATTGGTTTTGATGTAGTCGAGGTTATCGTAAATATTCTGTGCTGTAACTCTTGGGCCAAAGCAATACCAGGAGCACCAGCCCGCAGGCGGCGCCTTAAACTCCAGTCTGGGATGAAAATGCTGAATGCGTGCTGCAAATTTCTCCAGCAGCTCATTACCATCCTTTCCACTTGTTACCATCAGCTCTTCCAGCCTGAATTCCTTACCTGGCGCCAGTTCCATATTCTCCAGGTCCATAGCTGCCTTGATGGTATCGGCTGAAATATAGAATCTGCCTGCAAAACGGTTACTGGAAGTATATCCCAGCAATAGCTGCGCATCGCCGGCCGGATACAGGCGCAACAGGTTATATACCGCCAGATATCCCTGCGGCTGTGGTATTTTATAGTGACCGGCATCTGTATAATTGCCTAATGTCACCGGTTTTTCCAGCGTACCGGCAGTCTGGGTCAGCATCTGGAAGCCTTCTGCATAAAAAGGCGTTGAAGCTGGTAATATCTTTCCGGCAGTACAGAGAATAACTTCTTTGAGTCTGACCGGAACACTACCGGTGTTGGCTATACGTACCTGACATAAGTTATTATTCCAGTTGCGTATAATCTTAATACTGGCAGGCGCTACAGTGCCATTGGCCTGAATTACGGTAGCCTGGCTGGCTTTCAGGGCTTTTACAAACCGGTCTGTTTCTCCTGCCCGGACAATGGTATGCCCCAGCAGCAAACAGCCCAGTAACAGCAGCTTGTTCTTTTTCATCGTGGTTATGAATTTGGTTGGATTGTTATCTCAAATAGCCGCATCAGTTCTGCGCCTTTTATTGCTTCCGGCTGAATCGTAATGTCATATTCCCCTGCGGGCAGCGAAACCTGCTGCAAAGTGCCGGTAATTATCTGTTGTTTGCCGGCAGCCGGATTTACGGTACCGGTTATTACGTTATCGCCTATACGAATTTTGTAAGTACCGCCGGAGTTGGCGTCCACGGCATACTTAATACCAATCTGATAAGTGGCAGCAGCCGTGGTACGTACCTTCCAGCTGATATACTGACCGGTATTCTTCCACCCGAAAACATAATATGCAGGTTGCTTTCCGTCGCCGTACTGAAGTCCTTTCCCGTGCAGGGTGCCGTCAAAAGCCAGCAGCCGGTTGCCGCCACCGCCGGAGGAAAGTACACGTACGCTGTCTGCCTGTATATCATCCATCTCCAGTACAATCACGCTGTTACTGCTATCAGGCGCTGCTTTGGGCAGGGTAACCGTAATATCCCTATCGTTCACGCGTGTAACCGGCAGTACTTTTTTGCCAGCCAGCAGATAAGCCTTGTTCACTTTACTTTTCAGGCCGCCTATGTATAACGGGGATGCCCATTGGAAAACATGCAGATAGAGCTTATTTCCCTTGCGGGTACTTTCGCCCCAGGGTTGCGGTGGCAGCGGCGATGCGGTGGTACCATAAATGCTTTCCCCATTACGCTGCATCCAGGCGCCGATTCCGTGAAGGATCACCG
Organism: Chitinophaga solisilvae; assembly: GCF_009928525.1. Taxonomy (GTDB): domain Bacteria; phylum Bacteroidota; class Bacteroidia; order Chitinophagales; family Chitinophagaceae; genus Chitinophaga; species Chitinophaga solisilvae. The sequence goes on along the minus strand of NZ_JAABOK010000005.1, from coordinate 104,853 downwards.
TATCCCGCGGATCAATGGAGCCATCGCCTTCAGGCCCTATATTCATCAGCAAATTGCCACCTCTGGCAGCCGCTTTTGCCATCAGGCGGATAAAAAAGGAAGCTGGCTTGTGACTGCTGTCTGTCTTTGAATACCCATAACTTTCATTGGTAGTAGGAATCGCTTCCCAGTCGCCGGTAACAGGATAGAACTCCGCCGGTCTGTCGGCAGTATTCTTATAGTCCCCGAAGGAAATGTTGCCGGAGCGTGCCAGCCGGCCGTTTACCACCACCTTTTTATCTGTTTCCCGTATTGCCTGCAGGATACGTATGTTCTCGCTCAGGGGTAGCTTATGCGGCGTATCAAACCATAATATATCAGGATGATAACGCATTAATAACTCCCGTATCTGTGGGATGGCCTTTTCGTTCACATACCTCACTGCTTTGGGAAGCAGCTCCGGATGGACATTGTACCAGGTTGCGCCACCATGCAGGTTTCTATCGCCGCCCGGATTATCATAATCCCAGTCGTTGCCTGGTGCATCGGGATGCTCCCAGTCGAAGGCATGGGAATAATAGAAGCCGAAACGGATACCATATTTTTTACACGCGGCAGATAATGCAGCCATAGGGTCCTGGTGGAAAGGCGCGGCCGCTATACTGTAATCACCTATGTTGGTAGGATACATGGCTACACCATCGTGATGTTTGGCGGTGATGATGAGGTAGCGCATACCGGCGGCTTTTATCATACGTACCCATGCGTCTGCATCAAAATGCTCCGGGTTGAATCCTTTAATCAGGCGGGATGCATACTCACTGCGGCTGATTTTCTCTTTACGCATGAGATGTTCAGCATAGCCTTCTACCTTTTTACCATTCCATTCCCCGCCGGGTACGGAGTATACGCCCCAGTGAATGAAGCAGCCGAAACGGGCTTCCCGCCACCAGGCGATGCGGGCATCATGATCCTTCATGGAAGCATCCCACCAGCCATGCACGGCATTATCGATGGCCGTTTTATCACGGTCAGCGGCTTTTTGTGCCTGAACGCCATCGTCATCCCCCTTCACCTGTGCAGATGCCGAGAAGTACATAACGCTGACGGCTATACTCAGAATCAGTTTCTTCATATTTATTTTATATCGTAGGTTTTCCCGGCAGTAGTCGGCACATCGTATTCATATACTGCTTTCAGCGCTACGGAAGCCAGTTTGCCCTGATCCTTCACTACCGTTTTTACCGGCAGCGGCAAAGGATAAAATGCATTGGTATTTTTTCCGGAAGCTGCCGCCGGCGCTTCACTGTTTACCATAACGGTGCGGGCTGTACGAATACGGCAGTTACCTCCCAGTGAAGACGTTATCCGGGCGTGTGTGAGCTGTCCGTTTTTCCATACAATATCTACTTCAAATCCACCGCGCGCCTTCAGACCTTTTACGCTGCCGGAAGGCCATATATCAGGCAGTGCCGGCAACAGGTGCAATACGCCGTCGTGGCTCTGCAGCAGCATTTCAGCAATCCCGGAGGTAACGCCAAAGTTTCCGTCTATCTGGAAAGGCGGATGTGCATCGAAGAGATTGGGGTAAGAACCTCCGCTGTTATCGGCCACACTTACCTCCTGCCCGCCGGCCAGGAACAGCTGCTTATTCAGCATGGTCCAGGCATGGTTACCGTCTTCCAGGCGTGCCCACCAGTTGATCTTCCATGATTTGGACCAGCCGGTACCGCCATCGCCACGCAGCAGCAAACTACGTTTAGCCGCTCCCGATAGAATGCTGTCTCTTCTGGGATTAATGAAGTTACCCGGAAACAGGCCATACACGTGAGATACGTGACGGTGTGTATCTTTAGGATCGTCCCAGTCCTTATACCACTCCTGCAATTGTCCGTATTGTCCGGCATGGAAAGGATACATATCTTTCATCTTCTCCCGGATACGTGTCACCAGTGCAGCATCCTGTCCCAGTGTTTCAGCGGCACGGATGGTATTGGTAAACAGGTCATGAATGATAGACAAGTCCATGGTGGAAGCTATGCTCACAGAGCCTTCCCGCTTACCGTTGATAAGAAAGTTATTTTCGGGAGAAGTGGAAGGATTGGTTACCCACTGACCGTTTGCATCTTTTATCAGCCAGTCCAGCATAAATTCGGCGGCGCCTTTCAGGTCGGGATAACTGGCTGCGAGCATGGCTTTATCTCCGGTAAAAAGATAGTGTTCCCACAGGTGACGCGTCAGCCATGCTCCGCCCATTGGCCATATGGCCCATTTGGGATTACCGTTGGGATCGCCGTAGTCAAAGCCGCCAACGGGGTTGGTCATGGCCCAGATGTCTGTATTATGATGGGCTGTCCAGCCGTTAGCGCCGTAATTAACGGCAGCGGTTACACGTCCGCGTTTAGCCATTTTGCGGATAAAGTCGAACAGGGGCTGTCCGCATTCCGACAGGTTAGCGGTTTCGGACGGCCAGTAGTTCATTTCAGTGTTGATGTTAATGGTATAGTTAGAGCCCCATGGCGGCTGCATTTCCTTGTTCCATAAGCCTTGCAGCGTCAGCGCGGGGCCACCTTTGCGGGAGCCGGCAATCATCAGGTACCGTCCGTACTGAAAGAGCAGGGTTGTCAGCTGCGGATCGCGGTTGCCGCCGGCCCTGGTATATGCTTTCAACCGTTCATCTGTAGGCAGCTGTTCACCGCCGTCTGTTCCCAGGTTCAGTTGTACTCTGCTGAACAGTTGCCGGTGATCCGCCAGGTGCGCCTGTAATAATGTTTCGTAGCTGGCGGCCTGTACTTTCTTCAAAGGAGCTGTGGCAGCGGTTGCCGGGTTACCAGCCCAGTCATCCGGACTTTTATAGCTGGTACCTGCTGATACCAGCAGTATAGCGGTAGAAGCGCCGGAGATACGGATACCGGCTGTATCCGCGGTGATTTTTCCGCCGGTGGTACGTGCATCCACATGTACTTCGTAATTGATACCTTTTTCGCCGTATACGATTTGTTTCGGCTCATAGGGCCGGTTGGCCACATATTCCGGACAGCGGCCCTTCATCACGATATAGTGATTATTCACCGCTTTATTCACATGCGGCATGGGATTGGCAAAGCTGGTACGGAAGTGTAGTGCGCCGGGCTTGCTGGCCGTATAACGAATCACCAGCAGCTGTGCGGGATAGCTGGCAAATACCTCGCGCGTATAGTCGATACCGTTAGCCGTGTATTTCACGCTGCTGACACCTTTCGTCAGATTCAATTCCCGTGTGTAACCGGTGGCCTCCTGCGGAATATCGTTTTCAATAAAAAGGCTTCCCAGCGTGAGATAGCGGGCACTGTAAGTACCCATCATCTTTTTCGCCAGCTTGTCGGCCTCCATATATTTTTCTTCAAACAGCAGCTGCCGCATCTGTGGCAGTGTCGTCTTTGCCAGCGGGTTATCGCCGTCGCGCGGTGTGCCGGACCACAGGAAGCCTTCATTCAGCTGCAGTTCTTCTTTCTGTACGCCGCCGAAAACCATGGCTCCGATACGGCCGTTACCCACGGGAAGCGCTTCCACCCACTGTTTCGCAGGCTGACGGTACCAGAGCCGCAACAGCGAATCTTCCGGTGCTGCGGCATTTGCCTGCCAGGACATTAGCACCAATCCAAAACCTAAAACATATTTTATCATCGGGCATTTATTTTATTATTGATGAGAGATCATGAGCGCGCCTGTTTCCAATCCTTTGCCGGCAGCGCCTACTACGCTGTTCGGGTTTTCTCTGTCCGGCCGCACCAGTATAGATGCCTGTCCGTTTGCCAGTTGCACCACGCGGGAACCACCGGCAGTACCCAGATTGTCCAGCAGCCGGCCATCGCCGGCGAGAGAAAATTCGATGCGGTTGGCGGCATCCAGGCATAACACCCCTTTTTCATCCACAGCCTTTACAAGGATACGTAACGTACCTGCTTCATGCCAGCTGGTATCCAGCGTCAGCAGCAGCTTTCGCGGGGCCGACCATGAAGCGGTCTGGTATTGCCAGGTGAGTTCATCGGTAACGGTCTGCTTACCGTTACGCGCTACTACCCTGATATGATTTGCACCTTCATTCAGCGACGCCTGCCAACGAAGACCAGCTGCCGGAAAGTCCTGGCTGTTACGTTTCTTCACGCCCTGGCTTTTGCCGTTCACAAACAGTTCTGCTTCCGGGCAATTGGAGTATACGCGTATTTCCTTTGCTTCTCCGGCACTACCCCAACGCACCGGCCAGTTGTGGCCGTAAATATGTGCTACCGGCGTTTTCAGCCAGTACGACTGAAACACGTAATAGATTTCCTTCGGGGTAAGATCACGCGCCACAATACCTTTCTGGTTTACATAAGGCACCGGGTTTTCGGGGCGCAGCGGTGTGGAAAAATCCTTGAATACCCAATAGGCGGAGCCTGTGAGTTGCGGCATGGTTTCCTGTTCCTTCAGATGCCAGTCTACCAGGTTCACAGCGTACGACTCGGACCAGTCGCCATCTTTGGATGCACGGGCGTTTCCGCCAGTGAGGGCAAAATCCCCGCTGCGTTCATCCGCACCTTTTCCGGTGGCCACCTGCCTGATAAATTGCTCCGGGGCTTCTGCAAACCGGCCCTGATGGCTGTCCGCTCCCCATTCTGCATGAAAGAAGTGCGGTACTTTCGCAATTTCGTTTATGCTTTCCTGTTTGTATTCTGTATAACGGCCGCGGTACCAGCCGGCCCATATAGAAGGAGAATAAACGTCTACAATATCTTTACAGAAATCGCATCTGCGGATGGTAGTTTTCCGGGTACTATCCTGCTGGTGTGCCATGGTATTGAGCTCCGACATAAATGTGCGGATCTGTTGTTTATCAAATTCAGGAAAATCACCAGGCCAGTCATTTTCATTTCCCAGCCCCCAGAGGATAACAGCGGGATGATTCCGGTGCTGGCTAATCATGCTGGTCAGCATATTACGGGCCTGTTGCCTGTAGGTTTCGCCGCCGAGGCCGCCCCTGCACCAGGGTATTTCTTCCCATACCAGTATACCGAGACTGTCGCACAGCTGCAATACGATGCGTGATTGCTGGTAATGTCCCAGGCGAATGAAGTTCGCACCCATGTTTTTGATAAGCGTCATTTCCCGGCGGATCATATCTTCCGTCATGGCAGCAGCTACTGCCGCATGATCTTCATGGCGGTGCGTGCCCTGCAGCAGGAGGCGTTTGCCGTTGAGCAGGAAAGGGCCGTGTTCCACAAATTCAAAATGGCGGAATCCGGTATGACCGCTCCATTCAGCGACGCCGGCTGAAGAGGTAAGCCTGGCCTGTACAGTATAGAGCTGTGGCATTTCCGGCGACCATAATGCAGGCTTTTTTATGGAGATGTCTGTCAGATGCTGTTCACCGGAACGGATCTGTATATCCTGGCGTATTTCCTTTATGACCTGCTGCTTCGGATCCAGCAGGCGTAGTTCCAGCGTGGCCGTTGTAACCTGTGCAGGATTGCGGAAGGAAGCGCTGACAGCGAGGGCGCCGTTCTTTCCCGCAGCATCTGTTACCGCCTGCAGCTGTATATTATCGAAAGATAACAGTGGCGCATAAACGAGATTAACGTAGCGGTATAAGCCGCCGTATACGTTAAAGTCCGACATGCTGGAAGGAATCATTTCCAGGTCGCGGCTGTTATCACAGCGCACAGACACCGGCACCTTTCCTTTGAAACGCTTTGCTTCCGGGCTTTTAAGGAATGCCTGCACGGCATCTGTAATATCGGCAGTCCATTCATCATAGCCACCGGTGTGAGTAGTTATTTTCGTCGTGTATACGTAGACGGTAGTTTTCTGTCCGGCTCCTTCAAAATGCAGGAGTGTACGGCCCTGCTGATAAGGATTTTTAATATCGAGCAGGGTTCTGTACCATCCGGGGCCCTGGTAGTAGTTTTCGGAGGGCTCTGCCGCATCGCGGGCATTGAAGCAATGCGGAAGGGTAATGGTTGTCCACAACGGCACTGATTCGGGGCTGCCTTCAGCCGCGGGCCTTACAGCCTCCCATATACCTCCGAGGTCGCTTCTCAGAAACTCCCATTGCTGCGTAATGCGCACAGATTGCTGAGCTCCGGCATGATAGCAGGCCAGCACTCCGCAGAGCAGCATCCACAAAAATCCAGTTCTTTTCATATATCCGTTTACGATTTTTTTCTGGCTGTTAATATCTGTAATTCGTTGCCTGCCAGCAGGAAAGCACCGACAGCGTATGCCTGTGATGCTTCCGGCGGGAAGGCATAGGGTGCTGCGCCACCCGGCTGCACATGTTCCAGGATACCTTGTGTATTCACGGTTTGCACCAATGCTTGCCAGGCGCGGAGGGCAGCGGGCAGGTATTCCTTTTCCGGCAGCCAGCCGCTGTTGATACCCTTTAATAAGGCATAGCAGAACATGGCAGAGCCGCTGGTTTCCTGCTGCGGGAAATCTTCCGGTGCAAGGAGACTCATGGGCCACAGGCCGTCTTGTAGTTGCAGCGGCGTAATTTTCGCGGCGAGGGCGCGGAAAAGTGATTTAAAAGTGCTGGTAGCTGTTCCTTTCGCCGGAAGATAATCTATCATGCGGGCAATGCCGCTGATGACCCATCCGTTGCCTCGGCTCCAGTATATCGGCTGACCGTTGCCGGCTTTCTTTTCAAAGAAATTTTTATCCCGGAAGAACAGGGTATCTTTTTTATCCTGTAAAAAAGATACAGCATCCAGGTATTGCCTGTACATGAAGCGGCTGTATTTTTTATCCCCGGTGATGGCGCTGAGGCGTATCCAGGCCGGAGGCGCCATGTATAGCGCATCGCACCAGTGCCAGTCATCACGCCCGGAGATGGTATCAGCTGCCAGGATAGAGTCCAGGCGTGCTTTTGCGGGCGCCAGCATTTCTGGTTGCTGCAGGATCGCGTACAGGTCGAAATATGTTTGCGTACAGAGGAGGTCGTCGGCATGCCGGAAGCGGGAAGCGGGTTTCCATTCATTTTGTGCTGACCATGCTACGGCGGCGTTCAGGTATTTTTTATCGCCGGTTGCGTGATAGCAGGCGATCAGTCCGGGGTAAAAGGAAGATGGTATCCAGCTGTTGAGGCGGTTGCGTTGCCAGTTATCTGCGTAATGAGGTGCGCGTAGTTCCTGGTCGCATACAGTGCGCATAACGGAGAGGATGGCTTGTTTCTCAGGAAGTTGTGCCAGGGCTGTTTCCGGCACCATGCAATGGATTGCATAAAACAGGCAGAAAGTGAGCAGATATTTTATGTACAGTTGCATAGTGTTTTGGTTGCCGGTTAGATGTTGTTTAGTAATTGCGGGCAGGGGGCCTTTGCTGCGGCGGGTCCTGCGCATGTCTGTTCATAACGTTTATTGCGGAGCGGCTATGCTGCATTTGGCTGTAACCCTTATCCACAAAGTATATCTGATGATGACACCTGTTTCATAACGTGTTGCTGGCGGAAGGTATCATTATCGACAGTGAAAGTTATGCAAACGGTTGCATAAGCATCGCTATTATTTTGCCTTTTATCGGTGTTTTTTTGCGGCGGCGGACGCAGGTGGCCGGGCCGCTCAGGAGTGGCGGTCAATACATTTTTGACTATATGACTGTTTAATGATTGCTGCTAATTGTTTGGCTGTTGGCTGTTAGTTTCTAAGCTGTGAGGCTGACAATGTTACTATCAGTTTTCATACTGGCAATTGGCAGTCAGGACCGTTGGCAATCTTTCCGCAAAAATTTATTTCAGCATTTCGAACAGGCAGAGCAAGGGCTTTCCGGGATTAAACCAGCTGCTCTTTCATTGCTTTTACAATGGCATTGGAACGGGAATTCACATCCAGTTTGCGATAAATATTCATGATATGGGAGCGTACAGTACCTACACTGATGTGGCAGTGCTCAGCAATCTGTTTGTACGTGTCTCCATTCACGAGGCATCGCAGTATTTCTTTTTCGCGCGGAGAGAGTCCGTAAGGGTCACCAGCCGTGGTCACCTTCTGCTCTCTGCGGAAAAAGGCCAATACTTTGTTCACTGCCACCATATTTGATTGCAGTGCTGTTTCATACACCTGCGAAATAAATTCCGACAAGGAAACGGGTGGTATACGTTCCACCTCATAGCCTTCATCCTGCACCGGCAACTCTTTCAGTGATTCGCCTTTCTCATTCAGGGTCAGCAGAATCACGTTGATGTCAGGATAGGCAGCTTTAACGATGCTCGCAGCTTCAATCGCAGTCAATCCAGGTATCTCTATATCCATAAAAACCAGGTTACAGATATCTTTAGCTAATTGTTGTAACTCTTTTGATGATTCGCTATGCAATGCCGCAACCTCATAAACATCCCCTTCTCCCAAATGACCAGCATTTATAGGCCGCAATTTTTTCATATTATTCTTTTTGGGTTATGTATATTTCGCATGAAAATCTTCCATTTTTAACCGCAAGTCAGGAAGCTGGTATGGCTGAATAATTGTATAATGGAATGTTCACACGGTTTCCATACCCCAAACAAATTTGAAACAATTACAAGCAGCAGTCAATCGGATAACTATATGGTTTTTCAATAAATACTAATATACAATTTGTTTTATATTAAAGTTATGGTTATATCATAATGGCATGATCTCTATATACTTCGGGGATTAACAAAAATGCAATACGCTAAATATCAACTAGTTGAAAGTCGGCACTTCTCTAATTTCTATCAAATTATATTTAATTATATATGTCATAATTGTACCTTACCGGCATTTCTACGACCGTTTCCTTTCACTCCGGTTAAATCATCTCCCAAATCCTGACGGTACTTTTCCGCTATCAATAACAACGCTTTCATCTCCTCCGGAAACTGTTGCTGTACATCCAGGGTTTCACCCGGATCCCGGCGCAGATCATACAATGCCATCCCCACCGGCACATCCGGCGTAGCACCCGGAAAACCATCGTACCCCGGCAGATTCAGCTTATAGGTACGCCCCTTGTGTGGCAGTACCAGCTTCCACGGCCCTTTACGGATCGCCTCCAGGCTATTTACTCCATAATATACGGCCAGTTCGTCCCGCGGGTTTGCGTCCGGCTGATTGAATAACAAGCTCTTTACATCCACCCCGTCTATTTTCCGTTGTGGCAGCTTCGCGCCGCATATACCCGCCACCGTAGGCAACAGATCTATCGTAGCCGCCATCTTATTACACACAGCGCCGGCAGGCACCTTCCCCGGCCACCGGATAATACAGGGCACCCGGATACCACCCTCCCACGTAGATCCTTTGCCTTCCCGCAATCCGCCGGTATTACCGGCATGATTACCGTAAGAAAGCCACGGACCATTGTCACTGGTAAATATCACCAGCGTATTGTCTGTCAGCCCGTTTTCTTCCAGCGTCCTCATTACCTCTCCCACTGACCAGTCCACTTCACTGATCATATCCCCGAACAGGCCATCACCGCTCTTTCCTTCGAACTTTCCGGAAACAGCAATAGGCACGTGCGGCATACTATGCGCCATATATAAGAAGAAAGGCTCTTTTTTATGCTTTCTGATAAAACGACAGGCACGCGATGTGTACAAAGTAGTCAGCTGCGCCTGATCATCCAGCGTCCTGATAAATTTCACCGGCTTATCCCCTTCTATCAAAGGCAACAGCGGATACTTAGCCCGCGGATGCCTGGAGGTATCGGCATAAGGCGCCCCATCGTAATGTACCGGCCACATATCATTGGAATAAGGCAGCCCCAGGTATTCATCAAACCCATGCTGCAACGGCAGCCAGGGCGCTTTACTTCCAAGATGCCACTTACCTACCATCCCGGTTGCATATCCCTCCTGTTTCAGAATACCTGCAATCGTCTGCTCAGTGGTATCCAGCGCTATCGGTGCTGAAGGCCACAATGCCCCATGAATACCCACACGGTTCGGGTAACAGCCTGTCAGCAACGCCGCTCTTGACGCAGAACACACCGGCTGCGCCACATAAAAATAAGTAAAGCGCATCCCCTGTGTTGCCAGCCGGTCAATATTAGGCGTCTGCCACGGAGATCCCGCATAACACGACAAATCCCCATATCCCATATCATCCATGAAAATAATGATGACATTAGGCCGCTCCTCCGGCGGCGCAGCAGCTGCCACCATAAATCCCGCCTGTAAGCATAATACCAGTGCTAAACGCTGTAAATACCACATAGTATAAAAATATACATCTTCCTGAATTTTTTATTAAAAAATTGCGAATTACGAATTGTGAATCATTTTATTATTTTATTATTTGAGATTTACCTAAAAGCGAAGACCTGAGCGGAATAATCTGCTCAGGTCTTCGCTTTTAGGTAAATCTCAAATAATAAAATAATAAAATGACCCGTAATTATTCCAGCACAAGTTCTACCACCGGAATTTCCACATCCGGCTTACGCACTGGCACATCCAGGGTCAGCGCATTTTTTTCGCCGTCTCTCATTTTAATTTCGGAGCCATCGTGGAGGAATTGTGCGTATTTCACCTTTCCTTTCAGACCTGGCAGGTCAATACGTTGCAGCGGATAGTCCAGGAGGTGTACATAAAGCCGTCTGGTGGCCGGATTATAGGTCAGCAGCGTATTATCAGGACGTTGGATGCCGGCAGGCGCTTCGGTGCAGCCATAAATGGAACGGCCGTTTACTTTCATCCAGTCACCCATGCCCTGCAGCCTGTCCTGTGCACGTGTATCAAACAAACCCCTTGAAGTAGGGCCTACGTTCAGCAGCAGGTTACCGCCCTTGCTGACAGATTCTATCAGTAATACCAGCAGTTGTTTGTTATCTTTCCAGCTGGTTTCATCACGATAGTAGCCCCAGGAGCCAGAGAAGGTCTGGCAGGTTTCCCAATTGATACGTTTGCCGTTACGGGTAGGCCATTCTGCTACTTTATACTGTTCCGGCGTAACAAAATCTCCGCCATCTTCATACTCGTTCAGGTCCAGGCGGTCGTTGATAATGATGCCGGGCTGCAGCTTACGCACCAGTTTAATGACTTCCAGGGAGTTCCAGTCTTCATGCCCCTTTCCGTTCTCGCCGGGATAGGAAAAGTCTGTCCAGAGAATATCGATTTTACCGTAGTTGGTCATCAGCTCTTTCAGCTGATTCTGCAGGTAGGTACGGTATTTTGCCATATCGCGGCCTTTGTTGAGCTTTTCATATTCCTTCGGATCGCTGACACGCTGCGGATGTACCCTGTCGATCGTGAAATCAGGATGATGCCAGTCAATCAGGGAATAATAGAACCCTATCTTCAGTCCTTCTGCACGGAAGGCATCTACCCATTCTTTAATCAGGTCCTTTTTAATGGCGGTATTAGTCGCTTTATAGTCGGTATATTTTGAGTCAAACAGACAAAAACCTTCGTGGTGTTTGGTAGTGATAACGGCGTATTTCATACCGGCAGCTTTGGCCATACGCGCCCACTCTTTGGGGTTGTAGAGGTCCGGATTGAAATTATCGAAGTACTTCTGATAATCGTTGTTTGTCAGCCGTTCATTATGCTTCACCCATTCGTGGCGGGCAGGCAGGGAATAGAGTCCCCAGTGAATGAACATCCCGAAGCGGTCGTTTACCCACCAGGCAAGACGTTGTTCCTTCTGCGCGGCGGTTTCATTAAAAATCTTCTTTTCCTGCGCCTGCGTATTCAGCAGGAATAGCAGCAGGGTAAGCGTGCAAAGTGTAATTCTCTTCATAGCATCTGCGTATTTATATCGGTTTGATTTACGGTTCAATAACAAGCCAGGTATATCCTGCTGCGGGTATATTTACTTTCACATGCGCCTGGAAGGAACGGTCAAGGCTATACGATTTTAAAGGGCCTTCTTTTTCCCGGATGCGGGCGGTGGCAGTAAGACCACTGTAATAGAGGGGCAGGTCAATTTCTCTGGTCACCTCCTGTTGCGTGGGGTTATACAGCATTACCAGTCCGCGTTGCGGCAGTGTGGCGCTTACGTGCATAATACCATCCCAGTCCCGGCCATCGGCGCGGCGCAGGTGGATGATGTCTGTATTCAGGATTTCACGGTATTTTTTGTACCAGGAGATCACTTTGCTCACGGTCTGCTGCGTACTAACGGTGTCGTATAAACGTGGTCCCCGGTAACAGGCCTGTACGCCTGCACCGTAATACTGCATCATCAGTTGTTCATATGCGTCCAGGTGGTCTTTCAGCGGCTCCAGTGTGGCTGCGGCGCCACCGCCCTGGTACTGACTGAGCGGCACAAATCCCCAGCTCATGGCAGGTGTTTTTTCCCAGAGGCCATCAAAGATATTCTGCCGGTTCAGGATCAGCTGTTCTGCCCTGGGGAGGGAGAAGTTCACTTCCCGGTAGCCGAGTCCTATTTTATGGGTGCCGTCGAGAAAGTACCAGTCAGGAGCATTGATGTAAACGCCTTTTGCATTCAGGTAGTGATACAGTTCTTTTTGCAGCAGCATCTGTTTCCACTGGGAATCGTCTTTGCCGGTATGACCGGGATGTGTGACGGAGGCGCATACATCGCCGGGATACGGACCGTCGTTCTCGAAAATATCGAAGCCGGTGCCGGTGATGAAGTATTTGATTTTAGCCAGGTAGCTGAGGCCCCATTTGCTGCCGAGGCAGGGCGCATTTTCAAAGAAAGCGCCGCCGGGCTTGCCGGTAGCGGGGTTAATGACATCGTCTTCATCACTGATACGCCTGCTGGAAAACAGGGAATATCCACCCAGCCATACCTTTCTGCTATGCGCATAATCTGCCAGCGCCTTGTATTTTGCGATATTGGCAGCGCTGGTATCTTCCATATTGAGGCCGCTGCCGAAGCTGAGAATAACGCCTTCGTAGCCGGTGGCGGCGCATTGATCAATGATATTCTTCACCTTTACTGGATCTGTGCTGATGAGGTGCATGAAGATGGGGTTCTGCGTGGTCCACGGCGCTATGGTACGATACATGCGGCGTTTGGCCAGCCCGTTTCGTTCACGGTCATAGCTGTCCAGCAGCAACTCATAGGTGCGGATAGAGGTGAAATGTTCACCTGCCTGCAGGGTAATGCCTATCGGAACATGCGGGTGTACTTCCAGCAGGCAGGGTGTCTGCAGGTTATAGTTCACCTGGGAGGTATAGCTGCTGTCTGCTTTCCAGTGGGTGGTCTGATCGCTGAGATCTGCTTTCATGGCGTTATTGAAGGCATAGTTACTTTCAATGTAAAGACCATGAGGTGTTTTCATCTGTCGGGTACTGCCTACCACGGCAGATTCTTCTTCCGGTGTGGCCAGTATTTCGTTGACTACCTGCTGCAAAGCGATGGCTTTTCCGCTGTGGTTATCTATCTCCAGCCATTTGCACAGCAAGGGAATACCGTCATACAACTCATAATGTATTTTCACGTCGATGCCTGTCAGCTCCGCTGCCTGTGCGCGGTAGCTGAATACGAGGGACTTCCCGCCCGCCTGCTGTGTATTGCCATGCCAGCCTCTGGGACGCCATGCCAGAGGCGCTTCAAGCGGAGTTTGCTGATGCCCTGCGTATACGAAAGCTGATTTTGCGGCCGACAGCCCGTCAAGCCAGCCAGGCAACAGGTAAGCCTGCTGCGGCTGTCCTTCGGCGCCGCCTACCGTGTAGTCATGACCGTTAATAGTCAGCCGCGCCTCCGGCTTCACGGCTCTCAACAGTTGTTCTCCGCTGGTGAGGTTGCGGAAATCCGTGCATATCACGTTGGGGGATATACGAAAGCTACGGCTGGCCAGCCCGTTGGACAATACAATTTCCTTGTTTTTTTCTGTTACAGCCGCCTTGTACGGCTTGTTGCTGATCAGCCAGTCCGGTTGCTGAGCAACCGCCATCGTGGAATAAATAAAGGCTGCGGGAAGCAGCAGTATGCTGTTTTTTTTCATTGGTCACTAACAGTTTATTTCACTGGTTGTAATATTATTTTCCGCAGGCAGAATAATTCTTTCCTGTTCCCGGCTACGGGTCTGATGGTCAGGTTATGTTTGCCCGGTTCGCTGATATGCAGTATGCCCACTGCATGTTCAATAAACATCATTGGCTGATGGCTGTTGTTTGTGCCGGTGGCGAGCGACAGGAAGGGCAGCTGCTGGCCGGCCAACGTTACTACGCCCTGCTGGGAGGCGTTACCGGGCTCGCAGGCATAGTCCAGGACAACTTTATAGTCGCCGGCATCCTGTATGTCGAGTGGAAATACCAGCGCATCCGCAGGTTGTATCATACCGGCCGCGCAGTTGTCGTGCTTCCAGTCGCCGAAATAATGGGAGTAGGTAAACAGTTTATTGGTAGCAGCGCCGTTGTAGATGGCCCATACTGCAGGTACTTCCGCGCGTGGGTAATCACTGCTGACGGTCTGTGTACGCAGCTGAGAAAGATCCTGCTGCGTGCCGCTGTATTCCATTACAAGGACTGTATTGCGTGTATCCGGTAACGTTACCGGCAGCTGTATGGTGGTGGCTGCCGTAGATTGCTTCCAGGTGAGTGGCTGGCGGCTGCCCAGTATCTTCACGGATTTTACGCGGGCATTGATGCCGGGCACGCGCAGCTGTCTGCCGGCGGGCATTTCCCATACATGGAGATACAATTTTCCGGGTTTGCTGGTGGTGACACCCCAGGGTTGCGCGGGAATGAGGCCGTAGGTGGTACCGTAAATGCTTTCTCCGTAGATATCCAGCCAGCGGCCGGTGGCCTTCAGATAGGCGATGCTGTAGGCCGGCCATTTGCCGTTACCGTCGGGGCCCACGTTGAGCATGAGGTTGCCGCCTTTGGAAGCTACATTGGAGAGCAGGCGTATAATTTCTCCGGGAGATTTAAAATTGAGGTCATGTTCAATATACCCCCAGGAATCGTTATGGGTATAGATAGATTCCCATGCGCCGGGAATGGGTACCGGCGGCACTTCCGAGTCGCCGAAATCGCGGTAGTCGCCGAGGTTGTGCCCTACCCTGCTGCTGAAGAGGCAGGAAGGCTGCAGTATGCGCAGGCTGTCTATCATCTGCCGGGTTTGTTCCGGTGTAAGTCCGCCGGGCATATCAAACCATACCAGACCAAGCGGACCGTAGTTGGTAAGGAGTTCTTTCAGCTGCGGAACCGACTTGCTGCGATAGTATTGCTGGTAGTCTTTTTTGTCTTTGGGAAAGTCCCAGGTATTACCACCGCCGTCCGGTTCGTGCCAGTCCAGGAACTGGGAGTAATAGAATCCGAATGGTATACCTTTTTCGCGGCAGGCGCGGGAGAGGGCTTTCATGGGATCTTTTCCATACGGTGAAGCATCTACGATATCAAAGTCTGTTACTTTGGAGTCGTACATACTGAATCCTTCGTGATGTTTGGCGGTGATGACGAGGTACCTGACACCGGCATCTCTGGCTGTCTGCGCCCATTCTTCCGCGTTGAAGCCTTGTGGATTGAATGTTTTGGCGACTGCGGCGTATTCGCCGGCGGGGGCTTTGGCGCGGTTCATGAGCCATTCGCCGCTGCCGTAGTAGCTGCTGTCTTTCCAGCGGCCACCCAGTTTTGAGTAGAGGCCCCAGTGTATGAAGAGGCCGAATTTAGCGTCTCTGAACCATTTAAGACCGGGGTGTGTGGTATTGTTGCCGGCTGCTTTGGTCCACATATCGGGCATATCCTGTGCCTGTACGCACAGGCTGCCGAACAGGAGTAAAAGTAATAACGCGGATCTGTTAAACATAGGCTGGTATTTTAAAAGCAGCGATAAAAATTATGCATAAGCGGTGGTATCTGCAAGCAGCTGGAAAATGGTATCAGGGAAAGGGAAAATGATACAAGAAAGGGGCTGCCGGCAAACTCCTTCCGTCATTAACGAACAATTAACCAATTATACCGATTGTTATTTCTAATTTAGATGTGAGATTATAATTGTACAAGTGACAAGCGTAATTCAACTTATTTCGTTCTTTAAGATAACTATTAGGCTTTTAATATAGCATCTGCGGATTTTAATCTCCTGATTGCAGATGGCATGTGAATGTTTTTTCCGCCCTTGCTGCTTGTCACAGCAAGGGCTTTTTTGTGTCCTGCCGTGTTCGCTTTCTGCTAAAACAGCTGACAGGAAGACTCCTCCAGAAATCCCTACTGTACTATCTTTCCTGATTTTTCTGCTAAACATATTCTGTTAATCCCGTCTCTTTAAGATTTAATTAACCAATTCCGGGCAGATTGCCTTTAATATTACGCTGTTTATTCACCGCGTTACGAAAAAAACAAAACGTAGTTAATGCATACATCTAACAAATATCTCAGCTATGCCCCCACGGGCTTGTCCAGGCCGATGGGGTATTTTTCATCAATGGTTGACTAATTTTTCGAAAGTGCTTAGATCAAGTCCTTGGGTGATAAAGGATTTGATTTAATCATCATCTAGCTACTCAATGCCCCTGTGGTTTCCACTACGGGGGTTTATTGTAAAGCGTATATAGCATTTCTTTTCCCTCATGATAACTTCCATGCTGCTGTATTTCTTCTTTTTAGTGAATAATTATTCGCTTATATTTGTAAGGTGAAACTGAAAGATGACAGGAAATATGCCCTGATATTCAGGGCAGCACTCAAGCTGGTAGCTAAGAAAGGGCTTTCCGGCATTACTATGGGCGATATTTCCAAAGAAGCGGGCATTGCCACGGGAACCTTATATGTTTATTTCTCCGGAAAGGATGAACTGATCAACGCGCTGTTTGCCGCCTGCCGGGAAAGGTCGGTAGCCGTATCATTCAAGGGATATAATCCGCAACAGCCTTTCAAGCCGGCATTTAAGAACGTCTGGCTCAACATCCTCAAATACCGGCTGCAGCACTTCGAAGAAGTGATCTTCCTGGAACAATGCTACCACTCTCCGTACATCACCGCAGAAACCCGTGAAAAGGCACAACAGCTGGCCGCCCCCTTCTACGCACTCATTGCACGCGGACAGGCAGAACAGCTGTTGAAAAACATCGATTCCGCCATGTTGATTACCTTTATCATCGGCGCCATGAACGAACTGGTAAAACAGATCCATTACAGCGGTATTGCCCTCACCAGACCGAAAATAAATACCTCTTTCGAACTCTGCTGGGATGCCTTGAAAGCATAGTCTATAAATGAATATTTATTCACAATAAATACGTCTTATATGTCAGAAATAATGATCGCAGTTGACCTGAGCCCTTTCTCTGAAAGCGTGATCAGCACCGGTGTTGAGCTGGCCGGTCAAATGAATGCCGTAGTGACCCTGTTCACCGTGGTGGAAATAGGTATGGGACTGGGACTGCCGGAAGCAGGACCGGTATTTACAGATGATATTCCGGCAAGAGTGCGGGAGGCAGAAGAAATGCTGCAGACGTATAAGCGCAAGTACCCGGACGCCAGCATCGGCATTACCGTGACTACCGGCAACCCGAAAAATGAAACGCTGGACCGGGCACACAATGGCAGCACCTCTATTCTTGTAGTAGGCACCCATGGCCGTACCGGACTGAATCATATGCTGGTGGGCAGCACCGCGGAATACATCATCCGCCATGCACGTATACCCGTTCTCGTTGTGCCCTATAACAAGGAAGCACACTAACAACAATAACACTCAACAATCAATAACATCCGGTAACGGCCGTGGCTGTTGCCATATCCCGGCAATATGCCGGGATTTTTTTTTGTGCCCGATTTCATTATATTTATAATGAATTAATTAATGCTCCCGCCGTCGCCGGCATTTCCCCCTCCAGCAAACTTCTTCTGGTATCAGGTGTTTATTGTCTGTAACATCAATTCCCCAAACGCTCAAAATAATTATCCATGAAAAAACACTACTCCTTACCGCGCCTGCTATTGGCGTTGCTGCTGTTACTCGTTGCCCCGGCCACATTTGCGCAGCTGAAAATCGGTGATAATCCGGCTACTATCAACAAGGCATCTATCCTCGAACTGGAAAGCCTGCGGCAAGGTCTGCTGCTGCCCCGTATTCCTGATACAACCCTGGCCCCGCTCACCACCGCCCCGGATGGGATGATTATCTATTTTACCGGCAACCAGAGCCTGCTGGTACGCCGTGCCGGCTACTGGGCAAAACTGGCTGACAGCCTCACCATCTCCGGCAGCAGCTGGCAGCTGAAAGGCAACGCCGGTACCACCAGCGCCAATTATCTCGGAACATCCGACGGGCAGCCCCTGTCCATCCGTACCAACGGGGTGGAAGCCATCAATATCAGCGCCACCCAGACGGTAGCCCTGAAACAGGTGCCCGCCAGCACCTCCCTGGTCAGCGTACTCGTTATCGATCCGGCCAACGGCACTGTCAATAAACGGGACCTCTCTGCCGCCGCCTTCCTCGATGCGATCCGCACCCTCAACGGCGTAGCCAGACAAGGATTTACCATCCGGGCAGATACCGCCAATGCGGCCTACGGTGTTGCTACCAATGCGGCCGACAGTACCATCACCATGAACGTACCTATCGTAAACGGCACTACACAGAAAACAGGTTTGCTTACCTATGCAGACTGGGCTGCATTCAGCAATAAACAGAGAGCCCTCACCATCGGTGCTTTTATCACCACGCCCACCAATGCAAACGGGCTCACACTGGACAGCGCTACCGGTGTGCTGCACCTGGTCGCCGCTGATGTTAACAACCCCGGCGCCGTGTCTACCGCCGACCAGACTTTTGCCGGCGTTAAATCATTCCGCGACAGCGCCCACATCGGCGCAGGTCTGGGTGTTACCGGAGCGGTTACTGCCGGAAACGGATTAAAAGTAACTGCCGGCGGCGCTAACATCACCGGCCCCGTTACCCTCGCTACCGCCCCGCCTAACGTCAGCACTGCCGTTACCAGCGTTCTCTTCAGGAACCCTGCCACCGGCGCACTGGAAAACAGGCTGGTAGACTCTTCTGCCTTCTCTGCCGGCATCCGCTCCATCAACGGACAAACAGGTCCGGCTATATCATTTGCCACCGGCAAAAACGGTACAGATATCGGTATTGACAGCACTTCCACCACCAATAAAATAACCATCAACATACCCGACGCCAGCACAACCGCACGCGGTGTGGTAAACGATTCCACCCAGACATTTGCCGGTAATAAAACACTGCGCGACTCCATGTCCGTTGGTAAGACCGCGAATATCGGAGCGGTTACACGCGCTAATTCCACCCTGCAGGTAAGCGGCTCCATGTCCCTTAACATCAGATCTGTGAACAGCTCCGGCTCATTGACCGAAACAGATAATACCGTACTGGTAGATGCTTCCGGCAGTGCCGTTACCATTACGCTGCCGCCGGCGACCAATATCAGCGGCCGCGTATACACCATCAAAAAAACGGCCGGCAGCATTGACAACGGCGTTACGATCCAGCCTACCGGAGGACAGATAGAAGGCGGCAGCTCCTATATCATCTACAACAGTTACACCTTTGTTACCATTCAGACAGACGGCACCAACTGGTGGGTCATCAGAAAATAAATGGTACTTATCTCAGGTGTTAATCTGTTCTACATGCTTAAAAAAATCCTACGGTACAGTGTCTTCATTGGGCTGTTATCCTTGCTGTATAATTTCGTACAGGCGCAACAGTTACTACTGACAGATACCATTGCCACCACTACAAAAGCGGCGCTGCTGGAAGTGAAAGCCAGTAAGCAGGGGCTGCTGCTGCCAAGAATACAGGATACGGCTGTAGCTCCGCTGAATACGTCGCCGGATGGGATGCTGATTTATCACGTTCCTTCCAAAAGCCTGCTGATACGAAGAAACGGTGCATGGGCGCCCGTTAAGGACAGTGCGTCTCTCAGCGGCAACAACTGGTTGCAGACAGGCAACGCGGGCACAGATACCATCACTAAATTTCTGGGCACCACAGATGCAAAAGGTCTTGTGATCCGTACCGGCAATACGCAACGCATCACTGTTTCCTCCACCGGAAATGTGGGTGTAGGCACCAATACACCGGGAACAACCTTACATGTAAAATCAGTGGCCGCCAATCAATCCGGCATACGGATAGAAAATCTCACCAGCGCATCTCCTGTAACAACGGGTGCAGGTGCGTTAGGCGTGGATGCCTCCGGCAATGTGGTACGCGCTGCGCCGCAGCCGCTATTCTATAATGGTGCAGGCGCTGTCAGCAATCAGGTAAAAATATGGGCAGACTCTATCACTACCAATACCAGTGGCGTAGGAGTTGCCAATATCAGCTCGGCAGGCTTCACCAAAATACTGAGTATACAGCTGCAGGGAAGAGGAGGCGCCAGTTCCCTTGATACGCCTCTTCCTTTTGTACTCAGCTATTCACTCACTACCGTAAACATAACTACCTATACGGGCACAGGACTTCTGCTCGGGGCAATCAACTCACTGGTACAGGCCACGTCGAGCTTTAAGATTTTTGTCGTCGTTACCGGCTATTAACCATCAAACATATTCATCTATCCGGCATAAAAAATACATATTATCCTTACTGATCTTCCTGATCGTTTCCCTTCAGCTGCGGGGGCAGTCGGCCACATGGCTGCACCCCAACACGCAGATAGGGCTGTTTGCCGCAGATACCATTTCCATTTTCGGCGACATGATTAACGAAGGGAACATCCTCTCTCCCACCGGCACGGTAATCAACTTCTACGGATTACGCTGGAAGAACGGCGCACAGGCCATTATACGCGATGAAAGCACAGACGGGTTCAGTGCTGCCGGCGGACTATTCCGCTTTATGCAGACACGCTCCTCTTCCCTGCAATACATCAGCGGCGGCTTCAGCGCCGCCATGAATACGGGGCCCAGCTTTCCCAACCTCAGCGTAGAAAATATACCAGGTATAGCACTGGAAGATTTCAGCGACCTGAAAGTGGTGAATATGCTGGATCTCCGGCGGGGACATGTATTTCTGCATGGCTGGAATCTGATCATGGGACAACATACGCCAGGGGATATACGAAATTATTCTCCCCGGAATTTCATTGTTACCGGCGGCGGATTTCTCTACAGAAATAATATTTCCATCAATGACCAGAAAGTCGTTTTCCCTGTGGGAACAAAGCCGGAGAGCTTTACGCCGGCAGCCGCAGAGAATCGCGGCGCTACCGCCAGTATTCGTATAGGCGTTAAGGATAGTGTATACCAGCAGCTTACCACCGGCCCTAACCTCTATCTCACCAGCGTCAATAAAACATGGCAGATGGATGTTTCCCAGCCTGATGCCACCATAGCGCTGTCGCTGGTCCATGGCCTGTCAGACGAAGGTCCTGTATTTGAAGCCAACCGCAACACCAGCTACCTCGCCCGGTTTATTGACACCGGCTGGGATGTGGCAGCACGGCGCAGCGCACCGGTTTCTCCCAGTATCTTTACCACCGGCGTGCCGGACAACCAGGCGGCCTACGGTACCCGTCTTTTTCAACATCTCCATACCTCCAACTATTTCACCAGCCTGGTAGCAGAAACCGTGAACAGTCCGGGTAAAACAACCCTGCAATTCTTTGAGGCATTCCGCAAGGCTGTCGGCAACGATTCCGTTGTATTACAATGGATCACCGGCAGGGAATACTTCTGCGCCGGTTTCACTATTGAACGCAAATATGCCGGCAGCAGCAATTTCGATTCCATCGGATTTGTGAGAAGCAGCGCTCCCGGCGGTATCAGCTTCTTCCCTACCGGCTACCGTATTACCGATTATCAGCCACAGGACAGATTTATTTTCTACCGGCTGAAAGTACAGATGACAGACGGCACCTTCTTCTATAGCCCGATACGGCTGGTGCGGGGTAAATATTCTGAAGACATCATCACTGTATGGCCCAACCCTGTGCAGGGACGCGTGATACACATCTATTACGGCGCTGCCATGCACGTGAAGGCTATCTCACTGATAGATGTGCCAGGCAGACGGATACAGTCGCAACAATATCTCCAACCCATGCAAACCAGGAACTACTATGAAATGAACATTCCGGCAGGACTCGCCTCCGGTACGTATTTCCTGCAATTCATCGGAGAGGATAACCAGATACTGTATGTTGTAAAAATTGTACTGGCAGAGTAGCGCAGCAGATTAAAATACCATTAAAGTATGCGCTGCCGACGGGTTTCCTGGGAGTGCAGGTTTAACTTTGCTTGTTAAACCTGTAAGTACACCATTACCATGCCTTCCGGAAAACAAATACTGTCAGCATCTTTTCTACGCAAACTCCATTGGAAAGAACTGCTTGCTGTACTATTCATATTATTGGCCATTTATTTTTTTCGTTCACAGCGTCATGAACTTTCTTCGCTGATGCCTGCCATTCAGCGGGCCGACCGTAACTGGGTCCTGGGCGGAGTAGCGCTGACAGGCATTTACATACTGCTCCAGGCGCTGATGTACGTATGCAGCTTCAGGGCTGTAGGCGCACGGCTGAATACTTTTCACGGCGCCGAATTATTTCTGAAGCGTAACCTGCTCTCAGTATTCCTGCCGGCCGGCGGCATCAGTTCCCTGGCGTATGTGCCACAAAACCTGCGCCGTACACAGTTACACAAACAACAGATTCATCAGGCATCAGGGATCTACGGATACGTAGGGATATTATCTGTATTTCTGGTGGGTATTCCGGTAGTACTTTATGCCATGCTGCATACGGCCAGTATGAAGGGCGCTGCCGGAGGGCTGGGCATTATCAGCCTGCTGCTGGCGGCTGTAGTATGGCTCGTGCGGTCTGTGCAGCGGAAAGGAAAGGCTTACCGGCTGCTCATTCAATATTTTCCGTCAGCCACCCATACACTGGATGAATTATTCTCCTTTCAGCTTTCGGGCATTGCCTTTACCAATACAGTACTGGCTTCCGTGCTGATAGAAGTGGCAGGAGTAGCGCATCTCTATATCAGTATGGTGGCCGTAGGCGCTACGCCTTCGCTGGAAGCTGCCTGCGTTGGGTACATTGTAGCCACCATCTTCCTGATTATTTCTCCCTTCCTGAGAGGGCTGGGCGCCATCGAACTATCGCTGGCCTACCTGCTCAGCAATTATGGCTTCAGCACCTTGCAGGCGCTGGAAATAACGCTGTTGTTCAGGCTGTTCGAGTTCTGGCTGCCGCTGGCCGCCGGTATGATAGCATTTGCCCTGAAAGGCCGCGACCTGGTTCTGCGCCTGCTGCCGCCGATCCTGATTTTTCTGCTGGGGATGGTAAACATATTCTCCGTACTGACGCCACCGTTATACAACCGCGTACACCTGCTCCGGGCCTACATTCCGGGTACTTCCATCCATGCGTCTAACCTGCTGGTGGTATTCTCCGGACTGGTATTGCTGGTTACCGCCACCTTTTTGTTCAGGGGATTGCGCAGTGCATGGATAGTAGCGTTATCAGTATCGCTGTTGTCTGTACTGGGACATATAGGCAAAGCCCTGGATTATGAAGAAGCAAGCCTGGCCATGATTACCAGCATTATCTTGCTGATTACGGCACGGCAGTACCGTGTAAAAAGTAATCCGCAGCTGGTGAACATAGGCGTAGTCACGGCAGTAGCCACTTTCTGGCTGGTGTTGTTTTTCGGCACTATCGGGTTCTATTTTCTGAAGGTGCGGCATTTCGGGATGGAATTCACCTGGCAGCAGTCTTTACGCCATGCGTTCCATTGCTTTATGCTGCTGGAAGACGACGGGCTGAAACCCATTACCCGTTTCGGCAAGGAGTTCATGTCTGCCATACGTGTGCTGGGCGTGAGTTCGTGGGCATTCCTGTTTTATACCATCATCCGCCCTTACCTGCATGTTACCCAGCAAACCAATACTGCACTGGAGAAGGCACGTTTCTATCTCAGCCAGTATGGCGATTCGCCGATGGATTATTTCAAAGTGGGTCAGGACAAATTATTATTTGTATCGCAGCAATATGAAGGGTTTATCGCCTACCGTGTAGCGAGCAGTTTTGCTATTGTGCTGGAAGAACCTGTCTGCAGCGAAGATAACAAGCTGCTGATGCTGGAAGAGTTTGAACAGCAATGCAGGCAGATGGGCCTGCGGCCGGCCTTCTACCGGGTGGATGAAGACAGCACCTATTATTTCAGTCAGCTGAAGAAGAAGAAGATGCTGATAGGCCAGGAGGCCATCATGGATATACGCAATTTCACATTGAGCGGAAAAGATAAAAAATCCTTGCGCAACGGACTTAACAGCCTGGCTAACAAAGGCTTCACTACAGCCTTCCACGCTGCGCCGCAGTCGCCTGAAATGATAGCCTCCCTGAAAGCGGTCAGCGACGAGTGGCTGCAGCAATATGAAGTGAAGGAGATGACTTTTTCGCAGGGTCTGTTCGATGCCGCCTCCATCCGGGAGCAGGACATCATCACCGTTACAGATGCCAGCGGCTGTATTGCCGCCTTTCTGAACATCATTCCGGACTACACACCCGGCGGCTGTACCTATGATCTTATCCGCAAGCGTTCCGATGCACCCGGCGGCGTCATGGACGCGCTGATCATCGCCCTGATTCAGGATGCGCAGCAGAAAGAATTACAGTTCCTCAACCTCGGTATGGTACCCATGTCCGGTATCAGTCAGCCGCAGACTACCGCTGAAAGAATGGTCAAATACGCCTACGAAAAGCTGCGGTTCTTCCGCCACTATCAGGGGCTGCGCGAGTTCAAGGACAAATACGCCACCCACTGGACCAACAAATACCTTATTTACGAACATGATTTTGACCTGCTGCAGCTGCCGGTAGCGCTGAGCAAGGTGATGCAACCGTAGAAAAGATTTTGGAATTTTGAGATTTTGGAATTTTGAGATTTAAAATGCAGCAAAGATCTTCGCGGATAACATTTGCTGCATTTTAAATCTCAAAATTCCAAAATCCGTAAATCTCTAAATTCTTTCCGAAGGCGATACATTTACAATATGAAGAAACATTTAGCGGGGATGCTCCTGTTCATGGTGATGACATTGGGAATGCGGGCCCAGAGCCCGGTCAGCAGTTTGCCGGTGCAGGTGAAGCCGCCGCCGGCGGGCAGTACATTGCCACTGATATTATACATTACCGGTGATGGCGGGATGAAAAAGTTTTCCGTGAATATGATAGCAGCATTCAGTCAGCAGCATTACCCGGTGGTGGCATTGAATGCATTGAAATATTTCTGGAATAAGAAATCGCCGCAGCAGGCAGCTGCAGACGTAACGGCACTGATTCAGCATTATCAGGCAGCCTGGAACAGCAATAACGGCATCATCCTGATCGCTTATTCCATGGGGGCTGATGTATTACCTTTCATTTTCAATCATCTGCCTGATGCAATAGCCGGCAAGGTGCAGCAGCTGGTATTTCTGTCTCCTTCAAAGGTGACAGATATGGAAGTACATTTGTCTGATATGCTGGGAAAATCAGGTAAGAAAGGCATGAATGTGCCTGCTGAGATAAACAAAATAACCACCAAACCCGTACTGCTTATTTTCGGGGAATCAGAAAAAGATCTTCTGCTGAAAGATATTACACTCCCGCACTACCGCAAGCTGGTACTTCCCGGCGGCCATACTTATGATGAAGACGCGAATGGAGTAGCGGGGAAGATAGTGGAGGCAATGCGTAACCATTAGATTTTAAATTACGAATTGCGAATTGCGAATTACGAATGTAGAAGCGAAGATTAAAACGAAGATTGAACGTGATGCTTAATACCTTATCACCTTTAATCTTCGTTCTAATCTTCGCTTCTACATTCGTAATTCGCAATTCGTAATTCGTAATTAAAACTCCCCTTGTTCTCTAAGTCTTGCAGCCAGTACCATTCCTGCCTGCGGCGTTACCGGAATCCTCGCTGGTCCTACCTGAATATGATCTTCACCTATATGCGTAACGTGCCGGAGGGCAACAACGAACCAGCGGTGTACCCGCATGAATTCGGAAACGGGTAACCGGGACATGATCCATTCGAGGGTTTCGGTGGTGGCGATGTGCTGGTCGTGGAGGTGCAGGAGAATATGGTCATCCATTACTTCTACATACCGGAGGTCGTTATAGGCAATTTTCTCGTGGCGGTTATCGCATCTTAAAATGAAGTGAGCGCCGGATTGTTCTGGTTGGGTAATTGTATGATCTTCCATGTTGATCAGGTTGAATATTTTCTGGAGTGATTCGTACAGGCTATTAAAGGTAAAGGGTAATGACAGCACTTCTATCGCATGGATAACGAAGGGGAAGGCTGCATCGCCGGGATAGGACAATACCAGGAGGGGGAGCTTGTTTACCGGTTCCAGCGCGGCAAAGGGGGGACTTTTCATTTCATCGAGGTGCCGTCCGAGGAAGACCACCTGCACCTGAGCGGATTGCAGCAGGGTATTGGCTTCTTTCAGGGAGTTGCATCGATGGGAAAGTGCAGCGAACGGAACATCTTCCAGGTAGTTTTCCAATGCTTCAAAACCATGCGGGGTGGTACCCAGCATCATACAATTCAACATCATGGGACCATAATTGAATAATGCGAATACAATAATTTATTGCCGGCGGTTTCAGTTAGCATAGACATTGAAATAGAGCAGGTGACTGGAGAGAGACCTGCGTATTATCTAAAATCTAATCTAAACCGCGTTATAAAAAAAGATAATATAAATATTGATTCCTTTACCTGGATGATAATGCCGGCGTTGTGTTCTGGAAATGGCTTATACAGTCAGGTTATTTTGCCTGATAAATATGGGTTAAAAAATTATGGCATTGGTTAATGGCGTGTTAAGGTTCAGTGCATATGAAAAATGGACAAGGCGAGCGTTGCGGTTACAACACTTTACCCTATCCATTTTTCAATGAATTTAACAAAAGATTCTGCCGGCGGCGGCCGGTTCCCAGGATCTTAGGCCCGAAAGGGCGGCTGAGGCGCAGTGGGAGGTAACAGGCAGGCCGGTTAACTCGGTCAGTGCGCTAACTTGCTACCATAGATTTGTGGTCAGGAAGAGAAGCATTACCATACTCACGGTAACCAGGTTCTTGGTGAACCGGATGTTGAATCCGCCTTTTTCAGAGTAATAGTAACTTTCTTTGTACCGGTCGTACTCAATGGGAGCACCTAACTCCTTCATCATTTTGAGGAATTCATAGAGTGTTCTTTCGGAAATACGAAGCCGCTTGGCTAACTGAGCTGGCTTACCGGTCCCTTTGATCCTGATCAGGTAATCAATGGTCTGAAGTCGGTCAAAATAACGCTTTGGCATGTGGCATAGAGGGGCTTAACGGTTATGATGTATTACTGAATATACGATAATGTGCAGGATTAAACCAAGATTCCTATATATATATTTAAATGTAAATATTATTGCCTTGATTTAAACAGGTTTCTCAAAAATCGGCTGCGGGTCAATGGCGCTGATGCGGTCCGTCTGCGTACCATTTTACTAACGCCCGCAGTGACTAAATATTGAGTAACAGGCAACAAAAAAATTACTGCAGGAGTGCGGCATAAATAATATTGGTTAGTGCTGTACCGTGATCTGCAGCGGGATCCGGCGGTCTGGTCGCATAAATCTGTCCGTTTTTACCGATAATAATCAGTGCGGGATACTGACTAATACTATATTGCTCTGATAATTCCTGTAAGCGTCCATCCGCCTGCAATGGAATACCAGGGTACTTTACAAGGGAATGCACATCGCGGCCTATATGAAAAAAGACTACCTCCTCTTTACTAAAACAGGGTTTAATTTCCGTCAGGGTATTCAGTAACGGATCACCAGCATCACAGAAATGCAGGAGTACTACCTTTCCGCTGAGTGTGCGGAGATCCCAGGAGCGGCCGTTATTATCAGGCAGACTAAACACCGGCGCGGGCATTCCTTTACGGACGCCCTTCCTGATGATACCGTAGCGGGAGGCTATCAACTGCCTGCATCCTGGATGTTGCACAAACGAGAGATAATCGCGGGCACACAGCGCCAGTTCATCCTGTTGGCCTCCTGCTGCAAGTCCCTGTAGTAACTGATGCGCCAGCAGCTTATCGCGCAGTACACCGTTGTAGCGGGCCTTGATCCATTCATAAACACCCTGGTCGCTGAACTGGGCGCCTTGCTGCAGGAAACAATCGGCCTCTGCCCGTTGAAGCAGAAAATGCAAATAACGTATAGCCATTACCGTAGTATCCGTTGCCGCAATGACCGGTAATGCAGGCGCTATCTGCTGACGGTAACATGCCGCCTGCCGGTCTGGCCGCGTACTGTCCGGCGGATACTTCCATAAACAACTCAGCAACAGCCCCGCGGTTTCTCCCAGCACATTGGCACGGATCACCTGAAACTGGCTGGCAGAAAGACTGTCACGATAAAACTGCAATACCTTCTCCGCGGCCGTCAGCCGCAGCCTGTAACAGGCGGCCATGGCTTCCGGAGCAGTTCCTCCCGGCAATATATGCTGCTGCGCACGCCCCGCGAGATACTGTGCCCTGCAGGCCACTGCACCACCACCGCTGAATATAACAGTATCTTCTTCAAACCGGATGAATACACTGTCGCCCATCCTGACAGTGCCATAGAAATGATTACCAGCACCGGCATCTGCATAAAAAAATACCAGCGGCCTGCTATACCGCGGCAAACGAAAACAAAACGTATCCCGCTGCAGCAGCGTATCCCTTGTGACGGCCGGCGATATACCCGGCTCTTCCCAATAAGAAAGCGATACCTTCGCTCCTCCCCTGCCGGCAAACTTTCCGCCGATAACCGTACCGGGCTGAGCTGATAAAGAGATAGCGGCCAGTATGCTGCCCGCTAACAGGAGTGACAATTTTTCAAGGCTCAGGAACATAATTCACGATTTAGATAGTTGATAAACAAAAAAAATCCCCATGGTAAAAACCGCAGGGAGATGTATTCACAACGATAGTAAATGAAAACTTTGATGTTTTGAGCTGTTTTAGGATGCGGCCATTGTATTATGGATTACAATGATAACAGGAATAAAATACTGAAATGTTAATGAGTTCTTAACGCGCTTACATTAACAGGAATAAATAATGCATAAAAAAACCGGCGAACCTGAAAGGCCCGCCGGCATTGCGTTTTATAGACTCAAAAAGGTGTTGCAACTAGATATTAAACCAGTAAACCAGCTTCAACACCAGCGCCCGGTTCCTGACGTAAAATGGTTCCGGGAGGTAGTTATCCGTATAAACAATAAACAGATCCGAGGCCGGACGATAACGCCACTGGAACCTGGTATTTAAATTGATATTTTTCTGCTGTTCGTTATACTGCATAAACCCGGTGAAAAACAGTGTATTCGTCATCGTTACATCCAGACGCGGCCCCACCAGCCAGAAAGAATTGGTACCCCAGGGTTGCGGCAGCTGTATATGATTGTAGTTGGCGCTCAGCGCAATACTCACATATGGCTGGAAACGGTAGCCCAGCTCCGCATTGGTCATCAGCCGCTTGCCACCGCCATAATAGCCGCCATAGCGGGCAGACAAGGAATAGGTGAATAAACTCTGCGGCCTGGAAACATAATCCGCTCCCACCGTACGCCAGCTATGTTCTGAGCCTGTCAGCATACTGTCTTTCCGCGTATTTGTAGGATCAAACGGCTGCAGCAGCCTGATATAAGTATCAGACGCCCAGATATTCAATGTATTACGCTTTCGGAAAACGATACCATAGTTCAGCATCGTTTCATTATCCGTACGGCTGAACTTTTCGTCTGTAATGTAGGTGGCGGTCACCTGCGGACCATGACTCAGCACGGCTCCCGACAACGGAAAGAACAGCCTTGTCACCTGGGGCATCAGCTTGATGTATCCCTGCCGGGGCACATACCCTACTTCTGCGTTATAGTTACGGCCTACATATTCATGCTGCCAGCTGATGTTCCATACTTTACTGGTATACTGCAGATTGGCTGCATGCACAAAATCATGACCGCTCTTTCCGGGGCTGTAAGACTTCAGCAGCAAGGCTTTACCGGTCCAGAAGTTATTGGAGGAAGCCAGATTGTACTCCAGTCCCATATTACGGTTATAGCGGGAATAGACCGTCTTGTCTGTTACCCTGGACGGATCATAATTCAACGACTCCTTATTAATAAAAATAAAGCCCAGGTTGGAACGGGAAAACACGCGGCGCTGCAATGCCGCCACGGTAAAGTTCTGCGCCGGCAAACCACTCTCTTCCTGCCGTCCGGTTTGCATATTCATCACACCCAGCCGCCAGTTTTTATTCAGTTTTCCGCTGAGGCGTGCGCCAAAATGAATGGGAACGCCAAGACCTATACGCCGCGAAAAGAACGGCCGGATATTCGCGTATCCGAAGTTGGACATCTGATCTCCATTCTCCAGAAAAAACTGTCTTCTCTCCGGAAAAAATAATTCGAACCTGTCCAGGTTGGTCACCTGCTTATCTACATCTACCTGCGAGAAATCGGGATTCACTGTCAGGTCCAGGTTTAAGGAAGATGTAACCGCCACCTTTGCATCCAGTCCGGCATCCCGGCGATACTTGGCGGGAGCGCCCTTCTCATAATCTTTGGAAATACCTCCCAGCAGGTAGGGAATCAGGGATATATTAGGGCCGGCATCCGGCGGAGGTGCGTCCCAGTCGAGATTACCGGTATATGCCAGCGAAGCGGTGGCAAACTGCCGTGGTACCGGCGCCCAGGCCGATTTCTCCGTTGACTTCAGATCATTGCGGCTGAAATTGATTCCCCAGGTAGTAATCCCTTTTTTGTAACGGATGGTTTTAAAAGGTATGGCTGCCTCAAACACCCATTTATCGGGATAGTTCTTAACTACCGATGTCCATTTGTTATCCCAGCTGAGATCTACTTTTCCGCCATCGTACATCAGCCCGTCCCATTGCGCCCCTGCAGCATTTGCACCAAAGGAGAAACCGTTGGTCTGATCATCGAACGGATCCATGAACAGCAAAAAGTTATCATTCTTCAGAAAGGCAAAATCACGCCGCAACGATTCCACCATATATGGCCCGTCGCCTTCTGTATAATTTTCCACCAGCAGGTAAATATACTGCTGGTCATATGTCATCCGCACATCCGTACGCAGTCGCGCAGCACTGGTATCCATCGGCAGCACCATATGAAATCCCGTCGTGATGCCGGCATCCTTCCATGCCTGTTCATCAATAACGCCATCAATCTTTACCGGAGAAGAAGCCCTGCGCATCTGCAGGTGAAAATTGCCGTTTTTCTTCTGTTGCTGCTGCGATACCGCCGCCAGCGGCAACAACATACAACAGCATAATATACGTGGAATAATACGCACAGTCAGTAGTTATGGGTTCAGCAAACAAAATACAAAAAGAGAAAAGCAGGGAGGAAGAAAAAGGATGAATGGAAATGTTAATTACGAATTGCGAATTACGAATTACGAATGAGGAGCGAAGACATAAGCGGATAAAGAATTTACTTCTTTGCTTATGTCTTCGCTCCTCATTCGTAATTCGTAATTCGCAATTCGTAATTCGTAATTAAAGCTTGTTATTCTTCAACTGCGTCTCTACCTGCGGAACCTTTACCGTTGTGGTACGGCTGCTGCGGCCACGGGTATTAAAGACTTTCAGTTTCACCACCTTTCCGGCGGCTTTGACAGGGCTGGTGTAAACAGGGCTTTTTATCGTAGGCTCGTCACCGTTAGTAGTGTAGCGGATAACGAGTCCGGGAAGCTGTACGTTGGCGCTGACAACACCATCTTCGATGGAAGTGCCTGCGGTAGGGATACGCCAGTTGTAGCCACCGTTATAGTTATCGAGGCGGGGCATTTCACGTTTGCCGAGTACGTTGGAGAATACGCTCCAGGCCTGTGCGTACATGGCGTCAGCTTTTGCCGTATCCTTTTCTCTCGCCCACGCAGGATCCTGTGCCCACGCACGTTCAGCCAGCCCCAGTAACTTAGGCAGCATCATATATTCCATGCGGTCGGAGCTGGTAACAGTTTCACTCCACAGCAGACCTTGTATACCACGGATATTGGACTGTCCAAAACCTGTCAGGCGGTCTTTACCCACAAACATGGCAGGAGTCACCGGATTACCGCGGCCGTCTACCTTCGAGTTTTTGTAGTAGTCGAACGGAATGAAGTAGAAAGGCTTATCCACATCTACAAATCCACCCCAGTAGAATCCTGGTTCATCGAAGGATTTCATGGCGGCCATGTCGAAGTAGAAGTTGCTTACGCCGGAAAGAATTACCTTATAACCGGCATTGGCAAGGCGATAGGACAGATCTTCCTGTCCGCCGCCGATCACGTTGTTCCATACGTTCAGCTGGAAATTATCGTTGACGAAGTCAGGATTCGGAATGCTCTGTGCTTCTCCGTCGATCGTGGTTTTACGCATACCGGCTTCTTCCCAGCCGGCCAGCTCCAGGCCACGGGTGCGCAGGATGTTATTGACTTTCTTATAGTAATAGTACCAGAGATCGTTAACATCTTTCACGGAGCTGTCTTGCTGCATCAGCGCCAGGCAGGCCGGAGATTTTTCGAACACGCCGTTGGGTACTTCGTCACCGCCCATGTGGATAGACGGCAGCGGAGCGCCGGCTTCTCTATACATAGCCTGTAATTCCTCTACTACCTTTTCCAGGAAGCGGTAGGTAGAAGGCAGGGCTACGTTCATCACGTTATCGTTCCAGTTCTGTACGGAGCGGTATTGTGATTTATCCTGCAGATCTGTCAGCAGGTATTCTTCTGCTTCCTTTTGTTTACCCTGTTCTTTCAGGCGGTAGTAGCGGGTTTCCATAGATTTCACCGCAGCGCGGGCATGCCCCGGCGTTTCTATCTCCGGCAGAACGCGTATATGCCTTTCTGTTGCATAGCGCAGCACATCGATAAATTCACTGCGGGTGAGGAAGCCACTGCCGGCAGCATTGGCGGTATCAGGACCGGAGCCGTAGGACGGCGGCAGCATATTTCTCCAGTTGCTGCTATGTCCGCGTTTACCGCCAATTTCCGTGAGTTCAGGCAGGGAAGGAATTTCCAGACGCCATCCTTCATCATCGCTGAAGTGGTAGTGCAGCACATTCAGTTTATACAGCGCCATAATGTCGAGGATGCGGAGCAGATCACGTTTGTTGTGGTAGTTGCGGGCCACATCGATCATGAAGGCGCGGTAGTTGAAGCGCGGATAGTCTGTCACCTGCACTGCCGGTATGCTGACAGATTTCTGCACACCGGACCATGCCGCAGGTGTTATAAGGGATTTCAGGGACTGTATACCATAAAAGGCGCCTTCGCTGCTGCCGGCTGCAATGGTAATACCCGCGGGCGTTACCTGCAGTTTATAGGCATTGGCAGCCAGGGAGGCGTCATTTTTGAAAGCGATGCTGCTGTTACCCGTAGCATTTCGTTTACCCAGTAACGTTACCAGTTCTTTTTTCAGGAATTCGCCGGTAGCCTCAAGGCCGGGATCGGTGGTAACAGCGGGAACGCCGTCCAGCACCAGATTTCCGCCGGTAGCAGTATACGAAACCGGTGTGGGGAAAACGAGGGGTAATTGTGCAGCCGGAATATCTTTCACGGCGGCATTCTGTTTGAATATATCCGTTGGCGTTACCACTGCGGTTTTATCGCCGGGGTATCTCATCAGTTGTCTGGCAGTAGTGGAGGGCCTTACTGTAATATCTTTCAGCGGAAAGCCTTTCTCCGGCTGATTATCCCAGACAAGATAAAATCCTGCGGGAGCATCCGTAAAATTCACTGCCCAGGCATCACCTTCCACATTCAGTTTGATAGAGTCGCCCGGATTGATTCCGGTGAAGTTGTCTGCCGGTGAAAATTTGTACAGGTCGCCGTTTACATTTTCCACCTTCACATTTCCGGGTAATACGCCTGGCGTTACGCTTCGTACAAAGTTGAAATACAATGCCCAGCCTTTCGCCGGGAATGGCTTGTTACCGGTATTTACGAATGTAAAAGCAGACAGGAATTTAGCTTTTCCCTGGTGGTGGTTTTCTACCACCTCCCAGCTGGACTTTAACCTGGAAGCGTCGAATGGTGCCGGTTGCTGGGCCTGTATTTGTACAGCGCCTGTCAGCAATAATCCGGTTGCCACGAGTTTTCCCAGAAACTTTTGCCTCATCATGGTTTATATAGATTAATAATAATTAGATGCTACAATAATGGTTAAGAGGTGGTTGATAAATGGCAAATACCCCGGTTGTGTCTCCCCCTAATATTTGTGATGCCCTGTAAAATAAAGCGTATAAAGCAAATATGCAAATTAGTGGGATGACAGGCAACAATCTGCATCCGTCATGTGTATATAATGTGCCGGAACAGCTGACCTGCCTGTATGTGCCCGGTGGGCCTTCCGGTCAGATACTGCTGATTATTTACTTATATTTAATCAAATAACGATTGTTTTATGGCCAAAGGATTCATCATATTTTCCTGTGTGAGCTTATTGCTGATAATTGCACTGGGATACTATTTCCCGTGGGTATACTGGCTGCTGATACTATTGCTGCCGGTGATTATTATGGGTTTGCTGGACATGATGCAGACCAAACACGCTATCATCCGCAACTATCCGGTAGTGGGGCGAATGCGTTACTGGATGGAGGCCCTGCGTCCTAAAATATACCAGTATTTTGTGGAGAGTGATATAGACGGCAGCCCGGTGAACCGTGTGGACCGTTCCACTATTTACCAGCGCGCCAAGCGGGAGCTGGACACACAGCCTTTCGGAACGCAGTTTAACGTATATGCGGAGGGGTATGAGTGGATGGCGCATTCCATACAGCCGCGCGATTTTGAATCGATGAATAAAAATCCGCGTGTTACCATCGGGGGCAGCGATTGCCTGCAGCCCTATTCTGCCAGCATCTTCAATGTGAGCGCCATGAGTTACGGCTCTCTCAGCTCCAATGCGGTGGAAGCATTGAACGGAGGCGCCAGGATCGGTAATTTCGCTCACAACACCGGCGAGGGAGGTATCAGCGATTTTCATCTGAAGCAGGGCGGCGATATTATCTGGCAGATCGGCACCGGTTATTTTGGCTGCCGTGATGATAATGGTAATTTTTCCGACAGTCTTTTTGCTGAGAAATGTGCGCTGCCGCAGATAAAAATGATTGAGTTGAAATTATCGCAAGGCGCGAAGCCCGGTCACGGCGGTATTCTGCCGGCAGCTAAAAATACGCCTGAGATAGCGGCCATCCGGCATGTGAAGCCGCATACAACCGTTTTCTCTCCTCCGTATCATAAAGCGTTTGGCAGTCCACGTGAAATGATGCTGTTTATCAAGCGGCTCCGCGATCTGAGCAAGGGCAAGCCAGTAGGTTTTAAACTGTGTATCGGTCAGCAGCGGGAATTCTACGCTATCTGCAAGGCGATGCAGGCCACCAACATCTACCCTGACTTTATTACGGTCGATGGCGGAGAAGGTGGTACCGGCGCGGCGCCTCCGGAATTCTCCAACTCAGTAGGCATGCCGCTGATGGACGCCCTGGCATTTGTGCATGACACCCTAACGGGCTTCGATATACGAAACCGGATCAAAATCATTGCCTCCGGGAAGGTACTTACCGGCTACCACATCCTGCGTGCGCTGGCTCTCGGCGCCGATACCTGCAACAGCGCCCGCGCCATGATGATGGCCATCGGCTGTATACAGGCACTGCTGTGCAATACCAACCGCTGTCCTACCGGCGTAGCTACCCAGGACAAATGGCTCGCCGCCGGCCTCGTGGTAGACGATAAAAAACACCGGGTCGCCAACTACCACCGCGACACCATAGAAAGCGCCATAGAACTCACTGCCGCCATCGGACTGGCAGATCCGCATCATATTACCCGCAAACACATCTTCCGCCGTGTTTTCATGAATCAGGTCCGCACCTTCGAAGACATCTATCCAAGCACTAAAAAGGGGCAGCTGCTGGATGCGCAGCATCTGGAAGAGATTTCGATAGAAAACTGGTAGATCTGAAATAATTACGAATTACAAATTGCGAATTACGAATGTAAGCGCGAAGATCAAAAAGAAGATTAAAAGAGGATACTTAATAGTTATCAGCTTTAATCTTCGATTTAATCTTCGCGCTTACATTCGTAATTCGCAATTTGTAATTCGTAATTAATTATTATTTATCCCATAAAGTTCCTTTGCATTCAGATAACATATTTTTTCCGCAAGGGAGGTAGGGAAGTTCTGCAGGATAAGTTTAAGATCTTTGTCGGTAAAGGGTTTGGGGGCTCTGGTGGAAGGGAGGTCAGTGCCGAAGATGAGTGCGCCCGGATTGATGGCGGTGATCTGCCGCATGGCGGTCAGCACATTAAAATCGCAGCGACTGAAGCCGGTAGCTTTTACCGTAGCGCCTTTTTCTACCAGTTGTAATAAATGTTTAAATCCGGCCTTTGACAGTCCGAGGTGATCGATGACCACACGCGGCAACCGCTGCAGGGTGGTGGATACGCCAGGCAGCTGCCTGGAATCGATATAAAGCTCCACATGCCATTTCACGAGATCATAAACACGCACTGCCAGCTGTTCGAGGTGGTTAATACTTTCGGAGCCTCCCCGTTGTACGTTAAAGCGTACCGCGCGGATGCCGGCATGATGCAGTGCTATAATTTCTTCGTCGGTAGTGCTGGCAGGTATCTGGGTAACACCGGCAAAACCGGGGCCCAGCGCGGCCAGTGCAGCAATAAGGTATTGCTGGTCAAATCCCTGGAAAGATCCGGATACAACAGCACCGCCGGTAATGTGCAGTCCGGCTGTTTTTTCCTTGTAATCAGCAACAGAAAAGGCAGGAGGCAGATATCCCTCATTTGGCTGTAAAGGATACTGAGGATCAATAATGTGAAGATGCGCGTCGAATATGGGCTTATCAAACATATGCTATGGCTTATGACGCACAAGCTACAGAAAAAATTACGAATTACGAATTGCGAATTACGAATGTAGAAGCGAAGAGCTAAACGTAGATTAAAGGGGATAACTAAAAATATCCGCTTAAATCTACGTTTAGCTCTTCGCTTCTACATTCGTAATTCGCAATTCGTAATTCGTAATTACTTCAGTTATATTTCCATGGCGCTTGCAGCCGCTTCATCCACAAACCAGTGTAATTCACCATCCTGTGGTCTGATAAGCTGAGACGGGTATTTCTCTGCATCGAAGGTGCCTTCGATAACGCTTTTCAGGGTGAGGGATTTGTTGGCGCCGGTAGCCAGGAAAAGTACGCAGGATGCCTGATTAACTACCGGTGCGGTGAGTGTAATGCGGTACATATCCTGCGCTTTCAGGAAGAAGGCTTTCACCCAGGCTTTCTGTTCGTGTACGATAGGCAGGCCGGGAAACAGGGACAGGGTATGTCCGTCATCTCCCATGCCTAACAATACCAGGTCAAAGGTATTTTCTTCTTCCTTAAAATATGATTTCAGCAATTTTTCGTATGCAGCGGCAGCTTCTTCCGGTGGGATGTCCGTACGCATGACATGGATATTTTCCGGGTTGACGGGTACTTTATCGAGTAGTACGTCGAAGGCCATGCGGGCGTTGTTGCGTTCATCTTCAAACGGAACGGCTCTTTCATCGCCCCAGAAGAAATCTATTTTTTCCCAGGGAATCACC
Source organism: Chitinophaga solisilvae (assembly GCF_009928525.1). Taxonomy (GTDB): domain Bacteria; phylum Bacteroidota; class Bacteroidia; order Chitinophagales; family Chitinophagaceae; genus Chitinophaga; species Chitinophaga solisilvae. The sequence continues at coordinate 67,333 of NZ_JAABOK010000005.1, read as the reverse complement.
TGCTGATAAGGCGCTTTAGCCAGCAGGGCAAACAGCTGTTTAGGCGTGCTGCCACCGGAAAGCACCAGGGAGAAGCGTTCCTGTTCCTGCAATACTTCCAGGATATAGTTACTGATCCAGGCAGCTACGTTTTCACTGAGCTGAACCGGGTCTTTGGCGATATGTAATTCCATAATTGTCGGGAATTACGAATTACGAATTGCGAATTACGAATGTTGAGCGAAGAACAAAGCGGAGATAAAACCGCATAACAATAGCATTATAATGTTATTTCCGCTTTGATCTTCGCTCAACATTCGTAATTCGTAATTCGTAATTCGTAATTATTTAGAAGGTAAATTAATCCATGTATGACCATCTCTCGCGATGAGTGCATCCGCATCATCCGGGCCCCATGAGTCGGGGGCATAATTCGGGAAGTCCTGCGGTGTGCGGTTTTCCCAGGTTTCGAGGATGGGCATGATAACTTTCCAGGCAGCGTCTACCTGGTCGCCACGCATGAAGAGGGTAGCATCGCCTTCCATTACGTCCAGGAGCAGTGTTTCGTAGGCTTCCGGGGCGTGTTCGCCGTTGGCGGCGTCGTAGCTGAAGGTCATATCTACCGGGTCCAGCGTCATGGTCTGACCGGGGCGTTTGGCCTGGAAGCGGAGACGGATGTCCATTTCCGGCTGGATGCTGATGGTCAGTCTGTTCGGGCGCCAGGTTTGTGCGGCTTCCTGCGGGAAGGCATAATGTGGCGCTTCTTTGAACTGGATGATGATATTGGTAGCTTTCTGGTTCAGGTATTTCCCGGTACGAACGTAGATGGGAACGCCCTGCCAGCGCCAGTTATCGATATAGAATTTAACAGCGGCATAGGTTTCCACATTGGAATGGGGATCTACTCCTTTTTCTTCGCGGTAGCCTACCACTTTTTCACCTTTCTTCCAGCCGGAGCCGTATTGGCCGCGTACTGCGTATTCGTGTACTTTGTCAGGTGTAATACGGCGGATAGCGTTGAGCACATCCACTTTTTTATTACGGATTTCGTTGGCGTCGAAAGAAACGGGGGCTTCCATGCCTATCATACAGAGGATCTGCAGGATGTGGTTCTGCACCATATCGCGCAGGGCGCCGGCTCTTTCGTAATAGCCGCCACGGCCTTCCAGGCCTACGCTCTCGGCGGCGGTGATCTGGATATTCTCAATGAAGTTACGGTTCCATACCGGCTCAAACAGTGCGTTAGCGAAGCGGAAAGCCAGGATGTTCTGAATCGTTTCCTTACCGAGGTAGTGGTCTATACGGTAAATCTGTTCTTCCGTGAATTTGGCAGCGAGCAGTTCATTCAGTTCATGAGCGCTTTGCAGGTCGTGGCCGAATGGTTTTTCGATCACGATGCGGGTACAATGCTTATCGCTGCACAGGTTCAGGTTACCCAGCCGGGTAGCGATATTGGGTACCAGCTGCGGCGCTACGGCCAGATAGAAGATGACGTTGGGATGTACGCCCCACTCTGCTTCCTTTTCTTTTACCAGGTCGGTAATTTTGGCGTAGGCGGCGGCATCTTCCGCATCGAGCTGCAGGTAAGAAACATGTTGGCTGAAATCCTTCCAGTGGCCATTTTGTTCACCCTTACGGCGTGAGAACTTACTGATACCATCCAGCAGGTGCTTATGATAATCTTCGTTGCTGTATGGGCTGCGACCCAGGCCTGCAATAGCAAATTGCTCAGGCATCCAATCATCCAAAAAAAGATTGTATAACGCAGGTGTCAGTTTCCGGTAATTTAAATCGCCGCTGCCTCCGAAAATAAAGAGTATGGAAGCAGGAGGGCGTTTATGGATCTGCATATATTAAATTATAGAATGAACTTGATTTTATTGTTGCTGCCACTCAGTATGGAAAGTGCCGGGGATGTCAGTACGCTGATAGGTGTGCGCACCGAAGTAGTCGCGCTGTGCCTGTATCAGGTTGGTGGCCATTCTTCCGGTGCGGAATGCATCGAAATAGGATAATGCTGACATAAATCCGGCAGCCTGTATACCTGCCTGGGCAGCCTGGGCTACCACGCTGCGGGTGTTGGCTTCCACTGACTGTACCAGGTATGCGACGCCTTTATCCAGCAGGATATTGGCCAGGTCTGCATTTTGCTGGTAGGCCTGCATGAATACTTCCAGGAGGGAAGAGCGGATGATACAACCGCCTCTCCATACTTTTACCACTTCCGGCAGCGGAATTTCCATTTTCAGGTCGTGGGATGCTTCGTGGAGCATTGCCAGCCCCTGCGCATAACTCAGGATGGTGGCGAAATACAGCGCATCGTGCACCTGTTTGATCCACATTTCCGTATCCGCATGAATGGTCGCATCCGGAGCAGTATATAATTTTTCTGCTTCCAGGCGCTGCTCTTTATAGCCGGAGATCGTGCGCATGGCTACAGCCGTATCAATAACGGGTACTGCTACCGGCAGTTCCATGGCATCCTGGGAAGTCCATTTACCGGTACCTTTGGAGCCGGCTTTATCGGAAATCACATCTATCAGGTGTGCAGGTGTTTTATCATCTTTCTGCGTGAAAATATCTGCGGTAATTTCTACCAGGAAAGATTGTAAAACGCCGTTATTCCAGTTTTTAAATATTTCGTGCAGCTGGTCATTGTTCAGTCCGGCGCCTTTCTGCAACAGGGCATAGCTTTCGCTGATCAGTTGCATAATGGCGTATTCGATACCGTTGTGCACCATTTTCACGTAATGGCCTGCGCCTTCCTTACCCAGGTAGGCCACACAGGGCGTATCTTTTACTTTTGCCGCGATAGCCTCCAGCATAGGTTTTACCTTCGCATAGGCGTCGAGATCCCCGCCGGGCATAATACTGGGGCCAGTACGGGCGCCTTGTTCGCCGCCGGAAACACCCATTCCCATGAAATGGATGCCTTTTTCGCGCAGGTACTGCACACGGCGCAGCGTGTCCGTATAATGGGAGTTACCACCGTCAATCACCACATCTCCTTTCTCCAGCAGCGGCACCAGGGACGCGATAACGTCGTCCACGGGCTGACCGGCAGGTACCAGCATCATCAGCTTACGCGGACGTTCCAGCAATTGTACCATTGCAGCCAGCTCTGCAACCCCTTTCACGGTAGTTCCCGGGGTGGCCGCAGATTCCAGCGCAGCATTCTTGGCAGCGTCTTTATCAAAGCCGATAACGGAAAAGCCATGATCCGCCATATTGAGTAACAGGTTTCTACCCATCACTCCCAGACCAATCATTCCAAAGTCATATAAGCTGTTTGCCATATTGTAGTGTAGTTATACTTACTAAAAGGAGATGTAAAAGTAGGAAATTACGAATTACGAATGGCGAATTACGAATGAAAGCGAGGACCGAAGCGTAAATATGCTATTGAAATCCGCTCTGATCTTCGCTTTCATTCGTAATTCGTAATTCGTAATTGGTTTATTATGCTGAGTTTCTGCCCGCATTGATAATCCCGAATGAGCAGCGCATGATCAGTTTCTCGTAGGTTTCGCGGCCATGGCCATTATTGGGATCTGCATCCAGTTCGCGGATGCGGGTAAGTGCGTATTGTTGGGTCGTCAGCAGCGGCAGTACTATTCTTTCGCGCATCTGGATGGACAGCTGATCGATAGGGCTGGCTTCCATCAGGTCTGATTCGCCGGTAAGGCGCAGGAGGTATTTTCTGGAGAGTTCAAATTCGTCATAGATCATCTGCCATACGGCGCCATATTGCGGATGCTTTGCCAGGTAGGCCGTGAGCGGGAAATAGCTCTTTTTCATAGCCATTTCGCAATTATCCAGCAGGGTTCTGAAGAAAAGGGAATGCTGGTAAAGGTGAACGAGCGCTTCCCATTTGCCCTGCTGATCCATCTGCTGCAGGGCGCTGCCTACGCCGTAGTAGCCGGGCACATTCTGTTTCAGCTGGCTCCAGGCGCCAACATAGGGCACTGCGCGCAGATCATTGAGGTTCAGTTTGGCAGAAGCGTTCCGCTTGCTGGGCCGGCTGCCGATATTGGCTTCCGCGTAATAGCGGAGCGGACTGGCATGATCCAGGTATTCCAGGAAATAAGGATGGTTCTTTAATTTATTGTAAGCCTCATATCCTGCATCAGCAAGGGATTGCAGCAGATTTTCCTCCTCGCTGGTAAGCGTTACCTCCCTGGAGGAGAATAAGGCATTGCTGATACCCGCATGTACCAGCTGTTCCATATTGAACTGGGCGGCATCCACCGTTCCGAAGTTGGAGCTGATGGTTTGTCCCTGTATGGTTTGCTGTATTTCCTGATTAGCGATATTCTTTCCCATGGAGGCGTAGAACTGGTGCGTTTTTCCACCGCCACGCGCAGGTGGGCCGCCACGGCCGTCGAAGAACACCACATCTACCTCATATTGCTTGGAGATGGCCGTCAGTTCTTCCTTGGCTTTATAGATACTCCAGTTGGCCATGAGGTAGCCGCCATCTTTAGTACCATCTGAGAAACCCAGCATGATGGTCTGTTTACAGCTGCGGCGGCGCAGATGTTCACGGTAGGCCGTATTTTCATACAGTGCTTTCATGACTTGCCCGGCATGACGCAGGTCGTCGATGGTTTCGAAAAGCGGGACAATATCTACCGTTATCTCTTCCGGCTTCCAGCCGCTGAGCAGGAACAGCCCGTATACTTCCATTACATTCAGTACGCTGGTACTGTGACTGATAATATACCGGTTACAGCCTTCTTCCCCGCTGGCATCCTGTATCTGGCGGATGGCAGATACCGTTCTCAGGGTGTCCTGGTGCAGGGGCACTTCCAGTTGTTCAGGGCTGACAGGCGTTTTGATATGAAGCAGGGCCGCTATCCGGTCGGCATCGTCCAGTTCCGGGTAGTTACGGGGAAGGGCGTCTGTTTTCTGCGCGACTTCCGCCAGCAGGGCTTCATGTATGGAGCTGTCCTGGCGGATGTCCAGGGAGGCGAAATACAATCCGAAAATCTCCACCTTGCTGATGAGATTATCTACCAGGTGGGCAAACAGCCCATTATGACGCTCCATAATTGTATTTCGTATAGCCGCCAGCGTATCCAGGATTTCCTGGCGGCTGATATCGGCCTTATGGCCGGGTGTAAAGAGGTTGCGTGATAATTTCGCTTCCAGCGCAGCCACCACGTTTTCCACACCTTTGAAGGTGAGTCTGCGTTTGAGGTTACGTACTTCGCGGAAGTAACATTTCAATATGGCGGCGCGCAGGGCGGCGGCTACCTCTACGGAGGTGGCGGCATTGACAAAGGGGTTACCGTCGCGGTCGCCCCCTGGCCAGAAGCCCATACGCAGTACCGGATTGTTAGTGCTGACAGCTCCGGGGAACTGTGCTCTCAGGAATGAGAGGATACGGCCGCCGGCGCGGTAAAAAATATTCTCCAGGAACCAGACCAGGCTGATGGCTTCATCGTACGGGGTGGGCTTTTCCTTTTTGAAGAAAGGCGTTTTGCCCAGCTGTTGCAGGTACATATTCACCTCAGAGGTGTTCTCTTCCACAAGGGCTTTTGCCAGATCGTTAATGATACCCAATACTTCGCTGGGGTAGAACTGCGTAGGGTGCGCAGTGAGCACGAGCCGCACGGAGAAGTTCTCCAGCTTTTTCTTCAGCTGCTCCTGCGCCTGCTCCTGCAGTACTTCCGATTGCAGGTGGCGCAGGGTGCCCGCGCCCTGCAGGTCACGGATATAGCGGAATGCGGCATCTTCCAGGGCATCGAATAGTACTACCTGCCTCTCAGCGTATTGCACAAACCTGAACAGCAGATCGGTTTTCTGCTGCTCTTCCCGGTAGGTGGTATATTGTTCAAAGAAGGAATCCATGATTTCCTGAGGGCTGTTTCCTTTGGTATACCCTTCCTCGCAATGGAGGAGGAACAGGGAAAGAAAGATACCCGTCTTTTCCACCCGGTGGAAAGGGAGGTTGGTGAAGAGGCTATTATACAGCTGAAACTTTGTACCAACAAGGTTTTTGAACTGCTGTAATGAGTTATTTACCGGCGCTTCCATACTTATACATCCGTTTATAATGCTGAAGAAGAGAACTAAGCGGCTGTTAAATTAATAATTATTTTGTTTAGTTGTTTATATAGCAAACTCATTAATTTTTGATTATTTTCCCGCAGAAAAATAAAATGTTTGAATATTTTCTAATAAGAAAATCCCGGCCGCAAAAGCAGACCGGGATCATTGTATCAGGATAAGAAGGGCGCGAAATAATTATTTTTTGATGCGAGGTGTTTTCCGGTTAAATGGATAAAGGCCGGCTTAATGTTCCAGGGCGAACCTGATGGGGAGACTGTATAATACGGCAACGGCCTGTCCGTTTTGTTTGCCTGGTTTCCACTTAGGCATCACAGACACTACACGTCTGGCTTCATCTTCCAGCCCTCCTCCTTTTGCTCCGCCGGTAGTTTTCACATCGCTGATACTGCCGTCCCTGTTCACCACAAACTGCACGTATACAGCACCTTCAATACCATTTTCCTGCGCCATGGAAGGATAGCGTAACCTGTTTTTCAGGTACTTTATCAGCCCAGCTTCTCCGCCGGGGAATTCGGGCATCATTTCCACGAATGTCAACGGGCCCTTGTCATCCGGAGATGTTACAGGCGGTTCCACCACGGTACCATTGCCTGATCCTTTAAGATCCACCAGTGCTTCGTCAGCGTCACCAGGTTCTCCTTCCCTGTTCTCAAATCCGATGGCTTTGTTTACTGTTTCTTCTATGCGCGGCGGCATTTCTTCTTCTGACACATCTGCGTCCCGTTCGATCTTAGGCTTCACAAAATCAATGCTGGCAGTAACTGGCGGCGGTGCGCTTTCTACCGGTGGCGGAGGAGGCAATACCGGCTCTTCTGCAGGCGGCTGCAGGTTCTCCAGCTCCACTGCTTTGGTAATTAATACGGGGTGGTCATTCCGGTCTGCCGCATGCAGCTGATTACTGACCACATAGCCGCCGATCATAACCAATACAATAGAAGCAGTACCCATCACGGCATTGCGGACACGCCTGTCATAGCGGTTACGTAACTCATAGGCACCATAATCTTTGTTACGACCATCGAACAGAATGTCGAGGAAGTTGCTGTTGGAGATTTTAGTTGAGTCCATAGTAATGTGTTTTATATTCAGATGAAGAGGAAAATGGTTTTCCATAAGAAAGAAGGAATTTTTTTTTAATTATGAATTACGAATTATGAATGATGAGTTACCGGGAAGATTTAAGCGAGTAATAATCACATCATTCGCTTATATCTTCCCGGTAACTCATCATTCATAATTCGTAATTCATAATTAAAAAAAGAAGCCCCGACGGAGCGTCGGGACTTGCTGGCACTGGGAGCCTTACCTGAAAGCAGGTGGTTCCTTTGATAAATTAGGCTTTCCGAAAATCGTACGGGTGTTAACGTTTTATAACCAGTTAATACCTTTTATATTTTTTACGTATAGTCGTTATTGTTAGTACCCCCGGTAGCCGGGGCGGTATCCTTTAACACCCACCAGTATTGCCGGAATCATCGCCCCTGTGCACCGAAGATTATAGTTTCCGTTTGCATTCGTGAAGTGTGTCCACAACCGTTATTTATAATACTTTGTTAAGTACTGTCTGACGGGAGGGCAGCTGCAGAAATCCGAAGTCATGCAGCTGTTGGCGGCCGGCGGACTGAATATAATGTACCCAGTCTTTCAGGGCGGGGTGGTTGGTATCCAGCCGGCGTTTATAGGACAGCGTTACATTCTCCAGCGGGATACCTGCCGGGGGTGCGGTTTCCAGTCTTTGAATCAGCTGGTCCAGGTTGCCGTAGAAATTTTCATCTGTATCGAGGCGGCCGTTATTGTTCAGGTCCAGGGGTATTACCGCGATGTCGCGCACCGGGAGGCGGCTGCTGAGATCGTAGATAAAACCGGGATTATTGAACGATACGGCGGAAGGGTCTTCCTGTACTGCTTTCAGCAGTTGCTGGTCATCTCCCGGCACCTGTTTTCCTTTAATATCTTCAAAGGCGGCGCCGTAGAAGGCAGCAAAGGTAACCGGTGCGCAGGATTTCTCTTTCCTGTTATATACAGTCAATGGCTGGCTGGCCGGCTCCCTGTCGAAATAGAGTGCACGCAGTTCCTTTTCCGGAAGCGGTTTGCCGGCATAGCTGCTTTTTATGTTGGCAACGGGCAACAGCGCATAGCGCGCAACTTCAATATAGTAGTTGTCTTCGCTGCGCTGTGCCTCGTTTGTTTTTTGTGCGGAAATATGTACCAGGGCTTCCCTGGCGGCCGGATCACGTGGGGAAACAAGCCGGAATATCACCTCCGGATGTTGCCTGGTATAGCTGTTTATCCATTGCTGTACAAGGGGGAAAACAAAGCGTGTACCCGTAACCGTTATAGTATCTTTCTGCGCCAGCGCGGGAACTGTCCACAGCAGGGCATATATGAGGATAATGCTGGCAATAGCTTTCATGGCAATGCTTTTCGGGAGAAGTATTAAATTTGTTCCTTGAATAATGCCGGGAGGATGCGGGTAGGTATGTTACTGAAAAATTTACCACCAATAAATTCGCAGCATACCATCCCCGCAAGCCGGACCAGGCATTCTATTTACAGCTTACAGAACGCAAGACTTTCCATCAACAGCCGCTACAACAGTAACGGGCCGCAGATATGTAACGGGAACAGGTAAGATGCATCTTTATATTGAGCGCCGGAGTGCGCAGTCCACAGTTGAAAGTGTGCCGGTTCATAGTGTATATTATTTACACAGTTGATTAATTAATGGCAGCAACTCTTTGCTGGTGGATCAAAGGATGCCGGGAGCTTTATACTCCCTGGTGTAGCAGACGCTATTAGTCTACTGAATTGGTAGACAAATATACATCGAGTTTTAATAATACCAAATAAATTTTTTTATTTTTTTGATTTTCGTTGTGACGGATTTATTACTGCAGCGGGGGGATTTTACTATAAATCCGTAAATCAAAAAATCCGTAAATCCGTAAATCCCCATTATTTTTGCAGTATGAAGTCTCATGTGAAAAATATACTCCTGCTGATCTTAGGCACCTTCATCTTTGCAGCAGGCATCAACTATCTTGCTATCCCCAATAAACTGTCTGAAGGCGGTGTCATTGGTATCACCATTATCACCTACTATTACCTGGGCTGGTCTCCCGGACTGGTCAACATCATCATCAACGCCTTCCTGATTGTGATAGGTTATAAGCTGCTGGACAGGCGGGTGATGCTATATACTATACTCGGCATTGTCTTCTGCTCCCTTTTCCTGTATCTGACAGAAAACAAGCTGCCTTCCGTCACCAGCAGTACATTGCTGGCGGCCATCTTTGCAGGATTGCTGGTAGGTATAGGTATCGGGCTGGTATTTCTTTCCGGAGGAACCACCGGAGGCTCTGCTATTTTGGCCCGCCTGTGCAACAAATACCTGGGCTGGAGCCTGGGAACATCCATGCTTATTCTTGACATTCTGGTTGTTTCCGCATCCGTCTTTATCATCGGCCTGGAAAAAACCATGTATACCTTTATAGCCGTGTATATAGGCGCCAGAACGGTAGATTATATTGTAGACGGTCTGAATACCAAACGCGCCATCACCATTATTTCCCGGCATACTGCCGACATTGCCCTGAAGATTACCGGCGAAATGAAGCGCGGCGCCACCGTATTACACGGGCATGGCGCCTATACGCAAACGCCCAAGGAAGTGCTGTATGTGGTAATCGGCAAACAGGAACTCATGCGCCTTAAAGCGCTGGTACAGGAAGCCGATCCGGAAGCATTTGTAGTGATTCATGAAGTGCACGAAGTACTGGGCAAAGGCTTCTCCATGTAATTACCGCTTACCGGTCAGCTCCCGGATAAGCTGTACCTCTTCTTCTTTATAGGGAGTACCGTCTTTCCTGAAAATATCGTGAAACCATAACGGAGGCTCTTTGCCGTCGGGCATGGGCGTACTCCAGGCATAAATGGTATTGGTTTTCCCCGCTACCAGCCCCCAGTTGTAAGCGCCAATATTTTCCTCCTTCAGCATCGGCATAATATTATCAAAGCGGCTGCCATTTGTACGGGCCATATATTCTGTACAGATAAGCGGCCGCCCCAGCTTACGGAGTGTATCAATAATCTGCCTGTGCTGCTCCGGCTTGTCATAATTGTGATAGGTGATTACATCTGAATTCTCTGCCTGGAACCTGTTGAACTCCGTCAGGTTCCAGCTCCACAATCCTGCAGACACGGGCTGATCCGGATTTATCTCCCTGGCCCAGCGGAATACCTTTTTCAGCAGCGGCAGGCTCTTCTCCCGATGTCCTTCATTACCTGGTTCATTATACAGGTCCCACAGTAATACCCTTTTATCATGCCCGAAATGTGTCAGTATATCCTTCACATATCTCTCCAGTGTATCCGTTAACGTTATATTCCGGTGTATGGCATCGCCGGGGTCCTGTACCCAGCCGGAGTTGTGTACGCCGGGACGCGGAGCCGGCTGCGGACCTGCGCTGTACTCCCGGTTCCAGCAGTCGTCAAAAAACACGAACAGGGTGGAAATACCATACCGGTGGGCGATAGACAGGTAGGCGCCGATCCTGCTGCGGAAACCGGCAGCATCTGTTACCCAGGGCACGTGATGCAGGTAAACGCGTACTGAATTGAAACCGATAGCGGCTGCATATCCCAGCTCCCGGCTGATGGTAGTGGTATCAAAAGTAGCTTCCTGCCACATTTCCAGCTGGTTTACTGCCGTGCTTGGAATAAAATCGCAGCCACGCAGCCAGCCCTGTGCGGCATACCATTGCGCAGCCTTTTCCCCGGACCACACCTTGCCGGCCGCCGGTGGCCGGTTACAGCCCGTCAGCAGCCAACCGCCCGCCAGTGTAAGCAGTAGTAATATCTGTTTCATATCGTGGAATTTATGTTGATCCTGAATTTACAAATTTTCTCCCGCGATTTATATTCAATATTTGCAATTTGAAATAAGATGTCTATATTGTAGACACTCAAACGCGAGTTGCATTCCTTACCATCTTATCAACCAATAATTTCCGGGAAAAATGACACAAGCCTCCCAACGATTCCTACCGCTGGATGTCTTCCGCGGCATGACCGTTTGTTTCATGATTATCGTTAATACCGGCGGAACCGGCGGCACTTACTGGCCGCTGGATCATGCCTCCTGGCATGGCTGGACGCCTACCGACCTGGTTTTCCCCTCCTTTCTCTTTGCTGTGGGAAATGCTATGAGCTTTAGTATGAAAAAATACGGGCAGCTGGGAAACGCTGCCGTATTGGGCAAAATATTCAAACGTACCCTTATCATTTTCCTGCTGGGATTCCTGATGTACTGGTTCCCGTTTGTACAGCATACTGATAGCGGACTCGTATTCAAGCCGCTCAGCCATACCCGTATACTGGGCGTACTGCAGCGTATCGCACTCTGCTACGGCATCGCCTCCTTGCTTATTTATTATCTTCCTAAAAAATGGGTATGGGCAGTGAGCGCGCTGCTGCTCTTCGGATACTGGGCTATACTCTGGTTTGCCGGCGTTCCCGGCGATCAATATGGTATTCATGGTAATGCCGGACTGATGCTGGATAAGTTTATCCTGGGAGATAATCACCTGTACCACGGAGAAGGATTCCCCTTTGATCCGGAAGGTATACTCAGCACCTTCCCGGCTATTGTCAACGTTATTGCCGGTTACTATGCCGGCCTGTTTGTACAGCGCCAGGGCAAAACGCAGGGTGGCATCATGCGCATGATCTTCACAGGCGCCCTGCTCATTGCACTCGCCTATGTATGGAATACCGTATTCCCTATCAATAAAAAATTATGGACCAGCTCCTACGTTCTGCTGACGGTAGGTATAGATCTGCTGCTGCTCTCCCTGCTGATTATCATCATTGATATGCTGGGATTCACCAAAGGCACGGGCTTCTTCACCGTTTTCGGTAAAAACCCGCTCTTCCTCTATCTGTTATCGGAAGTACTGGTTATCCTCATGTATGTGATTCACATCAACGGGTCCAGCCTGTATAAGTGGATCAACGATGTCATCTTCCAGCCCGTCTCCCCCGGAAAATTCGGCTCCCTGCTGTTTTCGCTGGCCTACATGCTGCTATGCTGGTCCATCGGGTTTATCCTGGACAAGAAAAGAATTTATGTGCGCGTGTAAATCCGTAAATTTAGGATTTACGAATTCTGGGATTTTCTGATTTACGGATTTGAAATGCAGCAAATATTTTCAGTGATAATTAACGAATAGTTCTATCATTATCTCCTGTACTTTGCCAATCCGTAAATCAGAAAATCAACAATCAAAAAATCATTCGCATGGATCTTTCTTTAAAAGGGAAAACCGCGCTGGTATGCGGCAGCTCTCAGGGCTTAGGGCTTGCTTCAGCTATAGAACTGGCGGCACTTGGCGCCAACTGTATACTCACTGCGCGTAATGAGGAAAGCCTAAAAACGGCGGTAGCCTCCCTCAGCACAACCGGCGGGCAATTGCACCGCTACATCGTATCCGACTTCAATAACCTGCAGGGGGTAACTGTCATGGCACAGGAGCTGGCTGCAGCTGAAACGATTCATATATTAATCAACAACAGCGGCGGACCAGCGGCAGGGCCTATTCTCAACGCTACGCCACAGGCCTTTGCAGAAGCCTTTTCCGCTCACCTGCTGTGCAGCCAGGTACTCACCCAGGCACTGGTTCCCGGTATGATCCGCGCAGGCTACGGCCGTATAATCAATATTATTTCCACCTCTGTAAAGGCTCCGCTGAAAAATCTCGGCGTATCTACCACCATCCGCTGGGCAGTAGCCGGGTGGTCTAAAGTACTGGCCGGAGAACTGGCCCCGCACGACATTACGGTTAACAACGTATTGCCGGGCTCTACTTCCACCTCCCGCCTGCAAAGTCTTTTCAACAGCAGCGCAGCTGCCCGTAACGTTTCTCCGGATGTGATTGAACAGGAATGGCTCCAGGAAATACCCATGAAGCGTTTTGGCAAATCCTCAGAACTGGCTGCCATGGTCGCTTTCCTCGCCTCCCCTGCCGCCGCCTACATCACCGGTACCAGCACCGCCGTAGACGGAGGCAAAACACCGGTAATGTAGGGCCCACCCAAAGCCCCAGATTATTTTATTATTTTATTATTTGGTTATTTGAGATGTAAAATGCAGCGGAGATTAACGTGTAGTCTTATACGTTAATCTCCGCTGCATTTTACATCTCAAATAACCAAATAATAAAATAATCAGGGGTTGTCCGGCATGCCGGGGTTCTGCTGCAAGATCTTCGCCGGGATGCGCAGGGTGAGGCGTTCGGGGGAGAGTGTCCAGGTTTTACTTCCCAGTGTATGCGTATACGTTATATCTTTAAAAATCGGGTCATTGGAGAGACGGCGCATATCGAACCAGCGCTGCCCGGTACAGGCCAGTTCACGGATGCGTTCATCTATCACAAAACGGATCATCTCTTCCCGGGTGGTGGCGCTGACAACCGCCTTATCGGCGGGCATACGGGATTTACGCAGGGTAAGCAGATCAGCTGCTGCGGCTGCCAGGTTACCGGTACGGGCTTCACACTCCGCCAGCATCAGGTATAGCCCTGGCAAACCGGCTCCTATATTGATGGCTATCGGTGAATTACGCAGTTTATACGGCAATGTCATAGAACCGGTGAGATAGTCCTTGTTGTAAAAGAACTTCAGCCGGAGATCTGCCGGATCGAATTTCTCTTCCGCTGCCGGACTCAGCATCGCCACATTCCCGAAAACAAAATCCAGGATGTTGATCTGCTTCAGGTAGATGTTCTCTTCATTATCAAACTGCGTAGGATGGCCAAATACGCCGTACTGCGGCAGCGCCGGCGATGTCCACTGCGGCATCATCTGATTGTAATCATACAAGCGTACCGGCACATGGCTTTTAGCTACCGCCGCACGGCATGATTCCAGCGCTTTCAGTGCCGCTTCGTACCGGCCCATGGTCAGGTAAGTCTGCCCCAGCAGATAATACCCTGCTGCCTGCCCCATACGCAGGCGCATAGGCGTTATCTCCGGAAGGTCCGGAATAGCCGCCTGCAGTTCGCTGATGATAAAATCATATACTTCCTGCACACTGCTCCGGGGCGGTATGGTGCCATTGGCATTTGCTTCCTTTACAACCGGTATGCCGGGATCGCCGGCAGCGGTGGCGGCATTGTACGGTTTCCCGAAATAATTCACCAGCATAAAATGCATGAGCGCACGCGCTGCACGGGCTTCTGCGCGCACCTGCCTTTTCTTCTCCTCATTGCCTGCAACCGCCATTACGTTGTTGGCTATAAGGTTATACACATAGTTTTGTCCGTAGAAGGCGCCCCATTCGGCTACATCATCTTCCGGGCGGAAAATATCTGCCTGCCAGGTATAGGCATTCGCTACAGAAGGGCCCATTACCTGCAGAAACAAAGGGTCTGTAATCAGGTCATCTCCCATCATCACACTCACCACCGCCGTACCTTTAGTGGTGGTGCTTCCGTTTTCTGCCTGCACAACATCGGCATAATTGACAAGCGCCGTACTGTTCAGCAGACCGTTATAATGTTCCAGCGTACGGGGAGTATCTTTGCCTTTAGGCACTACATCCAGAAATTTGTTACAGCTGCTGCCCGCCATGGCAGCGGATATCAATGATATGTACAATAATCTTTTTTTCATGCTGCACTTGTTTTAATTATTTGAACCTAACGTTAACGCCTACTGTAAAAAACGGTTTCATCGCCTGTGTGCGTACACCCTGGGCCAGGTTATAATATTCCGGGTCTATATCATCCTTATTCTTTTTCCATAGCATCACATTATTCAGCTGCCCGTAGATGCGGCAGTTGTCCATGAACAACCGCCCGGCAATGCCCTCCGGCAGCGTGTAGGAAAGGGTAAGGTCCCGCAGTTTCATATAGGCGGCGTTGACTACATTGATATCTGCCTGCCGGTAAAAAGTAGTGCTGCGGCGGTTAATATCTTCGGCATTAACTGCTACATAAGACGGCGTATTGGTGAACGCTTCATCGCCCGGTTTTTGCCAGCGGTCTTCGAAAGACGCGGGGATATTGCCTTTCAGCCTGCCGGAGTAGAATGTATTTACATCGCGGCGCATCTGGTAGCCAAGGTTATATACCACCAGGAACGACAGGTCAAACCGGCGGTAATGAAAAGTATTGGTGATACCGCCGTACCATTGCGGCTGAATAATACCGGCGAAAGAAAGATCATCGGCGGTAACGTTGCCGGATGTTTTCACCTTTTTGCCGTCATGCGTAATGATCTGTGGGTCCCCCATGCCGTCCAGCCCGGCCCAATCATACGCATAGATGGAATATGCCGGATAACCTTCGAGGAAACCTTCATTGGCCTTGTTACCTGGCGTCAGCACTGTACTTCTCTTCAGGCTCAGCACCTTGTTTTTGTTGTAACCCAGCGTAAACAGGGTATTCCAGGCGAAGCTGCCCTTTGCGATATTCCTGCTGTTGAGTTGAACGTCGATACCCTTGTTCAGCATATTTCCGAGGTTGGCATAGCCGTAGTACCATCCGTTGGTTCTGTCCAGCGGCTGAAAGCCCAGCAGGTCCGTGGTTTTCTTATGGTATACGTCTATGGAGGCAGTCAGCCGGCCGCTCCACAGATCGATGACCACACCGGCGTTGAGCATTTTGGTACGTTCCCAGCTGAGGGCTTTATTACCCGGCAGCAGCGGTTTGTAGCCGATACCCACATCGCTGAACAGCGGATTTTTTTCTGCAAGAATAATATCCATGGTACTGCCGGAACCTGGTCTGGGAGAGTTTCCTCCCAGGCCATAGGTCAGGCGGATGTTTAATCTGCTGATACCTTTTACATCAAAAAACGCTTCATTGCTGAGCAGCCAGCCTGCGCCCACGGACCAGATGGGCTTGTACTGCTGGCTTTTCTCGGTCCCAAACAGGTTAGACTGATCCATGCGTATACTTCCGTTCAGGTTATACCGCTGCTGATAGGTATAGGCGGCATTGGCATATAATGAGAAGAACCTTGTCTCCAGTTCTTCGGCGCGGTAAGGCGTGGAGGCCAGCGTGCTTTTGGTGCTGCTGGAAGTGCCCAGTACCGGTTTGTTGATACCGGTTACTTCCAGCAGTTTTTCGTCATAGGTATAATAGGTGAGCGTCTGAAAGTCAAAGCCCCGGCGTTCGGAAGTTTCTCCGCGTGTTTTATCACCCCTCACTTCTGTACCGGCGAGCAGGGTTACCTGGTGGTGCTGCTGAAAGGTATTATCATAGGAGAACTGGTTACGGGCTGTCCAGGCAGTGTTCTGCCGGTTAACAGACCTGTAGAACCCACCTGTTTCAGGCAGATAGTAGGTAGGCTTTCCTCCGGGCGCAGCAGCGGCCTGTGTGAAATGCACCAGCTCATAACGGTTCCGGTAGGATGGCTGATCGTAGAAAAGATATTGATGACTGTTCACCTGCTGATACTGGAAGCGGCCTTCATAGGTCAACCCTTTCATCAGCCTGATGCTGAAGCCTGTGTTCACTCTGGCGGAAGTTACTTTGGCAGCATTGTTACGTGTATATTCCTTTTCAAGCAGTGGGATGTAGTCCAGGTTAATACCACTCTTCTGTTCCGCGGCGCGGCGATAAGGTGCATATATCTGCAGGTCCGCCAGGGACAAAGGATTCCCCTGATCGTCGGCCAGCATAACATAAGGCAGGAAGGAAGGCAGTGAGTTGGCAGATAAAAAAGGAATCACCTGCGCTTTGGATTTCTCCTGCGAGAGATTTATTGTCAGGTCTGCTTTCACTGCTTTACTCAGGAAGAAGTCCTGGCGGAGGTTCATGAGATAACGGTTCATGTTGGCGGTATCGCCGCCCTGTTTGCCGGTATAGGCGAGGGAACCGTAATAGGTGTGATACTGGCTGCCACCGGAGAATGATAAGCTGTGGTTGGTAAGGAAGCCGGGCTGACGCAGGTATTTATTAAACTGGTTGCGATTATCCAGCCCTGCGAGCGAGTCCAGGCGGGCATCTGCGGCAGCCTGGCTGATAATGCCGTTCTGCAGATCATACAGTATTTGTTCATGCGGGTACACAATCGGATCGGTATTACCGATGCCCGGTGCTGTCACTGTTTTCCAGGGGTAGGCAGCCGGATTGAAAATTTCTCTGGCTGCTTTTACCAGCTGCGCGCTGTTCATGCGATGCTGGTAATCGTCGTCAGGTAGCCCTTTGAAAGAAGCAAAGCCATCATAGCTAACGGAGATTTTACGGTTGGTATTTTTCCCTTTTTTAGTGGTAACCACCACTACACCGTTGGCGGCATTGGCGCCCCAGATAGATGCTGCGGTAGCATCTTTCAGAAAAGTAATATTTTCTACATCATTCGGATTTACGAAGCTGGCAACGTAGTCATAGGCCATCGGCACGCCATCCACCACAAACAGGGGCTGCCTGCTGGCGTTAACGCTGGATACGCCACGGATAAGAAATTTGTCGGCCTTGTCGCCGTTGTTCATCGCCAGCCCCGGCGCCAGCCCTTCCAGGCGGTCCAGCACATTCATGCTGCCCGACTTCTGCTGCAGCTGCGAGCCGTCTACCCGGGAGAAAGAGCCGGCGCTACGCTCGCGTGAGATAGTCTGATAACCTGTAACTACCACCTGCTGCAATACGGAGATATTGGGCGATAGAATAATTTCCAGGTAAGGCTGATCCCCGGCGGGCACTTTCTTCGTGATGAAGCCCATAGAGCTGATGATGAGTATGGGATTGGCATTCTTAACAGCAAGTGTAAATTCTCCGTTGCCATCCGTATTACATCCTGCCTGCATGTTCTCCAGCATAATACTCACACCGGGCACAGGGTTGCGGGATTCATCCAGCACCTTTCCCTTCAGTATACGGTCTTTCTGCTGGGGTGGCTGCTGCCGGGAGATGATGATCAGGTTGTTGTCTCCGTTACGAAACTCCAGCTCTGTATTGGATAGTATCTGTTTCAGTACATCCGTTACCGTTATATCTTCCGCTTCAATGGTAACGCGTTTCTCTGCCGGGATGATGGTACTGCTGTATACAAAGCGGTAGGGAGATTGCTGTTCGATAGCGCTGAAAACCCTGATGATAGGTACTGTTTTCAGGTGCAGGGATAATTTCGTCTGCTGCATACCGTTACCTGCAAGGATATTATGCGTGCAGATGAGCATAAATAGTGACAACCACAGCGTAAGACCTGCAATACGCCGTCCCGGGAGCACGGTCAGTGCTCCACGCAAACAGATTCTTTTCATACATTAAGTTGGTTAAAGTCCTAAATCGGCTACAATACCCGGCTCAGGCCGGTGGCCTTTTACTTTACATCAGGGAGCTTTCATGCGCTCCTTTTTTAGTTTATCAGAAAAATGGTTGGTATATTCCTGTTACTGGCTGATAATTATTTCATGGTCACTTATTTTATAATGGAAAGGCACGGATTGCTGCAGTGCCTGTAATGCCTGTTCTACTGTTTCTTTTTCGAAGGTGGCGGTATATCTTAACTTACCGGAAATGCTATTATCAACTGTTATCCGCACGCCATACCATCTTTCCATTTCCAGTGCGGCTTCCCGCAGGGGCAGGTCGTTCAGGATAAGGCGGTTGCGGGTCCATAGTACTTCCTGAGCAACGCTGTCCTGCTGCTGCAGCGTCACTTTGGTGAGCACCGGTTTTTCTGCCGGGTGTGCTGTCTGTATGGCTACCTTTTCGGCAGGGGCGAGCACCATCCGTTTGCCGGCAGCTTTCACCAGTACTTCTACTTTACCGCGCAGCAGGGTGGTGACGGCAGTTTTATCTTCCGGGTAGGCGCGTACGTTGAATACCGTACCGAGCACACGTATATCCATTCCCGTAGTATGAACAACAAAAGGCTTACCTGCGGCGACTTGCACGTCAAAGAAGGCTTCACCGCTCAGGGTCACCTCCCGGCCGGATGTACAGAAGCCGTGCGGAATGGTGAGCCGGCTGCCGGCATTCAGCATCACCCGGGTACCATCCGGCAGCCGGAAAGTTCTGCGCTCCCCTGCCGCGCTGCTGTATACAACAAAGGCCGGTGGCTGCAGCCATTGCCAGCCGGCGTAGCCGCCGAGGGCAATCAATCCGGTAACGATGGCTGCTCTGAACAGGAAAGATAATTTACGTATACCCTTTACCGGTACCGTAACCGTAGTTGTGTGCTGCCGCAGATGCTGCTGAAAGGCTGCTTCAAATTGCCGTCTGTGCTGCTGAAAGACAGCGGGATGAATATTTCCGTTCAGCAGGTAATACATTTCCCTGGCCTGCTTTGCTTCCTGTTTTTTATCAGGGTTGTCTTTCAGCCATTTCTCCCAGAAGTTAACAGCATACGGGTCTGTTCCGCTGCAATAGCGGCAGAATGATGATTCCTGCAGGAAATCCTCCGTACTGTAATCCTGGAAAGAAGGCATAAAAAAGGCTCTTTTATATATAGAGCAGCGGGTAGTTGGTTTTTACCGGCAAAATGGAAAAAAATTTTTACTGCATGGTCAGCAGGAGTATTACAAGAACCGGAATACTGTACAGCGACTGGTTTTCGTCACCGCCGGCATATAATTCCGTACGTAGTATTTTAATGGCGTCGTGGATGCTGTTATAAGCAGTACGCTTCGTAATATGGCAGATGGCGGCAATTTCATCATAATCTTTATCTTCAAAATACCTGAGCCGGAGCAATTCCAGCTGTCTGGGCGACAATTGCTTTAACGCATTGCCCAGTCGCTGTTTCAGCACCTTATCTGATTGTGCGGCGATGATAAACTGTTCATAGGCGGCTTCACTCTGCTCCCGGCCGGCCTCAAAGTCCTGATGCCGCTGCTCGCGCATTCTGCCGGCTTTCAGCTCTGCCATTACCTTACGGCGGATGCAGGTGAGCAGGTAGGCGCGTACATTGGTCACCTCCGGCAGCACTTTCCGCTTATCCCATAAATCTATCAGCACCTGTGTGATGCATTCGGCAGACAGCTCCCTGTTACCCGTCAGTTTAATACCATAGTTCAGCAGTCCGGTGTAATGTTCGTCGTACAGCAACAGCATAGCGGACTGATCGCCCGCACGCAGCATGGACCATGCCTGATTATTATGGTTATTACCTGGTAGCATCGGGGCCAAAAATAAGGAAAGGATTTACGATTCCAAACCTGCAACAAAATATCCGCTGAGATGTTAAATAATAAGAAAGCAGTATACAATGAAAGCCAGCCGGGTCATTCCATATTACCTTAATGCCCTGTCCCGTTACCCGGAAATAAGGGAGAGTTATCTGCCGCGCGCTGCCTGCAACTGTCTGCTGAAATACGTTGAGCCGTAACCGTGAGTACAATCTGATAAACATTCCTGCAACTTAAAAAACGCTAATGATGATGGAAACAACCACCCGCAACCAGCCACCAGACGCCCGGATGCAACCGGCCGGGCAGAACGCCTGTTCTGATATACCTGTTTCTTCCAAACCTGCTGCCTTGCTGCCGGTTTTTGAAGCCCGGCTCAAAGCTGCCGGGGGTGATATTTTCCGTCCTGCTGATGCTGCGGCAGCACAGGCTTTGCTGGTATCACAATATCCGCAGGCCAGGGTTATCTGTTCCGCCGCTCCGGAGATCAGCGGCAATAAAGACTTTTATTGTACGGGCCATCCGCACGACCTGGCAGACGTAGACGTAGGCATTATCCGCGCCTGCTTCGGCGTTGCGGAAAATGGAATGGTATGGCTGAATCAGGAAGATCCGCTGGTAAGTACACTGGGATTTTTAGCACAGCACCTGGTTATACTGCTGTCGCCCGACCAGATAGTGCCGGATATGTACGATGCCTATCTCAAGGTGCACCTGGAAGATACGGCTTACGGCTGTTTTATGATGGGACCGTCCGCTACTACCGATATCGGTGCAGTGCTGGTACATGGCGCACAGGGAGCGGGCAGCCTCCGGGTATATCTGCTGGCCTCTTAGCAGGGTATAAAATTTTCTATCCGTACCAGTTTTCCGTTTTCAAAGTATAACCTGACTGAGCTGTCGCTGTTCATATTATCGGAATCACGGAGTGTTACCATATCTGTACGGCCTTCATTCTCCGCCTGCTGAACGGCATTCGGATAATATTTTTTCACTTCGGCCCAGGTGGTGTTGCGGGAGAACGTTATGCCATTGCAGGTGATCGTATGTCCGGTGGTAAGTACAAATTCTTCGCAGGCGAGGGAATCACTGAACTTTTCAAAGCAGGAGCCATCCTTGTAAAAAAACAGAAACTCTTCTTCAAACTGGGAAGCACAGATTCCGTCGTAGGCGGGCGTGGATATGCTGTCTGCCGCCCCCAGCGCTGCGGTAAAGCGATGCTCGCTGGTAAACAGCGGCACCTTATGATCTATCAGCGCCTTTGAGAAATGGAATACCTCCATCTTTTCCCAGGGAAGATCTTCTTTCGTCTGTACAATGGTGTCTGTTTCCTCTTCCGTCAGTGCAGCTATTCTTTCCGAAGCCGCCGGCACCGCCACAGTAGAATCTTCATCTGAGTTATTTCCGGCCTCATTGCAGGCCAATACGCTTATGATAAGCATCAATAGGAATATCCGGTGCATAGTAGTGTCCCCCTGTTTGATAAAGATAATTAAAAAATTATATATAATTTTAATTACGAATTACAAATTGCGAATTACGAATGTAGAAGCGAAGAATAGAACGAAGATTAAAGGAGATAACTATAAAATATCTCTTTTAATCTTCGTTCTATTCTTCGCTTCTACATTCGTAATTCGCAATTTGTAATTCGCAATTATTCAAAGAGGGGGTCCTTCATCAATTCACATCAAACCACACCCTGGTTGTCAGCAGATCGCTACCCTGCCGTGCTACGGCAGCTTTGTAGTTGGCGCCGTTCAGGGCCTGCTCGCTGGAGGGGTAAGTGAAGCGTTGCGGCATTTTGCCATTGAGGGCGCCGGTGAGGGCAGGTTTGAGTTGCGGGTAGTCCAGTCGTCTCCATTCTGCGAAGGCTTCCAGGCCTTGCCCGAAGAGGGCCAGCCATTTCTGTTCACCGATGTATTTTTTATAGTTGCCACCGTCGTAGGCTACGCCTGGTTTTGTCACATAGGTAGCTGCTTCAGCGGCGGAGATACCATATTGTGCAAAAGAAGCGGTGATGGCCTGGTTATAGAGGGTAGCTGCATTACCGCTGATAAGGCCGCGTTGCGCCGCCTCTGCCAGGATAAACTGCTGCTCTGCATAGCTGAACAGGATGGCAGGCGCTGTGGTGGCCGTGAATACAGCGCCGGCATCGGAAGTTTTGCTGAAACCCAGCCTGGCTGCGGAATCGTTGGGTAGTCCATTGGTTACTCCGATGATTACGTTGGTATCTTTGGGTACGGTAGCGTATATGCTTAACCGTGGGTCACCGAGTGCTTTCAGTTTATCTACAATAGATTTACTGATGCGGTAGTCATTGCGGGTTTCCCGGTTTCTGCCTACCGGGTTCTGGTTGGGGGAAGCCAGATAGTTCAGTTTCACCAGGCTGTCTTTCTGCAGTAGTATATTCCCGGAAGCAGCTACATCGTCGAAAACAGCTTTGGCGGCTGCAAAGTCGCGATCGGCGATGCGGAGGGCTATACGCAGGCGCAAGGCGTTGGCAAACTGCTTCCAGCGCAGCGGATCACCTCTCAGTAATACATCTCCCTGTACATCTGCATTATTGGTAAACAGCGTATTCGCATTTTTCAGTTCGGCCAGCAACCCGTTGTATACTACCCGTTGGCTGTCATATACCGGCGTGAGGTATTGCTCAATGCTGGCTGCCTGCCGGTAAGGTATATCGCCGTAAAGATCGGTGAGCTGCTGGAAAATCCAGGATCGCATGATGATGGCGATAGCTTTATAATTGGGGTTATGCAGACTGTCGCCCAGCTGTGCCAGTGTAGTGAAGTCCTGTATACCCTGTGCATAAAAGTTGCTCCATACAGTCTGAATGCTGGTAGAAGCAGGAATGTAACGGTCTGCATCCGTATACTGAATTTTGGACCAGTACTGTACATACAGCAAAGCGCCGTCCATGGTAGCGTCCTGTCCCCAATAGGTATCTACATTGGATTTGATACCATTGCTCAGCAGGTAGTCCGGCTGCACGGTATTGGGTTCGTTCGGATTGCGGTTTATCTTCTCCAGCTCTTTCTGGCAGGCGCTGAAGCAGATTGTCCATATAATAAAGAAAGGTATGAGTAGCTTTTTCATATTCTCCTGGTAATTAGAATGAAACATTCAGGTTAAAGCCGATGCTGCGTGTGGTGGGTATCTGCAGGGTTTCGAGGCCCTGACCGTTACCGGTGTTGAACGCAGTTTCGGGATCGATGTTAGGCACATGTTTCTGGAGATAGCCGAGGTTTCTGGCTACCAGCGCAACATTCACGGACTGCAGCTTTAACCGGTGTACCCATGATTGCGGCAATGAATACCCCAGTTTAATTTCTCTCAGTTTGATGAAAGAGGCGTCATACACGCTGCTTTCATTGACACTGCTGTTGTACACACTTTTGTAATAATCTTCTGCAGACAAAATGCGGGTATTCTTCTTTCCGTCGGCAGTATAGCCGTCGAAGATCATACCGTCGTGATGCACGGCAGCACCGCCGGGAGCAGCTGTATTATGATCCGGCAGCTGTACATTTTTCTGCCCGTCGTAATAGTAGGGCAATCCGCCGAGATCTGCGTCCCTGCCTGGTAGGCTGGCTGCCAGCACGCCGGTATAAATACCGGTATAGTTGGTACCCGACCAGATGGAGCCGCCCTGTTTGGTATCTATCAGGAAGCTCAGACTGAAACCTTTGAAAGAAAAGCTGTTGTTGATGCCGCCGGTCCAGTTGGGAGTAAAGTATCCCAGTACTTTTTTATTGGGGTCAATAGCCGGGGTACCGTCGTCATTTACGATAATCCTGTTTTGCGCATCCCGCGCAAATGCTTTACCATACAGGGCGCCATAGCGTTTACCTTTGCTGGCCAGCACCTGTATGTTACCGGAACTGCCCAGCACATAATCGTTCAGGAACCCTTCCTTATCCAGTTCTATCACTTTGCTGACGTTGCGTGCGAAGTTCACATTCACATCCCAGCGGAAGCCGGAGCGTGTAGTCACCGGCGTTAGCCCCAGCATCACTTCAATACCGCGGTTATTGATTTCGCCGGCGTTGAGTAATTTTTTCAGGTAGCCGGTAGTCGGGCTCACATCTGCCAGTAATATCTGGTTGCGGCTGTTAGAGTTATACCAGGTAACATCCAGCCGGAGGCGGTTATCCAGGAAACCCGCTTCCAGTCCTACTTCTGTGGAAGTGGTGATTTCCGGCTTCAGGTCTTTCTTCAGAAATTTATCGGATACTGTCTGCAACGGGTAAGACCCGAAAGGCTGATTAAACGGATAGGTGCTGATGAGCTGATAAGGGTCCGTATCCTTACCTACCTGCGCCCATCCACCGCGTACTTTCAGCAGGGAGAGCGCCTTGCTCTGTATATGCAGCGCATCTGATACCACCAGGCTGGCATTGACAGACGGATAGAAATAGGAGTTGTTGCCGGCCGGCAATGTGGAAGACCAGTCATTGCGTGCGGTTACATTCACAAATGCATAGTTGTGGTAGCTAAGCTGTGCGGAACCGAACGCGCTGTATACTTTCTGCTTGCTGAAATAACTTGTGGAGATCAGCGGATCGCGGGAGTTATTGAGTGTGTATACATCTTTCACCGCGAGTTTGGGGGCCTGCTGATAGTTTTGCTCAAACTGGTTGGTGCGGATATTTCCGCCGGCCAGCACATCGAGGTTGAAATCGCGGCCCAGCTTCCTTTTGGCATTGAGCGTGAATTCTCCGTTGGTTTCACCGACGGCGTAGTTGTCTTCCGTATAGGAACCGAACGGCGTTCCGTTGGTATAGTAGGCTACTTTATATTTTCTTCTGTCCTGGTAGTAGTCGGTACCAATGCGCAGATTGGCGCTGAGCCAGTCGAGTATTTCGTATGACAACCGGGCATTTCCGAAGAACCTGTTTCTCAGCTGGCCTACCGTATTTTCATTTTGAATCCAGTAGGGGTTGCTATAGTAGCTATGGTTCCAGTTATAGTCAGTGCCATCAGGGTTTTTGTAGTTTTTCAGCCGGGCAACATCCACCTGCCGGCCGAACCAGATGAATTGCAGGGTGACACTGTTTCCGCGGCGGCCGTCTACCCCCGGCAGGTTATCTGCCGCAGTGCGGATATAATCTGCATAGGTGCTGAGGGTAAGTTTAGGCGTGATGCGGAAGGTGTTGCTGGCGGTGAAGGTATTGCGGGTGATGCCGGTATTGGGCAGGATCCCCGACTGGCGGGTGTTGTTATAGGAGAAGCGGTAATCTATTTTATCGGTTGTGCCGCCTACGGCGAGGCCGTTGTTAAGCGTGTAGCCGGTAACGTAGAAATCTTTCACATTATTGGGATGTGGCACAAATGGCACGGCTTCTCCGTTGGAGAAGAACTGCGGGATGAGCCTGCCGTCCATTTTAGGCCCCCAGCTTTCGTCGGTGCCGTCGTTGAGGCCGCCGCCCTTACCGTCTTTATAGGAGAACTGGCCGCCGGCGCCCTGTCCGTATACGTTCTGGAAGTCGGGTAATACCAGCAGGCTTTCGAAGGTGGCATTGGAATTAACGGTAACGCCTATACCGCCTTTCGTATCTTTCCCGGTTTTTGTTTTGATGAGGATGACGCCGTTGGCAGCCCTGGAGCCATACAATGCTGCAGCGTTGGGGCCTTTCAGTACGCTGATGGAAGCGATATCGTCCGGGTTTACATCGGAGATGGCGTTGGCAAAATCGCGGCCGGTGCCTATTCCCAGCTGGCTGTTATCTACGGGGATACCATCGAGGATGAAGAGTGGCTGGTTGTTTCCGGCGATAGACGTTTCCCCGCGGATGACGATACGGGAAGAGCCGAGGTTACCCTGGCTGTTGGTAACCTGTACCCCTGCAATCTTTCCGGACAGGGCATTTACCAGGTTGGTTTCCCTGGCTTCCGCAATGTCTTTAGATTTCAGTTCCTGTACGGCGTATCCGAGTGATTTTTTTTCTTTGGAAATACCCAGTGCCGTTACTACTACTTCCTGCAGCTTGCTGTCTGTATTTTCCAGGGAGATGTTAATGATATGGTGCTGTAATACCGGTACGAGGGCTGTCTGAAAGCCGATAAAGGATATCTGCAGCGTATCGCCGGTATGTGCGCTGATCGTGTATTTTCCATCAGCGTCCGCCTGTGTTCCCTGGCTGGTTCCTTTAATGCGTATAACTGCGCCGGGTATACGCTGTGCATCCTGGCGGGAGGTCACTACCCCGCCTACCCGGATTTCCTGGGCATAGCTTTGCTGTATCCACAGTAATGCGGACAGCAGGCCCGAAAGCCTTTTGACGTACTTCATGTAAATGTTAATTTATTGGTTGTTGGTGGTCCTTGGCAGAACGACGATAGTTCTTCCGCTTACGCACGATTTCATTTTGGTTTCCTCTATAGTTGGTGTATGACCGGAAAAAAATGTACCACTCGATAACAAAAGTATAACACAATTATTAATCTACAAAATTTATAGACAATATAGAGATTTACGGATTTATTGATTTTGGAATTTAGAGATTTTAAATGCAGCGAATACTATCCGCGAAGATCTTTGCTGCATTTAAAATCTCTAAATTCCAAAATCAATAAATCCGTAAATCATTTATTAAGCAGCTTCTTCAGGTCTGCCTTGCAGGAGTCGATATTCTGTGCGATCAGTTTATCAGCGTCCTGGCAGACGGTTCCTTTGTAGCGGATGGATAGTTTGTTTCTGCGGAGGGTGATATGGTAGTATTCAGGGGCATCGGGGGAATTTTCCCAGGTCACGGTTCCTTTTTCTTCTATGCCGCCGGCGATTCTGTCTTCGATGAGCGCATATACTTTTTTACGGAGGCTGTCGGCAAAATCGTAGGCGGTTTCTGATTTAACCAGGCAGGGCGTATCGGCAACGGGGTTGAGTGAATGTTTTCCTGCATTGGCTTTTTGCTGTGAGGCTGCCAATAGCAGGGCAGCTGCTGCCAGCAGCATAAACGGGAATCTGGAAGTGCGTTTCATGGTAAGAGAAATGATTATAAGGGTGTAGATAAATAGTATTGGTATAATAAGTCCGGCAAGGCTGATCGTCAGATTTTGGTTTTATCGGTACAACTCATTATTAAAATACTCTATTTAACGCACTTCACAAAATTTTAAACCGGCGTAGGGGTAAAACTGCTTTCAGGTGTCATCAAAGATGCTACTGGTATTTCTTCAGCACAAGGAACAGTACTTTATTGGTGCCTTCTGCTGAAGGGGCGATAGTATCCTGGGGCATAAAATGTCTTTTGAAGGCGGCCAGGGCTGCGGTGGTATCTTTTACATCATAGCCTATGATCCGGAGAGCCTGCCACCTGTCAAACGCAGCGGGGAGGGTGAGGTTGGTCGTGTCGTCGTACCACAGGCCAAATCCTTTCCCTGCCAGCTGCTGCCACGGGAAATAGGCGCTGGGATCTACTTTACGGCCGGGGGCAATATCACCATGGCCTACAAAGTTGGCAGCGGGAATACCATAGCGGTGCTGCAGGGTATCCAGCAGGATCAGCAGGCTGTTGATCTGGGCCGGCTGGAAAGGCTCAGTACCGTTATTATCCAGCTCAATACCGATAGATGAGGAGTTGATGTCTGTAAGATTTCCCCATTTGGCGATACCGCCGTGCCAGGCGCGGAGGTAGTCATTCAGCATGTGATGGATCATTCCATCCCGGCAGATGACATAATGGGCGCTGACCTGGGTTCTGTCCAGGGTGAATGTCTGCAGTGTTTGTTCACACGAATTTTGCGCAGTATGATGAATGATAACAAGATTAGGTTTACGGAGATTGAAATTAACGGTACCTGCCCACCATTTGGGCAGTACGCCGCCGTCTCCCGCAAGGTAACCCGGCTGCTGGCGTATGGTACGGGCATAATCTTTCGCCTTCTGCCGGTAAATTTTATTGGTCTGACTGTAAGGAGAACGCGCGCAATAAGCGAACATTCCGATCAAAGCCGCCAGGCCTGCGAGTTTCAGCATTTTCTTCATGGTTTTCATTTGTCTGGATTAAAATTTACAACACGTACCGGTATAAAGGTACTAAAAGCTCATTTTTTTCCGCAGTGCTATGAAAAGTGTACTGTAACCCATATATTTACATTATTAATAATGCTTTTAGGAGTATCAAAAACCTGTGCCACTTGTCAGTAATTGCCTACTATCTGTTACTACCGGTAATTTATGCGGTATCGCTGCTGCCTTTCCGGATATTATACTTTCTGAGTGATATAGTATACGTTTTACTGTATCACCTGCTTGGCTATCGTAAGAAAGTGGTCTTACAAAACCTCCGTAACTCCTTCCCTGACAAAAACGAAGCCGAGATTCAACGCATCTGCAAGGATTTTTATCATTATCTCTGCGATCTGTTCCTGGAAACCTTTAAAACACTGACTATCAGCAAACAGGCAATGGTGAACCACTGCCGCTTCACGGACGAAACACTGGCATTATTTGACCAGCTGGCGGCCGACAAAAAAAGCGTGGTACTGGTGATGGGGCACAAAGGCAACTGGGAGTGGGCAGGCAATACCTTCAGCATCCTTTGCAGACAACAGTTATATGTCATCTATCATCCGCTGGCCAACAAGCAGTTCAATGGCCTGATGTACCGTATGCGTACGCGTTTCGGCACGCGGCTGATTGCCATGCAGGATACTTTCCGGGATATGGTGCAGAACCGGGGAGAAGTAAATGCCACGGCCTTCATTGCAGATCAGGCGCCACAACCTAAAACAGCACACTGGCTTACTTTCCTGCATCAGGACACTCCGGTGTTCAAAGGCACAGAAAAAATAGCACAGAAACTTAATTATCCGGTAGTATATGTAACGGTACACCGCGTCAGACGCGGCTATTACAGCGTATCTGCACATATGCTTACTTCCACGCCGGCTACAGAAAAGGATGGTGATATAACGGCAGCGCATACACGCCAGCTGGAAACGGATATTATAGCACAGCCGGCCACCTGGCTGTGGTCGCACAAACGATGGAAACACAGGCGCGCAAGCGTTGTATAACACATATATCAAAACATATTTTCGGGTAATACTACAACTACACTATGCTGCAAGGAAAAGAACTGATCCTGGCCACCAAGCCATATGCTTGTGAAAAGAGAGCACTTAGCTGGCTGTACACCATCTCTACATTATGCCTGCTGACACTGGCATTAACCGGTACATTAACAGCACCCTGGCTCGTGGCCAGACTGGTATGCAGCGTCTTGTCAGGACTGCTGATTGTACGGATGTTTGTCATCTACCACGATCACCAGCACCACGCGATCCTTCACCATTCGCACCTGGCCAATATCATTATGACCTTTTTCGGCATATACGTGCTGGCGCCTTCCAGCATCTGGAAACGTTCGCATGATTACCACCATAAACACAACTCAAAACTTTTCAGCGCCAGCATAGGCTCCTACCCCATTGTAACGCGCCGTAAATTTGAAGCCATGACGCCCGGTGAAAGAAGAAGTTATCTTTTCACCCGTCACCCGCTGACGATAGCTGCCGGCTACCTGTTCATGTTCCTCATCGGCATGTGCCTGCAATCCTTTACCAGCAGCCCGCGTAAACATATAGATTCCCTGATTGCCCTTATTATTCATATAGGCGGCAGCGTTATGCTCTGGTATTTCCTGGGATGGCAAAGCTGGGTGCTGTTTGTGGGTATTCCATTTACAATCGCCTGTAGTATAGGGGCTTACCTGTTTTATGCACAGCATAATTTTCCCGGCGTGGTATTCAGCGATAATGAAGACTGGTGTTATGACAAAGCAGCGCTGCTCAGCTCCAGCCATATGCTGATGCACCCTGTGATGGCCTGGTTTACTGCTAACATAGGCCACCATCATATCCATCACCTCAATGCGCGCATTCCTTTCTACCGTCTTCCGGAAGTGATGCAGCGCATACCTGAACTGCAGACCGCTACTACCACCTCCCTCCGGTTCCGCGATATACGTGCCTGCTTCCGGCTGAAGGTATGGGACCCGGAGCTGAACAGGATGATCTGTAAAAAAGAAATCAGAACCATCAGGGCAGCGGCGTTGCAGATGACGCCTGAGCCTGTAGCAATTCCCGGATAATTTTCCGCCTTGTTTCCAGCATAAACTTGGTTGCTTCCCGTGTTGCCAGCAGCACGGGCGTACCTGCCGTAGCCGGAGATCCGGCCCTGAAAGGAGGTGCAGGATTATACTCCAGCTGCAGCTGAATAATTTTTGCCATCTCCTCCCCGCCTATCATAGCGGTGAGCGTCAGGGCAAAATCAATCCCGGCGGTAACGCCGCCACCGGTAATGCGGTTACGGTCCCTCACTACCCGTTCCTCCACCGTTTCCACCTGGAACATCCGCAGCAGCTCCAGGGAGCGCCAGTGCGTGGTAGCCTTATATCCCTGCAGCAGGCCGGCAGCAGCCAGTACCAGCGAGCCGGTACAGACGGCCGTAATATATTTTGCCTGCTTTCCCTGCTCTTCCAGGAAAGAAAGCACGGTGTTATTGGTAAGCAGGTTGTTGATACCTTTTCCGCCCGGCACAAACAGAATATCCAGCTGTGGAGCATCCGCCAGCGCTACACTGGCCTGCAGCATCAGTCCTCCTTCCGCTTTCACCGGCGCTGTTGTTTCTCCGAGAATAATCACTTCAAAGCAGGCTGCCTTATTAAATACTTCGTAGGGACCGGTAAAATCCAGGATGGTTATCTCCGGGAACAGGAGCATTCCTACTTTCAACTTTCGCATAAATAGAGTTTTAAGGTGCGTACAATATAAGTTATCCGGCTGCGGAGCCACTACCGGTGCTGTTCGTATATGTTGGCCGGCAGGACCTCCCGCAGGGCTGCGGTTTCTTCCGCAGACAGGGGCCTGGCTGTCACCGCCTGCAGGGCGTCTGTCAACTGTGCTTCGGTACGGATTCCGGTCACTGCGCTGGTTACTGCAGGATGCTGCAGTACAAACCGGAGCGCGGTCTGCGCGGCGTCTCTACCGTCAACGGATATACGTGCAATAGCTGCCGCGGCCTTCGCTACTTCCGCTGCGGAGTAATTCAGGTAGGCTTCCGGCGTTTTGCCTGCCAGCAGCCCTTTACCCACGGCGCCCCGCGCCAGTACCCCGATCCCCTTTTCCTGCAACAGCGGGAAACAGGCTTCTTCCGGGCGGCGGTCCAGCAGGCTGTATTGCATCATCACGCTGACAATGCGGGAACGCCCCGCGAAAGTCCGGATAACATTGGGACGTATAGAGGAAATGCCATAATACCGGATTTTACCCTGCTGCTGCAGGGCATCAAAAGCCGCGATGGTTTCATCTGTCGGATCTTCCATGGTGCCGCCATGCAGCTGGTACAGGTCTATGTAATCGGTTTGCAGCCGCCGCAGACTTTCTTCCACGGACGCCAGTATATGTGCAGGCGAAGGGTTCCAGTCCCACCCGCTGCCATCCGGCCGCCACTGATTACCTGCTTTGGTAGCAATAATGACTTCCTGGCGTTTTTCTTTCAGGGCTTTGCCTACGGACAGTTCATTCCGGCCGTGATCGTACAGGTCGGCGGTATCAAAGAAATTAATGCCTCCTGCGATGGCGGCATGCAGCAGACGGGCATTATCGGCATCGTTGCTGCCCAGCGACATACAGCCGAAACTGATTTCGCTGATACGCAGATCTGAAGCTCCCAGTATATGATATTGCATGGCTTTCGGGTTTATTGGTGGACGGGTAACACAACGGTACGAAGATAAAACCTCTGCTGCATTTTTAATAATGCCGGCTCATTAAATAACAGATAAAAAACAACCGGCGGCACAGAGGCCACCGGCTGTAAACCTATATGAGCAAGGCGCACCGTTCTTCACCAGAAAACGGGTTGCCGGAAATCTTCTTTAATAGAGGCTGCCAGGAATAGCAGCCCGTTCATTTTACTGTTTTACAATCTAAATCCGTAACTTTTAAAATCCCTGAAAACCTAAAATGGGGGCCTGCCTGGACAAACAAGCCCATTTGTTTTCGTCAACCATTTCACTTATGAAAAAAACGTTTTTATATAGAGGCTGCTTTATACAGCCGGGTTATTCATTATCAGGGACTGCCTGGAAAGGCGTCCCCTGAAGCTGAATCAATCGCACCTACAACGAGCGCTGTATTACAGGCAGGTTGTCTGCTTTCATATGGCGTCCTTATTACTCCCGGTATGCCTGCAGTTCCGGAATGGGGACCATCTGAAAAGACGGTCCCTTTTTTCCTTCCCTTTTACATGGCATTCCAAAGACTTTATGAAGAAGAAATAACGGGGAAGATGCATGCCGGACATCAAACAGGGGGGCTACCTGGACAGGTCGCCCCGTCTAGCATTCATCTTATATACCTGCATTGTTATTTCTGAAAATAGCTGTTGAAAGTCGGACCGCCTGAAAAAACAGTCCTTTTCCCTAACCACATAAATCTCAACTGGGATACTCGAAAAAAATAAATTACAGAAAAGGATACCTGAACCAGACAGGCAATGGATGCGGAGCTGCATTGTTCAGCAGCAGGCAATCGCTGTATGGCCTGTCCGCCGCTAGTTTACCCATATGGTGGCAAACATCCGGTAATGGTATTTTCCAAGAAAGATATATGACTGATTTTCGCGGCTGAATAAAAATGTGTACATTTCTTCTGATATTAAATTTTTCACAAACAATGTTATGGCAGCTTCACTGCCGGATTAATTTCACTGGGTTATCTTAACTTCATATCGGGTACCTGGCAACAAACAATTGGGTTCTGGTGATAACATCCGTTGAACGTTACAATGCAAAGATAGTCCTGAAACAGCGTTAAAAAGCAGCTGACAGCGCCATTAACAGGATGAATAAAACTGAATGCCCTTAATACCTGTGAACAGAATGAATATAATGACATTACGGTAACGCATACATGAACCGCCATCAGAAAAAATAAATGCTTACCACATACGTTCCTTCACAGTTGGCACGTTTTTTCATCTATACCATTTATCATAAATCCTGGTATATGCATCAACAGATTACAGGAGCCTTTCTGGGAACAGCCATCGGCGATGCGCTCGGTGTGCCGGTAGAATTTAAAACCAGGCGGTTCCTCTCAGAAAATCCCATCACTGCATTCATAGGATATGGTTGCTGGAATCAGCCACCGGGAACATTTTCCGATGATTCCTCCCTTACCTTCTGCACTGCCGACAGCCTTATTCACGGATACAACCTGCATCATATGGCCATTAACTTTGTCAGATGGTTCCAGCATGGTTTCTGGGGCGCCCATAACCAGGTGTTTGACATCGGCAACACTACGAGGCAGGCTCTTTCCAGGATCGTCGCCGGCACATCACCGCTTCACGCCGGCGGTTATGAGGAATTTGAAAACGGAAACGGCTCGCTGATGCGCATGATGCCCATCGCCTTCTACCTGGCGAAAGAAGAAGACATACAGTTCCGCTATCATATAGTAAAAGAAGTTTCCGGCATCACCCACCTGCACTTCCGCGCCGTACTGGCCTGCTTTATATATGTGGAATTTCTGCGTACACTCCTTACCGTAAAAGACCTCCAGGAAGCCTACCAGGTAACGCGGGCAGAAGTCAATGATTTTATTCTGGCCAGACAATTCAATCCGTCGGAAGTAAAACTCTTTAAACGTATCCTGACCGATAACATTACCAACCTGGAAGAAAACGATATTCAAAGCTCCGGCTATGTGATACATACCCTGGAAAGCGCGCTCTGGTGCCTCCTGAATACAGGTAATTATCAGGATTGCGTACTGAAAGCCGTTAACCTGGGCGGCGATACAGACACCACTGCCGCTGTAGCTGGCGCCGCTGCCGGCCTGCATTACGGCTTTGACAATATTCCGGCAGACTGGGTACAGGCCGTGGTAAAGTCGGCCGAAATCATGCGGCTGTCTGAAGAATTTATGGTTGCCGTAGGCACGCCGTCTGCCTGATAATCCGGTACAGTAATTGCAAACTCTGCTGTAGATAGTAAACTTTTCCCTTCCTTCATCGTCTAACTTTAATAACGAAGCAAGATGAAAAACAGATCTTATATGCTGTTTGTGTTGATCGGGCTGTTATGCACATCTACAGCAACAGGCGCCTATGCACAACGTTTGCCTCACGGCGGCAGCGGTCGTGTTATGTCAGGCGGTCATTATTCAGCTCCCGGCCGCTATTACTCCCACGGTTATCGCGGCCCCGTTTTTCATGGCGGGTATTACCGGCCCGGCTGGTATGGTCCCGTATACCGGCCATATTTCCGTACCCGTGTATTCTTCCCGCCGGTAGGATTGTATGTTTCCACCCTGCCTTACGGCTATTTCCCGCTTGGTCCGGCTTTCGGCCCGGTATTCTATTACCAGGGCACCTATTACCGCTCCAACGATAATAACAGGGGTTACAACGTAGTAGATCCGCCGCTGAACGCCATTGTTCCCAATCTGCCCAAAGATGCCGCTGCCATTGAATTAAACGGTAACTCCTACTATGAATTCAACGGTACCTATTACCAGGAAATCATGACCGACAATGGCAGAAGATATCAGGTAGTGGGCAAAAACGGGAAGATCGGAGATAATACAGTAGCTCCGCAACCATATAATAACAGTGCTCCGGACGAGCAGCTGATGACTTCCCTGCCGGAAGGCAGCCGCTCCGTGCAGCTCAATGGCCAGCAATATTTTCTGTCCCCCGACGGAATGTATTACCAGGAGGTGAAAACCAGCAACGGCACTGGTTATAAGGTAGTTGGAAAAATGGATGCGGACGAATAGCAGCGCACAAATGTTAACGCATTATTATTTCCCTTAAAGAAATAGTTATTCTTATCATGGGAGGTGTTCTCTTTTTATAAACTACTATTTATGAAAAGAAAAACCCTCCCCTTTTATTTCGCCCTGGCCCTGGCGGCCGCCTTTACTTCCGGTTGTAAAAAAGATGTATTGTCACCCGTACCGGAAGCAACAGGCACCAGCCTTTCCGCTGTTACCGCTTCCGTTGCCTTATCCGTAACGCTCAACGCCTGGATGAGCAATGTACCCGACGCCACCTCCCTGGCAGCCTTATCTATCCCCGGCACCCACGACTCCGGCGCACGCGTAGAACCGGTTGCCGGTACTGCCAAATGCCAGACGCTCTCCATCGGAGAACAACTCGATGCAGGCATCCGCTTCCTGGATATCCGCTGCCGTCACATCGGCGATGCCTTCGCCATCCATCATGGCTCTATCTATCAGAATATGAACTTCACAGATGTGCTCAACGCCTGCTACGGCTTCCTGAACAGCCATCCTACCGAAACTATTATCATGTGCGTGAAAGAAGAGTATGACCCTACCAGCAACACCCGCTCTTTTGAACAGACGTTCGACAGCTACGTGGCCCTCAATCCCGGTAAATGGTCCATGGGAAGCGCTGTTCCGAACATAGGACAGGTAAGGGGTAAAATAGTGCTGCTGAGAAGATTCGGCGCTGCCAGCACTCCTAAAGGCATTGACGCTACCAGCTGGGCGGATAACACCACCTTCTCTATCAACAATGGTAGTGCCAGTCTGCGTGTACAGGACCAGTACCAGGTACCTGACAACAACACCAAATGGAACAACATCACCAACCTGTTTACAGAAGCGAAAAACGGTAACAGCAACGTGTTATACCTGAACTACAGCAGCGGCTACAAACCACTGATATTCGGTATTCCCAGCATCACCACCGTTTCCAATGCCATCAATCCCAAGCTGAACACCTATTTCAGCGGTAATCTCAAAGGCAGATATGGTATTATCCCAATGGACTTTGCCGTATCTGACAGGGCTTCCCTGATTATCAACACTAACTTCTAATGCACAGGCGGGGACGCCGGACGTCCCCGCCTGTATTATTACCAGCTGCTGCTGGCGCCGCCTCCACCGGAAGAACCGCCCCCCCAGCTGGAAGAAGAAGAAGAAGAGGAAGAGGAGGACGAAGAGGAAGAAGAAGAGGAAGAGGAATCACTTACTCTCGGAATCTCAAACCTGTAATCGTGTGTAAAGGCACATGCCGCACAGTCGTAGGTTTTTATTCCCCAACCCTTGGCATGGGTGGTAGCCGCCTTTTTGGTTACCGTCCGTTTACAGCTATAGGTATGATGCGCACAGGAAGGACATAGCGCCTGATTACTGGAAAGATCGTTATAACCCAATATCAGCTTATAATCACAGGTATCGCATTTCCAGACATCATAATCTACGGAAGCCAGACTTTCTTCTATGACCTGCGGTTTATCCAGGTAATGATCGTCTTCATCTTCTTCCAGGCGCTGCATGGGTTTCAGACAGGCAGGGCAATCATACGGTTCATTGCGGAGCTTATTGATACGCCGCTCCCATCCCTTCATCCAGATGTACAGCAGCGGCAATGGGAAAACAACAGCCGCCCAGCGCATACGATGGCGTACGGTCATCATCTTCAGCCATTGCTCCTGGCGGCTTTTACCAGCCAGCAACGGCCGCGTACGGGCAGTGATAATCAACGCCGCTATGCCCAGAAACACCGACCATACGATATAGTAAATCAATGCCACCTTCAGGAAACCTACCAGCTGGCGTTCGACGAATATAAGATAGACAACCACCGCTATCGCTGTCAGATGCAGCAGAATCAAGCCTTTCCAGCCGGGCCGCAGAAATTCGTTGGGAGCAGCTCCCGCTGTTTCAGGTAAACTGTCTTTTTCCGTTTCCCGCTTCTTTTTCGTGCCGAAAAAAAAGTGCATCAGCACTGCAGACAGGATAAGAGCGAAGAAAAATGCCACGAATGAACCAATATCAACGCCTTCTTCATGGTAAGAGTCAGCCTGGCTGGTAGTTTCAGCAGGTACATAATTTTCTTCCGGCTGCCTTGCATCTGCCGTTTCTGCAAATGGCTGTGCAGCTACTATTTCACCTTCCGGATGATCTGTAGTCACGGGATTATCTGTAGTCACCGGTTCCGGCGGATCCGCGGAAGCGGCTCCCGGTGGCAGCAGGGATACATCTATTGCAGGTTCCTGTTCCGGCGATGCCTGATCATAAACATAATTGCCGCTATGCAGCTGGGAGATAACAGAACGGATGCCCTCTCTGAAGGCGTCATCATAATCACCTTTTTTGATATAGGGGATCATGTAATCCTGCTGGATACGGAAGCAGATAACATCCGGCAGCGGGGCTTCCAGACCGTAACCTGTTTCAAACACCAGCTGACGGGCATCTTCCACCAGCAGTATCATCAATCCGTTATTCACTTTCGCATCGCCTACGCCCCAGTGGCGGAGCAGTTCGCGCGCAAAATCACGCGCCTCATTTTTGCCGATGGTATGCAGCACCACTACCGCTACCTGTGCCTTGCCTGACTGATCCAGCCGGGCGAGCTGCTCATTCAGCAGGCTCACGGTGCCGGCAGACAACAGGTTATCAGGATTACTGATATAGCCGCCACCGTTAGTTTTAGGGTCCGGGACATCTGCTACGGAAAAAGAAGATTTCTTTCCCTGGCAGGACAATAAAAACAATGTCAGTACAAAAAATAAAATCCGACGCATACACATGCTTTTAAAACAATCTGGTGTAAATCCACGCTGAAGCTAAAAATAATATATTTTGGCGGCTGTATTTTTTTTAGTCCTCAACGGATACGGCGCTTATGCATATAGATCAGACTACCGTACAACGATATCTGGAAACCCGCTACCAACAGGTACAGCACCTGAAACACATGGCTGACGGCTGGTGGGCGCAGGCCTTTTCCTTTACCGGAGATCAGCGGCAGCTGGTTATCCGCATCAGCAGACATATAGCTGATTTCAGGAAAGATGAATATGCCCGGACGCATTTCAGTTCGGCCGCTATTCCCATTCCCCGGATAATAGCAACAGGCCCGTTCAGCGACGGCCTGTACTATTGCATATCCGCCTATTGTACCGGTACTCCTGCCGACGATTTCATGGAAACGCTGACAACTGCAGCTGCCCTTCCGGTAGCCGCGTCGCTCCTGGAAACGCTGCAGCATATACATCAGCTGGATACGCAGCATCTTTCCGGCTGGGGCCACACTGATGCAAACGGCAACGGCATGTTTGACAGCTGGGAAGCCTGGCTCTCCGCCATTTACAATCATAAAACGCCGGTCAGCTGGCAGGAGCTGGCCGCAGCTACCTGGCTGGAAGCAGACCTGTTCCGGCAGCTGATAACCCGCATGGAATCACTGTATCCCTATCTTCCCCGCGAAAAAAAAATATTGCACGGCGATTACGGATTCGACAATGTGTTGCTCACTCCTGACGGGAAAATCAGCGCGGTGCTGGACTGGTCAGATATGCAGCTGGGAGATGAATTATTTGATCTCATTCACATGAATGAACCATGGATAAATCCGCCGGAATCCGTCAACTATCTGCAACTGTGGCTGGAAGACAGGCAGCGGAAAGGGATAGCCACCCCGCACGTAAATGAGCGGGTAACATGCTATTCCATCTACTACACATTACTGCATCTGCATATTTATACTACCCGGCAGGACGAGGACAGCTACCGGGAAGTAGCAGCCTGGGCTAAAAGCTGCCTGCTGTAGCCAATTTATTATGCAAATTTTCGTTATCTTTCTGAAACCCGTTTCTCTGATACAGAAACCCGAATCCGTACTTCAATAATATCATACACATGAAAAGGTTTTTAGTATTGATGGCCCTTATTCTTCCCCTGGCTATCAGCGCACAGAATAAACTGGCGCAGGCCGTTGCAGACGATTTCTCTGCAAGAGTGGCACATCATTACCAGCAAAAGAATGACTCCATCACCGGATATATTGCAGAACAGATGACCCGCAGCGGCAACGCCGGGCTGGACATCGACACGACCATCTTTAACCTGAAGGGAGATCCGGCGGCCCTGGATGCAGCACTCAAGTACCTGTACCAGTACAGCGACTGCAACCGGCAGCGCTTTATTGCCAACCTGCGCAGTATGAACCTGCAGAGCAACAGCGTTTTTCCGCTGGCTACCTACACCGCCAATAAATATAAAAACGATACCAAAGCGCTGCTGGAAGATAAAGCAGACTTTCTTAAAACATATACAGGCCCTGTTACCGGCAAAACGCCGCCGCCCAGTTACGTCAACGCTGCCGGCGAAGTAGTTGCCACCGCCACCACTCCGGTGGCTGCTGCCAACGGTGAACAGCCGTCCGCTACAGCTGCCGCCGCCAATACTGCCAGCCCTGCCGCCGCAACGGAGGCAACACCAACGGATACACGCAACTGGGAAGTACGCCCGCTGTTCCAGGTACGCACCCCGGAACAACTGGTGGAAATATTCGGGAAAGACAACGTGACCCAGCGCGATGCTATCAACCTCGCCGGCGATAAAGAAGGAGAAGCCTATGTCATCTATCCTGATACAGACAACGAACTGGAAATACAATTTGATGGCGACAATGGTAACATCATCACCTTTGCCCATTATCCCTCCAAATGGAAATCGCCCTACGGTATCAAAGCCGGCGATCCCCTGGATAAACTCATCAAAGTAAACGGACGCCCTTTCCGCATTAACGCCTTCGAATGGACCAATGGCGGCCTCGTCAGCGACTGGCAGGGCGGTGCGCTGGACGGTAAAAGCGTAGTCATTCAGCTGAAAGCCAACAATACCGGCGACCCCAAACAATACGACCAGGTTACCGGCGATAAAATTATCCGCTCCGACATGCCCGTCCTGAAAAAACTCGATGTAATTGTACAGACCGTTTCCTTCAAGGGAAACTAAACAAATAAAGATTTTATTATTTTACTATTTTGTTATTTAAAATGCAGCGGAGAGCTTCGCGGGAATACTCGCTGCATTTTAAATAATCAAATAATAAAATCTCAAATGAAAAAATATTTCCTGGTTGTTCTCGCCGTTATCGGGATGGCTACTAACATGCATGCACAAACGAAAAAATATCCGTCGCTGAACCATATTGCCTTATATGTGGTGGATTTACAGCGCAGTACTGATTTCTACAGGGATGTAATTCAGCTGGAAGTGATGGATGAGCCGTTCAAAGATGGCCGCCACAGCTGGTTTAAAGTGGGAGCACACAGCCAGCTGCATATTATTTCCGGTGCAGCCAGGGCAACAGAGCATCCGAAAGACACCCACCTGTGTTTCAGCGTGCCTTCCATGCAGGCGTTTATTGCCGTATTACAGCAACACCATATTACCTATGAAGACTGGCCGGGCAAGCCTAATACTATCAATAAGCGGGTAGACGGCGTACAGCAGATCTATTTCCGTGATCCGGACGGCTACTGGATTGAGATTAATGACGATAAATACTAAGCCGCCGTAACAACGGCTATGGCAGCTCTTTGCGGAGCGCAGATGCCTTACCGGCAATTGCTGCGTCGGCAGGAATTTTCTGCAACCATTCCTTCGCTTTGGCAGGTTGCTGCTGTATAGCATACCAGAGCGCTATTTGAAAAGCGGCATCATAGCGGAAGACGGACCCGCCGTTACTTACCTTTTCCAGATCTGGGAGACCCGCCGCATCCCCGTTACGCAGGGAGGCTACCCCGCGGTAAAACCAGGCCGCCTGGTTACTGCTGTCTGCCGCTATATACTGATGCAGCAACGGCAATGTTTTCGTATAGTCATGTTCGTTAAAATACAGCGCAGCAGCCTGTAATAACGAATCCTGATTACTGCCTCTCTCTGCAGACACCTGCATTTCCACCTGGCCGTACAGCGCCAGCAGATCTTTTCCACGATGCTGCCGCGTCAGCACAATTGCCAGCAACACAACGGCGGCAGCAGCAATACCTGTCAGGTATTTTCTGACTGCAGACAGCCTGTTATTCTTTTTGAAGTGAATAGCGCGTTGCTGCGTTAGCTGCCGGCGTAAAGCATCAGCTGCGGCATCAGGCGGCAGGCGCTGTTCCAGTGTAATCTTCAGCAGTTTATATTCTTCCACAGCCGCAGCCAGAGATGGATCCGCAGCCATAGCAGCCGCAAAGCGGGACCGCTCTTCCGGCAACATCTCCCCTTCTGTATAACGGATGATATCATCATTATTGTAAGCAGCCATATCTTATTTTTTCTGAGCCTGTATATAGGATAACAAAGTAGCCATACATTCGGATTTCTTCTTCCGCAGGTAACCGTAAGTAACGCCCATAGCGGCAGCAATCTTTTCCTGCGCCTCTCCTGAAAGACATTGCCGCAGGATCTCCCGGCACTTCTCCCCCAGTCTTCCGAACTGTGCGAGAAATACCGCCGCCTGTTCTTCTTCCCTGATGACCGCTTCAGCGGCCGCAAAAACATCTTCCCCTACATCAGATAAATCATCTGCAGGTTTTGTTACCGGCTGCCGCTCTCTTTTCTTTAATTCGTTCAGCCATTTACGTTTGCAGATGAGCAGAAAAAAAGGTTCAAACGGGCATGTGAGCCGCAGCTGTTTATGCTTTGCCTGATTGTACAGATCCATCAGAGATTCCTGGAAAATATCTGCCGCATCATCTTCCGAGCCCCTGTTCTGCATAATATAATACCTGATTTTTCCGGCATAACGCTCATAAATTTCCTGTACCAGCCGGGTATCATTGCAGAGTAAGCCTTCAAGGTAGCGCTGGTCGGGGTGAATAGTCATCAGGGATGGATTTGCTTGGTCGATAGTAGTATACACCGAAAGTACATCTTTCTGAAAAAAAATAAAGAAAAGGGGGTAACAAAATAAAAAGTGTGTTGATCTATCTGCAGACAAGCAACAATTATTCATCAAAAACAGATTGTATGAAAACGCTTTCCTTTAAAACCATCGCCTTTGTAATAGCCGCAGCAGCTACCTTTTCTTCCTGCAAAAGATCAGACCTCGAACTGCCACCGCCGGATAACAGCGCAGACGGGAAAATGCTCGCCGCCCTCCTGGGAAGCCACGCCGCAAAAACCGAGACCTTTAGCGTGGATGCCGCCACCGGTGGAGTATTGACTACCGCCAAAGGAACAAAATTCAATATCCCCTCCCATATATTTGTCACCTCCGGCGGCGCGCCTGTTACAGGTTCCGTTACTATCAGCATCCGGGAAATCCGGGATGTCAGCTCCATGATTCTGACAGACAAACCCACGACTACCAGCAACGGAGAAATACTGATTTCATACGGCGAATTTTTTGTGCAGGCCCAACAGAATAATCAACCCGTACAGCTGAGAAAAGACAGCAATGACGGCATAAGAGTGGCTGTTCCGGCCAAACCCGCCAACGGCGCCAGAGAAGTGCCCATGTGGAGCGGAGATACCACCATCACTTATACCAGCAACGGCTACAATCATATCAACCAGCCTGTGACCATCACCTCCCAGGTAGCGGCTTTCAAAGGTGTACAATGGAACCAGATCAGCAACAGTTTTGCGCTCTTTAACCCCTCCACCGGCACCATGAATTTCCGGCTGGATAGTCTTATCAGATGGGTAAACTGCGATGCGCTGGCCGGCGACCCCGGTCCTAAAACCACTGTGATGGCTTATTTCACCAATCATTTCAACAACGAAACCGGCGCCAGCTATGGCGGCGAACAGCCCAGCATGTTGTTTTTCAAACCACGCGGCCGCAATACCCTCATCAAATTCTATAATGTCATTATGCAGCCTGCTGCGGGCAAAGAAGGCTTCCACAGTTACCAGACTTCCATCCCTGTAGGATTACAGGGCACCTTCCTCGCCATCAGCGCCGTTAACGGCCAATACTATGCAGAACAGAAAGACGTAACCATTGCAGCCCCCGCTGCCGGCGACAATTACAGCTCCGTTAGTTTCAATCTGCAGCCGGTTGACGCGAATGGACTGCTGGGATTGATTAACAGCATGGATGGGAAATAATTTTAATTGCGAATTACGAATTGCGAATTACGAATGCAGAAGCGAAGAACTAAATGAAGAACTAAGCGAAGAATTAAAGTTATCACCTTTAATCTTCGTTTAGTTCTTCGCTTCTGCATTCGTAATTCGCAATTCGTAATTCGTAATTAATCCCCCTATCTTATTATAACTTTTTTTATATTTATAAGCTATGTATAAAGCCACAACTGTCGCAGTACTCCTCCTGACGCTTCACTTCATCTGTCGTGCGCAGGCGCCACGGCCGCAACCGGTTTTTCCGCCGGATACCGTTCCTGCAGAAATCATTGTGAGTGGCGGGGAAGACAGCCTGCAGCTCAGTGCCGGTCTGCGTCCGCTGAGACAGATTGCCGGCGCACCGGCGGCCTTTTATACTTACTTCTGGGAGTTGGGTGACGGCACCTTCAGCTTCAGTAAAAATCCAGAGCTGCACTATAAAGATACCGGTACCTATCGGGTACGACTATACGCTACCAACAACTATGATGACGGGAAAGCGCCTCCAACCAAACCGCGTCCCATCAAAGTGAAGAAGCCGGTCAGGAACAGTGCATGGGCCTCTCACTTTTTCCGCGGCGCCGGCAATATAGAAATGAAGATCAACCGGAATCCCAGGCCCGGAGAGAATTTTATGCTGCTGATGGGTTACAGGAATGTTACCGGAGATGTCAGCAGCGGATCCCTCCTGTTGTTTTATAACGAGAAACAGTTTGCGAGAGAAGGTTTTAAGCTGGAAGAAAAAAGAAGTTATCACCAGGAGGACAGCAGCTCGCTGCAGGCGGTGCTGACAGCCCTGCAGCAGCCTGATAACCTGTCTGCCCCCCTGCTGGCACGTGGCCCGGCGCCGATGGCTGCCAGCGATGCCGCCAGAACAATGGTGCAGTCACTACAGGCCGCCTACAGCACCCATACCGTGCTGCATTACAGCAATGCTTCCCCCGGCGCCGAACAATTCCTTTTCCTCGAAATGCATACCCTGCCTGAAATGATACAGGACACCAATGCCACCGTTACCATGACGGCCATGCTGGTGCCTGACAATCCGCAGCTGCCTCCTGAAACCTGGCAGTTGGAAATGGCCGTGGTAGCCTCTCATGACCCTAACCGGCTGCAGCTGAAAAAACACCGTATCAACTACCGGCTGATGGGCAGGAAAAAAGAGCTGACTTATAAGGTACAGTTTCAGAATACCGGCAAAGGCCCCGCCAGGCGGGTAGCCATCGGCATTGCCGTGCCCCGCCAGCTGAATACCGCCAGTATTACCCTGAAAGAAATCAG
The DNA here is from genome assembly GCF_009928525.1 of Chitinophaga solisilvae. Lineage (GTDB taxonomy): Bacteria > Bacteroidota > Bacteroidia > Chitinophagales > Chitinophagaceae > Chitinophaga > Chitinophaga solisilvae. The sequence goes on along the minus strand of NZ_JAABOK010000005.1, from coordinate 22,956 downwards.
CCCCGCCTGCGTTCACTGCGATTCCGCCTATCAGCAGCAAAGCTGCATAGATACGATTCAGACAAAAGACAGTGTGTATTTTGTTTTCAGGAATATCTACCTGCCGGGGCTGCAGCAGGAAGGAGTTACCGATGAAGACTCTACCAGGGGCTTTGTCAGGTACAGCGTGTTGTTCAAAAAGAAGCCGAAGAAGATCCCTTTCAGCAGCAGCGCCGCCATCATCTTTGACAGGAACGAGCCTGTTTATACCAACCGTGCCGTAGCCCGCTTTATCAAAGGTATTTCTCCTGCTATCATTGCCGGGTATAACTTCTCCCCTAACCGGAATGACTACACGCTGAGGGGCCCTGTACAGTTCGGGGTAGCGCTGGCGCCTTTCTCGCCCGACCGGCCCTTCTTTCAGGCAGAGGCCTATGCAGGGATACTGGAAAAGGAAACCAGTGGTATTACCACCTCGCGGGATAAGCGGGATACCGTTATCGGCAGGCAGCCTTACCTCATCGCAGGGCGAGGCAGCCAGACGACCATCACCCGCAACAGCCTGCAGCTGGTGCCCCTGCATTTCAGGTATAATATCAACAGATGGATTGCGGCAGGCGTCGGCGTGCTGGCACAGGTCAACATCACCACACAAACTACCGTTACCCATACTGCCTATCTGAGTAATCCGCAGCAACCCGCCACCATCGTACAAACGGTGAGCAGCGCACAGGAAGCGCCGGCGCAATGGTTTGGCAGCCTCCATGCCGCGCCTTTCGCAGACCTGCAGGCAGGGCGTGTAAAAGCAGGTCCGGCAATAGGCATACGTTATCTGCGGCAGCTCAGCGGAGAAACCCCCAACCGGTTCTTTGTATATGCTACGTATAAACTGTAATAAATCATAACTTCAGCCTGCTATGGCTGAAGTATGTGCATATATCTCCCTATGTAAAAAATGGTGTCCGGTATGGGTTCTCCTGTTCCTGTTCAGCGGCCGGGGCAACGCACAGCCCACCGACTCTCTGCATCATTACCGCAGCCACAATCAGCTGAGTGCGTGGATTTATGCACAGTTGCAGCAACCGGCAGCATCAGCGGCAGAGAAATCTGTTCTTCTGAACAAAGCTATAACAGCAGCATGGCGGCAGCCGCAAACCGATGAAGAGGTGCAGGCGTGGCAGGATCTGCTGATTAACCACGGCTATACGCTTTTAATGAGCGGCGATATTGTTTCGTCCACGGCAGCCTATCAGCAAGCATTTGAGTGGGCACGGTCACATACCGCCGTTACAGATGAAAGCCTGGTACTGGAATACATCCTCAAACCGCTGGGCAACAATTATACCCGCCTGGGTGATTATGAACAGGCGTTGTTCATCCACCGGAAGGCGCTGGCGCTGGCAGTGAGTCTGGGCGACAAGGCAGCGATGGCCGGCACTTACAGCAACCTGGCCAATACCGCCGGCACAATGGGTCAGCTGGAGCAGGCGCTCCGCTATTGCCGGGAAGGTTTTAAAGCCGCAGCGCCCAACAGCGCAATTTACGGGCTGCTGCTATCCGAAGCTGCGGACGCCGCCTTCCGGCTGCAGCAGCAGGCAACGGCAGCAGATAATATCCGCCGGAGCATCCGTATACTGGAGCGGCAGCCGGCGGGCGACAAAGAAGCTGCTCACTGGCTGTTTATGGCCTATCAGCAGGCAGGCGATATTCATATAGCCGATTCCGTTATCGCCCGGCAATATTATCAGCAGGCATTACAATGCCTGTACCGGCGGCAGGTGAACCGTAAACGGGAGCAGGCCAGACTATACCAGCGCCTGGCGCGTTATTATGTTCAGCTGCAGCAGCCGCAGCAGGCGCTGGCCTGGGCCGACAGCTGCGCCGCCATATTGCTGCCGGGAAAAAAATGGGCAACGCTGACAGAACAGGACATGTACGGGGAATATACCCTGCTCGATATGCTTTTCATGCGCGCAGCAGCCTGCAACCAGCTGCAGCAACGGGATGCAGCCCTGCACGCCTACCGTTTATGTTTTGCCACCGAAAATAAATTACATAGTCAGTACATATCCCATACCTCCAAAGAGCTGGCCGTTTCAGATAGCCGTCAGCGTTATGAATCCGCCATTGCCGCCGCTTACCAGGGATGGATACAAACGCGGCAGGAGCGCTACCGGCACGCCATCCTGGAATTTATGGAAAGCAGCAGGTCGCAGCTGTTATGGGAAGAAATGCAGCGCGGCCGGCAGCAGCATAGCGGTGATACCCTGCTCCGCCGCATCCGGCTGCTGGAACAGGCGCAGGTATATTACCAGAAAGAAGCACTGCAGACCGGCGGTGCAGATAGCCTGCTGCAGGCACGGCAGCAGCGCATAGCCTGGGACCTGGCCACCTTACGTAAAAAATTACCGGCAGCGCAGACAGACACCATGTCTCTTTCCTTTCTGCTGAAATCCCTACCAGACAAGCATATCATCCGGAGTTACTTTACCGGCGCCACCGCATTATATACTGTGGAGGCCGGCCAGCACGGTATCCGTTATGCGGACCGCCAGGAAGTGGTTCCCGGCTGGTATGACAGCATCCGGCATTTCAGGCAGTATTATTTTGAAGAAGGCGATAAAGCGATGGTCAATGCTCCCGGCGCCTATTATGCCGCCGCATACCGGCTGTATACGCAGCTATTCCAGGCACATCCCCTGCCTGCAGGCATTACCTGTATACTGATGCCCGACGGTGTACTGAATACCCTGCCTGCAGAAGCATTGGTAACAAAGCCGGTATGCCCTGCAGCCATTGACAGGTGGCCGTTTGTAGTGAAAGAGGCCACCATTTCCTATGCCTATTCCCTGCGTACCTGGCAGGCACAGCGAACCTCTGCTGCCAGCAGCAAAGGTTTCAGCGGCTTCTTCATTGCCCGGCAGCCCGGCGGCCTGCCCGATCTGCAAGGTGTGGAAGAAGAAAAACGACGCATATCGCCCGCCATCAACAATGGCAGCTGGTATCTCAATGAGCAGGCCACCACCGGCAATTTCCGCCAGGCGCTGTTGCAGTCGGCCGTAGTACATATCAGCACACATGCCTTTCTGAAAGCACAGCAGCAGGATGCGCCGCATATAGCATTGTATGACAAGCCCTTTTACCTGTTTGAGCTGAACGGATTGACCACCCACCCCGCGATGGTAGTACTGAGTGCCTGTGGTACCGGCGACGGACGCCTGGTGAGCGGCGAAGGAGTACAAAGCATGGCCCATGCCTTTATAGCCGCCGGTACGCCGGCAGTAGTAGCCGCCTCGTGGAATGTGAACGATGCCACTACCCCGCAGCTGATGCAGCAGTATTACATCGGGCTGACCACGCAGCCCAATGCCGCCATAGCCCTGCAACGCGCCAAGCTGAACTGGCTGGAGAACCTGGATGTAACGGACATGCATAAACTCCCTTACTACTGGGCAGCCCTGCAATACCAGGGAGATACCCTGGCGCTGCAGCAAGGCATCCGCGAAAAGCAATACCGTGGCCTGTACTGGCTGGCGCTGATTGGCATACTTATCGCGGCAGTACTGGCAGGCAGGATCTTCCTGAAAAAATAACCTTAACACAACCAGCAGCCCTCTTTTTTCGTTATACTCAGTGACCACATACAACGCTTATGTCATTACTACTGAATGTTCCCGTTGCAGAAGAAGCTACGGCCAAAGCCAGAGGAGTGCTGTGGGATACGCATGTGAAGAGCTGGTACCTGCCGGATATCAATTACGACCGGTTAATGGAAGTGGATAGCTGGATAGCAGATAAGGACAATGCCATTATTCTGCCGGATGAAATTATGATAGCGCATACCACCACGTTATGCCGTCATTGCAACCACACCAGCCCGGTGATAGCCATTGGCAGCGACTATTTCTTTGTTAAGGAGATGAATGAACGGGATGAAGCGGTATGGCTGGAACAGGATTTTTTTACGCTCTTCGAGCAGACAGCCACCCTGTCTGATAACCTGCGGTTACTGCTGCAGGAAAACTATCCTCACTATAAACCCGGACACAGCGGCACAGCGTATTGGAGTAACCATTGTACCCATTGCAATAACCCGCTGGATGACAGACTGCTTTTTGAAGAAGCCGGTAGTGCCTTCCATCCGGAAAGCCAGGAGGCAGCTGCTGCTATCAGCCTTAAACTTTTCCAGTTCAAATATGCACCGCGCATCGACGCTGGCTATACCACAGGCCCCTATCTCCGGCTGATTACAGAATTTGCAGCAAGAAATATGAAATGAGCGGTATCTTCATTTTAATTTCATTTTGCAGACAGATATTTGATGTCCCGGTTTATTGCAGTAAAACTATACCTCCGGTTGCGGATAGTGGATGAAAGGTACAGCACAGATAATACTCAAAACAGCCATGAAAATTTTTTCAGGAATTATTGCCGTAAGCGGCTGGTTTGCCCTGACAGCACAGGCATACATCATGTTTACCGGCAACGCGGCGCCCTTGCCGGAGCTGATTATCCGGTTCTTCAGTTATTTCACGATTACCACCAACCTGCTGGTGGCTATATGCAGCACCGTATTATTCCTGGCGCCGGAAACACAGTGGGGGCGCTTCTTTTCGAAACCGGCCACCCTTACCGCCATTACCGTTTATATCACCATCGTCGGGCTGATCTATAATATTATTCTACGGTCCCTATGGAGTCCGCAGGGCTTGCAGTATATCGTTGATGAATTATTGCATACCGTCATTCCTGCCATGTTCATTCTTTACTGGGGGCTGACAGCCGCCAAAACGCCCCTGCCCTGGAACAGCTGCTGGCCCTGGCTGATTTATCCGCTCGCCTATATAGTATGGGTGCTGATCCGCGGCGCATTTTCCGGATTTTATCCTTATCCTTTTATACATGTTGGAACCCTCGGCATGCAGCAAACGCTCATCAATGCAGTGGGTATAGGGGTATTGTTTGCCGTTGTGTCACTGGCTTTCATTGGCATCGGCAGATGGATAAGCGGGAAACGCCTTTCCTGATGCATAAAAGCCGGCCACTACGGCCGGCTCTCCTGTTTTATGATGGCGGTTTTTATTTGATAACAGCAGCCAGCTTCTTCGCCAGCTCTTCTCCCCGCAGGTTTTTGGCAATAATTACTCCGGCGGGATCCAGCAGCAGGTTCTGCGGAACGGCGGTAATACCGTATGATTTAGCCACCGTATTCTTCCAGCCTTTCAGATCGCTCACATGAATCCAGGGCAGCTGATCGTCATTGATAGCTTTTATCCAGGGAGCGCGCTTCTCATCCAGGGAAACGGCAATAATTTCAAAGTTCCTATTCCGGAACTGTTCGTAGGCTTTACGTACATGTGGGTTCTCAGCCCTGCAGGGGCCGCACCAGCTGGCCCAGAAATCAATCAGCACATATTTGCCTTTCAGGGATGCCAGCGACACTTCCTTACCGGTAGTATCCTGTAAGGCGAAAGGCAGTGCCGGCCGCCCTATCCCGGTTTTCTTTGCGGTTTCCAGCTTTGCGGCCATCTCTTTGCCCTGCGCAGAATTTCTGAACCGGGCATCCATCCCGTTGAACAGCGGTTCAAAGGTTTCCGGGTGAATAATGGAACTTCTTTCCACCAGCATATCCCAGCTCACATAGGAAGCAGGATGGGATTTCAGGTAGTTCAGTTTAATATCCCTTATCCTGTTATGGGCAGGTGCCAGCAGACGGCTTACAGAATCCATCTTCGGCATTTGCCCGGCGATGGCGAACTGCTTCAGTTGCGCCATTTGCGGCGCTATTTCTTTCTCAATACCGGCATACATGGATACCAGCTCCAGGTAATCTTTCTGCGCAGTACCTCCTGTAATTTTTGCAGTAGTCAGGTTTTCCGTACCGTTAACCTTCGTAACACCTTTCTCCAGGAAGAAGGTTTGTTCATCTGCCATTAGCATTTTAGCAATGGTAAAAGTACCGTCATCGTCCAGCGCTTTCAGTTTCAGGCTTGCTTTCACAGTGCCTTCGATCATCCCTTTGATTTCAAAAAAGCCATTTCTGGTAACAGCAGAATCGGAAATGTGCATTTTTCCTATCCGGTAGCTCAGCATCACTTTGGTTTCCTGTTTCAGGGCAGTGAGCTGGCCGGTGATGGTAAACGGCGCCTGTTGCGCCTGCGTGGTATTGGTCAGCAGCAGACAGCATACAGCTATCGCTGTTTTAAAAACATGGTAATTTGACATAGTTGTAATTCGCTTTTCTTAGAGAGAAGAGCGAATTGCTTTTTTACTACCGGAATGATCATTTTTTTTGAGACAGCTGTAAACGAAAAAGCTGACCCGCAGGTCAGCCTTTCAGTTACTATAAAACAGATGGGTGGGCCTTGATGTAATGAATACCGGCTGTTATTGCTGCTGCAGCGTTTCCAGTACTCTTTTTCCGTTATTATTCTGAGGATTCAGTAAAATGGATTTCTGGTACATTTTAATGGCTTCCTCCTTACGGTTGTTTTGTAACAGTGCTTCTCCATAGCTGTCATACACATTCCAGCTATCCGGGAAAAGCAGCATATTGAGTCTGAAAATTTCGAGTGCCTCTTTTTTCTTTCCGCGGCTTTGTACTCTGTAAGCCCAATCGTTAAGATCCGTTTCCGATGGCTGAAAGCCGGCATTCGCTTTTTTCAGTTCCTGGTAGACTTCCCATGCATGTTCGTAGCCCCGTTGCCGTAGCTGCATACGCAGCGCCGTAACCGGGTCTGCTGCGGCGATAGCCGGATTATAAAATCCTGCCAGCTCATCGATAAAATCTTCCGGGTAGGAGCCGGCCAGGTTTGTCAGTACAACGATGGCCAGGTCATCATCCGGATAGACAAAGAATGCAGCTCTGCCGCCGCCGGTGGCAGTAACAGCGCGATGTTGCGGACGGGGTCTGGTTACCCATCCCAGCGCCCATTGAGTAGGTTGCCCGTTGTTATAGACGCCTGCCTTCCAGAGGGTATCAAGCGCGGCAGCGGTACGAAACAGTTGCTGTTTTTGCAGGGCAATGATCCACCGGGCCAGGTCTTCTGCCGTACTCTTCATGCCGGAGGCAGTGCGGCGGTACGGGGGGAATTCTTCCACATTGCGTGTCAGCTTCGGTTCCGGCAGCGTTTCACCGTAAAGTCTGCTGATATAGCGATAAGTGGGGATTGCGTCGGGGATAACATCGTAGGAATCACCGAAACAGGTATGCTTCATCCCGGCGGGTTTAAACTGCCGTTCTTCAAATGCTCTGATAAAGGGCATTCCGCTGAACTTATCTATAATCCTTCCCAGCAATACATAGTTGGTCTGGTTATAGCTGAACTGCTCGCCGGTAGTAAATTCCATCGGGGCTGTCATCGTTTCTGCCCAGGCCTCCTGTTCACTTTTATTATAGCCGGGCCTGCTGATGATGTGGAGTATATCCGGTAATCCCGAAACATGCGTCAGCAACTGGCGGATGGTGACTGCCTGCCACTTTTCCGGCAGACTATCCAGATACCGGGAAACAGGCGCCTGTAACGCCACCTTTCCTTCGTCCACCAGCTGCATGATAGCTACGCCGGTAAAAGCCTTGGTACAGGAGTTAATGGAAAACATGCTATGGTTGCTTACCGGTACTGCCTGTTCAATATCTGCCATACCATAGGATCTCAGCAGCACTATTTTACCTTTTTGCACGATGGCTACCTGTAGGCCGGGAATACGGCGCTCCTTCATTTCACGACGCAGAAGGTCGTCTGTGCGGGCAACCTGCCCGTAGCTGATAACAGGGTCAGTTATATTGAATATCATACAGATGGCAAGGATGAAAGTCCGGAATATTGATATTTTCCACATAGCTATCGACATTATCTGGTAAATTAAAGATACAGTGATCGGGGAATAGTTGCTTCCGGGGGATAAATTACGGAAGTGATTACATTAGCGGAAATATTCCGGATGGATATAATTGCAGTAGTTTGGGAAATCGTAAAAATCACTTAAAACAAAATTGATCGAAAACGTGGCAGTCTCTAATAAGAAAATACAAAAAGGTATAGATAAGGATGGTTGTTTTTTTATAGTGGTTCCACCAGAAAACCATGTGCCTGGTTATGTTTATTCCATTGGCCTCTTTCAAAAGTTTAATCATCCGGAAATCATTTGCATTGGACTGGAAGAAGATGACCTGGGAACACTGGTAAACAATGCATGTGAATTAGTAAAGAGAGGACAGACGCTATGTCTGTCAACCAATTATACTGAATTTTTACAAGGTGTCTCTGTTCAATTTCTTCTGGTAGATAAACTGCATTATCCATATTACCTGAATGAGGCTATAGACTTTTACGATAGTAGCGATTATCCGGCTATACAACTGATATGGCCGGATGAGCAAGGACTTTTTCCCTGGGAACCCGAGTATAATTCTGATTATAAGTTCCTGCAACCTCTTCTGGACCGAGATACGGATTTCAGGTTTTTTGAAGAAAGAAATCAGATTGTAGTGACGACCTCTCATGTCTTGGATGGCAAGCCTATTTTATATATCTCTTGTAATAAAGATGGAGTATGGCAATTTCATAGTGAAAAGAAACCTAAAGACAAGGATGCCAGGCTAGTCAGCCTGGAAACGATCACCCAAATTGAACCTCTGGTTAATGAGTTTTATTTTTTGACCCTGGGTCAGAGGGCCTGGCGGGAGTCAGAAGGATCACCGTGGAGCTGGGAGTAATTCATTGTATGTTAATAGAAATAGTCAAAAATGAGTTTATTCTCTCAAATACATGCATATAATAATATTTATACTCCATGAGATACAAAAGCAGAAAGATGCTCTACTTTTATCCAGCAGACCCAATCATAAGATTCATCAGCCCTGTCAACATTTAACCTTCAAAAACAAATATCATGAAACCTGTAATTAAAAAGAAACTGCATCTTTCCGTTATCAAAGTAGCTGCTTTATCTCAACCCAGAGAAAAAAAGGTTTGTTTAACATCTCTTGAGCAAACTACTTGTCCTCGTTGTGATCGTACTGACCTTTGCTAATGATGTTCATTTGATTGGCAGCTCATTTGCAACGTTCAATGTTTATTGAAATCGTAAGTGAGCTGCTACATTGATGCCTACGCATACTTATCATGTTTTGACGCCACTCTTCCTGCCTGCTCCCTGCATACTTCCCCCTTACAAAGTTATCTTGTAATACAAAATACCTGTTTCTCCTGTTTTCTTCTTTAAATTCGGAGCACTAATCAAACCAGCAAACCAAACCATTATGAAAAAGTTGTTCTTATTAGCCTTTCTGCTACCATTACTGGCGGTAGCACAGGAAAAAGGTATGCATTTCGAGCACGGAGCTACCTGGGCCGAAATAAAAGCTAAAGCAAAAGCTGAAAACAAGTACATTTTTGTAGACTGCTTCACCACCTGGTGCGGCCCCTGTAAGTTCATGTCTGCCAATATCTTTCCACAGGAGAAAGTAGGTGCTTTCATGAATGAAAAGTACCTCAATGTAAAGGTACAGATGGACCAGACCGCCAAAGACAATGATGAAGTTAAAAAATGGTACGCCGATGCCAAACAGATTGAGAAAGAATACAGCATCCGCGCGTATCCTACCTTTCTTATCTTCGCTCCGGACGGAAGTATCGTAGACCGGCAGGTGGGTGGCGCAGACGCCGATGAATTCATTGCAAGATGCACCGCATCACTGGATCCCGCACAACAATACTACACTCAGCTGGATAAATACAGGAATGGTCAGAAAGACACAGCTTTCCTGCGCCAGCTGGCATTGCTCGCGTTGAATAAATACGATAAAGACAATGCAGCAGCGGTAGCCAAAGATTATCTCAGCAAGCAAACCAACCTCTATACGCCGGTAAATATTCAATTCGTTGATCAATTCACGCAAAGTTCCAAAGATCCCGGCTTTGACATGTTCCTGCATCATGCCGACAAGGTGAATAAGGTACTGGGCGCCGGTAAAGCGGAAGCCAAAATCATGGAGATAGCCGCTAATGAGGAGATATTCCCTCAATTGATGAAAAAAGATAAAAGTGCACCGGACTGGGCTGCCATCGAAAAAAATGTTAAGGCAAAATACCCATCTGTAGCGGAAGAAGTGATCCTGAAAACCAAAGTACAGTATTATAGTTATATAAAAGATGGTGACAACGCAGTGGCTAACATCGTCGCCTATATGAAAAAGTATGGCCACAATGCCAATCCGCAGACACTCAACGAATACGCCTGGACCATTTTCGAAAAATGTAATGACAAGCAATGCATAGAACAGGCACTGGAATGGAGCAAACGCTCTTTCAAAGAACAGGAGATCCCTGCATTCATGGATACCTACGCTAACCTGCTGTATAAAGCCGGCAAAAAAGCTGATGCCCTTGCATGGGAAGAAAAGGCGATGAACAAAGCAGAAGGTGATGAGAAAAAGAATTATCTGTCTACCCTGGAGAAAATGAAAAAAGGGGAGAAATATTGGGAGTAGTAATCGTAACTGCCGATAGTACATAGATTATTATAACCACGGCCCCACCTGCAGCTATAAGTTTTTGCAGGTGGGGCCGTTGTTATTTACAGAGGCAGAGAATTTTATATAAAGATGATGATCCAAATTATGCTCTCATTCCTTCATAAAAAAACGCTTCGTTCCCCAATACCAGGCTGCGCACGACATTCCATATTTTATTTTTCGTTATCTTCATAAGCACCGGCAAATCTCATGAAAGAAACTTTAACCATATACAAAAAGGACCATGATTATGGCAATGCATCCTGCCTTGTCTCCCTATTCATATTCACCTGTATCATAATGATGATCGTGGCATATTTCTTACCGGAACCGCCGGTACTGAAGATCTTCCTGTATCTTACTCCTGGTCTCTTTGTGCTGTTCATGATCATAAAGGCCGCAGAATTCTATGCCAACAAGAAGGAAAAGGTGAAGGTCTTGTCCATTACACAGGAGGGGCTGCATTATTATCAGCATACTACACCTTTGCGTTGGGATGAGATATCAGAGATAGAAATCATTGATAAGAAGTTATCCGTAACTGTCAAAGGAAAACCTGCTGCTGACTTTTCATTGAATCTGGGCCAGACTACCAATGAATACAAAGTAGACGAACTGGCTAAATTGCTGGGGAGTTACTTTTCCGGGAAAATTTACGTGTATGAAAAAGCTGAGTCCTGTGGTTGCTAAATGATAACTATGAAGCCTTCATTTTCCACTATATTATTACCGGAAGAATACCAGCACTACAAAGAGAATGCCTTGTGGAGGAGGATTGATGCCTATTCTCCTGACAATGAAAATTATGCCATTCCTTTTTCCCGGAAACTGGCTGTAACAGAAGGCTGGACAAGGCGGTTTACCCTGCAGGCCATCCGGGAATACAAACGGTTTGTATATCTATGCTGCCTTTCACGCAACGGCGCATCCCCATCTGTTGTGGTGGATAAAGTATGGCACATGCACCTGTTATATACTGTGGAATACTGGAAAGAATTCTGTCCTGATGTGCTGGGCCGGGAGCTGCATCATTATCCCAATGTTGGAGGTATTGCTGAATATACCAAACATCAGGACTGGTATCTGGAAACACTTAAACTTTATCTGCTGGTTTTTGAAGAAAATCCTCCCTCAGATTGCTGGAGAATACCGGTTGGTATTTTGCCCTATCTATTACCGGATAAGGCAGTTAAGAGAAATTTCGCGAACCGCTATACGTTGAAAAGACGGGTACTGAACCGGCTTTCCGGCATATGGAATTTATTGCGCAGAGACTAGATTTTTATAATTGAGGGAAGAGGTTTACTTCCCGATACAAAACTTACTAAAAATATAATCCAGTCTATCCTCATTCGTCACCTCTCCTGTAATCTCCCCAAGATAATGCAGGCTCCTCCGGATATCCAGCGATAACAAATCTCCGGGCAAACCATTATCCATACCGGCTTTCACTTCTTGCAGCGACTGCAGTACTTCCTGCAGGGCGGCGTGGTGGCGTGCGTTGGTAATGATGGTATCTTCTGTGTTTATATCTCCGGCGATTACTTTGTGAACGAGTTGATCTTTCAGTTCCTGGATGTGGTCATGTTTTTTGGCGGAGAGAAAAAGTATATCGGGGATGCCTTCGAATTTTGCGCGGATGGCGGCTTCGCCGGCGATGTCTGTTTTATTGCCGGCGAGCAGATAATTAATGCCGTCTGCTTCAAAGGCGGCTATTTGATTACGTATATCCGTAGCAGTTAGTTCATTAACATCGAAGAGATAGACAACCACGCCGGCTTCCTTTATCTTCTCCATGGTTTTCTGTACGCCGATGCTTTCGATGGTATCGTTGCTTTCGCGGATCCCGGCGGTATCTATGAGCCGGAACATGATGCCGTCTATATTCAGCACTTCTTCGATGGTGTCGCGGGTGGTGCCGGCGATATCGCTGACGATGGCCCTGTTTTCATTCAGCAGGGTATTCAGCAGGGTAGACTTTCCGGCGTTGGGTTTTCCGACGATGGCAGTGTTCACTCCGTTCTTGATCACATTCCCCATGCGGAAGGATTCTATCAGGTGGCGCAGTACGGTGGTTGCTTCGGTGACAAGCGCATATAAACGCGTTCTGTCGGCAAATTCCACATCCTCCTGGCTGAAGTCCAGTTCCAGCTCTATGAGGGCGGAAAAGGTAATCAGCTGCTCGCGCAGGGCATGCAGTTCACGGGAGAATCCACCGCGCATCTGCTGCATGGCTGTCTGATGTGAGGCGGCGGAGTTGCTGGCTATTAGATCGGCTACGGATTCTGCCTGGGTGAGGTCCAGTTTTCCGTTCAGGAAGGCGCGCTGGGTAAACTCACCGGGTTTGGCGAGCCGGGCTCCGGCCTGTACGGTGGCATCTATAATCTGTTGCTGGATATAGGGAGAGCCGTGGCAGGAAATCTCGATAACATCTTCTCCGGTATAGGAACGGGGGCCTTTATATAAACTGAGTACTACTTCATCGATGACTTTACCACCGGCGGTGAGGGCCCCGAAATGCAGGGTATGGCTGGCCTGCTGGTGCAGGTTTTTAGCAGGGAACAGGCTGTTACTGATGTCATAGGCCTTTGGGCCGCTCAGCCTGATAACGGCGATGGCGCCAATGCCTGGTGCGGTGGCTACGGCCACAATGGTATCATCAAATCCTGTTAGTTTTCCCAGCATACCGGTTTATTTCTGATTATGAAAATGAGAGGCAAAGTTACTGAAAATCAAAAGCCCCGTCTCAATGAAAAATTGAGACGGGGCCGTTGACCAAAAATTTATAATCAGTACTACTCCTGCAGGGTAAAGCGGATCGGGAGGTTGAACTGTACAGAAACCTGGCGACCGTTTTGTTTACCAGCTTTCCATTTAGGCATGGTTCTCACCACGCGTACAGCTTCTTCTTCAAGACCGCCACCTTTTGCAGCGCCTACTGTTTTAACGTCTTTGATGTTACCTTCAGAATCTACCACGAACTGTACGAATACAGTACCGGAGATACCGTTTTCCTGCGCAACGCGTGGGTAACGGATGTTTTTGCTGAGGTATTTTGCCAGTGCTTCCTCACCACCAGGGAAGGTAGGAGGCTGCTCTACGAAGGTGAAGATTTCTTCTTTCGCCGGAGCAGGTGGCGCTTCTACCACACCTGTACCTTTACTGTCTTCCAGCAATCCGGCATCGATACCGTTTGGATCACCTTCTACAGTTTTGGTGCTGATAGATTTGTCCTTAATGTCCTCGTGTTTCGGTGGTTCCTCATCCGGTGGTACTTCGTTATCTTTTTTGATAACCGGAGGAGTAAACTGTACTGACGGTTTTACCGGAGGCGGTGGCGCCGGCGGTGGCGGAGGCGGCGGTGGAGTTTTCGGATCATCCGGCAACTTCACATCCTCCATCTTGATTTCCTGAATTACAGGCTTCTTATCAGTGTCCTTCTGAGAAGCTTTAACGTAATTGGTAATGATATACGTCAGGAAAAATACAAGAAACAAGGATACTGTACCAAGAATGGCGTTACGCACACGCTTGTTGTACTGCTTCCTCAGATCATAAGCCCCATAATCCTTATTCCTGCCGTCAAACAGGATGTCGAGAAAATCGGACTTTAAGATTTTAGCTGAATCCATTGTTAAAGTTTTATACTGGATGCAAAAAATTAATTAATTCCATAAGACTATTTCACACCGTTAGCAGCTTCTGTCTGCTTAATCCAGGTTTTGTCCTGCTCGCTGATATCAACGGTAGCATAACGCTGGATACGGTTAATGGCCATTTCATCAAGGATGTCTACAAAGTTAGCATAAGTAGCATCGTCGTCTGCCTTGATGATAACCACCACGTCTTCAGGAAGACCTTTTGCATTTCTCAGTTTGGACACTTCGTCCCTTTTCTTGATGATCTCATCTCTGATACCTCCTTTGTTGGCAAAAGATGTTGCCTTGAAGAAGTCCGGATTTGCAGATGCATTCGGGTCTTGTGCCAAACCTTCGTAATAATATACCCTGTTGTCTTTACCGAGCAAGATAGTCAGGGCAGTACTTTCCTTTACTTTGTTCTGCTCTTTCTCATTCTCGGTATCTTTTGGCATGATCAAGTCCATTGTCTTGGGCTTGGACATGGTAGTGGTGAGCATGAAGAAGGTAATCAGAAGAAAACCTAAATCCACCATTGGCGTCATATCTACACGGGTCGACTGTTTTTTTGATTTCGTCCCACCGTGTTTCTTCCCGCCACCACTACTACTGGTATCCATTTCTGCCATAGTAGCGAATTTTTTTAGTTATTTAATCAGTGGCCTTCCAGGTCAGGAAGTATGTACCACCGTTTGCTTCTTGATTAGTGCTCTTTCTTGGCACCTGCATTTTCCTCTTCCCATGCTGCAGTTCCCGCAGGCGCTGCTTTCAGGTTGGTAACCAGGTTCAGCTTCTGGATATGTTTCTTTTTGAAAGTATCCAGAATTTCTTTGATCTTAGGATAAGGAGTAGCGTTGTCAGCTTTGATACAGTACTTCAGTTTGTTGAAGTTACCGCCCTGCGCTGCCATACCGTATTCTATCCACGCTGAAAGTTCATTGTTAGCCGAGTCAGTAGGGATGCCTGTGTTCAGGCCTGCCTTCTTACGCTCGTCCTCGCTCATGGACAAGTATCTTTTCAGATCTTTGATCGGCGTACCAATGCTGGCGCCGGTTACAAAGCTCTTCATCTGCTTGTCGTCCAGGCCGAGTTTATACTGCGTGTTCAGATCCTCGATCAGCTTTTTTCTTTTTGGCTGGCCATCCATGCTGAAAAACACTTTACCATCCTTATCTACCGTGAATAATAACACGTCAGAATCAGGTAACAGGGTGGTGTTAATAGAGGATGGGGTAACTACGGTTACCGGTTCATCCGGTTTGAACTTAGTTGCCAGCATAAAGAAAGTTAAGAGCAGAAAAGCCACGTCACACATTGCTGTCATGTCAATCAGCGTGCTTTTCCTGGGCATTTTAACTTTAGGCATCTTTACTTTTTTTATGGTTTACTTTATATAGATTCAAAACCGCTCAGATTCCACAAAATTATTTGTGGTTAGCAGCAAAGCTCTGTGTTAAAGTAAAGCCAGATTCGTCAATAGCGTAAGTGATGCTATCGATATTGGTAGTAAAGTAGTTGTACATGATGATCGCGATAGCGGAAGTACCGATACCCAGAGCGGTGTTGATCAACGCCTCGGAGATACCTAATGCCAGCTGTGCAGAGTCTGGTGCACCACCGGAAGACATCGCGGAGAACGCCTTGATCATACCTAATACAGTACCGAACAGACCGAGCAGGGTTGCTACGGAAGCAATGGTAGACAGGAACACCAGGTTCTTTTCCATCATTGGCAGTTCGAGTGCAGTTGTTTCTTCAATTTCGTTTTTAATGGTCAGGATCTTCTGTTCTGTATCCAGTTCAGAGTTGGTAACCATTTCTTTGTACTTTTTCAGACCAGCTTTCAGTACGTTACCTACTGAACCTTTCTGTTTGTCACACTCAGCCAGTGCTGCGTCAACATTTTTGTTTGCCAGGTGATACTGAACTTTACGAACCAGTTCAGAACCGCTGAATTTACCTTTAGCTTTCGCCAGGTACAGGAAACGCTCAATTACGAAAGTCAGACAGATCAGTAATACGGAGATCAGTACCGGTACCACCAGACCACCTTTGTAAACAGTACCAAACCATTTGCCGATACCAGAATCAATCGGATGTGCTTCTGGGTTATTACCCTGGAAGTTGGCTGGGTTACCTAATACATAAAAGAAAAACAGGAATCCTATCACCAAGCAGATAGGCACAGCCAACGCCGCAAACAGGTTGGACGACTTTTTAGGTTGATGAGAAGAAGCCTTAGCTGTAGCTGCAGTCACAGTTGTTTTAGTCTCAGCCATGTTGATTGAAATTTTAGTGTTAAAAATTAAACTATTGTTTGTTAGAAGTTACGATTTACATTTCACACCGGAATGCCTCTCAGCACTCAATTTACTCTTTCAATTTACTCTTTAATCGGCGATTCGCAAAGTTATAAGGTTGGCCCAAAAAAACAAGTGCAGCTCAAAAAAACCCACAAAAATTAACCTTCACACACAAAAGCCCCACCACAGGGCTTTTTAACCACTCGTTTTTTATTGAGCAAACACTTACATCAAGCAAATAACCAATACCGTTTTTGTCTACTTTTCTCTGTTACTGTCCCAAAAATTGAAAGCGTTGATAATTTTTCAAAGTTGGACGCACAATTTAAGAAAAAATTCAAATGTTCCAACAGAAATCTTACAAATCTGAGAACTAATTTATTCCCGCGCCAGTCAACGCTTTTCACCCCGGCTAATTGCATTTAGCACTCCCGCTGCACATGTTTTATCCACCCGTTTCCCCAAATTCAATACTGTAGCGGAATTCCTTAAACCCCTTTTATCATCTTCTATATAAAAATATTATATACTATAACAATAAATGATTACATAAAAAAGTTGGTGCTGCAACAGTTGTTAAAACGTTTGCACTCCACCGGTACCCCCTCTTTTTTCCATTCTTACTCACATTCACACGCTTATGGATTTTCCCTATAAGTTAATACTTTATGTACTTAATTGCAATCCATTTGCGGAATTCTACTGTCTAAAAAACCAATCATACATATACGATGCACAAAGCACTAAACCGCCAGCTACTGGTCACGCTTGCCGGAGCCTTATGTCTCGGCACTGCCGTATTCCAGCCGGCCAATGCACAGAGAAAGAAAAAAAATGCAGCTCCTCCTCCTTCAACTACTCCAGTGAAGGACTCCACCGGCAAACCACCTATGATTAAACCAGGTCCGAAACCTGCTGTCAAATCCTTCGGAGAAGTCATCACCGAGAAAGCAGTGGCTGATTCCGGCATGTTCAACGTGTACAAACAGGATGACCGCTACTTCTTCGAAATAGCTGATTCCCTGCTCGGAAGAGATATACTCGTGGTAAACCGCCTCTCTAAATCCGCAGCCGGACTGCGTTTCCAGATGATGGGCTTCAGCGGTGATATCATCAACGAAAATGTGATCCGCTTCGAAAAAGGACCTAACAACCGCATCTTCCTGAAAAATATCTCCTATACAGATATCTCCAAAGATTCTACACAGCCCATGTTTACCGCTGTGATGAACTCGAACCTGCAACCCATCGTGGCAGCCTTCGATATCAAAGCATTCTCCAAAAACAGCCATGGCTCCGTCATCGATCTGACAGATTATATCTCCGGAGATAACGACATCCTGTTTTTCGACGGCAACATGAAAGGCGCCCTCAAACTCGGCGGCGCACAACCGGATAAATCCTACATCTCCGATGTAAGATCCTATCCGATGAACACAGAAATCAAAACCGTTAAAACATATACCAAAAGCGGCGGCTCCCCTATGCCAGGCATGCCTCCCGCTCCGGGCGGATTCGCTACCGTTGAACTTAACAGTTCCATGGTACTGCTCCCTGCTGTTCCGATGCAGCCACGCTACTATGATCCGCGCGTAGGCTTCTTCACAACTGGTCTGACCGACTTCGACGCAGATCCGCAAGGTGTGAAAAAACTCCAGATGATTACCCGCTGGCGCCTGGAGCCTAAACCGGAAGATATGGAGAAATATAAGCGCGGTGAACTCGTGGAACCCGCGAAACCCATCATATTCTACATAGATCCCGCCACCCCCGCCAAATGGCGTAAATACCTGATCCTTGGCGTAAACGACTGGCAGGCAGCCTTCGAAGAAGCAGGCTTCAAAAATGCTGTCATCGCCAGAATGGCGCCTACGAAAGCAGAAGACTCTACCTGGTCTATTGAAGACGCACGCTTCTCCGCTATCGTATACAAACCATCTGAAGTGCCCAATGCAAGCGGCCCGCACGTACATGATCCCCGCTCCGGTGAAATCATCGAAAGCCATATCAACTGGTATCATAACGTAATGCGCCTCCTCCGCAACTGGTACTTCATTCAGGCATCACCAAACGATCCGCGCGCCCGTAACGTACAGTTCAACGATGAACTCATGGGTGACCTCATCCGTTTCGTATCCTCCCATGAGGTAGGCCATACCCTTGGCCTCCGCCATAACTTCGGCTCCAGCTCCGCCTACCCGGTTGAGAAACTGCGCGATAAGGAATGGGTGAAGAAAAACGGTCATGCTGCCTCTATTATGGACTATGCCCGCTTTAACTATGTGGCGCAGCCAGGCGATGGTATCGTTGGCGCTGACCTCTATCCGCGTATCAACTACTACGATAAATGGGCTATCCAGTGGGGTTACAAACTCATCCCCGAAGCAAAAACCGCTGCTGATGAAAAATCCATCCTGAACAAATGGACCCTGGAAAAGGCAAAAGATAAAAAATACTGGTTCGGTACAGAAAGCAATCCGGATGATCCCCGTTCACAAAACGAAGACCTGGGCGATAACGCCATGAAAGCAGGCGCTTACGGTATCAAGAACCTCCAGTACATCATGCCTAACCTCCTGAACTGGACTAAAACCGAAAACGAAAGCTACACCAACCTGGCCGAACTCTACAAGGAACTGACCGGTCAGTTCTCCCGTTACATGGGACATGCCGCCAAAAACATCGGTGGTGTCTATGAAACACCTAAAACCGTAGAACAGGCCGGCGGTATCTATGAATATGTACCGAAAGCTACCCAGAAGGAAGCCGTTCAGTTCCTGAACCAGCAGCTGTTCTCCACCCCTAAGTGGCTTATTAACCAGGATTACCTGAGCCGCATCGGTGGTAACGCCCTGTCGCTGATCAGCAGCGTACAGTTACCTACGCTGAGCAGGATCATGTCTGTAAATACAATCAATAAGCTAAACGTTGCGGAAGCCGCTATTGGCAATGCAGCGTATCAGCCGCTTGAACTGCTGAATGACCTGAAGAAGAGCATCTTCTCTGAAATTGTGACACATCAGCCGGTAGACGCTTACCGCAGAAACCTGCAACGCGAGTACGTGGACAACCTGATCCGTCTGATCACGCCGCCTGCGGCCCCTTCCATGATGGGTGGCGGAGCGCCGGATCCATCCAGATCTGATGCAGCCGGTATCGGTCGTGCCCAGCTGATCAGCCTGAGAACAGAGCTGCGCACTGCCGCCAGTGCTGATGCGATGACCCGGAATCATATTCAGGACCTCATTGCACGTATTTCCAAAGCGCTGGATCCTAAGTAACGGATAAGCATATACGAAATATATAAATCCCTTCTTCTTAACGGAGAAGGGATTTTTTTGTTCCGGGGGCTAATATTTCGAATTGTGCATTATTGTATTAAATTGCTTAATATAGCTCCACAATTTTAAATCCAGCCTCAAAAGTGAAAGAGCGTACCAATAAAATAACGATCTACGATATTGCGCAAAAACTGAACCTGTCTGCCTCCACGGTATCAAGGGCGTTGCAGAACAACCCGCTGATCAATGAGGAAACCCGGGAGAAAATTCACCAGACAGCGGCAGATATGGGCTATGTCCCTAACTGGATAGCTTCCAGCCTGCGTAAAAAGCGTTCCAATATCATCGGACTGATTGTTCCGCGTACATCCATGTACTTTCAGAGTACCGCTATCAGTGGTATTCAGCACGAGGCCCACAAATATGGCTTCAGCATCGTCATCGGCCAGTCGGATGAAACCGTGGCCATGGAAAAGGAACTGGCGCACACCTTCTACTCCCTGCGCGTAGATGGCCTGCTGGCAGTAGCTTCCATGTTCACCACCAACTTCGATCACTTCAGTCCTTTTATCAAGAATAATATTCCGCTCGTATTCTATGACCGCGTACCGGTCGATTTTCCCGGATATACTATTACGGGAGATGATTTCCGCGGAGGATACCTGGCAACGGAACACCTGATAAAACAGGGCTGCAAACGCATTGCGCATTTTTCCGGACTACTCACCTGTAACCTTTATCAGCAAAGACTTTCAGGGTATAAAGAAGCATTGGCTAAATATAAAATTCCGTATGATGAACAACTGGTGTATATCCATAACCTTACCATGGACGCCGCCAGCCAGGCCGCACGGGAGTTGTTTGATAAAGGGAATCTGCCGGATGGGCTGTTTACTGCCAACGACAGCTCTGCGGTAGCCTTCATCCAGGAAGCACGTAAACGCAACATAGCCATCCCGGAACAGATAAAGGTGGTAGGCTATTCCAATGACCTGTCTTCCCGTATTATCTCTCCATCGCTTACTACGATTGAACAATCGGGTTATAATATGGGTCAGAAAGCGGTGGAAACTATTGTTCAACTTATCAACCAGGAGGAAGGCGTGAAGGTGACCAAAAATTTTGTGTTCCCGGTAGAGCTTATCCAGCGCGAATCTTCCGGGAAATAAAATCCTGGTAATAATCGCCATCGTACATACGTTTATCAATAACCTGCAACTTTATGAAGTACCGTTTCTATGCAAGTCTGCTGATACTGGCAGCCGGCATATCTTCCTGTAGCAGCCATATTTATGTGCCGAATACAGTGAATGTTCCCTTGCTGAAAGAAAGAAATGAGTTTAAGGCCAGTATATCGCCGACCAATCTGCAAACAGCCTTTGCCCTGACGGACAATATCGCTATCATGGCTAACGGACAGTATGTTTATCCTCTCGTCAGATGGGTTGAGGACGAGCGTACCAGCACGAGGAATAATATATTTGTAGATGATAATACCCGTGGAGGCATAATAGAGGGCGCCGTTGGTTTCTTCAAACCCCTGGACCCGAAGAAAAGAATGGTATTTGATGTCTATGCCGGTGGTGGTGCAGGCAGCTTCAGAACCTTTACCCGTAAATCAGACAGGGACGGTACTGTTCCGCTGGAGAACTACAGATTAAAAAATCAGTTTTCGAAATTTTTCATTCAGCCCAGCATAGGTTTCGCGCATCCCGTTGTGGAAGCAGCTTTCAGCAGCCGTTTCACGCTGCTGAATTTCTACAATCCCTATATGGGCCCTAAGGCTTTTGAAAACAATGAAAGCGCGAAAGCCGATTTTCTCAAAACTTCCGGTAATCCCATCTTTACCTATGATCCCGCATTTACTTTCCGCGTAGGATATAAGTATGTAAAGTTTCAGATGCAGTTGATGTGCTCTGTACCACTCAATAACAATTATGATTTCGGCGATTATCAATTCAATGATTACCTGCAGCCCTTTTCCCTTACAATGGGCGCTTCGGTAAATATTGCACGCTGGTATGATAACTTCAGAAAGAAACGATAAATAAAAAGTCCGGGGTAACACCCGGATTTTTTTTATAACATCAGTGGATATATTCAGCAATTTCACGGAGATGAAGATCATCTGATAAAGCATTCCTTTCCATAGCCCACGGAAAACCTTACTACCCTTCCTTTACTTGGATTCAGTATCTGGTAAGTAATATCAGCAGCTAGTGTTATGCAGCCAGCCCATAAATCAATACCGGGAATTATAACTTTTCACCCGGATGATTTTTCTGCAAGATTCATTAAATAAAAAAGCCTTAGTGCTTTTACACTAAGGCTCTTTTAAATAAATATGGCAGCTACGCATGATAGTGCAGTACCATCGGCCATGAGAGGCTTAACTTCTCTGTCCGGAATGGGAAGACCGGCATAACCACCATAAGATCTTGCCTTTGCTGTTATCTGCTGTGATTCCAGCTATGGATAAATAATATCAGGAGTTACAATTATTATCAGGATGATTTTCTGTAAGATTGACTAAATAAAAAAGCCT
>NZ_JAABOK010000005.1:0-596 GCF_009928525.1 Chitinophaga solisilvae | reverse complement strand
AGCCTTAGTGCTTTTACACTAAGGCTCTTTTAAATAAATATGGCAGCTACCTACTCTCCCGCATGATAGTGCAGTACCATCGGCCATGAGGGGCTTAACTTCTCTGTTCGGAATGGGAAGAGGTGAACCCCCCCGGCATAACCACCATAAGATCTTGCCTTTGCTGTTATCTGCTGTGATTCCAGCTATGGATAAATAATATCAGGAGTTACAATTATTATCAGGATGATTTTCTGTAAGATTGACTAAATAAAAAAAGCCTTAGTGCTTTTACACTAAGGCTCTTTTAAATAAATATGGCAGCTACCTACTCTCCCGCATGATAGTGCAGTACCATCGGCCATGAGGGGCTTAACTTCTCTGTTCGGAATGGGAAGAGGTGAACACCCTCGGCATAACCACCATAAGATCTTGCCTTTGCTGTTACAGTCTCCTGTGTGAATCTCGGCTGCTGTTACAGCTGCCTTCGTGATTCCAGCATTTACTAATAAGATAACATATCGGGAAATAGTTGTATACGAACTTAAGCGTAATAAAAGAAAATTAAAGCTTACGGGCAATTAGTATTACTCGGCTGCGATGTTACCACCCTTACA
>NZ_JAABOK010000049.1 GCF_009928525.1 Chitinophaga solisilvae | reverse complement strand
GCTTCCCTGTTTGCGCATATCAGCAATTGCGTGGTGGTAGACAGTGACTGGGAACATATCAGCAGCTATCCGGTTACAGCACCGGAATTTACCCGCCTGCCGGAGCAGGTGGCCTATGTGATCTATACATCAGGTTCTACGGGCCGCCCGAAAGGCGTGCTGATAGAACATCAGAACGTGGTGCGTCTGTTTGAGACAGATATGCCGTTATATGATTTCCATGAGCAGGATGTCTGGACGATGTTCCACTCTTTCTGTTTTGATTTTTCTGTCTGGGAGATGTACGGCGCGTTGTTCTACGGTGGCCGGCTGGTAGTAGTGCCGAAGCCTGTAACGCAGGATACCGGCCTGTTTGGCGAGCTGCTGATCCGTGAAGGCGTCACCGTGTTGAACCAGACACCTTCATCTTTCTATGTCTTACAGGATTATCTGACCAACCGCATTACTTCTACCACCATCCGTTATGTGATCTTCGGTGGTGAAGCCTTGAACCCCGGCAAGCTGCAGCCCTGGCAGCAGCTGTATCCGGCAAGCCGTCTGATTAACATGTACGG
>NZ_JAABOK010000048.1 GCF_009928525.1 Chitinophaga solisilvae | reverse complement strand
ATGCCCAGCAGTTCCTGCCAGATTTCGGCCAGCAGCGATTCTTCAGCGTTACGCGGAGCTGTGTAGCCGGTATCGGACAGCGAATCGTCCGCCGGCTCTGGTAATACTGCCCGGTTTACTTTGCCGTTGGCAGTTAAAGGAATACTATCCAGCACTACCCACACCGCCGGCACCATATACTCCGGAAGCCGGTCCTGCAGCCAGGATACCGTCGCCTCCCGGTCAAAGCCACCGCTAGCGCTTACATAGCCCACCAGGCGTTTATGACCGTTGGCATCTGCCCTGGCCATCACCACGCCCTGTTTCACCAGGCCGCTCTGCTGCAGCACACTTTCTATCTCACCCAGTTCTATTCGATAGCCGCGGATCTTCACCTGGTCATCCACGCGGCCCAGGTATTCTATATTGCCGTCTGGCAGCCACCGCGCCAGGTCGCCCGTGCGGTACATGCTGCCGTTAGTTTCAAAAGGATGCGGTATGAACTTCTCTGCCGTCAGCGCGGGCTGATTCAGGTAGCCCATGGCCACCTGTATACCGCTGACGCACAGCTCCCCTGCAAC
>NZ_JAABOK010000047.1 GCF_009928525.1 Chitinophaga solisilvae | reverse complement strand
CGGCATACGCCAGCGCCGCCTACGTACAGTTCTCCGGCCGCGCCGGCTGGCAGCAGCTGACCGTAACTGTCCAGCACATAGCTGTACAGCGTCGGAATGGTGCGCCCGATATTACTTGTACTGTAGGCTAAATCTTCTAAAGATAATTCCTTGAAGGTAACATGCACCGTGGTTTCGGTGATACCGTACATGTTGATCAGACGGCAGTTCTCATATTGCTGCTTCCAGGATTGCAGCTTCACCGGAGACAATGCTTCGCCCCCGAAGATCACATACCGCACGCTCTGCGCCTGCCGCCGTACATCGGCCTCTGACAGGTTATAAAATGCCGATGGCGTCTGATTCAGCACCGTTACGCCTTCGCGTTCCAGCAGGTCCAGAAACTGCGGCGTATCCCGCACGATGTCCGTGTCCACCAGTACCAGTCTGCCGCCGTATAACAATGCTCCGTACATCTCCCATACGGAAAAATCGAAGCAATAGGAATGGAACATCGTCCAGACATCCCCTTCATGAAAATCAAATAATGCTTTATCGGGAAACAGCAGGCTGACTACGTTGCGGTG
>NZ_JAABOK010000046.1 GCF_009928525.1 Chitinophaga solisilvae | reverse complement strand
GCGGTTCTTATCAGGTGACCGTGAAGAATACAGCGGGCTGCGTATCTGCAGTTACCAATTCGGTTGTAAACGCGCAACCACAAACACCGGCTGCACCTACGGTGAATGTTACACAGCCGACATGTACAAATGCTAACGGAAAGATAACCATCACCGCGCCACTAGGAGAAAGCCTCACCTACTCCATTGATGGCACCAATTATCAGCAGGCGGCTACATTTACTGCGGCAAGCGGTTCTTATCAGGTGACCGTGAAGAATACAGCGGGCTGCGTATCTGCAGCTACCAATGCAGTTGTGAACCCGCAACCACAAACACCGGCTGCACCTACGGTCAATATTATACAGCCGACATGTGCAAATGCAAACGGAACGATTACCATCACCGCGCCGCTGGGTGAAAGCCTTACCTACTCCATTGATGGCACCAATTACCAACAGGCGGCTACATTTACTGCGATAGGCGGTTCTTATCAGGTGACCGTGAAGAATACAGCGGGCTGCGTATCTGCAGCTACCAATGCAGTTGTGAACCCGCAACCACAAACACCGGCTGCACCTACGGTCAATATTATACAGCCGACATGTGC
>NZ_JAABOK010000045.1 GCF_009928525.1 Chitinophaga solisilvae | reverse complement strand
CTCCCCGTAGCTTATCGCAGCTTACCACGTCCTTCGTCGCCTCTTAGATCCTAGGCATCCACCATGCGCCCTTATTCGCTTTAAATATTTTAATGTATCAGATATTACTATCCGTACACAACTTTTACATTTCCCAATATGTCAAAGAACTTCTGATCACTTCCGTGATTGTTGCCGATGTCTGAGAGCCGATCTCTGTGGCCTTGCGCCGTACATCTTCATTTGTGTTATAAGAACTAAGGTTGATTAAGTGGAGGATATCGGATTCGAACCGATGACCCCCTGCGTGCAAGGCAGGTGCTCTAGCCAACTGAGCTAATCCCCCGTAATCAGTGTAGACCCGAGCAGATTTGAACTGCTGACCCCTACATTATCAGTGTAGTGCTCTAACCAGGCTGAGCTACGGATCTGTCTAGGTTGCCGGTTGGCGGTCATTCATTCTCTCTTTAACCGATCCAGTCCTTACTACCAACTTGGCGATTCTTAATCTCTTTTTAAAGAACTTTATTTGAAAGAAGAAGGAAACAACAGCTCACAGATTAATGAGCTCTAAAAAGGAGGTATTCCAGCCGCACCTTCCGATACGGCTACCTTGTTACGACTTAGCCCCAATTACCGATTTTACCCTAG
>NZ_JAABOK010000044.1 GCF_009928525.1 Chitinophaga solisilvae | reverse complement strand
GGCAAGATCTTATGGTGGTTATGCCGAGGGTGTTCACCTCTTCCCATTCCGAACAGAGAAGTTAAGCCCCTCATGGCCGATGGTACTGCACTATCATGCGGGAGAGTAGGTAGCTGCCATATTTATTAAGAAAGGTCCTGGTGACAAGCCAGGACCTTTTTCTTTCTCTAAGAGTAGAGACAGTATAGATCTCACAAAAAAGCACTTCGTCAGAAGGCTTGATTACCTCCCTGGCAGGTCCGTTACAATGGACCATCTCTAAAGCCAGATACTTGACATACAGACAAGAAATAATAGCAATAAAGTTGAAATAATTTTTGCTGCGAATGATAAAGGTTATATCTTTGCCGTCCGCTTCGGAAATGAGCAGTTCTTTGTGTAAAAATGGGTTGATTATCAGGTTCTTATGGAACAATCTAGTAATAGATAAGTGATTAGAAGACAGATAATTAAAGATGAAAAAAACTTTAAAAAAGTTTTGGTGATAAAGAAAAAGATCACTACCTTTGCAACCCCAACGCAAACGACGCGAAAGGATAACAAAAAGTTCTTACAGCAACACAGATGAAGATGTACGGCGCAAGGCCACAGAGATCGGATCTCACACATCAACAAAGATTACAAGAGAGTAATCGAAAGTTCTTTGAAAGAATGGAAACAACAGCACGAATCAAATTAGTGATAGTTTGATTCAGAAAACACAGGTAATGTTTAAGCTAAACATAATTAACATATCCGA
>NZ_JAABOK010000043.1 GCF_009928525.1 Chitinophaga solisilvae | reverse complement strand
TTTAGCAGACATACTCTGTAAAATCTCCCGGTCGCTAAGCAGTGTCTGATATTTTTCCATGCGATATTGCCATCCCTGATCAGAATGTAATATTAGGCTACTATCAGCTGGCAGCCTCTTAAAGGCTTTTTGTAGCATATCAGTGATTTGCTTGAAATTCGGGCTTTCCGAGAGATTATAACTTATTATTTCACTGTTATACAGATCCATAATAGGAGAAAGATACAATTTCTTACCTCCTACTGAAAACTCAGTTACATCTGTAACCCATTTCTGAAAGGACTTTTCAGCTGTAAAGTTTCGTTTCAACAGATTGGGGGCTATCCGGCCCTGTTCCCCTCTGTAAGCTTTGTATTTTTTCACTCTGACCAGGCTTTTGAGATTACCTGATTGCATTATTTTTAATACCGTCTTATGATTGACCGGATTACCGGATTTTTTTAAAACGGAGGTTATTCGCCTGTAACCATATCTTCCTTTATGTTGATGGTAAAGGCTGGTCACTGCCGTTATTAGCTCAGCGTGTTTAGACGGCTGGGCCTGATGCTGCAGATGATAATAATAGGTGCTTCGTGCCATCCTTGCTGCTTTCAGCAATAAATTTAATGAATGATGTCGCCTTAATTCCCTGATGGCCTGGGCCGCTTGTTCTGAGCCGCCTTCTCTTCCTGAATTAAGGCATCCAACTTTTTTAAAAATGCATTCTCAGCTCGCAAATACGCTAGTTCTGCCTCTAATGCAGCTAGTTTTGCTGCATCTCTCTCTGCCACTGGCCTATGCTTTTTAGGTTTTTTTGCCATTGTTGATTCTTTTAAAGCGCTTTGTTTTTTAAGTAAAACAGCGGCGCCCTTATCCTCATACTTTCTCAGCCATATGCCAACTGTATGATCCTGCGCAATGCCAAACAGTATCGCCGTTTGCATTAAAGATAATCGCTTTTTCAACATGAATCTGATGACCTCTAGCTTAAATTCGCCACTATAGCGACCAGACGGTGTCTTTAAACCGGATATCCCTCGTTGTCGGTAGTGATTTAACCATCTGTAAACAGAAGTATCTGTACTCCCTAATTTACGGGCCGCAGATACCGCGTTCTCTTTGCCAGATATTATGCTACGTACTGCTGACAATTTTTGTTTTAAACTGTATTTAACTCGTTTATCCATAAAAATACCCCCC
>NZ_JAABOK010000042.1 GCF_009928525.1 Chitinophaga solisilvae | reverse complement strand
GCGTGCTGGCAACCGGAGCTGGTAAACCCGGAACATCGCAGCTACTGGCTGGATCAGTTCAGTGATGAACTGCCTGTCCTGGAACTTCCCGGCGATTATCCGCGCCCTGCAGGCCGCACCTATACCGGCGGCCGCGTAAGACGGGAACTCTCTCCTGCGTTGTTATCTGGTTTACAGCAGCTGTCAGATCAGCAGGATGCTTCCCTGTTCATGAGTGTATTGTCACTGGTAAACACCTTGCTGTATCGCTATACCGGCCAGGAAGATATTATTACGGGCAGCCCTGTGTCAGGGCGTGAGCATATAGACCTGGAAGACCAGATCGGTTTTTATGTGAACACGTTGGCGCTGCGCAGCCGCTTCCATGGCAGCGGGAGTTTCATTGACCTGTTATCCGGTGTGCGCAGACACACCCTGCAGGCATATGCGCACCAGTCGTATCCTTTTGACGCGCTGGTGGAAGAACTGCCACTGCAGCGTGACAGGAGCCGCCACCCGCTGTTTGACGTAATGGTGGTATTACAGCAGGAGGCAGATTATGCAGCGGTATGGAACAATCATTCCGATAAGCTGAAGATTAGCGAATACCTTTCGGATCTGCACCTGACCAGTAAATTCGATCTGCAGTTTACCTTTTTACCGCAGGGCGATACGCTGGTGACAGAGCTGATCTATAACAGTGATATTTATTCCTCGGCCAGCGCCTCGCAGCTGCTGGCACACCTGGAACAACTGTTGTCCGTCATATTGCTAACTCCGGAACAACCGTTGTACCAGCTGGATTATTTAACGGCAGCAGAAAAACAACAGCAGCTATCTTTCCCTGAAAGTGGCTACCCCGCTACATTGACGCTGGTAGATCTTTTTGAGCAGCAGGTGGCAGCTACGCCGGAACGTATAGCCGTTTCCTTTAGAGATCAGCAAATCAGCTACGCTACGCTGAATGCCCGCTCTAACCAGCTGGCGCGCTACCTGCAGGGGCAGGGCATCAGTGGCAATGAGCTGGTCGCCGTGCAGCTGGGGCGTAAGCCTGAACAGATC
The DNA here is from genome assembly GCF_009928525.1 of Chitinophaga solisilvae. Lineage (GTDB taxonomy): Bacteria > Bacteroidota > Bacteroidia > Chitinophagales > Chitinophagaceae > Chitinophaga > Chitinophaga solisilvae. The sequence continues at coordinate 158 of NZ_JAABOK010000042.1, read as the reverse complement.
ATCGGGATGCTGGGCATCCTGAAAGCAGGCGGGGCATATGTGCCGGTAGACCCTGAATACCCGGCAGACCGCATCAGCTACATGCTGTCCGACAGCGGCAGCCGCCTGGTAGTAGATGATGCCGTGCTGGAACAACTCGCCGGCTACAGCGCAGAAAA
>NZ_JAABOK010000041.1 GCF_009928525.1 Chitinophaga solisilvae | reverse complement strand
GCGTGGGCAAACGTGGATTCATTGACTTATATGATGTCAATGGCAATGCAATAGCCAAATCTGACAGCAGCGTATTTAAGCACTTCAAAATCGGTATCAACAGCAAAGGATTCAGGGACAGCACCAGCACCGTTGTACTGGACTCTCTATCCCGCGGCCGCATCCGCGACAGCATCATCCAGATAACAGGCAGAACAACAAGGGATAGCCTCATCAAAAGCACTGTATTCAGAGATAGTATTTATACGAAACTGCAAGGAAAAGCAGACAGCGTGGGTAAACGCGGATTCATTGATCTATATGATCTCAACGGAAATGCACTGAGCAAAGCTGACAGCAGCGTATTTAAACACTTCAAAATCGGTATCAACAGCAAAGGATTCAGAGACAGCACCAGCATCGTTGTACTTGACTCCCTATCCCGTGGCCGCATCAGGGACAGTATCATTCAGATAACCGGAAGATCTACCAGGGATAGCATCATCAAAAGCACCGTATTCAGAGATAGCATTTATACCAGGCTGCAAGGGAAAGCGGACAGCGTGGGTAAACGTGGATTCATTGACCTATATGATGTTAACGGTAATGCACTGAGCAAAGCTGACAGCAGCGTATTTAAACACTTCAAAATTGGCATCAACAGCAAAGGGTTCAGGGACAGCACCAGTACTGTAGTACTCGATTCCCTTTCTGCCGGCCGTATCCGCGATAGCATCATTCAGATAACAGGAAGAACAACCAGAGACAGTCTCATCAAAAGCACCGTATTCAGAGACAGCATTTATACCAGGCTGCAAGGAAAAGCAGACAGCGTGGGTAAACGCGGATTCATTGATCTATATGATCTCAACGGAAATGCACTGAGCAAAGCTGACAGCAGCGTATTTAAGCACTTCAAAATTGGCATCAACAGCAAAGGTTTCAGGGACAGCACCAGTACCGTGGTGCTTGACTCCCTATCTCGTGGCCGCATCCGCGATAGTATCATTCAAATCACTGGTAGATCTACCAGAGACAGCATCATCAAAAGCACCGTATTCAGAGATAGCATTTATACCAGGCTACAAGGGAAAGCAGACAGCGTGGGTAAACGCGGATTCATTGATCTATATGATGTTAATGGTAATGCACTGAGCAAAGCTGACAGCAGCGTATTTAAACACTTCAAAATCGGTATCAACAGCAAAGGATTCAGGGACAGCACCAGTACCGTTGTACTGGACTCTCTATCCCGTGGCCGCATCCGCGACAGCATCATCCAAATAACAGGAAGATCTACCAGGGATAGCATCATCAAAAGCACCGTATTCAGAGATAGCATTTACACGCGCCTGCAAGGAAAAGCAGACAGCG
>NZ_JAABOK010000040.1 GCF_009928525.1 Chitinophaga solisilvae | reverse complement strand
CCAAAAGATATTTCAAATACTCAATTCTCTGGCCCCTCTAAAAAGTAAGCCCTTTTTCTAAGGAGAGAATAATTTTAGCTGTATAAAGTCAGGCTCTTTATTATGTCGGAGAAGTGCTTTCTCAGGTTCTGTTAGAAATTTAATTAAAAGAATGTATGTGGAAAGGTGGAGTCTGAGAAAACCTGCAAGGTTGCTAAACGACCACTTTCTGCAACCCAGTTGGTTTAATTGATCTTTCACAATCTTTATAAGCAGATCTTTTATTAAAGCGCACCAGACCTGTATACTAATGGCATTCTCATTGTCTCCCAGAAAGTTACTTAATTGAGAGTTCTGTTTAATTCTTTTGAATAACAATTCTATATCCCATCTCTGTTTGTATAATTTCCTGATGGTAGAACAGGCATAGGTTTGATTGTTAGTTAATAAGTGTACCTTCTTTCCGGTCTCTTTATCATAAATGCTAATGACCCTGGCCTGTTGCACAGGACTCGTTTTACAGGTCTTGGGATTGCCAAGCCGAATGCCCCAGTCTTTTAAAATTCCATTCTTTTTATCAGCCAATGTTACTTTTTTGCGCTTAAGCACCTTTATTTTCATTCCTTTAGTAACTCTGGAGATCCAGGTAATATCATTTTGGGTCCAGTCCTTCATTACGGTATAATTTACATAAGCCCGATCCATCGCAATTATGGAACCTGGTTGCAGGGGCATCTTCTGCATAAATTTTCTATCACTACAAGCGGCCTCTGTCAGTACGGTAAAGCAGGGTAACTCATCCTTGGCGCGCATCAGCACATGAGCTTTAATGCCTCCTTTTTTTCTGCCATTTAATCCTTTTACACCTGCACCCCTCATCACCGTTGAAAACAGGCTAATTGTTGTGGAATCTACTATAAATAATCTATCATGCAACCTGTGCCTTGTTCGGCTGTCCGGGAAATGTTGTGGATAATGGTGCTGATATAGTAAATGATAAAGTCGGCTGAAAAAATCTACTGAGCGGTTCCGGTTGGCATCTGAAATAGTACTGCGACGAGGGGTGTTTTTAAGGCCTAAATGACTAAGACGATGTTCATTGGCCAATAGACCGGTAACTAACTCTCTAAGAGAACTACAATGATGAAAGCTGCTGAATAGCATCGTTACCAAATGGTCAAAAGCCTTAAAGTGCTTGTAATAGCTATCTGCACCAGTATCAATGACCGCTTTTTCGATTAAAGTGCAGGGAATAAAAGAAAGTAACTGGTTAAATATCGGCTGTCCGGAAAAAAATCTACTTTTGCTCATAATAGTAGTTTTAGTGTGGTAACTTAAACTTACTAAAAAAGGAGGCCACATCGGCCTCCTTTTATTTATCCTTTGGGTTATTTTAACCGGACACTATAGA
>NZ_JAABOK010000004.1:406018-617683 GCF_009928525.1 Chitinophaga solisilvae | reverse complement strand
CTTTTTGACACATAGAGGCTTGGAAATGAGAAAACAATGATTTTTTATCATTGGTGTCCCAATAATCTTACGCTTTAACCAAAGCCTGGATTTTTACCGGACACCAATGATTCGTAATTCGTAATTATTTAACAACAACAACCTGCGCTTCCCTCACACTCACCAACCCTGCATTTACCACCACACAGCCTCTCTTCAGATATGGATTCCATACCCAGTCCTTTAATGGCTGCCCGTTGAGGGTGATGGATTGTGGTTTGACAGCGGTAAATATTTCCAGCTGCAGGTGGCGCTTTTCCAGCTGGCCGCTGTATTTTCCGGAAGCGGCCCCTACGCTGACAGTCACCTGGTTACCGCTGGTACGGGAAGTGATGTTCGTATAGGCAAAGGCGTTATTGTTCCGGTAGGCCAGTGTGGCGCCATCGTCTTCATATAGTTTGAAGCGGCCGTCGGCCCCGGGGTAAATTTCCAGGGTGAGGGTATCTTTCGGGCGCTGCGCATCATAGAGCATGGCCGGGTATTTCGGGATGATGGCGCCTGCTTTTACAAACAGCGGGAGCTTGTCCAGCGGGGCGGCGAAATTATTCAGCCAGCGGCCACCTTCGTAGGCTACCCCCTCTTCATAATCCATCCATCTGCCTGCAGGGAGGTAGATGCTGTCACGCTTTTCTTCATCTTTATATACCGGGGCTACCAGCAGGTATTCGCCGCTCAGGAACTGATACTGCGTAGCTTTTCCCCAGGTGATGCTGTCTTCCGGATATTCCAGCACCATAGCGCGGCAAACCGGCGTACCTGTTTCATAGGCTTCGCGGCAGTAGGAATACATATATGGCGTAAGGCGCATCTTCAGCTGCATATACTTACGGTTGACGGACGTATAGGGGTCACCGTAGGCCCAGGGCTGCTTGCCGGCCTTAGCCCAGCCGCTGATACCCATATATACCGGCGTAAAGCACTTCCATTGCATATCACGCACATAGGTTTTGGCGCTGCCTTTGAAAATACCGTCTACATCGCCGGTGGCATAGTTGAAGCCTGACAGTCCGCTACCGATAACGGTGGGTATATGAAAGCGGATATACTCCCAGTTACCGCTCTGGTCGCCGCTCCATACGGTAGCATATCGCTGCGTGCCTGCCCAGCCGGCTACGCACCATATAAAACCACGGGCATCCGCATTTTGCTCTATGCCATTGAATGCCGCGCGGCAGCCATCAAGGCCCCATTTATAGCCGGGGCCAACCCAGGCCACATCCAGCTTCATACAGCGGGTACCGAGGCGCCCTACTTCATCCTTGATCTTTTCCACACCGTTTTCTGTCCACAGACCTGTGTAGAAACCCAGCTGGTGCAACCGCTGCACCACCGTGTCCAACCCCTGGTAACCGCAGCCATAGCCGTCATTCGGTAATATCCAGCCTCCAGGCATCTGCTGTTCACGGTATACGGCGGCTATCTTCTGAATAACATCTCCTGTAACACCTTTTTTATTGTAGCAGTCTGCATCACCGAATTCAAGTCCCCACCGCGGTACCATAAACGGACGCCCGGTAACATGGGTATATTGTTCCAGTACAGATTTGATGGTTGGACCGTAAAAGTAATAGGCATCCAGTGCATAGCCTTCGTGTTCCAGCACAACGGTATCACGGAAATCGTATGCGCCTTTGCTGAATGTATTCCTGAAGATGCCGTAGCCTGCAGTGCTCACAAAAAACGGTGCGGGGTTGGAAGTGGTATTGGTTCCCCAGTTGCCGAAGTTATTCCGGATGTTCACGATGCTGTCGCGGTGTGAGAAGTTACCGTTCTGCATACCACCGCCGTAGAAGTACTCCTGCGCGCCGCGGCGGAGCGTCTGCGTTGCCTGCTCTCCCATGCTGAGCGGGGCCGTTTCCTCCATCACTGCCTTACCGGATTTATCGTACATGGCTATACGAAAAGGTGCTTTGTTGATACGCAGGGTTACCTTAGCTGTGCTGACTTCATAGTAATCCTTATTATTTTTCAGCTGATAGTTAATTTTTTTATCTCCATTCCATACTACAATGCCATTTTTCATGGCATCTTCAAACTTGCCGTCAGCGTTGACCTGCAGCCGCCAGATGTCTTCCGCAACCCAATGCAGCTGTGCAAATGCATTGCCCAGGGTGAACGTAATGAGGCCCGGCTGCTGCTTTATACCGGTGATATTTGTCAGCGGCACCTTTTTCAGCAGCAGGTGGGTAGACAATTGATTATTCGCATTATTTTCATCGCCTTTCAGTATCGCTTTTACTTCCAGCGGCCAGATGCCTTTGGTTGACAGATTAGCGGATTCCAGGAGAATGTCGCGGATGGCGTACGGCGGCAGCGGTTCCTGATTGAAAGGTACTGTCACCGTTTTCATCGCAGCGCCGTAGCCCAGCGTATATTGTATCTGCACGGGGGTATTCACCGGCTGTGTGCCCAGGTTGGTTACCCGGATGCTTACCGGCTCTTTGGAGGAGAAAGCGGTTTTACCATTGAGCGGTGCAACTACATTGGTGATGGCGAGGTCCAGCGGATATACTTTTTCGTAGCTGGCCAGGAAGATTTTACCGTTGAGAGCGCCTTTATGATCTTTCACGACGTTGCTCTCCCCTTCATCAAATTTGTAGTAGTGCAGCAGGTGCGCATAGGCGGGATCCTTATCGGTCACCTCTTTAAAGGCAAGGCGGGCGATGGTTTCGGGCGACAGCTGCGTGTCCCACATCCGAAGCTCATCCACGGTAGCGTTGAGCGTACCGAAGCCGTCGGCATCCAGACCTATCTGGGTGCAGGGCAGCGGAATGCTCTTGTCTATCCGTTGAATAAATTTCCCGTCGATATACAGGGCGGTGCTTACGCTGTCCGCCACCAGGCAGAGGTGCGTCAGTTTACCTACCGGCAGTTCATAATCAAACAACACATCAAATTTTCCCTTGCGGGTCAACCCGATTTTGTTGGTGTTGTTATATTGTTCCAGACGGATGCCGCTTTCATAGTCGCCGGCGGTCAGCAGGGTGGAATATGTGGTAATTTTGTTTCGGCTGACGAGGCATTCCACCGTGTAGGGCGGCGGAATATCTTTGCCGTTCAGCTCCACGAAGTTACTGGCGCCATTGAAGCGCAGCCGGTATTGGGCGGTAGCCGTAAAGGCAGACAGCGCGGTAAGGGCTACCAGCACGGCCCCTATCGCCATTGATTTCAGCGAGATCCTGTTCATTGTTCACATTTATAAAGGAAGGCTAAAAATACTGATCAGAAATGAGAATTCCGCTATAACTTGTACTTAATTACTATCTCTATGGGATTTATCAGAAATTACGGCAGTATCGTTATGCTGCTGGGTAGCATAATAGCAGGGAGCATCGCAGGGTTGATCATGGGTGAAAATGTAACGTATATCAAACCGGTGGGTGACATCTTCCTGAACCTGCTGCTGACGGCGGTGGTACCGCTGGTTTTCTTCGCCATTGCTACGGCCATCGCCCACATCGATGCCTCGCACCGGCTGGGCAAGGTCATGGGAGTTATGAGCCTGGTATTTCTCAGTACATTACTGATAGCGGCTTTCCTCACCATTGTGGCTGTCTGGATCTTCCCGGTACATCAGCACGTAGAGCTGTCAAAAGACATACACCCGGAAGCTGCCGGCAACTGGGGGGAAGTAATTACGCGGTTGCTGACAGTAAACGAGTTTTACGAATTACTGTCCAGGAAGAACATGCTGCCCTTCATTATTTTCTCTGTGCTGACAGGACTTGCCGCCATGCGTACCGGCGAGAGCGGCGCTGCCTTCCGCGGTTTTCTGCATTCCGGCAACGAAGTCATGAAAGATGTGCTGACACTGATTATGAAAGCGGCGCCTGTTGGTCTGGGCGCTTATTTTGCTTACCAGGTAGGCACCGTAGGTCCGAAGTTATTCGGTACCTACGCGCACTCCCTTGGTATCTACTACGGATTCGGTACTATTTATTTTCTGGTTGGTTTTAGTTTTTACGCTTTTGTAGCGGGTGGCCTCAACGGTATCAAAACCTTCTGGAGGCATAATATTGTTCCGACCATTACTGCGGTGAGCAGCGCCAGCAGCATTGCCACCATTCCGGCCAACCTGGTGGCGGTAAAGAAAATGGGGGTTCCCGACGATATCGGCAATGTGGTGGTACCACTGGGCGCTACCCTGCATAAGGATGGTTCCAGTATATCTTCTATCATAAAGATGGCAGTGGTTTTCGCCATGTTTGGCAAGAGCTTCAACAGTGCAGACATCATTCTGATGGCCCTGGGCGTTACCGTGATTGCCAGTATTGTGGAAGGCGGTATTCCCAATGGCGGCTACATTGGCGAAATGCTGGTCATGTCCGTCTACGGATTTCCGCCGGAGGCCCTCCCGCCACTGATGATCATCGGAACACTGGTTGATCCGCTGGCCACCATCCTCAATGCGACGGGAGACAACGTTGCTGCTATGCTGGTAACGCGTTTTCTTCCGAAACGGGCTGCGGCAGTTTCTTAAACGCCTGCTCAAGATCTGCCAGCAGGTCTGCGGTTTCTTCCAGTCCTACAGACAAGCGTATCAGGCTGTCGCTTACGCCTGCCGCTCTTCTCTTTTCCGCGGGGATAGACTTATGCGTCATCTCCGCGGGATGACACAGCAGACTTTTTATACCCCCCAGGCTTTCCGCCAGTTTAAAATAATGTGTGGAGGTTACAAATGCAGTAGCTGCCGCTGCGCTGTCATCCTTCAGGGTAAAGGAAACAATACCGCCAAATCCTTTGCTCTGGCGCTTTGCCAGCTCGTGATTCGGATGTGATGGCAATCCCGGATAGTACACTTTTTCTACCGCAGGATGCTGCTCCAGGTATTCCGCGATGGCCTGTGCATTCGCGCCGTGTTGCCTGATGCGCAGGTGAAGTGTTTCAATGCCCCGTATCAGCAGGAAGCTGTCAAACGGCGACAGAATAGCACCGCAGGCATTCTGATAGAATTTAATTTCTTCTCCCAGCTGCGGTGTTTTGGCAATGACTACACCCGCAATGAGGTCGCTGTGGCCGCCGAGATACTTGGTAGCGCTGTGAATCACCAGATCTGCGCCCAGTAGCAACGGCTGCTGCAACACCGGGGAGGCGAAGGTATTATCCACGCAGAACAAGGCATTATGTGCTTTCGCTATCTTCCCGATGGCTTCAATATCAGAGATCTTCAACGTAGGATTGGTGGGCGTTTCCAGCCAGATGAGACGGGTAGCCGGCGTAACGGCGTTAAAAACCGCTTGTGTATCTGCAGTATCGACATAGGTTACCTTGATCCCGAATTTCTCATATACTTTATGAAAGAGGCGGAAAGCACCGCCATAAATATCATCTACCGCTACAATTTCATCGCCTGATTTAAGGAGCTTCACCACAGCATCGATGGCTGCCAGCCCGCTGGAGAAGGCTGATGCAGCCGCGCCTCCTTCGAGCTGCGCGATAATTTTTTCCACCGCAGCACGGGTAGGATTGTTGGAACGCGCATAATCATAGCCCTTGTTGACGCCTGGCGCCTCCTGTACAAAAGTAGATGTCTGGTAAATAGGTACGGCAATGGCGCCTGTCTGCGGATCTACGGGAATAGAATGAATCAGTTCTGTGATGGTGCTCATCTTCTTTTGATTTTTAGTTTGATGAAATTTGATTAAACATGGTGCTGAAAGAAATGCTTATCAGGAAGAAGATGAGGACGCGTAATGCCTGCAGATGAGCCATTACCCTGAATGACAGGGCAAAAAAAAACTCATCTGGCAGCCAGATGAGTTTTAATTATATTGAATAATGTAAAATAAAACTAACAATCTGACTTATCTTTCCCGGTTATTCACCAGGATGGATGCAGCACCTTTCAAGGCTTGCGCCTGAAGGTTGCTAAGGTATCGTCGGGCCATTTCCCTCCTCCTTTCTTGATAAGTGACTTAAAGAACTGATGCAAAGATAATACAGAAATTCAATCCGCCAAATTTATTTCCTACAAAATTTGTAGACTAATAGTTTTTCAGTGTCTGCTTCACTCCTTCTTCATATGGAGTGGGCTTGTATCCGAAATGTTTTTCAAACTTTGAGGAATCGAAGATGTAGGGATAATCGTTCTGGTAGAGCATTTCCTTAATTTCCCGGATGGTGGTATCGAACAGGCCGGAGAGGGTGAGCATGACACTGCCCAGTTTCATATATTTTGGTTTCACCTGCATCTGCCGGGCAATCATTTCTACATATCCTTTGCCATCAGGGGCAGGGTTAAAGGTAGGCAGGTGCCATACCTGGTTCCAGGAAGATTCGTCCTGCGATAACCGGTACAAGCCTGCGCCGGCATCAGGGGTAAAGGTATAGCTATGTGTTACATTGTCCTTGCCAAACCACATCGCGCTGCTGTTTTTCCTGAACCTGTCTATAATAAGTATATTGAGGAACCCGGTTTTATCAGCGCCTGGCCCGTAGAAATCTGCAGCTCTGGCGACAGTAGCAGTAATATTGCCGGCCCGGACCTCGTCCTGCAGCCGCATAACAATTTTCGCACGGATTTCTCCCTTCACGCTGCAGGGATTATAGGGCGTGTCTTCTGTCATCGGTCCGTTTACTAACCCGTATGAATACACGTTATCGAAGAAGATCAGCCTGGCATTGGCTTCCTTGCAGGCGTTGATGGTGTTTTCCATAATTGCGGGCCATGCCTCTCCCCAGATTTTCCTGTCATATTTAAGACCTGCGCAGAGATATACTACAGCCGCGCCGGTTACTGCCTTCCTGGTCTGGGCATAATCGGTGATATCTGCTGCCACCAGGTCTGTAACACCTTCAGCGGCTCTGGGCGAGCGGCTCACCAGGCGTACCTGCTGCCCGTTTTTAACCAGTTCCCGTGTCAGTTCATTGGCGATAACGCCACCGGCGCCCAGAATTACATGTAAAGCCATGATATTGTTTTTTAGATGAGGACGAACAACTATTCCTTTTATTGCAGCATCACGGATCCAGCGGATCACGGGCATCTGCGTGCAGCGATATCAGTTGCGGTTTGAAAGACAGGAAATACAGGTCTTCCTGCGTGATAGCCTTTGCCGGCATATACCCCAGTTCAGTCATGCAGCGTTGTATGAATACGGGGCTGCTGATATAGCTGAGCTGCAGCGCATCAGATACGCAGAGCATCGGTTTATCTGTTGGCATACCGCTGTACCAGGCCAGCCGTACAGCGTTGCGCACATTGGTAGTGGTATGCCTGGCGTAAGGTTCGATGATGACTGCATCAGCGGGAATCTTTAATTCATTCACCAGGTATTTTTTCATTTCCGTGGCTTCTGCATATGGTGTACCGATGGGATGTACATGTCCGCCGGAGACAATGATAAAAGCCGCGCCTCCTTTCCTGAAATATTCCGCCCCGATGCGGCAGCGGTTCTTTCCGAAATCGCTGATAGGTTCCTTATTGCCTGGTCCGGCCCCCGGAATAAGGATGGCTGAATAACGGAATTTGTCCCAGTCCGTACGCGATACCTGCGTATAGGCATTATGGTTAGTCCCGGACATTGGTTCGTAACGCGCGCATTCATCATGGTTGTTCAGGCGGAGCAGGTCGGATGCCAGCCGGAGCGCCCGCTGGTAAAACAGGCCTTTTTCCTTACCGGCACGGCGTTTAGCTACCAGTCCTTCTACTGCCCTGGCGTATTCCGGCCCGTTTACCGCGTAAATGGCGGAATCAATTTTCGGGTAGCGGAGCCCTTTATTGGTCGTATAGGCGTTGAGGATATAGTTGATACCTTCCAACGCATCCTGCCAGGCATGACTTAACAACTGCGTATCCTCATCACCGGCATACCGCTGGAAAAGGCCGGAGCGGCGCATCTCCGTTGTCAGTTCCTTTAAAGCAGCCGGGTACTGCTGCTGCAATGATTTCCAGTTACCGGCAGCGGCAGCAATATGTTCGCTGTCTATCAGAAACGGGGCCACCAGCTGATGAGCAGAGCGGCTGTTTCCGGGGGCAGCGAAGCGCGACCGGTACACATTTCCCAGGCGCAGCATGATGGTATCCTTCTCCAGTATTCTATTAATGCCCGGTAGTTTATCCAGCAATACCAGGAAATAAAAATTTCTGTTGAGGATCTGATCATTTACCTGCCGGAATACATAGTTGCGGTCGGGTGCTGCTGTCTGCGCGGCAACAGATAACAATATGCCCCATAGTGTGACCGTCAGCAGTCCTCTTCTGATGAATCTCATTATAATTTTTATTACAGTATTACAATGTACGAATTACGTTTTAATAACATTTACTTCTCTAAAGAATTTAAAATAACAATAATACATTTTAAACCTTCATATATATCCAATTTGTTTGGAAACACATATCTATAATGGGTTTTACCATAAGAAACAGCTTGGCATCAAAGAAGAATTTGTTTTATTTTCACAGCTGTCTAAGCCTATTGTCCAGAATTAATGCCGACATTTCCAATCCATGCTATAATGTATAACACCCACGAACGAAAGAGCTTTATAAGGTTTGCCATCCTGATATTGATGGTAGTGGTACTGGTTACCTTTTTTATGATCATTGTTTTACGCAAGAGGGCTTCTGAACAGCTGAGCGCGGGCGTAAAAGACCTGGTGGCTACCAAAGTCGATGCCAGGCATATTGATGAATCCATTCAGTTATTATATGCTGCTGATAATGATTTCCGTTTTTATACACTGACCTACGATCCGTCTTACCTGCACGCGTATGTAACCTCGTTACAGGCCATCAGTGCGCACCTCGACACTGCTATCGGGGCGGTTGCCGCAGAGAAGCGTATTCACGGGCTGCTGGAGGACAAGGAACAGAAAACACAGGTATTCCTTCACACCAAAGTATATCTGGATTCCCTGCTGCAACTGTCGCAGAGCTGGGATACCACCGCCACGCCCGTCATCGTACAGCAGCTCAGTAAAATAAAAGTTCCGGTACGCGAACAGATAGATACCATTATCACCTCTACTTCTGCTACCAGCCCGGGGAAAAAGAAACTGTTCGGCAGGCTGAAAGATGCTATCTCCAACAAGGTGACTGTGCGGCAAACCAACCAGCAGGTACGTGTTATCAAAAGGGGTGCTGACACCAGTATGGAAGGCCATGCCTACAATGCGGCCTCTGTCAAACAGATGCAGCGGGCCTACCAGCAGTTTGTACGCAACGCAGCTTCGAGTCATGCCAACATGAACCGCAAGGAGTACGCGCTCATGGTGGCCAACCAGCGGCTGTTTAATACCCTGCAGCAATTGCTGGCTTCACTGAAAAGCGACCTCATTGCAGAGACTGACCGCCGCAGGAACATGCTCAGCAAGGATATCGGCAATTCGCTCTACCGTATTGACAAGCATAGCTATTGGGAAATACCGCTGTTATTATTACTGACCGGCATCATTATATATGGTATCATGCGGTTGTACAAATACGATCTGGCACTGTTGCGGGCCAAGCAACAGGCGGAAAGGTATGCCCGTCAGAAAAGCGAGTTTGTATCTACCATGAGTCATGAGATACGCACGCCTATCCACTCCCTGCTGGGCTATACCAGCCAGCTGGAGAAGGAGAAGCCGGGAGAAACGGCATCGGCTATACGTAATTCTGCCGAAATGCTGTTATCTGTCGTCAATAACGTACTGGACTATACGCAGATGGAAGGCGGCAAGCCTTCCCTTAAAAAAGAAAAGTTTTCTCCCCGCACCGCCATTGAGGAAGTATGTAACAGCCTGCAGATACAGGCAGACATGAAATCCCTCCAGCTGCATACGAATATATATTTTCCGACTACCCAGCAGGTATATGGGGATAATTTCCGGCTGAAGCAGGTACTGATGAACCTGGTGGGTAATGCCATCAAGTACACTTCCAAGGGAGCAGTCACCGTAACAGCCCATCTGCGGGAAGGTACCGTTTTACAGATAGCGGTAAAGGATACCGGCGCCGGCATCCAGCCGGACGAGCTGCCCAGATTGTTCGACGCCTTTACCCAGGGGCGCAATGGTATATCCAAAGGCAGCGGGCTGGGATTGCATATCGCCCAAAAAATCATTGATCTCCACGAAGGACATATAGAAGTAAAGAGCGTTCCAGGGAAAGGATCTATATTTAATTTTGAAATCAGGTATCCGGCCGTAACCACTACGCCAGGCACCCTTAAAATTACGTTACCCGTGAGCAATGCACCTACCCCCGAAGCAACAACAGCCCCCACTCCCCCAGGCGTGAGATTACTGGTAGTGGAAGACAGCGTGCTTAATCAGAAACTGCTGGCGCTGCTACTCGACCGCCTGCAGGTATCCTATGTGATCACCGGCACCGCCGAAGAAGCACTTGGCTTGTTTACCCGCGAATCATTTGACATGATTCTGACAGACATTGATCTGCCAGGCATGGATGGCATCGCGCTGACCCATGAAATCAGGCAGCTGCCCGACCCGAAGAAGGCCAATATCACCATCATTGCCATCACCGGCAATGTTATGGACGATGATATTGCCCAGTACCTGCGTTGCGGCCTGAATGATTACATTATGAAACCCTACCGGGAAGAAGACATTATGGAGAAGATCAGCGCACACGGGCTGCTCGTATAATCGTTTCCGTTGTAACAGTACTGGCTGTACGCTCCTGCGCTGAAGTAAGGTTTGTTCAATAAAAGACAAGGCTGCCTCCACGGCAAAGGATAAACGAAGTACACTGCAACCGGCTCCGGTTGCAGGAAAAGTCATGCTCTTCCGGTAACGGACGGCAACCGGTTCAGAGTTTTTCCAGTTTACAGTCCCATACGCCCTGGGGCTGCATGATTACAGGTGTTTCCACCACTCCGGTGATTTTATACAGGTCACCGGCCTGCTGTACTCTTTCTCCGACTTTAGGGGATACTTCATCTTTGAATTTGATGGTTGCCATAATACCAAAGGAAGTATAACTGTTAAATTTCAGGATGCTGGCAGATCTTACCGGCATCAGCATGGCGGCGCGTTTACGGTTGGCGCTTCTGTACTGGAGGAATACCAGAAATAGGCAGAGGGCAAAAATTCCCAGGAATAGCAGATACACGTTGTTAACAGATTTAGATATTCAATAATCGATGGTAAAAGCTGCAGTTGGCATAACAGCTTTACAATATAAGATTTTCGGCGGATTTTCCAAATTTGATTTGATGAACAAAAGAACCCTGCGGAGAGCCCGCAGGGCCCGATTGATTCAGCTTATTTACGGGGTTACAATGCAGGATTTAAAATGAACTGACGGGGTTAGCCTGTTCCGGCATGGTTTGGGGTTTTAAGGCGTTGAGTGCCTATAGCGGATTTAATCCCATTTCCCTGATCCGGCAAAGCTCCTTCTCCACTTTTGCAAATTGTTCTCCCACGCCACGAAACTGGCTGGCTACACCGTCAAGCTTGAATTCTACTATGCCCAGCCTCTTATCGATGCCATCGAATCTTACATCCATATCGTTAAACCTTACATCCATATCGTTAAACCTTACATCCATTTCATTAAATCTTACATCCATACCTTTAAACCTTAAATCCATTTCATTAAACCTTAAATCCATATCATTAAAGCGCTTTTCGAATTTCCTGTCCATGTACTCAAACCTTGCATTCACCTCTCCAAATTTCGTATCTATCTGATCGAATTTCTGTTCAAAGGTTTTCTTCATTGATACCAACTGATCTCCAAAACCATCTAACTTGTTTAAAATTTTACTTACATCATTCATAAAAATTAAATTTAGTGAGCTGCGAAAGTAACTGTGAAAATGATCACGTCCAAAAATCTACACAAATCCGATCACCCTGATTCAAATTCGCTCAAAACAACTACCAGCAAAGCGTTTCAGCCACATGAAACTGTTTATAAAAACAAATTAAAGCTGATATTCCGGGTATTAAACAAATACTTCCGGTGATGATGAGAAGATGAAAAAGCTGCACCATAACAGTGTGCCGCCAGTCCACTCTTTTATTCCTGTTCCAGCAACAGCTGCGTGAGTTGTTCCTTCGTATCTGCATCGGGTTCTTTCCAGAGCCCGCGTTGCATAGCTTCCAGCATACGGGCTGTCATATCCTGCAGGGCATGCGGATTCACCTCTTCCAGGAAACGGCGGTTGTCATCATCCAGCAGGTAAGCCTGAGTAATGCCTTCATACATGAAATCGTCTACCAGACCGGTGGTAGCGCTGTAGGCAAACAGATAATCCATGGTAGCAGCCATTTCAAAGGCCCCCTTGTAGCCGTGGCGGCGCATACCTGCCATCCACTTTTCATTGATGACACGGGAGCGGTATACCTTCAGCAGTTCTTCCTTTAACGATTTAACGCGGGGGTATTCCGGACGGGAATGGTCGCCGAAATACATGACAGGCTGCGTACCTGTCACCTGCTCTACTGCATTGGCCATACCACCGTGGAACTGGTAGTAATCATCGGAATCGAGGATATCATGTTCCCGGTTATCCTGGTTATGCATTACTACCTGTATGTGAGAAAGGCGCTGCTTAAAAGCATCGTAAGCTGATACGCCCTGCTGCCGTCCATTATATGCGTAGGCGCTCCAGTTCATATATACCAGCGCGAGGTCTTCCCGTGTGGTCCAGTTTTTCTCGTCAATCAATGCCTGCAATCCTGCGCCATAGGCACCCGGCTTTGAACCGAACACCCTGTAGGACGCCCATTCGGCAGCCTTTTCCGGAGGCAGTCCCTTCTGCTCCCAACCTGCCTTCTCCTGCAGGTATTGCCCGCGGACAGGGTTATCTTCCGGAGATTCTTCCAGCGTTACCAGGCGTGCTACTACTGCATTGAAGAGGGAGATCATATCAGGAAAAGCATCCCGGAAAAATCCGGAGATACGGAGGGTAACATCAATACGCGGCCGCCTTAGCTCGATGAGCGAAATCACCTCAAAGTCGGTCACACGGCCACTCTGTGCCTGCCATACCGGACGTACGCCCATGAGTGCCAGTGCCTGCGCCAGGTCGTCGCCACCGGTACGCATCGTAGCAGTGCCCCATACGGACAAGCCTATACGACGCGGGTACTCCCCATGTTCCTGCAGGTAGCGGTCTATCAGCAGCTGTGCACTTTTCCAGCCAAGACGCCAGGCTGTTTCAGTAGGGATACTGCGTACATCCACAGAGTAGAAGTTGCGGCCGGTAGGTAATATGTTCACCCGGCCTCGTGTTGGTGCACCGGAGGCGCCGGCGGGCACATAGCCGCCAGCCAGTCCCTTTACCAGGTTGGCGATTTCTTCTGTAGTGGCCAGCACCCGGGGCAGCGTACTCGTTTGTATCCGCTGTAATACACTACGGGTAAGCGGTCCGGTGAATGGCTGCTCTCCCTGCAACAGCGCTGATACCAACGACAGTGCCTGCAGTTCCAGCGCTTCTACTGCGTCGCCATATGTACGGCAGTGTGCTTGTCCCACAACGGTATCTAACGGCAAGGCATAATCGCAATTCAGCGGGTCCAGGGGTAACTGCATATCGGTTGCCAGCGCCTGGGTGATTCCCGGCAGTCCGTTGCCGGGCAGCCGGTTCAGCGCTACCAGCAAGCTATGCAGTTGTTCGCCAGTAGGCGCCTGTCCGAATATATGCAGGCCATCGCGTATCTGGGCTTCTTTCAGTTCGCAGAGATAAGCATCCAGTTTGAGCAGCAGCTCATCTATATCCTTTCCGTCTGTCTGCAGGTCCGTGAGCAGGTGTTCTTCTTTCACGAGCTTACGGATATCAGTGCGTATCAATGCCGCACGACGGGCATCCAGACTGGCGGCCTCATAGTATTCATCCACCAGCTGTTCCAGTTTCGCCAGCGCGCCATGGTTTTCTGCCCTGGCCATCGGCGGTACCAGGTGGTCAATGATGACGGCATGATTACGTCGCTTGGCCTGAGTTCCTTCTCCGGGATCATTGATGATGAAAGGATAGAAATGCGGCAGAAAGGGAAATAAGACGGCAGGGAAACAGCTGTCAGGATTGAGTGCTACACTTTTCCCCGGCAACCATTCCAGGTTGCCATGCTTGCCGGTATGTACAACGGCATCTGCGCGGAAGTGATGATGGAGCCAGCAGTAAAAAGCCAGGTAATCAAAGGTAGGTGGCAGGTCCGGACTGTGGTAGATACTTTTCGGATCGCTGTTGTAGCCACGTGCCGGCTGTATACTCACGAAGATATTGCCCAGCATGCATCCCGGCAGGGCGAAGCGGCCGTCGTGGTAACAGGATGCTTCCTGCGGCCGCCCCCATTGCGCCTCTGTCCTGCTTCTGATGTCCGGCGATAATTCTTCATACCAGTTGCTGAAGATATCTTCCTCCAGAAAAACCTGGTACGGGCGGGTGTATAAAGTATGGCTGTCGTTGGTGATATAATGGGTGAGCATCTCCATCAGTGCGGCACTGCTTTCCGGTATATACGTTCCCGTTATATACCCGGCTTCCTGCAGCGCTTTCAGTATTCCTACCACACTCGCAGGCGTATCCAGCCCTACCCCGTTAGCCAGACGGCTGTCTTTATTAGGGTAGTTGGGCATGATGAGCGCAATTCTTTTTTCATGACAGGCTTTCTGCTGCAGCCGTACCCAGGCGGCAGCCATCTGTACCACTCTGCGGCAACCGGGTTCATAAGCCTTATATGCCACGATAGTGGAGTCTGTCAGCGGATCGCGGCCGCCATCTGCTTTAAAGGATACGGCAGTACCAATGATACGGCCATCCATTTCAGGCAGGGCAATATTAATGGCCACATCGGTGGGTGGCAGACCGAAAAGCCCGCTCTCCCATTGCTCCTGCGTACAGGAGGCAAAAATGGCCTGTATAACAGGCACGCCTAAACGTGAAAAGATGAAATCCGGTTCTTCGCCGTCATCACTCAGACTACGCATGGAGAAGCTGGTCGTATTGATGATGACCGCAGGTGGTTGTCCGGCAGCAGTGATGAAACGGTACAGTTCTTCCAGCAGTGAGTTGTCGCGCAGGTTGGACACATACACCGGCATCGGTTGCAGCCCGTGCCGGCGCAGCTCTTCACACAGTTGTGCCACCGGCTCTGTATTACCGGATACGTAATGCGTGCGGTAAATAATGACTGGCGCCAGCGGCCGGGCAGTTGTTACCTGTTGCGCAAACATGTCCCTGCTCTGCAGCTGCTCTCCCGGGAAAGCGATGAACATCTCCGGCAGAAAGGCTGGCGGCTGAAAGACCGCAGGCATGCCGAAGAAACGATGCCAGAGGTATTGCAGGCAATGCTGCAGGTTCTGCGGCCCCCCCGCAGAAAAATATTTCCAAACTGTATCCGTTACTGTTATGTCTGCGGAAGACAGCTCCATCAGTTCCAGGTCCGGCGCATCGTAGCCGGGCAGGAACAAAACGGGAATCTGCCACTGACTGCAGTAGTCACGCAGCGTCTCCACCAGGTAGTTATAATAACTTTTACCGCCCAGCATGCGGCATACCACCAGCTTCGCATGCCTGATCACATTTTCCACATAGTGATCGATAGACAGCTCCTGTTTCAGGAATACGAGATTGGCCATGCGCAAGGAGGGCAGCGTGCTGCTCTGCTCCTGCAACGCATGATAAGCTGCATTCAACGCATGAATCTCTGTATCTGCGGCAGATAAAAATACCAGGTCGCCGGGTTGCTGCTCTACCATAAAAACCCCGTCATTATTCGGGTTCCAGCCACCGGGAATAGTTGCAATCAGGTGCATGCGAAAAGCTGTAATATTTTAATTATCAGAAACAGCGGCATTTAACGCCAGTGTAATGGCTGCTTCATCCAGTTCATGACCGATGATCACCAGGGAAGTTTTACGTTCTTCTCCCTGCTTCCAGGTACGGTCAAAATAATGTTCAAAACGTTGGGAAACACCCTGCAGCACCATGCGCATCGGCTTTCCGGGCACGTCAATAAATCCTTTGATGCGGTAAATTTCATGCGTCTTTACCAGAGCAATACATTTCGCTACCAGCGATTCCGGTGTATGCGGTACCGTTATATCAACCACGAATGACTGTATATCTTCATCATGATGATGGTGATCGTGACCATTGGCATGATCTTCTTCGTGATGAGAATGACGGTTGTCCAGATCATTTTCCGCTGCTGCACCTATGCCCAGCAATACGCCCGGGTCCACCACGCCTTTGGCGGCTGATATCACCTTTACGCCTGTACGTAATTCCTTTGTAATAATCTGCTTCACCTGCTCAAAACCAGCAGCATCCAGCAGATCCGCTTTGGTCATCACCACCAGGTCGGCGCAGGACAGCTGATCTTCAAACAGCTCTTCGATAGGTGTTTCATGATCCAGGCTGTCATCCGCCAGGCGTTGCGCCTGCACCAGCTCCCGGTTGCAGATCTCGCCGGTAGCCTGTCCTACCGCATCTACTACGGTGACCACGGCATCTACTGTAATCTGTGGTTTCAGATCAGGCCAGTTAAATGCATGCAGCAAAGGTTTAGGTAATGCCAGCCCGGAAGTTTCTATGACGATGTGATCTATTTTATCCTTTCGCTCCATCAGCTCCAGCATAGTGGGCAGAAACTCTTCCTGCACCGTGCAGCACAGACATCCGTTATTCAGCTCCACAATATCTTCTTCATTCTCGCAACAGGTACGGATCAGCTCTCCGTCAATACCCATCGCGCCGAACTCATTCACAATCACCGCCAGCCGCTTACCCTGATTATTACGCAGCAGATGACTGATCAGGGTTGTTTTGCCGGAACCCAGGAAACCGGTGATAATCGTAACAGGAACCTTTTTCATTTTGTTATTTGGTTATTTAATTATTTAATTATTTGATTGACGGATTTTTTGATTTTTTGATTTTCGGATTTGGAATGCAGCGGAGGGTGGTGTTTTGTTGTAGTTCTTTTAATGTTGATACTTCTTTAATGTTGATGCTTCCTGCATTTGAAAATTTGAAAATCGAAAATTCCAAAATCCGAAAATTTTATTCCGCTGATTTTTTCCTCTTATAGAGAAACAGCTGCCATTTTTCTTCGGCTACTCCTGCCTTGTCCATTTCGGCGCGGGCCAGGATGAAGAAGAGATCCGATAACCGGTTGATGTAGGCGGGGATATATTCTTCGATGGTGTCTTCCTTCATCAGGGTTACCAGCAGCCGTTCTCCCCGGCGCATCTGGGTACGCACGACGTGGCACAGGGCCGAAATTTCGTTACCACCGGGTAACAGGAAATAGTCGGAAGCGGTGGTGATGGCTGCTTCCAGCTCATCGATCCATTGTTCGCAGAAGGCGGCGCCATCCGTTGGTTTAGGATTGGGGTTTTCCTTTTTGCAGTCAGACGGCCGTGCCAGGTGCGACATCATATCCATCATATCTTTCTGGATACGGTGCAGGTTAGGCTGCCAGGGATGGTCGCTGCCAAGTTTGGCGCGTAACAGCCCGATAGTGGAATTCACCTCATCGAGGGTACCATAGCAGTTTACGCGGGTATCATCTTTATATACCCTTTTGCCCCCAAAGAGGGCGGTAGTACCCTGATCTCCTTTTCTGGTATATACTTTCATATTACTTGTTTTAATGCTCCGGTGTCAGGAGGCTGCAGCCCAGTCTGTCAGACAGACTAACGGCCAGGCCTAAACGCGGATAACCGGTTTCTGTGTTGATGATATATGTTTGTTTACGGAGATGATGCAGTTGTTTGTTAAATACAGCCACCGCATCTTCTGTTGGCTGCGCGGTATACCCCGCATTAATACGGCCATCTGTAAAGATGCAGAGCTGGTAATACGCGGTGTTCCTGCTGCCATTCACCAGTTGCGCCGCTGTTTCAAAGCCTGCGGCCATATTGGTTTTCCCGCCGGTGCGCAGCATCGAAAGCGCGGCGGTAATCTCTTCCTCCCGGCTGGTGAAGGGCGATACAAGGGTGGCAGCGCCATGCGACAAGGCTACCAGGCTTACCTGCGGATGCTGGTGACGGTAACGCTGCAGCATATTGCCTACCCAGCCTTTCACCAGCCTGATTTGCTGACCGGCGGCCATAGAAGCGCTGCTGTCAATCAGCAGGATGAGCCGCAGCGTGGTACGTGGCTGCACGGCAGTATATTTAATGTCGCAGGTACCGTGTACCAGGTAATGCCGCAATGTAGCCGGCATATCTTTCCTGCGCTGACGCCCTGTTCCCTGCGGGGCCGCCACCGGAGCCGTTACCGGCAGGCGGGCAGTCAGTCCCTTTTTCGCTGCATGCGTTGACGGCTTCAGGGGTATTACCGATTGCGAGGCTGCAGCCTGAAAAAGATAATCCTGTAAGCCGGCGGCAGAGCCTTTTATATTTTCATCCGGCTTTCCGTGTGATACTCCCCTCTGTCCGGCGACGGGCTATGTTCCCGCTGCCGCTGCTGCCTGTTCTCGGGCGGCGCGGTTTTACGGCTGCGGTGCGCCAGTACCAGCGGCGCTACATGGTGTATATCATTTACGGTAACGGCTAAACGATTATTAAAGGCAGCATAGGCGCGGGCGGCCTTAACAATGAGAATATCCGCACGCATCCCTTCTGCGCGGTGTTCCAGGCAGAGGTCAGCAACTGCAGTATACAGGCTGTCATCTGTCACGACCTGTGTCAGCAGGGTTCGCGCCAGGTTTACCGCTCTGTTCATCTCCCGTTCTGTTTCTGCATAGGCATGCACAAACTCCTGCGGGGCGGTATCATAAGCCAGGCGGCGGCGGATGATATTGGCGCGCACATCGGTAGCTGCAGGCGTACTCACGGTCACGCATAACCCGAAACGATCCAGCAGCTGCGGGCGCAGCGAGCCTTCCTCCGGATTCATAGTGCCTATCAGGATAAAGCGGCTGTCCTGCCAGGCAGAAAGCCCGTCCCGCTCCAGGTGGTAGCCGCCGCTGGCGGCGGCATCCAGCAGCATATCCATAATATAGTCGTTCAGCAGGTTCACCTCATCGATATACAGAATCCCTTCGTGCGCGGCGGCCAGCAGGCCCTGACGCACTTCTTCCCGCTTTTCATTAATCAGGATCTCCAGGTCTACGCTGCCCAGTACGCGGTCTTCCGACGCGCCAACCGGCAGGTTTACAAACGGGAACGGCTGTACGCTGTTATGCAGCAGACTCGCCAGCGCCCGCACGGTAGTTGTTTTTCCGGCGCCCTTATCTCCCATCACCAATACCCCGCCCAGCGAGGGATCTATCACTGCCAGCAGCAGCGCCAGCTTAAATTCGTCCTGCCCGCAAATGGCAGTAAACGGATAATATGGTTTTCTCATATCAGTTCCCTGAAAGATTCATATAAACAAAACAGACCTATCACAATAGAAAAGGCACCGACCACATAGTTGATCCCTTTTACCGATGGTTTCCAGCGACCGGAAAAACGGCTTACGGACAATGCAAACAGGCAACTGTATCCGGTCATGGCTACAATGATGCCTACACTCTGCAATACCAGTATGCCTACCGCTGCATAGGCGTCGCTGGCGGCCAGTGTAAATGCCAGCGTACATGCGCCGCCGGTACCGGCAAGACCATGAATCATCCCGATCCAGAAGGAACGGCTCAGCATATTCCCTGACGGCGCATGCGTATGCGTATGTTGTGGCACGCTTCCGGCTTTCGGGAAATTGCGCATGATAGCGGTAACACCCAGCCAGATCATAATAGGCCCAATCAGGAATTCTACATAACCGGCAATATGTTCTGACAGCGCAGATTTAAGAATCAGAATCAGCACGCCGAACAATACCAGCGTGAGCGAATGCCCCAGCGCCCACTGGGAAGAGCGCCACATAAGTTTCCGCAGCCGGTGCCGCTGGTTGTCTTCCGTTGCCAGCACAGAGACTGCTGCTACATGGTCCGGCTCAAATGAGTGCTGGATACCCAGCAGAAAAGAATCTACAAATAAAGGAACCATCATAAGGATCATCATTTTCATTATGCCTGCCAGAAGTCCTGTGCGGCATTATATATCCACAACAGGCCAATGGCAATGGAAAATATACCTACTATAGCATTGATTACCTTAAAGGCAATCTGGTTACGCTCAATGAAACGGGATACAGAAAATGCCAGCACGCAGCTGTAGGTGGTCATCGCCAGGATAATGCCTGCGCTCTGCAGTACAATGATCCATACGGCAGTACGCGTATCCGTGGCCGCGAGTGTGAGCGCTACGGCGCATGCACCGCCGGTGCCGGCAAGACCATGCAGCATACCTACCCAGAATGACCTGCTCAGCGGGTTCATGGCTATTTCTTCTCCCTGCTTACCATGTATATGTAAGGCGTTGGTAAGATGCTCATGTTCTTCAAACTTCCGGTGTTCTGCCATCAGCTCTTTCAGCTTGTGGTTGCGGCGGATGGCGGACCATCCTAGCCATATCATGATAGGTCCTACGGCGATTTCTGCCCAGGCAGAGAGATTAAATGGGATGGCCGATTTCAGCAACAGGGCGAAAGCACTGAACAGCACCAGGGTCACGGAATGCCCCAGCGCCCACTGAGAGGAGCGCCACACCAGCCGGCCCAGACCGGATTTATTACGGGTTCTTTCAGAAGCCAGTACAGATACCGCCGCCATATGGTCCGGCTCAAATGAATGCTGTACACCTAACAGTAACGAGTCTAACAGTAACGGATACATGTCTTTTATTTTTTAGTCCACATACAACAGATGTTGGTCTGCTGCATCAATCAATACAATTTCAAACGGAACGGGTTTCAGCACGGAGGCAATGACCTGTCTGCATTGCGCGGCCAGCGCAGCATAGAACGGCTCTCCGCTCTCAAACGGAAACAGCTCCGTCAGTCCTCTTGCCATACTCAGCTGTCTTATCGTCTCGCATTTTTCCGGCGGATAGCCCGCAGTGGCAGCAAGACCAGCCACAAATTCCTTATCCCACGACGACTGGTTGCTGTGTGTATTCAGTGCGCCACCGGCCAGCTTGACTGCCTTACCCAGCATCATGCCGATAGTGAACGACTGCAATGGCGTATTATTAATTTTCTCCAGCGTTTCCCCTATCCAGTTACCATACTGCACAAAGGCCATGGCTGGAAGCTGCGGATACAGACCGCGTAACAGCTTTTCACTGCGGCCGCCGGAATTAATGACTACTGTCTGCAAACCATTCGCCAGCGCCACATCTATCCCCTGTTCTATACTGGCGATGTAAGCCGCTGCTGAGAAGGGTTTCACCCTGCCGGTTGTACCCAGGATAGAGATACCATTGACAATTCCCAGCCGGGCATTCAGCGTTTTTTCGGCCATTGTGGCGCCGTTGGTGACACGCACGCTGACGCCTATATGCGAATCAACATTGTATTGCCGGCAGATTTCCCGGACAACGGCAGACATCATCTGCCGCGGCACCGGGTTGATGGCTGGTTCACCTACCGGTACCGACAACCCCGGTAATGTTACCATGCCCACCCCTTCTCCCGGTAAAAAATTAACCGGAAGCATCCCCCCAAAACTCACGGTACTGCTTATTTCTGCGCCATTGGTTACATCGGGATCATCCCCGCTGTCCTTATAGGTAGCGCAGGTAGCGCTATCGGTAGTATAGCTGCAGTGATGAATGCGGAACAATACCTCTTCCCCGTCGGGCAGCGTAATGGTCACTGCGCTCACATCTTCCTGCTCCAACAGCGCCATCATAGCAGCTTTGGTGCAGGCGGTGGCGCAGGCACCGGTACTGTAGCCCCAACGCAGCTCTCCTTTGGGAACAGGTTGCAGACTCATACCAGCAGCCGGTTTACGTGATATAATAATCCCGCTGCCTGGTCAGTTTTGATAAAATGTGCCGGCAGTGCAGGTCTTCTGATAATGTATAACGGGATACCTGCCGCGATGGCTGCTGCCACCTTCACCGGCAGGAAGCCGCTTTCTCCGCTTTCTTTGGTCACCATGGCCTGTACACCGGTTTCCCGTATAACGGCCAGTTCTTCTTCCACTGTTTTGCCGGGAAAGGACAACAGCAATTGTTCTTCCGGAAAACCAGTACCTCTGGCTATTTCCAGGGAAGTGTCGCGGGGCAGGATGCGGCAATACATCCTGTGCTGTTCCCAGTATGCCTTCCAGCGGATGATGGTCTGCACGCCGGTCAGGGACAATACCGGTTCGTATGCCGCAGACAGCAATGCTGCGAGCACTTCGTCATAGCTATCTGCATACCTTATCAGCGGATGTGCTTCCGCTGCGGGATACTGCCGCTCAAAGCGTATAACAGGAATGCATAAACGTTTGCTGACAACGCCGATAGTTTCATGTAACACTGCCGCGAAAGGGTGGCTGGCATGAACAATGACACGGATGCTCTGTTCCCTGCAGAAGTCTTCCAGCGCCGATTCGGTGAGTGCGCCGCAGCGGTAGCGGCCATTGACAGGCAACGTTACCTCAATCCTGATTTTCGACGAATACCAGAATGGCAGCGCTGTATCCGCGAGGGCGGATATAACCTGTTTTCCTTCTGTAGTACCACCAAAAACGAGGATCATAGCGTATCTTTTTTATTAGCTGCATTAGTTTTCTGATTCCGGAAGATGTGCTTCCAGTCAGGATTATAAAGATGCGATCTGTTTTTCCTGGCCCCTATCGCCGATCCGACAATAATGAGCGCCGTGCGTGTCAGTTTATTGTTGCGGACAATAGCTGCCAGCTCATGCAGTTCTCCGGTAAAAACCTGTTCATCTTTCCAGGTAACCCGGTACAGCACTGCCACAGGCGTTTCCGGCGGATAGTGTTCTAACAGCTGCGCCTGTACGTTTCTGGCGATGGTAGCGCTCAGGAAGATGCACATGGTGGCACGATGCTTCGCCATCTCCTGCAGTTTCTCCCGCTCAGGCAACGGCGTATTGCCTTCTCCGCGGGTGAGGATGATGGTCTGCACTACTTCCGGAATCGTGAATTCAGATTTCAGTACTGCGGCAGCAGCCTGAAAAGAAGAGATACCCGGCACAATAAAATATTCCATGCCCTTTTCATCAAAGAGCGACATCTGCTCCTGGATAGCGCCATAGATGGAAGGATCGCCGGATTGCAGCCGCACAATCAGATGCCCTTTTGCGTAGTGCGCTTCCATCAGCGTCATTTGTTCTTCCAGGGTCATACCGGCGGAATTACAAACCACTGCGCCGTTTTTCGCGTAGTGCGTCAGCTCTTCCGGAACGAGGCTGCCGGCATATAAAATCAGGTCAGCCGTTTCCAGTAATTCTTTACCGCTGATGGCTATCAGCCTGGCATCGCCGGGGCCTGCACCCACAATGGCAATCTGCGCCCGCCTTTCCAGTGCAGCATCCAGGGAAACAGCTATAGTATGCTTTTTGCCCGAAGCCACCGTAATTTTCTGTTTCTCCAGCAGCCAGCGGGTATTGCCGGAAGACAGTAATGCACTGGCTTCTGACACACTGTATACATCCAGTTTACTTTTTACGACCTCAGAAGGGTTGGCCACCTCGCAGCTGTTCAATGCTGCAGCGGTGTAAGTATGGAAAGGAATCTTCCACTTTTCTGCCAGCTGCAGGAAAGCGGTTTCATCATGTTTTATATCGATGGAGCCGATGCTTTTCACGGCTTCGCGCGCAAAGCCGTGGACCTCCAGCTGCCGCAGCAGGGAGGCTTCCAGCAGATCCGGTTCTATATCGCGGCTGCAGCCCATACCAATATGCAATGCGGCAGGATGATAATACAATACCGGCGTGATGACCTCGTACTTGCGGCAGGTTACTGCTATCAGTAATTCGTAGTCAGACAGCGGAATATCTTC
Source organism: Chitinophaga solisilvae (assembly GCF_009928525.1). Classification (GTDB taxonomy): domain Bacteria; phylum Bacteroidota; class Bacteroidia; order Chitinophagales; family Chitinophagaceae; genus Chitinophaga; species Chitinophaga solisilvae. The sequence goes on along the minus strand of NZ_JAABOK010000004.1, from coordinate 593,895 downwards.
CAGTTTATAATAAATATCGACAAAAGCAGGTCTGGTGCGGGTCAGCCATTCGGTTCCCTGATCTTTTACTTCCAGCAGCAATGCAGTGCGGCGGTTGTTGACAAACAGGGAGATAATGCTGTTCATGGGACTGCCTGCCGTGGTTGTCCAGCTGAACCGGCGTCCCAGCGTATCCAGCGCCCATATATCCTGCAGATCACTGGAAGTAGTGATGACAGCCTGTGCGCCCAGTATACGCGCCACCTGCTTCGCCAGCTGATTAGCTCCGCCGAGGTGGCCTGACAGTACCGACTGTACGAAAAACCCATGATCGTCCAGGTTAATGACAGCAGGATCGGTAGTCTTGTCCTGTATGTGCGGCGCAATACTCCGCACACAAATGCCGAGCGCGCCTATAAAAACAAAAGAGGTATAGGTGGTAAAATGTTCTTCCAGGAAGGAGCTGATAGACCTGATGTAGGTTACTCCGGCCACTGTTTCCGGGCGGGTAGAAAATACGGCCGCCTCCGGGATTTCCCTGCTGATAGCGGCTGCCAGCGCCAATGCTCTGTCTGTGCTTGCGATAATGGCGGTATGATATACTTGTTTCATGCTTTCCTGATAGCGGTTAATACCCTTATCGGGTTATGTTCGTTGATCTGTAATACTTCCTCCGGCTGTAGTTCCCAGCCCAGTTGTGCAGCCATTGTGATGAACTGCTCCGCGCTGCTTTCCAGTACAGCGTTCATGACGATGATGCCACCTGCACGCATACACGTATGAATGATCTGCATCAGTTCCGGCAGGCGGTTTCCATGCCCTCCGATAAAAACGGCATCCGGTGCAGGAAAGGAGGCATGCTCCTGTTCATAGAAATCGCCCATGATGCAGTGAATGCCGGGGGCAGACAGCTGCCGTGTGTTCTGTCTTAGGATATCTTCGCATTCCGGTCTTTTTTCAAAAGCCCAGACATCTGTCTGCGGATAACATCTTTTTATTTCGATAGCCACTGCGCCGGTGCAGAAGCCGATGTCCCAGCAGACCTTCGCCTGGTGAAGCTGTAGCCGGGATATGGCCAGGAGCCGCACTGCCTTTTTGGTTATCATATTAGGTCTGCCGGGCAGTCCTGCAAACAGGTGATCGTCTATACCCAGCCCTGGCTGTGCGGGGCGGCTTATTTGTTTCATCAGTACGCAGTTCAGCGTGTAAAATTCACGTGTAGCCGCTTCCGTTAGCGACAGGCGGAATATACTTTCTGCTGCACCGTCCAGGTCCTCTCCCACCCACATTTCATAGTGATTAAAACCGTATTCCAGCAGCCGTTGTGCGATTGTTTGCGGCGACCGGGTATTGTCGGTAAGTATGGAAATAAGCGGTTCTCCCTTTATCAGGGCTGTATCCAGCTCCTGCCAGCTGCGGCCATGCACGGAAGTATTCCTCACTTTTTCATATGGCTGGCCTGTTTTGGCGCAGAGCCGTTGTATGCTGTTAAACTGCGGATATACTTTCACGTGAGCCGCAGGATCGTATTTATAAATGGTTTGCACCATACCGTAGAACAGCGGGTCGCCGCTGGCAAATATCACCAGCGGGCCTTCCACCAGCGCGTATTGTGCGAAGAGGTCCGGCATATTGCCACGGATGGTGATCCAGGTATGCGCTGCCGGCAGCAGGTGTTTCACCAGCGCATAGTGGCGCTCGCCGCCGGAGAATACCGGGTATTGCGGCAACAGGGTGATCGCCTCTGCCGAACAGCAGGTATCCGTATGATTGGCAACACCTATGACGAGGTATTCCTTCATAAGCGTGTAGTCATTTCAGTGATAGTATCCAGGGTAAAGGCAGCGTTCACAATAGCTGCAGCCACGTTGCTGCCTCCCTTGCGGCCATCGATGATAACAGCTGGCGCCTGTGTTCCGAAACGTAGTTTCAGCTTGGATTCCAGCACGTTCACGAAGCCTACCGCCGCAGCAATAACGCCTGCCGGGGTGCAGGTACCTTTTTCACATTGCTCACAAATTTCCAGCAGTGCCGTAGGCGCGTTACCGGTAACAAACAGCGCATCGGGGTGTTCTGCAATGGCCAGGCGCATACCGGCCTGGCTGCGGGTCAGATTCTGTGCGGCTGCCAGTGCCGGCACGCGCTCATCGTTGAGATAGCATTTCACCGTAACGCCGTAACGCTGCGTGAAGGCTTTGGTAATGCCGGCCTGCACCATGGTGACGTCTGTGATAACAACGCCGCCGTTACGCAGGTAGTCATGCCATACTTCCAAAGCGTTGCCCCTGCTGTAATACAGCGATTCATATTCAAAGTCTGCCGTACTGTGAATGCAGCGGATCACTGCCCACTGATCCGCCGGAGTCAGATCATCCCGCTTCAGCTGCTGCATGATCTGCCGGAAGCTCTCTTCCTGAATTTCTTCGCCGGTGACCGGTTTGCGGGCCAGGTAGCCCCGCGGCGTCACCAGGAAATCGCGGAAGCGGAAGGTCTGGGAATTACCAATCATGACCAGGCTGAACATGTCTACCAGCGTTACATCCAGTTCTCCCAATGTGGTGAGGTGAATGGATTCTTCCGGGCGGGTCACCTGGCGGACGATAGCCACCGGCGTATCCGGATGCCGGTACTGCAGGTATATTTCCTTCAGGCGCGACAGCTGCCAGTTGCGCTGCCTGCTTCTCGGATTATACAGGGAAGTCACAAAATCGCCCATGGCTGCGCCGGTAATACGCTTTTCAATGGTTGTCCAGGGCGTCATCAGGTCCGACAGGGAAATGCAGCAGAAGTCATGGCCGATGGGAGCGCCCAGCCGCGCTGCTGCTCCCTGGAAGGCGCTGATACCGGGAATGGTTTGCAGGTCAATATCTACCCTGTTCTTCCTGGCAGCATATTCATACACCAGTGATGCCATGGCATAAACGCCCGCATCGCCGGAGCTGATGACGGCTATATGTTTTCCCGGCGCACAGCTTTCCACTGCCAGTGCGGCGCGGGCTTCCTCTTCAGACAATTCTCTTCCTAAGCATTCGCAGCCGGGTTTCAGCAGGTGTGCAACGAACTGAAAATAATAATGATACCCTATCACTGTATCCGCGTCCGCAAGCGCCTGCTGCGCAGCCGGCAGTATATACTGCGCATCCCCCGGACCAATACCTATCACGCTCAGTTGCATATGTTACTTTTTAAAATAATCAGTGAAAAATAAGGCAGCCTGCGACCTTCCAGCGCCGCCGCCTCCGTGGTGATGAATTCGGCGGCAGTACCCAGCTTTTCGCCGTACAGCATCACCGCCTGCTGCGCTTCCAGCGCCGGCAGGATATATGGTATTGCGCCACGCACTTTAATCAGCACGATATTCTCAAACGCACGCAGGTATTTTTCCAGCGATGCGTAGCTGTCCAGCAGCGGTACGATAGCCACCTTTTCCTTCAGCAGTGCCAGCGGCTGCCGGTGGGCAGCCGCTCCCAGCAGAAATGCAGGCACGCCTGGAATAATTTCCAGCGGCAGCTGATGTACCCGGATATGTTCCAGTATGTAGATAAAAGTGCTGTAGAAAGAAATATCTCCTTCACTTACAAAGGCCACCTGCAGGCCCTCCGTCACATCCTGCCGCATGGCGTTGAATGCTTCCGTATAGGCGTCCAGGTTATGTTGCCGGTCGCGTGTCATCTGCAGCACCACCGGCTGCCATATCTTCCCGGTGAGCGCATAATGCTCCATGACAGATCTGGCATAACTGGTTACCACCCCATCCTGCACGGAGGCAGGATAATATATTTTATCCGCCAGCTGCAAGGCTTTCCAGCCTTTCAGCGTAATCAGCTCCGGATCACCGGGGCCTAACGATACAGCGTATATTTTTCCCTGTTTACTCAAATGCCTAATACTTTTTTCACAGTGGACATAATCCCTTTTCCGGAGCCGGGCTTTTCTTCTTCTTCAAATAAAATCCCTCTTACATTGAGGTGGTGTCCTATCTGTTCTTTTCCCATCTCCTCTTCCACACCGATGATCTGCGTACGATATTTACACAGCTGGCAGTTCATATGCCCGCTGCCCGCCTCCGCTTCGCGGATGCGCATATCTATCGCCTGCAACAGTAATTCATGGCTGCCGAAAGGGTCTGTACAGATATATTCCGTTTCCGTCTGCTCCTGAAATGCAGCTACCTGTTCGTATATGCGTTTCAGTAAGATGCCTGTAAACAGGAATACCGGCAGCACCACCACCCTTCTGAAAGGCAGGCAGGCGGTAATGGGCAATGCCTCCGTCAGCAGCGGCGCCGTAACTCCGATATATGCCGTGGTAGCAAAACCGAAGCCCATACCTTCCCACAGCATACGTGCAAGTTTAGCCACGTCTGAATTGGCATCGGGGTCATTGGTACCGCGGCCTACCAACAGCAGGCAGCTCTCCCGTCTGCTGACAGCCTCTCTCCCCGCTTCTGCCGCTTCTATCATCCCCCTGGCCAGCTGCAACAAAGGCGCTGTAATCCCCAGATGCGCGGCCATCGTGATCTTCAGATCCGGATACTGCTGCTGCAACGTATTCATCTCATAGGGAATATCATTCTTTGCATGCCCGCCGGCAAACAGGATAGCGGGCAAGGCAATGATATGACGCACTCCCTGCTGATACATCCGCTCTACCGCTGCCGCATATACGGGATGCGCAAACTCCAGAAACCCATAATCTACAATGCAGGAAGGGTAACGTTTCTGCAGCAGCTGCACCAATACCTTAAAATGCGCTACTCCTTCTGTATCACGGCTTCCATGGCCGCAGATTAAAATTCCCTTTTGCATGAACCAATTTTATTTGAATTATGAATTACGAATGATGAATGGCGAGTTAAGCGCAAAGATTCAAGCGGATAAGGAAATAATAAATCAGCTTAATCTTCGCTCTTCATTCGCAATTCATCATTCGTAATTCGTAATTATTATTATAGTAATTCAATCAAACTCCTACCTCATACGCGTGTTTGCCGATGATAAACACTACCGGCATGGGCAGGGCGGCTTCCGCCAGCCGGTCCCCGATTTTTTCGAGGGTGGCGGTGACGGCGCGTTGTCCGGGGCCGGATACCTTTGATACGGCGGTTACGTAGATGGTATCGGCGCCGGCGGCGATACGTAATTTCTGTACTACGCCGGACAGGTTGCTGAGTCCCATGTACATGACCAGTGTGGTGCCGGTGCGCAGCATGTTGGCCAGTGCATCCAGCTGGGCGTTATCATAGCTGGCTGTATGACCGGTACAGAGTAATACAGCATTGCTGTAATTTCTTTCTGTCAGCGGTATCTGGCAAAGGCTGCCGGCGGCAATACCGGCGGTGAGCCCGGGTACTACGGCATACGGAATATGCTGCTGCTGCAGGTACCGTACTTCTTCCGCAGCGCGGCCGTAGATAAACGGATCGCCGGATTTAAGCCGGACCACCTTTTTCCCTGCCCTGGCATGCAATACCATGAGTTCATGGATATGATGCTGGCGGGCCATAGGATCGGTGGCATCGCCGTATTTCTTCCCGGTGTATATCTTTTCTGCTTCCGGCCTGCACAGCTGCAGGATTTCCGCTGATACCAGGTTGTCGTGCAGAATAACATCCGCTTCCTGAATACAGCGTACAGCCCTTACCGTTAGCAGGTCAGCTGCTCCCGGTCCTGCGCCGACAATCTGTACCGGATGAATCATTGCTTTATTTTCTTCCTGCTTCCGGATCATTGAAAATGGCGATAGGATCATCAAAAATGAACTGATAGCCCAGGCGCTGTTTCAGCTTACCGGAGCTTACAATTTTATATGGCATTTCCTTTGGCTGCAGCTTCTTGGGCATCTCCAGGCCCAGCGCCGCAGCCGCGGCCCGGTAATAATTATAACGGATAGGATGCCCGCTGGCGCAGGCATTGAAGATCTCTCCCCATACATCCTTCTCTATTACACGGTGAATGACGCCGATGCAATCATCCCGGTGGATGACATTCATAGGCACATCATTGGCTCTCCGGCCGGTTTTCAGCGCCTCTTCCGTCGGGATGCGGTCATAACCTATCAATCCGCCGAAGCGCAGCACGGTGGTACGGAATACCGGCGATGCCAGCAACAGGGATTCTACCTCGCGTAAGGCTTGTCCGTTCGGCGTTTCCGGTATTACCATATTAGCTTCCGTTACCAGGTCGTTCACTTCAGCATATACAGAAGTGGAGCTGACAAAGAGCACCCTGCGGATACCTGTGTTTTCGAGTTTGTTGCGCAGCAGCTGCATTTCAGTCACATGCGCTCCGGCGCCTCTTTCCTTACGCGGCGGCACGTTAAAAATCAGTATATCCGCATCCCAGAAAGATTCCGGCGCTTCTATTCCCGTTTCATCCAGCCGTACGCGGTATGCATCGATACCTTCCTGCTGTAATGCCTCTACCCCTTCCGGAGATGTTCTGGCTCCTTTTACGCTATAGCCCTTACCCTGCAGGTATAGCGCCAGCGGCTTGCCCAGCCAGCCGCAGCTCAGAATGCTGATCTTTATCCGTGTTTCGTTCATATTAAAATTTAACAGTTATACTTCCTCTCAGGCAGAAGGGTGTTCCCGGAGTAATATGAAAATCCATTACCGGCGCTTTTTCTTCTTTCAGCTGTGACTCATCGTAAAACTGTGCCTCTGCCCATTTTGTGTTGAACACATTTTCGGCGGAGAGGCCCAGCTCAAAGCGATGGAACTGGTACTTCACGACAGCGTCTGTCAGGAAATAAGCGGCGGATTGAACGGAATTATCTTCTATGGCTGCGCGCTTGCCCATATAACGGTAACGGATACCCGCATTCAGTCCTTTTACGGACTGCCAGGTAATGCCACCGGTGCTGGTGATGGCCGGTGCAAAAGGGATATAGTTCTCTTTCGCCGGAGCATCCATCAGCCGCGGGCGCGCATAGTTTACATTCACATCGGCCCACAGCTGCCGGATGATATGGTAGCGTACAGCTACATCCACTCCGGTGCGCGTTGCGCGGCCTATATTCTCATAACTGCCGTCATCGGCAATAAAGCGGTACTCTGCATCACTCTGCAGCCACCACCATGTTGCCGATATCAGCACCCTGCTGCATAACTTAAAGTTAGCACCAATATCTGAACCATAGGAACGTGGCACTGCATTTTCCTGTCCGTTATGCACGGCCACATTGGCGTAATTGGAGTGAAAACCCATACCCGCCTTCGCAAAGAGGGATATGAACGGAGCTATATCATAGTATATATTCAGCTTGGGACTAAGGCGGAAAGCGGTGCGGCGGCCGTTGTTATCCGGTTGCAGATGATCGCGCAGCCGGAAAGAGAACAGGTCGTTACGCAGGCCCATATTCACGCTCCAGCCATTGGCCCAGCGGAGGGTTTCGCTCACATAAAGGGAATAGTTGGCGATGGCTGCGCGGGAAGAGTCTTCGTTGGAAAGAAACGACCGCTCTTTCACATGCTCCCTGCCCAGGTTCACCAGGTCTATGCGCGCGCCTGCTCCAATCTCTGATTCCAGCGTAGCGGCGCCCACCCGGCCCTGATGCTGCCAGGTATTCCTATATCCGAAGAGATCACGTTTCTCCCACTGCCGGATTTCATCTCCGTTATCCGTATCTTCTTTATAGAAAGTAAAGTTTGACCACAGGTCAAACAGGTTACGTACATAATACGCCTGCTGTTTCATCACTGACCGGTCGCTCAGCTTCGTTTCCCATTGCAGGTTAGCATTAAGACGGCTTGTTTTGCCTCCTTCGCTGGGATCTACGGAACCGAAACGTGGCAGGGTACCGTCTTCTATCGCCCGCAGGGGCACCTGGCCGGAGGCATTCCAGCTGCTGGTAAAGCCGGAAACGATCAGCGACAGCGTATTGTTCCTGTTAACGGCAATGTTATATCTCCCTAAAGCATTGAACCTTTTAAACTGCTGGGAATTATCAAAATAACTGTTGGTATAAGTGTAGTCGGCAGCCACATACGCGTTCTGGTCGCGCTTTCCGGCTTCCGGCTGATGATCCAGCAAGCGTAGCAGCGTAGTGGCCCTTGCGGTGTTAAACTGTCCGTATTCCAGTTTTACGAACTGATTATCCGGCCGGTAAAATGAAGTATACACAGCGGCGCCGGCATTGGTAAAATCGCCCTGAGACGCTTCGTAAGGGCCTTTATAATAGGCAGCTCCGCCTATCACCTCCGGAATCAGGAAGTGCATGTCTGCATATCCCTGCCCATGTGCGTGATTAGGCAGGTTCACCGGTACGCCGTCCACAAAAATGCCGAAGTCGGTGCCATGGTCATTATCGATACCACGCACCAGTATCTGTTCGGCCTTACCGCCGCCGGCATGTTGTGCAATGAATAATCCAGGTACGGTACGCAGCAGGTCCTGTGCGGATTTTACTGGCTGCAGCTGCAGATCTATCTTAGAAAGCATATGCGCACTTTTATCGGTACTGCCGGTAACATCTACGGCTTTCAGATTAAGTATGCGCTGCTGCAGGGAATCATTTGTTTTGTTTCGCTGTGCGAATGCGCGCACAGACAAGAGGGAAAGGACTGATAAATAAACGATACGCATATACGACACCGGTTGGTTAATGGTCAGCAGTTTCATCCTGAAAAAATACAGCCTCACTTACCGGCGTATTTTCCAGCAAATGAGACTTGGCGAGATGCGCTGTCAGTTCAGGCAACATCTCCTTATACCAGATACCATCCGGGTGAATAAACACCACTGGGCCATGCTCACATTGTCCCGTACAACGGGTGCGTATAGTATGTGTGGAATCATGCAGATCAAGCGCTGTGATGGCTGCACGCAACTGAACGGTTGTTTCTTCTGCCCCTTTCTTCAGACAGGAATTGCCGTTACAGATAAACGCAATGCGTTTAACTTTCTGTAAATCTTTACCCATAAATTAGCCGGTTAATATGCCCGTTAACGGTTAAATAATCCGGTCGGCAGTGAGGAGGAAGCAGGAAGTTTTTCCGGTAAGATCCGGAGAAGACCGCCCATGCTTCTATCCCGGAAGCAGACCGTGTTCATGTTCCCTGGCAGGTCTTCTGGCTTGTTCCGCTACCGACGCCTTCCCGTTTGCACAGTGGCTTGATGCCGGTAACGCTTTGTATGAACTTACAGCAGCGGGTACTACTCCGGATTTACACCGGATTCCCTTTTAAGTGTTCCTCTGAAAGCAACACACCTGGTAACAGGGGGCGAAGATAGGGAGAAATTTGGTTATTTGGTTATTTGGTTATTTGAGATTTGACCGGTGTTGGAGGAGTGGAGGATTTTTGATTTTTGATTTGGGGATTTGGGAATTTGGGAATTTGGGAATTTGAAATGCAGCGGAGATGATGGAGGAGATTTACTTATTTTAGGTGGAGAAGGAGGAAGATGGAGATGAGGAGAAATATGGTAAGGAGGGTGACGGAGTGGTTGATGCGTTTAACGGTACGGAATTCTTCGTGGGAGATGCTGCGGGCAGATGCGCCGATGAAGGGCTTGACCACTACTTTGCCGTGGTAGGTGTTGGGACCGCCGAAGCGGCAGTTGAGAATGCCTGCCATGGCGGCTTCGGGGTAGCCTGAATTAGGGCTGGCGTGGGCAGACCCATACTTTAATATAAACTGCCAGGCTCTTTTGCTCCGGGATACCAGCACCATCAGGAGGGCGGTCAGGCGCGCCGGGATGTAATTGGCGGCATCATCCAGCCGGGCAGCGAAGCGGCCGAAAAATAAATACCGGTCGTTTTTGTAACCGATCATCGAGTCCAGGGTGTTAATCATCTTATACAACATCATCCCCGGCAAACCCAGTACAGCATAAAAACATAATGGCGCGATAACACCGTCGCTGAGATTTTCAGACATGGATTCCATTACGGCGGTACGTATCTGATCGGGGGACAACTGCGAAGTATCGCGCCCTACGATCCAGGACAGCCGGCTGCGGCCGGCTTCCAGCCCCTGCTGCTGCAGGGTATCGAAGACCTCCTGCCCTTCCTGCAGCAGGCTTTTATTGGCCAGCGCAAAAAATACAAAGAGGGCGGTGAACAAATAATATGCAGCAGGCCATTGCGCCAGCCACTGCTGCATAAAAAAGAAAAAACAATATACGGCTGTGCATAGCATCAGTGTCATCAGCATGCCTTTGAGAAAGCGGGACAAGTCTTTTCCCTGGTTAAGCCAGCGGGTTCCGGCCATGATAGCATGCCCGTAGAGCTTTACAGGATGCGGCCACTGCCGCGGATCTCCTAACAGCAGATCCAGCAGGTAACCTAACGTTAACGGCAACACGAATTTTAAGACAGGGTCCATTTTTTCAGGGCGGTGATGAGCAATTGATTATCTTTTTCCTGCTGGCAGGCGATGCGGCAATGTCCCTGCTCCAGTCCGTAGAAGTTGGAAGCGTCTCTTATCAGGATGCCGTAATGCTCTATCAGCCAGGCTTTGAGAGCGGCGGCAGTACCGGTAAGCGTCTCAAATAAAAAGTAGTGCGTTTTAGATGACAGCACGTTGAACTCCGGCATCCGCTTTAATTCTTCCCGCAGCCGGAAAGTAGCTGCCAGCAGGTCATCCACCGGTACTTCAAACTGTGCGGGGTTTTCCATAATGTAATAACCGGCTTCCAATGCCAGGCTGTTCACGGCCCAGGGCATGCGGAAGGCCCTGACCTTATCCAGCAGCGATGCCTGGCCTGCCACCCATCCCAGGCGCAACCCCGGAATACAGCAGGTTTTAGTAAGGGAACATAATACCAGTACATTGGGCAGCTGTTTCAGCTGCGGTAAAATACTTTCCGTATCGCGGGTAAAACGGATGTAGGCTTCGTCAATCACAAAGGTGACGCCCATATTGCCGTCAATCAGGCGTTTGAGCGCTGCCGGCTGCATCGTCTGCCCTGCAGGATTATTGGGATTGCAGATAAACACCATATCCGTCAGGAAGCGGGTATCATCTGTGAGTTTATCCCATAACAGGTAATCCACTTTATGCCGGTGCATGTGGCAGGCGTCAGCGTATTCTGCGAAAGTGGGCGCCACTACGGTGGTGGTAGCGCCGCTGAAAGCCTGCGCAATCAGGTATATGGCTTCTGTGCCGCCATTGGTGACCATGGCCATACCGGGTAACAAACCCGCCTCCCGCTCGATCATCGCCTGTAATTTAAAGGCGCCGGCATCCGGGTAATGATCTATATTTTTCAGGCGCGCTGTGAGATGCTGTACCAATCCGGGCTGCACGCCGCCGTACCATACGTTGGAGCTGAAATCCGCCACAATGGGGCGGTCAAACTGATAGGCATCGTCTCCGTGTCCTTGTATCATAAGCTGATAGCTTTATATACTGCCGCTATATCCAGGTGCTGCCGGATATGCGCGGCTAGTTTATCATATTGCGCTTCTTTGAAAGCATGATAGTCAAAATCCTTTATCACGGCCACTTTACCGCATTGCTGCAGCAGGTCGTTCAGTACGGCGCTGTTGTCGAGTATGCCGTGGAGGTAAGTACCCCAGCATTTCTCCTGCAGGAAGTAGCCGTCCGGTTCGCCGTTGTCCAGTATATTCAGCGGTGATGGCTGTTCACTAACGGTATCGCCCATATGAATTTCATATCCTGAACAAATGGCCTCTCCGCCGCGATAGCGGAAGGTCCGCTGCCTGGTTACCTTTTCCTTCGTCAGTATGGTCGATACCGGCAGGATGCCCAGCCCGGGTATACTGCCTGCTTCCCCTTCCACGCCATAAGGATCAGCCACCTGAGTGCCCATCATCTGATAGCCGCCGCAGATGCCGATCACCACCTTTCCCCGTTTATGCGCTTCCGTGATGGCGCGCGCCGTGCCGTTATTCTTAATGGCCACCAGATCGGCAATGGTATTCTTGCTGCCGGGGATAATCACGATATCCGCTCCGGTAATATCTGCCGGATTATCTGTATAAAAAATATTGACACGTTCATCTTTCTCCAGCACATTAAAATCGGTGAAGTTTGACATATGCCGCAGCAATACTACGGCGATGTTGATCCGGCCTGCGGTCTGCCGTTTATGTTTGAGCGACAGCGCCACGGAATCTTCTTCTTCAATATGAATATCATGGTAATACGGCAACACACCTGTAACAGGCACGCCTGTCAGGGATTCCAGCTGTCTGCGGCCATCATCGAACAGGCGGCTGTCGCCCCTGAATTTGTTGATGATGATACCTTTGATCAGCGCCTTCTCTTCCGGCGGCAGTAAAGCAATGGTGCCGTATACGCTGCCGAAGATCCCGCCACGGTCAATATCCGCTACCAGGTACACCGCAGCGCCGGCATGCAGGGCCATACGCATATTGGTGATATCCCGCTTACGCAGGTTGATTTCAGAAATGCTCCCCGCCCCTTCCATGACTACCGGGTTGTAACGTGCTGCCAGGCGGTCGAATGACTGCTTCACTTCTTCAAACAGCTGGCGCTTGTCATTCTCCATAAAATACTCCCAGGCCGATTGGTTACCGGCGGGCTTTCCATGTAGTACCAGCTGTGAACTCCTGTCGTTTGTAGGTTTGAGCAGTACCGGGTTCATATCAGTATGACAGGGTACGCCGGCAGCCTCTGCCTGCACCGCCTGTGCGCGGCCTATCTCCAGGCCGTCCGGCGTGGCATAGCTGTTGAGCGACATATTCTGCGCCTTAAAAGGTGCAGGGGTAAATCCATCCTGTTTGAAAATCCGGCAGAACCCGGCGGTAATCACGCTTTTCCCAACATCAGAGGCAGTGCCCGTAAACATAACCGGCCGGAGTTGTTTCATAATCATTCCTGCTTTAAGAAGCAACGAAGATATTTAACTTTCACAAAAGAATCTTTCCCGCACTTATCTTTGCCGGACATGCAACCACAATTTATCATAGCGGCGCCCCATAGCGGCGCAGGTAAAACCACCGTCACACTGGCGCTGCTGAGAGCCCTGCAACGCAGGGGGCTGAAAGCACAGCCTTTCAAATGCGGCCCGGACTACCTCGACCCCAAACATCATACACTGGCGGCCGGCCGCCCCAGCATTAACCTGGACAGGTACATGATGTCCGACGCACATGTACGGCGCCTCTATGCGCACTACAGCGCGGATGCTGACGTCAGCATCACCGAAGGGGTAATGGGATTGTTTGACGGCGCACGTAAGATGGAAGGCAGCAGTGCTTCGCTGGCGGCCTTCCTGAAAATACCGGTGATACTGGTTGTCAACGCCAGAGCGATGGCCTATTCTGCTGCCGCACTGCTGTACGGATATAAAAATTTCTTTCCGGAAATAACCATCGCCGGCGTTATCTTCAACTTCGTCAATACGCCCTCGCATTACCGTATTCTCGAAGAAGCCGCCGCTGACGCAGGTATCCCGGCACTGGGATATCTTCCTGAACAAAAACATATACATATCCCCTCCCGTCACCTGGGACTGCATATCTCATCAGAAACAGACTACAACCACATCATTGACGCCGCCGCCGACCACCTGGAAAAACATATTCAGCTGGAACAGCTGCTGCAGCTCACTTCCAGGGAAAAGCCCCCTGCTCCTGCGGCAGACAACACCCCTGCCGGTCCTCTGCGTATAGCCGTAGCACAGGATGAAGCATTTAATTTTATTTACCGGGAGAATATAAACGCATTATCCAGACTAGGTACAGTAACGTATTTCAGTCCGCTCACCACCCGTCAGCTGCCACCGGCAGACCTGCTCTATTTTCCCGGAGGCTACCCGGAACTGCACCTGGAAGCACTGGCCGCCAACACGCCGCTGTTAACAGCCCTCCGGCAATACCAGGGCAAAATACTGGCTGAATGCGGCGGCATGATGTACCTGGGCAACAGCATCACCGACGAAAGCGGGCAAACCTATCCTATGGCCGGTCTGCTGCCCGTAAGCACCAGTATGCAACAGAAAAAATTATCCCTGGGATACCGCCAGGTACATATCAATGATGTATTACTGAAAGGACATGAATTTCATTACTCTCAATACACGGCATCGCCCGGACTAACGTCGCCGCATATACGCGTATTGAATGCCAGGCACGAACCAGTGTCTTCGCCAGTGTTTCACACCGGCAACATCCTGGCAAGTTATCTGCATTTTTATTTCGGAGAAGATGTGGAAGGAATGGGGAGAGTGATGGGGTTTTGAAATAATTACGAATTACGAATTGCGAATTACGAATGAAGCCCCGAAGATTTAAACGAAGATTAAAGATGATATGTATTAAATGTCATCTTTAATCTTCGTTTAAATCTTCGGGGCTTCATTCGTAATTCGTAATTCGCAATTCGTAATTAAACCCCATTAGGGTTTCCACGTATTATTCCCCACATTTACGTCCGGCAATGCGCCTTCGGGATCAATGACTATTTCAGAGAGCCTGGATGTGGATGGGTAACGGATGGTCCAGTTGCTGCCGCGCTGCCATATTTCTACGGGGAGGCGCAGGGTGTCGGATTTACCGTTTTCCTGTTTTACCAGTAAGGTGATTGGCATAGGGAGTTGCTGCAGGTTCTGAACGGTAATCAGGGCGCCGTTTTCAGGGTTGTCCTGGATGTAGGCAACACTTTTTACGGCCTGATCTATTTTCCAGTTATTGATAAACCATCCGCGCCAGAACCAGGAAAGGTCTTCTCCTGCTGCATTTTCCATGGTGCGGTAGAAGTCGGTCGGCATCGGGTGTTTGAAGGCCCAGCGTTTGATGTATTCTTTAAAGGCATAGTCAAAACGTTCGGGGCCTAATATTACATTACGGAGCAGATTCAGTCCTGCTGCAGGTTTGTAATAGGCGGCAACGCCGTTGTAGCGCAGACCTATTACATCCGGTGTATTCATGATGCTTTCTTCGTTAGCGGAAAACAGGCTGGCAGCCTGTTTTTGCGCCGGTACGTTGGTTTTATACTCACCATTGTTAAATGCGGCGGTAGCAATACCGTTGATGAAGGTGTTGAACCCTTCATCCATCCAGGCGTATTTACGTTCGTTGGAGCCGACCACCATCGGGAACCAGTTATGTCCGAATTCGTGGTTGGTCACTCCCCAGAGTCCGCCTCTGGCCGATTTCCAGTTGCAGAATACAATACCCGGATATTCCATGCCGCCAACGATGCCGGCAACGTTGGTAGCTACCGGATAGGTGTAGGGAAACCATTTGCCGGAATATTGTTCGATGCAGCCTTTCACGTATTCTGTAGAACGGCTCCAGGCATGTGTTCCTTCAGATTCTGCGGGATAAACGGATTGTGCCAGCGCCTTCTTCCCGTCAGGGAGATTGATACGCGCCGCATCCCAGATGAATCCGCGGGAAGCTGCCCAGGCTACATCACGTGAGTTTTTGCAGACGAAATGCCAGGTGCGGTTGCCGGCAGCATTTTTATAGAAGGCGGTTGTATCGCGGATCATAACTGTCTGATCGCTGTTGCGCGCTTTAGCCAGGCGCGCGGTCTCAGCGGGTGTCAGTACCTGTGCTTCATTCACCAGTGCGCCGGAGCCTACCACCAGCATATTAGCGGGAGCGGTGATGCTGTAGTCGAAGTTGCCATATTCCAGGTAGAACTCAGATGCGCCCAGATAGGGTATGTTGTTCCATCCCAGCACATCGTCGTATACGGCCATACGCGGATACCACTGTGCTATTTCGTATATCCATCCGTGGCGTTTCTGCAGGCGGCCGCTGCGGTCGGTACCGTATTCCGGGATCACGTAGCTGTACTGAATTTTTATCTGCAGGGAGCCACCTGTTCTGATAGCATCTTTCAACCGTATCTGCATACGGGTATCATTCACCAGGTAGTCGGCCGGCGTTGTTTTGCCGTTGCTGACCAGGCTTACCTCTTTCAGCTCAAAGCCGCCGGTATAGTTACGGTTGGAGAACCTGTCACCGACAGCCCCTACGGTAGCCGTTCCTCTGGAATCGCTGCGGAAGATGTTCTGATCCATCTGCAGCCATACAAACGGCAGCTGGTCCGGACTGTTATTTTTATAGGTGATGACTACGGTACCGGTTATACGATGTTCCAACGTATCAAGTGAAGCATCTATTTTATAATCGGCGCTATTCTGCCAGTATTTAGGACCGGGCTGGCCGCCGGAGCTTCTGAATTCATTCCCGTCGGCAGTATAGAACAAGGGAGAGAAAGCGGCATGATGGTCATAATTCGCAGACACCGGCGCCTGCTGAGCGCCCGCATATTGCATACCTCCACAGAGCAATACTGTAGCAAGTGAGCAGCGTTTCATAAAAGTGGTCATTGTTAGAAGTGTTCATGGTACGCCTTAAATATATATTATTAATTATGAATTACGAATTATGAATTATGAGTTGAGGCGAAGATTAAAGCGAATGGTTGCAATCATTCGCTTTAATCTTCGCCTCAACTCATAATTCATAATTCGTAATTCATAATTAATAATTAATAATTACTCCCTACTTAGACCACCAGACTTTCGTTGCCAGTGCATCCGCACCCTGACGGGCAATGACATCGTTGTAGTTGGCGCTGTTGATGGTTTGTACTATAATAGGGTACATCATACGCTGCGGCATATTAGTGCCCGCCGGGATACCGTCTCCGCGTGGGATGGCAGGGAATCCGGTGCGGCGGTATTCGAACCACTGCTGCATGTCGTTGAAGAAAAGGGCAAAATATTTCTGGGTGCAGATCTGTTCCAGGGAGTTGTTATAGGCGATGCCGGCACGGGAGAAGAAATCATCCGGTACTTTGGCGCCCCAGTAGGTGATGGAAGCGCGCACGCCGTTCTCGTAGGCTGTCTGCGCATTGCCGGGAGCATATCCGCGATGGATGGCTTCTGCCCTGATAAATTCCACCTCTGCGTAGGTCATGATGGTCCCGATGAGATTGGATTTTTTCAGGTTGACATGCAGGGTGGCTGCCTTTACGGAGGCTACGGTATCAAATACTTCTGGTCTGAAGCCGCTGGGCAGTCCCCTGAAAGCGCCGTCGCCGGCAGGTTGTATCCAGATGGGGATACGGGGGTCTTTCCAGGAATTCAGGGCGTCCACGAAGTAAGCACCGATACCTCTGTCGGTATTGAAATCGTAGTCACGCGCGCTGAAGAACGGGTTCTGGAAAGGTTTTACGTTGGTATACTTCAGTACAGCGGATTCGTCATTGTTCATCATCACCGGGTATTTCCGCTGGTCGGCGAGCATATTGGCCAACTCCTGGCGCGCGGCGTCTGACTTATGCGCGATGCGCATCAGCAAACGGAGGCGCAGGGAATTGCAGAGCTTCTTCCATTTAGTCATACCGGCAGGCACAGCGGCGCTGTTGAACAGCAGGTCTTCTCCCTGCTCCAGCCCTCTGATGCTATCGTTAATGAATAAACGATTGGCGGTATCCAGCTTGGCGATCAGGTCGCCGTATACATCCTGCTGCCTGTCAAACCGGTTCTGGAGCTGGTTATCAGGATACCCACGGAGCGCATCTGTATACGGAATATCTCCGTAAATATCCGTCAGCTGCTGGAACATCCAGGCCCAGAGCGTCAGGGCAATAGCTTCACTGTTCCGCTCTCCCGCCAGCTTTGCGGAAGTGCGCATGTCTTTTACGTTATTGAGGGTGATGTAGTAGTTCTCCCACGGGTAGTCGGACTCCGTAGTTTTGATGATATAGCGGTGCCAGTCGCTGGACGACACCTGGCTGACGGTCACCTGCATCAGCTCATTATTGATGCGGTGCGATTCACGCAGCCCCGCATTGACGCCATTGAAGAGGATGGAGTTCAGGAAGTTGCCTGCAGGTACTACCTTCAGGGTTTCCGGATTGTGCTGCATGTCTTCAAATTTCTTTGTACAGGACACGCTCATGCCAATACCAATGGCCACACTCAGATACACCAGATACTTTTTCATATATGCGCGTATGTTAGATTAGAAATTAACTTTTACGTTGACACCCATTGTACGGGTAGATGGAAACTGACCGGTTTCGAAACCAGGCACAATAGCGGCGCTGTTCAGGGTCGCTGTTTCCGGATCAAAGGCCGGGAAGTCGGACCATACAAACAGATCGCGGCCATACAGGCTCACGGCGGCACCCTTGATAAAGGAGCGGCCGAACACGCTGGCCGGAATCTTGTAGCTCAGCACCATCTCACGCAACTTTACATAGGAGGCATCAAACGTGTTCGCCTCTACGTTATTACGGTCATAGATAGCATTATAGTACTGATCCATGTTGGTTACCAACACGGTGTTGGGCACATACTTACCGCTGGCATCCAGCATTACACCTTCGCCGATCAGGCCATTGTCGCGGCCCGGCAGGGTCTTTTTGATCTTACCCTGTTCCGCCAGGATAGCATGCGTGAGGGAATAAATCTTTCCGCCTTTACGCATATCAAATAATACGGAGAGCGACAGATTCTTATAGGTGAACTGGTTGTTCAGGCCGCCTCGCCAATCAGGGTTGGCATTGCCCTGGTAGGTAGCTGCAGATGATAACTGCGCCAGACCGTTTTTGTATACGATCTGCCCGTCCGGACTGCGGAGGAATCCGATACCATACAGCTCGCCCAGCGGACGACCTTCCCTGGCTTCGAGCGTACCACGCGGACCTTCAGCAATAATCAGGGCCGTCCCTACTTCAGGATTCAGCTTCACCACCTCGTTGCGGTTCCTCGCCCAGTTCACCGTTGTTTTCCACTGGAAATTCTTCAGCAATACCGGCGTTACATTCAACACTACTTCCACTCCCCTGTTCTCTACAATACCCACATTGGCCAGCTGATAGGAATAACCGGTAGACCTGTCAATAGGAATACTGGAGATCTGATTTACTGCACGTTGTTTGTACCAGGTAACGTCAACGCCTGCACGATTTTTAAAGAATCGCCACTCTGTACCGAATTCCAGCGCGTTATTGCGCTGTGGCTGCAGGTTGGGATTTGGTATGGTATTGGGGTTCGCCATGGTACCGGTGATGGAACCTGCTTCGTAATCCTTCTCCAGGGAATAGGTACCGAAAGGAGCATCAAAGCCTACGCTCGCATAGGATGCGCGCAGCTTGGCAAAGGATATCTGCGCCGGCAGTTTTACCATATCGCTCAGGATAGCGCTGGCAGCCACAGACGGATAGTAGAAGGTATTGTTCTGCAGCGGCAGCGTGCTGGACTGGTCGCGGCGCAGGGTGAGATCCAGGAATAATTTATTCTTCCAGGAGGTATTCACAAACGCATACAGGCTGTTTACCTGCGCTACCGGGCGGTCAGAACTGGACAACACCGGATCTTTACTGTTGGCAAGATTGTAAACACCTACCGCGGCGAGCTTGTCGGCACGCTGATTGGTATAGTAACGGCGCTGATTTCTGACGTTACCGCCTACACTGGCAACGATGTTGAAGTCGGCTCCGATGTTCTTGTTATAACGTAACAGGAAGTCGTTGTTATTCTCATAGTTCATAACAGTCTGCTGACGGTACATTCCATCCTTGAATTTCTGGGTATTCTTCGGACGGCGCTGGTTGCGGAATTCATAACCGAAGTCCAGGCCGCCGCGTACCATCAGTTCCAGGTTATCCAGGATTTTGTACTTCGCCATCACGTTACCGGTAAGGTTATGCCGGTTGGAAGCATTGATCATTTCATTCACAATCAGATAGGGGTTATCTATCAGTGAGCTGAACGGATGGTTCTGCTCCACTCCTTCCTTACCTGGCAGCCAGTATGGCTGGTACCAGTTCAGGTCCACGTTCGGATTCTGGAAGTTGATAAAATAAGCCAGCGACTGGTTATTGTAACCCGAGTTGGGCAGGTTGTCCGCAATTTTGTTGGTATAATCCATCTTCACGGATACGGACAGTTTCTTGCTCACCTGGGTATTGCCTGAGAAGGACAATGCATAGCGCTTGTAGCCTGTATTAGGCATGATCCAGTCATTCTGCATCTGTGTAAATCCAAGGCGCATATCTCCTTTTTCATTGCTGCCGGAGATGGCGATGGTATTGGTAACGGTAAGGCCTGTACGGAAAAAGTCCTTGCGGTTATTTTTGTACGGCACCCAGGGCGTACGCTCTGTTCTTTTGCCGGTAACGGGATCTGCGGGAGAATTATACTGGAAGTAGGATTGTCCGTTGAACTTAGGTCCCCATGCGGAACTGGTACTATTGGTAGCGGCGCCGTCCAGGTTTTTATCGTAGGAATAATATTTGGCGTTGTTGGTACCCTGACCATATTCGTACTGGTAATCAGGCCAGTTGTTGATCTGATCCATCGCTACGTTGGAGCTGAGTGTTACACCCAGGCCTTTGGTATTGCGGGAGCCGCTTTTAGTAGTGATGATGATAGCGCCACCGGCGCCACGCGCACCGTATAAGGCCGCTGCACCGGGGCCTTTCAGCACGTTGATGGATTCGATGTCATCCGGGTTGATATCTGTCAGCGGAGAACCGAAGTCGATAGGGCTGTCATTTCCCAGATATCCCTGGTGGCCGGTACCGTTGAAATTTTTGTTGACAATAACACCGTCTACCACGAGGATGGCTTCGCCACCTTTACCATCGAGAATACTTTCACCGCGGAGCACAATGCGGCTGGTACCCATCGGGCCGCCGACTTTAGTGATATTCAGGCCGGCTACCTTACCGGACAACGCATTCACGAAGCCGTTGGTAGGTGCATTGCTGACAGCGCTGCCATCCAGTTTCTGCGTAGCGAAGCCCAGGCTTTTCTGTTCGCGGGAAATGCCCAGTGCCGTTACCACTACGCCGTTCAGGTCGCGGCTGTTCTGTTTCATCGTTATCCGCACGGCTTCTTCATTGCCGGCAAAGGTGTATTTCTCCGGCGCATAACCGATATAGGTGAAGGTAAGCACTGCGCCCACATCGGCTTTCACGATGAATACGCCGGCAGCATCCGTGATCCCCAGCATTCTGCCGTGGTTGTCCATGATGCTTACACCCGGCAGGGATAAATTATTTTCATCTGTCACTTTCCCCTGCAGCTGGCGCTTATCTGCCGCCACCCTGACAGCGCCCGGATTATATTTCACGGACACCATATTACCCTCCAGCAGATACTGAAGACCGTAATTTTTCTGCAGGTACTCCAAAGCGTCTTTAACACTGGACTGGTGCAGGTTGATCTTGTCAACCTTTACTTTTTCCAGCGCCTGTTGCTGAAAAGAGAAGTGGTAGCCAGGCGCCTGTTTCTGCAGACTTTCCACCACTTTTGCGAGGTTTGATCCCTGCAGGTTTACGCGGACGGACTGCGCCTGTACATGGGCGTTCAGCACGGCCACCATTACCAGGGCTGTACAACCAATCCTTGCGCGGTATTGCCATCCGGAAATCCCTGGCAGCCAACGTTTCAGATTTTTTTTCATACTGTTGATTTGAAGTTTTTTCTTTTTTTAAGACAGAAATAGTTCCCTACACCGCCCGTGGGCGATGCATGTAATAGCATATGTTGCAATAATTATTTTATGAAAACACTATCTCCCCTTTGACGGAAGTCAAGCTCCCAGATAAATGACAGGTGTTGCAGCACTTTCGGCAGGTTACCGGCCGGAAAGCTGGCGGTTACGGTCTGCTGCTGTGGCTGGCCATGATACACCACATGCAGTCCGTAGGTGTTTTCCAGTTGCAGCAGTACATCCCGGAAAGGTGCATTTACAAAGTGCAGCTCTCCTTTCCGCCAGCTGTCAGCATTTTCAGCGGGCGACTGCAGCATAGTAATTTCGTGTGACTGTTTATTAAATACCAGGAGCTGGCCCGGCGTCATTATTTTTTCAGCGCTGTTACTGTCGCAGGTAACACCGATCTTTCCGCTTTGCAGCGCTACCCGGAGTTCTGACGCTCCCGGCAGGGCATTCACGTTAAAGGCGGTGCCATATACGCGGGCTGTGGCCGTACCTGCCTGTACGAGGAAGGGACGGTTGGCGTCCGGTCTTACTTCAAAAAATGCTTCTCCTTCCAGTACCACCATTCTGTTTTTCCTGTTGTAGGCAGATGAGTAACGCAGGGAGGCCGTTTTGTTCAGTGTAACCACAGAGGCATCCGGCAACTGTATGGTTCTGATGGAATCACTGTTGTTGCTTATTTCCGTCCATGCCAGCGCCTGTGTGCGGCCGGGCAGTAATATCCAGCAGGTGGCAGCAATAGCAGTGATGCAGGCAGCGGCTACGGCTATACGCAGCCAGCGGGTCCTGCCTTTTCGTACAGGCGCCATTGATATGATGCCCGCAGCCAGCCGGGAGCGCTCCTCCGCCGTAGAAGTAATTGCATCAGCGTCCCAGTGGGCAGCCATATACTGATCCACCCATTCAGGTCCCTGTTCGTCCAGCCACTGCTGCACCTTCCTCGATTCATCTGCTGTACAGCGTCCGGCGAAATATTTTGCAATCAGGTCTTTGTTCATTGAATACTTTTATATAATTTGTTTCCTGTCAATCAAAGTCGTCCGGCAATCCTCTTCCGGCATCAACACTAATTACACGTTTAACATGAAAAAAACCTGTACAAATTATTCCGGGCTTAACAATTTGTTAATCTTAACTGCCGGAAACTCACACTTAATTTTGCGGAACTAAAAAACGAACGTCATTGGCACATCAACAGGAAGAACGGTTGCAGCGGATAATAGATCAGACCTATGACAGGCTTTTTGGCGTGCTGTACGCACTGTGCAGGGATTACGACCTGTGCGCAGACCTGGTGCAACAGGCTTACATCAAAATATGGGAACACCTGGATACCATCACCGACGATGAAAAAATCCTGGCCCTGCTGAAAGTCTATGGCAGGAATCTCTTCCTCGATGAACTGCGTAAAAAAACACGGCGGGAACAGGCGCTGGCGCAATATAAACCGGAAAGCTCCTCTCCTTCCCCGGAAGAGAAAATGATAGAACAGGAACTCGGCAGGAAACTACAATCCACTATCAGCAAACTACCCGCACAGCAACAAAAGATTTTCAGACTGCATAAAGAACAATCGCTGAGCTATAAACAAATTTCCTCCCAGCTGGACATAGCTACCGGCACTATAGAAAAGCAGATGAACAGAGCGTTGAAGTTTCTGAGACAAGAATTGAGGAACAAATCTATTTGATAATTACGAATTACGAATTGCGAATTACGAATGTAGAAGCGAAGATTAAAACGAAGATGAAAGGTGGTACTTAATATAATACTTATCCCCTTTCATCTTCGTTTTAATCTTCGCTTCTACATTCGTAATTCGCAATTCGTAATTCGTAATTACTTATCCCCTTTCATCTTCGTTTTAATCTTCGCTTCTACATTCGTAATTCGCAATTCGTAATTCGTAATTATTAACTCATAGTTATTTTCAAAACTTTTCTTCCACCGATTTAAATATTTTCTTCACGTGTTTAAGCCGGAAGGCGTACATGATGCTGAGAATACCGGTGATCCAGAAGGAGGCTGCCATGAGGCCCAATATGGTGGCGGCGCCGAGGGCGGGATTATCAAGAATTACCACGGAGAGTATGATGAGTAAGATACCACCCAGCAACACCCATCCCCAGTTAGGAATTTTATCCGTGTTGAGCTGAATGGCAAATACAATCAGGCTGATACCCTTGAACATAAACCAGAAGCCCAGGAACAGGGGAATTACAGCCATGCTGATAGCCGGATATATCATCAGTATAAACCCGATGATCACATCTATGATACCGGAAGCCAGGGACCATCCCCAGCCATACATCTGCTTGCGGTTACCGGCAGCGAAAGCTATTTCCATGATGCCGGTGATAAAGAGCGTAACGCTGAAAAAGATACTGAGCAATACATAACTGCTGAAAGGATTCCTGAAAACAATGAACCCGGCAATCAGAAAAATAATACCGTTCAGCAGGTACAACCACCAATACTTTACATTATTCCGGATAGCAGATAGTATTTGTCCCATATTAAATTTATTTTAATGTTATAAAATAATGACAATCTATAGACTTTAAAACAGCTATCTCCTTAAAAAGTTCGGGGCCGGGCCCCGCAAAAAAAGATGAAAACCACTACCTTTGATCAAAATGATTTAAATCATAGATTAAACGAAAGACGGAAATTATCTTTGTGGAATGAACAAGGCGATCAAGCAAGACAGAAAACCACCTAATTGGTGGCATCAGGTGGACTTCCTGGGAATACATGCAATACCTTTGCTGGCTATTTTCACCGGCACGACTGCATTTGACTGGATTTTATGTGGCGTACTGTATGTGGTACGCATGTTTTTTGTAACGGCGGGCTACCATCGTTATTTCTCGCATCGCGCGTTCAAGACCTCGCGATTCTTTCAATTCATCCTTGCGGGCGGCGCCCAGAGCAGCTTACAGAAAGGCGCCCTGTGGTGGTCAGCCAATCACCGTATACATCACAAACACAGCGACACGCCTGAAGATCCGCACTCTGCCAATATCTACGGTATCTGGTACGCACATATCGGCTGGATCATGGGCCCTGAATATAAACCTACCCGCTTTGAGCTGATTAAGGACCACAAAGCCAAAGAGCTTTTCTGGCTCAACAAGTGGCATATGGTGCCTGCCATCGTGCTCATGATCGCGGTTTATTTTGTAGGTAACAAGGTGAACGGAGCCGGCTGGTTCGACTGGACCGCAGGTTTATCTACCGTACTGATCGGATTTTTCCTCAGCACCGTAATTTTGTATCATGGTACCTTCACCATCAACTCCCTGATGCATAAAATCGGTAAGCAACGTTACTACACCGGCGATCAGTCCCGCAACAGTGTGGTACTGGCGCTGATTACGCTCGGAGAAGGCTGGCACAACAACCATCACTACTATCAGAGTGCTGCCCGTCAGGGCTTCTACTGGTGGGAAATCGATATCAGCTATTACGTTATCAGAATGCTGGGATGGATGGGCATTGTATGGGAAATACGCCCGGTGCCGGAGAAGGTACAGAACAGCAACAAACTGAAAGATATGACACCGGAACAGCGCCAGCAGCTGCCGGTAATGGAAGAACATTAATAATTTATTACCTTATTACCTGTAAAGGAGATGCACATGCATCTCCTTTTTTATTTCCCGGAAGTTCTATTATCTTGTCCACCTAAATAAAATTCCATGCATTACACTCCCGCAGCTGACAGATATGACAGCATGATCTACAACCGTTGCGGCAGGAGCGGTATCCAGCTCCCGGCCGTATCTTTAGGATTATGGCACAACTTCGGTTCAATTGATAATTTTGAAAATGGACGCAGCATTATCCGCCAGGCTTTTGATAAAGGAATCACCCACTTCGACCTGGCCAATAACTACGGTCCGTTGCCAGGCAGCGCAGAAGAGAATTTCGGCCGTATTCTCAAAAAGGATTTCACCGGCCACCTGCGGGACGAACTGATTGTTTCTACCAAAGCCGGCTACCTCATGTGGCCCGGCCCTTATGGCGACAAGGGTTCCCGGAAATACCTGATCTCCAGCCTCGATCAGAGCCTGCGCCGTATGCAGCTCGATTACGTGGATATTTTCTATTCCCACCGCCCTGACCCTGAAACTCCCCTGGAAGAAACGATGGGTGCGCTGCACAGCATCGTGCAACAGGGAAAAGCGCTCTATGTAGGTCTTTCCAACTACTCTGCCGAACAAACACAACAGGCAGTCAGCATCCTGCAATCACTCGGTACTCCCTGCCTGATTCATCAGCCTAAATACAGCATGTTTGAACGCTGGGTAGAAAACGGCCTGCTGGATGTGCTGGAAGCCAACGGCGTAGGATGTATACCATTCTCCCCGCTGGCACAGGGCCTCCTGACAGACCGCTACCTCCACGGCATCCCTGCCGGCTCACGCGCCAGCAAACCAACCGGGTTCCTCCAGGAAAAAGAAGTATCTGCAGAAAGAATTGAGCAAGTAAAAAAATTAAACGATATCGCGCAGCAACGCGGCCAGTCACTCGCCCAGATGGCGCTGGCATGGATACTTAAAGACAGGCGCATCACCACCGTACTCATCGGCGCCAGCTCCGTTGCTCAACTCGACAATAACCTGGCCTGCCTGAAAAACACCGCCTTCGACAAAGAAGAACTGGAGCGCATAGAAAAAATATTAAGCATTTAGTTATTTTATTATTTGAGATTTTGTAGCTCATCGTGATGTCTTCTGTAAATTTCAGAGGACATCACGATGAGCTACAAAATCTCAAATAATAAAATAACTAAATGACTACATTTTTGCCCGTTGGTATTGTGCGGGCCATGCTATATCTGTTTGCAGCCGGTGAGCAGCGTGGAGGGGGAAGTAGGGGTCGCGGAGGAGTTCCCGGGCCATGAGCACAAGGTCCGCGCGGCCTGCCGCGATAATGGATTCCGCTTCTTCAGCGGTAGTAATCAGCCCTACTGCTCCGGTGGCGATACCGGATTCCTTCTTTATTTTTTCAGCAAAATGGGTCTGGTACAACGGTCCGACAGGGATTTTCTGATGTGCAACAAGCCCTCCGGAAGAGCAGTCGATCAGGTCTACGCCCTTATCTTTCAGGATAGTGGCAAGTTGTACGGATTCTTCCGGATTCCATCCGCCTTCTGCCCAGTCGGTAGCCGAAATACGGACCAGCAAAGGATTTTCAGCGGGCCATACGGCGCGTACCGCTTCAGTTGTTTCCAGCAGCAGCCGTATACGGTTTTCAAACGGACCTCCGTACTGGTCTGTACGCTGGTTGGTGAGCGGCGATAAAAAACTATGCAGCAGATAGCCGTGGGCGGCATGTATCTCCACCACTTTAAATCCGGCACGGACGGCGCGTTCTGTTGCCGCCTTAAAATCGGCGGTTACTTTACGTATGCCCGCTTCCGTTAGCTCCTGCGGTACCGGGTATTTTTCATTGAACGGAACAGTTCCAGGCCCAACTACTTCCCAGCCGCCATTACCGGGGCTTACCATACCATTGCCTTCCCATGGCCGCAGGGTACTGGCCTTACGGCCTGCGTGCGCAAGTTGTATACCTGCCACAGCGCCCTGTTCTGCGATGAACTGCGTAATGCGCTGTAACATGGGGATATGCTCTTCTTTCCATATGCCGAGATCCTGCGGTGAAATACGACCTTCCGGAGATACCGCTGCGGCCTCCGTCAGCACCAGCCCGGCCCCGCCTACTGCCCTGCTGCCCAGGTGCACCAGGTGCCAGTCATTCGCAAAGCCATCTTCCGAAGAATATTCACACATGGGCGATACCGCTATACGGTTACGCAAAACCACCGACCTGAGCTGGTAAGGATTAAACAAATGAGACATAAGCACGATTGATTATTGGGTTCATGTTAACTTCCTGCCAAATTACGTAAATCCTGTTAACCTGCGAGCACGGTATCCTTGCAGGGATATCGACGTATAGGGTTTACCGTGAGTTACCTTCAGGATAAACTACCCGCTGCAGCTGGCTCTTCATTAACCAGTCATTAACACAGGCAATACAAGAATATTTGAAAGTCGTTGTGCCGTTATAATCTGCATTTTATGAAATCCGGAAAGCTGCGACTGCGGCCTCACTGCCTGCTCTTCCCGGCTGCCAGGGCTTCACACAGCTGTATAATTCAAAAAACCGGCGTAATTTGGAGTTCTATATACCAAGCAACTACGATGTATCTGTCTATCCCTACCGGACGCAAATTTGTTATCTCAGTAATTTTTCTGTGCAGCATTATTCTACCGGCTTCCGTACTGGCTCAGCTGAAAGCCGATTTCAGCTTCAAAGGCAACAATCCGTGTGAATCAGCCGTCGTTCAGTTTACGGATCTTTCCACCGGCACCCCCACTTCCTGGTTATGGGATTTCGGTAACGGCTATACGTCTACCGCCAAAAATCCTGCTACCACCTACTATGCAAAAGATTATCCGGCAGGCAAACGCACCTTTACCGTAAAGCTGACCATAAAAGATGCGTCCGGTACGTCTAATGTTGTCACCAAAGATATTACACCGGTATATCCCAAGCCCAAAGTGGATTTCAGCATTTCTTCCTCCAAAGGGTGTATTCCGTTTGAACCTGCTTTTACCTATAATCCTGATAAGGATCCCCTGGCCCAGCCGGCTGCCAGCTTTACCTGGGACTTCGGAGACGGCAGTGTTACCAGCGGGGGCAGTACCATCAGCCATATGTATGACCGCCTGCCCGGCGTATATCCGGTAACGTTAACCGTTACTGACGTACAGGGCTGCACCAGCTATAAAACCATTAACGATATGGCAGATGTAGCCGGCAGACTCACTGCCAGCTTCAATGTACCGGAAAAAATGCTCTGCCGGGAACCAGTGGATGTATTCTTTACCAATACTTCCAGCGGCCCCGGAACCCTGAAGTATAAATGGGAATTCGATGACGGCACCACCTCTGCCCTGAAAGACCCCGGCAAATATCATATCACTGCCAAAGGTACCCACAGCATATCATTAACGGTAACGAATGAACGAAACTGCAAGGCTACCCATACCGTGAGCGATATTAATGTGGCCAACTACAAAACTGACTTTACAGCGCCGGCACTGATATGTACCAACAGCAACATTACTATCACGCCCAGCTACTACCCGCAGCTTTCCAATTATGATGTGACCTGGGAGGTTAATGGCCAGTACTACTGGTCTGGTTCATCTGCACTGTATCTGACGCCCAATACCGCAGGCCCCATGAAAGTAAAGCTGACAGCCCGCTATGGCGCCTGTCAGGATGTGGTGGAAAAAACGCTGACGGTAAATGAATCACCTTCGGTAAATCTTGACTACGACCGCAAACCATTCTGTCAGGTACCGGTAACCCTGGACTTTAAAGCAGACAGCAAAAATGCAGATAAATGGCAGTGGAGTTTCGGTGATGGCAGCAGCTCTGCAGAACAAAATCCTAAACATACCTTTAGCACGCAAGGCTCTTTCCATGTCAATGTCACTGCTACCAACAAAAGCGGGTGCAGCAGCAGAGCGGACGGATATGTATATGTCAGCAACACCACCGTTGAAGCCTACTCCAATAACACCGACGGCTGCGAGGGCCTCAAGGCTAACTATTACGCCTATGTGAGTTCCAACAGCAACGATGAAATAAAAAAATATACCTGGAATTTCGGTGACGGCACACCTGCTTCCAATGAAGCCAGTCCGCAGCACGAATACAGCAAGGCCGGCGTATACCGCGCCACACTCACCTACGAAACAAAGAACGGCTGTACCGGCGTGGTGAACTGTACTAATTCCATTTCCGTCTATAAAAAACCTACGCCGGAATTCACCTCTCCCGATGCGCCGACAGTATGCGGTAACTCCGGTACACGGTTCATCGATCAGTCAGACATTGGTAACCGCTGGGAATGGCAGACCGGCGACGGCAGGGGCGGCTCCGGGAAAAACTATACGCACAGCTACCTGGAACCAGGCACTTACGATATAACGCTGACGGTTTACAACCACAGCTGCTCCAATACCATTACCAAAAAAGCGTACATCACAACCGTAAATCCGTTTCCGCGATTCTACCAGAATAGCATTGACTGCGACAACCGTACTACGCTCAGCTTTACAGAAGCCTCCCTCGGCGCTACCAGCTGGACATGGAGCTGGGGAGACGGCAAAAGCGATACTTCCTACACCACACGCAGTAACCCGATCAAACATATTTACGATAAATCCGGTGTTTATACCGTAAAGCTCACCACCTCCGATGGTAGGTGCACCACCTTTGAAACCATGTCTGTCAGGGTAATTGCACCATCGCCGCTCACCATCACCGCCAATAAAACCGTTATGTGCAGCACCGATCAGGTGACCGCCACCCTTACACAGTATGACCGCTCCATACTCGACCGCTACCAATGGTATGCTAACGGCGAACCCAAAGACTGGTGGTATAATTACAATACCTCCTTCACCTACCCTGTCATGGCGCCGGGAAAAGTGGATCTGCAGTTTTATGGCGTCAATCTGCAGGGCTGTATCGATAAAAGTAATATCATACCGGTAACGGTACGCGGGCCTGTTGCCAATTACAACATGCCGTCCTTTGTAGGCTGCCGCGACCGCGAAGTAACATTTACAGACGCTTCTGACCTCACCTACAGCAGTGGTATTCAGAAATGGGAATGGGAATACGGCGATGACAGTTTCAAGGAAACCTTTACCAGTCCGCCGTTTAAACATACCTACCTGGCTGCCGGAGCAGCCATAAGGCCACGGATGAAGATAACGGACAAAGACGGATGTACCAGCGTATATGACGCCAAAACCCTGCAGGTAAACGGTCCTATTGCCATGTTCTATCCTGATAATGATATTGTGGCGCCGGGCAGTACCGTGTATTTCTACGATCAGTCGCAGGGCGTTGGCGCGGATATTATCTCCTGGCAGTGGGATTTCGGTGATGGCAGTACTTCTGCAGAAAGAAATCCGAATCATACCTACCCCAACAAGGGACTGTATACCATTACCCTCCGGGTTAAGGACAGCGACGGCTGCGAACACGAAACCACCCGGAAAGTAAAGGTATCCCGTGTGGGAGCAGGTTTCAAGTATACCTACAGTTTTGTCAACGGAGGTAAATGTGCGCCGGTGGTATATTATTTCCAGAATACCTCCATCAACTACGCTACCTGCTTCTGGGATTTCGGCGATGGCAGCACTTCTACCCTTGCCTTCCCTTCTCATATCTATGCAGAATCCGGCCGTTACAAAGTAATACTCAAAGTAAAAGGAGATGCTGATACGGAAGATGAAACCGAAGAGTTTATCATTGTCAGCGGTCCTTATGCAGAAATCAGCGCCAGCGCAGAAGGCGGCTGCCTCGAAAAGGAAATCACCTTTAAAGCCAGAGTAAAAAATGCGGTGAGTTTCACCTGGGATTTTACGGACGGTGTGGTAGAACAGACGCCCAACCTGGAGATCAGCCACAAATTCATTGTACCGGGCATCTACAAGCCCAGGCTCATCATGCAGGATGAAACAGGTTGTAAAGGCAGCGCGTTCCTTGATAATCCCATCGTTATCGATAAGCTGGATATCAAGCTGCCACATGATCCTGCGTTTATCTGTTCAGCAGGTGACCTCACCTTTGCGCCGGAGTTCAACAGCTACTCCATCGATGAGCTGAAGAAGCCCGGCGCCTATGCCTGGACATATGACCCCTCCCTGACGCCGAAAGATCCGACGCCGGTGAAGCCCGTTTTTCACCTGGATAAAACCGGGAAATATGATTTCAGCCTGCATGTAAAAACAGTATACGGCTGTGAAAAAACAGCCACTGCTACCGTCAACGTATACCCGACACCGGTAGTTACCATTACCGCGCCGGACAAAGCCTGTATCCGGGAATTAATCAATATAGCCGGCAAGGTAACGGAGTCCGCAGATGTTACCTGGAAGTGGGATCTGGGGAACGGACAGCAATCAACCCTTGCCGATCCGGGTCAGCAGCAGTATATCCGGGAAGGAGAAACACGTATAACCGTTTCCGTTATGAGTAAAGACGGATGCGGCGCCAGTGCAGAACATCCGCTGCTGGTGCAGCCATTGCCGGTTATCAATGCCAGCACACCGGTAGAATTTATCTGCCTGAACAACAGTACCACCTTTACAGCCGGCGGCGGAGGTACGTATGAATGGATGCCTGCGGCAGGACTGGATAATCCTTTCAGCGCTACGCCGGTAGCAAGTCCGGCGGCGACTACCAGCTACCAGGTAAAAGTGACCGCACCGAATGGCTGCGTTGATTACAATACCATAAAACTGCGTGTGGTACAGCCTTTCAAGATAGGCAGCACACCGGATACCTCGTTATGCCTGGGTGATAAATTACCGCTGCGTGCGTGGGGTACCGACTTTTACAAATGGGAAGGCGCCGGGCTGAACAATCCGGATAAGGCATCTCCCATTGCTACTATCACCCAAACAGGCAGTTATACCTATAAAGTAACCGGGAAAGACAGAGACGGTTGCTTCTCCGATGAAGCCACCGTGCAGGTGCGCGTAAATCCTACTCCTACCGTACAGGCCGGCCCTGACCGGGAAATCATGGCAGGCGTTCCGCTGTATCTTACTGCCAGCGGCACCAATGATGTACTCCGCTGGAGATGGACGCCCGCAGCAGGAATTGACTGCCCTTACTGCGCTACCATCCAGGTGACGCCTAACCTCAGTACCACCTATACCCTCGCAGGCGAGAACAGGTATGGCTGCATCGGGAAAGACGATATTACCGTGCATGTGCTCTGCCGGCAGAGCGCTATTTTCCTGCCCAATGCCTTCACGCCCAATCAGGACGGACAGAACGACTTTTTCTATCCGAAAGGTAAGGGCGTGAAAGAAGTAGCCTTTCTGCAGGTGTATGACAGATGGGGCACGCTGGTATTTGAAAAGCAACGCTTTCAGATAAATACGCCGGGCGCAGGCTGGAACGGGCGCTTGTCCAACGGCCATTTTGCGCCGGCAGGAACTTATATCTATTTCATTCAGACGATCTGTGAGAGCGGAGAAGTGTTTTCATTCAAAGGTAATTTAACCCTTATCCGATGAAGATCATAAAGACTTTCATCTTCCGTTTTCTGGCCGTTTATTTCTTCATCTTTGCGGTGCAGACCATGTTTACACCAGGTGGCCTGTTACCTGATTATTTCTGGGATAAGCCGGTAACGCTGGCGGGTAAGCTGCTCATTGACAGGGATTATTTTATCTCAGAAAGTACGATCCGGTATGGTGATACCTCCTACAACTATCTGTTGGTTTTCTGTCTGCTGGTGATAGCATTTACAGCAACCCTGATATGGCAGATAGCAGACAAGCGCAGAAAAAATGATGACAGGCCGGCCTTCCTTTTCATGGAGTTGCTCCGCTATGGCCTTGCCTCCTGCATGTTTACCTATGGTATTATCAAGGTGATGGGAACGCAGTTCGGCGCAACTTCCTTTTCCGGACTGGATCAGCGTTTCGGCGAAAAATCGCCGATGGAGGTGCTGTGGTCTTTCATGGGTTACTCCTACGCCTATACGGCATTTACAGGCATACTGGAGATACTTTCAGGCGCACTGCTGCTGTTCAGGCGCACAAAAATAGCAGGTGCGCTGCTGTCGATAGGGCTTACCGCCAATATTGCCATGATGAACCTTACCTACGATATACCAGTGAAAATATTATCCATACATCTGTTCCTGATATCGTGGTTTATACTTATTCCGGACAGCCGCAGGCTGCTGAATTTCTTCTTCCTGAACCAACCGGTTTCTCCGTCCCCTCCGCCGCCATTATTCATAGATACATGGCCCCGTATGATACGTATCACAATGACCTGTCTGCCTTTTATTCTTGTCATCTCTCTGCAGGCCCGTAAGACCTTCATCACCTGTAAGGTCCGGCAGACGCAGGCGCCGGGGCCCATTGCCGGTGGTTATGAGGTGATATACATGTCGCCTGTAGGCATCGTTACCTGGAATGATCTCTACATAAATAGCATCAGCTATGCGGTTATCAGGGATATTCAGGGAGATAAAACGCACTTCCGGCTGAAAACGGATACAATCCGGAATGAACTAAGTATGATTAACATTCGCAGCAATCTGTCAGATATGGAATTTCATTATGCCCGGCCACAAAATGATGAATTGGTGCTCACTGGTAAAGTAGATAATAAAAATGCCACCATACGACTGAAGAGAAAAAATTCAGCACAGTACAGACTTAACAACTACAAATTCCGGTGGGTAAATGAATATGCGGATCAACAGTGAAGATGTATATTTGGAGAGAATAACGGAAGATACCATGGATTTAACCGCACATAGCGCCGCGCTGGCTTCACAGGGATATACGGTGATAGAAGATGTATTTGACGAAGCAGCGGTAGCAGCAATAATTGATGCTATCGGGCAGGCAGACAGCTCCCACCCTGCTTTTCGTAAAACGCAGGATCTGTTTGCGATACGGCAGTTCCTGAGAGTGGTGCCCGGCGTACAGGTGCAGGTATTCACGCCCGCCCTGCTGCATATTATCCATGCCTTATTTGGTCCTGATTATTTTCCGGTGAAGTCCATCTATTTTGATAAGCCGGGGCAATCCAACTGGTTTGTAGCCTGGCATCAGGATCTGACCATTTCCGTTGACAAGCGTATTCAGCTGGAAGGCTTTGGTCCGTGGACAGTGAAGCATAACCAGTACGCTGTGCAGCCGCCGTTGGATATACTGGAGCACAATTACACCATCCGTATACACCTGGATGATACCAACGAAAAAAACGGTGCGCTGAAAGTGATTCCCGGTTCTCATCTGCGTGGCGTACAACGTCCGGAGCTGCTGGATCTGCAGGCAACGCCGGAAGTCAGCTGCCCTGTTAAAAAAGGGGGCATCATGATCATGCGTCCGTTGCTGCTGCATGCCTCTTCCCGCAGTACCGGCGGTAGCAACCGGCGGGTAGTGCATATTGAATTCACTGACCGCCGGTTACCGGAAGGACTGCAATGGTCCGAATTATAAGGAGATTGTTTTGTTGGTGATGACAGGTTTTGCCCAGAAGCCGATCAGCCCGATGTAAATCATCGTCAGATACAGAAAACACATACCGGTACGCAGCCCCCAGTGATCTCCCAGCCAGCCGATAATCAAAGGCAGGATCGCCCCGCCAATGATACCGGTGACAAGGATCCCTGAAAAAGAGCCATGATGCTCTGTTACAGAGTTTAGGGCGAGTGAAAAAATAATCGGATACATCACAGAAGCAAAGAAGCCCACCATCGGGAAAGCCAGCAGCGCTACGGATCCTTTGCCAAACAGTGCCAGCGAAAAACTGATGATGGCCAGCAACGTGAAGCCTGTCAGCACTTTGCGGCTGTCCAGTAATTTCAGTAGCAGTAATCCCAACACACCGCCTGCCGTCATCAGTCCCCAGAACCAGGCCACTGCATTGGCCCCGGTGGTTTGCGGATCGTAATGGTGATAGGTGTACAGGAACTGGGAAATCCAGTTGGCAATGCCCTGCTCTGTGCCCACATAGCAAAAGAGGGCAAAGAAATACAATACTACCACCGGTTTGCGCAGCAGGTCCAGGTGCGTTTTAACCGGACCTGCCACTTCTTCCGCAGTCAGTTCCACTTTGGGGAATTTTGAGAGAAAAATGATCAGCACCATCAGCAGGCAGATCACGGTAAATAGCCAGTAAAGGGATATCCAGGGCAGACCAGGCGGCGTCAGCGCCGCCAATTGCGGCAAAGTGCCGTTATGAATATTTACTACCAGGTACGAATACACGAGCGGGCTCACAAAAGAGGCCAGTCCGAATATCAGCTGCGCCAGCACGGAATTGAAGGCATAATGCTCTTCTCCGCCGGAGGTGCGCAGCAGCGGATTAATTACCACCTGCAGCATCGCCATCCCGCAGCCTATCAGGAACAGGGACAGTATCGCCGTGAGGTAGTTGGGAAACAACGCCAGCAGCAGCGATCCGCAGAAGGCCACCAGGAAGGCCGCTATCATGATTTTCTTCTCCTTGTATTTTTCAATCAGCATACCGGCAGGTATAGACATGACGCCGTATGCGATGAAGAAGGCGAACGGCAGCAGCGCTACCATGGAGAGACTCAGCCGGAAACCATGGATGATATCCGGTACCAGCGGCCCTGTTACATTCGTGAGAAAAGAGATCACGAAGAAGGTGAGCATAATCAGCCCGACGATATAATAGTTACGTTTCATTATTGTGTAATTGGCGTGATGTTCCATCCGCTGAGCGATACTGCCGGCGGCTGTTGCTCCAGATTTTTCGTATAGCAGTACCCGTTAACCGTGATGCTTTCTCCCGGCAGCAATGTAAAGTCATTGTCTTCCCAGAATACCGGTACAATGGCAGCGCCGCTGTTTTTCCCGCGCAGGTCCAAATGTATCATCAGGGCGGGCTGGCTGCCGGTGTTCTTCAGTGTAACGCGGGCGAGGGTAGTATCGCCGCGGCGGGAGAACTGCGTCCGCATATCCGGCTTCACCAAAGGCAGCTGCTGCAGCTGCTTCAGATCGGCATAGGTTTGCTGTGGTGTGATATACCAGTTTGTTTTAGCGGTATCCAGTGCATCCGGTGTAGCAGAGAGCACATAAAAATTCCGGCTTACCGGCTGCTGTTTTGATTTCAGCTTCAGATCGAGGTACCACTGCGTACCTGGCGGCATGGCCGGGAGTGCCGGTAAACGGACAGCATCCTGCGCCGGCAGGTTGTTTACTATGGTATCCAGCTGCCAGACCGTTTTCAGGTTTGTATCCAGTACGCGGATCAGTGCCTGTAGCGGAGGCGCGGTTACGCCGGTATTATTGACCACATCTACCTGATGGCTGCCGTAATTGTAGGAAATGTGCAGCGGCTCTCCTGCTTTACGGGCGCCATAGAAGGCCGCTGTGGGCAGCAGATAATAATCATACAGCTGCCACCACAGCTTGGGCCAGGAGGAGTTATACATCCATTGGATGATGCCGGTAGCACGCGGACGGTTGGCCATAAAGGCTTCCATCATGGCGCGCATGCCTTCGTAGTTGAGGTATTGTGCTTTGCGCAGGTAATCATGCAGACTTACGTATCCGCCTAAACGATTTACCATGGCATTGTTGTAATTATCCAGGTTGTTGAATTCCCCGCGGGCAGCATGATACATCCAGGAGCTGCTGAAGGGCCATAGCGAATCTTCCGGAATCATTTTCTTCAGGCTTTCCAGGTAGGGCACTTCAGGACCGGGGCCTGTTTCCGTATTGAAACCAAAGGCGCCGCCGTTCTTATCATCCACATACCAGTAAACCGGGGGCACGTAATCGTAGGGACCACGCATTTTAACTGCAGCAGGTCCGGATACTTCGCTGGTGTTATCGTGCGCGGAGCTGAGTGCGGGGCGGGTAGGATCGTATTCCGCCAATATGCTTTCGTAGCGGCGTTCCAGCTCAGGCAGCGGCAATTTATCACTGCCATATACCCAGGCAAAAACGGAAGGGTGGTTACGTAACCATACGATCTGATCTTTCCAGGACTGTGCTACCACCTCCTGTTGTTCCGCCGTTTGAATACCGCCAAAATCGCCTGCCGGTGCACCGAAATAGTTATCCCATTCCCATTGTGCGCTCCAGCCGGCCATTATCAGCAGACCTTTCTGATCGCAGAGATCATAGAGATGATGATTGCTGCCCCAGAAGCCTTCCATGCGGATGGTGTTGAGGTTCATATGCACGGCATATTCGATGCCGGCGCGTTCATATTCCGGCGTAGCGTTGAGCAGCATGGGATCTGTCCAGCCACCGCCGCGTATCAGCAGCTTACGGCCATTGAGCCGGTAGCCGCGGTGTCCGTCTTCATTGATGTAATCTGATACTGTACGGATACCGAAACGCAGCTGACGTGTATCCGTGAGCGTTGTACCTGCTGTAAACTGCAGCTGCAGCTGGTAAAGTTCCGGCTTGCCGAGGTCGCGGGTCCACCATACGCGGGGATTATCAATATTCAGTTGCGGGTATTCCTTTGGGGAGAACACAATTTTCTGCGCGCTGTGCGGCGGCAGCGATACTTTCCGGGAGATGAGGATATTGCTGCCAATCCGGCCCTGCAGCGTACCTTCCACGGAATTGCCGGAGTGGTTCGTTAGCAGGGTGCTCACGTTAACGGATGCACGCTTTAAAGTAACGGTGTCGAGGGTTGTCTGCACGAAAGGTTGAGTAAGGGCAACAGGCCCCGTCAGCAGTACATGCACATCGCGCCAGATGCCCATGTTATGATCGGGCGGCGCCGGGTTCCAGTCCACGAAACCCAGCGTGGGTTCGCCTTTGCCGGGAGCGGTTACTTTTACTGCCAGTACGTTTACGCCTTTGCGTACTATATGGCTGACATCAAACCGGAAGCGGCGGAAACCGCCGCGGATGGTATCGGCAGCCGCGATCTGCTGACCGTTCAGCCAGATGTCTGCACGGTAGTTGATACCGTTGAACAGCAGCTGTACTACCTGTCCGGCTGCGGGCTGCGGCAGATCAAAAGTAGTGCGGTGCCACCAGGGTGCGTTGAAGCGGTCGCCGGGGATCTTCTCCATGTTTTTGTCGAAGAACACATCTTTGTACACTTTATTCTCCACCAGGGCAGACATAACTGTGCCAGGTACGATGGCAGGGTACCAGCCGGCAGCATTGTATCCGGCTGAGGAGACGAGTTTTCCGTCTTCCGCCGCGACTGCAGAAGACTGTATTTTCCAGGAGCGGTCCAGGACCTTATCGGCTACCGTCCAGCGTTGCTGGGCTTTTGCGGGCAATGCGCATGCCATTAACAAAGCCAGGTAATAGCTGTGTTTCATGTGAATGATTTAAATACGGGTGAAAGCCGCCGTGAAAAAGCGCAAAGCAGTTCGCGGCAAAGTTTTGTAATGCATTCATCCTCTGCTACAAAACTGCCCTGCGCTTTCCGGCGTAATATATTAGTAGCCTGTATTCTGTGTCAATACAGACTTTCCGTTCTTCACGCTCAGATCGATCTGGCGTTGCGGTATCGGGTAATAGTTATTGCGGGGGGCGAAGTTGCCGCCGGTGATATCGGAAGCAATCTGCACTTCAAATCTGAAATACTTGTTCAGTTCTGTCTGTGCAATGCCCCAGCGTACCAGGTCGAAAAAGCGGTGTCCTTCCATGGCCAGTTCCAGCTTACGTTCAAACCGTATTGCCTTCATGGTGAAATCCTTTCCGGTGAACATACTGAGCGGATAGGGGCTGACGCGGTAATTGGCAGCGGGTGTGCCGGTAGTGCCGCCCATGGGATCTTCCGGATCTATATATGTTTTTACAAAGCCGGCAGGGTTGCCTGCGCGGGTACGTACCCGGTTGATATATTCGCCTGCTTTGGCGTAGTTGCCCAGGTTGGCCTGGCATTCTGCCGCCATCAGCAATACGTCTGCAAAACGGATCAGTACATAGTTGATAGCATTACCAGGGGCCCAGCCGTTACCATCGTAATATTTATCCTGGTTCACCTGCATGTATACATTTTTCAGGGCAGAGTAAGGGCCGGCGGAGTTCTGGTTACGGATCCAGTCTCTACCCGGATGCAGGCCCCAATCCAGGAAAGGAATACCGCGGCGGCCTACGGTCCAGTCGAGCCGCGGATCCAGGAATCCCTCATCCGGCGTAAATGGCTGATCTGAACTTTTGCCGAGGTCGCTGACAACGCCATGGTCGTTATAATCGTCAAGGTATGGTAATCCGGTAGCGCTGGTACGGAATGAATTCACGAGGTCCTGGGATGGCTGATAGAAGCCGCAGCAGCTGAAAGGCCCGTTGTAGGGATAGTTCAGCATCTGGCCCTGGTTGGCATTTCCGGTACCGCCGGAACCGTCGTTGGCGCTGTATTGTATGGAAAATACCGCTTCCTTGTTATTCTCTGTAAAGGCATCGAAATTATCATGGAAATTTTCCATGAGATCGAAATGAAGCCCTTTGCCGGTAACGCCGTTATTGATAACATTTTCCAGGATGGGCGCCGCTTCCGCATATTTTTTCTGATACAGATATGTTTTAGCGAGATAAGCTGCTGCTGCCCATTTGTTGGCCCGGCCTATTTCGCCTTTTGCCTCGGACAGGTTATCCATTGCGAATTTAAAATCCGCTTCGATCATCGGCCATACGTCTTTGTCGTTCGGTATTTTAAAATCATCTACATGCAGGTTTTTATAATCTGCTGCATTTTCATCTGCCCAGGGCACCTTGTCGAACATCTTTTTCAGGTCGCTGTAGTAGTGTGCGCGCAGGAAGCGGGCTTCGCCGGCCACCTGTTTCCTTTCATCCGGCGTCATGTCCTGTACGTTGGCCAGCACATGCAGGGTGAAGTTACAGCGGCGGATACCTTCGAAGTTCACGCGCCATTTATCGTTGAAGAAGCTGTTGGATGCGTTGGCCTGGAAGGTGACGATCTGCAGTGCCGCTGCGACGTCGCCGGGATCGCTGCCTTTGTGCGCATCGCCGCCGGCCACGCTGCCGTAGATCCAGTTGTCCGGAGACACGCCATAGCCGCTGCCGCCTGCCAGATCCGTCATGTTACCGTCGTTAAAGTCCTGGCCGTCCAGTGCGCCGTAAGCGCCTATCAGCAGGGTGTTCACTCCTTTTTTATTGGTCAGCGCCTCTTCCTGCAGGGAAGATTGCGGTGCGCGTTCGAGGAAACCTTTACTGCATCCTGCCGCTGCGATAGTCAGGATGGCAGCGCCCAGCACTATATGAGAAATCGATTTCATAGTCATACATTTTTAAGTTTAAAAACCCAGGTTAACACCGATCAGGAACTGGCGTTGATTGGGGTATGCGCCTTCATCCACGCCAAAGTCTGTAATATCGGAGCCGCCGATTTCAGGATCTATACCGGAGTATTTTGTGATGGTAAAGAGGTTGGCAGCCTGCAGGTAGATACGCAGTTTCTGCACACGGTAACGCGCCAACGCTTTTGCGGGGAGTGTATATCCGATCTGCATATTTTTAGCGCGCAGGTAGGAACCATTTTCCACCATGTAGGAATTGGGTACGCTCTGTGTGCTGGCTGAGCCATCCACTTCCTGGATAGGCGCTTTGGC
Organism: Chitinophaga solisilvae; assembly: GCF_009928525.1. Taxonomy (GTDB): domain Bacteria; phylum Bacteroidota; class Bacteroidia; order Chitinophagales; family Chitinophagaceae; genus Chitinophaga; species Chitinophaga solisilvae. The sequence continues at coordinate 553,349 of NZ_JAABOK010000004.1, read as the reverse complement.
GTTGTGGTTGTTTTCTGTCCAGGAATTATACAGGGCAGTTTTGCTTTTCGCGCCATCGAAAGACGGGTAGAAATCGCGCCACCAGCGTACGTTATTCCAGATTTCATTACCGTGAGTACCGAACAGGAAGATGCTGAAATCAAATCCCTTGTAGGTCAGGCCGATGTTGAAGCCGTAGGAGAAATCCGGGTTCGGGTTACCGAGGAAGGTACGGTCTTCCGGCGTAATGAGGCCATCCCCGTTGGTATCCTGGTAGCGGAAGCGTCCTTTGCCGGCGCCATCCTGATAAAATGCATCTCTGTTATTGGTAATTTTCCGGGCGCTTTCATCAGCATCCTGTACTTCTTTATCGCTGTTCCAGAATCCGATAATTTTATATCCGAAGAAAGAAGAAACCGGCTGTCCTACCGCATTGCGAATGATGTTGCTGCCATCAAAGCGGCGGCTGTCGCCATCGAAATAATCCACTCCGTCGGCAATCTTCAGGATTTCATTTTTATAGGTGGTGAACGTACCGGTTACATTCAGTTTCAGGTCGCGGGTGATATCCTTGTGCCAGCCAACGGAGAAATCGAATCCGTGGTTTTTCATCTGCGCGATGTTGATGAACGGCTGGCTGGCGGTGCCTGCGAGGCCCGGCAGTTCAGGGTTGTAGAGGAGGTCTTTGATATCTTTGCGGTAGTAGTCCACGGAAAAGTCCAGTTGTCCGTTGAACAGTGTTGCATCCAGACCGAAGTTGGCGTTGATATCACGTTCCCATTTCGCATCGGGGTTACCGATCTGCACACCGGCAAAACCGGCGATGATGCTGTTATTGGTACCGGCGAGGTCGTAATAGGTGGAGCTGCGGCTGCCGCCATAGAGGAAGTAGCCGTTGTTCACGCTCAGGTTCATCTGGTTGCCCATTACACCCCAGCCACCGCGGATTTTCAGGTCAGATATCCAGGAAACAGATTTCATGAATTCTTCCTGCGAGAGGCGCCAGCCGGCGGTTACAGCGGGGAACCAGCCAAATTTATTGTTGATGAATTTGGAAGATCCGTCGCGGCGGATGGTGGCGCTGATCAGGTATTTATCTTTAAATGCATAATCTACGCGGCCCAGCAGGGAATACAGGCTTTCCCAGGAGCGGTTGCTGTAGTTGGTCTGCGTACCTGTTCCTGTTGAGAGATCCGGGAAATTGGGATCGAAGGTAAAGTAGTCTTTGGTGGTACCGCCAACATTGCGGTTGCGGCTGTCGAATGCTTCCGTACCGGCCAGTATTTTCAGGTCGTGTGACTTGTTAAACTGTTTATGAAAGGTCAGGGTGTTGGTCCAGGTCCAGTTATGTCCGTTGGTAGCGCTTTCAGAGTAGGAGTTCTGCGTGGCATTCTCTTTATTTTCATACTGCGGGTAGGTAAAAGAGTGTGACCAGGAAGAATATATTTCACCGCCGAAGCTGGTGCGGAAAGTAAAGTTGTTGAGGAAGTCTGCCTCACCGTAGATGTTACCAAACAGGCGGGTGTTGAGTCCTTTGTTGTTGCGGGTGCGGTATTGCATGGCTACCGGGTTCTGCGCGTCGCCGAGTGCGTCGCCCCAGGAGCCTGCAAAATTTCCTTTGATGTCGTATACAGGGATAATGCTTTGCTCGCGTAAAGCGTGTCCGATAGCGGCATCAGAGGTATTGATTTCAACGGCGGGGTTGTCAGTCATGGAGAAGGCCAGGTTCTCTCCTACCCTGATATGATCCGTAACATTGTACTGCGTGTTGGAGCGGATCGTATATCTTTTGAGGTAGGTATTCATTAAGGTTCCCTGCTGATTAAAATAATTGAGGGAAAAGAGATAGTTTCCTTTGTCGCCGCCGCCGCTTACTGCCACGTTGTGGCTGGTAATGGGTGCAGGACGGAATATTTCGTGGTACCAGTCGGTACCTGCCTTGTTGGCTCTTACGATACGGTGGAAGCTGTTGTAGTCATCCTGATCTGTAAAGTTGGGGTTTACATAATATTTGGAGGGGTCCGTATCCGGGTCGCCATCCTTGCCGCCGGAGGGCGTGATATAATCCGGTATTACGGGATCCGGGCCGTGACCGTATTGATCTGTACCGGGGTCCCTGCCGGAGTTTTTATATGCCAGCCAGCGCAGCTGCGCCTGTTCCGTGGGGTTGAGGGTATTCCATACATTTCCTTTTTTAGGATACTGGCGGCCGTAGTAGCCGTCGTACGTAACGGAAACCTTTCCTTTACCGCGGCGGGTAGTGATGATGATAACACCGTTGGAAGCGCGTGCGCCATAGATAGAGGCGGCGCCGGCATCTTTCAGTACCTGGAGGGTAGCCACATCATTCGGATTGAGGTCGGAGATATCTGTAGTAGGTACGCCGTCCACCACATACAGGGGCGAGTTGGTACCGAAGGTATTCACGCCGCGTATCCTGATCTGTGGTGAGGAGCCGGGTTGTCCGGAGCCGATGACAGATACTCCGGAAGCCTGTCCCTGCAGCTGTTCCGTTACCTGAGCAGAAGGTTGTTTGATGAGGTTATCGATATTCACTACAGCTACAGAACCGGTGAGATCTTTTTTACGCTGGGTGGTATAGCCGGTTACTACGATTTCGTTGAGGGCGCTGGCGCCTTCTTTCAGGGTGATGTTGATCAGCGATCTATCGCCAACGGCTAAACGCTGTGTTTCAAAACCGATGAAGGTGATTTCCAGCTGATCGTTGCCGCCGCTGGGCACGTTGATGGTATAGCTGCCATCGGGACCGGTGACGGTGCCGATGCTGGTACCCGGCACTTTCACGGTAACGCCGGCGACAGGTGTTCCCTTTTCATCGCGGACAATACCTTTTACCGGGCGTTGCTGGTGCACGGAGGCGTCGTGCGGGACGGGGGCAGGTTCCGGCTTTTCAGAGACCATATAAAACCGGTCCCGCAGTTTTTCATACCGGAGCGGGAAGGGAGCAAGCGCCTTGAGCAGCGCTTCTTCCGGCGACTGGCAGGCAGCGACGGATAGCACTACCCTTCTGCTTTTTACCAGGTTGCTTTTATAGGCAATAGACACCCTGAACTTTTCTTCGATCAGGTGCAGCACAGTTTTCAGGGATGATTCATCAGGTTGCAGGTCTGCTGTGTTTTCATTACCGGGGGGCGCTTTTCTCGGGCTGCCCGCGGCAAGGTCCTGCGCGCATACAGATTGGGATAGGAAATACAGGGCTAATGACGGCATTAGCACCACACGTAAACCTCTTTTCATGTGAACGGGTTTTAACGATGATTAATAATGAAGCGATTTATGGTTAAAGGTGGCCTGCCTTTTAACTCCGTATTACTTTTTTTGAATCCAGACTTCGTCTCCTTTTTGGTTGAATTGCATACGGAAAACTTTCTGCAGCTGCACCAGCATGGTGTCAGCGTTATATATCAGCGGCATGGAGCCGGATACTTTATATTTCAATAGCTGTGTATCTTTGACAATGACCGTTTTTCCGAATACCTGCTGCATAAATGCTGCGGCATCTGCGAGGGTATAATCTTCCATCATCAGGCGGCCGGTATGCCACGAAGTGAATTTTCCGGCATTGGCGCTGCTTTTGGAGAAGTCTCCGTCTTGTTTGTTATACCGCAGCATCTCTCCCGGATGCAGGTACATTTCTGTCGGGTGGTTGCTGCCCTTATCGCCGATATCCAGTTTTATACTGCCTTGTTGCAGTACCACCACAATTTCTTTCCCCGAACTGTTGACATTAAACTGTGTTCCCAGTACTTCCACATCTATTTTATCGTAGGTGTGGACGACAAATTTTGCGTCGTTGCGGGTATGTTTTACATGGAAGAAAGCCTCGCCGTCGAGCCACACTTCGCGGTGGCGGCCCTGCTGCTCTGCATAGAGCAGTTTTGAGTCCGCATTGAGCGTTACCGCCGAGCTATCCGGCAGCAGGAAAGTTTTCACTTCTCCGAGTCTGGTATAGGTACTGAGGAGCACCGGTTTGTTACCGCCTTTCCAGAACCAGAACCCTCCTGAGAGGCAGGCGCCGATCAGCAGTGCTGCCGCGTACTTCCAGCTGCGGCGCCACCAGGTTTTGCGGACAGTGGTTTGCGGCTGTACGGTATCTTCCTCCAGGCCGTTCCACACTGCTTCCCACAGCTGTTCTTTTTCACCGGCCGTAAGGGAGTAGGAACGAAAGCCAATGCCCTGCACCAGCTGCCGCGCCTCGCGTATCACCGCTTCCTTCTCCGGATGCTGCTGGAGCCATCGCTCCCAGAATACGTTACGCACATCAGGCTGCAATACCCATTGCTGAAAATCCTCGTCCAGTGCGAATTCACGGGCGGTGTATGATAAGTAACTGATACGGGCCAAGTGATGTGCTTTTTATAAGAGAGCAGGTGACGGGTTAAATCTCATCAGTTTTTCAATACTTTTTTTTATTTCCCCAGCAAGAGTAGTAACAAAGGCAGGCTGATATTCTTTTTAAGGATGCTGATGGCTTTGGAGACGGTATTATATACGGAATCCACCTGCATAGACATGATACCTGCTACTTCTTCATAGCTGAGGCTCTGGTAAAAGCGCAGGTAGATGGCTTCGCGCTGACGGCGGGTAAGCCCGGCCAGGGCCTGTTGCAGGAGGCGTTGCTGTTCCGCAGCTGTTTCTTCCAGGATGATTTTATTTTCCTGCGGATAGGTGAATTCGAATTCAAAGGCTTCCCATGACTCGCGGTGTTGCCAGCGGCGGTCTTTCTGCAGGGAGCGTAGCAGGCGGCGGCGAAGGCTGCTGATGAGGTAATAGCGGATATGCCGGATACTGGTGGTCAGGTGTTCGCGGGACAGCCACAGATCCTGGAACAGGTCCTGAATACAATCCCTCACTCTTTCCTTATCCTGGCAGAAATGCATGCCATAATGAAAGAGGTGGTCAATATGTGAATCATAAATTTCTGCAAATGCGTGCCGGTCACCTTCCAGGAAACGTTCCCATAGGGAGGATGGGGACGGCACTACGTTCATGCCGGGGCGTACCGCTTTCCCTGTATTCATACAATTCTGGTTGAATCAGATAAAGCTGCTCATTTATTCTGACAATTGCAAATTTTTTTTGGTACGGGATATGTGTTGCTGATTTTATCTGATAACCTGTTAAACTGATAAAATATGAAACCACTCACATTTTTTACATTAGGAATGCTGGTACTGATGCTGAGCAGCTGCGAGGTGATCGGGGGTATTTTCAAGGCGGGAGTATGGACGGGCATCATTGCGGTGGCGGTGGTACTGGCGCTGATTATCTGGCTGATATCAAGGGGCAGCAGACGGGGTTAATGGCTGATGCTGAGGGTGTTGAAAATATTTTTTAAAGAAAATGTGTTGAAAATTTTTAAAAATCAAATAATTAGCTACTTTTGCATCCCGTCACTGAAAAGAGACGTACCGGAAATTTCGGGACGTAGCGCAGCCCGGTAGCGCACTTGCATGGGGTGCAAGGGGTCGCTAGTTCGAATCTAGTCGTCCCGACTTAAAATCAAAGCATTATACTTTAGGGTATAATGCTTTTTTCTTTGTGGTAAAAACTAAAATAAAAAAGGGCATCCTATAAGGATATACGAAAAAATGTGAGAAATTGAACTACCGTTGGTGGAATTTAGTTGTTAAAATTTGAAATTGTACCTCGTATTGAGGGCCGCATGAAACGCCAGATTTTATCATTCATCCACGTCTTCTACTTCAAATACCTTGTGCGCTGCCTCCACTGTAACTATTAATGATGTTGCGATGTAGTTCGGGTCTTCATCCTCATTATAAACGAGCAGGAATGCCGGGGGCTGACCTGGAGATGCAAAATCACGTTCGAATAAAGCAAAAATTCCTTCTTCCACTTCATTGTACACATAGGTATTTGAGGAATATTGATCAACTGCATTTATTATTGTCAGTGAGTAATATTTCGCTGTGGGCATAGGCACTTAGCTTGTCCCAGCATTTAACACTGTAAGCAAGTGCCTTTCCAATAGAGCTTTAGGAAGTACCTACTGGTAGGCGTCCAGCATCCATTTGTCTAACGTTTCCAGTATGGGGACGGATTTCTCATGCCGCTCCAACCTACGGATGTCAGCGTTGTAATCCTGCTCACTGCAGTAGCGTTCTATTTGATATAATAATGGAATTTGTTCCAGCACATATTCAGCATACGTCCTATCATTGGTCTTTGCTTCTACAAAGTAGCGCCTGGCATGTGCTAAGCAATGGATAAGAGTAATGCCTTTTTGTTCAGCATGCCATCATACACCGCAAACCCGTCAGACTGAAAGGTACATTTGAAGTGCTCTAACATAGTAGAAGATCCTTCTTTATTACGGTCTTCCTAGTAGTCAAATGCTACTAATTTATTAACGGGATCCTGGTAAAGCCAGTAAAATCCGTGATGTATTTTCCATTTTTTTTATCCTTATCCAGTACAGCGCAAAGGGTTTCATTGGCCTGGAGACAACCCGCTTAAAGTGTTACTCTGATCAGGGCTTGATATGAGGGGGTAATCAGGGAATAACCAGACCTCTAAAAGTTTTAAAGGGGTAAAACCAGAGACCGACTTTGGAGGGAAAGCGCCCAAAAGGCAGGTTGTGATACAACCTGTTATCTTGCAAATTTCTGCCATGCAGGAAATTGCAAGATCGATTGTGATATAATCGAACATCTTGCGGGTTCCAGCGAAGCAGGGAGGTTAAAAAAAATAAAAGTGCGCAGATACGTTGCGTAGATGTAAATTTATATTTGTGATTAAGACAATTGAAAGCCCTTAATTACATTTAAAAAAACCCATATATAACTGATCTCAATATTATGGAAAACAAAACTGCAGCAGAAGCACACATTGGAATAGAACCCACATTTAGTCTCCCTAAACCCAATACTGACATAGTTCTTTACGAAGGGGATTTTGAATTATGTAATAATAACTTGGTTTATAAGTTAAATGGTCGGATAATGCAACAATGGCTCCCAGACATAGGGTTGAAATTTGAAGGACAAACTACCCAACATATTGACATCCAACACCTCAATTTCGGGCAGCTAATTGTACAAAAAATGAACATTCTAACGGAAGTCTGTATTACTCATACTAGTGTAGGTTTTGAAAGCGGACCAACCGTTATTGAAGGCTTAATAGAAAGCACTTTGGCATTCGGCAATTTAAATGACCAAGTAGATAGTATAACATTTGAACTCCCCAATCTCAGAAACTTTGAAGGAGAACCAATAAAAAGGCTAATAACCAATAAAAATAGATATCAAAATGGGAGAATTGTATTTGAAGATGATGATTATATTATTACTATTGATAAACAAGATAACTATGCCAATAAATTTAAAAATCTAAAAAAGACTAAAGGATTTGATCTGTTATATACAGGCATAATAAAACCTAAACTAGTCAATAGAGTAGCCTTTATAGAATTAAATAAAGTACTAAATGCCTTCGCCTACTTCTTGCAGCTCATAAACGGCAGAAAATGTTCACCGCTATTGAGAAAAGGGCTACTACAATCCAGAGAGATTGCTTTTAATTTTAGTAATTTTTTAACATCCCCATACAAATTTGTCTGGTGCTGGGCTTCTGAACAGCATACTGAAGGTTTCTCTGAGTTATGGAAAAATTTCTATACCCTGTATAAGAATGAAGATGATATGGAATGCCTTACTATGGCATTACACTGGTATGTAGAGGCCAATAATAATTCTGGTAGTGTAGAAGGTGCAATCGTACTGGCTCAGAATGGTCTTGAATTATTATGCAATTGGTGTTATGAAAAAGGACTGGTAACAGCTCAATCAGACATTAAGCCATTTAGCAACAAGTTAAACAACCTACTTGAGTCATTTGGGATACCGATTGATATCCCCGCAGGATATCCTCACCTTATTCATTTCGCCGAAACAGAGCGGGACCTGATTTCAACGGGGCCAGTTATCTTCTCTTTTATTCGCAACGCTTATGTTCACGCCGACCCAGCAAAAAGAAGACGGTTACGCAATTATTCGCCTATGGTAACCTTTGATGGTGCACAGCTCGGTACCTGGTACATTGAGTTGATCATACTAAAAATACTTGGATACAATGGAAAATACTTTAACAGGACTGTTAGTATGCCTGTCGCAGCAAAGAGTATTGATACCGTCCCTTGGGCATCATCCGAAAATTAACCTACATAAAAACATATCTTATATGCTACATTTTATAGGTAGACTAGAATTTGATAATATCAGAAATCTAATTGAGAAAAAAGCTACGCGACTAAAAACACACGAAGAAAGAGAGTTTGCAAGAATTGGGGTGGACATTAGCAATTATCGAAAAATGTCGGTTCAAGGCAGAGAGTTTGTAATTATCCCCAACAACGTATTTCTTATCATGCTGGAAGATGTCATCTCAACCGCCACCGAAAAATACCCTGAATCATTTGGTCAAAGAAATGCCTATAAGGTGTTAGAGGCTCTTTATAAAGTCATGCCTCCTCCTCTAATTAGAAACCTCGCGGAATATGAAACATTTCTTAATACAGAACACTTTGCCTGGGTAGTGGAACTAGAAGACGGCGAAATAAAAGGTGACATTCTGCGGCTAGAATTGTTCAGGGACATCAGAACTGAAAAAGATGCAAAAAATGGAGAAACGGAATTTGAAGGGGGAATATTTCATGCTTTTAAGCATTATAGTTACAAAGGTGTGCCGCTATCAACACAACCGGACAGAAACGAAATAAACCACCCTACGGCCATTTATGCGGCTATTATTGAAGCATTCTTTGTAAACGACAATAAGATTAGAGACGATAGAAGAATAGTATCTTCATTACCATTCAATGAAAAATACCATCTAAAATTTGTGTTTTATCATGAGAAGGAAACCGATATATATTTTATAACAACAATTGTAAAAACTAAAAGTAAGAATACTTAGTAAGCCTCAACAAAGCAAAATGTTTTAAAAACTGCCTAAAAATATCGCAGGAGATAGATTATTTGGCATACTGTAATTAGGCTCTTTATAAAGCTAAGTGAATTCAATCACCGAACGCTTACTTAAACTTCACAGCAAGTGTACCCCTAGAACTCATACTTACCTTTTTACTTTGTATTTTCCAATTTCACGAATAATCGACCGGTCATTGAGCGTAGACATCATGCCCTTATCCTTTATTTTAACGAAACTAGCGGTACATTCTGAAATATGATAAGTAATAAAAAGCCGTGTCTGAGCATTGGTAATAGTCACCGTACTTCTATCAAGTATATAGGTACCATCATGATCATTCATTCTACAGCGTTTCCTATCCAGAAAACTGATTTACTGGTAATAGCCGGTTTGTGCGGCCTTACGGTTATTGCTGTTTGCGTAACATTCCCTGACAGGGAAATACTAGGTCTTTTCGATAATTTTTGAGCTATAGTCCTGGCTATACAACTTGAAAGTGGAGAGCAGCAGGAAGAATACCAATTTTGAGGTGCATTGCATAAAAATACAGGTTGGTAATAAAGGAAGATTAAATTTACATAAAGTAAATGTATTATGGAAAATTTTGCGCAGAAGCTGATATTCAAGTGTCATCACCTAGCGATAAGAAAGCACAGTAAAAAAAAAGTAAAAGAATCCGCCAAAGATTGCCTACTGGGATTTGCATCCTATTTACAGGATATTGTGGACCGTCATGTCAAGAAGGATAAATCCGAAAACTATGATTATGTTGTCGGGACCATTTATAAGCATCAGGGCAAGCCTAAAACAAAATCTGAATCCGAGAATTATATGAAGGTGAGCCTTTGTGTCGGCAATCATTGTTTTAAGCTCCTAGTGGCTGACCTGCAAAAGAAAGATGCTGGATTAAAATTGACCACCATTACCCGTCATGTAGATTTGATCCGTTCCTATCTTTTCGATCTCAAACCATTTATTGAATACTTCGAGCGGAAAAAGAATCCGAATTTTGTTTTGTTCAAGGGATGGAAATCATTTCATAATACCTCTCATGAACTGGAAAATATTAGCCAGAACCTTTATTGGAACGGGATTTACAAGCAAAATATTTTTGATCAGAAGATGGCTGAAAATATTGCTGTCTTTACTATGAGGCAGGCTCTGGAAATAAAATTCAAACGTATTTGTGGTGTATTGGAAATTCAGGACAAGGATCATAATGGTCTTAAAATACCGCATAATTTTTTTCCCGATTTCATCCGGCAACAGACTGACCATATTAAAATAGCTGATGTAGATTTAAAATTAGTACTGAAGGTGTATAACTGGACCAATAAGACTATTCATAATGCAGAAAACCCTTTTATTTGGGAGCTGAAATATGCCCTTGATATTATTGAGCCATTTTTCAGGGATGGGGAGTACAGGGGAAAGCGAATGACCCAAAGCTCGGTATATGGCGCGGTAAAGATCATAAACTATGCAAAGCTGAAGGCAAAGCTGCAGACTACATTGGAAACCTCCTTTGAAAAATTTAAACCTATTACCCTAAAATTTACTAAGCCGGAAGCCATCGTCACGGATGATCTGGATTAGCAGAGCTTGTTTGCTCTTTCATAACTCTGAATGCAACGTAATATGAAGTTTAAAGCGGTATTAATTGATGCGTATCAGCAGTAAATTACGGGCAATAATATGATCACGTCCCATCTACTGATATCATTTGTTTGCAATTCCATTTAACTTTGGAAGACTGCAATGATCCCTCCCCACCTGTATTTAATTTATGCTGCATAACCTACGATCTATGTATCTGGGCGAAGACTGGGCAACAGGGATACCCATACCAAACAGAAAAAATAGACTAAAACAATATAGATGATATATTAGGCAGTGTTGCACTCGAACCACACTACTACATTTTGGAATTAATTGGTACAAATTATATCTTGCGAAAGATACTCTTCGTAATTGCAAGGGCAATACCGTGAGTAGATCCAAAGCTCTTTATTCAAATATTTGCAATTCAACAAATTATGATATCAGGGCGTCGTCTAGTCGCCCCGACTTAAAAGAGCCTTACTAAAAATAAGGTTCTTCTTAATTAAACCCTACTTATCATGAAAAAACTCCTTGACGCCTTGTAACACCAATTGTGTTTACAAGTGAAAAAAAAGAAAATTCTCAAAACTACTGACCATCGCAGGACTTATAACCTTGTTCTGAAAGAAATGTATTCAGTGTGTTCATGGTGCCCCTGGCATCCTACATTTTGGCATAACTGTTCGGACAGTCCTATTAGTTGCATGATTTACTGTGGGGATGCAGTACCACCTATTAAGTTTAAATATCCTCCTAGCTGGAAAATTATTTCTAAAAACAAGAAGCAATGGATGAAGAAGAGATTCTTCACAGAAAGCAGTATCATGCGCAATGGTGAGATTTATATCAAAAGGTGGTGGTAGTTTAAAATTAAGGAAAGCCTTACAACAAAGAGTTGTAGGGCTTTTTTGTTTGTGGTAAAATTGGAGATTTAATAGAAAGATGTAGCCCAAAAGGGGAAATAATATAGATAACCATCATGTAGACAGGATTAGACTCAGGTGGAGATTTGAGGGAGAAAGATTTCAATTAAGTCTAGCATACGCCTACATGCCAGAAAACTTACACTATGCTACAGTTAAACAGAGCGCACAATGGCGGGAATACCTATATCTGATTTTATTTACGTTTGCTTCAGCTGAAAAAAATTTTATCAGAACAGATATAAGCTGGTTTGCAGCTACTTTATTCCAGCAATTACAAAAAGCCTTCAAATATGGATTTGAAGGCTCTTAAAATCATCTTCTATATTTTCCCATTAGGTTATTCTACTTTTTCCTTGAGGTATTTAATGAGATCTCCCACTGTTTTAAACTTTTCTGCATCTTCATCTGGTATCTCCAGACCAAACTCTTTTTCCACAGCCATAATCATTTCGATAAAATCAAGATCATCCATTCCCAAATCATCTACAAAAGAGGCTTCCGGCTTGATTTCTGAATAATCAACTGCCGCTATTTCATGGATAATCCGATAGGCTCTCTTCTCAATCGTAGAACGCATGGTTAAAGAAACACCTGGAGAAAAGGACATTGCTTTATTGCCAGTTTCATTTTCCTGGCTGCTACCCAAAGCGCCCGCATCTTTAGGGCTCAATAAAGAGAAAGCTGCTACAAGGGTAAGTAATAGGGATGTTGTTTTCATGTTTCTGAATTTTAAATAGATAAACGGGTTTTATAAACAAACTTTTATACTGGCAAGCATCAGGCATTTAGTTATTACGCATACCCTTCATAACTTAGATTGACATTGTCTGATAACTAATGGCATCTAAAATAGAAATACCTGATGCAACTTGTTTGCAGGTAAGTTAAGATTACCACTCGTGAAGAAGTGACAATGTAATCGGATCTTTATCCTCATCGTATAGAAACTCCGGGAGGACCGGACAGCGTTCGATCTTATTTATTCTGCGGTAAAATCTTCCCCCCTGTTCAGCCCGGAGATGACACACAAGTTAATTAATCAAAAGCCGCACATCTCATATCCTATCATACGGTGATTGTATGATACGCTGCAGGATCACCATATACTGTTCAAACAGGGCCTGAATCATTTCCCGCTGAAAGATATCTGTATTATATTCTACTGCGAGCCGCAAGCCATCGTGATATTCCCGGGCGGCAATATTCAGTTCAAACTGACTGGTTTCATGCCTGATGCTGATCTCCGATACCGAAAGACCTTCCAGGTCTAGTTTAGGAACATCAGGCATATTCTGAAAGAGAAATATCGCCTGGAAAAGCGGTAATTGCTCCTGGTCAGGAGGATATTCAAAATTGTCCAACATCATTTCCAAAGGCACATCCTGGTGTTCATATGCTTCCAGGATCACTTTCCTGACCTGATGAAGCAATTGAATAAAATCCGGATGGCCACGCAGGTCGCTGCGAAGAGGCAGAAGATTATTGGAAAAGAAACCTACCAGTCCTTTCTGTTCATGTCTGTTCCTGCCAGCCATTGCCGTAGCAATGCAGATGTCATGTTTGCCGCTGTAACGATATATGGCGACCTTAAACGCTGCCAGCAGGGTCATGAACAACGTGCAATCCTCCCGTTGTGAAAACTGCCGGAGTGATTGGACCAGTTCCATGTCCAGCCGGAAATAGAGCATGGCGCCCCTGGTCATTGTGTATGAATTTCCCCTGTTATCCGATGGAAGCAGCCAGGGTCTGTATCCATGTAATTTTTCCTTCCAATACCGCAGCCCTTTTTCCAGCATGCCTGAAGCGATATACCGATGCTGCCATAATGCATAGTCCGCAAACTGCAGTGCAAGAGGAGGCTGATGGCCGGAGCCTCCTGCAACAAATGCATTGTACATGTCCATGAATTCCTTCATGATGATCGATAATGACCAGCCATCCGCAGCAATGTGATGCAGCACGATGACCAGCAGGTGCTCCTCCTTATCCAAACGCACCAGACTAGCTCTCAGCATGTAATGCCTGGAAAGATCAAAAGGGGTATTCACCAGAGACATGATGAGGTCATCGAGGGATGCATCAGAATGATCGGCCGTTGAATGATCAAGCTGATGTAATTCCCAATCGTCTCCGGTAAGGAAGGACTGGTATCTGGTGCCTTCTGACTGATCCGTCTGTATGATGGTTCTAAGCGCCTCATGACGCCTGATGATGCCTGCGAAGGCTGCTGCCAATGCATCTCTGTTACAATCGCCGGTAACCTTGTAAACCCGGTTGATGTGATAATGAACGGATCCATATTGTTTGTCGATCTGCCATAATTCTTCCTGGCCAAAAGAAAGGGGTATTGCCGGAATAGCCTGCCGGTCAAATGGAATAATGTCTTCTATCAATGAATTTTCCGGGGCCTTGCCGGCAAGGAATAAGGCCAGTTTTTCCAGCGTTCTGTGCCTGTACAGATCACTAACCGTTATAGTGATCCCGAATTCTTTCTTAATATGCGCCCTTAACTGCATCAGGAGTAGTGAATGCCCTCCCAACAGGAAGAAATCGTCTTTGCGACTGATAGCCGGCAACTGCAACAGCTGTTGCCATACGGCTTCCAGCGCCTTTTCCAGGCTGTTTTGAGGCGCTTCATATCCATTGCCTGTTGCTGCCTGTGGGTCCGGGTCAGGCAGCCCTTTCCGGTCGATCTTGCCATTGGCCGTTAAAGGAAGGGAAGCCATCGGATGAATAATGGCCGGGATCATATAGGAAGGTAATGATGCGGCAAGATACGCTTGCAGGGCGGTGATTTCATTTGACCCTACCGGTAATACGACGTAGGCAATCAATTGCAGGAATTTCCTGTCTGTCTGACGGGCAACCACAACTGCCTGCCTTGCAAGACCGCTCCTGAGGATAACCTCTTCGATCTCTCCCGGCTCCACCCGGAATCCCCTGATCTTCAATTGCTGGTCCGCCCGGCTCATGAATTCAATAGTTCCGTCGGACAGGTAACGGGCCAGATCACCGGTTCGGTATACCCGGCCGGTGGCAAGCCCCGCTTCATTTACGAAACGCTCTGCGGTCAGATCGGCACGCTGGTAATATCCTCTGGATAGTCCATCTCCGCCTACGTACAATTCTCCGGTTACACCAACCGGCATATTCTGCCGGTGAGCGTTCAATATAAAGGCAGATCTGCCCGCAAGCGGACGACCGATCGGAATGTTACCATCAGGTACCTCCTTTATGCGATGGGTCAGTGAGAATGTAGTATTCTCTGTAGGTCCGTATCCGTTGATGATCTCCAGGTCAGGATAGGCTGAACGCAATTTTTGTATATGCGTCACCGATAGTTTTTCACCGCCAGCTATGACAGCCCGCAGACCGTTGAATATCGTAATATCGTTTTCGATCAGTTGATTCAGCCAGCTGGCTGTGAACCACATCAGGGTGATGCCGTTATTACGGATCGCCAAACGAAGCATGTCTGTATCCAGGAGATCATCTTCCTGACAAAGTACTAACCGGCCGCCATTCAAAAGCATCCCGAAATATTCAAAAGTAGTGGCGTCAAATGAAGGGGAACCGGTGGCAAGCAATCTATCTGATGGCCCGAGGGATACAAAATTCCCTTCTTTGACCAGGCTAACTACCCCACGTTGTGTGATCATAACGCCTTTGGGTTGTCCGGTAGATCCGGAAGTATACATCAGGTAGGCCAGGCTGTCGGGGTTGTTGCCGGTCAGCATTTCCTTTCCGGCTACGGTTTCCGGCAGTTCTTGTATATCGTCTATATTGATGAGCGCTGACTGCGGTGACAGCTCCTTCAAAAGGGGGTGCGCAAATGTTGAGGTGACGATTAATGCAGGCGCCAATTCTTCCAGCATGCGTTCAATGCGCTGCATGGGATAGGTTGGATCCAATGGCACATATGCGCCCCCTGCTTTCAATATGCCCAGGATGGCAATGATCAGTTCCGGTGACCTGTGCATACATACAGGTATCAGCTGCTCCTTACGGATGCCTTTCATGACAAGCAGGCCGGCCAGCTGGTTAGCCTGTCTGTCCAGTTCTTTGTAACTTATCACTGCGTTTCCGGCCTGCAGCGCGATCGATTCCGGCACCAGCCTTACCTGTTCTTCAAACAGGGTGCTGATCGTTTTATCTGCCGGATAGGAAATGGGGACAGACGGTACTACCAGCTGGTCCCCGGAGGTCAGGATCATCGACCTGTCAATCTCTTCATGGAAATTATAAATGATTTGGGTCAGTGCCCTTTCGAAATACTGATGGAATATTTCAATCGTTTTTCCGCTTTTAAATGTCCGGGATTGGGAGAATAGGATCGACAGCGTATTGCCGGTGATATTTATCGAACAATCCAGGTAAGTGTTGGTGGTGGCAAAATTGCCATAGGTGATACTGTTGTCATCATCTACTGAGCCATGGAGCAGCCCTTTTTCCAACTGGTCGTATACATGGAAATTGATAAAATTAAAAAGTATATCAAAGAACGGATTTCCATTGTCGCGGACTTCCTTGTTCACAGTTGCTATTTCAGCAAGCGGCAGCCTTTCATAGGTCTTCAGTTCGAGTTGCTTCTGATCGATCTGCCTGATGAATTCTTTCCATCGGGTTCCGGGAGATGGGACCGGAAACCTGAAAGGGATGGTATTCAAAAAGCAACCCAATATCCTGTCGCCATCTTCAACGATAGGCCTGTTGTTGGTTACGAGCCCGATAGTAAGCTCTTCTTCATAAGTAAATAAGCTGACGGTATAGTATAAAGCTCCAAGGAACAAGCTTTTCATCGGGATGTTCTCATTCCTTGCCCTTGCTTTTATTGCTTCGAAGATGGCCGGATCATATTTATGGATATATCGCTGTAGCATCTTTTCTGTTGAAAAGATATCAAGAGGCTTATAACCATGCATTTCTCCTTGCCAGAAGGTCCTGGACAAAAGATGATTGCTTTCGGCGATACCTTCGATAACATAATCCTTGTAGCTTCCCTGCAAGGCGGGTAACCTGACAGGTGCATCTGTATCCCTGAGCCGCAGGTAACAATTATTGAGTTCGGTGTTCAGCGCTGACACACTCCATCCATCCAGGATGGCATGATGGGTCTGCAAAATGAAAACACTGCGCGTGCTGAAAGTGAGGACCGATGTCCTCCAAAGGGGAGCCTGCGTGCAATCGAATGGAGTCTTCCTTTCTTCCCGGAGCCAGGAACGGATATGTTCCGGGGCAAATTGATCATCAATATGCCTGTTATCGATTACTTCAATATGGACAGGAACAGACCGGTAGACTATTTGCATGCCTGCAGGATGCCAGTCAGGGCGAAAGGCAGTCCGTAGTATCCCATGTTTTTCGGTTATCAGGGACAGTGCTTTTTCGAACAATGATATATCGGTGTCTTCAGGCAACCAATAGGTGAACTGATCGTGGTAGATGGCCTGTTCAGGTTCACGGGCTGAAATGAAGATCATTCCCTGCTGAACAGCGCTCATCGGAAAAATGTCTTCTACAAGATGGGCATCCGGCAACTGAGCCAGCAATGTTTGTTGCTGGCTTGTTAAGGACTCCAGGATCTGCTGGTATGTTTCTTTGATCTCTGAGGAATTTTCCATCTCCCCTATCAGCGCCTCAAGGGCGGCAATAGTCGCCTTTCGGTAAATATCAGCCACCTGTATTTCTTTACCGAATATTTTTCGCATCCGGCTAACGATCCTTATCAAACGGATGGAGTCTCCTCCCAGGTCAAAGAAGTTATCGTCTATGCCAGGGTCCTTCACGCCGAGTATCTCTTCCCAGATGGCAGCAATCCTGCTTTGTGTTTCATTAACCGGCCATTTTTTTTCAACATTGACACGGACCTGGCGCTCTCTGGCAGGTAATGCAGCCCTGTCGATCTTGCCATTGGCCGTAAGCGGCATTTTTTCCAACTGGATAATACTTGCGGGGATCATGTATTCCGGAAGCCTGCTGCGCAGGCTCCATAAGATACTGTCATGATCGACGGGTTGTGTGACCACTATATAGGCGACCAATTGTTGTTCTCCGGCATTGCCCGCCTTGTCAGAGGTGGCTATGACAAATGCCTGTTTCACATGCTCGCTTTGGAGCAGGGCGCTTTCTATTTCACCGAGTTCGATACGGTAACCTCTTATTTTTACCTGGTTATCTATCCGGCCAAGATACTCCAATACTCCCCCCGGATGCCATCTGGCCAGATCACCCGTTTTATATAACCGGTTGTCGTTTCCTTTACTGAATGGGTTTGGAATGAACCGCGCGGATGTCAGGTCATCACGTTTCAGATATCCCCTTGCCAGACCCGCACCGGCAATATACATTTCTCCCGGCGCCCCGATTGGCAGCAAGGCATGGTCGTTGTCCAGAATAAAGACCCCCAGGGATGGGATCGGACGGCCGATCATGCTGCCTGAGCTATCCAGCAAATCGTCTTTGATCTCCTGGAAGGTAACGTGAACGGTCGTTTCCGTGATACCGTACATGTTAATCAACCGGCAGGCAGGATGCATTTTTTTCCAGGGTCTTAATAACATTGGATTTAATGCTTCTCCCCCAAAAATGACATATCGCAGCGGAGTGGATGACATTACCGGATTGTCTGTCATATATTCCTGAAGCACGTAAAAGGCGGCGGGTGTCTGGTTCAGGACAGTCACTCTCTCCGCTATCAATAAAGCAGCGAATGCAGGCGTATCCCGGGCCATATGTTTGGGTACAATAACCAGCCTTCCTCCATAGAGTAATGCACCGTACATTTCCCATACCGAAAAATCAAAACAATAGGAATGGAACATGGTCCATACATCTCCGGCATGAAAACCATAAATGTCCCTGGTCTGATCAAACAGGCTGATCACATTTTTGTGTTCGATGATCACCCCTTTAGGTGTGCCGGTGGAACCAGAAGTATAGATGATATAGGCTGCATCGTCTGCTCCGGGTCCATACGCGCCGGAAGTACTGGTTTGAGTAACCGGGACGTTGCGGCCAACGGGAGGCACCTCATCATCCAGCAGGATGATCTCTCCGTCGAATACCGGGGTAACAAGCGGCAAACATTCGCGGGAGGTAAGGACAAGCGACGCGGAAGTGTCTTCGATCATAAAGCGGATCCTTTCGCGCGGATATGCCGGATCGATCGGCACATACGCTCCAGCCGCCTGTAAAACGGCAAGAAGGGCAATGATCATATCCGGCGATCGTTCCAGACAAACCGGTACCAACGTTCCCCTTCCGACCCCACGGCTTCTCAGATATTCCGCCAGGTGCGCTGATCTTCCCAGCAGCTCCCTGTAGGTCAGATGCAATCCGTTGCATGATATGGCTGTATTATCCGGAGTGCGCTCAGCCTGTTGCCATATCCTGCCAACGATCGTTGCCTCCGGGTCATGGGGAATCATATCTCCTGCAGATGCCAGCAAGGATCTGCGTTCCGCAGGGGGCAGAATATCTATGCTGTGCAGCGGGTTGTTCATATTTCCATGGAATTGCTCCAGGATGTACATCAGCCTGGCAGGAAAAAGAGCGGCTTCTCCGGGCAGAAAATATGCAGTATGGTAGATGACCTTCAATTGCAGCGGCTGATGCTTTCCATAATCCTGCCAGTATACGCGCAATGGCCTTTTTTCATATTCATTCCAACACTGGTGGAAAGTATTACTGACACCCGCTCCAAAATCCAGATCCAGGTCCAGCATCAGGTGATTGACTACGATCTCAAAAAGATTATCATCGGACGATGTGTCTTTAAGCAATGTACCCAGATCATTCAATGTCACATGCTGATTATTATAATCTTCCTTTTGACTTTTGCTGATATGGTCCAAAAAATCGGTCAAGCGCATGTCCGGATCATAACTTCCTATAAATGGAACGATTCCTGAGAACATCCCGACAACGCTGCGCTGTTCAACATTTTTACGTTTGTGCCGTACAATGCCTATCAATAATTCAGACTGCCCTTTTACCCGGGCCAAATAGATGATCAAAGCGGCCACCGTAAGCTTTTGAAGCGTCATGCCGGGGAATAATAATTTGTCCAGGGAACTTCTCTCCGCTTCCGTCAATGCATAGGAGAACAAACCGCTGGTTTTCCCTCCTGTATCTGCGTTGTTATATTTAAATGTGAAGAGCTTTGCTGGCCGGTTCTTCAGTTTCCTGGTCCAGTATTGTAGTTGCCGTTGATATTCATCACTGCTGTAGAATGGCAGCATATCTGCTATCTCTGTGGCATAAGATGGATAGGTAGTATCCGGTATGTCCCCTGCGACCACCTGCCTGTATTTTTCTGCAATTGCATTCAACCATACCTGGTAGCCGATTCCGTCGATCAAAAGATGGTGGAAACGGAAGTAATACCAATAACATTCTTCACTGATCCTGATCAGACAGTGCTCGAATAATTTACTCCCTTCCTGCAAATGGAAAGGGATATTGCCTTGCTCCTGTATCCATTGCCTGGCTGACTCTTCCGGATCTTTTTGCTGACGATAATCCTGGTATCCGAGTGTACCCGGATTAGTTTTATCTGCCACATAACCAATAGGCTGCTGGTCTGCCAGATCGAAACTCATGGCAAAAATGTCATGCCCTGAATTGACGATGTGCAATGCTTTTTTGAACGCCTCCATGGAGAAGGCGCCGTTTAGGATAAGATATCCTGTGACAATATAGCGGGGGCTGTCCGGATGGATCAATTGGTCCACATAAATATCCTGTTGGGCAGGATGGAGGACAAAGCTGTTTTTGGGCATAGTGAATGGGGTTAATAAATTTCAGGTTACTCTAAAGTCAATGAAATACATATTAATGGGTAGATAAATGTTTATCATTTCAATATACAGAAACATATCTGCATCAATAGTTTATGGGAATCGCAAACAGTTATAGGACTAGTGCCTGAGAGCGTAACAGCAATGAGTACGGAATTGTGTGAAGTAGAATTTTCCTGCGATGAATTATTTAACGATGACATAATAAGGTTTTTAAATCGGGATTGAATGTGATGTATAATAATGCTGGCATAATTACAAAAAAGGTACAATTTTTTTTTCGTTGCCAACGCGTCGTTAGAAAGATTTTCCGGGGCAGAGCCGGAGAGATAAAACAGGACAGGAGAAAACCCGGATGACAACCAGTAATACAGGGGCCAGACGTAATCTAAAATCATTGAAAAATAAACTATATATGTTTTATGGTCCCGTACATTATTTCTTAAACAGGATAATTGCTTTAGCCGGTTACTGGCATATGTATCAAAATCATGTAAATGTTTTAACCAGGAAATAAAAAAGGAGCATTGAATTGCCCCTTCTTTATTATTATGAATAAGTAATTGATTTATCCAACATTGTAATGACTATCAATTATCACAGTGCGTAGACAGGCAGCCAACTGTTCTTCTGCCTCGTGTCCCATAAGGCTTTGTTGTTTTATTGCTGATACAAAAATAATTTTTGGGCCTGTCCTGTTCGGAAATCTGCAACTTTACGGCTGGCTCCACTTTTCAGTCTTTGCCTTCTTTGCCTTTCAAACTACGTATAGCCATTCCAGTAACCGGGTGGCAAACAAAAAACATTCATATCCCCCAACCGCTTTTATCCTGCTTATATTAATATCCTTTTGTCGGTACCAGGTTAGGATTATTCCTCAGCTCACGGCTTGGTATTGGAAACAACAATTCTCTTTCCTTTAAAACCGGGCCATAAGAGAACTTATGACCTACATAATTATCAAAGCCTTTGGTGGTCAGATTAAATGCTTTGCGAAGGCGTACCATATCAAACCAGGTAATATTTTCAAAACATAGCTCATACCAACGTTCCCGCCAGATAGCTTCGCGTAATTGAGTCTGGGTAAGTCCTGTTAACGCCGGCAATTGTGCCCTTGTTCTCACCTGGTTAACGGCATCGTACGCTTTTGCACCTGGTCCGCTTACTTCATTGGCGGCTTCCGCAAATACCAGCAATATGTCAGCGTAGCGGATCGCTGACCAGTTAAGATCACTGTTGGCGGTGGTAGTTTGCGCTACAACATCGAAAAGTTTGTAGATAAAATACCCTCCGAGTTTTACCTTCTGAGTCCTGTCGTCCTGGTTGGTGAATTCGGTAAAAAAGAACTGGCCTTCCTTTGCTCTCAGGTCAGCAGGGTCATAGGACTTTACAAAATCAGCTGTAGCATAGATACCTCCTGTTTCAGAGGAGTAGGCAGAGATATTTTTGTTATAAGGAATAATCAATACCTGCCAGTCGCCTGGAATAACCTGGGTTTTGAACTGAATCATAAAAATATTTTCCTCTATGTTCTTCTTTGCCGGGTTATGCAGATCATTGTAGGACGCAAACAGTTTATACTGTTTTGAATCCAGTACTTCTTCCGCTTTCTTTGCTGCCAGATCAAAATACTGACTTCCTTTTTGTAAAGGATATCCGGCCATGGTGAGATATACTTTTGCCAGCAATGATTTTATAGCGCCCATGGTTACCTTACCGCTGGCATCTGCCCAGGGCAATCCGGATGCTTCCGCTGTGGTAAGATCCTCCACGATCAGTTTGTATACCTCTTCTACAGGCGCCTGGTTGGGCTTTAACTGATCTGAATTCAGGTCAACGGGTGCCGTAACCAGGGGGATATTGCCAAACATCTGTATCAGATTAAAATAGTACCATGCGCGTAAAAAGCGGGCTTCACCCAGCAGTCTTCTGGCTTCTGCCTTATCCATATTAATGCCAGGTATTCTGGCTAAGGAGAGATTAGCATTGGCAATGCCTGTGTAATAATTTTTCCAGTAGCTTTCACCATAGGCGTTATCCGCCGTGTTATTCAGGTCTTTTATAAAATAGCTGCTGACAGCCTGGCCCAGATCTGTGGCAGCCTGGCCGGTGGCAAATTCCGTCATCGTCCAGGCACCACCGCCAAAACCACTGGACAATGGCGCCCGCAAGCTCTGGTAGATAGCATTTACAGAAGCTCTTGCATGTTCAGGTTTTGTAAAATAAGTATCTTCTGTATAGTTGCTGGGATCCGATTCATCCAAAAATTTCCGGCAACCGGTCAGGCATATTGTTCCGGCTGTTAACATCAGCAGTCCATATTTCAATATTGTTGCTTTCATAATTTTTCATTAAAAGGTTGCATAATATTATAACCCCACATTAAGCCCCAGCATGAATACCCTTGGTTTTGGATAATCGTACAAAGTCAGCCCCTGATCAAAAGGGGAGCTGGAGTTGGACACTTCAGGATCGTATCCTTTAAATTTAGTGGCCAGGAAAAAGTTTTGTACGGAAGCATATACTCTCAGGCGGTTAAGCTTTAACGTAGACACGGCTTTCGATGAAAAGGTATATCCAAGCATTAAGTTACGGCCACGGATAAACGATCCATCTGTTACTTTATGACTATCGTTATTTGTTGTGTAATAGGCATTAATAGGGCGTATTTGTGCAATAGGTGTTTGCTGGTTTGTTTCCGTCCAGGCATTGAGCACGGTTTTATAACTGTTGGCGATACCCTGCCTGTCTTCTGCCGAGTGTATACTCCTGTCAAGCACATCATTACCATACATGAACTGCAGGTCTATTGTGAGGGACCAAGCCTTGTACTGGAATGTGTTGAGGAAAGTGCCATATCCGTCAGGGATACCTTTTCCGATGATGACCCTGTCCTGGTCATTTATTACGCCATCTTCATTTATATCTTTATACTTGATATCACCGGGCAGCATGTTATATTTCTTTGCTTCTTCAGCTTCCTTGGTACCCCATGTTCCCAGGCTAAGCCTTCCAAAGAAGGATCCTACCGGTTCACCTACCCTGATGATGCCGTTACCGGAGGATATATCACCGTTTGCCAACGCAAGCACTTTATTTTTATTTACGGAGATGTTGAACGTGGTGCTCCAGGAAAAATTGTCTGTCTGGATATTGGTGGAATTGATACCAAACTCAATGCCTTTATTTTCCATACTTCCTACATTGGAGAAGATCTTTTCACGCCCGGTGGTGTACGGTAAAGGAGCGTCCAGCAACATGCCATCTACCCTTCTCCGGTACAGGTCCAGCTCCAGGTTAACCCTGTTGGAAAACAGGCCAAGTTCAAGGCCGAAATCAACCTGTTTTGTTTTTTCCCATTGTAACCCCGGGTTGGCTATACGATCAATACCAACGCCGGAATTACGTGCCCCATCAAAAATTACGCTGTAATTTCCCATGCCGGCAAGTGCCCTGTAGGCCGGAATTTCTGAGTTACCGGTAGCGCCATAGCTGGCACGGAGCTTTAGATTTGAAATAACGGGAACACCTTTCATAAAGTCTTCTTCCGTAACCCTCCAGGCGAGGGCAGCAGAAGGGAAGAAAGCAAACTGGTTATCACGTCCGAACTTGGAAGATCCATCCATACGGCCGGTAAAGGTGACCAGGTATTTATTGCGGAAGCCATAGTTGACACGCCCGAAATAAGAGTTCAACCCGTTTGCTGTACCTATAGAGGACGGAGGCTGAGGGCTGGAACCGGAGCCCAGGTTATAGTACTGATAATAGGAATCGTTGAAGCCTTCCGTATTCGCCTGATTTTCGAAACGGTCGATATGCTGCCAGGACACACCTGCCATGGCATTCAGAGAGTGCACCTTTGCAAACTTTCTGTTGTAGGTGAGGTAGTTCTCAAACTGCCACGAGTTGTATTTGTTATTGTTGATGGAGGCATTTCCGTTATCTGAGATATATTGCATTCCCTTTGCAGCAAAATAATCTTCCCGCTGATTGATGACATTGACACCAAGGGTTGATCTCAACTCCAGCCCCGGCGCCAGGCGAACATTTGCATACAAATTACCAAGGAGGGTTTGGGTATGCAGGATGGAGATCCTGTCTGCCGCTACTCTTAAAGGGTTATCTCCACCTTCCATTCCGGGATAGTCGCGGTTACTTGCCCACGTACCATCCGCATATTTAACGGGAATGATAGGCAACGCTTCCAGCACCTGCCGCATCATGGTGATACCGCCTCCATCCAGCTGGTCCACCTGTTTCTCCCGCTGATCAGTATAGCTCATGGTACCTCCTACCTTTAACCAATCCCTTAGCTGACTGTCATATACAATGCGACCGGCATAGCGGTCCTGCCAGGAACCTTTTGCCAGCCCTTCCTGGCTGCGATAGTTTAAAAAAGCACCTAAACTTCTTTTCTCGTCACCATCAGTAAATCCGAGCTGGTGATTTTGAGTGAACGCTCTCTGGAATGCTTCATCCTGCCAATCTGTATCGTATAGCGGGTTTCCCTGTGAATCGAACAATTTAGGGTTGGTACGTTTGGTTTTAGGATCTGTATATTTTGTACCTGTAGCCCATCCCACAGGGTCATATTTCTGTGCGTTTGCATAAGCCAGGTCTTCTACGGCCAAAAACTCCCTTGCATTCAGCAGGTCAAGTTTTCTGGGCAGTACGCCAATACTGAAATCAGGATCGTAGGTAATCCTTCCGCCGCCGGAATTACCCCTTTTGGTTGTAACGAGGATCACCCCATTGGCGCCCCTGGCGCCATAGATAGCTGTAGATGATGCGTCTTTCAGCACCTCTATGGAAGCAATATCATTAGGGTTGATATAGTCAATGGGGGTACTGCCATTTCTCAGGTCCACCGGATTCAGGATCACTCCGTCTATTACATACAACGGATTATTGGAAACACTCAGGGAGCTGGAGCCACGGATACGGATGTTGGTCCTGCCGCCTGGCCTTCCTGAATTTGAGGACACATTTACGCCGGTCACCCGGCCGGATAAACTCTGGTTTAATGAAGAAGACGGCCGTTCCTGCAATGTTTCAGCTTTAACGACACCAACGGCACCAGTCAGGTCTGATTTTTTAGTGGTTCCATAACCTACTATCACCACCTCGTCTATCTTCTTTACCTGTGGCACAAGTCTTATCACCATCTCAGCGGCAGTAACGTTAACTTCCTGGGTGACATAACCTATATATGAAATAATCAACACAGCATCTTCACTTAGTCCTTTAATGCTGAATTTACCGTCTACATCTGTTGTTGTTGCCTTGTTGACATTCTTTACTTTGATGCTCACCCCGGGTACAGGCCCGCCAGTCTCTTCCAGTACCTTACCACGTACATCCATCAGTGATATGTGTGAATAATTAAGAGATGCCGGCCCTCCCGCAAGCGCCTGGGTGGCAATTCCCATAAATAAGGCAAGGGCGGAATAAATGATTTTCTGACGTAATGCCAGCATTCCCGAAGTCAGCGTGGAAAATTTTTTCATAATTAAAAAATTATCAGGTAAAAAATGATCATATCCTATCATTCCGAAACATTGGTCAGGCTGCAGATCTTAAAGACGGTGCCTTATGTTAGCACATAAGGTTTCCATACCCGGCCAATACCCGGGCAGTAACATATCGGTGCGCTATATTTTAGTTGATTATTTCAGGTTTCTCCGTGGAAATTTTAAGATAACTATCCTTGTGATTAAGCATTATAATAATTACCAATCCTAACACTACTTGATGTACAAATCAATATTTACATGTGATGCTTCGTAAATTAACAATCGAAAAATTGAATGCCAGGCTGTATACTTTTTACTTTTTCCCCATTGGATGTTCTTTAAGCAATTGTTCGGCAGAATAGAAATCCTTTTTATTTTCAATGGCCATTCTTACCTTTTTTACTTTTTCGGTGGAGACGGGGGAGGCTTTGTTACCAAAGGAATTCCGGATATAAGTTATTACTGCAGCGATCTCGTCATCTTTGAGCAGTCCGCCAAAGGGCGTCATAGGCACCTTACCGGGATACATTTTATTATTTACTTCTATCGGTCCCAATAAGCCTTTTATCACCAGTTTGATCAGCCGCTCTTCGTTTCCTGTTACCCATGCAGAGCCTGCAAGCGGAGGAAAACCGGAATCAGGAAGCCCTTTACCGTCTGCCTGATGGCATGTTTTACAGTATCCTTCTATAGAATAGATTTTCTGTCCCTGGTTAAACTGTGCCAGCGCATTACCTTTCAGATTTGAGTTGCCGCTCCTCTCCTTTTCCCTTTTCACATTTTCGCCATTCAGGTGCGCTACGGCAGTTTCATAGGCATGTATCATCCATTTGTCCAGCGGCATTTTTTTTGCTTCTTCCAAAATGGGAAGGCCTTTTTCCTTACCGATCCATGAAGCGGCTACAATAGCCATGAGCCGCACACGGCTGTTCTCGTCCTTTACCGCCTGCATCAGCAACGCTGCCTGGTCAGGTATCTGATACCCGGTATAACGCACTACTTCAACAGCGGCAGCTCTTGCATGATAATCTTTAGCCTTTAATACCTCCTTTAACAGGTCCTGATCTACCTTACCCATTCCCCAGCTTACCCAGAGGCCTTCGAGCAGGTGATGCTCGTATCGCGGATCATTTTTATCCAGGCTGGCAGTCCATGTTTTCAGTTTTGCAAGCACCTCTGAAACATTACGTCCTCTCAGCTCCCGACGGGTTCTGTAGCGAGTCCTGTATTCCGGCAACTTCAGGTTATTGAGCAGTTCTTCTATGCCGGCTCCCGCAATATTTGCCGGTTTCACCAATGGTCTGGACGGATAAGTGATACGGTAGATCCTTCCGTGTGAATGATCCCGCAGCGGATCTCGCGCATTATGTTGCATATGTCCTATCAAAATGTTATGCCAATCGATCACATATAAAGATCCATCGGGCGCGAACTCCAGGTCTACCGGCCGAAAATTGGGGTCACCGCTTACCAGCAGGTCCATATGATGATGACTTTTATAGCCTGTTCCATCATCTTCCAATGTATGTTGTTTAGTGCCCAGGAAACCTATGGTATTGTTGATGAGGAAGTCTCCCTGCACTTCATCCGGAAAATGGCGGCTGGATATAAACTCCAGTCCTGATGTAGGCCGTACCTTATGTTTGTCTTCAATCAGCTGAATGGATTTATGCGTAGCCTGGCCATACCTGGGCAGCACTGTTCCGGGAAGCATCCAGCGCATATCCGGGCTGGATGTTTCAGCAAAGAAAGGTTGTCCCCAGTCGTCGAATGCAATACCCCAGGGGTTTGGGATAGACATCTGGGCTGTGCGTTCCAGTTTTCTGCGACGCGGATCGTACCGGTAAAAGCCGCCGTTAGTTCCACGAACGGTGCCATAGGATGTTTCTACGTTTGTGTAAAGGAAAACTCCTTCCCCTGAATAGATGGCGCCTGAAGGGTCTACCGTAAAAGCATGACTGCTATGGTGTGTATCGTGATCATCAAAACCGCTGAGCAATATCTCTTCCTTATCGGCCTTATCATCCCCATCTGTATCTGTTAATAGTTTGAGGTTTGTACCCTGGGCAACATACACCCCTTCAGGCTCAATTTCAAATCCTATTGGAAGATGCAGGCTATCCGCGAAGATGGTTTGTTTATCGGCCTTACCATCATTGTTGGTATCTTCAAGAATAAGAATCTTGTCATTGGGTTTGGCATCGCCGGGTTTATAATGCGGATAACTGGGCATTAATGCCACCCATAACCGGCCTTTGTTGTCAAAGGACATCTGCATTGGTTTTGCCAGATCCGGGAATTGTTCTTCCGAAGCAAAAAGTTCTATCTTGTACCCCGGAGGTACTTTCAGTTTAGCTACCGCTTCTTTCCCGGTGAGATACCGCAGGCTGCCATTTTCCTTGGGGTTATAGTTGGTTTTAATGGTTGGCAATACTTTGGTTTTTTTATCCGCCGCCGCAATATCCATTTTTGTTCCTTTGGAAGCAGCCTGCCATACCGCAGTATCCCTGATACTCGTCATTTCCCGGATCTTCTCTATTTCGGCGGGATAGTTATCCGGTCCGTACGGATCATACCGGCGACCATATACGTGTACCCCGTTCGGGATCTTATAATCGTTGAGCCACATCCAGTTCTTCTCTTTTACCGCATCGTGCACCAGTTTCCGGTTGGCTTCTGCTTTGGGAGATGCAGCTCCAAAAATCTTATCCGCCAGTAAAAGACCCAGTTTCCTGTATCCTTCTTCATTCAGTTGGGAGCCATCGATGGTCAACGGGTCTTTTGAATTATTATACCATTTTTTAGAAGGGGTAAAGGCATCTACGAACAGTACTTTATGCTGCGCCGCCACTTCTTTCATGGCCTGGGTATACATGGCCAGGTTTTCATTTTCTCTTTTACCATCGGGAAGATCATATTTATCAGAAAGGTCTTCGAACGCAATTGGTGAAACCAGCGCTAGTTGTGGTATTGAGGTGCCGTTGTATTTTTGTTTCAGGGTCCAGTTAATAAATGTATCCAGCTCCGCTTTATATTCAGCAAGGCCATCTTTACCTTCAAAAGCTTCATTATAGCCGAAAAAGGCAATGATCACATCTGTTTTGAGCCTGGTGAGCCATTGGTCCGGTGTTTCAAAGCGCCCTTGACTTGGGTCATCATTGGTTTCGACCTGGTGCGCCAGCGCAGGCCGTGTTTTTTCAGCGCCGGGAAATGCCCAGGGGGAGTTTCTGCCGGAATGTGGCCGGAAAGCCGGTGTTTCGCCACCATCGCACATATTGCGGATAGTTAGCTGATATTCCGGATAACGGACATACAGCTCCGTTTCAAAATTATCATAATTTATCATCCTCGATCCAAGGTTATTACCGATCAGCGAGATATGGGATGTTGCGGAAATAGTAAGCGGAGCAGGCCCTTCAGGATTACAGGCATGCAAAATCATTATCGCCAGTGCTATGGGAATAAGAGGCACATAAATCAATTTTTTTGATGGTTTGGGCATCTTAGATATATTTAGCAAGATCAGGAAACATTATGTACTTATTGGGTTACGCGGTAAGGCACGTGAATGTCTAATTTGCCTTTCCATTTTCGAGGAACTTTAAGGCCCAGTTCATAGTGCACAGCATTGATCACCAGGCGCTGAAAGGGTTCCTGCCGGAAATCTTCCGGGTGGCCGAGCGTGGTCATAAAGACCCTGCCGCCGAAGGAGTTGGTACCAGTCCAGGCAACCGGGTTTTCGATGGCTTCCTTATCGGGATTTACCGCCTTTCCCATCAGCAGCCAGGTGGAACCTTTTACAGGATAGTCAGGTAAAACACGGTACAACCATGAGCGTACATGGAAATTTTTTGCTACGCCTGTAAGTATCGGATTACCTGCCTGTTCAGGAATGACGCTTACATCAGTGCTGCTTTCATGGCCATAGTGGGTATGTTTGGCAGCGCCCCCCCAACCGGGAGGAGCATTTAACGCAAATTCACCGAAGGCATTCCATTTTTCGCTGGCATGTCCTTCCGGAAAGTGGAAAGCATGTGTGGTGGTGCGGAAACCTATGACCGGCTTACCCGTTTTCAGGTAAGCTTCGATATACGCCAACTGATCAGCCGGAAGCCTGCGCCAGCGTAAAAAGAAAACTGCCAGGTCTGCATGTTCCAGGGCTTCAAGGCCAGGAATATTTTCTTCGCTGTTATAATCAGGGGATGCTTTGAGAACAACCGTTTTCATGCCATAGTCCTTCTCCAGTGCAGCAGCTATTAACGGAAGGGTTTCCTCACCGCTGTACTCGTGGTCGCCTGTCACAAAAACCACCAGTGGTTTTTTAGCCGTTCCGGAAGCCTGTGCAAGGAGTAAGCGAGTGGTTGCCATGCTGATACCAATCAGGATCAATAAACAAACGCAGAATTTTTCCATTTAAACAAAGATTATTGATTACCGTTTTGTACGCAACGCAAGGTAAGATTAACGGAGCGGTTACATACCTGATTTCTGGATTACTGAAGCGCCTCGCGGTTATACACACTGCCAGGTTCAGGCGTTTTACCTGTAAGTACTGCTACCACATTGTTTATGGTAAGCAGGCATATCTGCCGGTATGTGGCGGCGGTAAGGCTGGCAGAATGAGGTGTAATGATTGAACGTGGATGACGTACTATATCCATACTCTGCAACGGGGGCTCATCAGGTAATACATCAGCAGCAAAACCTGCAATTGTACCTGCATTCAACGCTTGTAACAGTGCTGCATGGTCAATTAATGCACCTCTGGCTGTATTAATCAATAACGCACCGGTTTTCATTATCCCAAGTTGCTTTTCTCCCATGATGTTATCTGTTTCGTTATTGAGCGGGAGATGGAGGCTCACTACGTCTGAAAACCGCAACACATCTTCCAGATCCATATATTTATAAGGCAGGTCCTGAACAGACTTACCCCAATACAGCACGTTCATTCCAAAGGCCTCCCCTAACCGGGCCACCCGCTTTCCTATATTCCCCATTCCCAGCACGCCGAGGGTTTTTCCGTTCAATTCATCTCCTGCATATTGATTGCGCCAGTTCCAGTTGCCTTGTTTAACCTGAAATACTGATCCATACATATTGCGCATAAGCATCAGCATCAGGGACAAGGTATGTTCTGCCATGGTAGCGGCATTACTGCCAGGCGCATTGATCACCATAATTTTTCTTGCAGTTGCTTCCGCAACGTCTACATTATCCAGTCCTACCCCACACCGGGCCACTACCTCTAAATGCGGGCAGGCATCCATCAGCGGCCTGTTGATCAGGCCTTTTCCGCGTGTAATGACAGCATGGATGTTCTCATTGTTCAAAGCAGCTGTTACGCTGGCCTCATCATATCCTGTAAATATGTTCACATTATTCTGCAGGACGGTTAAAGCTTCTTCTGCCACGGTTTCGAGCAGCAATACGTTCTTTCTCATCTGTTACTTATGATATAAGGTGGCATCATCAGACCTGTAGCCTCTGAAATCATTTCTACCTGATACATACAATCCCTCTTCGTAGAGTTCATCTGTGAATATACGGGGATCAATCTCCGCTCCCGGTACAGAGGAGATTTCCACGAGGTTGCCGGCAGGGTCCCGAAGAAACATCTGCATGGCGCCATCCGGCAGTTTCCTCACCTTTCCCCAGGGATTTACATCAATTGTATTCAGCTCCTTCATACGGAAAAAAAGGCTATTGAAATCATCTACCTGTACACAGATATGTCCACGGAAGGAAGTACGGTCTTCCCACTCGGAGATATGCAACTGCTGTTCATCGTTGAACCTGAAAAACATCACCGGGTAATCAAACCGGAAGGCGGGCAGCGGTTCCAGGCCCAATTCATGCTGATAGAAATTACCTGCCTTTTCCAGATTATCAACGATCAGTGTTACGTGATTAATTTTAAGTGCTTTGGCCATAACTAACTATTTACAAGTACCACTTCTAAACTTTTTGCTTAAACTCCCGTACAAAGTCCCAGTCAGGGACTACCCCTAATCCGGGAGCAACAGGCGCTGATATCATACCGTTTGTTACCGTGATTTGTTCTTTCACCAGCTCATACATCATAGGATTTCCACCGAGGGAGAACTCTATAATAGTGGCAGCAGGAGAAGCAAACGCTACATTGATACCAGCCATAAAGGAAACGATGGAACCCCAGCAATGCGGCGCCAGCTCCAGCTGATGTACACTGGCCAGATGCGCTACGCGCATTGTTTCTGAAATACCGCCAATGATGGCTGCATCCGGTTGTACGACATCTATTCCTCTCAATTCCAGCAATTCATTGATATCGAAACTGGTGTATTCACTTTCACCTGCGGCGATAGGAATATGTGTGGCCCTTCGCACTTCTGCCGTTCCACGCTTATTATCAGGGCTGATCGGTTCCTCAAACCAGTACAGATTACAATCCTGTACGCCATGGCAAAATTGTTTGGCTTCCGGAACACTGAAGGTACCGTGTGCATCGGCCATCAGCTTAATGTCCGGGCCTATAGCGGCCCTGGCAGCTTTCACCCTGTCGATGCTGTTTTGTACGGTTTTGTCCATCACGCCAACGCGCATCTTTACACCTCTGAAGCCTTTATTCACATAGCCGTTCAGTTGTGCACCGATGTTATCTACATCTGCCCAGCCACCGCTTGCATAAGCCGGCATTTCATTTCTGCAGGCGCCTCCGAGGAGGTCCATTACCGGAGCATTCAGCATTTTCCCTTTGAGGTCCCACAGGGCAATATCAATGCCACTCATAGCAGATATGGTAAGCCCTCTTCTGCCCAGGACCGGAAATTTCCTCCCTTTTGCCAATGCATAATGATCGCGTGTGCCATTATACATTTCCTCCCAGAGACGGGTAATATCTTTAACATCCTTACCTAATAAAACAGGCTTCAGATCATTTTCAATACAATGTACGATGGAAGCACATGCCCCTGAAGACCCAACTGCTGCTTTTGCTTCTCCAAATCCCTGCATGCCATCTTCCGTAGTTATAACAACAAGTGTCATATCAAAATTGGTCAATAATCCATAATCAGAAATATGTTGTTTTTCTTCAGGAATCGGACAGCGCAACCAAAATGCTTCTACATTAGCTATTTTCATCTGTTAGCAGTTGACTTTCTTTTTAATAAGTTTTGATAAGGTATTAAATGAACGGGTAGTGAGCATGGTATAAAACTCTTCCGTAACAGCAGTGCTGCCATGATCGAGCAGAAACTTTTCCTGCTCTGGTGACAGATTCTCAGGGTTTTCATCAATGGAGCCCGGATACGGATTGGCGGGCGTACGGTCCAGCGGCGAACAAAATTCTACTGAAAGCACGTCATCATAATTTATTTCCTTTAAGGTATCTATGATCTTTTCCCAATTGAGGTTCCCCATTCCCGGCGCCATCCTGTTGTTATCTGCAACATGAAAGCCTGTCAGTTTTCCTTTTGCCTTTCTGATCGCCTCAAACATATCCGGCTCCTCGATATTCATGTGAAAGGTATCCAGGCATACACCACAATTAGGCCCGGTAGCTTCCGCCAATGCCAGTGCCTGATCAGCCCTGTTGATGAAGTAGGTTTCAAACCGGTTGATGGGTTCTATTCCCAGCAATATGCCCGAAGACTCGCTATAGCTATAGATCTCCTTCATTGAGTTAACAGCCCACTCCCACTCTTCATCCGGCCTGCCGTCCGGTACAATTTTCCCAACGGTACCAGGAACTACGGAAACCATACGGCCTTCCAGTTCCTTCACCATTTTTATAACGTCCTTCACATATTGTACGGATTTTGCCCTTTGCGCTTCATCCCTGGCCAGCAGGTTTCGCTCTCCCAGCATCAGTGTTACTGATCCCCAGCAGGACAGGCCAGCGTCTTTCATCAGCCTCCTGATGCTTCCTGTATCATATTGCTCCGGGGTTCCGGCAATTTCAAGCCGGGTATATCCAAGCGCCGACACCCTCCTTATAGTAGTTTCTATAGTTTCGGACCGCATCCAGTTGTGTATTGCTAGTTCCATAACGCTTTAATGTATAAATGTGGTTTAATATTCTTTGCGGACAGCCTGTATATTGTTCACGTTGAAAATAAAGCTGATGGCATGGCATCTGTCATTCATAACCGGAACCTATACTAAAAATTCATTCTCCTCACAAACTTATTCAGTCTTCCGTTGAAATAAAAGTACTTAAATTGCAAAATATCAATACTATATTTACCATAATCACAGATTCATACCATATAAAATAAATAGTGTACTAAAAACACTAAAACTATTGTTATGAAAGTTTCTTACCGACATATTTCAACACCAGAGGATGCCAGCTTTTCAATTAAGGAATTTTGCCAGCCCCGGTTCACCAATACATTTCACTTTCATCATGGGCATGAGCTGATCCTGATGGTAAAAAGTTCCGGTAAGGTATATGCAGGAAATAAGGTGATGAACTTCAGCGAAGGAGAGATCTATATGTTTGGTCCTGGGCTCGTGCATTGTTTTTGCAATGACAATACTTCCGGAAGTACAGCGGAAATGGCCCATGCCCTCATTGTGCAGTTTACAGAGGATTGTCTTGGTAAAGAATTTTTTGACAAACTGGAGCTGAGGAAGATAAAAGAACTGATGCAGCTGTCTGCATACGGAATAAAATTTGAGAACGTATCACCGTCCGTCAATAGCCTGTTCTTCCAATTGCAGGCAAACCAGCAAATGAAAAACCTGATCATACTGTTACAGATACTGGATGAGCTGTCTCTCCGAAACAGGGAAAATCTGCTGTTGCTAACCGATGATCCAAGGAAGATACATTATAAGGGGGATGATTCAAAAAAGCTAACATCCATATTTAAGTATGTATTGGAAAATTACCTTCATCATGTAGATAGTAAGACTGCCGCCTCCCTGGCGTGTATGAATGAATCGGCATTTTGCCGCTATTTTAAAAGAAGGACCAAGAAAACGTTTTCACAGTTTGTGAACGAAACGAGGATCAGTCATGCTACAAAGTTGCTGATAGGTACAGAAGATGGTATTTCTGAGATATGTTATGCCTGTGGCTTTGACAATATTTCTTACTTTAACAGGCAGTTCAAGATTTATCAGGGTAAATCACCCAGAGAGTACCGCAAGGCACTGGTAGAGAGTAATGCGAGCTTCCCCAGCTACCGGCCTACGGAAGATTAGGACAGATCGATCTTTAACATACACTTATTCTAAAGATAAGCTATGTTTACTGAAAATGATGGTAAGCCCATACAAAAGAAAAACTATGAAATACGCACGGGTATATGCTTTGCTCCTGGTGTTTGCTTTTCACATCTCCTGTGAACAAAACGCCAAAAACAAACCACAAGATAATATTAGTAAAGGACACTACTCCGAGTCTCAGCTTAAAGAGGCAGTCGCCTTCAAGGTGCCTGCGAGTATGGTCCGGAATGTAAGGAAAGACAAGAACGGCAACATTTTGATCGCTTCCTACTTAGGCGTATTTCGCTACGATGGAACATCTTTTACCAATCTAACAAGTGAAATTATTTCGCCCAGATTCTCCAGCTTCTGGGATGTTCTGGAAGATCGGAAAGGAAATCTCTGGTTCGGCACCAAGGACTCGGGCGCCTATTATTACAATGGAAAATCCTTTCAGCATTTTACAACAAGGGATGGGCTTGGCAGTAATTCAGCGCTTCATATTTATGAAGATAAAGCCGGCAATATCTGGTTCGGCACTATAGGTGGCGTCAGCCGTTATGATGGGAAGTCCTTTCGAAATTTCACAACGAAGGACGGGCTGCCCAATAATGATATTAATTCCATCATGGAAGACAAAACAGGAAAAATATGGTTTGGTACAAGAGGCGACGCCTGTTATTATGATGGAAAGACATTTACCATTTTCAAAAACAAGGACGGCAAACCCTTTCACAACGTCTGGTCAATAATCGAAGATAAAAAAGGGAACATCTGGTTCGGCGACGTTGATGGGCTTTGGCGCTATGACGGCAGCACCTTTACTAAGATTTCACAGAGAGGTGCTTATGCCATAATGGAAGATAAAAAAGGAAACATCTGGACTACTGGTGAAGTAAACCCGAAGACCTGGGCACTTTCCCGTTATGATCAAAAGACCGTGTACAACAAAAAGCCTGTTGTAAGCGAAATTATGTCCGGGGGAAGAATGGATTTTCTGGGAATACTGGAAGCTGACGATGAAAGTATCTGGTTTGGAACCGGGGTTGGGGTGCGTCGTTATGATGGAAAGACCATCACGGACTTTAAAAGTAAATAAATTAGAAAATAACTTTATAGCCAATAATTTAAACCAGCGGATTTGAACCGCTTTGATACCGGGTCAAAGCGGTTACTGTTAATTCCGGCCGGAATAAACTTTACATGTCTATCCCTGCTGTGCTTACCAAAATCTAAGCCCATGCACCTGAAGACCATCTGTATTCAGGCACTCCCTTTTGGTAGCACCGCTAACTATTACAATTACACCTTCCTGATAAAATTCATTTCTGAAATATTAATGCAGCTTCCGGAAAATAAAAAAGATAACCGATCCCCGTCAAGCGCCGACACTGCTGTACTTCCTGCACTTCACATGATTAGAATAGCGCTGGGCAGAGATTAAAAAATAAAAAAAGAGAAAAAAATATTTGTAATTATTATTTCTTTCATGTTTATTTGTATCCATACGATAGTATCACCAGAATCTGATAAGAAGAAACATTGTTGATTGCCTTTACCTTTAATTTTGTTGTACCTATGATGCTGGACGCACCATTTTTTCCCTGATGCAAAGTGAGTAACAGTGTGTAATTCCATCTTGTGTGTTGTTCTGTTGACTGTATTTCAGTTTGTTTTTAGTTATGTTTTAGTCTGTTGAGTTGTACTCGGCACTGTCGCTGACAGGATAGCCGGGAGCAGTAATTCCCATTTATTATTCTTTAAAAAAATTACCGGATTTGCAGTTTTCCAATAGTATGGACCTATACGCTATTTCCCTGCTATTTTAATTTTTGTTGAGCCTTTTACCCTGGCACATTGCTTCTGCTATGAAGTTTAAGCGGCCGCGAGAGAACTTTCTATGCATTAGCCTGGCATATGCTGAGCACAACGCTCGGCCTGGAATTCCTATTTTTTAAATCCTTCAACCTTTCACAATGGAAAAGAAAAAGAAGATCAATCTTGAAAAAGCCACCCTGCTGCGCCTCCAGGACGATCAAATGAAAGCCCTGCTGGGAGCGGAAGATCAGACTACCGATTCCGGTGTTGCCTGCAGCAACACGGTAGACGTACCTACTGAGTCAGACGCTAAGCTGGAATATGCTGCAGAAGGCTCCTGCTGCAGAAGGTCCTGCAATACGAAAAAATAGTGCAGTTCCACACCTTTCATTAACATTTTATCAATCGTACCAAAATCCGAAAAATGGAAAAGAAAAAAATCAAATTAGAAAAAGAAACCCTGTTACGTCTCCAGGACGATCAAATGAAAGCCTTACTGGGCGCTGAACAACAGACCACCGATTCAGGTGTTGCCTGCGGTAACACCATCGACTTCCCGGAGGAAACTGCCAAGCTCGCACTTGCAGAAGGCTCCTGCTGCAGAAGGTCCTGCAATGGCAAATAATAACTGCCGGTTCTCTTTATCATCAACATTTTATCAGTCGTATTAAATCCTAAAAAATGGAAAAGAAAAACAAAATCAGATTAGAAAAAGAAACCCTCTTGCGTCTTCAGGACGATCAGATGAAAGCCCTGCTGGGTTCTGAAGGTCAGACTACTGATTCAGGCGTTGCCTGCGGTAACACCGTAGATGTACCTGCTCAGGAGAAAGAAAATGCGCTGGTAGCTGAAGGTGCTGACTCCTGCTGCAGAAGATCCTGCAACAAGTAAGCGACCGGCTGACGCTCAATGGAAATATCCGGGATTGTTTTTCAATCCTGGATATTTCCTCTCTGCCCACGCACAGGCTTCCGGATACCCGTTATCAGCATAAATACCCTTGTATATGAATATCCCTGTTTACATACTGGAAGAACATCATGAAGCATTCCTCGCATGGATGCTGGCGGCTAAATCAGGCATCATACCAGATAAGGAACATGTGCTTTATCATTTTGACGATCACTCCGATATGTCCGTTCCAAAACTGAACAAGCCGTTGCAGGAAACAGAAAGCTGGTCCTATGAAGAGATCCGGGATTTCACCTATACCGAACTGGATATTGCGTCGTTCATCCTGGCAGCGGGATTCACCGGCTTCATCAGGCATGTTTCCTGGATACAGACAGATATGTCCCGTACCGGTACTTCTGACATGTACATTACCTCTTATAACAACAACCATAAAAATATCCTGGCAGGCCCGCTGAATAAGGCTTCTGCCCCACTGCTGCAATCTGCCTGGCAGCAGCTCACCTACGAACGCACACAGCCTGCCCTGTTTCATCCGGAGAAAACCGCAGACATCCTGCTGGATATAGACCTGGATTACTTCTCCTGTGAAACAAATCCTGAAACCAGGAATGAAGTGATACTGGAAGTAACACCAGAACAATACGAAGAATTTTTGCAGCAGCAATATCATCCGCTGAAATTTGCGGTACACCGCGCAGAAGCCATGACCGCAAACGGCCGCTATTATCTGGTTGTCAACTATTACAATACCATGCTGCCCAGTCCGCGGAAGGTGACGCCGGAAAAAATAGCCGCACGTATGGATGAATTTATTGCCCTGCTCCATCATAAAAATATCAGGCCGGCGCTCATTACCATCTGCCGCTCCCGATACAGCGGATATACGCCGGAAGATCAATGGGAACTGATAGAAGCGCTGCTGCTGAAAGGACTGAACACCTTATATCAGACTACCGTGGTGCCCATACAGGAAGCAGCAGAAAAAACCATGTTATGTAAATCATAAATATTGTTGCTATGGAAAACAGAATCAGGCATATGCTGGACGCGCTCAACAACGCGGTACAGACAGAGGATACAGAACGGAATATATCACTCATGCAGGGGCTGGCCGGGCTTACCCTCTGTAATTTCTATGCCGGCCGCTATCTGAACGATCCGCATTACACACGTAAAGGGCACGAATGCTGCGACCTTCTCATCGATACCATCAACAACAACACCTATAAGCTTCAAAATCTCTTTTCCTTCTGTAACGGCCTGGCAGGTGTATGTTACCTGTTCTGCCATCTGAATGAAAAGAAATTTCTGTCGTTCGATATCAATGACGGCTTCGGGGATACAGAAGAATTTCTCTTTAACATAGGGCTGAAGTCCCTGAAGGTAGGGAAGTCTGACTACCTGCACGGCGGCATGGGGATACTCTATTACTTCATCCGGCGGTTACCCGAAGAAAAGATGCTGCCATGGATTATGGAAATGCTGGCGGCATATCAGGGGAAAGCGCGGATTGACGATAGCGGGATGCGGATGATGAACACGGTACTGCTGGGCAGAGAAGAGATAGAATTCGACCTGGGCCTGGCACACGGCCTGGCGGGGCAACTGATGATCCTTGCGGAACTGAAAGATAAAGGTATCGCTGAAACGCAGGTCAGCTACCTTATCGAACAAGGCATGCGCTTTATCGAAGGGAAGCGACGGCCGCTGGAGGCGACCGGCAGAAATTCGTACTACCCTACCAGTTATATCGAGATGGAGAATATGGATGAACAAAACCTGGATTTTTATACCAGCAGGCTGGCCTGGTGCTATGGGGACCTGAACCAGGCACTGATGTATCTGAAAATGGGGAAGGTGCTGAAGAAGGAGGAATATATTGCCACCGCAAAGGAGATTGCCTCGCTGACACTGAGCAACGACCTGTATAAGACGGATAAGCTGAACCTCTTCTTTTGCCATGGATACAGCGGGCTGATTAACGTATATGATACCATCTACCGCGCTACAGGTGAACAGATGTATAAAGACGCCTCCCTCGCATGGGCAGAAACGCTGCTGCAAAAGATAGACGCACATCCTCCTGAGCAATGGGCGGATGAAAATAATGCCGGATTGCTGGAAGGCCGCGCCGGTATAGTGTTAAGTCTGCTTACGGCGCAGGCGCCTGAAGCTGCCGGATGGAACGATATTTTTCTGCTTAACTTTTGAACAATGGCTGTAAAACTCGGATTACTCGACTTCGGAAGAAGAACCACTACGCTCAGTAGTATGGGTAAAGTGCTGGATGTAATTGACTATGCGGAAAAGGCTGACGAGATGGGCTTCTCCCGCTACTGGATCAGTGAACATCACAATTATTCCAACATGGACGCCTGGAGTTCACCGCTGATGATGGTGCCTATCCTGTTGCAGTCTACCAGCAAAATTAAAATAGGCGTAGGCGGTGTGCT
Source organism: Chitinophaga solisilvae (assembly GCF_009928525.1). GTDB lineage: Bacteria > Bacteroidota > Bacteroidia > Chitinophagales > Chitinophagaceae > Chitinophaga > Chitinophaga solisilvae. The sequence goes on along the minus strand of NZ_JAABOK010000004.1, from coordinate 513,174 downwards.
GCTGAATTACTATTCTCCCTACGAAATCGCACTGCATTTCAAACTAATGGAAAACCTCTTCCCCGGCCGGCTGGATCTCGGTATTGCCAATGGCACCCCTCCCGTACAGGTAGGTAAATTCATGCTGCATCGCAAACGGAACAAAATACCGGATATGATGGCGGAGAAGATGAAATCCCTGCATCAGTTCTTTAACCATGAAGAACAGATGGTAGAGAAATACCAGGTGGTGATACCTCCCTATAAAGGACAGGTACCGGATACCTTTATGCTGGGATCTTCGTTCCGTCATACGGCCACTGCCATCGAATACCGCATGAACTACGCCCGCTCTATGTTTCACAGCACAAAGCCGGTGGAATATGAGCGGGACACAATTGCCAGATACAAGGAAGATTATTACAACGTGCACGGCCGCCTGCCACAGGTCATTGTGGCTTTCTCCGGCGTCTGCAGAAAAACGGAGGAAGAAGCGAAGCATCTCGCTGAAACTGCCAGCACCGGTAATTTTGTGAACTCCTTTATTGGCTCCCTGCCACAGTTTGAAGACAGGATTAACCAGTACAGGGAAGCATTCGGCGTGGATGAATTCATGTTCTTTGATCTCCTGCTGGATAATACCGCCCGCCTGGAATCCCTTTACTATTTACAAAGCATTATCAAATAACTGCCATATGAAATTTAACGTAGAAAGCTTTGGTAAATTCATGTACAGAATCCCGCAGTTCCCGCTGGAAAAGTACCTGGACGCCGGCAAATACCCGGATATCAATAGTTATTTGAAAGATATACTGGCCTCTGCTGAAGTCCAGAACGCACTGTTTTTTGCATCAGATAATTTCCTGAAGGAAGTTACTGTTTTCCTGGAAGGCGGCATCGATGAAAAGGACTTCAAACGCATGCAGGGATTCCAGATGACCGCGCTGAAATACCTGAACAGAATGGCTACACGCTGCACACCTTTTGGCAGCTTCGCCGGGCTGGGCATCGGTACGCTTAGTCAGGAGCCTGATCATATAGCCCCCAAAGCAGCTTTAAAGGAACACCTTTACTGGGATACAGCCTTTTTACTGTCTGTCATGGAAGCGCTGACGGATGAACCGGAAAACAGGCCGTATATCCGTTTCTTCCCCAACAACAGCATTTACTGTGTCAGCGATATACACCGGTATATTGAATTCAACTATGACAGCGCCGGCAGAAGAAACTACTCCCTGTCTACCTTCCGGATGAACAAATACCTGTCGGTAATTCTGGAAGCTGCCGCGGCAGGGCCGTCTTTCAATGAGCTGGCAGCCGCCATTACAGACGATGATATAACCCCGGACGATGCGGCTGAATTCCTGCATGAGCTGATCAATGAAAGAATTCTGATCTCCGAGTTTGAACCCTGGCTGGTAGGCGCGAGATACGAAGATCAGTTGCTGGAGCTGATCGGAAAGAAACTGCAGGCAGGTATCCCGGACCTGCCATCTGAACAGCGCTTCCGCGATGTATGGAACCTGCTGAAAGAAAAAAACGACATTACAGCCGCTTTACAGCCATCGGACAACAACGTGGAAATCTTCCGGCAGCTGGCGCTAAAAGCAGAAAAATTCCCGCTTAAATTTTCCAGCACCGACTATTTCCAGATGGATGCGGAAGCAGAGGCCGCAGCCAACCTCTCCTACGACGCAGTCATCAATGTGAAAAACGGAGTGAAATACCTTTTCAAACTCGCCGGAATAAGCCGCGGCGCTGAGTCACTCGACGCCTTTAAAAAGAAATTTGAAGCGCGCTACGAACAGCAGTCCGTCAAACTGGTGGAGCTGATGGACCCGGAATATGGCATCGCCTATAATTCCCTGTCGGAAAGCCTACTCTATCACACGCCACTGGTAGATGATGTGCCGGTGAACGAAAGACCCGCCGGAACAGGGGTTACGCCGCTCATGTGGGATAACCGCTTCCACACGTTCCTGTTCCGCAAGATCCAGCGCGCACAGCAACAGCAAAGCCACGAAGTAGTCATCACTCCGGCGGAACTGGAGCAGTTTACTTTTGACATGGATAAAATTCCGCCCACGCTGAATGCCTTTGTCAGTATTGTACCAACCGGATCCGGGAAGCCGCTCGTTCACTTCAGAGACTGGGGATCTGATACGGCGCTGACCTTACTGGGCCGCTTCTCTATCATGAATGAAGAGATGCAGGAAGTAACACGGAAGATTGCGGACTTTGAAAATGCCTGCTACAGCAGACAACAGTTTAAAGTAGCAGAGATCACGCACCTCGCAGATCCGCGCCTGGGAAATATTACCACCAGGTCCAGCCTGCGCGATCATGAGATCGGATATATCACCAAATCCAACAGCACCGCGCCCGGCATCATCCGCGTAGATCAGCTGTATGTCAGACTGGAAAACAAAGTCTTCTATCTCTACAATGACAGGAATGAGCGGATCATTCCGGTGCTCTCCAATGCACATAATACCAATAAGCACATCCTGCCACTGTATAAATTCCTGTACGACCTGCAGAACGAGCATATGGAAGGGGTGCGCTACATGAGCCTCAATCTGGGACCTATCAATAAAATACTGGAACATGTACCCCGCATCAGGTACGAGAACTATATTTTCAGGCCCGCCTCCTGGTCCATCTACCAGCGCGAATTCACCGACCTCTGGGACCTGAATCCTGAAGGCAGGCTGGAAAAAATCAGGGCTGTACTGAAAGAGAAAAATATTCCGGATAACTTCTTTGTCTTCGCCGGCGATAACAGGTTGTTTATTGACATGGAAAAATGTCCGTACCCGTCAGTGATGGTGCTGGCAGATATGCTCGCTAAAAATGCCATCCTGATAATAGAAGAGAACCTGTACGCCGGCGCGGATCAGCAGCTGATCCGCAATGAACAGGGCAACTACCTGCATGAGATCATTATTCCTTTCAAAAATCAGCATCTCCTGGAAAGTAAGCAGGAATACCTGCACCTGAACGCTACCGTATTCCCGAAAGTAAGCAGAGACTTCCCCCCCGGCTCTGAATGGATATATATCAAGATTTATACAGGCGTTACCAACGCAGATAAACTGATACGGGAGTACCTGCCGGCAATGACAGCGCGGATGAAGCAGGCCGGACTTATATCCACCTGGTTCTTTCTGCGTTTCCATGATCCGGAGTCGCATATCAGGCTGCGCTTTCATCTGCGCGATGTAAGCCGCTACGGAGAGCTGTTCCGCCTCTTCTACGAGGTAGTGGGGCCGTTCATGAACAACGACTTTATCGACAGAATATCCATGGATACCTACAAACGTGAAATTGAACGCTATGGCGGCCCGGAAAGGATTGCGGCGGCGGAACAGATTTTCTGCCTGGACAGCGAAGTATCTGTGGACATATTACAGTTGCTGGACAAGGGCGGTCATCCGGCACTCAACTGGCTGCCGGCCGTCGTAATTTTTGATGTGTACATGGATGCCTTCTCCCTGAATCTGCAACAGAAACATCAGTACGTAACGGAGAGCAGGGACTGGTTTGCGGTTGAATTCAGAGCCAACAAAGCCCAGCGCCGCAAAATGGGAACGAAGTACCGGGAACATTTCACGCTGCTCGAGCAGGCACTCAGGGACCGGAAACTGCCATTCACCAATGCCCCGGAGATAGCTGCCGTTATTGAAGATTACAGCCGGAACCTGCGCGGGCTGGTACTTGCCGCATATCCTGACAGCCACCAGCAGATAGGTCCCATGCGCAGTTTTATGCACATGTTCCTCCTGCGTTTCCTGCTGGCCAAAAACAGGATGCACGAGTATACGATATACTCTTTACTGGAGTTGTACTACAAATCAATTATTGCAAAGCGTATAAATATCTCTGATGCGATTGTTCAAGAAAAGTAGGTTACGGTTTTATCATCAGATAAATGCAAGCGACTGCGGAATTACCTGTCTGAGAATGGTTTGCAGCTATTATGGCAGAAAATTCTCCGCAGACCGCCTCGCCGGTATCGTAGATACCGCCAATATAGGTACGTCTATGTCATTGCTGCGCGAAGGTGCTGCCCTGTTGGGTTTTAACGCGGAAGGGCTCGTACTGCAGCAGTTGCCGGACATAGAAAAGCTGCAGGGCGATCTGCCCTGTATCGTACACTGGAAAGGCAATCATTTTGTGGTACTGAAAAAGATCGGCAAACGGAATGTTACCGTTGCAGATCCGGCCAGGGGCATAGTAGTGATGAGCAAGGAAGACTTCTATGATCATTGCTTTGCCGGCAATCCGGGTTCGCGGAAGGCCTATGTGCTGAGCCTGCAGCCGGAAGCACGCTTCTTTGAGCAGGAAAGCGATCCCTCTACCTTCAAACCCAGAATGGCCTTTCTGCGGCGGCAGCTTGCGCACAAACGCATCTATTTCATCGTACTCATCACAGGGTTGATAGTAACGATGCTGATGCAATTTCTGTTGCCGTTTCTTACCAGAAACCTGGTCGACGGCGGCATTGCCTCCGGAGAACTGAAGCTGGTGCAATACCTGCTGCTGGCCCAGCTGGTGCTGATCCTGAGCAAGAGTACTTTCGAAATACTGCGGGGCTGGATTGTTACGCATCTCAGTATAAGAGTGAACTTCTCGCTGGTACACAGCTTCCTCTCCAAGCTGTTCCGGCTGCCGGTCACTTTTTTTGAACGAAGAAAAATAGGCGACCTCCTGCAACGCGTACGGGATCACCAGCGGGTGGAAGTATTCATCACGCGGTATGTACTCAGCTTCATCACTTCGGTACTGTCCCTGATAGTCTTTACCACGGTGCTGTATATCTATAACAGCGTATTTCTCCTGCTGTTTGGTGTTTCAGCCCTGCTGTACCTGTTGTGGATATTCATCTTCATAGAAGTAAGAAAGAAGAATGACTGGGAAAGATTTGAAACACTGTCGATGAACCAGACCATCCTGACCCAGCTGGTCAGCGGTATCCAGGACCTGAAGATCTACAACTCTTCCGAATTCTTTATCTCCAAATGGAAACACAACCAGGAAAAGTATAACGGTACCCTGTTCCGGTCGCTGCGCATCGGGCAGATACAGGAAACCGGCGCTACAATCATCTTTGAGATCACACAGCTTTTCATCATCTACTATTCCGCTAAGCTCATCATCGGAAATAAGCTCACGCTGGGCGCCATGCTGTCCATACAGTTTATTATCGGACAGCTGGTAGGGCCGGTACAGAATATTGTATCCTCTATTCTGAACGGCGTAGAAGCCAAACTGAGCTTCGACAGGATTTTTGATATCTGGATGAAAAAGGAAGAAGCCGGCTTACAACATACGGTAAAGGGAAGCCACCAGGAAGATATTTATTTCGAAGAGGTCACCTTCAAGCATGCGAAGCTGGACGCCGATTTCACTATCGACAATCTCAGCCTGCATATTCCCCGGGGTAAAACTACCGCCATTGTAGGACCCAGCGGCGGCGGTAAAACCACCATCCTCAAACTGCTGATGGGATACTATACCGGCTATTCCGGCCGGATAACGGTAGGTAATACGGATTTCAGCACCGTTAACATCGAAGACTGGCGTAACCATATAGGGGCGGTTTTACAGGAGAATTACATCTTCAATGAAACCATCGCCAGAAACATTGCCTTATCGGATGAAGTAGATATGGAGCGGCTGGAACGTGCGCTTAAAATTGCCAATATCTATGAGTATGTCTGCGCCCTGCCGCTGAAATGGGATATGATGATCGGCGCAGATGGAAAAGGTATCAGCCAGGGACAGAAGCAAAGGCTGATGATTGCCCGCGCCGTATACCGGGAACCTGAACTGCTGCTGCTGGATGAAGCCACCAATGCGCTTGATGCAGAAAACGAACTGGTGATCATGTCTAACCTGAAACAATTCGCTAAGGGCAGAACCCTCGTCATTGTAGCGCATCGTCTCAGTACCATCCGGTTTGCCGATAATATCGTGGTCTTTGATAACGGAAGAATTGTTGAATCCGGAACGCATGACCAGCTGCTGGAAAACAAGGCAGCCTATTACAAACTGATCCGACAACAACTGCAAACTATAGAAGAATGAAGCAAGACGCCGTAATTCAACAAAATCCGCGCAACCTGCTGATCATCGCATGGCTGGTATATCTGCTGGCCGGAACAGGTATGCTGCTGCTGCTGTTTTTCTATCATCCTTCCAGGATGATGCCGCATCCAGTGGTGATACAGACCACCGAAGGAACAACCGGTCTGTTACATACCGGATCCTTGCAGCTGGACAGCGCCCGTCATTACAATCTGAAAGTAACTGCCAACGGAAGGGACTATTTCATTCCGTTAACCGTAAAGCAACGGTCCGCCGCCGGCGATGGCTACCAGGTACGGCTGCTGCAGCCGGATACGCTGCTGCTACGCCGGAAAAATATGAATGGTATCATCTACATACAGGAACATACAAAAATTACCTTACTTAAAAATCTGTTAAGCATATGAATGACTACAAGGAATTCTATGATGTAAAACATGAAATATTTGATTATGTGCTGGAGAATACAGAAGTCTTCTACCAGGAGTCTGCGGAAATATACCGCAATAACTTTTTCCTGGACTGGTACAACAAACACATCTTCAATCAGGGATGGCAGGTGCTGGGCCTGCGTTATGAAGGTAACAACTTCATCAACGAGGTCGTGAAAAAACATTGCGCGGGGTTATATACGCTGCTCACAAAGTATGATGAATACATCTACAGCATCGCGTATTCCTCCCTCAAGCCGGGAACCATTATTTACCCGCATTTCGACAGGATGCGGCCGCACAATGTATTGCGCTCTCACCTGGGGCTGCATATTCCTGCAGGTGAATGCGGTATTAAAATCAACAACATCGAAAGAGGCTGGAAGAAAGGAGAACTGATGATTTTTGATGACAGCTACACGCATGAAGCGTGGAACAAAACAGACGAAACACGTATCGTGCTGCTGGTAGATCTTCACCGGGATATGATCCTGCAGGAGACGGCCGTTTAAGGAAGATACAGGAAGGAGCAGAATCTGTCATCCTGCAGATGCCGGCTCATCAGGGCAACCAATGCACCGGTGGCGCCTTCCGCGAAGGTAAGCGGCTTCAGCTGACTGGCGGGCGTTTCCGGTGATGATATGTTCAGGGCGGCAACACCTGATTCCTGCTGTTGCTGCCACCATAATATATCGCCGGCGCTGATGGCAATACCTTGCTGTTGCATGCGTTGCAGCCACAGACAGATGCCACTGTACCCATACAGGATGCCATTATTATCGATACCGTTACGGTCTGCCGATTGCCTGCCCGCGCTGAACTGTATGCCGCGCTCAACAAACTGCAGCAAAGACAAGTCGCCCGTGGCCTGCGCTGTCTTCAACAACGCCGTGAAGATACCGGCATCACCGTAACAGATATTGAGCCGCGAAAAAGAAGGATGACCGAAGGCATGCGGGAAGTAAGTATGATGTACGGCCTCTTCCTGCTGATGCGACAGCAGATAGGTGCTGAAGCCTTGCAGCAGGCTGCGGCAGGTATCCGGCAAAATATGCTGTTGCAGGCAACCGGCAAGGATCAGCAACAGAAAAGATATACCGTGAATAATACCAGGTTGCGCCGGCTGACCAGGTTGAAGCGAAACAGCATAACTGCCTGATTGCTGAACGCGTGCAGCGATCTGTTCTATGAAGGTATTGATCAACGGATGCCGCGATCCGGTATACAACAGGTAGTATATCTGGAACCCGGCGCCGGAGAATCCGTCCAGCTGCTGCTGTTGCAGTTGTATCGTGGCAGCTTTCACGAGCATATCGTCTGTATGTTCCAGCAGTTCAGTAATATCCTGTCCGCTACTGATTTCTTCCTGGTACAGCCGCAGAAAGAACGCCAGCTCGGTAAGCTGAATAAAGTACTGGTCCTTACTGGCCATAGTGGTCATCTGTTCAATTGCGGCAGCTGTCAGCTCATGAAATGCAGCCAGGTCAGCTGCTTCCTGCAAGAGTTTATACTTGTACAGATAGAAAAGCGCGATACCACTTTTACCATAGGAAACATCGAACCTTTTGAAAAAAGGAAGATGCGGTTGCAGATACTGATTCCATTGCTGCAGTTGACGGAGGTGGAGGGATGATAACATTTAAAATAAGGTATATGATACTGGAAAGATATGAATGTTCTCAAATAAATGAAAATGCTTTCGTATTTGCTACGGAACTGGGCAACCAGTACTGTATAAAGTTTGAAGAGCACTGGGTGGGCAGCTCCGGCTATTTGCCCGGTATCGGGGAACGAATCAGCATCTGTGAAATGACATTTGAAAGATGGAATATTGTCAGCAATGCCCACGACCCCAAAATAGCTGCTACTATTGTGTTTAAAGGACTGGAATACCTGCGCCGGAATCAGGTGGTGTTTTATACGGCAGACAATCCCTCTAAGCGCGACAAGGAATTATTCAGACTGTATCATATCTGGTTCTGGGCCCTCAAACGTGTGGCAAAGGGCGCCGAAGGCGCGAAAGCAGCCTTCGCGGATAAAAAAGATAAAGTAGTGGTATACGATGACAAGGAAATTTTCTTCTCCTGTTTTTATATGACGGACTACTGGGAACCGGAGTTAGACTACTGGTTTTTTGAAGTGCTGAAAGAACTCTATCCGGGTAGTACTATCAGAAAATACTAATTGATTGCAGCATGATCAGGCAACAAAAATCAACTGGATAAAAATGAGAAAAAAAGTAAAAAAATCTTCATCAAAAACTTTGTTTTTTCATCACTTATTACATATATTTGTTTACATAAGAATTCAGTATATCTCTTTACTGTATTACTTATACAGCTCGTTAGTCTAGAGGTTAGGACGCAAGATTTTCTTTCTTGAAGCAGAGGTTCAATTCCTTTACGAGCCACCTGAAAAAACCGGTTAGCATATATATGCTAACCGGTTTTTTTTATAACCCACTTGGGTTAAATAATTACGAATTGCGAATTACGAATTACGAATGTAGAAGCGAAGATTAGCGTGAAGATTTAAGGAGACAACTATTAAACATCCACTTAAATCTTCACGCTAATCTTCGCTTCTACATTCGTAATTCGCAATTCGTAATTCGTAATTACTGATTACTGATTATTGATTCTGAAACCTGCTCATATTCTCTGCATTATTATCCGCCGCAGGCTTGCTTACTTTCTTCAACCCTCCGCTGATGCGGTAATTTACGGTCAGGCGGAATCTGTTCACATTCAGATCACGCAGATAGGTGTTAAGGTAATTATCGTAGAAATTGGTATAGCGGTATTCATAGGTATTGAAGATATCCAGGTACTTGGCGCCGAAGTTCCATTTTTTGCTGAGATAATAGGTGAGGCCGGCATCTGCCTGCCAGCGGTCGCCCTGTGTTATCTGATAGAAATAGGCGGTAGATCTGTAGAAGACAGATGTTTCCAGCACCAGCTTCCGGGTGATGAAGTAGTTGTTGCTCCAACTGATGGTAAAGTATTTTGACAGGTCCTGATTCACGCCCTGCAGCGGAAATTTGCCGTTGCTGTAATAACGGAACATTTCTCCGTAGAAGTTGAGATTACCTTCCAGCTTATGTTGCAGGAGGCTGTAGGCTGCAGACAGGCTGATATAATAATCATTGACGTTTACCGCATTTTCCGGCCGTATGGCGGTGTAGGGAGAGTTGTTCAGCTGTGTGCCGGCAAGCTGTACCTGGTCATTCAGGCGTATATAACCAATGTTGGCCGTAAGAAAACCGGCGATGTTATTTTCCAGGGAGATGGTGTACCTGGTAGATGGTTTCAGGAAAGGATTGCCTTCCTGATATTTATATTCGCTGATATAGTAGCGGTAGTCGTTGAGCAGCTGGTAGTCCGGGCGGGAAAGTCCTGCACTCAGCTTCAGCATACCTGAATAGCCGGGCTGCTGATAAGTGATGGCCGCGTTGGGCAGAAAATTCGTATAGTCCTGACGGATAGTGCCCGACATACCGTTAACAGTAGCGGTTGCCGTATGTTCCAGGCGGCCGCCGGCTATGAATCCGATGCGACCACGCGTATATCTGAGTGTGGCATAGGCCGCGCTGATTTTCTCATCATAGGAAGTGGTATTGGAAAGTTGTTTGTCGAACACCGGTCCTGTTGGTTTGATGGTATCATAGCGGGCGTTGTTGTCAATGCGGCCGGCGCTGTATTTGACACCTGTTTCCAGTACCCAATGACGGAAATTTTTTTCCAGGTCTGCCTTAATGATATGCTGATACCCCTGCAGCGGCAGGTATCCGGCCTGTAGTATGCTGCCATAGCCTGTTGCCGGCGATCTGCTGTTTTCAATATCCTGCCGTTGCCGGATGTAGCCGTTGATATAGCCGTAGTTGACAGCCAGCAGGGAGCCGGCAGTATCAGGCCTGAACTGGTAAATCAGGTTGGCGGAGGTAAGGTTATTCTTTATTTCGTCGTTTCTTTTATACTGCTGGCGGTAGTTCAGCGGAGCGCCGAAGTGGCTGGTATCGGTGAAGTCGCTCTGACTGTTTTTCCAGGTGGAGCTGATGTCCAGCATAATTTTACTCTTATTACTGATGGCGTAGCTGAGGTTTTCATACAGGGCCGGGCCGGAGGAACGTGTATGGGAGTTGCGCTGGTAGCCGATGTCAGCAGTATTGGCGTGCTGCTGGTCATAACTGATCCGGCCATCTTCGTTGTAGTAGCTATGGTTGCTGGCAAAGCTGACGGAGGTGCTGCTCTGCAGTTTTCCGGTGAGCAGCATGGCGTAGAGGTTATGGTTATTGCTGACGTATCTGTCTATCAGCACATTGTTGGCGAAGTTAATGTTGTAGCCGTCCAGTGTGCGCTGTTTCAGTACAAAATTGATAACGGAGCCACCGGCGGCATCGTATCGTGCTGCGCCGCCGGTTACTACTTCTATTTTGCTGATGGCGTTGGCGGGAATAGATTTCAGCAGGCCGGCCACCTGGTTGCCTACGAGGTTCTGCTTAACACCGTTGATCAGGATGGTGACATCTCCGCTCCCGTTAAGGCGGATGTCTTCATTCTGCTCTACCCAGAAGCCTGGTATCTTTTTGAGTATTTCGATGGAGTTGTCGTTATCTGCACCGGGGAGTACGCCCGGATCGTATACAAGTTTGTCGCCCTGCATGGTGAGCAGTTTCCGGGCAGAGGTAACTTCTACACCTTTAAGTTGCGATGTGGCGGGCGTCATGGCTATCTTCATGCCGGTGATGCTGGCTTTCAGGGTGAGCGTCTGTGAAGCTACCGTCTGATAGGCTATATGCGAAACGGTGAGTTTGTAAACCCCGTCGCTCAGATTCTCAAAGGAAAACATGCCAGCTGCATTGCTATGTATCATCAGCTCCTGTCCCTTTTCCGGCTGCAGTTTCAGCGATGCATCAGGAATAACGGCTCCGGATATATCGGTGACTTTGCCCTGTATGGATAATTTGTTTTGGGCGAACAGGGAACAACTGATTAACAATAAAAAGATGGAATGAAAAACAGATTTCATTGGTACCGGAATTAAGAATTAACTACAGTGATTTTGGTTTGGCCTGGCCTTCCTGACACAGGGGAATAATACATCTGACGTTCTAAAGAAAAGGGATACTGCTTACGCGCTCAACGTTATAAATATAAATGAATATTTCGTATTCCAGTCATAGGGAGAAAAATATTTCTGAAGATATTTTTCTCAGGAGAATAGCGGAGAAGAAGAACAGGAATCTTCCGGAGTTTACCATCGTTTTATCCGGCTTGTTGTCCAGGCGCGGGCGCGCTGAGCAGGACAGGATGCAGGGCATATGGGGCCCGTATATCCTATTACACCTTTTGCAGCAATCAAATCCTCAGTAATTCCTATTTCTGCTGAGATTTCTCATACCATTATTAAAAACTTCTTTTCAGCAAATCAGCAGCAACCGGCTCTCACCCGGCTTCTCCCTTGGCGCACGGTGAAGACAAGGCGGCACCTGGCTTCCGGGATGATCTACTGCCAGCCGCCACAGGTTACCAGTACCCAAACTCATTACATGCGCATCAGGGTCAGCCTGGTAGTGCAGATCAAAGAAATTTTCTGTCAGGAATGCTTCAAACCCTTCTTCAGCACCACCATATAACCTCCTGAGTTCATCACGTATTTCCGGAATCAGCACTTTCTGCCGGCCCTGCGCATTGGGCAGGATGTCGCTCGACTCGCCATAATAGGTACATAAAAAGGTACTGGTGGGTATTGGAGAACGATCTACATGAAAAGAATATACATCAGTCGGAAAAAACGGGTAGTCATCATCCTGATGATAGTTCCTGATCACATTAAGGCTGGGCTGTGCGCCATGAGCCGTCAATAGCGCGAAATCCCCTAACAGGATCTCACGGGCCAGGTTTCCCTGTTCACTCAACTGCAGCGCCTGAAGTTCTTCCGGTTCAATCTCCGTTATATTGCCACTCTGCACTACCTTTTTCACAATCTCAGCAAAATCACCTGTCAGATTACGGGTCCAGCAAATGGCATTCATTACGCCACAGAAAGGCGTAGCAACAAGATCTTGAAAACTTGCGACATAACGAATCTGTTTTTCTTCCTGAGATAAATCTTTCATAAAATTCCGGTATAAATATAAAACCACTTGACAACAATATAAGGGATGATAGCCTGCAAGCCCCCTTTCCATCGCTGCCGCGCCATAAAATTAGTTAATGACAACCAATAAAACAGCCATTAAAACAAGATCAAAAGAAATGTAGTAAGACGCTGCTTATACGCAAAGAAATTACCTGTGCTTCATTACCGCATCGGCCCGGAATATATTTATCAGACAATTATTCAACCATAGATAACCCGGAATTCTGTTCTTTAAAACGTAGCAATATGACATTTAAACTCGCCATGACAGCCACTATGATGGCTTTAATCACATTGGTTTCCTGCAAAAAGGATACAATAACAACACAACCCGACTCCTCTCCTGCTTCAACACCTAAACTAAAGGTAGAAAACGGCATCATTCACTTTAAGGATAATCAGGAATTCATCCAGACCATGTTGGTTATAAACAGTCTGCCGGCTCCCCAAAGAGCAGCATGGGAAAAATCAACAGGCTTTGCATCATTGCGAAGTAAATATGAGGAACTAAACAGGGAACTGAATAAGATGGAAGACATCCGTGATGCAGCCGGATTCTATGCAGTAAGAGATAAATACAGGAACATCGCTGTATGGTATGCAGACAGCTCTTACCAGATTAACTGCAGCGGCATCATGGAATCTTCCGTCGTAAATGCTGACGGCCATGTCAGGGTAGGCGACAATTTACTGAGCTTCCGGGAAGACATGATAAAGTCAACGCCTGTTAGTGCTGACAAGAACGCCAGGGGAACTGGTACGGAAACTGTCATCTGGAAAAAGTCTCATAAAGGTTCCTATCGTCAGGAATATAAATCCCAGCTTTCCCGGACTAACACCAACAAGACAATTTATGGAAGCGCCCCTCCCCCAGCAAGTTTCAGCCTGAGTCAGGGAACTATCACGCAGGATGCCGGTACGAATATTTATGGCTATGTTCAGTACAGACTATGGAATGCTTCTATCAATAATCAGAACATGGGGTTTGTTTCCGTTCATTTATGGGTTGAGTACCGCAACTTTCTGGGCATTCTGCGCAGAGGTGAAACGACAGGTCTGGGGCATTCGTATGTTAATCAAAACGTAGTTCTGGCCGTCGATGGTTATAAGTACCTGAGTGAACCTCTTTATACATCAGGAGGCTGGCCTATAGGATCTACCATATGGGCAATAGGGAAGAACTGGCAAAACTCTACCAGTGAGGACGCAGAGATTGTAGCCATTGCCTCCTCCGGATTAAAAAACAACAGTGTACCTACGCTGGGATTATTATCTGCCCAATTTAACTTTGCTGATCAGTTTTTAACGGAAAGCGGTGCTCCCAATAATTACTGGGCAAGATATGAGCCATTTGCTACCTCAGCATCATTTGGGTTCAATATTTCTGTTCAATACAGCGCCAAGGTAAATCTCATAGGACATAACGGTCCTTATAATTTCACCACAGAATATAAGTAAGAAGTACCTTCCTTATCAATATCAATCTGCATTATACCTCATCCCTCCTGCCCGGCAAGACAGGATGAGGTATCATCAATTAAGTAAAGACTTCTCATAACAAATATTAAAATAACAAAAGTCCTGATCAGTTGTTTCATTATCCCTGTAGGATGTAAATCAATGACTACCATCCGGCAATACCTCGTGCTGATATCTTATCAGCATAATTCCTGCAACATAAACAGCAGCATTACTGACTGTTCTTCAATCGCATATTTCTTTAGGAATAACTGAAATACTTATGATGACAACAATTCTGCAAAGGCTGGATTATCCATTTCCACATGCCGACAGTCCGTATGCCCCAGCCATACAGGACTTCGTTACCACCTGGATAGACCGGTTGCAGTTACCAGACCACATCGTTGCCAGGTACCGGAAATCGCAGCTGGGAAATCTGGGAACACGTTTTTATCCATTTGCCGGCAGAGCTGTTCTGGAAGCCGCGGCACTGCATCTGCTGCTTTTTTTTGCATTCGACGATTTATATGCCAACCAGGATCCGGAGGTGCTGCAGCTCCATGCCGACCAGGCTATTCATCATCTGCAGGGGCATACGACCAACAGCACTTCTGCTGTTATCAGGGAATTTTCATTGCTGCGGCGGCTACTTCTGGAAAACGCAAATGAAGCATGGCTTCAGCGATATATCAACAACATAAAACAATACTTTACATCGATGATAAGTGAAGCCTACTTTACCCGAACCGGTATCTTTCCGTCGGTGTCGTATTATAAAATAATGCGGGAGCAACTGGTAGGGCTTCATCAGATGACAGACCTGCTTGAACCTGCCAATCAGACCTTTCTTCCGGCCGGTATTATCAGCTCTCCCTTCATTCATACCCTTCGTAAGAGTGCTGTACTGGCCATGAGCTGGCTGAATGATATTGTTTCTTACCCCAAAGAGCTGCGGGAAGGAGAAATATTCAATCTGGTGCTGCTGATGACACGGGAAAATGGAGACAACCTACCGGCAGCCATGGATGCGGCAGTTCATTTGCATAATAAGGAAATTGCGCATCTCATTCAGACTGCTGCCCATCCGCCGGATTTCGGGAGCTATAACGATGCAGTGGCCGGATACGTAAAAAGTATACAATATATGATTACAGGCCATAAAGTATGGAGTGAACTTACCGCCAGGTATGTAGTGGCAGACTAAAACATGATGAGGTTACCGACCCCGGACAAGCCGGTTACCACAGGCAGAAAATAAAAATCCAGGGCTTATCCGGCTGGCCATCATCACACACAGACGCACCTACACTTCAGCACATTTAATTACTTAGGATTCCATACTAAAAACATTTTCACACATCTTCCATTATATTTTTTCACGACCTGTTAATATACTAAAAATACTCCTGTTCAAAAAGGGTATTTTTCCCCGGTCCGCTCATTTAACGATCCTCTACCTTTGCCACTACTAACGGGCACTCCTCTATTCCCTCAAACTATCCGAATGCCCTCACATACGCGTGTTCTCTCTCATTAAATAACCATGTAAAACAAATCGAAATGCAAAGCGTAGAAAAAACTGCCCCAGACAAAAAAGCCGCTGCGGCCACTTCCGGATTTCATTTCCGCACGCCGGCCGACATCCAGGATTTTGCGAACAATCCGCCCAAACAAGCCCTGATGAATAGTCTTTGGAGTAACCACCTCAATGGATTCACCCAACAGGGCATGTTAAATAATCCCTGGAATTCTATCAATACGCCACCGCCTACAAATTATTACAACCCGATCGACAACAACCCTCCGAGCAATGCAGCCAATATTCAATGGCTGGCCTTTCCGGGAAGACTCGAATACAATTTCCCCGGCGAATCACAGGATAAGTTGTATGAAATGGCTGATACCGGATCAATGCCCGGACAAATATCCAATGACCCATGCGGTACAGGACAAAATGTTGCCTATTTCCCCTATGGTCCGAGAGGCTGGCAAGACGAATATTGTGAATGGGCGGTAACCAGGAATGATGCAGGAAAAATTACGCGCATCGATTTCACCTGCGAAAACCCTGAATACTGGAACACCCTATGGTCAGTAGACCCTAACCAGGTGCTGGCTTTGTATCAGTCTATCCTGGACAAGCCGCAGATCACCCTGGAAGATCTGTCTGTACCCGGCATAGTGGATCCCGTTACCAACCAGCCGGTGTACAACCCCTTAAACAAATGGAACAGCGGACCGGTATCCGGTGCTGGCTCCGGAGGCGCTATTCACCTGACCAGTACGCCTAACACCATACAGACTGAGATAGGCTTGGCCACAACATCTACCATTCAACGCTTCAACCCTCCTCCCCCTCCGGCTACTACAAATACAATGTGGCCATCGTCGCAATACAATGATTTAATCTGCGTAGGCCAGTTCGGTCAGCGGTACCGCAACAGTGATCCTAATATCGGTGGTGCGGTAAATTATTTCGTTACCCAGGGAATGGTGGTGACACTGGCAGACCCTCCGGGACTGTACATTCAGATGCCTGACTTTTCCAACTACCAGACCCCTGATAAAACGGATGCGTCTACTTTCTGGACTATTAAGCGTGGCAGTAAAACGCTGAAAGATCAGGATGGAAATCCGTTGCCGGGGAATTTTATTCTGCACGCCGTCTATGAAGTGCCTGCCGATAAGGGTTATACCGTAAGTGATATTACTATTTCCGGGAAGCCCATTAACTGGGGCTCCCAGGTGGCATACACCTTCAAAATGCAGATTGTAGCCAGTGCATTCACCGGCACCGTTCCTCAGGGTTATGAACCCGTTGACAGTACACCTCCGGATGCAACCTACGCGCAACCGGTTCAGTTATTCTATCAGGACTACTTTGATACTTTATACAATACACAGGTGCCTAACCCGGTAAATCACCCCATTCCTTTATTAAGTAACAGTACCTATATACCTGCTGTTATCAACATGGGGGCTACAGCTGCCAGCATGGTGCTGATAGTGGACACCTGCACCGCGCAGCCCGGCCAGCCAGGCACCTATCCTGCGGTAACCTTTGATGATTCCAATATTACAGCGCAGGTAACTGCCGTAAAGGATAATATCAGCTACGCCGTACCGGGGAACAGCCAACCCAGCACCTACAAGGCCATATATATCACGGTAGCCGTTGGCAACAATGCCAGGGCCGGGCTGCATGGCGTATATGTCACCAATGTAGGGCAGCCACGTTCAGTAGCGATGCCCGCGCTGCTGTCAGTAACCCCTGTAACCGTTCAGTCCACCATTGCCTGGCAGAATACCGGCGTGGTACTTAACGCCGGTAACAGGGCTACTATAAAATATACCACGGGCCTATGGACTGCCAACCCGGCCGATAACGGAGGTAAACTGTACAATGCAGCAGGTAACCCCAGCTTTTTCGCCGCCCCTCCGGGCTATCCGATGGCAGGGCAAAACATCGGCGCTCTCGTTGGCAGAGTTGGCAATACCATTTTCATGGTTGGCCTCGAGGCAACTGTTCCTCCTAACCTCAGCGGAGAATTACAGCTGTGCATCAATGATGACCTGAACAAGCAATACGGCGCCGGATTAACTGATAATATAGGAGCTGTCTCTGTTACAATTGATGTAAGCTGATTACAGCCAAACATCAGTGTCAGACCAAATACATGCAAGAGGTACATATTACTTATATGTGCCTCTTGCATATCAGCACCACTTCATTTAAACCATGCAAAAATGAAAAGATCCTTATCTATCATCGTTATTACATGTACCGCCCTGCTCATCAGTCAGTTTATCATTACAGCCTTCAAACCGGGTAACGGAAACCGTCAGCGGCCGGTATCAACCAACAGCTGCAACTGCTACGCCAGTTCTCCGCTCTATAAGGTGGTTATCAATTTCAATAACAAGGTACCGGGAGATCTTCCCGCATTTAACAATCAATCGCAGGCAGACTGCTTTGCCTGGCAGGAGTTCATTACCTTAAACTGGCCGGTTGACACAGCTGCATATTTTGGCGCTCCCAGAGATTTTTCACCTGTAGGCTGGGAGAAATATATGCCGCTGGATGTACTGTTCCAACCAGGAGGCGTACACCCCTCCGGATGGGGTACACTCGTTTCCCCGAAATACGCCGCTAAATTTAAAACGCAGGACCTGGTGATGAATTTAACAGATACGAAACTGTTAACCTTCACGACCAAATTTGCCGTTGACTCCACTTTCAGGCTGAATCCGGACCAGGCAGCGCCTATGGACAAACCCAACTGGCTCGGTGCACAGAATAATACCAATTTATGGTATGAGATTAAACTGAATAAGGACTATTATGATTTTGTCATCAAAAACGGCTACTACAACGCCATTACACAACATGATTCGGTGCGGAAGGGTGTTCCCATTAATTTTCCGCAAGGTCAGTATAATGGCCCTGAAGGCGCTATAGAGATAAAAGCCGCCTGGATGGAGGTGGACAACATCAATTCGCCCAAATGGGAACGTTATAAACTCTCCAAAGCCACCGTATATGATTCTGCTTCCGGAAATTTAAGAGAAACGAATGTAGCACTGGTTGGCCTGCATATCCTGCACAAAACACAGAATCAACCTACCTGGGTATGGGCTACCTTTGAGCAGATAGATAATGTGCCGGACGACAGCAGGCCCGCCCCCCCGTACGGGTATAATTTTTACAACGGGGCCTGTACTGCCCGGCAGGTAAACTTAAACGGAGGAGGCACAGCTACCGTAGGTTGTACGCCCAACACCTCCCCTCCTTATTACCTGTCGCAGGCGGCTCCCGTACCCATACAGCTCACCAGATCCAACGCCATTGACAAGGCGGATGCTTCGCCCATCAATGACAGCATGCAAAACAATATCAGGAGATTTTACCCCCAGTCTGTTTTCCAGTACTATGAACTGGTAGATGTCATCTGGTCGCAAACATTACAGCCAGACAAGACAACACCCATTCAGGCGCCGTTTCCACTAAACATCTCTGCTATGCTGAGCGGCGCTCATATAGTAGCCAATACTACCATGGAGAGCTATGTACAAAATACCAACACCTGCTATAGCTGTCATAAATTCAGCACCATTGCACCTTTCCCCGCTGATTCCGTAAACAATAATATCTTCGGGGATTTCAGCTTCGCGATATCTGCTGCTCAATATCCGGTGACAAAAGCAAAGAAGAAACGCTGACCGTACTGTTCCAATATGCTGAAAAGCCTTACAATGAATCATTGTAAGGCTTTTTTGTTCCCGGCCAACCGGAAACTTACCAAATCCTAACTTTTCTTTATCTTACCATCCACTTTAAAATCCTGTTATAAAACCGTTGCCATATGAAACCAATCAGATTATTATTTGTCATGATGTTCCTCTCCTTCACGGCTGCGCGGGCGCAACAGCCTGCCTCTGCAGACAAAACACTGAAGGAAGCCTCCACACTGGCAGCTAAATCGAAGAAGAACGTATTCATTATTTTCCATGCTTCCTGGTGCGGCTGGTGCCATAAAATGGATACAGCCATGAATGATATATCCTGCAGGAAAGCATTTGACGATAACTTTGTAATCCGGCACATCACAGTAATGGAGTCCAAAGAGAAGAAGGCGCTCGAAACACCAGGCGGCGCAGAGATGCTCGCCAGGTATAACGGAGGCAACTCAGGTATTCCCTACTGGCTGGTATTTGACGCTTCCGGAAAACTGCTGGCGGACAGCCGCCTGAAATCACCGGAAGGAAAACTTGAAAATGTAGGCTGCCCTTCCAAAAAAGAAGAAGTCGATTATTTTATCCAGGTACTCGAAAAAACTTCCCGCATGAATGCAAAACAATTACAGGCAGTCAGAAAGCGGTTCACCGGGATATAAGGTTATTCCCGGTAACAGTCCTCATTTTGAGGCAAGCAACATTTCAAATAATACCTGATTATCGGTTATCTGCTGAAATGAATTAAGCGTATCCGCTGTCAGGTATTTTTGGATTTCTGCCACCATTACTTCTGTAGTTTCTTTGCATTTCTCTTCAAAATCAGTGTTGAACAACTGAAAATCACGTCCCAGTAAGGAGCCGAAAACATCCGATTTATCTATACTGAGAGATGAAATAATCAGTTGAATATATTCCGCATTCAGCAACGGGAGATAATTTAATCCATTCCCCCCGGTGAACTTGAATTCATTAATATCAAAGCGGGTTCTTATATCTCCTGTCAGATAATTCAGCAGGTCATCATTAATACCGTTAAAGAGGTAGTTAAGCATTAATTTAATCAGGCTGGCATTCCCTTCAATACCTGCAACCATCCTGAACAGATCGGTACTCATGTCGTTTAAATCATGCAGTACCCGGCTCTGTACCTGCAACAGATAAGCAGTAACAATAGATGTTAACCGGTCATTTAGTTCCTTCCTGTGAACTTCAAATTCCGGGAAGTTACTACCGCTGTCGGGAATATAATACCAGAAGTAATAGTTGGTACATAAATCCTTCAGACTGGTAATTGACTGCTCCTGCCCCATATATGCGGGGCTGATAAAATTGATTACCGGCGATACTATTTCCGGTTTTCCCAGTAACATGCCATTCCAGAGCAGCCTGTAATATATTGCCGGTTTCCCTTTTTCATAAGGGGTGATACTTACTCCCGGGGCGCTCACTATAGTTTTGGTAAAATTTACATAGGAAGCAAAGTACTTCCTTTCCAGGTTAAGCGCATCAAAGCTGAGCAATAATATTAAGGACGGCATTGCATCCAGCAGTTCCCTGGAGGGATTTTCTGTAAGAAATACTTTCGGGAAACCTGCATTGCCCCTGTAGCGGCTATTACTCTCTATATAGGCTTCCGGCAAGGAAAAATCAACGGTACCATTACCGGCATTGATAAAAATACGCCAGTCGGAATAGGGAGCATGCTCAAACTCCATAAACGTCAGCTTATCCAAAGCCATTCGGATATACCTGTCTATCATCCCCATGTTAAATCCTCCCGGGGTAAAATTGGATAACTCGAAATAGATTTCCAGCACATTGGTTATCAGATTAGCATTCGACTTATCTTTAATGTCCGCATTTTTTATCAGTTCTTCCCTGTATATCTTCATTATCTCTTTCTGGAAATCTTCTACAGACTGCAGGTAGCCGGCGATCAGCCTTTTAAATACACTTACCAGGCTATTATTCTTATTAGCCCTGATCTCTGCTATTTCTTTTCTCTGTATCCTGAATTCTTCATACAGCTCCTGGTATTTGGTTGGCTTGATTTCCCTGAAGGTATGGGGGTTATCTATTGCCAGTCTTGTTAACAGGTTCATGCAAATGCTTAACCGGTCGGGGTTAACTCTTTCTTTGAAAAGTTTATACTCTGAGTTGGCGCTGATAATAGCTCTTAACAGATTAATCAGTTCCGCTGCCCCTTTATTTTCTATCTCAACAAACAACTGACGTTCATTGCCGATAGCCTCCTTATTACCGGTGAATACTGCCTTTTTCGACTCTTCATATACATTAAATACCCGCAGCATGTATGCCTTGTATTCATCCACGGTCATTTCTCTGTCGTAGGTAGATTTAAAATTTTCGATATCGGATTTTAAATCTTCTATATCATCATTAATGAGATAATCGAGCTTTGTTTTTACATCTTTCCAATAAAGATTTATCTGCAGGGAGATGTTCTTCAGCGAATCGCCAACATTGTCCAGATCTACATCCATTCCCTGCAGGAACTGGATGATATACTTTATATTCTCATTTGTTATCTCAAAATAGGCATCGATTTTCTTATCAAGAATGGATATGCCTTCCATCACCTGTTTTCTGAGTGCTTCTATCTGTTCGGAAATTTTCTGCAGGTTCTGTAATATAATGGCGTCGGCATTCTGCTGTTCAGGTGCGTTGAATGCATTATACAGCGACAGCGCAACGCCTGCATATCCGGAAATGAGTCCCAGGGAGCCTAAAGCGGACATCTGCTGAATGCTGTTATACTGGGCCGACAGGCTCTTAATCTGGAAAGCTGCACTGGCAACTGCCGTTACTCCTTTCGTTAAATTAGGATCTCCGATAATATTCGTCGCCAGTGAAATGATAGACTGTACCGAATAGTCTTCCCAGTTCTGCAGGGCAATCCTGTTTTTCTCTTCCTGTTCTGTTCTTATTTTTTCAAACAGATAATCTACTTTACTGCCCATATCTTCCACCTTCGCGCCTATGCGGTCTATTTTCTTCACTACTTCCTCCTGTCCGGACTGCACGGCATCCAGTACGCTTTCCAGCTTTGCATTAATAACGGATTTAAGCTCCGCATCGCCGGATAATATTTCTCCGGTTGCCTTCACCAGCCCGTTCACCTTCAGGAAGCTGTCAAATTCAGCATTGGCCGTTCGTATTTCCTTTTCACTGTTGTCCAGCAGGCTGTTAAACTCATGGGAAAATACATTATCGATGCTTTCCTTAAATGCGGGATCAGTTGCAGCGATGCTGTATGTTTCATTCAGTACCCGTTCCGCATTGTCAATACCCTTGCTGAATTCACTCTGTTTCTGGAGATTGATGTCCTTCGTTACATTAAGTGCAGATGCTTCATACACTTCTTCAATCTTTTTACTGAAATAATCTCCCAGGTAGTCAGCACCAACAAATCCTACTTTTCTGATATCCTGGTAAAAATCGTATCTCGCCTGTACCCATTCCGAGTCAAATTTTTTCTCCCTGTATGCCGGATATTCAGCCGAGTAAATTTTATCTGCTGCATTTTTTATTTTCTGTATATCCTGGGCAGACAGGACTTTCCCTTTCCTCGCCATATCATTTACATACTCCAGCACGAGTATGCTGCTCCAGTTTTTAGATTTTCCCAATTGAAAAACGGCATTGGATACATAAACCGGTTGTGCATTATTCATAGACAATTATTAAAGGGGTTGAGAAGGGGATCATCAGGGATAATGGTAACATGACAGGCATCAAGTGCCGGTTGTATTATCGTTCCGCTGCTTTTTCCACATGACCTGGAATGTATGATTTGTTGTATGATATCTGATCTGTAAGTATAGCTGCTTCCTTATTTACGGAGGCGTTTTTGGGGTATACTTATCTGCTTCCAGTCCGAATATAGTGATTATTTACCTATTCTGCTGCAACAAAACATCAAAAAAAAATCCGGGTAAGAATACCCGGATTATGTATGCTGAACATAGAGGATCGATGTCTGCAATATCGTTGTGCTAATCTTTATATGTCCCTACTTCGCACATGGCAGCAAACTGCTGACCGTCGTACGAACTTTTCATATTCAGTTTGAAGTAGCGGAAATTTTTGACTGATGACAGCACTATATTCTGCGGGTTGGTGGATTGTGCCAGGGTAAAATCGCCCAGGGAGGTCCAGGTGGCATTGTTGTTACTGGTCAGGATTTCTACCACTTTCACCATTCTGCTGTCGCGCTGCTTAAATGTAAAACGGTTTACATCCAGCGCCTGGCCCATATCTACGGTAATATAGTGCGGGTAGCTGGTGGCATTGGAAGACCAGCGGGAGTGCCAGAAAGTGCTGCCGGAGCCATCAATGATATTGGCTGCAGCACCGCTTTCACTGGCGGTTTCCTGAGAGCTGTAGGCGGCTACCGTCCATCCGGTTTTATCATATACCACCTTATCACCGAAGGTGATCACAGGAACATCATTTACGAAACTGTAGGAAGCCACATAACTGGAGATGCTGCCATTTTCATGCACAAGCCTGATGGTGAATTCATAATTCGTGTTTCCCTTATCCCTGAAATCACTGACAGGCATGACGATACGGAAGCTGTCGGTACCAATTGGCTTGGAAGCGAATGTGACTGAATTATATCCTCCGTTATCATTGCCGGTATTGCGGTTATAGTAGGCAATATCCTTCACCGCTTTTACAGCCGTAAATTTACCGGAAACAATTATGCTGGCGGAGCTACTGTTATAATCGGCGTACACGCGTTTAACCTGGCATCCGGGATCTGCGTACCAGTCTGTTCTGGTAACGGTACTGAATATCTGCCCGTTGGCGAGTATCGCGGCATCTGCCGGGGAAAAGTAGGTAGGTGATTTTCCCAGGGTGCCATTACCATAGCCCATCAGCGTGGTGCCATACAGATTATTCTGTGACTGGGCGCCGCCATTATGCGGAAGATTAATACCGTGGCCCATTTCATGCGCCATGCCGCCAATCCATTTGGTAGAAAATTTATCATCCGGCTTGCCAAGATTGATGGTATCCAGACCGGTATAATCCAGTGCAAAGCACCAGCGTCCGATACCATAGAACGGACCTCCGCTGGGATCCCCGTTAGCGCCGTAGGAGTATGTGGGAATAACCACCATGATGTGATCACTTTTTTTCTCCGTGGGATGGGCTGCAAAGTAGGTATTTACTTCATTCATAACAGCATTGGCGCCACCTTCGTACGGGTAGCTGCTTTTACCCTGTTGCCCGCGGATCAGTGTTATTTTCAGCCGGCCGCCGGAATCTGTCTGCAATCCTATGGTCTTGCCGGTGTATCCCCATTGATTCATCCATTTGGTCGTAAAGTTCTGCATGTAGAGGAATACACCGTTCAGCCTGGCTTTGTAGCCCGGCACAGTATCCAGGTCGGATGGAACAAAATAAACTACGTTCAGCATATAGGTGCCATTGGCAATGCCTTCTGTAGCCACGTCCGGCTTTTTAGTATCTGCATCCTGCGGTGCGGCAGGCTCAGGATGTTTCTGACAGCTGGTCATTATCATTGCCAGCACAGTGGTAACCACCAGGAATTGAAAGATTTTGGTCATTGTTTACTGTTTTAGGTGAAGAATTACGGTTTTGGACAGATAGTATATTCATTTAAATGCAGGGGCTGTAAACTACTTACCGGCTCCCTGCCTGTAAGAGAGGGGCATGACGGGCCAAGCGCACATAACCGGGAGACAACAGGCTAACAGCCGGCGTACAAAATAAACCTTATTCAAATGGCTGCATTTTTTGGCTGATTAGTGTAAACACTATAATAGCAGCGGTTTCCTGCTATGGTTCATTTTCATTGCTCCTACTAAATATAAAAAAAAATCCCACACTACAGTGATAGTATTTTATACAAAACACATCGTATTTTAATCAGAAAGCTGCTATACTCCGGACAAAAAATAAGCTGTATCAGCATAATACTGATACAGCCTATGCTGATCTGCCAGCATATCTATGGCTGCAGTTTTATTGCTGACCACCGGCCATTATGCAACGTAAATAAGGTGCGGTCATGAAACCTTGATTCACTGAAAACCAGGAATTCAATACGAACGGGCTCAATCGCATATGCCCCCCAGTTTTGCGGCCTTTTCACTTCCTGAGCGGTAATATCCCCGGCTATTTCATCAAATCGCCGGGTGAGTTCTTCCGGGTCTGTCAGCTCTTCTCCCTGATTGCTCACAACTGAAACAATCTGACTTTCTCTGTTCCGCTCGCTGAAATAATGATCCGGCCATGTGCCGGCAAGCAACCGGGCAACTCCCTGAATACGCACCTGCTGCTGGGTTTCAGGCCACCAGAAGGTGAGGGCCACTTTCTCATTATTACTGATTTCCACTCCTTTCCGGGATGTCAGTGTGCCGGTGATGATAAAATGTTCATCCCTGATTTCCTTCAGCGATACAAAACGCGCATTGGGGAAGCCATCTGTTCCTTCCGTTGACAGGCAACATGCGTATGGCAGCTTTACCTTACGCATTAGTATTTCCTGTTCCAGGGCATGGTTAAACCTTGCCAGTATTTCCTGTATGTTGAGTTCCTGTACCATCATATACTCACCTTGCTGCTGTTTTACGCATAATTGGTAACGCTATCAAACAGCTGCAACTAAAATAGTCATTATCCGGCAATGTTAACTTGATATCCGGGATACCTGTTCTCAAGGGCACATCCCGGCTAAACGAAGAAGCCTTCCACCGGTAACAGGCGGAAGGCTTCCTTATATACTTTCGTTAAAAAGCCCGGCAGGCGCTATCTTTTATCGTACGTCTTTCAGATTCACATTCACTTTATCGCCATCATTGCGGATCGTCACTTTCATTTCTATTTCCGCGGTCATACCGGTGGCTCCGCTACCGGAGCTGTAAATCGGACTGGAGGATAACACTGTTCCGCTCGGATGAACCAGGCTGGAAGTTCCGGACTGATAGGTGTAAGAATAGCGGTGTGTATACCCAAAGGAGGTAAGCAGAATATACTCACCCGGCATCAGGTTAGTGAATTCAAAATGTCCTTTGTCGTCATATACTGTTGTTTTTTTAATACAGGCGGCCACGTTAGGATCAATAGGAACTTCGGGCAGCTTCCTGCGTTTCCTGATTTTTTTGTTCACTTCCTTCCATTCTTCGATATAGGCTGAATTAGGTAGTATAGAGACTACCGTACCTCTTGGCGCAAATTGTGCCCGGTTAATATTGACTACCTGCAACCTGCTGTTACCGTGATCTCTTGCGAAGGCGGTACCTACAATTACGCCGTTTCCTTTTTCCAGTCTTCGCAGATTTTCGTCCTTGTCAAATCTGCTTTCTATCGGCTGGTAATCCAGTTCCTCATTTACACAGATTTCTGTAGTTCCTCCGCCCACGGGCATTTCTCTCTGCCAGATCCTGTGATCCTTTTTATCTATGATATAGGCGTAAACTGCGCCGGTAGATTCTTCCAGTACATTCATGAGCCAGCTTTCGTGGCTACCGGTTTTAGGTGAGCGATGTATATAGCTTTTTACATCTTTTATCACGTAATTGGACAATACGCTGTCAGGGCTGCTACCATAATAAAATTCTGTTACGGTGGCCTTATAGCCTACATCCAGGGGCAGTGTGGTAAAGAGCAGCTCCGCCAGGTTATAATCAACAAATTTCCCGGATGGCTTTATCGTTACAGGCTTGTCTTTCTCCCCGTTTGCACGGGACTTACCCGTCACAGTGTTACCGAAAGTCAGCTCCAGGGAGTTTTTCAGCCCTTCAGACTTATAGCTGACCGGACTGAATGTTTTAGGATCTGCTACAGAAATTCTCTTTCTGTACCATTTTTCATTTTCATCCTTGTAGTCGGTTACAAATCTCATTTCATCTGCTGAAATGGCTAAATCATGGATATAGGATCCTTTTTTCTTCCAGTCGTTACCTTTTACATAATAGATCGTAAACAACGATTTTCCGGGAGTCAAACGCTTGGTGCTGATGTCCGGATGTCCGGGTAAAACTGTTTTCTGTGCAAAGCTGGCAAGTGGCAATATCAGCAGCAGAACTGATCTTAATGGAATTTGCATGAAGTCCTTATTTTATTATTACAACGCCTGTCTGAATTTCCTTTCTGTCGTTGTGGTTTTTCTGAAGGCATATGAGATATGGGCTGCTCCTAGCAAATTTCATTCCGAAAAGAACAGAAATGTGTTTTAAAGATGTAAACTTATCATGATTGCTCTTTTAAAAATTACGAATTACGAATTGCGAATTACGAATGAGGAGCGAAGATGAAAGCGAAGAAGTAAATTCTTTATCCGCTTTCATCTTCGCTCCTCATTCGTAATTCGCAATTCGTAATTCGTAATTAAATAGCTCACGCTTTACTTTCAAGATAATTCGCGATCTCTCCTATTGTATTACTGGTGGACAAGCCGCTGAGATCTGCCTTTATACCAAGCTGGTCCTGCATCTGAGACAAAAGCTGTACAGCCAGGATAGAGTTCATTCCCAGGTCATCCAGCGATTGAGCCGGGTTGATGGCATTCGCCGGAATACCGGCGGAATGGCTGATGGCATTAATTAAGGTGGATTCAATAGGTTGTTTCATGTGCTATGGTTTTTGAAGGTAAATGGTTATTTCCGTCAGAACGGATGATGTAATAACGCTTTTTATTATAAATGGTTCAAACACGATGGCGGAATATTCTTCCGGTCTGGCTGCGGTGCTATGGTTGTTCCAGAAAGCTGTCCAGCAGCTGCTGATAAGCCGTTTCATCGCCCCAGATATCAAATTTTTCCTTATACCTGATATAACGTACCACCGCTATACGGCCGGTTTTCCGGAGTGCTTCATACAGCATATCACAGTACAGGCGGTTTTCTTCATAGCTTTCATCATACCTGATGTAGATCCAGCAACGGTCATCTTTTTTAAGCACATTACAGAAAAGCACGGCAGCGGCGGTTAACTGCTGCACACTTTCCGGGCTGTCTACATTTACACTGGCAATATTATAGAGATAGGTGCATCGTCTTTTCCTGACATACTTCATAAAACGGCGGCCTCTTCTTACAAATGCCCGGTATGTCTTTTTTTTATCGATAATATCGCCATGATGATAGAAGGTAGTTTCCGGGAATCTCTCTGCATATACATGCCCCTCTTCATTCCGTTGCAGGGAATGGAGAAAATATCTGAAGTCCGTGATGATATTCTCATGCACATATGCCAGCGCTGTCAAGGGATGCAGGCTTATCCAGTCGAAAGGCAGGCTCCTCTTCCGGTGGCCCAGGCGGGCGAGCACATAGGCCGGATGGCAATCGCAGCCCAGTGGTATGATTACTTCTTTTCTTTTAAACAATGTCCATTTCATGATCCTGGCTTTTTATTAAAGTCCCCAATATAAATATGCGGCCATCACGGCTACCAATGCCAGCATACTGCTGGTATACAGCCTCCTGTAGGGCAACCGTGTGAAAATAAAGAGAAAGACAAGCAGCAATACGCCGGTAAGCGCTGTCAGCACATGACACAGCGTAATGGTCCAGCTATATGCTCCGGGCAGCCCCACTGCGAGTATATAGGGATTGATTCCTGCTGTCTGCCTGATGGCGGTATACAGCCCCCAGGGCAGCAGGAAAGCCATTATCATGGCAGTGCACAGCAGCAGATTCCAGGGCAGGAATTTTACCGGCATCCTGCAACTCCGGATGATTACACTGATGAGCATCAGTAACAACCATACATACGCCAGCGCCAGCGGAATAAGTACCGGCAGTCTCAGTTGCATCAGATCCGCTGCCAGTCTGCCGGTTCCGCCGCTAACCTTTACGCCGGCAACAAAACGGATCTGTCCTTTCTGTGCGAGCCCGCTGGTATCAGGGCGCTGCTCCGGCCGGTCCATGAATTGCTGCGCCAGTCCTATCCCCTCTTCGCTGTATCCTGCTTTATGCCCGGCGCCCGGCAAGGTAATCAGGAAACCATGCGGAAAAACCGTGGTCAGCTGGGCGGCATCAGCGGGAGCAATCAGCGGATCCATTTCCCCGGTGAGTAGCAGCACCGGCTGCTGCGCGAGGGATACACCGGCAGCAAAGGCTTCCTGCCTCGGACCGACGGGCCATATCTTTGCAGCCTGCATATCGGATTCGAAATAGTGCAGCGGCAAATCAGGATAACGCGCCGCGTCCTGCCGGTATCCTTCCAGACTGTTATGGCAAAGGATATCATTGTACAGCATGCAGTAAAAAGCGCCGTACGCCATAGACAAACGATTACTGAAAGCCTTTACCAGCGCTTCCGTCATAGGTTTGTTCCGGTCATGGAATGCTGTTATCATCAACGGCAATACCTGCATAAGCTGCTGGTCGTACAGGCATTGCTGTACAATCAGGGCCATATCATCCGCGTTTAATATGAATTTTCCGGAAGAGAGGATTGATTTGTCTGCCGCTACTTCCAGCGGCTGTTTTTCCAGGTCATGCAGTGTCTGGTAAAAAAGCGTTTCCAGGCCGGGATAATTTACAGCTGCCGTTTTATCGTTGCGCAGGTGGTCAAAAAACAGCCGCAGGCTACGGGCAAAATTACCCGTGAGGTGATTGTAGTAGCCGGACATAGGCGCTACCGGCGCATCCAGTACGGTGGCTCTCACATCCGTGGGAAACATCTCCAGGTAAGTCATGGCTATATGTGTACCATAAGAAACACCGTAGATATTCCATTGCGGGTATCCCATCGCAGCCTTCAGTGCATGAAGATCTCTGGCAACGGCGCGGCTGCTGTAAGCGGATAAATCCACGGAATCCTTTTTCATTTGTGCCATACAACCCTCTACCACCCTGGTTTTACCTGTGGTCGTGGTATCCCTGCTATCTGCTGCCAGCAACCCTATCATACGGGCGCCTTCACCGGTACATAAGGCAGGAACGGAGCAACCGGTGCCCCGTAGATCTACCAGAATAATATCCCTGTTCTCCCGGAAAGGATGGTCCTGCCAAAAGCCAATATCCGCGGATGCAGCCGCTCCCGGCCCACCCTGGATAAACAGTACAGGGTCTTTGAGAGGCGTCTGCGACCAGCTGTGCAATACCATTACAGCAAGCTGAATCTGCCGCGTGTCTGCCTGCCCGTAGTTTTCAGGCACGGTAAACAGGTAGTAGTCAATAGCATCATCCTGCAGTTCCTTTCTGTCCGGGAAAAAGGAATGGCAGCGCTGCAGCGGCGTTTGCCGGGCAGTCACTGTCATAAAGCTGAAAAGACTGCATACGAATAGGAAAAAACATTTCATAGAATCAGGATAGTCGTGAAAACTGTTGCCGGTAGATTTCTCCCGTACAAATATTGTGTATTGTCAACGCAGGATTGTTGACAGCGCGTTCTGTCATGCGGACAAACAACGTTAACAGGGCAGTTATTTCACTGCTGTTATACAAAGCCTTCCGGTATACTGCTTCCAGCACAATGCCGCCGTTCTGTTCAAATGCATTAAACTGCAGATCGAACTTGCAGCGGATCAGGGAAGTGTTTTTCCTGGTGATCTGCAGTCCGCCCACTTGCGGTACGGTATCTTCCGGATAGGCGCCGGCAGACAGGAACTGGAATACGGTATGGAAAGGAGCCTTCCCTCCCTGCCGCTGCCCCGGCAACCTGTCTTCCAGTATGCGTTCCAGCGGATACAACTGGTGGGAGAATGCCGGCAGGATATAGTCCTTCATATTTTCAAGCACCTCCGTGAAAGTCATATGAGGGAATATCCGCGCAAAAACCGGTAATGTATTTACGTATAGCCCTACCTGTTCTTCCAGATAGGCATGGTCCCTGCCGGCGAGCACGGTTCCATACAGCACTTCATTTTCTCCCTGCCGGTAATGCTGCAGTACAGCAGATAGTGTCAGCAGCACGATAAAAGGCGTGGCTTCCCTGTCTCTTGCCAGCCGGCTGATACCGGCGGTAAGATTTTCGGAGAGATACACCCGCTCCGCTGCGCCATCGAACAGGGTGTTGCCGGCAGGTACTGCCCTGTTTCTGGCATTCATCGCCGGCAATACAGGTATCGCCGATGACCAGAATGCTTTCAGTACGTCTTCCTTTTCTTCCAGCATCCGATGCTGCCATTCGGAGAAGTCTTTATATTGTATTGCCAGGGGAGCATTGTCGGGGTACTGTTTTTGGGAAAACAGTTCATAATACCGGAACAGGTCTTTCTGCAATATCACCAGCGACCAGGCATCGCAGATAAGGTGATGGATAGAAAACAGCAACGCATACCTGCCATCGTCGAGTGCCAGGAGGCGCAGGCGGAACAGCAGCTCCTTTTCAGGATCGTAAGGCCGTTGCATTTCCTCCAGCTCCAGGGCATCCAGCACACCGGCGGCAGCTGTTTCCCTGGATATGACAAACGGCATTTCCTCCTGCTCCCTGATACGCTGGTAAGGAGTACCGTCTTTCCATACAATAGCCGTACGCAGCACTTCATGTTTTTCCGTCAGTGCAAAGAAAGCAGTATTCAGTATGTTCAGGTCCGGCTGACCATCCATGATAAAAGTACTGACAAGGTTATAGGCAGTATCTGTTCCGTCTGCAATGATGCGTAGCAACATACTCCGCTGGTTGTAGGACAGTACATAATCATCTTTCAGCGGTGCTGCGCCCAATCCATAAAAAGGGGATTGTTCATTAGCCGCGATCTTTTCTGCCAGCAGCTGTATGGTAAGGCCATTGAACAGTTCCGTTACTGCTACATCCGTACGGAATTCATTTCTGATACGGTTGGTCAGCAGCACAGCTTTCAGCGAAAATCCGCCGGCAGCAACAAAGGTATCGGTTGGTTCTGCGTGATCGGTTTTCAGTACTTCTTTCCAGATTTCTTTCAGGCGTGAGATTATCTCTTCATGCATAGGGTTAAAATTTAAAATCAAACTGATGCTGTTGCTGTAATTCGTATATCGTATCCAGTTCGGCTTCGGCTATACTGAATGCGTGGGCAATGTGCTGATAGCCGTCGGGGAAATCAGGCGTCTCCAGCATGAGGGTGGTATATCCGTTCATGACCAGCTTAACGATCACTTCTGCAATTTCTTCGTAGCTGCCCACATAATAGGGGCAGTCGGCCTTCAGGTGCCGCAACGGCGCCAGGGAAAATACGCCGTCGTTTCCTTCCGGCGCCTGTTCCAGCAGTTTCTTCCAGCGGCTGGCGGTATTTCCCATGGCATGCGTAAACAGCTCATGGGATACTTTCGTTTCGCCGATCCAGTTATCCATCCAGGCAACTGCTCCGGTACGTGTAGGTGCGGTGATAATGCCGAAATGAATGGCATTTCCCGTTGCAGGCAGCAGGGTTGTTTTTTGCAGGGGAGCCACATCCTTTCCCATGGATGCACGGAATACACTGAACTTTTCACTGATCTTCGCCACACCGGCAGAAGCACCGGCTACAAAAAACACAGGATAGCGTTCCGGCGCGGGTTTGGCAGACAGCAGCAGGTTGCTCACCTGATAGTACTTTCCTTCAAATGTAAGCGGAACGGCGCTGCGCATCAGGTGATCCATGATAAGAATATATTCCGAAAGCCGGTCGTAGCGTTCATCATGAGGCGTTCTGTCATTGAGGTTCAACAGGTCGCTGTCTGAGGTACCGGTGATGAAATTGATAAAGATCCGGTTCTGGTATAACCGGCTCAGGGCTGCTATTTTCCGGGCAGCCGCAAAGGGATGCATGTAAACCGGGTTGATGGCAATAAAAGGCACCATTCCGTTCATCATCACATGCTGCCCGGTGATCCAGGGATCCAGGTTACTCCTGTTGGCCTCAAAAAGCAATAACCCGCTATAACCATGCTCCCTGGTTGCCTGCACAAAATCGGCAATAAAAGAGGCATCATAACTTTGAATAGCCTCATCCCTGTAGATAACAGAGAATACATTGATCGTCCTGTCTCTGAGGTTCAGTTGCATAAACTATTTTTTGCTGGAAAAGTTAAAAATCAAATGAAACGCTGTCCATATTGACACCTGCAGATGCTGTGGCAGTAAGCCCTGCAACAGGTTGATCCGGATGTGCTGACAGCCACTGTAATATCTCCTGGTATGCAGCCGCTATCATGTTAATGTCCTGCTCACGGAATACGGCGGTGTTATAGATCAGTTTCAATAAAGGCTGTGGTCCTTCCGTTGAGCATACAAAGCACAGCCCGAAGCGGCTGGTGCAGGTATCTGCTGCTTCAATGGTAAGTCCGAGCGCGTCATTTACCTGTATATGATGTACTGAAAATTCGTCCATAATCACCATGATGTTCATAGCGGGTACCTGCGCAATTTTCTGCCGGCGCAACTCTCCTGTCAGGTCGTGATAGCCATATGATTCATGTTCATAGGCTTTTACAACGGATGTTCTGACGGCTTCCAGCAGCTCCCGGAACGAGCGGTCAGCGGGGATATCCGTTTTCAGCAGCAGGGATTGCGTAAAAAGTCCGACCTGGTCAAAGAAGGCATAATGGCCGCCGCGGCCTGCGCTTATGGTTCCCACGATGACTTCCTGCGTAGCGGCCAGGTGAGCCAGTAAAATCTTTACCGTTGTCAGCAACCAGATGAATGGCGTTACGCCTGCCTGCGCACACCTGTCTTTGAGATCTGCCGTATCCATGGGTAAACGGAGGGAGTATGTCTTTCCGGAGAAACCGGGATGTCCTTTATGCGGCAGCATAAACGGCAGCGTAGTAGCAACGGCGCCGTTACCAAACAGCTGCAGCCAGTAATCCTTCGCCTGCAGGTATGCTGCTGAATGCCGGTGCTCCTGCCTGAATTTTACCCAGTCCCGGTACTGCACCTGCGGCCATGCGGTTTCTGCTTCACCGCTGTAATGGCGGATCAGCTTTTCCACGATCAGCTGCAGCGACCACCCTTCGGCAACAATATGATGCGTACAGCATATCAGTATACTGTCTGACGACGACGATTCCAGTAATACAGCTCTGAGCAGCGGAGCCTGTGACAGGTCAAATTCACGCCGCGATTCCCGTATAGTCATCTCCGTTATATCTTCTTTTGTGCAGCGGGAAACATCTATCCGTTCTATTTCAAACCGGTGCGTACCCGCAGGCAATATCTGCTGCAGCGGGAAAAGGCTGTCCGCCGCCGCTACCATCCCTGTTCTGAGTATTTCGTAGCGGTCAGTCAGCCACTGGAAACCATCACGCAGCCGCCCGATGTCAAATGTGCCGCGGAGCGTGATGACAGCAGCCTGGTTATAGGCTGCATTGCCGCCCCGCATACCGGCGAGCATCCATATCTGCTGTTGTGCATCAGATAATTCAACTGTCACCGATGCCTGGTCTGTGCTTACCTGATGCGCTTCCGTTACGTCTTTTTCTCTGACAATATCATACAATGCATAAAGCGTGGGCCGGGCAAAAAATGCAGCCAGGCTGACCTCTTTTCCGAACTGCCGGTAGACGGCCGACAATAACCGCGTGGCTTTAATGCTGTCTCCTCCGAGGCGGAAATAATCTGCTGCCGGATCTGCAGGATCCTGCGCCACAAAGCGGCTGTACAGCATATGCAGCTCCTGAAACAACTGGTCCCCGCTGTGCTGTGATAATGCATTGCCGGCCCCGTTGCTATCCCACAACGGGGAGGAACGGTCCTGCACTTCTATAAAATGTTTATACACCCGGTAGTGTTTATCTGCCGGGGTGATGGCATTGAAATACGCGCTGTCAGGGATATAGGCGGCACTGCTTTCCATTTCTGCGGGCGGCGTTTCCTGCAAAGGCTGCCACTGCTGCGGCGCTGCCGGCGCAACTGCCGGAGGGAACCGCTCTCCCCTCAGCAGGGTGACATACGCGGTTTCTCTGATATCGGCAACAGCGATCTCGTAATAAGTGATATCTCCTTCGCGGGATTGAAGTGTAGCATATTTTTCCAGGAACTCCTGTATAGGCTTATTTCTCGGAAGCCGGCGGAAACAGTATCTTATCAGCGGCAACTGCTGCTGCTCCGCATATTGTTTCAAACCTGACAGCACCGCTGTTTCCACCCCTTTGCCCAGTGCGCGGCAGCTGAGCAGAAAGGAGGTTACCACCAGGGCTTCTTCCTGTATCCCGGCTATTACAGCGCCTACCAGTCCGTAGTCGCCAAAAACATCTCTGGCCTCTATACTGAAGCATGGCGTACCATCTGCTGCCAGCGTGGTTATTTCCGCAGCGGTAAACCGTTGTCCGGACAAGTTAAACTGGTTGGTGCGCAGAGAAAGCTGCGATATCCTGTCTGCTTCCTGTGGCAACGTATTATTCAGGCTCACCTTTAAATCCAGTTTCTGCAGGAACGCTTCCATGGAGGAAGCAACGGCCAGACTTTGTTCCCTTGCCTGCTGCTGCTCATATAACAGCGGACGGCTGCGGTCTTCTTCTGTCACGCTCCATGCCTCTGTGCCTGTCAGATGATAGAGAAAGGCGGGCATCTCTGCTGCGGAGAGCGGCACCGGCAGTGCGCAGATGTCCGGGTTAGCCGTTTTTACTTCCATACATTCCGTGAGGCTGTCGTCCAGCAACAGAACAGCATCTTCCCGGAAGCCCAGCGCTGCGGCTATTGCAGCGATGTTCTGCGATTTTCTTTCCCAGTTGATTTTCCAGGTGGTAAAAGCAGCTTTCTTCAGCAGCATATCCGGATGATGATCGAAAACATCCCATACATCCTGCTCATTATTTTTGCTGACGATGGCCAGCAAAAAACCTTCTTCCCTTTTCTTCAGTAAAAATTCCTGCAGCAACCTGTTGCCACTGCCTATACGCACTCCCGTTGCGCCATCTTCCCCGCAAACGCCTGTCCACAAAGTATTATCACAATCTACCGCTATCACCTTGAACGTTGGATGTATCCTGGAAAATATCTTCCGGGCTACTTCCATCGCAAGGGCGGTAAAGAAATTTTCTGTGTAGGGAATATGCGCCTGCCTGTCTGCAAACCGGTCAAATGTTTCGCTGACGGGATAATATTTTCCCAGCTGTTCCAGCTGCAGCAGCTTAATTCCGGCATGTTGCGCTGCCAGCTCCTGTATGCGGGTATAAAAGCGGGAACGCTGTCCGGCAAGCATATCATTTTCACCGGCCGGGCAGATACCTACCATACAGACCGCACCCGGTGGCAGCGCTGCCAGCAATGCCGTGATGCTGTTGCAGATGGCGGTAACAGTAGCGATACCTCCTGCGGGAGATTGCCGCAACACATCTTCCGGCCTGAACAACAATACTGTCAGCTGATCCTTTTCTGACAGGGAAGCAGCGAGGTATTGCAGATACTGATTATAAGGCGCCAGGGAAATATCCATACGGATACCCATGGCGGCCGTACATGCCTCCAGTGATTTTAACAACGGCTCTGCTGAAAATGAGGCCAGCACCTGCAAACGTTCCGTTGTTTTTTTCTTTGCCGTATAAAGCTTATCAGCCGGCAGCTGCAGCGCGGAAATCAGTGTGGCCGGCTGATCCAGCCATCCGAAGGCATGCTGCAACCCGTCACGCAGTCTTGTGGCCAGTTCCTGCGGAACCTTATCCGGATTGTATTCCAGTCTCACTACCGTCTTCCTCCCCCGATGATGCATCAGCACATCCAGTTTTATATCCAGTGTCGCTACTCCCGTTTGCAGCGCTAAAGGGGAAAGCCGCCAGCCCTGACAACGTGCATGCTGTTTCAGCTGTGCCAGTGTATTATCGGTATGAAATACCATAGCGGTATTATACAGCGGCTGACCATAATGACCGGCGGCGGTCCATTCTTCCGCCAGCATCTCTGCCGGGAAATCCTTGTACTGATCCGTCTCCTGCAGCTTTGCAGCTACCTGTGCGATATAGTCAGACAGCGACAGATCTTCTGCAGGCTGCACCCTGAACGGCAGGAAGTTGATAAAATTTCCTACCAGCGCCTGCAGCTGAGGATGATCCCTGCCTGCTGTCACAATACCGGTTATGAAATCTTTATTGCCGGAAATCTTACTTAATACCAATGTATATACCGACAGATAAACAGCGAAGGCAGTAGTGTGATGCTGCGCTGAAAAATTACTGATGCCTGCAGTATGTTTACCCGGCACCGTAAAGGTCATCAGCCCTCTGCCGCCAGCTCCGCCGCCAGTATGATGTTGGGTATTCATGCCGGGCAGCTGCAACGCTGCGGGAGCGCCGTTCAGCTGTCTGCGCCAAAAAGCGGCCACCGTTTCCGGTATCCCGCGTTGCAGCCATTGCTGATACCATACGGCATAATCTTTATAATCGATCCCGCTATCATCTGCTGCCGTTTTTTTCCCTGCTGCGATATCTCTGTAGAGATCAAACAGCCGGTTTACCAATATTTTCAATGACAGGCCATCTGCCACGAGATGATGTACAGACAGCAGGAAAATATGTTCGCCGGCAGCAGGGCTTTGCACCTGTACTTTCAGCAGCGGTACGCGGGAAAGGTCAAATGGTTCAGCAGCTTTTTCTTCTATCCAGGTAGCAGCTGCGTTCACCGGTATTATTTCGATGCAGGCAGCAGCGGACGTATGCGGTATTATCTGCTGGAAATAACCGCCTTCCCTTTGTATAAAGGCAGTCCGGAGAGAGGGTGTTCTTTCCGCCAGCATTGACAACGCGGCTTCCAGTACGTTAAAGTCTATTGCGCCCTTCAGGTGAAAGGCTTCTCTCATCGTATACGCCAGCGACCCTGCGGTAGTCTGGCTCATCAGCCATATGCGCTGCTGAGCACCGGAAAGCGGGTAGTATGGCCCTCCTCCGGCCGGCAGTATTTTTTCTGCCGGATCATGCAGTGTATGCTGTAAACCCTGGCATAGCAGTCGGGGTGTAGGATGCGAAAAGATATACCGGATACCGGTGCGGACACCGAACTTTTCGTACAGGCGTGTCTGTAACCTGATGGCTTTAAGGCTGTCTCCCCCGTACCGGAAGAAACTGTCGTCCATCCCGGCCTGTCTGGTTTCCAGCACTTCCTGCCATATTGTTAATATTTCCTGTTCTCTTTCTGAAAGCGGAAGAGCGGTGGTTACTTCTTCCTGCAGCGAGTTGCGGTAAAGAGCTGTTAGCTGCTGCTTATCTGTCTTGCCGCTTACCATCAGCGGCCAGGCAGCTACCGCTATAAATACGGATGGCACCATGTACGCAGGCAACTGCTGCTCCAGTATCTCCCTGATATTTTTTTCTTCCACAGTAATATCAGATGATATAAAAGCCACCAGGGCTTTACCGGAGGCAGACAACTGAATAACATCCACATACGCGCGTGAGATATACGGGATGTTCATCATTATCTGTTCTATCCCGGCGCATTCAATACGGTGGCCATGAAGTTTCACCTGCGAATCATTTCTCCGGTGATAGGCCAGTGTGCCATCCGGGTTCCAGCTACACAGGTCGCCGGTTCTGTAGCGCCATGCACCCGGCCTGTAAGGATCAGGAACAAAGCGTTCGGCGGTAAGGCCGGG
Organism: Chitinophaga solisilvae; assembly: GCF_009928525.1. GTDB lineage: Bacteria > Bacteroidota > Bacteroidia > Chitinophagales > Chitinophagaceae > Chitinophaga > Chitinophaga solisilvae. Next base: position 474,348 of record NZ_JAABOK010000004.1, on the reverse strand, counting down.
CTGTCCTTTATATCCCCGCGCCACACCTTCCCCGCCAATGACCAGTTCTCCACGGCAGCCGGCAGGCGCCAGCGTTTCGCCTTTCATGATATAACATTGCGTATTGGCAATCGGGCGGCCGATATGTATATGGGCTGCATCTGTGATAAGTCCTGCGGCAGACCAGATAGTTGTTTCTGTAGGGCCATACATATTCCATACTGCTTTGGCGCAGCCCGCCAGGTTTACGGCGAGATGCTGCGGCAGCGCCTCTCCTCCCGTCAGTATCGTAAGGCCGCTGCTGCCTTTCCAGCCGGCTTCATACAACAGCGCCCACATACTCGGTGTTGCCTGCATAACATTCACCTGCTCCGCATAGTACAGTTCTTTCAGGCGCAACGGGTCAGTCGCTACTTCATCATCTGCCAGTACAATCATGCCGCCCTGTATCAGCGGGAAAAATAATTCCAGTATAGAAATATCAAAGGCTACTGATGTATGTGCCAGCAACACATCGCCTTTTCCGAGAAACTGCATCTGCCGGAGTGCTGTCAGGAAATAACCGAGCGAACGATAGCCTATTTCTACGCCTTTGGGTTTACCGGTAGAGCCGGAAGTGTAGATGATATATGCCAGCCTGTCTGCCGCTGCGGCAGATACAGCCTCCCGTTTAGTACATGCTGCAGCGAGCGCCTGCAGGTCTTCTATGAAAATTACCTGCCCTTTACAGGCAGGCGGAATGAGCGCCGTATATTTTCTGCTTGCCAGCAAAGCTACGGCCCCGCTGTCATCCAGCATGATACGGATTCTTTCCACCGGCATTTTACTGTCTAACGGCAGATAGGCAGCACCGGCATCCATGATACCCGACATGACCGGCAGCAGGTGGCTGTCGCGCGCTGGCAGCACAGCGATGATATTGTTCTCTCCCTGTATGATATGCTGCTGCAGATAATTACTGATAGCAGCAGTGTAGCTTTTCAGGGCTGCATAGGTAATGTCTGCATCTGCTGCGCGTACAGCGATGGCCTGCGGAGAGGCATCGGCTGCAGCCCGCAGCCAGTCTGTTAATCCGCCTGCCGGCATTACTACCTCCTCTCCTTTTCCCCATTGCAATAACCGGGCTTCTTCCCAGGCGGCCAGCAGGGAGATATCTTTTAACGGCGTTGTTGTCTGTGCCGCCAGTTTTTGCATGAGGCCGTGCAGGTGGCTGGTGGCCAGGGCCAGCACTTCTTCCGGAAAATAAGCAGTATCCAGCGAGATGTCTATCTTTACAGGACCTGCAGCATCAAACTCTCTTACATATACACAAACAGGGCACCTGTGATTGGCATTGACCAGCGGTATTACCTGGCATCCGCTTTCTCCGTAAGCAAAATCATAATCATGTTTTTCATAACTGAAAAACACATCGTAGATCGTTCTTCCCAGGTCGGCGATAGCTCCTTCCTGCTTCATGATTCCGCGTAACGGAAATTTCTGGTGCCGGTACGATGCCTTCAGGTCTGCTTTCAGCTGCTGCATCAGTGCAGACAGGTCCATGCTGTCAGTATCGCGGATACGCAAAGGTGTAATCATTGTATACAGCCCGATGGTATGTTTTGCGGCAAAGTCTGACCTGTTCAATATCGGAAGCCCTACTACCAGGTCTTTCCGGCCGCTCAGCCCAGCAGCATATTTCGAGATGACGGCAATGAAGAAGTGAAAGATGGAACACTTCTGCTGTTCACACCATTTTACGATGGCATCATATTCTTTTCTGTCTGCCAGGAAAGAGTTATTCCGGAAATTTTCTGCCGGCTGCAGGTGAAGATGTTGTTCATCAGGCTCAAACACGGGCGTACCGGGATTGCTGAAATACTGCTCCCAGTAAGCGCTATCAGCCTGATACGCTGCCGATGCAGGATAGGCGGTGCTCTCCCTGATATAATCCGTATAGCGGAAAAGCTGCTGCCGGCCGGTATCTTCACCGGTGAGCAGCGTATTGTAGATGGTAGTCCACTGCTGATACATCAGTGAAGTGGCCCAGCCATCAACGATGATATGATGATACCTTGCCACGAGAAAATATTTTACGGCACTGATTTTCAGCAAGGTAAAACGATAGAGCAGCTGCTCCGGATCCAGTTCAAATCCTTTACGGAATTCATCGTCGATCAGCGCGCCGGCGGCGGCTTCAGGGTCAGGTTCCTGCTCCATGCTGATGAACCCCAGCGTGCCGTTTACTACCGGATGTATTTTCACGGCGGGATTACCGTCCACAGTCAGCACAGACATGCGCAGTGCTTCGTTGCGTTGGATCAGTATATCGAGCGACTTCCGCAGGCGGTCTTCATCCAGCGTGCCATTAATCACTACTTTCGCGCCTATGTTGAATTTTACGGGGTCGTTCACCAGCAGGTGCTCATAATATATATCTTGCTGTGGCAGGGACATTCCACAGATAATATCCTGTACTGTTCTGTTCTCCATGATCTTGACTTGAATATTATTTATCGGCTGACAACGCATCAATGGCTATATCCGGTTGTTGGCATACCTGCCGGATAAGGCTGATATATTGCGTAAGAAAGTTGCTGGCAAAGTCATCAGGGTATATGCCCTGATCGCACTCTATGTCTATCCTCAGTGTATCTGTAGCAGGCAGCAGGTATACCGCCAGCGGGAATTTGGCAGCAGCCACATCGGATGGCCGGAATGCTATCCGCAGGTCCTGCAGTTCGGGGAGTTCCCGCGAAAAAGGCAGCTGCTCAAAGAACACATCAAAAAACGGATGCCGGCCCGGCACCGGTACTTCCTGCAGGTCTTCTACCAGCAGATCAAACGGGTACTGCCGGTGTTGCAGTACGCTGGCCATATTCGCAGCTACATCTTCCAGAAAATCATTAAAAGACTGACGGGGTTGAACAGCCTGACGGATGGTAATGGTATTGATGAAGATGCCTGCAATATGTTTCTGCCACGAGGCATCTCTGCCATCTACAGAAGAACCTACCAGTATATCCATAGCGCCTGTAAGCCTGTATAACAGCGCCTGGAAACCTGCCAGCATAAAACTGAACAGCGTTACCTGCTTCGTTCTGATAAAGTCGCTGATCCGGGAGAAAAGTTCGCCGTCGATATAACCGTGCCGCACATCCGCCTTTCCTCCGGCTTTTGGCGGCCTGCCGGGCAGGATACCAGGAAGAGGCGTGCGGCTGGCGCCCTGCAGGTACTCTTTCCAGAAATTACGCTGATATGCCAGTTTATGCTGATAGTCTTCACTGTTTGTCCATACAGCATAGTCCCTGAACTGAAAATCCGGCGCAGGAACAGCTGATCCGCTGTATATCGCAAAAAGTTCTTCTATCAGCAACTGTGTAGACAATGCATCGGATGTGATGTGATGTACATCCAGGAAGAGCAGATACGCTTCGCTGCCTGTTTGCAGCACCGTGGAACGCACCAGCGGCGACTGTTCCAGGTTAAACGGACGTACCAGCCCCCTGAGGAAAAAACCGGCGTCTGTGCCTGTTACATCTTTTACACGCACCGCACAGGATGCCGGAGGATGTACTTGCTGACAGATATCATCTCCCATAACGTGAAAGGATGTACGCAGACATTCGTGGCGTTCAATCAGTTTATCTATCGCCTCCTGATACCTGGCTATATCAAATGCGCCGTTCAGCTGCATGACAACCGGTTTGTTATAGGCGCAGCTGGCGGGTTCCATAGCCTGCAGCACAAACATTCTTCTTTGTGCGTGCGTACATGGATAGTATTCCTTTTCTTCGGCGTGATACAGTTGCGGCGTGGCTTCGTCGGGCAGGCTGTTTACAAAGGCAGTAAACCTGCCGAGTTCCGGATACCTGTAAATATCTCCGATGGTGACAGTGCGGTGCAGCTGTTCTTTTATCCGGCCGATCAGCTCGATGGCCTGTAAAGAGTGCCCGCCGCAGGAAAAGAAGCTGGCAGCAGGATCCGGCGGCGTGTCGCCGAGGCCCAGCACCCCCATCCAGATAGCCGCAATATCCGTTGCAGCGGCATCAATACCTTTACCGGCCAGTTGCCGGGTATCAATCTTTCCGTTGAAGGTCAGTTCAAACTTTTCGATTTGTGTGCAGGCAGCCGGTATCATATAGAATGGCAACCGCTCCGAGAGAAATGCCCTGATGGCTGCCGCAGGAATTTTTACAGCCGCTGTATACCAGGCTTCTATGGCGGAAGTATTTCCCGCGGATACAACGGCTGCATGCACCTGGTCTGTTCCGGGATACAGCAGCAGATGTTTTTCTATTTCTTTCAGGTCTATCCTGTAACCATGCAGCTTTACCTGGCTGTCATTCCTGCCCCAGAACTGCAGACGAAAGTCATCAGTCCAGGATACTATGTCACCGGTGCGGTAACATAATTGTCCCGGTATAAAAGGATGAGGAATTAATTTGTCTGTGGTATGTACTGCTTTCAGATAGCCTTTGAAAAGACATTCGCCGGATACGTACAGCTCTCCCCGCACGCCCGGCGGCAGCATATTCAGGTATTTATCGGCCACAAATACCTGTGTGCCGGCTATGGGAGCACCCAGCACAGGCTGCATGCGGAACTGCTCCAGAGAGGAGCGTGTAACCATCTCCGTTAGAATACCTATCGTTGTTTCCGTAGGACCATAGTGGTTCATCAGCTGCACGTTTTCCAGGGAAGCAAAAAAGTTATCCGGCACATGCATATTGAACTGTTCTCCTCCGGATACGATGAGGCGGAGCGACTGCCCGTATTGCCGCAGCAGCTGCCGGTTTCCTGAAAGCAGCAACAGAAAGGAAGGCGTTGCCTTCAGGAAGGTGACCGCATGTTGCTGCACATACGGAAGGAATACGCTGGTATCCAGGTAAATTTCTTTCGGCAGCAGGTGCAGAACGCCTCCTGCAAACAGGATGGGAAACAGCGAGGTATATCCCAGGTCAAATGCATACGACGAAGTGAGCACCGTAGCATCAGCGGATGTCAGCGTTGCCCGTCTGATAAGGAAATGAATGTAGTTGTGCAGCGAGCGGTGTGTGATGACTACTCCCTTGGGCGTGCCGGTTGATCCGGAAGTAAAGATCACATATGCTTCATCGTCCGGCGTGCCTGGCGGCTCTTCAGTGAGTACGGCCGGTGCGGCATGCAATTCGTCGGCCCTTAACACGGGTAGTCCTTCCGGCATTTCCCGGTTCAGGTCACTGGTGGTAAGCAGGCATACCGCCGCTGATTCAGCTGTGATCTCCCGGAGTCTTTCCGCTGGAATATCAGGATCCACGGGCACAAAGGCCACACCGCATTTGAAACATGCCAGTATGCTGAGTGGTAAGATAACGGCAGGAGGCAGCATCAGTATCACTCGGCTGCCCCGTTTCACGCCGGCCTGCCGCATCTGTGCTGCCAGCGAAGCGGCGTGCCTGTTCAGCGCTTCATAGGTATAGCTTTGCTGCATATCGCAGGCAGCCGTATGCTCTCCGTACCGGTTTACTACTTCAGACCAGGCATCCGACAGATGTTGTGCTGTCGCTACCGGAACGGAGGCAGCATGCAGTTGTTCCAGCTGCATCCGGAAGGCCGCAGGTACGATGCTGATAGTTGCAAGCGGCTGGTCAGGTCCGGAGAGCATTCCTGCCAGCAGCAGCTCCGCATATTCCATCATATGACATATCTCCTCCTCAGAGAGATATGTTGTTTCGTAATTGGCGTACAGCGTTGCGGTATGTGCGGTGCATTCATACCCGAAGATAATTTGCAGCGGCGGCCAGGCGGGATCCGGCTGCTCCGGATTACCCGGCGTTACCAGTACAGCAGGCACCTTTTGCGCAGGCAGCAGCCGGTCGCTGGGAAAATCCCCGAACTGCAGGGCCCTGGTTATCTTCTCCGCAGTGGCTGTTAACAGCGTACGGAAAGTGGTTGCTTTATCCATGCTGCAGGTGCAGCTGAGTAACCCGTTTTCAGGGCCGTATGATGTTCCGGAATGCGGATACAGCGGTATACCCAGGATGAGATGATCTTCTCCCGTATAGATCCTCATCAGTGCGGCCACTACTGTTAACCAGACAGCCAGCTGATTAGTGGAAGAACCGGCCGAAAGCCGGGCCACACGTTCCGCTATTGCAGGAGACAGCTCTCTCGCCATACATTTTCTTGCTGCAGACACATTACGGTGGTGGCTGCCGGAGCATGGCAACCGCGCGGCCTGCATATCCCATGCTGCTATATCGCTGCTAACAGCTTCCCAGTAATGCCGCGCCTCCGCAAATTGCGCAGAGGTCAGCACCAGTTGTCTTTCATCTATATTAATCATACTAAAAATTAAAGGGTACCTGGTCAGGTACAGCCGACGGCGACGGCAGCACATGCAGCAGCTCTGCCTCTCCTACCGTACCTGTTGTTCCTGTTGTGATGTAATGAATTACCTGCAGCATGCCTTCCATCAGCTTTCCGGCCAGCGGCGGTGCAATTGTGGCGCTCCTGAATTCAAGACGGAGGCTGACGGCATCGGCAAATACCATGCTTCTGAAATGCAACTTGTACTTGAGTTCCATCGGCTGCGGGATATCGGTATATTCCAGTATCAGCTCTTCTCCGAATGCGATCACGGTATCGTCTTTCCGGGCAGCATGACTGTATTCACAGGAGAAGGCCACATCAAAGAGCGTATGGTCATCATCCGAGAAAAGCAGGCCAGACTGATGTTTGAAGCTGACATAGGAAAATTCCTGGCGCCCCAGCGCTGCAATGGACTGCTGCTGTACTTCCTGCAGCAGATCAGTCAGGCGGGTATTATTATCCAGCGATTGGGAGAAAGGCACGATGTTGGCAAACGGGCCTGCTATACCAAAACATTCGTGCCGCCCTCTTCCTGATACAGGCATACCGATGGTGATATCCTTCTCTCCGGTATATTTCGTCAATACCACCAGCCAGGCGCCGAGCAGGATATTCGGGATGGTGATGCCCGACTGTGCGGCAAAACGGAGGAGTGCTTCTCTGTCAGCCGCAGATATTTCCTTTTGTATGACGGCAGCTTCCGTTGATTTTATGGCGGTTGGTCTCGTTTCCGGGAACAGTGGCCTTACCTGGAAATGCAGGTACTTCTTCAGCCAGAAATCCAGCTGTCGCTGCATTTCCGCCCGCCCCTGTTCCTGCTGCCAGCGGGTATAGTCGGCATATTGATATGGCGGCAGCGGTAATGCTACGCCGGTGTAGAGCTGCTGCAGTTCTCTCATAATCAGCCCTAGTGAATAGCCGTCGCAGATAATGTGATGTAACTGTAATATCAGCCACTCGTTGTTATTATCATCATGCCATACCGTCAACGAAAACAGCGGTCCGAGGGAAAGATCAAAATGTACCGGCGGAAATGCAGGAACAGCGGGCATCTTTTCTTCTTTTATGACAATGCCGGTATGCGGATGCACCTGTTGGTAAACAACTCCCTTCTCCTCATAAAAGGTAGTGCGGAAAATACTGTGCCGCACAGCCAGACTGTTCACTGCAGCGGTGAGTTTTACACGATCAATTCTACCATGTGCACGGAAAGCGAAATTCAGGTGATAGGCTATGCTGTCGGGCTGCAGCCTGCAGTTAAAATAGATGCCCCGTTGTAAATCAGATACCGGGTAACTGGCTCCATCTTCCGTTACACTGCACAGGCCCGGCGTATCTTCTGTGCTGTTCTCTGCCAGCAATGCCTGCTCCTGCAACATGGGATGCGCAAATATCTCATCTACGTTTATTTTCACTTTAAAGGCAGCCGTTAACTTCGCTGCCAGCTGAATAGCTGTAAATGAATCTCCGCCCTCGTCAAAGAAATGACTGCCGGCAGTAAAGCGCCGTTCTTCTCCCAGCAGTGCCGACCATATCAGCGCTACTTCCCTTTCCTTATCTGACAATATCGCGGAAGACAATTCAGCATGTAATCCTATTGCCTGCTCCAGCGGTATGGCAGACAGTGAACGTTTATCTGTCTTTCCATTTGGCGTAAGCGGCATGGTATCCACCAGGATCCAGCAGGAAGGGATCATATAGGCAGGGATCCTGTTACGGAGCGCTGACTGCAGCTGTTGCAGCGACAGGGTCAGCGACTGTTTTTCTATGTAGGCAGTGATTCTGTCTGTACCCGTATGGTCTTTCCTGATGCCGGCGGCCACCATCCCGGTATCCAGGAGTTCTGCCATATTCTTTTCTATCTCCTGTAATTCTATGCGGTAACCGCGGATCTTTACCTGTTCATCTTTTCTGCCAAAGAATTCCAGCGTACCATCCTTATTCCAGCGGCCGATATCTCCTGTGGCATACATTCTGCGGCCAGGCTCATCTACGGCATAGGGATCCGGGAAAAATGCCCGTGCGGTTTTCTCTTTATCGTTCAGGTATCCGCGTCCTACGCCTATTCCGGAGACCAGTATCTGACCTTTTACACCTGCTGGCATCAGGGCGCCCCAGCTATCGGCAACGTATAAACGAAGATTCCTGACGGGGCGGCCCAGCGGCACGCGGAGATCTGCCGGGGGCGCATAAAAAATGTGATGCGTAATATCGTCTGAGGCCTCTGTGGGGCCATAGGCATTTACTACAGGTATGTGCGGGAACATGGCAAACCAGCTTACCAGCGTGGATACATGCAGGGCCTCTCCGGTAACCATCATAAATTTCAGGGATGACAACATCTTCTCCACGCCGGGCACTTCGAGCAGCAGCGGTATGTAAGACGGTACCAGCTCCAGTATGGTAATACTGTCCTGCGCGATACGGGCGGCCAGTGCGCCGGGATTCCTGACAATATCATCTTCATAGATAACGCAGGTACCGCCGGTTATCAGCGGAGCAAAAAACTGCCATACAGAGATGTCAAATGCTGCTGAAGCCGTTTGTGCTATCCTGCATGTTTCGTTGAGCAGCAGACAGTCCATTTTGGCCAGCAGGTGATTCAGCATCCCGGCATGCTCTATCATGGCTCCTTTCGGAGCGCCGGTAGAACCGGATGTATAGATGATATAGGCGAGATCTTCGCCCTGTGCGTGGCTGTCTGCCGCCACCGGCGCAGCATTGGCTGCAGCTGCCAGCAGCTCTTCTGTTATCATGACCGGTAAACCGGTATCTGCCAGGAGATGACGGTATTTTTCTGCCACCAGTATCACCTGCGGAGCGGTGTCCCTGGCCAGATAGACGATCCGTTCTACCGGCCAGTCAGGCAATACCGGTACATACGCACCGCCAGCCATCAGTATTCCGGTGAGGGTCATCAGCATATGATGACTTCTGTCTGCAATAACCATTACCCGCGTATCTTTTGCTACACCGAATTTCTGCTGTAACGTCTTTGCCAGGAAGGCAGCGGTAGCAGCCAAAGCGCCGTATGTTACCTGATGCGTTTCAAAAACGGCTGCCACCTGTTGCGGATGTTCCTGTGCATGTTGCAGGAACAGCTGTATGGTCGTATCATTTGTCGGCGGATAAACCGGTCCGGCCCATTCCTGCAGCCGCAACCGTTCTTCTGCTGCCGTGAGGAAGGAAAGTTTTTTCAGGGGCGATTGTATATTTTCTGCTACTGCATGAAGCAGCTGTGTGAAATGTGAGAGCATTTCCTGCGCGGTAGCTGCTGTGTTCAGCGTGGTGTTATATTCCAGGTCTATATTAAGCCCTGCTGCTGTTTCCGTAAAGTTGAAGGTATAGGTAAAATCTCCGTTGAACTGCACCGGGGAGCGGTCTGCCAGCTGCAGGCCGGCAGCTTCAAACCTGGCCGTTGTTTCGCTGGTATGATTATGCAGCACTACCATGATATTGAACAGGGGGGCCGGGAAACTGATCCCGTTCTTTCTCATGTGGCTCAGTATATCCGTGAGGGGTGTGTGCTGATGCGAGATAACCTGCCGGAGCAGGTGGCCGGTTTTCAGCAGCATGTCCGCGAAGGATTCTTCCGGATCTATCACCTGGCGTACGGCCAGCGTATTGACGAACAGCCCTACGGCACGCTGTGCGGCAGCATCCGTGCGGCCGGCAGCCACGGTACCTGTCACCAGGTCGTGCTGCCCTGTTTTCAGGTACTGCAGGGTGTTGATGATGGCGAACAGCCCATGAAAAAGGGTAAGTGATTTGCTGAGGCAGATTTTCCGGAGTTGTTCCAGGTCGCCGGCGGCGATGATGTTGCTTACCACGCCACCGGAGAATACCGGTTTTGCAGGCGCCTGAAAATCGTCCGGCCATCCTGCTGCGGGAACGTCTGTGCTGTAAAGCTCCTGCCAGAAAGCGGCAGCAGCTTTACGGCTGTCAGTCTGCCACCTGGCGGCGGCCATTATCTCGCTGAAGGCCGGCGCCGGCAATACAGGCGCTGCTGCGGAAAGATAAAGTGATAACAGGTCTTCGCGGATGATATTCAGGGAAACGCCGTCACACACCAGGTGGTGCAGGGTAAACAGGAGGCAGTGGCGGTCATCGGCAAAGGAAAGCAAAACGGTTCGGTAAAGGGGCTGCCGGCCAAAGCTGAAAGCTGTTGTCCTTTCGGTTTCGATGCAGGCATTTATCAGCGAAGTTTCATCCGTACTACCGCGGTGATCGGCTGTTTCCATGACCGGGGTCACAGATGCCGGGCTTACGGCAAAGGCAAGCGGTTGTTGTTCCTGTTCAAAGATAAGTGTTCGCAGCGCCTCATGTTTTTGCACCAGCGCGCGGAGGGCAGACCGGAAGCGGCCAACATCCGGGACACCGTTGATATCCAGCACCAGCACAATGTTATAGGCAGCAGCGCCGCCGTCCAGCTTCGATACTTTCCAGAGCTGCTGCTGATTATCTGTCAGCAGCGTTCCTGCAGATGGTATGAGCTGCAGTGCGCCGTCGGGGTCTATCTCCCGGTGAAGTTGTGTGATATGGGCGATGAGATCTTCCTTGCTGGCTTTGATCCTTTCCAGCAGGGCCACGTGGCTGCCCTGCTGAAGATCGGCTTTCAGTTTATTATTTTCCAGGTACAGGTGTACCCTTTCTTCCCTTAAAGTGGCTACTAGCTGCTCAATATCCGGGTAGTGCATATCTGTTCTGTTAAATTTCTACGGTGATCTTTGTACCGGCGGGGTGGGTTGTTCCGGCAAGTCCGCTGTCTGCAGGTATCCTGGCGGCCAGCTGCCCGAGTACAGGATAATCAAATATCTCCTGTATGTCCAGTGTTACGTTCCAGTTTTTATTAATCGCTACTACTGCCTGTAAAGCGTGCAGCGAATTACCACCCTGCTCAAAAAAATGTGCGTGTTTACCGGGTATAGCGGTTCCCAGTACCGTTTCCCATATCTGCATCAGCTGCTGTTCGGTTGGGGTCATAGCAGCAGTTGTGCTGACGGATGGTGCGGCTGATTGTTTTTCCAGCAATGACTTTTTATCGGTCTTGCCGCTGGGCAGTGTTGGAAAAGATTCCAGGAATGTAAAACCCGAAGGCACCATATATGCCGGCAGCAAGGTTTTCAGGAATTCTCGCACCGTGGTTTCATCGGGCTGCTCTGCTGCAGGGCAAAGCAGGAATGCATGCAGGCTTTGTTCCTGCGCGGGTGTTTTTGCCGGCAGCACAACAGCATCCTGTATCATTTCCATCTTCAGGAGATGCATTTCTATCTCCCTCAGTTCTATCCTGCACCCATTGATTTTTACCTGGTCATCTTTTCTGCCGAAGAAGATAAAGTTGCCATCCGGCAGGCGGCAGCCAAGGTCGCCGCTTTTGAACAACATACCCCTGGCAGGCACGAACGGATCAGGCATAAAGGCCGCTGCGGTTTTCAGCGGATCGTTCCAGTATCCGTCCCCCGTGCCGGCGCCGGATATCCAGATCTCTCCTTTCATACCGTCAGGACACAGGCGGCCATTACCATCTGTCACATACATGAAAATGTTCGGCAGGGTGACGCCTATAGGCAGCAGCGCTTCGGGATACAGGCTGGTCATCGTATAGTGCGTTACGTCATCGGAAGTTTCTGTTGGACCATACGCATTGACGATGTGGGTGTTTTTCAGCAGCCGGAAGCAGCGGTTCGCCAGCGACGGACGAAACTCCTCTCCCGTTACTACCAGGTATGACAGCGCTCCGAAAAAACGCTGTATATCTTCCTCTCCCCTCATTTCATATAACGCGCGGAGATAGGCAGGCACTACCTGCAGTACGGTTACACCATCGGCATATACTTTTTCGGGGAAACCCGTAACATCCTTTACATCTTCATTACTGTAAACCCTGGTACATCCGCCGGTCATCAGGGCTGACAAAAACTGCCATATGGAAATATCAAATCCCTGTGATGCATTCTGCGCTACCACGCTATCCGCATTGATGGCGAGATCTTTTATTTTGACAAGCAGATGGTTCAGCATGCCTTTATGATTCACCATCACCCCTTTGGGATTACCGGTAGAACCGGAGGTATAGATGATATAGGCCAGACTGCCTGCAACCGGTTCTGCCTGCGTATATTCATCACTGTTATTGTCAATGCTTTCTGCCAGGATGTGATCGGACTGCTCATCGTATTCCAGCAGCAGGCGGTGCTTGTATTCCAGGACGATATGGCGGGCGGCAGCATCTCTGACAATATTCATGACGCGCTCTCTGGGAGATGCCGGATCTACGGGAACATATACCGCACCCAGTTTCCAGATCGCCAGCATGGCCGCCAGCAGCTTGTCAGACCTGTCCATTACTACTACCACCCTGTTCCCGTAGCCTACGTTGCGCGCTTTCAGTGCACCGGCTATCTGGTTGCTTTTACGCTCCAGTTCAGCGTAGCTGAGTGTTTTATTCCTGAACTTTACCGCCGGCGCATGTGGTACACGCTGCAGCTGCTGCATGAAATGATCCAGGAAATGTCCGTCTGCCACCACACCGCTGTCGTATTTCCCGGCACTGTCGGCCAGGTAAAGGCGTTCTGCCTCATCGGTTACCTCCAGCTCAGCTACCGGCTGATCCGGTTGTTCCAGTATCAGCTGCGCCAGGCGGCAGAAATGCCGGAGCAGCTGCGCGATGAATGCACGGCTATGACCACCGGTGCAGGTCAGTTCCAGGCTATCGCCGGACACACAAAGCAGGAACCGGCTGTTCAATGCCGGTACCGGCTCCTGCATGGCTGTATCAATGAAGGCAAAAGTGCCGGTACCGGACGGAGGTGTTATTCCCTGGAAGGGCAACATCTCCGTTATTCTTTCTTTCATCCCGTTCAGCAGTTGTCTGCCGGTGGCGCCGGCATCCATCTGCGCGATAATCAGGTTAACACCCTCCTGCTGCATATCGCTGTAGCCGGGAAGTTGCGGGCTTACCAGGGCAATCACTTCTTCACCTGTATACTTTGCGATCAGTGCACTGAAACAGGTGAGGTAGAAGATATATTTTCCCATGGGCTGCGCTTTTGTCACGGCGGTAATCCTTTCCCTCAGCTCCGGACTTACAGTAACACTTACTGAAACCGGTTCTTTATCCACAGGCGCAGTTGCAGGGATCTGCAGGAGCGGAATATCCTGCCGTAATATCTGCTGCCAGTATGTTTCTCTGGATATATACTTCATTTTAAAAGAAATTAGGTGAATCAAAATCCGGTGTATCTGCGCTATGCCTGTACTGCTCTCACATCATAGGTGGCCAGCTCTTCGTGGAAATCCATCATATCGTTCACCAGCTGCGGTGACACCGTTACATTGTCAAGTGATTTGGCCTGTTTAAGGAAGGAAGCAAAACGATATAGACGGTCTGCCGTTTCGCGCGATACTACTTCATGGGTGTGCAGGAGACGACTGGCATCATAAAAGCGGTCCTCTCCCAGGGTTTCATACCTGATATTGTCGAGGTTCATTTCCTGGCGATCCATTCTGGCAAAGAATTCCTCTGTACGGGAGATAATATCTGCAGAAGGACTGATACCGGCATCTTCCAGTATTTCATACAGCCGGTCCTGAAACAGCGCCATACCGAAGATATAGGCAGCCCAGTTGTATCCGCGGGCCAGCAACATTTGTACTACTTCCCTGATGGTAAAGTCTTCAGCGCCATGCTTGTTTGTTCTTTCGTACATGCGTATCAGTATGCCCAGTTCAAAGTGCCGCAGCAGTTCATAGAATCCGGGATAGCAGAGGCACTGTTCCACACGCGGATACCCCCAGTAGTTAAGGGAAATATAAGCGCCTGCCGATTCTACCTGGTGCCACCAGAACGGCGGGAGATACAGGAAGTCGCCGGGTTCAAGCCGCACCACCACCGGTTTTACATGCTTTGCCAGCGGATATTTTTGCTGGTCGATGGTTTCAACATCTGAGATGGCGCTGGCATTGGAGCCGGAAGGATACAGATAGAAATAATGAGAAGGTTCGAAGATGTGGAATATCTTGGAACCCTTGATCTGGAAATAGAAGTTGTTGGGTGCATCAAAATGCAGCGGGGTGATGTTACCGTTGCCAATCCAGAGGTAACCTTCACTGCTGTTGGTTTTGTCGGTGAGGAAGGCAGGGATCTCCACTTTCTCTACCAGTGCAGGGATAGAAGATTCAAGCAGGTTATAATATTTGCCGCCTTCAGGATCGGCTACTGCCAATGCCATGGCTTCCTGCAGGCCATGATCTTCCCGCACGCCGGAACGGAAGAACTGCTCATGTTTATCTTCACTCATCGTGTAAACAGACATACCCACCGGACGGTCATCGCCCTTGACAGCGTTCATCAGAAATTCCGGTGTCCATCTGGCGTATTTATCTTCTTCGATAAAGAAGTTACGTACGATCAATGGTTTGCCTGGTATAAAGTACTGTTTATCGAACAGCCTGGCATTGAATTCCTGTACAGATATTTCATCAATATGCGTAATCATATAAAAAGGGTTTTATTAAATGAATAAAAATTTATCAGGTAGATAAGATCTTTGACAGCAGGGAACGGATGATGGAAGCATTTTTTTCCAGGTAAGGCGATTCCATCATCTGATCGTGACCACCGGCGCCGGTATGTTCTGCATACTGTGCGCACAGGTCGTGGAACGCAGGATAGTATACGGCTTTCGCGGCCGGTATCCGGTCAGCTATTTCCTGTTGCTTTTCGTTCCGGTCGGTAGCGGTTACCAGGAACAGTGCTCCGTTGACAGGCTCTTTGCTGATGAGCGTATTGCTGAAGATGTAATAATCACGGATATTTTGCAGCACCTGTGCTTTAGCGTCAGCACCGGCAGCAGGCAGGTAGTCGTCTATCCCCTGTATGAAGGGGGCCTGCAATACTTCATCTGCATGATCCATATGCCGGTAGCGGTAAGTATCCAGCATAATGACTCCGCCAACCTGTGCGCCTTTTTCTTCCAGCCTCCTGGCCACTTCCCAGGCCAGTGCGCCGCCCGCTGAATAGCCAAACAGGACGTAAGGCCCGGCAGACTGACGTTCCATTATCTGTGTGGTGTATGTTTCGTAGCGGTCTTCTCCGGCAATAAAATCAAATGCATACAGTGTTGTATCAGGCATACAGCCGGCCAGTTTCTTATACGCGATACCATATGCTACAGCAGGCGGAAAACAGAACAGCTGATATGGCGCACCGTCATTAAACGCAACTGGTGCTGATACCGGCGAGGCATTGTCCGGCGTACAGTTCCCGATAAAGTCCGTAATACCGTTGATCGTAGGATGGCTGAAAAAATATTCCAGCGGTATCACCACCTGCCATTTTTCCTTTATCAGCGCCAGTAACTGAATAGCCTTCAGCGAGTCGCCACCGGCATCAAAAAAGTCGAGGGCAGCTGAAGGCTGCACTATTCCCAGAAGATGGGAGAATACGGCTGCCACGGTATTTCCGGCGGCTGCGCCTTTCAGGAACGTTACCGGTTTTTCTCCTGCGCCCGGTATAACGGCCGACTGGTCCGCGGCTGTTTCCACGTTGCGTATACGATGAGCAAGACTGGTAGTAGATATTGCTACCCTCGCGAGGCGTTGCTCCATGACCGTGGTGAGTACATACAGTCCTTCTTCATTACGGAGTCCGTCTTTCAGCAGGCCGTCTGCTGCGGCAGCTTCCAGCGTACCTTTCTGCACGCGTTCATTCACTGTTGTAACCGCCATACCTGCTGTGGCCCAGTCGTCCCAGTTGATAGCAGATACAAAAGTGGATTTTCCGAAACGGTGATGATCCGTGCAGGCATCCAGGAATTCATTGGCGCAGTTATATCCTGCCTGTCCGTATTTGTGTTGGTATACAACATTTCCAAGGGAAGAAAAATTAATCACAAAGCGGAGATCCCTGCCCTGGAATATATGCTCCAGGGTAAGCCATCCGCCTGCCTTTGGCGCCATTATCCTGACGATGCTCTCTCCGGTTCTTCTTTGTATAACGCCTTCGTAATCGGGCAATCCTGCGCAATGAAATATGCCGTCTGCCGGTTTGAGTGTTTTCTCTGCGGCCGCGATTTCTGCAGCCATCAGTTGGGAGTCCGTCATATCTGCAGCGATGACAACAACGGAAGCACCCAGCCTGCGGTATTCCTGTACCTGTGCTATTCTGCGGCCAGCTTCGGCATCGCCGTCTGCTATCACGTTCTCCCATTGTTCTTCCGGCGGAAACCCTGGTCTTACAAGAAGTATCAGGCTGGCGGCATATTCAGCTGCCAGGTATCCGGCGATGGCCGC
This sequence comes from Chitinophaga solisilvae, assembly GCF_009928525.1. Lineage (GTDB taxonomy): Bacteria > Bacteroidota > Bacteroidia > Chitinophagales > Chitinophagaceae > Chitinophaga > Chitinophaga solisilvae. Next base: position 457,743 of record NZ_JAABOK010000004.1, on the reverse strand, counting down.
GCCCATGCCGCCAAAAGCACCGGTAATGATGCAGCACATGCCTTTGTATAACAGGGATGGATTTTCTGTTGCAGCCGGTGTAAACGGTTTGAAAACAGGCAACATTCTCCTGCGGCCCCGGCAAGCCACCAGTAAGTCTTTCGGGGCAGCATTCAACTCATATACCAGCAGGTCGGTATCAACTCCATCTGTGTCTATCATGCGGAAAGTGATACCGGAATATTCTGTAGTGGCAACCTTCATTACTCCTGTCAGCGCTGCCAGTGCGGGCGGCACATTTTCCATACCGGTAGCATTGAATAGATGCATGCCTGTTACACAGAAATCCAATGCACGTCCGTTGCCGGCGCGGCCTGCCACCTGAATGGCGGTCAGCAGCCGGCAGACCGGCCCATAAGGGTCTGCTATATTTTCGTGATCACAGCAATAGATAATGCGGTCCGGAAAAGTATGTTGCTGTTCCATTATTTCCAGCCGGGCTTCCATGTCTGCCAGCGAGGTAACTGTTGCAGACAGCCTACTGAGAAATGGCCATGGCATTGTGTCTCCAGGCAATACCAACAGTGTATGCTGCCATGTTTTAGTCACAGCGGGCATTACTGATTGTTCCCACAGTGGTATATAAAACCATTCCTGCGGTGCTTTCCGTTGCCAGGCATGCATTTCTTTTTCCACCTGTGCCTGTACGGCGGCGGCTACAGACCGGTCGATATCATACACTGTTTTATCAAAGCGGTACGGAGGTAATGACAGGCGCATACAATCTACTGCAGCAAAGGCTTTCCGGCGTATTGTCCCTCCTTCTGCCCAGGACCGGCCCAGCTGCGCCAGGAACCAACGCTGATCATCTTCCCGGCTTTTTGCATGCGGGATAAGATTGAAATAAGAGAAGGTGCTATGATCCGGTGAAGCTCCTTTCAGAAAATTCCCTAATACCTGGCCGGGTCCGGCTTCAAATACGATGGCATTTTTCAGGCCGGTCACCAGCTGCAGTCCCTGCGAGAAGTCCACCGCATGCCGCAGCTGCTGACACCAGTAGGCCGGGCTGCAGGCCATCTGCGGAGTTATCAGCTGTCCTGTAACACAGGATACAAAAGGTATGTGTGGCGCGCTGAGGGAAAACTGCTCCAGGTATTTTTCGAACTGCGCCAATACAGGGTCCATCGCAGATGAATGGAATGCGTGTGACACCTGCAGCCGCACGTAGGTATTTCCGGTTTCGTCCAGCAGGCTGCAGATACTGTCAATATCTTCTGCCTTACCGGAAAGGGTGACATCGGCAGCGGTGTTATACGCGCTTACCGAAACCTGCTGTAAAGGCAGGCGGTCAAGTTGCTCGCGGGACATCTTCGCGGCTATCATCTTGCCCGGCGCTGTGCGCTGCATAAGCGTGCCGCGCATACGTACCACCGCCAGCGCATCTTCCAGCCTGAATACGCCCGCCATAGTGGCCGCTACATATTCTCCCAGGCTATGCCCTATCATCAGGTCCGGAGATATCCCATAATGCTGCAGCAGGCACGCCAGCGAATATTCAAAGGCGAACAATACCGGCTGTGTCCATTGCGTCTGTGATATATCCTGATCACCGGTTTCTCCGCCGTAAAGCATAGCGGCGATATTTATTCCGAGCAGGCGGGAACAGGTATCCAGGTTTTCCCTGAACACCGGCTCGTGTACATACAGTTGTTTTCCCATCCCGGTGTACTGACTGCCCTGCCCGGGAAACATCCATACCACAGGCCGTTTCCCCGGATGCATTACCGGTGTGAAAGGCTGTATTAATGCAGCTTTCAGTCCGGCTATGCTATCCGTGGCCACTGCCCGGCGGTATCCCTGCTCCTGTCTGTAATGCAATAAAGTATAGGCCAGGTCTGACAGACGGGGTTTTTCCTCTTCCGAAATAAAATGCAGGATATCTTCACACATGGCTTCCAGGGAAGAAGCGGAATGTGCAGACAACAGCAGCAGCTCATTGCCTTCGGTTGCGGTTGCCGGTGCAGACAGCGCCGGTGCGGCTTCCAGTATTACATGCGCATTGGTGCCACCGATACCGAAAGAGCTGACGCCGGCCCGTAAAGGATGATTGCCTTTCGGCTCCCATGTGGTATGTGCCGTACTTACATAGAACGGCGTCTGATCCAGCCGGAGCTGATGCCCCGTTTGCCGGAAGTGCAGGCTGGGTACCAGTTTCCTGTTCTTCAGACAGAGAATGGTTTTGATAAGTCCTGCCATGCCTGCTGCCGTATCCAGGTGTCCGATATTTGTTTTCACAGATCCTATCGCGCAGTAACCGGTATCCTGACTGTTGAATGCCGCGGTAAGTGCTTTTACTTCTACCGGATCGCCCAGTGCGGTGCCGGTGCCATGCGCTTCTACATAGGTAATGCTTTCTGCAGGAATGGCGGCCAGTTTGATGGCATTCCTGATAACGGCTGCCTGGCCTTCTACCGCAGGCGCATGATATCCGGCTTTTGATGCGCCGTCATTATTTACCGCGGTACTTCTGATGACAGCATGAATCGTGTCTTTATCTTCCAGGGCTTTCGACAGCCGTTTCAGCAGGATCACGCCGATACCTTCGCCGGGTACCGTTCCTCCGGCAGCTTCATCGAAGGTGCGGCAATGCCCGTCCGGCGACAGTATCATTCCCTGCTGGTGCAGGTAGCCGGAGCCGGGGTCTGTGTTGACCGATACTGCTCCTGCCAGCGCCATGGTGCACTCTCCCGTAAGTAGTGCGCGGCAGGCGGTATGTAATACCACCAATGAGGAAGAACAGGCGGTATTCAGCGTCATCGCCGGCCCCGTAAGGTTAAGCCGGTACGCAATATGTGTTGCCAGAAAATCTTTATTGGCGAGGGCCTCGCCTGCAAATGCCGCCACTCCTCCGGCGGTATTGGCCAGGCTTGTCAGCAGCTGCCAGTGTATCCCCGACGATGCTGCCGCATAAACGCCTACCTGCCTGGCTGCCTGTGCAGCAGGCGGATAGCCGGCTCCTTCGAGCGCCCTGTATGCATGCTCGTGGAACAATCTTATCTGCGGATGCATCTCTCTGGCATCTTTCTCCGTATAACCGAAAAATGCCGCATCAAAAACATATTTATCTTCCAGTACACCGCCAAGCGCAGGCACGTATGCGGGGTCCGACAGTATGTTTGCCGGTACGCCCCTGCCTGATGCTTCCTCCGGCGTGATAAATGAAAGGGACTCTGTACCTGCTGCCAGGTTATTCCAGAATGCTTCCAGATCAGCTGCTCCGGGGAAGGCGCCACTCATGCCGATGACGGCTATTTCAAGACCAGTCGTTGTAGTACTCATACATCAGTTATTCAGACAGGTTAAACAGATTATTTACTGCATCATTCAGTAATCCGGCATCCTGCTCGCGGCTATCTCCCAGCTGCACTCCTTCCTGGTGTGCGTTCAGGTAGCCCGCCATATCGGCCACACAGGCGTATTCAAATACCAGCAATGCAGGGAAGTCACGGCCCAGTGTTTCAGACAGGCTGTTTGCCAGCCTGATCGCTTTCATGGAATTACCGCCGGCATCAAAGAAGTTATCATACCTGCCTACTTTTTCGATGCCCAGCACTGACTTCCATACATCTGCTATCAGTATCTCCATGCCGGAAACAGGATCGGCAAAAGGCAGGGCATGTTCCAGTAGACGTCCCTTCAGCCCTTTCACACCCCTGTCTACCTTACCATTTGTATTAAGCGGCAGCGCATCGATTTCATAATAGGCGGAAGGGATCATAAATGATGGAAACCGGGCTGCCAACGCTTTTTTCACCAGCATAATATCTACCTCTCCATTCAGTTTCAGGTAGGCCCGCAGCTCTGATTCATCGCTGCTATTCTTCTCCGGCAATACCAGTACATCACCGATTTCGCTGATGGCTCTGAGCGCCGCTTCTACTTCCAGCACATCTACACGGTATCCTCTGATCTTTACCTGCTGATCCACCCTTCCCAGAAAACGCAGATCACCTGACGGCAGCATCTCTGCAAGATCGCCCGTAGGATACAGCCACTCATCTTCAAAGTAAGGATTCCTTACAAATGGCTTTTCCAATCTGCCATCAGCCAGATAATACCCGCGGCACAAACCGGCGCCGGATACGTACAACTTACCGGGAAGGCCCGGAGGGCAATGGCGGAGATCCTTATCCAGCACATGACAGACCACCCCGCTGATCGCTTTACCTATCAATACTTCTGTATGGTCCTTATCAAATTCATAGATGGTACTGCACACACTGTTCTCCGTAGGGCCGTATTCGTTCAGCAGCTTTGTCCGGGGCATTCTTTCAAAATGAATCTGTACCAGGTCGGCCGAAAAGCTGTCTCCCGCCAGCGTTACAGCTTTCAGGGAAGAAAGGTCGTATCCGGACTGGCATTGCAGTAATTCCTTGTACAAGCCGGGTACCATCAGCAGGTAATTCACGCGGTGTTTGCTGATGAGACTGTGCAGGTGCTTCATGTCCAGCCGTTGTTCTTCTTTTATCATTACCAGCTTTCCTCCACACAGCAGCATGGAAAAAATATCTTCTACCGAACTGTCGAAAGCAAAAGAGGGTATCTGCAGGGAAACTTCTCCCGGCTGGAATCCGTAATAGTGCTGCCGCCATTTCAGCGTGTTCACAATGGAATGATGCTCAATCATGACACCGCGGGGAGTGCCGGTGCTGCCGGAAGTAAAGATCATATAGGCCAGGTCTTGCGCTCCGCCCTGTACGGCAGGATTGCGGGTATTGCCTTTTTTTGGCGTTATTTTCTCCAGCAGGTCAATCACCTGATACCCTTCGCGGATACCGGGCATTTCCCGTGTAGCCAATACCGTAGTAACGCCGGCATGTCTGAGGATAGCCTGTATTCTTTCCGCCGGATAAGTGATATCTACCGGCAGATAAGCAGCGCCTGCCTTCAGCACACCGAGCATGGCCACTATCATTTCAAGGGATCTTTCTGCAATAATGGCGATCACGGTTTCCGGACCCGCTCCGGTTTCTTTCAGCCGCCACGCCAGTTTATTCGCGGCTTCATTCAGCTCTTCGTATGAAAGTTGTTTATCTTCAAACGCAAGTGCCGTGGCAGCCGGTGTTGCGGCCACCTGCTTTTCAAACATGGAAGTAATTGTTTCCTGCTCCACCGCTGCTGCTACCGGCGTGAACATGGCTTTTTCCTGATCATCGGCATAGACGTGCAATTGCGCGATCTGCTGCTGATCGTCATGTATGACCTGTGTAATCAGTTCCTTGAAATAAGACATCCAGGACATGATTCTTTCGGGAGAAAACAGGTCAGTATTGTATTGGAAGATGAACACCAGTTGTTCATGATCATATTCACCGATTACGGTGAGATCATATTTACTGGTGTTGTTACTGATTTTTAGTTGTGTAACGCCCGGTTGTTGTACAGGCGCAGGTTCTGCATTAAAGCTGAAGGAAACGTCGAAAAGCGGTTCCCTTCCGGCATTGGCCACCAGCGGCAATTCGCCGATCAGATCTTCTATCGGGTAGTCCTGGTTGTTCATGGCCTGTAATACAGTATCCGTTACCTGTTGCAGGTAGGCGCCGAAGTGACTGTCCGGATCAATTTTCGTGCGGAGCGGAAGCATGTTAACGAACATCCCCGCCATGTTGTGCGTATCCGGGTGATGCCGGCCGGATACCGGGCTGCCGGTGATAAAGTCATGCTGACCGGATATTTTGGACAGCAGTACATTAAACAAGGCATAGCACACGGAGAACATGGTGGTGTGATAGCTGCCGGCCAATGCCTGCAGGCGGTCTTTGGTATGGTTGTCCAGCGACAGCTGGCAGGTATGTCCGTTAAAGGTTTTTATCCGCGGGCGGCGCAGGTCTGCTGGTAGTTTCAGCGGTTCTACCGGCGCTGAAAAAACAGACAGCCAGTAATCGCGCTGCAGCTGCAGGCGTTCGCGGTAGTCCGCATTAGATAGCTGCCATGCAGCATAATCCTTGTATTGCAGCGGCAGCGGCGCTAACGCCTCTCCCGAAAGCGCTGACAGGAAATCTGCTGTCAGCAGCTGCATACTGCCGCCATCGGCAATGACGTGGTGCAGGTCTGTCAGCAGCAAGGTGCTGCCATCTTCACAGGGGGCATAGCCTGCACGCAGGAGCGGCGCACGGCCCAGATCAAACGGGCGCACAAAACTTTCCAGCAGTGCAGATACAGGCAGGTTACCGTCATAGTCCTCCAGTTCAATTGTCAGCTCGCTGACAACCTGCTGAACAGGTTCGCCCTGCTGTATGGAGAAGAAAGTGCACAGGTTCTCATGGCGGCGCAGCAGCGCTGTAAAGGCTGCCTGCACCTGTGCACGGGAAAAGTTGCTTTCCAGCCGTATAACAGCAGGCATATTGTAAGCCAGCGAACTGCGGTCCAGCTCATGCAGCAGTAACAACCGCTTCTGCGGAGAAGATACCGCGTAAAAGGTTTTGTGTTCCGCCGGCTGCACGGCCTCATAGCGGCAGTAGGCAGCATTCCGTATCAACGCAGCCTGTGAGGCAATGGTGGCATAACGGAAAATATCGCGTAGTTCCAGCGACACTTCAAAAGTGCGTCGTAACAGTGATAACAGCTGCATGGCAGATAAGCTATGACCGCCGGATTCAAAGAAATTATCGTGCACGCTGCGGGGGCTGCGGTCCAGCACCTGACTCCACAGCTGCAGCAGCTGCTGTTCTGTTTCATCTTTTACTTCCACCACCGCAGTATCTTCCAGGAGGCCGGGATCCGGCAGCAGTTGTTCGTCTACTTTACCGTTGCGTGTCAGCGGCCAGCTGTCCAGCAGCATAAAGTAAGACGGCACCATATACGATGGCAGCTGCGCCGCCACATAGTTATGCAGGGCATTGGTATCTGCCTTAGCGGACGACAGCACATAGGCCGCCAGGTAGTTGTTACCTTTTTTATCCTGGCAGCATTTTACTACTACCCCTTCTACCTCCGGATGGTTTTCGAGCACGCGCTCTATCTCACCTGGCTCCACACGGTAGCCGCGGATCTTTACCTGCTTATCGATACGGCCAATGTAGCGCAGACTGCCGTCTTCCAGCAGCTGCACCCGGTCGCCGGAACGGTACATGCGGCCATCGCTGACGAAAGTATCCGCCAGGAAGCGGGCAGCATTCAGTTCAGGGCGGCCCAGGTAACCACGCGCCACGCCGGCCCCCGCTACATACAGCTCTCCCGTACCGCCACGCAGTACAGGGTATCTGTAACGGTCAAGCACATACGTAGCCTGCCCCGGCAACGGACGGCCGATGGATACCCAGGCCCGGGCTATCTCTTCCATACCTACTTTCTGCCAGGTACTGATAATAGTTGTTTCTGTTATGCCGTATACATTTACCAGCAGACATAACGGATAACGTGTGTGCCAGCCTGCCAGCATAACAGGATTGAGCGCTTCGCCGCCCAATATCACATAGCGCACCTGCAACCGCGCATTTGAAGCCAGTATGGCTTCCTGGCGGTTATGGAAAGCTCCGGGTGTCTGGCACAATACCGTTACACCTTCTTCTTCCAGCAGCTGTGTAAATGCGTCATTGTTGTACAGCGTATCGCGTGATATTAATACCAGCCGGCCGCCATGCAGCAAGGCGCCAAATATTTCCCATACGGAGAAGTCAAAACAATAGGAATGCGCCTGGGTCCAGACATCCTGCGGAGTGAAATCAAACGCCGGATTATCCGGAAACAGCAGCTGCACAAGGTTGCGATGTTCTACGAGTACGCCCTTCGGTTTACCGGTAGTACCGGAAGTATAGATGACATACGCCAGCTGTTCCGGCCTGATCTCCACAACGGGAGCAGTAAGCGGATAACGGTTCAGCGAAGGCGCTATGTCGTTGATATGAATACACCTGGTATCCGGCAGCTTTCCGGCTGTTTCTTCCAAGTCAGTCAGCACCACCGACAGCCCGGCATCTGCAGCCATAAAAGAGAGCCGCTCCGCGGTATAGGCCGGATCCATCGGCACGTAAGCTCCTCCCGCCTTCAGAATGGCCAGGATGGCAATCATCTGCCAGGGGCCGCGCTCCATCACCATACCTACCAGCTGTTCTGACTGCAGCCGGCATTCATTTATCAGATAATGCGCCAGCTGGCTGGAACGTTCATCCAGTTCGTGGTACGTCATCCCGCCACCAATGCCGCCCAGCGCAATGCGGGAACCTTGCTGCAATGCCTGTGAAGCAAACAGCCCCGTCAGCGTAGCAGTAACGGGATAACCTGAACGGTTATACGATAATGACAGCAAAGCTGCTTTTTCTTCCGCCGGCAATATATCTGCCGCTGAGATCAATACCTCCCGGTTTATCAGCACCTGGCCGATCAGCTGCTCCATACACGAAGCATACAGCACTATGGTGGCGCTGTCAAACAAAGCTGTACTGTATTGAAATTCCAGTTCCATACCAGCTTCCCGGTCATGGCAATGCAGGCTGAGATCAAATTTGGATTGTGTTTCCGGCAAAGGTATCTGTGCCACTTTTCCTGCCAGTGAACGGCCCGCGGCTGTTTCCACATCTACGGTCAGGCTCACATCGAATAAAGGATTACGGCTGATATCCCGCGCCAGCGACAATTCTTCCAGCAGCTGCTCATAAGGATAGTCCTGGTTGCTGAAAGCAGATAACGTATGCTGTTTTACTTCCTGTAACAGGCTTTTGAAAGACTGTTCTCCGGAGATATGATTGCGTAACGGTAAAGTATGTACGAACATACCGGCCATCTGACGGGTATCAGGATGCAGGCGGCCTTCCACGGGTACGCCGGTGACAATATCATCCTGACCGCTCAGGCGGCTCAGCAGCACATTGTACAGCGTCAGCAGCAGCATGAATAACGTCACCTCTTCTTCGCGGGCCAGCGCTTTCAGCTGCTGCCCTGCTGATGACGGCAGCACCAGGCGATACACGGCGCCGGAAAAATCACGTTCCGCAGGGCGGGGCCGCACCGTAGGCAATTGCAGCGGTTCCACCGGCTCCGCAAAAACAGACAGCCAGTAATCGCGCTGCAGCTGCAGACGCTCCCGGTAGTCCGCATTGGAGGCCTGCCATGCTGCATAGTCTTTGTATTGTAGTGGCAGCGGCGTTAACGCCTCTCCCGAAAGTGCCGACAGAAAATCTGCTGTCAGCAGCTGTATACTACTGCCATCGGCGATGATGTGGTGCAGGTCTGTGAGCAGCAAAATGCTGCCATCGGCGCAGGGCGCATAGCCTGCACGCAGCAGCGGCGCACGTCCCAGATCAAACGGACGCACAAAATTTTCCAGCAGCGTAGATACAGACAGATCGCCGTCATACTCTTCCAGCACTAACGTTACCTCAGCAGCCACCTGCTGTACAGGCTGACCGTTCTGTGCGGAGAAGGAAGTGCGCAGATTCTCATGCCGGCGCAGCAGGGCCGCAAAGGCTGCCTGCACCTGCTCCCGCGTGACGCTGCTTTCCAGCCGTATGGCGGAAGGCATGTTATAGGCCAGCGAACTGCGGTCCAGCTCATGCAGCAGCAGCAAACGCTTCTGCGGAGAAGATACCGCGTAATAACTGTTATGCTCAGCCGGCTGCAATGCCTCATAGTGGCTGCTGGCAGCATTCCGTATCAATGCAGCCTGTGAGGCAATGGTGGCATAACGGAAAATATCGCGCAGTTCCAGCGACACTTCAAAAGTGCGTTGCAGCAGCGATAGCAGCTGCATGGCAGACAAGCTATGGCCGCCGGATTCAAAGAAATTATCGTGCACGCTGCGGGGGCTGCGTTCCAGCACCTGCTGCCACAGCTCCAGTAACTGCTGTTCTGTTTCGTCCGTTACTGCCGCTACCGTATCCTCCTGCATCAGTGCAGGGTCCGGCAGCAGCCGTTCATCTACTTTACCGTTGCGCGTCAGCGGCCAGCTGTCCAGCAGGATAAAGTAAGACGGTACCATATACGATGGCAGCTGTGCTGCTACATAGTTATGCAGGACATTGACAGCTACCTTTGCCGCTGACAGCACATAAGCCACCAGGTAGTTGTTACCCTGTTTATCACCACGGCATTTTACCACTACCCCATCCACTTCCGGATGTTTTTCCAGCACGCGTTCTATCTCACCCGGTTCCACACGGTAACCACGGATCTTCACCTGTTTATCGATACGCCCGATGTAGCGCAGGCTACCATCTTCCAACACCTGTACGCGGTCGCCGGAACGGTACATGCGACTGCCGCTGACGAACATATCCGGCAGGAAGCGGGCGGCATTCAGTTCAGGGCGGCCCAGGTAACCACGTGTTACCCCTGCCCCACCAACATACAGTTCTCCCGCTCCGCCACGCAATACAGGATGACCATAACGGTCAAGTACATACGCTGTGAGCGTAGGCAGCATATGCCCTATCAGGCTTTCTCCTGATGCAATCTCGGCAGGACCAATCTCTTTAAAAGTATTATGCACAGTAGTTTCTGTGATACCATACATATTAATCAGCCGGCAGGAAGGATAACACTGTTTCCAGTCTGCCAGCATAGCAGGATGCAATGCCTCGCCGGCAAAGATCACATAGCGTACCTGCAGCGGACGGCAGCCATCCTGCGGCAGATTACGGAAGGCGCTGGGCGTCTGGCATAATACCGTTACCCCTTCCTGTTCCATCACATCCATCAGGGCTGCGCCGTTACGGATGGTGTCCAGCTCCAGCAGCAACAGTTGTCCGCCATGCAGCAAGGCGCCGAATATTTCCCATACCGATACATCAAAACAATAGGAATGCGTCTGGGTCCATACATCCTGCGGACCAAAGCCGAACAGCGGATTATCGGGGAACAGCAGCTGCACCACGTTGCGATGCTCTACCATCACCCCTTTGGGCTGACCGGTAGTGCCGGAGGTATAGATCACATATGCCAGCTGATGCGGCGCAATGCTTACCTCCGGGCAGGATGCCGGTAAATGTGAAAGCGCGGTTGTGTGTACATTCAGCAGCTGTACATCCGGAATAGCAGCAGCGCTGCCGTCTGTCAGCACCAGCTGTAATCCTGCATCATCCGCCATGAACGCCATACGTTCAGCCGGGTAGCCGGGATCCATCGGAACATAGGCCCCGCCGGCCTTCAGGATAGCCAGGATCGTGATCACCTGCCAGGGGCCGCGCTCCATCACCATACCTACCAGTTGTTCGGACTGCAACCGGCATTCATTTATCAGGTAGTGCGCCAGCTGGCTGGAGCGCTCATCCAGTTCGCGGTAGGTCATGCCGCCACCAATGCCGCCCAGCGCCATGCGGGAACCTTGCTGCAATGCCTGTGAGGCAAACAGTTCTGGCAGCGTAGCCGTGTCAGCATAACCTGAACGGTTATACGATGACGACAAAGCAGCTTTTTCTTCCGCCGGCAATATATCTGCCGCAGCTATCAGTACCTCCCGGTTTATCAGCACCTGGCCGATCAGCTGCTCCATACACGAAGCGTACAGCGCTATCGTAGCGCTGTCAAACAAAGCTGTACTGTATTGAAAATTCAATTCCATCTCTCCTTCCCTGTCAAGACAATGCAGGCTGAGATCGAATTTGGATTGTGTTTCCGGCAAAGACACCGGTACTGCTTTGCCCGCCAGTGAACGGCCCGCGGCTGTTTCCACCTCTACCGTCAGGCTCACATCGAATAAAGGATTACGGCTGATATCCCGCGCCAGCGACAATTCTTCCAGCAGCTGTTCATAAGGATAGTCCTGGTTGCTGAAGGCTGACAGCGTACGCTGTTTTACTTCCTGTAACAGGCTTTTGAAAGACTGTTCTCCGGAGATATGGTTGCGTAACGGTAAAGTATGTACGAACATGCCGGCCATCTGACGGGTATCAGGATGCAGGCGGCCTTCCACGGGTACGCCGGTGACAATATCATCCTGACCGCTCAGGCGGCTCAGCAGCACATTATACAGCGTCAGCAGCAGCATGAATAACGTCACCTCTTCTTCGCGGGCCAGCGCTTTCAGCTGCTGCCCTGCTGATGACGGCAGCACCAGGCGATACACGGCGCCGGAAAAATCACGTTCCGCAGGACGGGGCCGCACCGTAGGCAATTGCAGCGGTTCCACCGGCTCCGCAAAAACAGACAGCCAGTAATCGCGCTGCAGCTGCAGACGCTCCCGGTAGCCCGCATTGGAGACCTGCCATGCTGCATAGTCTTTGTATTGTAGTGGCAGCGGCGTTAACGCCTCTCCCGAAAGTGCCGACAGAAAATCTGCTGTCAGCAGCTGTATACTGTTACCATCGGCGATGATGTGATGCAGGTCTGTGAGCAGCAAAATGCTGCCATCGGCGCAGGGCGCATAGCCTGCACGCAGCAGCGGCGCACGTCCCAGATCAAACGGACGCACAAAATTTTCCAACAGCGTAGATACAGGCAGATCGCCGTCATACTCTTCCAGCACTAACGTTACCTCAGCAGCCACCTGCTGTACAGGCTGACCGTTCTGTGCGGAGAAGGAAGTGCGCAGATTCTCATGCCGGCGCAGCAGGGCCACAAAGGCTGCCTGCACCTGCTCCCGCGTGACGCTGCTTTCCAGCCGTATGGCGGAAGGCATGTTATAAGCCAGTGAGCCACGGTCCAGCTCATGCAGCAGCAACAAACGCTTCTGCGGAGAAGATACCGCGTAATAACTGTTATGCTCTGCCGGCTGTAATGCCTCATAGCGGCTGCTGGCAGCATTCCGTATCAACGCAGCCTGTGAGGCAATGGTGGTATGAAGGAAAATATCACGTAGTTCCAGCGACACTTCAAAAGTGCGTTGCAGCAGTGATAGCAGCTGCATGGCAGACAAGCTGTGGCCGCCGGATTCAAAGAAATTATCGTGCACGCTGCTGGGGCTGCGTTCCAGCACCTGCCGCCACAGCTCCAGTAATTGCTGTTCTGTTTCGTCCGTTACTGCCGCTACCGTATCCTCCTGCAGCAGTGCAGGGTCCGGCAGCAGCCGTTCATCTACTTTACCGTTACGCGTCAGCGGCCAGCTGTCCAGCAGGATAAAGTAAGACGGTACCATATACGATGGCAGTTGTGCCGCCACATAGTTATGCAGCACATTGGTATCCACCTTTGCCGCTGACAGCACATAGGCCACCAGGTAGTTGTTACCCTGTTTATCACCACGGCATTTTACCACTACCCCATCCACTGCCGGATGCTTTTCGAGCACGCGTTCTATCTCACCCGGCTCCACACGGTAACCGCGGATCTTCACCTGTTTATCGATCCGACCTATATAACGCAGGCTGCCATCTCCCAGTAATTGTACCCGGTCGCCGGAACGGTACATGCGACTGCCGCTGACGAACATATCCGGCAGGAAGCGGGCGGCATTCAGTTCAGGGCGGCCCAGGTAACCACGCGCCACGCCGTCGCCGCCGACATACAGCTCACCGGCTCCGCCACGCAATACAGGATGACCATAACGGTCAAGCACATACGTACGCAGCGTTGGCAGCGCATGTCCCATCAGGCTTTCTCCTGATGCAATCTCGGCTGGGCCTATCTCTTTGAAAGTATTATGCACAGTAGTTTCTGTGATACCATACATATTAATCAGCCGGCAGGAAGGATAACACTGTTTCCAGTCCGCCAGCATGGAAGGGTACAACGCTTCCCCGCCGAAGATCACATAACGCACCTGCAGGGGGCGGTTGACATCCTGCGCCAGGTTGCGGAATGCGCCGGGCGTCTGGCATAACACCGTTACTCCTTCCCGTTGCAATGCGTCCATCATGGAAGGACCGCTGCGAATGGTATCCAGGTCCAGCAGCAACAGTTGTCCGCCATACAGCAAGGCGCCGAATATTTCCCATACGGAGAAGTCGAAACAATAGGAATGCGCCTGGGTCCATACATCCTGCGGACCAAAGTCGAACAGCGGATTATCGGGGAACAGCAGCTGCACCACGTTGCGATGCTCTACCATCACTCCTTTGGGCTGACCGGTAGTGCCGGAGGTATAGATCACGTACGCCAGCTGATGCGGCGCAATACTCACCTCCGGGCAGGATGCCGGCAAGTGTGAAAACGCGGTCGTGTTTACATCCAGCAGCTGCACACCCGGAATAGCAGCAGCACTGCCGTCTGTCAGCACCAGCTGTAATCCTGCATCATCCGCCATGAACGCCATACGTTCAGCCGGATAGGCGGGATCCATCGGAACATAGGCCCCGCCGGCCTTCAGGATGGCCAGGATGGCAATCACCTGCCAGGGGCCACGCTCCATCACCATGCCTACCAGTTGTTCTGACTGCAACCGGCATTCATTTATCAGGTAATGTGCCAGCTGGCTGGAGCGCTCATCCAGTTCGCGGTAGGTCATGCCACCGCCAATGCCGCCCAGCGCCATGCGGGAGCCATGCTGCAATACCTGTGCGGCAAACAGGCCCGGCACTGTGGCGCCTTGCAGATAAGCGCCTTCCGGCTGATACTGACGGATCAGCATTTCCGTTTCCAGCTCATCACGCAGGGAGAGCCGGGATAAAGGGCTGCTGATATGATGGGTACAGGTGACTGCCAGCAATGCCAGCGCATCGGATACCTGTGTAACAAATTCACGGGAGAAGGCCTCCGGATCATATACCAGTTGCAGGCATAATTGCTCCGCTGACAGGGTGAATATAAAGTTGAGCTGACAGGGGCTTGTGCCGGCATACAGGGTTTTCCATGCAGCCGCTGAGGCCTGCCGTTCATTAAAACTGAAATAAACATCCGCCTCCGGCATCATGTCTCCCAATGCTTCCTGCAGCCGCTGGTATGGCAGGTCTTTATGTGCGGTTACTTTCTCCAGCTGCTGTGTTACTGCTGTCAGCAGCGACTGAAAACTATCTTCCTGCGAAACAGGGGTACGGAATAAAACCATATGCTGAAGCGGCCCTACGATGGTCTGTAGTTTTTCTGTATCGCGGTTATCGACCGGCAGCAGCAGCATGCTGTCATCATTATCAGTATGCCGGTACAAAAAAGACCGGACGAGTGTCAGCAATACGGCCTGCAATTCCACACCGGCAGTCTGGCTGTATTGCCGCAAAGCAGCCGTAGCAGCTGCCGGCAGCTCAAAGAAGGCCGTGGTGCGGCCTGTTTTGCGGCTGCCGGGGAATTCGGGGATAAGGCTGCTGCCTTCCCAGGACGACAGTTCATGTCGCCAGTAGTAAAGCAGCGATTGCATATATTCTTCCGGCAGTTCAGATTGCCATTTTCTGAAAGCGGTGTATGGTGTAGTATGACTGTCTGCCGCCATGTTGCCCGGCTGTTGTAAATATGCCTGCAGATCTTTATTGATGATATGAAGAGAAAAATCATCGACCACGGCGCTATCGAAAATACATGCGAGCAGACCCGTTCCTTCACCGGATTCAAGCCACGCAATCCTGTAACGCACAGCAGGGTTTAAAGCCCACTCACGGGTACTGAAACGTTCCAGGAGGGCAGGTATGGTTGACAGGTCGCGGCTGCGGCGCAGGCGAACATGATATAGGAGCGGCATGGTATTCTCCGGCAGCAGCATCCGCAATTGCTCATGCCTGCCAAACAACTTACCGACTGCTTCATGTAACAATGCACTATCCGTACAGCTGTCAACATGTATCATCAGCATTAAATTCTGTAAGGGTTCCATTCTTCAGCAGTTAATAATGAGAGTAGATATTTTCAAAATGCCTTGCTATCTGCGAAGCATACATATTTTCTTTCGCGGCATAGTCACGGAAGGTGTCCTGCATGCGCAACGTGTTGGTCTTATAAGAGGGATTGTTCAATACTTTCAGGATTGTGCGTCTGATTTTCTCCGCAGCATCAGTCAGTGTCCCCCGCTGTCCGAGGCCACGGTACACGATCCGGGCGGCCGTTCCTTTCTGGTCATTCTGTTCCGACAGCGGGTAGGCAATCATCGGCACGCCGAACCATATACATTCCTTTACCGAGTTGATGCCTCCGTGATTAATCATCAGGCTGGCATGCTTCAGTATTTCCATCTGGGGCACCTGTTCAAAAACGTGGACATTATTCCAGGAGGGATCTATGTTAACAGCCGGCAAACGCTTGCCCACAGACAATATGAGCTGTATACCGTCAATATTGCGACAGGCGTTAATCAGTTTTTGAAAGAAGGTATCAATATGTGTGATGTAGACTTCCGGCAGTGTTCCGAGTGAACAGAAAATGATTTTGTCCTGCCGGTTAATTTTTTCCCAGCAGAAAGCTGGCTCGGTGCGGTTTAAATCCACCATAGGGCCTATCAGCAGCTGTCCGGGCAGGAAGGTGCGGCTGAAATCCATTTCCTGCGGGTAGAGGAAATATTCGGGGTAGTTGGTCAGCCGGTAGCCCCATGCACGGTCGAAGCGGGCAAACCGTTTCAGGGGGAAACCGCATACATGCGCAAGTCTGCTATGCTGCAGATCCGTTTTTCCGCCGGACTCCAGGCGTTGCCGCCAGTACCGGGCTTTATTGCGATACAGGCACTGCATCCATTCAGTATGAATCAGCAGCTTATGCCACCAGGAATTACCGGCTACAGTAGATGAGAAGAACGGCGGCGCTGCGGTGCTTTTGTCACTCTGGTAATGTTCGTTAATGACAACAACAGGTACTTTGAAATGATAGAAAGGCAGGGCGAATCCAATAATATCTGCATCCACCAGTACCCCTGCGGGATGATGCCGGTTCACCAGTGTGCCAATCATACCGAGGATTTCCGGGCGTGCGGCATCTATATTTTCCAGGAGGCTGTTATAGTTCCTGATGCTTCCTATCTCATCGTCCGCTTCGGTCTGCGTTCCCAGCGTCTCAGCTGCCCAGCCCTGCCCGTTTATCAGCTGGTGCAATCCCGACGGGGCGATAAAAATAATATTGAAGCCCAGGTCGCCCAGCAGCGCGGCAAGCCGGAAGGTAGCATAGTGCGGCCCTTTCAGTGGGTACATTAAAAAAAAGAGGTTCTTCATATCGTGCATAACATCATCATCAGAGTGAAACGGTTCCGGACAAAGCCTGTTCATACACTACCTGCTGATAGGTATGTCCGTGATCCGGGCAGATGAACACTACATTGGGTAAGCGGAAAAATTTCCTGTTATGGAAATAGCTGCATACGGCAAAGTAGGCCGCACCACAGGAAGCGCCGCCATAAACGCCGTGGGTAGCATACAGCTCACGGGCGCCCTTGCGGATATCTTCTTCAGAGATAATCATCACCTCGTCAATCAGTGCATTGGATAATATGGGAGGTACCTTACTGGAGCCGATACCGGAAAGTTGTCTTGGTTTGGGCGGGGAACCGAATATAACAGAGCCTTCCACATCTACACCGATCACTTTGATATGCGGATATAATTCCTTTAGTCTGATCGACAGTCCGGTGATGGTACCGCCGGAGCTTACCGCAGCAAACAGGTAATCCACGCCGGCAGCTTCTTCCGCTATTTCCGGCGCAAGCGTATGGTAATAGCTCATGTAATTATCTTTATTGGCATATTGGTTGGTCCAGTAAATACCTGGATGCTCCTCCATGTATTTATGTATGTAACGCAGGCGGGTAAGCAGGAAGCCGCCGGTTTCATCACGTTCCTGTACTTTCACCACATCATATGCCAGCCCCCTGAGTTTTTCTTCATTCATTTCATTGATATTGGGATCTATCACCGGAATAAATCGCAGGCCCAGTTCCCGGCAGATGGTAGCCAGGGCGATGGCAAAATTGCCGGAGCTGGATTCCATGATAATGGTATCCTCGTTGATCTGGCCCTTCCGGATGCCTTCGTACAGGATATTATAGGCCGGCCTGTCTTTCACGCTGCCGGTCAGGTTGGTATATTCCAGTTTTACCATGAGGTTGATATTAGGTGCATCCAGTTTCATCAATGGAGATTTACCGATGCGCGGGGCCAGTTTTTCGAGGCTTTGTATGAGTGGATTCATCTTGTTGTATTTAATTAAATGCTGATAATATCCGGCAAGGCATATGCTGCCCGAACGGTTGTTCTTCGCAGCATATGGCCGGGTAAAGTGGTGATGAGAGATCAGGGTGCTGTGTGCAGTGGAACCGGGTAACAAACATCTCGCCGCTGCAGTCAGGGCAAGGGTCAGGCTTCTGTTGCCAGGGTTTCTCCCAGGGCAATACCTGTTTTCATTTCACGGGCATAGTGATAGAAATAATGTGCGATGGCCATGTCGAAAATAGCCATGCCCATAGGGTTGAACATAACTGTTTCATCCGGGCGGAGATCTGCCAGCCTGTTACCGCCAAAGATATCCGCCAGGTCGAGGGTATCTTCCTGTTGCAATAATCCGGCTTCGTGCATGCAGTGAATATCTGTATTCTCGCGGCATACTTCTTCCCAGTTGTCGACCAGCATCCGGTTGATATGCTGCCGGATACTGCTGTCATAGTCGCGCAGGGATACATTCAGCTGCAGGCTTCCCTGCACCGGTTTTCCGGTGATATATCTTTTCGTTGCCACCGTGGCGGTGATAAAAATATCAGCGTCATTGAATGCAGTTTCGTAGTTATGGCAAACCGTCACCTTCTCTTTCAGATGTGCGGGAATACTGTCTGTTTCTACTCCGTTCACATCATAGATGTCATAGGCAGTTACTCTTTCTCCGAGTAAGGCGTCTACCATCTGC
This sequence comes from Chitinophaga solisilvae, assembly GCF_009928525.1. Lineage (GTDB taxonomy): Bacteria > Bacteroidota > Bacteroidia > Chitinophagales > Chitinophagaceae > Chitinophaga > Chitinophaga solisilvae. The sequence continues at coordinate 439,089 of NZ_JAABOK010000004.1, read as the reverse complement.
AGGTGCAGGCGGCCTATAGGCCCGAAGCCTGTAATACCAACCCGGAAGCGCTTTTCAGGCGATCTGTACCGGGTTACTTCCTCCAGGATAAGGCCGGATACAGCAGCAGTACGTATGCCGCTGACAAGCGGCGAATTAATAATACAGAACGGTACGCCGGTAGCTGCTTCATTCAGAATAGTCACAGAATTGGCGCGCAGGATACCTTTCTTAATATTGTTGGGAAAGCTCGCTATCCACTTGATACCGGCCACATCAAAGCCTTCTCCGATATAGGCGGGCATGGCAATAATGCGGTTTACCGGATCGCCAAAACGCAGGTAGGGTTTCAGTGGCTGCACATAGGTACCGTTGCTGACAGCTGCTGCAGCGTGGCGGATGGTGGTTGTCAACGCCGGCCAATCCAGGGGAAGGGATGCGATATGACTTGAATCAAGATAATACATATTTCAAGGTTTGAATGGAGTAATAGCTGTCGGGAATATTCATCATGCACATTTGGACACAATAAAATTCCTGAATATCAGGTAATCGATCTGTGTGTTGAGCAGGCAATGAATGGCATCCTGCGGCGTTTCCACGATAGACTCTCCTTTGATATTAAAAGAAGTGTTGATCACCAGCGGGATACCGGTAATACTATGGAAGTTGCTGATGAGCGTGTAGTAGTCAGGGTTATCTTTTTCACAAACTGTTTGTATCCTGGCGGTTTTGTCCACATGACTCACCGCCGGAATGCTATCCTGCAGTACATCGCATACGCGCAGCATGAAGGGGCTGTCGCTCAGGCCGAACCATTCTGCTGCAAACTCATTGAGTACGCTGGGAGCAAACGGACGGAAACCTTCGCGGAACTTCACCTTGCTGTTCAGAATATCTTTCATGTCCGTATTGCGGGGGTTGGCCAGGATGCTCCGGTTGCCCAGCGCTCTGGGACCTATTTCGCTGCCATCCTGGAACCATGCAATAATTTTATCATCAGCCAGGTGCTTGGCTGTTTGCCTGATATAGTCCGTTGTTCTTTCTACCCTGATACGTCCTTCATATTCCGGCAGGCTGAGCGCCTGTTCTATTTTATCTTCATAGGAAGTAACGGAATACATCATATCACGGTTAGTATACTTAATACGCGGGTGGTCCTGCTGATTGAACCAGTACCACATGGCTGCTCCGATAGGAGTACCGTCGTCGCCGCAGGCAGGATGCAGATGGATACGTTCAAATGCTGAATTCCTGAAGGCTACCTGGTTGGCGACAGAGTTGAGCGCGCCGCCGCCACTGAGGCAGATGTTGGCAGCAACGCCGTTATCCGCTGCAATTTTACAGAGATCGTTCATGATATCTCCCAGCTGCTGTTCCATCAGTGCCTGTACGTTATAGGCAAGGGTGGCATTGAGCTGGCGGCCGTTGGCCTCTACCATCACCGGATTACCGCCGTTGTCTGACAAGGCAAAAAATTCTTCCATGTCTGCAAAATCCTCCAGGCGTTTGTTCTGCAGGCTGCCGGGATGGCCGTAAGGAGCAAGCCCCATTACCTTTCCAGCTCCGATGATGCCTGTATCAAACAGCTGGCTGGCCACTTCATTATACCACCAGCAGGTGAAGTGTGTTTTAATATCATATCTCACCTTGGTCATTTTATTATCTTTTCCGATGAAAACACCGAAGCCGGTAGGATCCCAGGAGAAGCAGACGGCGCTGTCAAAAGGAGAAGTATAGTATGCCAGGGAACAATGCAGCAGATGATGGTCCGGGTTTACCAGGCAGGGTAATTCCAGCCCGTTGATCCATACCTTGTCTAAAGTCTGGTTCACCCAGAAATCGAACCAGGACTCCTTCAGGGAAGATCCGTATAACTTTGGAATATCGTCTGAATCCATGCTGTGAATATTACATAGTATCATCAGGGAAATATCTTCCAGTTGCAACCCTGCCTGCTTCAGGAGCTGGTTGAGGTCGGCCTCTCTTATGCCGGGATGTTTTTTCTTTTTTGAAAAGCGCTCAGTATTAAGGAAAGCGGAGATCCTGCCATCGGAGAGGATGACAGCGGATCCATCATGGTTGAAGTTAATTGCTAGGATGTTAAATGTTTTCACGTTAATTTGATTTATTCATGTTCAACAATCTGTGGTACGGTGCGGGGAAGAAATGTGTTTCCATATCCGCTCCAGGAGCGGTAGTTTCCGGTCGCCTTTCCACCATGTTCCCCAATAGTAATGGATGGCATAGGCGGTATTCAGTTGCGATGCATATTTTTTTAAAAGCTGTTTACGGTTCGGACAACTTTGCAGTTCATCTTTGGTCAGCGGATATAACTGATCGAAGGAGGCCAGCGTTGGTCTGCCTGCGGCTTCCATCTGTTCGTATATAGTGGTGATACGGAAGGGACCCGTGGACTCCAGGATATAGTCGTTCTGATCATCGGGTGCAGCAATACCGGTAAACATCTCCGTACATACTTTCCGGATAAACGGATGCGCCGGCGCTGCCGCAATGAACGCATTGCTGATAATCATCTGTTTGTTATGCAACTGGCAATGTGCGGCAGGTTCCTGGCCCAGCACACAGGTATGTGCCGCCAGCAGTGGTTCCAGGGGCTGTACACACTCCATGTCGAGATCTACGTACACACCGCCGAAACTGTTGATGATAAAGTACCTGACAGCATCTACCCGTTGAATGTTGGTTTCATAGCTGTCATACACCGGCAGGAAGCCGGGATATTTTTCCCTGATGAAAAGACGGTTCATTTCATCTGTCCACAATACATGTTCCCAGGAAGGATGGTGTTTTTTCCATGTATTCATAAACAGCCGGAAATCATCCGGAAGATCATTGTTCTTCCAGGTCTGATGGAAAATGCGGGGTATTTTCATGCCGAATGATTGAATAAGGATTTGCCGCCGGCAGCTACCCGTTACCATGAAAGGGTTGCTCCCGGCAGGAAGAGAAAAGGGTTAACAGCAGTAAAACAGGTTCGTTAACGCTGTCTGAGGCTTTTGATGGTATTCATTCTGACAGCTTTCATTACCTGGTAGTATATCGTTGCGAAGGCGATAATAACCGCAATACAGGCAGCTGCCAGAAATATGTACCATTCCATGGTAATGCGGTTGGCATAGTTGGATAACCATTTATGCATCAGTATCCATGCTACCGGAGATGCCAGCACGATAGCGATACCAATGAGCTTGAAGAAATCTGTAATGAGCAGGCTGGCAATATTGAAGGCAGATGCACCTACTACTTTTCTGATACCGATTTCCTTTGTACGATGTACGATAGTAATGGAAATGAGCCCCAGGAGGCCAAGACAGCTGATAAAGATGGCGACTACCGCGCTGGTATTAATCAGCCGGTTGAGCACCTCTTCCCGGTGATACAGGGAGGCCAGGCGGTCGTCGAAGAACTGGAAACGGAATACATTGGCCGGATAGGCTGATTCCCACGCATTGCGTATGGCGCTGATGCTGCTCATCGGGTCACGCCCATCAATCCTTACCGCCATATATTTGTACGACTCCTTATGGGTAGTAATCAACGTTGGCTCTATGGCATACATCAGCGGTCTTACCTGGAAATTACGGACAACGCCCACGATGGAAACAGGCCGTTCATTCAGGTCGCCCACCACCAGTTTATGTCCTATGATATCTTCCTTCTTTTTGATACCGAGCTTACTCACGAGTTCTTCATTCACGACTGCCTCGCCGGTAGAATCACTTTCACTCAGGTTGCGGCCGGCTATCAGCTGCAATCCGAAAGTACGGATATAGCTGGCATCGCCGTAGCTGGACCTCACAGAGAAATCTTCCCATGGCCGCATATCATACTTGATAGATCCGCCTCTCACGATTTCGTCTGACGGCGGTCTGAAACAGAAGCTGATCCCTTTCAGTCCCGGTACGCCGGAAAGCTGGTTGCGCAGGTAAGAGCGGGTATCGCCGGCCCCATCCGGCACCGGTATCAGTACTACGCCTTCCTTGTTAAACCCGACATTCGTGTTTTTCAGGAATTTCACCTGCAGCGTTACAACGATGGTACAGATGATGAGTATCTGCGCTACCGAGTTCTGGAAGATGACGAGGAATTTGAGCCCCAGGTTCTTTCCCGGCGATTTGGAGGCAGCTTTGTCCTTGATGGCGCTGAGCGGTGTGAAACGGCTCAGGATCATGGACGGATAAGCGCCGCTGATAAAGATAACAACCAGCACCAGGATAATAATGGCGGGCAGCAGTGTAATATCAAAGAGACTCAGCTCAGTACTCAGCCATTTGTTCAGGAACGGAACGATGAGCAGCGCCCACAATACCGCCAGCAATGTAGCAATCAGTGTGAGCGTGGATGTTTCCACCATAAACTGCCGGAATATATCTGCCGGCCTGCTGCCGAATACCTTCATCGTACCTATCTCGCGCGCACGTTTGGTTACCTGGGCAACGGAAAGGTTCACATAGTTTACGCAGGCAATCAGTACAATAAAAAATCCTATCAGGAATAATGTTGTCAGCATGGAACGCTGTATCACGCCGCCGTAGCGCAGGTCATAATGCAGGTCCTTCATCGGTTCCAGGTGAAAGGAATAATTTGCGGCCAGTTCTCCGAGATTACTTTTTGCCAGTTCTTTCAGCAGCCGGTCTACCGTAGCAGGAGAAGCGTCCGGGCGCAGCTGCACGAAAGTCCAGTTAGCAGAGCTCATCATGCCCCAGCCGGAGCGCAGGGTAGAATCACGATCAGGATAAAGTGACTTATACGCCGGCATAGCCACGAAAATATCTACTTTGTAATCGGTATTGGAAGGATAATCTTCCACTACCCCTTTCACTGTTGCGAGATATTTACTATTGAACATGAGGTCCTTTCCGATGGCATCATTGACACTACCGAAATATTTTTTTGCCTGACTGCGTGTCAGCACTACTGCATTCGGCGCATCCATAGCGGTGTTCCTATCGCCCTGCAGCCAGGTATAGTCGAACATGGAAAACCAGCGTGCATCTGTGAAGGCTACGTTCTGATCTTCCGCAAACATGCGGGCTTTTCCTCCGGTCTGGTCTGATACGGTGAGTGAGTTCTTCGACATCAGCACCACCTGGTTGACAATCGCCGGGGAGTTCTCCCTCAGCTGATCGACCATCAGTAAAGGTGTACCCGGATCGTATTCAACACTTCCGTCCTGCAGGTGGAGGTCTGTTACTACCCTGTAGATCTCTGACGCATGTTTATGATAGCTGTCAAAACTTGAATGATACCGGATAAACTGGTACAATACAATACCACAGCACAGGCCAAGCGACAGGCCGAATATGCTGATGAGCGCATGCATCCTGTTCTTCTGCAGATTCTTATATGCCAGTTTGAAATATAACTTTATCAAGGTAGTGGATTTTTAAGGATACAGATGAAAAGCGAACCAGGCCAACAGTAATGCTTCAATACGGGTCTTCTCTCAGTGACTTCAGATGTTGGAAGCAAACAATTTAGTGCTTTTTTTATTCTTGTTCCGCTGTTTCAGAAAATTTTAACAACCGGGCAAGATCTCTTCCCAATGCTGCTCTGCTGACAGGTGTTTCCTGTAATACAGGCTGCCGTTGCACCAGATGTAGTCTGTTCTTCCCCAGTCCATCACACTGCGCACATCCGGAAAAAATCCGCTGCCATTGAGGTTGGCACTGGTATTACACAGGAGCGGGATGCCGGTAATATCGCGGAAGGCGGACAACAGGCTGTATAACACGGGATGGCCGGTACGGCTTACCGTCTGTACCCTGGCGGTATTGTCGAGGTGACAGACAGCCGGTATTCTTTCGATCCATGATTTTCTCACCTGGTGTTCAAACAACATGTAGGGATCGGGCATGCCGGGGTCAAATACAGCGGGTGCTTCTTCTTCCATACAAACAGGCGCCACCGGCCGGTAATGTTCCCGGAACTTCACCTCGTTGAGGATACCCTTCATGAACGGAGATGCCGGCGAAGCCAGTATGCTCCTGGCTCCGAGGGCTCTGGGTCCCAGTTCGGCGGCGCCATGCAGAAATACTACCGGAGCACCGGTAACAGCCAGCAGCCGTGCCAGCTGTGCCGTGGTAAAGTTTTCCCGCTCCTGCCAGTCCGGATGAATAGTGCTGGCCACGATTTCCGGGCCGCTGTAAACATTCCACCGTAACGGTTTTATACCGAGTGCATTGGTTACTTCGCAACAGGCCATGCCGATAGCATTGCCGGAGTCGTTGGGAAAAGGCGGCACCCATATATGATCTACGAGACGGCTGTTACGGATGGCATTGTTCCATTTGATGTTCAGCGCGCAGCCGCCGCTATAGGCAAGGTTCACGGGACCTTTCACCGGGTGCTTATGCAAACACGCTTCCAGTGAGCTTATCAGCAGTTTCTGCAACGCAGCATGAAAGGTGGCCAGTACATCGGGTGCTTCGTATCCGCCTGCTGCTGCAAGATTTCTCCAGCCATCAGACAGCTTCCAGGTGAACGCATCAACGGAAGCCGGTGTCATCACCTGGAGCTGCTGCCGCAGGTGGCGGTAATGTTCTTCAAAACGCTGCAGCAGATCGGCCGCTACCCTGCCGGTGGCAATATATGCCATCACTTTTCCGGCAATACCTTTTTCTTCATTTCCATCAAAGCCTTCCCTGGTAAAGGGTTCATAACAGGAAGCAAAGCCGGGGTAGATATTGCCGGTAACGGGCATGAGCACACCGAGCGCTTCCATCTTCCCGCGGATAACATCCCAGTGAAACAGCTGCGGCGCCGTGGCCCCGTCCCATACCAGCAGGAAGGCATTCTCCTGTGCAACCGCAAAGGGGCTGCTGGCGTAGGCTCCCACGAGGTGACCGGAAACATGCGGATAGCTGCTGTAGGAAAACGGAAAACCATTGCTGTGAAAGTGTCTTCTTTCCAGCACCTGGTCGCCTTTCAGCAGGAAGCCGTAAGGCGCCACTTCCAGATTCAGCTGGCCTGTTGCCAGCTTCATGGAAAGCGAGGGTTTGTCTTCAGTAACCGTATTACCTTCCCATACTCCCCACCCGTCTACCACCATGCGGTCTATATCAGCGAAACGGATATTGTAACGCCCCAGCAGGGCCTCCATTTCTTCCAGCGTAGCGGTAAATTTTGAGTAACGCCTGTTGTTATGCAGCTTTTCAATTTCAATACTAAATAGCAAACGATTATCTTCCATGATGCAGAATGCTGCATCGTGCGTCAGTTTTATTCCACAAGTGATCATTTTCCGTAGTTTTTCAAATCAGCCGCCTTACACTAATGAGGACACCAGCAGGCGCAGGTCTTCCTGTAATTCTTCATTTTTCCATTGTCCGCTGATCCAATCGGCGCCCCGTCTGGCGGCAGCGCTGCAGGCATCATAATTTTTATGCACCTGCGTGATGGCAGCGGCTATATCTTTTTCTCTGATGCAGGCCCATTTCCCATGACGCTCCACACCGAATGCCGCTTTTTCTGATCCACGGCGGCGCATCGCATAGCAAAAGCCGCTGTCCAGCAATTCCTGGTGCACAGGTATCGGTGAAATGATGGTGGGTATTCCGAGGAACATGCTTTCTCTCGGCGTAAAGGACCAGCCTTCTCCGCTGGAAGGAAACACATAGCAGGACAGGTTAGCGTACCATGCCGACATCTCCTGGTGATCGTACTTCCCGGTAGTCCAACGTACCATAGGATCTGCACGCATTCTGTCAAACTCCAGATCATCTACCCATTCATACATGACCGATACATGTACATGCAGCTGTATACCGGGAATTTTCTTCCGCTGTAACATTTTGCAGGCCTTGTAAAGCCGGGAAAGATTCTTCCGGCGTACCGGCACCCCCATGAAACCGATGTTGAACGTATGTTGCTGCGCCGGCATAGGCGTATACCGGGTAAATCCCTGGTGCATGACCTGCAGCGGCACCCGTACGCCCGACTTCCTGAAAACGCCCGCAATTGCCTCGTGCGGCACAATGCAGTGATGATAGTGCCGGTTGATGGATTCAATCCAGTAAGCAGGGAGGCGGTCCGACTCGAAAGTGGTGAAAAGTATATTGGTATTGGCGGCAGACAATTGCTTTTCATACAGAAAAGGAATGCCGCATACGAGTATTTTCTGATCGCTGACGTTGTGCGTATCCGGCAGCACCTCACCGAGGTTTTTCACCCGGTTGTAGATGGTGGTAAGACCATCATAGTGGCCTTCTCCGGAAGTATAGGCCTCGAGTACATATAACGCCCCGGACTGCCGCCGGAACCGGTCAAGGTTACGTTGCAGGTGCTCTTCCAGCACAGCCGCCGCAGCAGCAGTATCAACAACGGCGGGCACACCGGCAGCCCTGTGCTGCTGCTGATGCTGCCATCGCCAGGAGCCGCCGTGATAATGGGAAGCATATGTTCCGAAATGGCAGGAAAGCCCCCCGCAGCATTCGTTGATACAGGGCGTACCCGGATTGCGCAGCAGCCATATCTGTTCCTTTAAGGCGGCAGACTGATGATAAATATCCGTGAGCAGTCCGGGGCCGGTTGTTTCGAGTATATCCCTTTCGCTGCTCACAGCTGTCCGGTACCTTGCTATCATGGCATTCAGCAGCGTGGGCCAGAAAGGATGCTGCGGCATACTGCCAAACATGTAGTTGGCAATCCTGGACCGGTGCAGGTGTCCCAATGCACCGCACTCCTCTTCGGAGAGCACCTTTTCTTCTGCCAGCACCAGCTGAAAATGACATAGTTCATCCAGTGGTGTATGGCAGTACATATCCATATCGAGATAGAAGCCGCCGAAGAGGTATACCACCACCACGCGGAACATGTCAGCCCGCTGGATGGCCGTTGGATACCCGTCGTAAACAGGCAGCAGAACCGGCATCTGCTGCTCCAGCACCTGCCGGGCAGCAGCGTCATCGTATATTTTAAACTGCCACGCCGCATGCAATTTTTTTGCCCGTCTGATACACTGTCGGTATAAGGGCGGCAGCTTACCGCCCGCATATGTAAGGTGAATTACTTTCGGTATCATCCTGAAATTTTAGCCTGATAAAAACTGACCAGGTCTGTCAGGAACCTGCCGCTTTCAACCGGTCCGACTTTGCCGCTCATGATGTCATCAATAATGCGGGACGCGTTACGGGGAAACTGCGTGCTGCATTCGAATATTTCCTTCCAGTGGGGCCAGTTCCAGGTATTATGACCGTGGTAACTGTACACATATAGCTGGGGCTGATCTGTCAGCAGGTGAAGCAGGTCTTTCTGCAGCAGGCTTACAATGGTAGCGGAGTCTTCTCCGGCATGCATGTTCACGTATCCTTCTTCCAGCATACGGCTTTTGCGGCAAAGGATACTTCCCTCCCACGTTCTGATGTTTGACAGGTATGCTTTCCGGTCAACTGCATTCCAGAGTGTCCATTGGGTCATGATGCAGCCGTCTTTTCCGGAAAACATCAATGCCTTGTATTGTGCGCTTAATCTTTCGGGGTGGTACCAGTCGTCGTCATCCCACTGGCAGATAAACTCACCGGCCGCATGGCGGATAGAAATATTCCGTAGTTCTCCCAGTTTCACCGCGGAGCTTCGTGGTACACATACCGGGCGGATATCGCCGGACAACGGCGTTTCCTGTAATAGCGTATGGGTAGCCACATCATCATCTTCATAAACTATTATCAGTTCCTTCGCAGGATATGACTGATGTAAAAAGCAGTGTATTACCCGCAGCAGCATGGCTGGTTTATTCCTGGTGACACAGGTGCAGGATATCAGCGGTAATCTCTCATTCATGGTATCATATTTTTGGGGGTTCATTCGCTTCCTTCATCTTTCTGATGAGGTCAAACAGCCGGATAAAAGTGGGTATCTCCTGCATATCCAGCAACGCAGAAAAATCCGGGGCAAAGGCCTGTTCTTTCCAGTCGAAAAAGCGGCCGTATTCATCTTCATTACGGTCCAGCTCCAGCAGGTATGCTGCCAGCGCTGATGCCGTGTTAAAATCAGCTACATTGATAAAACAGTGGTTACCGGGGGCCAGCTCCCGGATATTCGGAGCGCCGAGATATACCGGCACAGAGCCGGCAATCAGCGGATCGTAAAATTTCTCCGTGATATAATCCGTTGCCACGGCGTTCTCAAACGCGAGCGTAAACTTATAACGGGCAATGATGTCCAGTTTTGTCTGCCGCCCGTTATCGCCTGTAATCTTCCTGTTGTTGAATACCTTGCCATAGCTGTGTACATCCAGCAGCTGCATGAGTTCCTGCAGATATTCATTCCGTTTGCTGCCGTTGATGCCGCTTGAAATAAAGGCATTGACAAAGCCGTCTTTCGGGCCAGACATCCGCCGCAGGTCTTCCCGGTAGGCGGGTAGTATATACGGCACCGTTATATCGGCATTCAGGCGGTATGTCATGTGCACATCAAACAGCGCCTGTATTTCCGGGGTATACAGGTAGGGGTAGTTAAGATCGCATTCCAGGGTCCAGAACACCCACAGCTGCCCCGGCTGTTTGGTGAGCAGCGGCGCCCTTTCCAGGGTGGGCATGTGAAACACAATAACATCCGCTACCGGCGCCAACGAAATATCTTTTTCAATACGGATATCAGGAGGTATCTGCAGTTCGTCCAGATCTCCCAGATGTCCCCACATGGTGTTATAAAACAGGATGGTATACGTTCTCAAGGGGGTTACATTTTGGCAAGTGGATTAAAGTAATTCAGTTCCCGCAGTACCTCTTTGCTGCTTAACCATGCAGAAGCGTCTTCCACAGAGCGGCGGCCGGCAATGATATCGCCGATTACCGCACTTATGCCTGCGGGCAATGCGGTAGATACCATCTTACTGAAATGTGCGGCAGAAACGGTATTGGAACCGTGAAACACATAGATATAGAGCACGGGGCATACCAGGGGGAACAGCAGGTTGCCGCCCACCAGGCTGGTCAGGAAATGTGTGTCTTCCCCGCTGTTGATGGGCGCATATCTCATCTGTTCTGTCAGCGCTTCCATGGAACAGAGTATGGTACCGGGAGGTAAAACAGGATCTGAAAGAAAGGCTTCTCCTCTTGTCTGATCGTACAGGAGACTGTATGCGAGCACCGTTCCCTGCTTTGCATTACTTACTGCTGCGTTATACTGTATTTCCAGGCGGCGGGCGTGATGCCAGTCATCATCATCCCAGACACAGAAGTAATCGCCGCCTGCCTGTTGCAAAGCTATATTGCGCAATTCTCCCAGTGTTGTTTCCGCAGCTGCATCCACACCATAATAGCGCACACCCTTATCTGCAAATGCAGCTGTTATACGCGTATATTCCGGGTCTTCTCCCCTGGATACAATAATCAGCTCCTTTTCCGGATAAGTCTGCGCCACGAAGCATCTGATGGTATTTTCAAGCAGATGGGGGCGCGAGCCGGAGATACAGAGACAGGATATTTTAGGCTGTTGCATATGTCATCAGTTTTCGGGCAGGCGGGAAACCAGTAACGCGGCTTCTTTTATGCTGTTGGTAGATATAAACCTGCCGTCAGTGAATTTCAGGATACGGCTGGCACAGGAGAAATATTCATCATCGTGTGTAATTGCGATGACAGTAACGCCTTCTTCTTTCAGCAGGGGGATGATTTCCTGGTAGAAATACTGTTTGAAACCAGGATCCTGCTCGGCGGCCCATTCATCAAGTATCAGTACTTTTCGCTCCATCATCAGTGCCAGTACAAGTGCCAGGCGTTTCTGCTGGCCTTTGGACAGCCGGTCCCTGTCTTCCAGGAGGTAGTCAGGGTTCACAATACCATCCAGCTGCACCAGGCGGAGATAGCGCGCCAGTTTTTCGTTATCCGCATTCAATGTAAACTGCTCGTAATTGAAATGGAAAAGATAGCCATCATAAAACACTACCGCCAGCTTATTCCGGTATTCGTCATACAGCTCATCGAGAACAGGATGTCCGTTGAAATGAATGACACCCCTGGAAGGCTTTACCAGTCCGGTTAACAGGTTAAGGAAAGTACTTTTTCCGCTGCCGTTGCCGCCGATAACAAACACGACTTCTCCCTGCTGCAGTTCAAGATTTACAGGGCCCAGGGAGAAAGTACGGCCATGCTCACTGTCAATATAATCAAAGCAGACATTGTCGAAACGTATCTGTGCAACAGGGCCTGATAAAGCGACGGAGGGTTGTTCTTCAGGTATAGCCGCTGTTTCGGGAAATTTGGCATTGATGGCGTCCAGTACCTTCAACGCATTCCGCAGACTGGAATAAAATTCAAAAAAAGCGGTAATGGATGTCAGCGGCGCGATGATGTAAAGGAGTATCACCACAAAGGAAGAAATCTGTCCTGCGCCGGAAGCAGTGCGCGGAATCATAAACAGCACAATGCCCAGCAGCAGATACCAGGTATAGGTGGATATGACGGAACTGGCAGCAAAATTCTTTTTCAATCCTACCTCCGTAGTATGTTGCAGTTCCTTATTCATTCTGATATGTTCATCATAAATCCTGCTGTTTTTCACATGGCTCATCTTCAGGTCCTTGAAACCTATCAGCAGGTCATGAATGTATTTGTAGTATTCTACCTGCAGCTTCCGCAGGCGTTCGAACTTCAGCATGCTGATGCGGTCGCGCAGCATGTAACTGACGATCAGAATACCGATCAGCAGGGTCATGATAATACCATACATGAGCGACATCCAGTAGAGATAGCCTACGCAGCAGAGTACTGTCAGTACAGAATTAAAGAGGTTAAAAAATACGCTGGGGGCTTCTCCCAGAATACGCAGGTTACTCAGCGCAGCATAAAACTCGCTGTTGTTCATGGTAGTAAACTGCATGAAGGAGGCGCGCTTTACCCGTTGTACCAGGTTCAGTTCCACGGTATGAATAATACCTGCGCCCAGGCGGATGATGTAAAAATTGAACAGGAAGTTCAGCAGCAGCGATGTCAGCAGCAGCACCACAAAGCCAATGTGGTCAAATCCCTTAAAGACATAAAAATTGGCATCGAATATGAAACGGCCGACGATTACCATAAAGGTCGTATTCAGAATACTGTTCATCAGCCCAACCAGCAGGATGAAAAGGAAAAATCCTTTAGACCTGCCGGATAGTAATAGGAAGAATGATTTCATAATAAGGGTTATTTTTCGGGGGCCTTAACTGGCATGTATTTTAAAATAGTTAAGTTCGCTGAGTACCGCTTCACTTTGCAGCAATGCGGAGCCATTTTCGCAGGAGTATTCCTGGCTGAGAATTTTACCGATCAGCTCACTGGCAGACGCTGATAACCGTTGCGCTTTTTCAAACTGCACCTGAAAAACACCTTTATCAGTAGTGTTGTTACCGTGATAGTTATAGATATAGAGCAGTGGTTTTATCAGGGGGAACAGTACATTATCTTCATACAATCCCTTCAGGAATTCATAGTCTTCCATCTTGTTAATAGCCGGATACAGCCTGGCTGCATGTACAGCATCCTTTGCGCAGAGGATACTTCCCGGCGGTACGAAGGGCAGCGAAAGGTAAGCCTGCTTCTCTGCCTGATCGTAAAAAATGCAATAGGGCAATACGGTGCCTTTCTTTTTGTTTTCCAGCGTGTATTTCAGTTGTATTTCCAGGCGCTGGTTGTGGTACCAGTCGTCATCATCCCAGCAGCAGAAATACTCTCCGGCAGCGAGTTCCAGGGAGATATTCCGTAGTTCGCCCTGTGACAGCGGCGTTTCTCCGTTAACGTAATGATAGCTCACCAGCGGGCTTGCTGCGGCGGCTACAATCTGTTCGTATATTTCATCGTACCTGTCGGAAAGCACGATCAGTTCCTTGTTGGGGTATGTCTGTGCAAGAAATACAGCTATTGCATGGCGTAAATGTCCTGGTCTGTTGGCAGAAACGCACAGGCAGGATATAAGCGGGAAAGTCATAAGCTCAGAATTATATTTTTTTACATAAATGATTCCATCTGGTCTGCGAGGATATCCGACTGTTGTTCATAGGCATGAAATACGGTCCGCATGCCGGAGATATTTTTCCTGATATCCTTATTCATCAGTACAGCTGCCATATCGTTTTTGATACTACAGCTGCTGCTTTTACGGATATTGGCCCTGACGCCCAGCCGGTGATATACTATCCGTGCCGCGTTGCCGTGCTGGTCAGTCATTTCCCCCAGCGGGTAAATCAGCATCGGCACGCCGTGATAGATACATTCCTTGATGGAGTTACTGCCGCCATGGGTAATCATCATTCTGCAGCGCGGGAGTATCTGCATCTGCGGAACTTTCGTATATACGTGAACGTTAGCAGGAATATCCCCCAGTTCTTCCTCTCTGCAATGTTCTCCGACGGAGAGCAGGAGGCTCACATCCGGTTGTTCGCGGAATACGGCGATGAGTTTGCGGAAGAAGCTGATATAGTCCGGATAATAGACATGGGCCAAAGTGCCCAGCGCACAGTACACCAGGGGCTTGTCCGCCGGGATGCGGCTCCAGTCGAAAGGAGCATCTTCCGTTGGATGATAGATCAGCGGACCGGTAAAGTATTTATCCGGCGGCTGCATTTTACGGGGAAAATCCAGTTCAGGCGGATAGAGTATAAATTCCGGGTAGTTCCTGAATCCGATCAGCCAGGCGCGGTCGAAGCTCATACATTCCCGGAACGGGAAATTGTATTTCTTCGCCAGCGCTTCATGGTAAGGATCATAATTGTGCAGGAGTTTTCCCATGCGCGTACGCCACCACTTTTTGGTGAACCAGATATGCCAGGTCAGCGCGATGCGCAGCCGGGAATACCACGACCGGGAAGGAATGATGGAAGAGAAGAAAGGCGGTATGCCAGGGGCCTTGTCGGACAAACAGGTAGTATTCACTACAATTTTGGAGAAGGCATACCGGTACAGGAGAATGCCGGCGCTTAGCTGGTCAGCATCCAGTATAGCGCATCTGACATGGTTATTCCTGAGGGGAGATATACGCAGGAGGCTTTCGGGGTCGCCTGCAATATCTGCAACGATTGCTTCAAATCCCTGGCGGCAGATAAAATCCTTCAGTGTATCAGGAACCACATAGGCTACTTTACCACCTCGCTGCTGAAACAGGGCCGCCAGCCGGAAAGTACTGTTCAGAGGGCCTTTCGCAGGATGAATAATAAACAGGATGTAATGCATAGAGATACTAGGCTATCAGGCTATGAGAAAGATCAGCCAGCACATTCCGGTTGAGTATTTTTATCCGCACCAGTACTTTCTTATCGTTCCGGTGTTCTACCACTTCACAGTCAAGACCTGAAAAAGCGCCGCGGTGAATCACCAGTTTCTGGCCGGGGTTAAATCGTTCGGAGGATACTTCCAGGTTACGTCCTTCATTGACCAGGAAGCGGAGGCTGTTAATGGTTTCTTCCCGTACACGGGCTATTTCTTTGCCAAACCTGACCCAGTACAATACACCATCGCAATCGAGACTATTATAATAGTGCTCCATTTTGTCAACAAACACAAATACATAGGATGGAAAAAGCGGAGCTTCAATCACCTTCTTTCTGTCGTGCCATTGTTTTACTACTTTGGATTCCGGCAGGAACAGGGAGATGTTCATTCTGGTCAACTGAAGTGCAACTTTTCTTTCGTGTTTGGGCTTGGTGTAAAGCAGGTACCAACCGGGAACAAAACTCATAAATCAGGGTTTTAATACAACAATAATTTCCGGTTCCTACAAACGCAGCACGGCAGCTGCTAACCGGCATGAGATCAGCATGACATGGCTGGTTCTGCCATGTTTAACTAGTGGTCACATTAAATTCAATGGGTATTAGCCTTTGTAAGCAAAGGAGATGCAAATCCTTTTTTCACACAGTTTTTTACTATGCAAACGGATCAACTTCGAAAGATTTCAGGATTATGGGAGATCTGGATATAGCTACCGCTACAGCAAGTAACATTGCTTACTATCATGACGAAATGGTTAAAACTAAACAATAAAACTAACCGGCACTATTCCGGGGTGACCGGACAGATTAAACCTGGTGCCAGGCACTATCGGTGTGTATCAGAAATTGTTATCTTTTGTTATAACACAACTATTTCCTTAAAACTTAAATTTCAGCAACAGTTATTTTTCAGTTGTTCATGCAATTATTTTGGTCCCGTTTTAAGTATACCCGCTGGCTAAGGTAACTACCTGTATTATATTTACAGCGATTGGAATACTTAAGTGCGTGCTCCATTTATCAGCATAGGATATCCATTTACAGGATGGATCTTCTCTATAGCGACAAGATAGTAACTTTATTTTAATAAGCAAATTTTCATAAAAAAAATGTCATCAAAGCTATACACGACGGGAACAGTATACTTTCCTTGTACATAAAAACCGATGCGCATGCATATTATGCGGCTAACAACACCACCCCGAAATACGCTACTACAAAGGATTTAACAGCACTACACCTTTACTGATGCGCGTTACACCAGCAGTATACTTATCAAACAGCATCCTGCACAAAACAGGAATTTTATATTCCTGTTTCGGAAGCGGTTGATGTGATCCGACAGATAAAATCAGGAGCTGGTTATTCCTGCCGGAGAGATGCGGCAATAAGGTGAAAATTACAAATATTTCTTCTCAACAGATTAAACATAAAATAAATATCAAAATCTGTTCATTATACTGCTGTTAATTTATCCGCTGCGCATGTACATTGCAGCCCGGTAACTTAACTTTCAAATATAATCCTGTAGCAGTTCTTCCCGGAATAAACCCTGAATGATTATCCTGACGACAGTTGCCAATGTCACCGGATATGTTACCCGTTCCTGATGATTGCTTTAATGATACACGAGCGTTACCTGAATCATTTTTCCTGGTAATACTATGCCTGATTTTTAACCCTCACAATTTCCATGTATGAAAAAGAAACAAATTGCCCTTCACAAAAAACTACTCCTGCAGAAAAATACCATTGCGGGCCTGACCATCCCGGATCAATTACAGATTGCCGGTGGCGCAACATTTGCCGGCGTCAGCTGCTCAGCCGGCTGTCAGCCAACCTTCGCAGGTGTTACCTGTTCACTGGGCTGCCAGCCTACTTTTGCAGGCACCAGCTGCTCGCTGAGCTGTTAGTGCTCCGGTAGCTGCCCGATTGAGCCAATGAGTCATCTCAATCGGGCAGATATCCCGCCGGTTTTACACCTCCCTCCTTCCGCTGTCATCATTCTATCATTCCTCCACCCCTGCTGTAAAGCTACGCGCCAATGTTCCGGCCTGATTCTTGCTATCTCATAAAATGCTTACATTTTGTATTACATTATATAATATATAAAGCAACGGAATCAGCGGATCATGCCGCCCTCATCCCTTATATACTGCTCACGCCCATGTAGTCCTGTTTGTTACTATGCCAGTCCCCGCCAATAAGGATTTAATAAGGTCAGTACTTAATGATGAAAAATTTTATAGTGCAAAGTGTGAAAGTGATTTTTTTCGTTCTATGGATGTGTTGCAGCAGCACTGCGTTTTCTCAGGTTCACGGGGATACAGCCGCAGCAGGGCAAAAGACAATTTATTTTTTCAGTGGCCTGGGGGCAGATTCAAGTGTATTCATGAACCTGCAGCTACCCGGTTATCACAAAGTATTTATCTCCTGGATTCCTGCATTACCCAATGAATCTATCACTGCATATGCAGGCAGGATTAAAAGCCAGATCACCACACAGGATCCGTATATCATCGGACTCTCTTTCGGTGGCATCGTTGCCGTGGAAGTATCCAAACAAATACAGGTGACGAAGATGATACTGATCTCTTCTGTCAGAACAAAAGACGAGCTGAACAAAATTCAGTTCTTCTTTATGAAACTAGGCTTACACCGCATCATTCCCCGCACCCTGATAAAACGGGCCAATTTCCTTACCTACAGCTACTTTGGCGCCCGATCGAGCATAGACAAAAAAACACTGACAGCATTACTACATCACACCGATGTTCCCTTCTTCCGCTGGGCATTGAAAAGCATTGCTCACTGGGACAACAGAGACGCGCCGGAAAAAACCATCCAGATACATGGAACCGCCGACCGCGTAATAGCCAGCAGACGCCTGCACCCGGACTACCGTATCAGAGGCGGCGGACACCTGATGGTTTTCAACAAAGCAGACACTATCAGCAAAATCATTCTGCACTACTTCAATGATTAATTATCATCAGCACTCCTTACTTATTTTAACAAAATATTGACCCGACAATATTGATACAGTGTTGCAATTAATTTAATATTGCAACCGGAGTCATGTGACAGTGAAACAGTGCGTCAGCAGCAAATCAATATTTAACCCGCCATCAACAGCATTATCTGAGAGCACGCCTGGAAATACCAGGTGCAAATGCCAGCGTTAATACCAATTTAAACTATGTATATGAAGCAGATCTATCTTGCGGGCATCATGGCCCTGACTATCTTATACCTGTCTCCCCTGGCCGCACAGGAAAAGAAATTTACGGAACTGACCAGGGAGGAAATCCTGGGAGACTTTGACCTGATTGTCAGCATTCTTCAAAAGCAACATCCGAATATCTGTAAGTTCACCGATTCCGTTACCTTCAGACACCAGACAGATTCTCTCCGGAAAACAATTACGCAACACGCAGATTTCTATACACTGCTGACGAACCTTCCGAACTATCTGGTAAGAGATGCCCACCTGTCCCTGCGCCTGTCAAATGACTATAACCGGGAAGTATTTGCCGCCCTGCAGTACTTCCCGCTGCCGGTGATAATAGAACGAGGACGCATATTTGTAAACATTAAAGGGGCATCCATTCCCTTCGGATCAGAAATAACCGGCATCAACGATGTAACGGTAACGGATATACTGAAAAAACTGGCATCCCATTCTGCCAGCGACGGGTATATCTCTACCGGCACCGACCGGATGTATGATGACTTTCAGTTTTACTACAGCCTGACAGCCCCCGGTGTCACATCTTACCGTGTATCCTACATCACGCCCGGCTCAAACGACATCCGCCGAAATACGCTGGCCGCCGTTTCTCCGGCAACAGCCTTTCAGACAAAATACCAGCGCACACTTCCGCTGAATCTGCTGCAACGGGCGTACAATATTTATGCGGACTACCTGGAGAAAGATCAAACCGGGCTGCTCACCGTCAATACCTTCAGCCTGGGAGAAACAGAAGCATACAAGGAATTCAGCACTTTTTTCCGGGAAGTGAATAAACGCAAATACAAACAGGTGATCATCGATATCCGCAGTAACGGCGGCGGCGATCCCGGTATTTCAGCGCTGCTGTACTCCTTCCTGGCAACGCAGCCATTCCGGAATGTCTATAACTACCGGACCAAAACAATTGACATTGCCTATCCGGAATATGTAGTGGATAATAACAACAGGAGGGTATCCGAAGAAGATATACGCAATAACAGGAACTTCTTTTATCAGCGGTTTGATAAAGACAGCTCCGGTTTCTACAAAGGCAATGCCCGCCTGATGGAAGGCCTGCTGGAGAATTTCCCGCCGGACAAAGACGCCTTTCACGGCAGGGTATTTATTCTCACCGGCGGAGGCACAGTATCTGCAGCTACTTACTTTGCATCACTTGTGCAGCAGAACAAACGCGGCACTATAGTCGGAAAGGAAACAGGCAGCGGTGAGGCATCCACTACGGCCTCCTGGTTCCTGCATTACCTGCTGCCAGGCACCAAGAGTATACTGACGATACCAAGAACAGAGGTCTATTTCTTCAATGCCACCAGGGATAACGGCCATGGCGTTATTCCTGACCAGGAAATACCTTTGCCTGCATTTGTACAATATTTCCAGGCGGGTAAGGATCCGGAGCTGAGTTATGTGCTGGAGAAAATGCAATAAGCGTATACGTCAGCCACGGGAAAGCCTTCCGGTACTCATCCGGGAGGCTTTTGTCTTACATTTATGTAAACCGCAACAGGAAGGGGTATAGCAGTCAATATTACTATATTAGTAACAAACTCCGATTACTCATTAAATTTGTGCGTTATGGAATCCTGCCACCTACTTATTCACTGCGAAATACTGAATGAAATGGGCATACTGGTATCACATCACATCAGGGTTACCACCCATGCAGCGCCCGAAGTATCAGACCTGTACATGTTCAGCAGCAGGCATATAGGACATCCGCTGCTCATCTGCATTACGGGCATCTCACCTTCCGCCGGAGAAGATGATGCAGATTATATCTGTGAAGCAGAAGAGGTGGATGAAACAGATCACATCAACGGCGCTTTTGAAGAAACCGATTATATCTTTATCGACTGAGGCAACAGGCATTACCGCAGCAGCCCAGGTCTGTGCACGGTTATATTTTCCCGCATACGTCTAGATTGCTCTGCTGTAAACATTTTCCGGCAGCCGGAATAATCCATGAAATTATTATAGTTGGAGGGGACACCGGCATCACAATGCTGGTCTGCTACCGCAGGCGGGCACTTTATACAATCCATATCGGTTGGTTTCTTCTGTACCGGTGTATCAGCAATATCATCGCCATCTGTTTTACATCCGCCGCCTTTACCGGATCCTTTTCCGCCGTAGATATGAAACAAACCGCACCAATGGCCGGTTTCATGTGTAAGCAGGCGATAGTGCTGTCCTATCCAGTCAAATCCCAGGTAAACGGCGTCTGTCTCCCGATCGTTCCAGGGATTCGTATTTACAAAACTGCTTCCGATATTGCCGACGTAGATATTCAGGTACCTTCGCGGATCTATTACCCTGCTTTGTGAAGACAGGTTACGTTTGTTCCGCCGGCTCAGTACCCTGATGATACCTTTCTCCCCGTCCGGTTGCAGGAGCGTATCAGCCAGATAAAAGCGGATACGGGGATTACCGATGATTCCTTTATAGGCAGCTATTACTTCGGCCGTATCAGCATTCAGCAACAGGAAATCTTCCTGCATCTCTTTCAGTTCAGTTAACAGCTTTGCCGTTTCAATATTCTCCTGTGTATTGCCGCCGTCTGTCCGGGAATGAGTACGGCCTGAATAAATGACGTGAAAAATAACCGGTACGGAAATGACCTGCTGACCGGCATCCTGGGAGCATACTACAGATGCGGGGAACAATAACAGGAAAAATATAAAAGCCTTTTTCATATAATACTTTTGGGCATGAGGGAAAAAAGATACAATGTTTCTGCAGCATTAATACAGTACCGGCAATAAAATTGTTGCGCGGACCGGATATTAAAACAAAAGTCTTACATGCAGGATGTAAGACTTTTGTTTTAACTGTGGATAATTTTTATGCAGATGTAATTATTTCCCTTCCAGTTTTACCACTTTTCGGCTGAGTGCTTTTCCGTTATGCATCACACGCAGGATATAGATGCCTGCCGGCGCTTCTTTGCAGGCCAGCGTCAGGCGGTGTGTTCCTGCAGGCAGATATTTTGTCTGTATAGTGCTGACCGGTTTACCGGCCAGATCATAAAGGCCCAGCTGAGTAGTGCCTCCTTCTTTGAGCTGGAGGCTCACTGCAATATGATCATTGAACGGGTTGGGATAAATCTGTACAGGTACGCCGGGATGGGTAGTATTTTCTTCCGGTGTGCCGGCGGATGCAGCCGCAGTTCCGGCCGGGTTGATGCGTACTTCCGTATAGCTGTTCCAGGCATTCAGGGTGTTGCCATGGCCAACAATTCGTACATACCTGCCCGTTACCGCTGCAAAGGAAAACGGTTCCAGGGCCAGGGTAGCGCCGCTGCTCTGCAAACCTGTAGCCGCATTGGTCCATGTTTGTCCGTCCAGGCCTACCTGTATGTCAAAGGTTGACCTGCGGGTGTTACCACTGTAAAAGGCAATGTCAACGCGGCTGACGGCTACAGTATCATTCAGACAGAATTGTATCCATTCTCCGTTGCCGCTGGCAGACCAGCGGGTATTCAGGTTATTATCGAGTACGTTGGCCGGTATATTTCCATCGTGTTTGCTGGCGGTAACCGGCTCACAGGGGGGCGTTACGGTGCCGAGGCGGTCTTCCAGCTGCTTTTCGTACAGGCTTTGGGGTGATACAAAGGTGCCGGTGGATTCCCATACGCCGGGATTGCCATCATGCCAGTTGCCATCGTCCGTGACGGTGCCTTTGCATCCGATGGCCCAGTTATAATGCTGGGGGGCCTGCTGTACGATGAATTTTCTGCCGGTGCAGTTCCAGAATACGCATTGGGAGCCTGCCCATCCGTGGCCGGAGCCGGATTGCTTGCGGTTTTGTACATGCAGATCACCGTTGCCGGTGATATTGTCGAACAGTACGCCGGTAGCCCAGCGGTGGTGAGGGCCGTTATCGGCCCGTTGCAGTTCGGAGGTACAGTTCACAAAAGCGTTAGGGCCCGGCGTGGTGCTGCCGGTAACGTAATCGTGGCGGCCATTGCGGGCATAGCAGTTTTTCACCAGCACCAGCTGTCCGTCATCTATGAGGAAAGGATATTTTCTGCCGCCGGTTGCCTGCGATTTCGGGTCCGTCATTTTGCAGTCGATGACGCTGACCCGCAGGGAGCCACTCAGTACGCCCACGTTACCATATCCGAAGTAGTAGGCATCTACGCCGCGTACCCAGGCATTTTCAACGTTGTTGGTAGTGATGGCCGTCCAGCCGTGGTTTTCATCTTCTTCAGACGCATAGGCAGATTCGATGCGCATATTTTCCACTCCTGCCTCTTCTATTTTCTGTGCCCAGGTATACTTATAAATGGCGCCGGATCCGTAGGTTTTGTCTATGGGATCAACTACAGGAGCATCTACTGTGATCCGGTTGCCGGATACGGCAGTGATGGTCCGGAAGTAATGCATGGTATAGCCTGCAGGCGTCCAGCCATAGGGCGCCATTCCCAACAGGGTGATCCAGGCGTCGTTAGGTGTTTTCACCAGCCTGATACGATCACCGGCATTAAAGCCGGCGGCAGATTCAACGTTAAAGCTTTTCGCGCCGATGGGTACGTAGTTGTCCGTAATATTTCTGCGGGTACCGGATGTTTCGGACGGGCCGCTGCCGCCGCGTATTGTAATCAGTGTGTGCTGGGCCGCGCGGGTGGCGATGAGCCGGGTATCCGCCGTTCCGCGGCCTTCGCCTCTCAGCACAATACCGCTCACGCCTATACGTAAAGTATTGCTGACAGAATAGGTTCCTTTCTTCAGCAGCAGGGCGCCGCGGAAGCCATTCTGCAACGGCATGGCAGCTACTTCGTCAATGGCAGCCTGTATATGCGCCAGGTTATCACCTGAAACCGGCGAGATCGTTTTTACTACCGGTACCTCCGGTATGGCTTTCTCTCCGGAATGGTAGCCGGTCATGCTGAAATCAGGAATGGTATTACCTTTTGCGTCGGGCGTGTAAACGAGCCTGCCGTTGCTGCCGGTCTTCACCCAGGCGGAAGTACCGGTCTGCGCACCTGCCTGCTGTGCGGGCGCTATGTACAATGAGGTAAGCAATAACGGCAGCAGCCGTAGTGTGTAAAAGGGTTTCATATAACAAACGTTGATTTTGGTGGATAATATTTTCTTTAAAATATGCAAACGTTTGCATTAAAACTCCCGGGATATTCGCTCTTTTACATACAATTTTACCTTGAAGAATTACGAATTACGAATTGCGAATTACGAATGTAGAAGCGAAGAACTAAACGAAGATTAAAGGAGATAAGCATTAAACATCTCTTTTAATCTTCGTTTAGTTCTTCGCTTCTACATTCGTAATTCGCAATTCGCAATTCGTAATTCACAAGTCCTCTCACCATCTCAGTACCTTCATCGTCACCACCGTATCCTGTCTGCTTATGTTTATAAAATACAGTCCGGACGAAAGTCCTTCTCCGGAGATATTCACCTTATTAACGCCCTGCTGCGCCTGGTAATTGATATATCTTTCGCGGCGCCCGGAGGCGTTATACATGCCGATGTTTACGGCCCCCGCTTCATGGCAGGTAAAGGAAAGTGTGAGTTGAGCGGCAAAGGGATTGGGAGAGGTAATCACGTCTGTCAGCAATGATGGCAGCGGCTGTTGCGGGCGGGCAGTTTTGAGTCCTGCCGTTACCGGTACTCCTGGCTGATACAGGGTATCGGTTCCCGGTTCTCCGCCTGATGCGGGCCTTATCGTAATAACAGGGCTGGTGATGGTACCTGTTCCGGGCTTCTGCTGCTTCAATACAATCTGATGCTGCCCGGTACCGGCATTTTTAATGGTGTCGGTTACGGGTACGCCGTTGCATAAATAGGTATAGATAATCATAGCGCCTCTCCCGCCGGAGGCAGGAACAACGGTGATCCAGCCTTCTGTATTAACTCCCAGACTCAGGCAGGGCACTGTTTTCTTATGTATGCTCACACCCAGCTCAGGGTCATAGATCAGGGTATCTATGCCGGTGGTATCTGTTGGTTGCGTAATGAAGGTATCCACCGGAATGCCGCCCGGATGCGGCAACTGTGCGGACGCGTACCGGACGGCCATACACAGGAAGAGGAAAAGGAGGCATTTCATGACGGTTTTTACACAAAGTTATGGCAGGCCGGTGCAATGCCTCCTGCAGCGTTCCTGCTGTGCACGCGCCGGAACCTTTGCCGGCATTGCTATTCCACAGGGCTGCCGCGCAGGAAGGCAACGACCGGTGCACATGCCCCCCGAAGTGTTACCTTCCTGTCCTTCAGCCACTAACGGTTCAGGTATTCTTTTGTATTAACAATGGCTGCATAATAAAAAGCCAATGCTCCCATCAGCGACCGCTGCACTTCTGCTGCCGGCACCAGCTGGTGATTTACTTCCAGATCCCTGGTAGCGCAGGCATCTGCAATTACGGTGCAGTTAAAACCCAGGTCTTTCGCCGCCCTGGTAGTTGCATCTACACAGGCATGTGTCATCATACCGGTGATAACAAGATCCGTAATACCGGCGGCCTTCAGGTACTCCGCCAGGGTTGTTTCCCGAAAACTGTTCGGATAATGCTTGGTGATTATTTTCTCTCCCGCCACCGGACGAACGGAAGCATGTATTTCAGCGCCGGTGGTATTGGCTACCAGGAAACCCTCTGTGGCAGCATGCTGCACATGAATAACCGGGATACCCTTTTTCCGGCTCTCTGCCAGTATAAGGCTGATATTGGCCGCTGCCACATCGGGCTCCGACAGCTCCATTTTTCCACCTTTGAAATAATCATTCTGCACATCAATAATCAGCAACGCTTTTTTGTGTGACGCCTGTGCAGACACTTTTCCTGCAAACAATAATGACAGCAGTGCCATCACCGGCACCTTGAGATAACGCATGTTCATGAATTTAATATTTTCTGTAAACGATCTGTAAAGCGCTTTACTGATGCAAAAGTGCACAGAATAAAAAAGCAGTCACTTGACCTAGGTCAAGTGACTGCTTTTTTATCTGCCGGCAGCCGGACAGCAAACAAGTCAATCTTTACAGGGTATCAATCCATGACTTCACTTCTTCTTTCGTCTTACCTGTCTTCTTCTGAATACGGCCTAACAATTCGTCTTCCTTTCCTTCCACATACAACAGGTCATCATCTGTAAGATCTGCATACTGCTGCTTTAACTTACCTTTAAACTCATTCCAGTTACCTTTCAGTTTCAGCATAAAGCTGTTATTCTCCTGTGCCATAGTAATAGATTTTACATGGTGAAATAATAACAACCTTCTGTTCAAATAACAAACCAATATGTTTTTGCCCGGCAATTCCGGTATATCATGAATACCAATAGATTAAGCTGTGGATTTTAATGGGCAGATTGGGTTGTTTATTGCATAATAGGGGATTTAAACGGGAATTACGAATTACGAATTGCGAATTACGAATGTAGAAGCGAAGATTAAAACGAAGATTAAAGGAGATAAGTATTAAGTAGCACCTTAAATCTTCGTTTTAATCTTCGCTTCTACATTCGTAATTCGCAATTCGTAATTCGTAATTTAAAACCCAAACACCGTGACCAGCGCCGCATGATCCGACGGATAATGCACCGGATGCTCCGTAATTGTATATGATTGCAGTGCTTTCAGTTTCTTTCCGGTGTAATAAATATAATCAATGCGGTCTTTAAATGCGTGTGGGAACTGCGGCGACCAGGTAATGCCTCTTTCTTTCAGCGGATCGGGGTGTATTTCGCGGAAGCTGTCTTTGAATCCTGCTTCCAGCATTATTTTACTTTGCGGGAAAGGCACCACTAATCCGTTATTCAGATGTCTGGTGCTTTCTGTCCAGTCCAGATGAGAGCCGCTGTTGAGGTCACCGCAGAAAATTACGGGTACGGTGGCTGCGTTGGCGATTACCTCGTGGTTTACTGCCAGGTTTTTCCGGAGCTGGCTGCCATTGGTCTTTTCCATCTGAAGCAGCAGGGTATCGGCATTCAGCGGCATGTTTTTCTCCAGCATATCCCAGTAATCCAACGGGTAGTTGAGCCAGTTGGTGATGAAAGCAATCTGCTGGTTTTTATTCAGCCGGATATAGGCACCACCATTATAGAAGGCCGCTGCTCCGGGTAAAGTGGCTTCAATGGGGTATCTGCTCATGATACTGAGATTGCTGCTGCGCAGATAAAAATAGTAGCCGAGGGCGTCTGCTATTTTTTCTCCGGAACCATATGTTTCCTGCATGGAGATGATATCAGCGCCAGACTGACGAATAACATCCACGATCCTTTCCGGGCCGGTATCCTTGCCGGTTTCATTGCCACCGTGCCAGATGTTGTAGTTCATGACGCGGAGCTGTTTGCCCGCGGCCAAGGACGCTACCGGCGGCTGAGGAATAAAGACGCCGGCTGTCTGCCGGATATAGGCGGGCGTCAGCACTTCCCGGTAGAGGGTCAGCTCGTCGATTGCGCCGTTAAAGGTATTCCACTGGCCCAGATCCCCTTCCGGGCGGCCGCCGGCCCACAGCGTATCAGGCATACCGGTGGATACAATATCTTCTGTATTATATACCGCCACCTGTGTACCGTCGTAATACAGGCTTACTTCCTTTTTAGCTGAATCCATGCAATAGGTCAGCTGATGCCATTTGTTATTCCGGATACTTTGTCGCGCTGCTGTCGGCCGGTATTGGTAAGCACCCCGCCGGGAAGCATGTTGCCAGTACCAGGCGCCGCTTTCCTGTACACCGAGTTCCCAGCGGCCGGACTTTTCTCCTGATGAAGTTAACAACACGTAGCTGCTGGCAGAAGGCGCTGCCTTTACCCAGCATTGCACGGAATAGGAGCCCTGATAGCCTTTCAGCGGATTGATCAATGCCTGGGGACTGCGCAGCGCGGCATTTTTATCCAGGTTCAAGGCAGTACCGGCAATACCTTTGCAGGTGTTGTAGTTTTTGTCTGGCCCGAAGGAGTGTTTGTAAACAGGTTGCTGTGCAGACAATGATACTGTCCATGCCAGCAGGGCGGACAACAGGTAAGCAGTTTTTTTCATTAACGTAAAGGTTTGAGCTGTCGTTGCGGATGACAGCAGCGATCATTCATTGTTCAAAGTAAGGTCAGCAGGTAAGATAACCAGAATTCACAGCAATGCAACAAATATTTTACGGAAGGTGTGGTATACCGGCAAACCGTATCTGTCGCTTCTTTCAGGCAGACAGCCTACAGCTTGCCGGACAAATACCTGTGTGCGACTAGCAAATAGCGCGGGTGCAGGTCGGGCAGCTGCTGTCGTTGAGAGAAGTAAGGCAGATAAATCCTTCTTTCGCCGCTCCGCGGTTAATTTTGTTAAGACTGGCAATCTTAATCCTGGATAACTGCAGTTTTTTCTGTGTTGTCTTTTTCATAATGCGGATATTTAAGGTGAGAAAATCCGGGTAACAGCAGGCCGGCTGGCCGGGTTATTTTGTTTACTACACGTTGCCTTTATAACGGGTTCTTACAGTGGTTTAAAGATACGTTAATAACTGTTTCAGCAAATACCGGTAATCAGGTATTTCATAACCCCACTGAATGTATATTGCATTGATGGCTGCTATCCATGAAGTCTGCTGTATACAGCCAGCTTACTCTTTTACCGGGAAGAAATGCATGCAGGCCGACTATCTTATCCAGCCGGGTAAAGATGGCTATCCGGGTTAAATACCTTCACAGAAAGTCAGGCAGTTTTACCTTTTATCAGCTCTCTCTCCAGAAAATCTTTATCCTCATTTTCAAAATATAAATCAAACAAACACCTATCTCCTTTTGTTAAAGAAATCAACCTCTAGTGAATTGCAATATATTCTTATATGAAGCTATTTTTACAATTCCCCTTCCTGTTTTTATTCCTGACCGTTACACTTACCCTTCATGGCGAAGGCAGTAAAGAGCTATCTCAAAATGGCGGCAGCAGAGCATTCTGGAGAAGCAGTACTGTAACCACAGCAACGTTTCCGATTCCTTCCCTGGTAACTGTAAAAGTATATGCGCGTGCAGGCGAAAAGCTGTACATGGGTTCCAGCGCGCAGGGAATCGGCCAGGGTACTATTAACTGGGTAGCACCGGATGGCACCACCGGCAGCTCTGGCAGTGACCTTACCACCGGGCTGATTGCCTCCAGGGCCGAGGAGGTGGCGGGGCCGCGTGTCAACCCGGCAGATCCGGGGTACCTGCCATACATTGTTCCTGTACAGGAAGCTCAGGAAGGTATCTGGCTCATTACCTTTATGCCTACCAACACACAGGTAGCCGGCGGCAATGCACCTGTTATAGCAGCCAATGCCAACTGGGTACAAAACCCCAACAGCTGGTATATTTCGGCCGTAGATGTTTCCGTGCGGGATATTGCGAACAGCAGCTTCATTCCGGGAAGAGCATACATGAATATCTTCACCGGCAACACCTCCAACGTAGGGCAAAACTATGGCTCTTTCAACGGTATATTTTACATACTCACCAATGATGGTTACCGGTATGCTGTTAATGCCAACGGCATGCAGGGAGCGGCCTTCTACTTCTTTGTAAATAACAACGGGTTCCTTGACAATAACGGGAAAGCGCTGTACAAAAGCGTTGCAGACATAGGTTCTACACTTTCCACTATTCCGGTGCATAATCCTACCCAGCCGGATGATGCCACCAACATTACCCATAAACTATTTTTCAACCCGGTAGCTTCAGATCTTCCGGCATCTGCACGATCAGCCGAAAACCCTTCCGAATGGTTGCTGCGTACACCGCTGGTACGTACCCTCTCCGATTTAACATGGACAGGCATAGAAGGAACACCGGATGTGATGGGCACTACTCCGCTGGGCGGAAATTTCACTTTCACCACCAATGTATCAGGCGCCTTCCAGATAGGGCTGGACCTGAACAACAACGGGGAGGACAGTGATCCGGAAGATAAGCTCCTTACCGGTTTTGCCAATGTCGGCACCAATACCGTTTACTGGGACGGGCGGACGAACAACGGCACACCGGCAGCAGCAGCCACTATTAATGGGGCACGTATCACCGTAGAATTACATGGCGGAGAAGTACATTTTCCATTGCTGGATGTTGAAAAAAATCCTTCCGGTATCATCGTAACACAACTCAATGGCAGTTCCGGCGATACCCTGTACTGGGATGACAGCGATATTCCGTTGATTGGCGTACCCTCTTCGCCTGTCCGGAATCTTACAGGACAAAGCAGTTCCGTTAACGGGCATAAATGGACAGATAATTTCGGTGACAATAATGGCATGGACAGCTGGAGTTATATTGCCAGTGCGCCGCTGACTGGTAAGGTTAACCTTATCCTGCGGGAAGCAGACCTGGAGGTGGCAGCCATCATACCGGATAAAACCGGCGTATGCCTGAACGGACGCATTTCGTATCAGGTGACTGTCAGGAATAATGGTCCGAGTGATGTCAGCGGCAGTAAATTCCGCTTTACCTTCCCTTCCTACCTCACTGGTATTACCGTTACTCACACGGTTACCACAGGTACAGCAACAGTTACGGGAGAGACAACGGGCAGCGGCGCTTATGATGCTACACTGGACATGAACAATGGCGCTCTGATTACCTTCACTGTCGGAGGCACAGTAACAGGACTTCCACCGGGCGGGCAGCTGAATACCAACGCCAGCATACTAAGACCGGCGGATGTTACCGATCCGGATGCCACAAATCCTGATGCAACACCACCTGCCGATCCGGCAGCAGAATGTGATGCGCTTCCTTCAGGCAGTGGATGTAATAACATGAAGTATGATACACTGACTGTTTACAATCAGCTTGGCAACAATACCATCAGCGCTTATCAGCAGGTATGTGCAGGTTCAGTACCAGATACCCTCCGGGGCGGGTTACCTACGGGCGGTAGCGGTATATACACCTACCTTTGGGAGTCCAGCACAACAGACAGCCTCAATAACTTCAGCGCGGCTGCAGGCATATCCGGCGGTCAGCACTACATACCGGGTACAGCTTCCGTAAGAACCTGGTACAGGAGAGTAGTTACAGCCGGGTGCAGTAGTACGAGCAATATTATTTCTGTGGCAGTACTGCCATTACCAGATACGCCGAAAGTGACTGTTACGCAGCCGATATGTACAAATGCAAACGGAACGATTACCATCACCGCGCCGCTGGGTGAAAGCCTTACTTACTCCATTGATGGCACTAATTACCAGCAGGCAGCTACATTTACTGCGATAAGCGGTTCTTATCAGGTGACTGTGAAGAATACAGATGGCTGTGTATCTGCAGCTACCAATGCAGTTGTGAACCCGCAACCACAAACACCGGCTGCACCTACGGTCAATATTACACAGCCGACATGTACAAATGCTAACGGAACGATAATCATCACCGCGCCACTGGGTGAAAGCCTTACTTACTCCATTGATGGCACCAATTACCAGCAGGCAGCTACATTTACTGCGGCAAGCGGTTCTTATCAGGTGACCTTGAAGAATGCAGATGGCTGCGTATCTGCAGCTACCAATGCGGTTGTGAACCCGCAACCACAAACACCGGCTGCACCTACGGTGAATGTTACACAGCCGACATGTGCAAATGCTAATGGAACAATTACCATCACTGCACCGCTGGGTGAAAGCCTCATCTACTCTATTGATGGCACCAATTACCAGCAGGCGGCTACATTTACTGCGGCAAGCGGTTCTTATCAGGTGACCGTGAAGAATACAGCGGGCTGCGTATCTGCAGCTACCAATGCGGTTGTAAACGCGCAACCACAAACACCGGCTACACCTACGGTAAATGTTACACAACCGACATGTACAAATGCTAACGGAACGATTACCATCACCGCGCCGCTGGGTGAAAGCCTTACTTACTCCATTGATGGCACCAATTACCAGCAGGCAGCTACATTTACTGCGGCAAGCGGTTCTTATCAGGTGACCTTGAAGAATGCAGATGGCTGCGTATCTGCAGCTACCAATGCGGTTGTGAACCCGCAACCACAAACACCGGCTGCACCTACGGTGAATGTTACACAGCCGACATGTGCAAATGCTAACGGAACAATTACCATCACTGCACCGCTGGGTGAAAGCCTCATCTACTCTATTGATGGCACCAATTACCAGCAGGCGGCTACATTTACTGCGGCAAGCGGTTCTTATCAGGTGACTGTGAAAAATGCAGATGGCTGCGTATCTGCAGCTACCAATGCGATTGTAAACCCGCAACCACAAACACCGGCTGCACCTACAGTGAATGTTACGCAGTCGACATGTGCAAATGCTAACGGAACAATTACCATCACTGCACCGCTGGGTGAAAGCCTCACCTACTCCATTGATGGCACCAATTATCAGCAGGCGGCTACATTTACTGCGGCAAGCGGTTCTTATCAGGTGACCGTGAAGAATACAGCGGGCTGCGTATCTGCAGCTACCAATGCGGTTGTGAACGCGCAACCACAAACACCGCCTGCACCTACGGTAAATGTTACACAGCCGACATGTGCAAATGCTAACGGAACAATTACCATCACCGCGCCGCTGGGTGAAAGCCTTACCTACTCTATTGATGGCACCAATTACCAGCAGGCGGCTACATTTACTGCGGCAAGCGGTTCTTATCAGGTGACCGTGAAGAATACAGCGGGCTGTGTATCTCCAGCTACCAATGCGGTTGTGAACCCGCAACCACAAACACCGGCTGCACCTACAGTAAATGTTACACAGCCGACATGTGCAAATGCTAACGGAACGATAACCATC
Source organism: Chitinophaga solisilvae (assembly GCF_009928525.1). Classification (GTDB taxonomy): domain Bacteria; phylum Bacteroidota; class Bacteroidia; order Chitinophagales; family Chitinophagaceae; genus Chitinophaga; species Chitinophaga solisilvae. Next base: position 406,917 of record NZ_JAABOK010000004.1, on the reverse strand, counting down.
ACCGCGCCACTGGGTGAAAGCCTCACCTACTCCATTGATGGCACCAATTACCAGCAAGCAGCTACATTTACTGCGGCAAGTGGCTCTTACCAGGTGACCGTGAAGAATGCAGATGGCTGTGTATCTGCAGCTACCAATGCAGTTATGAACCCGCAACCACAAACACCGGCTGCACCTACAGTAAATGTTACACAGCCGACATGTGCAAATGCTAACGGAACGATTACCATCACCTCGCCACTGGGTGAAAGCCTCACCTACTCTATTGATGGTACCAATTATCAGCAGGCGGCTACATTTACTGCGGCAAGCGGTTCTTATCAGGTGACCGTGAAGAATACAGCGGGCTGCGTATCTGCAGCTACCAATGCGGTTGTGAACCCGCAACCACAAACACCGGCGGCACCCACAGTGAATGTTACACAGCCGACATGCGCAAATGCTAACGGAACGATTACCATTACCGCGCCACTGGGTGAAAACCTCACCTATTCCATTGACGGCACTAATTACCAACAAGCGGCTACATTTACTACGGCAAGCGGTTCTTATCAGGTGACCGTGAAGAATACAGATGGCTGCGTATCTGCAGCTACCAATGCGGTTGTGAACCCGCAACCACAAACACCGGCGGCACCTACGGTGAATGTTACACAACCGACATGTGCAAATGCTAACGGAACGATTACCATCACCGCGCCACTGGGAGAAAGCCTCACCTACTCCATTGATGGCACCAATTACCAACAAGCAGCTACATTTACTGGGGCAAGCGGTTCTTATCAGGTGACCGTGAAGAATACAGCGGGCTGCGTATCTGCAGTTACCAATTCGGTTGTAAACGCGCAACCACAAACACCGGCTGCACCTACGGTGAATGTTACACAGCCGACATGTAC
>NZ_JAABOK010000004.1:0-405921 GCF_009928525.1 Chitinophaga solisilvae | reverse complement strand
TGGGTGAAAGCCTTACCTACTCCATTGATGGCACCAATTACCAACAGGCGGCTACATTTACTGCGATAGGCGGTTCTTATCAGGTGACCGTGAAGAATACAGCGGGCTGCGTATCTGCAGCTACCAATGCGGTTGTGAACCCGCAACCACAAACACCGGCTGCACCTACGGTGAATGTTACACAACCGACATGTGCAAATGCTAACGGAACGATTACCATCACCGCGCCACTGGGAGAAAGCCTCACCTACTCCATTGATGGCACCAATTACCAACAAGCAGCTACATTTACTGCGGCAAGCGGTTCTTACCAGGTGACTGTAAAAAATGCTGCAGGATGTATCTCCCCTGCCACCAGTACTCGGATTAATCCATCACCTGATATTCCTTCACCACCTGTAGTACGTAATTTAGACTACTGCCTGGGAGCGGCCGCGAACCCGCTAACAGCTACCGGTCAACGTATCCGCTGGTATACCAGCGAACAGGCAACCATCCCGCTTCCCGCTGCACCTACACCGTCTACAGCAACTGCCGGCAGCTTCATCTACCTGGCAACACAAACTAATGACGCCGGCTGCGAAAGCAGACGCGCTCCGTTGACTATAACAGTTCATCCGTTACCCGAAATAACACTCCTCAGCAGCATAGCGGATATGACCGTACAGGAAGCTCCCCGTCAGCTGATGGCGACCCCCGCAGGTGGCATATTCAGCGGCAACGGTGTAACCAGTTCCGGAAACAGCTACTTCTTTAATCCGTCCACCAGCGGAGAAGGCAACCATACCATTACTTACACCTACACTGATCAGCAGCAATGCACCGGCAGCATCACCTTTACCATCCGCGTGATAGCTGGTACCGTAGATCTCAGCATCTCTAAAAAATCAGAAAATAAAACTACAGGCTCCAGAGAGTCCTTTGATTACACTATCATTGCCACCAACCTGCGTAACACCGGTGCAACCGGCGTTACGGTAACCGACAGACTGCCTGTATCCGTACAATACCAGCAGGCCCGTGTAACAACCGGAACAGTACAATACGACCAGGTGTCACATATACTCACCTGGATTATAGGCGCAATGCCCGGCAATACCACCGCCAGCCTCACACTGACCGTACAGGCACTGGAAATAGGCGCTGTTTCCAACACCGCCTCCATCAATTCCAGAGAACCTGACAATAACACTAACAATAATTCGGCAACAGATAAAAAAATCATCTCCGGCATTTTCATCCCCAATGTAATCACCCCTAACGGCGATGGAAAAAATGACAGATTTACCATTAAAGGCATTGAAAACTACCCCGGATCTCAGCTCATATTGTTCAACCGCTGGGGTAACCAGGTATATCAGCATAACAACTACAACAATCAGTGGGATGGGTACAACCTGAATGAAGGCACTTACTTCTATATACTTAAACTGAGATTACCCGACGGAAATCTCCAGGATTACAAAGGTTACATCCTGCTGGTGAGATAGGGTTATTTGAGATTTTGTACCCATTCATGATTTATTGCTGACCTGTAAGTCCTGAAGTAAATCATGAATGGGTACAAAATCTCAAATAACAAAATCTCAAATAACCTAATTAACAAATGTTACCTGCATTCCTGTATAAGTGCGTGATCCGTCGCAGTTACGCAGAATCACTTCATAATGATAGACACTGTTGAGATTTACATAATTGCCTTGCTTATCTCTTCCGTCCCACTTTATTTCTCCGTTATAAAATCCCGTGCACGTGGTAATATATTTTTCATAGACTTCATTCCCCCACCTGTCCCACACACGCAGCTCATAGGTATGCGCATTGTAGGCGGGCGCATTGCCCGCAGGCATACCGGTATTATACACCACCAGCGGTTGGGTCAAAGTCATGCCCGGCGGATAAGACAAGCCAGGAAATGCTCCCCTGAATTTCCCCGGCGTAATCGTATATGTACTACTGGTACAGCCATTATTTACCGTGAGTGTATAGGTAGTATTGCCGGTAACATTGTTGATATTGGATGTAACGCCATTACTCCAGGAAAAGGTATATGCTTCCCTGGCCAGCTGCAGGTGCTTGTCATATTCCTGTATTTCATTGGCATTGCCGCAGAGGATTACCTCCGGCTCAAACTTAATATTACCTGAACCGGTACAGTTATTATATCCCACACAGGAAAATCCGCCGGCAGGCTTGCCTGTAATTACCGTTACATAGGCCCACTGCTCATTCCTGCAGCCATTATCAAATACGACCCTGTATTTGGTGGACCGGTTGCTGGAAACCAGTATCTCATTCACCCAGTTGGGGAAACCGGCAAAGCCTCTGTCTACCATTGTACCGTTACCGATGAAGGTACCGGCTTCATTATACCATTTGAAGGTACCGGCCGGATAGGAGAATGGACTTGTTTTTCCGATACCTGCCGTCAGCACAGTACCCGCGCCGCAACAGACTACCTTGTTACCTACCCTGAGATCAGGAATATTGGCCTGAAAGATACGGGAAGTATACACCCAGCCGCTGGAGCAATTCTTAATGCCCAGTGTCACTTTATAGTAATGCAGGCCATTTGCAAACGGTATCAGCGAACGTACATTCAGCTGGCCTGCAGGGGCAGCAGTTGGCAGCATTGCAGTGGGATTACCGATAGGATTACCGCTGGCATCACATTCGGTAACAATCCAGTAATGCTCTGACTCATTCTGTGAACCACTGCCATCAAAAAACAGGGGATCCAGGTTGCTGCATGTTAAAGCAGGACCTGTCAGCTGCGGAACCGGCGGACTAGGTTTACATAACCCGTCTATATACGCATACCCGAAATGTGAATTTTCGGAACAATCTCCGGTGGCGAAATAGATGGTAACTGTCTGTCCTACCATACTGCTCAGCGCAGGCACGCATTCTGTCTGCCATTCCTTATAAGCCAATGCTTCCCCGTTGTAACTCATCGCATGGAAAAAAGAACTGGTGGCGTCGGACATAAACACCCTGCCATCAATATAATTGCCGGGAGTCAGGCTGGTGGCAATAGCGGAAGATCTGCTCACCCAATAGGAAAAAAACGGTTTATTCCCTGTTACATGGTTCTGAGGGTCCTGCAATACCATGGCATAGCGGAAAGAGAAGCCCGCAGGTACGGTGAAGGTATAGGAAAGCACTTCCGCTTCCCGCATCGTACCGGTATTGCCCAGCCGGATGGCATAGTTGCCTTCTGCTACCATTGGCAGGGCGGCGCCTACTATCGGATCATTGCCCGTAGCAACGATGGTATGGCGTCCGGGAACGATGCCGGGCGCATAACCAGTAGGATCAAATACTGATGACAGCACCGGTCTTACTCCCGTATAGCCCTGCCAGTTAGTAAAGCTGTTCATTTCTGCATCCCCGTTGGGACACTGGGCATTGGTGCTGTAGCAGGCAAATGCGGCCACCAGCCATAATAATATCTTCTTCATGGGTACAGGGGTTTAACGGATGATCAGTTTTTGTGTAACAGGCGCACCGGATGCGGATTCAATTCTTACCAGGTAAGCGCCGGAAGGCAGGTCCAGATTGGCGTTAACAATATGCGCGCCTGGCTCTGTACGCCGGTTTTGCAGGATAGTCTGCATAATACGGCCGTTCATATCAACGATCCGGATGGTGTAAGTTGTGGCATGTGCTGCCTGGAACCGGATACTGATATTTTTCCCTGCAGGATTAGGCGCTACTTCCAGGTGGCTGACGGCCGCGGAATGCAGACTGCCTGATTCACGCATGACAAACCGGTGTTCTGTACTTAAAAAATCAACCGTCATCCTGATATAATAGGCAGTTGCTACCGGCTTCCCTTCCTTGTCTTTGAAAAGAAAATAAATATTGCTGTAGTTGAAATCCTTGGCAGGATTCAGCTTGCCTTTCAGCGTATATTCATCTGTTATTCTGTAACAGGTGACATCGTCCGACTTTTGTCCGTCGAGCAGGATGGCTGTTCCTGTATAACGTTCAACAGTTGTACGATGCGGAACATCCGCACCGGATGGTTTGCCGGTATTATCAACAAATCCCGCTGCGGGGAAATAATCTTCACCCTGCACCAGCGATAACGCGGCAGGGTCGGCGGTAACGGGCAGGGATATACGGTGCGCCGCCAGGCGGAGCGATTGCCCCAGCTCATGCAATTCCTGCTGCATGGGAGTAGCAGGTGCCTGCAATATACCTGGCTCGCGGACATCCTGTGCGGCAACAGATAAGTTTAACGCCATGAACGGCAATAGTACAAAGGGTTTCATACATCGGGTTTTACAGATGGAGAATTGACTGAGGCATGAATCGGCTTCGGGTTCTTTTTTACGATCAGGTTAAACACAAACAAACTTATTCATTCGGGTATCAGGGCTTCTGTCAGTCAGCAGTTAACAGTAACAATATTAATAAATTTTATCAGCTGAAAAAATAAATCTGTATACATCAATACACAAGAAAACATTGTATAAACAGCATACTGCAGTATAAAAGCAGCATCCAGAAAAAAAGACTAATGTTGCTACTATTTGTTAACATAGCAGAGATTTTCAGCACAACAGTCACTCAATGAACAGGTATGACAACCAGCACCTGCATTACGCCTGGACCGCACTACGAAGTGATGAACGGATTAAGGGGCATCGCTACTGGTCCGTAGAAATGTCAACGGGAACAATATCTACGGCTATCGTACACCCTCCGGCCCGCTTCATTGCTGTTTTTTTTTCTTTAATTGAAAGCAGAATACAGGACCACCGAAATTTATAAACAGGAACCGGATTCACGCTATGGCAGAAACAAAAAGTATCTTAACCGGAAAACATAATAGTTAAGAGAATTTCAGCAGAGGCTCCATCATTGTTTCAACGCAAAAAAACAGTACTGCCTACAATAACCAATGTAGAAAACAGATCTGAAATACAGACCCAAAAAATTTTCTTTCACTCCTTCCACATCAGCCGATCAGGTCAGATTATCTTATCATAGCCGCCAAGGCTATACTATTGCATTTTTATTCTTATCCCCGCGTATAATGGGATAGGTATCTGAGCATTTCCGTTGCTGCTATCAACCACATCGATTTGTTAACCTCAATGCTACCCGGCAGTTTTGAAGGTGATTTATTCCATCAACCTTTTAAAAATCACTACATGGCTTTTTTTGTTCCTTACCTCAAAATGCCGCCTGCTACACGAAGCATTCCCGAAAGATGTCGTGTTTGTACTATTCGGGTGTGTTAAAATGTATTAATTTATTCCTGTTTAACCTGTAATACCAACCCACTGCGGGAGCAAAAATATGGATGTTAGGTTATCGTTGATTACCCGGCGAAGCTGATAAATGATCTCCGCGTGTTACCTCTCATTTCCGGAGGGAACAATAGCGGAGATCATTTCAGGCTCACCGGCTTAGTCAGCCCAATGTGCCATCAGCTCTTCCGTGGTTCCGTTATAAATATCGTAATCGATACCACATTCCAGACCTTTGATGCGGTAAAAACAGGGTCTGTCCGGTTTATCCCTACAACAGTTGATTTCACAGCCAAACTGCCACAAAGTATAGGTGGGCCATAAGGTATGCTTTTTAAAGACCTTCGCTACATTACCATCTTTTGTGAGGGCAATGATCCACAGCTTGCATTTTCTGAACGTTTCCCGGTACGGAGAGGCAGTCAGCCTGGAAAGGTTATTCAGGCCGCAGTAAATGTAGGGATAGCGTCCTGTCTTTTCGTAGATACGCTCTGCAAAAAGGGAGGCGTTGTAAGGAGAAATAAACTGTTTTGTTTTCTTATGCATTTCAAAGTCCAGGGCCAGTAGTTCCTTATGCACGAAAGAATCTCCCACCATTTTCAGATAGGCGTCAGCCTGAGCCACACCGCCTGTATCATATTTAGGCAGCCAGTAGGAGCCAAACAGGAGCCCCGCCGCCGTAGCTTCGGCTCTTCTTTCGTAGTAGGCAGCAGCATCTTCTTCAGACATTTTGTGGATGATTCCTTTGATTCTTTTATCAGCCGTCAACCTGCTGATACGGTAGGTGTTATCTTTATACACGTCGATCAGCAGTGGTTTTCCCGGGTCATCCCAGGGTTTGTTGAAGGTAGTTTGTGCAGCAGCCCACAAAGGGATAAGCGCTGATATCAGCAGTATGATACGCTTCATGCTATTCAGATTTAAGGTCGCCTGTAATTTTCAAAACATAGTCTGTGAATTTCTTCAGCTCAAAATGTTGCGGATCATCATGGCCGTCGTTCAGCAGTTCATCCACATCCACGTGGAATGCAGGCACCAGCCATTCCCCTTTTCTGATACCGGCACATATATACATCAGGGCCAGTCTTTCATACTGCGCATCGGTAAATCCCGGATCAGGCGCTACCGGCGCGCTTTTCGCCGTACCGGGAGGATATACCCTGGGTTGCAGCATTTCCACATGCAGAAACAAACCGTAGTAAGACGGCCCCAGGATGTCCCTCTCAAATTTGGTCGCCTTTTTCTTCTCAGAAAAATCTATCATGGTTTTGGAAGTTCCCAGCCTGGTAATCATCGTGTGGGAAGGCGGCTGTTTACCGGCATTCCATTTCCAGTGTGACAACCGGTTATATCCCCAGGTAGCATCATTGATATTATCCGGAAAGCGGTGCGGTATGGAGGGAGTGCTCATATCATGTATGACGAAGTAGCGTGCCAGGGTATGCTTGCCGTTTTTCGTCACACCGGACAAAGGTTTAGCTATACTTCCCCCTACTTCTGCTTCACGGATATGCTTTTCATCCAGGTATTGCTTCAGCCTGTCTTTTGAAATACCGGGATCTGTTTTCAGGAAGATGATAAATGCGGTATCAATGACCGCTGATTTCTCTTTTATTTTTCCCCACAGGACCGGCTTCCGCAACAGCAGCTTCGCCTGCTGTTCCTTATCTCCCGGATATTCCAGGGTTTCCCGGTTAAAAAGCTGCGGGGCTGTCTGCGCCTGACCCGCAGTTACGGATACTGTCAGGAATACAATACATGATGCAATTGTTCGAACTTTCATGAGGTTAAACATTTTGGTTTGATATAAATGGTATTTCGGGGAATAGTATCTTCCTGCATACTATGTACAGGCCATCCGGACAATCATCGGGGCGAACTATATTATCTGAAAAACATTACCGGAATACTGGTCTGAGTTACTGCTATTATTCAAAAATTATTACTTTGGGATGAACATACCGAATGTAGCAATTCCGCCTGATAAAAACCAATTTAAAATTGACGGATTTTGAGATTTATGGATTTAAAAATGCAGCGGATAAAACAACATGATCTTTGCTGTTTTATCCGCTGCATTTAAAATCCGTCAATCAAAAAATTTCAAAATCCCTGAATCAAATTACTAGTTCATGGATTGCGCTGTCATAAAAGCGCTGTATGCTTCTTTGGTCCACTGCTGGTAATCTTCCAGGCTGATGCCCAGTTTTTCATCGCGTACCACTTCTTTATATTCCCTGCAGTCCCAGTAACCGCGTGCGAGAGACTGAATATTTCTAGCTACATCCACCGGCGCCTTTTCATATTCTTCCGGATAGCTTTTGTAATTGCCGATGGCCAGTTTCTGTATTTCCTGTTTTACTACTCCGATGTTATTCTTTGCCATGGTTAAAATTTTTAGTTCGGTAGTAGTAAAACAAAAATGGTTCCTCTTTCATGCCAACACCGGGTATTTTAAGATTATTTTAACAGAACCAAACACCCACACACACGACCAAAACAGCCACCACAAAGCATTTCACCAACAAATATTTATCTACCCTATATAACCGCATCCACACAACAGTTATCAGCAACACATAAAAATGCGGGTTATCTCACGAGTTATCCTCCTATCTCCACTCCTATCTCCGTACTTATCTTCCCATATATCTCCACTGCATTTCAAATAACCAAATCTCAAATAAAAAATCTCAAATCCCTCCCCTGGTTTCGAAGGGAGTAATATCCACATAATATTTCCGGGGATGGTTACGGTCTATGTACACGTTAATCCTGGTATCTGCACGCAGCAACGGAGAAGGGTCCTGCCATATAAATCCGCTTTTGAAGGAATGGGTTTGTCCTGTCAGTGTATCTTTCCATTCACAACGGATAAAGTAGGGGTGTTGGCGGTTGACGGTGATATTTCTGTTTACATCTACTTTTATAGCGCCGGCCTGTACCTGCATGCCGGTCTGCATCAACCGGTTGCGGCGGGAGCGTTGCATTTGCACTGCCATATAATAGCCTCCGCCAATCAGGGTGAATATCAAACCCAGTCCGCCTGTGATGAGTACGCCCATGTATTCTCCCCAGCCGCCTATTTTCGCTTCATCCGGATTTTCAGGGTTGTAGTATACCCGTACCTGTTCTCCTGTTTTCCAGGCGGGTGGTTTGGAAGAATAATCAGGAATATAGCGGTGTTTCACGCCGGCGGAATCATAATAGGTCACCACCGGCGACCAGGTCACCGAACGACGGCTGCCGGAAGCCTTGCGTCTTTCTATCAGATCTACTACTACACCTTCCGTTCTGGTGGCGGCATTTTCAAACTTGCGGATGTTCCAGGTAAGATAGATGACAACGCACAACATCACCAGACCTATACCCAGAAAGATATTGAAGATAAAAGCTACACTGTTTTTTTTCATCAGATGAAACTGTTAATCAGCACACAATATAGCCACTATTTACACTGCGCCCCCATTTCATTTGAGATTTGGTTATTTGAGATTTGGTTATTTGAAATGCAGCGAAGCATGAAGCGATAATTATGAAGAAGATTGTGGCGAAGATTATAACGATGTTGATGACGAAGATATATGACAAATAACTGTCCGGCATTCCTTTACCGAAAAGCAACAGCGCTGAAAATTCCCTATGGCGCTACCTTTCAGGGTGAAGACAAGGGAACATCATCATTTAAACCATCATGTTATGAAGAAAAAAATCTCGTTAAACCAGAAACTGTCTTTAAAGAAAGAAACGGTAGGCACACTGCTGCCGAAACAGGAATCCGCTGCATGGATGGCCGCTGTGAAAGGCGGGCGCCTGACCACCATCGGCAGAACATGCTTCCCGAATACAGCAGATCCGGCCTGCGTTCCGGTCACCACTACCCCCATATGCCTTTGAGGCATAGCTGACATACATATGCCCCGGTTGCTTACCATGTAAAAACCCGGGGCATTATTTCAGATAATCTCCGCTTATATCTCCGCTTATATCTTCACTTCTATCTCCGCTGCATTTCAAATAACCAAATCTCAAATAACCAAATAAAAAAATCTAAAAGGGGTAGCGTCTCATCCCACCATCCACTACGGCTACTGTACCGGTGATGTAGCGTGCCCGGGGGGAGGCCAGGAATACCGCCATATTGGCGATGTCCTGTGGTTCTCCGAAATCGCCCAGGGGAATTTCGCGCTCCGCAAACTGTCTGCGTTCATCGCCGGGGAAAAAGCGGCGGATGTTGTTTGTATCGATCAGGCCGGGTTGGATACTGTTCACGCGGATGCCATGAGGGCCCAGCTCTGAGGCCAGCTGCTTGGCCCATGCCACCACGCTGGCTTTGGCGATGGCGGAAGCATTCAGGGTACGCAGCTCATAGGTGCTGGATATATTCAGGATAACCCCTTCTTTTCTTTCCATCATCTGCGGCAGCAGTGCCTGCGTCAGCTGCCGGTGGCGGTTGAAATCCAGGGTAAAGGAGGCTTCCCACAGTTCGTCAGGCGACACCACTTCCAGCGGCTGACTCCGTCCGGCGTTATTCACCAGGATATCTACATGTCCCAGCCCCGACAAGGCTGCTGCTGCAATCTGCTGCGGAGCATCCTGTGCGGTAAAATCATATACAAACGTTAACGGCTCTACGCCGCCAGATGTTGCAATCTCTTCTTTCAGGCTGCTCAGCAACGCTTCATTCCTGGCGGTTGCCAGTACCTTCACCCCTTCCAATGCCAGCTCTTTTGTGATCGCCCTTCCAAAACCCTGGCTGGCGCCGGATACCACTGCCGTTTTCCCTTTTAAATACAAATCCATATACTATTAATTTTGATAACGTTTTGCTGAATATTGCTGCTTAAAATTTCTTTTGTAAAAGTAAAGGGCAGCGGCTAATTTTACAGCCTATGCTACCAATTGTGTGGTACATACAAATTTGTAAGTAATGAGCACCAGAAAGCCAAACTCCACTTTTTCACGCAACGAACAATGCATCATTGACTGCGACCTTACCTATGCTGTACAAAAGCTGGGAGGCCGCTGGAAACTGCTGATACTGGACAAGCTGGCTGCCCGCAAGCTCCGGTTCAGCGAACTGAAAAAAGAATTCCCCTACATCACCGAACGCATGCTCACCCTCCAGCTACGCGCCCTGGAACAGGACGGCCTGGTGAAAAGAACCGTATATGCAGAAGTACCTCCAAGAGTAGAATACGAGCTAACAAAAAGCGCTATAGAACTGGGACCGATATTAAAACAACTGAGTGTGTGGGGAAGCAAAAACAGAAATATTTGATTTACGGATTTTGGAATTTTTTGATTTTGAAATTTATAAATGCAGCGACGACTTTCAGATAATCTTCGCTGCATTTATAAATTTCAAAATCAAAAAATTCCAAAATCCGTAAATCTGATCTTTATTGCAGGAGCGCCTCCAGCTTCTTCTCAAGGGTTTCCCCGCGCAGGTTTTTAGCTACTATTTTACCGTCGGGGCCGATGAGAAAATTGGCTGGAATACCTTGTACACCGTACATTTTAGCGGCTTCGTTTTTCCATCCTTTAAGGTCGGACACCTGTGTCCATTGCAGGCCGTCATCATGAATGGCCTGCATCCAGAAGGATCTTCCGTTTTCATTATCCAGGGAAACACCGAGGATCGTGAAGTTTTTATCCTTGAATTTTTTCCAGGCCGCCACCACATTAGGGTTCTCTGCGCGGCAGGGACCGCACCAGCTGGCCCAGAAATCAATCAGTACATATTTGCCACGGAAATCTTTCAGCGATACCGGATGATTCAGGGTATCGTTCTGTGTGAACTCTGGCGCCATCACACCGATAGCGGTTTTGCGCTGTGAGGCGAGCAGACTGGCAAACTGTTGGCCTGACTTACTTTTACGCACGGCAGGCGATAACCGGTTGAAGACAGGTTCTGCTGTTTCCGGATCCGGGTCGTAGCCCGCCCATTCCGTCAGTGCATCCAGACTCACGCCCGTATTGGGATGCGCGGCAATGAATTTTTCCAGGACCTTTTTCTGTGCTGCATTGATCGCTTTATTTTCTTCCTGGTATGATTTTTTAAATGCAGCCTCTTCCCTTTCGTCCGGCGTTTTGGCGTAGTATTTACGGCTCAGGTCATCGGAGCGTTTGTTCACGTCGCGGGAGGCCGCTTTATAGGCCTGATGGTCTTTGTTGGCGGCGCCGCCGTTAACAACGGCATTCATGATAGAGTCGGCACTGTTGACAGCGATAGCAGCCGGCTCCAGGTAAAAGGTCAGGCGGTTAGCCGTGAAGGAACCCGTGAGGGTGCTGCCGGTGAACAGGAAGGCGCGGGAAGGCGCTTCCGTAGTACCGGTAAAAGTGAAGCGGCCGTCAACGATGGCGGCAGAGTCGATGATACGCCCTTTGCCATTACTGCCATACAGGTAGGCTTTCGGGAAGGTGTTATCCTTTCCGAGCTGCCCGGTGATGGTATACTTCGCTTCCTGTGCATGGGCCAGGACAGGTAGCAGCAGGGAGGCTGCCAGTGTCAGTTTTTTCATGTAGTCTTATTTTTTTCTGATGTATGATATATGAATCAGTTACCTGTTTTCTGTCTGTATTCATTGCCTATTTTCTGAATATCCCATCCGTAGCTGTTGAAATGACGGATGATGACTTCATACTTCCTGGCCCTGGCAGGGCTGTTATCCAGGTACTTTACCTTGATATTTTCATACGACTCGGTGGCAATCAGGGAGAGCCAGTCAGGGAAGTCGCTTTCAAAACTCCGTGAACCGTTGGCTGAGATATAGCCTCCGTTGCGCGCCAGTTCAGCATTGGCAGCATCACGGGCCACCTGGTCGCCGTCCTGCTGGTACTGTTTCAGAATTTTATCATAGGCTTCTCCGTTGTCGTATGCCTTTCCGCCCAGCACAAATGCTGTAATCGGCTGTTCCATTCTGCCGGCGATCTGACCACCCAGCTCCTGCCATACCCTGCGTGTCAGTACGGTATCCATAAAGTAATGGCGCTCCGGATCGGTGACAGGCAGTGCGCCGTACATTTCGTTGGGCCAGCAGATGATAAGCCGGCTGCGGCCGATGGTGGTAATATCCTTTTTCCAGAAACTGCCGCTGTAGGATTTAACGAAAAATAATTCCAGCGGGAAGAAGCGTTTGGCGAATGTTTCCGTCACCTGCGACAGCAGCGTTTGCGCATATATGGTAGCGCTGCTGCGATATGCCGGCTCTATCTTGCCTACGCCCCAGCGGTTGATAGGATCGGTAGCCAGCACCCCGTTGGTCACTTCTTTCCAGTCGTTAAAATCCATGCGCATCCACACGCCGTAGTGTTCATACATGGCTTTTATTTCTGCCGGCGCATCTGCCGGAGGCATATACTTTTTTGCTATGCCCAGATCCGGTGTGAAACCGGGGTTATCTTCCTTGCTGCAGCTGCTCAGGCTGACGGCCGCCAGTAATAACCAGGAAAAATATCTTGCTTTCATGTTGTTGGTTTTAGATTAGAATCAGAAAGGATTAAGCGGCATATCAGGACTGTTATTCTGTTCTGACATCGGTATCTGCAGCAGGTAACGGGGATCGCCCTGTTTCAGCTCATACACCTGTCCGTTCTTGTAAACATGCGTCAGTGCAGGCTTACCGAGGCGGCGCAGGTCCATCCAGCGCATACCACCTTCAAATGCCAGCTCCACCCTGCGCTCCTCCAGTACGCGGCGCATCAGCGCGGCATCATCCGCAAAATCGCCCGCCTGCAATGGCGTGAAACGTCCTTTCTTCATGCGGCGTACCAGCAGGTTGTTAAGGTCGGTAATGGCTTTGGCCGGCTGTTTCAGTTTGATATTGGCTTCTGCACGGATAACATACGCCTCGCTTACTTTCAGCCCGATGTAATAGGAAGGGTTCTCCTGCCGCGCATACATGTAATACACGGTGGGGCCCACACTTACGCCATCGGCAGTATTCAGGGCATAAAAAGAGGAGAAGATGTAACGACGGTAGTCGCTGGTACTATCCTGGCGCAGCGTCAGGTTCAGCAGCTCCTGTGTTGGCTTGAACATATACTGCGGATAGTGGAAGATGTTTGTATTGGCAGTACCGCCCATATAAAACAGTACTTCATTTTTATAATCTCCGTCAATAACGCCGAAGTTGCCGGAGAAGGAGCTGACATCGCTTTTGGCGGCATCGATGTGCGCCTGCAGCGTATTCATATCAGAGAGCGGCTTGGTGGTAATCACGTCGGAAGCTGCGGCTACCGCCTTTTCATTTTCTCCCATGAAAAGGTATACGCGGGCACGCAGCAGCTGCAGGGCGCTCGCATCAAACCGGAATTTGCTGCGGCTCTTCTTTCCAGCCAGCAGCGACGCTGCCTGGTCCATATCCGCAATAATCTGCCGGTATACTTTTTCCAGCGGTTCCCGCACATTCTGTTGCGTGTGCTGGTGTACATCCTTGGCTGTCAGCGGCATAGGCACGCCATGTGCGGTACGCGTGGCTTCGCTGTATGGCTCTGCATAAAAGTTAACCAGGTAAAAGTAAGAGAACGCGCGCAGTGCATAGGCTTCTCCTTTCACGGTTTCAAACAATTCCTGTTCATCCTTTGCAGGCGTACGGCTGCTGAATTCATCCAGTACGGTATTGGCGTAAAAGATGGACGAATACAGCTGTCCCCAGCAGGGATCATCTTCCACGCCGGGCAGCTGCTTGTAGGGCGCCCAGGTGAACCACAGCTCCTGATCTCGGGGAGCTGTATACGTGGTGCCGAGGTTCGCATATACGTTGTCCGTCATCATTTCTGTCCGCATGAAAAAATCAGTCCGCGGATATCCGCCCAGCAGTACCGATTCATAATCGGCTATGCTGACCGGCATCATACTGTTGACCGGCTTTATATCCAGTAGTTTGTTGCAGCTGCCTGTCAGTACAGCTATCATCAGCAACACAGGTGTCAGGTATTTATATTTCATGATGGCATCTGTTTAGAACTGTAAGGAAAAGGAGAAAGAATAGGAACGCGGCAATGGCAGGAAGGTGTTACCGAAGGAAACATTCGCGCGGTTGGTGTCACCGTATTTCATCATAGAGCCGGTGGCTTCGGGATCCTGCCCTTTGAGCGCGCTGTTCTTCCATACATGCAGGTTGTTGCCCTGCAGCATGAAACGTATATTCTGAATACCTTTTTTACGCAGCGCGGCGTTGTACAGATCATAGCTCAGCGACAGGTTCTGCAAACGAACGAAGTCGCCCTTCACGGTTCTCAGGTCACTGTTATCATACATCTGCGCATTGTACGGCATGGCGTCGGAAAGACCAGGAACATTGCTCTCCGGTTCCAGTACCGGCACGTTGGTGCTTGTTTCATCACCCGGATACTGCCACCTGTTCACCCATTCGGCGGACATATTCTGCGTTGGTTCCGGGAAGTTGAAGACATATCCCTGCGACAGGTTACGCAAACGGATCACGTTCCCGAAGCTGCCGATGAATAAAGCGGATAAAGTGAATTTTTTATAGGAGATGGTATTCGTGAAACCTGCCTGTACAATCGGCATGGTAGTACCGGAATATTCCAGCCCGTCGAGCGAACGCATACCACTGTAGACGGTCTTACCCGGCTTCTCGTTGTAGAAGGTAGCGCGTCCGCTTTTATCGAGGCCCGCGAAGCGGTATGACCACAGGCCGTTGATAGGCTTGCCTACTACCGCTGCAGAGGCAAAGTCGGAACGCTGCGCATTGGTGAGCAAATCCACGGTCGGCAGTGAATACACATCCAGTACTACGTTCTTGTTGTAGCCGGCATTGAGGTTGGTAGACCAGCGGAAATTCTTATTATCGATATTGATGGTACTGAAAGATACTTCCAGTCCGGTGTTCTTCATGGAAGCCCAGTTTACCTGAATGGTGCTGAAACCTGACACCTGCGATACGCGTTTGCTGCCCAGCAGGTCCATGCCTTTCTTATTGTAGTATTCGATGGTAGCTACGAAGCGGCGTTTCCACAATCCCAGTTCCAGTGCTACGTTGGTAGTATAGTTTTTCTCCCATTTCAGGTTGGGGTTCATCGGTGCGGTGATCTGCAGGTAATTATCCTTATTCGCCAGATCCGGTTTACCGATACTTGCCACCAGGTTGGAATACGCCTGTGAAGCCACATTTCCCTGGCTGCCATAGGAAGCGCGCAGCGTCAGGTAGCTGAGCCAGTCCTTGTTGGCAAAGAAGTTTTCTTCCTTCAGCTGATAGTTCAGTCCTACAGCCCATAACGGCTGGAACAGCTGGTTGGTTTTCAGACCGAAACGGTTGGAGCCATCTGTACGGGCGTTGAAGCTCACCGTATACCTGTTTTTAAAGGTATAGCCGGTAACACCGAAATAAGATACGGCGGCGGTCTGGTTCAGGTTACCTCTCCAGTAGGGAAGCCCCATTTTCTGCATCAGGGCAAACTGCGGTATCTGCTGTTGTCCGCGTTCATGTACATACCCGTAGATCTCTGTTGCTTCATCCGTATATCTAGTGGTTCTGACTTCCTGACCGGCCATTACATCGAAGCGGTGACTGGCATTGATGACTGGCATCCAGGACACCTGGTTACGGAAGGTGATGGAGTTGTTGTTGGTGTTCTTGCCTTTGCGGTAACCGCCCTGTTCCCACAGGTTTACAGCTGTATAGTCGATAACGGTGATAACATCCTGCTGTCTTCTTTTTACAAAATAGCTGTTTTCTGTAGCGATGTCTACATCGGTGGTATTCTGGTTGGCGAAGGAGAACAGGCTGCTGAAGATAAGGCTGTTCAGCGGCTTCCATTCCAGGTCTACAGTACCTCTGATACCGAAGCTGCCGGAGTTGCGCCATCCGTAGTCCCTGTTTTCGATAAAGTTATATTTCAATCCTCCGTAGTAGAGATGATTATAATTCCCGGCCTCGTTATATGCGTTCTGGGCGCGCGTGGTATATATGGCCCATTCGTAGGGGTTTTCCCGTGAGTCGGTGGCAAAGAAGCTCTTGTTATCGCGCCTGTTCACATCCAGCATACCGCCAAGCCGCAGGGTAGGAAACAGTTTGGTATACACTTTCAGTGAGCCGGTGTATGTTTTCATGCCTGTCTTCATCGCGGTGGCCTGCTCGTCCATATAGCTGCCGGAGAGGTAGAAAGTGGTTTTCTCATTACCGCCGGAGATGTTGATGTTCTGCCGGTGTGTAATGGAATTGCGGAACAGGTATTCAAACCAGTCGGTGTTTACCTGTTCCAGCTGGTTGACTTTCTTTTCAAAGTCGGCCCAGGATATTTTATGATCGTGTACATCTACCAGTGCGCGTTCAAAATCGGTAGCAGTGCCATAGTCGCCGGTTTTAGGCGATGTTGCACCGAGTACGCCGCGGCGCATCATTTCCAGGTTTACGCCGACTCTCTCCTTCGAGTTCATCATATAGGCGTCCTCTATGCGGGGGCGCATGGCGGCGGTAACGAAGCTGCTGAAGTTAATACGTGTTTTGCCGGCCTGACCTTTCTTGGAGGTGAGCACAATTACGCCGTTGGCGGCCCTGGTACCATAGATGGCGGTGGCGGCGGCGTCTTTCAGTACGTTGATGGATTCAATATCTTCTACGTTGATACCGCCGATACCGGAGGCGATCAGGTTGCGGTTAGTCATGATATCGTCCACAGATGCGCTGATAGGATCGTCCAGGATGATACCGTCTACCACCCATAAGGGCTGCGTGTTGCCGCTCAGCGTGGACGTACCGCGGATACGTATCTGCGGCACCGCGCCGGGTGCGCCGGAAGTGCTCATCACCACCATACCGGGTACCTGTCCCTGCAGCAGCTTATCTATGTTAGGCTGGTTGATGGTTTTCAGGTTTTCAGTTTTGATGGAAGTGATGGAGGAGGTCAGCGACCTGCGTTCTACTTTCTGGTAGCCGGTCACCACTACTTCTCCCATACTTCTGTCTTCCTGCTGCAGCACTACATGGATAGTGGTGCGTCCATTAATTTTTTCTTCATGGCTGCGGTAGCCGATAAAGGAAAATATGAGCGGCACCGTATTATCAGGGATGGTCAGGTGCCAGATACCCTGTTCATTGGTGATGGCGCCGATGGTGGTGCCTTTCACCACCACGGTAACGCCAATCAGGGGTTGTCCCTTACTGTCGGTAACAGTGCCGCTGAGCGCTGCCGGCGGCGCTGTTACCACTTCAGCGGTGACGGTCTTCGGTTTGATCAGAATAGTATTGTTCTCTTCAATACTGTAGGTAATAGGCTGGTTGATAGTAATACGGTCCAGTGCTTCCCTGAGCGGTACATCTGTCAGGCGTACATTCACCGGATGCGTATTTTTCATCGTCTCGTTGCTGTACAGGAACATATATCCTGTTTGTTGCCGGATGTTGGTGAATACCTGCTGTACAGCCGCATTATGTTCTGACAGTGTCACCTTCTGGGAAAATACCCTGGCGCTTACCTGCAGACATATGACCAGCAGGACTCCTGTTAATTTGGTCATTAGTATCAGTTTTTTAAGATACCTCCGGTAGCCATGGCTGGTGGTGGGAGCTACCGGCGATTTGGTTGCTGTTAATGTTATACCACAGGGGGCCGATCCCCCTTGGGAGTATAAAGATTCTCTCATATCTTCGTTGCTTGGATTTACGATGGTGGTTTTCGCAAAAAATCATTATCCATGCCTGGCGCTGATTGCAAGTCTTACCAGGCTGGTTGATCCGTACGTTACCGGGAACGCGCCAACGTTTCCGGTTTTTTTTACATGGTTGATCTGGTCAGAATAATCTGTTGAATTAATTTTTATTGTTACTGACTGAACGGTCCTCCTCTCCCGTTACTGTTTTAATACTACGATAGCATCCTTCGCATGATCGCCCGCTCCTGTTCTGACAAGCCTGAAGCGCGCGCTGCCTGTTTGTTCCAGCATAGTAATCACTTTCGATAATGGCTGATTTCTGCTGATTTGTCCGGTATAATGAATATCCGGCGTTCCTTCATACTGTATATCTGTATCGTACCACCGTGCTATGATACGCATGACTGCTTCCAGGCTGGCATTATCAAAAAAGAAGATGCCATTCTTCCAGGCGGTTACATCCGGGAGTGCGCCTGCGGTTACTGATACCGGCTGTTCTCCGCTGCGGTTCAGTACTGCGGCCTGCTGCCCCGGTTGCAGCACCACGGCATTACTGCTACCCGGTACGCTTACTTTTACACGGCCTTCCAATAAAGTGGTTATTGTCTGTATTTCGTTCGTATAGGCATTTACGTTAAAATGTGTGCCCAGCACCTGTATATCCTGATGGTCGGTGATAACATGAAACGGCTGGCCGGCGTTGGCGGCCACTTCAAAATAGGCTTCTCCCTGCAGCTCCACTGTTCTGTCTGCCCCCGTAAACGCGGTGGGATAACGAAGGGAAGAGGCGGTATTCAGCCACACGCCGGTACCATCGGGCAACACAATCCTGAACTGCCCGCCCCGCGGCGTTGTCAGCACATTATATTCCATCATGGCAGGGGTATGTGCGGCCACATATTGCAATCCGCCGCCAGCCTGCCGGATGGCGGTGGCGCCCTGCCTGATTTCCTGACGGCCGTTGCTGTCGAGCTGGATACGGGTGCCATCAGCCAGCGTCAGCACAGCCCTGTCGCCACCCGGCGCTTTATCTGTCAGCACAACAGTAGTATTGCGGGGAATGAAAAAATACAGCCCCGCTCCCAGCAGCACCAGTACGGCGGCGGCGGCAGCCCACCAGCGAACAGCTGACAGGCGCAACCCGGACTTCTGCGGTTGCCCGGTAATATGTTGTAAAGTAGACTGAATCACGCTTTCAGGCATCACCGCCTCCCCCGCTGCCTGATGCAGCAAATGCGCAATCTGCTCTTTGATAGCTGCTTCCTGTTCCGGCTGTATCGCCAGCCGGCTGAATTCAGCGATCTCCTCCGGTGTAGCTATACCGGCAGTATACCTGCTGAATAAATATTCCAATCGATTTTGGTTCGTCATCATGCTTGTTTACGGGAGAAAATGGCTGGTGTGATGATCCCGCTATAAATGAAGATACCTGTCGGGAAAGATGTGGGGGGGTGTCTGAAAAAAAAATTTTAGTTCAGGGAGTGAAGACTCCAGACGAAAATAATTTCTGCTCCTAATATAAGCGGGTCCTGTGTTTGCAGGAACTGGCGGATATTTTTGATAGCCAGCTGCAGGTGCTCTTTGACAGTATCCGGCCGGATCTGCATCCTGGCAGCTATTTCCTCGCGGTTCAACCCTTGCTCCCGGCTGAGGCGCCACGCCATCTGCTGCCGCGCAGGCAGGTGGCTCACGGCCTTATTTACCAGTTCATGATAATTACGGTAGATAATTTCATCGGTGGTTTCATTGGAAACATCGGGCATATCATCCAGCCCTGCCAGCACCGTTTTCAGGCGCAGACTTTTCCGCAGCGCCCTGAAGGCATCGTTGCGGGCAATAATAAACAACCAGGAAGGTACGTCGTTGATCTCAGGCAATACCTGCTTCTGCATCCATACTTTCATGAACACATCCTGAACCAGCTCCTCCGCTACAGATGTAGTTTGTGTGAGCATCAGTCCTACTTCATAAATTTTCCGGTAATGTTGCCGGAAGAAATCAGCAAACGCTGATTCATCCCCATCGGCAATACGGGCAATAATCTCCCTCTCATTATATTGGCTGCCCTTCATCAGATAAAGTATATCCCCTTACTCGCAATAGTTGAACACGGCTGGTTTAGCCGCGCTAAAGTATCACAAACTTTTTAAAAATCAAATTATTTGAGATTTGGTTATTTGAGATTTGGTTATTTGAAATGCAGCGGAGATGTGGGCGGAGATTTATATAAAGATATACAGGGAGATTGCCGCGGAGATGCGGGCGGAGATTTATATGAAGATAACGGGAGATGTTTTTGCTTTTATTTTTTCAGTTCGATCCATACGGGTGCGTGGTCGCTGGATTTTTCCCAGCCGCGTACGTGGCGGTCAACGCCGCCCGCAGTGAGGCGGGGGGCCACCTGGGGGCTGAGCAGGAAATGATCTATACGCAGTCCGGCATCGCGGCCGTAGGCGTTACGGAAATAATCCCAGAAGGTATATATTTTCTGATCCGGATAAAGCGTACGGATAGCGTCTGTCCAACCCTGCGCTACCAGCTGGTGGAAGGCAGCCCTTGTTTCCGGACGGAACAGTGCATCGTCTACCCAGCGCTCCGGCTTATACACATCCAGTTCGGCAGGCATCACATTATAATCACCGGTCAGTACCACAGGTATCTGCTGCGCCAGCAAAGCGGCCGCATGATCCGTCAGGCGCTTAAACCAGCTGAGTTTATAATCGAACTTCGGCCCTGGTGCAGGGTTGCCATTAGGGAGATAGAGGCAGCCTATCAGCATGCCATTCACTTCTGCTTCCAGGTAACGGCTGTTCACATCTTCCGGATCACCGGGCAATGCGCGCCTGACTTCCTTTATAGGTCCGGCCTTTGACAACATGGCTACGCCGTTCCAGCTTTTCTGTCCATGCCAGCAGACGTCATAACCCGCATCGCGGATGGCCTGCTCCGGAAACTTTTCCTGCGGCGCCTTTAGTTCCTGCAGGCACGCCACATCCGGCGCTGTTTCCGCTAACCAGCGAAGTAATACCGGCAGGCGGCTGTTCACACCATTCACATTGTAGGTAGCTATTTTCATATGCGGACAGGCTTGTTTGGATACCGAATTTACAAATATTCCTGCTCATCACGGCAAGCCTGCCCGCTTTCATATATTATCTCACTATCAGCAGCCGTTGCACCGTCCGGCTGATGCTGCCCCGCAGATAATATACGCCGGGCGGCAAAGCACTTACATCCAGCTGATGCCGGGAGCCGGCTGTTACCTGCACCCGGCGCTGCTCCTGTCCGCGGTTATCCGTCAGTATCATCAGCTCCGTTCTGTTGCTCCGGATGTATACGTTGTGCGAAGTGGGATTAGGCATGACTTCCGGCGCGCCGCTTTTATTGACTGCCATTTTCATGTCCGGCTGCATGGCGGCCATACTGCGGGCATTGGCGGCAGCCGGTGCTTTCAGGTAAATCACCAGCCGGGGACGCAGCGCGCTGTCAGCTGTCTCGCGCGAGTGAAACGCTGCATCTGTTTTGGCATCGCCGCGAAGCGTTGACACCACGTGCAGGGACAACAGCCCGCTGTTGCTGCCGGCGCTGGCTTTCAGCTGACCGGTAATATTAAATACGGCCGTTGTGCCTGCGGGGCTGCCGGGAAAAGTATCCAGTATGCCCGCGGAAGCCGGACGATTGTTCCAGTTGATACTCATCTCCTGCCAGCTGTTATCTGAAACGAATTTTGTCTGCCACGTGGTAGTGGTGATGGAAGTGTTGGCTGACTTCACCTTCAGCTCCAGCGTTGCTTTTTCTATCTGAGCGGTATCCAGCTGGCTGACATCAAATTTCAGGAATACTTCCCGGTTATAGGAGGCATTATCCTTTTTGATGACCAGGCCGGTAGCTGCGCCGTAGTTGACTGCCGCACTGCTGCCATCATTCACATAGGCGTCTGCTACCGGAAACAGCGAACGGGTATATACGGGCGCCGGCGGCGTATAGCCGGGCGTGTTATGATCCACTGTATACCTGACCGTAGCGCCGGCGTATGGCGATACCGGCAGCTGGCATACCAGCGCCTTCTCTCCTGTGATGGCAGGCAGTTTCAGCCGGAGCGTCAGCTGGCGTTTTGCCTGCGAAGGATCAGCGGCATGTACGGTCACCTGCGGCGTGCCGATATGCTTCAGCAGTAACACACAGCCCGCATCGGCCTGTATGGTGATGGAATCGTGCCGGAAGGTGGCGGGCCTGAAAAATACCAGCCCCCATAGGTCAAGCCCGGCATGGTACACCGCCTGCACGGAATCTGTATTGGCTGCAATCTGCACCTGTGCGGCATTGTAGGCAGCCATACCTGCGGCATCCTTTCCGGGAACTATCGTATAGGCGTAGCTGTTATTGACAGGTTGTACCCCGTGGTCCAGCCAGAGTTTGAACACCGCCCGGCTTACCGTATCGGCTGCCTCGCTGCTGTTAATGGATTTCCAGGAGCCTGTCTGCACAGCAGCGGATAAAACGGCTTTGCCTCCCTGCGGAAACGTATAACCGGTACCGTTATGCAGTATCCACTGCTGGGTACCGTTATAGGTATACTGACCACCGGTGACTGTCTGCACCGTTCCGCCGGAAGCTACTGTCACCGGCCCGTTCAGCAGGGACTGGTCCAGCGTGGTATTCACCGGCTGTGCATGGGTAGAGCTGATACCTGCGCCCAGGCATACTACTTCTTCTTCAAAGAAGAACCATGATTTTCTGGCAGTGGTGTTAATGTTGAAGCCATTATCTGTATAGGCATAGGTAGAAACGCCGTACAGGCTGTCGGACACACCGCCGGTGAAAGTGGATGTACCGTAGGTACCCCAGGCTGCCGGCAGTGGAATGGTGGTTACCAGCGGCGCTGTTACACCCGGAATCCGCGCCCAGTCCCATACCGGAAAGATGTTGAAGTATTCATTACCGGCAGTGGTGATATGAGTGGCGCCATCTGCCAGGAAATAGCCTTTCAGGTTTTCACCGTTGCCGTTTTCATTACGCAGGGTGCGGGAAGATACGGTTCTTACATCCACGCTGTAGGCGGGGCGGGTATGCAACGTATAGTCGGCACTGTGATAGTGGGTATGTCCTGCGGCAACGCCATAGGATGCGGGCTGAGTTTCATTCACCCGGCTGATGGCGGCATCATAGGCGCCGGCATTCGCGGGGTCGAGTATTTTCATGTTAGCGGCAAGCCCTGCCAGCCCGCCCTGGCTGAGGGCGTTGGATCTGCTGACGCCTCGTCCCAGCACATCGAAGTGCATATATTTTCCCCGGATGGTTTTGAAATAGGTTTCGCGGATGAAACGGCTGAGCAGATCCAGGCGGCTGCCGGCCAGCGCATAGGTGGTGCCGGCGGTGAACAGGGCTACATTCACTTCACCGCTGAGGAACACGCTGCCGTAGCCGCCGATGTACAGCTGCATGCCGTGTTGTTTATAGGCAAGGTCATATTGCAGTCCTTCTCCGGTAGTCATAAAAATCGGGTAATATGCCTGCGCTACCCCGAAGGCCAGTACGGCGCTGTCGGCCGTAAGGGATCCTCTGTAAATCCAGTGGGTGGCTATATCCAGCTTATTCGCGCCAGAGCCCTGCGATCCGGGCTGGTCGGGCCGCCCGCCTTCTGTTGCCATCCGTGACAACAGCTGACTGCCGACAGTAGCCGGCAGCGGTACCGCGCCGGCACGCATTAATATTAATATCACTCCCACCCGTTGCGGGCAGGCAATCTGCTGATACCACCAGTTGGTGCTGGTGGGATGCGCATTATACCAGTATGTCAGCCCGTCTGCAATACGTTGCTGCAGCGCCCCGCGCTGATAGTAGTAATTACCGGTCTTCGTATATGCCAGCGCCATCTGCCGGAGCCGGTCCAGGTGAGTCACGGGTTGCCAGTTCGTCTGATCCCTGCCGGCGTAATTAATATCACTCCAGGATCCATCCGGCTGCATGGTTGCCAGCAGCCCGTCCACCACACTCCTCAGCGCCGCCGTATCCTTCACACCTGCCCACTGCAGCTGCCGGATATTGTTCATAATGGAATCATTCACGGTAGGGATACTGTCTGCCTTCCCCCGGAAAGCAGCCATAACACTATAACAGCTGCCCACCCAGATCAGGCAGCACAACATACAGAGCTTTGTAACGTTCATGTGCATACGTAGAATTTTTGGTAACAGGATGATTATTTCTGATGATTACAGGTTACAGGCGTAAAGGGTCATAGATATTACAGACACAAAATCTGTTGCAG
Organism: Chitinophaga solisilvae; assembly: GCF_009928525.1. Classification (GTDB taxonomy): domain Bacteria; phylum Bacteroidota; class Bacteroidia; order Chitinophagales; family Chitinophagaceae; genus Chitinophaga; species Chitinophaga solisilvae. The sequence goes on along the minus strand of NZ_JAABOK010000004.1, from coordinate 381,767 downwards.
ATGCAACCGGCAGGCATTGTTCACTTTATCTGTTCAGATCAAATATAGGGAAAAATGAATGGAAAATTCAAACGTTTGCATAAATCTTAAATTACGAATTGCGAATTACGAATTACGAATGCAGACGAGAAGATAAAAGCGAAGACCGAAGCGATATACTATTAAGTATCTGCTTCGGTCTTCGCTTTTACATTCGTAATTCGCAATTCGTAATTTGTAATTAACCTATTTCACAACTTCCTTCAGCTTCTCCTCCAACTTATCTCCTCTCAGATTCTTCGCTATAATCTTCCCTTCGGGGTCCACCAGGAAGTTCTGCGGAACGGCGCGGACACCGTATAGCCGGGCTACTTCATTTTCCCAGTATTTCAGGTCGGACACGTGGGTCCAGGTGAGGTTGTCTGTGTGGATGGCTTTCAGCCAGGCATCGCGGCCGTTGGCCTGATCCAGGGATACGCCGAGAATGGTGAAGGGCTTGTCTTTGAATTTGTTGAAAGCGGCTACTACATGCGGATTTTCTGCACGGCACGGGCCACACCAGCTGGCCCAGAAATCAATCAGTACGTATTTGCCACGGAAGTCGCTGAGGCTCACCGGCCTGCCCAGTGTATCGTTCTGGGTGAATGCAGGCGCTATCGCGCCTACGGCTGTCTTCTTCCAGCCATCGATGGTAGCGGCTACCTCTTTACCTCTTTTGCTGTCTTTTACTGCGGATGAAAGGCCGTTGAAAAGCGTTTCGATATCTGCTACATTATCGGGTATGCCACCCGCAAAGGATTGCAGGGCATCCAGGCTTACCTGCGATTTCGGGTTTTGCTGAATGAAAGACCGGTATTGCAGCTTTTCTTCTTTCCTGATAGCCGAATTCTTCTCTTCCATGACCTTGCTGAAGTCCGCCGATTTACGGGTTTCCTCGCTGGCGGCAATATATGCTGCGGTTAATGCGTCCTGCTGTGCGCGCGTATCTTTCAGGAGGGCCTGCAGGCGCTGCTGATCGTCGTTCAGCCGCGAACCTTTTATGACCGCTTTAGATACGGAGTCCGCACTGTTCAGGGTAATAGTGCCCTTCTCCAGGTATATCCGCAGCATGTCCGACTTAAAGGATCGCATCGCGCCTGGTTCGGTATGACGCAATATCAGCGTGGCTGACAGCGGATCGGTGATGTTGCCTTTGAATGCAAATACACCTTGCTGCAGGGTGGCGGAATCGCTGACGGACTGCCCGTTGGCGCGGTAATATAAAAACAGTTTCGCCGGTGCATTCAGACTGCCGATTCTGCCTTTCAGCACAAAGCTGCTTTCCTGTGCCAGCAGCGTAGCTGGCATAGCCGCCAGCAAAGCCATAACAATGTGTTTCATATGCATTTGTTTACTGTGTTAAAAAGGTCTTCCGTCCAGCGGTATATTCCACTGCGGATTGAATTTTAAAATGACATTGGAAATGGTAAGTATAAAATCTCTGGAATCCACGCGGCCCTCATAGAACGTATTTCCCAGCTGATGCCGCACGGTGGCTTTGGCCCAGGGTTTGCCCGCATCCAGGCAGAGGCGCTTCAGATCCAGGAAGCGCTTGAAACCGCCCAGCGGCAGCTCGCGCCGTCTTTCGTCCAGCACCTGCTGAATGACTTCATCCTGCGTACCTCCCGACAGTAAAGGTGTTCCTGTCACATAACGGTACTTCCGTAACGTATTTAAGTCACTGATGGCGGCAGCCAGCTGATTCGTGCGCGCATAGCCCTCTGCACGCATCAGCAACAGTTCAGGATAGCTAAAACCTGCTGTCATCGTGGTTTTGGAACCCCGGTAATATTGTATGCGGTTACCGTCATCGTACGTAACCCCATTGTACACGGTTTTATAGCCGGGCGCTGTCAGGAAGAAATATTTAAAGCGCAGATCCCGCTGCTGATCAAACAGGGCAATCACTTCCGGCGACGGATAAGATATGGAGGATCGGCCGGCGCCGCCATCTGTATTCCGGTAGAAGATATGCTCCCTGCTGTTTGCGGCAGACAAAAAATTATCCGGCGCTTTGATCGTACTGTTAATGACGTTGGTGTTGTCTGTCCACGAGAAGGTATTATAATCATATATCAGCTTGTCTGTGCCGCCGGCGCTGGCGGCCGTCCAGGCCAGGTTGGCATAGTATACCACGCTGTCATACCGCTGGGTAAACAGGTGGTAATAGGCCAGCAGGGTCTGCGCCGCCACCTTTGTGGGCCGCGAAGGCCAGTTGGTTACCTCCGGAACATCCGGCAGCGCAGCATATACATCGTTCGCTACCTGACTGAAAACCTGCGCCTGCGTGGATAGATCCGGCATCGCAGCACCTACATCCGCGCTGGTAACATAGGGAATGGTGCGGGTATCATTGGGAGTACCGGGCTTATACACCGGCCCGTACACCAGGGTGGTAATGAAATAGGACCAGGCTCTGTTAACACGCGCCTGCGCTATCACACGCCGGGCGTATTGCTGATCTTCCGGGCTCAGTTGCGGTATACCGCGTACACCTTCTATCACATTGTTGAAGTATGCCATGGAGCGGTAAGTACCCCAGTCCCAGAAGTAGTCGGAGGTAGCGGGGTTCTTGTAAGGCTGCCGGAAAACATAAGCCCAGTAACGGTCTATGTTCGGATGATTGTTGCCCTTATAGTTTACGTTACCGATACCATCTGAGAGATACAGGTTATCTGTCAGGTATCCGAGGTTACATCCGCTGTTATTATCCAGGAATACCCATTGTGCAATATTGCTGTTATCGAGCAGATGATCGAAATCTGCTACTTCCGACGGAATCAGCTTCCCTTTCGGTTTTACATCGAGGAATTTACTGCAGGAACTTACTGCGGTAAAAAGCGCTCCCAGGGTAAGTAATCGTATATACGGATTCATGATGTGGTGAATTTGAGATTAAAGACTGAAGGATAAGCCAACGTAGAACTCCGGCCGCAGCGGCAGGGAGGTGAAGCCCTGTTCCGTAAAGGCGCCCGTACCGCCGGTATTCAGTTCCGAAATTTCAGGATCCCGCCTGTCGCTGTTGGCAGTAATCATAAACAGATTCCTGGACTGGAAGTAAACCCTGGCATTATTAAGCCCTATCTGTTTCAGCAGGCGCGGATGAATATCGTAGGTGAGCGTAACATCCCGGAGCTTCATATAGCTGGCGCTTTCCACCAGTATATCTGAATACGGGAAATAAAACATATCCATATTCCAGCTGCTGAGTTTAGGATAGATGGTGCCGGCTTCATCTCCTGGTTTTCTCCATCTTTCCGCAACATGTTTGTTCAGGATATTGGATCCGCTGAAGGCATCCCTTCTGAGTACATTACCCATTTTGGCAATCAGCATGAAGGAAAGGTCAAAACCTTTTACCCGGAAGGAGTTCATCCAGCTGATAGCATATTTGGGGCGCAGCGTGCCACTGTATACCAGGTCGTTTATATTCACATTACCACCGCCGGCTTTCTCTCCCTTCGCGGTATAAAACTGCGCTACGCCGTTATTGTCCAGTCCTGCAAAGCGGTAGCTGTACAGCGCATCCACAGGATCGCCGGCCCGCTTGATAGCGCCGGAGGTAACGGAAGAAGGATACTGGTAAGTGACGTTATAGGCCACTACCTTGTTATCGTTGTAACTGAAGTTGAGAAAGGTATTCCAGACAAGGCCGGTACTGCGTACCACGTCTGCGTTGACAGAAATTTCATATCCCCTGTTTCTCACTTCTCCTGTATTCTTCGTCAGCGAACTGAAGCCGCGGGTAGGATCAATGGCATCCGAGGCCAGCAGGTCGCTGCTGCTGCGCAGGTAATAGTCCAGCGTTACATTGATACGCCTGTTCAGCAGCGAGAGGTCTGCACCGATGTTGGTGCTTTTGGTTTTTTCCCATCGCAGGGAATTGTTGGGCGGAGAAGTGATGCCGTAGGAAACATCTCCGGTATAATTGCTGAAGCTGCCTGGTGTAATAATGAGGAAAGGCCCTGAATTGAGGGAAATGTTGCCGTTGATGCCATAGGAGGCGCGCAGGTCCAGCCGGTCGATAGCCCGTACCCGGAAGAATTTCTCCTGTGCCAGTTTATAGGTACCGCCGGCAGACCATAACGGTTTATAGCGGTAGCGGGGATCTGTACCGAAGAAGTTGGTCTGGTCCAGGCGTATGCTGCCGCTCAGGATAAAGCGGTAATCATATTCATAGGAGCCGTTGGCATACCAGGAAACAAAGCGGTTATCCTGGTAGGCATAGTTCCCGATGCTGGCAGCGGGCCTGCTGGTGCCGAGCATATCTGCATTATACACCCCTGCGTTATAATCTGCATAGTTGAAGGTAGCAAACGTACCGGCCAGGTCATTATAGCCGAAGCGGGTAGGCAGCGTATTGTTATCCACCGTATTGCGGCTGATTTCATTTCCGGCAATGGAAGTAACACGGTGCTTTCTGCCGATGGTACGGTTGAAGTTCAGCTGCGTACGGAACATATAGCTCTGGTTGAAATTGCGGGACTCGTTGACAATAGCGCCATCGGGCAGGTAATGTTTGGAACGGTTGGAGATGGAGGTGTTGTCATTGTAATAAGAGCGGACCGTATAGGTTGACTTATCCTGCAGTGACTTACTCACGAGATCTCCGCGGCTCCAGGTTCCGCCGGCTTCTATGTTAAGTCCTTCCAGCAGTTTTATGTTGATACTGCCACCCAGCCTTACCTGCAGCGTTTTACCGGTTGTCAGTTCCAGCGGCAGTTCAGCCAGCGGATTATAGTACAGCGGCTTCAGTCCCGGGATAGCGGCATATCGGTCTTCCTTCTTCTGGTTTTTGGTGGGCACTCTCAAAGGCTCGCCGGTAACCGGATCTGCTATCAGCGTATAAGGCTGAATCAGGGAAGTGTTGGTATAGGCGAGCATGGTGTTCCAGGACCTCATAGGCGCTACCGACGTGGCGTAGTTCACGTTGGAGAACAGCCGCAGGTTCACGCCCTTGCGGGGTTGCCAGTCGTTCTTCACATCGAAGATGAGGCGGTTGTCTGAGTTGGCAATAGTATTATTCTGATTGGAGATATAACGCACCGCTGCATTCAGCAGGTTCTTCTCCCCTCCTCCCGTCAGGGAGATATTGTGCTGCTGGGTGAACTGGTTTCTGAAGTAGTATTTCTCCAGCTGTGCCAGGCCGTCGTTTTTCTTCAGGGCTTCCAGTTCCGTATTGACATCCTTTTCATTCATCCAGCCCTGTGATTTGGCGATGAGCAGGTAGTTGACACGGGAAGTGCTGTAGTAGTTATTGTAGTCCGTCAGGAAGCTGTTAGGGTCCTGGTTGTAGAGTTCTATCTCGGCATCAACATAGTCGGCGGAAGAAGAGCGGTTCAGGTATTTCAGCTCAGGTTTCAGCGTGATGCCCGTAGAGCCTTTGTATTCTACCTGCAGCGCGCCTTTCCTGCCTTGCCTGGTAGCGATGACAATTACGCCGTTGGAAGAGCGCGCACCGTAGATCGAGGCCGCCACCGCATCTTTGAGCACGGTGATGGATTCGATGTTATCGATGTTCAGGGATTCCAGCCCTGCGTTGGTAGGATAGCCGTCTATTACCAGCAGCGGGGCGCTGGCGCTGGTTCCCAACAGGGTGGATACACCGCGTATTTCCACGTTACCTTCCTTGGTGAGCACAACGCCGGTGGCCTGCCCTTCCAGTGCGGATTTAATATCCGGTTTCAGTTTACTCCGCAGGCGATAGGGATCAATTACCGAGAAGGAACCGGTGGCTCTTTCCCTGGAGATCGTCTGGTAGCCTGTGTTGATGACATCAATACCGGAGAGTTTATTGTTGGACAGTTTCAGCTGCAGGCTGATAACGCCGCTTTTACCCACTACCAGTTCCTGTCTGTCGTATCCGACATAGGAAAACGTCAGCACCGCATTTTCATCTTTCACCGCAACGCTGTACTCTCCGTTGCTGTTGGTGAGCGCTCCTTTGGTGGTACCTTTGACGACTACCGATACACCGGGCAGCGGCACGCCGTTTTCATCCGTGATGCGGCCCGTGATAATGACAGGCGTCGGAACCGCTGGCTGGGTGGGCACTGCAGGCATCCTGGAGATCATACGGGTTACCGTAATGGTTTTATCCTCGATGACGTATTCCAGGTCCTGCCCCATCAGCGAGGCATGCAGCAGCTCCTGTATGGTAGCGTTGCGCACGTCCAGCGTAACCGGGCGGGTATGCTGCAGGGCATCATAATTAAAGAAAACGATGTACCCTGTCTGCCGGTGGATGTTATTGAATACCGTTGATAACGGTGTATTTCTGACAGCCATGGTAATCCGCTGGGCGGAACCTTTGGCGCTGACCTGCAACAGGCCGGTCATTAATAGTAGAGCAGATAACTTCATGACCCTCCAAATTTTGGTTGGATGATTATTTTTTTTCATTGTGCCGGTGTTAACCGGCGTATAAGATCTGCATTGGTGGTGATGCTCTCTGTGACGGTGGTGATAAAGATGTGACTGGCGCGTGATGGCATGCGTATCCCGCTCCTTGTTTTGTAACAAAGCGATTAAAATCATACCTTTGATTTCGGTGATAAAATGAGTTTACACTAAAAGTTTATTGCCTGTAACCAGTGATGTTTGCCCATCACTGGTTTTTTAATGGCGGCATTTGCTGGTTTTGCTTACATCAGATAACGGTTGGTTTTTAATGTTAATAATCAGGTTCCATGAATTACTTTAAAACAGTAATCCTGCGTCCTTCTATCGTAAACTGCAGTTGATTCTTTTCCAGTATTTTAAGTACGGCCGAAAGCGGCAGGTTGCGCTGCATACCTCCTCCGAAGCGCATGGCAGAAGGCTTCCCTTCGTATACCACTTCGATGTCATACCAGCGTTCCAGCTGTCGCATGACCGTTACCACATCCGCCTGCTCAAATATAAAGTAGCCGTTTTTCCAGGCTACGGCCCCTGCAGCGTCTGCGGCGGCAACGCTGATCTGATCCTGGCTGATGGCAGCCTGCTGGCCTGGCAGCAGCTTTTTCACCGTGCCGTGGTGGCTCACATTCACCGCACCTTCCAGCAGGGTTACCGCCATCGCCGGCTCGTTCGTATAGGCCATCACGTTAAACTGTGTTCCCAGTACAGCTATTTCCGTCTGGTTAACTTTTACAAAGAAGGGTTGCTGCGGATGCGGCGCTATTTCGAAATACCCTTCGCCGCTGAGTTCCACCACGCGCCTGTTTCCGGTGAATACCGCCGGAAACCGCAGGGAGCTGGCTGCATTCAGCCATGCAACGGAGCCATCGGGCAGCGTCAGCTGATACTGCCCTCCGCGGGGCGTAGTGAGGGTATTCCAGGCAACGGCGGCGGCAGTACCACCCGCTTTGTATACAACGCTGCCCTGCCGTGTTTTGATAATATGCGTATTTCCCTGCCTGGCCAGCGTATCGGGTATTGCATCGTCCAGCGGTATCTGTGAGCCGTCCGCCAGCGTCAGCGTAGCCCGGTTACTGCCGGGGGCCACATCGTTCCTGTAGCGCTGGGCAACGGGCAATGCCTGCCCGGGCACTGAGGCAGCATGGCGTAACCACCACCAGCCGGTGATGAACAATATGCCCGTCAGCACAGCAGCGGCCAGCAGCCCGCTATAGCCCTGCAGCCTGCGTAAACGCGGTGATCCGGGAACTGAGATTGATTTATCCGCTGTGATGACTTCCTGCAGCCATACATCCGTATCCTTCCCGGCTTCCCCCGCAGGAGACTCCCACATCAGCTCTGTCAGCGCATCCATGAACAGATCCCGGTTGCCGTCATCTTCCAGCAAGGCATACAAGGCGGCCTCTTCTTCAGTGGTGGCGGCGCCCGACAGGCGTTGCTGCAATAAATACCTGATCCTTTGTTCCTGCATATTGATCGTATTAAAAAGAGATTCCTCTCCTTAATATGAATCAGCTGAAAAAGAAAAGGACCTATCCGGATAAAAAAAAATTTTTACCGGCAGATCATCATCAGGAAAATGAGGGGGAAAGTATGCCCGTAACGCTGCAGATACTCCCTTATGAATTTCAGGGAAGCGACGAGGGCATTTTTAACGGTATGAGGAGAAAGATCAAGTGCTTCGGCTATTTCAGGGATCTTCATCCCCTGGTTACGGCTCATCTGGAATATACGCCGCCGCTGGGGCGACAGCTGCATGACAGCTTCTTCAATGATATGCTGCAGCTCCCTGAAACTGAACTGACCGGTATCCGTATCAGGCATTACAGACTCCTGCGCGGCCTGCCGCAACCTGAATTCAGTGGCTTCCTTCCTGAGCAGGGTATAGCATTCATTGGCGGCTACCCTGGTGAGCCAGGCACGCGGCTGCTCTATTGCCGCCAGCTTATCCCTGCTGAGCCATACCCGCATAAAGGTAGCCTGTATCACTTCCTTCACATCTTCCTGCTTCTTTACCAGCTTTCTGATAAAAGGTTCCAGGGTTTGCAGGGAACTGTTGAAAAGGATACCAAAGGCTTCTTCATCGCCTTCACTAATGCGCTGAAACAATGATCGGTCTGTATAGATACTATCGTACATTAAACTATCTGGCTGGCTGCTGAAAATCAATACGGTGCATGGCGTTGGTGCTAATATAGCAAAAACCCCTCTTATTTGAGAGGCACTCATTTAGGAATTACGAATTACGAATGGCAAATTACGAATGCTGTACGAAGATATAAGCGGATAACGGCAGCTACATTTTTCGCTTATATCTTCGTACAGCATTCGTAATTTGTCATTCGTAATTCGTAATTCGTAATAACCCTATCTTTACATTAGCTCTATTTTGAAATAATTATTGTTCATCCCTCAAAATCATTTTTATGCTGACCAGAATTTCCATCAGCCTGGCGCTTGCCGCAGGTTTATGTCTGCCAGGTAACCAACGTCATATTCAGGATAATTCACTCCCCGCCGTAAAGGCAAACACTTTAGCAGCGCGGCCGCTCTTTGTATGCCAGTATTACTTTACCAACGGATGCCTGTTCGGGGTTTACGGCAAGTTCACCTACATCAAAAATCCGGACCCTACCCGTACCTTTACAGTTACAATAAGACAGGAAGACTATAAAGGCGCTACCCTCATCAATACCACTTACTATGATATAGTACTTGCTCCCGGGTCGCTTTATCCTCTCGGCTGCTCCCATGATGCAGGGACCCTCCTGAATCATGGCTTCTTTATGACAGGGGAAGTACAGTCCTAGATACACGGCCGCTTCATCAGGCTGCTGATAGCCCATACACCAACTCAATGCAATACTACAGCAGTTATTTCCCCGGGGAAATATCCCCGCCTTTAATCCCTGTAACAGACAACCGGGGATACAGTCATACATGTTACAACAACTGTATCCCTGTTACATAAAAAAGGGCCTCTGCATCAACGGTCTGATCTATCTCTTTCGTTAAAATTATAACAACAATTACTTAGTCTGCGCTGACAATAATTTTTACAATCTTCTGAAATGCAGTCTGCATAAAGGTGGCATAACTATTTGCCATACTATTGCCACCGGTTCTCAAAAATGATCCCGGCGAAATATTTTTTTTCAACAAAAAAAATTATACCTTCAATTATCGGAATACTATCCACGCAAAGCGTGCGTTTTTTATTTTAAACGGAACATGCCCGGTTGATTATTGTTGCCCAACTTTGCCACGAACATATGATCAACTTAATATTGAAAACTTTTATCGAAAAAAATCACAACGAAATGAAAAAAATGCCCGAAAATCCGGGAACTGCGGTGCCCTATTTCTCTTTCTAGTCACGACACTGCTGTTCCTGCTAAATAACGGTTTGCCCGACCGCTGCTGCCCAGGGATTAGCCTGTCTCTTATTTAACAATGTGCGAATGTCTGCGCTATCGATTCAAATTCAATAATCAGGCGGATAGTCATGTAGTGCACTGTTCATTTATTGTACAACCGAACAGCGAACATTCCCGTAGCATATCGCTGCATGATGCTGCAAGCATTGCCGTATTCCATCGCGGCCTTACTTCAGCGTACAATACGCTGCGGCCGGCAAACCGGACGACTTCCCGCGTAATCCTGTTTTCCTTTGCACCTATGACCTGTTTTTCAAATGATGCTGTTAGATGATGAAATTGTTTATGAGTTCCTCTTTTTGAGCGAATGCCAACAATAAGAATAAAACAACTATAATTCTCAAACTTAACCCAGGCTGCACTTTTCGCCTATTCTGCAGCTTCCGGGTTATACCATTAAAGTCATTGCGTCAAATATTAAACTATGTTTCCCATTTCTGCTAACCAAAGTACAATCTGGTTTGAACGACAACTATTTCCGGCGCCGGCAGTTAATAACGGTATCGGCTATACGTATATAAAAGGACATATCGACAAACAACTTCTCCGGAAAGCCTTTGACATACTCACAGCACAACAGACAAACCCGCTCACCCTGACAACTGCAGCAACGACAGACAGTCAGGATGACTACCCTGTTCAGCTACTGCAACTGGCATCCGGAAACCCGTCACATGTGTGTATCCTTCTGGAACAATCCTCCACATCATACTACCTCTACACAGGAAACACCGGCATCTCCGTCAGCCGCCTCCGCGCATTGTATGAAAACCTGCTGTCAGGCGCCTCCCCCGCAGGAGACATGTACGTGCCTGCACAGGAAACATACTGGCTGGAACAATTCCCGGCAGAAGCCCCTGTACTGTCTCTGCCCAACGACTTTCCCCAACCCGCACAGCCTTCCTTTCAGCGGCAGACTGTACATCTGGCCATTCCGGAAACATGCCGCAAACAACTGCAACAGCATGCCAGCCCGGATGCTATTATGCTTACCGCCCTATTCGCTGCTTTATATAAATATACCGGACAGGAAGATATCGTAGTGGGCGTTCCTGCAGCTGCAGGCGCCGGCGCAACACCTGCTGCCGCAAATAACACCTTTGTCAACCTCCTTCCCGTAAGGGCCTTCCCTTCCGGCAAAACTGCTTTCAGTGAACTGCTCGCCAACGTCAGCTATACCTGCGGACAGGCACTCCGTCATAAAGATTATCCATTTGACCAACTCACAGATAAACTCCGCCCGCAGCATCCGCTCTTCGATGTGATGTTCGCCGTTGGAGCATCACTTCCTGCTGCACAGGATTATGGCTATTGTGACGTATTGCTGGAAACAGACTACTCCAGCCTGCAGCTCACCTATAACACAGACCTCTTCCTGCCGGCTACCGCCGGAAGCCTGCTGCAGCATTATACTAACATCCTGACTGCCGCACTGGCACTGCCGGAGCAGCCGCTGGCTGCCATCCCCATGCTCAGCCCCGCAGAAGAACAATGGCTGCTCACAACATGTAACGATACCCTTGCAGCTTACCCGGAAGATAAATGCATACATCACTTCTTCGATGAACAGGCGAATGCATTTCCCGATAATACTGCGCTGATATGGAATAACGAAGAGATGACCTACGGCGTATTACAGGCGAAAGCCAACCAGGTAGCTGCCAGCATACAGGCTGTGATGCCGGATACGCGGGACCGGATTATTGCCGTGCTGCTGGACAGAAGTCCGGATATGATAGCGGCATTGCTGGGCATTCTCAAGGCAGGCGCAGCATACCTCCCCATAGATCCCGATTATCCGGCAGACAGGATTCAATACATGCTGGAAGACAGCGGCGCTGCTGTGTTGATGACACGCTCTGATATTCCTGCATTGCCTTATTATAACGGTCATACCATCTGCACCGATCAGCTGAAAGAAGCCATGCCCTTCCGGCAGGTAGCTATACAGCCGCAGGATCTGGCTTATATCATCTATACTTCCGGCTCCACCGGAAAGCCCAAAGGCGTGATGATAGAACATCGCAATGTGGTGCGCCTGCTCTTCAACGAAAAAGATCTCTTTGATTTCTCTGCAGCTGACACCTGGACGCTGTTCCACTCCTATTGTTTCGACTTCTCTGTCTGGGAGATGTACGGCGCGCTGCTCTTCGGTGGCAGACTCGTCATCGTGTCCAAAGCAGTAGCACAGCATGCAGGCGACTTCCTGCAGCTGCTGCGGCAGCAACGGGTGACAGTACTCAACCAGACGCCCGGCGCATTCTACAACCTCGCCGCAGCGGCGCTGGAACACCATATGCCGTTGCAGCTGCGGTATGTCATCTTCGGCGGCGAAGCGCTCAAACCCGGCAAGCTAAAGGCATGGCAACAGCAATATCCGGCATGCCGGCTGATAAACATGTACGGCATCACAGAAACTACCGTGCATGTGACTTACAAGGAAATTACATCAAAAGAAATCGACAGTAATGCCAGCAATATCGGCAAGCCGATCCCTACGCTGTCCATGGTGATACTGGACAGAGACGGCCGTCTTATGCCACGCGGCAGTGCAGGCGAATTATGCGTTGGCGGCGCCGGCCTCGCCAGAGGATATCTCAACCGCTCCGCACTCACCGCAGAAAGGTTCATCCCCCATCCCTATATCCCCGGAGAAAAACTGTACCGCACCGGCGACCTCGCTAAAATGTTGCCGGACGCGGATTTCGAGTACCTCGGCAGAATAGACCACCAGGTAAAAATCAGGGGATTCCGTATTGAGCTGGGCGAAATTGAAAGCAAACTGCTCGCGCATCCTGCAGTCAGTGACGTGCTGGTAATTGACCGCGAAGACCCCGCCGGCGATAAATACCTCTGCGCTTATGTAGCCACACAGGTGAACATAACGCCAACGGACCTACGTCAGCATCTCTCCGCCTTCCTCCCCGATTACATGGTACCGGCCTTCTTCCTGCTGATGGACAGCTTCCCGCTGACCGGCAATGGCAAGATTGACCGTAAACGACTGCCGGAGCCCCGGGAAGCAACGATCGCCGCTTTGGGCTACGAGGCCCCTGTAACGGATACAGAGCTGCAATTAGCGGCCCTGTGGATGGAGATACTGCATGTGCCGCAGGCTGGCCGTCATCATCATTTCTTTGAACTGGGCGGCCATTCCCTCAAAGCAGTCAAGGCTATCAATGCAATACTCCGCACTTTCGGCGTCAGTATACCGCTGCCGCTTTTCTTCCGCCATGCGGTATTAAAGGAACAGGCGGCATTGATTGCGCAATTGCAGCAACAGCCTGCTGCGCTGATTCCTGCTGCACCGGAACAGGATTACTATCCGCTCTCCTCTTCACAGCAACGCTTCTATCTCCTGCACCAGCTGGAAGGCGCTGCTCTCAGCTACAACCTGCCCAAAGCATTCCGCGTACAGGGCCATATCGATATACAACGCCTGGAAGCGGCGATACAGGCTATGATCCGTCGTCATGAAATACTAAGAACCGCTTTCGTATTGCACGACGGCCTGCCGGTACAGGTGATTCAAAAAGAAGTTCCCTTTGCTGTGGGCTATACAAAAATCGATATAGCAGATGAAGCGCAATACTCAGCAGCATTCATCCGTACGTTCGATCTGGCCAGTCCGCCGCTGCTGCGCGCGCATTATTACGATTATGGCCATGACAACGGACTGTTTTTGTTCGACATGCATCACATCGTATCAGACGCCGTGTCCAATGAACTGTTCACCACAGAATTGCTGCAGCTGTATCAGGGCACACCGCTGCCTCCTGTAACACTTCAGTATAAAGACTTCGCCGTATGGCAGCAAAACCGTCCGGATACCGCTTTGTTGCAGGAACAGGAAAACTACTGGCTGCAACAGTTTGCAGACGAAGTACCGGCGCTCAGTCTGCCGGCAGATTTCCCCCGGCCCGCACAGCAATCCTTCCACGGCAAAAGAGAACAGCTGACGCTCCCTGCGGAAGTATACCGCCAGCTGACACAAAGCTGCGAACAATGGGGCACTACCCTGCATCAGTTGCTCATGGCTGCTTTCAGCACCCTGCTGTATAAATACTCCGGCAACAGCGATATTGTTATCGGCGTTCCTGCCGCAGGACGTACCCGCGCAGAACTGGAAAATGTGATGGGCGCATTTATCAACACCCTCGCTATCAGAACTTTCCCGTCCGGACAACAGACTTTCCGCGAACTGCTCTCCGCCATCAGCCAGACCAGCGCTGCCGGACTAAGACATCAGGACTATCCGTTTGAGCAACTGATTGACAAGCTGCAGCTGAAAAGAGATCTGAGCAGGCATCCGCTGTTCGATATTATGTTCTCCTTCCTGCAGGAAGAGAAAATAATGCTGCCGGTGGAAACAGGCTCCGCACAAGCATTACAGCCAGCCTATCATGTCAGCAAATTTGATCTGTTGCTGGAAGCCATGCAATCAGATCAGTCCCTCACCCTCAGCCTGGAATACAGCACCGGCTTATTTCTGCCGGATACTGTGCAAACCCTGCTACAGCACTACCTGCAGATACTGACTACCGTGCTGACGCAGCCGGATCAGCCGCTGGCTGCCATCCCCATGCTCAGCCCCGCAGAAGAACAATGGCTGCTCACGGAATGCAATGATACCCTCGCAGCTTATCCGGAAGATAAATGCATACATCACTTCTTCGATGAACAGGCGAATGCATTTCCCGATAATACTGCGCTGATATGGAATAACGAAGAGATGACCTACGGCGTATTACAGGCGAAAGCCAACCAGGTAGCTGCCAACATACAGGCTGTGATGCCGGATACGCGGGACCGGATTATTGCCGTGCTGCTGGACAGAAGTCCGGATATGATAGCGGCATTGCTGGGCATTCTCAAGGCAGGCGCAGCATACCTCCCCATAGATCCCGATTATCCGGCAGACAGGATTCAATACATGCTGGAAGACAGCGGCGCGGCCGTGCTGATGACCCGCTCTGATATTCCCGCATTGCCCTATTACAACGGTCATACCATCTGCACCGACCAGCTGCCGGCAGCTGCTGCTTTCCGTCCGGTAGCCGTAAAACCGCAGGACCTGGCTTATATCATCTATACTTCCGGCTCCACCGGAAAGCCCAAAGGCGTGATGATAGAACATCGCAACGTGGTGCGCCTGTTCTTCAACGAAAAAGATCTCTTTGATTTCTCTGCAGCTGATACCTGGACGCTGTTCCACTCCTATTGTTTTGACTTCTCTGTCTGGGAGATGTACGGCGCACTGCTCTTCGGCGGCAGGCTCGTCATTGTGTCCAAAGCAGTAGCACAGCATGCAGGCGACTTTCTGCAGCTGCTTCAGCAGCAACGGGTGACAGTGCTCAACCAGACGCCCGGCGCATTCTACAACCTCGCCGCAGCGGCGCAGGAACACCATATGCCGTTGCAGCTGCGGTATGTCATCTTCGGCGGCGAAGCGCTCAAACCCGGCAAGCTAAAGGCATGGCAGCAGCAATATCCGGCATGCCGGCTGATAAACATGTACGGCATCACAGAAACTACCGTGCATGTGACTTACAAGGAAATTACATCAAAAGAAATCGACAGTAACGCCAGCAACATCGGCAAGCCGATCCCTACACTCTCGATGGTGATACTGGACAGAGACGGCCGTCTTATGCCACGCGGCAGTGCAGGCGAATTATGCGTTGGCGGCGCCGGCCTCGCCAGAGGATACCTCAACCGCTCCGCACTCACTGCAGAAAGGTTCATCCCCCACCCCTATATCCCCGGAGAAAAACTGTACCGCACCGGCGACCTCGCTAAAATGTTGCCAGACGCGGATTTCGAGTACCTCGGCAGAATAGACCACCAGGTAAAAATCAGGGGATTCCGTATTGAGCTGGGCGAAATTGAAAGCAAACTGCTCGCGCATCCTGCGGTCAGTGACGTACTGGTAATTGACCGCGAAGACCCCGCCGGCGATAAATACCTCTGCGCTTATGTAGCCACACAGGAGAACATAACGCCAACGGATCTACGTCAGCATCTCTCCGCCTTCCTCCCCGATTATATGGTGCCGGCCTTCTTCCTGCTGATGGACAGCTTCCCGCTGACCGGCAATGGCAAGATTGACCGTAAACGGCTGCCTGAGCCCCAGGCAGCAGCGATCGCTGCTGCGGGCTACGAGGCCCCTGTAACGGATACAGAGCTGCAATTAGCCGCGCTATGGAGCAAAGTATTGCATGTACCAAACGTGAGCCTCCATCATCACTTCTTTGAACTGGGCGGTCACTCCCTTAAAGCAGCACAGCTGTCGGCCCTCATCCATAAACAATTCCATGTGGAACTGCCGCTGCGCGAAATATTCGCGGCCCCTGCCTTCCGGGATATGGCAGCGCGTATCGCGAAGGGCGTGCGCTCTGCACATCATCATATTGTTCCGGCCACACCACAGGCATGGTATCCGGCATCATCGGCAGAAAAGAGGTTGTATATCATCAACCAGATTGATGGCGCAGGTATCTCCTATAATATACCCGTCGTATACGCCCTTACCGGCCAACCGGATCTGAAGCGCCTGACAGATGCCCTGCACCTGCTGGTCAGCAGGCATGAAATATTGCGCACCGCTTTCGATATACGGGATAACGAAGTGATACAGGTGGTACAGGAAGATGTGCTGACAGACATACCGCTGCACGAATGCCCGGCAGACAAGCTACCTGATTTTATCAATGCATTCATTCAGCCGTTTCCGCTGACAGCAGCACCGCTGCTGCGGGCCGCCATCGTGAAAACGGACAGCGACCGGTATTACCTGCTGCTGGACCTTCACCATATCATTGCAGACGGAGTAGCTGTCAGCAACCTGTTGCAGGAACTCAGCGCCGCCTATAACGGCGACGCGCTGCCGGTATTGGCAGTACAAACCAAAGACTACGCCGTATGGCAGCAGCAATGGTTGCAGTCCGCTGAAGCCCGCTCTGCCAGAGCATTCTGGAAAGCGCAGTTTGAAGAAGAAACCACCTTGCTCAATATGCCGGTAGATTATGTACGCCCGCCTGTAAAATCATATGACGGGGCCTGGTATACCTTTTCCATACCTGCAACGCTCAGCACCGCCATCAAGGAAATCAGCCGTGCCAACGGAGCTACCAGCTTCATGCTAATGCTGGCGGCCTATAACATCCTGTTATCCAGGTACAGCGGACAGGAAGATATCATCACCGGTACACCCGTTGCCGGCCGCTCCCATGCGGATGTACAGGAACTGCTGGGCATGTTCGTGAACACACTCCCGATGAGAACCGCACCAGCTGCGGAAAAGCGATTCCCTGATTTTCTGCGGGAGATAAAGGAACTGTCGCTCCGCGCTTTTGAGCACCAGGACTACCCTTTTGAAGCCCTGCTGGATGATCTCGACATCACGCGCGACATGAGCCGTAACCCGCTCTTCGATTATATGTTCACCTACCGTGCCGACCAGGGTCAGTTCCTGCAGCTGGCAGATGTGGAAGTCAGCCCCGTTCCTGTGCCCCGCACCATTTCCAAAATGGACCTGACGCTGGAAATCCATGAAACGGAAGACGGTGAATTATCCGGCGGCATTGAATATGCCACCAGGATTTTTGCACCAGACACCATCACCCGCTTCGCGGCACACTACCTGGAAGTACTGGCGCAGATAGCCGCCAATCCGGAGATACAGCTGCAACACATCAGCATTATCAGCGCGGCAGAAAAAGAACAGATCCTGCAGTTCAGTCATGCTACCGGTAACGCATATACGCCATTCCCGGAAGGAGAAAAAGATATTTATACCCTGTTTGAAAAGCGTGCAGCACAATACCCGGATCATATAGCCGTAGACACTGAAAAAGGCACTGTCACCTACCGGGAGCTCGAAGCTCGTGTAAGCCGCGTGGCGGCAGTATTGCAGGCCGCAGGTGCAGGCCCCGACAAAATAATAGCATTATGTACGGAGCGTTCCGTGGACATGATTACAGGCATGCTGGCAATTCTGAAGGCAGGCGCAGCCTATCTTCCCGTAGATCCGGATTATCCGGAAGAGCGTGTACGCTATATGCTGGACAACAGCGGCGCACTGCTGGTACTCACGCAGCAGCAGCTGAGCGACAACCTGTCCTACGCCGCAAATAAAATTTTCATCGACGCCCTGCCGGCTGCCGTCACAGCAATGCCGCCGGTAAAACGTTCGCCGGAGAGCCTGGCCTATGTAATCTATACGTCCGGTTCTACCGGTAAACCCAAAGGGGTGCTGATAGAGCATCATTCTTTCTACAACAGTGTATTATCCAATGCCGGCAACTATCGGAACGGATTCAGCGCAGCGGATGTGTGTCTCAGCCTGAGCAACATTTCCTTCGATGCCAGCGTACTGGAAATATTTATTCCGCTGGTACACGGCGCCAGGCTGGTGCTGGTAAACAGGGAACATGTATACGATGTAAAATCGCTCGCAGCCGTTATTACCGCCAAAGGCGTTACCTTCTGTTATATACCGCCGTCTCTGCTGCAGCCGCTGTATAAAACGCTCAGGGGTAATACACCGGTATCTGTCAATAAACTGTTTGTGGGTGTGGAACCGATCAAGGACACCACCCTGCAGCAATATATTTCGCTCAACGAAAAAATGGAAATCGTTAACGCCTACGGACCAACGGAAGCGGCTGTATCCTGCTCCTGGTACCGTTATCAGCCGGGGCAGCCCAGAGGGGTTTATATTCCTATCGGTAAGCCGCTGCGTAATGCGCGCCTGTATATTGTCAATGAACATATGCAGCTGCAGCCTGCCGGCGTACCCGGAGAACTCTGCATCGCCGGAGAAGGACTGGCCAGAGGCTACCTTCACAACCCGGCCCTGACAGCAGAGAAATTTGTAGATAATCCGTTTGAACCCGGCCGGAAGCTGTATAGAACCGGAGATCTCGCCAAATGGCTGCCGGATGGTAATATCTTCTTCTCCGGCAGGAAAGATCATCAGGTAAAAATCCGTGGATTCAGAATTGAACCGGGAGAGATAGAAAACAAACTGATGGAACATCCGGAAATAAAGCAGGCGCTGGTAATTGACAAAACAGACAATGGCGGCAATAAGTATCTCTGCGCCTACGTCATCAGCGCCCGTCAGCTGGATCCCGCACTGCTGCGCGCTCATCTCGGCGCTTCGCTGCCGGCGTACATGATTCCGTCTTTCTTTATAGTGATGGAAAAATTCCCGCTGACCAGCAACGAAAAGATAGACCGCAAAGCGCTGCCGGAGCCGGAAATAAACGCAGGCAACGGTGCTGGCCTGACCTTACCGGAAGATGCCACCGAATCAAAGCTGCTGCACATCTGGCAGACGATCCTGGAATCCGATCAGATCAGCACCACCGATAACTTCTTCACCATAGGCGGCAACAGTCTTAAAATCATCAATATGCTCAGCCTTCTGCAGCAGTCGTTCGGCGACGCGCTGAAAGTCAGTGACCTGTTCGACAAACCCACTATCCGGGAACAGGCAGCTGCCGTAAACAGAAGCATGCATAAAAATTCCAGACAGCCGTCAAAAGCCAAAAGAGTTGAATTCTAAACACCAACAATAAAACCGTACATGACCACTATCAAAACAATTGCTGTAATCGGAGCGGGCGTAATGGGCCAGGGCGTTGCCTACCAGTTTGCCAAATACGGCTACCCCGTGTTACTGACCGACAACTCCGAAGCAGCACTGGAGCATGCCAGAAAGGAGATCCGTAATATCGAAAGACTGGACAGAATGCTGCACAAATCCGCCAGTACCGTAAACGTGCTCGACAAAATCACGTTTACCGCTGACCTGCAGTCCGTATCTGCGGCAGATTACATCATTGAAAATATTACGGAGAATATTTCCCTCAAAGAAAATTTATACCGGCAGCTGAACGGTATCCTGGCAGATCATGCGATTCTCGCTGTAAATACCTCCGCTGTTTCTGTAACCCGGCTGGCCTCCTTCCTGCAACATCCGCAGCAGGTCAACGGTATCCACTTCATGAATCCGGTGCACCTGAAACCTACCGTGGAAGTGATCCGTGGCTATCACACCACCGAAGCTACCATCAGCATCACACAGGAGCTGCTGCAGTCTGTAAAGATGACCGGCGTGGTGGTGAACGATTACCCCGGATTTGTTTCCAACAGGGTATTGATGCTCACCGTGAATGAGGCCGTATTTACCCTGCAGGACGGCGTTGCCACTGTTCCGGATATTGACAAAATATTCCGGGAGTGCTTCGGCCATAAAATGGGGCCACTCGAAACTGCCGACCTCATTGGCCTGGATACCATCCTCTATACCCTCGATGTACTCTTCGCCAGCTACAACGACCCGAAATTCCGTCCCGCTCCCCTCCTCAAAAAGATGGTGGACGCAGGTTTACACGGCAGAAAAAGTAAGGAAGGTTTTTATAAATACTAAGCAGTCATCCAACAAAATACTTCATCACACAAAAGCAATTATTACATGGACACAACAACACAGGCCGGCGCCAGAACAATCATCAGGGAATTTCTCCGTAAACGTGTAGGACAGGATATCCAGTTCAATGACGCCGAAGATATTTTCGCGGCAGGACTTGTCAACTCTCTCTTTGCACTGGAACTGGTCGTATTCCTCGAACAGTCTTTCGATATCACCGTGGAGAATGAAGACCTGAACCTGCAAAATTTCAGCACGGTAGAAAACCTGGAAGCATTTATTCTTAAAAAGAAAGATAAATAACAGATGAACCTGGAATTAACCGCAACACAGCAGGCACTCCGCAAAGAGTTCCGGAGCTTTGTGGATACCGAGCTGCTGCCGTATGCCAATGCATATGACAAGGAAGGCTATATTCCGCTGGAACTTATTCAGCAGCTGGGTGAACAGGGTTACCTGGGCGCTACCCTCCCGGTTGAATACGGCGGCAGAGGCATGGATCAGCTGTCTTACGGATTGCTGAATGAAGAGATAGGCCGCGCCTGTTCTTCTACCCGTAGTCTGATTACAGTACATACTTCACTCACTGCGGAAACCATCCTGCGCTGGGGTACCAAAGGGCAGAAGGAACACTGGCTGCCGTTGCTGGCCAGAGGGCTTAAACTGGCAGCCTTCGGACTATCCGAACCGGATGCCGGCAGCGATACCGCCGGTATCAAAACCAGCTACACGGAGCAGAACGGCAGCTATGAGCTGAATGGTGTAAAGAAATGGATCACGTTTGCGCAGATTGCAGACCTGTATGTCATCGTTGCACGGGGAGAACAGGGCATCACCGCCTTTCTGGTAGAACGTAACACACCGGGGCTGACCATCAAACCCATGGAGGGCATCCTGGGTACGCGCGCTTCCATGATAGCAGAGATACACCTGAAGCATTGTGTGGTGCCGGCAGAGAATATCCTCGGCCGCAAAGGCTGGGGCCTTCCGCAGATTGTGAATACTGCGCTGGACAACGGCCGCTACAGCGTAGCCTGCGGCTCGCTGGGTATAGCCCGCGCCTGCCTGGAAGACAGTATTCAGTACGCCAGAACCCGCCAGCAGTACGGACAGCTGCTGAAAGATCATCAGCTGACCAAACAGAAGATCACCAATATGGTCACAGAAGTGAAGGCCGCCACCCTGCTCTGCCGCAATGCCGGCTTCCTGCGCGACAAAAAGGATCCTGACAGCATTATCCAGACATCGCTGGCCAAGTACCACGCTTCGCGTATAGCCAACACCGTTGCCGCAGACGCCGTACAGTTGCATGGCGCGCTCGGGTGCCACGACAGTCTCTCCATTCAACGCTATTTCCGCGATGCCAGAGTGATGGAAATCATTGAAGGCTCCACAGAAATACAGCAGATACTGATCGCAGACCACAGCATCGCCGGATTAGACACGATTTTATAATTCATCATTATGACAGGTATTCATTC
The DNA here is from genome assembly GCF_009928525.1 of Chitinophaga solisilvae. GTDB lineage: Bacteria > Bacteroidota > Bacteroidia > Chitinophagales > Chitinophagaceae > Chitinophaga > Chitinophaga solisilvae. The sequence continues at coordinate 359,994 of NZ_JAABOK010000004.1, read as the reverse complement.
CATTGCCATCTATACACCCGGTACGCCCGTTTCTGTTCAGTCCCTGGAAGAGAAAAACAGCCTGGGAGAAAACGAACTAACCTACTTCAATACCTGCGGTATCAACACCGTATACGATGCAGGCAGCATCAGCAGCTATGCACTGGCGCTGGGCGCCAGCGAAAAACTGCTGCAGGAAACCGGCATCAGTCCGGCTTCCATCGATCTTATCATTTACCTGCAGAGCCGTATGCCGGAACAGTTTATCAGTTCTGAAAGTACACGCCTGCAACAGGATATCGGTGCGCATAATGCCATCAGCTTTGCCATCTCCAACCTGGGATGCGCTGACAGCTCTATGGCGCTGAAGCTCGCAAAAGACCACCTGGCAGCCAACCGCAGCGCATCCAATGTACTGATCTGTTATGGCAACAAACTCATCTCCCGCTACCGCTTCCGGAACCCCGTTACCATTATGGGCGACGGCGGCGTGGCAGCACTGGTTACCAGGAACAGTGAAAACAAAATAGTGGCCGCCGACATTCAGACCAACGGCCGCTACTGGGATCTGTTTAAACTGGAATACCAGCACCTGACGCCTGACCAGTACAGGGAAACGTGTACGGACGTACGAAGATATGGCTTCGAGCTGGCCATCGAAAGTAAAAACAGGTTCCGCGAAATCAATGAAACACTGCTGAGCCGCCAGGGCATTGCCCCGCAGGAGGTGCATCACTACCTGATGCAGAACATTTCCGCCAGGGCATATGAATATTATCAGTCTGCCTTTGACATACAGATCTCACCGGTTTGTGCCATGAATCTGGCGCAATATGGTCACCTGGGTGCAGGCGATATTTTTCTCAACTACCAGACCGGCATCAACGCAGGCCTTTTTCAGAAAGGCGAAAAAGTGCTCATTATGAACAACAGTCCGGTAGCTGCCTGGAGCAGCGTCCTGATTGAAGTGTAAACAACAGCAACAAAACCGTTTATGGAAAACACAGTTAACCGCATAGCAGGCACTCCCTCAGCCAATAACCGGAAAAAACCGGTCAAGTGCGTAGTATGGGATCTCGATCATACCATCTGGCACGGTATCCTTTCTGAAAATGATCAGCTGACATTGAGAAAGGATATTACGGACATTCTGAAAACGTTGGACAGCTGGGGTATCATCAACTCCATCGCCAGCAAAAACAATCATGAAGATGCCATCCGGATGCTGGAAGAATTTGGTATCCGTGAATATTTTCTGTACCCGCAGATTAACTGGGACCTGAAATCCGGCTCCATTGGCAGAATCAGGGAGAAGCTCAACATCGGCATGGATGCCATCGTTTTTATCGATGACCAGCCCTTTGAACGCGACGAGGTAGCCTTTGTACATGAACAGGTACGCTGCCTCGATGTAGACGTTATCGGCAACATCCTGCAGGAGTTCAAACCCCGCTTCATTACAGATGAATCTTCCCTCAGAAGAAAAATGTATATCGACGACGATATCAGAAACCTGGAAGAACAGGAAATCGGCAACAACCGCCAGTTCCTGGAATCGCTGCAACTGGCATTCTCCATACAACCCGCTACCGTCAACGATCTGCAAAGAGTAGAAGAATTAACCATCCGCACCAACCAGCTGAATGCCACCGGCTACTCCTACTCTTATGAGGAACTGGAAGCCCTGCTGAAGTCCCCGGACCATCAGCTGTTTGTAGCAGAGCTGACAGACAAATACGGCTCTTACGGCAAAATCGGTGTGGCTATGGTGGAACGCAACGGAGATACCTGGACACTGAAACTACTGCTCATGTCCTGCCGCGTCATGTCCCGCGGCGTAGGCACCGTACTGCTGCACTATATCATGAACTCCGCACGGGAAAAGGGTTTCCGCCTGGAAGCGGAATTCCTGCCTACAGACCGGAACCGGGTCATGTACATCACCTACAAATTTGCAGGCTTCACCGAGTCCGGTAAGCTGGACAACGGCGGCGTAATCCTGACACACCCCCTGAATGATAATGTTAGTTATCCTGACTATATAAAACTGTCAACACATACATCATGAAAGATATTGCAATCATCGGAATGGCGGGACGATTCCCCGAAGCTGGCAATATTGCCGAACTGCGCAGGAACCTGACAGCAGGAAGAGACAGCGTACGCGAATTTTCCGCTGAAAGGAGATCCGCCACCACCATGGCTCCCGGTAAATCCTTTATGGAAATAGGTTACCTGGAAGACATCGATAAATTCGACTACCGGTTTTTCAATATCTCCCGCGCCGAAGCAGAATATATGGACCCTCATCAGCGGCTGCTGCTGGAAGTGGTGTATGAAACCATTGACAGTTCCGGCTATGCGGCCGACTACTTCCATGGCACCGATACTGCTGTATTCATCGGAGATACCGAACAGGAATACGCACAGCTGGCAGAACGCTTTGACCCTACCATCATCACCGGTAATACCAATGCCACCACTGCCGGCCGTATTGCGCGCTTCTTCAACTTCAGGGGCAACGCCCTTATGCTGGATACCGCCTGCTCTTCTTCCCTGCTGGCGGTGCACATGGCCTGCAATGAACTGCATAGCGGCGATGCCTCCTACGCGCTGGCCTGTGGTGTACGCCTGATACTTTTCCCCGAAGAAAAAACCGGTAATCCGGATCTCGGTATCATGTCCCGCGATGGCAAAACCCGCAGCTTTGCTGCAGATGCAGATGGCGCCGGCGCCGGCGAAGCAGTGGGTTGCGTACTCCTGAAGCCCCTGGACAAAGCGCTGGCAGATAATGATATTATTTACGCCATCATCAAAGGCAGCGCGGCTAACCAGGACGCACAGCTGTCCGGCAGCCTCACCGCCCCCAGCAGCCAGGCACAGTCAGAAGTGATCCGCAAGGTATGGACTAAAGCCGGTATAGCTCCTGCCAGCGTTTCGTATATAGAAGCACATGGCAGCGGCACCAAGCTCGGCGATCCTATTGAGATATCCGGTATTGACATCGCCTTCAGGGGACATACAGCGGAAAAACACTGCTGCGCAGTGTCTTCCATCAAAAGTAATATCGGCCATACCGGAAGCGCAGCGGGCATTTCCGGCCTGATAAAAGCAGTGCTCTCCCTCCAGCATAAGGAACTGTATCCTTCGGTACATTTCCATCAGCCCAATCCGTTCATTGACTTTAAAAATTCAGTGACCTACGTCAACGCGGCCTATACTGCCTGGGACGCTCCCTTTCCGAGAAGAGCGGGCGTCAGCTCCTTCGGCCTCAGCGGCACCAACTGCCACATACTGCTGGAAGAAGCGCCGGCAACCGGCAGCCAGGATGAAGATACCGGTATGCATATATTCAGTTTCTCTGCCCGCACGGAAAAAAGCCTGCAGACATACCTGCATAAATTCGGCAGCTACCTGTCAGAGCCTGGCAGCGCCGCATTACCCGACATCAGCTATACGTTAAGTACCGGCCGCAATCATTACCCTTACCGGGTTTCCCTGATAGCCGACTCAAAAGCATCGCTGTGGCGTCAGCTCTCTGCCGCCGCCATCACCACGGTGAAAGAACCGGTGAAGAAGATCATATTCCTTTTCTCCGGAGATGCAGTGGTCAGCACACAGCTGCTGACGGAAATCACCGGCACTTACCCGGAGATAAAAAAATATGCAGACGAATGCGCACCATATTATACCACCGCTACAGACGCCATCCGCAGATTTGTATTGCAGTATGCCCTGTACCGCTTCGCTGAAGAAAGAGGACTGATTACCTCTGACCTGCTGGGCGTAGGCACCGGCGACCTTGTTGTGGCGGTAGCCCTTCAGGAACTTACCCTCGAAGAAGCCCTGCAGCAATGCAATTCCGCCGACACTACCTTCTCCTCCCTGGAACAGAAACTGACAGGGCTGATCGAAAGGGAAACGGCAGACTCCCGCGTGCTGTTCCTGGAGCTGGGACCGGAAGGATGCCTGTCTGCCGGACTCCGTACCATCAACTATCCGGATAAGGCATTCCTCTATCAGGTAGCCTGCGTAAATACCTCCCCGCTGGAGATAGCACAAACGCTATACCTCCAGCAGTTTGAGGCAGACTGGCAAAAATATGCAGCAGCAGAAAAAGGCCGTAAGGCTATACTGCCTGCCTATCAGTTTGAAAAACTGCGCTGCTGGCTGAGAGAGCTGTTACCACAGGAAAATATCCTTCCCGATGTAACGGCCCCCGTAGCTCCCGCCCAGCCAACAGCTATGTCTTCCGCAACAACAGATCCCGCTGTGGTACAGGCTATCCTGCGTGATGACTGGACGCCTACCGAGAAGAAGATCGCCGCCATCTGGATTGACGTATTAAAGCTGGAATCACTTTCCCTCCAGGATGATTTCTTCCGCCTGGGCGGCCACTCCCTGATGGCCACCCGTGTTATTTCCATTATCGAAAAAGAATTCGGGCTGAAACTGATCTTCAAAGACATATTTGCCTTTGCTACTGTCAAAACCCTTGCTGCCAGCGTGGACGAGCTGGTTGCCAACGGCACGCAGCGGATAACGTATAAGGCTATACGTCCTGCGGCGCCGCAGGAACATTACCCGCTGGCAGAAGCGCAGCTGCGCCTCTGGTTAATACAGCAGAACTACAGCGACACGCTGGTGTATAACCTGCCTGCTGTCTGGCAGCTGGATGGCGCACCTGACTTCGGCCGGCTGGAAGCCGCCTTCCAGGCGCTATGCGACCGGCATGAAAGTCTGCGTACCAGCTTCCATGAAAAAAATGCAACACCCGTACAGGTCATCCAACCTGCTGTACAATTCAAGCTGCAGGCCATCAACAGCCACGAGTCGCCGGAAGCTATCAGAGACGCCTTCGTACAGCCGTTTGATCTCACCCAGGCGCCGCTGCTGCGGGCAGGTGTAGCCACACTTTCAGACAACAGACACCTGCTGCTGTTCGACATGCACCATATCATTTCAGACGGACTGTCACTCGGCGTGCTGCTGTCAGAACTGATACAGCTGTATCACCGCCAGACGCCTTCGCCACTGAAAATACAGTACAAGGATTTTGTGATGTGGCAGCATGAATTATTCAACAACGGTGCACTCGCTGCACCGGAGCAGTTCTGGCTGCAGCAGCTCTCCGGCAACCTGCCGGTGTTACAGCTGCCCGTGGATAAGCCCCGCGGGACTGTACAGGCATTCGCCGGCGCTAAATTACATTTCGATATTCCTGCTGAAGTAGTGCAACAGGTACAGGCCCTCTCTGCATCTACAGGCACTACACCTTTTATGGTGTTGCTGGCAGCCTATAACATTATGCTGCATAAATACAGCGGACAGGAAGAGATCATCGTAGGCTCTCCTATTGCAGGCCGCTCCCACAGCGATCTGGACAATGTGATCGGGATGTTCGTCAATACGCTGGTATTAAGAAACAGGCCGGCAGCAGATAAAACTTTTATGCAGTTCCTGGCAGAAGTAAAGGAAAATTCCCTGAATGCATATGAACACCAGGATTATCCTTTTGCCAGACTGGTGGAAAAACTGAATCCGGTAACGGAACCATCACGGAACCCGTTGTTTGATGCAGTATTCGTATTGCAGAATATCGATATTCCGGCCATGCGCCTGGATAATATCACGGTAACGCCTTATCCGCTGAATACTGCCACCGCACAGTTCGACCTTACGATGGAGGTCAACGAAAAAGCCGGCAACTGGCCGGTAAAGCTGGAATACAATACCATGTTGTTTGAAGAAGAATCCATACTACTGATAAAAGAGCGGTTCATGGCGCTGTTGCAGGATATACTGCAACATCCGGCATACCATATCCATGAATTTTCATTCAAGCTTCCGGAAGAAAATACCCAGGAAGCAGATGATCTGAATTTTGCCTTTAATTTTTAAACGGAAACATGTCTCGTCCCGCAAAAAACCTTGTTTAATTATGAACACCTCTCTTCAATTAAAAATTGCCACTGATTACTGGGTGGAAAAAGCCGGCAGGCAGGAGCTGATTGCAGTCAGCCCCGTTAATACGCCTGCGGCAACGGAAACACGTCATGCATACACTTTAATATTTCAGGACCCTACCGCCGCTGCGCTGAAGAAAGTCTGCAACGACCAGGATACTGCCATCTATGCGTTCCTGGCTACGGGACTATTCCTGCTGCTGCATAAATATACCGGCGCTGATTCCCTGCTGGCTGCTGGTCCGGCTCCTGTGTTATCCGGTGGAAGCCCGTCAGTATCACCGCTGTTCCTCAGCGCACAGGTGCTGCCCTCCAGTACGGTCAGACAACTACTGCAGTCTTTCCAGGAAGAACTTAAAGCAGCATACCGTCACAGGGATTATCCGTTTGAGAAATTTACGGAGCGGTACGAAACCCTGACAGGTCCGGTATCATCCCTTTTTAATTATTCATTTTCCTATCTGCCGCTGACAGGAAAAAATATTTATCAGCCACAATCTTTGCTGGCATTTGATTTCAGGCGTACAGAAAATTCCTTTGCGCTGGAAATACAGGGTGCCGGCAGTTATGCTCCCTGGTTTATTACACAGATGGCTACGCATATGGAAAGTATCCTGCAGGTCATCACCGCACAACCAGCCATCACGGTTGCAGGAATCGATTTTCTGTCTGCCGCGGAAAAACAGTTGTTGCTGGAAACATTCAATGATACTGCCGTTGATTATCCGGAGCAGCATCTCACTGTTTCACAGTTGTTCGAAAAACAGGCAGCACTGCATCCTGCACAGCCGGCCGTAGTATATGGCAACAAAACCCTTTCCTACAGCGAACTACAGCTTCAGGCGCTACAGGTAGCCACCCTGCTGAAAGAAAGAAATATAGGTAAAGGAGATGTAGTTGCACTCGTATGCGACCGCTCTGAAAAGATGATTACCGGTATGCTGGGTATTCTCAAATCCGGCGCAGCCTACCTGCCCGTGGATGCTAATTACCCGGATGACCGCATCCATTTTATATTGCAGGACAGCCAGGCAAAAATGATCCTCACCACGCAGCAGGTGATGCAGCAGAAAGCAGATTGCTTTCGTAACGACAGCAGCCGCATCCTGCTGCTGGACAGTATTACCGGCGATGATACCCTGGCGGATTTCACGGTAGCGCATACTCCGGATGATACCGCCTATATCATCTACTCCTCCGGTTCCACCGGCCGTCCTAAAGGCATTGCGATAAAACAGGGCAGCGCTGCTAACCTGGTACTGACCTACCAGCAGCATTTCCGGTCCGGTATTAACATCACCGACCGCGTGCTGGCACTTGCCAACATCTCCTTTGACGCCAGCATCGTCGAATTCTTCATGACGCTCACCAGCGGTGCTACCCTGGTAGTGCTGGATGAAGACGATCTGTTTGATGCCGGCCGCCTGGCCGCATTCCTGAAAAAGCAGCAGATCACCCATGCCTATATTCCACCGGTATTGCTGAAAGATCTCTACGATCAGCTGCAGCAGAACAATACCCCCATTGCCCTCAACAAATTATTCGTGGGAGTGGAAGCGATCAAAGACACGCTGCTGTATAACTACTGCACACTTATTCCGGGTCTGGAAATCCTCAATGCGTATGGTCCTGCAGAGACCACCGTTTTCTGCAGCGCACTCAGGTATGAGCCCCTTCCTCCTTCCGGCGAAAATGTATCCATCGGCAAACCGGTGGGCAATCAGCGGGTATATATCCTGAACGATGCCCTGCAACCCGTTCCTGCCGGTGTTCCGGGCGAAATATGTATTGCTGGTGCAGGCGTCGCTTCCGGCTATCTTAACAACGAAGCGCTGACGGCAGAGAAATTTGTAGCAGATCCTTTCCATAGCGGACAAAAGATGTACCGCTCCGGAGATCTGGGCAGATGGACGCAGGATGGTAATATCATCTTCATCGGCAGAAAAGATAACCAGGTAAAAATCCGCGGTTACCGCATAGAGCCGGGAGAAATAGCCAGCGTACTACTGAATCATCCTGCGGTGGATAAAGTAGTAGTAGGGCCACTGGAAGATGAATACAGCAATAAATATCTCTGCGCCTGGATCGTTCCTGCCGGGCCCGTTGTTATGACAGAACTGCATACCTACCTGGCCGGTATCCTGCCGGAATACATGATTCCCGCCAGGTTTATGCTGCTGAAGGACATACCCGTCACTGCCAACGGCAAAACCGATATGCGCAGATTACCACGGCCGGAAGAAGAAATACGTGTGCTTACTGCCGAAGATATGCCCGCAGATGCCCTGGAAGAAAGGCTGCTGGCCATCTGGCAGGAGCTCTTGCATGTTTCTCCTGTCAGCGTGAAGGATAACTTCTTTCAGCTGGGCGGACATTCCCTCAAAGCTGCCAGGCTCATCACCATCATACTCCGCGAACTGCAGGTAGAAATTCCGTTACGGCAGATGTTCGTCAACAACAGCATCCGGCAGCTGGCAGCCTTTATCAGGCAGACAGAAAAAGCCGTTCAGCTGGAAATCCCCGTGGCTGCTGATGCCACACAGGCGCCCGCATCCTTTGCACAAACGGGTCTGTATCTCAGTTACATGCTGAATCCTGCCGCCACCAACTATAACGTGCCATCTATCCTGCAGGTAAAAGGCGAAGTGGATACCGGTAAACTGGAAGCTGCACTGCAGCAGCTGATCGCCAGACATGCCGTACTCAGAACCAGTTTCAGCTTTACGGATGAAACCATCCGCCAGCACATTACTACAGATGCCGCCTTCTCACTCTCCGTGATACAGGATGCACATCCTGATCCCCGGCAGTACTTCAATAATTTCGTACGTCCGTTTGAGTTAAGTCAGGCGCCATTGCTGCGGGGCCTGTTCATTCAGCAAAGCAACAACGCGGGCTTCCTCCTGCTGGACACGCACCATATCATCTGCGATGGTATTTCCATGGAAGTTTTCCTCCAGGAACTGATGGCGCTGTATCACGGGGAGGCCCTCCAGCCGCTGAAAATACAGTTCCACGATTATGCCGCCTGGTTACAGCAGTACAGCCGCAGCCATGCTTTTGAAAAGAACCGGCAGTACTGGATGGAATTATTTGCAGATAAAGATACGTCGCTGGAACTGCCTGCAGACTATCCCCGTTCCAAAGAAAAAAATCTGGAAGGCGGTCTGCACCTGACACATATAGATAAAACCCTGGCTGCACAGCTGAAACAATTCGTCAACGAACAGGGCAGTTCTCTTTTCCTGCTGACGCTGGCAGCCTACAACCTGCTGCTGTCAAGCTATTCAGGCAAACAGAACATAGTGGTGGGCACTCCGGTGGCTGGCCGTATTCACCCTGACCTGGATCATCTGCTGGGCATGTTCGTGAATACGCTGCCGGTTAAATCCAGCCTGGATCCGCAGCAACCTTTCACGGCTTTCCTGGAACAGCTCCGGAATACTTTCTTCACCGCGCTGGATCATCAGCTGTACCCGATGGATGAACTGGCGGAAAAGCTGGAACTGGTGCGGACAACAGACGCCAATCCGCTGTTCGGCACCCTCTTCAGTTACCGCAATGCAGAGCCGCATCCGGCCGCGACGGGCAATATCTCCCTTCATCCCGTGGATATGGGCTGGAGCGATATAGGCGTGAAAGCAGACATCTCTGCATCCGTTGTTACCGACGGAGAAGAAATAGCGCTCATCTTCAGCTATGCCAAAAGCCTGTTCAGATTATCCACCATTGAAAAGATGGCGGAAAATTTCATCGCTATCCTCCGTACGATAGCCACAGCGCCGTCACAAACCATCGCAGCCATCAGCGCTGCAGTAGATACTGCCAGCCAGGATGCGCCGCCGGTAGAAGACAGCCAGGCGATGCTTCGCTACCTGGAACTGGATGAAAACATCTATGAAGATGCCTATCCGCTGAATGCCACACAACGCGATGTTGCCATCAGCAGCCTGCTGGATCCGGAAAACTACCGGCTCCGCATGCTCTATTACTTCGATATATATGAGCCGGTAGCTGCTGCCGCATGGGAAGCAGCCATGAAAACCATTACACAACAGGAAGTGACCATGCGTTCCGCGCTCATCACCAAAGAGAGCACTATCTATCAGGCCGTGCTCAGGGAAGGGCCCCTGCATTTTCAGTATGATGATATCAGCGGAAAAATAACAGCTGAAAACAGTATACTGTCTGTCGTAGAGCAATACGGCGAAAGCCAGGACCTGGAGCTGCCGTATTTTAAGCATTACCTGCTTAAAGTGAGCGACCAGCATTACATCGCTTTAATGAGTGCGCACCACGTATTTACAGATGGTATCACTATCAGGCTGATGTTTGAGAAAGCGTACAAAACGTATCAGGAGCTGCAGGCCGGATTGCCTGTCAGCCTTACACCACAGGCGCCTTTCCGCGTCAGCGTGATGGAACAGCTGGCAAAATTTGATACTGCAGCGGTAGAAACCTACTGGCGTCAGCGGTTGTCTGCCGTGCAACCGCTTACCTACAACGGGGCGCTGGCAACGGAAGACAACATCATCAACGAGCAGCTGGAAGTCAACGGCGCCACGGCACGGCAGATATCGCAATACTGTGCACAGCACGGCATTCAGCCGCATCTCTTCTTCAAGGCAGCCTTTACGCTGCTGACCCGGTACTACTGCGGAGCCGATTATGATTTCTGTATCCGGGAGAACATTGCAGGCCGTAACAAGGAGGAGATGAACAGATCAGGAACCCACTCCTTCGTATATCCGTTGCTGATAGAACGGTCCTTTTTCACGGACACCGCTACTTTCCCGGAACTATGTGCCCATCTGTATCAGCAGAAAAAGGCGTCCGGCCATATGAGATTTATCTCCCTGGGATTACAGAATAGTATCATCGGGCAGGAGAAATTATCTTTCTACTATAACTATCAGCATTTCATAGTACCGGATACAGCAAGTAAAACAGGCGTTATCCGTGGCGTCTATCACATACTGGATAATCAGCTGGAGTTAAGGGTACTGGAGCTGCCAGACGGATTTACGCTCAAACTAGATTACAACGAAAAAATATTCAGCGGGGCAGGATTTCTTCACCGCCTGCAACATATCTTCAGTCAGGTACTGCAGACAGATATGCCGCTGCGAGAGGTACAATACCTGCATACAGCAGAGCTGCAGCAGCTTCATGAAATGGGTATACACAACGGCAGTAAGACAGACAAGAACATTCCTGAATTGTTTGCCGCACAGGTAAAACGGCATCCGGATAATGTGGCAGTAGTTTTTAAAGAGCAACAACTCACCTACGCCGCGCTGGACAAAGCCACGGATGCAGTAGCCGCATACCTGCAGCAGCAGGGCATTACAGCCGGAGACATCGTCGGTATCATGGTGGATCGTTCCGAGTGGATGATTGTCGGAGTACTCGGCGTACTGAAGGCCGGAGCAGCCTACCTGCCGATAGACACCTCCTATCCGCCGGAAAGAATCCGGTACATGCTGGAGGATTGTGCAACAAAAGTTTTGCTGACACAGTCTGCCTGGACATCCATGCATCCTTCATCCGTGCTGATAGAAGATATTTCCGCTACCGGTGCACGGCCTGCGCCTGTCACTATTCTACCGGAGCAGCTGGCCTATGTGATCTATACTTCCGGCACTACCGGCAATCCCAAAGGCGTCATGGTAGAACATCGTGCATTAAGCAATATTGACCACGCCTGGCGGATGGCATATCAGCTGGATACGTTTACGCCGCGCCTGTTGCAGATGGCTGGTTTCTCCTTCGACGTATTCACCGGCGATGTGGTACGCATCCTCAGCAACGGTGGTTGCCTGGTGATCTGTCCGGCTGAAACCCGGCTGGATCCCGCTTCTGTATACGACCTCCTTTCCACGCACGGTATCAATGTGCTGGAGTCCACGCCGGCACTGGTCATGCCGTTGATGGACTACATCATCGAAGAACGGCTGGACCTCCCCCTGCTGAAGCTGCTGATTGTAGGGTCAGACACTATTTCTCTGCCTGCCTTCAAAAAACTGGTGGATCATCTTTCTCCCGGCATCCGCGTACTTAACAGCTACGGTGTTACGGAAACCTGTATCGACGCCGGTTTCTATGAAACTACCTCTGCAGCGCTGCCGGCAGCAGGTAATACCCCGGTGGGTAAACCGCTGGTCAACTACAGCTATTTCATCAGCAATGCGCTGCAGCAACGTGCCTTACCGGGGCAGGCGGGCGAGCTGTGGATAGGCGGAACAGGTGTGGCCAGAGGCTATATCAACAAGCCGGAAATTACGGCACAGAAATTCATCACCGATCCGTACACCCGGGAACGGGTTTACAGAACCGGAGATCTTGCGCGATGGCTGCCGGACGGCAACCTCGAATTCATCGGCCGCAGCGATAACCAGGTGAAGGTGCGCGGTTTCCGGATAGAACTGCAGGAAATTGAAAATGCGCTGCTCCGCGATCCGGAGATCAGAGAAGTGGTAGTAACCGTATACGGAGCTGAACAGGAAAAAGAGCTGGTGTGCTGGTATGTCAGCCATTCCGGCAATCCCGCCACAGACATCAAAAACAGGTTGCAGCAGCAGTTACCGGAACATATGATACCTTCCTGGTTCATTCCGCTGGAACAGCTGCCGGTAACGCATAACGGGAAGGTAGACAGAAAAGCACTGCAGGACCCGCTCTCCCATATCGATCAGCAACGCGCCGTAAACGATGTACCTGCCACACCTGCAGAAACGATGCTGCTGGCCATCTGGCAGGATATACTGAAAAGAAATAAAATCGGCGTGCATGATAATTTCTTCGAGATGGGCGGACAGTCGCTCCGCGCGATGGTACTGGTTTCCCGTATCCGCAAGGCTACTGCAGCCAATATCTCTCTGAAAGATATATTCAGGTATCCTACTATCAGCAAGCTGGCAGCGTATATCGACCAGGCAGTTGCCGGCAGTTATACACCTATTCCGAAAGCGCCGGTACAGGAATACTACCCGCTCTCTTCTGCACAGAAAAGAGTGTTTGTCATCAGTCATTTCAAGGGCGCAGAGATCAGCCATAACATCTGCGGTGGCTTACGCATACAGGGGCCATTGGATGCAGACAGGCTGGAAGCAGCTTTCCAGGCGATGACAGACAGGCATGAAAGTCTCCGTACCGCTTTCGTACTCGTCAATGACGAACCGGTACAGGTAATCCACGACCATGTGAACTTCCACCTGGAACGTACCCGCGGCAGCGAGGCAGATACTTCAGCAGCCACCGCTGCCTTCATCCGCAGCTTTAACCTCGCAGAAGCGCCGCTGCTGCGTGCCGCCGTAATGGAAATATCTGCTGAAGATCATCTGCTGCTGTATGATATACATCACATCATCAGCGATGAAGTATCTACCGGCAATTTCTTCCGTGAACTGTGGGCGCTATACAACCATACAGCCTTACCCGCATTGTCTGTTCAATACAAGGACTATGTAGCCTGGCAGCAAACCCTTTCCGGCAACGGTCTTATAGCGAAACAGAAACAATACTGGCTACAGCAGCTGCAGGGCGAACTGCCGGTGATTGACCTGCCATCTGACGCGCCGAGGCCACTTGCGCAGACATTTGACGGCAATGTACATGTCCTGGAACTCAGCGAGGATCTGGTAACACAGGCGACCGGCTTTATCGCTGCACGTGGTATTACCATGAACATGCTGATGCTGGCGGTGTACAATATACTCGTATCCAAATACACTTCGCTGGAAGACATCGTGATAGGCACGCCGGTAGCTGGTCGTACCCATGCCGACCTCGAACAGGTAATCGGCATGTTCGTCAACACGCTGGCTATCCGCAGCTATCCATCTGCAGAAAAAACATTTGAAGATTTCCTGCTGGAGATAAAAACAACAGCGTTGGCAGCTTTCGAAAACCAGGATTATCCTTTTGAAGAACTGGTAGAATCGCTGCAGCTGAAAAGAGATCCCAGCCGCAACCCGGTGTTCGATCTGCTCTTTCAGTTCATCAGCCACCAGCCGGTGGAAAGCCAGGGTGCGCTGTCATTCAGGCCGCATCCGATGCAGGTGAATATTGCCAAATTTGATCTTACTTTCTTTACCGTTCAATCCGGCAGTAATATCGCGCTGATGCTCAACTACAACACCAATCTGTTTACCGAAGCCTCTATGCAGCGGCTGGCGCATCATTTCAGGCATATCCTGACACAGGTGCTGGCAGCTCCGCAGCAACAGCTGAAACAGATTGTGCTGGCTGATGAAGCGGAAACCCTCCTGCTGAAAGCCTTTGGCGGCAGTCCGGATGTTAATGCGCCGCGGCTTACCATTCCTGAAGTATGGAAAGAGATCGTGCAGCAACATGCCGCCGCCACCGCCGTGGAAACTACCAGCGGCAGCATCACCTTCGGGGAACTGGATGAAAAATCCACCGCACTTGCGATCTGCCTGCAGGAAACATATCAGGTAAAAACCGGCGATAAAGTAGCGCTGATGCTGCAGCGTACGACCGACATGCCGGTAACGCTCATGGCTATACTGAAAACCGGCGCCGCCTATGTGCCGGTAGATCCGCAGTTCCCGGCACAGCGTATTGAATACATTCTCAGCAACAGCGGCTGTACCATGATCGTAGCTGACAAGGACTACAGCTACAACTTACCATTGCTGAATATTCACACCGCGCGGGAAGCTACGCACCGTCAGGAACTGCTGCCGGTAAACATTTCGCCTGACGACCTCGCCTATATCATTTATACCTCCGGTTCCACCGGGGTACCCAAAGGCGCTATGCTGGAACATGTGAACCTGACCAGCTTTGTCCGCAACCTGGAACCGGTATACGGCTTCCGTCCCGGCGACAAAATGCTGGCCATCAGTAATATCACCTTCGACCTCTCCGTCATGGAAATACTGGGCAGCCTGCTCACCGGAGTATGTGTACTGCTTGCAGGCGATGAGGAGCTGAATGACTTCCCGAAGATAGTAGATATGATACGCACGCGCCAGGTGAACATCGTACAGATGACGCCATCCCGCTTCCTGCTGTTCCTGCAATCTACCGGCCTGAGTTTCCTGCATAGTGTGAAAACGGTGGTCACAGGCGGAGAGCCGGTGCCACGCGAATTATTCAGGGGACTGAGGAGATATAAACACCTGCGCGTATTCACCAGCTGCGGCCCGACGGAAACCACTATTTACAGCACCACCGATGAAGTAAAGGACGACCGTATCACCATCGGTAAACCGCTGCTGAACGAACAGGTGCTCATCGTCGGCGACCATGGCCAGCTGCAGCCTGTCAATGTAGTCGGCGAAATTTATATCGCCGGTTCCGGTGTAGGCAGAGGCTATTGCAACCAGGAAGCGCTGACGGCAGAGAAGTTTTTCCGGGATGAAAATCTTTCTACAGAAAGAATATATAAATCCGGAGATCTCGGCAGATGGCTGGCAGACGGACGTATTGAATGTATCGGCAGAAAAGATACACAGATAAAGCTGAAAGGCTATCGTATAGAACTGGGAGAAATTGAAAATGCACTGGCAAAGATGGAAAACATCCGGGTAACCGCTGCCATCATCACCACCGTCAACGGTGAAAAACAGATTGCTACCTTCTATGAATCAGAGCGGGAATACGGCTACTCCACCGTGCGCGCATTCCTGGCGGATCTTTTGCCCAGCTATATGCTGCCGCTGTTCTGTATCCGTGTAGAGAAAATGCCGCTGACCAGCAGCGGTAAAATAGACCGGAAAGCGCTGGATGTGCTGGCGCAACAGCAGCAGGCCGCTGAACGGCCGTTTGAAGAACCCGCAGGGCCCATTCAGAAAGCACTGGCCGCCATCTGGAAGGATGCCCTGCAGCTGGAACGTGTCGGCACAACCGATAACTTCTTCGAGCTGGGTGGCAATTCCATCAAACTGATTCAGGTATTGAACCGGATCAAGAAGGAGCTGGACGTGAATATACCGCTGACAACCGCATTCACCTACCCGACCATCAAAGCGCTGGCAGAGAAGATAACGATGATCAATGAATTTGGCAGCGTCTCTGCAGAAGAATTCTATTCCGTTGTAAATCCCGGAAAAGAAAAAACGATCTTCTTCTTCCCGCCCGCCATTGGTTATTCCTTCATCTACACCGCACTGGCAGAGTATTTCCCTGACTATACCCTCTGCTGCTTCCACTTCTTTGAACAGGAAGACAGAACAGCGCAATACATCCAGGTGATGCAGGAACTACAGCCGGAAGGACCGCTTACCTTCGCAGGATATTCCGCGGGCGGTAACTTTGCCTTCGAAATAACAAAGGACACAGAAGCCGCCGGCAGGGAAGTTTCCGATCTCATCATGATTGACAGCTATTGCAGGCATATAGCAAAGGCCAAAACAAAAGAAGAGCTGGATGCCACCGTAGAGGCCTACTACAGAATTGTAGACTGGTCTATCTTCTCCGTAACACCTGACTACCTGGAAACGCTGAAGAAAAATACGATGAGCAAAATTGCCGGCTATACCACCTATATGAACGGTAAAACAGATGACGGTACTACCAATGCCCACATTCATCTGCTGATGTCAAAAGAAGAATGGAAAGCTGCCGAAGTATCGCGCAACTGGAGCGAAAACAGTACCTCCGGCTTCCATACCTACGATGGCACCGGCCTGCATCCTGAGATGTTTAATCCGGAATTTATTACCCACAACGCAGGGGTGATTGCCGGTATTATGCAACAAATTCAGCAAAGAGCTGAGATGCAGGAACACGTGATGCAATAGAATTACGAATTGCGAATTGCGAATTACGAATGTAGAAGCGAAGCGCTAACCGAAGATGATAGAGAGATAACTATTAAATGTCCTCCTTTCATCTTCGGTTAGCGCTTCGCTTCTACATTCGTAATTCGCAATTCGTAATTTGTAATTCCTAATTAACACTCAATCCTCTACCACACCCGCATCCGGTCCGTTCTTCTTAACGGATGCAATACCGTTATCTCTCGCGGCCTCACTTTCATACATCTCACTTGTCCCGATTACCTGTCCGTTGGCGGCTTTCAGGGTGAAATAGAATTTCCCGTTCTTCGCGGTAAGGCTGTCGTAACGGCCATCCTGGGAGGAATTGGTTTTTACGGATTCAATACCATTTAAACAGGCAGCTTTCGTGGTGTACATTTCGCTGGATAGAATAACCTGGTTGTTATCTGCCTTCAGATTAAAATAAAACTGGCCATCTTTGGCAATTTTGAGGTGAAACTTTCCCATGATTTGTAGATTTAAAGGAGATTTACAATCGTGCTATTATGTAACCAGTTGAGCTGGTGAATTGTTCAGCTGGTTATAAAAATAATTACGAATTGCGAATTACGAATGAAGAAGCGAAGAGCTAACCGAAGATTAAAGGAGGACATTTGACAGTTATCTCTCTTTAATCTTCGGTTAGCTCTTCGCTTCTTCATTCGTAATTCGCAATTCGTAATTCGTAATTACTCCGTCATAAACGCTATCTGCCTCAAATAATCCAGCATCAGGTGAATCTGCTGCTCGTTTATTTCAGGCCAGTGAAAGCCCAGTCGTTGCAATATGAGGTCTGTGGCATCGTTGCGCAGCTGACAGTAGCCTTGCGATACCGGTTCTTCATTGAAGATACTGGCATCCAGCAGCAGGCGGTTAATCATATCCCGGTGTGTATCATACATTGCCAGCATGCGCGTATAATAGGCGCCGGCAGGGACGGCTGTCAGCGGATAGCCGTAGCTGCTCAGAGCGGCGGCAAAGGTGGCGGCAGGCAACGGGCGGCTGTTCAGCACGTGGTAGTTGCCGTTCAGCAGCGCCTTCCTTTCAGATATCAGCAGGATGGCGGCGGCCACCTGATCGATGTTCGACATTTCCAGACCCTGGCCGCCAGGCATAGCGCCCAGCGTAACATACCCCTTTATCTCATGACAGAAGGCATTGTTCTCTATGTTCTCCTGGAAAATGCCGGAGACGCTGTCAAACGAAAGATGCCCTACCCGGTAAATATTCACCGGTATGCCCTTGTTACGGGCTTCTGCCAGGAGCCGTTCTGCTGCCATTTTACTCTTCAGGTAAAAGTTGGAGAGCGGCTGCCCTCTATCCATATCTGCTTCGGTAAAGAGATGTCCGCTGCCGGATGCTGCGCCGGCAATACCAGTGGTGGACATATGATGTATAACGATGTTGCGGTGCTGCGGATAATGCTGCAGGATCACTTCTACCGGATGTATGTTGGCCGCTTCGAAGGAAGCATAGCTGCCGTAGTGCTTCACATTGGCAGCAGCGTTAATGATGCTGTCTACCTGTTGCAGACAGGCATCCAGTGCTGGCTGCTCCAGCCCCAGGCAGGGTTGCGACAGATCGCCCTTCATTACGTGTAGCCGTTGCCGGTATGCATCCAGCGTTTCACCGAAATAGAAGGCATACTTTTCAGACAGGCGCTCAAAGGCATCTGCTCCGGCCCTTACAATGGTATGGATAGTACAGGAAGAACGTTGCAGCAATTCCCGCAGCAGGTAGATGCCAAGGAAGCCGGTAGCCCCCAGCAGCAGTACATGATGGGTTGTCAGCTTTTCATCCAGCGGGAGATCCTGCAGATGACGGAACTGATCTGCATAAGCCTGTTCCTGTTTGCACAGCTCCTCCGTGGTTATATCTGCGGGCGCCGCACCGGCGGTATCTTCCATGGCAGCCAATGCTGCCAGCTTTTCGCTGAAATAATCCTTCCGGTAAACAACATGCCTGGCAATGCCGGCAATGGTAGGATACATGAACAGGTCGTTGATGGATACCTGAAAATGCGCCTGCATCTTAGCGATGAGCCGTATAGCTATGATAGAGTTCCCACCCGATTCAAAAAAGCCCTGATGTATACCGATGTTTTCCAGCTGCAGCACACTTTTCCAGATATCTGTCAGCAGCGCTTCTTCTTTGCTGCGCGGCTCCTGTGGCTGTTGCGATACCTGCGCATTCCAGTCGGGCGCCGGCAGCGCTCTTTTGTTGACTTTTCCGTTGGGGGTAACAGGCAACTGTTCCAGCTCCATCAGCAAGGCCGGAATCATGTGTGCGGGCAGCTGTTCCCGCAGGTGTTCCATGATAGCCTCCCGGTGGAAAGGCCCGTCTGGCACGATATACGCTACCAGGATCCTGCTGGCGGTATCGGTACCGTGAACGGTTACACAGGCGTGCTTTACCTGCGGACTAGCCTGCAGCACCTTTTCAATTTCACCCGGTTCTATGCGGTAACCGCGGATCTTCACCTGTTCGTCCCGGCGGCCTATGTATTCTATATTGCCATCCGCAAGCCACCGGCAGATGTCGCCGCTCCTGTAAAGACGGCCGCCGGCGTGAAACGGGTTATCCATGAAACGGCCGGCTGTCAGCTCCGGCAGGTGCAGATAGCCCAGCGCCACCTGGGCGCCGCCGATGTATAATTCTCCCGGAACACCTACCGGACATACGTTTCCATCAGGCGACAATATATAAATCATCGTATTGTCTACCGGCTTGCCTATCGGTGGCAGCGGCCGCAGACGGTAGTCTTCCGGCCGGATGGTGTAAGCTGTCACCACATGTGTTTCAGACGGACCGTACTGGTTATGCAACGCCGCACCACAGGCCGTCATCAGCTGTTCTATATCCCTGCCTAGCTTCAGCTGTTCACCGGCAGTAAATACGTCGTATAGCCGTTGAGGATAGTCATTGTTTTCTACCGCATATACAGCCAGGCTTTGCAGCACTACATAAGGCAGAAACAGGCTGGTTACGCCGGCATCATGAATAACCTTCATCAGCGCAGGCATATCTTTACGTTCCTGCTCTGCAATGAGCCGTAGTTCTCCGCCGAAACAGAGTGTGAAAAATATCTCCTGGAAACTCACATCAAAATTGATACTGGCAAATTGCAGGACGGTATAAGCCTTTTCATAACCTGCCTGATCACGCTGCCACAGCAAGAGGTTTGACAGTGCGCTGTCGGGCATCTGCACGCCTTTGGGAGTACCTGTGGAACCGGAAGTATAGATCAGATAAGTGCACCGGTGAGGCGCATCCGTGCGCAGGGGGTTATCTGTCGTCTGTCCGGAAAAGTCTGTGGCGGCGGGTATCAGCAGTTTTTCCGCGTCCACTTCTGCAGCAATGATGGCATAACAGCTTTCATCTGTGAGGAGTACCGGATAAGCCGTGTCCTGCAATATGTGCCGGATGCGGGCAGCCGGATATCCCGGATCTACCGGCACATAGGCGGCGCCGGTTTTCAGTATCGCAGTAATGGCTACGATCAGATCCATGGAACGCTGCATACATACAGGAATGAAGGTATGTTCCCTTACTCCCTGCTGCTGCAGGTAATGCGCTATCCTGTTCGCTTTTTCATTCAGTGTGCGGTAGGTCATACGTTCTGCACCAAAACTGAGCGCAACAGCGTCCGGTGTGCGTGCAGCCTGCATTTCAAAGAGCGTTATTACCGGGGGCTGCGGACTGCGGTCCCTGCAGGTATCATTGAAGGTATGCAGCACCTGTTGTGTGGCTGCCGGCGTGAGCAGCGGCAATGATCCGATACGGCTTTCCGGTGCTGCAATAATGGCCAGCAGCAGTTGTTCATACTGCTGCATCATCCGCAGGATGGTATCTGCTTCATAGAGGTCGCTGCAATATTCCACGCGCAGCTGTAATCCTGCCGGTGTGGCGGTAGTTTCAACCGTCAGGTCGAATTTGGAGGTGATGATAGGTACCGGCAGACGGGATACCCTCAGATCCTGCAATGCCAGGTCTGGTATATCAGGAAGATTCTGCTGGATAAACATCACCTGAAACAGCGGCGTACGGCTTCTGTCGCGCTCCCCTCCTGCTACGGCATCTACTACCTGTTCAAAAGGCGCATCCTGGTGCATGTAGGCATCCAGTAAGGTAGCTTTCACGGCGGCCAGCAAGGTACGGAATGCCGGATCACCGCTCAGGTCACTGCGCAGCGCCAGCGTATTGACAAAGAAGCCTATCAGCTGCTCTGTTTCCTGGTGGGTACGATGTGCTACCGGACTGCCTACGCAGATATCTTCCTGCTGCGTATAACGGAACAGCAACACTTTAAAGGCGGCCAGCAAGGTCATAAACAGCGTCGTGCCTTCCTGCCTGGACAACTGTTCCAGCTGCCCCAATACAGGTACGGGGATGGTATAAAAGAGCGTATTGCCGGCAGTACTTTGTATGCCTGGTCTTGTAAAATCTGCCGGCAGCTGTAGCACAGATACATCCTGTAACTGCTGCTTCCAGTATTGCAGCTGCGTGTCCAGCAAAGTACCTCTTATGTGCTGCGATTGCCACAGGGTATAGTCTGCATACTGCACCGGCGGCAAAGGCAATGCCGGTGGCTGCTGCAGATGAAATGCCCGGTACAGTTCCATGAAAGAGGCAGCCAGTACGGACAGCGACCAGCCGTCGGCGGCTATATGGTGCATGACCAGTAACAACACATGTCTGTCTTCCGGAAGCCTTATCAGCTGTGCGCGGAAGAGGTAATCGGCGGTCAGGTCAAACGGTTGTACCGTAGCCATCTCCGCGTAGCGGGTCACGGCTTCCATATTTTCAAAAGATGCTGTAACGTGTTGCAGCTGCCAGTCAGCCGCCGGCAGCACCTGTTGCCAGGAGCCATCTTCATCAGCGCTGAATACGGTACGCAATACTTCATGTCTTTCTACTACTGCCTGCAACGCCTGTTCCAGTGCGGATATATCGAGTTCTCCTTCCAGCAGCAGCATGTCAGGAATATGATAGTTGACGCTGCCCTGCATGCGGTCCAGGAACCACAGGCGCGCCTGTGCGAAGGACAGCGGAATTTTTTCCGGGCGTGGCTGCACGGTGAGCGGCGGCAGTGCACGGCCTTTCTGCAATCCTTCCATATAGGCTGCCAGCGTATGTATGGTAGGATGCGTAAATACATCCTGGATGGTCAGCTCTGTTTCCAGTTGCTGGCGGATGGCGGCGACTACCCGTGTTACCAGCAGGGAGTGCCCGCCGAGGGAAAAGAAATTATCGTGTATGCCTATGGGTTTTACCGGCAACAGGGACTCCCATATGGCTGTCAGCACTGTTTCCGCATGCGTAACAGGAGCGGTGTAACTGCGCTGTGCTGCCGGTTGCTCCGGCTGTGGCAAGGCTTTACGGTCTATTTTACCGTTGACGGTCAGCGGCCATTTTTCCACCGGCATGATAACAGCCGGAATCATATAGGCCGGCAACCTGCTTTCCAGCTGTGCGGTCAGCACCGCGGCATCAAACGGGCCAGCAGGAATAACGTAGGCCAGCAGCCACCGCACGCCGTCAGCGCCGGTGGGGGCTACTACCAGCGCGGCTGTGACAGCCGCACATTGCAGCAATGCCTGTTCTATTTCGCCGGTTTCAATACGGTAACCACGGATCTTTACCTGGTCGTCTTTACGGCTGATATATTCCAGCGCGCCATCCGCGTGCTGCCGCACAATATCGCCGGTTTTATACCAACGGCCGGCAGCGCAGGCAGGCGTACGGAATTTAGCGGCGCTCAGCTCCGGATTGCTGACATATCCTGCGGTAACCCCTTCACCACCGATATACAGTTCGCCCGGAATACCGGCGGGCACAGGCTGCTCCAGCTGATCCAGCACCAGCACCTGCGTGTTGGACAACGGCCGGCCGATTGGAATACACGTATAGTCGTTTACGTTATTAACCAGGTGCCAGGTAGCAAAAACCGTAGTTTCTGTGGGGCCGTACACATGCACCAGCTTTCCGGGTCCCAGGGCGTCGAATGCTTTGTGTACATGCGGCACAGATACAGCTTCTCCGCCAAACATCAGCCGGCGGAGGCATTGCAGCGCAGGCAGACCGGTATCTGCGAAGCTGTTGAACAACGCGGTGGTCATGAAGCAGTGTGTCACCTGGTACTGCCTGATGTAACGCGATAAAGCGGCAATATCCGCGGCCTCTTCGTCCCTGATAAGGCACATCGCAGCGCCCTGCAGCAGCGTACCGAAAATTTCGTACACGGATCCGTCGAATGCGTAGTTGGACCATTGCAGCAATACGTCGCCGGGCTGCAAGGCAACCGGGCCTGTTTCATATGCCAGCTTCGCTATATTCCGGTGGCTCACGGCAATTCCTTTAGGACGGCCGCTGGTACCCGATGTATACATAATATAGGCGGTCGCGTTACTGTCTGCCGTTACCGGCAAAGGCGCCTGCGGGAACGTTGCTGCAGCTGACAGCGCAATACCGGCATCTGCCGGCACTTCGCTGGCGGCAAACAGTTTTTCATCTGTATAAAATATATGTTTTATCCCCGCATCTTCCATCATCGTGCGTAGCCGCGCTGCGGGATAATCGATGTGAAACGGCACATAGGCATTTCCGCTTTTCAGAATACCCATCATGGCGATTATCATCTCCGGCCCGCGCCGGGACAACAATCCGATATGCCCGCCGCTGCCACATCCTGCAGCATGCAGCTGCTGTGCTGCCTGATCGGATAGATGGTCCAGCATGGCGTAAGACAACGTAATATCATCTGTCATTATCGCGGCGGCAGACGGAGACAGGGCAGCCTGTTCACGAAACAGCTGTACCACGGTTCTATCACGGGGGAAATCGGCAGCGGTAGCATTCCAGGCTCCCTGCAGGGGTGGCATATCTGTTTCAGCAGATAACGGTAACGCAGCTACGACGCTGTCAGGCGTAAGCACGATGGCCTGCAGCAGCGCCTGGAAATGCGCGGCCATACGCAATACCGTTTCCGGCAGAAATAAATCCGTACAATATTCCAGCCTACCGATCAGCCCACCGGCACTTTCTTCCAGCTGAAAAGTAAGATCAAATTTGGAAGTGGAAGATACCGGCTGCTCTGTTGTAACGGTCATCTCTCCCAACGCCGTCAGTGCTGATTCAGGCATATTCTGTAATACAAACATCACCTGGAACAGCGGGCTGCGGCTGGCATCACGTTCCTTCACCACCGCCTCCACCACCTTTTCAAACGGCACCTCTTGCCAGGCGTAGGCATCGAGCGTGGTTTGCTTCACCTGTGACAGCAATGCACGGAAAGACAGGTCCGGCTGCACATCGCTGCGCAGCGCCAGGGAGTTGATAAAGAAGCCGATGAGACTTTCCGTTTCCTGCCTTAGCCTGCCGGACACAGGAATGCCTACGCATATATCTTGCTGTCCGCTGTAGCGATGCAACAATACATTGAAAGCGGTCAGCAGCGTCATAAACAGCGTAGCGCCTTCTGCCTGTGATAATTGCTGCAGCTGTGCGGTTAACGTTTTATCTATATTCACCGGCACGGTTGCACCACGTCTGCGTTGTATGGCAGCGCGCGGAAAATCTGCCGGGAGTTGCAGCGGCACTGCTTCCGCCAGCTGGCTACGCCAGTATTGCAGCTGCGCTTCCTGCCGGGCGGGGGTGAGATAGGTCTGCTGCCAGCGGGCATAATCCGCATACTGGATTTCCAGCATAGGCAGCTCTGGTATGCCACCCGCACAGAACGTCTCATAGCAGGTCTTCAGCTCAGTAGTCAGCACCTGCAGCGACCAGCCGTCTGATGCAATATGATGCATCGTCAGCAGCAGCAGGTGATCCGCGTCCTCTACCCGGATGATGTGCGCACGCAGCGGGTGGTCTTGCGAGAGGTTGAATGGCTTTTCAATAAGTGATGACAGGATAACGCCGGCCTCGCCGGGATTATTACGTATATCCATGACCGTAGCACGCCATTGTCCTTTCTCCAGTATATGCTGGTAATGTTGTGTACCGGTGGTATGTATGACTGTGCGCAGCACTTCATGCCGGTCGGTGATGTACTGTAAAGCCTGTTCCAGCGCCGGTGTATTCAGATTACCTTTCAGCCGCAAGATCAGTGGCATATGGTATTGTACGCTGCCTTCCAGCTGATCGATGAAGAACAGCCTTTCCTGGCTGAATGACAACGGCATCAGCGCGGGCCTGTCTTCTGTACCGATCATGTGCTGTGCACAGTGTTCCCGCAGGTCTGTCAACTCTGCCATCTGCGCGATGGTAGGATGTGCAAACAATTCCTTTACGGATATTTCCTTCTGCAGATGCCTGCGTATGAGGGATTGCAGGCGCATAGCCAGCAGGGAATGACCGCCCAGTTCAAAAAAATGATCGTGGATACCAGGAGCAGGCAGCTGCAACAGGGAGGTCCATAATTGCGCCAGCGTTTCTTCCGTGGCTGTACGCGGTGCGGTATAGGCATTGCGGCGGAAGGCTGCCGCATCCGGCTCCGGCAATGCCCGTTTATCTGCTTTACCGTTGCTGGTCACCGGTATATGCGGCAACGCCATAAATACGGCAGGCATCATGTAATCCGGCAGCCTGTCTGCCAGAAAAGCCCGCAGGGCTGCTGTACCGGCTTGCTCTTTCAGCACCACATATGCTACGATTTTCTTCCCGGTCAGTACATCTTCCTTTACCATAACTACTGCCTGGGTAACCAGACCAGACTGTCCGATTACGCTCTCTATCTCTCCTGGTTCTATCCGGTATCCGCGGATCTTTACCTGGTCATCTTTACGGCTGATGTACTCAATATTTCCATCCGGCAGCAGGCAGCATATATCGCCGCTTTTATAGAGTCTGCCGCCTCCAGGTGTAAAGGGATCCGCAATGAATCGGTCGGCTGTAAGCTCCGGCCGGTGAAGGTATCCGCGCGCTACCTGTACACCGCCGATATACAGTTCTCCCGGTGTGCCTGCCGGGCACAGATGCCCCTGTTCATCTACAATATACAGTACGGTATTGTATACGGGCCGGCCTACCGGCGGCAGCGGCCGATGCTGGTAATCAGCTGCCTGCACGGTATAGGACGTTACTACATGCGCTTCTGAAGGGCCGTACTGGTTGTGCAGCCGCGCGCCTGTCTGCTCCATGAATTGCTGCAGATCAGCGCCCAGCTTCAGCTGTTCACCTGCTGTAAATACATCCAGCAACGCGCCGGGATACAGGCTGCTGTCTGCCGCATATACCGCCAGGCTTTGCAACACGATATACGGAAGAAATAAACAGTTGATCTGACCGGAGATAATTTTCCGGCTGAGGATAGCCATATCTTTTCGCTCCTCTTCTGTAATCAGGTGCAGACAGCCGCCGAAGCACAGTGCGAAGAATATCTCCTGGAAGCTGACATCGAAATTGATGCTGGCAAACTGGAGCACGTGGTGCGGCAGCGTGTAATCTACCTGGTCCCTCTGCCACAGCAGCAGGTTAGACAATGCACTGTCAGGCATCTGAATACCTTTGGGCGTGCCGGTAGATCCGGATGTGTAGATGATGTAGGTACATCTGTCCGGATGATAATGATGTTCCTGATTGGCGGCAGACAATACGGACAATCGTTCCTGTATTTCCGGGGCATTCAGCGGAATAATAACCTTGTCTGCCGCCGGCAGCTGATGCCGGCTTTGTTCATCCGTAATCATCAGTGTGTATTGCGTATCGTGCAGGATATGCAGCAGGCGTGCCTGCGGGTAGTCCGGATCCAGCGGCACGTAGGCGGCGCCGGCTTTCAGCACCGCCAGTACTGCCATAATCAGCGCAGGCGAGCGGTGGAGGCATACAGGCACCGGCGATTCCGCTGTAATGCCTTGCTGCTGCAGATAACGGGCCAGCTGATTGGCTTGTTCATTCAGCTGCCGGTAAGTGAGCTGTTGTCCGTGGAAAACTACAGCGATAGCGTCCGGCGTACGATCGGCCTGCAGTTCAAACATAGTGATTACGTCTTCGCGGACGGGGGCGCCGGGTGTTTTTTTCTCGTCAACAAACGGGGTGGCAGTATACTGGCGTTGGCTATCCAGCAATTCATGTGGCATATGTGTGAGGTTTAGTGGCTTAATAAAGTATCATAGGAATGAAAAGCATGCACAGTGCAGGCCTGACGGATCATGCATCATATACATCTATCATTCGCAGGAATAGCAATTATCCGGATATATGGTTTTCCGTTATCATGGTTTAACAATCAAAGTATTTGCGTTCGGGCTTAAATGTCTACGGAGAAAATGAGTGACCGCAAGCAGTAAATAACCGTAACCTGAAGGTAAAGAAAATATTGCTGAAGAAATGATAATCGGGGTACTAAAATAAAAAAGCTCCGGGCCTGTTTACCCGAAGCCTTTACGGTATAAATAATATGCTGTACAATACTAGTGGGCGCGCTTTTTAGGTTTGGGAATCACCTGGCAGCATTTACCATTTTTATCTGATGGCGAAGCGAGGTAAACACCGTTTACCTTTTGATCGGTGGCGGTAGTCAGCTCAGCATCATAGGTAATTTTCCCTTTCCTGATTTCATAGAATTTAGACGGCACATAATACATGGAATCAGCTGCAGGATAGGTAGCCGTCAGCTCGCTGCCGCCGAACTCGCTGTTACCGTCGCGATCCCAGTCCTTGATATCAGAACTTACTGCGCTCAGTATAGAATCAGCGCGTGAATACTCAACATTAAACACGATCAGCCGGTCTTTCTGCGGGCGGTTACTCACCTCCAGGAACAGGAAAACAGACTTATCACTTTCCACCAGGCGGTTGCGTTTACTATTGTAATTAATACTGTCGGCCGCAAACTGGAATGCCTTTTTTCCATTCACGAAAATAGTACCCTTATACACGGTAATCATTTGCTGAATACTGCTGGTAAAATGTAATTCATTGCGCGGTTTCTGGGCTACAGCCGGCAGGCAGATAAACAGTAAGAGGGATAGTTTGAAATAACGGAGCATAGTTTTGGAATAAGGCAGTAAGTTAGCAAAGAATTGCGAATTACGAATTGCGAATTACGAATGAAGAAGCGAAGATTAAAGTGGATAACCATAAAATATCCATTCAAGGCAGTAAGTTAGCAAAGAATTGCGAATTACGAATTACGAATTGCGAATGAAGAAGCGAAGATTAAAGTGGATAACTATAAAATATCCATTCAAGGCAGTAAGTTAGCAAAGAATTACGAATTGCGAATGAAGAAGCGAAGATTAAAGTGGATAACTATAAAATATCCATTCTTTATCCGCTTATGTCTTCGCTTCTTCATTCGTAATTCGCAATTCGTAATTCGTAATTCCTGATATTAATCCAAACCATCAGTACACAACCGATGCCCAGGTACAGGGTTCTGTGCTGATAAGGCCCACACAGCCACCGTGCAATATTACCAGCAGCTTCTCCCTGCCGGTGAAATACCGTGTTGCCTCCCGCCTGCCTGGCGGCAATGCATTCAGCAACAACAGGAATACCAGCCCGGTAAATACCTGCGCAAAAGTGATGGCAGGTACATCATATCCGTCTCCGCGGGCCAGCTTCACAAAAGTGCCGAGAATGCCAAAGCTGACCGCCCCCGCCATCACACACCCGATGGCCGTGATAAACCCTTTCTTCATACGTCAGTTTAATTTATAGGCCACTTTCAGCGTAGGCCGCACGCCGGCAGTACGGTTACGCGCTGCCGTTTCAAAAAATACCTTCGCCTCTGCCGCCAAGCCGCCCTTTGTCACATAACTGATACCCGGGCCGATGCCCAGCACCTGCTCCCGCGTATCGGCAATACCGTAGGTCCGCTGATAGTAATGCCGGTCGCCGCGATAGTCATCCTGCGTGAACTGCCGCAGGTAATAACCTGCTACCGCTGCGCGCAGCGAGCCGGCAATACGCTGCTCCAGCGAATAGTTCATATTGTAGAACATGCCCGCACGGGTATCCGCATCTATCTTCCTGAAGTTATAGTTAACATGATGCCGCATGCTTACGCTCAGGTCTTTGGTGAAAAACAGCGTAAAGGCATAATAGCCGGTGAGTGTAAAAAAACGGGAAGAAGGATTGACCGCATATTGTGTATTGTACGCACCTGCAGGAACAGCCAGATCTATTTCCGCCCGGTGCCAGTAAGACAGGCCCAGCAACTTTCTGTCGGACCATTGTATCACCGGGCCGAAAATGAATCCCCCGATAACGCCGGGATTGATGGTGGGCGCATGATTTCCACCGGATGATGATAACTTCACCACCGGTAGCAAGGCGCTGAAAGCAAGATTTCCGCCCAGTACCTTCCGGTTGGTTTCATATATCAGCTGATGCATGGATAACAGGGAGCTGATGCCGGCGGCATCCTCCTGCTGTTCGCCGTGAGCATTTCTCCATTCACGGGCTTGATAAATCTGCAGGTATTGCACATAATATAATCCGGGACCGGGAGAAACGCCGTCCTGGATATTAGCCATTCCGAAATTGGCGGCCGGCAGTACCGGGTCCTGAGCCAGGCCCGCAGCGGTTATTCCCAGCAACAGCAGGAGTGTCAGTTGAATACGTAATTGCCACATAGCACAGTGTGTAAGTTTATGTGACAAAATTAACCGGCGGCTACCCTTCAAAAAATTAAGGTACCTTTAGAAATCAGACAGGCAGACAATACCACCATGTTCCAGCAAATACTGAAAAATATTGCCCGACACGTTACATTAACCAGTGAAGAAGCCGATGAATTCTGCTCGCTGCTGGAAGTAAAACAGGTAAAGAAAAGAGCGCACCTCATCCGGTACGGTGAAATCTGCGATTACGAAGGATACGTCAACAAAGGCAGTCTCCGTACTTTTTTTAAAGATCCTGAAGGCGCAGAACATACCGTTTACCTGGCTATTGAAGACTGGTGGATTTCAGATCTGAACAGCCGTATTTATAAAACCCCTTCCCGGTATGAAGTAGTGGCGCTGGAAGACGCTGAAGTTTTCCTGATAAGAGATGAAGCCCTCGAAGCATTTCTGGCGAAAGTACCCTGCATGGAGCATTTCTACCGTAAGCTGTTCCAGTATTCAGTTGCCGTTTATCAGGAAAAACTGCTGCAGGCGCATCAGCTGACCGCAGCAGAACGTTACCGGTATTTCAGGAATAAATACCCGGAATTTGACCGGCGTATTCCACAGAAATACATCGCTTCCTTCCTCGGACTTACGCCGGAATTTTTCAATACCGTCAGGTCACAGGTGCTGAAAAAAGAATAACTATTAACCTGACGGAGAGAAATCCAATTAACCATTTTTTAACGTATATTGCATATAGTACACTGTTATTACCGGGCCTGCACTCCTGTTACACTGCAAGCGATTACAACTGAAGAAATTTAAAGAATCAGACTTATTCCGGATTTGCATACGCCCCAGTTAAAATAGAATACCTGCAAGATTATCAGGACCAACATGACTAAAACTATGAACCCTCAGGCAAACCATTCCATGTTCCCGTGGCTAAATCGATTGTTTAACATAGGAACCCGATACCTCACCGATGACGAACAGATCAACAGAGTCGTTATGGTAAACCGCATTGCTGCCGGTATCAGCTTCTGTATTCTTATCATTGCACCGATCGTATATTTCCTGACAGACAGCACCACCATTCTGCTGGCCGTTGCGCTGGAATTCCTGATCAATAACCTGGTGCTGGTACTGAATCACTATAAAAAACACAAACAGGCCGGGCTGGTGCTGTTCTTTCTTCAATGCACCGCCATCAGCTACTTCGGCGCCATCATGGGGTCCATGCTGCAGTTACATTTCATGGTACTGTTTCTCATCTCCATCAACTACCTGATATTTCTGAAGAAAGAAAAAATCTACCGCAATATCTGCCTGGTGGCCGCCATCATCACCCTGGCAGGATTACAGGTCAGCTACTTCTATACCAATCACCTCACGGTTTCCAATACCGCCGCCATGATTATCCAGAGCATGGCTATCAGCGGCGCCATGTTCCTCGTACTCGTCATTGCCAAGCCCAGCTATGTGAAAAGCAACGACGCCAATAAGGAACTGACCCGGGCTAACCGCTTCAAGACAATGCTGTACAGCGTAGTATCGCATGAGTTACGGAACGACCTGTTCAAAATAGGTAACCTGGTTGGCTATATTAAAAGAGAAATAGCATTGGGCAGAAATATTAAAACCATAGAACCGATGGTGGACCACCTGCAGCAGGTAGCCCTCAATGCCACCACCGTGGTGAATACCGTACTGAACACCGCCAGCGAAGAATCCGGCAGGGAAGTAGACAATAACATTGAACCGGTGGATTTCCGGGAATACCTGCAGAAAATTATTGCACTGGACAGAATGTCCGCACAGTCCAGGAACCTGAAAATAGAACTGAACATTGACCCTTCCTTTCCCACAGTCATTTATACAGACCTCTTCCGCTTCCGGGAGATATTCACCAATCTTACCAGCAATGCCCTGAAGTATTCGTATAAGCATACCGTTATTCAGGTGGAGGTACGTACGGGCATCCGGAATTACACGATCAGGGTAAGTAACACCGGGGATACGATTCCGGCAGATATACAGCGTAATATCTTCAATCCCTTCATCACCAACAAGAGCGCCAGGATAGAAGGCACCGGGCTGGGGCTGTTCATCTGCGCCAATTCCGTGCGCATGTTACAAGGCAGCATACAGGTATCCAGCGCCAGCAACCTCACCACGTTCACGCTGACCCTGCCCCTGCAGGAAGGCACCACCGCGGATCTGCGGGACAACACCACGGAATCCGGCATGGCGCCCATGCCCTATCATATACTGGTAGCGGATGATGATGAGTTCAGCCGCAAGGTGATGGAAAAAAACCTGGCCATTGCAGGATGCCGTGTCAGCGGCGCAGAGAACGGCATAGAGGTCATAGAAAAAGCACAGAAAGAATCCCCAGATGTCATTGTGCTGGACTATTACATGCCGCGGCTCAATGGTATAGAAACCTGCCGCCTGCTGAAACAGCATCCTGATACCCGGCATATTCCCGTGGTGATCGCCAGCGGTATGGATGCCGGCAGTATGGAAAACGAACTGACCGAAGCAGGCGTTGATGGCGTGCTGACAAAGCCTTATACCATGAAAGACCTGCGCGCACTGCTCCATAAAGTAATACCTGCTCCGGTAGAGCATATACGGTAATAACGCTACCCTATATACGTTTTTTCTGCTTTACTTCATGCCTCCTGCAGGGTTGTTTCCCTGAAAATGGAGTCCATACGTTTGTAGCGGCGGGTGTACACCTGCCATATCCAGGAAGCCTGCACACACTGCCTGATACCATGCAGGCACACATTCATATCTTCCACCTCGGGGGCATGGGTGGTTTCCAGCATACGCAGCCTGTTCTCCATGCGGCTCACGGTTTCAAAATATCCGGAGAGGCATTTATTCACGATAGCGGCCACCTGTCTAATAACGGCCGGCAGCGGGAGTTCGGGGTTATTCAGCGCATACACGGCCACCAGATTGGTATCTGTATGACAATCGATCACTTCTTTCTCAAAGCTGAACAGGTCGTTGGAGAGCGCGCCGAACAAGGCAGTATCCCGCTGTAACTGTTCCATGTCTGCTTTCATTCCCTGCCGTTCCAGCCATTTCCAGTCCAGGAACCTGCCGGTGGCATATTCTATCAGCAGCAGAATATGCGGCATACCGGAGGTGTGCAGCCGTAAATTAATATATTCGTTCACGTTAAGCACCTTTTGCAATCCGCCGGAAGTGGTGTCCCGGTGGGTAATACCTATATGGTAGGAATACATTTTCAGGAATTCGCGGAACCAGGCATCGGGAGAAGTATCACGGATTTCGCAAAGCATTTCATAGTTGGCGCTTTCCACGGGCAGCGGAAGGGCAGGCAGCTGAAAGTTGTCTGACAGGGAAGCCATACGCCGGATCATGCGTGCCGCTTCCTGCTGACGTGCCGGCGATAATTTCCGGAATACATCCCTGCCGATGGTTTCGTTCAGGTAATAATCCACGGCGCAGTTTTTAACTACGTATACCCCTCGCTGATAGTCGGCCGCCGGGAAGAGGTAAGTAGCGCAGGTAAGATAATGTTCGCCTGACTGTAGCCAGATGCCGTAGCTGTGACTCCAGTTTTTAACGGCTGAAGTCAGCTGATCGTTGGCAGCATTGGGATGATAGCTTCTGCAATAGTCGGCAATACTGGGATGAGGACCGTCGAGCAGATTGAGGAGGGATAATTTTTTTCCGGAAGCCAGCAAGCCGGAATAGCTTTTCCGCAGCCGGGCGATACCCGCTGCTGCGGCAGTTTTAGTTGTTTGCATACTGTTATATTATTGGTTAGAAAATACCTGAAGCGGCTGTGTCTGTGGGCATTCAGTCTTATACCGTGCGGAAGTGTAACAACCATTGCTCAATGGTTATCCTGTACCGGTGGATGAAATGGGCACTGCCCGGAGGAAAAATCACATTCAAACATGCGTTCACATTACTTTCGTTGCTTGTTTCTAATAGGAGTATCCGGCTAAATGTGCGGCAAAATGGTTACTTCGGATATTGGCATCAATTACTACGTGCATCACCTGTTTTGCATTCACGAAATGATGCTGGTATTTCTAATTTAGCTAAATTGGACAAATTTGCAATATTTTAGATGTAACATTTTGGTAAATCATAACTGCAGCTATATTGCAGATGTATTCCTTCAAAATGTTCCTGCTTATGGGAAAAGGTTACCGTTATATCGCGATGCTGCTTGTCTGCTGGTGCGCCTGCACTCCTCCCCCTGCGCTCCGCACGCAGCTGGAAGAAATGGCCGGACTGCCCCGCGGGAGTATTATCACACTGGATTCCTTTCCGCTGAAAGGTGTTTCTGTGATGATGATGAAAACAGATACGCAGGTATATACCTTTCTGCGGCATACCCGTTGGCAGCTGGCTGACAGCGGCTTTGAGGCCAGCCAGTTCCTGCAGGCTGACATCAACGGCGACCGGCAGCCGGATATTGCAGCCACCGGCATGGCAGATGTATACGGTATGCGCACCACGCATATTTATCTGCAGCGGGGAGACAGCTTCCGGACGGCCATCATTCCGCGTAATGCCTGCGAAGCCCGGTATGACAGTCTTTCCGGCCTGGTGCGTAGTTTTTATCAGGCAGGCGCCAACGGGATACACCTGAAAGAAGAATACAGCTGGCGGCTGGATACACTGCTGCTGAAAAGAGGGGTGCGCCTGGACTGCTCCGATCCCCGTTACATGACCACTTCCTGGTATCACCGCGAAGGCGCCGCCATCGTTACCGATAAAACGCTGCAGGGCGGCCCGTCATACTTTGATACCGCCTTCTGGCCCCTGTATTATAACCACTGAAATGATAATGAGGCGGAGCAGACAACCGACAGCGTTACTCCACTCCCCTAGACCGCAGCATGCTCTGTATCGCCTGCAGGGATACACCTCCTACTTCTCCGGTATCAAAAAGCATATGTCTTACATTATCTCCCTGACTTTTCCCCAGGTAAAAACACCTGATTTAAAACAGGTGTTTCTGCCTGCCATAACGTGCCGGTAAAAATTGAATTTGCAGCCACCATCAATCAGTGCAATGTTAAATGCCCTGATATAAAATATAACGTTATGGCTTATACGCATTTTCGATACATAGCTTACCAGGTACCCACTGTGGGTTTGATAGGGAAGCAGCTTTGCGGCATGTTGCCAGGGAATGAGCCCGTTTTAGCTCCGAATACGTCCTACTGCAATCAGGCTATACAGTATCTGGGTAGCATAAGTAATACCGATGCAAAAATCAGAATGGCCAGGCTTTTCAGTGTATTATTGTATGCACAGAAGAACATTCCTGCTGATGATGTGACCATGAATGTATTTCTTGCACCAGAATTTTACTTCCGTCCATATCAAAGTACAATTGCAGGTCTGCCTCCTGCATATAACTATGCTGACTATTGCAATCTGAAAGAGGCATTTGGTGAATTTATTGAAGACGACCGGTTTCAGCACTGGCTGATTATACCAGGAAGTGTTATCTGGAGTGACGTAAATAGCATAGGTAAAAGAGAGCCAAAGGACTGGCAACTGTTTTATAATACTGCTCTCTGCGGAGCTTCTGAATATAAGGTTAATGAAAAGGCTTATCCCTCCATCATTGATGGAATGCCATTACTAGACGCTAACGGCACCCCCATTTCAACACTCACGAATACGGTATTTACCAACACAACTTCCAGATACAAAAGCAATCAAAAACTGGCGAAGCATATATTTAATTTCCATGAAGTGAAATGTGGAATGGAAATATGTCTGGAACATCATATGGGAGTTTTGAAAACGGCCTATCAGCAATACATAGCAAGTATCCCTTCAGGTTCTACAGCTATCCCTATTCAGCTGCAGCTACTTATTGCCGGTGGAATGACTATTCAACCCAGCAACATAGCTGTCACAAACAATGCATACGTACTACGCAATGATGGTTTGTATAACCCAAGCGTGCCTCAGACACAACTTATCCATCCAAACGGTCAATCTTTTCCTATACAGCAAACATGGAAACTAACCGATAGCATGGCAGTACAAGACCCTCCAGGATGTAATGCCGGCTACTCCTTTCCGCAGGCGCTGAACATTTATCCTGAACTGCCTTTATCATAAAACCATTGCAGGTATTGCACCTGCAACCCTTACAGCCAACCCTGAAAAAACAATTAAAACCCTGTAAAATATTAACGCTATGGCATACACTCATTTTCGATATATCGGCTATCAGGTACCAACCGTCGGATATGGCCAGAATGGTTTCCTTCCCATAGCACCTGGCGATACGCCCGATCTGCCGGCAAATGATCCGGTGATAAATGAAATTCTTAACAGAGTGAGCAATCAGGACGCAAGATGCAGACTGGCCAGATTGTATATGGTACTATTGCAGGCATACCAGGCAATTCAAAGTTCTGATAACAGCAACGTACTGAAGGTTTTTCTGGCGCCGGAGTTTTATTTCAGACCTTATGCACTACCCAATACTTCAGACTGGCCGGCATACTCCTATACAGAATATCAGTCTCTGAAATTCAGCTTCTCCTTACTAATGGAGGACACACGCTTTAATGACTGGTTAATAATTCCCGGAAGCATCATGTGGCAAAGCACCGGAACTATAGGCGACAGACCGGATACTCAGGAAAATGTGTTTTTTAATACAGCCATATGCAAATTATTTGAAAGTAATTATATTACTAATGAAAAAGTGGTAGCCTCTCATATTGACGGCTTACCTACAAAGGTTTACCGGGGATTTCCCGGTAACAATAACGGAGTTGCCCCCTCAGATATATGGACCACCTACTCCACACAGTCAAAGAAACGAAAACACATATTCAATTTCAACGGCATTAACTGCGGAATGGAGATATGCCTGGAACATGCATTAGGCGTATTAAAAAAGCAATATAGCGTTTTAAATAAACTGGTATATTCCACTCCTCCCATTTCTCTGCAACTGCTGGTTGCCGGAGGCATGCCCATTGAGCCGGATAAGGTGGCTGCAATTCCACAAGGATACATTCTCAGAACTGACGGCCTGGGAAATGGTATTCAGGTAGAGCTCCGCCGCGCCAACAGCTCTTCTGTCCCGGTTTCACCACAAAGAACAGTTTCGTTACCTGCAAACCTGCAACTGCCGGACCCTGGCTGCAGACCCGGCTATTTCTTTGCCCAGGAACTGCATATTTACAACCCGCTCCCTCTTGCACAATAACACTGCTACTATTCATTCATCTCTCAACGTTATTTTATGCAATTATCTGATATCGCCGCCGCATTAGGTATCGCCGCAGACTACAGCATTCCTTCCGGGGAAATTGTGCTGGCAAGCGGTAAACTGAGCAGCAACATCGACAACATTCTTCAATACTGCTACAATAACCAGCCATTGCAGATCGCCGGCGCGAAGTACACCGCCGGCGATACCAACTCCTTCATCATCACCGGCACCGCTACCTATCAGCAGATAGCTGCATTACCGGTATCTGCTACCTTCTATACCGATGCCAACGGAGATGCGCAGCTGCTTATCCGTTATCAGCTGCCGGAAATAAATCCCGGCCAGGGGAAATGGCGCTTCTCCAACAGCTTTCCCGGATTACCGCAGGTGCTGGATAATACACAGCCTATCAACTTCGACAGGGTGACGGAACAGGTTACACCCATGTACATAACCCCGTTGGATACACTGACCATTTACAACGCATACTTCGTAGTGACCAGCGAGCCACAGCAGGACACCTCCTTTCATGTACCGCTGCAATGGGGACTTAATTTTACCGCCAACGTGAAACCCGATACCATACTGGCACTGGTGGAAACGATCTTCCAATCCACCACAGACCTGGTCATCTTCGGTACTATCTGGTTTCCCAACAGCATCACCACTCCTGCCAGCTATGCTGCTCAACATCCCTTCATACCGGGAAAAGTCGTATATCCGTGGGAGATAGCGGCTGATGGCTTTAACCGTATTCCGGGAATCTGCCTGCAGATACCCCTTCAACTCTGCTACAACATTCAGCAGAACAATACTTCTCTCGCTGCCTTTGCGGCAGAAAGCATTTACTTTTATACACCGCCTGATGACA
The DNA here is from genome assembly GCF_009928525.1 of Chitinophaga solisilvae. Lineage (GTDB taxonomy): Bacteria > Bacteroidota > Bacteroidia > Chitinophagales > Chitinophagaceae > Chitinophaga > Chitinophaga solisilvae. Next base: position 322,582 of record NZ_JAABOK010000004.1, on the reverse strand, counting down.
CCTGGATAATGGAAGATACCAGCCCGGCACTTATTCCCCTACAGGCATATACCGGCAGTATCAGTATTGACAACAGCGCCATTAAAGCGGATATTACCGCGCCTGTGCAGTATGGTATCGACGAGCTTGTGCTCTACACTACCTTTGAGGGACTCAGCATCGGCAACTTAACGCAGCTGGCAGGTATCACCGGGTCGGCCGATGATCCCCTGCAACTGCTGCCTGACGGAATACAACATGCCGTAAAGGATCTGCAACTGATGAACCTCAGCCTGGCGCTGGATTACAGCTATACTGACAGCATCGCGCTGACCAACACATCTTTTACCATTGGTATGCCGGGCCTTAACTGGAACATCTGGCCGGGCGATCATAACAGCAGCCACCTGGAACTTGACAGCATCTCCTGCACCTTTTCAATCGACAATCCTTTCAGCATTGCACCGGAGCTATACGGGGACAACAACTACACAGTAACCGTCAACGCCACACTGGAAATTGAAAATGTTCCGTTTACCGTAACCGCATCTTCCGGCAACAATTTTACCATATATGCACAGATGGCAGAACAGGAAACCATCCCGCTACAGCAGATACTGCAGGCTTATGCCCCGCAGATCCCCGCTCCGTCGGACCTTACCGTAGATACTTTCCGCGTCAGCGCAACACCCGGCCAGTCCTACTCCTTCGCTATGCTGATGGCTGCTGCGCCCAATCCCTGGAGTATCACCGTAGGTTCAGAAACGCTCACTGTTTCGGATGTGTCGCTGGCATGTACCTATCAGAACAGCGCCATCTCCGGCAGTATCGGCGGTATTATCCAATTAAACGACTACTTCTCCCTGAACCTGTATTATGCAACTCCCGGCAATATTATCATCCGCTCCTTCGTCCCTCAGATCCAGCTCAGTCAGCTGATACAGACTTTTGCACCGTCCGCTGTTACCCTGCCGCAGGGCTTTGATATTACGCTGACGAATAACAGTGTACTGTTGCTGCAAACCAACGGCGTTTATAATTTCCAGCTGGCTACTGCCATTGCACAACTGGGCTGCCTGCTTTTCGCCATAGAAAAAACGGCGGCAGGTAACTGGGGCTTTGCTGCAGGCATTGCGATCGATAAAGGGATGCTCGCCAATCTGCCTGCATCTCAGGCAATAACGACATTTGAAAAATGGTTTCCGTTCGATGATCTCGTACTGATCGTTTCTTCTATTGCCGACCAGCAGTTTTCCTTTCCGGGATTTCAGCAGTTTAACAATACAGCGCTGAACAATGCAAAGATTCAGTTGCCGGCCAGTGCAAACGGCGTCAGCAAAGGCTTCTATCTCTATACCACCACCAGTTTCACAACAGACAACAACCTACTCGCTGCCCTCATGCAGCTGCTCAAAATCCCCGCCAACACTCAACTGGATGTATTGCTGGCATACCTGGCAGATAAAGAACAATTTCAGCTGGGTATTACCTTACAGACATTTCTTACGCCGGCACAAGACCCGTCGCAGATCAGCGCTGCGGGCAGTCTGGCCTACAGTAATACAACGCTCAGCGGCACCCTGTTTGTCACCGCCGGCGGCGCCGACGGCTTCACACTGGGGTTGGCCGCTACCGTGCAGACACTTATACAGCAGACGCCTGTTACCTTCAACGTTACCTTAGCCATGGTACCCAACGGCTTCTTCGCATATGGTACCATGAAGAACACCGTTCCCATCACCATCGGGCCGGTGCAGCTGGCCAACGTAGGGCTGCAGCTGGGTATTTCCCTGGAAGGATTGCCCAGCCTCGGATTCACGGCAGAAGTAGCCGCAGCCGGACTGTTCGATAGTTCCATTGCGGTACTGCTGGACAGTACCGACCCTGCCAAATGCATGGTGGCCGGAGCTATCAGCGACCTGCGCTTAATCGACATCGTCAATCATTTCACCAACGCCGGCAACCTGCCAGCTCCGGTAGCAGATCTGCTGTCAGACATCAGTTTAACCGGCAGCCCCGCCGGCAGCTTTGCCGTAACCGGCAACGATACCGGCAACCTGGTAACAGCACTCAACAGCAATGATACTGCCACCGTCAGTAAACTGTTCATGCAATATGGCCACCTGAGCAGCTTTCCGGCAGACAGCAGCACATTAATCATTTTTGCTGATGCAGCCAACGCACGCTGGTATATCACGAGCCTGACAGGCTCCGGGAATAGTTCCCTTATCACGCATTACCAGCTGGTGCAGGATACTACCGGCAACTGCGTAAATGTTTCAAAGGAGATTCAGTTTTACTTTGTTCCGGATCCGGCGGGCAGCAATATCGGCAACTTTTATTATCCGCAGGGCATGATGCTCTCCGGCAGACTGAATTTCCTTTTCCTCGACCTGGATGTGGATGTGACGTGCGTGAGCAGTCAGGGCATAAACATACAGGCGGAAATGGCGCCCATCATTGTCTGGAAACAGGCATTCTTCAGCATCACAGATACCTCCGGCAACAAAGGACCCAGCCTGTCTTTTTCTTCCTATCAGACTTCCTCTTCCTCAGCGCCGGGGCTGATTTGTTCCGGACAGATGGAACTGATGGGCCTCAAAGAAAGTATCAGTATTGCAGCCTCTAAATCAGGCGGATATTTTAGTCTGAGTACAACCGCTATTCCCCTGGTACAACTCAGCCTGACGGGCAATTTCCAGGGCCTGAACAATCTGTCTGTTTCCGGCAGCGCATCTATCAGTATCGGTTCTGCTGATTTAAATATACTCGGTATTATCAAACTTACCGCCGGTATAAGTTGTACCCTAACCATCGGTTGGAATGGTACTGACGCCAGTGCAGTATTACATTACGAGGTCTATATCAGTAGCTACACCCATACCGGCTCTGTCACACTGGATGTAAATACAGCGATGCTGACAGACCTGGTTAATATTATCGAAGGCAACGTATCTCTATCGCTGTCAACAGATTTCCACAATAATGTAGGCCACTGGCTCGACACTATTTTCAACAAACTGAACAGCATACAGGATATTAAAACAATCGGCAACCTCCTGCATACAACTTTCAATTTGTCCGGCAATGATATTATATCTCTTACGCAACAGCACCTGCAATATAACCTGGATAACCTGGTAACCGTATTGAATGGTGCGGGACAATCTGCCGGCAGTATTCAGAGCCTGCTTCAGAACACGGGTCAGTTTAGTCTGGGAGATATTCTATCCGCCATGGAAAAAGAGTTAAGTGGCTTTACACCCGGCGGTGGCGGCGGCGTACCTGGTGGCGGCGGCGGTGTACCCGGTGGGGGTAACTGGTAATCCGGCACTACGCTCAAATGATTTCATCTGTTTTTTCACATACCTATTCTTCATCTTTTAAAAATTTACATCATGGCACAAGACCAGACCAAACAATTTCTGACATGGCTGAACGATCAGCCGGCTGTTAAAAGCAAACTTGCAGGCGCATCACTGGATGACATAGCGGCTGCGGGAAGTCAGCATGGTTACAATGTTTCCGTAAGCACATTACAGGCAATCATTGCCAACCACAACAAACCTCATACTGCCGGGGAACAGGGAGCTATCGGCTGGTCATGAGATCTCTGAAAAAAAAGACTGTCTCAACAGAAGAATTTATTTCTTCCGGAGAGACAGTCTCTCAAAACCTATTATCATGATACCATCACAAGTACTGACATCCGTCGTATCACAACTGCCCTGCCATGAAACGCTGCTTACTCCTTTCACCCGGCTGCTGCCGTTCATTCCGGCATCCGCAATGGCCTATGCAGGATTTGAAGCGGCCTGCGAAACAGATTTCGGGAACTATGACTTTGCGTTTAACATATCCCGCGAAGGGGTGGAACATATGAGCAGGGATCAGCAACTGCCCTGGATCCGCCTGCAAACATTTCTACGGTTATGGCAATCCTCTCCTTATTTTCATTCTTCCGAAAATGGTGCAGTATGGCTGGAATTTGATACGGCAGATAAAAATTTCAATCCGCTGCATGATCCGAATGTTTTCTTCGGGTTTCCCACATCAGCAGACCAGGGGTTCAGTGATTTCTGCTGGCTGACCTCATCTCTGTTGCCGGTATTAACCGGCGGGCCGTTATCCCCGCAGCTGATACAACGGCTGGCGGTATGCTTTGAACAGTGTCCGCCGCATACCCGGCGTATACAGGCTGGTTTAATGATAGCCAGACCCGTTACCGCACTACGTCTCTGCTTCTTCCAGATACAGGCGGCAGATGTACTGCCTTTACTGGGAAAAATAAACTGGCCGGGAGATGTCGGACAGGTAGCGCTGCTGCTGGAAAAATATGCGTGTTATACTGATTCGCTGTGTATACATCTAGACATCGGCGAAACCATTTATCCCACACTTGGCATCGAGCTGCTTTTTGATCAGGCCAACCCGTGGCACTGGCAGCCTGCATTTGAGCCGAGATGGCAACATATTTTCACACAGCTGAAAGCAGATAATTATATCACACAGGAGAATTACCATTTCCTGATGGCATGGCCCAGGCAAACAACACACCAAAGCAGTATCGTTGAAAAACTGCTGGCCAGCCTGGACACCTCATTGCCTTCTCCGGCAACAACAGACTACACTTTAAACCAGGGTATCCAGCACATCAAATTCAAGTTATCACCCCGGAAAATATCCGTAAAATCTTACTTCGGATGCTGTTCCCATTATGTTGAAAATGATTGAGCATATGCATACAATACTTACTGAGCATGACTGCAGTCAGTCCGCCGGGAAAGCGCTGCAGTTCCTGCAAGCGGGCTTTCATCCGGCAACAGGATGGAAAGATTTCTGGACGCCCGCCGGCGTCAGCGATGCATGGGTGACGGCCTATACCGGCAGCATACTGGCAGGTATTCCGTGCAAGGAAGCGCAGACGCTGGCCTTCCGTGCCTGGAGCATCCTGGAGTGTACGCAATATCATACCGGGGGATGGAGCTACGGCCATACCGTACCTATGGATGCAGATTCCACCACATGGGGGCTTTTGCTGGCAACCCGGCTGGGACAGCAGCACAGCAAAAGGTATCAGCTGGCATTGCAGGCGCTGCGCCCGCATATAAATGAGCAGGGCGTTGCCACCTATCTGCAGCCGGCTGCTATCGCAGGCTTTATGGGCATAGCAGATTATCCTCACTTTGAAGGATGGACACAGGCACATATGTGCGTGACAGCAGCAACCGCACTCCTGCCGCCGTTCCGGGAACAACTTTCAGCCGTACTACTGAACAATCAGCAGCCTGATGGTAGCTGGCCGGCCTACTGGTGGTTTGAAACAGCCTACACCACTGCCCTTGCAGTGGAATGCCTGTCTGCCGATCCCTCACCGCAAGCCCACACCGCTGTTAAACGCGCCGGCGCGATGGCTTTACAGCGGCTGACGGATGAAAGCGGCCAACTCTCCGCCTTCTCCCTTGCCCTACTGTTAAACATAGGCTTGTCAGCCGGACTGCATTCGGAAACAGTCATCCGCAAAGGGCTGCAACAGCTGCTGCAGCTGCAGCAGGAAAACGGTTGCTGGAAGGCAGGGGCATGGTTACGCATTCCCCGCCCCGACGATCTGGTACCGGATATGACAACACCATGGCAACGCTGGTTTGGCGCAGCACAGCCCATGCATACCACCGCAGAAAAACTGGCAGGCACTTTCCACATCTTCTCCGTTGACCAGCACCATTACTTCACTACAGCCACCGTACTGAAAACGCTGCAGTTATACCATCCGCAGCAGACGCACTATACGCCTGTTTCTTCCGGCATCCGGGAAGATTATTCCCTGTCTGCCGCAAACATAGCCGCTTTCAGCCGGGACGGTATGATACAGCTGCGACAGGTATTTGACAGGGAAAGCATACATCATTGCAAGGATCGTATTACGGCGCTGGTAGCGCATGCCGGACAACAGGAACACTCCGGACGCAGTAGCAGGGATATCCGCTCCTTCCTGCGGGCAACCGATACCGGAGATACGGATGAAGAGATCCATGCCTTTATCCGGCAGCCTGTACTGGCTGCTATCGCCGCCCGGCTGCTGCAGACAGATGCGGTAAGATTATACCATGACCAGGCGTTTTTCAAACTTCCCGGTAACAACGCTACACCCTGGCATCAGGATCATACCTACTGGCCTGTAGATACCGATCAGATGCTTACTATCTGGATTCCGCTGGAAGATATAGCGCCCGATATGGGCGGGATGAGATACGTAGCAGGCTCACATCAGAAAGGCTATCTGGGAGATATTGATTACCTCAACAATTCCCCCCAGGCGCTGGCAGACTTTACAGACAGCAACGGCCTGTCTGTTTACTCCGCAGACAACATACCAGCAGGTGACGTACTGATTCATCACGGCTGGACTATTCATGGCGCAGCTCCCAATACATCTGCACGTACGAGGAAGAGCCTGACGATCGTTTACTTTGCAGACGGAGCAAGACTTGCAGGTATTACTCCTGCAACACCATCCTCTGATGCGGAAAAACAGGCCGCCTGGCTGCGCGATGAAGATCTCCGTTTACGTTTTCCCGGTTGTACCTATGGCGACTTCGCCATCAGCCTGAGAACGCCGCTGTCATACCCATAACGCTCCTCGCAATAGTCATCCAATAAAATGGCAGGGAGAAAACTCCCTGCCGGTTACATAGGATTGTTTTGCCAACTATTGTAGAACCGTTATGCAGTGTGGTGCAAATATCTTTGATGAGGAAATACAGGCATGAAGTTCATAGCTGTATAAGGATGAAACAGCTATGACAGGAATTAACGACAGAAGCATGAGTGATGATCGATAACAGCTACCGTATTATCCGCCTGACAGTATACAACTATTCTGCATAATCTCTCCCTGCAACAGGAAACGCATCCTGCAGCCAGCCTTTACAGCCGGGCAAACACACCCATAGCAATACCATTAAGTTCCCGGATTATTATTCGGTTTCATATCGGATAGTTATTTAACGCTGGTTACCGTTTGTATTATTAACACTAAGGAAGATAGAAAGGTTAATAAAAGATCCATATTTTTTTGGGCAACCAGGAATAACAAAACGAAAGATTTGATTATTTGAGATTTGATTATTTGAGATTTGGTTATTTGAGATTTGATTCCCATCATGGTGTAAATGAAATCTGCAAGTTTCAAGGAGAACAATGATGAGCCACAAAATCTCAAATAAAAAAATAATAAAATAAATGCGCTTCTGCAGGAATACAGAAGCGCGGTTGCTGGTTTTCGACGTTAATGGTTAATGGTTGGTAATTGATGCCTGCTTTTTCGGTTTTTGGTGTATGCAGTATGCCTTATGGTTTTTGAGAAAGCCATTGGTCCTGATACTGACTGGTCAGTTTACTGTAGTGTTCCACGCCCGGTCCAAACATGCTGTGCCGTGCGCCGGGATACAGCATCATGCTGAAGTTCATATTACGTTTGCGTTGCAGCTGGTCTGCCAGTTCCAGTGTATTGATGGCGTGTACATTATCATCGGACATACCATGTATCAGCAGCAGTTTGCCTTTCAGTTTATCCGTATACGTTAATACGGAGCTGCTGCGGTATCCTTCCGGGTTTTCGGCTGGAGTATCCATGTAACGTTCGGTATAGTGACTGTCGTACATGCGCCAGTCTGCTACAGTGCCGCCGGCGATGCCAAACTTAAAATATTCAGGCGCCTGCATCAGCGCATGGCAGGTGATGTATCCGCCGAAGCTGTGACCAGTAATTATTATCTTTTCCGGATCGGCAGGCGTGTTGGCAAGCAGCCATTTTACGCACTGCGTCCAGTCGCGGACAGGCCACCGGGCAAGGTCCCGGTGCATGTATTGCTGGCCGGCCTTTCCGAATTCTTCGCTGCCGCGGTGATCCATATACACAATAATTCTATCCTGCCAGTCAGGGTAAGCCAGTAAGGGCGACCAGGTATCCGATACGTTGGAGCTGGCAGGTCCGCCATACACCGCGATGATTACCGGATATTTTTTCCCTGGCTGCAAATTTGCCGGCAGGGTAACGCGCATGGGTAAACGAAATTTATTATCTTCTGAAGGAACGTACACAAGTGAGGACGCCTTCGGGATGGTGCTGTCATAATCCGGCCCCTGGCTGTTAGCCAGCTCCTGCAGTATTTTTCCACGGTTGTTCATCAGTGCCAGCCGCTCCGGTGTGCCGGCATTGCCATACCGGGTAATGAAATACGATGCATCCGGCGACATTGTTGCCTGGTGGGAATAGGGACCGAAGGTCAGGCGCTGCTGGTTTCTGCCGTTGAAATCCACCCGGTAGAGATCCTGCCGGTTCAATCCTTCTTTATTGCCGGTAAAATATACTACCTGTTTTCTTTCATCCACATACAGTATTTCCTTCACCACAAAATCTCCGCTGGTGACGCGATTGAGCAACACGCCATCAGCACGGTGCAGGTATATCTGCCGGTAGCCTGACTGATCGCTGATAAGCAGCAATGCTTTACCACCATTGACAAAAGTGAGCCGCTGTGCTTCATCGAGATTTATCCATGACGGCTGTCTTTCTTCGTATGCCAGCTGTCTGCTGCCGGTAGCAGCAGCTACGCGGTACAGCTGATAATGATCCTGGCCCCGGTTGAGCCATTGTACCATCAGTGATTTGCTGTCAGGATACCAGTAAGGCGTACCGAAATACTGATCGGTATTTTCATCAAAGGCTGCCCAGGTAATGGGACCGCCGGCAGCGGCTACCATGCCGATTTTTACGGATGGGTTGGTATCACCCGGACAGGGATAACGTTGGGTTTCCAGTATGCTTTTTCCGTTGCTGACATCCGTGAGGGTAAACAGTGGCACTTTGCTGTCATCAGTCCTGAAGAATGCCAGTGACTTACTGTCGGGGCTCCACCAGAAAGCACGGTATTCCAGATCCCTTCCCAGTATCTCTTCCATATATACCCAGGAAGCATAGCCATTCATAATCACGTCGCTGCCATCGTGTGTCAGCTGTACTTCCTTACCGGTGGCCAGCTCCAGGGTATACAGGTTATTGTAACGGGTGAAGGCAATGTAGTTACTGTCCGGCGAAAACACCGGATTATATTCCGGGGTGCTGTCATGCGTCAGCTGTTTTTTCGTACGTCCGTTAACGATATATATATCGTTATTGCTGACAATAAGCTGATGCTGTTTACCGTATGGCCGTGCCGGCGCTTCACCGGTCTGTTTTCCGGTAGCGGCGTCTGTCAGTATGTTCTTACCTTTCAATGGTCCGTCGCGGTGCAGGAGCACAAAATGATGATTATCTGTCCAGCTGCCTACTACCGGCAACGGCACTACGTACTTTTTCCCCTTGTCCTGGGAGAGGGCGCTCATAGCGGCAGACAGTCCTGCTGCTATGAGAAAACCGCGAATGATATTTGCTGTCGTCATATTATTTCCACAAGGTATTCTGTTCCATTCTTCTGTTGCTGAGCACGTCCGCGTTGGGAATGGGGAAGCAATAATTTTTAAGTTCGAAATACCGGCTTTGTACAGTTTGCCGGCTGTAAGCAGTAGTTCCATCTGCTGATTTACGGATGATGGTTCCATAGATTTCTTTGGCAGCCGGCAGGTGCGCAATATGCCAGCGGCGCAGGTCCCAGAAGCGCTGGTCTTCAAAGGCAAATTCTATGCGGCGTTCGTGACGGATGGCTGCGCGCATCTGTTCCTGCGAAAGGCCGGCGGACAAGTCCGGCTGGCCCGCGCGGCGGCGGATAGCATTTACTGCTTCATATACGCTGTTATCAGGTCCGGCATCTTCATTCTGCGCTTCTGCATAGTTCAGCAGGATTTCAGCATACCGCAGCAGCTGCCAGTTCTGGTCGCTGCCCAGGCTGGCATCACCGAGAAAATTAAAACCTTCGTTGATACCTTTCCTCATCATATAACGGGTTCTGGGTTTGAAAGCGCCACTGTTAACGATATCGAAACCGCCTTCGGACAATTGCAGCATGCGGCCGCGGTAGCTGCTGCCGTCGTAGGCGATGGTGGCGTAAAAACGCTTATCCCTGCCGGTATAGGGATCATTGGCGTTGTAAAGCGGCGACTGTGCAGGCAATTTGCCATCCGTCATTTCATATTCGTCTACCAGGTTCTGTGTGGGACACATCGCATTCTGGCCGCTCATAGAGCCGGGAGCCACGGATTTATCAAGCGTATGCGCTCTTTCCAGAGCGATATTATTGTGCTGTACGGAGATAATGCATTCCTGGTTATTCTTAACGGTAAATAATGTTTTGTAATCAGGATAGAGCTGATATTTATTCAGGCTCATCACTTCCCTGGCAGCAGCGGCGGCATCTTTGAAGCGCCCTGCATACAGGAGAACCCGTACTTTCAGGCCCAGCGCCGCGCCCTGCGTGAGGCGACCGGCATCTTTGGTATAAGACGCAGGCAACTGTGCAAAAGCGGTTGCGGCTTCATGCAGCTCCTTCACCACAAAATCGATACAGGCGCCTTTGGTGCTGCGGGGTACAGAGAGATCATCCTCGCCGAATACCTGCGTTTTGTCCAGCAGCACCACGCCCCATGCCTTTTCCGCATCGCGCACTGCGCCGGATGGTAATATGCCTGCAGCAGTAACCGGATCATCGCTGAAATAATTAATCAGCTCTGCATAATAATACGCGCGGAAGAAACGGATTTCTGCCTTCAGCTGTTTCCGCTGATCAGCATCTCCGGGAACCGCATCAATGCGTTCCAGAAAATCGTTGGCTTTACGGATGCTCTTATACAGCCTTTCATAGTAATCATTGAAAGGCGCATTGACCGGCGTCCAGCTGGCATCGGTGGTCAGCGGAACAATGGTATAAGGATCATTATCCAACGCAGCAATTGCGTCATCAGTAGCCTCACACAGGTAGAAGTTCCTGCTGTAGCCACTCTGCAGGGTAGAATAAAAGTAGGTAGCGTAATTGCTTACCAGACTCATATCTTTCCAGACATCCAGCTCAGAGATGCTGTCTTTAGGTTTTTTACCGAGAATATCTTTTGTACAGGAGCTGGTTAACAGCATACATCCTGCAATAAAAGCGGTGGTTATATTTCTGGTCATGATCTGCATGTTGAAGATTAAAATTTCACGACAGCGCCGGCGCTGAAAGTTTTCTGTACACCATAGGAATTAACACTGTCATTCTCCGGATCGATGAATTTAATTTTTGAGATGACAAACAGGTTGCCGCCCTGCACGTTAAAGGAAACCGCTTCCAGCCCATAGCGCTTGAGCCATAGTGGCTGCACGTTATAAGCCAGCCGCAGACTGCGCAGGCGCAGGTAGTTCCCGTTCATGCTGTAAAAATCTGAAGTCCTGGAGTTGGAAGGCTGCGCCCCCAGCCGTGGCCAGGTAGCATCAGGATTATCCGGCGTCCAGCGGTCCAGCTGACGTGCATCATAATTTGACCATATCTTGTAGCCTACCAGATTGGTATAATCTCCGATACCCTGGAAGGTAGCGTCCATACTCAGTTGCTTCCAGGCTGCGCCCAGCGTCAGGCTGTAGTTCAACAGCGGTATTGCCACATTATCTTTCACAATCACATCCTGCTGATCGATGATATGATCTCCGTTCAGGTCAGCAAACCTGATATCTCCCGGATGAAGGGTCTTGTTGTTTCTGCCGTCCTGTACTGCCCAGGCGTCAATTTCCGCCTGTGATTGAAACAATCCCAGGGACTTGTAAATGCGGCTGACATTAGGGCTCCATCCATTGTACTGTCCTTCGTTCCATGCCGGCAGCCCCGCCTGTTCACCGGAAAAATCAGTGATGGTTTTGGTCCGGGAAATCATGCTCTTCACCGAGTAAGAGAAATTTTTGCCTACCGTATTATTATGCATCAGCGTGAGTTCAAAACCGGTGGTATGTGTTTTTCCCATGTTCAGCATAGGTGTTACCGCGCCGAAAGTCAGCGGCACATCATCCGTAACGGAGATGAGTATATTGGAATTATTCTTTCTGTACACTTCCAGCTCCGCAGCAAACAATCCTTTCAGCACACTCATATTTACCCCTGCGTTCACGGATCTCATCACGCCCCAGGTGATGTTGGTATTGGGTATCACGTCCCTGGTATACAGCGACGGAGCAAACACACCACCGAAGATGTAAGCCATTTTTCCCGTGGTGGAATTAAGATTGCCTGTATTCTGTCCAACCGAGAAGTTGTTGAGGTAAGAAGAGAAACCGGCGCCTGATTCATCGCCGGCCATACCGTAGGATGCTTTTAGTTTCAGCTCATCCAGCCAGGAGGCGTGGTCTTTCAGGAAGTGTTCTTCTGACAAACGCCAGCCTGCAGATACCGACGGGAAGAAGCCCCAGCGATGTCCATCCGCATAATTTACGGATGCTTCAGAACGGAAGCTGCCTTCCAGGTAGTATCTGGCATTGTAGGAATATGCCAGGCGGCCAACATATCCTACTCTGCCAAACTCCCTGGTATAGCCATTATTCGTGGAATTCACACTGGCATTTCCGGCAAACAGTTCATCGGTTGAAGGCGTAAAAATATTGTTGCGGCCGGCGCTGAGAAAGGTGACCATGCTTTCATTGGTGGTATATAATGCCATTCCGGAAAGATGATGCAGGCCGAAGGAACGGTCATAGTTCAGGCCAAACTCCATAGTGGTGAAGCTGGCGCGCGATTCATTCTGCAACAGGGTCGGTTTCAGATCAGCGCCTCTGTTATCAACACCGGCAACGGCGGTGTAAGCACCCAGGCTGTTGGCGCGATACAGTTTATACGGCACCTTAAAATCTTTGCTGCCATAGCTGTTTCTGTCAAAAGATGTCATAGCGCGGGCTGCCAGCCCTTTTACAAACGGGATAGCATACTCCGCTTTCAGTTTGGCATTCAGGTAATTGCCGAAAGTGCGGCTATACCCGCTGTTCCCTGCCTGTACAGCCGGATTGGACACCGTTCCGGTGTAATGCGCCGCCGGCAATCCGTTAGAGAAATAGACCGGCTGCAGGGGCGACATGCCAAATACGCCGGACATCACGGTGTTGGCGCCGGTAGGCGGTTCTTCTACCTGCTCATAACGGTAAGACAGGTCTACTCCTACTGTAAAATGTTTGGACAGCCTGGTATCCAGGTTGGAAGCGATGGAATAACGTTTCATACCTCCCATTGCCGCCAGCAGCGAGCGCTGGTTGTTAAAGCCTCCTGAAACATTGTAGCGGATGCCTTCCGTTCCGCCATTCACATTCAGGTTATAATTCTGTCCGTTGGAGAAATCACGCAATACGGCGTTGTACCAGTTGGTATTTGCGTACTTGTCGGGGTTCAGGCCAAGACGGATGGTGTCCAGTACCGCATCGCTGTAAATCGTTCCCCTGCCTGAGTTCTGTGCATATTCATTTTCCAGCAGGGCCTGCGTGTGGTTATCAACAAACTTCGGGCGCTGCGTAGGTCTGGAATAGGTAGTGCTGGCTGCGAAAGTAAATTTAGGTTTTCCTATTTTTCCCCGTTTGGTAGTTACCAGGATAACGCCGTTCCCGCCGCGTGAACCATAGATAGCGGTAGAAGCCGCGTCTTTCAGTACGGTTACCGACTCTACATCCATAGGGTCAATATCATTCAGACCGGCCTGGCTGCCCAGCATGCCGCCGTAACTGGCATCATTCAAGGGCACGCCGTCAATGACTACCAGCGGCGAATTGAGGAAAGAGGAACTGCGGATCAGCAACCGGCTGAAATCCTTTCCGGGAGAGCCTCCTGATTGTTTCCCGAACAGACCGGGTATGGTTCCTATCAGGGCGGTACTCAGTACAGGCGTTGGCATCTGGGTAATGGTTTTATTGCTGACCGATGAAACCGCGCCGGTGATAGCTTCCTTTCTTTTGGTACCATATCCTACTTCCACTACTTTCACTTCATCCAGTGTGCGGGTATCCTGTACCAGCCCTATCTGCATGATAGCATCGGTACTACCGCTCATCTCACGGGTGGAGTAACCGATGAAACTGGCGCGCACAGTATGCTCTCCGGGATCAGTATCATGGAAAACGAAGCGGCCGTTCTGATCGGTGAGTACGCCTTTTCCGGAAGGCAGCAGCCTGACAGTTACACCTGGCAGCGCTTCGCGTGTAGCCACATCCGTTATGATTCCCCTCAATGCATGATTTGCTGTTGTAACAGCTTCCGCAGCAACGGCCTTGGCATTGGCTACCGGAGCCGCGCCAGGCTTCGCCTGCACCGGACGTTGTATCAGCATATAATTATTCTCGCTCACATATACGAACAACAGATTGGCAGGATACAATACCCGTTTCAGCACTTCTTCCAGCGGCAGGTTTTTCAGATTGCCTACTACTACCTGGGTTGATCTGCGCTTAATCAGTTCTGTATCAAATACAAACTTCGTATCATATTTCCTGGTAATCTCTTCCAGGGCCTGTGACAGCGGGATGGCCTGTCTGCCGTTTTCCACCTGGGCATATACGCCCGCGGTGAGCATGCTGCATAACAGCAGCAGCAATAATTTCATAGCTGTTTTCTGCATAATTAAACTTTGGTCTGGTTGGTTTGCAGGTATCAGTTACCTTGTCTGAATAAAAGCTGATTGCCCTTTTTCTCTATGTTCACTTTTAAAATTCCGGAAAGTATAAAAATGATATTATCCTCGTTTTTCACGGGTATAGTACCTTGTATGCGCTTATGTATGACAGTTGTATCCTCCAGTATAACCCTGTATCCATAGGTATCTTCGAGTACCTGAATGATCTCTCCCACGCTGGTGTTATTCATCATCAGTTTATTTTCCTTCCACGCGCTGATGGCAGTAATATCTGCTTCCTGTTTTTGCAGGATGCCTGTCTGCTCATTGTACACAGCGGATTGTCCGGGCAGCAGCTGCATCTCTCCTGCTTTCCCGGGAAGGTGAATCTTTACCCTACCTGCGCTGAGGCCAACGGTGGTAAACCCTCTGCGGGCTTTTACATTAAAGGCGGTACCCAATACTTCCACATCCAGACCGGCGGTATGTACAATAAACCGTTCCCCGTTGCGTACCGGCTGCTGATCCTGCTTCAGGTGGTTAACTTCAAAGTAGGCTTCACCACGCAGCCACACTTCCCGGCTTTCCCCCCTGGGCCAGCGTCTGGCCCAGGTAAGCGCAGAGTTGGCATTCAGTATCACCCGCGACTGATCTGCCAGCAGAAGGCGCGTAGTTTCGCCATAGCCTGTGGAAACGGTACGGTTACCGGTAAACAGCCATATACCGGTGCTGATGATCATCAGCAACAACACCGCGGCGGCAGATACCCCTATCACTCTCAGTCTGCGGATACGCGCACGGCGCTGCCCTGCGAGCTGTACTCCCGCCTGTATACTGTGCCAGATAGTATCTTCCATACCTTGCGGAGGAAGTATTCTTTCAGCAGATAATATCAGCCGCAACGCCTGTTCTGCAACCCGTAACGCCGCTATATTGGCTGGAGCGCCAGCTATGTAGGCTGTCCACAAAGCAGTGGCAGCAACAGATGTTCCTTTCACCCAGCTGATGAAGGAATCATCTTCCAGGAAATCCTGTTTATCAAAATGCTTATACTGTTCTCGCATGTCATTCATCAGCAACCTTTACAACAGGGCGATTAATCACAGGACACCGTCATGGGAAGAAACACCCCATGGAAACAAATATTTTTTTCCGGGTAAGGATGAGTGTAAACTAAAGAGGGAATTCAGGCAGACAGGTAACTACTTTGCGGCGGCTGTTTTCAGCAGCAATATCACCGTAATAACAGACAGGTGAAGGATTTCACGTAATGTCAGCAATGCGCGGGCCGTTAATTTATAAGCACCCTTCACACTGATATTCATCATCGCAGCAATATCATCATAGGATAATTCCTGAAAATAACGCAGGTAAATAATTTCTTTTTGCCGTGCTGTCAGCTGCTCCATAGCCAGCTGCAGGGCTGCCAGCTGCTCATGCCGGCTTTCTTTTTCTATATAAACAGATTCGGGAGAAAATACCAGTTCGAAATCATAATCATCTTCCAGGGTGGTCACCCTTCTGCGCTTTGCATCTCTTATCTTATTATAGATCATACCCCGCAGGGAAACCAGCAGGTATGGCCGCACACGTTTTACCGTATCCAGTCCCGTTCTGTTGGTCCACAGCTTCACAAAAAGCTGCTGTATGCTCTCCCTCACCAATTCTTCATCGGCGCAAAGACGCATCCCATATTCGTACAACATTGTAAAGTGAAAACGGTATAAATGCTGAAAAGCGGTTTCGTTCCCATTAACTATCTCCCGCCACAGCTCCGGATCATCAGCCCATTCCTCCATACATCAAACTCATTTCGACAAAAGCAGCGGAAAAATTACAACCATTTTACCGATTTCAACAAATATTTTTCATTTTATTATTTGATTATTTGAGATTTATATCCAGTCATTGTTCCCTTTGTACAGTGAGGTTCAGCAGTAAACCAAGATTGGATACAAATCTCAAATAATAAAATAATAAAATAATAAAATACTTCCTGCTTTATGGTTGCCAGCGGTTAATCCGGAAGCGAGGTTCCACAGGCAGGCGGCCGGAGATGTTGGCTGCTGCCAGTTCTCCCATGGCTGCGCCATGTTTGTAGCCATGTCCTGAGCCGCCGCCGGCAATCCATACGTTGTCTGCCTGCGGGTGCCTGTCGAGAATAAAATCTTTATCCGGCGTTTCCGTGTACTGGCATATGCGTTGCTCTATCAATGGCCTGCCGGCCATCACCGGAAAGCGGCGTTGTATCACTTCCTGTGCCTGTTGTAATTCTTCCGGCCGCAGGTAGCGGGCGTAGGTATCAAAGCGGTCGCTGATATCTTCCTGAATGGTGATGGCTATCTTAAACCCTCTGCCGTCGAATGCGGGTACGCCGTAGCTCAGCTGGCCGTCTGCCGGCCAGTTCACCCAGGTGGGCAGCTGCGCGAATGCGGTGTGCAGGCTGGCAGGAGGTGCAAAATAGAAGTAGCCCTGTCTTGTTACTTTCAGCGGGGCCAGGTTGGGGAACAGCCGCAGCAGCCAGGGGCCGCCGGCAAAAACGAATACATCTGCCTCCAGGCGTTGCCCGTTTGAAAGAGAGAGCGCCTGCAAACGGCCGTCTATATGGCCAGGCAGCGATGCCTGCGCCTGCACAAAATGGCCGCCTTCCTTTATAAACTGCTCCAGCACTGTTTTACAGCCTTCGCGTGCGGAAAGGAATCCTGATGCGGGGTCATACCATACTTTCGCCAGCCCGGTTGTATCTATCAGGGGCCAGCGGAGGGCGGCAGCGGAGGGCGACAGCTGTTCCAGCTGTATACCGGCGTGCCGGTACATGGCGGCTGCCGCCATATCGCCCGGTATAACAGCACCTTCATGCTGCAGGAGCAGCAGCCCCTGCGGATAATATATCTGCTTACGGGTCTGTGCTTCCAGCTTTTTCCAGTGGCTGAGGGAACGCAGCGCCATATCAAAGTACAGCTGCTGGTTGCCATAGAAAGGCCGTATCAGGCGTGTTTCACCACCGGAAGCGGATTGGTTGTTGCCTGCGCCGTACTGATCGGCCAACGTAACGGCATAGCCTTCCCGCAGCAGATGCAGGGCTGTCCAGCCGCCAAAAGCTCCCGCGCCGATAACGGCGACACGAAGTCTGCTGTAACTTTGACGATTATACGAAAAACCGGATGTGCTGCTGACATGCATAGCCGGCAGTACGCTGCCCGCAGCCGTAATAGCGGCGGCGCGCAGCGTTTGCCGGATCGCCTCGCGGCGGCTGATTTTTTTACGCATCGGCTATAAGGCTACGGTTTCTGAAACGGGCAGGGGCAGCTGCTCCCATACATTATCTGCCGGGCGGTCCAGCGGCAGCTGCTGCAACCGGCGATACCGGCGGACATCTATCCAGCGGTGTCCTTCAAAGAAAAGTGAATACCGGCGCTGCTGCAGCAACTCATCTATCAGCGGCTCCTCTTCCTCCAGACCACTGTAGGGCCGCAGGCGATGCGCTGTCCGTATCCTGTCCAGCGCCCTCACCGCCTCGGTAAAGTGCTGTGTGCGGATATTCACTTCTGCATACAACAGTATCAGCTCTTCATTACGCACCAGGTAAACAGGCGCTGTACCAGAAGTATACACCCATACGTCGCGGTTACCGCTTAACCCGTTCAGAGAGGCAGCTATATTTCGTATATTCGTTTTAGTTATACGGTCATCGCCGGCTTCTATCCCGGTGGCATACGACGGATGCGCCAACCGCACATCGCCGTTCTGCTGCGGCGGTGTAAAGGCGCCATTCAGCTGATCGCCGGTACCGGTGCCATACACATGGCTTATACCCCTGTAAAGATCTCCCTCCAGATCCAGGAAGGAGGCTTCCAGCGCTGCTTTTGCGGAAGGCCAGTCTTCCCGGTATACAGCTACCCTCGCTGCCAGCGCCCGGTTGAACTGTATCAGCCCGGCGGCATCCTGGAAACCGTTAAATCCCGGTGACAACGGAAAGGCCAGCACAGCGCCTTCCAGGTCAGTCTTTCCCTGGTCCAGCAACGCTGCAATAGCTGCCAGGCTCTTCGCATAATCCAGCACCGGACCAGGCTTATCAGGGTCGGACACATCGGCGCGTATCCCGTTTTTGTAAGTGAGATTCAGGTTCAGCAGCAGCTCATGCGCCTGGAAGGTTTTGGCGAAACCCAGGTAACCCTTGCGCTGCGCATCACTGATCAGTGTGGATCTCGTTGCTGCGGCTATCAGCACATTGGTATTCTTCACCACCCGGTAACGCGCTGCCCAGTTGAGCGTGATATAGAAATTACTGTTCAGCAGCTCATTGTCATCTGCCCCCAGCAGCTCGGTAGTATAGCGCGGATCGGCAAAGCGATAGATCTCCCGCCCTATCACACCGGTAACATCCAGATAGAGATCAATGGAGTTCCGCGCACCGGAAACGGTACCGTTTACCAGGTTATTCAACTGCTGCTGACTGGCATTCTCCAGATATTTTTCTACGGTAGGATTATTCAGATCACCAAAATTACGCTGGCAGGAGTTCAGTCCGACAGCCAGCGAAAGCATTAACAGCAAAAGGTTGAGATAAAATAATGTTTTCATACGGCTGATTTAAAAATTAACGGATAAGTGAAACCTGGCGCGTTTGGCTGCGGGGTATGGCACCAGCTCTACTCCACCGGAGAAACCGGTCCCGAAATTGGAGACTTCCGGATCATAGGAACTGTAGGGCGTAATGGTAAAATAGTTGTTGAGTGAAAGCCCCAGCGTCAGCGAGCGGATCAGCTTCGGACGGAATTTATCGAATGTATAATACACCCCTATCTCCCTTATCTTAAAATAATCAGCGTCTTCAATAAATTCTTCGGAAGTCTTACCCAGCTTGGAAAGACGATTGGGACCATTCGGCAGTTTATTGCCCGGCGCTACTTCATCATAGTCTTTGGTGGTACCACCCAGATCAGCTGTCAGCCGCGTGAAATTGATATTCTGTCCTCCCTTCTTCCAGTGCAGTAAAAAACGGATGCTCAGATTACGCGCTACGGTTACTTCATTGGTGCTGCTCACCTGGAACTCCGGTTCGGCATCGCCGAATCTTCCTATACCCGTTGGCGTTAGTCCCAGTATCTGCGTGGCGGATTTACCCTGTTCTATCTGGAAGGTGCCGCCGAGGTATCCGAAAGCGCCCTGTGGTACTGCCGGCGTAGTCAGCCTGGTGACTTCCGAGCGGTTCAGCCACAGATTTATTCCGGTATTCCAGGTAACCACTCTCGTATCAACCGGTCTGGCATTGAGGCCCAGCTCTATGCCCTGGTTACGCAGGTTGCCGGCGTTCTTCCAGGCGGAGGCGAAACCGGTAGATGCCGGCGGACTGCTCAGCATCAGGAAATCATAAATATTTTTATTATACCAGGTCACCTGTACGCCTAAACGACCATGCAGCAGCACCAGGTCTATACCGGTTTCAAATTCTGTCTGCCGCTCCGGTTGTATGCCCGGCTGCCCCTGCTGCGGGTTCACCAGCGATCCCGGCAAACCCGCTATGTTGGCGATTCCCAGGGAGGTAAACTTGCTGCCGTAGGCAGGCACGTTGGTAGCCTGTCCGTAGGCGGCCCGCCATTTCACATCTTCAAAAAAACCTTCCCGTATCACACCCGCTTTCGTGAAATTGAAAGCAATACCACCTTTGGGATACAGATAAAACTTACCGGCATCGCCATTGTTGGAAGAGCGGTCGAAACGCAGACCAGCATTAAGGCTCAGCGCATTCGCAATCAACACTTCTTCCTGAATGAACCAGCCGTCATTCTGAAACTGAAAACGAGACTGGGAGGCTGTCAGCGCACCAGCCTGGCTAATGTTCGACTGCCCGGTAATGACCTGTGTGGCTACATCTATCGCATTGTTGAAATCTCCTGTCTCCTGCGTTACGCCCGCAGAGGTAGTGAGCGATAGCGCGGAAGAAGGCGTAAGTGTATTTACCAGGGACAGAATAAAGTTCGTATTGAGGTTACGGGTGAAGCCCTGCACAGAGGTGCCTTTGTTCACTGCCTGCGACTGCAGGATGCCGGGAAACAGTACATCTGTCTGCAGGTTGTAAAAGTCAATACCGCCACGCGCTACCAGCTTTGTGGTGCTGATACGGCTGCGCTGCCACGTAGCTTCTGCATTACCACCGATAATTACGCGGTTCACTGATTCGTTGTTACGCATCAACGCTACTGTCTGCAACGGGTTGGAGCTGCTGAAGGGATTGTCTGGATACTTACCTTTTTCATCAGGATGCAGTTCCGCGAAGGAAGGTGTGTAAGCGAGCGCCCACCCCAGCGATACTCCGGTGTTATCATTATTCGAAATACCTCTGTCTGCGGATGAATTAATAAAGTTTGTACTGACACCTATTTTAATATCGTCGTTAACACGATGATTTACATTCAGCCGGATGCTGTTATGCCGGTAGCCGGTATTCTTTACAATACCGCTTTCATCCTTCTGGGCGGCCGAAATAAAGAAGTCGGTTTTTTCGCTGCCTCCGCTCAGACTCAGGCCGGTATTGCGGGTGAAGCCGGTGTTACCATAGATTTCCTTTTCGTAATCATAAATTTTACCCTGGGCTTCCGCTTCCAGGAATTGCTTCCGCAATGCGGCGCTTGCAACAGGATCTTTAGATAAGGCTGCTGCCCTGTCGGCAGTAAACTCCCTTGTTCCCAGCAGGCGCGTAGCTTTGTTAAAGCCGAGATCCTGCGACAGAGAGAGCTGTGTTTTTCCTGCCCGTCCTTTCCGGGTGGTGATGATAATAACGCCCGCTGATGCCCTGGAACCGTAGATCGCTGCGGCCGAAGCACCTTTCAGGATCTCTATATTCTCTATATCTTCCGGTCTTATATCCGCAATGCGGTTGGAGGGATTGTCCTGATTGGAAGTAATCACACCGGGATCTTTCACAGCTTTGGTGACAGCTGTCAGGCCGGAGGAGATGGCGCTGTTATCAATAAACACGCCATCTACCACATACAGTGGCTGCGTGGCGCCGTACACGGAAGTAACCCCGCGCAGCTTAACGGATATACCACCGCCGGGGGCGCCGGTGTTGGCATTGATATAAGCGCCGGGCACCTTGCCGGATAAGGCGGCGTCCAGCGTCTGAGCGGGCGCGGTACCGGAAAGGTCTTTACCGGAAACTGTTACTACGGTATTGGCGAGGTTCCTTCTTTTTACATTGGTCGCTAATCCTGTTACGACAATTTCATCGAGGCGGGATAGGTCTTCCTGCAGCGTAATCTGTGCAGGCCCTTTCAGTGTGGCGGTGTGCAGCTGCTGTGTTTTAAAACCTGTGAAGCTGATACTCAGCCGCGCATTCGGTGGCGCCTGCAGGCTAAATCTTCCCTCGGCATC
Organism: Chitinophaga solisilvae; assembly: GCF_009928525.1. Taxonomy (GTDB): domain Bacteria; phylum Bacteroidota; class Bacteroidia; order Chitinophagales; family Chitinophagaceae; genus Chitinophaga; species Chitinophaga solisilvae. The sequence continues at coordinate 300,679 of NZ_JAABOK010000004.1, read as the reverse complement.
TGTTACCGTTCCGATGGTGGTATTGACAACTGTTACAGTAGCTCCCGGCACCGGATGATGGTCTGTATCACGAACATTTCCGGTGACAGTCTGTTGCTGCGCCCACAACGGGTTTGCAGTCAGCAATAGGTATATAATGGCTGGTAAAAAATATCTGTAGTACATCTGATTAAGTTGGAAAATAATTGGTTGATAAAAACTCACTGCCCTTTCTCCTGCAGCAGTTCATTCACCTCCTGGTTGAATTCCCTGATGAAGGCCTGGTAGTATTCCCCGGTAGCCGGTCCGTTATAGCCGGTATGTATCTTTGCTACTTCTCCTTTTTTATTGATGAAAATGGTGGTGGGAAATGCGGTAAATTTATCCAGCGAAGGCAGGGAAGCCGCCACCAGCTGCTTATCAGCAAGTCCGCCTACCAGTTGCGGATAGCCGATGTTATATTGTTCCTTTACGCGGGACAATACTTTTTTGAAATAGGCGGGATCATCTTTTCGCTCATAGTAAACGGACAACACTTCTACCCCGCGGTGTTTATTCTCCTGGTACCATGGCGCCAGGAAGGCTACTTCGTCCATACAGTTGGGACACCAGGTACCTGTAATGGTGATGATGACCGGTTTACCGCTGAAACGGCGGTCTTTCAGTGAAATCTTTTTTCCGTCGACGTCCGGCAGCGACAGATCAAAAGTGCGGTTGCCGTTTTTCAGGTGAGTAATCGTATAGGCGTCAGGTAGCGCGGCCTTTTCATTGCGTACGGCGGTAAAGCGGAATTTGCCGGATGGCGCCGACGTATAGCCGTTAAAGTTATCCGCATCTTTTACTGTTGCGGTAATAAGATTGGGGCCGGTACCGATGAAGGAGGAGAGCTGCAATGAATTGCCCTGCAGGCTGCCTTCCAGGAAACGCGTGTCGCCGGTGACTTTCAGGAAGGTGCCTGTTACCTTGCTGCCTTCCTGGGAGAAAATGCCGACTGACTTTATCTCCCGGCCGTCTTCTGTATAAAAGGCAACATCCCACTTTCCGGCAATTGTTGCTACCGGCGCTACGCCTGTTTCCTGAAAACGGTGATGCACCCCGTACTCCAGCGTTACCTTGATAGGCAGGCCGGTGCGGTCTACCGATATGGGCAGTCCCTTCGTATCTGTGGGCGTCACCAGTTCATCCTGCCGGCGCAGCAGTCCTGTAGCCTTTTCGGGGCTGTTCAGCACCAGCGCCAGTTCATTGTCAAACTGATCAAAGGCAATAATCAGGGAATCCTGCCGGCGCGTAATCCGGGAAGCCGGTAGCCGCTCCTCTCCGTTAATCAGCACAACCCGGTCAGGTGTTACTTCAAAGTTAAAGGGCACTTCCGAACCATCCCGGTTATACAATACACCTCTCCAGAATCCTTCTTTCACGGGAGTTTGCGCGTTTACTGCTGTAAAAACACCCGGAAGAAAAATCAACAGGGCAAATACACAGAACATTGACATCTTTTTCATGGTTGATATTTTTTGTAAATGATTAAATGATGGTTTCCTTTATGGCTGGTATGGATGTAATAAGGCATCCGCACTATACAGCAACCCGTTTTTAATTACCAGAGATACCGACTGCGCTGCGCGTATATCCTGCAGCGGATCGCCGTCTACCACCACCATATCAGCCAGCTTCCCGGCTTCGATGGCGCCCAGGTCGTCCGCAACGCCCAATGCTTCTGCAGCGTGGATAGTGGCTGCACGCAGTGCATCTTCCGGCGTAAGTCCGGCGGCGGTGAGCTCCTGCAGTTCCACATGCAGACTTAATCCATAGGGAATAAAAGGTGCATCGGTTCCGGCGGTGATATGCGCACCTGCCTGATGCAGGCGGCGGATGGTATTGAGCGTAGCATCATAATTTTGTGTCAGTTCGGGCATATGCGCCTTAATCTGTCTGGCGAAGGTCCGGTAGGCCGTTGCATAGCCAGGCGGATATAAGGTCCGGAAAACGGGCGTTTCCAGCAGGGAGCTGTCCTGCTCCATACGCAGGAAAAAACCGCCGGACAATGCGATAGTCGGCGTGAAATTCATACCCGATAAAGACAGCAGCTGTGTTACATCTTCATAGCTGCGGTTCAGGGGAGACTGCATAGGGCCATAGCCGCGGCGGCTGGTGGCGCGTATATGCTCCACCGCATCTACCCCGAAAGCCACCGCAGGATATAGCTCATGCGAGGCTACCGCCATACCGTGACGATGCGCAAAGCCGGTGATTTTCTTTTGCAGGCTGTCTGATGTGCGGACATATGTTTTGATAAGGTCGTAATCCAGCGCCACAGCACGTTCCAGCTCCAGCTGCAATTGGGTGTCATTGCCTATGCTGTTGGCATTGCCGTAATAGATGCGTTCTCCGTCTGTCAGCGTACCGGAAAAAAATTCCCGCGGGCCGGGGCGTACACCTGCTGCCCAGGACTCTTTACGTTCCAGCGCATCGTAAGGATCCGCGCCGGGTTCACGTACGGAGGTAATACCGTAAGACAACCATATCCTGCCCAGCACCTCTCCCACGCCGGCGTACTGATGCGCATGCATGTCAAACAGGCCGGGGATCACCGTCCTGGTGGACGCATCTATCACTTTACCCGGCAGCCCGTTTTCGTGTGGCCGTACCTGTTGTATGCGGTTATTTTTGATGAAGATATCTACGTTGTAGTGGTAGCCATGCTGCCGGCCATCGAAGAGGCGGCCTGCATGCAGTATCCATTCATCTTTTCCGGCCTGCTGCTGCCAGGTGAGCGGCAGCGGGCGGTCTATGATATGTCCGTCAGACAGAAACACCTGTTGCAGTTTATCTGTCTGCCAGAATACGATGCTTTTTGCATCTCCGGTCCAGGAGGGCGCATCGGCGAGGGTAGCGGTGAGTTGCCGCGGAGGGCCTGCCGGCGTGCCATCCGGCTGTACCGGCACGGTCCATAAAACGCCGTTCTGCACATAGGCCATCTGTTTTCCATCGGGCGACCATACGGGTCCGTTTTTACCGCGGGTAGCCAGCGTACGGTTCAGCAGCGGGGATATAAAGCGGTCAGGTTGCTGCCCGTCGGCGGCCACAAGTAATATTTTGCTAATGCCTTCCCGGAAACGGGAAGAAAAAGGCTGTAATACGGAGAAGGCTATACGTTGCCCGTCAGGTGACCAGGCAGGTCTTCCGGGGGCCGACAGGGGCGTATGCAATCTGCGTACTGCTGCCAGCGGCTGTACAGGGAAAGCTGTCCGGGGACCATTATGTGCCGGCAACTGCTGAACGGTATCCGGGCGCACAACACCCGGTACTGCCGTGCCCCATACATTCCGGGCATCACTGAGCAGGAAGGCTATCTGCTGCCCGTCCGGAGACCAGGCGGGAAACATCACGCCTTCCGGTGTATCCGTAATACGTTTATCCGTTCCCGTTATCATGTCATGTATCCAGAGATCCATTTTACCGAGGCGGTCGGACACGAAGGCCAGCCGGCTGCCGTCCGGCGACCAGGCCGGGTCCAGGTCTATGGCCGCATCATTCGTCAGGCGGCGGACGGTATCCTGCTCCTGCAACCAGATATCCCCCAGCGCTGTAAAAGCCACCGTGGATCCGTCGGGAGAAACCACTGGCCCCATCACACCTTTCACCTGCCGGAAGGCACTGTCATCAAAATTTCTTTGCTTCTTCGGCCATGCACTCCGATGCAGCTGTAAGGTAACGGAGAAGGAAACGCTGTCTGCTAAAGCGCTTCCTGCACTGCCCCACCTGATTTTCCCATCAGCAGTGTACAGGAATTTTTTTTCCTTGCTCCAGTTTACCTTAAAGGGGAAAATATCTTCACGGGATGCACTGAGCTTCCTGGTGACTTTCGTGGCGATGGTGGTGAGGAACAAACCACTGCGTCCCTTCTCATACCCAAACCACGACACCTGTTTTCCATCCTTCGTAAATGCGGGTGCAGACACTGTCCCGCGGGATGTTACCAGCACCGTTTCCTGCCCGCGATGGCGGATACGGATGCTGTTGCCGGCGACATACGCCAGCAGCCGGCTGTCGGGCGACAGGGCCGGCTGATAATTTTCTGTGTGACTGTTTGTTACCTGCTGCAGCGTTGTATCTCTCAGCGACAGCTGCCATACATCATACTTGCCGGAACGGTCAGAGGAGAACAGGATGCGGCGGCCATCGGCAGCCCATTCCGGTTCGCGGTCATCGTATATGCCGGAGGTGAGCTGGCGTAACCCGCTGCCGTCGGCATTGATCAGCCACAGATGATAGTTCCCGTCGCGATAGGACTGGAATACCAGCTGCCTGCTGTCCGGCGACCAGGAAGGCTGCCGGTCATCGCTCAGGCCATTGGTCAGCTGCACCGCAGCGCCACCGGTAACGGGCAGCAGGTACAGGGTCCCCTGCAGATCTATGGCAATGTTCCGGCCATCAGGTGACAGGGCGGCCATCATATTGGTACCTTCCCGCACGGCTATACGCAGCTGCACAGGAAGTTGTGCGGCTGCTTGAAAGCAGCCGCCGTTGATAATGGCAATAATGATGATATATATTGCTTTCCGGATCATTAAAACAAATATTTACGGGCATTAAAAAGTGACATCAACAAACTCAAACGGAGGCCCTACTGTAAATCCGGCTTTTCCCGGAAAAGGTATTTCCGCAAGTCTTTCTCCTTTCAGCTTCACGTCGAACATCAATCCTATGCTATGCTTCACGAAATCAGGTTCTCCGTTGTAAGTTCTGTGCAGGGCGTTCAGCAGTTTGCTGTAGGCAACATTGAATTCATGTGCACGGCGCCGCGCTTCAGATCCTGCCGGCAGGTCTGCTACTTTAGTATTGGGCGCCAGCGGATACACCGCTGCCGCATCAAAGGGAATAGGCGCACCGGAATAGGAGAAGCTGCTGCCATCCTTCACCAGCCGCTTGCCATGATATAATTCTGCAAAGAGATAATAGTGCGCAAGCTCGTCTTCTCCGTCCAGCGGAGATGTCTCTGTGCCCTCTCCCTGCTCCACGATAATATCGATGGCTGCAATCGCCTGCTGTTTTGTTTTGATGGGGAACAGCAGGTCTTCATCAAAGAAACCGGTTACCTGATATTTGGGATTACCGGGCAGATGATGATCTGCCAGCTCCGCAATCTTTTCCTGGATAGCTTTATAGAACAGGCCGATGGTGGCGTAAGTATTGTCCGCTGCAGCGCTTTTCACAGGGAAGTTCAAAGGGTTCTCCGGCTCTTCTATCTCCATAAACACGTCTTTCACTACACGCGTCGAATATGCTTCCAGTCCTACAATCAAGCCGTCGCGGATGCCCAGTGGCAGCGGCCCCGGATACGCCGGCACGAATCCTTCCTTATTTACCACAGGCTTACCTTTCAGGGCATTCAGGATATTGGCGGCAATGGTCATATGCAACATTTCTTCCACCACCACGGAATGAATGATGTTCCATATCTCCCGGTTCTTCTCCGGTTTCAGTGAAATCATGGCAGTGAGATAGGGTGGAATGGTGGAGTGTTCCAGCTCAATGGCGTACTGCAGAAATTCATGCAGCTGATCCAGTTGTGTGGCATTTTTTACTTTATCTAAAATGGCTGTTTGTATTCTTATCATAAGGAAGAATTGTAAAGTATAGGTTCAGGTGAAATGTTACTCTGCCGCGAAAGGCAGTACAATGTTGAAGGACAGCTTACCGCCACTTTTGGAACGGGCCATGTTTTTCTGGTAATCGTCCAGGTCCAGGTCTCCGGCAGCAGCAACCACCGGTTCCTTTTTCACTTTGGCCGCTTCACTTTCCGCAGCTGCGATGTCCTGGATACTGTCATCATCCAGACGTTTAAGCCATTTCACGATCGTCTTCCGTTTGGCGGCAGACAGGTCGCGGGTAACCGGCATATAGTTGGGGTCCTTGATCTTGCGCGTAAAGGCAAAGAGTAAAATATCACGGCGTTTCTTCACCGCTTCTTCCGAACCTAAGTCCACAATAAACCGGCTCATCAGCGGGAACAGGTTGCCATACTGTTTCAGCGTATAGGCGATGTCCTGCCAGGCAGGGTTTTGCGGAATATCGAATTCATCGCGGAGATGCACATGGAACTGATCGAACGGATATTTATCCTGCACCGGTACTTCTGCAAGACTGTAGTTGAGATAATATACCTGGCCGTCTACATATCCGCGGGGAGAACCGGGATCATTACCACCGATAGTGATGCGGGCAAATCCCTTGTTGTTGGTGGTCAGTTCCGCAGGGAACAGCAAAGCCTCCGGAGGCGTGCCTGTCAGCGGTATAGGGCCTTGCAGTGTAGGGTCAGAAAATATATCAATCGGTACAGGCGGCTGCAATACAAGCGATATTTTTGCCTGTGGCAGCGGTTTACCCCATCGGTAAGCATATATTTTGCTGCGCTCTTCATCTCCGGGATCCAGGCGGAAAACGTGCGCATCTGCCCGCAGTAAGTATCCTCCGACAGATTCACGCGCGATCACCCGCTCCTGCCCTTCCGGGGTTTTTCCTATGAGTAGCAGCTGATGATCTTTCAGCAGCTGGAATACCGGCTGGCTCAGCTGAAAACTCACTACACCACCGGTTTTCAGCAGCCATCCCGGCTGATGTGTATTGCTGATAACGCCAATCTCCAGGTATTCCGCCGGTGTGATGAGTAGCGGAGCAGTGCTCACCGGCTGGTTAAATGCCGCTTTTGCTACACCCAGCTTCAGGTATATCGGGTCAATATTTCCCTGCGTATCCGCTACCGGGAAGGAACCGCCAAGATCCAGCAGTAACCTTTTGTGTTCTTCTTCCACAATAAAATTGCTGTAGTTGAACGGAATGGCAGGATTCGTATCTGCGCCGACGTTAGAGATACCGAATAATCTTCTGCCCGGCACGAACTGCTCCGGTTCCCCTTCTATCCAGGGCCCCAGTGTGCCAATGATTTTCCCGATGGTAAAACGGCCATCGGTATGCCCGGTGTAATAGGCGAAGCTGGTGAGATTCAGACTGAGCTTATCGTCATCTGTCTTTGCCTTCAGCTCTTTCAGGAAAGGTGATTGTTTCGCTTTATCTGTCCAGTGCAGATTGGTGAGGACGGTAATCCAGCTGGCGCCCAGCGGCAAACCGTTCGGCGGTGGCTGAAACTGGCGCACCTGCAGGTCGCGGAAGCCGGAAGGTTCCACATCTCCTTCGAGCAGCAGCTCGCCATCGGGAGCAAGTAAACGTAGTTTAACACCCCAGGGCTCCGTAGATAGCTGCATCTGCGGATCAAGGTCTACCAGCTTACCGCTGAGGCGATCCGCCGGACTGGTGACGGCAGTGCCGATCACAATATCATCGGCAGTATTCGTCAGCACGCGGCCATCAGGATAGCTGACCTGCTGTACATAGGTATGCTGCAACAAAAAGGAGGAGCCTCCATCGGGATTATAGGCGCCGTTGACATTGTTCTCTCCCGGCAACTGAAAGCGCGCCTGGAAATTATCATTGTCGAAGTGTCGCACATCATTGTTGGCGGTGGCTACATCCGCCTGAAAATCGCCTGAAAATACGAGTCGCAGACTGTTTAAATAAGACATAAACGAGTGATGGGATTTGGTGAAACTTTTTATGTGAGATCTGACCTCCTGAAATTTTATTCCGGGTACGTTCCCGGAAAGCTACAGTGTAGCCGTCTGCCGGTGCGGTACGGACGGTAACGGTTCTGCTGCACCCCGCAGCTGTTGTATAAAAGCATGAATAGCCGGCCGGAGATCATCCGCCTGTTCCAGCACACGGATAAAAGCGCTGCCGATGATAGCGCCGGCGGCATACTGACAGGCATACCGGAAACTCTCCTGATCTTTGATATTGAATCCTATCAGCGCAGGGTTCTGCAGCGGCGTTTGCCGTATCCGTGAAAAATAGCTGTCATGGCCCTGCTGCTGCTGCTGATTTCCGGTAGTACTGCTGGAAGAAACGATATAGATAAATCCGGTTGACAGCCGGTCAATATGTAACAGTCTGTCTTCCGGCGTTTGCGGCGTTACCAGGAAAACGTTGGATAGCTTATGGGCCTGGAACAGTTGCTGGTATTGCTGTTCATATTCCTGCAGGGGAAGGTCAGGAATAATGATGCCGTCAATGCCCGCTGCGGCGGCCTGCGTCACAAATTGCTCCACACCGTATTGCAGTACCGGGTTATAATATCCCATCAGCAGTATGGGAATATGTATGTGGGTGCGTATATCTTTCAGCTGTTCGAAGAGCAGTTCCACAGACATGCCATTGCCGAGGGCGCGGGTATTGCTGGCCTGTATCACGGGCCCGTCGGCCATGGGATCGGAATAGGGCATGCCTATTTCCACGAGATCTGCGCCGGCTTCCTGCAATGCAGTGAGTACAGGCACCGTATCCTGCAGGGCAGGAAAGCCGGCGGTAAAAAATACGCTGAGTACCTGTTCTTTTTTCTGACGGAACAAGGATGTTATTCTGTTCATCTTCCTTATTTTTTTGCAGATGATTTTAATATCCGCCTCTGTCGATATAGGTTTGCAGATCTTTGTCTCCCCGGCCGGAAAGGGTTACCACTACGGTATCCGAAGGGATAAGCGGCAGAAAGGCCAGCGCTGCCAGTGCATGCGCCGATTCCAGGGCAGGAATGATGCCCTCCAGTCTGCTGAGCTGAATACCTGCCTGGTAAGCCTCTTCGTCCGTAGCGCTGTAAAACTTCCCGCGGCCTGATTCAAACAGCCAGGCATGCAGCGGCCCGATACCGGGGTAATCGAGTCCTGCTGAAATCGAGTGTGGCTCAATGATCTGGCCATCGCGGGTTTGCATGAGCAATGTTTTGCTGCCATGAATAATACCTGGTGTGCCGACAGTGGTAGTGGCTGCAGTTTTCCCCGTGTGCACACCCAGTCCGCCTGCTTCCACCGCCACCAGTTTTACCTGTTCTTCCTGCAGGTAATGATAAAAGGTGCCGGCCGCATTACTACCACCGCCAACGCATGCCACCAGGTAGTCAGGGTTTTCATGGCCTGTTTCTTTCAGCAGCTGCTGCCTGATTTCCCGGCTGATAACAGATTGAAATCTCGCTACCATATCAGGATAAGGATGTGGGCCCACTACGGAGCCGATGATATAATAGGTGTCTGACGGATGATTGATCCAGTCACGGATAGCTTCGTTGGTAGCGTCTTTCAGGGTTCTGCTGCCGCTCAGCGCCGGGCGTACTTCTGCGCCCAGCAGCTTCATTCTTTCTACATTAGGTCTTTGTCGTGCGATATCCGTTTCGCCCATATACACCACGCAGGGCAGGTTCATCAGCGCGCACATTGTAGCAGTGGCAACGCCGTGCTGACCGGCGCCTGTTTCAGCAATGATGCGGGTCTTGCCCAGGCGCTTCGCCAGCAGTATCTGGCCAAGCGTATTATTCACCTTGTGCGCGCCGGTGTGATTAAGATCTTCCCGTTTCAGATAGATAGTAGCGTTATATTTTTCAGACAGCCTGGAAGCCAGGTACAGCGGGGTCGGACGGCCCACATAATCTGTCAGCAGCTTTTCAAACTCCGCCCGGAAAGAAGGCGATTCGATAATGGATACATACTGCTGCCGCAGTTCCTCCACATTCGGATATAGCATCTCCGGAACATATGCGCCACCATACCTGCCATAGTAGCCATCTTCCGTAATATTATACTTACTCATAAGGCCACTGTTTGCGCGTTGGACAATGCCTTTCTCAGTTCCTGCGAGTATGTTGCCAGCGCCAGGCCGGGATCACGTTCACGCATAAACGTTTCACCGATGAGAAAACCTTCATAGCCTGCCTGTTTCAATGCAGGCACCACTTCGTAGTTGGTAAGCCCGCTTTCCGACACGCGGAGGAACTGCGCAGGTATATGCGGCGCCAGCTGCAGCGAGTGTTTTACCGATATTTCAAAGCTGTGCAGGTCACGGTTGTTGACACCAATAAGGTCTACCTCCGGATGCAGGTTTTCCTGCAGTTCTTCCAGCGTATGCACCTCGAGCAGCACGCTGAGCCCCAGCTGCTGTGCAAAACGCGCCAGGGAGGCCACCGTAGCCGGCGGCAGCGCCGCGGCTATCAGCAGGATGATATCTGCACCAATGGCTTTAGCTTCTGTTATCTGGTATTCGCTGATGATAAAATCCTTGCGCAGCACAGGCAGCTCTACGGCTGCCTTTACGCGGGATAAATCAGTCAGGCTGCCGCCAAAATATTTCTGGTCCGTCAGCACGGAAATGCAGGAAGCGCCTGCTGCTTCATATCCCCGCGCTACTTCCGGCGCGTCGAAGTCAGCATTGATAATTCCTTTGGAAGGCGACTGCCTTTTTACTTCCGCAATGATGCCCAGTTTCCCCGGAGCGCGCAGGTAATCGGCCGCACGCAGCGGCGTGCGGTCAAACAGCGGATATTTTTCCAGCCGGCTTACCGGCGTTTGTTCCCGGCGTTGCGCCACCTCTGCCCGGGTATTGCTGATGATATTATCAAGTATGCTCATGTTCCGGAATGGATTAAATTTTTGAGAGATAAATAGGCGCGGCCGGAGTCGATGGACTCGCGGGCGATGCCTACCGCATCAGGAAGGGGTAGCTCCGGCCGGAGCAGCTGAATAGCCAGTCCGGCGTTAGCCAGCACCGCGTCTGTCTGCGCACGTGTAGCCTTTCCCGTTAGTACGGCGGTGAGAATACCGGCAGCAGCTCTGACAGAGCCGCCGCCCTGCAGCTCCTCCGGCAGCACACGCGTACTGCCGAAGTCGGCCGGCTGCAGCAATCGGGTTCCCCGGTTGCCGATCAGCTTCACCGGGCCGGTAAGGGATACTTCATCGTACACGTCCAGGGAGTGAACAATTTTGTAATGCACTTCCGTATGCTGATACAGATGCCCGTAAAGCCGCGCCAGCTCCAGGCTGTATACACCGAGCAGCTGGTACCTCGGCGACGCAGGATTAATAACAGGCCCTATAATGTTGAAAAAAGTGCGCACCTGCAGTTCCTTGCGGATGGCTGCCACATGCTTCATGGCCGGATGAAACAGCGGTGCATGCAGGATACAGATGCCTGCGCTGTGCAGACTGCGTTGCAATACCCCCGGATCATGGCTGAACTTCAGTCCCAGGTATTGCAGCACATCAGAAGAGCCGCTGGTAGAAGAAACACCGTAGTTCCCGTGCTTGGCCACCTTAAATCCCGCACCCGCCACCACCAGCGCGGCCGTAGTGGATATATTGAAAGTATCCTTTCCATCGCCGCCGGTACCTACAATATCGATGGGATCCCAGGAAGAAAGATCCGTTTTCACACACAGCTCCAGCATGGCGTCGCGGAAACCCGCCAGTTCATCCGGCGTGATGCTGCGCATATTGAAGATGGTGAGGAAAGCGGCTATCTGTGCAGGCTGATACCTCCCTTCTCCTATCTCCTGCAGCGTTTCGCGGGCAGCGGTATAGGAAAGCGTTTCCTGTCTGAATAAATTTCCCAGTAATGTTTTCACAATAGGTAGCGTTAATTGGGTTTACTGAAAATATCCGGCATAGGCCAGCTGACTGATGTTGGCTATCCGGTCTTCCCGGCTGGTATCCTTTACCGGCGGAGATTCCAGCCAGTTGGCGATCAGCTGTTTTCCACCGGCTGTCAGCACGGATTCCGGGTGAAACTGCAATCCACGCACGTCGTAGCTGTGATGCCGCACGCCCATCAGGTAGTTATCTTCACTCACAGCAGTCACTTCCAGCGGATGCCGGATACTGTCCAGATCCGCCACCCAGCTGTGATAGCGGCCGGTGACAAACTGTTCCGGGATATGCTGAAAGAGATAGTCGTCCGGTTGTGTGATAGTAGTAGGCAGCCCCACCCCATGCACCACATCATGCATATTGGTCAGGGTAGCGCCAAAGGCCTCACAGATACCCTGATGGCCCAGACATATGCCCAGTATGCTTTTCACGGGAGCGTAACGGCGGATCAGGTCCATCATAATGCCGGCTTCTGCCGGAACGCCGGGGCCGGGTGACAGTAAAATTTTATCGAAAGCATCCACTTCTTCCAGCGATATTTTACGGTTGCGAACCACGCTGGTCTGTGCACCATATCCGAGTTCCCGGATGATGTGTACCAGATTATAGGTAAATGAATCGTAGTTATCCAATACCAGAATTTTCATTTCATGATGATTAAAAGGTTGCTGCATATTCGATGGCCCTTTTGAGCGCCATCAGTTTATTATTAACTTCCTGTAATTCGCTTTGCACGTTGGAACGCGCTACCACTCCGGCTCCCGCCTGGTAGTAAAGATGATTGTCCTTGCTGAGCACAGTACGTATCATGATGGCGTGATCCACTTCACCATGGAAGCTGATATAACCGATAGCACCGCCGTAGTAACCACGGCATTGCCGTTCATAGGTATTAATCAGCTGCAGGGCTTTATGTTTGGGCGCGCCGGAGAGCGTGCCTGCGGGAAAGGTATTAGCCAGCATCTGCAGACTCCCCTGCGGGTCATCGAGTTTGCCGGTAACTTTGGATACGAGGTGGATGACGTGGGAATAATATTGCACTTCCCGGAAGGTTTCCACTGCCACGGAAGATCCGTGGGTGCTGAGATCATTGCGGGCAAGGTCTACCAGCATGATATGTTCCGCATTTTCCTTGGGGTCCTGCAGCAGGCGATCTGTCAGCTGCCGGTCCTCCTCCGCGTTTCCGGTGCGTTTAACGGTACCGGCTATAGGAAAAACGGTGGCTATGCCGTCCTTCACCACTATCTGCGCTTCCGGTGAGGAGCCGAAAATGCGGAAGCTGCCGGCATCGAAGTAGAAGAGATAAGGTGAAGGATTAATATGCCGCAGCGCACGGTATACCATGAAGTCGTCTCCGCGGTAACGCCTGCTGAAGCGGCGGGAAAGCACCACCTGGAATACGTCGCCGCGGTAGCAGTGGTCAATACCTTTCTGCACTACCTGCAGGAATTCCTCATCAGTAAAGTTGGAGGTTTCTTCCGGCGATGAGTGGAAGGGGTAATGCGGGTAGCTCTTACGGCTGATGAGGTGCTGCATACCGTCCAGGTTAGATGTTTCTCCCTGCGGGGTATGCTCATACAGCCATACCTCGTCGTTATGATGACTGTAGATGATAACGTAGCGGTACACCTGGTAGAACAGGTCAGGGATACTTCTGTCTTCATTTTCAAAATCATGAATGTCTGCTTCCTCGAAATACCTGACTGCATTGTAACTGGTAAAACCGAATAATCCGTGTGTGACATACGGTGTACGGGGATGGCTATACGAAAAAGAGGCCGTATAGCGCTGCAGGGCGGCCAATACCTGCCGGTGCGCGGTAACCGGCGTTGTTTCCGGGTCTTCACCGGGAAATGCGATAGTGATCTGTTCCTCCTTTACTTCAAAGGACGATACCGGATCGCAGCAGATATAGGAATAGCTGTGCTGACGCTGATGATAATCCGAGCTTTCGAGAATAATGCTGTTGGGAAATTCATCCCTTACCCGCAGGTATATTTCTACCGGTGTCAGGGTGTCGCCCAGTAGTTGTACGCTGCGGGTGTTAAAGTTGACTATCATATTCTATGTTATTTCTATAGACTAAGTAGTATATAAGATCAAAAAAAACGGAAACGGCCGTTACGGCTGCTGGTAGCGTTGTTATACTGCCGCAGTTTATCTACGGTATGCTGCAGGATCGTCTGCAGGTTCTGGTCAAACAGCTGATGCAGCTCCGTTTCATAGCCTTCGAAATATTTCAGCCCGGCGCGGAACAGCCGGCGGATATCCAGGATCAGCGCTTTGTCTGCCTGCTCTATCTCCTGCAGCACCTGCAGCAGGGCAGCATCGGCGGTATGCTGATAGGCTTCAAAAACGCCTTCGATAAACGCGGCTTCCTGGCGGCTGCGGGCGCTGATTTCTGCCAGTGCTGCTGTCAGCGGCGTATCGGTGGTATATTGTTCCAGCAGGCTTTCTGTCAGCAACGGAATATACTCTTCATTAAACCGCAGGTGGTTTTCCAGGATCAGCGACCGTTTATAGGCGGTGGGCGATCCGCTGTGATCAGCGCGGGTGGTTTGTTTCCCGGTAAAAGTATAATCTGTATACAGGGTATTCTGCATTTCTGTGCTGAGATGTACGGCAGATAACCACCGGTGGTATTTCACGGCAATTTCTGCTGATTCGAACTGTGGTACTATCACCTCTCCCACATAATACATACTGAGCAGCGACATGATTTCGGGATTATGATGATGCTCTGCCCGCCTGAATTCATGGGTACCGTCCCGTCCGGCGTTATCCAGCACAATCTTCTCTCCGCCGGGGTGTATCTCTTTAAATTCTGTCAGGTCGAATATCTTATTATTCACGATAACCCAATAGCCATACTGGTCGTTATTGCGTTTGATAACATCAGAGATATGATAATGAGTAGGCTGCTGCCCTGCCGGCTCCTGATCCGTGAAAATATCCTGCATGTAACGGTCTGCCGAAAACAGCTCGTAGAAAAGCTCTCTGGCGTCTGCGCCTTCTTTTTCCGCCTGTATTTTGATGATACGGCGTAATGCATCCATCACGGATTTGGCAAAGCCGGCCTTTCCGCATACATAAATGTTGGCCTGCTTACCGCCCCGGTGTTCGGATTTCAGGTATTCGTACAGGCGTTCCTGGTAGGATTCATCTGCCAGCAGCTGTCCGATACGGGCTGGCTGCGCCGGTTCAAACACAAATTGCTTTCCGAGGTGGCTGAGTGTTTTATTGAAGCGCACAGGCTCCCTGGTAACGGCTACGTCTACACGGAATCCCTTTTCAAACACCAGTTCTTCCAGTTCTTCCCGGTATGGCAGGTCTTTCTGTTCCCGGATGCTGAGGAAAAGCCATCCTTTATGGGCGCGGTTTCCGGCGGACAGGTGTTCCCAGAAAGCCTTGAAGGGAGAGATACCGGTACCGCCTGCAAACATAATCACCGGGCGGTCCGGGTGTTCCGGCAACTTAAACCGTAAAGGGCGTACAATGCGGAACGGAATACGGTTGTCTGCCGACACGGGGGCGTCATGCAGATACCCTGAAGCCACGCCGGCAGCAGGTTTGCCATTACGCTGCGCCTTCACCTTACCTACTGTCAGTTCCAGTACTCCTTTTTTATCTGCCAGGTCGCCGGAAGAGATGCTGTAAAGTCTTTCCTTCTCCACTTCCAGCAGATCCGTGAGGAAATGCCCGGATGCAAAAATATCCGTAGCGATACCGTGACCTGTAACGATGTCGATAAAATCCTTCAGGCCGATATGGATATTGGCGCGTTGAATACCCTGCAGGCAGGCATGCAATGCCGCAGGCGGTTCCGCTAACTTCGACGGATACACGCGGTGCAGCTGCGCTGATTGCAGGATGCGCTTCAGGGGCAATTCATCATTGAAAACATGAAAATACTTTGCCGCATGTTCCCGCCAGCGCTCATTGATCTTCACCGGCAGTTCCGGCGGCAGCTGCAGCAGCTGTAACAGTTGCGCCACCTCCTGCTCGTTGTTGGAGGGCAGGATAGCCACACGGTCGCCGGGCCTGTAGCTGACGCCCTTATCGCGGATATCCAGCTGAATGTTCTGTACATCCAGGGAGCCGGCAGGACGGCGGCCGCTGATGGTAGCGAAAGGGCACTTGAGGCTCTTGTCTGCATAGCGTTCCAGGCGGGTGCTCTCCAGTTCATCATCCACCTCTTCCCAGGTACGCTCTTTGAACAGTCCGCTGAAACCGCCGATAGTAACGGAGCGGCCCACTTTAAAAGCCATCTGCAGGTAACCGTAGACTTTACGTTTATGCACACCCAGGAATCCCTGCCGGCCTGCATAGCTCTCCACCAGGGAATAGTAGGCGCCGTGCAGTTCATCGCTGCCGGCTTTCTCCACATAAGCGGATAGAGACACCTGTTCTACTGCTGACAGGAAATTGCGCCAGTGCTCCGGATACCAGCGACGGATGAACAGGGCTTCTTCCCCCAGGATGGTATCGTACCTGGCTCTTTCAATAAAAGTGTCGATCAGGTGAAATATGGGAGATGAAGTACCACTGGGGCCCTGCACCCCTTCCTTCAGGGGTACGGCAAAAGGCGCTACTGTTTTGGCCCAGACGATAGGGTCTACATAGGTACTGCTGCGCGGGTTCGGATTTATTTTGAGAAAAGATTTTTCTGTCAGCGCTTCAATGGTTTCCTGTATACGTTGCAGTCCGGCAATCACGAGTGGTGTATCTTCCATCAGGATGGCATTCTGCACATCTGTTACGGCAGAGATGACGGGAGCTGCTTTCGCGAGGATTTCTGTTTGTGTGAGATAAAAAATTCTTTCTTCATTATTATCTACCGTAGGCACGAGCAGCAGCAGGTTCTCTACTTCTACGGGGCCTTCGGGCTGCTGCAGTTTCCAGTTGTAAACAATAAGATCAATGTAGGAAAGGAAGGGCACCGGTCTTTTGAGGCGGCTGGTAATGAGCTCCCACGGCTGTTGTATGGCAGCAGGGATATTCAGATCTTCTTCTCTTTCGCAGCGTACGTAGGCATGCGCGAACATGCTCATTAATACAGAAGCGCGGCAGAGAAAGGGTTCCGGCAGACTCTCCTCATCGGGGATGAGTACCGGCAATGCCTGAAAAGCCTGTCGTAACGACTGGTTCATATAATGGCGCGGAAGGTCTGCCGCCAGCTCGTCCCATGCGCTGAATTTTTCAGGCAGGCGCAGCAAAGGCGGTTCTTTAGGCATAAAGCCATGACTAAAAGAGAGGAATCCCAGGTTTTCGTGTCCTGCTTCGGCATTCACTTCTTCCGCGCGTATCACTGCATCATACGATGGCGCAGTGACGCGTGTCTGCTGGATATCTGCTTTCATTATTTATCCGGATATTAGGGTTTGGGCATAAAGCAGGCTGTCCATGCTTTACATGAAAAATGTTTAATGATCGGGGTGGTTATCCGTTGGTGGGATTTTCTTGTTGGCATTCCTTACTTACAACACAGCATAGTAAGATAAAATTAACAGTTACTGAATCAGGTGTGACCTGTTACTACCGATGTTTGTTGCAACTGCAACAGTTTCCGTTCAATTTTTGCGATGACCTGGGAAGCAGGTTCAAAGCCTTCATGCAGCATTTCTGTGCCCAGCGGGCTGATGATCAGAGAGGAAGGATAGGCCAGCCGGTACCTGGCAGCGGCGCTGTATTCCTCATGTGTCAGTTGCCGGCTGGCAGCAGATTGCAGCTTTGACAAAAACAGGGGTGGATCAATGTCAAAAGGCCGGATCAGTTCCAGGTAGGTGCTGTCTGCATGAATATCCATTCCGTTATAGAAGAAGGCGGTTTGTACCGCAGCGGCGAACTCGAACACCTTTCCGGGCAGCAGTTCCCGGAACACCGTCACTGCTACGGAAGCCTTCTCAGAGTCGTACGGATATTCCTTTTTCAGCAGCAGTTGCCTGAAATGCGCACCGAATACAGCTCCCGTACGTTCCGTTACATACGGCATGCTTCTGTTGATATGTGCGCTGATAAATTCCATCGGCGTTTGCCGGGTATTGGCAAATATGCCGCCGTTGAGTAAAGTGAACAGGACTTTATCCCGGAATGCCGCACGTATCTGCTGCAGGTGCGCCGAAAAGCCGTAGCACCAGCCGCAGAGCGGATCGTATCCGTAAATGATTTCCACAGTATCAGTGCGCCCGGCGCCTGATGGGGTGAAAGCCTGTTCATGACTGCACATACCGGTTACATCACAGTTCACTTTATTCTCCATAGCTAAGTATTAATAAACCAGATTATTAACCGGCTATAGCGCCGGCGTATTGTTGATTAAGTTGTTCCCAGGGCACATTGGCTACCCATTGGGCAAATGTTAATGGTTCCACGCCAAGCGCTTTCACGGCGTCGTTGTTGTTCACCACAAAGTCTTCCGGTTTATCGCGGAGGTGACGGTAAATATCTGAAATGCTTTTCGCCGTCAGGTCACCGAAGGCGCCTTTGAGGCCGGCTTCAAATTCATCCGGGGTAACGTAAACGTACTGGATGGTTTTGTTGAGCAGGGAAGATAAACCGGCAGTGAGGTCCTGGGCATTCACCGGCGCAGCGCCCACTTCGAAGGTGCGGCCTGCCAGTTCAGGACGCTGGAAGGCGGCCACGGTGTAACGCGCGAGGTCGTACAGGCTGATCCAGGAAACCTGCTGACCGCCGGGTACCGGCACCGGCAGTACGCCCTGCTCAATGATAGCGGGAACAGACCATGGCGCAGCGAGGTTATCAAGATAAATACGCGGATGCAGATAAACCACCGGTAATCCTGATTGCTTCAGTAATTGCTCCGCTTCCAGTTTGGAGTCGAAAGCAACAAAGCCGGAAGGTTGCTCCGGTACCAGGATGCTGCTGTTAAACACGATCAGTTTCAGCGATGCATTTTTTGCTGCTTCAACAAAGTTTTTGGTATATTTGAGCAACAGATCTTTATCAAAAATCAACGGTAATTTGAAGTAAACGCCATCAACACCAGTGAGCGCCTCCCTGAGACTATCAGGATCATCAAAGCTACCCTCAGCCACCTGGTAATCCCCTGATGCGATTTTTGAAGGATCTCTTGTTAACACTTTAACTGAAAAATTTGCCTTTACCAGCTCCTGCGCAACTGCTGTTCCCTGAAGCCCGGTCGCCGTTGTAACTAAGATTGTAGCCATAATATTGAGGTATTAATTTTTAGTTTTTTGTGGTTAATACTGTAAATTTAAATCACAACTAAATACGGGTCAAGAACTTACCAATTGGTACAGTACTTACCAAAAGGTTCAAACCCTACAAAATCAATAGGTTAACTATGGAAATAATTTCTGTAAAAAATTGCCCCATCACGAAAGCCCTTGAAGTACTCGGCGGGAAATGGAAACTGCGCATCATCTATCATATCGTGGAAGACAAGCCGGTGCGTTACGGTGAGCTGCGCCGCTACATACCGGAGATCAGTGAGAAAATGTTACTGCAGGAATTACGCTCCCTGGTAGAAAATAAAATACTGGAGAAGCGGTCTTACCTTGAAAATACCCTGCGCGTTGAATACACCCTGACCAAAAAAGGAAAGGAAGTGCTGCCGCTGATTAAAATGCTGGCACAGATAGGGATGAACTTTCTGGGGGAGTAACCAATTTTCGTATATACGTTTACGTTATTAAATGACAATTTGGCTATTTGAGATTTGGTTATTTAAAATGCAGCGGAGACAAAAACAGAATCATTAGCTTGTTTATCCGCTTTCTGTCTCCGCTGCATTTTAAATAACCAAATCTCAAATAGCCAAATTATAAAATACTCCTTACTGTTTCGCCATCAGGCGTCTCTTCTCTGCTTTGATGGCTCGTTTGGCTTTGCGGTAGTTCCGGTCGAATTCACGGCCGGCCTTATCGGCGGCTTCTCCGTCGGGGTTGCCGGCATCGTGGCCTTTCAGGGCGGCATCTACCGGAAAGAAAACGGATCTGGCCTTGTTGTTCATACGATAGGCTACGTGTCCCAGTTCATGGGCCAGTACTCTGGCAAATGCCTTTCCGGACAGGCTGTTATCGATCGTTATTTCAGGATGCTGAAAGGTAATCATACTATTGGCTTCCGCTTCGGAGATGAGGACCCTTTCCGGCTCCGCCCCGTTGCGTCGTCCGCGGGAATACTGACCATTGGCTTCTGCGCGCAGATCGTTGCTGCGGGTCATATCAATATTGAATTCGCCGGTCAGTTCATGGGTGATGTCTGCTTCTTCAAACCAGGTGATACCATGGTTGGAGAGGGTGGTATTCAGATTTTTGGGAATCAGTTCACCGATGTAGATACGCAACCCTCCCCTGGCGGCAGTAACAGTAGCATAAATGGCGGGGTTGGTCCTTTGAATGAGGGCCAGGGCGTCATTGATCTGCTTTACTTCCAGATGGCTGCCTTCTACCATAAAGGCAGGCATTTCAGCGGCGGCAGTAGCAAAGGACCAAATAGCGGTGGCCTGTATACTGTCAGGTGCGGGAGCAGGGGCTGGCGCAAAGGTAACAGCATCAGTAGTCATGTCCATACTGATATTCGCAGCAAGCGCCTGATAGGGAATACTTATCTGAGCCAGGGCACGGCCATAGCCCAGCATGATGACAAGGGTCGTCACAAGGAGTCTAAGTTGCATACAAATGGCTTTACAGTTTGAGGGAAACTGAATTTAATCACATATCAACATAACTATCATATGCTGACAACAAAACGCATCCTTCATCTTTCCCGCGGTTTGATCTGTCTTATGTTGGCTGATGAAATCCTGTACTATCGTAAAAACAAAAAATCGGGGTCGATGAAGGGCAAAAGTAGGGAATTTCCACTGCAAATACATCGCAGGGTCCTACAGATATTTTTTTCTAAAATATTAAAGCTGCAGTTGTTATGTTATACAACAACTGCAGCCAATAAAAACATCCCTGTTAACCAGCAGCAGTTAATGCCTTCAGCATCTTCGTACAGGCGTAGGCGTTATTGACGTACCGAAACGGCAAACCTATGCCTGTACCAGCTTTACTGATAGTTTTAGCATTAGTGACAGTGTCAAGATTAACAGTGGGCAGAGAGCGGATCAGGTTTGACCAGGCACCAGCAACTGATGGTCAACAGCGCATTTGATCAGCATGGCAGTATTTCGGGCTTTCAGTTTTCCAAGCAGGTTTCTCCGGTGGCTGTCTACTGTATCGCTGCTGATAAACAGTTTTTCAGCTATTTCATGATTGGTATGACCGTTGGCGATGAGCCACAGCACTTCTTTTTCCCTTTTGGTAATGTGCAGCTGGCGTAGCCGGGAATGGCCTTTTTCTTCATTCAGTATTTCTTTCAGTTCGGCAGAAAGATAGGTCTGCCCTGCATGGACCTCGTGGATGGCCCGTAGCAGCTCCTGTTTGTCAGCGTTTTTCATCAGGCATCCGCTGGCGCCGCTGTCCAGCATACCGGCGATGCCGCTGTAATCCTTGTGATAACTCAGCCCCAGGACCATTACGTCGGGGTATAGTTTTTTGATGATATCACACAATGCTGCCCCGCTGATATCGGGCAGCATTGTATCCAGTAAAATAACATCGGCGGAGCCGCGCACCAGGAAATTAAGACAGGAAGCGCCGGTACGGGTTTCCCCGACCAGCTCTATGTCTTTTTCCAGGCTTAGTAATGATCGCAGCCCTTCGAGTATCAACGGATGATCATCGACGAAATATAATCGGATCATGGTTATTCAGGTTTGCTGTAACGATGGAATGCTTGGCATAGCAATCTCGGGTGAACACAATTTAGATTTTCATTTACTTCTCCTGTAATATATAAAAAATTCGGATGCGGAATACAACTAGGTAAGTTTAGGATATCAGCATGCCATTACCCCAGTCAGGTCTGATTCCCGGTTCCATGTAACTGACCAGTGCCAGCCCGATACCGGTAATCCCTTCCAGCATATTATAACTGTCTACCCAATCCGGCATATGATAGAACTGGTATCCAACGGGGCCGGGGCGGTTGCTTAACGCCAGCGTATGCTGTATCCACTGATCTGTAGCCTGGGCCAGCAGCGGATCGCCGGTGGAAGCAGCCCCACGCTGAAAGATATGGGCAATACCCGCACTGCCATGGCAGAGGCAGGCATCGAAAACAGCGCCGTTCTTCAGGTCGCGGTGCTGGGCAATATCGCGCATCATCTGGTGGGCTTCCGTTTTGTAATCATTGCGCTGCAAACGCTCCCCCGCTCCCATCAGCATGGTGGCGATACCCAGGTCGCCGTAGCACCAGCCCAGACGGCTATGCCGGTCACCTGACGGAACATTGGCCGCATCCACGAGTGTCGGGTACCAGGATTCACCACCGCCGCTCTGTGGCTTTTTGGCTGACAGCAACCACTGAATACTGTCATGCGCCAATACCGCAGCGCGTTCCTTCGCAATACCCTTTTCGTACAGCCTGGCCAGCAAGGCAATGATGGAAGGCACGCCATGCGCCAGCCCCAGGTTAAACACTTCCTTACCCGCATATTCGGGCTTGTTGCTCCGGGCAAACTCATCTCTCCAGGAAATACCGGTAGGCAGAATCACCGCCTGCTGCTCCAGGTGCGTTACCATAGGCACCAGGTACTTCTCTGCAATATGAGCCGGCCTGCCGAGGAAATACAACGCTGGTCCGGTACCCTGATGAAGGAAATCCAGCTGCGATTCTTCCAGCGAATTCAGCATAAACTCGCCAACGATATCATCGATGTCTGCAAAAGCATCTACCAGCTCATCTTCTTCAATAAAACCCATATCTATCAGATGCTGGATAGTCCACGCCACCCCTGCAACACCGCTGCAGTGAGAACCGTTGGTAGCTTCCTGCCCCAGCGACTCAATACTTTTCTCTATGATGGCATGCGCCTTATCCAGGTGCTCATCGCTGGAAGTCAGCTGATAATAATAGGCATAGAACAGGGCGCTTCCTGTATAGCCGCCCAGTAATCCTGTATTGGTGTCGTTAACAACAAATTCGTTAAGCGCAGTACTGATCTTGGCTGCCATGGCGGCAGCTTCCTTTTTGTAATCCATACTATTAGCCGTTTATAAACATATAATGGCAAAACATGTACTGCAACAAAGCGTACATGTTTTGCCATGCAATAATAAATGATTTAATACATTTTTACAGCGGCGGGTATACATGCTGCAGACAGGTATGCCAGAACGCGGTATATATGCAGTAAAATCAAATCAGAAGCGGCAGGAATCAACGCTGCATAATGGCGCACCCTGGCTCAGACAGGCAATCGGAAAAGAGTTGCACTGTGCTGATTTCAGCGCTTCAGCAGTAACCGTTTTAGCGCTTAAATCCGCTACCTTGATTTTACCGAGGCTGAGTTTTTTTTCAGTGATCTTTTTCATAAGCTACCTTAATTCTCAGCAGTTGTTAAAAGAAATCGGAGGTGTGCATTTTGCAAACAGGCTGCAACCAGTGTACGTTGGTTTTTTGTCTGCATTAACTTCTTGTTTAACATTGTTCAACTTGGAAACTTTCACTTTGTTGAGCACGAGTTTTTTTTCTGTTGTTTTTCTCATAATACAATTTTTATAGGTTGAAAATAATCTGCTTGTGGTAAGTGACTGTTATATTATAAATGTGGACATTAATAAGGTTTTTTCTCAATTACAGGATCGTTTATAAATGTAAGCAGATTGTTGGAAAATGAAGCTCACGGAAAAGCGTGATTTTTTTTCAAAGTATATGTGATAACTTAGATAATCCCGTAAAAACGGGATACGTCATCGCCAGCTAAACCGTTACCTTCAAACATTTAAAGACGCGCCTGAAGCCATGATCCAGTCAGAAAACTACTACGTTGTAAGAACACCGCTTTTACCAGTCAACATCCACGAACAGTTACGTACCATTACCCCTGCCACGCTCGCCGGAACGATCAAAGAAATATATACAGACAACTACCTGAAAGAAGCTATATATATTGCCTCCCCGGAGTTATACCAGGAACTGCATAAATGGTTACAGGGAACCATCACGCAGGAAAAAGACATCCGCAAACTCGCTTTTTCCCTGTACAGATACCTGTTACGCATGAGCAGCAGATGTACGCCCTACGGCCTTTTCGCCGGATGCGCCACCGGCGCGCCTGCCGATCATACCGCTATATTACTGCAGCCTCCTGAAGCGCATAAAAAACATGCACGCCTCGACATGAACTATGTAGCGGAACTGGCTGCCGCCATCACCGGCATACCTGAAATAAAAGCCCAGCTGCTGTTCTATCCCAACAACTCCCTCTACGAAACAGGCAGCAGATACCGTTATGCCGCCTACGCGGTAAAGAACAAATTCCGTAACTACTACCTCACCGCCGTGAACCGCAGCGCATACCTCGACTGTATGCTGGAAACAGCCAGAAACGGGGCAACGCTGACGGATATACGTAATAGTATTATGGAGATAGATGAAGATATCACGGAAGAAGAAGCCGCAGAATTTACGGAAGAACTGGTCAGCAACCAGCTGCTGGTAAGTGAACTGGAACCCACCGTCACCGGAGAAGAATTCTTCAGCAATCTCCTGCGCCGCCTGCAACAGCTGCAACATACCGAAGCCTTCACCACACCACTCAGCCGCATACAACAGCTACTCAGCGAACAGCAGACAGGCACGGAAAAATATTACGCCATTCATGAGCTGGTGAAAGCCATACTCAACGCTACCAGCAACAAAGACCTGGTACAGACGGACCTGTTCCTCGCCACCACCGAAAACACGCTCAGTACCCAACTCATCAATGATATCACCACACAGGTATCCGCGCTGTGGAAGCTGGCCAGGGTTAACCCCAACAGCGACCTGCAGGACTTCATCACCGCCTTCAGCACCCGCTACGAAGAACAGGAAATCCCACTCAACCTGGCCCTCGATACGGAAGCCGGTATCGGCTATGGCAGTCATACCAACAGCAGCAGCGATCACACGCCACTACTGGACGACATCTACCCTACCCCCGGCGGCAGAGCGCAGGGCCCTCCCCGCAGTAAAATGATGGAATTCCAGCTACAGCAGCTACATGAATGCCTGCGCCAGCGTAAAAAAGAAATTGTGCTCACAGAACAGCACCTGGAAGAACTGAAAGAACAGGAGGCTCCTACCCTCCCCTACAGCATGTACCTCATGGGCAGCATCCTGGGAAGCAGCGCAGCTGCTATCGACGCCGGCGACTACCTCTTTGATATGAACGGCTGCTCCGGCCCCTCTTCCGCCAACCTGCTGGGCAGGTTCTGCCATGGCGATGAACGGCTGCAGCAACTTGTAAAGGAAAGCCTCGCTGCAGAAGAAGCGCAGGAACCGGAAAAAATCTACGCTGAAATCATTCACCTGCCGGAATCACGTACAGGTAATATCCTCATGCGCCCGCGGCTACGCAGCCACGAAATAGTATATCTCGCCAAC
Source organism: Chitinophaga solisilvae (assembly GCF_009928525.1). Classification (GTDB taxonomy): domain Bacteria; phylum Bacteroidota; class Bacteroidia; order Chitinophagales; family Chitinophagaceae; genus Chitinophaga; species Chitinophaga solisilvae. The sequence goes on along the minus strand of NZ_JAABOK010000004.1, from coordinate 275,714 downwards.
ACACAGGCCCCTGCCAATTTTCAACTGCCGGCAGACGATCTGATGGTGAGCGTACAACGCGGCAAGATTATGTTGCGCTCCCGCCGCCTCAACAAAATAATAGTGCCGCGTATGAGCACCGCCCACAACTACCGCAACGGGCTCCCTATCTATAAATTCCTGTGCGACCTGCAATACCAGGGCTACCAGGCCGGCATCAGCTGGCAATGGCAAACGGACGACTCCTTCCTGCCCCGCGTACGCTACGGTAAACTGCTGCTCAGCAAAAGCACCTGGAAGCTGCGTAAAAAAGATTATCCCGCACTGGAAAAGTCTTCCCCTGAAACATTTGCCGGCATATTCGCAGGTATCAGGGAACAACTGGAACTTCCCCGCCACGTGGTTATCGTGGAGGGCGACAATGAGCTGCTGATCGATATGGAATGCCCTGCTGCCATACAACTGCTGGCAGACAACCTGCTTAAAAAAGATCAGCTCACCCTGCAGGAGTTCCTGTCCACAGCAGAAAACTGCTGGATAGAGAGCGCTGCCGGCAGACATACCAACGAATTTATCTTCCCCCTCCATACCACGGTTCCTGCAACGGCCATCCCTTCCGCCGACCTGACGGAAGCTCCGGAAATGCCCGTCCGCCAGTTCTTTACCGGCAGCGAATGGCTATACGTAAAAATTTACTGCGGCACCCGCAGCGCAGAGTCCATTCTCCGCGAAGTGATACGTCCGCTGGCCCAAACCCTGCAGGAAGAAGGTATTACAGACAGCTGGTTCTTCATCCGCTATACTGACCCTGAACATCATCTGCGGGTCCGCTTCCATCACGGAGCGCATCCCCTGTTCTGGCAGGAGGTACTGAACAGATTGTATCAGGCCATGCAGGAATTTCAGGACAAAGATGCCGTATACCGCATACAGACAGATACCTACCAGCGTGAAATAGAACGCTACGGCGCCGCCACCATGGCGCTCAGCGAAGAAATATTCTGTTTTGACAGCGAAGCGGTGGTCAATATCATTGATCTGCTGGAAGAAGAGGAAGGGGAAAACTACCGCTGGCCGCTGGCAGTAAGAGGAGTAGACGAGCTCCTTAACGACTTCGGCTATACGCTGCGGGAAAAATCACTCCTGCTGCAACAGCTGCAGAAAGGATTCTATGAGGAATTTGGCGGAGGTAAACAGCTCCTCGTGCAGCTTAACGACAAATACCGGCAGGAAATGCGCAAGGTAGGCAGCTTCCTGGACCCGGCACAGGACGCAGACAACGGCATCGGTGAAGCGACCGCCTTCTTTGGCATCCGCTCCGAAAAGATAGCAGCAGCCCTTGCCCAGCACGGCCCGCTCCCCAACCGCTACGACCTGCTCCCCAGCTACATCCACATGTTCCTGAACCGCACCCTGCTGTCCAACCAGCGCAAACACGAACTGGTCATCTACCACTTCCTCTCCAGATACTACGAATCCAGTCTGGCCAAACAGAAAAAACTAACCACGTAAATATTTTATTATTAGGTTATTTGAGATTTTGCAGCTAATCCTTATTTCACTTATACTTTCAGGTACAAGAGAAATAAGGATTAGCTGCAAAATCTCAAATAATAAAATAATAAAATATCCGGCTTTCGTTTTCTTACAAGGAGGACGGGGACAACGGGGATAATTTTGGGTCATAAAATTATTCTTTATGACTACAGCATCTAACAACAGCAATAGCAGCATTTTAATTACCGGGGCAACAGGTAATATCGGTAGTATACTGGCAGGCAGACTGGCCGCACAGGGCGTACCTTTCAGGGCACTGGTGAGGTCATCCGACAATGCAGAAAAAATTGCCGGTCTTCCCGGTGCGGAGCTGGTTACCGGCGATCTGGCGGACAAAGCGTCTGTCCTTGCAGCCTTGCAGGGGATCACACATGCCTTCCTGCTGACCAATTCTTCCGCACAGGCAGAGGAGCTGCAACTGAATTTTGTAGCGGCCGCAAAAGAGGCAGGAGTACAACATATTGTAAAACTCTCCCAGCTGGCAGCGGACAAACAATCGCCGGTACGCTTCCTGCGGTATCATGCAGCGGTGGAAGAAGCAATTATCAATTCCGGCATAGCCTACACTTTTCTGCGTCCGAATCTTTTTATGCAGGGCTTCCTCAGCTTCAGGGATATGATACTCAATAAAAATATGTTCATTGCCGCTATCGGCAACGCTCCCGTGAGCGTAATCGATATAAGGGATATTGCTGACGTAGCCCTCGCTGCCCTGACGCAGCCCGGCCATGAAAATAAAACCTACACACTTACCGGCCCCGCAGCGCTGACACATGCACAGATAGCAGACATACTTTCGGCCAGCACCGGCAAACGGATAAAGTTCGTGGACATCACCCCTGAAGAAATGCAACAGGCCGTACTTTCCGTAGGCTTCCCCTCCTGGCAGGCAGCAGGGCTCATCGAAGACTACGCCCACTACGCCCGCCACGAAGCCGCCTTCATCACCGGCACCGTAGCCGCCATAACAGGCACGCCTGCACGTAACTTCGAAGACTTCGCGCAGGAATACTTTACTATTTGATTATTTGGTTATTTGAGATTTTGTAGCCAATCCTTGCGTCCCTTTCACTTGCAGGTACAAGAGAAACAAGGATTGGCTACAAAATCTCAAATAACTAAATAATTAAATCTCCAATAATTACTGCGACAGCTTTTGCAGCACGGTTTCCAATTTTGCTTCCAGCTCATTATTGCGTTGGTGTTCCCGGAGCAGGTAGAGGGTCAGTTCTTCGACTTTTTTAAGCAACTGTTTATTCATTTCTCCGAGATCATGACCATTTGCGGCTATTTCAGTAGCGGAAGGAATATCTGGCAAGTGTTTCTTTTCCTTGATATAGGCTGCCAGATCAGTAAGGTCAGGAAGCGGGTAGTTGTCGGAGAAGACATAGTCAGGCCACTCTGAGGCATTCATAGTTACTTTTACTTTCTGTGCGGTAACTACGCCGGCTACCGCCAGCTTTGACTGCGGATTGGCGGTGCCGATGCCCACGTTGCCATCCATGGTCGCCTTGATGGCAACGGAAGCAGAATTAGGCATCACGGTATTTCCCACATACAACGCCCAGTCATTTGTCATCGGCATTAATTTGTTGATGGCAACATCATTACCACGTACATCCAGGGCAGTCCAGGCAATATTGCGGTTAATTGCGTGCACTTTGATTTCTACGATGATACCACTCTCCTGAACACCGTGTGTGGCTATAGCCCTTACACGCAGGCGGGGATTGCCATACGCCGCATTTGCATCTATTGTAAAATTATGAAGCCCCGCTGCTATGTATCCATTGCTGTTAATACGCCCTGCTTCCCGCCACAAATCCGGAGCGGCATGAGGTATGCTGACAAGATAAGTAGCAGCAGCAGCAGCAATATTTCCACGTGTATAGGAAATGGAAATTTCATAGTACCCGGAAGCCCAGGCGCTGATGGGACCACACTTGACAAATTCTGCATAATCCCCCACTTTAAATCCGGCAGGAAAACTAACACTGGCATAAAAATCTTCTTCTCCTCCCGGAGGCATGGCAGACGCGGATCGCGGATACATCAATAACAGGAACGCAAAGGCCAGTAAAGAAAGTAATCTTCTCATGAGTATAGGTTTAATTTATTAAATAGATGTGTAAACTATATTTGCAGCTGTTAATAACAAAGAAACCATCTTATTACATCATCGCAAAATTTGACGGAAGTCAAAAACATTTTTTACTATGCGTACCCTGTATCTGTTTGTAGCACTGCTCTTTTCCAGCTTTTCCATGCATGCCCAGGTAACCGGCTCATTTGTTGTCGGCGGAGATGCCGACAAATTTTACCCGGTAGCCTTTACCGACTGTGGCTGGAATAGTAACATCGCCACTGAATTGCACATAGGCAGATCTCTTGTGCACAATCCTCCTAAAAACTGGGAAGGATCTATCATTGCCAAATTCCGTTTTCACGTAACAGGCTGGGGAAGTGCTTCCAATTTTATTGATGCGGATATAAAGCAATACCCCAATACGAAAGGCACTCCGCTGGTAGGAGGATGGCGTGATGTCACCTATGGCAACGCATCCGCACGTATAATCATCTACCTGCGCGGCGGCGCCCTTCCTTACTATTATACTGCCAGTTGTACGGTGACTCCTGTAGTGTATGATACTCAGCCTTATATTGAAGACAACAACGGCACTCCCATTACCCGTGGTCCGCTGACCGCCGTGGAAGCTGGTGTAAACGGAGAAGGACTTGCTTTTCAGAAAAGCGTTTACTTTAACAGCAGTGCGCCCAGTTACTTCTACGGCAGTGTCGGAATAGGTGTATTCCCGCAAAAGCAACCCGAGTTAAAGCTGGCAGTATCCGGCACCATTGGCGCAAAGAAAGTGAAAGTCACCGATCAGGGTTGGGCTGATTATGTCTTCAAATCAGACTATACTTTACCTTCTCTCTCTGAAGTAGAAGCTTTCATCAAAACCAACTATCACCTGCCAGGCATCCCTTCTGAAAAAGAAATTGCGGAAAAAGGACTGGACCTCGGCAACATGCAGCAGCAACAAATGCAGAAGATAGAGGAATTAATGCTTTACATCATCTCCCTGAATAAAAAACTGGAACAACAGGAAAAACTAATTGAAAAGCTGACCAGGAAATGCGATGTTAATTAAAAGAACCTTTTTTCAACATCATCACAAAATCTGCCAACGAAAAGCAAAAAACATTTTTTAATATGCGTACCCTATACCTGTTTGCATTACTGCTTACTTTCAGCTTTTCTCTCCATGCCCAGTCAAGCGGCTCATTTGTTGTAGGAGGAGATGCAAGCAAATTTTATCCGGTGGCCTTTACTGACTGCGGCTGGGGAAGTAACATAGCTACTGAACTGAACCTGGGCAGATCCAATGTGCACAATCCGCCTAAATACTGGGAAGGTTCTATCATTGCCAGATTCCGCTATCACGTAACGGCATGGGGTAATGCCTCCCACTTTATTGATGCGGACATAAAACAATTCCCGAATACGGCCGGTACTCCGCTGGTAGGAGGTTGGCGTGATGTAACTGCCGCCAACGGTTCTTCCCGCATCATTATCTTCCTCCGTGGCGGTAGTCTTCCCTACTACTATAGTGCCAATGGCCCTGTAAATCCCGCTGTATTCGACACACAACCCTATATACAGGATCACGATGGTACCTCCTATACACATAATCCACTGACCGCCCCGGAACCATATGTTAACGGCGATGGCCTTTCCTTTCAGAAAAGCGCCTACTTTACCAGCACTACCCCCAGCTATTTCAACGGTAATGTTGGTATAGGCATATATCCGCAAAAGCAGCCTGAATTCAAGCTCGCTGTATCCGGCACTATCGGCGCGAAGAAAGTGAAAGTCACCGATCAGGGCTGGGCTGATTATGTCTTCAAATCAGACTATACTTTACCTTCACTATCTGAAGTAGAAGCTTTCATCAAAACCAACTATCACCTGCCAGGCATCCCTTCTGAAAAAGAAATTGCGGAAAAAGGACTGGACCTCGGCAACATGCAGCAGCAACAAATGCAGAAGATAGAGGAATTAATGCTTTACATCATTTCACTGAATAAAAAGCTGGAGCAGCAAAGGGTGGAGATGGAAGAGATGAAGAAACTTCTGATGAAGTAATTACGAATTACGAATTGCGAATTACGAATGAGGAGCGAAGATGTAAGCGGAGATTAATTTCTCTTTATCCGCTTACATCTTCGCTCCTCATTCGTAATTCGCAATTCGTAATTCGCAATTACTTCACCAGAAGTTTCTTCACCTGTGCTTCCAGCTCATTATTCCTTTTGTGTTCTTCAATAAGGTATAACGTTAGTTCTTCGATTTTTTTCAGTAAAAGAGCATTCATTTCTGCTACATCTATTCCTTTGGCAGCTACTTCTGTGGCGGCAGGAATTTCAGGAAGATGTTTGTGCTCCTTGATATAGCGGTCCAGTGCAGCGAGGGAAGGACGCTGATAACTGTTCTCAAATACATAGTCCGGCCAAGAAGCCATGGCCTTTACTCTCATCCTTTCGGCAATGATGGCGCCTCCTACTGCCAGTTTATATCCTTTCGTATCGGTAGTGCCGATACCGATATTACCTGATGCATCTGCAGATATAAATTGCCCGAATACCGGCTGCGTACTTTTGAACACGGTCGTTTCTGTAACATCGGTTGCAGCTACCAGCCTCGGCTTTTCTCCGTTCAGCTGATTCCACCAATGCCCGGAAAAACTGATTAAGCAGGAAGAAATCAGGATTTCTGAAATCTTAACTGCAGCATAAGGTACGCCCTGGTATTTCACACTGTAGATTTTCAGGAACCTGCTGTAATCATTTTGCGGCACCAGCGTGAGGGAAATATTATTGTTATAGGCCCGCTGCATGGAAATCCTGTATTCTCCGTTAAAATTGTAAGAGGTGGCAGTACCGCGGGACATATATAACGTGCCGCTCAGCCCCGCCACCGGATGACCGGTTCCGGCATCTGCCAGTGGCATTAATAATAAGTACTGATCCGGTTGCCCGGCGGTTACATCATTGCTCCATCCTATAACATACGGCGCTACAAATACTCTTCCGGGTCTGCCTTCGGCAATGCCGCCGCTAACATCCAGTGCGGAAAAAGGTGTTTCCACAGCTTTAAGGCCAATGCCGACAGGACCATCCCATTTCTGTGCCTTTAAAGCGAAAGGCATCAGGGATAAACAAACAAATAAAAACTTTTTCATCTTCAGTATAGGTTTTATTTAAATCAACAGTTTTATTTACGCCATATAGCGCCCGCCACAAATCCCGCCAGTACCAGCACCATCAGTACCCAGGAGGTAGCCAGAGATATCTGCTGTCCCAGGAAATAGGTATCCGGATGAAAGATAAATGTTATCTCATGCTTTCCGGCAGGAATTTTCAGTCCGCGCAAGGCATAGTTCACGCGGATAATAGCGGTTTCCTTTCCGTCAATAAAGGCTTTCCAGCCTGCAGGATAATAAATATCCGAGAAGACAGCAAAGCCATCTGCGGCGTTTTGTGAGGTATAGGTCAGCTGATGAATATCATAATGTGTCAGGATAATACGGGCGGCGCTGTCTCTCACCGGGATGAAACTGCCGAGTTGCTGTTTAAAGCGCTGGTCAATTACCGCCGTATCAGCAGGGTTAAAATGATCCAGTGCGCGCATTTCAGCATTTGCGTCCGGCGCCCACCTGATGCCTTTTACAAACCAGGCATTGCCCAGGGCGTCCGGGTTGAGCCTGGCCACCGGTGTTTTCTGCACAGTATCCGTTACAATGAAATATTTTGTATTCAGCATATTGAATACTGCCTGGTTGTTCCTGCTCAGCTGGTGTTCTATCAGATCCTGGTAGATCCATAATTTAGCCGGGCTTTGTCCGCCTATTGACTTATGATAGTAAGAAGTATTCGCATCCAGGAAAGGGCTCACGGTAGTATTCAGCACCCGGTAGTAAAGGGATTTATCCTGCAGGATCTGTTTATCTGCCGGGGTTGGTGCATTATAGTTATCTATCAGTGACGCCGCTACGAAATCATCATTGCTCATATAGATTTTATCTACCTGGTAAAGATCTGCCAGCGATAATACCGCCAGTGCGATAACACATACGGTGGCTTTGATTTTATCTTTCAGCAGCAGCCAGCATAGTCCGAAGGCGAGTGAAACCAGCGCCAGCGCCCGTATACCATCTTTTATCAGGAGGGCGCTGCGGTCTTTTCTCAGGGCGTGCATGATACTGTCTGCTGCCTCGCGGCTCCCCAAAATGCGTTGGTAGCTGCCGGCGTAAAACATATCATTCGGGCTGCTGAAAGTATACACTGCCGCACCGAGGAAGGCCAGTGCGATAATCAGGCCGGCTGTTACGGCGAAAGCCTTCTTCAGCTGCTCCAGTAAAAATATTTTCCGGTCGGCGGTAGTCAGCAGGGTCTGTAACGCCCAGCAGGCGAGGAACACGAAGGTTATCTGTGGTATCGCCAGGATCATGGTAGGCGAGCGGAATTTATTATACAGGGGAAGATGATAGAAAATAAAATTGTTGACCGCCGGCAGGTTGGCCCCCCAGCTGAGGATAACGGCCAGTATGGTAACACCCAGCAGCCACCATTTGTACCAGTGTTGTACTATCAGTAACGCCAGTACGAAAAGGAAACAGATGATAGCGCCAACATAAACGGGGCCGGCGGTATTGGGCTGTGCAGCCCAGTAGAGGGGCCAGCTCTTTTGTGTGGCCCAGGTGGCGGCCTTTTCCGGCGGAATGCCTGCTTTTACCAGCGCGGCATAGGTATGCGAGCCGGATGGCAGCTGGCGGGAGCTGGCCCCTCCGGCCAGTTCCGGGAGTAACAGGGTGAATGTTTCCCGCGGGCCGTAGCTCCACTGAAAAGCATATCCTACATCCAGTCCGGAGGTCTGCTGCCCTGACTTTTTATTTCCCAGCGTTAGTTCCGACTGGCTGCCCCGCATGGTATAGCGGGTATATTCTTTCATAATCAGCAGGTTGTCCATGGCAGGTAATACTGCAATAATACCTGCAAACAGCAATACCAGGGAGGCTTTGAAAAAAGCTGGCAGGCGATGTTCCCGCCAGGCAACCAGGAACGTACCCAGCCCCAGGAAAGCAACCATGATTAAGCCGTAATAAGCAATCTGCACATGGTTGTTATACACCAGCAGGGCGGCGGCCAGCGCTGTCAACGCTCCGCCGGTAAGCAGCTTACCCCGGTAGGTAAGAATAATACCTGCCAGCACCGGCGCCAGCCACGCCATACTCAATACCTTGGTGATATGCCCTACTTCCATACTGACGATGGAGAAGGTGGCAAAGCCATAAGCTACAGCGCCCAGAATGCGTATCCAGTACTTAAAGTCCATCACGCTGAGCAGGATATACATGCCCAGCATCATCACAAACAACATATCTGCCGGGTTGGGCAGGAAGAGCGTGGAGATGCGGTTTAGCCAGTACACCCTGTTGGTGGTGGGTCCGGTATAGATCACGTAGGTGGGCATACCGCCAAACATATTATTGGACCACAGCGGCGCATTACCGGTGGTCTTGTAGTAGTCCACCGCTTCCTTTTCCATGCCTTTCACATGCATCATGTCCGACTGAAACAGCTGCCTGCCTTCCAGCACAGGGCTGCAAAAAACAAGTGCCAGCGACACAAAGAGGATAACTGCTCCGAGATGATACAGCAGGGATTTCTGCCAGGATTGTTGCATGAGATACGACGATAATATTGAATCAAAAAGGTACAAATATCTTATTATTTTGTCGCAATACCTCCCTGACATTGTCGCACCTGCACCCGGCCCGATCAGGCGGATCATCCTAGCTTTGCAGTAAACGTATTTTATCATGATTAACATCGATGCCTACCTTACCTTCAACGGCAATTGCAGAGAGGCAATGACATTTTACAAGTCCTGCCTGGGTGGTGAACTGGAGATGCAGGTAGTCAGGGATTCTCCTATGTCCGGCGAATGGCCGCCTGCCGTGCAGGACCAGGTACTGCATGCTACCCTGTGGGCAGGCGACAAAATCCTGCTGCTCGGCTCTGATATGGGAGCGCCGGGCACAAACCTCAACGGTACCCGCGTCAGCATATCTTTCAGTTGTACTTCAGAAGAAGAATTAAGTAACAGTTTCTCCCGCCTGTCAGAAGGCGCTAAAATCACGCATCCGATACATGATTTCTACGCCGGCAAAATCGGCGCTATGGTAGATAAGTATGGTTTCAGCTGGCTGTTCTATTATCACAACGGCAAAGCGGATAAATAAACGACCGGATGGCAGCTGCACTGCCGGAATTGACAGAAAAAACAGGCGTGGCTTGTCAAAACGACATTAAAATAAACTGGAAATATATTTGAGCTACCACGGGCATGGAAAACTCAATATCATTTCTGGCACATCATCCGGTAAATGATGCCAGTTTACTGGATGCATACTCGCAAACCGTTGCCGGGGTGGCAGGTACGGTTGCAGAGTCGGTTGTACACATAGAGGTACAGCGTAAAGTGAATGACAGCCGGCAGCCGCAACGGAAAACACAGTCCGGCAGCGGGTCGGGATTCATCATTTCTTCTGATGGCTTTATCATCACCAACAACCACGTGGTGGAAGGCGCCGAACAAATAAAGGTATCCTTTGTGGATGGCAGGAAAGTGAAAGCAGAAATAAAAGGAACAGATCCTTCCACGGATATCGCCGTGCTGAAAATTGATGAATCCGGACTAAAGGCTATGTCTTTCGCCGATTCGTCTGCCCTGCTGGTAGGACAGATTGCTATCGCCATCGGTAACCCTATGGGCTTACAATATACGGTTACAGCCGGCGTGGTCAGTGCGTTGGGCCGTACTCTCCGCGCCAGCAACGGCAGGTTGATAGACAATGTCATACAAACAGATGCCGCCCTTAATCCAGGCAACAGCGGCGGCCCGCTCGTTAATTCGCACGGGCAGATAATCGGCGTAAATACCGCGATGATCCCTTCCGCACAGGGACTCTGCTTCGCTATTTCCGCTAATCTCGCCGCCCAGATCGCCGGACAGCTGATCCTGCACGGTAAAGTGCGCAGAGCCCAGCTTGGCATCGCCGCCCAGCCCGTACAACTCACCACCCGCATGATGGCTGCCAACAAAATCAACACTCCCACCGGCGTATACGTCTTTGAAATCATTCCGGACGGTAACTTCTACAACAGCGAACTGCATATCGGAGACATCATCATCTCCTTCGATCAGCAGCCCACCGCCACCGTAGACGACATGCACCAGCTTCTCACCGAAAAACAAATAGGCCGCAGGGTAGCCCTGGAAGTGCTGCGCGGTGGCCACAAGACAACGGTGATGGTGATTCCGGGGGAGACCCACACCTAGACATTTAGTTATTTTATTATTTGAGATTTGGTCATTTAAAATGCAGCGGAGATCTAAGCATATATAAGTTTGCTTAGATCTCCGCTGCATTTTAAATGACCAAATCTCAAATAATAAAATAACTAAATAGTATTAGGTCCGCGCCTTCTCAAACTCCCCTCTCTCCTTACCTTTCTTCACCTCCAGCTGTATCACTACGGGGGCATCATATTTTTTATTTTCCAGCTGCAGCAGGTATTCATTTCTGCCGGTTTGCGTGGTGGGTATTGGCTGGCCGCTTTCCAGTCCGGTGGCGGACTGCAGGGATTGCTGCGGTGGTATTTTTACACGGAGGTAGCCGGATACGGGGATGTTGCAGACAACCATATAAACCGTGTCGGTATTGCCTTTGCGGATATAGTAGCCCCAGTCCTGCTTTTCCAGGCCGGCGTAGCCGCCGCCATAAATGGCCGCTCCATTGGTTTTCATCCACTGACCAATCTGTGCGGCGAGTTGCTGTTCTTCTGCGCGGTAGGCGCCATCGGCTTTAGGTCCGAAGTTGATGACGAAGTTCCCGCCGAGGGATGCAGACCTCGCGAGCATTTCTATCAGCTCATTGGCGGTTTTGATATGGCCGGTCCAGCGGGCATGGTATCCCCATTGATTTTCCGGTATTGTCATCACCCCTTCCCAGTCGTTATGGTGTACATCTTCGATTTTCTCCGGCAGCTTGCGTTCCCAGCCCTGCTCATAGTCGCCCATGAGCCGGCCGTTGGAGTCGAAATGACGGGAGCCTTTCTCATCTGCGCGGAGGCGGCTGCCGATAATCAGCCCCGGATGCAGGGATTGCAGATATTGCTCCAGCTCGTCGCTGAATGCGCCATCTGTTTTCCAGGACTCGTCCCAGGTGCCGTCAAACCAGAAACCTTTTACGGTGGGGTATTTAGTCAGTAGTTCTTTCAGCTGATTTTTCACAAACACTTTAAAACGGCCGTAGGCAACAGTATCTTCCTTAGTTTTTAAAGACGTACGCCAGTCCGGATGGTTCCAGTCTATGATGGAGAAATACAATACCACATCGATGCCTTCTTTATTATAGGCTTCCACCATGGGGCCTATGATATCTTTCTTCCAGGGCGTGGAGGCCACGGTATATTTGCTGTATTTGCTGGGCCACAAACAGAAGCCATCATGATGTTTGGTGGTAATAATCATGTACCTGGCGCCCATATCCTTTGCCTGGCGTGCCCATTGCTGCGGGTTATAGCCGGCAGGATTGAATTGTTTGTACAGGTTATCATATGCTTCGTGCGGCATTTCCTTCCAGGAGCGTATCCACTCTGCTGCGCCATTGTACACTTTGCCGTTCCACTCTCCGCCCGGAATAGCGTATAGTCCCCAGTGAATGAATTGTCCGAGGCGGTGGGAGCGCCAGCGTTCCATGTCCGCGTCGGTACGGTTACCGCTGCGGTGTGCGCCATGCTGCAGCGATACGGTATCTTCCGGCGGGGCCGCTGCAGCGGCTGCCTGCAGGGAAAATAACAGGCTAACGCCGGTAATGAATATCCTGCTCTTCTTGTTAAATATCATGATAGTATTTTTTATTCTGCTGCCTGCAGCTGCCAGGTGATGGTATCGGTAAAGGTTTTACCGTTACGTGTACCCGTTGCCGTGATGGTATTGCTGCCCGGCTTCAGCAGGATGTTATCAAAAAGGAAATCACAGCGGTTAGCGCCGGCATGGCCGGACACCGGCGCGCTGCCGTTAACGCTAAGCGTTACCTGCAACAGGTTACTGAATACTTCTACCTGTACCTTTGCCGACCGGCGTATGTTATTACGGCGCTCCGCAATGTATATCAGCGGCTCCGGATTCCAGTTGGCCTTGTACCAGTAGAAGGCATCCTTCTTCTGTTTGCGGTCGTAGGTTATCAGTCCTTTCAGGTTGCGCGCATTAACACCACCGCGGTTCCACATCGGCACGGCAAATTCAAAGGTGTTCCAGAGATAGGAAGCCAGAATATACGGGTGCTTTTCTATGATGGACCACTGCTTTACATGCGTGGCCGTCTGATATGTTTCCGGGAAAAACTGTCCGCTCACAGGATCAAAATTTTCCGACAGGGAATCTGCATGCTGATTGATATTTCCATCTGCGCCATATTCTGTCAGCATCACTTTATAGTCAGGATACTTTTTCTCCAGGCCGGAAGCCCAGTCTTCCAGATCCCCGATATGTCCTTCATACCAGCCATAGTAGCGGTTCATACCCTGTATATCTGCGGCCAGGTTGGCAGGCCGGTTCATTTCTCCGTAACCGCTGACAGCAACGGTATACCTGTCCGGATCTTCAGTTTTGGCAATATCATTCAGCTGCCGCGAAAGTACGGCAACATGTTCATCAGGTGTTTTGGCATATACTTCGTTGTGCAGGCCCCACACATAAACGGAAGGATGGTTGAAGTTCTGCCGGATCAGCTCCGTCATCTGCTGGCGCGCATTCTCCCCTTCTTTGCCGGAGGAGGCATTCACAAAAGGGATTTCTGCCCAGATCACAAATCCGGTACTGTCGCAGAGCGCATACATGTAGTCCGACTGCTGATAATGTGCAAAGCGGATGGTGGTAGCGCCCATTTCACGGATCAGCGCGAGGTCGGCACGATGCTGCTCATTGCTCAGCGCGTTGCCATAATCCTGCCACTCCTGATGCCGCGTAACGCCGTGCATCGTATAGGCTTTACCGTTAAGGAAGAAGCCTTTGCCGGCTACCGCTTCAAAACGGCGGATACCCAGCGGCTGCGTCACGGCATCGGTTTCCTTGCCGTCAGTAAGGATACTGGTGGTCAGGGAATAGAGATAAGGATCCCGCTGCCCGTTCCATAAATGCGGCAGACTGACTGTCAGCTGCTGCTCCACCTTATTGATGCCCTGCGGACTTACCTTCACTTTTCCTGAAACCTGGTTCACCAGTTTACCCTGATGGTCCCTGATAACCGTCTTCACCACAATATCGCGGTGATGCGCCTGTTTGTTCTCTATCTTCGCTGTCACGGTCACTACCGCTTTCCTATCACTCACCTCCCGTTGCCGGATATAAATACCGGGAGAAGCGTAGTCGGTGGTAGTGATATTAATATCATTGGTAACGATCAGCTGCACCGGCCGGTAAATACCGCCGAAGATGCCGAAGAGAAAATGATTGATGGGAATCACATCTTCCCGCTGACTGTTATTCGCTTTCACCACAATGGTATTCGCTTCTCCATACTTCACGGAATGGGTGATTTCATAACAGAAAGCAGCATAGGAACCCTTATGCTCCCCGATGAAACGGTTATTCACGTACAATCCGGCGACAGATCCCACGCCTTCAAAACGCAGGAACAACCGCTTTCCCTTGAGCTGCGGATCTACGGTAAATGTTTTCCGGTAACAGGCTTCTCCGGCATAAAAATTTTTTCCTTCCTGCATATCCTTGCTATTCCAGGTATGCGGCACCGTAACCTGTTCCCAGCTGGTGTCAGTAAGATTGCTGTCAGCAGTCAGCGGTCCTTTTCTGAAAGACCAGCCATCGTTAAACGGAAGAATTTTTCTACCCTCCTGCGCATGCCCCTGTGAAAACAGGAGCATGGCGAGGGCGGACAAAACGAAATTTCTTTTCATGCGGTTATTTTATGTAGCCGGGATTCTGTTTCAGCTCGGCGTCTTTGTTTACATCAATTTCCGATTGCGGAACGGGCAGTAAGTTATTGAAATCGCTGATGGTAGGCGCTACTTTCGGATTGTATTTTCTTACACGCTCCACCAGTTTTTTCGTTCTCACCAGCGTCAGTCTTCTCAGTTCTTCTGCTGTCAGTTCCCGGGCTCTTTCATCGAGAATATAATCTATTGTAACATCTGCAGCCTGTACCGGCGCGGCTTTGGCTCTGTTACGGATAACGTTGATACTGGCGGCTGCCTCTCCTGTTTTACCCTGTAACAGCTGTGCTTCTGCCAGCAGCAGGTAGGTTTCTCCCAGTCGCATCTGTATCCTGTCCTTGTAGGATTGCGCGCCCTGCAGGTCCTGGGGCTGGAACTCATACCACTTGGTAGTATGGGCGTAGATGTTCTGTAAGGTATCGAAATCCTTTACTATTACCGGCTGGCCGTATTTAGGAGAAGCCGGATCGTTGTAATAATAATTGCGGCGGATGTTGAAACGGGAATTGCGCATATCATCCTTTTCGTAAAGTTCATACGTCCACCAGTTGGTTGGCCTGATTCTTCCGATACCGCGGCCACCCAGGGAGTCTGCGATTTTCATACCGGAAACATTCACATAGAAAGGCCCCCATTCGCGGCGGTGCTGGTCAAAATCTGCGGCGCCGCCAATAACATTATACTGCTGTTCTATTACCCAGAGCGCTTCTGTATTGCCCTGACTGCGGCGCATGTTGCCATAGATAAACATATCGGCAAACGGATCGCCGGGCGCAGTAGCTTTCACCCCGTAACGTGCCGTTACCAGTGTAAAGAACTTACTGTCAATAATACGGTTGGCTGCAGCTTCCGCTTCAGGGTAGCGTTTGGCGCGGAGCATCACTTCTGCCAGCAGCTGTGTGGCCACATATTTATTGATCCTTCCCTGTTTTTTTACATTGGCCGGATCAGGCAGATATTTTTCGGCGAGCTGTAAATCCTTTATCATCAGGCTGATGACCTCCTCTTCTCCGGCGCGTGTATAATCCGTGCGTGGTACGGTTACCGGCTCAGTAACAAGCGGTACGCCGCCAAACAAAAGCGACAGATGATTATAGGCATATGCCCGGAAGAAAGATGCTTCTGCCATATAGAAATTACGCTGCTCCGGTGTCAGCAGTACCTTGGGATTATTGGCGGCACTGATGATATAGTTGGCGGCATTGATCAGCTTATAGCCCCAGGTCCACATGCTCAGCAGACTGCCTGTCTGCGGATTCAGGTTGCGGTAATCTTCATACGGCGCCTGCAGTGAGTTGGGCTGGCCGGTGATGGCCATGTCTGTACCTACATAAAAGGTAGCCAGCAATCCCTGCGTATTGCTGTAATCATTACGCATGATGGTGAGCATACCGGTGCTGGCAGCTTCAAACCCCAGTTCATCTACAAGGGTATTATCCGGTGCATAGCTGGATTTCAGTTCTTCATCCAGAAAACTCCTGCTGCAGGAGGCAGCGCCGGCGATGACAAGCGTTGCCAGCATCAGACTATATATATGTTTGATCTTCTTCATTGCAATATCATTTTTCTTTCTGTCAAAAAATTACAGGCTGATATTTACCCCGAAAACGATGGTAGCTGTCAGCGGATAAAAATCAGAACTCTGCTGCCCCGCTCCCTGTCCGTTGCTCAGGCGCGTTGTGCTGGAAGTGATGGAAGACGGCGCTGTTTCAGGATCCCAGCCCTGCCATTTTGTAAAGGTGGCCAGGTTACGGCCGCTCACATACATCATCAGGTTGGAAATCTTATATCGCTGTAACATGGCTTTATCAAAATTGTAGCTGAGTGTAACATCTTTGATACGGATGAAAGAGGCATCCTGCGCATATTTATAGTTCTTGGGGTTGGTATAAAACAACGCCGGGTTAGTATTGATCTTATTCTCCGATGTCCAGTAAGGCACATCTGCAGGCAGGTTGATAACACCTGCCTGATCGCGGTTGTCCAGTATATTGTTCGGACGCAGCGAACCATGTACATTCTGAATGAAGATATTCAGCGAGAAATTTTTATACGTGAAAGTATTTGTCAGGCCCGCCAGATATTTTGGCAACTGCGTACCGAGGTAGCTGCGGTCGCTGGCATCAATCTTACCGTTGCCGTCGGTGTCTGCAAACTTGATGTAGCCTGGCTTTGCACCCGGATCAATTTTGGAATCCTCTCCTACCTGCCAGATACCGGTCATGGTGTAATCATAGACACCCAGCAAAGGACGGCCGATGAACAGGTTGTTGCCGATATCATCTTTATTGTCGCCATAGAGGGATACTACTTTGTTTTTGTTGAAAGAGATATTGAAGGATGTCTGCCACGTGAATTTATCCGATTCAATATTGCGGCTGTTCAACATGATCTCAAGCCCTTTGTTGGCGGTTTTTCCGATGTTGTCATACACTTCTGTGTAGCCGGAGATAGCTGGTATCTTACGTTTCAGCAGCAGGTCGTAGGTATTGGTGGAATAGGCTTCCACACTGCCGCTCAGGCGGTTGTTCCACAATCCGAAATCGATGCCGATATTCAATCCCTTCGTGGTTTCCCATTTCAGTCTGGCGTTGCCCAGCTTATCGGGAATTAAGCCGATGCCGGTAGTACCGTCATAGATGTATTGGGCCGCTTTGAGACGGGTAAGCGTCTGATAGGCGTCTACAGCCTGATTGCCCGATTTGCCGTATGAAGCGCGCAGCTTCAGCTGTGTGATCTGCGGGATGTGCTGCATAAATTTTTCATTGTGAATATTCCAGCCGGCAGCAATGGAAGGGAAGACGCCGTATTTATCGTCTGCACCGAAACCGGAGTAGCCATCGCGGCGGATAGTGGCGGTAAACAGGTACCTGCTGTCGTAGGTATAGTTAGCCCTGAACATCTGTGACAGGAGGCTGTTACCGGTATATTCAGATTCTGTTTTCTGAACCTGTGCGGCATTCAGGTTATTAAAGTCGAGATTATCATTCACAAAGGTGTTTGCTTTCAGCCTTGTGGTGAAGCGTTCTTCTTTCTGGGCGCTGTAGAGTGCGGTGAAATCCAGTCCGTGCTTTTTGATATGCGTGGCATAGCTCAGCAGGTTTTCCACGATCCATTGCCTGTTCTCTTCGTTGTAGACTTCTGCGGAACCCAGCATATCGCCGGATTTGCGGCCGTAGTAATCGCTGGTGCGTTTAGGCCGGAAGGAATAGGAACCATTCACGCGGTATTTCAGTCCTTTCAGGAAACCGGGTGCTATTTCCGCATAACCGCTGGCGGTCATATTTTTATTGCGGTTCAGGCCGGGGTTGTAGGTGTTTACCAGCGGGCTGGTATACAGTGTTTGCGGTGCAATGGGGTATACTTCGTAGTCCCCCTTCGCGTTAGACAGGGTGCCGTACGGGCTAAGGGCGTTGGCATCGAAAAGGGTGGCGCGGCCGCCATCTTCGTTGTTATTGACGAGGAACAGGTTCACGCCTGTTTTCATCCAGGAAGTAACGTTAGCATCCATATTGGCGCGGATACTGGCCCTGTTATACTGAAATCCCCTGATGGTGCCGTTCTGCTTGAGATAGGTACCCGATATATAATATTTCACGTTGTCCGTACCTCCGGAGATGCTCAGCTCATGGCTCTGGATATAGCCCTGCTGGCTGATTTCCTTCTGCCAGTCCACTTCCGGAACACCGTTGGCAAAGTTCTGCTGTTCAGACAGATAAGGAAGGTCCGGCGCGGTAGGTCTTCCTGCCTGAATATTATACCAGTGGTTCTTGGTACGGTATTGTTCCCCGTTCATCTGCTTCATTACATTCGATTGAAATTCTGGTCCGCCGTAAGCATTATAGGATATTACGGGCTTGCCGGTTTTACCTCTTTTGGTAGTAACCATGATAACGCCATTCGCGCCACGGGCGCCGTAGATAGCGGATGCAGAGACATCTTTCAGTACATCGATGGAAGCAATATCATTAGGGTTGATATCATTGTAACTACCGCTGAAGGGAATACCGTCCAGTACGATAAGCGGTGCGTTGCTGGCCGTGATGGATTTTAGTCCGCGCAAATAGAAAGCCGGAGAACTGCCGGGTTTACTGCTGTTGCTGACGATATTCACGCCTACTACTGCACCCTGCAAGGCTTGCAGCACATTGGTAACAGGCAGGTTTTTCAGTCTTTCTTTCGGAACAGATGAGATAGAACCGGTTACATCGCTTCTCTTTTTGCTGCCGTAACCGACTACCACTACTTCACTCTGCTGTTCCACAGCGGGTTTCAGGGTGATGTTCAGTGTGGTATTGCCGGTAACGGTTATTTCCTGCGGCGTCATTCCGAGGTAGGAAATGATGAGTACCTGTGGCCCCTCGCCATTGATATGCAGGGTATAGGTACCGTCTGTACCGGCGCTTACGCCCTGTGAAGTACCTTTCACGCGGATAGATGCACCGGGCAGCGGACCGCCTGTTTCATCCGTGATTTTACCTTTCACATCTATGCCTGCCACCGCCACCAGCTGTTGTGATGGCGCGGCTGGCAAGGCTTTGGGGGATATAAAAATAGATTTGTTCTCAATTACATACTTCAATGGCTGATCTTTCAGCGCCATATCCAGGAAGGTACCGACGTCCACATTTTCCACCTGCAGCGTTATGGGGCGTGACTTTTCCAGTACCTCGCGGCTGGCTACTACCAGGTATCCTGACTGTTTACGTATTACTGAAAATACTTTTTCCACGGAAACATTTTTACCTGACCAGGTTATCAGCTGGGCATATCCGGCAGCCTGCACCTGGAGAAAAACAGCAGTAAGAAAGAAAAATGTCAATTTCATTACTAACAGCATTTTGGTTGGAAACCAGCTCCTGTTACGAACCTTACTTAACATAGGTACATAAAGGGGGCGGTTACAAAGAGCATTTTTTTGCATAGCTTTGTATCAGTTTGGCTTGTAAAAAATGGTGTATCTAGTTGTCGCTTACTTTTGCATAGCCGGAACAATGTAACCGGAGGTGGGTCGAAGCACCTTCGGTTTTTATTACAGGCAATACAATAAATTTTTATCTGAAATTACTGTTCACTTTTGTTCATAACGTCTACCGGTCTACATTTCATCGGTTGACAGTTCATTACGTTCATTAAAGTCCACTGTTAAAAAGTTGTTACTGTTTATATCTTACTAATAGTTTATCCGCCAAATAATTTTCCTTCACCTCCCCCGATTCCGCTCCCTGATTTGATCTCCGCTCCCATCTCCACTCCCATTCGTAATTCGCAATTCGTAATTCGTAATTCCTAATTCACCATTCACTCCCCAACAACAAGCGTCTTCCCTTCCATCCTGAAATGAATACCGGATTCTTTTAGAAAATTTAATACGGAAGACAGATTTACGTCACTACCGGTTTCCCCTACAAAGGAAATGTCCGCCGGCACTGTTTTATAGACGACTTCAATATCATACCAGCGGGCAATCATATTGATGACTTCTGTTAGTTTTTTATTGTCGAAATGCAGGATACCGTTTTTCCATCCGATAACAGCGGAGGTATCTACGTGTTGCTGCAATTGCATTGGTCCGCCGGCATTATTTATCTGCAGCTGTTGACCGGGTTTCAGCACCTGTTCCTGTTGCTGCAGTTTTACCTTCACGGCTCCTTCCATCAGGGTGGTACGGATTTGCGGTTCGTCGGGATACGCGCTGATATTGAAATGCGTGCCCAGCACCTGCACTGCAGTCTGGTTGTTCAGTGTTACAATGAAAGGCGCAGCCTTATCCGGTGTCACTTCAAAGTAGGCTTCCCCTGTCAGCCTCACTTTTCTTTCCGTACGGGAAAAAGCGGTCGGGAAGCTGATGGCGCTGGCAGCATTGAGCCATACGAGGGTGCCATCCGGCAGTTGTAGCCTGAACCGGCGGCCTCTCGGCGTGGTCATGGTATTATTACCGGCCGCGCTGTTGCCGGAAGCCTGATAGGCCAGCTGGCCATTCTGCAGCAGCACGGTAGTTCCCTGCTGTTGCGTAACTACGCCGTTCTGCAGGCTATCCAGCACTATCTGCGAACCGTCGGCCAGGGTGAGTACCGCACCGCTGGTGCCTGGCTTTACATCTGCAAAACCGCCTGCAGGAGTGGTTTCCGCCTGACGTACCGGCCGCGTGAAATACCATATTCCTCCTATCAGCAATGCGGCTGTTGCTGCGGCAGCTGCGGCATAACGCCACCATATCCGCAACGGCGGCTGTTGCTGCGGCTGCAATATCCGCGCTAAATCCTGCTCATAGGCTGCGGCATTATATGCCGGATCAGCAGGAGCCTGGCTATGCAGTTCGCTGATCAGTTCCGTCCACGTGTCTTCATCCGCTTCCTTCCGCAGTTCTGCAAACAGCTCTTCCGTCTCTGCCTCAGTAGCAGTACCATCATAATATCGTTGCAGTAAAAACCTGTAATATTCTTTTGCTTCCACGTTCTCGGATTAGGCTTTAGCATGATAGACGCCAGAATTTGTTCACTGTACTATGCGCCCTTAAAAAATTTTTGAATAATTCAGCAGCATCATGACAATAATGAGCGGAAAACTATGACCAGTATGCTTTTCCAGATATTCCCGGATAAATTTGCGGGCGGTAACGAGTTGATTTTTGACGGTATGTTCTGAAATATCCAGCGCCTGGGCTATTTCGCGGCGGGATTTTCCTTCCTGGGTATTCAGCATAAATACTTCCCTGCGGGAAGCGGGCAGTTTATCAACGGCCAGCCGGATAAGCCCCTGTAGTTCTTTGGCGTAAAAGCCTTCGGAGAAGTCGTGATGATCCTGTATATCTTCTGTAGCGGAAATCTCCCGGCGGATTTTCTCGCGTGCATGTTTCCGCAGCTGGGAAAGCGAAAGGTTGGCAGCTATGGTGTACATCCATCCGGCGGGATTTTCTATTTCTTCCAGTGTTTCCCGCTGTATCCAGACTTTGAGAAAAACTTCCTGCAATACTTCTTCCGCTGCCTCACCGGTTTTGAGCAGTTTTCTCACAGATCCCCGCAGCACCGCATTGTAACGATGATACAGTGTACGGAATGCTGCTTCATCACCACCTGCGATCCGCGAAAAAAGTATCCTGTCCTCAGATAAATTCACAGTGCGTTCCAGATTTTCGTTCCCGGCGACTAATATAATAACAAATCCACAGATCGCCGGAGGAAATTGTGTTATAATAGTTTCCGGTTGCCGTGTGCGTCCATTCCGGTATTGCCGGAATATACCTAACATCCCATCAGCCGGCGGTATTGTAACGGGGCCATCTGGTAGTAGCGGCGGAAGCAGCGGATAAAATGACTCTGATCCGCGAAGCCGCAACGGTAGCTGATGTCTGTAAGCGTCAGGGCATTATCCTTCAGCAGGACAGTCGCGGCGGTAACCTTTATTCTCCGCAGGTAATCGCCGAGTGTGGTGGAAAAATACCGGGGGAACTCCCTGGAAAGATGTACCGGATGCACCTGTGCTGCTCCGGCCAGCGATAATAGCGAGTAGCTGTCTGCCGGCGCTTCGTGCAATATTTCCCGGATTGTTTTCACCCACGCAGGATGGCGGTCAGCATGCTTCCCGCCATGCTGCATATTATCCAGCAGCTGTACCAGCAACATCTCTATTGTAATAAAACTATGCTGATCGCAGATTTTAGTTTCCAGGTATATTTTATCAAACAATGTTTTTTGTTCCGGGTGCTCCAGTTGTAAACTGCCTTCCACAATATGCAGCGGTAGCATATGCCTTTCAAACCAGCATTGTTCTACCTCCACATGAAACCCTCTGGCATAGCCCGGTTGCTTGCGGTTATAATGAGCATCCTGCCAGTTATGGTATACCAGCTTACCGGGGGTCAGGTAGTAATCCTCTTTCCGGTTGGCCTCAAACAGGCCGCCGGCAATCAGGTAGGTAAAATAGGGATTGGCATGGTAATGCCAGTCCACCTGGTCATGTACATAGTCAATATCCGTCAGGATAATATTCCTTTCCTGCAATACCTGCTGCAGTACCCCAAAATAGTTCCCTTTTTCGAGCTGGTACATATATTCACACAAATCTTCCTGAATAAAAACCTACGCTTCTCGCTTTCCAACATCTCCGCTCCGCATGCGTAATTTTCATCTAATATACGCAATAATTCATCTATCCGCTTCCACTGCCAGCGCCTTGATAAATCCTTATCGCTCGCAATCTGAAGCCGGATACAACAATCGTATAGTCGTTGGCGTTAATTCCACGTATAAACAGCTGCTACAGGATATAGTACCGGCTGGCACGCAGGGATTTGGCTAACGTAACCACCGACTTTCATTTATAAACCAGCTGTCTATAATCAGACCTGCCATAAAAAGAACTTGCCACAATCGCGTTGCGGCAAGTTCAGCTACCCCTCCTGAACAGGAGGCGTTCCCATTTACTCAAAATAACCTATTTTAATAATCTGGGTTATAAAACAATACCTATCCAATGAATTACAAGTTAGATGTAATTGCAGGCATAAACGTATGAAATAAGGATAATTAAATTGTGACTAAAGAACTATTAAAAAAAATTTCCCTGTTACACTCCCGCTCACATAAAATATTACTCCCTTTTTCATAAATCCATAAAGGAAGAAAGCGCTACATTTCCGGTATAACCATTAAAAGAGAAGCTGCTATGCGAACGTTGAAATCCCCTATAGCCCGTTCATCCATATGCCAGCCCGTTACCGGTAATACTCCCGAACCAGCGTTTTTTTTTAAAGAGTTTCCTGCGAAGGGTTTTACTGTTTCCCTGCGGCCCCTATGCCTGGCTACCGATCTGCCGCTTATTCATCACTGGGTGAACCTGCCCTATGCCCGCCGTTTCTGGCAGATGAACATGAGCAGAGAACAACTCTCCGATATTTACACCCGTATTCAGTCCGGAGATATTGCCACCTCTTACCTCTGCCTGCTGAACGATCATCCCGTCAGCCAGATAGAAATATACCAGGCGCAATACGATGAAATCAGCCGCTGCTATGAAGCTCAGCCAGGCGATTATGGTATCCACCTGCTGATGGCGCCGAAGCGGAGCACGATCAGCGGACTGACAATCAGTGTATTTACCGCCTGCCTGGAATTCATGTTCTCCTTTCCGGAGATCAGACGCATTATAGGCGAACCGGATATTGAAAATGAACGGGCCAACCGCCTGGTACAGAAAGCAGGATTTGTATGGCAGCAGGCTGTTACGATGTCCTATAAAAGGGCTAACCTGTATTACTGTACCAGAGAGACTTTACAGCACATATAACCCCGACGACAAGCAGTTCCGATGAGAATTCCGGCAATCGACATGGCGCGCGGTTTTACTGTGTTCATTATGACCGCCGTACATACGTTACTGTTATACAGTGAACCGGCAGTATTTTCGGCTGCCACCGGGCGGCTCTTTACGTTCCTGTCGGAAGCGCCGGGAGCCCCCGTTTTTATGACTGCCATGGGCGTCTCCTTTGTATTTTCTTCGCAGCGTCATATCCGTTCCGCCTGCCGCAGGGCCGCGATACTGCTGATGCTGGGCTACCTGCTCAACACGCTGAAGTTCCTGGTGCCGGTTGCTGCCGGCAGTATGCCACCGGCATTGCTGGCTGACTTTGGCATTCCTTCCGGCTCCGCAGCGGTATGGCATTTTCTGCTGATGGGTGATATACTCCACCTGGCAGCTATCTCACTGGTTGTACTTTCCCTGGTATACCGGCTACCGCACTACGCTTATATGGCAGCAATACTGGCGTTTGCGGTGGCGCTCACCGCGCCGCTGCTATGGGGCATCCGCAGTGAGGATCCGGTATCGGACTATTTGCTGGCATTGCTGTGGGGAAATGATTCGCGTGTATTCTTCCCCGTATTTCCATGGCTTACCTATCCCCTGCTGGGCCTTACCGTGGGATATTACCTGCAGCATCATCCGGCGAAAGCCTTTATCTGGTGCAGGAATGCGGGACTGCTGCTGATGATCGCCGGAATGGTCATCAGTGCCCGGCATCCGGAATATCACCGTGGAGATTTTTACCGGGCAGCACAGGGCGGTACCTTGTATTATGCCGGCTTTGTGCTCTGCTGGCTTTATGGCTGGCACCTCGCTGTGAGATGGATACCCGCCCATCCGTTCTTTCACCTCCTGGGCTGGCTCAGTAAAAATATTACTTCTATCTATCTCCTGCAGTGGACGCTGATTTTCTGGATGCTGCCCGTGGCCGGCTACCGGCAGCTGAATGGCTGGCAGACATGGCTCAGCATGATAATGATGACTTTGCTGGTGATGGGTGTGTTACTGCTTTTAAAAAGAATACGATGGAAAGCTACCTAGCTCCGCGAATCTATGACCTGGCCGGTATCGGCATAGGGCCTTTCAACCTGGGACTGGCAGCCCTGGCGCAACCCGTTGCCAGCCTGTCCTGCATATTCCTGGACAGCAAACCCTGCTTCAGCTGGCATCCGGGGCTGATGATGGACTTCACCACCGTGCAGGTACCCTTCTATGCTGACCTGGTAACACTTACCAATCCTGCCAGCAGCTTCAGTTTCCTCTGTTACCTGAAAGCTATGGGCCGCATTATACGTTTCGCCATCCGGGAAAATAATTATATCAGCCGCCGGGAATACAACGACTATTGCTGCTGGGTAGCTGCGCAACTTGGTAACCTGCGCTTTGGTCATGAAGTCACGGACGTTACCTGGAATACGCAGCTGGCTTGCTATACCATACATACCCTGCGTCACCGCGATCACCGACGGCTTCTCCTCTATGCCCGGAAACTGGTGCTGGGAACAGGATCTGTTCCTTCCATACCGGACTTCCTGCCGGCGGCAGAGAATACTTCCCGCTACTTTCACTCCGGCCGCTACCTCTTTGAAAAAGAAGGGTTGCTGCAAAAGCCGGATGTTACGCTCATCGGGTCGGGACAAAGCGCCGCTGAAATATTTTATGACCTGCTGCAATACCCCGGCCGGTTTCCCCGTGGCCTGCACTGGTTCACCCGCTCCGGCAGGATACATCCAATGGATACCGGCGCTTTCTCTTTTGAATTGACCTCCCCCGCCTATATCCGTTACTTTTATCATCTGCCGGAAGAACAAAAGAAAAAAATACTGCCCGAACAGGCGCTGCTATATAAAGGTATTAACCGCGAGTTGCTGCACGCCATCTATGAAACATTGTATCAGCGTAGTGTTGCAGGCGTATGGCAACCTGCTGTCCGCACCGCCTGCTCCCTGGAAAATATGGAACTGCAACAGGATGCCTGCCGTTTATATTTTCATCAGACAGAACAACAGCAATATTTTCATCATGATACCGCCGCCTGTATACTGGCTACCGGCTACGCCTATACGCTACCGGCATTTCTGCAGCCGGTACGGGAAAGGATTATGACGGATGAACAAGCACGTTACATTGTCGGGGAAAATTATGCTGTCAGCCGGCCGGCAGGAGAAGTATTTGTACAGAATGCAGAGCTGCACACCCATGGCTTTTCGGCGCCTGACCTGGGGCTGGGGCCACATCGTAACGCTGTCATCATCAATAACGTGCTCGGTTATACGTATTATAAAACAGAGGACAATCCTGTATTCCAGCATTTCGGCAAGCCGGAATAATAATCACCACCTGCGGACTCTCTTTACCCGCAGGATACCCGGCGGTTCGCCGTAACGGCTTCTGAATGCAGCCGTAAACGCCGGGATACTTTTATAACCGGTCATCATCGCGATTTCCCGTACCGGCGTATCCGTGGAGAACAGCAGCTGGTAAGCCTTTTCCATACGGGCTTCCAGCAGGAAATCGAATACAGAGGTACCGAACAGCTGACGGAATCCTTTCTTCAGTTTGAATTCATTCATAAAAACTTTCTGCGCCAGCTCCCGCAACGTACAGGGGTCATCCATATTTTTCAGCAGCCAGTCGCGCGCTTCCTGTAATCTTTCAATATCTCCCGGATGGAGGTTCAGGCCGGCGGGGATGAATGCCTCAAATGTAATCCGTTCCAACGCCAGCGTCAGCAACTCCTGCACCTTGTTTTCCAGGTATACGCGTTTCATGATACCGGTATAATCGCTGTACAATATTTTGTTGATGATAGCAATCATCCGGGAAGAAGCCACTGCCGCCTCCGGGTGCAGGGAACAGGCAATACCTTTATCTGCCTGCTCCAGAAAAGGCCCCAGCGCAGGCATAAAGGGCAACAGCCCCAGCAGGTAATCCATCGAAAAATGTATGTCGAAACTAGTGCAGATGCTGCCCTCCCGGAAAGAAGCCCTGTTATCTATGAACGGAAGATAGGTAAGGTTATAGCGCCAGGCGGGCACTACCACTTTTCCCAGGCCATCCAGCAGGCACACTTGCTCGTCCAGCAATGTAAAATGAAGCTCCAGGCTCTGAATATCGCCGGAGCCATACAGGCAGGTGGTTTGTTGCATGATATAGGCAGAATACCATATACTGAAATGTTCGCCCGGGATTTCCTGAAAAATTAAAGTGCCGTAATCTCCTGAAGCAGCATATACTTCAGCATCGCTAATACTCAGTTGTGCGAATGGTTCCGGAAGATGATTGCAACAAATGATCTGCTCCTTACTTTCTGTAGTCAGCAGTAAACTCATAACGGTGGTGGAATACTGACACGAAAATACGGCGGAGGGCTGCTACAGCACTGCAATACTGCCGCCTGCGGGATAAAAAAATGCAGCGGGATTACCATATGGTTAATCTTCGCTGCATCATTGGTCAGGTATGTTATATCAGCCTACCAGCTGCTGATGAAGGCGTGTCAGGGTTTCTTCCACATTACAGCTGAAGCCGGCATGCGTTTTTGATGTCTGGATAACGGTGCTTCTGGTGGCGGTCAGCCAGCGGAAGCGGGAGGCTACATCCAGCAGCCCGATAGGGCCTCCGGCAGCGCCGCCACGGCATATTTTGGCGATCGCTTCCAGTGAAGCTGCCAGCGCAGGGATATTGATTTCCGCATACAGGGCGCGGAGCCGCTGCTCGTCCAGCGTATATATTACCTGTAAATAACGATGTTTCCTGCAATAGAGAATCACACCTACATTGAGAAACTCTTCCCGCTCCACCCGCGGCACTACGCGGATGACTGCATACTCATATAAGTGATTTTCCGGCATATACTGCTGCTTTTACAAAAATTTCTGATGATGCAATCCTGGTATTTAAAAACTGTGCGTAGACCGCTCTTTTTTCTGCCGGCGGAATATCTTCCGCACCGGCTGCCAGCCATTCGTCGGGCACCAGGTCCACGATTGACTGTATACGTTCCGGTGTCAGGATGGCGCGGAAAGCGGCATCTGTTTCTTCCAGCCTTGTTGCCTGGGGCAGCAGCACATGGTCTTTCACCTGTGCAAACGGGCGCACCGCCTGCTCTTCCCAGTTCTGCCACGAGTGATGGAAGTACAGCGAGGCGCCATGATCTATCAGCCACAGCTCCTGATGCCACATCAGCATATTGGTATTACGCACGGTACGGTCTACATTAGTCAGCAGGCAATCCAGCCATACTATTTTTGATGCCAGCGTTTCATCAATGGTAGTCACCACCGGATCGTAGGTGATGGCGCCCTGCAGGTAGTGTAGCGCCAGATTGAGTCCTACGCTGGCTTTCAGCAGGTCCTGAA
The DNA here is from genome assembly GCF_009928525.1 of Chitinophaga solisilvae. GTDB lineage: Bacteria > Bacteroidota > Bacteroidia > Chitinophagales > Chitinophagaceae > Chitinophaga > Chitinophaga solisilvae. The sequence goes on along the minus strand of NZ_JAABOK010000004.1, from coordinate 247,431 downwards.
TTTCTTCATCGCCCTCTGTGCGCCCGAAATCGCTGTCCAGCTCCGCGAACACAATTTCCGGCACCTTCAATCCGAGCGCCCTGGCAATCTCGCCACCTATCAGCTCTGCTATCAGCGCTTTTACGCCCTGACCGGCTCCACGGAATTTCAAAACATACAGGAAGCCGTCATCCGCTTCTGCAATGGCCGGCAGCGATCCGCCTTCCCGCAGGGGAGTAACGTAGCGCATCACCCGGACGGTCCTGAGTTGTACGTGATTATTCTGCATAAATATTCTTTCAAAGATGGCTTGAAATATAGATCATTTTTTCCAGAAATCAGGATCAGCGGCTATTTGCAGGACTTATGCAGCAGTTCCGCCGAAGTTTATTATATTGAGCAGGTATTTAAACCGAGAGGCATTGCCATTCTTATCCTTGCCAGATGAACGAGAGCTGCTAAGACAAGTTGCCGGCGGTAACGAGGCCGCCTACACGCGTATCTTTTACACCTACAGCAAACAGGTGTATAATGTTGCCATGCTGTATCTCAAAGATGAAAATGCCGCCCGTGAAACCGTACAGGAAATATTCATGAAGCTGTGGCTCAAAAGAACATCTCTCACTGATATAGCAGATCTGTCCGACTACCTCTTTATCCTCACCCGTAACTATATATACGATGGTTTCAAAAAACAACTGGTAAAACAAAAGGTTTTCTCCTACCTGAAGACGCAGGAACCGGTTCACCCAAACGATACCGATCACCCTGTACAGGAGCGGCTTTACGCGCAACTGCTGGATAAAGCCATTGCTGCCCTCCCCCCTGGCCGCAAAAAAATCTACCTCGCCCGCAAGGAAGGGCTTACCAACGAAGAAATCTCTCACCAGCTTAATATTTCCATCCACACGGTAAAAAAACAAATGCAGCTGGCCATGCAATCAGTAAGAGCGTTTATACGGGAGAGCATTCAGAATTGGTTGCTTTAGCAGGAATTACGAATGGCGAATGCCCCCATACTGATAACACTTTACATAAAGCCTTCAACTCCGGATTTCAAGGCCTTCTTAATAATAGTGTATTAATCTGCAAAGGTTTCCAGCAAAGCGGCGGTTTCCTTGGGAACCAGTATCATGGCATCATGCCCGGTAACCAGTTCATGGTATTCCCAATCCTTATTGTTTTTAGCGCTTTTGGCGAAGTGTGCAAATGCAGGATTGATTTCTGCTGTGCAGGCAATAAAGATGAGGGGCAGATGATTACCGTAGGGATGTTGTAAGGTCAGTTGCTGGGTAAACGTCCGGAAAGGCTGTCCTGTAAGCCTGGGGCGCATCCAGCGGGTATTTGCGGAATCCTTTACACCGTATATCGGAACGGGCCATGCGGGAATGGTCAGTCCGCCGTTCATGGCTGCAGACTGTGTAACCTCCGCTGTTATGGCTGGCGCATTGATGGCCGATAATACACTCTGTCCGCTTTTTACCAGTACCGGATCCAGAAACACCAGTTTACGCAGCCTGCCCGGTATCCTGTCCGCAACACCCCCGATAACGGCGCCGGCATAACTGTGGCCTACCAGTATCACATCGTGCAGGTCCTCCATTTCTATCAGGTTAACGATGTCTGAAATATGTGTTTCCAGATTGATGTCCGCGGTGATTACATTTTTGTGTTCTCCCTGACCGCTGAGCGTAGGTGTATATACGACGGCTCCGCTTCCACGCAGGATAGTACTTACCTGCTGCCAGCACCAGCCGCCGTGCCAGGCGCCATGTACCAGCACATATACCGGCGGCTTGTTCTTTTCTGATGTTGCCTGTGCATAACTTCCCTGGAATACCAGCAGGGATAACAGCGTCCATATAAGCGCCTGTCTGATTTTTCTGTAATCCATTTTGAAATACTTTTTTGCAAATTTACCTTTGCCTTATACGGTGACCTATATATCACCCGAAAGTGAGTCATTAAATCAGAGATATGTCAAGCAGGATTAAAGCAAGTTCATCAAATGCCCATAACCGCCGGTTATTGGCGGAGGCCCATGATGTGAACGATATATTGAGGACGATCAGTGCCCGGTGGAAAATGGAAATTCTCTGCAACATAACCATCGGTGTGAATCAGTTCAGCCGGCTGAAAGAAAAATTCCCGTCCCTGTCAGATCAGATATTGGGTAAACGATTGTCGGAAATGGTAAGTGAAGGAATACTGGTGAAGGAACATATCCCCGAAACAGTACCGCCACAAACCATTTACAGACCTACCGATAAAGCAACGGCCCTGGTTCAGATATTACGGCAGCTGCATGTATGGGGAAACAAGGAATGGAAATAACATAATATCCCCCCATTATTATACTGCATTATTATACTCCCATCCACCGGTCATTATACCGGATGGAATCCACCCTGCGTTATTATAATCTCCGCCCGGCTCTCCGCTTTCATTCGCAATTCGTAATTCGTAATTCGCAATTAAAAAAAAATTTCCCTCCCGAATACTCCCTCCACCCTCTCCGTTCGTCTTTACCTGTATTATTCCATGTTAATTGTCCACGTACATGACAGCAACTGAAATCAGAACACTGCTTGAACAATATAAGCAAGGCACATTGAATGCAGAGGGGCTGCAGCTGTTACAGCGGGTGGTGGAAGAAGGGCATTTTGAGGAAGAGATCCGGGAAGATATACTGGACAGCCTGCGTAACAGTGCGCCGGATGCCGGGTGGCAGCGGGAGGATATGGAGGCGTTATTGCAGCATATCCTGGCGCAGGAAACTCCGGTATATCCGAAAATACAGGCGCGCAGCCGGTGGCGTTATGCCGCTGCCGCAGTGGTAGCGCTGGGCATTGCCGGTGGTATTACCATGCTGGTGTTGCGCAGGGATACGCCTGCAACAGCGGTAGTACAGGTTCCCCGTAATCCGCTCGCTCCCGGTTCCAGCAAAGCGGTACTGATACTGGCAGATAACAGCGCAATATCGCTGGACAGCAGTAACAGCGGAGCGCTGGCAACACAGGGCGGCGCACAGATCGTGAACAGCAATGGCGCACTTACCTATAAAGGCGGCGATGATCACACACCTCTGACCTATAATACTGTAGCAACTCCCCATGGCGGGCAATACCAGCTCACCCTGGCCGACGGCAGCCGCGTATGGCTGAATGCCGCCAGCAGCATCCGTTTCCCGGCAGCGTTTAAAGGCAGTGAACGAAAAGTGGAGATCACCGGGGAAGTTTATTTCGAGATCGCAAAAAATGCCGCCATGCCTTTCCTCGTAAAGGTTAAAGCCGCCGGTAACAAAGCAGCAGATATTGCTGTACTGGGTACCAGCTTCAATGTAATGGCCTATCAGGATGAACAGAGCATCCGTACCACCCTGGTAGACGGAGCGGTGAAACTCAGCACCCCGCAGGCACAGACCCTGCTGAAACCCGGCTTCCAGGCCAGCCTGACCGATGCAGACAGCGACTTTGAAGTGTCCTCAGCTGATATAGAACAGACCCTCGCCTGGAAGGAAGGCCGGTTCAGGTTCCGCAATACCAATATCAGGGCCATTATGCGGCAGCTGGCACGCTGGTATGATATCGATGTGGTCTATGAAGGCAACCTGTCGGACGTGGACCTCACCGGGGTCATCTCCCGCCGCGAAAATGCAGATGCCCTGCTGAAAGCACTGGAAACCACCCAGCGCGTAAAATTTGATGTGAATGGTAAAACTGTCACCGTAAAAGCAGTAGCTCCATGATATACCTGTGATGTATTTATGTAACAATTAAAGCGATTCCAGTTATGAACCAGACGTAGGCAACCAACTATGCAGGTAGTAAAAAGCCGGGCCCCGATTGCAGTCAGGACCCGGCAGCAAAATGGCTACCAATTCTCTTAGACATTAGAAAACTGAACTTTTAAAGCCACGAACACAAAAGTATGCAACAACTTACTTCCGGCAAAGCGCGCGCGGTACGCGGGCCCTTGCAACGAAAATTACTGTTGGTTATGAAATTAACTGCCATTTTAATGCTGGCCGTCTCCCTTCACCTGAGCGCCAAATCCTACTCCCAGAACGTTACCCTGAAAGGTAAGCGCCTGGCCTTGTACGATGTTTTTGATAATATCAGTAAACAAACAGGTTATGAATTCGTGTACGATGAAAAATTACTCCAGCGCGCAGGTCATGTCAATGTGAATGTCAGTAATGCCTCCCTTACAGACGTACTCAGTAAATGTCTGAAAGATAAATCGCTGAACTTTGAGATTGTCAACAAAATAATCGTTATCAGCCCGAAACCGGCTGAAACCAGTATCAGCACCACCCGGCGCCCCGCTGCCACGGTGCAGGGTATCGTTACCGGCGCAGACAACCTCCCGCTGTTCAATGTGAGCGTGCAGGTAAAAGGCACTACCCGCGGCACCCTTACCAATGAAAAAGGGGCCTTTACCATTCAGGCCGACAGCAAAGACATGCTCGTGTTCAGCTATCTCGGCTATGATAACAAGGAAGTACCTGTAGGCGGAAATACCAATATCAGCGTACAACTTACCCAATCCAACAGCCAGCTCACCGGCGTGGTAGTAACAGCGCTGGGTATCAAAAAATCAGAAAAAGCAATTACCTACGCGATGCAGCAGATCGGTGGCGGTGAACTGGTGAAAGCCAAAGACCCCAACCTGATCAATACCCTCAGCGGTAAAGTAGCCGGCCTTTCCATCTCCCCCAGTGCCTCCGGTATCGGCGGTTCTGCAAAAGTTGTTCTCCGTGGCAGTAAATCAGCGCTTGGCAGCAACCAGGCCCTGTATGTGATTGATGGCGTTCCTATGAACAATGCCATCACCAATCAGCCTAACAGCGCCTATGGCGGTACCAATGCCTACGACGGCGGCGATCCTATCTCCAATATGAACCCGGAAGATATTGAAAGCATCTCCGTCCTGAAAGGCGCTTCCGCCGCTGCTCTCTATGGCAGCCAGGGCGCCAACGGCGTTATCCTCATCACCACCAAAAGCGGTAAGACAGGGAAAACACAGATCAATTTCTCGTCCGGACTAAACCTGACGCAGGCAGCCTACAAACCTGAATTTCAGAACACCTACGGCCAGACAGCCCCCAACAGCGCACAGAGCTGGGGAGCTAAACTCAGCACACCGGCGGCTAACAACCTGAATAACTATTTTCAGACCGGCCAGACCTGGACCAACGCCATCAGCCTCTCCGGCGGTACTGAGCAGATGCAGACCTACTTCTCATACGCCAATACCAGCGGCAAAGGCATCCAGCCGAATAATAAACTGGGACGTCATAATATCAACTTCAAGGAAACAGGACATTTCCTGAATAATAAACTCACCGCTGAAGGAGATGTCAACTACATGACGCAGACGATTGACAATACTCCTTTATCAGGATTGTATTTCAACCCGCTGATAGGTTTGTATCTCTTCCCCCGCGGCGTAGACATTCAGCCCTATAAAGATCAGTTTGAAATTCCTGATCCGGCCCGTAACTTCCTGCCGGTACAGAACTGGGGATTCCTGGAAGATATTCAGCAGAACCCCTGGTGGATCGTTAACCGCAACACCAACTCTCTCTCCCGTAACAGGATACTCCTGAATGCCAGACTGAAATATGAAGTAAATTCCTGGCTGAATATCCAGGCCAGAGGTAGCATTGACCGCATCAACGACATTTACGAACAAAAACTTTATGCCGGCACCTACAAGGTACTGACGCCCCCCAATGGCGCCTATTCCAAAAGAAACAGCGTCATTACGCAACAGTACGGTGACCTGTTGGCCAACTTCAATATCCCGGTTGATAAGGATTTCCGCCTGACAGGTATATTGGGAGGAAGTATCCGTGATATTAAAACCAATGGTGAAAAATTCGGCTCCGGACAAGACGGACTGAAATTCCCCAACATTTTCACACTGCAGAACTTCAGTACCATGAACCCGGCCAATACCGGCGCATTGCCGGAAGATCACGGGCAGTTCCAGTCAGCCTTCGGTAGTGCCACCGCTTCCTGGAAAGACATGATCTTCCTGGATCTGACAGCGCGCAACGACTGGTCCTCCAACCTGTCCTATACGCCCAACGGCAGCTATTTCTATTCCTCTGTAGGAGCAAATGCGATCCTCAGCCAGATGATTAAATTCCCTGCATTTGTTTCTTTTGCGAAAGTAAGAGGTTCCTATGCGGAAGTAGGTAATTCTCCTGATCCTTACAGAACCAACCCGGCCAACAATACATTCGTAGGCACCAACTTCCAGAAGAATAACACCGGTCCGTTCACTGAGCTGAAACCGGAAAAAAGCAAATCGCTGGAATTCGGTACAGAATGGCGTTTCCTCGACAACAGGCTGACTGCAGATATCACTTTCTATAAAATCAATACCTTAAACCAGACTATGAAAGTAGTGGCTCCATGGGCCAGCTTCTGGGAATACTATTACATCAATGCCGGTAATATCCAGAACAAGGGAGTGGAAGCCATTGTACGCTTTGATGTATTCAGACACCGTAAACTACAGTGGAACACCGGTATCAACTATTCCGTAAATGACAACCGTATCGTGGAGCTGTCTGCTTCCAATCCTGAGTTCATACTGAGTGGAGCATCCGGAACCAACTTCATTTCCAAATTCAAAGTGGGTGGTTCCTATGGCGATATCTACGGCACTACGCTGCAGAAAGATGCACAAGGCCGTGTTATGGTAGATGATAAAGGCAACATCAACCGGCAGGGCGGCGATTATGTATACCTGGGCAACTCCAATTCAAAATGGCAGATGGGATGGAACAACAACTTCGCCCTGGGCGGTTTCACCTTGTCATTCCTGATTGACGGCAGATTCGGCGGACAGGTAATGTCTGTGACCCAGGCCCTGATGGACCAGTACGGCGTTTCCAAAGCCAGCGGCGATGCGCGCGATGCAGGCGGTATTCCGGTAAACGGTATTAGCCCCGATAACAAAGCTGTTACCTCCGTTGATCCGAAGAACTGGTATGCTGTAGTTGGCGGTCGTGAAGGCATCTCCAGTGAATATATGTACAGCGCCACTACCGTGCGTTTACGTGAGTTGTCACTGGGTTATACCTTCCCGATGAACAATAACGTGGTCAAAGCACTGCGCCTGTCCCTGACCGGCCGCAACCTGATCTATTTCTACAAGAAAGCGCCGTTTGATCCGGAACTGTCTATGTCTACCGCCAACGACCTTTCCGGCGCAGATATATTCATGCCGCCTGCTACCCGCAGCTACGGACTTACACTGAATGCCACTTTCTAACTTTTTGTTATTCTGCTAAATCGATAAACATGGAACATTCTTATATAAAAATGCTCAGTAACAAATGCCGCAAACCGCTCCTGGCCGCTGCGCTGGCACTCGGCTTGAGCGCCTGCACGAAGAATTTCGAACTATATAATACTGACAGAACAGGTATCACTGATGCCGAACTGCAACCTGACTTCAACATACTCGGCTATCTCAAAACCGCACAGATGGCCATTTACAACTTTTCCGGAGGAGGTGATCCCAACTCCTTCCAGGTACAACAGAATCTGAATGCTGATTGCTATTCCGGTTATTTCGCCTCTGCCAACTCTTTCGGCAGCGGGCGAAATAACCAGAATTACCTGATGGTGTCCGGCTGGAACCAGGAAGCCTTTAAAGTAGGTTACCTGAACGTAATGGGACAGCTGTTTAAACTGGGACAGTCCAATATTCCCAAAGACTTCCCCGCAGTATGGGCAGTAGCACAGATTGTAAAAATCTCTGCCATGCACCGTGTGACAGACATTTACGGCCCTGTTCCGTACAGCCGCGCCGGACTGGACAAGGCCTTCTCCGTATACGACAGCCAGCAGGACATTTACATGTCTTTCTTCAAGGAACTGGATGAGGCCACCGCAGCACTCCGTACCTTCATCAGCAGCGGTAAGCAGCTGCCGTTTAAATTCGCGGATTTCGACCTGGTATACAACGGCAACTTCACACAGTGGCTGCAATATGCCAACTCCCTCCGCCTCCGGCTGGCCATGCATATTGTAAAAGCAGACCGCACCACCGCACAGCTCCAGGCAGAAAAAGCCATGGACCCTGCCAACGGCGGACTGATCACCGGTAACGACGGTAACATGAATGTAAAGGTTATCGGGGCCGGCTATACGAATCCGCTCATCTTCATCGCTAAAAACTGGAACGATATCCTTATCAACGCCTCCCTGCAGGTTTACCTTACCGGCTACAAGGATCCGCGTACCCAAAAGTATATCAGCCCTTCCACAGCCTATCCCGGAAAATACCTGGGCATCCGCCTCGGTATCGTAACCGATAAATCACTGACAGAAAAATACAACGGCTTCTCCGCGATCAACTGGAGAGAGGACGTATTTACACTCAACTCACCCGTGCAGCTGATGACCGCTGCGGAAGTTTATTTCCTCCGCGCAGAAGCTGCTCTCTACGGCTGGAAAAATGCAGGCGCCGCACAGGCCATGTATGAAAACGGTATCAACACCTCCCTGGACCAGTGGCACGTAGCTGATGGCGCATACGCTAACAACAGCACCAACAAACCGGAATACTACGTTGATCCGAACAACATCACCGATACCATCAAAGCACCGTCAGACATCACCATCAAATGGATGGAAAGCGATCAGACACAGGTAAAACTGGAACGTATCATCACCCAGAAATGGCTCGCCATGTTCCCGGAAGGACAGGAAGCCTGGACTGAATTCCGCCGTACCGGCTACCCGAAACTGTTTCCGGTTGCCAATAACTTCAGTAATAACGTAATCGATTCTAAAATCCAGATCAGAAGACTCCCGTTCCCACAGAACGAATACAACACCAACAGCGCTGAAGTAGCCAAAGCTGTGCAACTGCTCGGCGCTGGCGGCGACAGCCCTGCAACCCGGCTGTGGTGGGACAAACCGTGATTATTTTATTATTTGGTTATTTGAGATTTTGTTGCTGCGAGACAGCTTATACTGAAATAAACAGGTAATCATAAAACAGGGATATTTTATTATTTTATTATTTGAGGTTTTATTTCCGCGAAAGAAATATTGCAAAAATAAAATCTCAAATAATAAAATAATAAAATGATAAGATTCCACATTAGCCCGGCATTAGCCCCTTCAACCAGGATCTGAACCATCATTGTAATACCGTTAACCAGGGGAAACAGTCAACCCATTTCAAACCTTTAAAAATTCCGGTATGAAACCACAATTCCATCGCATGCGGCCCCTTGCCGCTATGCTGACCGTATGCATCATGCTGCTCCTTCATGCTTCCTGCAAAAAGGAAACGGCCCGGCAAAAAGAAGATGTTCCCGCTAAAGCCGATGCAGCCACCGAATCCGTTACCAAAAGCGGCGGTAAATCCGTCTGCTACGTGGAAGTAAACAGTAACAGCCTGCTCAATACAGGTAAATACACGCTAACCACCGGCGGACAACAGCTCTTTGATATTGCCATCATTTTTGCGGCGAACATCAACTACAATACCGCTACGCAAAAAGCAGTGCTGTACAACAACCCACAGGTAACCAGCGTGCTGGTGAACAAAGCCACACAGATTGTACCACTGCAGAACAAAGGCATGAAAGTGCTGCTCTCCATCCTGGGAAACCACCAGGGCGCAGGGTTCTGTAACTTTACCAGCAGAGCGTCTGCAAGGGCGTTTGCACAGCAGCTCGCCGATACCGCCAACTACTACGGACTGGATGGTATAGACTTCGATGATGAATATGCAGAATACGGCAATAACGGCACCGGCCAGCCGAATGACAGCTCCTTTGTAATGCTGCTGGATGAACTGCGTAAGCTGATGCCCAGCAAAATTATTTCCTTCTATTACTATGGCCCTGCCGCTTCCCGCCTTTCCTGGGGAGGTAAGAAAGCAGGCGATTTTGTTAACTACAGCTGGAATGCTATCTATGGCAGCTACTCCGTTCCGAATGTGGCCGGTCTGCCTAAATCCAACCTCGGCCCTGCTGCGGTAGATATACAAAGCACCAGCCTGACTACCGCCAAATCACTGGCTACGCAGACCAAGAACAACGGCTACGGCATCTACCTCTGGTATAACCTCACCAGCACCAACAAAGCCAGCTACTTCTCCGGTGTATCCAGCATTCTGTACGGCAGCAATGTAACCTACACCCCGTAACCATTTTGTTATTTTATCATTTTATTATTTGATTGCCTGATTTTGGGATTTTTTGATTTTCGGATATGGGGAGTATAAATGCAGCAGCCGTGCCTGGAAATTATTTGCGGATTTTGCAGCATTTACACATTTTTATATCCGAAAATCAAAAAATCCCAAAATTTCTATCAGATTTTATCAAAATTTGTTTTTTGAAGAGATTAATTATCAAATACTTGCTCTTTTAGACTGGAATACCCATTGAAAATTTTGCAAATTCATCTTATCTTAATACCTGAATTTATTCTGAGTGTGAGCACCGCAATCGCAATCGATTGATGACCTATAGTTCTGCAGCGCGTATGATAACCCGAATGACCGCTTTCCTAAATATATATTTCACCCCTTAAACAAAACCCGTATGATCAAACGTTATTCCCTACTACTGGTTTTTATTGCAAACGTTTGCAGTTTTGCAGTAAAGGCACAGAACAAACCTTTCCCGCAAGCTATCAGCTATCCCGGATGTATCAAGCCCAGCAACGTTACGCAGGCGGCCATGAACACCAGTGTAGCCAGCTATTATGATTACTGGAAATCCCAGTACCTGAAAAACAATCTCTCCTCCCTGCCCGGAGGCTACTACGTAAAGGGCGACATCACCGGTAAAGCTGACGGCTATACGCCGTTAGGCTCCTCCGAAGGACAAGGCTACGGCATGGTCATCGTTGCCCTCATGGCCGGCCACGATCCCAACGCCAGAACAATTTTCGATGGCCTCTTCAAAACATTCAGGGCCTACCACAGCAGTGTAAACAGTAACCTGATGGGATGGGTGGTAGCTGATGCCTCCAGCGCACAGGGACACTTTGACTCTGCCACCGACGGCGATATGGACATCGCCTATTCTCTCCTCCTGGCCCACTACCAATGGGGGTCCGGCGGCACCATCAACTATCTCAGTGAAGCCAAAAAAGTGATCGCTGCCATTAAATCCAGCAATGTCACCACTACCAACAGGCTCAATCTCAGCGACAACGATTCCAAAAGCGCGCTCAATACAAGACCTTCCGACTGGATGATGGACCATATGCGCGCCTTCGCCCAGGAAACCAATGATAACACCTGGACATCCCTGATCAACAACCTGTATAATGTATACAGCCAGTTTACGGCTTCCTACTCCTCTTCTACCGGTCTTATTTCTGACTTCGTGGTGGCCAATCCGCCAAAACCCGCACCCCGCAACTACCTGGAAGAATTCCCGGAAACAGATGAATACAACTACAACGCCTGCCGCGTGCCGCTCAGGATTGTAATGGACTACGCCATGTACGGCAGTACGCCCGCACTCAACGTCTGCAACAAGCTGGTGAACTGGGTGAAAACAAAAACAAACAGCAATCCTACTGCGATCATCGATGGCTACAAACTCAACGGCGGTAATACCGGCTCCGGCCAGGAAGCCGTATTCATCGGACCTTTCGTGGCAGCTTCGGTTGTCAACAGCGGCAACCAGGCTTTCCTGAACAGCGGCTGGAATTATCTTAAATCCGCCAAAAGCGGCTATTACAGCGACTCTTACGGCCTGTTATGCCAGCTCTTCATCTCCGGTAACTGGTGGATTCCGGGCGCCGGCGGTGGCCCGGTAAACAACCCACCCACTGTCAGCATCACCTCCCCTGCCGCTAATGCTTCCTTCACTGCACCTGCTACCGTAACTATCAACGCTACAGCGGCTGACAGCGACGGCACCGTAAAGAAGGTGGAATTCTTCAACGGCGCCACTAAACTCGGAGAAGATACCACCAGCCCCTACAGCTATACCTGGAACAACGTTGCGGCCGGTTCCTACTCCCTCACCGCAAAAGCTACCGATAATGGCAACGCGGCCACTACTTCAGCAGCTGTCAACATCTCCGTAGCTGCCGCCCCCGGCTGCACTCCGGTAGATGCCAGCGGTGACGACGGCAACGTAGCTGCCAACGTACTCGATAATGACCTCAACACCCGCTGGTCTGCCAGCGGCGAACAATGGCTCAGGTTCTGCCTCGGCTCCGCCCAGACAGTTACCGGTGTTGATATCGCCTTCTATAAAGGAGATACCCGCAAAGCGTCGTTCGATATACAGATCAGCCAGGATGGCGCCAGCTGGACAAATGTCGCTACCGGCAAACAAAGCAGCGGTACTTCCAATGCCTTCGAATCCTTTAACTTCACAGGTGTAACGGCCAAGTATGTACGAATTCTCGGACATGGCAACAACGTCAACGCCTGGAACAGCTATACGGAAGTGAAAGTGAAAACAACCACCCAGCTGGCCAGAACAGCCGGCCTCAATGCCGTGGACGACGCTCCCGCCAAAGCAAACACTCTTTCCGTTAACGCTTTCCCGAACCCGTTCCGCGACAACCTTACGATCACCTATAACGTACAACGCTCCGGCCCCGGCAGCCTCACCGTATACAACGTTTCCGGCCAACCCATTGCTATTCTGGCCAACGGCCAGCTCTCCGCAGGTACCCACCAGGCCACCTTCCAGGCCGGCAGACACCCCGGAGGCGTATACATCCTGAAACTGGTACAACAGGGCAACGTGGTCATCAAACGTATCGTGAAAGAATAAAAAACATTTTATTATTTGGTTATTTGAGATTTTGTGCCCCATCATGATGTACTACTGAACTTATCAGTAGAAGAAAAATCATGATGGGGCGCAAAATCTCAAATAACCAAATAATAAAATAATAAATATTAAATATTATCCTATTTGACATTACCCTTTTATTTACCGATATTTATAAGTCCTTGAAAAAAAGATACTAACTCAGAACGGAAAGCCGGGATTCTTTGCAAACCTTATTTAACCATATTTACATGAAACCACAAACTGTCTTAGTGATTGACGATGATGCAGATGACAGGACTTTCTTCAGCGAAGCCATGAAAACAATTTCTCCCGAAATACATACACACCTTTGTGAAAGTGGTACTGAAGCGATTGACCTGCTCTTCAATAAAAAAATTATCAGCCCGGATTTTATTTTTCTTGATCTGAACATGCCTGCCATGAATGGCCGGGAGTGCTTACAGGAATTGCGTAAAATTATTCACCGGGGGTTAACCAAAATTATTGTCATGAGTACTTCCGACCTCGTGGAAGACATGCAGGACTCCATCAATCTGGGAGCAAGGCTCTTCGTTACCAAACCGGATTCTTTCGAAGCATTGTGTAATATTCTCAAAGATGTACTGGAGGAAAAATGGCAGAAATATTTTCTCAGGTAGCCTTCATAATAAAACTAAGACGTCCGTTTGTTTCCATATATACTTTATCTACTTTATCGAAATCTGCACACTTTGTTTCCAGCCGCAGGCTTTCCAGGAGATCTGACTGACTGAGCGATGCCTTCCGCATGTTCCTCCGGATGATATGTCCGTCTTTATACAACAGCAGATGCTTACCTTTCAGCAGGTTATTAATCGTTTTGTTTCTTTCTGAGAGCCATGCCAGGAAACGGTCTGTGACCACCAGCACAGTAGCCGCTGCAACAGTAGAGAAAAAGGGCGAGGCGCCTACCACTCCCCTTGCCAGAATAGCTCCCAGCATAATAATGACGATCGTGTCAAAAGCGGATTTCTTCCCGAAGATCCTCATCCCGCCCAGGCGTATCAGTGCCAGCATGATAAAAAACATTACGAAGGCCCTTACTGACATCTGCAGGATGTCCAGCTGTTCTCCTTCTCCCCATATGGTGGTTACCCAGGTCATTTTTCAATGAAGCGGATCTGTTCGTAGGCAGGCGCAGCATCAATATAGCCCATCGGTTTGAAGTGCCTGCCCTGCAGCTCATTGTAGGTGATAAAAAACTGCTCCAGCTCCCGCACCAGGCTATCCGGCGCCACATCCATCTCCTTGTACTGCCTGGATGCAAATGGTACCGCAATGTAGCGGTCGTTCCGCACGGGATCATGTCCCCTTTCCTTCTGCGTGGCTCTGATAGCGCCTATCAGCCTGCATTTCATCATGCAGCCGGGGAAGCTCCTGAATTCAGACAGTACCAGCACATCCAGCGGATCTCCGTCTTCCCCGCGGGTACCGGGTATAAAACCGAAATCATAGGGAAACATCATACCGGCCGGTAATAACTTGCTTAATACAAAAAAGCGGGTCTCCGGATCAAAATCATATTTTTCTGTACTGCCCTTCGGCGTTTCAATGACAACATTCAACTCTTTAATAATCATGGTTACTATTTATCTGTTTGATATAGGGAGATAAATAAGGAGCCATAACGGGGACGCCTATACGGGTAATAGCACCAGAAAGGTGGCGCCTTCTTCCGGCTGACCGATACCGCGGATGCATCCTTTGTGGTTCAGCGCTATTTTATTGCAAAGGGCCAGCCCTATGCCCGTGCCTTCATAGGCACTGCGCGTATTGAGCCGCTGGAATATCTGGAAGATTTTGTCTTCATACATCTGGTTAAAGCCGATACCGTTGTCTTTCACCTGTATCTCCACATAATTACCGGAGGTATCCAGTTCGGGATAAGCGATGAAATCCTCTGCTCCCAGCGGCCGCGCGCTGATACTGATATGCGGCGTGCGGTCGCAGGCAGTAAACTTCAGCGCATTCCCCAGCAGATTATACAACAGCTGGTTCATCTGCAGCGGTATGGCATCTATTACAGGCAGTTCCCCTACCTCTATGACAGCCCCTTTCTGGGCGATGGTGATTTCAAAATCGCTGAGGACCTCTTCCAGCAAGGCATTCAGGTTGGTGGGTCTGAAAACGTCTTCCGTCCTGTTGAGCCTGGAAAAGTTGAGCAGATCATGAATGAGCTGCGACATACGTTTGGCGCTCAGCATCATCTTCTCCACATATATTTTTGAAACTTCGCTCAGTTTATCTTCTTCTGAATCGCAGAGCAATCCTGCAAAGGTATGTATCTTACGCAAAGGTTCCTGCAGGTCATGGCTGGTAACAAAGGCAAATTGTTCCAGTTCCCGGTTTGATTTCTCCAGTGAGTAGTTGGCTTCCGTCAGCTCCCGGGTGCGCTGGTTCACGATCGCTTCCATTTCCATGGCTACCTGCATATACCTGGCTTCGCTCTCCTGCAGGGCGTTGAACAGCTTGCGCTGTTCAGTAATATCTCTGGCTATCTTGGATGCCCCGATGATTCTGCCGGCGGCATTTTTCAGCGGTGAGATGGTCAGCGATATATCCAGCATCTGCCCGTCTTTGGTGATACGCCTGGTTTCAAAATGATCCACATTTTCGCCGGCCTTCAGCCGTTCCATAATGGCAGGTTCTTCATCCAGGCGGTCCGGCGGTATCAGTTTCGTGATATGCTGCCCGATCATCTCTTCGCTCGTATAGCCGAAAAGCCTTTCTGCTGCCGGATTCCAGCTGGTAATAAATCCTTCCAGCGTTTTACTGATGATGGCATCATCTGAATAAGTCACAATGGAGGCAAGCCGCACCAGCTGCTCCTCGGCTACTTTCAAGTCGGTAATATCTATCAGCATATTCACCGCACCTGTTACCTGCCCTTGCGCATCGAGGATCGGATCGGGGTATGGCTGTACATTTCTGCGGCTGCCATCCGGTCTTTCCACGATGATTTCTGCCCCCCTGACCGCATGGCTGGTTTTAATAGCTACGGCCATCGGGCTGGCTTCCGGTGGCATTATGGTAACACCGTCAGGTGCATATAATCTCAGGGATCCGCACCACATATCCTTTCCTGACACCGGTTCTCTGCCCCAGAGTTTAACGGCGGCTTCATTATATAACATCACCCTGCCATCCTTATCACAGGTATAAATGGCCGCGGGCAGGCCATGCAGCAGGTGCCGGAAATGTTCTTCTTCATTATGTATACTGGCGGGCCACCGTTCACTTTCTTCATAATTTTTCATTCCCGAGATGCCCGCGCCGATACGACCAGCCACCAGCCGGAGGAAACGTTGAAAACGCCCGTCGGGCCGCTGCCAGGGATGCATACCGGTTATCAGCACGCCGTAAGTCTTACCGGTACCGGCAGCCGCTACGGGCACAATGAATGCCGCATCCGGCGGCTGCGGCCACGCACCGGCCGGCAGCCATCCGCATTTCTGCTGCAGCTGGGTAGTGATGACAATATCATTTTTTTCCAGCGCCTCCTTTACCGCCCATTGCAGGCTGGCATCCTGCAGTGCGGCCGTACGCGGGAACATCGCTTCTGACAATGCCGCTGCGGTATAGCCGGTCAGGTTACCGTTCTTTTCAACGGCATAGTAAAAGGCAAAAGGAAAATCAAACTGGTTTTTATGCAAGGCCTCCATGAAGGAGGTATACAGTCCATCTAATGCTGAACTGCTGAAACCGGCGGCCGACAAGGCATCAAGCGTTTCCAGCTGCCGTTCTGATAAGATTTCTGCAGTTATATCTGTCAGCGTACACAACATGCCGGCAGTTGTTCCCTGCTCGCCGGGAACCGGCGTTGCGGTGAAAGTAAAGTACTGTTCATATTGCTGTGTCAGGGATAGCAGAGCCCTGGCAGAGAAAGGAATCTGTTGCTCCGGCGGGGTTTCCAGCAGGGAATGCAGTTGTTCCCGGTAAGCATTCCACACAATGTGGGCAGGTTGCCCCGCTGTTTTGTTTCCGGTAATATCCATACAGGCATCATTGCAGAAGGTAATCCGGTCTGTTCCCCATATGAGACACATCGGTTGCGGCGTGTGCAGCAGGATATGCAGATATGTTTTCAGGGAGTGGGGCCACCGGTCGGCCGGGCCGAGCGGACTATCCTCCCAGGGAAAGTCCCGTATCAGCTGTCCGGCTATACCACCATCAGCGGGGAAAGGGAGTTTAACGGATGTTACTGCATCGCCGATGCTCATGAACTAAATTTTATGATGGCTGTAAATATAAAGATTAAAGTCGCTCAACTGCTGCAGTACCGCTCTGGTACGTTGGTTGACATCTGCTAAATAACACATCTGAAACCAGCTACTGTAAAGCACATTCCGGAAACTCTCCCGCAAACAGCATACCACTCATGAATGATTGTGTCCGTTAGCCCTTTTTGGAACAACCCGGTATAAAAACCGGCCTGTCTGCTCCTTAATAAAAATGGTATGCTTTTAGTATAACAGCTTACATCTTATAATAACTGAAACCGGACCTATTTATCTAGTACAACCCTGGATGCCGATAGCACGCCTGTTTCCCGTCGTTTACTTAGTTTTGCCACATGCATCCGACACCGCACAACGATACACCACGCAAGTTATCAGCTACGTTCACCTATTTGGTTGGACAACCATCGGACATTCCCCTGGAGAACCGTATTTTCAACTCCATGTGTCTGATCGCCCTGATTGTCATTATTATTAATATTCCCTTTAACTATTTCACCGGTTTACGGGTTACAGCCACCCTCCTGGCAGTGATGTTGCTGCTACTGAGCGGCCTTTACTATCTTTCCCGTTTCAGAAACCGGTTTCATTTTAGTGTAACCATTGCCGTTATTGCGGTAAATGTGATGTTTGCCATCAACTATTTTACCAGCTGCGGCATTGCGGGGGCATCCCTCCTTTCTTTTGCGCTCACTTTTTTTCTGGTCATGATGGTTTCGCCCGGAAAGCAGTACAGCTGGTGGCTGGGCCTCAACCTGCTGCTGGTGCTGGGCCTTATAGGCTATGAGTATTATGTTCCGCAGTCTGTGCCCGACATTTATCCGGACAGGGCTTCCCGGTTCATGGATTTGTCTGTTACCTATGTCATCAGTGTGCTGGTCATCTTCTCCGGAACACTGTTTATGAAAAATATTTATACCAGAGAGAAGAAACGGGGAGAAGAAAAAGCCCGTGTGCTGGAGCAGCTGAATGAAGAAAAGAATAAGCTGTTCTCCATCATTTCACATGACCTGCGCAACCCGCTGTCATCGATACAATCTTACCTGGAACTGATGAAAAATATTCAGTTGCCACAGCACGAGCGCCTGCAGATGGAAGAAGAGCTGCTGCACATGGTAAACAATACCCAGGATATGCTGCTCAACATCCTGTACTGGTCCAAGTCGCAGCTGCAGGGCCTTTCCGTGCAGCTGTCACCAGTAAATATATTTAAAACCATCAGTCCTATCCTGCATCACAACACCACGCTGATGGCGAGCAAGAAGCTACGGCTGGAAGAAAACATAGATAACCGCATACAGGCCATGGCGGATATCAATATGCTGCAGCTGATATTAAGAAACCTGATTGGCAATGCCATCAAGTTCACGCCTGCCGGGGGCAGTATACATATATCTGCAGAACAGCAGGAGAATAATTGCCTGCTGACGATCCGCGATACCGGTAAAGGAATTGATGTTAAAAGAATGGCCGAGATATTTTCCCTCAAGGCGCGGTCTACCTTCGGAACAGGAAATGAAAAAGGAATCGGTCTGGGACTTTACCTCTGTAAAGAGTATACAGAGGCGCAGTCTGGCCGGATCTGGTTTGAAAACAACCCCGGTAACGGCTGTACTTTTTTTCTTTCTTTCCCTGCTGCTTAATTTTTTTTCTTACCTTTGCCCTATTATGTAATAGATATCCTCACATCTGATATTTCTGCTGTTCCACCCGGAACCCTATAACAGCAAGCTGTTTCAAACAATTTTATTTATTAATCTGCCAACCGGTCACCCGGTGTTTTAAAATTTTATTCCAATGAAAATTAAAGCTGTAATCATGTCCCGCTCATTTCAACATCCGTTGAACATTACTTCATCTGTAACAGCTTACTATGCTACTCAACGCACAAAACATCAGTTATCAGCTTCCTTCCGGCAGGGAATTATTCACCGATATTAATTTTTCGCTCAACCGATCCGAGAAGGCCGCCATTACCGGCAATAACGGTACCGGGAAATCCACGCTCCTGCAGATACTGGCCGGCAGGCTGACGCCGCGCAGCGGTATTGTCACGGCCAATGCTCCGTTATATTATGTGCCGCAGCATTTCGGCCAGCTGAACCACCTCACCGTAGCGCAGGCGCTTGGTGCCGATACGCAGCTGCAGGCGCTGGAAGCCATATTGCAGGGCGATACGCAGGAACATCATTTCGATGCGCTGGGCGACAACTGGGATATAGCCGCCCGCTGCGAAGAAGCGCTGCACAAGTGGGGCCTTTCGCACATATCACTGCAGGCGCCGTTTACACAGCTGAGCGGAGGTGAAAAAACCAGGCTGCTGCTGGCAGGCACAGAACTGTACCGCCCCGGGGCGGTACTGCTGGATGAACCTACCAACCACCTGGATAAAGCAGCACGGGCACAGCTATACGAATGGATGCAGCAGACTTCCTGCACACTCCTTACCGTAAGCCACGACCGGCAGCTGCTGCAGATCTGCAATCCTATCTGGGAACTGTTTCCCACCGGGATGAAAGCCTATGGCGGTAATTATGATTTCTACGAAAGCCAGAAAACAGAGGAACAGGCCGCCTTGCAGCGGAAGATTGCACATGCAGAGAAAACGGTGAAGGAAGCCCGGCAGCAGCAACGCGAGTCCATGGAACGGCAGCAACGTGAAAATGCCCGCGGAGAGCGGCAACGCAAAGAAGGCAATATCCCTAAGATATTACTCAACGGTCGCCGCAACCTGGCTGAACGCACCACCGCCCGCCTCCAGGAAGTGCATACCGATAAGGTTGCCGGACTGCAGGATGAACTGGAAAAGGCGACTGCTGCAGAGCATATCAGCCGTATCATGAAAGGACATTTTGAAACGCCGCCGGGGCATCACGGAAAAACCCTTATCAAAGCGGAAGGCATTAACTTCGCCTGGCCCGGCGGAACACCCATGTGGAAAGAACCGCTGCAGGTGCTTATCAGCAGCGGCGACCGCCTTGCCATCGCAGGGAGCAACGGCAGCGGCAAATCTACCCTGATACAGCTCATGCTGGGAAAACTTATGCCGCAGACCGGTGAACTATACCGCGCCAACTGCAGAACGCTGCTGCTAGATCAGGATTATACGCTGATAGACCGTAACCGGACTGTGCTGGAGCAGGCCGAAGCCTTTAATGAAACCGGCCTGGAACCACATCAGGTAAAAACGGCGCTGGCCAGGTTTCTGTTTGAAAAAGACAGCTGGGATAAACCCTGTTCGGTATTAAGCGGCGGGGAGATGCTGCGGCTATCGCTGTGTACAATGACACTGGCCTGTCAATCGCCGGATATGATTATACTGGATGAGCCGACCAACAACCTGGATCTTTCCAACATTAAAATGCTGTCGCAGATATTCAGCGCCTACAAAGGCACGCTGATCGTGATTTCGCATGATACCACCTTTACTGCGGAAGTAGGTGTTACCGCTACGCTGGAGCTGTAGGCATCAGTTGCCCAGCGTTTTCAGCGCGAGGTAAGCCATAAGGCCACCGCCGGTTTCGAGTGCATTTTCATCTGCATCGAAAGTGGCGGTGTGCAATCCGGAGGTGATGCCGCGGGCTTCATTACGCACGCCCAGCCTGTAGAAGCAGGCGTCGGCAGCCTGTGAGTAATAGGCAAAATCTTCTGCAGCCATCCAGATATCGAGATCCGCTACATTTTCTGCTCCCAGGAAATCGATCGCGTGTGCGCGGGTATCGGCAGTGAGCTGATCGTGGTTGATGAGTACCGGGTATCCCTGGTGAATTTCTATATCGCAGGCAGCCTCCATGCCTTCTGCAACGGAAACAGCCATACGTTTTATTTTCTCATGGGCTTCACGCCGCCATTTTTCATCGAGGGAGCGGAAGGTACCTTCCAGGCGTACTTCATCGGGGATCACATTGGTAGCGCCGTTAGCATGCATGCGCCCGAAGGAAAGTACAGAGGGCAGCAGCGGATTGGCGCGGCGGCTGACGATCTGCTGCAGTGCAATCACGATATGACAGGCGATGACCACCGGATCGATGCCCAGCTGGGGCATAGCGCCATGGCCGCCTTTGCCTTTTACAGTGATAAAAATTTCGTCATTGCTGGCCATATAGCGGCCACCACGGAAACCTACCTTACCGGCAGGCAGCTCCGGCATGGTATGCTGCCCCAGAACGTGGTGCGGGCGCGGATTTTCCAGCACCCCTTCCTTTATCATTATGCTGGCGCCACCGGGAATCAGTTCTTCTGCCGGCTGAAAAATGAATTTAACGGTTCCGGAAAAATCATCTTTCATGCGGGAGAGAATCGCTGCGGTAGCGAGCAGGGACGAAGTATGCACATCGTGTCCGCAGGCATGCATGACACCGTCGTTCTGCGATTTATAGGGCACATTGTTCAGTTCATAAATGGGGAGCGCGTCTATATCGGCACGGAGGGCCACCACTTTATCCGGACCAGGTTTATTTCCGCGGAGCAGGGCAACCAGGCCGGTGCCGGCCATCGATTCGTACGGGATGCCGAGTGCCTGCAGTTTGCCGGCAATGAAAGCGGCCGTATTATATTCCTTATAGGATAATTCCGGGTTGGCATGTAAATGGCGGCGGTTGGCCACCGCTTCTGTCAGCTGGTCACCTGCCAGCTGCCTGATTTTTTCTTTAAGCATTACAGAGGATGTTAAGGTAAAACCTGTACAATTTTCACGGTCAGCTATCAGGTATCAATGATACACTTTTTCAGGCAATTAATTTCCGCTTACCTGTTGCTGCAGGAAGTGCTGCAACCGCTCGCTGCCGAAGCTGGCCACACCTGTTTTACGGAGTACCAGACGGCCTGCCTTATCAATAATCAGCGTGGTAGGTAACGTGCCCGTATATACGTTGGAAGGAATACTTCCGGCAGGAATGACTACTGGTAACGCATATCCGTTATCCTGCATGAATTTTTCCGCTGCAGCTATGTCGCCATCAGCGTTGACGGTCAGGAAAACAATATCGGGGTTATTTTTCCATTGTCCGTACAAGGTATGGAGAGAAGGCATTTCTGCCCTGCAGGGAGGACACCAGGAAGCCCAGAAATTAATCAGTATCACTTTACCTTTCAGGGCAAGGGTAGATACCGGTGCTCCGGCGGCATTGCGGAAAACCATGTCAGGAGCGGCGCTCATAGCCGCTGTTTCAGCCGGTATGTCCGGCTGAAACAGCCCTATCTTCATCAGTTGCTGTAAGGCCCAGACCTTGGCTGCCGGTACAACGGCTACGGTCAGCAATGCTCCCAGCAGCAATGTCCAGGCAATATTGGAAAAAGAAAAAAACGGTTTCTTCATGTCCGCAATATAGTAACATATCAGCGGCCGGCGTCATCCCCTCCTTCCAGGTAATTTTTAAGCGATGTGTTGATGATAAAGTCCCACCCACCCTGGAAGCTGTTTCTGGCAAAGGAAGGATTGTGCTGCGGGAACGTATGCAGGCCGGCATGTGTGAGCCGGAGCCGGGTATGATCCCCTTCAGGGAACAACTCGAATGTCAGCAATGACTCGCCTTCGTATCCGTCATACTTCCACGTATACGATAGCTTTTTCTCCGGTATCACTTCCGTAACACGGCAAAGATGCAGATAGGTGATCCCTTTGTCTTCTCCCGTAAAAGTAAAGGTGTTACCGGTTTCCGGCTTAAAATCAGGTACATCAAAATACCATTTTTTCATTTTTTCAGCGTCTGTAAGCGCTTCCCATACCTGCTTTACCGGGGCCCGGAAGGTACGCTCTACAATCAGTGGCTGTGGTGCTTCGTTTTTCATGATACGATGATTTTGAAATGAAGTTTAGTTGGGGAATTGTGAATTACGAATTACGAATTGCGAATTACGAATGAGCGCGGAGATTGAAGCGGAGATCAGCGTGAAGACCTGAGCAGAGATCAGCGTGAAGACCTGAGCAGAGATCTGAGTAAAGACCTGAGCGGAGATCGGAGTGCAGATGTTGAAGATGGAACAGATTCAATCTTTTTTCCGGCGCCTGGTCTGCTGCTTTTCTGTTTCGAGAAAATTCTCCAGCGCATCCAGTTTATTGTTCCAGAATGTACGATAGCTCTCTACCCAGTCCGCCACCTGTTTAAGTTTATGCAGATTGGCAGCACAATGACGTTCCCGCCCCTGCCGGGTAATTACTACCAGGCCGCATTCCATCAGGATTTTTACATGTTTGGATATGGCCGGCCTGCTTACCTCAAAATGTTCTGCCACATGATTCAGGCTCATGGAGCTGGCGGACAGCAGGTGTATGATTTCCCGCCTGGTAGGATCTGCTATCGCCTGAAATACATCTCGTCTCATGTTGAATTTATTTTACGTAACCATTCGGTTACAAATATATGTAACCGAATGGTTACATCCAAATTTTTGTGAGGCGGCGGCACAGTTGTTGGAATTTCTGCAGAAAGCATTGTTTTATGGTAATTCCATTATCAGCAAGCGGACTGATTCCTGCGCAGCAGACAGGCGCCCAATCCAATACATCCTTTGTACGTAATGCGGATACCATCCGTGAAGCGGAGCAGTTGTATGAAAATGCCCGCAGGCGGCTGCTGGACGTTAATAACTGGCAGGAAATAAGCGGGGAATATACCGCTGCTTTCACGCTGACGGACAGCAACGGCAGGGCCCTCCGGCGCAGCGCGCTGGAAGGGGATAATATACGTATTAACATCCCGGGGCCCGGAGCACAGACGGGCCAGGGTTACGACTGGGTGCAGATTGAAAAGATAGCTATGCAGGCCGATAGCAACGCTGCTTACACCGGTATGCGCGTACGGCCGCTGCCCCTTCCTACCGGCGCAGGCAGGCAGGTGGCCCACTTTTTCAGACAGTATGCAACCAGTTCGTTCGTTGTGGAGAAAAACGGTAATACTGTCAGGGCCAGCGTATATGGAAGAAACGAACTACCCAATACCGGCGTAAAGCGGTTGCTGGACAAAATCAGGAATTTATTCATCAGTGCCGGCGCTGTGATGGGACTTTCCAAAGTACAATGGGGTAGCCTGGTACGGGGAATATTGCAATAGCCTGACCGCCGGCCGCGTGCCCCTGGCGGTCAGGCTTTGCTGTTCACAGGGTTATGGTTGCGGCGCAGGTACGCTGGCGGTATTCGTCACCGGCCACACACCCGGCCGCGGAAAACTCACGCCCTTGGTATTGCCCCGCAGCTGCTGGTCCTGTCCGAAGTAATACAGGGGCCATCCCTTGTAGGTTAGCTGCGTTTTTCCAAAAACATCCGTGGAGGCAAAGGCCGTTTTGTCCAGCAGGGAGGGTATATTTTTCAGCGTTTTCAACTCCAGTATCGGCCATATACCATTGTTGGAGAAATCAGGTTTCGTATAATTATTCTTGTTGAATTTATCCGGTGCAAAAGCATACAGTGTTCTGCCGTAATCATCTGTGATATACTGTGTCACTTCTTTTCCCGGCTGGTATTTACTGTTATACTCTACGCCGTCGTGCCCCACCAGCTGGGCATCTGCGAGCATGATACTGTAATCCGGCTTAGCTACAAACCATTTATTCCCGGAGCCGTCGCCGTTGATATCTCCTGCTTTGGCATCGTTCTGATAATAATAGAGCGGCCACCCCTTGTAGGTGGTTTGCTGCTTACCGTCAGGCCGGTTAATAGTGCCGAAATCAGTGGCTTTCAGCGAACTGTCGAGTGTAAGCTGCGCAGTATAGAATACCGGCCATGCTGTCAGGCATCCACCGGTGCAGCCGGAACTGCCATTGGCATCCAGCGAGAAAAAATACAGGGTGCGGCCAGCACTGTCGGTCATAACTGCGCCAAACCTGGCAGAAGCAGCCAGCCGTACTTTATTGAATGTAGTATTCACAGGAGGCTCATTGTTGTCATCTTTACTGCAGGACTCCGTTCCGGCAATAGCTATAAATGCCGCCACTATAGCAGCGAACTTGAAATAACGTTGCATGTTAATTGGATTTTAGATGAAAGATGACGTCACCGGGAGGGTAATACGGGGGCGGATGAGAAAGGGTTGCCGCAAAAGGGGATTTTTTTCTTCAGACACGTAAAGCATATCTCACATTTTTAATCGGTTATATTATGCTGATATACCTCCGAACCCCCTCCCCTCTTATAAAAATTTCCGCTAAAACGAATAATTTTCCTTAAATTAACTCCCAGTAGGAAAACCCTGATTGCTGAACGCTGAATCCACGAAGTAGTAGTAAAACGAATAACCAAAGCAATTATATGAACCTGTATGCAATCGGATTCGTCAGGCCAGGAACCAACAGATCAGAAAAACCTTTATGAAACCAATATCTTCCCTTTGCTAAAACATACCGGGATACCTGATTTTTTAACGAAACCTCACAAATAACTAACTGAATGCAGATACAGGCACTTCCGACAAGGATCGTAAGTTTCTTCCACCGGATCACTTATGCTGGCACAGAAGGGATAGATAATCCGAGCGACAGGCAATCCGTCGTTATCATCAATATATTCTCCCTGTTCTCTTCCATTACTGTTTTATCTATCGGAGCCTACTTTCTTACCATCACACAAGCTCCCAGATTTACCATCCCGATGCTGATTGAAGGTTTCACCTTTCTCAGCGTGATATGGTTCAATAAAAACAGGAAATACACCACCGCCAATCTCCTGCTGTTCAGTATTCACAGCGTAGCCGCCTTCTACTGGCCTGTTACGCTGGGCGATGCCATGCCATTCGAAATTATTTACGCTTTTCTATTTATCCTGCTGATCTGCGGATCCTGTTTTATCTACCGGAAAAATAAAACAAGGATCATCTGCCTATGTATCACCGTTACCCTTCTGATATTACTGCAGGTAAACTTTTATTTCAAGCTCATTACCCCCATGCCCATTGCGCCACAGTCTACCTACATTATGCGGTGGAGTACCACCATCGCTATGCTGTGCCTCATTGCCATGATTATGTTCGGATATATCAGGAGAATTGATAAACTGATTGCGGAACTGAATTCTTCCAACAATACCCTCAACAACATACTCCTGAATAAGGAAACCTTCCTGCAGGAAACCTATCACGAACTGAGAACGCCGCTTAACGGTATTTACGGGATCGCTCAGCTGATGCTGTCAGAAAGGGCTGATTTTAAATCAGCAGAAAAAACGGAATGGGTGGATGACCTCTTTCAGGCGGCAGATACTGCCCGGAATATTGTCAACAACGTACTGGATCACTCCAAACTGGAAGCAGGCAAGCTGGATACCATCTCCCTGGAACCCACCATCCTCAACGAGGTGCTGAAACAGGCCACTTCCCTGGTCAGCTACCTGGCGGGATACCAGAAGCTGGAAATAAAACTCACGGTTGACGACAGGGTACCATTTCAGATCATGACGGATAAGCTCATGCTCACCAAAATTCTGAATAACCTGCTCTCCAATGCGGTGAAATTCGGCATCCCTGGCGGATTGATAGAACTGCGCACCCATCTGCATCAGCAAAAAATATTCTTTTATATCAGGAATCAGGGGCTGATCGGTAAAGATAAACTGGCCAATATCTTTGAGCCCTTTGTGGCAGAAAGACATGCCCGCTTTGAAGGCACCGGCATAGGATTGTACATTACCAAAGCGCTGGTGGAGCTACTGGGAGGAAAAATAAAAGTGGAAAACACGGAACATGAATTCACGACGGAATTTTCTTTCTATATTCCCCTGCAGCTGCCGCCACAGACAGAAGTGCCTGCCGGTCAGCTCAGCGCTCCTTCTGCCAACTACCAGGGCCTCAAGGTGGTGGTTATTGACGATGACTCCCTTTCTCTCAAAGTATTGAAATCACAGCTGTCAAGACTCGGTGTTACCCCCATCCTCACCAAGGATGGTGAAAGCGCCCTGGAAATCATGAAAACGGAAATACCTGCCGCCGTTATCTCAGATATACATACCGGAAAAATGGGTGGCCGTGAAGTCTGTGAATACATGCGCGGCCTCGATGAATACAAACATATTCCCATCATCATTATCTCCGGCGATGCATTTAAGGAAACCTATGACGAACTGATGGAAATGGGCGCCAATGAATTCATTACAAAACCGTTTTCCTTCAAGCAGCTGGACACTGCCCTCAGCAAATATCTCAGCCCGGTTACCTGAACGGTTATACGTTATCATTATAAAATTTACCGGATAAAAAATATCTTTGATGCTCACCATCTGCCCCGCTGTTGCCGGGCAGATAAAAACTGAAGCCATGAAGATATTCCGTCTGCCTGCCAGTCTGCTGCTGATGCTGATGACAACCGTCAATGCCTGGTCCCAGCAAAAGAAGCCCAATATCATTTTCATCTTCTCTGATGACCATGCTTATCAGACCATCAGTGCATACGGCAGCAAGCTGGCGCAAACACCGAATATTGACCGCATCGCGCAACAGGGGCTGATATTCCGCAATGCCCTTGTGACCAACTCCATCTGTGGTCCCAGCAGAGCTACCCTCCTCACCGGCAAATACAGTCACATCAACGGCTATACGCTGAACGAAAAAAAATTCAACGTCGGGCAACAGCTGTTTCCCCGGCTATTGCAGCAGCATGGCTATCAGACTGCCTGGATCGGCAAGTGGCACCTGGGCAACCTCCCGGAGGGCTTCGACTACTGGCGCATTCTCAACAACCAGGGTCAGTATTACAATCCTGATTTCATTGGTCCCATTGACACCAGCCGTATAGAAGGTTATGTGACCAACATCATCACCACCCTGTCTGAAAACTGGCTGAATAACCGCGATACTTCCAAACCGTTCTTCCTGGTGGTAGGTGAAAAAGCCACTCACCGCGAATGGCTGCCCGACCTGCAGGACCTCGGCGCCTATGACGATAAAACCTTTCCGCTCCCCGCTTCCTTTCACGATGACTACAAAAACAGGATTGCGGCACAGCGCCAGGATATGACGATAGATAAAACCATGCGACTGAAAGAAGACCTGAAAGTGCATGCTGGCTATGAAAAAGGAATATACGGGCGTTTTACGCCGGCACAGCGGGAGCAGTTCCGGAACTACTATGAAAATGTTGTCAGCCGCGAGTTTGACTCCCTCCATCTCAGCGGTGATGCACTTGTACAATGGAAATACCAGCGTTATCTGAAAGACTACCTTTCCACCGCCCGCTCGCTGGACCGCAATATCGGCGCCCTCCTGGACTACCTGGATAAAAACGGGCTGGCTGAAAACACGGTGGTGGTCTACGCTTCCGACCAGGGCTTTTACATGGGCGAGCATGGCTGGTTTGACAAACGGTTCATGTATGAAGAATCTCTCCGTACGCCCTTTATCATCAGGTATCCCGGTGTAGTGAAGCCCGGCTCTTCCAGCAATAAGCTCATGCTCAACATTGACTGGGCCCCTACCATCCTGGAAATGGCCGGAGCGCCCGTGCCTGCAGATATTCAGGGAACATCCTTCCTCCCGTTGCTGAAAGCAGGGGAGACTACCGCCTGGAGAAACGCCGCCTATTACCACTATTACGAATTTCCGGAACCGCATCACGTATACCCGCATTTCGGCGTGCGCACAGGGGATTATTCGCTGATCCGCTTCTATGGCGGGGCAGACAGCTGGGAGCTGTATGATCTTAAAAAAGATCCGCAACAGCTGCATAACCTGTACGGCGAAAAAGGGATGGACAAAATTACCGCCGGCCTGAAGGCCACGCTCAAATCCCTGATTATTCAATACAAGGACCAGGAAGCATTGAAACTGTTATAACAACATGGCACAGGCACAAACATGGGAATTCCGCACCGCCGATATTCGCCGCAGCCTATGGGGAATACTCCTGCTGCTGGCAGCTTTTACGGGCATATTGACCGCCTCTTTTGCAGTGAACCTGAACCTTAACTGGCTGATGGCCCTGATGCTCATCACCTTCCTGGGAGGCGGATTTGCCATCAGCTGGTGGATCTGGAGATCCGAAACGGTCACCCTGTATCACGACCGGATTATATCTGCCATTTATGGCGATATATACCTGGATGATATTATTAAAATCACACGGCCACTGACCACTACCCATGCCCTGAAACTCCACCTGGGCAAGCGTAAGATCAGATGGCAGCTGGGAAAAAATTCCCGTTCCCTCATCAGCAGCACTGATGCCGAACTCGCCGCCTTCGGGAATTTCACCTATGCACTGGAACAACTGCTGGAAAAAAAACAAGGCAACCGGACCAGCCGGACCACTGCCGCTGCCATTAAACCCACCGCCACTGCCGAACCGGAGAATGTGGTGACTCAGCTTAAAAAAGCCAACAAAGGCATGGGCAAGCAGGAATGGACAGTATACCTGGGACTGTTGCTGGCTGCCCTCGGCCTGGTACGAGCCTGTGGCCACAGCTGGTTCAAGCGCAATGACATACGCGGCATGAAAACCGCCTCAGAACAGATGTTTGTGCGCCGCCTGCAGGAAACGAACGAAGCCGTGGCCGCACGCTGGCAAAAGGAAGGACCGGCCTTTCTGTATACCAATGATAAAGACGCCCGCATACGCCTCTTCCCGGACATGAATTTTGATAATCCGCTGGGGATGGAAGCGTTTATGTATGTGGAGGCTAACCGCGGACTGGAAGCATTTCTGACCAATAAGGATTCAGCAGCGCTATTTATTTATGTGGTAGCCGGCGACAGCAGCTCCCTGATTATGCGTCCGCAGCGATATGCGCAGCGTGACAGTTCCGCGCGGCACTTTTACTTCCGTGCCTATGATCCGCAGCAACGGATAAGACCAGCCGGTATTCATCCCGCAGATACCTCCGGGCAGGACCAGTGGCCTGTGTTCAATGTAAGCTGGGAGGTGGAAGTGAAGCCCGGCCAGTCCATGTATAACGCGATCACCGAAAGCATGCCCGGCATGCCGGTCATGGTCAGCCAGGTGAGGCTGCGCCCCACTTTCCGCTTATACATGACAGGCCGTACCGGCGGCGGCATGGATGCTGCCGGATTCCGGGAAGCCGTACAGGGACTGAACCAGTTACTGAAAAAGCATCATGTGGATACCTCCCTGTTTGTAAACAGACAATTCAACTAAGCCTGCGGGTACAGGAATTCACGTAGTCTTTCCAGCTCCTGCTTCACAGGGGTCATACTTTTTCTTACTGCCAGGTTGATTTCCCGGAACAGCAGGAGGATCATTTCGCGGTTACCTGAAGAACAGCAGGACTCCAGCTGTTGCGCTTTGTCCTGTACTTTGGTGAGGCCAACAATTCCGATAAAGGACTTAATCTGGTGCACGTGGTATTGGGTCTTTTTCCAGTCGCCGGCAGTCACCGCTGCAGATAAATCTGCCATGCGCTGCCCGATCTCCTGCATAAAGCCTTCAAACATATCGAAGGCATACAATGGCTCATCCTTGTAGAGTTGCTGCAGGAAAGCTATGTCCAGGTCCTTGTTCAGGAACAGAAACGGGGTAGATTTTGGATTTTCCATACAGAGGATATTTTGAGGATACTATCTTCTTAAAGTTAATCATTTCAACGCAAAGATGATAGCAGTGGACCCTGATAAATCCTGTATTCTTTTGACATTTACAGCAAATAATATAATTTTGTGCACTGCAAGAAAAGCCGCATCAGCTTTTGATGCGGTTTTTTCATGTAATGGAGAATAATCATAATTTCGATAGTTATTAATGTGATATGAAGACATACTTCCGACTTTTATCGTTCGCGAAACCAATCAATAAATTTGCCCTGCCCTATATACTATTCACTTTATTGTCTGTAATCTTCAACACCTTAAACCTGGCCCTGCTGGCGCCGCTGCTCACAACGCTCTTCAACAGCCAGGCTACGCATGGCGTAACTGCGGAGCCTACAAACTGGGCAGATGTTTTTGCTGTTTTCAACTACTACACCAGTATTGTATATGCCAAATACGGCAGCCTGAATACCCTGAAATTCGTTTGCGGATGTATCGTGGTATCTGTACTGCTGGGCAACCTTTTCCGTTACCTGGCCGACAGAACGATGGAAAGCCTGCGTATCCATACCCTGCTCAATCTCCGGAAATCTGTGTTTGACAACGTGATGAACCTGCACCTGGGTTATTTCAGCAATGAGCGGAAAGGGGACATTATTTCAAAAATAGCTTCTGACGTTCAGGTGGTACAGTATTCTGTTACCGGTACCCTGCAGGTGATCTTTAAAGAGCCGGTGACCCTCATTGCCTACCTGGTAATGCTGTTCATCATCTCCTATAAACTTACGCTGGCTTCCATGCTGGTGATTCCGGTAGCTGGCTTTATCATTTCCAAGATTGTAAAGAAACTGAAACAGCAGGCCGCCGCATCGCATCAGACTTACGGTGTGATGATCAGCTACCTGGATGAAGCGCTGCATGGTATCCGTATCATCAAGGCATTCAATGCAGTGGGCTTCATTACCGACCGTTTCAATGCAGAAAACCGCCGTTATTCCCGCATTGTGCGTTCTATGGCGAAGCGCCAGCAGCTGGCCTCACCGGTATCTGAAACGCTGGGGGTAATGATGGTAGCCGGTATCGTATTGTATGGCGGTACCCTTGTGCTGTCTAACCAGGGAGATCTCAGTGCGGCCGCCTTTATTGCGTATATCGCGTTGTTCTCTCAGATCATGCGTCCGGCGAAAGCTATATCCACTTCCTTCAGCAATATTCACTCCGGTGTGGCTGCGGGCGAGCGCGTGTTACAGCTGATTGATGAGAAACCGGCCATTACCAACGCCCCGGGTGCTGTGGCGCTGACAGATTTCCAGTCGGCCTTACAGTTTGAAAATGTTGGCTTCGCCTACGGCGAGAAAGCCATTCTGAAAAATATTAATTTAACGATACCCAAAGGTAAAACAGTGGCGCTGGTAGGACCTTCCGGCGGTGGTAAATCCACCATGATGGACCTGATTCCCCGCTTTATAGAACCACAATCAGGTAAGGTGATGATAGATGGTCACGACCTGAAATCTGTTACCATGGAGTCTCTCCGGTCTATGATGGGTATTGTGAACCAGGAATCTATACTTTTCAATGATACCATCTTCAACAACATCGCGTTTGGTAAGCCCGGCGCCAGTATGGAAGATGTAGAGGCGGCCGCCAGAATTGCCAACGCCCACGAATTTATTATCAATACAGCAGAAGGCTACCAGACCAATATCGGAGATAAAGGTTCCCGTTTGTCAGGCGGACAGCGCCAACGTATCTGCATTGCGCGCGCCGTGCTGAACAACCCGCCGCTGATGCTGCTGGATGAGGCCACCTCTGCCCTGGATACCGAATCCGAAAAAATGGTACAGGACGCACTTAACAACCTGATGAAAAACCGTACTTCCCTGGTGATTGCCCATCGTCTGAGCACCATCCAGAATGCCGATATTATTGTTGTGCTGGAAAACGGAGAGATTGCAGAACAGGGTTCCCACCTGGAACTGATTGCCAATAACGGATTGTATAAAAAACTGATTGACATGCAGACATTTGCATCCAACCAGGAAAAAGATCCCATATAATTTTAATTGTATATTTGCTGCAATGGTAAATAAGCAAGCAATAGATGTGGTAGTGCCCTCTTTCCGGCTGAATGAGGCGCTACTCCTGAATATTATCCAACTGAACAAGCCGGCTTCCTTTGAGGTAAACACCTATATTGTAGCCGACAACCCGGCTGCCGTAATTCCTGAAAAATTAAAAGCGCTTCACCGGGAAGGCCGTATTCATCTGCTGATCAACGAAGTGAACCTGGGATTTTCCGGTACCCGTAACAAGGGTATCAGGGCGGGGCATGGCAAATGGATATTGCTGCTGGATGATGATATTGTGCCGCAACCTGATCTCCTGGAGGCTTATGCGGCTGCCATCAGCGGAGATGAAAATGCGTTGGGATATGCCGGCGTTACCTTTTTCCCGGAGCCGGTAAATGCCGCCACCAGGGCGCTGGAGCTGAATGGCTCCGTAGGGCATTTTAAAATGGCTTTACATAAACCGGAGATCATCTGGGCGCCCACCACCAACATGATGATTAACCGGGAGAAGCTGCTGGATGGCCTGTTTGACACCAATCTGAAAGCGGGTGGTGAAGATGTGGACTTTTTTGTGCGGCACTGGCTGCATTTCAGGGAAACCTACAAATCTGTACCCGATGCCCGGGTAACGCATCCCTGGCATGATAACGGCGCGATGCAGACCAACCGGATGTTCCGTTATGGCATCGCTGCCAGCCAGCTTTCCCACAAGGAGCCTGAAAAAAACTATACCTACCGTGACTTTACCAATACGCTTGAAACCTTGCTGCTGCTGCTGATAGCAGCGCCGCTGGCCTGGTTTACCGGGCACATGGCCCTATGGCTTTGCTTGCTGGTTATTGTACCGCTGGCGGAGTTCCTGACGAACTGGTTCAGGGCTGTCAGTACCGGGCGTACCTATTCGCCGGCGGTAGCCTTTCATCTGATGTGGGTGAAAAATTGCTGGGAGGCCGGTTATCTGTATGACGTGCTGTTTGCCGGCCGGTTGAATGGATTTGCGAAAAGAATTGATATGGGTTTTGTAAAACAACATCCCAGTCCGTTCAGAACGAACCGCTGGAAAATTGTTAAACTGATTATTCTGCTGGTCTTAGTGGTGATAGCCGTTTGTGCAGTAGGTAATTCCTCTCTTTAAAGTATCCAGGTATACGCGGTAGTTTACATTCTCGTGTACCCTGTCGTTGAAAGGATGGTGCAGGTGATAGCAGACGGCCTTCATCTTCACCTTTTTCTGGCTCAGGCCGGAATTGATAAACCGGGCGGCCAGTTCAATATCTTCATGTCCCCAGCCTTTCAGTTCGTTATTATAGCCGTTTACTTTCAGAAAATCTTCTTTCCAGAAAGCACAGTTACAACCGATCAGGTTACGGGAGCGTTTGCTTTTCTTAATCAGCAGCGGGGCCAGCAGCGGTATACGCAGGGCGTTGAAACGGTTTCTTACGCCTTTGCCGAAAGCAGTCACATTATGGAATTCGCCGGCACGCAGAAAACGCCGGGTTATATCTTCCGGCAGCAGCACACGGCTACCACGGATATAAAATCCTTTCTCCGCTTCGCTTACATGATCTTTTACAAAATCTTCATGTAAAACAATGTCCCCGTCAATCTGGATAATATAATCGGAAGAAGTGCCGGTAATAGCCTGATTGATGATGATCGTCTTGCGGAATCCTTCATCAGGATGCCAGAAGTGCTTTACAGGGATGGTAGTATTCCGTTTGAAGGAATCAATAACAAATCTGGTAGTGTCTCCGGAACCATCATCGGCAATGATGATCTCGTCGGGCAATCTGCTTTGCCGCAATACACTCTCCAGGACAAGTTTTAACGCTTCAGGCCAGTTATATGTAGTTACTAATAAGGCCACGGACATGCTATCACCCATACTATCTGAAACTTAAATTATTATAATTAGTAATTGTGCCGGAAAACTATGCTGGTACGACCATTCAAATCATCTGAGTATAACGCCACACGCTCTTTTTTTATTTCAATATCCCTGCTGAAGGCCTGAACAGGCTGCTTCTGCTGATGCCCGGATATTTCAAGCGTGAATTGTAGGTTCATATATCTTTCCTGGTCAGTTAACCACAAAGTTAGCTTGCTTATGTATGTTAACGCATAAAGGTCTTCATATGTTACACATACTATCAATACAAAAAGGTCAAATTTCCAATAAAGTTACTTTCATCAGGCTATGACAGTTCCAATCTGTAGTATGAATTGTAAAAACTACACTTATTTTTGAAAATGCAACAATCACCTGATAAATTCAAAAATATAGCAATTTTATGCAATTTATAATTAATTATTACAATGACATAATATTTTTTCCACCTGTATAGTTGGCTGTTGAAATAACTATTTTCCGCATTATAACAAGTTTTATGCTAATCTTGTTTTTTATCCCCCGTTATCAATTTTTTTCACCAGTTCGCGGCGTACTTCGTCGGGTACATTTCCCAGCAGCCGGTAACCGGTAGCCTTTTCTATTTCTTCCACAGAAGTCAGGTAGGCTGACCATTTTGTATTAACATCGTTATTATTGGGCGTATTTACTGCAATAATACGGGTATATTTTGACATGCGCCTGAGGTCATTATTTCCCTCGGGCAATACTACTATGACTTTCCAGATATGGCCAGGTACAGTAACATTATTACCTCCTATTTTCCGTGCAGCGCCTTTATTTCCGTTGCCACCGGTACCGTAGCTGCCCATGATGACGTAAACTTCATTACCGTTCTTTACCAGGGAGCGGGTATAGTTTTCAAGGCCGGCCCAGAGATGCTGGTTATGATTAGGCGCCTGGGGAATGATATTAGTCATCAGGAAAGTAGCTTCGTTGGCATTACGCGTAGCGGTACGGTCGCCGGAAGGACAGTTATGCCCGCGGTCAAATCCGCTTCCGTTATAGGCAGACTGTGTTACCTGGAACCAGGATTCCGGCAGATCGAAATCCGGGCGGAATTCAGTACTTCTTGACATATTGCCCAGGTCTGCGGCTGCAATATGCCAGCTCACCCAGTTGGGCGTACCCTTATCGCGGCTGTAGGATAACCTGTAGTAGCCTTTATCCATCAGGTAGTTGTTGGACATAGCCAGCGAGGCGGAGGCATTGCTGGGGTTGCCCAGCAACATATTATCATCATCTCCGGCCACTGCATCGCCTGCCGGCGCCGGTGGAGAAGGCTTTCCTCCTGGTGTTACCACGAATGCGTCAAAGTTGATTCTGCCACCGGCCTTATCTGTTTTCCTCAGCGAGAAACGCAGCGTTCCTCCGGTTGCAGCAGTAAAAGTGGCTGTACGCAGATGATGCCCGCTTACACTTACGGCCTTACCTACCTGCGTATAACGCTGTCCCCTGTTCACGGAAGCCCACAGCTCCCACTCTCCTTCTTCATCAGCGCCATACAATGCGTATTTCAGTGTAACCGTTACCGTGCCCTTTACGGCAATATCGAAATTCATGGTAGCAGTACCATTCCCTTTGATACGCAACGATTGCTTACCGGCCTTACGGTCCTGTTCCAGCGAGCCGGTCACGGCATCTTTCAACGTCCAGCTGCCACTGGCGAAATCAATATCTTCTGTATTGTAATTGGTTTTACTTCCCTGCTCAAAATCTTCCTGCAACAGGGGTTTAGCGGCGGCCGGCTGGTCCTGGCGCTGCTTCTTTTTCCGGTGGGTCGTTTTCTTCGGCGGCTCCTTCTCCCTGTCTACCGCAATTTTACGTGAACAGGTCGTGATCGCGAACGTGGCAATAATCAGTATAACTGCAACGACTAAACTATTATTCTTACTACTCTTCTTACGGCTTGAATTACTCTTACTCTTCTTTGGCATAACATAGGTAACAAAGGCCGCGAATATAATACAAATAAATAATTACGAATTACGAATTGCGAATTACGAATGAAGAAGCGAAGATTAAAGCGAAGAGCAGAGCGAATTAGAAATTCGCTCTGCTCTTCGCTCATCATTCGCAATTCGTAATTCGTAATTCGTAATTCGTAATTCGTAATTCGTAATTAATTCCAATTCCTGCCTGATCAAATTGGCTTCCTCATTCATCATGCTTTAAAAGAACAATTGCGACAACACATTCCCCGCATCATTTGTTTTGGGTTTCAGTCCCAGAAATTTGGTGTATTGTGCGGCGGTGAGCAGCAGTTTCAGTTTGGAAAAGAGGCCGCCCTGCAGGCCGGCGAATTTTGACGTATAGGCAGCAGGGTTAGCCTGCTGTAAGGGCAGGATGCCGGCTTTCTGTTTCAGAAATCCGGTTACCAGGTTCAGTACTTTAGGTTGCTGTGCATTGGTGAGTCCCAGCGCCGGCGTGAGCTTACCAAGGATAGAACCGGCTATGCCGTTACCTAACGGACGCTGTGTACCGGCAGCAGCCTTCTGCGCCTTGTCCAGTAAACTTTGTGCCTGTGTGGTGGTTACGGCAAAAAAACAAACACATAACAGGGAGAGAACAATTCTTTTCATGACACGGGAGATTAAATGTATTAATGTGGTTACTGTATCCTATTAAATATACTGAAATCCCTGTTTCCAATACCAACTTATCTTCTGGCCGGAACAAACAAAAGTTTGTCCCGCACTCACATTTGGGCCATCAGCAGCTGTAGTAATATTGTGCCTCCAACAGGACATACACCACGAGCATGTACGAAGAACGCATCAGAAGAACGGAACTCTCACAGAAAATTGCCAGCGCAGAAAACGCCGCGTTATTATTCAGGGATAATATGGTAGTGGCTTCCAGCGGCTTCACCAAAGCCGGTGACAGCAAGGCGGTATTAAAAGCACTGGCGGCACGTACGCCGGTTCCGCCCCGGAATATTACGCTGATTACCGGCGCATCGCTGGGACACAATACGGATGGCGCACTGGCGGCAGCGCAGGTACTGCACAAGCGTATGCCTTTCCAGGTGGATCCTGTGCTGCGGCAGCAGATCAATGCGGGTGAAGTACTGTTCACCGATCAACATCTGGGCGAAAGCGCGGAGTTGATTCACGAAAAGATCCTTCCGCGTATAGACATCGCAGTGATAGAAGCACTGATCATAGAAGAAGATGGCAGTATTGTTCCTACGACTTCTGTGGGTAACACGGCCACCTTTGCCGAAGCTGCCGATAAAATAATAGTAGAGATTAATATGTCCGTACCGCTGTCTGTATACGGCGTACATGATATATTCCGCACAGGCGTATGGCCTGACAGGCAGATTATCCCGATAACGGGAGCGGATACACGCATCGGGCGGAGATCTATCCCGGTAGACCCGGGGAAGATTGTGGCGGTGGTGCTGACTACGACGACGGACAGCCCGGCACAGATCAATGCGCCCGATGAAAAAACCTCCGCCATTGCGGGGCATTTACTGACATTCTTTTCCCACGAAATACAGAAAGGCAGGTTACAGCGGTCACTGCGCCCGTTGCAGTCAGGTATCGGGAAGGTGGCCAACGCAGTCATGGAAGGTTTCCTGGATGGCGATTTCCATCACCTCACGATGTATTCTGAAGTCATACAGGACAGTGCCTTTAACCTGATCGATGCCGGTAAACTGGATATTGCTTCCGCATCGTCCATTACCGTGTCACAGCCCTGCTACGAGCGGGTGTTCAACAACTTTGAACGGTATAAGCCGCATATTATCCTGCGGCCGCAGGATATCAGCAATGCTGCTGAAGTGATACGGCGCCTGGGCGTTATCAGCATCAATACCGCTATTGAATGCGATATCTACGGCCATGTGAACTCCACACATATAGGCGGTACTGCCATGATGAACGGCATTGGCGGGTCCAATGACTTCGCGCGGAATGCGTATCTGAGCATTTTCGTTACGCAGTCATCTTCCAAAGCCAACAGCATTTCTCATATAGTGCCGATGGCATCACATGTTGATAATACTGAACATGATGTAGATATTATAGTCACAGAAACCGGTCTGGCAGACCTGCGGGGGCTTGCACCCCGCGAACGGGCCAGGCTTATCATATCCAACTGCGCGCACGCCAGCTACAAAGACGAACTGAACAACTATTTTACCGAAGCCTGCAGATCAGGAGGACACACACCACATCTGCTGCAGGAGGCACTTAGCTGGCATGCACGCTTTCAACAAAACGGAACCATGCTTAAAACTGTTCATGAATAGTGTGTGAGGGATGATTAAAGCGGCCGGTTCTTCACTGGGAACCGGCCTTCTTTTTATCTTATCAGCAGTACGGTTCCTTTAATGACCTTCACCGTACCATCCAGCATTTCTACTGTAGCGAAGTACACGTAATTCCCCAACGGCGACGGTAATCCTTTCACGGTTCCATCCCATCCGTAGGCACGGTCATTGGCCGGCGTATTGATACCTTCAAATATTTTATTCCCTGTGCGGTTGAAGATGGTGAAGTTTTTCACCTGCCTGATATCCCAGCTGCCGATTACGTAGAAGTAATCGTTCTGCCCGTCGCCGTTGGGCGTAAAGGCGTTTGGCATAGTAAGACCCGCATTCACAAATGTTTTGATACGTACCATTGCTGTATCGGTACAGTAGTATTCATTGGCGGCCGTCACCAGGTACTGCACCGAGGAAGTGACGGCAGCTACCGGATTAGGGCAGCTGGTGCAGGATAATCCCGATTGCGGCTCCCAGCGCAGAGAAGCGGGCTTCCCTCCTTTCACTGCAGCAGTTAAACGCACCGGCGAAGGCCGGGGCAGGGCAATTTCCTGTGGTGTGGCGGTGACTTCAAAAGACGTATAATCCACCGTACTACTGTTATTGCTGTAGTTGGTTTCATTGAACACTTTTCCATCCCGATCATTAATCATGGCAACAATACTATTACTCCCCGCCATATTCAGCACATGGGTAAACGTCAGGCAATCTCCCATCCGCGGCCTGGGGGTAAAAAAGCGCGGCTGCAGCAAGGAGACGCCGGCCTGCCCCGGAATGCCGTCATAAAAAGATACCGGAATACGGGAGAAGATACTGTCGTAGCCATTGGACATACATATCCTGAATTTCAGCAGTACGTGAGCGTTATCGTAACAGGCTGATTCCAGCAGCTCAATAGTAAGATCCGGCGGGAAGATGCGCACATACTCCTGCTTTTTTAATACGCAGCCGTAGCGGTTGGTGAGTTGTACACCGATGAAACTGCTGTCAAGCATAGCCGCTTTCGGCGAAGGGCAGGTACTGCAGGAAAGCGTGTAGGCGGCATCGTTATCCCACTGCGTTTTTTCCGGAATGTAATTGCTCACGCTGTAATACAGCGGGAATACAGCTTTGCGGAATACGGTGGTATCTTTCGGAAAAACGGATAATACCGGAGGCGTATAGTTCCAGGTATGCAGATTATTGGTATAGTCTTTTTCGTTGAGGCCCGTTTCCGGTTTATGTTTCTGCTGCTCCTTGTTCACCACGGCGAATACCTTTCCGCCGGCCGGGTTGCGGATATTAAGTCCGTAGTTACCACAGGCGGCCGCGGTAAAGGCCGGTGTCAGGAAGCGCCTGCCCAGCTGCACAGCGGCGGGATCTGCCGGAGTGCGGTCATAAAAATCTACCTGCAGTGCAGGCGGGATATTTCCCGGCGTATAGGCGTTGCAGATAGTAAAGTCAATATGCAGGCTGTCGCCGGCAGCGCAGGCTACCTGTTTCATTTCTACAGAATAATCATCTGCCACCGGTATATGTATGGTAGCGAGCGTATCTGCATAGCAGGCGTACGGTGAGTAGGCGCGTACTTTCACGGTAGTCACCGTGTCTTTACGGTAAGGCGCTGTAAAAACAGGACTGATACAGTCCGTACAACTCAGGTAGGGCGAGGCTTCCCAGGCAGCTTTATCGATAGCGCCACCGCGGGACACCGGCTTCAGCGTCAGCTGCTGCTGGGGCGTCAGGGTAAAATCGCCGGGAGCAAGGGATACATGGAATTTAAAGCCTCGTTTGATGCTGATGTTGTTGCCATAATTACTTTCTGTTACGGCTGTATTGGGAAGCGCCAGCGGCATGGTGGCGCCGTTATCATTGAACACGGTGACGAGCGTATCGATACCGGCGCGGCCGGCATCAACAATGGTATGATACAGTACAGTCACACATTTACCGGGAAGGTCTGCTGGCAGCAGGAAAGGAGCGCCGAGCAGCTTTCCTTTCCCGATGCGGGGATCATCATCGTAAAAAGATACGGGCGTATGCTTAGGGATGGTATGATAGCCCCTGTTTTCAAAGTACAGCGATACGCGGAGTTTATTCTGGTCATAGCATTCCACTTTGGATACGTAAACGATACCATCTGCGGTAGGATCATCCACGATGATCTGTACGGGATTGGTGTAGCTTTCGCAGGTACCATCGGTAGCGTATAGACGGACTTTATAGATGCCTGGCTGCTGAAAGGTATAGTCCAGCTGCTCACTGGTGCTGACAACCTGTTCCGTCATGCCCTGGTTGTTGCTGATCAGCCATTTCCAGGCGGTGGCGTTGCGGGAGCGGTTGGTAAACACCACGTGGTCCAGCTCAATACCCGCTTTGGAGGCAATCTTTCTTTTGTCGGGATAGAACCGGGCTACTACGCCGCAGGTGACGGGGACAGCATCATTGGCACTGGCCTGGCACCCGCTCACGTTGTCGGTTACACGCAATCGGATATCGTAATTTTTCTGTGCGGTCACCGTAAGTGTCAGCGTCGGGAGCGTAGACATCACAGCGCCGTCTACCAGCCACTGATAAGTATTTCCACCTGTTCCGGTGCTGGTGAAGGTGACCACATCGCCGACTACCGGATAAGGAATGCTGCGGGTGAAAGCAGCGGTAAGGGCAGACGGACAGGGATCATTACAGACGGTTGTGCCCAGCATTCCCGCGAGGGAGGTAGTAATAAAATGATGCATGCGGGTAGCCTGGCCATCGGTAAATCCTAAGATACAGCCCGTACCCTGGCCATAGTCCATAAAATTATCCGGCAGATCGGGCACATCTATGGTGAAGCCGGAGAGGGTATCGCTGCTGCAGGAGTTCTGTGGCGCATTGCAGGCATATCCGCCGGTGATGGTTCTTTCCGGAGGGGTATCGCAGACCATATCGCCATCCGTGAGGCAGTCATCATTTTTACAGTCGCGCGCCGCGAAGGTGTGGGCGAGGCTCAGGTAATGCCCCATTTCATGCGCCAGCACGCCTACGCCGAGGCCGGCTACCACAATATCGCCGCCTGCGCTGGCGTAGCCGCCCATGGTCAGCCTGCTCCATTTTCCGCAGTTAAAATCCTGCATATAATCAGACCGGATGTCGGATACGACCCAGATATTAATATAGCGGCTGCCATCCCATCTTCCCAGCGCCGTCACCTCTCCTCCTTCCATGTCCACGTCGAAGTCATTCAGGTAGGAATGAGATCTGACAATGCCTGTTGTTCTGCCGCCATCAGGCGCTGTCTTAGCGAGGCAGAAACGGATTTTCGTATCTGTTCTGCCGCCCGTAAAGGCGCCGGTGGCCGCATAGGCTTCGTTCAGCAGATTAATGGCTGCTGTCACCTGGGCATCTGTGTAGGCATTGGGATTTTCGTTGACGATATGCACCACTACCGGCAGGGTGACGACTGCCGGAGCGGTGGCCCCCGCGCCGGGAGCGGTGATATAATACCGTTGCAGGATGGCCTGGTTGATAGCCCGCTCGCGGGACAACCAGGAGGCATCTTTTTTCCATTGCTGCTGCATAATATCAACACCGCACGGGCGGATAGCTGGCATCCCCTCCTGGGCGACGGATATGAGTGGCATAAGTAATGACAGCAGCAGGGCTACTGTCAGGCTTTTCAGGATCGACGTGCTCATTTACTCGACAAGTATAAAGGAGCACAAATATATAATTATTATTTTTAATTGGTTAGTTAACAAAATTATTTGCCGCGCAGCCGCTGCAGCACGGTTGACAGCTCTTCACCCGGCGCAGTAACAATATCCGGCTGTACGCCGGTATGTTCCCAGGACCTGGCGGTACCCGGCAGCTGCGGGGCCTCTTCGGATATGGAAATATAGAGCGCATCATTGAGCGGGCGCAGCACATTATGGTTAGCGCCGCCGGCAGAAGGCTGTCCGGCTACAATCGCCCTATTATGCGCCTGCAGCACAAACGGGATGGCTTCAGCGGCAGATGCGGTTCCTTTATTAACCAGGATATACAGCGGCTGTTTATACGGTCCTTGTTTAAGCCAGCTCACAGTACTGTCGGTCGTTACTTTTCCGGTGCGGCTGTAAAAGTTGAGCAGCGGCATATGTGGCGGCAGGAAGTAGCTTTCGATGACAGCGCCGGTATCGCTGCCTCCGCCGCCGTTGTTGCGGAAATCCAGTACCAGCGCTTTTGTTCTGCCGACGAACTCCATAGCTGCGTACAGTACCGGCAGGCTGGCGCCGG
The DNA here is from genome assembly GCF_009928525.1 of Chitinophaga solisilvae. Lineage (GTDB taxonomy): Bacteria > Bacteroidota > Bacteroidia > Chitinophagales > Chitinophagaceae > Chitinophaga > Chitinophaga solisilvae. Next base: position 204,420 of record NZ_JAABOK010000004.1, on the reverse strand, counting down.
AGATGCAAACCTGCGAAAGGCGGATGTAACCGATGTTTCCCGGCAGTACGCTGACTTCAGCAAAACCGTAGTTGATGGCTGCAGCCTCCTGGCCGTAGAAAAACTCATCTACGCCGGGCGGCAACGATTGCTGTTTCTTCATGCTTTCTTCCATGGCACGGATGTTACGCACTTTCTCAGGGCTGCAGCGGATGTACAGGTGCCCGTCGTGGCTGAAGCTGCGCAGTATCCGCGTAGCCACAGTGTCAAATCCCTGCCAGGCCGTAGCTTTATCGAATGCGCCGGCTTTGTATTTTTCCAGCAGGTGTGCAGCGATTTTTTCTCCCTGGTCAGCGAATACATAATGTTTCCTGATCAGCACAGCGGTTTCTTTCACGGCCGCTTCCACAGCGGATTTTGAAAAGGCGGGAGATTGTGCCTGTGAGGTAAAGGCAAGGGTGCAGCTGCCAATAGCTGCGAGCAGTATCCGGACATAGTTTCTCATAAAAATAAATTTATGATGCAAAAGTCTGCACCTGTTGTAAGAAGGAATAGTATAAAATTAGTGCGCTACAATTTTCTGTATTCTCCGGGAAGAAATCCTGTACAGGCTTTGAATGTCCGGATAAAATGGCTCTGATCGAAAAATCCGCACTGGTGGGCGATGGCAGTGAGCGACAGTTCCGGTTGCTGCATCAGGGAGATTGCTTTTTCTACTTTTATTTTACGGAGATAAGCTCCCAGCGAGCAATGGAAATAGACGGGGAAATAATGGGAGATCGTTACAGGATGTACACCGGTAGCGGTAGCCAGGGTATTCAGCGACGGAGTTTCATTCCATTGATCCTGCAGGTAGTCGCGGAGCAATGGCACCCATGCCGGCAGCGGACCATGGGCCGGGCGCGCCGGCGCGGCAAACAGGGACAGTACCAGCGATGCGATGGCCGTTTGGCTGAAAGGCGCTGCAGACAAAGATTCCCGAAAGATCTGCAGCAGGGTCGTCTTCACGAAAGGCGCATCACGCAGGGTGCTGAAGGTAAGTCCGTGTTGCATCAGGAACGACTCCTCTATTTCCAGGTTGATATTCCTGGAGGGATGCCGGGTATGGCGGTTGCGGTGTTTTTCTCCGCTCTGGTACAACATCACCGTTCCGGGCAGCACTTCCCTTTCTCCGCCGCTTCTGGCTTCCAGTGTACCTCCCTTTACGGCCAGTGACAGCAGGTGATTTTCATGGTAATGCCATCCCTCATACACCTTCTGTGTATAGGATGTTTCGCTGACGATTACGCCTCCTGCGTGAAAGCAGCTATGGGTATTCCCCAGGTATGTTGCTGTCTGCAAAGCCCGCATGTTAACAAAAATATGACATTTCCATTATCATGATTAGCCACAAATCATATTTAACTTTGCGTTTTTTATATTCCTAAAGCCAACAAGATTGAACAACGAATATTCGAGAACAAGGTATTTCTTTCTCATATTGATATTGGGTGCATTGACCGCGCTGGGGCCATTTTCCATTGATATGTACCTGCCTGGTTTCCGGGATATAGGTAAGGATTTTGGAGTAGACCCGTCGCGGGTGGGGCTGACGCTTTCCAGCTTTTTTATTGGCATATCTGCCGGGCAGCTGCTGTATGGCCCGTTGCTGGACCGTTTTGGCCGTAAAAAGCCTTTATATATGGGATTGACATTATATATCCTGGCATCCGCAGGTTGCGTATATGCATCTACGTTAGAAAGCCTGGTGGTCATGAGATTTATACAGGCCATTGGCAGCTGCGCTGCGGCAGTGGCTTCCGTAGCGATGGTACGCGATCTGTTCCCGGTTCATGAAAACGCGAAGGTGTTTTCCCTGCTGATGCTGGTGGTAGGTGCATCTCCTATGCTGGCGCCGGCCATCGGCGGGTATATGATAGATGAGTTTTCGTGGCCCAGTGTATTTGTTGTGTTAGGCAGCCTAGGTATCCTGATATTTCTTTCCTGCCTGCTGTGGCTGCCGGAGAGTTACAAACCGGATCCTACCATTTCGTTGAAGCCGAAGCCTATTATCAGCAGTTTTATATCGGTGGCTACCACGCCGCAGTTTTACACCTATGCCTTCACTGGTGCGGCAGCCTTTGCCGGACTGTTTGCCTATGTATCCGGTTCTCCTCAGGTGTTTATGGAGATATATCATCTGGATGCCAAAGTTTACGGCTGGATCTTCGCAGGGTTATCCGTTGGCTTCATCGGTTGCAGCCAGGTAAACAGCCTGCTGCTGAAACGCTACACCAGCCAGCAGATTGTGCCGGTAGCCCTCACCTTACAGGTGATAATAGCCGCGTTATTTGCGCTGACTGCATGGGCTGGCTGGCTTCCCTTAACGGGCACGCTCACCTTACTGTTCCTCTATCTTTGCTGCATGGGTTTCATCAACCCCAATACGGCGGCTTTGTCGCTCGCACCATTCCATAAAACTGCCGGTACGGCCTCTTCCCTGATGGGTGCGGCGCAACTGGGTATAGGCGCTATCGCATCGGTAGTCGTGAGTATGTACAATCCTACCTCCGCCTTTCCGATGGCAGTTACGATGTGCGGGTTTTCCGCGCTGGGCCTGTTGATATTACTGACGGGGAAAAGGCAGATCGGCGCTGAGCTGGCGGCGCCGGGCAGCACAGATGGCATAGCTATCCATTAATGATTGCCTGCGGCCCAGAAAAGTGCGTTGGAGAATAACTTCGTGTAGTCGTTATTGTTAAACAGTTCCGGTGCGTGTCCCATAAAGATATAAACGTTCCGGGCTTTGATACGGGGATTGGTCCAGATAACAGGATGGTCGCCCATTTTCTTTGAGCCGGGCGGTGAATAAGAATTTTCGTTGACGGCTGCCAGCACGTGTACGGTTGTCCGCGGGCTTTTATCGTAGGTATACCATTCTTCCTTCCGAATGATAAATTTTTCCGGCAGCCCCTGCATAACAGGGTGCTGCCGGTCTTCTACCCCAACTTCTCCATCGGCAAAGTCAGCGATATAATCTTTAAACCGGATTTCTCCCATGAACCGGTAAAACCATGTCCACAGCGGAAATCCATCAAATTCTCCCAGCAGGGAAGCATGATGAAAGCCTACCCAGCCTCCCCTGCCCTCTTCCAGATAACGGATAAAAGCCTTTTCAGCAGCTGGTTTCCAGCCATACGGCGGATAATCGAGCTGCAAGAACACCTGGAACTGATCCAGGTATTGCGCTGTGATGCTATCAGTATTACGTATATACGTTACCGTGAACTGGCTGTCGGCCGCCAGCCGGCTGAGGTATATCTGTGCCGCTTTCGTATAGGCGGTATGGTGCCCGCCGGCCTCTGCCAGCGCCAGCACCCTGAACCGCTGTGCCTTAGCGGAGATTGCAGACAGCAATGCTATTATCAATAACCGGTGGAACATATCTGCAGTTTTATTTTATTTCAAAGCAACGGCCAGGAGATACCAGGCGGTATGCGGCAGCCACTGTTCCGCCCAGCGCCAGTCGTAATCCTTACCCGTTACTGCATATGGAATATTGAAAGCGATATCTGATTCGTCGTCTACCCCGGAGGTAATACCATTGACAATACCACCTGGCGCATTGGTGTATTCAAACGTACCGAAGAAGCCATAGGCGGGGTTATTATGGCCTGTTCCCTGCAGCATACAGGCATCAAAGGGATTGAGTCCGAGTATCCAGTTGAGCTGGTCATCCGCAAATGTGCGGAGGCTGTCGCTGAACGGGGCTTCATACAGTGGGGCGGCCATACGGGCAGCGGCAGCAACTGCGCTCAGGCGGGCATTTTCGCCCTGCCACCAGGGAGCTGCTTCGCTGCCATGAGGGAAGAAAAATGCCGTATAGCGGCCGCCGGCCGTATCCTGCACCAGTTGCCGGCTGTAGCCGAACGGGTTATTTACTTCCTGCGTGACCGTTAGTTCATGCTGCAACGACTTTTTTACCGTCTGCAGGATCTGTGCTTTCAGCGGCGCATCCGCCAGCGGCAGGTAACTGAGCAGGCTCACCACTGGCAGGCCGGCATCTGACGGGTGGAAGAATGGTCTGTCCCTGTCATCTGCGCGCCAGTAGTTCCGGTATTGCTTCCACTGATGGAGGCGGGCCAGCAGCTTTGCAGCTCTTGTGGCGGCGGCGGCCCGGTACACCGGTTTGCCGGTAGCCCGCAGCAGTTCAGTGGCTGCTATGAGCGCACAATAATCATCTACAATATTTTCCTTTCCATCGTTCGTCATAGCGGCATTATTTTTCTCCAGAAAAGCAAATACTTCTTCTGCTGTTTTCAGGTATATCTCCTTACTGTAGTCACCTGCGGTATCAAAGGTGGCCGCCTTTGCCAGTGCTGCAATGGACAAGCCCGCACCGGAGCGGTAGCTGGACTGGTAGCTGCGTAAATCTTCCGATATAGTACCGTTATTGGAAAGCTGGTCTTTGCTTTTCTTAATGCTGTAGCCTTTATCCTCTGCCCTGATGGACCTGTCTGCCGCTCTCTTGCCTGGGCCCGGTGCAGATACAGAGCGATAGAAAGACGCACCGGGAGCGTGCAGCCGTACCAGATAGTCCATACCATACATGGCTTCATCCAGCAGGCGGCGGCAGAACTGGCGGTAGTCATTCCCCGGACGTTTACGCAGGAGATCATATGCGGAGATAAGGCTGTAGGCAGTCAGCGATATCTGCTGGGGGTTAAAATAGGTAGAGAAAGACAAGTGTGAAAGATGCTTGCCATAATCGCCGGTAGCATCGTACCAGCCACCGTGCGCGTCGATAGCGTTGCCGCCTTTACCGGACAGCTGCAGGGCGTGGTCCGCCTTATCGATCAGGCCCGCACTGCGCTGCCCTTTGAAGTAGTAGATCACATCAGAGAGGGTTTGCCGTTCCAGCACATTGTCGCCTATCACAAACGGATAAGAAAGAACCGGTTGCGTCTGCCCTGAGGTAACCTGCAGCTGGTAGGTGCCGGGAGTAGTACAGGCAGAGAAATCGATTGTCCAGAAGCGGAAGTCTTTCCAGCCGGCGACGGGACCATTTGATACAGGCGTTCCCGTTAGCACGGTTTGTCCGGCACTGGTATTAACCAGCTGCCACTGCAGGGGATTGGCGGCGCCGGTAGCCACAATAACCGCCTTCTTGCGGCTTTCCTTTTCGTAGCCTACCTGGTTGGTGACTATTTTAACCGGTTGTGCTGCCAGCAACCGGGGGAACAATAACAACAGTATTATTAAACGGGGGTTCATAGTGATAGTATTTCCTACAATATACTCAACAAAAAATCAGGGTAAAAGCGAAGTTTTCAATTTCTTTGCAAAAAAAATCCGTGCGTCGTTTTCTCCCCGTCACCATACTTATCCTGTTATGTAAATTACCTGTAAAAGCGCAACAACAGCGTATTTTCGCGGACAGCATCCGTAAAGCGTACCAGATACCAGCATTGGGTTACGCCCTGGTATCAGCAGACAGTATTTACGATATACAGCTGCTGGGAGAAGCAAAACCACAGCACCGGTTCCGCATAGGCTCCAATACCAAAGCCATTACGTGTATGGTAGCAGCCCTGCTGGTGCAGGAAGGCAGGTTGCACTGGGATATGCGTTTCTTCGACCTTTTTCCTGAAATGAAAGCTGCTGCGCATCCGGCGTATCATACAGTCACCTTACAGCAGCTGCTGACCTTCCGGAATAAACTGGTGAAATATACCTATACTCATGCAGCACCGCGCGTATCGGAGATTACGGGCAGCGAAGCCATACAGCGGAGGAAATTTGCTGCCTGGCTGCTGCGGCAGCCGCCGGTTACAGATACTGCCGCCATTAACCTGTCCAACAGTGGTTATACGCTGGCAGGCATGATGCTGGAACGTGCAGGGGGGCAGGATTACATGGCACTGGTGAAAAAATTCGGCGCACAGCAGCACATTCACTTCGGCGCCGGCAATCCTAACGCGAAAGACTCTACGCAGTTGTCCGGCCATCATGAACTGGGCCTGCCGGAACCTGTACGTAACAATCCAAAACTTAACTGGCTGATGGCAGCAGGCAACATCAACGTAAGCCTGGAAGATTATGTGCGCTTCATACAACTGCAGCTGAAAGGACTGAAGGGGCAATCTTTGCTGCTGCCGCGCACTACATTTGAATACCTGCATTACGGGCTGCCCTTCTTTGCTTTCGGATGGTTTCATGAGCAGGATGAAAACGGCCATCACATCTCCCATAATACCGGCAATCCCGGCGGGTTTATCACCGATGTATACATTGACAGGGAAGCGGACCGCGCCTGTATTATTTTCACCAACATACAGCAGGAAAGGACCTATGAAGCCATCCGTATCCTGCGGGAAAAATGTATCTTTAGTTATCTCAAAAATGGTGGTTATGTCACACGATGAAAAACTTCTGGACCGCGTACGTGAAATAATGGCGGACACTCCGCATAAAATTGAAGAGAAGAAAATGTTTGGCGGCATCTGCTTTATGGTCAATGATAAAATGTGTGTCGGCGTACGGCCCGAGCGGCTGATGGTACGTCTGGATCCCGGCAACTCCGATGAGATAGCAGAACAGGATGGATGTGAACAGATGGTGATGGGTAAACGGGTAGCCAAAGGTTATTTTTTTATCAGTCCGCTGGTACTGAAAACGAAGAAGCAGCTGGATTACTGGATTAAAATGGCATTAGAATTTAATCCAAAAGCGCCGCTGGCGAAAAAAAAATAGGTTTTCCCCGCTGACCTGCCGCCGGTTTTACAAATGTTTTTCTATTTTAGCAGCTTCTGCATTACTGGCAGCATACTTAACTATTATACGGAGAGCTTATGAATACATTTACTATTATTACCGCTTTGGTTACCATCAGCGCACTGATTTCCTATATCAACAACCGCTTTATCAAACTGCCCGGAACCATTGGCGTAATAGTAGTATCGCTGCTTTTATCCGTACTGATTACGCTGACCGGTAAAATTTTCCCCGGCGCCTACGACTTTATCAAGGACCTGACCCGCAGCATTGACTTTACACAAACGCTGCTGGACATCATGTTAGGCTTCCTGCTTTTTGCCAGCGCCCTGCAGTTCGATTTCCAGAAGCTGAAAGAACAACGTATACCCGTGCTCGTATTAAGCACGGTGGGGGTAATCGGCTCTACCTTTATATTCGGATTTCTGCTGTACTGGACAGCAGGATGGTTTCACATTGATTTACCGCTGGTGTACTGCCTGCTTTTCGGTGCGCTTATCTCTCCTACTGATCCGGTGGCGGTATTGTCTGTACTAAAAAAATCGAAAGTACCATCTTCCCTGGAAACCATTATCGGCGGGGAATCCCTGCTGAACGACGGTACCGGTATCCTGTTATTTGTTATTCTGAAAGAAGTGGCCGGCCAGGCAGATGCGCATGTATCCTTCGCGCATACGGTGGCGTTGTTTTCGCAGGAAGTCTTCGGCGGGATACTGCTGGGTGTCATCTCCGGCATTGTCGCCTACCGGACCATGAAGCGGGTAGATGATTTCCAGATTATTGTGCTGGTATCCTTATCTATGGTGATGGTTATTTCCGTACTGGGCGCCATGTTACACGTATCTATCCCGCTGGCGGCAGTTTCCGCCGGGTTGATACTGGGTAATACTTCACTGGGTATAAAAAATCATCCGGATACCCAGCGGTATTTTCATAATGTCTGGAACCTGATAGATGAACTGCTGAATACCATTTTGTTTGTTATGATAGGGTTGCAGATAGTGGTGATGCCTTCCCTGAAAAACTACTGGCAGATAGGGCTGTTATCCACTTTATTTGTGCTGGCGGCGAGAGGGCTGAGTATTGCTATTCCCTCCATACTGCTGAAACGGTCGCTGAAGACCACTTACAAGGGTATTACCATCCTTGTGTGGGCGGGGCTTCGCGGTGGTATCTCCGTAGCGCTGGCTTTATCATTACCTGATTCTCCCTATAAGGAGCTGATTCTTTCTTCCAGCTATTTTGTGGTATTATTCTCCATTATTGTACAGGGGCTGACACTGAAAAGAGTAGTGAACGCCATGGTAAAATAAGCCACTGCAGCCAGTTTGCGGCAAATTCTGATATATTAGCAGCTGTATTTTACACTGCCGGCTATGCCTGCAGTCCGCCGAGCAACGGACTGCAAACGGCAGTAGCATTTGTTGACTGCCCAAAAGTATGAACGCCCTGCCGACCAACCAGCGCCTACATTTTTACCTTAATGCGAACAACCATGTCATTTCATTTTCTGAATGAAACAGTAAAGCTGACTGACTGTACAGCCGCCATCCCTCCGGATCTGTCGGCATATACGGTGCTGCACAGCGCTGCATATCATGCTGGTGGTGATTTCGGGCAGATGCTTTTCCAGGAGATAGCCGGGCGCGGTTTCAGTATCTGGTACAATCATTATCAGATCCTCAGGGATATCACCATTACAGATGAAACAGTATCTGCAGTGCTGAAGCTGCATTTCTCCCTGCAAAATGATGTGTGGTTCGGCATACAGCAGATGGAAAAAATAATCATGCGGGAGATGCAGTTCAACATCGCCTCCCTGCCCGCCGTACAGAGCAGCCTGCGATTGTCTGCCGGCCGCTCCTACACCACGTTTGACATACACTTCACCCCAGACTACCTGACCATATACGGGGAAGCATTTCCGCTACTGGCACGTTTCCTGGAGCAGACAGGCCGCGGTGTACCGGGAATGATAAGTCCGCTTAACGGCTATGCCACCCCTGAGATGCAGGGCATCATCACCGAAATACTGGCGTGCCGCTATACCGGCGAGCCACGGAACAACTACATCGGTGCAAAAACCGGAGAACTACTGCTGCTGGGAATGATACGGCTGGAAAAAGCCGCCGCCATGACCAACCTGATACCTTTGCGCGAAGACGACGTAGAAAAGATGCAGTTCGCACGGAAATGGCTGCACGAAAATATGACAACACCCTGTTCCCTGAAAGAGCTGGCGCATAAAGCCGGCACCAACGAGAATAAGCTGAAACGCGGCTTCAAGCAATTATTCGGCAGCACCGTCTTCGATTACCTGACAGATATCCGGATGGAGAAAGCCCTCAGCATGCTGTTTGAAACAGATCATTCCATACAGGAAATAGCCGTTGCCATCGGATTTAAAAGCAGCCCTAATTTCATTGCCGCCTTCCGTCAGAAATATCACTTTCCTCCCGGCACGCTGAAGCGCAGGAAAAATGCCGGCACCATGAAGCCGCTGGATCCCTGAAAATTCCTCTTCAGACATTTTTTACTCCCCGATTCGTAAGCGGAAAAATATTATAAAGATGATATTCAATATAATATAACCGCTGTAATCCCGTATGAAAAAGCATTGCCTGTTCCTTTACCTGTTATTGCTGACAGCAGGCATCAGCCGGGGGCAGCAGGCAGTCATCCGGGGGCAGGTAAAGGATACGCTCAACGCCACGCCGATGAACGGCGCAGTGGTAATGGTTCTGAGGCACAGCGACTCCATCCTGGTAAAGTTCACGCGCACCGGAGAAGACGGTACTTTTCATTTACCGAAGCTCCCTGCAGGGAAATTCCTGGTGATGGTCACCTTTCCGGACTACGTGGATTATACCGAAGTGCTGACATTACAGGACAGTACGCATATAAATATGGGCAACATCCCTCTCACTACCAGAACACGCATGTTGCAGGAAATCATCGTGAGGCAGCGCCTGTCGCCCGTGCGCATGAAGGGCGACACCCTGGAATTCCAGGCCGACAGCTTCCCGGTGCGTCCTAATGCCAGCGTGGAAGATCTTCTGAAAGAATTACCGGGCATACAGGTAGACAGAAACGGGAATGTCACCGCCCAGGGTAAGACTATTCAGAAGATCCTGGTAGACGGAGAAGAATTCTTCAGCGAAGATCCTTCCATCGCCACCAAAAACCTGCGGGCAGACATGATAGACAAAGTAAAAGTATTCGATAAGAAGAGCGACCAGGCCACGTTCACCGGCATCGACGACGGCGTGCGGATAAAGACCATCGACCTGCGGCTCAAAGAAGAGATGAAAAAGGGCGTATTCGGCAAAATAGAAGCCGGCAGCGACTTCCACAGGTATTACGACAACCGCGCCATGCTGAGCGCCTTTAAGGGCAAACGGAAACTGACCGTACTGGGCACCATGTCCAACAACGGCAACGGCGCGCTGAAAGCAGACGAAGCAGAAGACTTCCGCGATGGCGGCGGCATAGGCATGGAAGTAGACAACGGGCTGGGCGCCCCTGGCGGCGAAGTGAGCCCGGGCCCCGGAGGTATTCCCATCACGTGGAGCGGCGGCGCACACTATTCCAACAAGTGGCATGAAGACCGATTCCAGTTGAACAGCAACTATCTCTTCAACAAGACATCCATAAACCCCATCTCCACTACCCTCACGCAGCAAACCGTCGCCGACGGTGTATTCAGCACACAGCAACAGAGTGATGGCATCCTGCATACACAAAAGCACGTTTCAGGCAGCACCATAAAAATAGCCACCGACACCCTGTCTCAGCTGGAAATAAGACTCAACGGGCAGTTGAATAACAGTGATAGCCGTAACGACTTCTCCAACGCCACCACCAAAAATAGCGTGCTTACCAACGACGGAAGCCGTACTACCACGAATAAAGGTAGCTACCGCGCTTTCGCAGCAGACCTATTCTGGCGCAAACGCTTTGCCAGACAGGGACGCAGCCTTTTCCTCGAAAGCATCGTAAAAACCGGCTCCGATAAAGGAGACGGCCGCCTGTATGCCATCAATAACTTCTACAAGGCCACAGGAACTTTAGACAAAGCAGACACCACCGACCAGCAGAAAGTCAATGAAAACAACGGTACACTCATAGTGGGCAAACTGGCGTATACAGAGCCACTATGGAAAGATGTATATGCCACCATTAATTATGGCGTGGCAGTGAGCAAGCGGGAAGCACGCCGGAATACGTTTAATAATCCGGATGCACACCGGTATATAGTGGATAGCCTGAGTAGTAATTATGCGCTGACAACGGTGACGCATAGGGCGGGTGCGTATATCAATATTAATAAAGCAAAGGCGGACATCGTGATCGGAGGAGATATAGCCGAAGCAGGTTACAAGCAGAGAGATATGGTAAAGGATTCCACGTTTAACCTGAGGTTCCTGAACTTTTTCCCCAGGGTGGGTATGCAGTATAAGATTACGAATTTCAAGAGATTGGATTTTACGTATGCGGGGAGCACGCAGCAGCCATCTGTACAGCAGTTGCAGCCATTGAGGGATAATTATGATCCGTTGAATGTGTATGTGGGGAATGCTGCGCTGAGGCCGGCTTTTGTACATACTTTCAGTCTCAGGTATGATGGCAATCAGATTATTAAAAGGAAATCCCTGACAGCAGATTTATCCTACAGCTTTACGAAGAATGCTATAGTTAATCATGTTTTCATTGATTCAACCGGCAAAAGTATTAACCAACCTGTGAATTTAAATGGCAATAGTAGTTTTACAGGTGATGTTCAATTCATTACACTGCCTGTAGGAACCCATTGGGGAATTGGCTCTGGAATCAAAACAATGTTTTCCAAAAGTAATGCAGTCATCAATAATCAATTTAATTATACAAATATTCTCCTTCCATCTTTGAACTTTACGATTAATTATCTCAGGGAAAATATTGGATCTATTCTACTATCAACTAACATAGCGTATAATCATTCTACTTCCAGTATTAACCATACCTATGTAACTCAATACTGGATTCAGCAATATGCTATAAGTGCATACTTATTCCCCTTAAAAAACACGTTTATTTCAACTGAAACCACCTTATCAATCAGACAGAAAATTGACAATAGTGATATTAATCCTAAAGTAATTCTATGGAACATATTCATTGAAAGATCCTTCTTAGACAACAAGCTTAGTTTAAGATTATCCGTAAATGATGTTCTTAACCAAAATTTTGGAATCTCAAGAAGTATATCAGCAGGAACCTTTTCAGAAAACACATACAATATTCTCAGAAGAAACTGGATGTTCCGGCTAATATGGAACTTCAGCTCGCTGGGTAAATAATACCGGTACAATCATCATCTTATGAAATTCTTCATTTACTGCATTTTAACTATAGGATACTTAACAAGTAATGCTCAGCTGCTTATTACCAGTGGAAAAATTACTTTTGAGAAAAAAGTAAATCTGACCAGGATCGCCCAGGAAGAAGGGCGCTTCAATACAGGCAGCAGCCAACAATCAGCATTTTACACAAGAAACTATGAACTTTCTTTTATAGAAAACCGGTCATTATATAAACCAACAGCCCCAGCCACATCTGGTTCAATCAATGCCTGGTGGCAGGTAGCCGCTGAAAATATTGTATTAACAGATTTCACCAGCAATCTTATTACCATCCAAAAGCAAATCTTTGAACAAAGCTTTCTGATATCAGATAATATTCTCTCAACAGCATGGAAAGTAAGCACCGACAGTAGAGTAATCGCAGGTGTAACCTGCAGAAAGGCATCCTGTACTGTAATGGATTCCTTAGTAGTCATAGCCTTTTACACAGACAGAATACCCATAAGCGGGGGGCCGGAATCATTCGCAGGTCTCCCTGGTATGATCATGGGAATTGCTATACCTAAACTACACACAACATGGTATGCTACCAGTGTACAGAATTTGGGAAACCAAAAAGAAATCAACATCAATCTGGCTGAAAAGAACTCAAAAAAGATATCCAGGGATGATCTTTCTCTTCTGGTCAAACAACAGTTCAACAATTTCGGAGCATCTTCACGCAAATATCAATGGCAAATATTACTCTGATTATATCTCAAAGAATCCCTTTGAAGAATCTTTTTTATCCTTCCAAAAACCAGACAACGTCAAAAGTAATGCGATATTTATAAGAGCAATACTTCTAAACAGAATATACAACTCAGAATGGATGTATAGATGCTACTACGATTGATAGTTTAAAACATTTCAGAAGTAAGCCTGTGGTTCCATAAAACAAGTTATTTCTTCCACATTTACCCGGCCTGATTAATATCCATACATCCTATGTATTTCACTACTTATGGAACAGGTCTTTATTGAAAATAGCGCAAAACATTTATACAAGATGAAGAAACAGATTCTTGTCATTGGATTAAATTCTATCAGCATAAGTGCAGTTTACCAATTGTGTCTACAGGCCGATTTAACCCCCATTGTACTGAATACAAATGAGAGTATAACAACAACAGTTGATCAGAAAGTAATATATGAAAGTCTGCTATCTAAAATAAGTAGTATCGGAGGCATTGTTATTTCCTATCAGCAAATAATCCGGATTCAATATCTGAATACACAGGAAAATATAAGATCTGTTCTAATAATGGATCACTCAGGTGTTGCCTCTGAGATAAACGCTGACTACTTCCTGATATTATCAACGGCAAACCAACCGGAATTCAGCCTTTCGGATAAAGAGAGCAGCAGTCATACCGGAAGTAAAAACTTCTGGATGGTTGATTATTCTCTTGCAGAAAAGGAAATTAATCATTCGGATAATGTTATAAAAAAAATTGCATTGGAAATTCCACAAGATCCCAAGAAGACAGATATGCATATAATCTCTTCAGAACCAGGCATTCTGCTTAAAAGTTTAAAGCAATATATTCTTAGCTCATCACAAAACAGATGGCTTTTAATCACAGGAATAATCGGATCTATAATTCAACTTATTATTTTCAAGTCATTCTATCCATATCCAAATTTTATTCATGGTGATTCATTCTCCTATCTGGAAACAGCTATGTGGAATTTATCAGTCAATACATATCCCATTGGATACTCTGTATTTTTGAGATTATTCAACATCTTCTGGCATTATGACTCAGCATTAATTGCTTTTCAATATTTCTTTCTACAGGGAAACATTCAATGCTTATTATTTACGCTTTTTTATTTCTACAATCCACATAGTATAACAAAAATATTACTCTGGGGATTCATGGTGCTTAATCCGGTTTTATTATTCCTGGGTAATCTGGTATCTAGTGATGCATTATTCCTATCCCTGAGTCTGCTATGGTTCAATACACTTCTATGGATTATACATAAGCCAGGAATTAGGCTGGTAATCATTCACAGCATCATCATCTTTCTTGTTTTCACTATCAGGTATAATGCCTTATACTATCCATTAATAGCGGGGTTTGCGTTCCTTATTTCAAGGGAACAGATACGAATAAAAATAACAGGATTAGCTCTAGGCATTGTATTCATAGGTTGCTTCATTCATTACACCAGTCTAAAATACAAGGATCTTACCGGAGAATATCAATTCTCCCCCTTCACAGGTTGGCAATTAGCGAATAATGCACTATACGCTTATCGATACATCGATAGTTCAGATGTAAAACCGGTTCCAAAAAGATTCACCAACCTGGACAAGATGGTACGCACCTACTTTGACACCAGCCGTGATTTAAGTACACATCCTTCAGAGATGATGATGGCCAGCACCGTTTATATGTGGGACCCTTCATCTCCATTATTAATATACAAATCATCAGTACAAAAAAAAGATACAGCTAAAAAAAATCTCAAATCCTGGGCATCAATGGGTCCTCTCTATGGGGCTTACGGGGAATACCTGATCAGAGAATACCCTTTAACATTTGCAAAGTATTACTTATGGCCAAATGCAATCAAGTACTATGCACCGCCAGTTGAGTTTCTAAAGGAATACAACGGAGGCACTGATACTATTCCACCCATTGCAAAAGCATGGTTTCAATATAAAACAACTAAAGTTATAAGTAGAGTTAAAAATCCAACAAATGACATACTGGATTACTATCAGATTCTGGTAGGCATTTTTAATGTACTATTTCTTCTAAGTGTGTCAGGGTTTCTTTTATTACAAGGGCATAGGCAAACTCCTAGATTACTGCTTGGATTGGTGCTGATATCAGGTTTATGGCTGACAAACTTTCTATTCAGCGTCTTCGCATCACCAGTTGCATTACGTTTTCAATTATTTCCCATTATAGTACTTGAATCATTCACCTTTCTTTTTATGGGATATATCATCACGTCTGCTTTTGGCACGAACACACAATTGATAAAATCCAAAGCTGATATTTCATTTTCGTAAAATCAACATAAGGACATGACAAATAAAGTGATTCACATTAAGTTTCCAGGTATCCAAAACAAAGGCTTAAAAATCAATTTAACACATAGTAAGATAATAATCGAGGCAACTGCCTTTATATTCATACTATTATTTATATATACAGGCACGAGCAAGATACTGAACTTTTCAGTATTCAAAGGGCAACTTTCTACTTCTCCTGTACTATCAAGTCTTTCCACGCATATTGCCTGGGTAGTTCCGATATCGGAATTCATCATTTCCTTATTGCTTATTGTTCCTAAATGGCGAGTCATTGGATTTGCAGCTACCTGCATTATCATGACCCTCTTTACTACTTATATAATATTCATCTTAAACTACAACGAACATCTTCCATGTAGTTGTGGGGGAATTCTTGAATTACTTTCCTGGAAACAACATCTATCTGTAAATGCAGCTCTGATACTTCTTGCTTCATTTGGGTTCTTTTTACAAAGGAAGCTAAGTCACTTTACTTTTTAACAATACCTCAAAATTCAATACCATGAGACTAATTCCTTTTCTCCTGCTTCTTTTCATACTCTATAGTTGCTCCGGCCCTGATAGGAAACCGGAAAAAACCGGAAAGGAAGGCACTGCAATACCTTCATTCGAATTACTCCTGACAGACAGTATTACACACGTAAATGTTGCAGCAGCCCCGGCAGGAAAACCAGTAGTACTATTTTTCTTTGGACCACAATGCCCATACTCTCACGCTGAGATGGAAATGATTATAAAAAATGAATCTAAACTAAAGGATATACAATTCTATATTTTTTCCTCTCCACCATTTCAATTAATGAAGGCATTTTCAGAATACTTCAAACTAAATAAATACTCAAATCTGACAATTGGCATGGACTCTGAAAACTACTTCTTAAAATACTTTAATACAAGTGGAGTTCCTTACACAGCCATTTATGGGAAAGATGGAAAATTAAAAGAAGCTTACCTGGGCCAAATAGATGTTAAGCACATTACAAGAGCTATCGAAAAAAAATAGGATTCAAGTAAAACAACCGACTTAAAACATCCGATTATAATCGTTTATTTCAAACCTAAAGTTTAGCTTTTTGAATCTAAAAAGCACTAATTAACATGAAAAATGCAAAATTAATCCTTGGTGCAATTGCTGTTCTGGCAACTATCGGTGGCGCATTTGCTGTTAAGGCAAAAAGCACTTCAAACAATGTTTATTGTGCTAATCCATTAAACAAAAAATGTGATTTAAAAGTTACTACCCTGGTAATTCAGCCAGCATCACCAGTTAAACGTCAGTGTACTGCTCCGCTTCCATTAACTACTACATGTGCATCAATAGGAGTAATTGCTGGACAGTAACAAGTATCTTTTGAAGTCATAGCCAATTACCAGGCTATGACTTCTTATAAAAGAGTATCCCTGATTACAACCTGTGCATTCAGCGGACTAATTACTGAAATTTAATAATCAGTAATTATAAACATGCATACCATATGATGCTGCATGAAAACTTTATTTCTAACATCTTTAATACTTTAATCATGAAAAAAGCTAAAATAATTCTCGGTTCAATAGCTGTTCTGGCTGCTATAGGTGGTGCATTTGCTGTTAAAGCAACAACTAGCTCAAATAATGTTTTTTGCGCAAATCCAATAAACAGAAAATGCGACTTAAAAGTTACTACCTGGGTAATTCAACCGGCATCCCCAGTTAAACGCCAATGTACTGCTCCACTTCCATTAACTACTACCTGTGCATCAATAGGTGTAATTGCTGGACAATAAGGAGAACATTTATAGAGCCATAGCCTTTTCAAAGGTTATGGCTCTATAGCAAAAAAAAACATCACACAACACTTCTACTTATGAAAAAAGCTAAAATAATCCTCGGTTCCATAGTGGCTTTGGCTGTTATAGGTGGCACCTTTGCTGTTAAAGCGAAGACCACTTCGAATAATGTATACTGTGCCAACCCCAACAACAAAAAGTGTGATTTAAAGATGACCAATTTTGTAATTGCACCTCTATCTCCTGTTAAGCGTCAGTGCACAAGTCCTACAGCCTTAACTACTACCTGTCCATCTATTGGAGTTCTTGGTGGTCAATAAGACTCAATCTTCTCATAAAGTCATAATTTTTTAAACGTTATAACTTTATGAGAAGATACAACGATTCCGAAAAATTTTCCACCTGACAGTAAAATTCAGCATAAGGAAGCCAATAATTCTTCTGCTCAAATGATCCAAATGAAATCTTTATTATGCGTAGACCAACTTAACTAGTGCAATACCTTCACATTCTATGAAAAGAGGAGTGAACAGTATTTCCAATAAAATCTTATAAAAAAAACATTATGAAAAATGCTCGCATTTACCTAAGTATCATATTCATAATTGGTATCATATCACTGGTCTTAGCAGTAAAAGCAAAGAATAACATGTCTGATAATCGGATATATTGTGCAGATCCCAATAGAGAATTGAAGTGCAACATGCTGGTTACAACACTGGCAATTGATCCTTTCTCACCAATTAAGAGTCATTGTACCCAGCCCCTGGCATTAACAACTACATGTCCTTTAATTGGTGTAACCACAGTGTTTTAATCTTCACTCAGAAAGAAAATCCATCCATTTTTCTCATTAAGAAGAATGGATGGATTATTCTACTTAATTTCTCTATTTTTCGACAGAAAGAAGTGATGATTTAAACGGATTCGTACTTGTATCCAAGCCTAGTCCCCTGTCTTTCATTTTAAACCTGGCAGGCACTCCACGAGTCATCCATTTGGGAGCTGGTTTTCCTTTGAGATAATGATCAAAAAACTGGAATGCTCTGACTTGATAATCAAGGTTGCTTTTCATATCTCCGATTGTATGTCCTGCCCCATCATACTGTAGCATCCATACCTTCTTCCCTAATCTGCGTAGTGCCAGGAAAAGTTCAACTCCCTGCTGAAATGGGACACTTCCGTCACCTTTATTATTTACCATCAAGAGTGGAGTAATTATACTAGCGGTCTTAAAAATAGGTGAGTTTCTAATATAAAGTTCAGGATTATCATAGAAACTACTTCCAACACGACCTTGTCCTGACTCTGACCAGTTACAGAAAAAATTGCTGCCATCATCTTCTTTAAGCGTTCCGGCAGCACTAATAAGATTACTAAACCCGGATGAAGATAATGCTGCTGCAAAAATATCAGAGTGACTTATAATATAGTTAGTCTCGTATCCTCCGAAGCTATGCCCTTGAATACCTATTTTCCCCGCATCAACCCAGGGGTACTTCATTAATTCCTTTGCTGCACCTACAATAGCACTATAAGCACTATGGCCTGGCTCTCCTTTCTTATAAAATATATCAGCTTCCAATACCAGGTATCCATTACTTACAAAAGTTGGCAAATCAATATCGCTCGACATTGGGATCGGATAAAGATACTGGTTCAACCCTGGAGCTCTTTTCTCGTAATAATTTATTATCACCGGATATTTTTTGGTAGAATCAAAATCTTCAGGTTTAAACAAGGCGCCACGTAAAGGAACTTTATCAAGAGAGTTATAATGAATTAACTGCGAGGTTAACCAGTTATAAGACTTTTCCGGATAAATACTACTTAAAGGTGTAAACTTCTTAAAATCTGAAGTACTAAAATAATTAGGAAATTGTGAAGCACTTTCCCGGCGTACAATATAAACCTTAGCACCTTGTGCTTTGCAAATAGGACGAACTGCGTATATTCCGACTACCTCACTTACCGGAATACTATATATATATGGTCCAGCTGAAAGTAATTCCGGATCCCCCGGCTTTTTCAGAATCTTCCGGTAAAAACCATTATTCATTGTTTTTTGATCAAACGCGGTCAGAAATAAGACTTCATTTTGGTCTACCACCTGGGAGGAAGAGTAATTGAGCAATCCAAAAACGATATCTGATTTTCTGCCGGTGTGATTAGTGATACAAATTGGCTCATGCTCATTTAAGGGATCAATTTGCCAGATATCATATCCATCACTCACCAATACGCCTTCATCATTACGTAACCACCCAACAATTGAAAATGAGTTATTACCCTCCTGTAATGGACTATATTCCATTGTTGGTGGCAATGATAAACTTCTGGTCAGATTAATTAACTTCCGCCTTGAAATATCATATAAATATGAATCATTATTTCCATCATCATCATATATATACTTATGTGAGGGTGAGACTGTTCTCAGATTGATGGCTATCTCTTCTCTCTTTCCAGTCTCAGGTGAAAGAATAGCAAATTTGGGTTTGGTAAGAACATTCCATGATTCATTAGTAAAAATATCATCGTGAGCTGATACTATACCAATTGTAGCAGTATCTGTGTCAAGTAATGATACATTTTCGTACTCATACTCAAGACGGTTGACATTGTGGCTATTAAGGTCCAGAACTGCCAGGTAACTCCTGGCATCAATTGACTTCAGCTGCACCGACTGTATAATCTCGTCACTATAACTCCACACATCTACAGGGGCTGCATCAGGATCAGGTTTCATTACCACTGTATCTTTAAGCGTGAAGAACAACAGTTTACCATTCCTGCTAAACCGCGTAATTCTATCAGGCGTCATACCATCCGGAATAATATGCTCATTATGCAGTAATCTGGTTACCTTATCAGTCGGCCTATTATATAAAAAGTAAGTTGATTCTGATTTATATGAAGTACTAAAAGCTATTTGATTTCCACATGGACTAATAATGGTTTCCGTTATATTCCTATCACTCCATACTTTGGTTGCAACTCCAGATGGGAGTGACACCCAGTACAATGATAACAGATCACTTCTTACAGTATCTGTCAGCAACGCCATCATTTTATTATCAGCATCCAATTTATATGACGACACATACGAATATCGTTGCTCTTTGCCCGTTTTCAACTGTTTAAAAACAAGTGATTTATCGAAACCAGAATTTTGATAAACGATCCATTCATCATTACCCATCTTTATCAATCGTACACTAGATACTTTATGATAATACTTTATATAAAATCCGGAAAGAGACAATTCACACAAACTGTCATTTCTATTAACAAAGAAAAAAAACTTACTATCTGAACTAAAAATACCATTATGAACATTTTCGAGTACCTTCTTCTTTCTTCCATCCGTAGACTGTAATATTGTGGTGGTCTTACCAACTGGCATGTTATCTATTGTATACATACAATAGCGTCCATCATTAGAAATCTCCGCCCTTCCCATGGATGGCCACTTATTAATAAGACTTGTATCCAGCATTCTTTTTTGTCCGAATATGCGTGACGGCATCCCAAGAAAAAAGCAGCTTAAAAATATCAATAAATATTTCAGCATAAATCACTTAATATTACCAATTATTCACGTTACAGCTAACAACAGAAAGGTACAATTTTATACTGCCATGGCAATTCCTCCGAATCAAATCTAATACTCATTTAACGGGCCATGTTGGTATTTTCTTCTGCATTTTTTCCAATACCTCTGTATACTCTTTTACATAATGCTCCTGTTTAATTTCAGCTGCCATCCTGATCGCTTTCTTTTCCGTTTCAATTGCCTCTCTTACTTTACCATATTTGAATAAAAGGTTAGCTTTAGTATCTACAACCTGAAAATCGGTCGGCTCAAGGCTGATGGAAATATCGACCCATTCAATTGCAGAAGCAATAACATTTTTTTTATCACATCCTATAAATATAGTCCAGGCATCATCGTTCAACCTCCATGCATCGCCATCTACCCCACCCCCTTTTTTAGGTGGATACTTCCTAATCATTTCGTCTTTTAATTTCGCAAACGAGGTCCAGTCCTTTTTCATTTTATAATATACCATTTGAGCAGCCGGCAGCAAGGTATCTGCATAATGAACATTATACTTTCTTTCTATGTTCTTTCTCATCCCATCCCAGTCCGGGGTATGTGGTACCGGCTTATCATTCTTCATTATATTGTCATATATCTCTTCTTTTAAAATTATATTCGCAACATAGAAACCTGAAATATCTGACTTCATCATCTTATCAATTCGATCTCCTTTGCTATACAATAATTTGAAATACCTCCCTTCAGACCCTGTTTTGTATAAGAGCTCAGGAAAAGCAAAAATGAAAGCAAGTCTTTCCGGGGTACATAACTCTTCATCTGAATAGTTACTTACTATTTTATCCAGGTACTCCTTCGCAATATCATCAGATACTTGTTTATCTTCTAATCTACGCGCTGTGACAGCAAGCAACAGCAATTGAGCAGTATCCCTTATACCTCTTTTGTATCTATTCAGCAGCGAATAATATTGCTTTGTGGAATCCAATGCATTATTTCCTGTTTGAACAAATTGCGCAGGATTACATGCGCCCACTTCTTTATGTACTAATTGCCCACCCGGAGAAAAAAACAAAAAAGTGGGAAAACTATAAATATTATACTTCTTTTGTAGATACGCCGCATCCGCATATCTGCTCCGGATATAAGCATCATCGTTCTTTGATGTATCCATTTGTATTTTCACTGAGATAAATGATGTATTAAAAAGCGTTCCAACCTCCCTGGCCGGATAAACATCCCTTTCCATCGATTTACAAGGCCCACACCATGTAGTATAGCAATCAACAAACAAAAACTTACTCTCTGAGTTAGCTTTCTCCAATAATTGGCTCCAACTCAATTGATTATCAAAATTAATCCCACCAGTGTTTTGAGCAACACCTATCACTGGCATAAAAAAAAGAAAACACAGGAAATAGAAGGCACACTTCATTTGATCTTTATTAATTTAGGATGGAGTAATCAGCTTTAATAACCTGGATTCTGTAATAAATTCTTGTTTGCATTCAATTCTCTTAATATTATAGGATACAACTGAGCATTACTATTCCATACTCCTCCACCTTTAATCGGGGTAACAATTCTCATCACATCATTCACAGTTCCCGTTCTTTTTAAATCCAACCACCGGTCTCCCCACTCTGCAAATAATTCTACTTTACGTTCCTGTCTAATTGCGGATAGTATTCCTCCCAATGTAGAGGCAGTTGTTTTATTAAGCCCCGCCCTTTCCCGGATAACATTTATATCACTGATTGCGGCCACCAGCTTAGATTGCATTGCTCTGGCCTCAGATCTGATTAAATATAATTCGGCCAGACGGAGCACCATTATGTACTCCTGCGAAGGAGCTATTCCTGCCCCTACCTTATATTTAAATGGATAATAATATATATTATTTGACCCTGTAGGATGAATACTTTTAATCCAATTAATTCTCCGCTCATCCTTTACCTCAAAGCTATTAACGATTCTATCACTCAAATAAACAGGAAATCCGATGTTATCCGGACCGGTTGAAGGCAAAACATATGTCCTTCCAGCTCCGGTATTTGCACCAGTCTCATTTCCAACAGGCTGCAGCTGCCAGATTGCTTCTTTACTGTTCTTAAGAAACACATACTGGCAAGAATCAAGATCAAACAATCCTTTATTTTCTATGACTTCCGACGCCTGATTCTCAGCATCAACAAACTTATTTGTATATAAGTAAGCACGGGCAAGCAGAGCCATCGCAGCCCATTTTGTCGGCCTCACTCTCTCTGTGGTAGTTTCAACCACATTTGCCAACAGGAAATTCGGACTAAGGTTCCCGCGTGCATTTATCAAATCAGCTATTATTAAATTATATACTTCTTCTTTAGTGCCTCTTGAAACAGTTGAATTCTTATTATAATCAGTAGACAAAACAAGAGGGACTTCACCATATAAGTTAACCAGATAGAAGTAGCAAAATGCTCTGACAAATTGTGCTTCCCCAAGCAATTGCTTTCTCACGACGGGTGTTACTTTAGTATAACTACTGCTTAACCCCTCGATGGCAGTATTGGCGTAATAAATGTATGGATACAGGATAGACCAGAAATCCCATGGACCGGAGTTTCTATTAGTCAATCTATTAAAATAGAACATACTAAGATCGCTATTGGACGTATTAAACAATACAAGTTCGTCCGCAGACAATCCCGATAATAAGGACAAATTCGTAAAACATTCCCCCATTGTAAATCCAAGATCACTGGCACTCATCTTTGTATAAATACCCGTTAGCAAGGCAGCGGCACCTGCATCTGTATTAAATACATTACCACCATTTATGCTTGTTATAGGTGCACCGGCATCTACTAACTTTTTACAGCTAAAAAATGAGGTACACAAAAACAGTAATATTGAAATCCAGAAGAATCGGATCATAGTACAATAATTTCTATTAAACCCATTCATAAAATTAAAGTTTCATAATACCAACAAATATTACAACGTCAAATGAACACCAGCTGTCATAACGCGCAAGGGGGGCAATAACGCCGGGCTTTTATTCTCAGGGTCAAATCCAAGATAATTAGTAATCGTTAAAAGGTTCTGTCCATTTACAAAGATCCTTCCGGTGGCCAGATGACATAACTTCATCCAACTTTCAGGCAATTGCCATGAGAGCGACAAACTTTTAAGGCGAATAAAAGACGCATCAACCCAATTTGCATCACTGTATGATTCTGCATTGGAATAAGCTCCGATTAACTCATAGTTAGTATTATACCTCTGTATAGATGCTATATCTCCAGGGTTCCGCCAACGATTCAATACAGATGTAGGTTGATTGCCATATGGTAATGATCCCGGATAAAATCCTAAGGAATAATCTCTGGCCTTTTGTTTTACAAACTGAAACAAAAAATCCAACTCAATGCCCTTATACCTGAAAGTATTCTGCACTCCCCCAAAAAACCTTGGAGCGGGATCTATTAAAACAATTCTGTCATCCGGAAACGATGGCTGTAAAGTTGGCTTCCCCTGCTTATCCAGAAACTGAAAGACACCTGTAATGGGATCGACTCCCAGAAAATGTAACACCTTCAAAATTGTAATAGGCTCTCCAACAATCAGGTCAGCGGCATATGAAGAGGTTTCAAGAGATGGGAATGAGATTAGTTTATTTCTGGGTACGGTCAAATTCACATTAGCGTTCCAGGTAAAATCTTTATTTTTAATATTAGTGGCATTAATACTTACTTCCACTCCGGTATTCTGAACTAAAGCCGGGAAATTTCTCATAATTTGCCCAAAACCTGTGCTAATAGGGAGTGTATAGGATAACAACTGATTAGAAGAACGATTCCTGTAATAATTAATGTTAATTAGAAATCTATCTTTTAATATACCCAATTCTATACCTGCTTGTAACTTTCTGGTTTCTTCCCATTGTAAATAAGGGTTATACAGATTAATAGGAAGAACGCCAGGGCTACCCTGATATGGAACTGAAACATTAGAAAGGCTACTGCTAAATCTATTAACAAAGTTATAATCACCAATCTGATCATTTCCTGTAATTCCGAAGCTACCTCTAATCTTTCCGTAACTTAGAAATGGTAAATTGTCTTTAACAAAAGGCTCACTTGAAAAGATCCAGGCGCCTCCAATAGATCCAAAATTATGGAACTGTTCTTCCGGACCAAATCTTGAACTCCCATCTCTTCTCGCCGTAAGGTTAACTATATACTTATTAGCCCAATTATAATTCAGTCTTGCAAACAATGCATTATACTTATATACTGAAATGACAGTACCAGAAATATTAACAGTTGCTGCTGAATGAATATCTTCCATTACATCATCACTAATAAATCCTCTGCCAATTTGATTAATACCATTTGAATTAATCCTGTTAATGGTTGTTCCGGCCAGGAAATCCAATTTACCTTTTCCTATACTGGTTTCATAACTAATCTGAGGTTCAACAATCCATGAATTAACATTATTATCCACGAAAAATGTTGCCCGTTGCAGGTATGGTCTGATTTCAGGCGCATAGGTATCCAAAGTTCCAATGGTAAGCTCGTTTGTTTGCAAATTTGTATACCCAAGATTTGCTCTTATTTCTAATCCCGGAATAATCTGATAGCTTAATAATGTATTAGCTATTAAATTATTCGTTTTATTCTTATTTCTTTGATTGAGATAGGCAAATGGGTTTTTCCAGGAAGAAGTTCCGGATGCAGTCAGCCCCCAGTTTAAAGAGCCATCAGCATTAAACAGTTCTGGTGCATTGGGAGGTGTAGATACAGCAGAACCAGTTAAATCAGTGTAAATTAACTGGCTGTAATCAAGCTGATAATTACCCGTTAACTTAATCCGGAATTTTTGGTTAAGCGACGTATTGCTGATATTAAAATGGACACCTCCTTTCTGATCAGACAAATCGCCTGGAAACACTGTCGTTTCCTTATGATAATTCGCGCCAACACTAAACTGCGTGTTTCCGCTACCGCCTGAAATTGTAGCTTGCACATCTGTATATTGAGCTGTACCACCAATTAAAACCTTCTGCCAGTCAGTATTTCGTGTTGTATCCCAAAGCAGCAGATCGTAATCCTGGTAAGGACTTGGCGTCAACCCATCATTCTTCAATGCTTCACGTCTTATCTGCAAATATTCTGATGTATTAAGTAGATTCAGTTTTCTTGGTACTTTTCCAATTCCCTTCTGGAAAGTAACGTGCAGACTGGTCCGGCCTGGCTTTCCTCTTTTCGTTGTAATCAGAATAGCGCCATTTGCCGCTCTAGAGCCATAAATCGCAGTAGCATCAGCATCTTTAAGGACATCTACAGATTCAATATCGGCAGGATTGATGTAACTGAGCGGGCTCCCGCTACTTCCCCCGGGGGTTGATGTTCCCACTATTGCGTTCATATTGGGCAGTAACTGGGATATATAGGGAACACCATCAATTACATACAAGGGATCATTACCGGATCCAATACTATTCTGACCCTGAATCCGAACTGTCACACCGCTTCCCGGCAAACCTGTACTCTGAGTAATATAGAGCCCTGGCACACGTCCTTCTAATGCCAGCAAAGGATTACTAACAGGTTGTTTAGCTATATCGCTCCCTTTTATCGTAGTTACATTACCTGTATTCAGTCGTTTGGTTGTTTCTCCATAAGCAATGATTTGTACTTCATCCAGTTTCCCATTCCCTCTCTTTAATACAATCTTAAAATTTAAAACATTATTCTCATTCCCTTGCGTAAAAACGACTTCCCTTGATTCATATCCTATAAACGACACTTCCAGGATTACACGCGATTTATCGAGACCTTTTAATTGAAAGGTACCATCTGAACCAGTAAGTGTTCCGGTACTCGCCCCTTTTAGCTTAACTGTAGCAAAAGCCAAAGGGTTGCCATCCTCATCTACTACCTTTCCCTTAATATTAAAAGCCCCCTCCGATGATTCCGATGTACCCTTTTCCTCCTTCTTGGGAGTTACTACAATTGTCTGTCCATTAACAACATAATCCAACGGTTGAGCAATAAAACACAATTTAAGCACCTGCTCAATGGTTGCATTTCTCACTTCAATACTTACAAGTTTAGCCGCCTTCATTACTTCATCATTAAACAAAAAAGTATACCTACTCTGCTTCTTTATCTCCTGAAACACATTTTTCAAAGCAGCATTCCTCATGGTAAGCGTTATCCCGCCCTGTGCCTGTAACGCCGCGGTAGCCGAAATACTCAGCCAGTTTACAACAATTATCACCGCAATCAAACGCAGTACAAATCTTGGTTTATTCAGGCAAGGAAATCCCCTGCCACACTGATGGCCAGTAAAATTCATGTCCATATTTGCGGATAATTTAAGGTTGATAAGATACAACCGGGGTAATCAATCGTATTGCTAACTGATAAAAAAGTGATGGACTGAGGGACTCAGTTCTAACAATAGGAAATTATATGCCTAAAAATCTATAAAGAATTATACTGATCAGGGTAATACAATAATTGTTTTATCGGCAGTACTAAATTTCACGCCTCCCGTTGATTCCAGCATTTTCAACACTTCCGACAATGAAGACTCCCTGTTAATATCTCCGGTAAAATGAACCGGAGGAGCTTTACCTTCGCTATACTTTACCCTGACATCATACCACCTGGAAATCTGCTTCATTACATCATCAATATCTGAATTATTGAAGGTAAAGAAACCATTCTTCCATCCGACTGCTGAAGCTACGTTCGTTGCTTCTATAACTATCTGCTCCTTTGCATCAGTGACAGCTGCATTACCAGGTCGTAGTAATTTGGCCCTCCTGCCATTCGAAACTTTTACCAGCCCATCTTCCAGGGTGGTTATGGATTTCGTTTCTCCTACATAGTCTGTCACATTAAAGGACGTTCCCAGCACCACTACTGTCGATCTGGGGGAATTCACCACAAAAGGCATATTCTCATCCCGCTTGACTTTAAAATATCCTTCTCCTGTTAAATACACTCTCCTTTCATTTCCATTGAAACACGTAGGATAACGTAAAGATGAACCAGCATTCAACCATACTTCCGTTCCGTCGCTTAGCCAAACCTTAAATGTTCCACTGACCGGAGTACTCAGCGTATTATACGTCACAATACCATTTTGATTTCTGTCATACATGATAACACCATTCCTCTTTACTACCGGAATGTTATTATCAACAACAAAACTACTATCCTCCCCCTTACCTAATCTTATCTGTTTTCCACTTCCCAGCGTCAGGGTAGCCTTATATCCATTAGGTTTTACATCATAGTTATACTTTCCGGACAGAGGTTTAACTGATAAATCAACTTTATTGTCCCGGCTAACAAAATAGAGTACAGTAAAGGCACTGATTAATATCAACATAGCTGCTGCAGCGGCATACATCCACCTTCCTGATTTACTACGGACAATAGATATTTCTGATCCAATCCGACTCATTATACCGTTAAGTCCGGATGGCTTATCCACCTCAAGCATATAATTAATAGCCCCCTCGGTTCCTTTATCATTAACCAATTCAACAAACAAAATACGGTTCCGTTCATCATGCGATATCCATTCATTCAGCTCAATACTTTCTTCTGCCGTTAAGGTATTTTGCAAATATGCAATTATCAGACGCGTGACATTTGTTACATTAGCATACGCTTGTTCTTCTTTCTCCATAGTAATAAGTTTATCATTATCCAGCTGCAATTTAAAAACGCATATAATCCCTGCGGTACTAATGAATTTTATTGAACAATTTGTTATTCGATCGTTAAGCGGCTACCATTACGCCTTACTGAACATGCAAGCTGATTGCAGGCAAAAACCTTAATATAGTAACTTATATACCTTGAAATTCCATTTTGTATGCTTACCGAAAAGTCCCCAACTGCATTCAATTTCACCGGTTTCATAAAGGGTATTCTTACCTGTCCGATAACTGAAGATGATAAATGGATATATGGAGGCCTCAAAAAACGGGATCAGGGATGGATTCTTCATTTATCCGCTATCCCTGGCACCATACAGGACTTGTATAAACTGGTTTTTAACGCAATAAAGGATTTCGACATTGCCTTCAGAGTATTGAAAACAGACCTTTCTGTTTACCAGCTCAATATGGGAGAATTCGGGGAACACCTAATCGGAAAAGCTATTACTATTTATACGCAGACAGATGAAGACACGAAAACTATTGCCCGGCTTTTACTGTCTCTTACCGGAAATTTTAAGGCCCCACGCCCCATTACCGATATCAAGCTGGGGCCGGTACTATTTGCAAGATTTGGAAGCTATGGCACACTCCAGGGAGAAGATCCGATGGGTAATATCTGTAATCTTCTGATCAACAACCAAAATCAATATGTAATTGACCGGTATGAAACACCTCATTATCTTCCTGAGTGGGCAGCCAATGTATTTGACATTCCAGAGATACCCCAGCCAACATACAAGCCTGGTGCAATCATAGGACCGGGACATAGAATCCTGAAAGTACTGAAATTCGACCTGAGAGGAAATGTCTATAAGGGATTCTATATCAAAAACCTCCTCCGGTTCGGCAAATGTGTACTAAAAGGAGGTACCTGGTGCATGTTTATAGATCCAGCCGGCAGAGATATGTGCGACCGTATACGATGGCAATACCAGCTTCATCTGCAGCTGCAGAAAATCATTCCA
Organism: Chitinophaga solisilvae; assembly: GCF_009928525.1. GTDB lineage: Bacteria > Bacteroidota > Bacteroidia > Chitinophagales > Chitinophagaceae > Chitinophaga > Chitinophaga solisilvae. The sequence continues at coordinate 175,224 of NZ_JAABOK010000004.1, read as the reverse complement.
TTACCCGGGCTGATAGACGCTTTCAGCGATTACGGAGATGAATACATTGCAATAAAATTCATAAAGGGGGAATCTCTGTACGATCTTATTGAAAAGTTAACACGCAATATTTACTGGCTGGATATTCCTGCCCCCATCATTAAAAAATTAATCAACTACCTGATACAAATACTTGACATCACGGATAAACTACATGCTGAAAAAATCGTTTTCAGAGATCTGTCTACCAATAATTTCCTAGTCGGGAAAAACGATAAATTAACAATTATTGATTTCGAACTTGCTTATTGTACGGAACGTCAATACCCTTATCCGCCCTTCGGGAAAGGGACCTTCTGGGTTGAAGGAAGAGAGTTTATACATCCTGTTCCCCAGGATGACATCTACTCCTTTGGCGCCATGATGTTATACATCCTTTCCGGTATTCATCCGGATAAACTTTTAAAACAGGATAAAAGGTCACTTCTCGCCAAAATAGCATGGTTAACCGGTAACCCAACAACTGCCGGTGTAATCTATCAATGCCTCGAATATGACCCTGAAAACCGGCCTGAAATATCTGTAATAAAAAATGCTATTACTCTGTTAGGTACAAATCCAACAATTAATAATCAAACCGCTCATCAGGTAAATACATATATCCCACCACTCATTCAACATGGAATAACCGGCCTAAATAATTTCATGGGTATTACTGACAACTATTGGATCTCACAGATTTTCACCGATGCTGTTCATGAGTTTAGTCCTCAATCTCAGAGAGTAAAATACGAATATATTAACAGAGGCGCAGCAGGGACAATATTATTCTTTGCACTGGTTGATTCTTTCAATTATGATAAATCAATTATACAGGAGCTATTGAACAATACTATCACATACCTGCTTAAAAGCTACCTGCCGGACAATCCCAATATCTTCTCCAGCCTTCATGTTGGCGGCGCCGGTATCGCGGTAGCCTTGTCTGCTGCTATCCGCAGCGGGCTGATAACAGCAGCTGAAGAAACCCTGCCTCTCATCACTCAATGCCTCAGCCAGGACAATAACTTCCTTGACATTTTTTATGGTATCGCCGGCAAAGGCGAAGCCCTGCTGCTTTGCGAACAACACCTGGATCCGGCTTTCCTTCGACAGTCCGTCACTAATATTACTGACATTCTTATACAATGTCAGGAAAAAGATGGCTCCTGGATATTCCCTCCTGTCTCTGCCAATAACGAACCCGCCAAAATAACCGGCTTTGCGCATGGCGCCGCAGGTATCATCAACTTCCTGCTGGACTCTTACCGCAGATTCAAAAATCCCTTAACATTAGCTGCTGCTCAAAAGGGTTTGCAATGGCTCATGAAAACTGCTATTAAGGAAAAAGATGCCTGGTTATGGCCAATAAGCAACAAGGATAAAAGCATCAAAAAAACCTGGTGCCAGGGCTCTCCCGGTATCGCCCTTACCTTTATGCGCGCCTACGAAATCACCAACACCCCGTCCTACAAAACCATCGCTGAAAAAGCGATGCGCGCCCATCCTCCCAGAGTAATCATGAATAACCTGGGTATTTGTCATGGTATAAGCGGCCTGGGAGAAGTATATCTGGAGGCCTACCGGATATTCAGGGACCAGGAATGGCTGGATCGCGCCACCTGGATTGTAGAGGTATTACAAAATCTGAAAATTACCGGGGAAAATGAAAATGAATGCTACTGGCTGGCTGACAATCATATGTTCCCTACTGCTGATTTCATGGTGGGCAATACCGGCATACTCCATTTCCTGATACGTTATGCCCATCCGGATAAACTGGGATTTCCGCTAATTCCGGCGTAACAGGGTAGATAAAAGTAATGCCAGCGCTGAAAAGCCCCATACATCCTTCTTCAGCATCATCCCCCGCAACAGCTGGATCGCCCGTGCCTTCTGGTTCTTCACCGTGTTAATCGCTATCCCCATTTCATCTGCTATCTCCTGGTTCTTCATGCCATCGATATAACTCAGCTTGAAAATCTGCCGCGCCCGCAACGGCAGGTTTTCTATCTCCTTATAAATCTCTCCCAGTACTGCCGCCCGGATCATCTCATTCTCCATCACTGTTTCATCCTCCATATCATCTCCGATGATATATGTCAGGTCTTTCTTCGACTGCGCCTGCCGCTGGCTCTTCCTGTAAAAATCCATGCAGGCATTCCTCGTCGTGATGTATAAAAATGCTTTTATGTTCTGCTCCGTCTGAAAGTCCGTCCGGCGGTCCCACAGCTTCACAAATGACTCTCCCGCGATATCTTCTGCCGCTCCCGTTTCGCCAATCAGCCGGGTGGCAAAAAGACATAACGGCGGATAATAATTATTAAAGAAGTAAGACAGGGCTTTGGTGTCTCCCCGCTTTAACGCGTCTATTTTCGCAATCTCAATATCTATACTGTTCTGATCCATACAGAAACTACCGTTAGTACTTGGTTAAAAATCGGTCTTGCCTGAAACACCGGATAAGGAAAAGAAAATGCAGATAACTGATGGATGATACTATTGCAGATAAAATTAAAGACCTCCTGATTCTTAACAGAAATAATAAGTGTATCACCAACGTTAATTACCTGTTAAGCGGGTTTTATTGAGGTTCATTCGTGAATACATTATATTTGAAAACGCATAAACAATTAACCAGATAAACTCCATCAGATGAACGTTTGGGATAAAATACGCGCGGACTACCCGGTATGCCGGCACAGCATCTACCTGACCACCAATGGCGGCGGACCTGTCAGCACCCGCTATGTAAAAAAGGCACAGCAACTCCTCACTGAACTGAGTGAACAGGGCAGAACCGTTATGAACGAATGGGACCCGCAGGCGGAAAATACGCGGGCACTGGTAGCACAAATGCTCCACGCTACCCCGCAGGAAATCGCATTCATCACCAATACCTCCCAGGGCATGAGCCTTATTCAGGGCCTGTTCCCGAAAGAATACGGCGTTATCACCATGAAAGATGAATTCCCTTCCAGCTTCGTCCCCTGGCTGCAACGCGGCCATCCCGTGCAGTTCGTGGACAGCGATGCGAATGGCGTCATCCACCCGGAGGATATAGAAAAACAAATTACCCCGGAGACAAAACTCCTCATCGTCAGCCATGTGATGTTCAGAACCGGATTCCGCCACGACCTCAAAGTACTGGGCGATCTATGTAAAAAACATGACCTGATCTTTGTGGTGGATGCTACCCAGTCATTCGGCGTGAATCCTATTGATGTGGCTGACTGCAACATCGATGTACTCATTTTCCACGCCTATAAATGGGTGACCGCCGGATACGGTATCGGCGCCATGTACATTTCCAAACGGATACTGCAGCAATATCAGCCGGAGTTTATCGGATGGTACAGCGTAGATTATCCCCACCCGGATTTTCAGTCTAACAACGACTACTCACAGTTTACCCCCAAACAAGATGCTACCGTCTTTGAAACCGGTACCCTGCCATATATGAATGTCCTCCTGCTGGGACATACGCTGGATTACCTCCATGGCATAGGTGCAGATGCGATCCATGAACATGTATACTCACTGATAACCTACCTGCATCAGAAAGCAGCGGAAAACAACGTGAAAATACTGACCAGCTATGCACCACAACATCTTTCCCCTATTCAGTGCCTGGATATTACGCAGGAACAATATCTCCGGCTGGAAAAACATCGTATCATCGCCCGTTATAAAAACGATAAACTCACGCTGGGAATAAATTTCTATAATAACAAGGAAGATATTGATGCTGTATTCAATGCGCTGAATGCAGCGGAATAAATATTCCGGAAGACATAACAAAAAAATACCTGCAGCGACAGCCCGCTGCAGGTATTTTTTTTACTTTATATAGCAAACGTTCCCTTATGCCAGATAACCACTCCTTCGGCACTTTTCTGCTAAACCGCTCCAACCGTATCTACCTGCTCCTCTCCGCTGCTGCCGCCATTCTTCAGCTGACAGTATTCAAACTGCTGTACCCTTACGCCGATTACTTCTCTGACTCATACAGTTATATTTTCGCTGCTATGAAGCACCTCGGCGCCAGCATCTGGCCCATCGGATATTCAAGATTCATCGGCCTGTTCCATCTCGTCAGCACGTCAGATACCGCGCTCGTCAGCTTTCAGTATATCACCCTGTGCCTCGCTGAACTGTATTTCTTCTTTACCATCTGCTATTTGTACAACCCCGGAAAAATCATCCGCCACATCATCTTTATCTTCCTGATATTTAATCCGGCTTCCCTCTATCTCAGTAACTATATCTCCAGTGATGCGCTGTTCCTCGCCATGAGCCTCTGCTGGATCACACAGCTGCTGTGGATGATGCATCAGCCTGAAAGATCGCAGATCATTGTCATTACGTTACTGGTGGCTGTTGCCTTTACTTTCAGGTATAATGCGATGTTCTATCCGGTACTGACTGCCGTTATTTACCTGATGTCAGGACATAAACCCCTGCTGAAAATTACCGGTATCCTGGCGCCGGTGATATTGATAGGGCTCTTCGTCAGTTATACCAGAACGCAGACCAGGCAACTCACGGGCACCGCACAGTTCTCCGTCTTCAGCGGCTGGCAGCTGGCCAACAATGCCCTCTACATGTATCCGTATATCACCGTCGATAAAGCGCCTCCGCCTTCCTGCCTGAAGCTGCACCAGGCGGTAAATCAGTATTTCGATACCATACACCCCGCCCTTAAACTCATGACTCCCATGGATGGCGCCTTCTACCTGAAATATTCGGCCGGCCCGCTGAAAACATACCTGGCGGCACATACAAACGATAAAAAGGATACGACCGGCGGTATCCGGTCCTGGGGTACTGTTTCACCGGTGTTTGCGGATTACGGCAAATTCCTGATCCTTCACCACCCACTGCCATACATTGAATTCTTCCTCCTGCCCAACTTTTACAACTACTGCATTCCGCCGGTGGAAAAACTGGAAGTCTATAACCTGGGCGCTCCGCAGGTAGGCAGCATCGCCAGAAAGTGGTTCCATTACCCTTCTTCGCAGGTGACCGCCTTCAGCTTTACCGCCCAGGGGATCATCTTTCAGTACTATCCTTACTTGTTTCTGCTGATCAATCTCTGTTATTTTTCCATTACCCTCTTCTGGTGGACGCTGAAAACAAATGCCGGTTCCTTCGGCCGCGCCGTTGTCGTCATCTTCCTGTTCTTCCTGCTGAATGCAGCCTTCGGCATACTGGCCTCACCTATCGTTCTGAGATACCAGATACTGCCTATGGTAATATTATTCTCTTTCGCTTTAACCACCTTACATCAGCTGCGGCTAAACAAATAAAGCGGATACAGTCTCCTGCATCCGCTTTACAACTTTATGAAGCAATGATTAAAAATCGAAGGTATCCGGATCAGGTCCTACACGCTCACCCTTGTCCAGTTTCTCTATGGCGGCTACGTCTTCGGTGCTGATCTCAAAGTTAAATATCTCCGCATTGGAAATAATCCTGTCCTGACGGATACTTTTCGGAATGGTCACTACACCTTTCTGCAAATCCCAGCGCAGTACCAGCTGAGCTACGGATACTCCATATTTTGCCGCCAGTGCTTTCAGCTCAGGGATATCGAAGATCTTACCCTGCATGAGCGGGCTCCAGGCTTCGTATTGCACGTGGTGCTGCTGACAGAAGTCCAGCAATGACTGCTGCACCAGCCGCGGATGAAACTCCAGCTGATTTACCATCGGTATTACTTTGGCAGACTGCAGCAGGTCCTCCAGATGATGCTGCAGGAAGTTACTCACCCCGATTGCTTTCACGCGTCCGTCTGCATACAGCTGCTCCAGCGCACGCCATGTTTCTTTGTATTTACCTTTTACCGGCCAGTGAACCAGGTACAGATCCAGGTAATCGGTTTTCAGTTTCTCCAGTGATGCATCATACGCTTTCAGCGTCTGGTCATATCCCTGGTCTGCATTCCATACCTTACTGGTCAGAAATATCTCTTTCCTGTCTGTTTTACTGGCGGCAATAGCCTGCCCTACGCCTTCTTCATTTTTGTAGATGGCGGCTGTATCTATATGACGGTAGCCTGCATCCAGCGCATAGGTCACTGCATCCGTCACTTCCTTTCCTTCATTTGTTTTAAATACACCCAATCCGAAATAAGGCATCTGGACACCATTCGACAACTGCACGGTGCCGCTGAGATCTGTAATATTCATACACGTTGTTTTAAATCAGTCAATCTGCAAATCTACTACCTCTGCTCCTTCCTTCCCTGGTATAATCATGCGAAAAATCTGTACAATTAAAAGATAAACCTCTCTTGTTTATCTAATACAAAAAGCTATCAATTTTGTTTATATCAAAAAGAGAATTATATTTGCACTGCAATTTCAATTATATGAAACATACCTTAACATATCAGGCAAACACGCACACCAATACCGTTATCAGAGCGGTAATTGCAAGTACGCGTATTGTCTTTATTTACAACGGGGAGGCAGATTCCGTCCCGGATATGAGAGGTTAACATAACATGTAAACTCCACCAGATACTGGGAGGCCTCTTCATCCGAAGAGGCCTTTTTATTTTGTCTCCCCCACCTTACCCAAGCTTCAATTTTATTCATTTTATTTAACGCTGCCATATGAAATTACAGATCAAAACACTGATGACCGCTCACATCCGGCAACACCGGTAATGTCTGGCACTCTGTTGCAGCAGCAAGCCTCTCATTACCAACTGGTGAGAGGCTTTTTTTATTCCCCTTTTAAAATATAACAAGATGAAACGTCTGGATCAATTCAGAAATATAGGTATCATGGCTCATGTCGATGCAGGTAAAACAACCCTTACAGAAAGAATGCTGTATTACACCGGCCTTACACATAAACTAGGTAATGTAGACGATGGCAACACCGTGATGGACAGCGATCCGCAGGAAGAAAAACGGGGTATCACCATTTCTTCTGCTGCGATTACTACCTACTGGAAATATCAGGAAGATGATTATCAGATAAATATTATCGATACGCCCGGTCACGTCGATTTCACGGCTGAAGTAGAACGCTCTCTCCGTGTACTCGACGGTGCTGTGGCTGTTTTCGATGCCCGCGCCGGCGTTCAGCCACAGTCGGAAACCGTCTGGCATCAGGCCGACCGTTACCGTGTGCCCCGCATCGTCATGATTAATAAAATGGACCGGCAGGGAGCTGATTTCCAGCATGTTGTGAAAGACATACGGGAACGCCTGCACGCTAATGTTATTCCGGTACAATTACCCATCGGGGAAGAAGATAATTTCCGCGGCGTGATTGACCTCATCGCTATGAAGGCGCTGATATGGCATAACGACGACGGTAAGACTTTCGATATACAGGACATCCCTGCGGAAATGCTGCCGGCGGCACGTCAGGCACGTACCTTCCTGCTGGAAGAATTATCTGTGCTGCAGGAATCGCTGCTGGAGCAGTACACCACCGATCCGGATCATATCAGTGCAGACGATATCCGCGCTGCGCTGCGAGCCGCTACTGTCAGCCTGCAGGCCGTTCCTGTGCTGGCCGGCGCTGCCTACAGAAACAAAGGTATACAGCCCCTGCTCGATGCAGTAGCTGCCTACCTCCCTGCGCCGCAGGATATTCCGGAAGTACAGGCTACCAGCACCGACGGAGATACTCCCATCATGATCCCGGCCACACCGGAAGGCAACATGGCTGCACTGGCGTTTAAAATAATCGCTGATGCCTACGTTGGCAAGTTAACACTGGTGCGTGTATACGCCGGCGTTATGCGCACCGGCGACATGCTGTGGAACAGCCGTACCGGCCGCTCCGTACGCATCAGCCGCCTGCTCCGTATCATGTCGGACAAATACGAACCGGCAACGGAAATAGGTGCGGGCGACATCGGCGCTGTAGTAGGGCTGAAAGAAGTGAAAACCGGTGATACGCTGGCCCACCCTGACTATCCGGTGCTCCTGGAAAAAATCAATTTCCCGGAACCAATGATCGGATACGCCATCGAAGCCAAAGCGGCGAAAGACGCGGACAAACTCGGCGATGCCCTGGCGGCCATGCTGGACGAAGATCCTACGCTCAGCGTGGAAGTTGATCCTGCATCCGGACAAACCATCCTCAAAGGCATGGGAGAACTCCACCTGGAAGTGGTGCTGGAAAAACTGGCTGCCAGCTACCAGCTGCAAGTCAATAAAGGCCAGCCACAGATTGCCTACAAGGAAGTATTCACCCGGAGCATCACCCACCGCGAGGTGTTCAGAAAACAAAACGGCGGCTCCGGCAACTTCGCTGACATCAGCTTTGAATTGTCCCCACGCCCGGATAATGAACCCGGACTGGAATTTATTAACGACATCAAAGGGGGCGCCATTCCGAAAGAATTCATTCCTTCGGTGAGCAAAGGCTTTGAAGCTGCCATGAAAACCGGCGTGCTGGAAGGCTTCCCGGTAAGATCCATGCGGATCAGGCTATTGGACGGATCTATTCATCCCAACGATTCCCATGCGCAGGACTTCGAACAGGTAGCCCATATTGCCTTCCGTAATATCGCGGCCCAGGCTGTACCCAGACTGCTGGAACCAGTAATGCGCGTAGAAGTAAGCACTCCGGAAGAATATACCGGCGTTCTCACCGGCGACCTGAACAAACGCCGTGGCGTCATCCGCCATATGGAAATGAAAAACAACCTGCAGGACATCGTCGCAACCGTTCCGCTGGCCGAACTATTCGGCTACGTAACCACTCTTCGTACGTTGTCTTCCGGCAGAGCAACGGCGGCAGTTACGTTCAATGATTACCAGTTGAAGTAATTACGAATTGCGAATTACGAATTACGAATGAAAAGCGAAGACCAAAGCGGATACTTAAAAGTATTATCGCTTTCGTCTTCGCTTTTCATTCGTAATTCGCAATTCGTAATTCGTAATTACCCCTTAAACCTTTCTATTTCTTTCATAAAATCCAATGCGCGCGAAATAGATTTCCCACCGTCGTTCCACAATAAGGCACGTACCCATTTTTCATTCCTGTTTTCAAAGGAAATATGCTGGTACAGCCATATGGCCAATACCGTAAATGTGCCGGTGATCAGGAGCTGAATGATCCAGAACTGTGCATCTGCCTGCAGCGCCATCTGGTTGGTGATAAAGAAAAATGTGTAGGGTGGCATTGACAGCCAGAGAAGACGCATGGTCCGCAATACAGAAATATGCAGCATGGCCAGCTGCTGCTGCGTCAGCAATACATCGGCACTGAAATTGATTTTCCTGATAAGCCGGATCTGATAAAGGTATCCGGCTATGGCCATAGCCGAGAACAGGATACTGGAAACGGCGCTGATCACAAAAAACACCTGCCTGTAGTTATGATACAGCAAAAACCCGACAAAGGCAATCCAGATAAAACCGAAGATGACTGCAATTATTTTAAAACGGGTGAGCGAGCTGAAGGAAGAATTTATTTTATCTGATCCCAGCTGTTCTACCAGGTAGAGGTTCAGCTTCATAGACCGCTCCAGTTTGGCGTCATAGGCCTGCCACAAGGCTTTTATATCTGCAGCTTCCATTACAATGCTTTTTGAATAGATGAGAAATGTTGTTTCAGACGGCTTTTTAATCTGTTAATTTTAGTGGCTACATTCGTTTCGCTGATTCCCAAAATGTCGGCTATCTCCCGGTAGCTCCTTTCCTCCAGATACAGGAGCATCAGGGCCTTATCCAGTTCATTGAATCCGTTGATCAGCTGCTGCAGTAATGCCAGATGATCTTCTATCTCCGTATTATTGTCAGCATCAGCTTCCATTTCAATCAGCTGTTCCGTGACAGGCACGAGTTGCCGGTTCCTTTTCCCGCGACGGTAAAAGGAGATGGCTACATTCAGCGCCACACGATACATCCAGGTAGTAAATTTTCCGGATGGATCATACTGGGGAGCTGATTTCCAGAGATGACAGATGATGTCCTGTGCCAGGTCTTCCCGGTCATACGCCTGCTGGCAGTAGGTGTTGCAGATCTTGAAAATAATCCGTCTGTTTTCCTGGATGCGCTGCAGGAAGAGCGTCTTATCAGGTATTGAGTCCATTTAACAGGTAAGCGCTTTCTTTATTATTCGCAACAGGGCCTGAAAAATCACACTGCAGGGAAATTAAATTTCCTTATCCTGGTAGAAACCCTTCACCAACCTGCTGTCTGGCAGTGAATGCAGCGTAGCAATTAACCACTTTCCGTCCTGTTTCACCATTTTCCCTTTATAGTAGCCGACGGACATCAGCTGAATCTGGCCGGAGAGGAGGTCTGTCCATAATACGGAGGCATACATGCTGATTTGTACGGTATCGTTGGCTGCAGGGGCAAACTGCATATTGGACAAGATGTGACGGGGCTGAAAGTGACTGTCTTCCGTGCTTTTTACAAGAGCCTCTATTTTTTCGGCCCAGCGCTGCCGGCCGGTGATTTTCACACCATCAATTTCTCCGCGTATGCTGTCAGCCATAAAATCCAGGCATTTTCCGAGCGTTCCGTTGTCAAAATGTTCGCAGAAGCTATAGATCACCTTTTCTATCTGCTGCTGGTCACGGTAACGTATATCATTATATGCAGCGGTATCTTTCGGGGTATTATCGCTCTGCAGCAGCGGATTATCATGACGGGAATCCGTGCGCGTATTGCAGGCGGTCATCAACAGGAGAGCGGCTATAACGGTGGTATAGCAGAGAGATATTTTCATCAGGGGAATTTTTATGATATAACATAATATACGCATAATATGTTTATACCTGTTCCCCTTTCTTTTTTCAGGAAGATGATTACAGCGGGCAGTTCTGGTGATAGTCTATCAGCTCTATGGGCGCGTGTTCCAGCTCGATACCCTTATAGTACGCTTCGATTTCATCGAGCACAGCTTCCACTTCTTCCACTGTTTTGAGTGTTACCAGGCGGCTGCGGAACTCTTTGATGTTAGGCAACCCCTTGAGGTAATTGGCGTAGCAGCCGCGCATCTCGTTGATGCCTGTTACCGGCCCTTTCCATTCCACGGAAAGGCGCAGGTGTTTCTTGCTCACGGCAATACGTTCTTCCAGGGTAGGCCCCGGCAGCAGTTCACCGGTTTGCTCATAATGGCGGATTTCGCGGAACAGCCACGGGTAGCCTATAACGGCGCGGCCTATCATGATGCCGTCCACACCATAGCGGTTCTTATACTCCACGGCTTTTTGCGGTGTATTGATATCACCGTTGCCGAAGATGGGGATTTTTATGCGGGGGTTGTTCTTTACTTTTCCGATCAGGGTCCAGTCGGCCTGGCCCTTATACATCTGGCAGCGGGTACGGCCGTGAATGGCGAGGGCTTTAATGCCCACGTCCTGCAGGCGTTCTGCCACCTCTTCAATATTTTTGGTATCATCGTCCCACCCCAGTCTTGTTTTGACCGTTACGGGCAGCTTTGTGGCCTTTACGCAGGCGGCTGTCAACCTTACCATGAGATCAAGGTCTTTCAGCACACCGGCTCCGGCGCCCCTGCCGGCTACTTTTTTTACCGGGCAGCCAAAGTTGATGTCCAGCAGGTCCGGACTGGTAACGTCTACTATTCTGGCGGCCATAGCCAGACTGTCTTCATCACCCCCGAAGATCTGTATACCTACAGGCCGCTCATACTCGAAAATATCCAGCTTCCTGCGGCATTTGATTGCATCGCGGATGAGCCCTTCACTTGAGATAAATTCAGTATACATCAGGTCCGCACCTGCATCTTTGCAGACGGCACGGAAAGGCGGATCGCTCACGTCTTCCATGGGAGCCAGCAACAGCGGGAAATCGGGCAGTGTTATGTTGTCAATCTTTACCAAAATGTAATTTTTTCCGGACCGCAAAGATAATGTATTTACAGCTGCCGGCAGCAGGAAATCACCTGTCAGTATCATTATTTTTACCTAATTTCCCGTTCCCGTCTCTGCTGGTATAATCTTTGGCCCCTGCTCAAAAAAACAGTTATGGAAAAGTTTGATGCAATCATTATTGGTTCGGGCCAGGGTGGTACGCCGCTGGCAAAAAAACTCGCCCATAAAGGATGGAAAACAGCTCTCATCGAACAACGCTGGCCAGGCGGCACCTGCATCAACGACGGGTGTACGCCCACCAAAGCCATGATAGCCTGTGCAAAAGTGGCCCATATCATGTCACAGAGCAAATCCTGGGGCATCGTCAGCAAAGGTTACAGCGTTGACCTTCCGGCTATCGTATCCAGGAAAAATGATATAGTAGAACAATTCAGAAACGGTGTCAGCAAAGGACTGGAGAAAACAGAAGGACTCACGTTCATACATGGCAGCGCTGCCTTCAGCGCACATAAAACCGTCACCATTCAGCTGCATGACGGCGGTGAACAAACCATTACTGCAGACCAGATCTTCATCAATACCGGCGCTACACCCGTCATTCCTGATATTCCCGGCCTGGAGGAAGTGCCGTACCTCACTTCTGCCACCCTGCTGGATGAAGTGGTGATACCTCCTGAACTGATTATTCTTGGCGGCAGCTATATTGCACTGGAAATGGGGCAGCTGTATCAGCGGCTGGGCAGTCATGTTACCATCATTGAGAAATCTCCGCAGCTCGTTTCCCGCGAAGACCCCGATGTTGCAGCCGTTATCAGAAAAGTACTGGAAGAAGAAGATATCCGGATATATACTTCCGCTACAGCAGATAAAATCAGTCATACACCAGACGGACTGCTGCTGCATATTACCGCCGGCAGCAACCGGGTAACACTAACGGGAACGCATATACTGCTGGCTACCGGCCGCGCACCGCAGACACATTCCCTGCAGCCGGCTAAAACCGGTGTTACACTGGATGAGAAAGGATTTGTTCAGGTGAATGAACACCTGGAAACTACCTGTCCCGGTATCTTCGCGATCGGCGATGTAAAACCCGGGCCTGCATTTACACATATCTCCTACAATGACCATCTCATCATCTACAAAAATCTGTTTGAAGAGGCAGCCATTACCACCAAAGACCGGCAGGTGCCTTATTGCATGTTCACCGACCCGCAGCTGGGACGCATCGGACTTTCTGAAACAGCGGCCCGGCGCCAGGGCATTCCGGTGAAAGTAGCCTGCCTCAGTATGGACAAAGTAGCGCGCGCTATTGAAACCGGCGAAACACAGGGATTCATGAAAGCCGTTGTACACGAACATACCGGGCAGATACTGGGCGCCGCCATCATCGGCACACAGGGCGGCGAAATAATGTCTGTGCTGCAGATGGCCATGGCAGGCGGTATCACCGCACCACAGCTACGCGATATGATTTTTGCACATCCGCTCTATGCGGAATCATTGAATAACCTATTTTTGATGCTGGAAAAATAAGGGCAATCTGCGCATATTTTTCCCCATCTGTATATTTCTCCTATGATTACATTATCACACATTTCCAAAAGTTTTAGTCCGGACAAACAGGCTGTCAGCGATGTTTCCTTTGAAGTGCAACGGGGAGAAATCATGGTGCTACTCGGTACCAGCGGTTGCGGCAAAACAACTACCCTGCGGATGATTAACCGGTTAATCACGCCGGACAGCGGACAAATTCATATCAACGGAAAAGATATTGCAGCAGAACCTGCAGAAACCCTCCGCCGGGGCATAGGCTATGTATTGCAGAACCATGGCCTTTTTCCGCATTATACAGTATTGGAGAATATCAGCATAGTGCCACAGCTGCTACAGTGGGATAAGGCGCGCATGAAAGAACGCGCCCTTTCCCTCATGGAAAAACTGGGCCTCCCTCCCCGCGATTACGCCAACGCCTATCCGCAGCAGCTCAGCGGCGGACAACAGCAGCGCGTAGGGCTGGCACGCGCGCTGGCAGCGGACCCGCCGGTATTGCTCATGGACGAACCTTTCGGCGCACTCGACCCGCTCACCCGCATCAGTGTGAGAAGAGAATTCAAAGCACTCGATGAACTGAACAGTAAAACCGTCATCCTTGTTACCCATGATGTAGAAGAAGCTTTTGACCTGGGTTCAAGAATATGCATCATGGACAAAGGCCGTATACAACAGCTGGGAACTGCCGTGGAACTACTTTTCCGGCCGGCCAACGACTTTGTGCGCAGCTTCCTGGAAAACCAGCGGCTGGAACTGGAACTGGCTTCGCTGCAGCTTACAGATATATGGCGGTTTATACCGCAGCAGGCGGCACATAATACGGAAAAACCGCTCCCGTGCAACGCTACCTGCCGCGAAGCTCTGGAAGCCTTACTGGACGGCCCAGCTACAGTCTCCTGCCACGGAGAACACCGGCAACTGGATGGTACCTTGTTATTCAACGCTATTGCAGCATATAAAAAACAGTAGTCCATATGGACACACCTGAAACCTTTACGGACTTCATCCGGCAGCAATCCGGCAAACTGCTGGAGCAAACGCTCACGCATACCGGCCTTACCTTCATTTCGGTACTGATAGCAGTATGTATCGGCGTACCCCTGGGTATCCTGATTATCCGCCGCAAGCGGTTATCCGGCCTGGTACTGGGCATCGCCGGCGTACTGCAGACCATCCCCAGCATAGCGCTGCTGGGCTTTATGATACCACTGCTGGGCATTGGTCCCAAACCAGCTATAGTAGCCCTGTTCCTGTACGCGCTGCTGCCCATTATCCGTAATACCTATACCGGCATCAGCGGCGTGGACAATAGTGTTACCGAAGCTGCCAGAGGTATGGGCATGAGCCCCCGGCAACTGCTGTTCAAAGTACAGCTGCCGCTGGCAATGCCGGTTATACTGGCCGGCATACGCACCGCTACCGTCATCAATGTTGGAGTAGCTACACTGGCGGCATACATTGCAGCAGGCGGACTGGGAGAATTTATTTTCGGCGGTATCGCACTCAACAATACCAGCATGATGCTGGCTGGCGCCATACCGGCGGCACTGCTGGCTATCCTGTTTGACTGGCTGCTGTCCCTGCTGCAGCACCTCAATATCCGCAGATTCCGCAGACTGCTGTATATATTGCCGCTGCTCTTCCTGGCACTCTCTTCTATATACCTCCTGCCTGATACCAGCAGCGGTAAAATAAAAGCGGGCTTCACCCCGGAATTTATGGGCCGTAAAGACGGCGATATCGGTTTACGGACTGTTTACGGGCTGCACCTCCCTACACTCGTTATCAGTGATATGATTATGTATAAAGCGGCAGCAGAAAAAAAACTGGATGTCATCAGCGGCAGCAGCACAGATGGCCGCGTCCGCGCATACGATCTGGTAGTGCTGGAAGATGACAAACACATCTTCCCTCCCTATTATGCCGCCCCCATCGTACGTATGTCAACACTGGAAAAATATCCGGAACTGGAACCCGTACTCAATAAACTGTCTGGTACAATTAATGATAGCATTATGACGGAACTGAACTACCGGGTAGATTACCTGAAACAGACACCCGAAAAAGTAGCAAAAGATTACCTGACTGCTATCGGTCTCTGGAAACCTGCTACCGGTGGCAACAAAGGCAATATCCGCATCGGTTCCAAAATCTTCGGGGATGGCTATGTGCTCGCCAATATGTACAAAATACTGATTGAAGGATATACAGATCTTTCCGTTACCACCAAAACCGGCCTCGGAGGCACCAAAATTGTGTTCGATGCATTAATAAATGATCAGATTGATATGTATCCGGAATATACCGGCACCGGCCTGCTGGTGATCCTGCAGGCGCCGCAGCAGGTAACAGACAGTATTATGAGCGACAGCAAAAAAGTGTATGACTATGTACAGACAGGATTTGAAAAACAGTACCGCGTAAAATGGCTGCTGCCCATCGGATTCAACAATACATATGCCCTGATGATGAGACGGGAACAGGCTTCCAGCCTGGGCATACATACTATTTCAGCATTAAAGCAATATACAGACCATAAATAACCACCAGTATTTATGCAATTGAAAAAAGACTATGAAACCGTGCGTCAGCGAACAGAAAGCATCTGCGCTCCGCTGAAAACGGAAGACTATGTAGTGCAGCCGGTAGCGGATGTAAGTCCGCCGAAATGGCATCTCGGCCATACTACCTGGTTCTTTGAAACCTTCCTGCTGATGCCTAACCTGGAAGGATACACGGAATTTGATCCGCAGTATAACTTTGTATTCAACAGCTACTATGAATCAGTCGGCTCACGCGTGATCCGTACAGACCGGGGCAACCTGAGCAGGCCTGCCGTGGAAGATATTATGCGCTACCGCCGGCATGTGGATGACGCGATGTACCGCTTCCTGGAACAGGAACATACTCCGGAGATACAGGCGCTGATTACCCTGGGACTCAACCATGAAGAGCAGCACCAGGAGCTGTTATATACAGATATCAAATATATTCTGGGGCATAACCCGCTGATGCCGGCATATGATCCGGATAAACAATCTGCCCGTTCAGCTGTTGATAATACTTCATGGCTGCATATGAAAGCAGGTATTTATGAGATAGGTTTTGCCGGAGAAGGCTTTTGTTTTGATAATGAACTGTCACGTCATAAAGTATACCTGGGTGATTACAGCATCAGCACTTCACTGGTCAGCAATGCCGAATACCTGGAGTTCATACAGTCCGGAGGTTACCGGGATTTCCGCTACTGGCACGCAGAAGGCTGGGACTGGGTAAAAAATAACCAGGTAACTGCTCCGATGTACTGGTACCTGATAGACGGCCGCTGGATGTATTACACCTGGCAGGGATTACAACCGCTGGCCACCGATGCACCATTATGTCATATCAGTTACTATGAAGCCGCCGCATATGCTTCCTGGAAGGGAATGCGCCTGCCCACGGAAGCAGAATGGGAAGCCGCAGCGCCGCAACTGTCATGGGGCCTGCGCTGGGAATGGACGGAGAGCGCGTATCTCCCCTATCCCGGGTTTACCAAAGCGCCCGGCGCCATCGGAGAATACAACGGGAAATTTATGGTCAGCCAGATGGTGCTGCGGGGAGCATCAGAAGTAACACCTCCCGGTCACAGCCGCATCACGTACAGGAACTTTTTCCATCCTCCCCTGCGATGGCAGTTTACCGGAATAAGGCTGGCAAAGTAACCGTATCCTTTCATCAAAAAATCAGGTCATGCAGCGCACTGTAATTCCAAACCATGCAACCCTCAACAAGAAAACTGCCGCAGGCAGCTTTTACCATGACGTAGTCAAAGGACTCAGCGCACCGCAAAAGCGTCTTGATTCCAAATACTTTTATGATGCGGAAGGCGACCGGCTGTTTCAGCAGATCATGCAATGCCATGAGTACTACCTGACCGGTTGTGAAATGCAGATATTCCGCGAGCAATCCGCCAATATAGCCGCCGCCATTGAAAAGTATACCGGCACATTCGATGTGGTGGAGCTGGGTGCAGGAGACGCCACCAAATCCATTCACCTGCTGGAACAATTGATTAATAACGGTACAGGGTATACGTATTTCCCCATAGATATTTCTGCCAATGTTATTTATCAGCTGGAGAAGTCATTACCGGCAAAACTGCCGGAGCTGCAGCTGCACGGGCTGAACGGGGAATATTTCGAGATGCTGCAGGAAGCAAATGCCTACAGCTCCCGGAAAAAGGTAGTACTGTTCATGGGTGGCAATATCGGCAACTTCAATACGGCAGAAGCCCTTCACTTCTGCCGGGAATTACGGCATCACCTGCAACCCGGCGACCTGCTGCTGACAGGTTTTGATCTGAAAAAACATCCGCAGGTCATCCTCAGTGCCTATAATGACGATGCCGGTATTACGCGGGCTTTCAACTTCAACCTGCTGACCCGTATCAACCGGGAACTGCATGCTGATTTTGACCTGTCAAAATTTGCGCATTACCCCACCTACGATCCGGGAACCGGGGCCTGCAAGAGTTACCTGATAAGTCTTACGCAGCAACAGGTACATATCGGCGAAGAGGTCTGTATTTCCTTTGAAGAGAATGAAGCGCTGTATATGGAAATCTCACAGAAATATTCGCTGGAAGAAACAGACCAGCTGGCCGCCCAGTCAGGGTTCCGGCCGGTGGCCCGCTTCTCCGACAGCAAAAGATGGTTTGTAGACTGCCTCTGGAAATGCATCTGACATTTATTTCCAGGCGCCCAGCATCCGGCGTACGGCCACTATTTCTCCGGTATGATAACTGGTATGGTCAGCAATCAGCACCGCTTCGCGGAAAAGATGCTGCCCTTCACCATGAGGAAACGGGGCAAAGAGGTCGGCGTCCGGAGCTTCCAGCAAGGCAATGAAAGTGGCCAGGTCCTCCCGGATCTGTGCCAGGCTGTGTTTCCACGCAGCTTCATTTTCAGGAGCCGTTTCTTTGGGCCAGTATCCTTCCGGCCATGCCGGCGATACGTAACTGGCATCCCGGCTGAATTCCAGTATATCCTCCTGTGTAATACGTATGTGCTCTACCAGCTGCCAGATGCTGTAGGGCAGGCCCGGCGGCGTAACGCCACGGAGTTCCGCAGGCAGCCCCTTCACCGCATCTGCAAAAGTAACATGCGCATTGGCTTTCAGCAGCAACGCCTTCAATGAGTCTGTGATAGCTTTGTTTTTCTGCATGGATATTTTATTTTATTCCGGATATGTGTAACTTACGTCTGAATCATTGCTGATGGCTGTTGTACAGCTATTTTTTACGCCCTGTATTCTTTTCGCCAATAACAAACACTTAACAGCCATAATCATTTCAAGTGCCACATTATCAATCTGATTTTCAGAACTTACTACCTGATTTAATTTCGAAAGAAATGCAATCCTTTGCACGTTGTTAACAAAATCCACTCTATCAGCTGTTAGCATTGCATATCTAACCCAACCGGCACAATATGAGGTATAAAGGACTGTTATTGCTGATTATTTTCTGTAATGTTTATACTGTTCTGAAAGCCCAGAAAACAATAAAGGGTACCGTATTTCAGAAAGAAACCAGGCAACCGCTTCCGGGCGCCAGTGTGATGCTGTATACAGAGAAATCTATCCTCAAAGCACAGACCATTTCTGATGAACATGGGCACTTTACCCTGGAACATATGCCGGAAGGCTTTTTCCGTCTTATTGTGAGCTTCATGGGTAACAGGGCGGAGATGATCCCTGTGGAAATAACTCCCAAAACCACGATACTCACCTTTGACTATATCCAGCTGGCGGCCAGTATAAAACTGAATAAGATAGAAATAAAAGGCAGCCGCCCGTTGCTGTCTATCCGTAAAGATACCATAGAGTTTGAAGCCGGGCAGCTGCGCACTGCTCCCAGCGCTACCATGCAGCATCTGATTGAAAAAATACCAGGTATCAGCATCGATGAAAACGGGAATATCTTCTTTATGGGCAAGCCGGTAAAAGACCTCCATGTAGATGGCAGGGCTGTTACCCAGGAAGGCGGCAGCACCAAACGTATACTGGAAATTCTCAAATCCGACATGGCCGATAAAATCCAGATTGCAGATAAACGCAATTTCTCCAGTGCCGCCAACCCCGGAGAAAGCGGCAAGGTGCTGAATATAACCATCAAGAAGGAAATGAAGAAAGGAGTAAGAGGCAGTGTGGCAGCAGGTATCGGCAGAAACGACCGCTTTAATGCCGGCGCCAATGCCAATATGTTCCGCACTACACATATGGTGATTGCGGATGCCATCGGCAATAATACCAATACCAGCCGGGACCCCAGCACAGTCAGCGAATCGCCGTTTATGTTCAGCAACCAGAAAGGAATCAATAAAACCTACAATTTCCAGGTAAACGCCGGCGGCGACTTCAGAAAAAAACTGAAGGCTTCCGTATTCCTTTCCCACCAGGCTATTGATAATAACAGCAATGAAAAGCTGGACCGGGAGAATATCCTGAATAATCAGACAAACTTTTATACCAGCAACAGCACGCAGGACTTGCATAAGGATGCTACCACCGGCTTTATGATTATGGATTACCAGATCCATCCCAGGCACAAACTCAATATCATTGCCTCTCTCGGGCGCGATAAACTGGTAAAAAACGATCAGCAGCAATACCAGACCCTGGACGGCAAAGGAAAAATGCTAAACGCAGGCCTGTTAAATACGACCGACAGCAGCATTAATCTCAGTTATGCCACTACGGTAAATTACCAGTATAAATTCAACAAACCGGGGCGCATGGCAGAATTCTACGCGATGATCCTGCAGAACAGCATGCATGGCGACCAGGTCAACTATAACCGGAATTATACCGCCGCTAATAATACCACGGACACACTGAACCGGCTTATCAGGCCGGAAAGCAATACCACCACTGTTTCTGCAGTAGTACAGTACAAAGAGCCGGTAAAAAATCTGTTTACGCTGGGCATATTATACGGCATCAATCATTCCCATACCAGTAATCAACGGACGACTTTTGATTTTGATAATCCGAAACGGCAATACATCATTCCGAACGATTCCCTCTCCTATGACTTCACCAATGATAATACCACCAATACCGTGCGCCCTGTTCTGGAACTGGCAAAAGATAAAATCAACTTTACCGCTTCCCTGGATATTGCGTTCCTGCGCATTACCAGCAATAACCTGACAACGGGGGAACATTACTATTACAACAATATGAACATTGGCAGAAATGCAATGCTGACTTATAAGTTCAATGAATTTAAATCACTGCTGGTATCTTATAACGGTGTAAATGAAATTCCGTCCCCTGCCAGTTTCTGGCCCCAGGTAAATATCAGCAACCCACTGTACATACAGCTGGGAAACCCGGATCTGCAGCCCGGCTTCAGCAACCGCCTGGAAGTCAATTATAACTCACTCAGCATTACAGGACTCAATTTTGCAGCATCCATACAGGGGCAGCTTACGGACAATGCCATTGCAAACGCAATCAATACTGACTCCACCGGAAAGCAGGTAAGCCGGCCGGTAAACCTCGACGGACAGCAGGCATGGAGAGGAGAAATTACGCTGGGCAAGCGTTTTAAAAAACCGGAGATAAGTCTTACCTACCGTTCCATCATCCGGCAACAGCACAACATCAACCTCGTTAACAATAACCGGAATACGACGGATAATCTTACATTCACCCATATTCTCACCTCTTCTTTCCTGTATAAATCACTGTTCGAGCTTACCGGCACGGTGGGAATGGATTACAACAGTAACAAGTATTCCCTGCAGCCTGACAGTCATTATGATTACCTGCGCTATAACCTTTTTTTCAGCCTCAACACCTTTCTGCCTTTTAATGTCAGCAGCGGCGCCGCGGTTAATTTTATTGCCAATACAGATGCCAGGCAACAGTTTACCCTGCTGAACCTCTGGGTATCTAAAAGTTTCCTGCGACAGAAAAATCTGATGGCCAAGTTATATGCATACGACGTTCTCCGGCAAAATAAATCCATCACGACTACGATCGGAGATACTTTCCGCGAAACGATACAGGCTAACAACCTGTCACGCTATTTTATGTTCAGTATTACTTATTTCTACGGTAAAAAACAACCGGCGAAACCCGGATTCAGTCCGCTGTAACACGCCACAGATGACCTTTTCCTGCTTCCAGCACTGACACCTTCCCCTGCTCTCTGAATGCCTCCAGCGCCTCGTACGCGGCTTCAAAAGACATGTCATTCAGTACGGCATACTCTTTTGTAGTGAGCGTCGGGAAATAGGAAAACAGGGCTATATCTTTTGCATAGGCTCTGGGTTGTGCGGCAGGCAGCAGTTTATGTAAGGCAGTGATGAATACCTGATAAGGTTTTGCGCCATACACCAGTTCTGATGTACCGTCTGCATTCACGAAAAATACAGAAGGAAATCCACGCACGCCCATTTCTTTTCTCAGCTGCAGGTCTGCTTCAAACAGGGCCGGTGCTGTTTCTGCGAAATCCTGTTCCAGCTGCACCGTGTCCAGTTCCGCGTAGGCGGCGGCCTTCAGCACTTCTTCCGTCCGGGTGATATTGATGGCTTCCATGAAAATCATCTCCCGTAATCTTCTTAAAAAGATAACTGCCTTATGGGTATCCTGTACCTGTGCTGCTTTAAACCAGCGGGACGGCGGGAAGGAAGAATCCGGCGGGTCCTGCAGCCACACGCTGCCGTCTATAGGCATCTGGTAATGCACGGCCACTTCTTCCCAATGATGCGCCACATCTGCCGGGCCGCTGATGCCGCCGGAGTTGTATACTTTCCAGGAAGGTAATAATCCGCCCATGTGGTAACTGATATCCAGTACATGGCCGTATTCCAGTTTCAACCTGCGCCATTGCGGCTCAATACCCCAGCAGGTAGAGCAGATAGGATCGGTAAAATAAACGATGCGCAGCGGCTTGTCTGCTGGTATAGCGGCTGCTGCTGCAGCACCGGCGGGTGTTCCCGCACCGGGAATTTCACATACGCCACTGATGGGGTCACAGAATAATGCGTCACTCATATCACTTAAATTAATTCGGTTGTAAAAATAAAAAGCGGAGATGAAAATAAGATGAAGATTTTCTTCTCTTACTGACATCTCCGCCATTATTTTTTTTGCTACCTGAAAGCAGTTATCAGTTAGCTGGTTTCTCCAGCAGTTTGAAGAACTGATCCAGCTGAGGCAGGATCACAATCCTTGTTCTGCGGTTGGCAGCGCGGCCTTCCGGCGTATCATTGGAGGCAACCGGAATAAATTCGCTTCTTCCGGCAGCAGTCATACGCGATGCAGGAATATTATACTGATTCTGCAGGATACGTACTACGGAAGTAGCTCTTTTCACACTAAGATCCCAGTTGTCCAGCAGTACATTCGGACGGTAAGGCACATTATCCGTATGCCCTTCTACCATGAATTCGATGTCCGGCTGGTTGATCAGTACCTTGGCTACCTTGCCCAGTACTTCCTTTGCCCGGTCAGCTACTTCATAGCTACCGCTCTTGAACAGCAGTTTATCGGAGATATCGATATACACAACGCCTTTTTCCACCTTGATGTTGATGTCCTTGTCATCCATATTGCCAATGGCTCCTTTCAGGTTCATCACCAGCTGCATATTCAGGGAGTCCTTGCGTGCGATAGCAGATTGCAGATCTTTGATATATGCATCCTTGGCGCCGATATTATCCAGCGATTTCTTGATGCTTTCTGCCTGGGAACTGGAAATAACCGATAACTCCTTCAGGTGGTCCAGCATCTGGGAATTGTTGGCTTTGAGCTGCGTCTGCTGTTCAGACATGTTCTCCAGTTTGTCTTTATAGGCCGCAGCAGCTCTGGCCGCATCTTCTTCACATTTTCTACGCTGGGCTTCTGTGGATGTATACAAGCTATCCAGCCGGGCATATCTGGCCTCGGATTCCCTTAATTTCCTGGGTGCGGAACAGCTGGCAAAAATGCCGATCAATGCCACTGGGATAGCTAATCGTTCGATTCTCATAATTGTGATTTTTAATAAATCTAACAAATAAAATATATAAAATTAATATAGGGAGACAATGGAAGGTACGGGAATACTGCAAATAGCAGGCCGAATGAAAGCAGGCAGTTCTTTAGGCGGTCCAACACATATAATTAACCCTAATTTATCGGGAAAACAATCGTATATTAGGCATATTGCGCGTAACCATAAAAAAAAGTTAATATTTTATAATAACTAAGTAACTTGGCCGCCAGCGTATAATTGCTGTATCTGTTTTCCATTAATTGCTGTAAATGTATGAGAAAGGTGGTTTCTTCGGGTCAACCAACAATAAAGGAAATTGCAAAAAAGCTAAACATCTCTGTATCTACTGTTTCAAGAGCGCTGCACGATCATCACAGTATCGGACTGCGCACGAAAGCCAGGGTGAAACAACTGGCTGCAGAAATGAATTATGAACGCAATCAGACCGCTGTATACTTTCAGCAGGGCCGGACATTTACCATCGGTATCCTGTTACCGGAACTCTCAGAAGCCTTCTTCTCCAGCGCTATCAGCGGCATTGAAGACACCGCCTACAGCAACGACTATACAGTATTACTGGGCCAGTCGCACGATGATGAAGCCCGCGAAAAACAAATCATTCAAAGCATGAAACAACACCGGGTAGACGGCTGCATTGTTTCTATCGGTAAAAACACCCGTAACTACGATCACTTTGAAATGCTGCGTCAGGCAAAGATCCCGGTCGTTTTCTTCGATCGTATTCCGGATCTTCCCAATATACACACCGTTTCCTGCAACCTCGAATCAGGCACTATACAGGCGGTGGATTTTCTGCTGAAAAAAGGACACCGCGTGATCGGCATGATTAACGGGCCGGAACAGCTTGTAGCCAGCAAGGAACGCGCTACCGGCTACATCAAGGCCCTGCGCAAACATCGCCTTAAATATGATCCGGAACTGATTGTGAATGCAGACCTCACCGCCGCCGGCACCAGCCAGGCCATGGAATACCTGCTGTCCCTCAAACGGAAGGTAACCGCCATCGTTACCTTCAACGATTACGTTGCCATGGATGCCGTTCAATATGCGCTTAAACAAAAACTGGAGATAAATAAGGATATAACTTTTGTATCTTACGCCAATACGCCGGTAAGCGGCTATACGGCCTTCCCCCCCGCTGCTTCTGTAGAGCAGTTCCCTTACGAACAGGGCAAGGCGGCAACCAATATGCTGTTATCCCTCCTGAGCGGAGAACATGCATTAAATGAATATAATAATATGCTGATGGAATCACAACTTGTGATACATGACAGGTGAGAAAGGGTTGCTGGCGATAACCTTGCCACAGCTTATACCGTGGCAAAGGCATCGACCTCATTGTTCGCTGTTCTGATAGCTGCTTCGCGCGCTAAAATCTGTTTTCTTAATTGCACCACTATGTTAGATAATTCTTTTAACATTCCGCATACGCAAACGCTTGCGTTAACCGCGCAAGCGTTTGCGTAAACGATAAAAAAGCCCTTTTTTCACTGCTTCCTGTATTATCTTTCTGCCAACAATAATTAATTCCCGATGAAAAAAACGCTGCTATCCTTATTCACTGTCATCCTGCTGATGACTGCTGCCCGGGCGCAATCCCTTGTCTATCATAACGCCATGGAGTTTCCTCTCATCGGCAGGTATCTTAACGATTCCAGCTACAACCGGCTGCCGGCAAAATACCAGGCTACCGTAAGACCAGAGGTATGGTATCTGAGCCGGAATACTGCCGGCATCGCGGTCCGCTTCTCTTCCAACGCCACTACCATCGCTGCCAGATGGAAAGTCATCAACAACTTCGCCATGAACCATATGACCGCCACCGGCATAAAAGGACTGGACCTCTACGCGCTGGTGAATAATAAATGGCAGTTCGTCAACAGTGCAATCCCTGATGGCAGCAGCAGTTCCGAAAAAACCTTCCTGCATAAAGGCGAACCGGTACAAAGGGAATACCTGCTCTACCTCCCGCTGTACGATGGCATCGATTCCTTAGCTATCGGCGTAAATGAAGGAGCTGTCATCGAAAAACCACGCGGGCAGCAACTGCTGGATAAAAAACCGGTCGTGTATTACGGCTCCAGCATTGCACAGGGAGGCTGCGCCAACCGCCCCGGCATGGCCTATACCAGCATTCTCTCCCGCCAGCTGCAACGTCCCTTTATTAACCTGGGCTTCAGCGGCAACGGTAAATTTGAAACCAGCGTAGGCGCCGCCATCTGTGAAACAGATCCGGCACTTATCGTTATAGACTGCAATCCCAATACCGATGCAGAGCAAATACAACCCGGCGCTGTGGCGCTTATCAGACAGCTACGCCAATGCAAACCCCGGGTGCCTATCCTGCTGGTAGAAAATTACATGTATGAAAATGCATACTTCGAAAAAGACATGAAAGAAATGGTATTCCGGAAAAGGGCAGCGCTAAAAAAAGCCTACCTGCAACTTCTGCAGTCAGGGGTAAAAAATCTGCATTATACCAGCGGAGAAGGCTTTCTGGGAGATGACCACGAAGGCACCGTAGACGGTGTTCACCCAACCGATATAGGAATGGAGCGTTTTGCCAGACGCATACGCCCCGTTATAGAGAAGCTGCTTTAAATTTGTTTATTTTTTTATTTGAGATTTTCTCTCTTATCAGTGTCTGCCTTTTACTTATACGGAGACACTGATAAGAGAGAAAATCTCAAATAAAAAAATAAACAAATTAACCTATTGGGTGATCCAGGTATTAACAGTATTGTGGGGGGCTTCCAGTACTATCTTATAAAACGTGGAAGGCATATTTTTAATGTTGAGAGTGGCTTGTCCGTTGCTGACCGGTACTGTTGCGAGCAGCGTATATTCGTCCTTTCCGCCGGTTTTGAAGTTGTTGGTGGTGGTGACGAAAATTTTCACTTTCCCTTTTTTATCATAGGCTTTCCAGGTCACCTGCAGGTGGTCATTATCACGTACAGCGGCGGGTTTTGCCAGTGATACGGCGCCGGTGAGCGCAACGCCGTCTAACTCCCGTTCATAATGCTGCGGTATTTTTATATCCAGGAAGCGGGCCATAGATGGCAATATATCTACAATACCGGGTTGCGCGGTTTTAAAATAGCTGTTCAGTCCCTTGGCATTGGTAACAATCCAGGTGGTGCGTTCCCTGTCTGATTGCCCGCCGTGATGATGACCGGTGCTGGCATCGCGGCCATGGTCGGTCGTAATGTAAATCTGCCATTCTTCGTTGAAATGCTGTTCCCGGTACCTGATAGCATCCCAGATTTTTCCGGCATAATCATCTGTCATACGCACGGCGGTGTCCATTTCTTTTCCGGTACCATGGCGGTGTCCCATATCATCGCTGTATTCGAGATACACCCAGGTAAGGTCTGGCCCGTTGCTGCGTACATAGGCTGCTGCCTTCTCCACTACCGTTGAATCGATCAGGTGCATGTACCATTTATTTTTATCATGCGGATATTGCACGGTGTCCAGCTCCAGTCCGTCTACCGCATGATCTATACGTAAGCCGCCTGTCTGCGGAAGCCCGTCACCGGCCAGTTTGGTGCGGTTATCCTGCCAGGAGGAAAAGATGGCGGTCTGTTTCTGCGGATAGGCCGTTTTGAAATAGCGGAAAATACTGGGATAGTAATAATTCTGTGCGGCGATATCATTATCCCACACATTATGTTTGTTCACCCAGGTACTTGTCAGCAGACTGTTATAGCCTACGGCAGAGATAGTGGGCGTCTGGGAATAACCATTCTTCTCTCCGCCCACATACGCACGGGTATATCCGCCTGCTGCCGCAATACGCTTCAGGTTAGGTGTTGGCTGCGCTTCGATGACATCAGCAGGAATCCCATCTGCAATAATAAATAAAGCCTTATGTTTTTTTTGTGCAAACAGCCCTGTGGCTGATAAAAGACCCAGGGCCAATACAACGTACTTCATTGTTAACTGTTTTATTATCAATAGAGATGTCAAGGTAATCGTTTTATCGGGCTTTCTCTGCTAAATTATCTTCCCCTTACCAATAAATATTTTTCTATCTTTTCCCTCTAAAAAAAACTCAATCCGTGAAAAAGAAATTACATCTGCTCAACTGCCTGCTGATATTATGTTGCAGCGCTATGGCCGCCACTCCGGCTGACAGCATCCAGGTGAAAGGCATCCCTCACTCCTTCTCCTGGATCAATACACCCAAAAGTTTCCAGGTGACGGACAACGCATTGACCATCACCGGCGCCAAAGGCTCAGATTTTTTCAACTACCCCGGCGGGAACTATAACGTGGCTACCGCACCCATCCTGGCTTTCACGCCAGACAAGGACTTTATACTGACGGTAAAAGTAAAGGTGGATTTCAGGAAAGAATACGATGGTGGCGCCATCTACCTGATGGCCGATTCTACCCAGTGGCTTAAATTTCTTTTTGAGTTCACCGGTGACAAGAAAATGCTCGTTTGCTCCAGCGTTACCAATACTTACACTGATGGCAGTAATAACGCTTTCGCCCCTACGAACGAGGTTTATCTGCGGCTGAGCAAATCCGGTAACATGTACGGCTTCTTTTATTCCTTCGACGGCAAAGCCTGGGAATCCGCCAGAATGGTGAATTTCCAGCCTAAAGGCCCTTGCAGGCTGGGCTTCTCCTCTCAATCCCCGTTAGGAGAATCCTGTACCAGCACGTTCTCGGAAATCAGCTATATTCCGAGGGCATATAAGAGTAACAAAACGGGATTGTGAAATAATTACGAATTACGAATTGCGAATTACGAATGAAAGCGAAGAGCTAAGCGAAAATCAAATATGATCTTCGCTTAGCTCTTCGCTTTCATTCGTAATTCGCAATTCGTAATTCGTAATTACTTATTTCAGGTTCCTATCAAAGTAGTCCGTAATTTTCTGCATCAAATGTACTCTGTCTTTGCCGAGCACATTGTGCAAATGTCCCGGATACACGAAATAATCTACCTGTACGCCGTTATCCACACAGGCCCTGAGGAAGTTGATGGAATGCTGCCATACCACTACATCGTCGTTGGTGCCATGGATGAGCATCAGGTTGCCTTTCAGGTTGCCGGTTTGCGTGAGCAGGTTGGAAGCGGCGTATCCTTCGGGGTTTTCCTGTGGCGTATCCATATATCTTTCGGTGTACATGATTTCGTACATGCTCCAGTCGATTACCGGGCCGCCGGCAACTGCTGCCTGGAATACGCCGGGGTGGCGCAGCATCAGGGAGGTAGTCATAAATCCGCCGTAGCTCCAGCCATGAACGCCCATTTTCTGCTGATTCACATAGGGCAGTGATTTCAGGTATGCCACGCCTTGCAGCTGATCGTTCATTTCAACGGTTCCCAGCTGACGGAAGGTAGCCTGTTCGAATGCCATGCCCCTGTTAGCGCTGCCGCGGCCATCCATGGTGAAGATGATGTAGCCGTGCTGTGCCATGTATTCGTACCACAGGTTGCCGCTGTACGGGAAGGTATTGCGGATCAGCTGTACATTAGGACCATTGTAAAGATATACCACCACCGGATATTGCCTGGTGGAGTCGAAATCTGCCGGCAGTATCAGTTTACCATATAAAGGAGTACCGTCATCTGCTTTCAGTGTTACCTGGCGTATTTCAGGGCGTTTGAAATGCGTCAACGGATCGGCGGCAGTCAGCAGGGTTTCACGGAACTTACCGTTGAGTGAAATGATACTGGCAGATCCGGGTACATCTTTCGCGCTGTAGGTATCCAGTATGTATGCGCCATTGCTGCTTACCTGGGCGTCGTGCCAGCCGGCGGCCTGTTCCAGGCGCCTCATGGCGGCTGATTTCAGGTTCACTGCGTAGATATGTTTTTCCATCGGGCTTTCTTTCGCTGTGGTAACAATCATTTCATTGGCAGCACTGTTGAAGCCCTGCAGTTCATTCACCACCCAGTTGCCTTTGGTGAGCTGTTTCAGCAGCTGTCCCTGTGTATTATACAGGTAGAGATGCGTATAGCCGTCGCGGTCACTGAACCAGATAAACTGGTCCGGTTTGCCCGGCACAAAGGTAAGCGGATGAGAAGGGTGTACGTATTTGCTGTCGGTTTCTTCAAAAAGTGTTTTCATCAGTTCACCGGTAGCAGCGCTGTACTGGTTCAGCCACAGGTGATTCTGTTCCCGGTTCAGCAGGGCCACATATACGGACTGCTGATCGGGGGCCCAGGTGACGCAGGTCAGGTAATGATCTGCCGGGCCGCCGGTTTTGAGGAATACTGTTTTTCCGGTTGACGGCTGATAAACGCCCAGGGTTACTTCATGGGATTTACCTCCTGCCATCGGGTACTTGATAATATTAGCATGAGCAGGTACTACAGACCAGTCAATTACCGGGTAGTCGCTGACCATTTGCTGGTCCATGCGGTAAAAAGCGAGGAGGTCGCCCTGCGGAGAAAAGAAGATACCTTTATCGATACCGAATTCTTCGCGGTGTACGCTCTTACCATTGATGATATTGATGTTGCTGTCGCTGGTAACGGCGGTTTCCTTTCCTTCGGCATTGCGCAGGAAAAGATTGTTTTTCACCGTATAGGCAATCTGGCGGCTGCTTGTATTTACCGTAATGTTCTCCGCCTCTTCCGGCAGCGTGCACCAAACGGTAAAAGTCATTTTCCCGTTCTGCAGGATGCCGGTATACAAGGTATTACCTACACTGAACCAGGCAGTAGTGGCATTGATCCAGCGAATAGCCGGTAAACCGCGCAGCTGCTTTTTTCCTGCCAGCTGCTGACTGAGTGCTGCCTGCGTAACCAGCGTATCCGCCGCTGCCTGCCCTTTACCTGCAGGCACGGTATATTTCACCCATGCTGCAGTACCATTGGCGTTGACCGTCCGGGTATAGGCATTTTCACCAGGTACCCATTCAAACTGTTTCAGGCGCTCCGGCGCCAGATCCTGACGAAGCCCGTTGGTAGCCTGCGCCATCGTATACATTTGCTGCTGTGCATACGAAACCTGCATCCCGCCTGCCATACAACCCGTCAAAAGCAATAATAACCCCTTTGTCATTGTTTCTTTAGTTAAGTCCCAAATGTAAATAATTACGAATTACGAATGGCGAATTACGAATGTAGAAGCGAAGAGCTAAACGATGATTAAAGGTGATAACTATTACATATCCTCCTTAATCATCGTTTAGCTCTTCGCTTCTACATTCGTAATTCGCCATTCGTAATTCGTAATTATTTATTAACCATTGCTACGCTGGGCAAATTCCGCTGAATCCATTCCCTTTCTTCCGGGAGGAGGTAGTCCGCGCGGGTTTCGGTGATCCAGGAGAAGGTTTTTTTGACTTCTGCCTTGGCAGCCCGGAAGCGGGAGAGAAATTCCATGCCTAGCATCAGGTCAGTGAAGCCGTTTTTGAAGGTTTCGATGGTAAGCCGGGCGTTGCTGCGTCTTTTGGAGAGCAGTTCGGTGATGCGTCCTATGACGGCCTGGATGGCGGATTCGTCTGCATATTTGTAGATCGCTTCCATGGCTTCGAACTTCAGGTGGCCGCGTTGCAGGCAGCGCATGTAGAACATGGCTTCCTTTTCCTTTTCGATATCCGCAATGGTGGCGAAAGCGAGGGCTTTCACATCCTGGCGGGAATGTTCGAGGAGGCGGCGTAGTACCGGCAGGCTTTTCTGGGTACCTGTTTTATGCAGCAGTAATACTATATAATATACATCGTAGTCGTTCACCGTGCGTTTGAGCAGGTTCAGCGCCCATTCTTCCACGGCAGGGTTGTTGGTACCCCGGAGGGCCAGCAATGCGGAACGGCGTACGTTGTTATTGGCGGATAAAGTATTGTTAAAAAGGGGTTGCAGGTTTATATAGCCGGGGACAGGCAGCCCTGATTCCAGGTTTTGCTGGATGGCAGTAACAATATCAGTGTCCTGTTCAGCTTTCAGCCGGTCCATGAGGAAGCGGATCACTTCCGGGTCATTGGTATTCCTGGAAAGCTGGGTAATGATAAAAGCGGCGGCAATGCGTTTTTCCTTTTGAGGTTCAGTTTCAATATATTGATACAAAACAGGAATATAGGCATGATTGGCCAGTTGTTCGGCTTCCCGGAGTGCCTGCCAGCTAACCGTCTGACCATTATGTAATTGTTCCGAGCGGTCGCATATCCGTGTGACGAGGTTAGTAAGATAATCTATCATCCTGGTGTTATTTTGATCTGCTACCCCTCTGTTTTCAATTATCATACCAACCTGAAACGGAAGATGCCCAAACGGGCCGTTACCGGCACGGGCAGGAGCTAAAAGCGATTGGCCCGCTGCTATTTTATAACATTTTATGTTACATTTGCCCCTGTATTTTTGGACAGGTTTTGATATTTGAATAGAAAGTAAAGCATGCACATATTACTCAAAAACGTAAAGATTATAGCGCCTTCCTCCCCATATCACGGGCAGCAAAAAGACATTTCCATTCAGAACGGTATTATCCACCAGGTGGGCGACCATCTGGAAGATGCCCGCGCCACTGTGATTTCCGGCGAAAACCTGCATGTATCGGCAGGATGGATGGATATTTTTGCGCAGTTCTGTGATCCGGGTCTGGAACACAAGGAAGACCTGCACAGCGGCGTGAAGGCGGCAGCTGCCGGCGGTTACACCGCTGTTATGATAGTCCCCAACACCCAGCCTGCCCTGCATACGAAGGCGCAAATCGAATATGTACTGAGTAAAACCCGTCATACGGCGGTAGATGTACTGCCTATTGGCGCTGCCACCAAGAACCTGGAAGGCAGCGGTCTTGCTGAAATGTATGAAATGCAGCAGACAGGCGCAGTAGCCTTCTCCGATGGCCTGAAACCCGTACAGTCACCCGGACTGCTGCTGAAAGCCCTGCAGTATATCAAGGCTTTCGACGGTACCTTCATCCAGCTGCCGGACGATCAGAGTATTTCCGCGCATGGCCTGATGCACGAAGGCATCTACTCCACCCAGCTGGGGATGCCCGGCAAACCGGCCCTGGCAGAAGAGCTGATTATTCAGCGCGACCTGGAACTGGCGAAATACACGGATTCCCGCCTGCACATCACCGGTGTCAGCACCCGCAAGTCCGTCGCACTCATTGCTGCCGCCAAAGCTGACGGCATCAAGGTTACCTGTTCTGTAACACCTTACCACCTGTCCTTAACAGATGCCGGGCTGGTAAATTATGATACCCACCTGAAGGTAAATCCGCCGCTGCGTACCGCCGATGACGTGAAAGCCCTGCAGGAAGCAGTGCTGCACGGCACCATCGACTGCATTGCCACCCACCACGTACCCCAGGAATGGGATGCCAAACAGGTGGAATTTGAATATGCCAAAAATGGTATGATCGGTCTGGAAAGCTGCTTCGGAGTGCTGAGACAATACCTTCCCCAGCTGCCACTGGAACAGCTTATTGGTATGCTCACCGAAAAACCCCGTGCCATCTTCAGACAACCGCAGCCGGCCGTCGCTGAGGGCGCTGCAGCGAATCTGACCATCTTTGACCCGGAAGCCACCTGGGAGTTCACTGCCGGGGACATCGCTTCCAAATCTAAAAATTCAGCTTATATTGGGACCCAACTGAAAGGAAAAGTGATTGCCACCATCAACAAAGGGCAGTTCACCAAATAAACAGTTGCCAACTTATACCTATTATACTTAAACAACTTGTTACTATGACAAACAAACCTCATGTAGCGTACGGATTAATTACAGCACTCGTACTGATCCTGATTTCCATCACCACCTTTCTGCTGAAAATAAATACAGAAAGCTGGGTAGGCTGGCTCAGCGGCATCGCACTGGTAGCAGGCGTGGTGCTGTCCTGCATCGCCTTTTCAAAACAGGCTGTCGGCGGTACTTTCGGCAGCATTTTTGCGAATGGGTTCCGGACAACGGCAGTCATCACTGTGATTTCCGTGATTTTTACCGTGCTGCTGGTCTATATCTTCCCCGATATGAAGGAACAGGCGCTCGAAGCTGCCAGAAAAAAAATGGAACAGCAGCATCAATCTGAGGAAGTAATAGAACAGGGTCTGGCAATGACCAGGAAAATATTCCTGCCGCTGATAATCGGTACCACCTTATTCGGTAATGTCATGATGGGGGTTATCGGTTCCCTGATCGGCGCCGCTATCGGCAAAAAAAATCTGAAATCAGCATCAGATCTGCCGTCCGACAATCTGTAATGAGAAAGGCTATAGCCCGACGCAAAATATATCAAGGAGAATTGCAATGAATTTAAACATATCTGTAATCGTTCCCCTGAAGAACGAAGAAGAATCACTACCTGAATTAGCCGCCTGGATCGACAAGGTAATGCAGGCTCACCATTTTACCTACGAGGTATGGATGGTAGACGATGGCAGCACCGACGATTCCTGGAATGTAATACAACAACTGGGGGCACAGAATCATTGCATCAAGGGCATTAAATTTCAACGTAACTACGGCAAATCCGCTGCACTCAACGAAGGCTTCAGCGCCGCCCAGGGAGATGTTATCATCACCATGGACGCCGATCTGCAGGATAGTCCGGATGAAATACCCGAACTCTACCGCATGATTACCGAAGATGGCTACGACCTCGTCAGCGGCTGGAAAAAGAAACGGTACGATAATGCCTTTACAAAAAATCTCCCTTCCAAATTATACAACTACACCACTACCCGCATGAGCGGCGTCAGACTGCACGATATGAACTGCGGCCTGAAAGCCTATCGTAAAAAAGTGGTGAAATCCATAGAAGTATACGGCGAAATGCACCGCTACATCCCGGTCATCGCCAAATGGAACGGCTTCCGCAAAATCGGGGAAAAAGTAGTGGAACACCGCGCCCGTAAATACGGTGTGAGCAAATTCGGCCTGGAACGCTTCGTCAACGGCTTCCTGGACCTCGCCTCCATCATGTTCATCGGCAAATTCGGTAAACGCCCCATGCACCTCTTCGGCGCACTCGGCACCCTCTTCTTCTTCTTCGGCTTCATGATCGCCTTCTATCTCACCTTTGCCAAATTCTTTTACGATAAATACAACATGACCGACAGACCCGTGTTCTATCTCGCCCTGTTGTTCATGATTATCGGTTCACAACTGTTCCTCACCGGATTTATCGGCGAACTGGTAACGCGTAATGCGCCCGAACGTAACGCGTATCTGGTGGAAGCGAGAATGGACAAATCGAATTAACTATGAATTCCGAATTGCGAATTGCGAATTACGAATGTAGAAGCGAAGATATAAGTGTAGATTAAAGCGGATAGCTATTAAGTATCACCTTTAATCTACACTTATATCTTCGCTTCTACATTCGTAATTCGCAATTCGTAATTCGTAATTGTAACCAGTATAAAATGGCTTCTCCTAAAAAGAAAATACTTATTCTCGGCACAGCCTATCCCTTCCGGGGTGGGCTGGCTGCTTATAATGAACGGCTGGCGGAAGAACTGCAGCAGACGGACGATGTAGAGATTTATACGTTTACCGTGCAGTACCCCGGGTTCCTGTTTCCGGGCAAAAGCCAGTATTCATCCGACCCTGCGCCAGCACAACTGCGTATCAAAAGGCTGATCAATTCCGTGAATCCGCTGAACTGGCTGATTACCGGCAGGAAGATCCGCAAAATGAATCCCGATATAATTATTACCAAATACTGGCTGCCCTTTATGGGACCTGCCCTGGGAACCTTACTGCGGGTGGGAAAAAGCAGCAGGACAAAAGTAATTGCAGTGCTGGATAATGTAGTGCCGCACGAAAAACGGCCGGGAGATGTGGCTTTTACCAAATACTTCCTGAAACCGGTGGACGCCTTCGTGGCGATGAGCCAGTCTGTGCTGGACGACCTACGCACCTTTGAGCCACATAAGAAAGCCTCTCTCATCCCCCACCCGATTTATGATAACTACGGCACACCTGTTTCCAAAGAAGAAGCACGTCGCCGGCTGCAGCTGCAACCCGGAAAACGCTACATCCTTTTCTTCGGATTTATCCGCCAGTATAAAGGGCTGGATCTGCTGCTCAAAGCGATGGCCGATGAACGCATGAAGCAGCTGGATGTACACGCCATCGTTGCAGGAGAATATTATGAAGATGCTGCCCCCTATCAGCAACTGCTGCAGGAACTCCGGCTGGGCGACCGCATCATCATGCATACTGACTTCATTCCTACAGAAGACGTGAAAAATTATTTCTGTGCCGCCGACCTGGTAGTACAGCCTTATAAAAGCGCCACACAGAGCGGTATTTCGCAGATAGCCTACCATTTTGACAAGCCCATGGTGGTAACCCGCGTAGGCGGCCTCCTGGAAATGGTACCCGACGGTGTGGTCGGATTTCAGTGCGAACCCGATCCCGCTTCTATCGCGGAAGCCATCGAAAAATATTTTACCGGCAACCATGAAGCGGAGATGGTCACAGCCCTCAAAACAGAAAAACTGAAATATTCGTGGGCCCGGCTTGCAAAAGAAATTCATACATTAGCCGATAACAGCTAAAAAAATTAAACCATTGATTTACAGAAGCAAAGCACCTCTACGTATAGGTCTTGCCGGTGGCGGCACTGATGTAAGTCCGTATTCGGACTTATACGGCGGCGCCATCCTCAATGCCACCATCTCCCTTTATGCCCGCGCCTCCATTGAGCCGCTGACAAACGGGAAAGTGATTTTTGAATCGGCAGACAGAAAAGAACAACGCTCCTACGATGCCGTGTATCCCCTGCCGTTAGACGGACAGCTGGATATACTCAAAGGTGTCATCAACAGAGTACAGCAGGATTATGGTAACCTGCCGGCTACCGGCTTTAAACTGACCACCTATGTGGACGCCCCTCCCGGATCAGGGCTGGGCACCTCCTCCACCCTGGTGGTGGCCGTACTTGGCGCTTTCGCGGAATGGCTCAAACTGCCGCTGGGAGAATATGATATGGCCCACCTTGCCTACTCCATCGAAAGAGAAGACCTGCAGCAGGCCGGCGGGAAACAGGACCAGTACGCAGCCACTTTCGGAGGTGTGAATTTCATGGAGTTCTACAAGGGAGATAAAGTGATTGTAAACCCCCTCCGTATCAAGGAAGTATACCTGCACGAGCTGGAAAACAACCTGGTGCTATTTTACACCTCCACCAGCCGCCTGTCTTCCTCCATCATCTCTGAACAACAGAAAAATGTTACCGACAAAAACGATGACTCCATTGCGGCCATGCATCACCTGAAAGAACAGGCCGTTATGATGAAAGAGGCATTGCTGCGCGGCACCATTGATAAAATCGGTGAAATCCTCAACTACGGCTTCGAATACAAAAAGCAGATGGCCAAAGGTATCACCAACAGCAAGCTGGACGAAATATACGATGCAGCCCGCAGGGCCGGCGCCAGCGGAGGCAAGATCTCCGGCGCAGGTGGCGGCGGCTTCATGATTTTCTATTGCCCTAAAAATACGAGGTTTGCAGTAGTAGATGCACTCAGCCACTTCGGCGGCGACGTGAAACGCTACCACTTCACCCAACATGGTATTCAGACCTGGAGCATCTGACCGGCTCCACAAAAAATTCATGCACATGAAACAGAAAATAGCCAATACTATCCGCGAAAGCATCGCAGTAAAAGAAGCCATCTGCCAGGATGAACAATTGCTGCATACCATACAGCAGGTCGCTGAAACGATCTGCCACAGCCTGCAGCAGGATCATAAAGTGCTCTTCTGCGGCAATGGCGGCAGCGCTGCCGATGCACAACACCTGGCAGCAGAATTCTCCGGCCGCTTTTATAAAGACAGAACACCACTGTATGCAGAAGCATTGCACTGCAACACTTCCTATATGACTGCCGTAGGTAACGACTATGGCTATGACCAGGTATATGCCCGCATCCTGCGCGGTATCGGCCGAAAAGGCGATGTACTCATAGGCATCTCTACCTCCGGCAACTCCGCCAATATCCTGGAAGCCATGAAGGTGGCCAAAGAACAGGGTATGATCGTGGTGAGCATGACCGGCGCTACCGGCGGCAACATGAAAGCCGGCAGCGACTTTCTCATCAACGTGCCTTCCACCGATACGCCCCGTATCCAGGAAGCACACATCACCATCGGACACATCATCTGCGAAATTGTTGAAAACAACCTGTTCGGCGAATGATCCGTGAATGTATTGTACTCGCCGGCGGACTGGGAACCCGCCTGCGCACTGAAGTGGCTGACAAGCCGAAATGCATGGCCCCCATCGGCGAACATCCGTTCCTCTATTACCTGCTGCAATACCTGCACCGGCAAGGGATCGATCATGCCGTACTATCGCTGGGGTACCTGTCAGAACAGGTCATCAGCTGGTGCCGGGATACCATCCTCCCACTGCGTGTATCCTTTGCCGTAGAACCGGAGCCTCTGGGCACCGGCGGCGGCATCCTCTTCGCCATGCAGGAACTGACCGGTGAGGAGTTTTTTATCGTAAACGGGGACACCTACTTTGACGCAGACCTCTCTGCCTTCTATCATTTTCATCAGGCTGCCGGCAGCCCCCTGTCACTGGCACTAAAGCCCATGAAAAACTTCGACCGCTACGGAACTGTTGAACTGGACGGTAATAACCGTATTACTGCCTTCCAGGAAAAACAACAGCGGCAGGAAGGACTTATCAATGGGGGCATCTACCTGACCAGCAGCACCTGGCTCAGCAACCTGTCCCTGCCGGAGAAATTCTCCTTTGAAAAAGCAGTACTGGAGCCGCAAACAGCCAACGGGCTGCTCTACGGTTTCATCAGCGATACCTATTTTATTGATATCGGCATCCCGGAAGATTACCGCGAAGCACAAAAAGTTTTTGGTCAGTAATATGTATTTATTTTTAGACAGAGATGGGGTGATTAACGACGAAATCCGTGACAGCTATGTGCTGCGGCCGGATATGTTCCACTTCAGCGCCGGCGTGCTGGAAGCTATGCCCCTGCTGGCAAAGCATTTCAGCCGCATCTTTATTACAACCAACCAACGATGCATCGGACGCGGACTATTAACCACCGCAGGCCTCAACGAAATACATGCGCAGATGCTGGATGCCATCCGCGCTCATGGCGGGCGTATCGATAAAATATATTTCTGTCCGGATATTGACAGCAGCAGCCCCTGCCGCAAACCCGCAACCGGTATGGCCTTACAGGCACAGCAGGATTTTCCGGAAATCGATTTTTCCCAGGCCGTCATGGTAGGCAATACCCTGAGTGATATGCAGTTTGGAAAAAATATGGGCATGCGCACCATATTCATTCCCTCTACCCGGCCGGAAACACCCTTCCCGCATCCGCTGATTGACCAGCGCTGCGACGACCTGCTGCAGTTTGCACAAAGCATACAATAATTCTGTCTTCCTATCCGTATAATAGCTATGGTAAAAAAACTATTACTGTCACTCTGCATCCTGGCTCCTGCCCTGGCTGTACACGCACAAAGACCGGATGCTGCCGGTCATACCACTTTGCGGAAAGCACAGGATACCCTGCAGCGCCTCAGCTATGAAATATTCAACGGTAAAGGCGATGCCGCCCGCGAAAAAGCCACCGAACAATTTATTCCCACGCTGGTGCGCGCACTCAAAACAACCTATTCTTTCCGCTTCCCTTTCGACTCCCTGAAAACAGTTTCTATTCAATATCCGCAGGACAGCAGCTTCCGCATATTCACCTGGGCGCTGGAACGTGAAACAGGCTTCTACCGCCACTATGGCGCCATACAGATGAATACGCGCGACGGAAAGCTACAACTGTTCCCGCTCTTCGACGTTTCCGATTTTATTACCAATACCGACACCGTCACCAGCAACAAAGCCTGGTATGGCTGCCTGTACTATGCCGTATCACAACGGCATTACTTTAACCAGGAATACTACACCCTCTTCGGATGGGACGCCAACAACCCGCGCAGCCAGAAGAAAATAGTGGAAATGCTGACCTTTAAAAACGGAGCCCCCGTATTTGGCGGCGCTTACTTCAGCTATGCAGAAGACTCTGTACCAGGGCCCGTACGCAACCGCTTTATCATTGAATATAAAAAGGAAAGCACCGCCACCCTCAACTACAACAAAGAGCTGGACATGATCGTATATGACCACCTCATTTCAGAAACAAATGAACCCGCCAAAAAATTCAC
The DNA here is from genome assembly GCF_009928525.1 of Chitinophaga solisilvae. GTDB lineage: Bacteria > Bacteroidota > Bacteroidia > Chitinophagales > Chitinophagaceae > Chitinophaga > Chitinophaga solisilvae. The sequence goes on along the minus strand of NZ_JAABOK010000004.1, from coordinate 135,651 downwards.
CTACGTATCCGACATGGATTACGAAGGCTTCAAATGGAAAGCCGGCAAATGGGTACATATCAATAAAATCTTCCACGACGCCATCCCGCTGGGAAAAGGCGCTCCCGTTCCCATGCCGCTCGACCAGAAAAAGAAAAGCATGATGAACCCGAAATCGGCGGAAGACCTTGAGCCGAAGGGGAAACCCAGGCAGTGATTGGTTCATTTTAATTAATTACGAATTGCGAATTACGAATGTAAGGCGAAGACCGAAGCAAAGATCAAATATAGAATCCGCTTCGGTCTTCGCCTTACATTCGTAATTCGCAATTCGTAATTCGTAATTAATTAGCAATTTCCACCTTACATGCCTGTCGGCCAGTTCGGGTTCTGCAAAAGGTTCTTGTTCAACGTGCGTTCCTGTATAGGTATCGGGTACAGGTAATCGCGTTTTTCGTTGAATTCTTTGGTGATATTGCGGTTTACCACGATGGAGCCGCCGGAATTACCGTTTTCCAGGTTTATTTCAGTGCCTAGTTTCAGGTAGGCCGGGCCTTTGGGACCATTGGGCTTTGTGCCCTCGTAGATGACTACATCTGTTTTACCGTCGTTGTCGAGGTCAAATTCACCGGGGCCGGGGAAGTACATGCCTTTGAACTGTTTAGTGAGCATGGTACCTTCTTTCCAACGGCTGATGTCCATCCATCTGAAGTTTTCGATTACCAGTTCTATTCTGCGCTCACGGCGGACTTCGAGGATTACGCCATTCAGACGGCCTTTTTCCTGATAGCGGGCCAGTTCATATGGATCGGGGCTGGCGCTGGCAGCAGCTACATTGAGATTGGGCATACCCACGCGGTCGCGCAGCAGTTTGATGGATTTATCGATATCCGATTGGCTCAGCTGTCCGAGTTCTGCTTTGGCCTCTGCATAGTTGAGCAATACTTCTGCGTAACGGAATACCGGCATATCGTTATCATTTTTCACGTAAGAATCCTGCGTTTCGTCTGTTACATATTTGATAAGCTGGTAACCGGTTACAGAAGCTCCGAAGTCAGGCACCAGTTTGTTGGTGTTACCGATCCTGGTATAACCGGGGGTGCGGATAGTCTGTGACAGTCTCGGATCACGGTTCTGGCATTCTTCATAAAACTGGATTTTATCGAAGTTGGGCTTATCTGTAAAACGGGAGCCGTCCTTCATGAGGTAGCTGTTAACGAAACTCTTTTCCAGTCCGGGCTGGCCATAGGACGCCGTAATCGTATAGTAGTTGGCGTTATGATAAATCTGCAGGGTGCCACTGAATTTTCTGGCCAGGATAACTTCATCCGGGTTGGCATTTTTGGAAGCAAACAAATCACGGTAAGCCGTATTGGGATTACCGGCGAACAGTTTGTACTGTCCGCTGGCCATCAGTTCATTCGCTGCGTCAGCCGCGGCCTGCAGGAATTTATTTTCATCAGGAAGATTGAAATTTTCTTCCTTATGATATTTACGGAAGGTACCTTCAAACAGGCATATGCGGGATTTGAGTGCAAGCGCCGTCCATTTGTTTACCTGTTCATTGCTTTTTACCACATCGAGGTTGGCGATAGCAAAGTCAATATCCGCCAGTACGGAGTCCATAATCAGCTGGCGCGGATCGCGGGGCTTTTGCAGGGCGGCAGCGTCAGCGCCATCCAGGGGCGTGTTGTACCAGGGCAGGTCACCGAATTTTCTGACCATTTCAAAATAAAACCAGGCGCGGAAAAACCTGGCGGCGCCGATGTATTTGCGGGTGGTGCTGAAAGGCAATACCCTGTTGCAGTTCACCAGGAAGTAATTGATTTTTCTCAGCTCTGTCCAGGTCCAGCCACCACCGGTAACAGGCACCTGGCGGCGGCCGGTGAGAAATTCGGATACGCTGGATTTCACCACGTTGTCCATGTCCTCGTTGTAAACGCCTTCTGCATCAGGTATCATAGTGTAGAAGGAGTTGGTATATAATTTCAGGTCTTTCTCTGTCTTGAAGAAATTATCGGGATTTATTTTTGCCAGCGGCTCCCGGTCCATGAATTTGCTGCAGGAGCTGAAGATCAGCAGCAGCAGGCATATTGCGATGATATTGATTCTTTTCATGTTGATTTCAAATTTTAGAAGGTAACATCTAATCCTACTGCATAGGTTTTGCTGAACGGATATACACGGCCGTTGGCATCTGTTCTTACCAGGTTAGGATCGCTGGAGAGCTGCTCCGGATCCAGGTATTTACTTTTCAGCTTTGTAAAGGTGAGCAGGTTTTCGCCGCTGAAGTAAATACGGCAGCGTGTCAGCTTCATACGCTGCAGCAGGTTAGCCGGCAGGGAATAGCCCAGCACCAGGCTTTTCAGGCGCAGGTAGGCGATGTTTTGTACATACCTGTCATTGTATTCTTTCAGGGAGCCATTATCATTCAGTGCGATATAACCTCTTAACCGGGGGAAATAGGCATCCGGGTTTTCAGGACTCCATAACTTCTCCGGAAAATCCTTGGGGATAAATGACATATACGGGCGGGAGAAAGGACCCCAGAATTTATCCGCATTATTGCCCGGATACCAGTGCTGGCGGCCTACACCCTGGAAAAAGACACTGAAGTCAATACCGTTCCAGTCAGCGCCGGCACGGAAACCATATGTATAACGCGGCAATGAGTTACCGATGATTTTCATATCGCCATGATCGCCAAGGGTATTCTGTCCTTTACTGATTTTTCCATCATCATTGAGATCATAGAATCTGAGATCGCCGGCACGGAGTTTACCCCATTCGCCGGGGGCAGAGAACAGGTTGTTGCCAACGAGGGTCTGGTCTACCTTCTTTTGCCATAATGCGGCTTCCTCATCTGATTTGAAATAACCTGCAATGCTGTATCCCCACATATCTCCCAGCTGCTGTCCTACGTAATAATCGCTCAGGATTTTATTCGGGTTATCGAATTTGGTAATTTCTGCCTTAAAATCGCCTACGTTGAAACCTACGTTATAATTGAAGGCTTTACCTGCTACTATGGTGTTGCTACGCCATTCCATATTGATCTCCCATCCTTTGGAGCGCAGGTCAGCGGCGTTCATCTTCGGTTCTCCCGCACCGAATACGGCAGGCAGGGTCATACCTTTGGTGAGCATGTCTCTGGTGTTACGCACATACCAGTCGAACGTTACATTGAGGCGGTTGCGCAGGAAGCTGAGGTCCGCGCCGAAGTTGGTTGAGTTCACCTTTTCCCAGGTAAGATCCGGGGAGATAGGCGCAGGCTGCGATACGTACTGGGTGCGTTTGCCGTTGGTGATATAGCTGATGGTACCTACATCCATAATAGGCATATAGGGATAGTAGTTTCTCCGCACATCCTGGTTGCCCAATGCGCCATAGGAAGCGCGCCATTTCACATCGTTGACAATTTTTTTCAGCGGGGAGAAGAAGGGTTCTTCACTCATACGCCAGCCGGCAGACACCGATGGGAAGAATCCGAAGCGCCTGTAGGAAGGGAAACGGGAAGAGCCATCGTAGCGGCCGTTGAACTCTACCAGGTACTTATCGGCATAACTGTAGGCCAGTCGTCCGAAAGCGCCGAGCAGCGCCAGTTCCTGGTTCTGGCTGTTAACGGTGGCATCGCCGGAGCCGAGGGCTACTTCGTTCAGGTCTTCCGACATGATATCCATCCTGGCAGCATACAGCATTCTTTCCCGCTGCAGTTCCTGATTTACGCCGGCGGTGGCGCTGATGCTGTGTTTGCCGATACGTTTGTTGTAGTTGCCGTAAATATTCAGGACATGCGCCAGCCTGGTACTATCCTGCTGCCACAGATCATCATTGAACACATAGCTGACAACGCCCGGGAAGATAGACCACGGAGCGGGTGTCTGACGATGGAAATAATTTCCGTTCATCAGCGTCAGGGTATAGTTGGCGTTGATATTGAAATCGGGATTTATCTTGAAAGTGGCGCCCACCGTGTTTATCAGTTCAAACTGTTTCAGGCCGCCCTTACTTTTACCATGCAGCAGGTCGGCATAGATACCGTCGCCGATGGTGTAGTTGTTCAGTTCCGTGCGGTAGGTAGCAGTTCCATCGGGGTTTACAGGTACGTATGACGGTAACGCATGTACGCTGACAGAAACGAAGTTGCTGTTGACACCAGAGCCGGGATAGGTATAGTCAAATGCATTCAGCTGCGTATTGCTGCTGAGCACCAGCCAGGGCTTTACCTCTGCTTCCACCTTCGCCCGGAAATTGTAGGAGTTGTATTTATCCTGCTGTATGCGCATCATACCTTTTTTCTGGTAGATACGGCCGGATACCATGTAATTCACTTTTTCCGTGCCGCCGCTGATGTTCAGGCTATGTTCCATAGAAGGCATCCGGTCACGGAACATGACCTTCCACCAGTCCGTATTGCCATAGTACACGTACATATCTTTTCCCTTGCGGTTCTGCACTACTACGGAAGGCAAAGTGGGATCGTTTTTTCTTTTCAGCAGTTCTGCATAATCTTCATCAGTATAACCTGTATAGGTTTTTCCGAGCGAGATTTTAAAGGCATCATCGTTCAGGATGGCGGCATCGTATCCGCTGGTAATGAAGTCAGTGCTGGTCGTCTGTTTGCTGAAGCTGTAGTTGGTGCCGTAGCTGATCTGCATACGGCCGGATTTACCTCTTTTAGTGGTGAGGAGTATTACGCCGAAAGCGCCGCGGGCGCCGTAGATCGCTGCAGAAGCAGCATCTTTCAGTACTGATACCGATTCAATATCCCGTGGGTTAACGGTGTTGATGTCGCCGGGGATACCATCGATGAGTACGAGGGGGCCACCGCCGCTGATAGAGGTGAACCCGCGGATATTCAGGGTAGCAGTGCTTCCCGGACGCCCGTCGCCGAAGTTGACGTTAAGGTTCGGAATAGCACCCTGTAAAGCCTGGCCCACATTGGCTACCGGCCTGCTTTCTATGACACTGGCATCTACCTGGGCCACCGCGCCGGTCAGGTTTACCTTTTTCTGTGTGCCATAGCCCACCACCACCACATCTTTTATTTTAGCGCGGCTGCTGAGCAATGGTATGGTGAGAAAAGCGTCTTTGGTGATGGTGATCTCCTTAGATTCATAGCCTACATAGGATATGATGAGCACATCGCCCGGCTTTACAGCAGCCAGAGAGAAGCCTCCGTTGGCATCGGTGGCCATTCCCCTTCTGGTGCCTTTCAGGAAAACGGTTACACCGATAAGCGGTTCTCTGGTATCATTATCTATTACTTTTCCTTTAAGTCCGAATTCATTGGCATTCTTATGATATACTACCAGCATATCATTTACGACGCGGTAAGCGAGCGGTGTGGATACCAGGAGGTTATCCAGCAGATCGTCGGCCACGCCGGAGATGGTATCAGGCAATGTTACCGGCAGGCGATCGCTGGCAGCGGCATCAAAAATAAGCCGGTAATGCGTTTGCAGCGCTACCTGTTTTAATACAGTGCTGAGGGTGTTGCCGGCAGTTTTCACGGAGATGTTTTTCCGTAGTGTCTGGCCTTCCAGATTTTTGGCCCAGAGCGACAAACCAGCCATGGCAAAACATGTTGTCAGTAAACTAAGGCGCATAAGGTAACGGATTGTAGAATTTCTCACTACATTTTTCATAAATTTGACCAGTTTTTATTAAGCATTAAAAACACGCTGCCGCATCCGGTAATTAGCGTTACGGAAGGTTGCTGACAGCAAATCATTGGACCGGTTATGTTAGCGCATAACCGGTTTTTTTATATTCTAATAGATGAAATAGATGCCCTTGTTTTTTTTATATGTTAACCGATGCACCAGGCATAGTGCATCCAATACTTCGTCCACTGTATGACTGGCGCTGAAGTTGCCTGATACGCGGTACTGCGCCAGCGACGGCGAAGTGAGCGTAACAGTTACCTGGTACCTGCTTTCCAGGGCGGCTACAGCTTCTTTAAGTGTGTGTTGTCTGAATACCAGCTCCTGGCCGCACCAGGCCGCTGCCAGTGCGCCGGACGCGGTGAATGTCTGAATACTATTGTCCGCTGTGTTTATTTGCACGCCATGATCCGGTGTGACCAGCCGGCCGGAATCGCTGGCAAAGGCTACTTTGATTTTTCCGGTTTTTACTACTACGTGAATGATATTGTTATGGTCGTTGAGTTTTACGTTAAAAGCAGTACCCAGTACGGTGGTAGCGGTTTTGCCTGCATATACCAGGAAAGGGGCGGCCGCATTGCGGCGTACTTCAAAAAAGGCTTCTCCGTTTTCCAGGGTTACCTCCCGGCGCTGCTGCCCGAAAGGCATTGTATAATACATGGACGCGCCACGGTTAAGCGTTACCACGGAGCTGTCCGGCAGCACTACCCGGCGTATTTTCTGCGTGGCAGTGGTCACTACCCTGTAGGTAGCAGCGGGAATAGCCGTTGTGACCGCTGCCTGCTGCTGCTTTGCCGGATGAGTATACATATAAAACATGCTGTAACCAGCCGCTGCGGTTATAACAATAACGGCTACACGCTGCAACCAGTAACGCAGCGGCCTGATACGTGCGGTCGCTGGCGGAACATCGGCAACAACCGGATAGTCTGCTGCTGCACGTATATACGTCAGCATCTGTTCGCGGATAAGCTGCAATTCTTCTGCCGGCACATTTGCCTGCGTATCTTCCGCGGCCGCAAACCAGTCTTCCACCATAGCCTGCTCTTCTAAAGTAGCATTGCCCTGCAGATAGCGTCTTACAATATTTCTGAATTCCTGATGGTGCATATGTAGTGGTACTACTGATAAGCATCAGAAAACGGTAACTGGTACCACGCGACAGTGTTAACTAATTGTTAAGGAAGAAAATGATGCCGGGCACCAATGCGGGAATAACGGCGGCTTCTTTCAGATGGGCGCGCAAACGCAGCAAAGCCCTGGATAACTGGTTTTTTACGGTTTGTTCAGACAGGTGCAGCTCCTGCGCTATCTCTGCAACGGACCGGTGATACTGCCGGCTCATCACATATATCATTTTCATTTTTCCTGGCAGTTTCTCCACCGCATCTGCCAGCACATGCTGCAGCTCTTTTGCATGCAGGGTATCTGTGGTGTCATCAGCAGCAGGCACTGTCATGGTCATCGTTTCCTCGCCGGCAACGGTATGCGTGGCATAGGCAATACTCTTCAACACTTCATAGCGCACCGCTGTAAACAAATAAGTACGCAACGATGCATTCACCTGCAACGTAGCCCGCCGTCTCCACAGGTTAATAAAGACTTCCTGCACCGCATCCTTCGCAGCAGCAGTAATCCTCAGCCGCTTATATGCAAACAGGAAAAGCGGTTCCCAATACCGGTTATATAACACTTCGTAGGCCGCCGCATCATCAGCTGCCACCAATAGTAAAAGTTCGCCTTCGGTCAGAAATTGGTATTTCATTCAACATCAAGAATATGGAACCAGCACGCAAATTAAACATCGGTATTAAGATAGCGTTTTATTTTATTGTTAACCAGGGATTATTTGAGATTTGGTTATTTGGTTATTTGAGATTTAATCAGCGCGGAGAATGAGGTGGGGATTTTCGGATTTTGGAATTTTTTGATTTTGGAATTGATGAATGCAGCGGAGATCTTAGCGAATATCTCCGCTGCATTCATCAATTCCAAAATCAAAAAATTTCAAAATCCGAAAATCTCTCCGCTGCATTCATCAATTCCAAAATCAAAAAATTCCAAAATCCGAAAATAAAAAAAGAGCGGAGACCGCTAAGATCTCCGCTCTGATTAAATCTCAAATAACCAAATAATAAAATGCTAAAACAGTTCTCCCTGGATCTGTCCGTCCTCGTTTGGATCGGGGTCTTCGTCTTCGGAGAGGAGTTCGGCGCTGATGAGGTCTTCCCCGGCGATCCTGGTGCCGACTGTTTTCCAGCCGGTAACTTCCACAAATTCGGAGAGGTCTATTTCTTCTTCTTCCGGACTGCGTTTCTTGCCGGTTTTCAGCAGTACTACCGGTTGGGTATGGGTGGTAACCATTTCCAGGTAGTTGCCGTTACCTTCTTTGATGAAGAGGAATTTATTGTTCAGCGTCTGCGTTTCAATGCGGAAACGTTTTACGTTAAACTGTTTTTTATCCGCATCAAAGTAGATGGCAGTAACAATTTTATCCGGGTTGAATTTCTCGATATATACTACGTCGTTGGAGTCGTAGCGGTTGGTCAGTTCGAAGTTGGTCAGTTCGTATGTGCCGTTTTTGAAGGCGGCAAATATTTTATCTTCTCCTTCGAAGCTGCCGATGTATACGCCGCGTTCTTCTGTGTTGAGGCGACCGGTTTCTGCATCGAACCAGATTTTCTGGCCTGCCAGTGTGGACACGCCTTTTTCCTTGAACTTCACGCCACGGATAGGGTATTTGGTCACCTGGTTACCCATGGAGTTACGTCCTTTGATGGCGATCGTTTCAAAGAAGAGATCGAACTCCTTGTTACGTGCAGAGCAGTTCGGGCTCAGTTTGATAGTAACTACTTCTGCTTCCCCGTTAGCGTTGGCAGTGAAGTAATGTACCTTGGAATTTTTCTCTCCTTTGTGCGCCAGGTCATATTCCTTATCGCGGGTTACGCCGGTTACGTTGAAGCGCTTGGCATAGCTTACGCCGGTTTTGCCTTCTACGTAAATCATATTATAAGTGGTGCGCTCATCATTTTTGCGGAATACGTCCACATGAATGATGTCTTTACCGACAAAGGTTTTATCTGCTACTTTCGTTACCAGCATCTTACCATCGCGGCGGAAGACGATGATGTTGTCCAGGTCAGAACAGTCTGCCACAAACTCATCCTTCTTCAGGGAGGTACCGATGAATCCGTCTGCACGGTTTACGTAAATTTTGGTATTGGCGATCGCGACCTGCTGCACCTGGATGGTGTCAAAGGTTTTGATTTCTGTTTTACGTTCGCGGCCTTTACCGTATTTCTTCAGCAGTCCGTCGTAGTACGCAATGGTGTAGTCTACCAGGTTTACCAGGTCACTTTTCACCTGTTTGATGTCTGCTTCCAGGCCTTTGATCTGTTCATTCAGTTCATTGATATCCAGGCGGTAGATTCTACGTACAGGCTTCTCCGTTAATTTCACAATATCCTCGCGGGTAATATCGCGTTTCAGTTGTTTCTTATATGGTGCGAAGGCTTTGTCAATGGCTGTGAGTACCGTTTCCCAGTCTTTATGCTTCTGCTCCAGTTCTTTATAGATCTGTTTTTCGAAGAAGATTTTTTCCAGGGAGGTGTAGTGCAGTTTTTCCTGCAGTTCGCTCAGCCTGATTTCCAGTTCCTGTTTCAACAGTTCTTTGGTAAAGTCTGTGGATGCTTTCAGGAGATCGGATGCGGTGAGGAAGTGCGGTTTATCATTAACAATGACGCAGGCATTCGGAGAGATGGATATTTCACAATCCGTGAAGGCATACAGGGCGTCGATGGTGATGTCCGGAGAGATACCGGGCGCCAGCTGCACCTCAATTTCGACATCGGCGGCGGTATTATCCACCACTTTACGGATTTTGATCTTGCCGCTGTCATTGGCTTTCACGATGGATTCCATCACCTGGGTGGTGGTTACACCATAGGGCACGTCTTTGATCAGCAACGTTTTTTTGTCTTTCTCTTCGATGTGCGCGCGTACTCTTACTTTACCACCGCGTTTACCATCGTTGTAATTGGCTACATCGATCATACCGCCGGTGATGAAGTCGGGGTGCAGTTCAAACTTCTTGCCTCTCAGGTATTTGACGGAGGCGTCTATCAGTTCATTGAAGTTGTGCGGTAATATTTTGGTAGACAGACCTACGGCGATACCTTCAGCGCCCTGTGCGAGGAGCAGCGGGAACTTCATGGGTAAGGAGAGTGGTTCGTTCTTGCGGCCGTCGTAGCTAAGCTGCCATTGCGTAGTTTTAGGGTTAAAGGCTACGTCGAGGGCAAATTTAGACAGGCGTGCCTCAATATACCTGGCGGCGGCGGCATCGTCGCCGGTTCTTACATCTCCCCAGTTACCCTGGGTTTCGATGAGCAGGTCTTTTTGTCCGAGGTTAACAATGGCGTCGCTGATGGAAGCATCGCCATGCGGATGGTACTGCATCGTTTGCCCGATCACGTTAGCCACTTTATTGAAGCGGCCGTCATCCATTTCTTTCATGGCATGCAGGATACGACGCTGTACCGGCTTCAATCCGTCTTCCACGCTGGGTACGGCCCGCTCCAGGATTACATAGGATGCATAGTCCAGGAACCAGCTTTCATACATGCCCCCTACGTGGGTGACATTATGCAGGGATTCGTCTGATGTTATATTTTCCATATCCATGTATAATACACTTACGATTTTTCGTTAATCATTTTTTCAAAATCCTCTCTCCACACACGCACACTGTCCTGCTGTACATCTTGTGCGGAGTTCAGTTCTATAAAGCAACAGTCTGTTACGGCGATAAGCTGGTGCCAGATATTAACAGGCACAACTACTCTGGCAGGCGCATTCACTTCTGTGGTGATGATTTCCTTTTCTCCCAGGGGACACCAGTGAATGAGTGCCTTACCGGAGAGGAGGTACATGATTTCAGGATTCTTGTAGTCGCTGATACCAGTATGGTAGTGTTGTCCGCTGCTGCTGCCCGCATGGCGGTAGCAGAGCATAAAATCTCCTGTGCGGTCACAGTTCCACTGATAATTGCTGCCACGGTCATCCACACCCGTGGGTAGTATAGGCGTTACCGTTATCATTCCGTTGCGGTGTTGTCGGAGGCCGCTGCCGGCTCTCCGGGTAATTTCACTTCAAAGTCACGGATGGTTTTCAGGTCTCCCCTGCTTTCCACCTTGCCTTCTTTTATCAGCTCCTTCAGTCTCCAGCCAAGGAATTGATCCATGACAGGGTACTTGAATTTACCGGTTACCTGTTGCACAATGCGCCAGGCTTTTACAAACTCTTTTCCTGTCTGGGCCAGCAGTTCCTTATCATAAAATAAGGTCGCTTCTCCTTTTATTTTCTTGCCGCCTTCCAGCATGCGGATGCCGGCATTATCATTCATGAGCCGGTGCCATTCTTCTCCGTCCAGTTCAAACTCAGCCAGGGATACTGCTCTGGCTAGTTTTTTCGCCTTCAGAAATTCTTTCGGCAATATCTGGTGCAGGTGGGTAGGATAGAACACTGCTCCTTTATCGTTCAGGAAAGGAAGATTATTCAGGTAGATGATGTGGATACGTCCTGCGAAATCATACAGCTGGCTGACCAGCCAGTAGTAGCCGCATACATCCCGTGCATTCTGACCGGCCCATATCCATACTTCCAGTTCAGGATCTTCCTTCAGCGCTGTTTTCAGGGCTTTGAAGCGGGCGGCGTCACTATCATCATCAGCGGCAGCTTGTTCCGGCGGTGCAGGAGGTGTTTCCTCTATGCCCGGCAGCTGTTGCGGCTGCGTTACCGGTTGGGCGGATAGCTGCTCCCACCACTGTTTCCGGCCGGTCTGTCCTTCTTTGGTATCCAGGATGAACAACGGGCCTACAGACAGATCATCTTCAAAACAGCGTATCTCTCCCTGCATTTTCTCGTCCATCGCTACCGCTTCGGCCAGTACCGGAACGGAAGCCTCACCGAACACAATATGTAATAAAGCCATATAGTCTAGTTTGCTTCTTCAACCAAATCCTTTTCATGACGCAGGTTGTTGATGATAAACTCCTGCCTTGTCTGGGTGTTCTTACCCATATAGTATTCCAGCAATTTCTGGATATGAATGTCTTTGGATAAAATGATCGGCTCAATTTTAATGTCATCACCGATAAAGCGGCCGAATTCGTCCGGAGATATTTCTCCCAAACCTTTAAAGCGCGTGATTTCCGGTTTATTGCCCAGTTTCTTAACGGCTTTCTGTTTTTCTTCTTCCGAATAACAGTAGATGGTCTGCTGCTTGTTACGTACCCGGAACAATGGTGTTTCCAGAATATATACGTGCCCGTTTTTCACCAGGTCAGGGAAAAACTGCAGGAAGAAAGTGAGCAGCAACAGGCGGATGTGCATCCCGTCCACATCGGCATCGGTAGCGATCACGATGTTATTGTAGCGCAGTCCTTCCAGACCTTCTTCAATATTCAGCGCATGTTGCAGCAGGTTGAACTCCTCATTTTCGTATACGATCTTTTTAGTAAGACCGAAGCTGTTGAGAGGTTTACCACGCAGACTGAACACCGCCTGTGTTTCCACGTTACGGGATTTAGTGATGGAACCGCTGGCAGAGTCGCCCTCGGTGATGAAAATCATTGTATCCAGCCGGCGGGCTTCCTGTTCTGCCTTATCCTTGCCGGAAAATTCATCGTTCAGGTGAATGCGGCAGTCGCGCAGTTTGCGGTTATGCAGATTGGCTTTCTTGGCTCTTTCGTTCGCCAGTTTTTTAATGCCAGCCAGTTCTTTACGTTCACGCTCGCTCTGCTCGATACGTTTCTTCATCGCATCGGCTACCGCCGGATTGCGATGAAGGAAATCGTCCAGGTGCTTGGACATAAAGTCCAGTACAAAAGCCTTTACAGAAGGACCTCCTTCGTATACCACAAGGGAACCGAGTTTGGTTTTTGTCTGCGATTCAAACACCGGCTCCTGCACCCTTACAGAAATCGCGGCGCAGATGGAAGCGCGGATATCCGTTGCATCATAATCTTTTTTATAAAAGTCGCGCACTGTTTTCACAAAGGCTTCGCGGAATGCCGCGAGGTGTGTACCACCCTGTGTGGTATGCTGCCCATTGACGAATGAATAATATTCTTCTCCGTACTGGTTCTCATGCGTGATAGCGATCTCAATATCTTCCCCTTTCAGATGGATGATCGGATAGCGGAGGTCTTCCTCATTGGTTTTACGCTGCAGCAAATCCAGCAGCCCGTTTTTGGAAAGATATTTTTTGCCGTTGAAGCTGACGGTAAGGCCCGCATTCAGGAAGCAGTAGTTCCAGATCTGGTTCTCCAGGAATTCCGGTATGTAGCGGTAGTTTTTGAAAACCGTTTCATCCGGCGTGAAGGTAACGAGTGTACCGTTAGCCTCTGTGGTAGCGGATTCTTTATGTTCCTTTATCAGTACGCCACGTTCAAATTCCGCTACTTTCATGCGGCCATCCCGCACGGATTGCACGCGGAAATAGCTGGACAGTGCGTTTACAGCTTTGGTACCCACCCCGTTCAGACCAACGGATTTCTGGAATGCCTTGCTGTCGTATTTAGCGCCTGTATTTATTTTGCTGACTACGTCCACTACTTTCCCCAGCGGAATACCACGGCCAAAGTCCCTGATCGTTACATTGTGTTCCGTCACTTTCATATCTATCTGCTTACCGAAGCCCATGGTATGTTCATCGATGCAGTTGTCTGCCACCTCTTTCAACAGTATATAAATACCATCATCCATACTGGAACCGTCGCCCAGTTTACCAATGTACATACCAGGCCGGAGGCGGATATGCTCCCGCCAGTCCAGTGACCGTATGGAGTCTTCCGTATAGGAAGCAAATAGATCCTTGTTATCCGTTTTGTCCGTGTTTGCCATAATATATTTTAATTTCCTTAATACTTATATTCCTCGGGTTAATCATTATGCTGCAAGGATACTAAATCTTTTAGCAAAATCCGATTGCTGGCAAAAATAAAGGTTTCAGCGAATCATCCCAAGTATAAGTTATACACTATGCTTAACTCGCTACCAATCAATATATTAATAGAAGTAAAATTTGACCTGGAAGGGAAAACTGCTCATTTTCCGGGGGTTAATAAAAATCTGTAATTTAATATTAAAAATAAAAACAATAATAAATAAAGTTTATATGAAAGTAATCATTATATTTACAAGAGACGATTATCTTTCATATCCTAACCTATGTCCTTATGAAAATACTATGCCTTATCCTTATCGTTACCGTACTTTTTGTTGCTGCCATTGCCACCTATCTGATACGCAGGGAACAACAGAACAACATCGGCAATAAATTTCTGCGTCTTATCAGGAAATTCGATTCCTGGCAGATGCTCCGGTAACAAGATTACAACAAACAAATCATAACTGATCACACCCACACCAAAATCTGACAATCAGGGATTCTACAATACCATCAGCCTTTTAACAACAGCGCGGTCATAGCTACCAGGGAGTGTTATAATTCTATTCTATTAACCATATAATCCCCTTCCTATGAAAATTGGTTTATTGTTCAAACTGGCATGTTTGCTTATTGCAGCGGTAGTTTTATGTGCTCATCTGTTTAGAAAACACGTAGTGAGATAATTGCAAATTACGAATTACGAATTACGAATTGCGAATGCAGAAGCGAAGATGTAAACGAAGATTAAAGAGGATAACTATTCAATATCTGCTTTAATCTTCGTTTACATCTTCGCTTCTGCATTCGCAATTCATAATTCGTAATTCGTAATTATTTTACCTGTTGTAGTATTTATTCACCGCATCCGTTCTGCTGCGAACATGCAGTTTCTCATAAATATTATGTACGTGTCTTCTGACAGTTTCGATACTGATAAACAGGTTGCTGGCAATTTCCTTGTAGAGGAAGCCTTTGGATAACTGATCCAGAATTTCTTTTTCACGTGTGGTAAGGGCTTCCAGGGCCGGGTTAGGCTTTGCCTGTTTCTGGAAAAATGCTACTACCCTTCTGGCTATCTGAGAGCTCATCGGAGAGCCGCCTTCGTGCAGATCACGGATGGCTTCCAGTAATTCACCGGGTGAGGTTTTCTTGAGGATGTATCCACTTGCGCCTGCTTCCAGCGCCATGAAAATTTTGTCATCATCTTCATATACCGTCAGCATCATAAACTGCATATCCTGGTACTCTGCTTTCAACCGGGCAATACATTCAATACCATTCATTCCACCCGGAAGATTAAAATCCATCAGTACTACGTTTGGCAGCAATTGAGGGATTTGCTCCAGTGCGGTTTCAGCATTATTGAAAGTGCCAACACAGGCATAACCGTCAGAACCATTAATCAGCAATTCCATAGCCGTGCGGATATCATGGTTGTCTTCTACTATCGCAATAGAGATAATGTCCATGTTATCCTGGGACTTCTTCTTTGAGTATACCGTCATGTTTGTAGGAATTATAACACTTAAATGTTACTTAAAACAAATGTATGTTAATTTAGTGGGATATCGAGAAAAACTATTGTACCGTTGTTGGAAGTGATGTCTGCATGACCACCCACAGCCAGCATCCGCTTCTGGATATTTTTCAATCCGTTGCCGAATAACCGGACCTTTTCCTGGTCAAATCCTTTTCCGTTGTCTTTGATCATGATCGTCATATTTTTATGCATTTTCACTTCTATTATCACCTCTGTGGCCTTCGCATGCTTGACTACGTTGTGCAGCGACTCTTTAACGGCGAGATAAATATTTCTTCTGGTGCCCCCGCTCAGTTTAATATCTGGTATTACTTCCGGTATAAAGAACTGATGTGTTATATGAGAATGCTCTAAAAAATCGGCAGCAAAACTGCGCATATAAGCGATCAGGTTAGCCAGTGAATCATTAGAGGAATTCATCGCCCAGATAATCTCACTCATCTTATCTATCATCTCTCCGGCTGTTTCACTGATGCGCTCTATCTCCTTCGTCTGCGAGGTATCCGGAATTTTCCGCTTCGCAATTTCACTCAGCAGCCTGATGGTAGATAACCCGGAACCAAGATCGTCGTGCATATCGCTGGAAATACGTGCACGCTCCTGATCCACGGCCTGCTCTTTCTCCAGTTTCAGTTTTTCGTGTCTTATTTTATAATCAAGATACAACGTAGAGAAATAATATGCAATGCCCAACAGTAAGAGTAATAACAGAAACCTGAACCAGAGCGACTGCCAGAAAGGAATTTTTATGACGATCTCCAACGTGGTAGGTGTAGTGTTCCAGCTGTCGTCGTTATTGGAAGCCTTTACCTTAAAGGTATAACTGCCGGGATGCAGGTTCGTGTAACGCGCCATCCGGAAGGTGCCCGCCTCTACCCAGTCTTCATCAGCGCCTTCTAGTTTATACTGTACCTTGTTTTTCAGCGGGTTGGTATATTCCAGCGGTACAAACTCAATAGCAATGGTATTCTGATTATACGGCAGCTCTACCCTTTTCAGCAGGGAGATGGCCGTATCTGACTCATAGGGCTTATCCAGTACTTCCATCCGGCGGATGATTACTTTGGAGTTAAAAGGATTCTTCCGGAAATTTTTCGGGTAAAAACCATTTACACCACGGATACCGCCGAAAAATAATTCTCCGTCTATGGATTTAAAGAAGGCGCCGGTATTGAATTCGTTGGACTGCAGACCATCTTCATGATTATAGGTCGTAATTTCATTGGTTACCGGGTTAATCTGCGTCACCCCTTTGTTATGGCTCACCCAGATACGGTCCTTGTCGTCCAGCAGCACCCCGTACATGTAGTCATTGATCAGTTTCGGATAGTCGTAACTGTTATAGTGCGTTTTAATCTGCTCCTGTGCATCCAGCACAAACAATCCCTTGTTGGTAGCTATCAGCAGCTCCTTGTGCGGGTTCTTGTTGATACCTTTGATGGCGGTGCCGTCCGGCAACGCTACATATTTCCAGCGGGAGGAAGAAACATTTTTTACGTATACGGCAGATTTCGTTCCCACGTACTGGTTACCCATATAATCTTCGTAATAGGCAGTAATCAGCTCATCGTTGAAATGATGCACAATGGCTACCTTATGGCCATGCTGCCCGTCTTCAAAGCGGAGCAGGTAACTGCCATAGTTGAAATACAGTTCCCCGTTGGCGCGCTTAAACAGCAGAGGGAACGGGTCCCGCTGCTGGGGCAGGCCCAGGGCCAGCACTTTAGGCGTCAGGTCTGTAAAGCCTTTGGTCTGTACATTGAACAACCCGATATGCATATTGGCAAAATGCAGCCACAGGTGCTCAAAATCTTCCCGGCAGATGGCGCCGAGATCGCTGCCCGGAAATTTCCCCGGATACAATTCATTGGAAATGCGCTCCAGGAACTTTCCTCCTTCTGCATAAATATTAAGCCCGTCGCGCATCAGTCCCACATATAGTTTGCCGTCATCGTGCTTGTACACTGCCTGTACCATATTATGGGTGATGTAAGGAGAGCGGTACAGGTTAAAAACTTTTTTATGGGGAGAATATTTTTTCAGTCCGTCACCATCCGTGCCCACCCACATATTATCAGACCCGTCGCGGTACAGGTAACTGACAAGATTGAAGGAGCGGGTTTCAAAGGTATTGAAGCTCACGATGTGCCGGATAATCTCATTACGCGCAATGCTGTACACCAGCACACCGTCTGTACCGCCTATCCAGGCGTTGCCTTCATGATCTATCTCAATGACGTTGGGCACAAACGGCTCTCCGTATTCATTGCGGATTTCGAAGGGCAGGTCGCTGTACTTATTTCTGCGTTTATTGAAGAGCGTGATATGACCCTGGCTGACAATCAGCATGGAATCAGCGCTGAGGTTACGCATGACCGGCGCCTTACCGATGCTGGGCAGGCAGTAAATCGGCATCTGCAACGTGCGGATATCCAGTGACAGCAGTTCTCCTTCATCGCCGGTCATCCAGATGGTGTTCCCGTCTTTCATCAGGGCAGAAGGCACAATACCCCTGCGCTGGAACTGCAGCGGGTACATGATAATCCGGCGGATAGCATAGGTGCTGTCATCCAGTATATATAGCCCCCGGGTAGGCCGCCACACCCACAGGGATCTGGTGGCCGCATCTTCTCCCAGTATCCTGAACTTGTTGTTGCTGTCTCTTTCCTGTGCGTTGATGTTGGAGGTATCGGTAAGCAATGCCTTGAAATTGTTACGATACTTATCATACACACTGATCCCGTTATTATGTGCCAGCAGCAGCTGGTGGCGGCTGTCCCGGTAGAAGGAATAACCCTTGTAGCCTTTCAGGTCAAAGCGGTTGATAACCGCCCGGTTACCATTGCTGCCACGGGGAACCAGCTCCCCTTTCCCTTCGCCGGCCTTATCCAGTTCCCGGGAACTGGGCTTGAAGCGGTACTCATTGAAGGTATAACCATCGAAACGATTGATACCGTCGCGGGTGGCAATCCATAAAAAACCCTGATCGTCCTGGGTAATGTCAAATACCGTACTCTGGGAAAGTCCCTCATTTACGCTGTAACTATCGAAAATATATGGCTTATCCTGGGCATGTAAAACCTTGCCCATTAGGGCCCACAGGCATAGCAGGATAAATATTTTCTGTTGGAGGGAATGAAGCACGCTGATTATGTTATTGACAGTAAGCTGGTTTAGGCTGTTTTTGCAAATATATAATTCTACGCCACACTTTGTAGCTATTTTGTAATTTTCTTCCGGATAACAGATTGGAAATAAATATTATAACTCATACTTATGCCAGCAACACTTTCAGCAAACGTATCTTCAAACCCTTTACAGCAGCCACTTACAGGTAAATATTTTTTTATGCTCAGATCAGCAGTTACAATAATTTTTCTTCTCGCTTCCGGGTATTTTTCACGGATACAGGCACAGGCACAACCGGCAGATTATCATATAAAGATCACGGAAGCCACCCCTCCTGCCAGAAGTATACGCGGACTCAGCGCCGTCACGGATGATATTGTATGGGTATCCGGCACCGGCGGACAGGTAGGCAGAAGCACCGATGGCGGCCGGTCCTGGCAGTGGACCCGGGTCAGTGGCTGCGACAGCTGCGACTGGCGTTCGCTGTACGCCTTCGATGAAAAGAAGGCCGTAGTTATCAATGCAGGCGAGCCGGCACATATTTTTATGACAGCAGACGGCGGCGCCACCTGGCAACGGGTGTACTTTAATAATACACCCGGCATATTTTTCGATGCTGTAGAATTTTTTGATACGCAGGAAGGCATCGCCATCGGAGATCCGCTGCAGGAGCAGTTTACCGTACTGCGGACGCACGACGGAGGCCGTACCTGGCAACCGGACACCAATGCCCCAGCCGCCGGAAAAGGAGAATCTATATTCGCTGCCAGCGGCACCAGCCTGATTACCATTGGCGGGAACCGCGTCTATGCAGCTACAGGCGGCACTGTTTCCAGACTGCACCAATACGGGGATAACACCTGGAAAGCACTACCCATCCCGCTCATACAGGGGCAAGCCACCACTGGCACGTTTTCTATCGCCTTTCTCAACAGCAGAAAAGGAATTGCGGTGGGCGGCGATTACAAAAATGATACCCTGCGGCAGGGCAACTGTGCGCTCACCTCCGACGGAGGCCGCCACTGGACTTTACCCCGCACAGCGCCCGGAGGGTTTAAATCCTGCGTGGCATACATTACACCGGAATTATTAATTACCACCGGTACTTCCGGCACGGATATTTCAGAGAACGGCGGGAAAGACTGGAGAAAAATCGGCGACGGATTCCATGTGGCACGCCGCGCCAGAAATGGCTCCAGGGTATTCCTGGCAGGTAAAACCATTGCAGTACTGGAAATGCCCGCACATAAAAAAGGTGCTCCTGGAAAGGCGCACCGGTAAAATAGGTTAAAGCAAAAAGTACATTTAAACAATATGAAGTTAATAACTAATAAATATAATACGATGCCTTTTTTGTTAACATCATTATTTGCACTGCCAACGCAGTAATATCAGCAACTAACGCGAAAGGCTATCACTACTCTGAATTTTTATGTAATTTAATTCCTGATACAATGTTCTGATTGCTACACAGCGTATAATTGTGTGCAGTTCATAAAAAGAGATTATGCAAGTTGAAACCTCGTCAAGTAAATATGGCGTAAAGCACTACCCGGACGCGATCAGGGAATGGAAAAAAGAAGGAAACTATTTTTGCTTTTACACAACGGAAACCATCCTGGAAGTGCGGGTCATCGCAGATAAAATTATCCGCTTCCGCTATGCCGCCGATGGCACCTTCCAGCGCGATTTCTCCTACGCTACCAGCGATACCATGGAGGAATCTCCTATCACATTCGGTATCAAGGAATGGGAAGAAACCTTCGAGATATATACTGATGCCCTGAAAGTATTTATTGCTCGCGACAACCTGCGTATTACCATCAGCGATAAGGACGGAAAGGTCATCAACCAGGACGAAATGGGTTTTCACTGGCAGCATTATCTGCAGAAAGGCGGTAAAATAGTATACTGCAGCAAGCTGGTACAGGAAGGGGAATGCTTTTACGGACTCGGGGACAAGCCTACAGATCTGAACCTCCGCGGCAAGCGCCTGGAAAACTATGGTACCGATGCATACGGCTATCAGAAAGATACGGATCCGCTGTACCGCAACATCCCGTTCTATTACGGACTGCATGACGGTATCGGTTATGGTATCTTCTTCGATAACACCTTCCGCACCATCTTCGACTTCGGAAAAGAACGGGAAGATGCCTGCAGCTTCTGGGCACGCGGCGGAGAAATGAACTATTACTTTATCTATGGTCCGGAACTGCTGGAGGTAGCCGCCTCCTATACAAAAATTACAGGTACGCCGGAACTGCCGCCCTTGTGGGCTTTGGGCTATCATCAATGTCGCTGGAGCTACTTCCCTGATACCCGGGTGAAGGAAATAGCCGCAACCTTCAGGAAACGCCGCATCCCCTGTGATGTTATCTACCTCGATATTGATTATATGGATGGCTTCCGCTGCTTTACCTGGAACAAGGAATACTTTCCCGATCCGGCCGGGCTCATAAGGGACCTCGCTGCAGAAGGATTTAAGGTAGTAGTGATTATTGACCCGGGTATAAAGGTAGATCCGGATTACAGCATCTACCAGGAAGGACTCCGTAATAATTATTTCTGTAAACGCGCGGATGGCGCACTGATGGAAGGCGATGTATGGCCCGGCAAGTGCGTGTTCCCTGATTATACCAACCCTGTTGTCCGCGAGTGGTGGAGCAGCCTGTTCAAAGGGCTGGCAGAAACCGGCGTCAGAGGCGTATGGAATGATATGAACGAACCGGCTGTGTTCGAAATGGGCTCCTTCCCGGAAGATGTGCGCCACGATTATGACGGGGAAGAAGTGAGCCACCGTAAAGCCCATAATATTTACGGCCACCTGATGAGTAAGTCTACCGCCGCCGGTATGAAAAAATACCTGCTGCCCAACCGGCCTTTCCTCATCACCCGTTCCTGTTACGCAGGCGCGCAGCGCTGGTCTTCCGTCTGGACCGGCGATAATGTTTCCAGCTGGGAGCATTTATGGCTGGCATCCGTACAATGTCAGCGTTTAGCCGTTTCCGGTATATCCTTCACCGGCAGCGATATTGGTGGTTTCATCGGGGAACCGGACGGAGAACTTTATACCCGCTGGATACAGCTGGCGACTTTTCATCCGCTGATGCGTACCCATTCTGCCAGCAATGAAACCGGCTTCAACCAGGAGCCATGGAGCTTCGGACCGGAATACGAAAAGGTAGTGACCAGGTTTATCTCCCTGCGCTACCAGCTGTTACCGTATCTGTATACCACTTTCTGGCAATACGCCACCAACGGTATGCCTATGCTGCGCCCGCTGGCATTTACTGCCCAGCAGGATCCGGCCACACACAACTGTACACATGAGTTCATGTTCGGCGACAGCCTGCTGGTGAGCCACGTCGGTGAAAAAGGCATGAAAGAAATGCAGGTGTACCTGCCTGAAGGCAACTGGTATTATTTCTGGAATGATAGTCTGCATACCGGTAAGCAGGCACTCACAGTGGCTACGCCGCTGGAAGAGATGCCGATTTTTGTGAAAGCCGGCGCTGTATTACCCCGCTATCCTGAAATGCAGTACACGCATGAAAAGCCGGTTACCGAAATGCTGCTGCATGTTTACTACGGAGAAACGACGGTGAGGAGCATGCTTTATGAAGATGCGGGAGATCATTATGGTTACAGGAACGGACAGTATAACATCATCACCTTCAAACAGGTATCTGATGCACAACAGTTTCACCTGAAGAAGAAGTATTACGTTAACTATGAAACCGCGTATACACATCACCGGATTGTACTGCACGGACTGCCGTTCCGGCCGGTCGCCGCTATTGTGGATGGCGTAAGCATTCCATTAGACAGGGAGAACTTCGCGGCAGATAATACTATTTCATTTTTAGCAGATCGTGGTTTTGAGGAGATTATTATCCGCAGACCTTAACCCGTAAGGGATTATTATATGGTAAGAGCAGCAGACATTGGTTTGCTGCTCTTTTATTTGCCCGGAGATTAGCTACCTCTGGTGTTGATTAAAGGATTATCCGCAACCGGTAGGTACATATTTATTGAAAAAACAAGACATTCGCTTGCGGTTCTTTCCATATGCATACAAATCAGCTAACCTGATTTTAAATAATCGATGACCGCTAACCGGGAAGTACGTATTTATTGAAAGAACGGCAGGCATTCATTTGCTACTCTTTTATTTGCAGATAAATTAGTCAACTCTGATTTTAAATAATAGATGACCTCCAACCGGTAAGTACGCATTATTGAAAGAGTGGCAGGCATTCCTTTGCTGTTCTTTTTATTTACAGACAAATCAGCAAACCTTATTTTAAATCAACGATAACCGGTAAGTACGTATTTATTGGAAGAGCGACAGGTTCTCGCTTCCATCATTCCGAGGTTGTTATCACATAGATGGGCATTATTCATTAGGTTCCCATAATTCAATTTTATTACCTTCTATGTCAAGAATGTGAACGAATTTTCCATATTCAGATGCTTCTATTTTATCTAAAACCGTCACCCCTTCCTTTTGTAATACGGCTACCAGTGCTTCGAGGTTTTCGACCCGGTAATTGATCATAAAGTCAGCTGCTGACGGCTCAAAATATTGGGTGTTATCCGGAAAGGGACTCCAGAGCGTATATCCCTGTTTGGCGGCAGCTGCATCCTGCTGCCATTCAAACTTTGCCCCATAGTGGCTTGTGTCAAACCCAAGATGAGTTTTGTACCAATCCCTGAGTTTTCCGGGATCTTTGCATTTGAAAAAGATGCCTCCTATTCCTGTTACTCTTTTCATGTGCTGCTATTTTTTTGGTTGTTCCGGTTAAAAAGTATAACATGCAAAAACCAGTCTGGAATGATGTTGCAAGCGTTACTAATATTAATACTTTTTCATCATTTATCCATATAGGCGTATTCTTTTCAGGAGCATCCTGTTCCGGTTTTATGCATATTATATCCGTTTTATTTCAACCTCATACAAAAACGTATAACCATATACGTTATCTTATATATTCTTCCTTCATTTATTTTTTGTGAACCATCTCCCTCCCATTATTTTTACTATACAGTCAATCCCTTTGCTGTGCAATCAGTTCTTTCCCTATGCAATCAATCCCTTTACCAGACAGTCATACAAGCACCAACACCCGCATCGTAACGGATTTTTCCGGCAACGAAAAACCCTACGTAACAGTATACAAGTATTACCTCCTGCCAGTGAGCAGTTGCTGCATAAAGACCATAAAATACATACAGAAAAATAAGATGAAGCTGTAAAGTTGCGCGGTAGCTGAAAAAGAAAAAAGGCTTTCAGATAGAGATCTGGGGCCGGGTTCCTAACCTATGCCAACTTTAGAGACTGTAAAATTAATAGCTTAATTGCTTAGTGCAAAATATTGAAAGGGTTAAAACTCAAAATGAACAAAATGAACAAATCGAGTCAACACGTTAACATCTAATTAAGAAATTGAAATATTGAATGGTGAAAAATGGGTTAGTAAACACAATACTGTAAAGGGTTCCATCAAACAAAATCAATTTAGCAATCAACTATTAAAAACTTTTACAGGATTTTTTTATCTGTAGAAACCGGTCTCATTTATATCTTTCTGCATCCTCAAAAATCCTTCAAAATGACCGCTGCTAAAAAAAGATAGACAGGAAAAAAATAGATATCAATGCGCAAAAAACAAGTAAAATAAAAATCGCACGGAACATCAATTCTGTCCGGTCAGGTGTGGATTCCAGACCATTCAGCTCATGATGATTTTCTCCGTGGTTGATAATCAGGCTTTTCATACAAACAAATTAACAGGATTCTGTAATAAACAACATTTCGCGTACAGCAGACGCGCACACCGGCGCATCTACTGTAATGAAAATACAACTTAAAAAGCTAAAACGGACAATTTTTTCTGTTCATTTCTGTTCATTTTTAAGCCGGACCTATGCTGTCAATTATCCTTTCCTTTTACGTTTGCCGGCATCTTCATGTGGCAACTGCAAAGGTGCAGGCGCCGGTGCAGGCTTACTCACCTCTGTACTGTCACCCAGCTCTTCCGGCGTCACCAACTCCCCTCTCTTATAATACGATTTAACCATCTTCCCGGTTTCTTCATCATATAATTTCCAGACACCATTACGCACTGAATTACCCAACCGTGTTATCACTACCGGTTTTTCCGCCTGCGTAACCGGATCTACCACCATCACCGTATCCCGCTGCCCCTCTATCTCCGTAGCCAGGAAACTGCCTTCCTCGCTGCGTTTCCCGTTGGGGTAGAAATACTTACAATAACCGTCCAGTACATTATTCCGGAAATTTTCCTCTGCCATAATATTACCTCCCAGCGATGTCTTCTTCCACATCCCCTCCTTCCTGCCATTCTTATACGCGCCCTCCCAGGTAAAACCCGGCTCTCCTCTCAGCTCTTCCACCACTTCTACCCAATTCCCCTGCTTACGCCCCTGCGCATCACGCTGATTGGTTTTCCCCTGTGCCATCACCGCTACACATCCCAGTTGCAGCAGTATACATAAAAACAATTTTTGCATAATAGTCACTTTATCACAAGTTAAATATTTTACCCATATATTTGACAGACTAAAAAAAACCGGCGTCCCTGAAAGAACGCCGGCCCGGATCGTTATCATACCGCTATTTGTGTAATCTGATTTCTCCCAGACGCGTATCCCTGCCCCGCTCTATCTTCACATTCGCAATTGTCGTGTCTTTATAACCATTGGAGGTATTCACAAACACACTCCAGGTACCCACTTTCAGCCCCCTCACTTTGAAATCCCCGTTTCTCCAGGGCAACGCATACAACGTATCCCTGCTGCTGTTGTAAACTGATACCACAGGATAGGCATCTGCAGGTGTAATACGCCCCGACAGGCTACCCATCTTCAGGATAGTGAACACATTAATATACGGCCGCAGAATAAACTTACCGTTCCAGGTTCTGATGACAGAACGCTGCACATCGAAATCCAGCCACAGCTGCAGGTTATCGCCCGATACCTCGTCCCATTCATTATGCCGGACCCTTACTATAATCTTTGATTGCCCCGATACAGATGCGAGCGGATAGGTAACGCTGTTTTTCACCAGGGAATTATTATTGCCTACCGTGATACGGATGCGTTTCATCTCTCCCTTATGAATCAAACCACCCGCCAGCAAAGTATCTGCGCCATTTCTCAGCGTGAGCAGGTCATAAACACCCGGGCGTATAGCCAGCGAATCCCATACCTGGCAGGTATCACGGCCATGGCGGTCATCACGCCGGTCTTCATCCCACCAGCAGCGGTCACGGTCATCCCATGGATCATTATCTATCCCCCCGCAGGTATCCACCAGTATCTCTACCTTACGGATATCCAGCAGTACCTTGTCAAACAGACCGGGATCATCTGATAAATATATACTTACTTTTTGCTGGTTTGCCGGAATCGGCTGATCTGATGCAGATTGGTCCTTCTTGCAGGAATACAGCATGAGCGCGGCCAATACGGGTAACATGACCAGTAAAAGCCCGGTTTTTCGGAGCGAGTTTTTCATAAATGAATGGTTTTTAAAGACTAATAAAAATTGGCTGATTAATATGGCTAAAGGCACGCCGGAACTGAATCCGGGCGGAATGTGACACAATAAATAAAACGCATTTCCCTCTCCTCTTATTGCTGTACGGAATAGACGGCAGAGACAGTAAATAGTTTAAACGAGGGAAAAGAAAAAGGGAGAAGCATCCGCTTCTCCCTTCTGATATATGCTAATGCATTTATTTACACCTGGGCCGTTAATTTCAGGATGCTCATTCCCAGCGGCGGCACCCGCAATGACAATACATACTCCCGGCCATTGTAAAACTGTTTTACCGCTTTCTGCGGTCCGGTATTGATAACACCACTGCCATAATACTGCGGTGCATCACTGTTCAGTACTTCTTCCCACACTCCCCCGAACGGCACTCCTACCAGATACTGCTCTCTCGGTACCGGCGTCATGTTCAGTACTATCAGCATCCAGTCCTTTGCAGACTTGCCTTTCCGGGCATATGCCAGCACACAGTTATCATAATCATTTACGGTTATCCACTCAAACCCTTCTGCCTCAAACTGTAATTCATACAAGGCTGGTGAAGAGGTATACAAACGGTTCAGGTCTTTCACAAAATCCTGAATACCTTTATGCGGCGCATATTTCAGCAGGTGCCATTCCAGCTCGCTGCGGTAATTCCATTCGGAAGTCTGCCCAAACTCCCCTCCCATAAACAGTAATTTAGTTCCGGGATGCGTAAACATATATCCGAACAGCAAGCGGAGGTTGGCACATTTCTGCCATTCATCGCCGGGCATTTTATACAGCAGCGGCGACTTTCCATGCACCACTTCATCGTGACTCAGCGGCAGCATGTAATTTTCGCTGAAGGCATATACCAGGCTGAAGGTGAGGTCATTCTGATACCATTTCCGGTGAATGGGATCTTTTTTGAAATAGTCCAATGTATCATTCATCCATCCCATCATCCACTTCATGCCGAAACCCAGTCCGCCCATGAATGTCGGACGGGACACTCCGTAATGATTGGTAGAATCTTCTGCGATGGTCTGCACATCAGGATAGAGCGCATATACCGTTTCATTGACCTTTTTCAGGAAACTGATGGCTTCCAGGTTTTCATTACCTCCCAGCTCATTAGGTTCCCAAGCGCCTCTTTCACGGGAATAATCGAGGTGTATCATAGAGGCAACGGCATCTACCCGTAATCCGTCTATATGAAATTTATCCAGCCAGTAAATGGCGTTACTCAACAGGAAGGAACGCACTTCATTACGGGCATAATTAAAAATATAGCTGTTCCAGTCGGGATGATATCCCTTGCGCATATCCGCATATTCATAGGTATGCGCGCCATCGAACCGGAAGAGGCCATGTGCATCATAAGGAAAATGAGAAGGCACCCAGTCGAGGATCACGCCGATGCCGGCCTGATGAAAGGCTTCCACCATTTCCATAAATTGTTCGGGTGTACCATAGCGGGAGGTAACGGCATAATAACCGGTCTGCTGATACCCCCAGGAGCCGTCAAAAGGGTGTTCCATTACCGGCATCAGCTCCACATGGGTGAAGCCCATCTCTTTCACATAGGGCACCAGCATGCGGGTAATTTCGGGGTAAGAATAAAATATCTCTGCAGCGGCAGGGTCGGGTTTGCGCCAGGAGCCGAGATGTACTTCATATACGGAAAACGGACTGCCCAGGCTGTTGCGTGATCTGCGCTCCTGCATCCATTTTTTATCGTTCCAGGTATGGTCCAGGCGGTGTACGATAGTAGCTGTTTTGGGTCTTACTTCCCAGGAGGTGCCATAGGGATCGCCCTTCTCCAGCTCTTCGCCGCTGTTGGCACGGATGAAATATTTGTAGAGGCTTCCGTCGGTGACTTCAGGGACAAAGCCTTCCCATATGCCGGAGTTATCCCAGCGGGGGAACAGGGTATGACTGTAATGGTCCCAGTTGTTGAAATCACCCATTACTGCTACAAATGCAGCGTTGGGAGCCCACACGGAAAAATAGGTTCCTTTGGTTCCTTCATAATCTAGTGGATGTGCGCCGAACTTTTCGTATAGCCGGTAATGTGAGCCTGCCTGAAACAGGGCAATGTCACCGGAAGTAAAGAGGGAAAAAGGTACTACTGTCTCTGAAGTGCGATAATAAGCTCCGGTCATAGTAACGTGAAAATTGGGTCTGAATTAACAAGATAGTTTAATTTTCGGGAAATGATAGGATACTTATCAGATAGATTTTTATAAAATAAGAAAGGCGTCCTTTGCGGGACGCCTTTCTTATTTATAATCCATTAAAGGAGTTTAGTATTTACGTTTGAACGGAGGTCTGCTACCGCCGGCAGATTCGCGTTTCTCGCCTGAGCGGAAACCGCCCGGACGACCACCGCCTTCTGAATTCCAGCGTTTACGGGGAGCGCCGTCATCTCTGCGTCCGCCGCCGAAGCTACGGCCGCCGCCGCCACGTTTATCACCGTCCTGAGACATTTCGATACGTACGCTGCGTCCGTTGTACTCTACTTTTTTGAAGCTCTGCGTTACTTTTTCCACTTCGTCGTTTTCCACTTCGAAGAAGGAGTATACGCCTTTCAGATCGATACGGCCGATTTTGTTACCACGGATACCGGTATTGTCGCACAGGTAGCGCAGCATATCGCCACGGTTGAAATCGTCTACAGAACCGAGATTAATGAACAGGCGGGTGAATTTGCCGTTGTTTCTGCGGTCTTTACCACCTTCTTCACCGAAGCGTCTTTCGTCTTTGGCATTCAGATCCGGAGCATCCTGGTAGTATTCCAGGAACTGGTTGAATTCCAGGGACGCGAAGCGTTTGATCAGATCTTCCTTGGTCATGGATGCAAACTCTTCGTATATGCGTTCCAGATATGGTTCGATCTGTTCTTCGTTAACGGTAACATTATGTACTTTATGTACGAGGCCGAACAGTTGTTTTTCGCATACTGCAAAGCCATCGGGAACTTCTGCTTTTACGAATTTCTTACCGATTACCCTCTCGATCTGACGGATTTTACCGATGTCGCGGGAGCTGATAACAGCGATGGATACACCGGATTTACCAGCCCTGCCGGTGCGGCCGGAGCGGTGTGTGTAGTTTTCCACGTCATCAGGCAGATCGTAGTTGATAACGTGGGTAACGTTATCTACGTCGATACCACGGGCAGCTACGTCTGTAGCTACCAGCACCTGCAGTGCTCTTTCGCGGAAGCGTTTCATTACCTTATCACGCTGTTGCTGGGTAAGGTCACCGTGCAGGGCATCTGCATTGTAACCGTCCTTGATCAGGGATTCGGCAATTTCCTGTGATTCTATTTTGGTGCGGGTGAAGATGATACCGAAGATATCAGGATTGAAGTCTACGATACGTTTCAGCGCAGCATATTTATCACGCGGGCGTACCACGTAGTATTCATGTTCAATATTTACGTTACCGCTGTTTTTGGTACCTACCGTCAGTTCAAACGGATCTTCCATGTATTTTTTCGCGATACGGCGCACTTCCTGCGGCATCGTAGCGGAAAACAGCCAGGTGGTTTTATTTTCAGGCGTATTGGAGAGGATGCTGTTGATGTCTTCCTGGAAGCCCATGTTCAGCATTTCATCCGCTTCATCCAGTACAGCGTAACGGACATTTTCAAAGTTGATGGCGCCACGGTCGATGATATCGAGCAGACGGCCCGGAGTAGCCACTACGATGTGTACGCCTCTTTTCAGGTCGCGCAGCTGCTGCACGATGCTGGAACCGCCGTAAACGGCAACAATGTTCACATCGCCGAGGTATTTGCTGAAATTTTTCAGGTCGTTGGTGATCTGCAGACACAGTTCACGGGTTGGACATAAAATCAGCCCCTGGGGTTTATTTATTTTGAGATCCAGCTGCTGCAGCAATGGTAAACCAAAAGCAGCAGTTTTACCGGTGCCCGTCTGGGCCAAACCTACGAAGTCGCGGTCTCCGCTTAACAGCACGGGAATTGCCTGTTCCTGGATTGGTGTTGGGGAAACGAAGCCCAGGTCCGTAATTCCCTTTAAGATAGGCTCTTGTAAGCCCAGTGATTCAAATGTAGTCATTGATTTGCATTAATCATGCTCCGTCGGGAGCTGGGTATAAGCTGTAAGCTGGTTAGTTAGCTTTTAGCTGTTTGAAATATTTTCTTAAATTAATTCACCTTCAAGATCGTAATCGAATGCTTTGGTGATGCGTACTTCCACAAATTCGCCGGGTTTCAGGCGTTTGGTGGTATCGATGATCACTTCATTATCTACCTCTACAGAATCAAATTCCGTGCGGGCAAGATAGCGTCCGGCTTCTTTCTTATCTACTATTACTTTATATACTTTTCCTACTTTCTCCTGGTTTTTTTCCAGGGAGATTTCCTGTTGTACTTCCATGATTTCCTGCGCTCTTCTCTCCTTCTCTTCAGCGGGGATATTATCTTCCAGTGCGTAGGCGCTGGTGCCTTCTTCATGACTGTAAGTGAAAACACCCACACGGTCAAAACGCATTCTTTCCAGGAAACCTTTCAGTTCTTCCACATCGTCTTCCGTTTCACCGGGGAAGCCGGCAATCAGGGTAGTACGCAGGCAGATGCCCGGTACTTTTGCACGGATGTTATGTACTAATTCTTCAATCTCTTCACGGGTAATCTGACGTTTCATCGCTTTCAGCATAGCGTTGGAAGCATGCTGCAAAGGCATATCGATATAGTTACAGATGTTCGGGAATTCATTCATCACATCCAGAATTTCCATCGGAAACTTGGTTGGGTATGCATAGTGCAGCCGGATCCATTCCAGACCTTCCACACCGGCCAGGGCTCTCATCAGATCACCGAGGCGGCGCTGTTTGTACAGGTCCAGACCATAGTAAGTCAGCTCCTGTGCAATCAGCATGATTTCCTTCACACCGGAGCGCACCAGTTTCTCTGCTTCCTTCACCAGCTCCTCAATAGGTCTGGATACATGGCTGCCCCGCATCAGCGGGATGGCGCAGAAGGAACAGGTACGGTTACAACCTTCGGCTATTTTCAGGTAAGCATAATGAGAAGGGGTACTCAGGAGGCGTTCTCCTATCAGCTCTGATTTGTAGTCGGCATCAAATTTTTTCAGCAGCAGTGGCAATTCCATGGTACCAAACCAGGCATCCACTCCGCCTATTTCCGTGTTAAGATCCTCCCGGTAACGTTCACTCAGACAGCCGGTGACATATACTTTGTCCAGCTTGCCTTTTTGTTTCAGTTCTACCTGTTCCAGGATGGTGTTGATCGATTCTTCCTTGGCCTTGTCAATAAATCCGCAGGTGTTCACTACCACAATATTATGGTCGCGTTTGGTGCTTTCATGTACCACATCGATTTCATTGGCCATCAGTTGTCCGCTCAGTACTTCTGAGTCAACCATGTTCTTGGAGCATCCAAGCGTAATAATATTAACCTTGTCTTTCTTTAAAGTTTTCGTCTTCAAGCGCGAATGTTTTAAAACATGCGGTTTGTTTCCTGAACCGCTTACCGCCACGAAGACACACAGACACTAATTGAATAAAACAGCAGACTTACTGTACGTGACTTTGAGCCTTAGTGGGGGTTAAATAAGGAAGGTGCAAAGGTATGAAAAGAAATGGGAATTATAAAATTTAAGATAACTCCTTGTAATATAAATCATTATTATTTAATGATGATCCGGATATGCAGCGGCGGCTGCGAAACAGGTCGCTAAAACATCCGGATCATCAATATTTTACATATCAGATATGTTGCAATGCTTTCTCAGCCCTTTTACGTGCCAGGGTGCGTTTTTTGTGGTACCACCACTCCGGCGCCAGTTTAATCAGGAGGTTGTTCATACCTCTCAGTCCGACCAGATGATACAGCCCGTTCAGCTTGCCGGTCAGGGTTTCATCCAGGGCGCGCAGACTCATCGCAAAGCCGCTGTCCATATACTCCATATGATGCCAGTAGCCGGCGGGCATAAACAGGGTATCGCCGTGTTCCAGGATGGTAGTCAGCCCCTGTGCATGTTCCAGTGCGGGGAAATGTTCCGTATCCAGCTGCTCATGCCAGTTTACGAAGCTGGCAGAGCTTTCAACGGTAAAAGGCATCCGGTAAATCAGCGGCGACTGTTTGTTGTCCAGCAGTAATACCCGCTTTCTTCCGATAAACTGGGTATGGAAGATGTGCGACATATCAATATCGTAGTGCATATGCGCTACTGAACCAGCGCCGCCCACGAAAAGCATGGGATATTTTTTAAGGAAGCCTTTGCAATACTTGTCCGGCCAGACAATATCCTGTGCCAGCTGGGGTGCGTGCTGAAAAATGTTGAAGAGAAAAATGCGGAGCTTAACCGGGCCCTTCCGGATCATATCAATGTATTCGCCAAAGGTAATGTAGTCATCTGCTCCGTTCACCAGTGTTTTAGCCCCGGCGCGCTCATTATTATAAACACCTACTTCCTTTTCGCCAACAATCGATTTGAAATAATCCCAGGTCCATTGATGATAGGCAGGCCAGTTTTTACTCAATCCTGCTGCTGTAATGATTACTGGTTTTCTTGGTTCGTAATATTTCTTCCTAAATTCTGCTGGTGTGATGTCATCAACTCGGTCTATGTTTTTTATGATCATAACTACGAATTGTTAATAGGATTACAAAAATGTATACTCAAATGTAACAAATGCAGACTTATAATAAACTAACTATTGCAGTGTTCGGAAAGAGACCAAAAATGTGACCAAAAAAATATCCGGGCCTGATGAAAAGCCCGGATAACGTTCTTTACTTAAAGTAAAATTAAAGGTGGGCTTAATTCAAATCTATCGACTCTATTTACAAAATAATAAAAATCAATCGTTTAGACTAAACAAAGAATCCACGAATGCTTCTTTATTGAATACCTGCAAATCTTCCATTTTTTCGCCGATACCGATATACTTAACGGGAATTTTAAACTGGTTGGCGATGGCCAGCACCACACCGCCCTTGGCGGTTCCATCCAGTTTGGTAATAGCCAGCGCAGTTACTTCTGTAGCTGCGGTAAACTGCCGGGCCTGTTCCACTGCATTCTGGCCGGTAGAGCCGTCCAGTACCAGGAGCACTTCATGGGGCGCATCCGGAATGACTTTTTTCATGACGCGTTTAATCTTACCCAGTTCTTCCATGAGATGGGCTTTATTGTGCAGGCGGCCAGCGGTATCGATGATAATTACATCCACATCACGGGCAGCGCCGCTTTGTACCGTATCAAAAGCCACGGCTCCCGGATCCGAACCCATCTGCTGTTTCACAATGGGCACGCCTGCGCGCTCGCTCCAGATGGTCAGCTGATCTACGGCAGCAGCGCGGAAAGTATCCGCCGCTCCCAGCAATACTGACTTACCGGCTTTTTTAAAGTTATATGCCAGCTTACCGATAGTAGTGGTTTTACCTACACCATTCACGCCTACCACCATAATTACATAAGGCTTTTTCCCTGCCGGTACATCAAAATCACGGAAACCGCTATCTGGTGCATCCACGAGGATAGTTGCAATTTCTTCCTGCAATATCCTGCTTAACTCACTGGTTCCCAAATACTTATCTTTAGCAACCCGTTGTTCGATGCGGTCAATGATTTTTACGGTAGTATCTACGCCTACATCTGCAGAAACCAATGCGTCCTCCAGATTATCCAGCACCTCAGTATCTACGGTAGATTTACCGGCAATAGCGCGACCTATTTTACTCAGGAAGCTTTCTTTGGTTTTTTGCAAACCCTGATCCAGACTTTCCTTCTTTTCCCTGGAAAATAGATTTTTGAAAAAGCTCATAGTTTAGTTTAATTGGGCCGGGATATCATATCCCTTTTAATTGGTTATCCGGCTGCTGATCAGCAGCATTATTCAAACAGGTTGCTAAAATACGTCTTTTGTGTTAACAATTTCATCAAACCGGTAAACTAACGGAATTAACCCTGACAGCGGCTTATATCAACACAAAAAGCTGTCCGTTTGACGGGACAGCTTTTCAGTATTATTTAGTAAAGCCGAATTACTTTTGATTAATATGCTCCTGCACTTTATCCTTGTGCACAATTGCTTCTTTGAAAGTATATGCACCGGTTTTCGGAGAACGAACCGCTCTGATTACCTTAGTCCACACTTTTGATTCAGCTGCTGCTTTAGCATCTTTTACTTTCGAGTTCTTTGAAGCTGCTTTTGCCATTGTATTATATTGTTTTTATGGTCTAATGGCTATATGGCTATGCAAAACAGCCATTAACCATCAACAATTACTTATTTAATTTCTTTGTGAACAGTAACTTTCCTTAAAATAGGATTGTACTTTTTCAACTCCAGACGCTCAGGAGTATTTTTCTTATTTTTGTTAGAGATGTAGCGGGAAGTTCCTGGCTGACCAGAGTTCTTATGCTCTGTACATTCCAGTATTACCTGCACTCTATTACCTTTTTTTGCCATTGTGTATTACAAATTAAGTGAGTCTTTAGAATTAGATTTCCGTACCAGCTGCACGCAATTCTTTGACTACTGCATACAAACCTCTCTTGTTGATGGTTCTTAAACCGTCAGCAGATACCTTCAATGATATCCATTTGTCTTCTTCCGCCAGGAAAAAACGCTTTTTCTGCAGGTTAGGCAGAAACCTTCTCTTTGTTTTGATGTTGGAGAAGGAAACATGGTGACCTGTAATCGGCTTCTTTCCTGTCACCTGACATACTCTTGCCATGATTTAAAAATTTAGGAATGCAAAAGTCACACTTTTTTGTGGATTTTGCAAATATTATTAAATGAATTTATTCACATCCAGCTGAAACCAGGCAGCTACCAGGCTCCCACTTAATAAATAAACACAATGCAAATTAATGATAATCAATTAATTATGGAACTAATTTACATCCGTCCCCGCCGGAAATAATTTTTTATAATAATACAATCAGACTGCGTAATACGGCGCCTAATCTTACTGCATCCAGTACTTTCTGCTGATCTGTACCATGCTTCAGCAAAGTTTCCTCGTGAGAGGTAACACACATTTCACAACCATTCAGCGCCGAAACCACCAGGCTCAGCAGCTCGAAAAATTCTTTTCCGGTAACCGGGTTAGCCATAATGCTCATCCGGATACCTGCAGGGGTAGTCGTATAAAACTCTTTGTTGACAAAATGCCTGAAACGGTAATAAACATTGTTGGCATTCATCAGGGACGTACAGCTGATTACTTCGGCAATCTCCTTTTCATTGGCGCCTTCCTGCACTGCCAGCTTCTCCAGGGAAACCTGCAATGCCGCATGCTTTTCATTCACTGCCACAGCCACCCCGATCAGGTAAGCCTCTTTCCTGGATAATGTAGCTGCATTCAGCGCATTGCTCACATTTATCTTAATATCCTTCAGGTACCGCGCATCTGTAGTCGCCAGGGCCTGCAAACGAACAGACAACGCTGTTCCTCCCAGTCCTACAGACTCCAGCAATTGCACCGCTGTATCCTGATTAGTAGTTGCAAACATATAAATTCATTTGAGATGTGGTTATTTGAGATTTGATTATTTAAAATGCATCGGAGATCAACATTTGCTTATATCGCTTATATCGCTCATGTCTCCGCTGCATTTCAAATAACCAAATCTCAAATAATCAGATAATTAAATAATTAGGCGGTAAGGGTCGCTTCGCCTTTTGTCCAGTTGCAAGGGCACAGCTCATCTGTCTGCAGTGCATCCAGCACACGCAGTACTTCTTTTACGCTGCGGCCTACGGACAGGTCGTACAGGGAAACCCAACGAACAATACCCTGAGGATCTACGATGTAGGTAGCACGGTAAGCAACTTTTTCATTTGCTTCCAGGATACCCAGCTCAGTAGCGAGGGATTTGGAAGTATCGGCCAGCATAGGGAACTGCAGGTTACGCAGATCTTCGTGATCTCTTCTCCACGCAGCGTGTACAAATTCGCTGTCGGTAGAAGCACCGATCAGTACAGCATCGCGGTCAGCAAAATCCTGTGCATGTTTGTTGAATTCTGCAATCTCGGTAGGGCATACAAAGGTGAAATCTTTAGGCCACCAGAACATTACCATCCATTTGCCGGAGCTTTTCAGTTCTTCTGAAGACAGTTCATAGAACTCTTTACCCTTTTCGATAGAAACTACTGACGTTTTCTTGAATTCCGGAAATTCTGATCCTACAGATAAAATAACATTTTTCATAATTCTATATCAATTTTTGATTTACAGACAAAACTATTGGTCAATTGCCGGCGCAAAGATCACTTTACATTCATTATTAGTCAAATAGATTTTTAAAATAAGACATTGGCATTCTCTATATATGTGCTTTCCTCCCCCACTGTAAAGGCTACAGCAGGGAATCCCGATTTATAATCAAAAAAATTATTACTGAGTTAACATTTTCATGGTATTTCCGTATCTTTTTGGCACGTTATTTAGTTATAAGTGAGAAGAAATTATTAATAGCATGGAAATGAAAAAGAAATACGTATTACTGGTGATTATCACGATTGGACTAGCTTTGATTCCGTTTATCAAAAACAGCATCATTAAACAGGATGAATTCGATGCAACAAGAGATCTGTTCATCTAATGTTTAGCCGGTCCCATTGTGCCGTTTAATATTGCCCCATCCCGGGGTCAGGAACCCATTTGCTGTCCGGTTCATAATGATGCCATATTGCAGCCCCTACCTTTCTGAGTAACTGCCAGGCTTCGTTATCCCGGTTCCATCCCTGATCTTTATTATTCTTCGTAATAATGCAATAAACATAATCGCCGTGAGGTGCATTCACCATCAGCACTTCAGACCTTGACTCATCTACCGCCCCGTTCTTACTTGCTGTACGGATGCCGGGCGGTATCATGAGCACTCCCTCCGTATCCCAGTAATTCCGGGTAAGATTACGGTACATCCGCTCGCTACCGGCTTTACTGACTACCTCTCCCTTATAAATACGTTTCATCAGCGTCGCCATCTCGCGGGGTGTTGTCTGCCCCCAGCCATATATCCTGCGGTTCTCTTCCCTCCCTTTCGTCCGGGAATTGACACGTGTATGCTCAAATCCCTGCTGCGCCAGCCACTCATTGATGACCGCCCCGCCGCCTGCCAGCGACTGCAGCCATAAACTGGCCGTATTGTCACTCATCGTCAGCATCAGCATCACCACCTTATCCAATGTAATCTGCTGACTGTCACGGAAAGAGCCCAGTAAATCCTCTCCCTCATACAGCAACGAATCCCTGTAAGTCAGCAGCTGCCTGTACTGCAGCCCCCCTTCCCCGATACGCTTAAACACCCCGGCCAGTATAGGAATTTTAATCATACTTGCCGTC
The DNA here is from genome assembly GCF_009928525.1 of Chitinophaga solisilvae. GTDB lineage: Bacteria > Bacteroidota > Bacteroidia > Chitinophagales > Chitinophagaceae > Chitinophaga > Chitinophaga solisilvae. Next base: position 98,484 of record NZ_JAABOK010000004.1, on the reverse strand, counting down.
GGAAACACCGTATCTGCATTGATAGCCACCGTTCGCCCCGTCTTCAGATGTTGCACATATACCCCGGCATCTCCGTGATGCGCGTCCAGCAAGGGCTTCAACACATTATACAAACGTCTATCCGGCTGTTGCGCCTGGAGCGATAAAAACAGGGCAGTCAAAAACAAGGTGATGATTGTTTTCATAGTAATGGTGAATTACTGAGATAAATAATTACAAATTACGAATTGCGAATTACGAATGAAAGCGGAGAGCAAAGCAACGATCAAATATGATCTGCGCTTTGCTCTCCGCTTTCATTCGTAATTCGCAATTCGTAATTCGTAATTACCTATCAGGTGGTTTCATTAATCAGATCCGTCATACTCCTGATGCCGATCATCTTCGCAGACGTATAGCCTTCTGCGTATTCCACGCCTACCATTTTACCGAGCATTTTGGCGCGGTAGATGACACTGTCGAAGAAGTTGGCGCCGGAGATATAGGTTTGCGGCTCATGGTCTTTGGCTGCCAGGAACTGGGAACTGAAGCTCTTGATAGCTTCCAGTTTCTTTTCCATAACAGGGGTAATATCTATGACAAAGTCCGGCTCGTGGTAGCGGTCCTGCAGGAAATGGAACACCTGTTTCGGGCGCCATGCCTGCTGCTGGATACCGTCTTCTTCGGTGGTTATCTTACGCAGTCCGGCGAGGAAGCAGCTGTCTGCAATCAGTTTACCGGCACGGCCATGATCGGGATGGCGGTCATCCATAGCATTGGCAAGCACTATATCCGGCTGGTATTTCCTGATGGCGCGGATGATAGCCATCTGTTCCATGGTATCATTTCTAAAGAATCCATCGGCCAGGCCCAGGTTTTCCCTTACTTCCAGTCCCATAATTTTAGCGGCGTCCTGCGCTTCCTGTTCCCGTAACTCAGGCGTACCACGGGTGCCCAGCTCTCCCCTGGTGAGGTCTACTACGCCGGTCTTCATACCTTGCAGGGCATGTATCATCAATGTGCCGGCACAACCCAGTTCTACATCGTCGGGGTGTACAGCTATTGCCAGTATATCCAGTTTCATCTGATTATAAATTGAGGTGCAAAGATGGGAAATTATTCCTTACCTCATCAATCCTCTCTGCTGGTGATGATAACACCGGCGCTGCGGCCTTTGATCAGGTATTTCTCTTCCAGCTCACGGGCAGTAACTACCTGCAGGGATACCAGGCTCTTTTTGTCCAGTACCATCAGGCTGGTTTCGTTGGTAGGGATTACCAGTTTACTGTTGACGATATACTGAAAACTGCTGTCGTTGGGATATTTGCGGAGCAGGCTGTCGTATGCCGGCGAGGCTTCGCGGAGCAGTTGGGTGATACGTTTGCGGGCAAAAGGTTTGGTTTCGAGATAGATGACGCCGTTGGCTGCCTGGCTGCCATATTTAAGTATAGCCCTGCGCCCTTTCGCGATGGTGATAACACCGATCTGATCGGGAGGAATATTTTCCATAATTGCAGCAGTAGAAAGTACGCTGTCTACCACATATACCGGGTCTTCATTCTCCGGCGTCTGTGCCATAGCGGTTGCAGATAACAATAATAATGCTGCTGAAAATATCCGTGCTTTCATCGTGTGACATCCTTTGGTGGATACGAAGATAGCTGAATTAATTAAAGGCGCGGTACCGCTGGTACAGTTCCAGTTCCTGTACAATCACTTCTATATCCTTGTCTTCCTGCTTGTCATATTCGCTTTTCAGGTTTCCGCCGAAGAAGAAGGCGACCGTCTGCCATACGCGGGCATTAAACCCGCCTTTGAGTTCCTTGATAATTTCGTAGCAGTTCTGGCCTGTTTCGCGGTTTATCAGTTTCATCAGCACCTTTCCCTGGTATATGGACAGGTTCTCCAGCTTGTCGCCAAACTGGGCTTTCATTTCCTTTTCTTTGGAGGCGAGGAAGGCCTTACGTTCTCTTTTGGACATGGTTGCCAGCTGGCTGTTCACATCTTTCAGAAGGCGGGCGGCTGTTCTGGCATAAGGATAGGTAACATATACCGCGTTACGGAGCCTGCTCCAGCGTTCACGTTCTTTCCGCAGCGCCCTGGGCATTTTCTCCACCACGTCAACAATCGCCAGGGTAATGACCGGGATGGTATCATTGCCTACCACTATCGCATGCAGCGGTATTACATCCGCACCGTGCGCCTCCTGCGCTACAGCTTCATGGGAACACACGGAGATGCCCAGCAGCAGGAAAACGGCTAATATAAACGGGTAATGGCGACGCATACTTAGATTAACGGTACTTACGGAAAAATGTTACCACAAGTTAAAAAACATTTCAGATTAAATATCTACCTAAAAAAGTATCCTCCGGGGGGTCAGTGTACGGGCTTCATTTTCAACTTATCTATGGCAAAATTATCAATAGCCCTGGCTACTGCAGGCAGATCATGTGCTGTCAGCGCACTTCCCATAACATGCGCACCTGCGCCGGGAATGGCTACTGCCCGTTTCAGGCTGTCCGGCGTACCCAGCTCCTTCTCCATTTTCAGGATGGCGGATACTTTCACGGTTGGGTCCTGGTGGGCTTCATCTTTATAATAATATAAATTTAATACCGGCTGATGTATTCGTTTAAAGGTAGCCGGCGTCATCGTTGTTTCCAGCAGTTCCTGCAGCTGTACAATCGCTTCCAGCCGATAACTGTTATTCCAGTACTGCGCCATTACAGCACTGGTGTCATTCCCTCTTCTGAAATCACCCTTGTTGACAAACCTCGCCAGCTGCAACCCCCAGTGATCATTGGCCAGAAATGCCAGTTTATCATTGATAGCAATATTGGGTGACATATTTATTACAGCAAAAACATCATCCGGGAAATCAGCCGCCAGCTTGAGCGCCAGCGTACCGCCGGTAGAAGTGCCCATCAGTATCACCTTATCTCCCAACGATTTTCCTATGGCCAGTGCTTCCCTGGCATCATTCCACAAGCCTTCCGCCGTCATATCCGCCAGCGGATCTGACGTATCAACCCCATGCCCGTCGAGGCGCGACAGGTACAGATTACAACCAAATTTACGGGCAAAGTTCAGATGGGTAGGGTCCCCCTCCTCCTGGCTGGCGGAAAAACCATGCAGATACACTACGGCATACGGTGTTTTGCGATACGCAGTATCATTCCAGATAATCCTGGCTTCGTTATCCCGCTTCAGCCGGTGCAGCGATTCCCTGTGCTGCACATACTCCACCAGCGCAGGACCCGCCGGAGGTACCACCGGCATATTACCAGCATAAACAGGCGCCTGGGGCTTAGGCCCTAAAAGGAAAATGAGTACAAGCACCGCAATAACAATGAGGCATATACGAAACCATTTCCGGATCATAGGTGGTGGTTTATAGGGTGCAAATTACGCAGATATTAATTACGAATTGTAAATGCTGAATGGCGGGTTATTTTTTTATTTAGTTATTTGAGATTTTGTGCCTGATCGTGATTTTCTCTGGAACTTGTAAGCCCAAAGGGCATCACGATCAGGCACAAAATCTCAAATAACTAAATAAAAAAATAACCCGCCATTCAGCATTCGTAACTCGTAATTACTTCTTTCTTGTTCTCTGCACAATACTCATCCCTGTTCCTATGACGGTTACAATAACACCCAGCCACAGGACATTGATATAGGGGAATACCAGGGCTTTCATGACTACGTAATCGCTGAAGCCGGCGGCCTCTTTTACTTTCAGCTCAATTTTATTTTCTGCCGGCATGATCTTAGAGAAGCGTACGTTCAGGTTCAGCGGAGCGAGGGTATCTTCTACGCTGTACTGGTAACTGCTGTCGCGGATAAAATAGATCGGCTGCAGCTTAAAGTGATCGTCTGTCTGCGTATATACTTCCAGCTCTGCACCAACGGCGAGGTCGCCGGGTTGTGCCATATAGTTTTTGCTTTGTGGTTTGGCATTCAGTCCTTTCAGCACAATGAAGCCTTTGGAGAAGAATACGGAATCGCCCTGTTTGATTTCGTGCGACACATACTGGGTGGTATCTGCTTTCGCTTCTTCTGCCTTGTTGGGCGCGGCAGAAACGTAAGTAAAGATATCCCTGGTGAGGTAGTGCCGGGAGGAAGGGTTGGAAGACAGGGAGTTTTCCTTCTTATTCACAAAAGCATCCGGGTAGAGGGTAAATCTTTCCTTTACGGCGCCGGTAGCCTTGTCTTTCTGCTCATACCGCATCACATAGTAGGTTTTAGGATCGCCGGGAGCGATGGAGTCGCCTACATAAGTAACATGGTAATCTCCCATCTGCACCTGCACATCTTTCGGCAGCATGATATTTTCGCGGGGATTCTGCTTGCTTTCTTTTCTGAAGAAGCCATCATTCAGCATCTTCATTTTATCGATGGAAATAACTTCCATTTTGGAAGAAGAAATCAGTACGCCTAACAGCACCATGCCAAATCCGATGTGTGCCACAGAAGCGCCGGCATTCTTCATCTTTCCTTTCAAACCGGTGAAGATATAGGTAACATTACCCACGATCGCGTAAATGCTGGCAAACAACATCAGGTAGATGGCGGTGAGGAAGCCTGCACCATAATTGAGGTAGGTGATGGTGCCTTTCCAGGCAATGAGTCCGGTGAACAGGAGCGCCAATGCGGTTGGCAACCATATCTTCCGGGTGAGCATGCCTTTCGGCGTGTCCTTGTATTTCAGGAACTGCACTACGGCGGTTAAAACACCCAGCACGATGGCAATCCATATCTGTATCTTGTTGAAGTGGAAGATGACGTCAGAAGGCGGCGCCAGGTCGTCCAGCTTGAACAGGGATTTCAGTCCGCTCAGTCCCAGCAGTTTATTCCATACCGGAATGGACGTGGTGAAAGTGATCTGGATACCGGCAATCAGCAGAATCAGAGAACCGACAAACAACCAGAATTCGCGGGAGTAGGTACTTTCTTCTTTGTTGATGGAAGGTATTTCCTTTCTGCGTAAGATCAGCAGGGTGATAGATGGTACGGTGAATACCAGCATGGATATTAACAGCTGTCCGCTCATTCCCATATCTGTAAAGGAGTGTACGGACGTGTCGCCCAGGATACCGCTCTTTGTCAGGAAGGAAGAGTACAGGATCAGGATATACGATATAAAGAAGAAGAATACGGTAGACTTCAGCGCATGGCCGGAGTGCTTATAGGCCAGCAGGGTATGCAGACCGGCAACCATGGTAAGCCACGGCACCAGGGACGCATTTTCTACCGGATCCCAGCCCCAGTAGCCACCGAAGTTCAGGGATTCGTATGCCCAGGCAGCGCCCATCATAATACCGATACCCAGCAGCATCACAGCAAAGAGCGCCCAAGGCAGCACTGGTTTTACCCAGGAGGTATAATCGCGGGTCCATAAAGCGGCGAAGGCAAAGGCAAATGGTATAATCATGGAGGCAAAGCCCAGGAACAGTATCGGCGGGTGGATCACCATCCAGTAGTTCTGCAGGGTAACATTCAGTCCGTTTCCGTCGTGAATATGCTGCAGGTAGTCTGGTTGGCGGAAGATAGGTGCAGCCTGATTTTCAGCCGCTTCTCTGAGCAACATGAACGGATTGCTGCCTACCTTGTATCCGAGTATGAAAATGCCCAGCAGCATGCTGGCCATAATTACCTGAGCCAGGGAGAATACGGTCATGACAGGCGCTTCCAGTTTTTTGGAAGTACGTATCAGGATGATACCGAGAACACTGTTCCAGATACTCCAGAGCAGGAAGCTGCCTTCCTGGTCGGACCAGAGACTGGATAACAGGTATTGTACCGGAAGGTCGCGGGAAGTATTTCTCCACGCGTATTTGTATTCAAAGTAATGGTTATTGAGTATGTAGCAAAGGCAGCTGAAAACAGCGATGACTGCGGCGGATTGAATCACAAAGGCCCATCTGGCCAGTCGTTTCCATGAATCCTGTAAAGCGGCTTCCTTTACTTTAACAGCGTTATAATATGCTACAGTTGCAACGATAGATGCTACAAAGGCCAGAATGGCAAAGAAGTGGCCCAGCTGGCCCGGCAACAAGTGTTCTCCTTCAAACTTCATGAGAAACGATATATAGATTAAGCAATTTCCGGTTTTCGTATGAACAGATTTAATGCAGCGGAAAAGCAAGAATATTTTACCTGCAGCATTTATACTCCGACATCAGAAAATCGAAAATCAGAAATATTTTACATTTGTTTATTGCTGACAACCACCTGGTCGTCTTTGTACTTAGACGGGCATTTCATGAGGATTTTGCTGCAATGGAACTCATTTCCTTCCATTTTACCGGTGAGTACAACGGATTCCGCTTTTTCAAAGTCTGTAGGTTTGGCGCCGTAGAAAACGACTTTGCGGGTTTCACCTGTTTTATCGAGTACGTAGAAGCTGAATAAATTGGCATCCTTTACAGGATCGTAATGCATGGCCTGCAGGGTGTCCAGCTTACCAATCACATGGAACTCCTTACCTTCTTTCTCACGGGCTGTGGCGAACGTTTCATAGGTACTGAAATCGCCTACCATTGTCACGATAACACCGATCGCGACAGCAATAACCACCAGCAGAATTATATTTGTTTTTTTCATATGAAAATTATCTTCCCTATTGTTATGACACAGGCTCCAAATCCTCTACCAGCAACCATTCAGCATTCCGTTCCGTTTACCTGCATTTATCTCTTTCCGATTAATCCGCAAAATTAACACAAAATGACCATCGACGGACAATTTTTATATAAAAGGCAATTCTTTTTAGAAGAAGGAGGGCCGGAAGTAAACATAATCCTATCTTTGCGCCGAATTTAGAAAAGTAAGATTTTATCATGGCTGATTTATCTCAATTTGACCCTAACTCAGTGGGGCTGTTATCCAACAATGTATTTGGTTTGCCTTTTTCTGAAGAAGAAGCCAGGCTGGTATTATTGCCTGTTCCCTGGGAAGTGACCGTTTCCTATAGTAATGGTACTGCCCGCGGACCAGAACGGATATTCAGGGCGTCCTTCCAGGTAGACCTCTTCGACGCAGACGTAAAAGACGGCTGGAAACAGGGTTTCTTTATGCGCGAACCGGATAAGCACCTGTTGCTGCGCAGCGACTACCTGCGCAAGGAAGCAGAATTATACCTCAAATTCCTGACTGAAGGCGGAGACATTTCAGAAAATGAGTTTCTCAAGAAAACGCTGGTAGACGTTAACAACGGTACCAGGGCCATGAATGAATGGGTATACAATCAAACCAGGGCATTGCTCGAAAAAGGTAAGCTGGTAGGCCTGGTAGGCGGAGACCACAGCACCCCGCTGGGTTTCTTCAAGGCTATCGGCGAGCATAAGGGCGACTTCGGTATCCTGCAGATCGACGCACACTGCGACCTGCGCGACGGCTATGAAGGATTCCACTACTCCCACGCCTCCATCATGTACAATGCACTGGCAGAAGTACCACAACTGAAAAAACTGGTTCAGGTAGGTATCCGCGACTACTGTGAAGAAGAAGTAGATTACATCAACAACAGCGAAGGTCGTGTGGTCACCTTCTTTGACCAGAAAATCAAGGAAAGACAATTTGAAGGGGAAACCTGGAAAGAAATATGCGACAGCATTGTGGCTACCTTACCGCAACAGGTATATATCAGCTTCGATATCGATGGCCTGGATCCTAAACTGTGCCCGCATACAGGTACGCCTGTAGCCGGCGGTTTTGAAGCAGAACAGATTTACTTCCTCTTCAAAAGAGTATTGGCCAGCGGCCGCCAGCTGATAGGCTTCGACCTGAATGAAGTCAGCGCTTCCCACGACGACTGGGATGCCAACGTAGGCGCGCGCGTACTGTTCAAGCTCTGTAACCTGCTTGTCAGCGCTAATTCCTGATTACATGCATAGTTTACGCATATTACATCCCGGTACCGCCAGCAGATTGCGCCTGTTGCCCATCATGCACGGCCTTACCGGTATCCTGTTCCTGTTCAATGCCATCGGCATTTACAAAAACCCGCAACCCAACTGGGTGCTGACAGGCTTTTTCCTGCTTACCGGTTTTGCCTGCCTCGCATTCCCGTTTATGATGCGCAAACTGAAAAAGTTCAGCGAAGTAAACAGCATTGTCAGGCTGCTGGAAGCCTTCATCTGCCTCAGCGGCAGCCTGTATTTCCTGTCACACCTGCAACCGGTAACGGGTTTGCTCCTGTTCCTGGTAGGACTGGGACTGGCCTACATCGGCTGGGCAGAATACAGAATTTTCCAGCCCGTTTTCCTGAAGATGGATACCACCGGCATCACGGTGCCCTCCACCTTCTCTAAAAAGCTCATTGGCTGGAACGAACTGAATAACGTAATTTTGCGTAACGATCTGCTTACCATTGATTTTAAAAATAATAAGATCCTTCAGCTCGAAGTATTGACAGAACCAGGAAAAGAAGAACGGGAAGCATTGAATGCATTCTTTCAGAGCAGAGTCAAACCATAAATAATTTGAGATTTGGTTATTTGGGATTTGGTTATTTAAAATGCAGCGGAGATTGACATTTGCTGATATCGCCTATCTCCGCTGCATTTTAAATAACCAAATCTCAAATAATCAAATGATAAAATAACTTTCATGTTAAAACAAACACCTTACATATTATATTCCGACGGTAAAGGAAATATCTTTGAAGATACTACCATGCATGTAACCGGCCGTAGTGGCTGGGATGCGTGGCCTGTTGATCCGGAAGACTGGATTGAATTACCGGAGGGAGGTAATTTGTATGAATTGCCCGGGCGCCGCGGTATTGGTATCAATGCCACCACCGGCGACATGCAGCTGTGTGAAAAGGGATGGGCTGTAGCCGCTTTTATTCCGCCTGCACATACCGGTTTTTACCTGGCCGCCTATGAAACTATGCCTGACGCCCCCACGCTGCCGCTGTTCTGCTACACGGCCGTAGGATGGCTGGATGGCAAGTTCTATGTGCCTGCCACCCGTATCGAGGCAGATATACGCCAGGAATGCGGCGGCTTCGATGCCAAAAAAGTAAAGCAGGGCGTAAAAACCCTCATGGACGCATATCCTCATAACAGGCTGGTACAACACCTGGCAGAAAACTGCGCGCTGACATACGAATGCCCCGCTGCCCGTAACTATTTTATGGGAAGATGGGAATGCCCGATCCCTTCCTCTCCGGCCTGTAACGCCAACTGCGTAGGATGCATCTCTTTCCAGCCGGAAGAAGAAACCATCGTTTCCACACAGGACCGCCTGCGTTTTAAACCTACTGCAGCAGAGATTGTGGAATATACGGTTCCTCACCTGGAAACAGCCCCCTACCCGATTGTCAGCTTCGGACAGGGATGCGAGGGAGAACCACTGCTGATGTGGGAAACCATCCGCGAATCCATTATTGAAATACGTAAACATACGCCCAAAGGCAGCATCAACATCAATACCAACGGCAGTAAGCCTGATGCCGTACGCGCCCTGTGCGAAGCAGGACTGAACAGTATCCGCGTAAGCCTCAACTCCGCACAGGAAAAGTTCTATACGCCGTATTACCGTCCTAATAACTACTCATTTGAAGATATCGTGGAAAGCCTGAAAGTAGTGCGTGAATTCAATGGCTGGACTTCCATCAACTACTTTGTGTTTCCGGGTATGACAGACAGCGTGGATGAGTACGAAGCGCTGCGCAAACTGATCCGTGAAACCGGCCTGAATATGATACAGTGGCGTAATTTCAATATCGATCCTGACTGGTACCTGGGTAAACTGGGCATTACGGATACGGGTGAGTGCATGGGTATCAAACAGCTGCAGGAGCTGATTCATGAAGAGTTCCCTGATGTGAAGTTTGGTTATTTCAATCCTCCGATGGAGCGTATTACCGGTGATTACATGACGGATTTTGCGCACTAAAGCGCCGCTTCCTCCCATTCACTGATCTGGCCATTCCTGTGCGCGTTCTCTTGTCCGAAACGATATTGACGCGCATAGGCTGATGGCGACATTCCTGTTACCTTTCTGAACACGCGGTTAAAAGTAATAGGGTTATTATACCCTGTAGCATACGCCACAGAGGCAATGCTATCCGCATCTCCGTTAATTATTTTCTTACAGGCCGCATTAATCCTGATCTCATTCAAAAACCCGAGATACGTTTTCCGGGTGTGCTTCTTAAAGTATTTGCAAAAAGCGTAGGTAGTCAGATGCGCTACATCAGCAATCCTTTTCAGGGTGATGTTTTCCGCATAATGCTCCAGCGTGTACTGGTATATATCATTCATGCGCAGCCCCTCCGATTCACTGTAAGCATGCCTGGAAAAGCCGGTGGACAAGGATTTCCAGTCTTTTATCCGGGAAAAGTAGGTCAGCACAGACATAAAGGAGAATAATCTCTCTGCGCCCGTCTGCTGACGCAGCCGCAGGATTTCAGCGCCTATTTTTTCCTCATGCGCCGCAGGCAGCTGCAGGCTTGACTTTCCCAGCTCCAGGAATTTGCGTACCGGCTCCATTTCCGGTAATGACAGCAAGCCTTTCAGCGTATTTTCATGGTCAAAGAAAATATGGATGGCGTGTATGTTTTTCTCCCGAAGGTTCTCAAAATAGCGGGCATCGCCCTTGAACATATGCGGCTGGTTGGCGCCGATCACGTAAACATCCCCGGCTTTAAAGGGCTGCGTATAGCTGCCGGCAATAAGGGTTCCCTCCCCTTTGATGATGAGGGTTACCTGTGCCTCTTTGTGGCGGTGCAGGTAGTTGTAGAAGTAAGGCAGTATATCTTCCTGGATCACTACTGACCCTTCTTCAGCAACCGGAACAGTAAATTGAATTACTTTCATTTACCAATTTTACTCCTTTTCCGGCAAAATTAGCCAATCCAGGACAATAATTGATAAGTCTTGAACAATTATGCTGCAGCGAGCGGCCGTTCCTGCTTTTCCCTTTTGTGCTGCAGCCACATGAACCCTGCTGCAGACAGCACGCAGCCGCCGGCAGTAATCAGCCACCAGGGCTTAAAACCCAGATGATCTACAACAAAGGCGCCGGAAGTAGGAGAAACAATATTGGCTACGGAATAGGAAATAGTGTACAGCGCTGCATACTGACCGCGGTTATGTTCCCTGCTCCTGCTGATCCAGAAGCTGTTCATAAACGGCAGACAGAACATCTCCCCGAAAGTAATGACCAGCATGAAAATACCGGCAACCGCCCATACCGGCGGCAATAAAAACAGGAGCAGATAGGACGCGCATACCATAATAGCGCCCCTCGCTACAAACACCAGGTTAGGCAGCCTGCCATCAAGACGGTATACCATCACCATTTCCACAGCGGCAATCAACAGCCCGTTGATAGACATGTTCAGCCCGATAGCCCATTCTTCCAGGTGCATCACTTCTTTAAAATATAACGGTACAATACTGGAGAACTGAAACAGGCAGATCGCATTGAGCATACCAAAAACCAGGAACCAGAGATACAGATGATCGTGCCAGACCTTATCGCCTTTTACTGTCACCGCAGCCTTTTCCGGTTTTGCCGGCGCCGGCACCGGTGGCAGGAAAATACGCATGAGCAGTGCCGCGCCCATACAGGTAAATCCATCTACCCAGAACAACAACTGATAACTGATACTCGCCAGCAAACCTCCCAGGGCAGGCCCTACAGACCAGCCCAGGTTAACCGCCAGCCTGTTCAGGGAATAGGAACGGGTACGGTTTTCAACCGAACTGTAAGCAGCAATAGCAATACTGTTAGCAGGCCGAAAGGCATCTCCCACAGAACTCATGATAAAAACACAGGCACATATTTGCGGAAACGTGCGCATCTGACCCAATAAAATGAATAATAAACCGTTAGAGAACAGGCTCCAGAACTGTACCTGGTAAAAACCTATCCGGTCGGACAACCAGCCGCCGAGCAGTGCGCCCACAATAGCGCCGGTGCCGAAACAGGCCATGACCAGACCTGCCTGGGCGATCGTGAAATGAAGATGCACCGTAAGATATACAGTCATAAACGGAATAACCATCGTTCCGCTCCGGTTGATCAGGAGCACCAGCGACAGCCACCATGTTGCAGGAGAAAGTCCGGAATAGGCGTTTTGATAAAGACGTAAGGTCTGTTTATAAAGATTCATAAATACAACCGAAAAAATAAAATATAATAATGTGGATTAACAGCATAGTTTTTGCAAAGATCATAAATTCAGATTTGCAGATATATAATTTTTTTCGGGCAAAAGATTAACTTTGGTTCATACTGGCGCTTAACGAGCAATCATGGAGGAAAACAACAGCAAAAAAAATATTAAGGCATTAGGAGTTACCATCGGCGTACATGCGCTACTGTTAGTGGCGCTGGTATTTGCCGGCTTTTCAGCGCCGCCGCCCTTACCGGATCAGGATCTTGGTATGGAAGTGAACCTGGGTACTTCTGATGATGGTATGGGAGATGTGCAACCACTCAACCCCAACCCGCCCAGTGATGCAGCCGCCACGCCTGCGCCCGCAGAAACCGATGCCTCCGCTGCAGAGAAAGATAACAGTGAACCACAGGATATTGCCACACAGGATGATGAAGAAGCACCGGAAATAAAAAAACCGGAGAAACCTGTAGACAAGCCAAAAGAATTACCGAAGAAACCGGAACCCAAACCTGTTAAGCCAGCCAAAAAACCGGTGGAAACTCCGCCGGCGCCGGTACCGCCTGCTCCCAAACCAAAAGCAGTATACGCTGGCGGCACCCATACAGGCGCTAACAGCGGCAATGGTGCAAACGGGTCCAACAACAGTACCGGTGAAGGAAATACCGGCCGCCCCGGCGACCGCGGGCAGATCAATGGTGATCCTAACGCCAAAGGCTATACGGGCGGCGGACTTGGCGGAGGCCGTTCAGATTTCCGCCTCAACGGCAGAAATCTTATCAGCAGACCACAGGTCACCTACGACGGAACCGAATCAGGTTACATAGCCATCAATATAAAAGTAGACCAACAGGGTAACGTGATATCAGCCACATTCAGCATGAAAGGTTCTACCCTCAGTAATCCGCAACTGATCGATATTGCCAGAAAGGCAGCACAAAACGGTCAACTCAAATACAATGCGAACCCGGATGCTCCGGAAGTGCAGTTTGGAACCGTGCGATTCTATTTCAAAGCAGAATAATCATTTTATTATTTTATTATTTTTTTATTTGAGATTTTGTATCCAATCCTGATTTTCTTTTGCACCTGCAGGTACAAGGAAAATCAGGATTGGATACAAAATCTCAAATAAAAAAATAATAAAATAATAAAATAAACAAACCCTTTTTGCCAACAATGATTGTCATTTTTAACCGTATCCTACTTGTGGCCTTTATGGCAGTATTGCTGGTGCACACCGCAATGGCACAATCTTTTCCCGGAATCAGCAACAGTACATATGCAGGCATCTATGGCGTAATAGCCAACCCCGCTTCTGCGGCAGGTTACCGCTACAAATGGGATGTCAACATCTTCGGAGCAGATGTGAAAGCCGGTAATACCTATCTCAGCGTACCTAAATCCGTATTGTTCAGCATGCCGGATTCGTTTAAGCGTAACCGTGATTATTTCCTCGATACCACCTCCCGCCGTAACCATAACGGATGGGGTTCGGCAGATATAGTAATGCCTTCCGTACTGTATGCCATTGATGAGAAACAAGCTGTTTCCTTCGTCTGGCGCGTACGCGGATCTGCCAATGGCGGCAGACTACCCACACCGCTGGCCAATTTCTTCGGCGTTAACTTCCCGAATCCGCAATACCGCGGCAAAGGCCTTACCATTCAACAGCTGGATGGCACCATGCATATCTGGAATGAATTCGGGCTGAGCTATGCGCGCGTCATTAAAGAAGGATATACCAGCCGCTGGAAAGGCGGCATCACTGTGAAACTGTTAAGCGGCATAGCTGCCGGCTATGCGGATGTAAACAATGCCAGCTTTGTAGTCAATACCAGCCGTAATGCAGACATTACCAGCGGTACCCTGCATTATGCCTACAACGGCGATGTGGATACCTGGGAGAAACCCTATACCCGCAACGTTCCCCTCTTTAAAAATATCGGCGTAGGATTTGACATCGGTGTAATCTATGAATACCGCGCCGATAACGGCGGCTGGGGCAAAGCTGAAAGCAGCGATGCAGACGATTATACTTTTCGTATAGGCGTTTCATTGAACGATATAGGCCGTATTAAATACTCCAAAGGAAAATACAGTACCGACCTGGACCTGAGAAAGGAAGATGTTAACCCGCGTGAGATCGGTTATAAGAATAAAGAGAACATCAACCAGTACGCGCAGCGCCTCAGCAGGTATTTTACCCCCATCGGGAGCGACAGCATGTTTACCATGACGTTGCCCGCAACACTGAACCTGATGGGCGATTACAACATTGACAGCCGCTTCTTTATAAGCGCCAACGCGGTCATTGCCCTGAACGGCGGACGAAGCAACATCACCAAAACATACGCGCTGACCCAGTTTCTCCTCACGCCCCGCTATGAAACAGAACGTTTCGGCGCATATCTGCCCGTGGTGGTAAACTATAACGGTCAGGCCGATATAGGCGCAGGTTTCCGGGTAGGGCCGCTTGTTATAGGGTCTTACAGTATTTTTACCAACCTTTTCCGTAAGCACGTCGATCATGCGGATGCTTTCGTAGCTTTGCGGCTGAACTCAGGCATGATTGGCCGTGGTAAAGCACGTAACCGTCAGCTGGGTTGCCCGGTAAACGAATAACTGACCTTTATGAATGCATATCAGGAGACGCTGGATTACCTCTATCAGCAATTACCCATGTTTACAAGGGTAGGCGCCGACGCTTTTAAAACGGACCTGCATAATACCATTGCCTTATTAGCACTGCTGGATAATCCGCATCAGCGTTTTAAGACAATACACGTAGGCGGCACCAACGGGAAAGGCTCTTCCAGCCACATGCTGGCGGCGGCCCTGCAACAGGCCGGATATAAAACGGGATTGTATACCTCTCCTCACCTGCTGGATTTCAGGGAAAGAATCCGTATCAACGGAGAAGTAGTGCCGGAAGATTTTGTTGTCGCCTTCACGGATAAATTACGCACACATATTGAAAGCATCCAGCCTTCCTTCTTTGAGCTGACCGTTGCCATGGCATTCAGCTACTTTGCCGCCGAAAAGGTGGATATAGCTGTCGTGGAAGTAGGACTGGGCGGCCGGCTCGACAGTACCAACGTCATTACACCTGAATTATCGCTGATCACCAACATCAGCTATGACCATAAAAATATGCTGGGCGATACCCTGCAGTTGATCGCCGGAGAAAAAGCCGGTATTATCAAACCCGGTGTACCGGTTGTTATCAGCGAATCGCAGCCGGAAACCGATGAGGTGTTTATCAGCACCGCAGCAGCGAAACAATCCGACATACATTTTGCAGACCAGGAATGGATGGTCAGCAGCAGCAGCATTGCCGGTATGCACATGGATATAACGTTGCTGGATACACGGCAGCAGCAGATGCATGCGCTGAAGCTGGATCTCAGCGGGCAATACCAGGAAAAAAATGTGATGGGAGTATTATCTGCCCTGAAAATACTGCAGCAGCAAGGCTGGCAGATCAGCCGGGAACATATTACCCAGGCGTTGTCTCATGTAAGAAAACTGACCGGTCTGCGGGGCCGGTGGGAAGTCATCAGCCAGCATCCGCTGACGGTGATGGATGTGGGTCACAATGAGGCCGGTATCCGCGAAGTGATGCAGCAGCTGCGGCATGTAAACTATCAGCATCTGCATATTGTGACCGGTTTTGTAAAAGACAAGGAAGTGGAAAATGTATTACCGCTGTTTCCTAAAGACGCCACCTATTATTTCTGTAAGGCGCAGCTGCCACGTGCCATGGATGAAGTGTTGCTGGCGGAACTGGGTACTGCCAACGGATTACAGGGCCATGCCTATGCTTCTGTGCAGGCGGCTTTCCAGGCGGCGCGGCAACATGCCCGGCCGGACGATATGATCCTCGTATGCGGCAGCTTTTTCATTGTTGCAGAAGCGTTGTAATTTATTTCATGCCCATCTTCTGCAGGTGCAGTAAGGCATACATGATGCAGGTAACGTGCAGGCTGTGTACTATTTTATTGTCGAGTATCAGCTGTTGCAGTGTTGCCAGTGGCATCAGTACCACTTCAATTTCTTCGTTGTGGTCCAGCTGCTGCTCCTGTACTTTGCGGCCGCCGACAGCCAGAAACATCTTTGTGTAGTTGTTGCTGGATGCAGTGTTGGCCGCTACTTCACCGAGATAAATCAGTTCCGGGAAATCATATCCCGTTTCTTCCAGCAGTTCACGGCGCATGGCCACTTCCGGAGATACGTCTTCCGGATCCATGGTGCCACCCGGAATTTCCAGCAGGGTTTTACCTATTCCCTGGCGGTACTGCCGGATCATCACCACCTGACCATCCTCAGTCAGCGCTACGGCGTTTACCCATGTGTTGTATTCCAGCACATAATAAGGGTCTACGATTTTCCCCTGCGGGGTAAGGCATTTGTCTTTACGGGCATTAAGCCATTGATCCCTGTAGATATATTCCGATGATAACAGTTTCCAGTCCATATGTATTATAAGCGGTGGTTTACCAGTTCATTCGTTCTTTCAGTCCCTGTATATGTGCCAGGTGATGTTTTCCATGCCAGGAGTATGTGGCGGTCTGTGTTTTCAGGTTAAAGTGAGTACCGTGTTCCGGGTGGATAAATACCCGTTCCCATTGTTCCGGTGTCAGTTTTTCCAGCAGATTGGCCCAGCGGGTGTGCAGGGCATGCAGCAGGGTGATGGAAACATTGACGGGCGTATTGTTCACGTCTTCCAGCAGCGCCCATGCCGCTTCATCGTAAGGTTTGATAACCGGCTTATCCTCTGTGAGGGCCAGTTTCAGGCGTGTAATAGCATTAATATGGCTGTCTGCCAGGTGATGCACCACCTGAGCTACCGTCCAGCCGCCGGGCCTGTAGGGCGTTTGCAGCTGGTATTCATCCAGCTGCTGAATAGCCAGTTCCACTAATGTGGGGAGGTCGCGGATATCGTAGATATATTCCTGCAACATAGCCGGCGTATAAAACGGGGCAGCTTCAAAGCGCCCGATAGGATATTGTAATGCTTCCATCATCTTGTTGGCTCAGGCTTCGCGCAGGTCTTTACCTGTCAGGTGAATAAATACATCTTCCAGATTAGCTTTCTTCACTTCCTTCTTCCTTTCAAATCCTTTGGACACGAGATTATCTATCAGTGCATCCGGTGAATCTATGGCGATAATACGGCCGCTGTCAACAATCGCGCAGCGGTCGCACAGGAATTCTGCTTCATCCATATAGTGCGTGGTAATCACTACGGTGGTACCCTGTGCGCGCACCTGCTGTATCAGGTCCCACAGATTGCGCCTTGCCTGCGGGTCCAGACCGGTAGTAGGTTCATCCAGGAAAATGATGCTGGGCTTGTTAATCAGGGTGGTAGCAATGGAAAACCGTTGTTTCTGGCCACCGGATAGATCCTTATATTTTGATCTGGCCTTATCTTCCAGGTTAAAAAGGCGGAGCAGTTCCAGGGGCTTTACGTCCTGGTTATATAATCCACCAAACATTTCAATCAGTTCCGTCAGGTTCAGTCCGGGGTAATAGCCGGAGCTCTGCAGCTGTACGCCAATGATTTTCTTGATATCATTCGGGCTTCTATCGAGGTCGAAACCGCCAACGGTAACCTGGCCGCTGGTTTTCTCACGTAATGTTTCAATGATTTCCAGGGTGGTTGATTTTCCGGCGCCGTTAGGACCCAGCAATCCGAAAATTTCATGCTCATACACCTCAAAGCTGATCCCCTTAACAGCCGTGAACGCTCCATACTGTTTCACCAGATTGTTCACCTCAATGATCTTTCTCTTTTCCATGCCGCCAAATTAAGACTAATCATTTGATTATTTGGTTATTTGAGATTTGGTTATTTAAAATGCAGCGGAGATCAACATTTATTAATATCGCTTATATCTCCGCTGCATTTCAAATAACCAAATCTCAAATAATCAAATAATCAATCTTATTGCTTGATGAAGACCTGCGTAAAGAAAGTGATTCTTCCTTTGCCGGCGGTGCCGATGCCGATGAGGTTATAGTCTCCCAGCATATTTTTGCGGTGGCCGGGGCTTTTGATCCAGCCGTCGACAACGGCTTCTGCGTCGAGGGTGCCGTAGGCTACGTTTTCAGCGGCGGCGCCTACGCGGCCCAGTTTTTTGGATACGTTGGCTACCCTTGCTTCAAAGCCTTCATGTCCGAATCCGGTGCTGCCGTTAGCCATGTCACGGCTGTGGCGGCGTGCCTGCTGACTGACAGATTCTTCCAGCTGTAAAGGTTTCAGGCCTTTGGAAGCCCGGAATTTGTTGGTGTAATACAGGATCTGTTCATCCAGGTTACCGGCAACTGTTGTGGTGCTGTCTGCCCTGGTGGCTGCACGGGAACATGCGCTGACCTGGATGGCGGCAAACATAACAAGCAGTATAGCAAGGATACTGCGGCTTTTCAGGAATGACATAAATAATGATGGTTAATATTTAAAAATATATGTAAAGTCTATAAACAAGTCTTGTACCAAAACTGTAAAACGCGTGCTATTATTATCTTTTTAGATAAAAATAACGGGAAGATGTTTAACCTGTTATAAAGAAAATGGCCTTCTCCGGGGAGAAGGCCATTGCTTATTTTCTTAATATTAATATCATTTGTTTACTATCTGCTGCCAGGTATCCATCATGTTTTTTGAACCGATGAAGATAGGAATGCGCTGATGCAGCTGTACGGGTTTCAGTTCCAGCAGACGTTGCTTTCCGTTGGCCATGGATGCGCCGCCGGCCTTTTCCATGATGAACGACATCGGATTGCATTCATAGCACAGGCGCAGGCGTCCGGACGCATATTTGCCGAAGGCAGGATACATAAAAATACCGCCCTGTATCAGTGTACGGTGTATTTCCGCCACCATGCAGCCAACGAAACGGTGGCGGTAGATGCGGTCATTTTCATCGCGGGCCATGAAATGATCGATAGATTCGCGGATACGTTGCTCA
Source organism: Chitinophaga solisilvae (assembly GCF_009928525.1). Lineage (GTDB taxonomy): Bacteria > Bacteroidota > Bacteroidia > Chitinophagales > Chitinophagaceae > Chitinophaga > Chitinophaga solisilvae. Next base: position 79,392 of record NZ_JAABOK010000004.1, on the reverse strand, counting down.
TACAGGTGGTAATAACCCACATTCACAGAGAAAATATCGCTGTCCGGCGGGCATTTCAGGTTGGGGTGAGACAGGCAGAACTCTCCGATGGAGGGGTCCAGGGTGAAGCCCTGCACACTGCGGCGCGTAGCATATACCATCATGGTAGAAGAGCCATAGATGATATATCCGGCGGCAATCTGCTGTGTTCCCGGCTGGAGAAAGTCCTCCAGTTCGCACTCCGTACCTTCCGGCGACAGGCGGCGGTATACGGAGAAGATAGTACCGATAGACACGTTCACGTCGATATTGCTGGAACCATCGAGGGGGTCCATCAATACCACATATTTCGATTTCTTTGAAAATTCGTCAGTAAAGGGAATAAAGCTCTCATTCTCTTCGGAGGCTACACCACAGCAGTAGATGCTGGTCTGCAGGGAATTAATAAACTGCTCATTGGCAAATTCGTCCAGTTTCTTCACAGATTCACCCTGCACATTGGTTTTACCTGCTTCACCCAGGATGTCGGCTATACCGGCTTTGTTGACCTCCACATTTACCCTTTTCGCAGCCAGGCCAATATCACGTAATAATCCTGATAATTGTCCGGTAGCGCCGGGGTAATTCCGTAATTCCTGGATAGTGAATTCATCCAGGGTCATTACCTTTTGCTTTAGATTCATAACGTTGTTCAGTTTTCCGGACGAAATTACAGGAATTGGAGCTATTTTAAGATAAATGTCATTTCTCTGTAAACAGATTTTAAAACAATTCTAAACTTGTCTTACTTTGCCAAATAAAATTTTAAAAGTAGAAACTATCATATGAAGGTTTTCAAGTTTGGTGGCGCAAGTTTAGAAAGTGTTGAACGCATCCGGCAGGTGGCGCAGATAATACAATCATTCCCTGACGAAAAATTGCTGATCGTTATCTCCGCGATGGGTAAAACCACCAATGAGCTGGAAAAGGTAGCACAGAATTTTTACTTAAGGAAGCGGGAGATAGCAGCACAGCTGCTGTATAATGTGGAACAACACCACCTCAGCGTGGCGGAGGCGTTGCTGGGCAACCGGCAGCATCCCCTCTTCACCCAGCTGCAGCAATTTTTCACTGAAGCCGAATGGACGCTGGGCGAAAAGCCACTCCGTACCTACGACTACTACTATGACCAACTGGTGGGCCTGGGCGAATTGCTCAGCACCGCCATTGTCAGCGCCTACTTTAATACCGCCGGCGTTCCCAATACCTGGCTGGATGTAAGGGATATTTTCCGTACAGATGATAACTTCCGCGATGCCAACATTGACTGGGCCTATACCCAGAAACAGGTGACCGAAAAGGTAGTGCCGCTGTTCAGCAATACCAATATCGTGATTGCACAGGGCTTTATCGGCAGCACGGACCAGAACGAGAGTGTGACCCTGGGCCGCGAGGGCAGCGACTATTCCGCAGCCGTATTTGCCAATATGCTGGATGCCGAAAGCCAGACCATCTGGAAAGATGTAGAAGGTCTGAAAAATGCCGATCCCAAATTATTCCCCAATACCGTAAATATTCCGGAAATCAGTTTCGGGGAAGTGATTGAAATGGCCTACTACGGTGCGCAGGTAATACACCCGAAAACAATTAAGCCCTTACAGAACAAGCAGATTCCACTGCTGGTAAAATGCTTTCTGGATAAGGACCTTCCCGGCACCGTTATCAAGGAAACTGCAGATGTAAAGCAGTTGCCGCCCATTATCGTACTGAAGAGAAACCAGGTGCTGATCACGATTACTTCAAAAGATTATTCCTTCATTACAGAAGAAAAGATCAGTGATATTTATGAGGTGTTCCACCGCCTGAAAGTGAAGATTAACCTGATGCAGAACGGCGCCATCAGTTTCTCCAGCTGTATTGATAATAATCCGGAAAAAATTGAATTACTGATAAAAACACTGCACACCGACTTCAAGATCGCTTATAACGAAGGACTGGAGCTGCTGACAGTGCGCTATTACCATGACGGATTACTGCAGGAGCTGACCAACCACCATACCGTACTGCTGGAACAGCGTTCCCGTGTAACGGTGCAGCGGCTGCTGAAAAAATAGTGTCCGGAAATGAACGTTTTTAACAGCTAAAAGTTTTATGCTTTTAGCTGTTCTTTTTTCTGTAACCCTCTGTCATAGCCCTTTACCGCTCGGACCTTTGTCGCCAACCGCTTATCAATAAAAAATATTTTTGCTGTCTGGTGCAACTTTTTTTTCAGACCTTCGTCTTTAAGAAAAAAGCACATCATGAAAAAAGTTGTTCCCGTGTTACTGCTTTGCTCTTCCGTCGTACTGCTGTATGCATGCCGCGGTATTCTGAAGGATACAGTACCGACACAGACCAACTCGCCTGATCTGCTGCCTTTATTCGTTATTACACTGGGTAATTGCCCACAGATACCAACAAGTGTTACAACGCCCAATACCCTTGTTATAACAGATAAAGACCAGCTGCAGACGGAACATCTGAAAGATGCTGTACTTAGCATTATTGACATCTACCAGAGGAAGTAGGAAACCCATCCTCCATATATATTACACCTATTTAATCACGCTTTTGAGAGAACGATAGTATGAAACATTTCATTGTCGTATTAGGAATGCTATGCACCCTGGCGATTCCCGCCCTGGCCCAGAAAGCCGCCTCCACAGGATCTATTTCGCTGAAAATTACCGACAACAACGGTAAACCGCTCCCCTTTGCCAATGTACTGCTGCGCAAAGCAGCTGATTCATCCCTGGTAAAAGGAGAACTGACCTCCGAAGCAGGCGACTGCCTCTTCGAAAGGATACCAGACGGCCGGTACTTTGTACAGGCTTCCCAGATAGGATTCACCACCTGGTATGCCGCTCCTTTCACCATTGATGCGGCGCACCGCCAGATTACCCTGCCCGCGGTTACCATGGCCACCAATTCCAAAACACTGAAAGCCGTGGATGTTACCGCCATCAAGCCATTCATTGAGAAAGGCGCCGGAAAAACCGTACTCAACGTAGAAAACAGCATTGCCGCCGCCGGTAATACCGCCCTGGATATATTAAAACGTGCACCCGGCGTGCAGCTGGACAACAGCGAAAATATCAAGCTGAAAGGTACCACCGTAACCGTCATGATCGATGGTAAACTTACCTACCTCAGCGGAGAAGAGCTGACCAATATGCTGAAAAACACCCCTGCTGAAAGTATTTCGCAGATAGAAATCATCACCAGCCCTTCCGCCAAATATGATGCCTCCGGTAACGGCGGTATCATCAACATAAAAACCAAAAAGGGAAAACTGACCGGCGTTAACGGTACTGTAAGCGGTACCCTTTCCCAGGCTAAATACGGGTACTATAACGTGAACGGCAATATTAACTGGAGAACCACTAAATTCAACCTCTTCGGGGATCTGGGCAGGGCTGACCGCAAAGTGCTGGTGACCCGCGAATACCGCAGAACCATCACCGATAAGGACGTAACCACCTTCCTGGCACAGGACCTCTGGCAGCGTAACAACTTCAAACGTAACGCCTACAAGGTTGGCTTCGACTATTTCCTGAATGATAAGCATACCATCGGCGTACTGGCCAACGGCTATGGCAACAGTTTCAACAACCAGATTTTCAGTGAAACAAGACTCGGTAAACCCGGCATGTCCCCGGATTCCCTGGTCAACTCCATCTCTACCAATGATAATAAATTCGACAACTTCACCATTAACCTGAACTATAAAGCCGTACTGGATACCAGCGGCCGGGAATTCAGCGTAGACGCAGACTACGCCAGGTTCAACAGCAACCGGCACCTGCAATTGCATGACAGTCTGTATGACATCCGCAGCGGCAAATACAGAAATCCTAATGGTATCCGGAACACCGGTGGTACCCGCATCACAATTAAAAGCCTGAAAGCAGACCTGGCCTGGCCACTCGGTAACCAGGGCAAGCTGGAAGCGGGTTTCAAAGTAAGCAGCGTGACCACCGGCAACAGCCTGATTTATGACTCCCTGAAAAACGGACAGTTTGTTTTTGCTCCTGCACAAAGCAACCAGTTTAATTATACCGAAGATATTTACGCCGCCTATGCATCGTACAGAAAGCAGCTGCATAATACCGGTATCCAGGTGGGACTGAGACTGGAAAACACCCATTCCAACGGAGAATCTGTTACACTGAAAAGCAATGTAAAACGCAGTTATCTCGACTTCTTTCCCAACCTGAATATTGAACAGAAACTGAATGATAAAAACAAAATAGCCCTGGCCTACTCCCGCCGTATTGAGCGGCCGGAATACGGACAGCTGAATCCGTTTGCCTTCTACCTGGACAAGTATACCTTCTTCCAGGGAGATCCTTACCTGAAACCGCAGTACACTGATAACGTAGAGTTGTCCTATACCTTCCTGGATAAGTTTATTGCCACACTGGGCGTCAATAAAACCAAGGATTTCATCAATGAATTCCTGTCACAGAACGACAGCACCAAAGTATCCATGAGCACCCTGAAAAACTATCAGCGCAGCGAGGTTTACAGCCTGGTACTGACGCTTCCCTTCCAGGTGACCAAATGGTGGAGCAGCGATAACAATATCAACTGCATGCAGAATGAATACCGGTTCACCGATAATACCGGTAAGTTTAACAAAACCAGCAGCTTCACCTACAGCTTCAACTCCACCAACACCATTACCCTCCCGCATGATATCAAGCTGGAAATAATGGGCTATTACAACTCTCCCTTTGTGTATGCTATCTTCAGAGGCTATAATGAATATAACCTGAACCTGGGTATACAGAAAACCTTCTGGAATAAGGCTGCTACCATTAAATTCAGCTACAATAACCTGCTGCGCAATGAAGCATACCGCGGAGTGGCTGCCAACAACAACCTGGATATGCACATCTTCAATACCTGGCAGTTTAAAACGGCCAACATCTACTTCAGCTACCGCTTTGGTAACAGCAGCATCAAAGGTGCGAGGGAAAGAAAAACAGGCACCAGCGATGAACAGAAAAGGGCGGGTTAAACAATCATTTTCATCATCTGCTGTATGAGCTGCATCATAGCGGTGGGGTAAATTCCCAGTCCCAGCAGCAGCGCTGTCAGCAACATCAAAGTTATATTGCCGGCCACGGGTAGCGCGGGTTTGATAACAGACCCCGCGCCTGTATCCGGCAGTTTAAACATCATGGCAATGATGCGGATATAGTAATACAAACCAATCACGCTGTTAATTACCAGCATGAACAACAGGAACCACATATGCGCATTTACACCCGCCATCACGATGTAGAACTTCCCGATAAAACCGGCCGTCAGCGGAATACCGGCCAGCGATAACAACATAGCCGTAAAAACCACTGCCACCCAGGGATAACGCCAGAACATCCCTCTGTAATCTTCCACAGTTTCCGCATCCTGCACACTGCTCGACATGACGATCAATACCCCGAAAGCTCCGATACTGGTGATAAAATATGCTACCAGGTAAAAGGAGATCGCCTCCAGGCCCGTCTGCACACCCGACAGAAAAGCGACCAGTATATATCCCATATGTGCGATGGAAGAATAAGCCAGGATACGTTTGATATTCTCCTGCCGCAATGCCAGCCAGTTACCGGCAAACATGGACGCAACAGCAATGATAGCCAGCACCCACCACAACATCGTATATTCGTTACCGTGAATATCCTGATAGAACCTTATCAGCACAACCAGCATACCTCCTTTTGAAATGGTAGCAATGAAAGCAGCCACCGGTAACGGTGCACCTTCATATACATCCGGCGCCCACATATGAAAGGGTACTATACCCAGTTTAAACCCTACCCCGATCAGCATCATGGCAAATCCGGCCATAACCGTTACCGGCAGATGCCCCGTCTGCCGCAATGCATCGCCGATACCATTGAAATCCATATGTCCTGTAAAAGCATATACCAGCGCCATACCAAAAAGCAGAAAGGCAGAAGATAAAGCCGCCAGTATCAGGTATTTGATGCCTGCTTCATCAGAACGCTCACGGGCACGCAGGTACGCAATCAGTCCGTACAGACTGATGCTGAGTATTTCCAGCCCCAGAAACAGGGACATAAAATGTCTGCTGATGACCAGCACCATCGCACCGGTGGTAGCCAGCAGCAGCAACAGATAGTATTCTTCCTTTCTCTCCTCCCGTTCTTCAAAATAGTTATACGACAGTAACAGGATGATAAATCCGGATACCAGTATCAGCCCCGTATTGAACAGGGAGAATTCATCTATCACCAGCAACGGCGGAATGGTATGCGGAATGAAAAGCATGGCTGGTATGATGGCCGTCATCGCCATCAGGTAGGCCAGCAGGGAGAAGGCATAAGTAATACGGTGATTACGCCGTATGGCTACCAGCAACATGGAAATGACTGCTGCGGCAGACAGCGTAATCAACGGGCCCAGGCTTAAAAAATCATCGAACGACATATGCAGTTTTTTGTTCTGTTTTTTGAGAAGTGTTCAACACCGGCTGCGGATACAATCCCAGCAGCAGGATGACTATCACCAGCGACACCACTACCAGCAGTTCACGTTTATTCAGGTCTGGCAGCTGCTCTTCGCGGGTATAGCTGCCGAAAAAGACTTTCTGCATAATGCGCAGGGAATATGCCGTAGCTACCACCAGCCCGATGGTAGCAAAAACAGTCAGCCACCTGCTGGCCTGCCAGCTGCCGATGAGGATCAGGAATTCCGCCACGAAATTGCCCAGTCCGGGCAGGCCCAGCGAGGCCATCACAAATATCATGGCGGCACTGCCCATCATAGGCACACCCGCCCATAAACCGCCCATCTGCAGGATATTACGCGTATGAATACGTTCGTATAAAGTACCTGCTATGATGAACAGGGCGCCGGTACTGATACCATGCGCTATCATCTGAACTACTACACCCTGATAAGCCAGCTCGTTGAAAGAGAAGGCTCCCAGCAGCACAAATCCCATATGACTCACGCTCGTGTAGGCAATCAGTCTTTTCAGATCCGTCTGCGCATAAGCCAGCATACCACCGTACAGGATACCGATAACACCCAGCAACATACACAGGTTTGCGTAATACTGGGATGCTTCCGGAAACAGGGGGATCACAAAACGCAGTATACCATAGGCGCCGGTTTTCAGCAGCAGCCCGGCTAATATTACGCTGCCGGCTGTTGGCGCTTCTGTATGCGCATCCGGCAGCCAGGTATGAAAAGGTACTGCCGGCAGCTTCACCAGGAAAGCCACCAGGAAGCCCAGCATCAGCCACCGCGCTGTACTTTGCTGCATGGGCGTATGCAGCAGGTCGAAATAATCAAACGTATATACGTTGGCGTTAGCCGCATGAATAAAGTACAATGCCAGGATAGACAATAACATCAGCAGTCCGCCGGCCTGCGTGAAAATGAAAAACTTGTTGGCTGCATACTCCCTGTTCTCATGCCCCCAGATACCAATCAGGAAGTACATCGGTATCAGCATCATCTCCCAGAAAAAATAGAACAGGAATAAATCCATCGTCAGGAAAACACCGGTAATACCGGCCAGCACAAAGAGCAGATTGAAATGATAAAAGCCCACCCGCGTGTTAATTTCCTTCCAGGAGATCAGCACGGCCAGCGCTCCCAGAAAAAAGGTCAGCACCAGCATCAGCAGGCTGAGTCCGTCCATGGAAAAATGCAGGCTGATACCAAAATGCGGAATCCAGCTGGCCCGGTAGCTGTAGATCCACTGTGTGCCTGCCGCCGGATGGGCGATCCAGATCTGCAGGATAATGACCAGATCCGCCAGCAGCGCGCCGAGTGCCACCCACCGGGATAACAACACACTCCTGGATGCTGCTATCCAGGAAAGCAATGCACCGCCCAGCAATATGAATAAAAGTATCAGCAGTATCATGAAAAAAACATTTATGCGTTTACGTTATCAGATTTCGTATAGCCGCCAGATTAAGACAGACAGGATAGCTACTGCACCCAGTACCACTCCCATAATATACCACCGCAGAATACCGCTTTGCGTGCGCGCCATCATGTTGTGGCACCATTCCATGGCGCGGGCCAGTCCTGTATATATCTTATCTACCAGGTCCTTACTGTTTATCTGACTGAGGAAAACGAAGGGCCGTACCAGCAATGCATCGTAGATTTCATCGAAATCCCAGCCCCGTTGCCAGCAGCCGCGCAGCCATACAATGGCGGGCATTTCCAGGAACTCGCGCATCCCCTGCGGATGCTTCATCACCCACATATACGCCATACCGATACCTGCAAATGACAACAGCGCAGATACCGCCTGGGAAGTCCATTCCAGCGCAGCAGATTCCGTTACCACCTGCACGGCAGGCAATACCGGCAGCAGCCAGTGACTGAAAAGCGTAACATGTCCCAGCGTATGCGGCAGCTCCACAAAGCCAGCCACCGTAGACAGCACCGCGAGTATATACAGCGGTACCATCATACGTGCGCCGGGCCGGTGATGAACATGTGTGCGGGCTTCTCCGTAAAAAACCAGAAAGAACATCCGGAAAGTATACATGCCGGTGAGCAATGCTCCCAGCAAGGCCGTAATCCAATAGCCGGTACCACCGCCGGCAGCAGACCAGGCCAGCCATATGATCTGGTCCTTGCTGTAGAAGCCTGCCGTTACAAACGGCAGCGCTGCCAGCGAGGCAGAACCTATCAGGAATACCCAGAAAACACCGGGTAACAATTTCTTCAATCCGCCCATCTTAAACATATCCTGTTCATGATGCAAGGCAACAATAACAGCGCCTGCACTCATGAACAACAATGCCTTGAAGAAAGCATGTGTGACGAAATGGAAGATAGCGGCAGACCATGCCCCGCAGCCCAGCGCCAGGAACATGTATCCGATCTGACTGACGGTAGAATAGGCCAGTACCCGTTTTATATCCGTCTGTACCAGCGCGCTGACGCCGGCTATCACCAGCGTCATACCACCGATAACAGCGGTGGCTGTCTGCGCCGCAGGCGCCAGTTCAAATAAGGTATGCGTACGTGCAATCAGATACACTCCTGCTGTTACCATGGTAGCAGCATGTATCAGCGCGCTTACCGGTGTAGGGCCAGCCATGGCATCCGGCAGCCACGTTTGTAACGGCAGCTGTGCGGATTTGCCCACCGCTCCGCCCAGCAGCAGCAGGGCAATCATTGTAACGGCAGGATCTCCTTTGGCCCACAGCTGTGCGCCTGCCTGCAATACTCCCTGAATATGGAGGGTGCCGGTATGCTGATACAACAGGAACAGGGCAAAAGCCATCGCAGTATCGCCTACACGCGTTACAATAAAGGCTTTGCGGGCAGCATAGCCGTTGGCAGGGTCTTTATACCAGAAGCCGATGAGCAGGTAACTGCATAAGCCTACTCCCTCCCAGCCCAGGTACAGTAATACCAGGTTATCCGCCATCACCAGCACCAGCATGGCGCCTACAAACAGGTTCATACAGGCAAAGAAGCGGCTGTAGTCCTCATCATCATGCATATACGCGGTAGCGTATACGTGTATTAAAAAGCCTACGATGGTAATCACCAGTACAAATACAACCGATAATGCATCCAGCCGGAAGTCTATCCCCGCCCGGAATCCGGCTACCTGCATCCAGTTCCATACCTGCAGCATCTGCGGCGCGCCATTATGCTGCGCCACCTGAACTGCAGCAACCACAGCTATCAGTGCCGACAACGCCAGGCTTCCGCAGGCGATAACGGAAACGGCTGTACGATTTATACGTTTCCAGCCCAGCATGAGTATACATGCACTTAAAAATGGAATGGCCGGTATCAGCGCGGAATTCATTTCAGATGTATTAATGAGTGATCAGGTTTGCTGTATATTATCCATGCATACGATTCGCTTCATCACTGTCCAGTGTTCTCAGCTGGTGATATAATTGCAGAATGAGCGCCAGGCCCACCGAGACTTCCGCCGCAGCCATCGCCAGGATGAACATGAACATCACCTGCCCGTCGGCAGTACCCCAGTGAGAGGAAGCCACCACAAATGCCAGCCCGGCGGCGTTCAGCATGATTTCAACGGACAGCAACATGAAGATGATATTGCGCCGGATGAGCACACTGATTAACCCCAGCACGAATAAGATGCCGGCCAGCAATAAGCCTGCGGTTGTCGGATGCATGTTCATAACTCAAAATTTTCAAGAAAACGATGCGATATCTTTTTCTGCTGACGGCCCAGGTGATAAGCGCCTACGATACCTGCCATCAGCAATATGCCGGTGAGTTCCACCGCGATGATGTACGGCCCGAAAAGCGCCATACCCACGGCTTTCGGCTCCACCACCTGAATATTTCCGGCCGGTTGCCTGTTCTGTATAATCAGGAATAACATTTCTCCCAGCAGTATTAAACACAGAATGCCCGGAATAATCCAGATCCGCGGGCGCAGCCATGCCTTCTCATGCTCTGATGTTTCCAGCCCGAGGTTGAGCATCATTACAAAAAATATAATCAGTACCATAATAGCGCCGGCATAGATAATAATCTCCAGCACGGCCATAAATGGCGCACCATAAACATAAATCACGACCGCCACCGCCAGCAGCGATACTACCAGGTACAGCAAGGCATGCATGATATTGTAACTGGTGATTACACGCAATGTAGCGAGAACGGCTATTCCGGCGGCAATGAAAAATGTGGCATCCATGATCTTTATTTTATGGTAACAGACTTTTAATATCTACCGGTGGCTCTTCGTGCTGCGCATCGCCTTTGTCTTTGTTATGGATGGCCAGACCAGCTATTTTGTAATAATTGTATCCCGGATATTTTCCCTGGCTGTTGATGAGCAGGTCATGCTTTTCATACACCAGGTTCTGGCGGTTGTACTCCGCCATTTCGAAGTCCGGCAATAACTGAATCGCGTAGGTAGGACAGGCTTCTTCACAGAATCCGCAGAAGATACAGCGGGAGAAGTTGATCCGGAAGAATTCAGGATACCTGCGTCCGTGCTCGTCTTCCGTAGCCTGCAGCGAGATACAGTCTACCGGACAGGCAGCAGCGCAGAGATAACAACCTACACAACGTTCTTCTCCGTCAGGATCACGGGTAAGGGCAATACGGCCACGCCAGCGGGCCGGCAGCGGTGCTTTCTGCTCCGGATACTGGTACGTATCCCGCTTGTGGAACATGTGCAGGAAAATAAGCCACATACTGCGCAACAGACTAAACATATAATTGAGATTTAGTTATTTATTATTTATTTGACTACTTAGTGAGTGCTGAGCCATAGTTTAATAGCAGCTGTTACCATCAGGTTCAGCAGCGATAAAGGGAAGAGTACCTTCCAGCCGTACTCCATCAGCTGATCATAGCGCGGGCGTGGCATGGAAGCACGCAGCAGGATGAACAGCATAATGAAGGCGAATGTTTTGATGACGAACCAGATCACCGGTGGCAGGAAGGATGGCCCTAGCCATCCGCCGAAATAAAGTACCACCACCATAGCTGATATCAGGGTGATGCCCAGATATTCGCCGATGAAGAACATACCGAATTTCATCCCCGAATATTCCGAGTGAAAGCCCGCCACCAGCTCGCTTTCCGCTTCCGGTATATCAAACGGCAGACGGTGTGTTTCTGCAATACCGGCAATCAGGAATATCACAAATCCGATGAGTTGCGGAAATATAAACCATACATTTTTCTGCGCTTCCACAATAACGCTCAGGTTGAAAGAACCACTCATGACCACTACGCCCATCAGCGCCAGCCCCATAAATACTTCATAGCTTATCATCTGCGAAGCGCCGCGCATTGCGCCCAGCAACGCATACTTATTGTTGGAAGCCCAGCCGCCCAGCACAATGCTGTATACGCCCAGGGAAGACATAGCCAGAAAGAACAGGATACCGATGTTCATATCGCTGACAACGATGCCTGGTGCAAAAGGCACTATCACAAAGCTCATCAGCACGCTCGCCGCCACTACAGCCGGAGCGAATACAAATACTACCTTATCGGCAAACGGAGGTATCCAGTCTTCCTTGAAGAAGAGTTTCAGCGTATCCGCGAGAACGATGAGGATGCCGAACGGGCCTGCCCTGTTAGGACCGTACCGGTCCTGCCACAGGGCCAGCATCCTGCGTTCCAGCCAGATCAGTCCAGCTGCGGCATTCAGCAGTACAAAGAGTACTCCTCCTATAATCCACCATGGGTTTGTCATGATACTTATATTTTAACCAGCTGCGGCGCTTCTGCAACCTGCATGTGTGGTAGTCCGACAGGAATACCTGCCGCGCCTTTCTGCAGTTTATCATTGATAATCACCGGCAGCGCGTACTGATGTCCTTTGTCCGTAAAGTACAGCAGATGCCCTTCCGTCACCTGGAATCGTCTGGCATCTTCGCTGTGCAGCATAATATATGGCGCGGGCATACGTTCCGCAATACCGGGGGTATGCACGCTCAGTTCTTCTGATCCGAAGATATGATACACGGGCACCAGCAGCAGGTGGCCGCTGAGCGGCAGGAAGGGTTGCGGCGCCTCCATATAGAATTTCGTTTGTGCGTTTACTTTAGGTTCAATCAGTCGTTTACCCGGGTTACCGCCATGCAGCGGGCCGCCCGTTTCCACCTGGTATTTGTTGACAGACTGCACAGAGTTCCACCCCGGCGCCCAGAAGAAGGGGATGACAGAAGATGGCGGTTCTCCGCGGTAGCCCTCCATGGTGAAAGACAGGGCGGTATCTTCATCCTCCGGAGGCTTAGGCTCGCTTACATGCAGGTTGGCCTGCATAGCTGTACGGCCGCTGTAGCGGTGGGTTTCGCGGGGGATCTTTTGTCCGGCCATCCTGAAATCCGCCGGCGGCGTCAGCGACTCAATGCCAGTAAATACCGGGTAACGTTGCTGTATAGCAACTACTATATCATCCAGATGAGCGAGATGTTGCAACACAGGGTGGCCATTCAGCGTGGCTATCTGCAGCAGCCAGCGCCAGCTCTCCTGCATACTGCCGGCGGCTGTAAATACCTGCAGGAAGCGTTGTGCGCGGCCTTCGTTGCTGACCAGCGTACCATCCGCTTCCGCGAATGTGGCAGCCGGAAGTAATATATTAGCTCTTTCCGCGGTAGCATTAAACAGATGATCCAGCAGGATAACATCTTTACAGCGATCAAAAAAATGATTGGCCGTATGCTGATCCATTCTTCTGTACAGATCATTTTCGAGGATGATGACCGTAGCAGCGTTGCCATTCATGACTTCGTCGATCGCAGAATCCAGCCGGTGGCCTCCCAGCATTTCAAGGCCCATGCTGTTGCATTCTGGTACGGTGAAAGACAGCATAGCATCGATGCCCTGTTCCTTCAGCGCCCAGGCGACGTTGGCGGCAGCCTTTATCACGGCTTCATTGCAGCTGCTGTAACCGGCGATAATCAGCGGGTTCTTCGCCGCTTTCAGCGCTGCTGCAATTTTTTGCGCAGCCGCTTTTCCTTCGTCCGACATTCCTGTTACTTCCGGCACCTGGCCACTCAGCAGATGACTAACGGCGAAGCCTATACGCGCTATGTTGTCCGGTGCAGTATGATAGGCGCCGGCAGCCAGTTCATCCAGTTTTGTTTCCAGCACATTGAGAATAAACAACGGACCTTTGCTTTCCTGTACAGCCTCCCGCACGGCAGCATCCTGCCAGGCGGGCATATGAATACTGCTGACAACTTCCTGCACCGGGATGCGGCGTACTGCCTGCCGTACAGACAAAGCCAGCATGGGTGCGGTATTGGTCAGGTCTTCCCCCAGAATCAGCACGGCATCAGCCGCAGCGGCCTCCTGCATGGTAGCTGCCCTAACGGGTCCCTGCTGTAATATCTTCAGCATGAGAGATACCAGTTCATGATCATTCTCTGAGATACCGAGATAGAAATGCTCCGCTCCTACCAGCTCTTTCAGGGCGTAGTTGGATTCCAGCGAAGCGCGTGGGGAACCGATGCCGATTACTTTTCCGGCCTTCATGCGGTTGCGTACGTGATGCAACACCGGTTGCCCGTTGGCGGCATCACCCGGATAATGCCGTACCAGCGGTTCCGTAATACGTTCTTTACTATTCACAAATTCATACCCGTACCGGCCGCGGTCGCACAGGAAGTAGCCGTTTACATCACCGTTGTAGCGGTTGGTAATCTGTCTCAGCGAGCCATAGCGTTCACCGGCGATGATATTACATCCCAGTCCGCAGCCCTGACAGATGGAGGGCGCGGTGGTGAGATCCCATTTGCGGGTATAGTGCTGTTTCAGGGTTTTATCGGTGAAAACGCCGGTAGGGCAGATCTCTGCGAGGTTGCCGCTGAACTCACTTTCCAGCGTGCCATCCTGCTGCCGGCCGAAGTACACATGGTTATGGGCAGCGAAAACATCCAGGTCCTTCCCTCCTGCAAAATCCTTATAAAATCGCACACAGCGGTAGCATTGGATACAGCGGTTCATTTCATGGTTGAGAAACGGCCCGAGGTATTGATTGTTATAGGTGCGTTTGGTAAAATGATAATCCCGGTAGTTATGCCCCGTCATCACCGTCATGTCCTGCAGGTGGCAGGATCCGCCTTCATCGCAAACGGCGCAGTCATGCGGGTGATTGGTCATGAGCCATCCGATAACATGTTTCCTGAATCCGGCGGCATCACTATCGGCAATGGATATACGCATATTATCCCGTACCGGTTCCATACAGGCCATGACCAGCCTGCCTTTCGTATCCTGCTCATCCCGGAAGGCTTTTACAGCGCACTGGCGGCAGGCCCCCACCGACCCCAGGGCCGGATGCCAGCAGAAGTAGGGCAGGTTAAAGCCCAGGGACAGCACCGCTTCCAGCAGGTTTTTGCCGTCCTTTACTTCGTATGGTTTATTATCAATGTGAATGATGGGCATAAGGGCATTTTTTTTCTTTGACATGTTGTTCAAAATCGTCTCTGAAATATTTCAGTGCACTCTGCAAGGGTTCCATAGCTCCCGGCGCCAGCGCGCAGAAGGTATTACCGGGTCCCAGCAGGCGGGTATGCATATCCAGCTGTTCTATATCCGCCATGGTGCCGGTACCTTTTTCCAGCGACAATAAAATCTTTTCTGTCCAGGGAAGACCTTCCCTGCAGGGAGTGCAGAAGCCGCAGGACTCCTGTGCAAAAAAATGTTCCAGGTTATGTACGAAACCTACGGGGCAGGTGTGATCGTCCAGCACGACCATCGTGCCTGTTCCCAGCCTGCTGCCGGCAGCAGCTACGCCGGCGAAATCCATTTTTACATCCAGGTGGGCATCTGTTAAAAAATCGGTAGATGCGCCGCCTGGCAGTGCGCCGCGAAAGCGGTAGCCGTTTTTCATACCACCGGCATGTTCTTCCAGCAGCTCGCGCATGGTAACGCCCATGGGCAGTTCCCAGGCGCCGGGTTTATTTACTTTACCACTGACACCATAGATTTTCGTACCCCCGTCACCGGTATAGCTCAGGGATTTGAACCACTCCGGACCGTTATTAACGATATGCGGCATCCAGCTGAGGGTTTCCACATTATTCACGATGGTGGGTCTGCCAAAGAGACCGCTCACCTGTGGGAACGGCGGTTTGGCGCGGGGGGTCGCGCGTTTGCCTTCCAGTGAATTCAGGAGGGCTGTTTCTTCTCCGCACATATATCTTCCTACACCAGTGTGCAGCTGCATCTCCAGATTAAAATCCTTTCCTAAAATATTTTTACCGAGATAACCAGCCATGTAGGCATCTGCAATAGCCCTGCGCATTTCATGCGCCGCATATTTATATGCCCATCGCAGGAACACGAAAGCCTCTGTAGCCTGAATGGCATAGGCTGAAATAATCATTCCTTCCAGCAGCTGATGCGGATTCCCTTCCAGCAGCCAGCGGTCCTTGAATGTTCCAGGTTCCATTTCATCAGCATTCGCTACGAGGTATCTGGGTCCAGGCACATCCATCGGCACAAAACTCCATTTCATTCCTGTACTGAAGCCTGCGCCTCCGCGTCCTTTTAAGTTAGCGTCTTTTACCAGTGCTGTCACTTCTGCCGGCGTCATTTCCCGTAACACCTTACGCAGGGCCGCATACCCACCCACGGCCTCATATTCCCGGAGATGCAATGTTCCGGAATCAGGAATGTATTGTGTAAGCGGGCGCTCCTTCATCTTATATTTTTTTATTTTATTATTTTGTTATTTGAGATTTTACCGGTGCCGGATTTTTATAATTATCTCTGCTATAAAAAAAATTCATTCAAGATTTTTTCATTTTATTATCTGAGAACTTACGCTTACATCTCGTCTCGCTGCTGTCTGCGCTTTTGTCTTCGCTCCTGTAAAATCTCAAATAATCAAATAATTCAGGGGTACCTGTCCAGAATGGACTCCACGTCCTGTTCCGTGATGTCGCGGTAGAGGTCTTCGTCGATCATCAGGGCGGGTGCATGGTCGCAGGTACCGAGGCAGGCGTTGGGCAGCAGGGTGAAACGTTCGTCTGGTGTGGTTTGTCCGTAGCGGATGTTAAGCAGGGAGGTCAGCCTGTCCAGTATTTTCGTATAGCCCATGACGTAACAGCTGATGCTGTCGCACAGGAGGATGACATGTCTGCCAACAGGGCGCCGGAAGATGAGGTTGTAGAAGGTGGCCACGCTGTCCACTTCTGCAGCGCTCATCTCCAGTATCTGCGCAATGTCTGCCACACTTTCGTCAGATACCCACCGGCGCTGCTGCTGAACTATTTTCAATGCTTCAATGCAGGCGGCCTTTTTAACCGGGACGTGCTGCAGTTCATGCGTAATTTTTTCTATTTCGATAGCTGATAACATATGTAATGATTATCGGTCAATATCTGCCAGTACGTAGTCCATGCCACCCAGTATGGAGAGCAGATCTGCCACGGTGTATCCGCGGCTGATCAGCGGTATCATCTGCATGTGGGGGAATGACGGGGTACGGATGCGTGTGCGGTAAGCGGCGGTGTTGCCATCGCTGACGAGGTAGTAGCTGTTCCAGCCTTTGGTGGCTTCTGTGCAGCTCATGGCTTCGCCGGCGGGGATAACGGGGCCCCAGCTTACGTTCAGGAAATGGTGTATGAGTGTTTCGATATCCTGCATGGTATTTTGTTTCACAGGCGGGGTAGCAAGCGGGTGGTGCGACTTAAAATCTCCTTCCGGCATATATTCCAGGCACTGCTGGATGATGCGCAGACTTTGCCGCATTTCTTCCACCCGTACTACCGCGCGGTCGTAACAATCTCCGTTGTCAGCGACCGGGACCTCGAAAGCAAAGTTTTCATAGCCTCCATATGGCCTTTTCTTGCGCATATCCCATTCCAGGCCGCAGGCACGCAGCCCGGGGCCTGTTACGCCCCACTCAATGGCTTCTTCCAGGGTATAGATGCCGATACCTTTGGTACGGGCTTTAAAGAGATAATTCTGCATGACCATTTTGTCGTACTCGCGGAGTTTTGCCGGGAAGTACTGCACGAAGTTTTTCACCAGGGTATCCCAGCCTTTGGGCAGGTCCTGTGCAACGCCGCCGATACGGAACCAGTTGGGATGCATGCGGCCGCCGCAGATGGCCTCAATGATTTCGAAGATGCGTTCCCTGTCGGTGAACATGTAGAATACGGGGGATAGCTGGCCGAGGTCCTGTGCAAATGTGCCGTACCATACCACGTGGCTGGCGATGCGGAAAAGTTCACATAGCATGACACGGATCACCTGGGCTCGCAGCGGCACGTCAATGCCGCCAAGCTTCTCCACGGCGAGCAGGTAGGCGAGATTATTGTTTACGCCGCCGAGATAGTCGATACGGTCCGTATAGGGAATGTAGGTGTGCCACGACTGCCTTTCCGCCATTTTCTCTGCGCCACGATGGTGGAAACCGATGTCGGGCACAGCGTCCACAATGTTTTCTCCTTCCAGTTGCAGGATGATGCGTAAAACGCCGTGTGTGCCCGGGTGTTGCGGTCCGATATTGAGGAACATATAATCGGCATCGTCGCTGTGGCGTTTTAAGCCCCATTCTTCCGGGCTAAACAGCAGGGCGCTCTGCTCCCTGTCAACTTTCTCATCAAAGAGCTTAAAAGGGCCCATTTCAGTAGCGCGTGCCGGATGTTCCTTACGGAGCGGATGACCTTCCCAGGTGGGGGGCATCAGGATTCTTTTCAGCAGGGGATGCCCGTTGAAGCGGATACCAAACATATCAAATACTTCACGTTCATACCAGTTGGCGGCCGGCCAGAGGTGAGTGATGGTATCGGAGGACGGGAAATCGCCGTAGAGGCCAACTTTCAGGCGGAGGAATTCATTTCTGTCAAAGGAGAAGAGGGTGTATACCAGGGTGAAATCATAGGGTTTATGGCCGTTCTGCTCCCTTTTATACGCACGCTCATCGATGGCCGTGAGGTCATAGAGCATGCGATAGGGCATTTTGATTTCGTTTTTCAGGTATTGGAGTATAGCCACAATCTTCTCCTGTGGCGTCCGGAAGGTGGGCGTCTCATCCCGCGTAACCTGGGCTTTAACGGTGTCTTCACCGAAACGGGAGCTTAATTCCGCTGCAATGCTCTCTGGCATAGCGTATTAAGTTTAGACTGTGGAGTAAATATTGTTTTACTGAATCAGGTCATTTTTTCATATATCCGTTACTGTTAGTACGTCATTTTTATATTTCGTCAGGTGTTTTAAACTGTGTCATCTGTTGCCGGCGATCGTGGTTAAGTTCGCGCTGCGATGTTTTCTCCGGCCGTATCACGCCCTGATCGCCGATGACCCAGCTGAGGGGACGTTTTTCCTTACCAACGCTGTCGCGCAGGAGAATGAGTCCCTGCATAAAAGCGTCGGGGCGCGGAGGACAGCCCGGTACATATACATCTACCGGTAAAAATTTATCCACGCCCTGCACTACGCTGTATATATCGTACATACCGCCGGAATTGGCACAGGAGCCCATAGAGATCACCCACCGGGGCTCCATCATCTGTTCATACAATCGTTTGATAACGGGGGCCATTTTAATGAATACGGTACCGGCAATAATCATTACATCTGCTTCACGGGGAGTGCCGCGGATTACTTCAGCACCGAAGCGGGCCACATCGTATTTGGGTGTCATGGCAGTAGCCATCTCCACAAAACAACAGGAAAGACCAAAGTGAAAGGGCCACATGGAATTCTGCCGCCCCCATCCCAGCAGGCGTTCCACGCTGGTAAGCATCACGCTCTGCTGAATAACTTCTTCCATAGAAGTATTGCCGGATACTTTACCCGAAACGTCATTGGCTTTTGTTAACCACCATTTCATGCGTAGAACGTTGAAGTTGAAAAAATAAAATCAACCATTCTGGTGTTACAATACCGCTTGTTGCTGTTGAATGTCCGTGTAGTCGTGTAAGTTAGCTGCGCTGTTTTTTCGCCGTTTTTTGTATGCGCGCAGTATTTTCCTGCCGTCAGGCCCGAAGTCCAGGGCGCCGTTGCGCCATTCATAAATAAGTACAGCCAATAGGATCACAATAAAGACAGATACGCCGGCGAAGCCCGCCCATCCTACTTCCTGGTAGGCGATGGCCCAGGAAATAATCAATACTGTTTCAATATCGAAGATAACGAACAGCATGGCGATAAGATAAAACTGAGAAGGAAAACGAAGTCGTGCAGAGCCGGTGGAAACAATTCCGGATTCATATGCTTCTCCGGTGGCGCGGTCTTTATGACGTTGCCCGAGTACATACGATAATCCCAGTATGAGACTTACCAGTATCAGTACAATACCGCCGTATACAACGAACGGCCAAACAGGGATGGTATTTTCAACAGCGCTTTGCAAGGTGTTCGTCCCTCCAGGACGATTTACTTTAAAAGTTCCGTTATTACCAATCTTTTGAGTCTGCTTTCTAAATGAACTGTGTCTTTAAATCAAAAGTGAACCGAGTCTTCATTCAAACCGTTTGGGGCAGGGAAAATTCATAACGATAGAATATAGCACCTCATAACGGCATAGGCTATATGATAACTGAATTTACAAACAATCCCCGTAAAAAACAAAAATGATTTTGCGATTATCAGGTATGTGTTCCGCTAATGTAACACTCCAGACTGGTAATAATATAGCGCTGATCATCTATAATAAATTTCACCACGTCTCCGATAGAGATCAGGCCTACCAGCCTGTTCTGCTCATCCGTAACGGGCAGGTGACGAATACGTTTATCCGTCATCTTTACCATACAGTCTTCTATTGAATCTTCTTCAGTAACGGTGATAGGACGTTCCGTCATGATTTCACTGATCAGTGTTTCTTTGGAAGCGCGTCCTTTTAAAATGACTCTGCGGGCATAATCTCTTTCTGAAAAGATCCCAAGGAATTTGTCATTTTCGTCTACTACGGTGAGGGCTCCTACATTTCGGTCAACGAGCATCTGCAGGGCTTCAAAAACGGTATTATCCGGACGGATAGAGTAAACTGCATGACCCTTGGCCTGCAGGATATTACGTACTTTTCCCATGGCAAGCCTGTTTTAGAAAGTTAATAAATATGAAAAACCAACTTACCTAAGTTAAGGAAATAAAATGATAAAAAATATGCACTTTGCGTAATATATACACTATGTATAATTACGAATTGCGAATTGCGAATTACGAATGAGGAGCGAAGAACAGAACGGTTATACCAAATTCTTTATCCGCTTAGGTCTTCGCTCCTCATTCGTAATTCGCAATTCGTAATTCGTAATTACTCCAGACTGGTCGTACCCATTACTCCCGCCCCATCTACCTGGTGGAGGTCGAATACAATTATTTCATTGCTGCCTGCTTTCAGCCAGGGTGCCGGGCAGTAAAGACGCTTCTGCGGGCCTATTTCCCAGTAACGGCCCAGGTTATGGCCGTTTACCCAGACGATGCCTTTTTTGAAGGCAGACATATCAATATAGGTATCACCGGTGTTGCCGAGGGTAAAGGAACCTTTAAAAAAACGTCCCGGGCGCTCAGTAGCTGCAGTAGCTGCAGTAGCCGATATGCGGCTGATATCCGGCTCCGTCATCGGTAAACCGTATACATCCCAGTTCATCAGCGTCATACCGTTGAGGACTACACGGTCTGTGATACCTTTACGGTCTATTATAAACTCTGCGAAATTAATGCGCCCCATACCTTCTACGAGGATTTCCAGCACAGGGTTGGGCACATCGCTCTTCGGCAGGTCAATGGATTGCTCTCCCAGCCTTCTGTCTATTTTGCCTATATATTTACCATTCAGGAATATGGTAGCGTAGTCATGCAGATCGCGGATAGCCAGCCTGCCGCTTTTATGTCCGGTCAGGATAGTCTTATACAACATGAAGCCGTAGTCCTGCCCATAGGCTTCAAACGGTTGCGGCTGTACGGAATGCACCGGCTGCGGCAGGTGCTCCCATACTGAAGTAAACGGTGTAAGTGTGACGGCAGGAAAACTGATAGCAGGAACGGGCGCCGGAACAGGAGGCAGCTTCCTGTCTTTGGGCAGATAGGATGCCAGCAGCTGCCGTAAAGCGTGGTACTTGGGCGTTGCTCCTCCCTGTTCATTGATGGGCGCATCATAGTCGTAACTGGTAACGTCCGGCTCATAACCTTTACCACCGGAATTGGCACCAGCCGTATAGCCGAAATTGGTACCGCCGTGAATGACATATAAATTAAAAGATCGTCTGGTATCCATCAGGAACTTCACCTCCCTGACAATACCGTCTGCGCCGGGGCGCTGCCAGGCTTCTCCCCAGTGTGTCAGCCAACCGGGATAAGATTCACTGCTGAATGCCGGCACCTCCGGATTTTGTTTTTTTGCAGCGGCAAAATCAGCTTCAGAGCCTCCAGAATCCAGTCCTATGGCGGCGCCCGGCACACTGCCCGCTTCCAGCATATAAGCAGTAGGACCATCCGCTGTATAAAACGGAATGTCTATTCCGTTATTTATCCATAAATTTTTCAGCGTTTCCAGGTAGTTCCTATCATTACCATAACTGCCATATTCATTCTCTATCTGCATCATCACCACAGGTCCGCCGCTGGTTACGAGCAATGGCTTCACCTCTGCTGCCAGCCGCTCCACATAAGTGTTAACTGCCTGCATGTACCGGGGGTCCATACATCTCACTTTAATATCCGGAATCTGCAGCAGATAAGGCGGCAATCCGCCAAACTCCCACTCTGCACATACATAAGGACCCGGACGCAATACTACCCACATCCCTTCTTCCTGTACTATCCTGATAAACTCTTTTATATTGTGATTACCGGAAGAAAAATCAAACTGCCCCTTTACCGGCTCATGATAGTTCCAGAAAACATAAGCCGCTATTGTATTACATCCCATCGCCTTCGCCATCTGAATACGATGACGCCAGTATTCATGTGGAATTCTCGCCGGATGCATTTCCCCGCTAATCATCTGGTAAGGCTTTCCATCCAGCAGAAAATCAGATTTTCCCAACGCAAAAGAATGACGCTGCCGTTGCTGCGCCTGCACCTGAAAAGCAACAGATATAACAGCGAGAAGAAGAATTTTTTTCATACAAAAATTTGAAGAGGACGAATTACAAATTGCGAATGAAGAGCGGAGACCGGTTTATTTTTTTATTTAGTTATTTGAGATTTATATAAAAGCGAAGAACAGAGCGATTATACGTTAAAAATCCCTCTGTTCTTCGCTTTTATATAAATCTCAAATAACTAAATAAAAAAATAAACCGGTCTCCGCTCTTCATTCGCAATTTGTAATTTGTAATTCGTAATTATTTATTACAAGTTTCCTTTTTTCAGTTCATTCACTGCATGGTCGCATGCTCTTGCGGTGATAGCCATATACGTAATAGACGGGTTTACGCACGAGGAGGAAGCCATGCAGGAGCCATCAGTGATGAATACGTTCTTTGCTTCATGCACCTGGTTAAAACCATTGAGCACGGAAGTTTTCGGATCGCGGCCCATGCGTGCGGTACCCATTTCATGGATACAGTGACCGGGAGGCGGAGCGCTGTCGTAGCCGTAAACGTTTTTCAGTCCGGCTGCTTCGAGCATGGCGATGGCGCTTTCTTTCATGTCTTTACGCATAGCCAGTTCATTCTCTTTGAATTCACAGTCGATGTCCAGTGTGGCCAGTCCGTACTTATCTTTTTTGTCTTTGTTCAGTGTTACTTTGTTTTCGAAGTACGGCAGGTGTTCGCCCCAGGAGCCGATGCCCATTCCCCATTTTCCGGGTTCAGTCTGCGCTTCCTTGAGCTGTACGCCGATACCTTCAAAGCTGGTACCACGCTCTCTTCCGGCGCCTCCCTGATAACCGAATCCACGTACATAATCTTTCTGTTTCGTGTGTTCGTTTACGTTACGGAAGCGTGGAATATAGATACCATTGGGGCGGCGGCCACTATTATAGTACTGATCTTCGAAGCCTTCGAATTCGCCGCCGGCGCCCACACCGAAGTGGTGATCCATCAGGTTATGTCCCAGTTGTCCGCTGTCGTTGCCGAAACCATTCGGGAAACGGTCTGATACGGAGTTGAGCATAATCCAGGAGGTGCCCAGGGTGGAGGCATTCAGGAAAACGATATTAGCGTAGTATTCTACGGTCTGTAAGGTATGGGAGTCCATTACTCTTACGCCCGTAGCTTTCTTCTTATCCTTATCATATAATACTTCCAGCACAATGGAATCCGGGCGCAGGGTGAGGTTGCCGGTAGCTGCGGCTGCAGGGAGCGTTACGCCGTTGCTGCTGAAGTATCCGGTAAACGGACAACCGCGTGCACAGAGATTCCTGTACTGACACGGACCGCGGTCTTTCAACCCTTTGGTAAGGTGTGCTACCCTTCCGATAGTCATGAGGCGGTCGTTGAATTTTTCCTTGATACGTGCCGCCACATGTTTCTCCAGGCAGTTCATTTCCATGGGTGGCAGGAATACGCCGTCGGGCAGTTGCGGCAGTCCTTCTGCCTGGCCGCTTACGCCGATATATCTTTCCACATATTCGTACCAGGGAGCTATGTCTTTATAACGGATAGGCCAGTCTACGCCGTGGCCATCTTTCAGGTTGGCTTCAAAGTCCAGATCGCTCCAGCGATACACCTGCCGGCCCCACATGAGGGAGCGGCCGCCTACATGATATCCGCGCAGCCAGTTGAAAGGCTTGATTTCATTGTAGGGGTTCTCTTTATCATTCACCCAGAATTGCTGCGTAGCCTCATCAAAAGCATAGCAGCGGCTCTGAATAGGATGGTTCTCCCGCATTTCGTTGGAGGTACTGAGATGGTGTTTAAACTCCCAGGGAGCCATCATAGCCGTTTTGTAGTCCTTCACATGTTCCACATTACGGCCTCTTTCCAGCACCAGCGTTTTCAGTCCTTTCTCACACAACTCTTTCGCCGCCCATCCTCCGCTGATACCTGACCCCACCACAATAGCGTCATAGGTATTCTGTTGATCCGCTTTTATATTAAGATTCATAAAAACTTTTAGGATTTGATTATTTGGTTATTTGGTTATTTGAGATTTAATCAGAGCGGAGACCGCTAAGATCTCCGCTCTGATTAAATCTCAAATAACCAAATAACTAAATGAATTACAAGTTGCCTTTTTTCAGTTCTTTCACCGCGTAGTCTGCAGCGCGGGCTGTGAGTGCCATGTAGGTGAGTGACGGATTTACGCAGGCGGCAGATGTCATGGCAGAACCATCGGTGACGAATACGTTCTTCACGGCGTGCATCTGGTTGAATCCGTTGAGCACAGATGTTTTCGGATCGCGGCCCATACGTGCGGTACCCATTTCATGGATAGCCATACCAGGCCAGGAGCCGTTGTCGTATGTTTTGACATTTTTCAGACCGGCAGCTTCCAGCATTTCTGCTGCATCGTTCATCATGTCTATGCGCATTTTCTTTTCATTCTCTTTGAATTCGGCATCGAACTTCAGTACCGGCTGGCCCCATGCGTCTTTTACGGAGTTGTCCAGGGTTACCTGGTTGTCTTCGTAAGGCAGGCATTCGCCAAAGCCGCCCAGCCCCATGCTCCATTTACCCGGTTCGGTGAGCATTTCCTTGAAGTCTTTACCCACGCCCATTTCTGCGATACCGCGGCCCCAGCCGCCGCGACCTGCGCCGCCCTGGTAACCGAAGCCACGGAGGTAGTCGCGTTTGTCGCTGCCGATATTACGGTAACGGGGAATATAGATACCGTTTGCACGGCGGCCGAAATAATAATTTTCATCGAAGCCTTCGGCGGTACCGGAGGCGCCTGTACGAAAATGGTGATCCATCAGGTATTTGCCCAGTACGCCGCTGTCGTTGCCCAGTCCGTTCGGAAAGCGGGAAGATTTGGAGTTGAGCATCACAAAGGTGGAACCCAATGTGGAACCGTTGATGAAGATGATTTTCGCGTAGTATTCAATTACCTCTTTGGAGTGTTTATCGATCACTCTTACGCCGGTAGCTTTACCCTGCTTTTCGTCGTAGATAACAGCGTTAACGATGGAATCCGGACGCAGGGTGAGGTTGCCGGTAGCCATTGCTGCGGGCAGGGTAGACGACTGCGTGCTGAAGTAGGCGCCGAACGGGCAACCGCGGCTGCACAGGTTACGGAACTGGCAGCTGCCGCGGCCAGGCAGTGGTTGTGTGATGTTAGCAACACGGCCCATGGTGATGATACGGCCCTTGAATTTCTCTTCTACCCTTTTCTTTACGTCCTTCTCTACACAGTTCATTGCCATAGCGGGCATAAACTGACCATCGGGCAGCTGAGGCAGACCTTCGCGGGTACCGCTGATACCGGCGAACTTCTCCACGTAATCATACCAGGGTGCAATATCTCTGTAACGGATAGGCCAGTCAACGGCAATACCATCTTTCAGGTTGGCTTCAAAATCAATATCGCTGAGACGGTATGACTGACGGCCCCACATAATGGATTTACCGCCTACGATATCCGGGCGATACCAGTCGAATCTTTTTACTTCGTTATATGGACTTTCGGAATCGTTGATCCAGAATTTTTCGTTGTGCTCGCTGTAAGGGTAGTCGCGGCTCAGTTTAGGATGGGTTTCCCGCTGATCTACGGTGATACGGCCGCGGTGTTTAAATTCCCAGGGATCTTTGGTAGCGGTATCGTAATCTTTTACGTGTTCCAGTTGTTTACCGCGATCCAGCATTAATACTTTCAGCCCCTTTTCGGTGAGTTCTTTGGCAGCCCAGCCGCCACTTACACCGGAGCCAATAACGATAGCATCGTAAGTATTTTGCGCCTGTGCTTTTATGTTCAGGTTCATGAGATATTACGTTTAAGATAAAAGAATAGCGCTCAGCTATACGCTGAGGCTAACAAACGGAAGTAACGGACCTTATATCGCCCAGGCTTTATCTCCTTTTTTGTAAGGAATGCAGCCTTCATATTTACCCGGTACCGGCACGTAGCGAAGCGCCTGTGTGGCTCCTTCCTTGGAAGTAAAGTAGCCAAGCAGCGTCAGCTCTTTCAGGTACTGGAAATAATGCGTAGGATCGCCTTCCTTTTTATCTTTACGCTGGTTGTATTCCACACGTTCCTTATCTATCTCCGTCAGCAGTTCTGTACGTTGTTCAGGCGTGAGCTGCATGAAGTCTTTCTTGAACTTCTTTTCGCTGGCGGCATCAATTTTTTTCAGCCCCTCCAGGAAGTTCTGCTGATCTTCTTTCTTGTAACAGTCGTTCATCATGGTAACGATGAACTCGTCCACCTTCGCGGCTTTTGCGCCGGGAGTGGAAGTGGTGGGAATAATAGTTTCCGCAATTTCGGCCAGGAGTGCTTTGGTGGCCGGTTTGTTTAATTCATAATTTTTCGGAGCGGAACCTGTGCAGCTTTCTAAGGCTGATAACGTGGAAGCGGAAATGGCAGTACCCAACAAAATCGCCACATTCCTGATTGCGTCTCTTCTGTGCATAACTAGTAAATTGATTTGACCTTCGGACAAGTTTCAAAAAAAAATTCTAAAAAACAAATAAAGCCGCTAAATATCTGAGATTTGGTTATTTGAGATTTGGTTATTTGAGATTTGGTTATTTAAAATGCAGCAGAGATTCAGGCGAACAGGATTTCTGGCTGTATTTTAAAAAAGAAATAGCCTTTAGCGGGTCGGCTGTCAGTGGTGACTGAAAGCTAACGGCTAAAGGCCATTGAATATTTTGTGAGAAGCTGCGGGGCAGCCGTTTTTTTTACATGATATATTTCCCCTTGTCATCCACCAGCACTACCGGGAGGCGGTGATGCTTCTCGAAATAGTCGTAGGCGGTTTTAAGTTCCACCCAGAACTGCTGGGAGGTGTTGTCTGTCAGGGAGAAATTACCGAGGTAGTCCATAGAGCGGATGTTACCGAACTTTACCGGGAACACATGCACCGGGATGAAGTCCTGGCCGGCGTTTTTAGCGTTTACTGCCAGTATGTACACTTCATCGATGAAGGCATCCGTTAACGGGATACATCCTACGGTGATGCAGTTGCCGTGAATATAAATTTCGCCGCCCGGCCTTTTCGGATCGCTCAGGATACGGTCTGAGAAGTTAGGGTAGTTAATGCCCAGCGACAGGTGATAGTTACTGTTCGGGTTAAAATCATTGATATAATAAAACCCTTCCGGTACCTGGCGGTCGCCTTCCCTGCGTTTCGGACCCATTTTTCCTGACAGGGTACAAACCCTGTAGGACTTGAACAGACGGAAGGTATCTGCCGGGGAATTTTTCACCCAGATCTCCATCTCGCTGTCCAGTTTGAATGAACGTACGAAAATATATTTAGCGGGATATGTCAGCCCTTTCTTCTCAAACTCCTTTTTCAGCATTTCTTCTTTTTCCCGGTATGCCTCCCCTACTTTGGGAAACATTTTCTGGTTATCGAGGAAAGACTGCTGGGCAGATACTGTGCCGGCTGTCAACAACATCAAGGCTGCTACTACTAGTCGCTTCATATCTTAATCACAAAAATTTTAACTTTTTACACCAGATTTATATAAGCAAGATAAAACAACAATAACGCGAAAATAAAATAAATAATAATACTTACCTTCTTATTCGCTATCCTCAAAATATAATGCTTGTGGCCCTGATAGATGAGTGCAGCCGTAAATAACTGAAAAATCCCACCCAATAAAAATAATACGCCGAACAGCGTTTGTGTACTCATAGAAAACGGAACTATTGATATTTTATTATCTGTAAAGTTACGTGTTTCTGCCGGTTTTAGAGCTTCACCCACTCAAGTTTTACGGTGCCGGCATCCAGTCCGGAGGTAAAGGTGGCGCGCACCGGGAACTTATCCGCATTGTAGGCATAGGTATAGGTGCTGGTGATTACACGCGAAGAATGCGGACTGCTCAGGGATTCTGTGAGTACGTTGTGAGCCGACATATTCGCCGGATTAGGGTCCAGGATATATGCAAGTTCGGGCAGCAGTTGCTGCGGATTCTGCCTTTTATCGTAGGTATAGCTGATGGAAGAAGTTACCACAAACCTGCTGTAGCCGGGCTGTTTGCCGTAGTTATCCATTTGGGTAACATTACCTTCCTGGTCCCAGGTGTATTGCTGATAGCCGCTGCTGACCAGCAGGCCGGCTGCATTCTGCGTGAACTGGCGGCGGACAGCCAGCTTTCCGGCATCATTGTAAACCAGTGAGTCGCAGGCATACACAGCATTGTTGCGGTAGTAGCTGATGCTGCTGATTCTGTCTCCTTCATAGGTAAATGCGGCATTCAGGTCACCGGTGGCGGCCTGCGCGTCATCGGCAAAAAGTGTTTTCACCAGGCGGCCGTTTTCGTATACAGGTAACTGTACATCGTTGTAGGCAGCATTTTCTGTTTTACGCTGCTGTACAATTTTCCGGATGGTCTTGTCCGCATTGTATTCCACGGTCGTCTGCCCTGCCGGAGAAGATATTTTGTGCAGATAGGTGCCGCCGGGATTGTCTTTACCGGTATGGGCACGGAAGGAGGATGTTAAGGCTGCAGTGGCCATTAACATAACAAAGGTCGCCCCCTGGGCGAGATACTTGTTGAGCATAGGTTACAAATTTTAATTTTATGATATACTACTAAAGACTGGCTATTATGGTTAGATACATGTTCACAATAACAGACTCAACGACATACATGTACGGACAGAAATGAAAAATGGATTTAGCAGTAACAAATACTTAATATTAGATATATAAATATATTTTAAATATTAAATATAACAAAATGGAGAAAAAAAATCCGCCCCGGCGAACGGGGCGGACAGCAGTTTTGAAATGTTGTAGCCTTTTTGGGTGATCGTGTCACCGGGCTTTCTATAGGAGCAAGTAACAAACAACAGGCGCCTCCGCATGCGGAGGCGCTGTACATTCTTTATAAGTTGCCGCGCAGGGCCTGTTCTCTTTCAATAGATTCGAACAACGCTTTAAAGTTGCCCTTCCCGAAAGACTGCGCCCCTTTGCGCTGAATAATCTCAAAAAATACCGTCGGCCTGTCCTGGATAGGCTTGGTGAAGATCTGTAACAGGTAGCCTTCATCATCGCGGTCTACCAGGATACCCAGTTTACGCAGCGGCTCCACTTCCTCGTCAATCTTCCCTACTCTTTCCAGCAGTGTTTCATAATAGGAATCAGGCACGGTCAGGAATTCCACCCCGCGGGCCTGCAGCTCAGTTACTGTTTTCACGATGTCGTTGGTAGCGATAGCAACGTGCTGTACGCCAGGGCCACCGTAGAAATCCAGGTATTCTTCAATCTGTGACTTCTTTTTACCTTCTGCCGGTTCATTGATCGGAAATTTCACACGGCCGTTACCGTTACTCATCACCTTACTCATCAGGGCAGAATATTCGGTAGAAATATCCTTGTCATCAAAGGACAGCAGGTTTCTGAAGCCCATGGTACGCTCGTAGAATTCTACCCAGGTATTCATTTCGTTCCAGCCTACATTGCCCACGCAGTGGTCAACGTACTGCAGACCTGTATCAGCCGGGTTGTATACGGTTTTCCATGCTTTGAAACCAGGCAGGAAAGGACCATTGTAATTTTTACGTTCGATGAACAGGTGTACTGTTTCACCATAGGTTTTAATACCGCTGCGCACTACTTCACCGAATTCATCTTTTTCCACTACCGGCTCCAGATAGGGTTCTGCACCGCGTTTCACGGTTTCTTCAAATGCAGAACGCGCATCGTCTACCCACAGCGCCAGCACTTTCACACCGTCGCCGTGCTTGCTCACATGACGGGTGATTTCACTATCCGGCAACAGGGAGGTGGTCAGTACAAAACGGATTTTGTTTTGTACCAGCACATAGGAAACCCTGTCTCTCACACCGGTTTCCGGACCTGAATAGGCAACTGACTGAAAGCCGAAAGCTGTTTTATAAAAGTGTGCCGCCTGTTTGGCGTTACCTACATAAAATTCTACGTAATCAGTACCGTTCAGCGGCAGGAAATCCTGCTGACCTGTTGCATTGGAATTATTTACTACTGCGGTTTCCATAATTCTGTTTTTTAGACTTTGTTGTTTCGTTATTGTTTTGGTGTTTGTTGTTGTAACTTATTCGGCCCAGCTCATCACATAACTGTCGTCTTCTATACCCAGGGCTGCTTCTGTGATCTGCAGGGGATGGAAGGTATCTACCATCACTGCCAGTTCTTTTGTTTCCTTTGCGCCCAGGCTTTTTTCCACCGCGCCCGGATGCGGGCCATGCGGAATACCTGCCGGATGCAGCGTAATCATACCGCGTGTCACATGCTTACGGCTCATAAAATCGCCGTCTACATAATACAATACCTCATCGCTGTCGATGTTGCTATGGTTGTATGGTGCAGGAACGGCCTGGGGATGATAATCGAACAGACGCGGACAGAAGGAGCACACCACGAAGTTGTTGCCCTCGAATGTCTGGTGTACCGGAGGCGGCTGATGTACCCGGCCGGTGATCGGCTCGAAATCATGAATGGAAAACGCAAACGGGTATTCGCAGCCATCCCATCCGATCACATCAAACGGATGATGTTTGTAATGAATCGGGTAGATCACACCTTTCTTTTTGATGCGGATCAGGAAATCACCTTCCTCATCAAATGTTTCCAGGTGCTGCGGCTGTCTGATATCCCTTTCACAGAAAGGCGCATGTTCCAGCAGCTGCCCGTATTTACTCAGATAACGTTTCGGGTAACGCAGCGGGCTAAACGATTCTACAATGAACAGGCGGTTGTTCTCCGTTGCAAAAGTGATCTGATAGATCGTTCCGCGGGGAATCACGAGATAATCTCCGTAGCCGAATTCCAGTTGTCCGTACTGTGTTTTCAGTACGCCGCTGCCTTCATGTACAAAGATCATTTCATCACCGTCTGCATTTTTATAGAAGTAATCCGTCATGCTTTTACGCGGCGCTGCCAGTACAATATGCAGGTCACTGTTCACCAGTACGGCCTTGCGGCTTTCCAGAAAATCGTCTGCTGCCTTGATATCAAACCCCTGAAAGCTGCGGTGTTTCAGCATTTTCTCTTCTGCCACTTTAGGCGCAACGGAATAAGGCTCATCTACTTTTACAATCTCCGTAGGCGGATGACAGTGATACAATAAACTGGAGTTGGAAGAAAACCCTTCTGTTGAAAACAACTGCTCCGAATACAGCGCGCCGTCCGGTTTCCGGAACTGGGTGTGACGCTTGTGCGGTATCTGTCCTAGTTTATAATAATGTGGCATAACTGGGTATTTGCTTTGGTGTGTATATTATTACAGGAATTGTGCTGGTGTATGATTGAAATTATTGGTGTATGATTAGCCCTGATAAACGAACGATTGCTTAAATACTATAACGCAGCAGATGCTGTTTGTGTTAAGGTATTACAACCGGTAAAAATTGTACGCATGTGCAGTAATGAGAACGGAACATTCCGTCATTACAAAGTTACGCCTTATTAACAGGAAGAACGGCCGGCAGCGGCTGTTTCGGAGAAGTTATGCCATAGCCGAATCCATGGCCAGAGTAGCCATGAGGAAGTAGTAGTTCAGTTGACTATTGCTTGTATATTTCAGTGAAACGGACAAGTGGCAATTATGTTTTAGACGTCTAAAGTTAAGGATATTTTAATTGCATCCAAGTAAAATTATTTATTCGCTTATTCTTTATATTTTTGCTTTGTTTGTCACAAAAATGTCTGACGAAGTATCATTTCAGTGAAGTTATACATATTGCAACTTTCACTAAAATGCACAAAAATAGAAGACATGCTGTCACAAAATCAAAATAACCCTATTTCATTAGCCAAAAATTAACAAACAACGCCTTTTTTAAAATATTTCAAAATATAGACACACTCCTTTTATTTACCAATGAAAATATAGACTTTTGTTACATAATCGTCATAAAACAATAGTGCGACCGATAACCACATATCAGATTCTCTTCGCTCCCTTCTCCCAAAGGGTGTGCCTGAGCACTATTATTACATCCACTATTACAACCCCACTGCGGGGTTAGTTTTCACATATCATCCAACGACCACCCAGGTGGTACCCAACCGGAAAGGACCCGGAATATCTCTTCGTATAAACTTTATCCATTATGCAAGTATTAAAATTTGGCGGCACCTCAGTAGGAAGCGCCAAAGCCATTGAACAGGTTTGTAACATCCTAAAAAATCATAAGCCCGGCGGGAAATTTGCCATCATTGTATCTGCCCTCGGAGGTACTACGGACAAGCTTATACGTTGCGGACAACTCGCAGGAGAAGGACAGGAACAATACAAAAGCGTGCTGCAGGAGATTGAAAACAGGCACCTCGACACCATCCGTGAATTATTCCCCATCACTGCGCAAAGCGGTATGATCAGCCAGCTTAAAAAGAAACTCAACGCCCTTGAAAACCTATGTGACGGCATCTTCCAGGTCGGAGAACTCAGCCCCCGTTCCCTCGACAAAATCATGAGCTACGGAGAACTGATCTCCTGTGTTATTGTCGCTGAAAAACTCAAACAACAAGGTTTTTCTGCCACCTGCAAAGACAGCCGCCAACTTATTGTGACCGACAACAGCTTCGGTCATGCTACCGTTAATTTCCAGCTTACCAATCACCATATACAGGAATACTTTGCCCAGCAACCTGCCGACTACGTAGTACTGCCGGGCTTTGTTGCCGCTACCCCGGATGGCGAAACCACCACCCTCGGCCGGGGCGGCTCCGATTATACTGCCGCCATTGTTGCCGCCGCTGTTCATGCAGAAGTGCTGGACATCTGGACAGACGTCAGCGGTATGATGACTGCCGACCCCCGTCTCGTATCGCAGGCCATCCCCATCGCGCATATCTCCTATGAAGAAGCCATGGAGCTGTCGCACTTCGGGGCTAAAGTCATCTACCCTCCTACCATCCAGCCGGTAATGGATAAACGTATTCCTATCTGGATCAAAAATACCTTTGCACCGGAAGATTACGGTACACTCATCAAAGACAGCGCTGAACGGACTTTCCCGGTTACGGGCATCTCCGGCATTCAGCATATAGCCCTGCTTACCCTGGAAGGCAGCGGCATGGTGGGCATACCCGGTTTCTCCAAAAGATTATTTGAATCGCTCCTGCGGGAACGCATCAACGTTATCTTCATTACCCAGAGTTCTTCTGAACACTCTATCACCGTAGGCATTCACGAAACAGATATGCTCAAGGCCAAAACAGCGGTGGACAGCGAGTTTGCGCAGGAGATACTGGAAAAACGCATCGAACCGCTGCTCGTAGAAAAAGATCTGTGCATTGTAGCCGTAGTAGGCGACAAAATGAAGAACCACCACGGTACCAGCGGCAAGCTGTTCGGCACCCTCGGCCGGAACGGCGTGAACGTGAGAGCCATCGCACAGGGATCTACCGAGAAAAACATCTCAGCGGTTATTAATAAATCAGACATTAAAAAAGCGCTGAACCTTATCCACGAAGCCTTCTTTGAAGCGCCGCTGAAACAGGTCAACCTCTTCATCGCCGGCGTAGGCAACGTTGGCAGCAAACTGCTGGAACAACTGCAGCAACAGCAACACTACCTGCAGGAAGAACTGGGACTGCAGATCCGGGTGGCTGGTCTGGCTAACAGCAGAAATGCCCTGTTCAGCAACTACGGCATCGGACTGAACGACTGGAAAAATCAGCTCGCACAGGGCGATCAGCTGGATATTGCCAGCTTCACAGAACAGGTGAAATCCATGAACCTGCGTAACAGCGTTTTTGTTGATAATACTGCCAGCAGTGAAGTCGCCGCCACCTATCACGAATTCCTGCAACACGGTATTTCCGTTGTTACCTGCAATAAAATTGCCTGCTCTTCCGACTATGAATATTATAAAAAGCTGAAGGACCTGGCACGTAAATACAATGCATCCTTCCTCTTTGAAACCAATGTGGGCGCAGGTCTTCCGGTAATCAACACTCTCAATGACCTGGTGCGCAGCGGTGATAAGGTACAACGGATAGAAGCTGTCTTATCCGGCAGCCTCAACTTTGTATTCAACCATTTTGTCAACGGCGCCAGCTTCCGCGATGTAGTGCAGGCCGCACAGGACGAAGGTTACACCGAACCTGATCCGCGCATTGATCTCAGCGGCAGGGATGTGATGCGTAAAATCCTCATCCTGGCACGGGAAACAGGTGTTGCCATGGAAATAGATGATATCACCAATCATTCCTTCCTGCCGGAAGAGTGCCTGTACGCACCGTCTGTAGCCGATTTCTATCAGGAGCTGGACGTACATGCCGCACATTTCAGGCAGCTGTATGAAAATGCTGCAGCAGCCGGTAAGCGCCTGAAGTTTGTAGCCAGCTATGAAGACGGCAAAGCATCCGTAGGCCTGCAGAGCGTTGCGCCCGATCATCCGTTTTACAAGCTGGAAGGGAAAGACAACATTGTGCTGTATACCACCAACCGGTACCAGGAGCAACCCCTGATTGTGAAAGGAGCCGGCGCCGGCGCTGATGTTACCGCTTCCGGTATTTTCGCGGATATTATCCGGTCAGCCAGGTTGTAACACCGGGTTATCTCATTATTAATAATGTATCACAGCATTGTTTGCATACAAAGTAATATCTACATTAAACTATTGAACCCACCTTTATGGAATGTATAAAAGTTTTTGCTCCCGGCACAGTGGCCAACGTAGCCTGCGGCTTCGATGTAATAGGACTGGCGATGGATGCCCCCGGCGACGAAATGATACTGCGCCGCAGCAGTGAGCCCGGTATCCGTATCACTGCCATTCATGGCGCAGACCTGCCGCTGGACCCGGCTAAGAACGTAGCCGGCGTGGCTATTCAGGCGTTGCTGCAGAAGCACAATCAGCCGGATACCGGCATCGAAATAGAGATCTTCAAACATATTCATCCCGGCAGCGGCATTGGCTCCAGCGCCGCCAGCAGCGCAGGCGCGGTAGTAGGCGTGAACCACCTGCTCGGCGAGCCCTTTACCAAAAAACAACTGGTGCGCTTTGCCATGGAAGGCGAAAGGCTTGCCTGCGGCTCCGCGCATGCAGACAATGTGGCGCCGGCTATCCTGGGAGGTTTTACACTCGTGAGAAGTTACCGCCCGCTGGATATCACGACTATTCATACACCGGAAGAACTATGGGTTACCGTAATCCATCCGCAGATAGAAGTAAAAACATCCGATGCCAGAGAAATACTGAAACAAAAAGTACTGATGACAGATGCCATCCGTCAGTGGGGTAATGTAGGTGCATTGGTTGCCGCTTTATACCAGGAAGACTATGACCTCATCAGCCGTTCGCTGGAAGACGTGATCGTAGAACCGGTAAGGTCCATCCTCATTCCTGCCTTTCATGAGCTGAAGCTGAAATGCAGGGAAGCCGGCGCACTCGGCGGCGGCATCTCCGGCTCCGGCCCTTCTGTATTTATGCTCAGTAAAGGAGAAGCCAACGCGCGCAATGTAGCGGAAATGATGAACAACATATATGCACCGCTGGGAGTAGACTATAAAATTTATGTTTCCCGTATCAACACTGCCGGTGTAAAAATAATTGACTAACACATTAATCAGAGAACCATGCAATATTTCAGCCTACAGAATCCGGCACACAGCGTATCTTTCGAAACAGCCGTTGTACAGGGGCTGGCTCCGGATAAAGGATTATATTTTCCGGAACAGATTCCTGTTCTCCCCGACAACTTCATTGCTAACCTGCACGACTATACGGATCATGAAATCGGATATGAAGTAATACGCGCTTTTGCAGGCGATGAGATTCCTGCAGAAGCCCTGAAGCAGATTGTAAAAGATACCCTGCACTTCCCGTTTCCTGTACAGAAGGTATCCGGACGTACCTACGCACTGGAATTATTTCATGGTCCTACCCTCGCATTTAAAGATGTAGGCGCACGGTTTATGGCCGGCTGCCTGGGCTACTTCCGCAGAAATGCCGACAAGCCGGTAACCGTACTGGTAGCCACTTCCGGCGACACCGGCGGCGCCGTGGCCAGCGGCTTCTACAACGTTCCCGGCGTAGATGTGGTGATCCTCTACCCTTCCGGGAAAGTAAGCACGCTGCAGGAAAAACAACTGACCACACTTGGTAATAATATACGTGCGCTGGAAATCCAGGGTACGTTCGACGATTGTCAGCAGCTGGTGAAGACTGCCTTCCTGGATGAAGAGCTGCAACGCCGCCGCCAGCTCACTTCTGCCAATTCCATTAACGTGGCGCGCTGGCTGCCGCAGATGTTCTATTATTTCCTGGCATTCAAACAAATGAAAGCAGCGCATCACAAACTGGTATTCGCCGTACCCAGCGGCAATTTCGGCAACATCTGCGCCGGCATGATGGCCGCCGCTATGGGACTTCCCGTATCCCACTTTGTGGCTGCCACCAATGTCAACGATACCGTACCCCGGTTTATGACCACCGGCCAGTATACTCCCGGCAAAGCGGTAGCAACACTATCCAATGCCATGGACGTGGCAGATCCCAGCAACTTCGTACGGGTGTTACAGTTATTCGGCAACAGCCTGCCTGCCCTGCAGGAAAAATTCACCGCCATCAGTTTCAACGACCAGGACACTGCCCGTACCATGGAGCAGGTATGGAAAGAATATCACTACATGCTGGATCCGCACGGAGCTGTGGGCTACCTGGGGCTGCAGCAGTACCTGGAAACAGCGCCGGACCTGACAGGCATTTTCCTGGAAACGGCCCACCCGGTAAAGTTTGAGGACACTGCACCGCCAGCTATCCGGGAAGATATCCACGCACCTGCCAGGATACTATCTTTATATAACAAGGAAAAGGTTTCCACCATACTGCCTGCTGATTATACCGCATTCAAAAACTGGTTAATGCGCTAAGGATTTCTTAGTTTTGGCGATGTATGAAGAATTATTTTCCTGTCCTGTTTGCTGCCATAGGCTTAGCTGCCTGTAATGGCGCGCAACCGAACCAGTCACCGGCCAAGGATTCCGCGCTTTACAGCGATATTATCCGGCCGGTGACAGATTCTATCCGGCAATTCCCGGATCAGCATGCCCTGTACTACCGCCGCGCCCTGCTGCTTTTTAATACCAATCCGGCACTGGCGCAGGCGGATTTCGAAAAGGCCGCACAACTGGATCCTGCCAATCCGGAATACTGGGCCGGCGCCGGCGAAGCCGCACTGGTAGAGAATAAATATCCCGCCGCCGCTGCCAGTTTCTCCAAAGCGCTGGCTAACGCTCCCGGCTATACGTATCTGCAATACCGGCTGGCAACAGCCCTGATAGAAAATAGGCAATACGGAGAGGCAGACAGCCTCGCTAACGTACTCGCACAAACGAAAGATGCCCGCGACAAAGCCTTCTATCTCAAGGCCCGCATGGCAGAAGATAAAAACGATACTGCCGCCGCCA
Organism: Chitinophaga solisilvae; assembly: GCF_009928525.1. GTDB lineage: Bacteria > Bacteroidota > Bacteroidia > Chitinophagales > Chitinophagaceae > Chitinophaga > Chitinophaga solisilvae. The sequence goes on along the minus strand of NZ_JAABOK010000004.1, from coordinate 41,497 downwards.
TCACTCATCTTACAGCAGCGGTAAAGGCCGCAGGCGACCATCCTGAATTTGAAGCCGTCATGGAACTGGGCGATCTGCTGCGTGCCCGCAAAGCGCCGGCTGCTATTGAATATTACACACTGGCCTGGCAGCTCGACACACTGAATGCCGCACCGCTGTACGATGCCGCGCAACTGCACGAAGTACTCGGACATACCGATCAGGCAATAGCCACATACCGCAGATGCATCGTACTCGACCCCGGCTACTCTCCCGCCTGTATGGCGCTGGGCAAGATTTACAGCGACCGGAAAGACTGGAATAATGCGCTCGTTTATTACAAACTCGCGGTGAAGTCTGCGCCTACAGACGCCTGGGCCTATTATCAGCGGGCGCGCTGCGAAGAACAGCTGGGCATGAAAGCAGCTGCGCTGGAAGATTATGCAAAAGCCGCTTCTTTCAGAAAAGACTTTAAAGAAGCAAGGGAGGCGATGGAAAGGTTGCATCATTAGGCATCCTGTATTTCATCTTCTTCCAAAAAAAATTACCTTAGTTAAAAATACTGCCCGTGGAAAGATCTCCTGTTTTAGTGGCGCCATCATTGCTGGCAGCTAATTTCCTCGACCTGGGGAAAGATATTGACATGGTGAACCGCAGCGAAGCTGACTGGTTTCATCTCGACGTGATGGATGGCCGTTTCGTACCTAACATCAGTTTCGGCTTACCGGTGATAGCCCAGATAAAAAAGGCCGCACGCAAACCATGCGATGTACACCTGATGATTGAAGAACCGGAAAAGTATGCGGCAGACTTCCAACAGGCAGGCGCAGATATTTTGACGGTACACGCCGAAGCCTGCATTCACCTGCACAGAAATATACAGCAGATAAAAGGACTGGGCATGAAAGCCGGTGTGGCCCTCAATCCGCATACGCCCGTGGTGGTGCTGGAAAATGTGATCCGGGATATTGACGTAGTGCTGATTATGAGCGTGAATCCCGGTTTTGGCGGACAAACCTTCATCGGGCAGTCCTATCATAAAATAAGACAGCTGAGCCAGTTAATAAAGGACACGAATGCCCATGCGTTAATAGAAGTTGACGGAGGTATCAGTCCTGATAATGCAGCAAACCTCATCCAGGCAGGCGCTAACGTGCTGGTAGCCGGTAGTGCGGTTTTCTCTTCTCCCGAACCTGAAAAAACAATCGCTGCAATTAAGAGAGGTGGGCGATAATTTCCCTGGATAGCGGCTTGGTGAGATAACCATTCACAACACTGTAATTTCTCACCCTTTCTTTGTCTTTCTCGTCAATAGAAGATGTCAGTACAAAAATCCGGATCTGTTTGGGCAGTTCTGTATGAAAATCGCTGTATGCATCCAGGAACTCCCATCCATCCATAATGGGCATGTTGAGGTCCAGCAAAATCAGGTCAGGCAGGGCTTCAGCGTTATCCGCATGCTGGCGGATATGATCCAGTACATCCTGGGCATCTGAAAACACCCGGATATTGGCGCTTATCCCCTGCCGCTCTATCATAATCCTTGCGATCTGCTGATGAATAGGATCGTCGTCAACAATAAAAATCATATTGATCATAAAGGGGAAAATGGATTATTCGGGCCTAAATGTAATAATAAATTTGGTTCCCTCGCCAAGCCGGCTCTCTGCCTTTATACTTCCACCCATTGCTTCTACCTGTGTTTTGGTAATAAAGAGCCCTATTCCCTTGGCATCTTTATTCCGGTGAAATGTTTTACGGAAGCCGAAAAGCTTGTTACCAAAGCGTTCCATGTCAATTCCGATACCATTGTCTTCCACTGTCAGAATAATGTTACCATTCTGCCGCCATGAATGTAAATGCAACTCAGGGGTCTTTTCCGGCGATCTGTAACGGATGGCATTGGTAATAAAGTTCTGCAGGATACTGTCGAGATATACCCGTGGGTACTCAATTGCGGGCGCCTGTTCAAAATCATAGGTAATGCGGATGCTGCTCGTTTCTATATCTACCAGCAGAATATCCCTGACTTTCTGCAGCCGGTCAGCGAAAAGCAGCTTTTCCTTTTCCACGTTCAGGTCTTTGCGGATCTGCACTACTTCCACCAGGTCGTTGAGCGTTTCATCAATTTTTTTGATAACCTCATGCAACATGCCCAGGTACAGGTCTTTCTCCTGGATGGACGTAGCTTCGTTATGCATCTGCATCAGCGCACGCAGATTGGCGATAGGAGCGCGGAGGTTATGCGACGTGATATGTGCAAATTCTTCCAGCTGCTTATTCTGGTTAATCAGGTTCTTATTAAGATTGGAAAGCTGATCATTGGCTTTACGCAGATCCTTCTGCATTTTGCGGCTTTCCGTGATATCCCGCATGAATACAGAGATACCGCCGTCCTGCATAGGGGTGAGCAGGAAATCATACCATTTGTCCGGCTTGGGAAAATAGATACCGAACGATTGCGAGACGTGCTGCTGTATACATTCCTGCAGGCGCGCGTAGAATACGGTGCCGGATAAACGCGGAAACACTTCGAAGATATTGCTGCCCATTTCCACCTTTTCTCCGATCATCTTTTCCGCTTTCTGATTGAGGAAGTTGAGTTTGCCATCCTTTTCCATAGCAGCATACCCCATATCCACGGTATCAAAGAAGAGCCGCATCAGCTCTGTGTTACGGGTCAGCGCTTCCCTGATTTCCAGTTGTTCCGTTACGTCCTGCACTACGCCGAAGATACGTACCAGCTTACCGTTGGTATAGCCCGGCTGCCCGATGGTACGGATTTTTTTAGCACTGCCGCTGCGGGTTATTATCGGCAGCTGTGCATCAAAGGATTTACCGGAGAGAATACATTGTTCCACCATCATTTCCAGCTGCTGCCGGGGTTCGCCGGTGAAGAAGGACATTGCCTGTTCAAAATCTATATGGCCCTCCGGTTCACAGTCGTGTATCTTATAGGTTTCAATAGACCAGCGTACCTGCCTGGTATCAATATCCAGTTCCCAGCCGCCGATCTTACCTATTTCACCGGTCTGCAACAGGAACTGCTGGTTCTTCCGGTTTTCCAGTTCCTGTAGTTTCTTGTCGGTAATATCATTGACAAGTGCTACAACAATCATCTCCTTATCCACCGGTTCTACTACGGGGAAGACGGTCAGGTCGAGGTATACCTCCCTGCCGACGGTCGTCCAGCGTTCATCCCGGCTGAAGTCAATTTTTTTCTCCACGCGCAGCGCCCTGTTCTGATCAAGTGCCTGCAGGAATAGCTGATCCAGTTCAAACATGGTGGCAAGTTCATCGTTCATAACGTTGAAATGCCTTCTGGCAGCCGGATGCGGGGAATTGAAAAAGAAACGCTGTGTCTGATTGATCCGGCGTATAAAGCCGAAATTATCGAATTGTATATAGCCTATCGGCAGGTTTTCGATGATATTATCGAGTAGTCTTTCGCTTTTCTGGAGGCTTATTTCCGCCACTTTCTTTTCCGTGATGTCATCGAGGATCAGGAAGAAGTTGGACATACGGCTTTGCCGGTCTGTTACCGGGAATACGGTAGCCTCATAGTATACGGGGAACAGGCGGGAAATATCGCCGTAATGTTTTTCCGCGTAGTTGAGCAGAATTTCGCGTTTGAGTGTTTTGCCCGTCAGTCTTACATCCTCAAACATTTTGGCAAGACCGTTGAGGCGGTAGAAGGGATCATTGAGCCAGTTATAATCGGGGCGGGTGAGGAAGGCATGTTCGGCGCCCCATATTTTGCGCTGGCGGCTGTTCATTTCCACGCTGATGCCTTCCGGGGAGAACTGTTGCAGTCCGATGGGCAGGTTTTCCAGGATCTGCCGGAAGTATTGTTCATCTTCCATCACGCGCAGTTCAGAAATTTTACGTGCGGTGATGTCGAGGCCGAACAGTATATATTGTTCAATAGTGCCGGAGGCATCCGTTACCGGGCTGATAGCGGCTTCCAGCCAAACGAGGGTGGTGATGTCGGTGAGGAAGCATAACTGTTCCTTGACGGAGATGCCGTTTCGGAGGTCCTGCCAGATGCGTTCCCATTGGGACGGGTCCGCCGGATGTAAGGTATCGTGAATATTTTTCCCGCTGACAACAGCGGCGGACAGCTGCAGAGCCGCCGCCATCTGACCATTGAGGGACATAATGCATTCCGCGGCATCGATATTCATGGATAATGCGCAGGCATTAATGGCAGCCTCCAGGTGCTGCAGTTGCCGGTAATGCTGCTCCTCCTGCATAACTACATTCATTTAATTTATAGCGGGATCTAGATCGTTGTGTCGCAAACCCCCAAAATAGGCAATATATAATAAAAAAAAGCTATCGCAGTGATAAAAGATAGTAATTCCTCTCATTATGTTTATAGCATCTCTTCAGGGTAGTGTCCGGCAAACCGGCTGTAAAAGAGGCAGGCCGGCTGCATTTATCCACCTGTTGTGGATTTTCAGTTTTCTGTTTTTGTTAAACGATCAATATCTTCGCAGCGTGAATTTAGCTTTCTTTTTTTCCTGACATACAAATAAACAAATTTTCACATAAAAAAACCGTAATAAATGAAAGTTTTGATTATCATGGGTTCTGAGAGTGACAAACCTGTAATGGAAGAATCCCAGAAACACCTGCAGTATTTTGGAATTGACAACGAAATGATTGTTGCTTCTGCCCACCGTAATCCTGACAAAGTAAGAGAGCTGTGCATCACCGCGCAGGAGAAAGGTTTCGGCGTAATTATTGCTGCGGCTGGTATGGCGGCTGCATTACCTGGCGTAGTATCAGCCTATACCTCTTTACCTGTTCTGGGTGTTCCTTTGGATGGTGGTTTACCGGGTGGTATTGACGCACTGTATTCTATCGTTCAGATGCCGGCAGGCTTACCGGTAGGTACACTGGCTGTAGGTAAGGCAGGCGCGCGTAACGCGGCTGTGCTGGCTGCCAGAATCCTGGCGCTGGGCAACAAGGAGATTGCTGCCAAAGTGGAAGCATTCAAACAAAATGGTTATAGAATTTAGTGATTGCTTAACATTACTGCTCTCCAGGTTGTCGTATAATTCATATATTCGGATTGAAAAACCCGATCATTTCCTGGAACTTAAATCATTGAATCATTGACTGAATCCATTATTAACTTAGATAGTATTAATCCCATTGAGTTTTTCGGTGTTAATAACGGAAAACTGGATTTGCTGAAAAAGAAATTCCCACTGTTAAAGATCCTGTCCAGGGGTACCCAGTTAAAATTGAGTGGGTCGCCGGAAGAAGTGGCTACAGCGGAGGAAAAAATCAGTCAAATCGTAAAGTACCTGGAACGCAACGGTAATCTGACAGAGAATTACTTTGAGCAGATTCTGGGTGATGAAGAAGGGACGAAGATTGATGTTTTCAGCGATCGTAACCCCAATGAAGTACTGGTATTCGGACCGAATGCCCGTACTGTAAGAGCCCGCACTGCCAATCAGAAAAAGATGGTAGCGCTGGCGGACAAAAATGACATCGTATTTGCCATTGGCCCTGCCGGTACGGGTAAAACCTATACTGCAGTAGCCCTGGCTGTACGGGCATTGAAGAATAAAGCTGTAAAAAAGATCATCCTGACGCGTCCGGCGGTGGAAGCAGGCGAAAGCCTCGGTTTCCTGCCCGGCGACCTGAAAGAGAAGATTGATCCGTATCTGCGGCCGTTGTACGATGCACTGGATGATATGATCCCTGCCGAAAAGCTTAGCTATTACATGACCAACCGGGTGATAGAAATTGCCCCCCTGGCGTATATGCGCGGCCGTACCCTGGATAATTCATTCATCATCCTCGATGAGGCGCAGAATGCGACCGACCTTCAGCTTAAAATGTTCCTGACACGTATCGGCGCATCCGCCAAAGCTATTATTACCGGTGATCTGACACAGATTGACCTGCCTAAAAACCAGAAGTCCGGGCTGGAAAAAGCCACCCGTATCCTCCGGAATATAGACGGCATCGGTTATGTAGAGCTGGATGAAGAAGACGTGGTAAGGCACAGGCTCGTAAAAGCCATTATCAGGGCCTACGACGCAGACAAGGAATAACAGGTATCTGAGATTTTTTTATTTGGTTATTTAATTATTTAAAATGCAGCGAAGATGATCGCGTATTGTTAGGCTGCATTCAAATAATTAAATAATCAAATAGAAAAATCTCAAATATTAACGCTTTGTTAACGGTCTTTGCAGTAAGTTCACCTGTTTTTTCGAAGGGATAATTCAGAACGGAAGCCAGTGTATCGGTATGGCGGTGATCGTGTCTTTGCAGATTTGAATGTTTAACCCTATTTTTGTTGTGATATATTAATTTACCGACCGCATGACCAATTATCGTCGAATTCTGACACTGGCAGTAATGGGAGTATTACTGTTGAGCAGCTGTAAAAAACGGGCTACCCCTCAGGAAGTGGCACTGGCGTTTATGCATGCAATACAGGATTCGAACTTCGACCAGGCAAGGGATTATGCCACTAAAGAGTCCCAGCAGGTAATACAGATCTATTCCATTTTCGATGGCCGCCGCAGCGATGCGGAGCGGGAAAAAATCAAAAATGCCAGAATAGAAGTGGTTGGCATTGAGGAAAACGGAGACAAAGCATCTGTAACAGTACTGAATTCATCGGCCCACCAGAAAGAAATCCTCCTGCTGGTAAAGGAAAGAGGCCAGTGGAAAATTTCCCTGACATTTGAAAGCATTATTCCTAACTACATTCCGCCAGCCAACACGGGTACAGGCATGGACTCCACCGCTGTGCTGTCTCCCGATACCACAACCGGCAGCAACATGGCAGTCCCCGCTGTTAAATAATTCACTCCTGCTTCCCTGTTTTTCAGGAAGAAAGGATAATTTTTAGCTATTAACCGCGAGTTCCCTTAATTTTGCCACGCATAATGGATGGCGTATGTGAATGATTTCCCGTACACAACGACGGAAACCGGACCATATCTTCATGAAAAGTGAGGTGGAAGCCCATTTTTCAACGTTAAGCAATATTGAACCAATAATTTTAAAGAAAAGTAGATTAATTATGATGACAAATCCCTGGCACAGTGTGAGCCACGGCTCTGAAGTGCCAAATGTTGTAAATGCAATTATAGAGATTCCAAAGGGATGCCGTGCCAAATATGAGCTGGACAAAGAAAGCGGATTGCTGAAGCTGGACAGGGTTTTATATTCTTCTGTTTACTACCCTGCCAACTACGGTTTCATACCTCAATCATACTGCGACGACCATGATCCACTGGATATCCTGGTACTGTCACAAATCGAATGCGTTCCCATGTGTATCATCGAAGCGAAAGTAATCGGTGTAATGCAGATGATAGACGGCGGAGAAGCAGATGATAAAATCATCGCCGTAGCTGCCAACGATATGAGCGTTAACCATATCAACGACATTTCAGAATTGCCTCCTCACTTTATTGATGAGATGAGACATTTCTTCGAAGAATATAAAAAACTGGAAAGGAAAACCGTTGTGGTAGAAGAATTCCAGAATAAGGCAAAAGCTGAAGCCATCATTACCCAGAGCTTTGAAGACTACAGAAAAATCTTCAAGCAGCAGTAAGCAGCCACGCCGGCAATTCATTACAGGGGAAAGGATTTTACATTTTTTTGAGCGTATTTTATACACTCATCAACTGTAAAATCCTTTCCCTTTTTTATATCAGTAATAACGCCTGATGATACGCAGCTTATGCGTTCTCAGGTGCGTATCTGCATTGGTAATCCCCTGATTATCGATCGGATCAATGCGCACCTTACCGGAGGCATGGATGATCTCATGATCGTTCAGCAGGATACCCACGTGCGTAATTCGTCCTTCTTCATTATCAAAAAAAGCCAGATCCCCCAGCCGCGCTTCCTGCAGAAAATCCACCGTAACACCCTGTGTAGCCTGCTGATAAGCATCCCGCAACAGTGAAATACCGGATAACCTGAATACATGCTGGGTAAAACCGGAACAATCTGCGCCGAAGACACTGCGCCCACCCCACAGATAAGCGGTATTCAGGAATTGCAACGCATTATCCTTCAGCTGTATTCCGGCCGCTTCGGGGGTAGTTATATTTGCAGGAGCATCTGCCAGGGAAACATGTATATTTCCCCATTGTGCGGACAATTGGTGGTATCCTTTCACCAGACAGCCGTAAGGTACCATCATCGGCACGCCATTCATAGTAACACGGTTAACCCAACCCGGCAGATAATGCGTGGCGGAGGTATGAAACAGCTTTTCATCAATGGGCTCCAGGTGGGAGGCACTGGCCCAGCCGGTGTAGTCGTCGTACTGGTTCTTTATCTGAACCCATCCGTCTGCTGTTGTTGCTATTATCTCCAGGCATTCTCCCCACAGCAGTTGCGAAATCATTTCACTTTTGTGTGCAGCCGTTGCCCGCAAAGGCGCAACTGGCACAACAACAATGGCGTATGGCATATAAATTGTATAAATCCGTTTTATTATTCAATATTCTCGCGTCCAAATGAACTTTTTCCGCTTTTATACGTAAATATATAGTAATAAGTTTATGCACCAACAGTTAACCAATTTATCAGATAAGGAGTTAATATCCCGGGCCAGGAAGCAAAAAGACCGGGAGGCAGAAGGTGTGTTAATGGACAGATACAGTCACCTGCTCGTAGCCATCACCCTTCCCTATCTGCATACAACCCCTCCGCCGGACCCCAATATCATATTCCCTACCCTGCTGCAGCGGCTCAGCGCCAGCCTTAAAACACAGACCATCTATAAAGTCAACGAATGGATCCTGCATGTACAGAAAGGATACCTGGGCAAATCCGGAAAAGATACCCCCTTCTACCCTTCCCGCAACGGAAGAGACCTGCTTCACATCGAAAACAAGGTAGACAAGGCCGCCACCAATATTATTGACCGGCAGGACCTTGCCGTAAGACTGGAACAGGCTTTGCAACGGATGAATGCAGACGATCGCGATCTGATTACACAGTTTTACCTGGAAAATAAAACTTTCGCTGATATAACAACTGCCAAAGGTATTACAAGAGAGAAACTGAGAAGCCAGTTAAAAGCAGCCAAGGGAAAACTAGCCAAGCTATATATGAATCAGGGATATGTTTAGTAGCAAACCAAGCAATGAAAAGTTATTAAAGGTTTTTTCCGGTATCCGTTGTCTGAATAAAGATCAGCTTCCCCGCTATCTGGATGGCAGACTGACCGACATTGAGAAACATCTGGTGGAACAGCACCTGACTGACTGCGACCTGTGCTATGAGGCCCTACAGGCACTGGAACAGGAACCCGGTCAGGAAAAATACCAGGACCTCACGGGAAAACTGCAGCGTTATATACTGGAAAGTATAGAACCGGTTTCGCATGTGCAGAAAATGGCGCAATACACCAAAAAGGAAAAGACCAAAGAAAGCATGCTGACCTACTTCTGGTTATTTGCTTTCATTGCCATAGGCGTCAGCAGCGTGTATGTGCTGCGCGGCCGCATGCGCAACCAGCCCCCTCCTGCTCCGAACAAGATAGCAGCCGCTGCACTGCCCGACAAAAAAGACTCCGCCGATATACCAGCGGACCAGCAGCCTATTGTAACCCCGTCTGATGCAGAGACTACCCCGCACCATACGGCTGTTACCACCAAACCCGCTACCGCTACTACTGCAACACCCGCTGTGCCACGGCCACCGCTCTCCCCTGCCGACTCCATCGCCAGGGCTAAAGCAGCAGCCCTGAAAGCCCAGCAACGAAAAGCCACCGCGGATAGCCTGCATAAAGCAGCAGCCCTGCAAAAACAGGACTCCCTGCGGAAAGCCAAGGAAGCGGAAGACAAAAAAGCGGAACAGAAAAAAACAGAACAAAAGCCACCGGAACCCAAACCCGAACCTAAACAGGAAGAAAAAAAACCGGATCCGCCCAAAAAAGAAACACCGGCCCCGGAACCTACCAACAGCGACGAATACCTCTATAAAGCCGCCATGGTATACCAGCAACAGGGCAACCTCAGCGAAGCCATCGACCGATACCGGCGTATCGAATCCGTCAGCTCCGGCAAATACGTGGAAATGGCCCGCTACCAGCTCGCCATCTGCTACCGCAGCAAAGGCCAGATGGGCAAAGCCCGCCGCATGTTCCGGGAAGTCATCCGTATGGACGGCTCCCTGAAAAACAGCGCCCAGCAAGCGCTGGATAGCATGTAGGAGAAGTTGCGGCTGTGGTTGGCTGGTTTTGATGGTCAATTACGAATTACGAATTGCGAATTACGAATGCAGAAGCGAAGATTAAAACGAAGATGAAAGAGGATAAGTATTAAATATCACCTTAAATCTTCGTTTTAATCTTCGCTTCTGCATTCGTAATTCGCAATTCGTAATTCGTAATTAACTTATTTTATGGATTTTTGCATTAAACACATCTTATCTGTGTTCGATTTTTTTAGCCTGTGAATAATTCTGAGATACAACAACTGACTGACCAGGAGTTACTACAACGGTTCAAAGCTGATAATAACAGTGAATGGATAGGTGTGCTCTTTGACCGCTATGCCGTGCTGTTGCTCGGTATGTGTATGAAATACCTGAAGAATGAAGAGGATGCCCGGGATGCGGTGCAGCAAATCTTCCTTAAAGTATTATCCGACATCAACAGACATGAGATACAGTTTTTCCGGGCCTGGATTTACCAGGTAGCCAAAAACTACTGCCTCATGCAACTGCGGCAGCAGCACATGAAATACAAGGAAGAGATTACAGACAAAAATGCCGGCGCCCTGGAAGCTGAACAGGAAGACCAGCAACTGCATCAGCAGAAAGACCTGCTGCTGGAAAATATGGAGCAGGCCATGAACCTACTCAATCCGGAGCAACGCACCTGTGTACAACTGTTCTATCTACAGAAAAAATCCTATCAGGAGATAGCTGACCAAACAGGTTACAGCTTACTGCAGGTGAAAAGCTATATTCAGAACGGCAAACGTAATCTCAAACTTTTACTGGAAAAACAACAACGCGCAAACAAGCGTTAATTTGCATCAATGAGTGATATGAACGAGCATTTCAACGATATTTTTGTAACAACCGGTTGTCCTACCCAACAACAGCTGCTGGACTATGTACAGGGCAGATTGTCTCCGGAAGAACGACATGAGGTAGAAATGCACCTGACTGACTGTGAACTTTGCAGTGAGGCCGTAGAAGGACTGTCTGCAATAAAGGAGAAGGAAAAAATCCCCGGCTGGATTTCAGAGATGAGATGGGACCTGATGAGGAAACTGCGCAAACGTACCCGTACCCGTAGAAAATCAGAAAATCATATACCCCTTACCGTTATCATTATCTGTATCATCTTTCTGCTCCTGGCACTGTTCTGGGGCTACCACTTTGCCACCCACAAATAGTACTGCCATTTGATTATTTGATTATTTGATTATTTGAGATTTCGTTCGTCTGAATGGTATACCGCTGAAATGCAGCAGGCATCATTAAGACGAAACAAATCTCAAATAATCAAATAATAAAATCTCTCTGCATAAAAGTGTCCGTTAATAAAGGTTCCTGTTTCCGCTTTCTTTCCATTCGCTGAAAACCTTCCAGGCGTTGGGATTGTGCAGGGGGATAAGCGGAATTCTTTTTTCGTTGTGGGGTACATTTATTTCGCGGTAGATGAAGGAGTCGTCGAAATCGATGGCGGCTGCATCTTCTTTGGTATTGGCGAAATACACCCGCAGCGGCCTGGCCCAGTAGATAGCCCCCAGGCACATGGGGCAGGGTTCACAGGAGGTATATATTTCGCAGTCTGTCAGCTGGAAGGAGGCCAGCTTCCTACAGGCTTCCCGGATGGCTACTACTTCGGCATGCGCCGTAGGATCAGTATGGGTGAGTACCTGATTCCAGCCCTCTCCTATAATTTCATCCCCCTTTACCACAATGGCGCCGAATGGTCCGCCGTCGCCGCTTTCCATACCTTTGCGGGAAAGTTCCACGGCATATTGCATGAATTTCTGCTCTCTTTCTCCTGGCATCGTACTGCATATTGGTTCTATCAAATTTACCGAAAAGACATAAAAAAACCCCGCGAGGAATCGCGGAGTTTATTGTAACTATGTATCGTCGTATTTAGAATTACTTGTTTCTTATTACTACCACACCGTCGAACACATCGATCAGTACGGGTTTGGATTTATCAATATCGCCTGCCAGAATCTTCTTACTCAGTAAATTGATAATCTCCTTCTGGATTAATCTTTTCAGTGGTCTGGCGCCGAACTGCGGGTCATAACCCTGTACAGAAAGATACTCCAGCGCATAATCAGAAAATTCCAATATCATGCCATTTTTCGCTACCATGTCCTTCAGTTGCTGTAACTGAATGTTAATTATTCCCTTAATTTCTGCTCTCATCAAAGGCTGGAACATGATGACTTCATCTACCCTGTTCAGGAACTCCGGACGGATGGTGGTTTTTAACAATTCCATCACTTCTTCCTTCGTTTTATCTACTATTTCCTCGCGGTTAGTCTCATTGATATTTTCGAAGTTTTCCTGGATAATATGGCTGCCCATGTTGCTGGTCATGATGATGATGGTGTTCTTAAAGTTCACCACGCGGCCTTTGTTGTCTGTAAGACGGCCATCGTCCAGTACCTGCAACAGGATGTTAAAGGTATCGGGGTGCGCTTTTTCGATTTCATCCAGGAGTACGACGGAATAAGGCTTACGGCGTACGGCTTCGGTCAGCTGACCGCCTTCATCATATCCTACATATCCCGGAGGCGCGCCCACCAGGCGGCTCACGGAATGCTTCTCCTGGTATTCGCTCATATCGATACGGGTCATCATCTGATCGTCATCGAAGAGATATTCTGCCAGGGCTTTCGCCAGCTCTGTTTTACCGACACCGGTAGTACCGAGGAAGATGAATGAGCCGATAGGTCTGCGGGGATCCTGCAGTCCGGCACGGCTGCGGCGGATAGCATCGGATACCGCAATGATGGCTTCTTCCTGGCCTACCACTCTTTTATGCAGTTCTTCTTCCAGGTGCAGCAGTTTGTCCTTTTCGCTCTGCATCATCCGGGATACCGGGATACCGGTAGCTTTCGCTACGTTCTCTGCGATATCTTCCGCATCAACTTCCTCTTTAAGAAGACGTTTATTGTTTTCAGATATTTTACTCAGTTCTTCCGTCAGGTCAGTTACGATCTTTTCCTGCTCTTTCACCTTACCATAGCGGATTTCCGCTACCCGTCCGAAATCGCCGTTACGTTCTGCCTGTTCGGCTTCGAGTTTCAGGTTTTCGATCGCTGCTTTGGCATTCTGTATCTTGTCTACTACTTCCTTCTCTGCCTGCCATTTGGCTTTGAACGTATTACGTTCTTCACTCAGGCGGGCGATTTCTTCTCCCAGTTCTCTCAGTTTATCTGCATCATTTTCTCTTTTGATCGCTTCTCTTTCGATTTCCAGCTGACGGATTCTTCTTTCCAGTTCATCCAGCTGCTCCGGCATGGAATTCATTTCCAGTCTCAGTTTGGCTGCACTTTCATCGATCAGGTCAATGGCCTTGTCGGGCAGGAATCGATCGGTGATATAGCGGTGCGATAATTCTACCGCCGCAATGATGGCTTCATCTTTTATCAGCACATGGTGATGGCTTTCATATTTTTCCTTCAGTCCGCGGAGGATAGAGATAGCATCTTCCACGCTGGGTTCATCCACCAGTACCTTCTGGAAACGGCGTTCCAGGGCCTTATCTTTCTCGAAATACTTCTGGTATTCATTGAGCGTGGTAGCGCCGATAGCACGGAGTTCACCGCGGGCCAGGGCCGGTTTCAGGATGTTGGCCGCATCCATGGCGCCTTCCATAGCGCCGGCACCGATGAGGGTATGAATTTCATCGATGAAGAGGATGATTTGTCCATCGCTTTCCGCTACTTCTTTTACCACACCTTTCAATCTTTCTTCAAATTCACCGCGGTATTTGGCACCTGCCATGAGTGCCCCCATATCGAGACCATATATTATTTTGGATTTGAGGTTCTCCGGCACGTCGCCATTGAGGATCCGGTGTGCCAGTCCTTCCACGATAGCTGTTTTACCCACCCCTGGTTCCCCTACCAGGATGGGGTTGTTTTTAGAACGGCGGGAAAGGATATGCAGTGTTCTGCGGATTTCCTCATCACGGCCGATCACCGGATCCAGCTTGCCTTCGCGGGCCAGCTCATTCAGGTTTTTGGCATATTTCTGTAAGGTATTGAACTGGGTGCCGCCGCTCTGTGAGTTAACGGTTTCCCCTTTGCGGAGTTCCTTAATAACCGCTTTCAGACCTTTTTCAGTCAACCCGGCATCCTTGAGTAATTTGGCGGTATCATCGCTGCCGGTCAGAATAGCCAGCAGAAGATGCTCCACGCTTACAAACTCGTCTTTAAATTCCTTGATGGAAGCGCCGGCGCGGAGCATAACGTTATTGGCATCTCTGCTCAATACCTGTCCGGCTTCGCCGCCTGATATTTTCGGATATTTCTGTAATAGATCATTGAGTTTGCTGCTGAGCAATGAGGTGTTTACCGCATTCTTCTTCAGCAGGTATTCCACCGGGCTATCGTTATCGTCCAGCAAGGCTTTCAGGAGATGTCCCGTTTCAATAGCCTGGTTCTGGTTATTAAACGCCAGCTGTTGTGCCTGTTGCAGGATCTCCTGCGATTTTATTGTGAAATTATTTAAATTCATAAGTTACTTTTTTTCTCCTTTTTGTGTTTCCAAACGTGCATTTCTAACAACAAACCCTGATCCAATGTTGCACATTCGGAAATTCTGGCATATAAATGCAAAAGCACCTGCATTTTTAGCAGAATTTTAGCTTAGTAACTGCTAATTTTTCATTAGCCCGTTAGCAGGAGGATTGTATTTTAGCTGCCATGAGAACTGTATACCTGCTAAGCCTGCTGACGGGGTTATTATTATCCGCCCGGCCGGGACATGCACAAAAGAAGAAGAATGATAAAACCCTGTCCGTTTATGTAAGCAGGCAGCACGTAAAGCAAAAGGCGCTGCCGCTGCATTATGCACCTGAGCAGCTGCCGGAGGCGCTGAAAACTCTCCGTAAAAAATACCCTGATAAAGACATTACCGTTTATTTCCGGGGAGGTACCTATTACCTGCAGCAGCCTTTGGTGCTGACACCGGAGCATACTAACGGTAAGGGACATACTATTTTCCGGCCGCTGGATGCTGCGGAAACAGTTACACTCAGCGGAGGGCAGCCGCTGCAGCTGGTATGGGAACCGTGGAAAGATGGTATCTATAAGGCAGCGCTGGATCTGCCGTATGATTTTGATCTTTTATATATCAATGACGAGCAGCAGATAAGAGCACGCTATCCGAACTATGACAGCAGCGCGCGGCATTACAACGGCAGTGCTGCGGATGCCATCAGTCCGGCCCGCGTAAAGACCTGGAAACACCCGCAGGGCGGGTATGTGCATGCCCTGCATTCCGGCGAATGGGGCGGCTACCATTACCGTATCACCGGCGTTAATCCGGATTACAGCCTGCAGCTGGAAGGTGGTTATCAGAACAACCGGCAGATGGGCATGCACGATACCCATCGTTTTGTGGAAAATATACTGGAAGAACTGGATGCAGCGAAGGAATGGTATTATGACCGTGCCGGCAAAACCCTGTATTATAAGCCTTCTTCTACTCTTCAGCTGAAAAAAGCCACGGTAGTAGCGGCGCATCTGCCGGGCATTATTGAGCTGAAAGGCAGCGCAGATAATCCGGTACAGCATATCACGGTCAGGGATATACGTTTTGCGCATACCGCCCCTACGTTTATGGATACCCGCGAACCGCTGCTGCGCAGCGACTGGACCATATACCGCGGTGGCGCCGTGCTGCTGGACGGTACCAGGGATTGTAAGATAGAGGGTTGTACCTTTTCCTATAATGGCGGCAATGCTGTATTTGTAAGCAATTACAACCGCGGCGCTGTCATCAGCGGATGCCATATTCACCATGCCGGCGGCAGTGGCATCAGCTTCGTTGGTAATCCGGATGCCGTACGCTCCCCGCTTTTTGAGTATAATGAATCGCAGCCGCTGGCCGCCATCGACACTGTTCCCGGGCCTGCAACCAGCCATTATCCGGATTCCTGTATTGCCTATAACAACCTCATCTACCGCACCGGCAGTATAGAAAAGCAGACCGCCGGCGTACAGATCTCCATGGCCATGGAGATCACCGTTTCCCATAATACTATTTATGACGTACCACGGGCCGGCATCAACATAAGTGAAGGTACCTGGGGCGGCCACCTCATTGCGTATAACGACGTATTCAACACGGTTCTGGAAACCGGCGACCACGGCGCCTTCAATTCGTGGGGTCGTGACCGTTACTGGCACCCCGACCGCCGCCATATGGATAGCCTCGTAGCTGCCCATCCCTGGCTGATCAGACTGGATGCCATCAAAACCAATGTGCTCCGTAACAACCGCTTCCGCTGCGACCACGGATGGGATATAGACCTGGATGACGGCAGCAGCAACTACCACATCTATAATAACGTATGCCTTAACGGGGGACTTAAATTAAGAGAAGGATTTTACCGCACGGTGGAAAACAATATCATACTGAACAACTCCTTTCATCCGCATGTATGGTTCGCCAACAGTCACGATATCTTCCGGCATAATATTGTCACGGCTACCTATAAACCTATCGGTATTAAGTACTGGGGAGATGAGATAGATTATAATTTTTTCCCGGAGATGAGCGCCATTCATCCGCCTACCGACAAACACTCGCTGGCAGGTGATCCTATGTTCACAAATCCGGAGAGAGGCAACTACCAGGTAAAAACAGCCTCGGCGGCACTCACAACCGGTTTCCGTAACTTTTCCATGCATGATTTCGGCGTAGTATCACCCGCCCTGCAACGCATCGCCAAAAAAGCGCCGCTGCCTGTCCTGCAACGTCAGACCGGCGCCGCCGCTACCCTCACTAACTGGGAAGGCGCGCAGATAAAAAACATCGAAACACTCGGAGAACGTTCCGCTGCAGGTCTTACCAGCAACAACGGCGTATATGTAATATCCGCACCGCCGGGATTGCGTCATGGTATCCAATCCGGTGATATCATCCTGCAGCTTGGCAACAAACCCATTAACAATGTTGCCGATCTGATAAAGGCCTCAGCAACGGATAAAACAGGTAAAGTGAAGGTGCTGAGGAACCAGGTGGGGATTGTGCTTGAATGATAATTACGAATTGTAAATTACGAATTACGAATTGCGAATTACGAATGAGGAGCGAAGATATGAGCGGAGAAGTAAATTCTTTATCCGCTCATATCTTCGCTCCTCATTCGTAATTCGCAATTCGTAATTCGTAATTATCCCAATAATGGTTACCAATTCTTCACCACTTCCCCATTCTCCTTTATCCATTGTTTAATAACCGCTGTTTCTTTTCCGTCTGCTTCGGCCATAGCCCCCATGAGGGAGCCGAGCTGGTCGCTGTTCAGTTTGAAGTTGCGGAAGAAGTTAACGGCGATGGTATCGCGGACAGAGAATTCGCTGTTGGCTACGATCTGGATTTTTTCTGTTTCGCCGAAGAGTTTTCTGGGATCTTCGAGGAAGCGCAGTTTGTAGCGGGAGAACATAAAGTGCGGGGACCAGCCAGTCACTACAACCGGAAGTTTTTCATCAATATTCTTTTTAAGGGTGGCCATCATGGCTGCTTCGCTGGATGACTGCAGCTGGTAGTCCAGGCCGTATTCCCGGATAGCGTCTTCTGCCTTGGTCATGATGCCGGCGCCGGCATCGATGCCTACCACGTTGCCGCCGAATTTAGCTTTATCACTGCTCAGTTCTTCGATTGTACGAGTGGTTACATAGTCAGGAACGACGAGGCCGATACGGGCGCCGTCGAAGCTGGTATTCAGGACGGTGAGTTTATCACCGAAAGTTTCCATATAGGTTTTATGGGTAACCGGCATCCAGGCGTCCATGAATACGTCTGCATCACCGCCGGCAACAGCGGCGAATACCGGCGCTACATCGGCATTTTTCAGGATGACTTTATAGCCTTTTTCTTCCAGCATCACTTTAGCCAGTTGTGTCATGGCTACGCCTTCAGCCCAGTTGACATAGCCGATGGTAATTTTTTTATCAGCCGGTTTTGTTTCCTGGTTACATGCTGTAAAAATGGTAACAGCAGCAACCATCGCGAGGGTCAATATCTTTTTCATGTGCTTATGTTTTATTTTTAGCGTGTAGTTTTTTTCTTTCCGAAAGATTGTGTGATACGGTCCAGGATGACGGCCAGGATCACTACTGCAATACCTCCTTCAAAGCCAAGTCCTATCTTCAGTTGGGTAATTCCCTTCAGTACTATTTCTCCCAGTCCGCCTGCGGCGATCATGGCAGATACCACTACCATAGATAACGACATCATAATCGTTTGGTTGACACCGGCCAGAATGGTGGGTAAAGCCAGGGGCAGTTCCACTTTAAACAGTAGTTGCCGGCGGGTAGCTCCGAAAGAACGGGTAGCTTCCACCATATCAGCCGGCACCTGGCTGATACCCAGGGTGGTTAAACGAACAGCCGGCGGCATTGCAAATATAATGGTGGCGAAGACACCCGGCACTTTTCCCAGGCCAAAAAATAATACGGCCGGAATCAGGTACACGAAAGCCGGCATGGTCTGCATGAAGTCCAGCAATGGTCGCATAACTTTGCCTACCATAGTGCTTCTGGCGGCCCATATACCCAGGGGAATACCGATCATCAGGGCAATAAATGCAGATACCAGGATCAGTGAAAGTGTTTCCATGGTGGGCATCCAGTATCCCATACCATAGATGAGCGAGAGGCCGAGCGCCGTGATAAGGCCTACGCCCCAGCCGGCTCTTCTCCAGGCGATGAGCGCCAATGCAGCTATCACCACATAGAAGGGCATGCAGGTAAAGAGCCATAATACACCGTCCACCATCGTTTCCACACCACTCTTAATAGTTTTAAAGAAAGGGTGAAAATTGTGGGTGAGCCAGTTAATGAATTGTTCTATATACTTTCCAATTTTAATCATAAGTTCATTTTCGTTTAGGCGGTCAGGTTAGCCGCGACGGGCTGTCTGCCGGTAGTTTCAATGACCAGTGCGGTCTGGGAAATCAATCCCAGCAGTTTATTATTCTCCGGATTTACAACGGCCACTGGTTTATCTGTTTCCGCGATGAACGGAAGCATCTGTTCTACGGTAGTATCGGCGTATGCTACCGGTACGTCGCGGTGAATAACGGCTTCAATGGTTTTATCGCCGCGTTGTTTGCATTCCAGTATCTCGCGGAGGTATACAAAGCCGAGGAAGTGTTTGTCTACCGTAACTGCCGGCAATATATCCAGGCCGGTAGCGCGCATTTTACGCAGGCTTCCTTCCGGGCCGTCTTTACGGAATACGGCGACGGTAGGTTTTGTATCCATCATGGAAGAGGCGGTGATAATGGCTTTACGGTCTACTTTTTCCACGAAAGAGGATACGTAATCATTGGCGGGTGCGGTGAGAATTTCTTCCGGGGTACCTATCTGTATCACTTCTCCGTCTTTCATAATGGCGATACGATCTCCGAGGCGGATGGCCTCATCGAGATCGTGGGTAATGAAGACGATGGTTTTATGCATTTTCTCCTGGAGGTCGAGCAGTTCATCCTGCATCTGGGTGCGGATGAGGGGATCGAGTGCGGAGAAGGCTTCATCCATCAGCAATACTTCCGGGTCGTTGGCGAGTGCGCGGGCCAGTCCTACTCTTTGCTGCATACCGCCGGAAAGTTCTGCCGGCAGCATATTCTCGTAGCCTTTGAGTCCTACCAGCTCAATGACTGCCTGTGCTTTTTCCGTTCTTTCCTTTTCAGGAATACGTTGCAGCTCCAGGCCGAAGGCTACATTCTCCAGTACGGAGCGGTGCGGCAGCAGTCCGAATTTCTGGAATACCATGGAGATTTCCCTGCGGCGTACCTGTTGCAGCTGCTGATCGTTCATAGCGGTGATGTTGGTGCCGTTAAGGATCACATTTCCTGCGCTGGGTTCAATGAGCCGGTTCAGGCAGCGCAGCAGGCTTGACTTACCGCTGCCAGAGAGGCCCATGATGACAAAAAATTCGCCTTTTCCTATTTCGAAAGAGGCATTCTTTACCGCTACCGTACAGCCGGTAGCGTCGAGGATGTCGGCTTTGCTCTTTCCCTGTTTCAGCAGCTGCAGTGCGGTATGCTGATCGCGGCCGAAAATCAGGGTGAGGTCTTCTATTTTTAGTTTAGGCATATCCGTTAGTTTTTAAGGGTGAAGAGATGATCAGAAATAGTATCCGATGTTGATGTTAAATCTGCTGTGCCAGCCTGCTCCGGGCGTTCCGGCGGCGAGGGCTTCATTCCAGACAGGACCAAGCCAGGGATGGTTTTTCCCGGAGGCCCAGTCTATATAGGTATAGATATGGCCTGCGGTAACCATACATCCCAGCACGTTCATCTGCGTGTCGTGAAAATCTGTAGCTGGTTTGCGCATATAGGAATAGTCATTGTAGAAGGTGAGGGCGCTGACGGGCCCCCATTTCACCGGCTGGGTAAACGACAGGGAAGCGGTATGCATAAAGGCTTCTGCGGCTACCTGGTAGGAGGCGCCATAGGCGGCCATGTCCACGTATCCGGAGAACTGCGCGGAGTCGGCCGGGTTATAGCGGTAATACATGGATGCCAGTTTAAGATTCCATTTGCCGGCATTCAGGTTGCTGTGCAGGGCTGCGGCCCAGTGGCTGCCCATATTGCCGGACGGGATATTGTATAATCCGCCGAGCATAACGGAAGCGCCTATACTTTGCTGCGGGAGGAACATATATTCCGCGCGGGCATTACCCTGATTGACTTCCTTATTACGGCCGGCCACGTCGTAGGAATAGCGGCCGGGATCTGTGGCTGATTTATCTCCGAAATTCAGTTCTTCTGCATTCTTGAAGAAAGCCAGCTGATAGTTCCATTTATTGCTGCGGCGTTCGAATTTGATGCCCATATCATAATCATCTTCCTTACCGGTGTAATATGGCAGGTTAAAGAACCAACTGTGGGAATTGTAGGTCAGGTTACCGAAGGGCACCTGCGTCAGGCCTATATCTACGTGTGTGCTGTCATTGAAGCGATAGCGCACAT
This sequence comes from Chitinophaga solisilvae, assembly GCF_009928525.1. Lineage (GTDB taxonomy): Bacteria > Bacteroidota > Bacteroidia > Chitinophagales > Chitinophagaceae > Chitinophaga > Chitinophaga solisilvae. The sequence goes on along the minus strand of NZ_JAABOK010000004.1, from coordinate 20,313 downwards.
ATCCTTCCTTGAGCATCCCTCCGCCGAAATCTTTTGAATAGAAGCGGTATTCCGCATGCAGGGATAAATTTTTCCAGGCGGCGTCCGCGTTGATGCGGAACATGTCGAACCCGAAGTCACCGCCGCGCTTCACCTGTTCTTTCTTCCAGGAGGAAAGGTTGTAGTTAAAGCGCAGTGCTCCACCAATGCGGAAGGTGGGTTTGTCTTTTTTGGTCAGGGTACTATCCTGTGCAACCACGAGCATACCAGGCAAGAGGAGCAGTAAGCATAGCAACAACCAATGCAATGATGTTTTAATCATAGACATTAATTATTTAATATGTTTAAGCTGATCTGTTCCCAGGCGACATAGGAGTACCTATGAGCGGAGCCACTGCATAAAACAGAAGCGGGGAAGGAAAACCGGGCGCGATGCGGCCCGACAAATGATCAATTACCAATAAATATTGGCTGTAGTAGCGCAATGCACTGTGCTCGGAAGGCACATTTAACAGCCGGAAAATGCGTTAAGCACGGCAAAGATACAAAAAAATGGCAGAGGCGCCAAGCTTTAAGGAAAAATAAATAATTATCTATCTACAAATCAATTAATTATATGAACAAATAGCGAATTAAAAAGATGGTTAAACATATATATGTAATGTTTTCTGTTAATCTTGCCGGGCAATCAAACAACCCGCCCTCCCTTGTTGTTATAAAAAATCTGAAGCCACAGGTGTGTTTCAAATCTTCATTCTTCATCATTAAACCCTACAATTATGTCATTTGACTTACTAGAAAGTGCAAAAAATATTTTCAACAGCAGCGTTGTTAGTCAGGCATCCTCACAGTTGGGAGAAAGCGAGGGGGGCATACAGAAGGCATTGAGCGGCATTATCCCGACCATTTTTACCGGTTTGCTGAACAAGGCAGGATCTGATGGTGATGCAGGAGGGATATTCAACATGATCAAGAGCGTAGCCGGGGACGCCAATTCATCTGCCATAGCAGGAGCGCTGGGAGGCGGCGGGCTGCTGGCCAAGGGAGGCGATCTGCTGAGGAGTCTTTTCGGAGACAAAGTAAGCAGTATTACCGGTATGCTGGCTTCTTTCGCGGGCATTAAAGAATCGTCTGCCAACACCTTACTGCAAACAGCTGCTCCGGCCACGCTGGGAGTAGCCGGCCAGTATGCGGTACAGAATAACCTTACGCCTAACTCTTTCCTCTCCTTCCTGAATACACAGAAAGATAAAATACTGGGCGCTGTGCCCGGAGGGCTGAATCTCGCCGGGGTATTGGGTCTGGCCAGCCTGGGAGATCTCAGTAAAAAGTTGGGCAACCTCGCTTCCGGTATCGGCAGCGGCGCTGCCAATGCTGCCAATACCACTATCAACACCGTTAAACAGGCCAGCGGCGGCCGCTGGATATGGCCGTTACTCCTGATCCTGGTGGCTATCATCCTGCTGTGGTACCTGATGAAAGGCTGCGGCGGCGGTAAACATGACGGCACTGTGGTAACCGACAGTATCACCACCAGCCAGCTGGCAGATTCGGCATCCATCAACGTTACGGAAACCACTCCTGTTACGGAAACACGCGAAAGCATCAAGGTGACGCTGCCTGACGGCACCATTCTGGACGCTTATAAGGGCGGCATTGAAGACCAGCTGGTCACCTTCCTGAAAGACGGCTCCAAATCTGCCGGCAAAGACGTGTGGTTTGACTTTGACAACCTCAATTTCAAAACCGGCAGCGCACAGCTCACCGATGAAAGCAATAAACAGATCGGCAACATCGCCGCTATCCTGAAAGCATTCCCTAAAACAAAAATCAAGATAGGCGGATACACCGACCGTACCGGCGACAGCACCCAGAATGTGAAACTCTCCGGTCAGCGTGCGGAAGCAGTAGTTACTGAACTGAAAAAACTGAACACCGATATGGCTCAGCTGCTGGGCGCAGAAGGCTACGGCTCTCAATTCGCCAAAGCTGCGGCCACCGCTCCTGACGAGGAACGCAAAAAAGACAGACATATTTCTGTCAGTGTAAGAGAGAAATAGGAGTTATTTTATTATTTGATTATTTGAGATTTTGTATCCAATAAAAAAGCCCTCCGGATAGTCCGGAGGGCTTTTTTATTGGATACAAAATCTCAAATAATCAAATAATAAAATGATTACATTTTCAGCATGACGAGGCGGGCCCGGTCTGATTTGTTGATGGCGCTGTAGAATTTTACCAGGTCCTCGTATGCGGCCACCGGAAAGGTGCCGGCTTTACGCTCCATTCTTCGTATGTACGTTACCGTATTTCCGCTGAGGGTAGTGGAAGCGGAATAGCTGCCAAATTTAGTTGTCAGTTCCGTGGCGGCAGGCAGGGATTCCAGCTTGTATCCATCCGGAATGGTGATCTTTACCGTATCGCTGTGCAGGAATTCATACCGGAAGCGCAGCGGGGAAATACGGGCGGAATCATTGGTTAGTTTGGGTATGGACCTGTTCAGTACATTAGGCGTTACAAAAATACGTTTACCCGTTACCGTGGCATAGCCTTTACAGTTGAGAACGATGTGTTCTGCTATGGAAGGATTTCTGGAAAGTGTTTCTTCGCAATCATAGGAAACGATGTCGTAGCTGGCAATATCCAGTTCGGAACGCATGCGTTCCAGCTGTTTTTCCTTGTTCAGGGCATGCAGTACTTCGTGAAGGTCGTCCTGTTCCATGCCGGTGCGGACCGTCAGCGCATCTGCCTTCATGTTGCCGTTTTCGTCCAGGGTGGCGCTGATGGTGCGGTGTTGCTGATTACTGGCCATACCATAAACGGGAGTGCGTACCAGCCCGCTCCCCTTTTCGTCGAGGAGCAGCACCTGGCGGCCGGCTGTAAATCCGCTCAGGTAGCCTGATGGCAGCGTATTGCTGGTACATTCCAGCCAGGTGGTATCCTTCGCACCGGGGATGCAGAGTATCACGTGATCAAATCTGTCTACCGGAAAATCCTCCTGCACATCGGTCTGTCCTTCTCCTGATTTCACCCAGGCGCAGCTGGAAGGGATGCCGGCTTCTTTCAGCATAGCCATCATAAAATTGGAGAGGGCTTTACAATCGCCATAACCTTTGGCAGCGGTGGTTCTGGCATCAAAAGTCTGTAACCCGCCGATACCCAGCTGGATACTGATGTAGCGGTAATTCTGCTGCAGGTATTTATACAGCGCGGCAATTTTAGCATCGTTGCCGGGCAGGTTATCTGTCAGCTGATGTACTTTCTGTTTAATATTATCGGGCAGCTCATCCCGGCCGGCATTCAGCGTATAGGCGAAGAGGCTCAGTCCTTTCCAGGTGTTCATATTACCTTCATAGTCATCCAGCCGGAATGCATCCGGGGCCAGCCATACGGTAGGCGTGAGTTTATATCCTTCCAGGGAATAGTATTCTTCCTTGTATACGGGCAGGTTTCGTACTTCCCAGCTATAGGATTTCTGTCCTTTGTCTTCCCGTACAACCGGCTGACCGGGATAGCAGAAGGTATGATAACGGAATTTGAAATCTGCCGGCGTGTTTACCGTCAGCCGCGCTTCCTGTACAGTGCAATGCTTCTCGTCGCGTGGTGTCCAGCGGGGAAACAGAAAGGAGTTGTTCAGTTTCACCTCTACCTCATACTCTACCGTATACGGATATACGTTATGGTAAAAGCGATGGATTTTATAGCGGCTGTCCGTCATCAGGCTACCATCGCCCTGCTGGCTGACATCCCTGAGATCTGATTGTTTCAGGCGTTTGATCAGTTTGCCGTCTGCATCATAGAGCGCTCCGCTGATGGATTTAATCTCTGTCTGTTTATCGTAGCGTTCCACCATTCCGGCTGCAGCAGCACCTTCTTCATCCAGTACGGTGATAAAGATGTGGCTGACCATACGCATTTCCTTCAGGCTGGTCACCTGGAGCGTCCGTTCGTCCAGTCTTTTTACCAGGTGCGCTTCTTTTTTCAAAGAGTCGGGTATGGCGCTCACAGGATACACGGGATCGCCCGCCAATACAGGGATACGGGCTGCTGTCAGGATCAGGGCGACGGTTAATTGCAGGAATTTCATCAATTACTTTTTCTTTTTTAATACAATCTGTTCTGCCTGTTTATTTACCACTATATCGAAGAAGCTGCGCAGATCCGTATAATCTTCCGGTGCGAAGGTGGCTTTGGTCAGCCTTACCCGGCAACGCATCTGGATCATATTACCGCTGTGCTGGATCAGGTATTCGAATACGCCTTCATCTTCATTGAACTTAACGATACCGGATTTAGGTATTTCGTCTACTTCATAACCATCAGGCACCTCCATATTGAAAGAATACACTTCATCGAATACCGCCGGCATTTCTACCGGGAAATTGCGTTCTGCGGATTTGAAGATGTTCTGTTTGGTAATTTCACTGAAGAGGGGGTTCAGGTAGAGTACATCTTCCTCACCGGGTTTCAGGGTGAATTCAAACTGCACCATCACCGGAGATTCCAGTTCTTTCAGATCATTGATATTTTCGTTCTGCATCTCCATATCCCAGGCAGAAAATTTCTGCTGATAATTTTTGAAGAATTCTTTCGGGCCTTTTTCCTTCACTTTCTCCCGGATGCCATACGATTCAAAGTAGGTAGGTCTTTGCTGAAAGCTCCCTTTCCACTCGCCTTTTTCCAGTTTACCGAGGCTGACGCTGGTGAATTTCTGTTCCCGCAGGGAATCTGCCGCATAGGGAATGATGTAGGCATCTGCATTAACCATGCGTCCGTCGCCGTTATAGCAGCCGGGGTGCAGTTTACCGAATCCCAGCAGCGGGTCGGAGGCATCAAGGCTGGTGATGGCGCTGTCCAGCACCACGCTGGCGAGGGTATAGTTAAAGCGTGTCAGCAGCGGGTAGTACGGATATACAAGACCGTTATCGCGGGTACTGAGAATAACCGGGTAAGCCTCCAGTTTAGCGCGTTTCAGCATGGCGATCAGGAGCAGGTTGATTTCTGCGACATTGCCGTTTTTGGTATTGAAAACACTTTTCAGGCTATGGGAAGCCCACATGGAGCCATGTTCGTTACAGGTGTAGTTATCCCTTACCCAGCGGTAGATGGCCATAGCTTTCTCCGTATCTGTTTTAGCATTCTTAACCAGGTTATCGGTTACGTCTGCCAGGAAGCCGTTGTTATTATTAATGGCTTCGCTGAAATTTTCATCTTTCTGCAGCGCTGTCATTAAAGCATTCCAGGTGGTACGGATAGGTTTGCTGGGTTCGTTGGGATAGTTGATGGCTGACAGCTGGAACTCGATTCTTCTCACATAATTATCCAGTGTAGTAATAAAATCCTCTTCTTTCAGGGCTGGTACATCTTTCATGACCCATCTCCAGTTATAAACTGTTGGCGTAGCCGTGCCCATCTGCGAAGGGCCTGCGCCGTTGCGGGAGAGGAAGGTCATGTTGGTACGGCCCACTTTTTTCTCTTCGATAAAGAATTTTCCGTAGCCCTGCGGAATCTGCACATAATCGAAGTATTCGGGTACGCTCACTTTGTATTCGCTCCACAGGCGGGGGTAGGTACCCTGGAAGTCCCATGAGCGCAGGTTTCTGTAGTAGGGAGATAAAATGGAAAAGGTATATTCAATGATGGTGCCTTCCTTTACCGCCGGGAGTGCAAATTTTTTGTAAACATGATTCTTATCCTGTTTATCCGTAAAAATGTTGCTGGTTTCCATTTTTGTTTCCACCACTTCTCCGTTTTCCAGGTTGTAGGAAATTCCTTTCAGGCCCTGGATGCGTTCTTCGTCGGATCCTTCCTTATAAAGTCCGATGCGGATGGTTGCCAGGTCATAGGCGTTTTTATCCAGAATTTTAATGCGGCGATGAACTTTATACACCAGGCGGAAGCCATCAGCGTCTGTTTCAAATTCAGAGGACCCTATTTCCGCGATCACGAGGGCATGGGCGCCGGAATCCTTTTCAGGCAGTTGTACTTTAAAGTCTTCTTTAGAGATTTTACCAAATTTGATTTTGCTGCCGTCCTGGGCAAATGTAACAAGGGGTACCAGTGCCATCAGCAGCACTTTCAATAGTACAGGTCTATATTTCATAAAAATGGGATGAATGGGGGCGAAGGTATATAACATTCCTGAATTGCAGACTCCGGTCATTAATTCGTTAATCCATGGGTTAGTTTGTAATTTTGCGGTAATGAATCATACTGCATATATAAAACAACTGGCCCGTGAACTGGGATTTGATCATTGCGGCATTGCCAAGGCGGTGCAGCTGGACGACGATGCCAGAAGGCTGGAAACATGGCTCAGCAAAGGGATGCACGGCAATATGCAGTATATGGAAAATCATTTTGACAAGCGGATAGATCCCCGTAAACTGGTGGACGGAGCAAAGTCGGTGATTACGTTATTGTTTAATTATTTTCCGGGAGAAAAACAGCGGGAAGATGCTCCCAAAGTTTCCAAATATGCGTATGGCCAAGATTATCATGAGGTAATCCGGGCGAGGTTGAAGACGATGTTGCTGCGTATGCAGGAACATATAGGTCCGGTTCAGGGCAGGGGCTTTGTAGATTCTGCGCCGGTGCTGGAACGCAGCTGGGCGCAGCGGAGCGGGCTGGGCTGGATAGGCAAGAACGGCAACCTGATACACAAGCAGTCGGGTTCCTTTTTCTTTATTGCTACGCTTATTACAGATATACCGCTGGATTATGACAGTCCGGTAGGTGATTACTGCGGCACCTGCACCCGTTGCCTGGATGCATGTCCTACCGGTGCGCTGGTGGCTCCCGGCGTGGTAGACGGCAGCCGTTGTATTTCCTATTTCACCATTGAGCTGAAGGAGCTGCTGATACCGGATCGCATGCAGGGTCAGTTTGACAACTGGATGTTCGGGTGTGACACGTGCCAGGATGTTTGTCCGTGGAACCGCTTTGCGCGGGCGCATGAAGAGGCCGCGTTCACGCCGGTGCCGGCTATTCTGAATTTCAGTACCCGTGACTGGGAGGAGATGACAGAAGAGGCTTTCAAGGAAATATTCCGTCACTCTCCCATGAAACGCAGCAAGTATGCGGGAATACGGAGGAACCTGCAGTTTCTCCGCAGCTGACAGTTATTTTTTACGGGCAGCCTGCCGGATCAGCCATGCGCTGAGGTCAGCGGCCGCGGCGTAGTTCTGATATTCCGGGGGTAGTCTTTTACCATCCACATATTCATTATAGAACCAGGGGTCGCCTACGGCGAAAACGGTTCCTCTGCCTATCTTCGCCACAGCCATAAGTACGTCTTTCCCATCAGTGTAAACCGCGCGGGCCGGAGCTTTCAGCGTCATGGTAGAGATTTCCTTGATATACACCTTTTGCACATTCGGGAATATTTCATGTTTTGGCGGGATCCGCAGGGCGCCCTGTTCCCAGTTGCGTCCCTGCACGGTATTGCGCAGATCGCCGTTAAAATGTATCCCGAATTTTTCCGTCAGCAGGTTAAAGCGTTCATATTCTGCGTTGGGGCCGTCGTTCTGTAGTATGACCAGTATACCACCGGCTTTCACCCAGTTGTAGATGGCAGCAGCATCGGCAGCTGTCATGTAATTGGGAGCAGCGGCATCCTTTTCATTATCCGGGTCAATAATAATATAGATATCGGTGTGCTGCAGACTGGCAGCATCCGGGGCATGGTGCAGCGTATCTCGCTGAACGCCGAGGGAGTCCAGGATATGGCCCCAGACAGAGAGGCCGCCGCTATCCTGTTCATCCCAGATGTAGTGCCAGCGGATCAGTTTTCCTTCCTTATCCTTTTTATGTTCATAGTTATAGTAGCAGTCCAGCGTGGCGGTGAGTCCTTTTCCCGGCTGCTGGGCGCGGACGGCTGCAGCTGTAGCGCAGCAGAGTAAGGCGGACAGGATAATGCGGTACATATGATAGTGATTAGCCAAAAAATAGGCATTAAACCGGATAACTTATAAAATATGTTACAAATAAATTATCATGTGCATCAATAGTATCAGGCGATCTTAATTTTTTTTAAAATAATCTTTGCTAAATACTTGACAATAGGTTTAGCATATCCTACTTTTGTATACGTGCAGAAAGAGTATGTCAGTTTTTATGTCTGAAACCCCAATTTTGATCTATTTCAGGCAACATCAGTGGTATCTTTCTATGCACCTTTCCATCCGGCTATGTGATTGTATACAATCTCAACATATTTTAACTTTTTATGGACCTGAGTGCCATAACGTGGAATTTTAGCAATAAAGGTCGAATTCTTTCGACCTTTCTTTTTTTATTTTATTATCTTAATACCCAGCATTAACACCAAGTTTTGTCATGGATATTAAAGTATTGACTGCTCCCGGTCTGGGTAGTTCCGGTCCTTTACATTGGCAGACCCTCTGGGAACAAGCTGTTCCGGGCGCGAAGCGTATAGAGCAGCGGGACTGGAACGAGCCGGTATGCGCTGCATGGGTAGCCACTATAGAGAAGGCGGTATCACAGGCAGGGCCACACGTAGTAATAGCAGCCCATAGCCTGGCGTGTATTGCGCTGGCGTTCTGGGCACGGCAGACCCGTTTGCCTGTGCAGGGTGCGTTGCTGGTAGCGCCGGCAGACAGTGAGCGGCCGGGTTTTCCGCAGGAAGCGAAAGGCTTCTCCCCTATCCCGCAGGTACATCTTCCGTTTAAAAGTATTGTAGTAGCCAGCACCAATGATGAATATGCCACTATTGAAAGATCCGCCCTGTTTGCACATTACTGGGGCAGCCGGTTTGTAAACGTGGGCGCCAAAGGCCATATCAATGCAACATCCGGGTTGGGCGACTGGCCGGAAGGTCAGCAGCTGCTGAAAGAGCTGGTGCATAACTGGCCTACGCCCTGAATAATATTCCACTTTATTGTATGATCATCACGGAACATTCCGGTATACTGTCAACCAAAACTAAATCGATTTTCTGCGTATATGAAACTGATAATTAACATAAACATAAACAACAGGACGGGCTGATTCCTTTCTTTGCTCCTACCTTTGGCCTCGCTTATTCTTTTATTAACTGTGGAAAGTGAATTTTATGTCAGACAGTACATTATGGGAAGCTTTTCAAAGCGGCGACACCACTGCCTTTGGGAATATCTTCCACGCACATTGGGATAAGCTGATGCATTATACCTGCAGCCTTATCGATGATGAAGCGTTGGCAAAAGATGTGTTGCAGAACTTTTTTATTGAACTATGGGAGAAGCGCGCCTCCCTGCCGGTACCGCGCGAAACAGCCGCCTTCCTGGTTTTCCTGCTGAAACTGCGCATACTGAACGCCATACGGAGCGAGGATATACGCGCCCGTCATGAACATAACTTTGCGGCATTGCTGCATGAACATACCACCAGCACCACCGATCAGTTGTACACCAAGGAAATATATGCGCAACTGCGTCAGCACCTGGACCTGCTGCCGCCTAAGGTAAAGCAGGTATTTCAGCTGAGCCGCCTCGAGCATAAAAGCATTGCAGAGATATCTTCCATGCTGGGCGCATCTGAACAAACCATCCGCAACCAGCTGAATACCGCCAACAAACGGCTCAAACTGCAGCTCAGATCATCTTTTCTTACTTTCCTCCTTTGATGTTTTCCCGCTATCCTGCATCCCCTATATTACCGAATTGTTAATTACCCCCCTGCAATAGTTAAACACTTTACGACGTGTGACATTATACTGAAAACAGTTACAACCGCTGTTTAAAATGTCATTTGTGAAGCAACAGGATTTACAATTATTGCTGGAGAAATACAAGGCAGGCAAATGCACTGCGGCAGAAGTAACGCTGCTGTTTGCCTGGCTGGACAAAACGGCTGCAGCCACCCCGGAAGCAGGGCTATCGTCCGAAGCTGCTCAATCTGTACAGGACGCCGTCTGGCAGCATATCAGCAAAAAGCCGGCAGCGAAACGCCGGCATTTAGGATTATGGATGGCCGCCGCCACCCTGCTCCCCTTCTTTATATGCCTGCTTACCTGGCAACAACATTCCCGTCAGCCGCCGCAGATGGCCGCTGTCAGTCGCCTGATTTCCCGCACAGGCCCCACAGAAACCAGGCGCGTACTACTGCCTGACGGATCTGTGGCACAACTCAACGCCTCTTCCTCCCTCGAATATCCGGCGCAGTTCACCGGTCATGAAAGATGTGTAAGTATAAAAGGTCAGGTTTTCCTGGATATCAAACACCAGCCACAACAGCCATTTGTAGCGCTTTCCGGCGATCTGCGCATCACCGTACTTGGCACTTCATTCCTGGTACGCAACATCCCCGGCCAACCGGCGAAGGTGGCCGTTGCCAGCGGTAAAGTACAGGTGGCCCATCAGCAGCAGGTACTGGCTACGCTGCGGCCGTCGGACATGCTAACCTATACGGATAAACGAACTTTTATCAGCAGTACAGATACCACCACCATCAACGCCTGGATACGCGGAGAACAGCTCCTGAGCGGCGCTACCCTGCAACAGGTATTATGGGAACTGGAAGCTTACCACGGCGTAACTTTCAGCAGCAGGCTCCCCCTGCAGCAGGGCAGGCTGGACCTGAGTTTCAGCAGTAACATGACTTTACAGGACAAACTGGATATCATCGCTACCATCAGCGTAGCACCTAAAGTACATTTCAGGGAAACCGGCAAAGGAACATACGAGGTTTATTAATTGCGCAGAACGGCGATTACCGGCTGCCATCCATTCACGCTTTTCATTTTTTTAATTATATCAATTATGCAATCAAATTTGCGTCACCACCTGAGGTATCCCAAAAAGAGGATCAAGCCGCTGGTCATGCTCATGCTGACCGCCCTCCCTTTTACCGAAAGCTACTCTGCTTTCAGCCAGGCACTCAAACATGTAGTACCTGGTATGGAAGTAAAAAAGGGCAGCCTGTCTTCCGCTATCAGCACACTTCAGCAAAAAGGTGCTGTAAAAATTTCCTTTGACCGGCAGGCTACAGGCTCCGTTCAGGTAGAAAAAAATGCATGGAAAGACCAGACTGTATCCAACATCCTCACAGATCTGCTCAACAACACCGGGCTTACATTTGAAGAAAGACAAAATACCATCATCATCTATCCTGCTGCTGATAAAAACAACAGCGTACAGCAGGAACGCCGCATCACCGGCCGCGTAACCGACGGCAAAGACCCTTTGCCAGGCGCGGTAGTAGCACTGAAAGGCAGCACGCAAGGCGCCCTTACCGACGTAAAGGGTAACTTCTCCTTTACTACCGCCAATACCGGAGAATTAGTGCTCTCCATATCCATGATCGGTTACAAAACTCAGGAAATTGCCTATACCGGCACACCACTGAACGTAGTACTGCAAATCAGCAGCAAAGAGCTGAGCCAGGTACTCGTAGTAGGTTACGGTACACAAAGCAAAACCAAAATTACCGGCGCCATCACAGATGTAAAACTGGACAAACTCAGCTCCCGCTCTGTAAATAACGTAGCAGAAGCATTGCAGGGTAAGGCTCCGGGCGTTACGGTACAAAACCAGGGCGGCGATCCTACCTCCACGCCTAAAGTATATATCCGCGGTATGGGCGGTATCAACGGCGAATCGCCGCTGTATGTAGTAGACGGTTCTATCTATGACGGTCCTATCAATCCGGCAGATATCGAATCGATTTCTGTTCTGAAAGATGCCGCTGCCGCCATTTACGGTGTCAGGGCTTCCGGAGGCGTTGTACTCATTACCACCAAAAAAGGTAAAGAGGGGAAAATTTCCGTTAACCTGGACGCTAAAAATGGTTTCCAGCAGGCATGGAAAACACTGAAAGTATTGAATGCTGAAGAGTTCAACAATGTGATGAACCAGGCGGCAGACAATGGCGGCAAACCCAGAAAAGATGTGTACAACCCGGCTAAAAACCCCGATGGAAATGAAACCCGCACCGACTGGATGAAAGAAATTTTCCGCACTGCCAAAGTACAGGAATACAACCTGGACATCACCGGCGGTACAGAAAAATCCAAGTTCTATATCGGCATGGGATACCGCAAACAGGATGGTATTCTCCTCAACACCTTCAGCGAGCGTTATAACCTCCGCGTAAACGGAGAACACCAGATTACTCCCTGGCTGAAATTCGGAGAAAATATCTCCTATGTGCAATCCAACGGTAACGGCGCCAACACCACCAGCTCCTATACCGGCGCTATCATTGCTGCGTCCTTCTATACACCGAGCGTAACGCCCTATAACGATAAAGGCGGATTTAACGGTCTGCCTAAAGACTGGGCCGGCGGCTACGGAGACGTTATCAACCCGGTAGCATACCTGCAGCGGCTGGACAACAAAACCCCGAAGAGCACACTCCTCATCAACCCGTATGTAGAAGTGAAACTCCCGGCTAACCTGTTGTTCCGCTCCAACCTGTCTTTCAACAAAGTATTTGAAACACAGAAAGAATTTACTTCCCGCGTACTGGAAATCGGAAAAATCTTTGATTTCAACAGTCTGCGCTTATACCATAATAACCTCAATGATGTACTGGCAGAACAAACCCTGTCCTACGACAAACAGCTGAGAGATCATCATTTCAACGCAGTAGGCGGTTTCAGCTATCAGCGCCGTCAGTACGACATTGACCAGTCCGTAGTAACCGGCTTCAATGACGAAAGTCCGAAATACAGATACCCGCAAAATGCCGCCCAGTACGATCCGGAAGGCACTTTCGGCTTTAAGAATACCGAAGTACTGCAATCCCTCTTTGCCCGTCTGAACTACGATTACAAGGCGAAATACCTATTTTCCGTTATCGGCAGACGTGATGGTTCTTCACTGGTATCTCCGCAGAACCGCTACCGTAACTATTACTCTGCTTCCGCAGGTTGGGTGCTCACCAATGAGCAGTTCATGAGAAATCTGGCTATCGACAAAACCCTCAGTTTCCTGAAACTCCGTACCAGCTACGGTAAACTGGGTAACCTGGGTAGCCTTGGCTATGATGGTGTGAATCCGCTGATGCTGAAAACACAGACCTATTTCGGTCTTAACCCGGCTATCAATCCTGGTTATGCAGAAAAAGCAATTGCCAATCCAGAACTGACCTGGGCTGAGTCTTATCAGTTCAACGCCGGTATCGATGCAGGTTTCTTCCAGAACAGGTTAAACCTGACTGCCGACTATTTTGTTAAGAGAACAGAAAAAATGCTGCTCAAAAAGCCGGCACTGATGACAGACGGCGTACCGGAGGGTACATGGCAGAACGTGGGTCGTGTAAACGATCACGGTATTGAACTGGGCCTTACCTTCAACAGCAAAAGCGATGCTGCTTTCCAGTACAGTGTAAGCGCCAACATCGCCAGCGTTACCAATAAACTGATAGAACTCGGTCTTGGCAGCAAGGTATATCCTACCTCCGACATCAACGTGCGCAGCTCGCTCACCCCAGTACGTATTGAAGAAGGCTACCCGCTGTATTACTACTACCTCGTAAAATCAGCCGGTATCTTCCAGACACAACAGGAAATTGATAACTATACCTACACCAACAAGGACGGTGTTACCTCTAAAATTCAGCCGAACGCCAAACCCGGCGACCTGAAGTTCCTGGATGTAAGCGGTCCTGACGGCAAACCCGATGGTAAAATCGATAACAACGACCGCCAGTATGCCGGAGCGTCTTATCCTAAATTTACTTACGGCTTCAGCTTCAATGCCAGCTACAAAGGTTTTGACATCAACATCTTTGCACAGGGCGTAAAAGGCAACAAACTGTTCAATGCGATGAAGTTCACTGGTCTGGCGCCACTCATCACCAGCCAGGGTTATAATCTCCTGGCCGATGTGAAGAAAGCCTGGACACCGGAAAACACCAACACCAATATCCCCCGTGTAGTTATCGGCGATCCTAACGCCAACTTCGGCACCAACTCCGACTGGTACCTGGAAGACGGCTCTTACCTGCGTATCAAGAACGTAACGCTGGGTTACACTTTACCGGAAGTACTGACACGCCGTGTACACCTGCAGAAATTACGTGTATACGTTACCGGTAACAACCTGCTGACCTTCACGAAATACACCGGTATGGATCCTGAAGTGGGTACTGATACCTATGGTATCGACCTGGGACGTTATCCGCAGGCAAGAACGCTGCTGGTTGGTCTGAACGTTAATTTTTAAGCGCTGAATCACAACAATTATGAACAAGAAGATATTCAAAATACTCTCTATAGCCGCTGGTATTGCATTCACCAGCGCCTGCAACAAAAAACTGGACGTAGTGCCGGAAGGTACGCCTACGGTGGCATTCTTCTGGAAAACGGATAAGGATGTTATTGCCGGCATCAATGCCTGCTACCAGCCATTTGACGATGAAAACTTCTACGGCCGCGGTTACTTCTGGTTTATTGATGCCAGCGACGACATGATAGTTGGCCGCAGCAAAGCGGAAGGTGAATACATCAAAAACTTCAACCCTTCCTTCATCGGGGGCAGCTATACAGAAGGCCAGTGGGACCTTCGCTTCAACGTTATCAAAAGAGCCAACGACGTACTGCGCAATGCACCGGCCATCCAGATGGACCAGGCACTGAAGAACCGTTACCTGGGCGAAGCCTACTTCCTCAGCGGTCTGATGTACTTCCAGCTCGCCTATAACTATGCGGATGACCGTGCCGGTATTCCTATTGCCAGCAAATACAATCCGACGCAGGGTCAGGTAGTGCCCAGGGCAAAGAACGTAACAGAGAACTACGACTCCGTTATCGTAGACCTGAAAAATGCAGCGCGCCTGTTACCTTATTTTGACAGCTATACAACAGACCAGTACGGTCATGCGCATAAAACCGCCGCATTTGCCTATCTCGCCAAAACATACCTGTATAAAAAGGATTATGCCAACGCAGAGGCCTATGCAGATTCCGTTATTCTCAGCGGTAAACATGAGTTGCTCAAACAGTTTGCAGATGTATTTACCATCTCCAACAACTGGTCTAAAGAATATATCTGGTCAGCCTACAGCACGGCAGCAGGTAAAAGCGGCTGGGGAAGCATTCTCCCTGGCGTGATGCTGGAGAACACCGGCTGGGGTAAATACAATGGCTGGGGCTATTATACTCCTACCAGGGAACTGTATGAGGAATACGAAGCCGGCGATGGACGCAGAGAAGCCACTATCCTGAAGCCAGGCGACAAGGTAAAATATTTCGGCGATACGATCGTTTACCAGTCTTCCAACAGTAATTCCGGTTATCAGTTCCGTAAATACATGGAGCCGTTTGGTTACTCCAACCCCATCGGTATTTACCTGAGTCCTAACGGCGATCATCCTGCCACTGCGCTGAATCCGCCGCTGATGCGCTTTGCGGAAGTATTGCTGATTAAAGCAGAGGCAAGGATCATGCAGGGTAAAAATGCAGACAACGAAATCAACGCTGTCCGCAAACGTGCCGGCATCGGACCTAAAACCAATGCTACCCTTGCGGACCTGAAGCATGAAAGAAGATGCGAACTGGCCGGTGAGTGGGCTGACCGTCACCGTGACCTGGTACGCTGGGGCGATGCCAAAAATGCCTACGCCAGACCATTACACGGCGTAGACCCTACCAAAGTAGTATGGCCTGCCCGTAACTTCGATCCTGCCATTCACCATGTATGGCCTGTTCCGCAGCGCGTAATCGATGCCAGCGGCGGCACCTACAAACAGAACAGCGGCTGGTAACACTGTCATGTGGTTATTTTATTATTTTTTTATTTGAGATTTGATTGATAATTGACGGATTTTGAAATTTTGAGATTTGGGGATTTATTAAATGCAGCAAAGATCTTCGCGTGTTCATACGCTGCATTTAATAAATCTCAAAATCAAAAAATTCCAAAATCCGTAAATTTTAAAATATGTTCGAGTTGAAACATCTCCTTCTCTTATCCGGCGTATTGCTTGCAGGTGGCCTGCAGGCACAGACAAAAACATATACGACCGCCAATGCCCACTCTCACAATGACTATGAACGCAACGTTCCCTTCTATCAGGCAGCTGCCCTTCAGTTCGGGTATATAGAGGCTGACATCCATCTGAAAGATGGCGTATTATATGCAGCCCATGACCAGAAAGATATCCGTCCGGAGAGAACCTTTAAGGAATTATACCTGCTTCCTGTTATCAGGCAGTTTTCTCTTAATAACGGCAAAGCATATACGAACGGATCTACCCTGCATTTGCTGATAGATATTAAAACTGCCGGCATACCTACCCTGCAGGCCCTGCAGGAACTGTTACTCCCCTACCGGCAGTATTTCGATACGCAGGCAAATCCTGATGCCGTAAAAATTGTTCTTTCCGGTAACATTCCCGCTACCGGCGACTGGAAAAAATTTGACCCGTTATTTTATTTCGACGGCCGGCCGGACAGCATCTACCCGGCTGAGCTGAAACAGCGTGTAGCACTTGTCAGCACAGACTTTCACCGGTACAGCAGCTGGAATGGCAAAGGCACTTTCACTCCCGCAGACCAGGAGAAAGTCACCAGCGTCATCAACAAAGTACATCAGCAGGGATTTCCATTCCGTTTCTGGGGAGCGCCTTCCGCCAGAACCTGTTACTATAAACTGATGGACCTCGGCGCAGATGTAATAGGCACTGACCGTCCGGAGGAACTGTATGATGTATTACAGCACACTGCCCGCACTACAGCCGGCAATATGCCCGTACATACTACCTACACTCCTACCTATGTCTCCGATGCCACCCAGGTAAAATCCAGAAACGTGATCCTCTTCATCGGCGACGGTACCGGCCTCGCACAGCTGTATGCCGGCTATACCGCCAACAGGGGAGCACTCAACATATTCAACATGCGGCAGCTGGGATTATCCAAAACATCCTCTACCGATAATTACCATACCGACTCCGCCGCAGGAGGTTCCGCCATGGGCACCGGCGTGAAAACCAACAACCGCGAAATCGGTATGGACAATACCTATATCCCTGTACCTGTACTCCCTGAAGTGCTTGCCCCCAAAGGCATCCGGAGCGGTGTTATTGTCACCGAAGAAATCACCGGCGCTACACCGGCATCATTCTACGGTCATACTCCCGACCGGGATAATACCGCTACCCTCCACCGGCAGTTACTGCAAAGTAAGCTGCAGCTGGCGGTTGGCGGCGGCAGGGAAGAACTGGAAAAAGACCTGGGCGAAGACCTGCGTCAAACCCTTTCCAGAGAAGGCATTCAGCTGTACGACAACCTGGATAACTGGAACGTACAAACGAAAAACCGTACCCTGGTTATTCTCTCCAACAAAGCCGTCAACTCCATGCGGGAAGGCCGCGGCAGCTACCTCAAAACCGCACTGAAAAAGGCGCTGCAGCAACTCAGTGCTTCCGGCAAAGGCTTCTTCCTCATGGTAGAAGGCTCCCGCATAGACCATGGCGGCCACTTCAACGATCTGGACTACCTGGTGCGTGAAATGCTCGATTTTGACGAAGCCGTCGGAGAAGCCCTGCGCTTCGCAGACCAGAACAAACAAACCACCGTCATCGTTACGGCCGACCACGAAACAGGCGGCCTCGCCCTCATGGACGGTAACATTTCCCAGGGCTTCCTGCGCGGCCACTTCGCCACCAACGACCATACCGGTATACCTGTAATGGTGTTCGCCTACGGCCCCGGTTCGCAGCTGTTCCGTGGCGTGTATGAAAACAATGAGATATTTGGGAAAATCCTGAAAGCATTAGGGCTTTAATTACGAATTACGAATGATGAATTGCGAATGAGGAGCGAAGATTTAAGCAAAGAAGTAAATTCTTTATCTGCTTAAATCTTCGCTCCTCATTCGCAATTCATCATTCGTAATTCGTAATTCATAATTATCTACAGCTTCCCGGGGTCTGCCACAAAATTCAAAAATGCATGAAACTTGGCATTATACCGGCGTTTATCCAGTTTATAATAAAAGGCGCCACGGCGGGAAGATAGTTTGTCTTTATCTTTTTGTTTGATAAGTAAGCCGGTGGATAATACTTTGCGGCTGAAGTTACGTTTATCGAAGATGACATCGTATACAGCCTCATAGAGTATCTGTAACTGGGGGATGGTAAATTTGGGGGGCAGGAGTTCGAAAAGTAGCGGATGGATAGCGGCCTTATAGCGGATTCTGTCCAGGGCTGTCTGTACCATACGGCGGTGATCGAAGATCAGGGCAGGCAGTTTACGCAGCGGAATCCATTCAGCATGGAAGTCGTTGCTCAGCTGCAGGCCGGACTGGTGTATATCCAGCAGGGTGAAATAAGCGATGGATACGGTACGTTCCACAGGATCGCGATGAGGTTCTCCGAATGCATAGAGTTGTTCCATATATACATCCTTCAGGCCGGTGAGTGAGTGGAGTATTCTGGCGGCAGCTGTTTCAAAGCCTTCATTCTCCCGTACAAAGCCGCCCATCAGGCTCCATTTGTTTTTCTCCGGCTCAAATCCTCTTTTGATCAGTAACAGTTTTAACTCCTGGCCATCGAAGCCGAAAATGATACAATCTGTTGCCACCAGCATTCTCGTCTGCCCCGAATAACGTTTCATGATAAACAAAAATTTAGTCGTCCGGTAATTTAGTCCGGTCTGTTGATATTAGGAAATATTAAGCGGGATGCCTGTCTGACTATCAAAACAGCTGCTGCAACACAGGATCGGTATAGTCCGCCACAAAAGCCCGTATGCGGTGGCCGGCGGTAAATTCATCCCGTGTATGCATGGTAGTTAGTGCTACAGATTCCATTCCGGCATTGAAGGCGGCTTCAACACCTTTCGGGGCGTCCTCAAACACGATACAGTTTTCCGGTGGTACGCCCAGTGCGGCGGCACACTTCAGGAATACTTCAGGGTCAGGTTTGCTGTGCGCCACATCTTCCGCGCTGATAACGGCTTTAAAATAGTGATGTAATTGCAGATTGTCAAGTACATAATTGATATTAAAACGATTGGCCGCAGAACCAATAGCCATGGGAATACCTGCATCGGCGCTACGGCGCAGAAAATCCGGCAACCCCGCGATCAATTGCAGATGCGGACGGAAAGCTGCCTGGTAAAGAGTTTCTTTCTCATGCGCGATCTCTTCCATCTGCTCCGGCGTAAACCGCTCCTTACCGAATATACGCACCAGCAGCTCCTCATTTTTTCCATACATGTGCCCTCTCACTTCTTCCCTGCTCATACGCGCCCCCAGCCTGTTTAACATACTATACCACCCATCGAGGTGATACTCCATATCGTTAATCATGGTTCCGTTCAGATCAAAAATAAATGCTTTCATGCGGCAAAGATAAGAGCAAATGTTACGAATGCGAATTACGAATTACGAATCATTGGTGTCCGGTAAAAATCCAGGCTTTGGTTAAAGCGTAAGATTATTGGGACACCAATGATAAAAAATCATTGTTTTCTCATTTCCAAGCCTCTATGTAGCAAAAAGAGACGGCGGTATATATTTTAACTTGTAATGATAAAATCTCTGAAGCAAAGTTTTTTCAGGGGATGCTATAAAGGATTTTAGATTCAGGTAAGTCATCATGTGCAACCGGACCATGCCTACCAGATTAGTAAATGCCCATTTACACTTATAATTGTTAGCAATAACCTTAAGAATGAGGTCAGCAATGAGGGTACACCAAATTTGTATTTTAATGGCATTAGGGCTATCGCCCAGGAAGTATTTAAGTTGATAGTTTTGTTTCAACCGCTTAAAGAGCAATTCTATCTGCCATCTTTTATGATAACAATCAGCGATAGTAGCTGCAGCCAGAGACAAATTATTAGTTAAAAACTCAAAAGTAGCCCCACTTTCTTTATCCTTATAAGTAATAATTCTGGCATTGACCTTTATGGCTTTCTTATTATGATTATGACCTAACTCTACCTGGCGGTCAGCCAAAACACCTTTTTTTACCTGATATTCATTTATAGGATAGTGCTTTATGATCTTGTAGATAGAAGTATCACTGTTACGGGTAATCCAGGTAATTTTCTTTTCATTTAAAAGGTTATAAGTGCTATAATCCCGATACCCTTTATCAAACACTATTATTGATCCAGGTGGCAATACCACCTTTTTAAGAAAAGACACGTCCGCCCCCGCAGCACTACTAAATCTAATCATACAAGGCACATCCTGATCACTACGCACCAGTGTATGTACTTTAATGCCTCCTTTCCGTTTACCATCGGCGCTGGATTTACCAGCCCCCTTTAATATGTCCTGAAACAAAGTAATTGTGGTTGAATCAAAAAGATAAAGTTTTGATTGTCTTTTTGAGATTCGGCTGTCCGGTAAAAAATTATGATATCGCTTTAATAAC
>NZ_JAABOK010000038.1 GCF_009928525.1 Chitinophaga solisilvae | reverse complement strand
TGATTCCAGCATTTACTAATAAGATAACATATCGGGAAATAGTTGTATACGAACTTAAGCGTAATAAAAGAAAATTAAAGCTTACGGGCAATTAGTATTACTCGGCTGCGATGTTACCACCCTTACACCTGTAACCTATCAACGTCGTAGTCTCCGACGGCCCTTAAAAGTAAACTCATCTTGAAGCAGGTTTCACGCTTAGATGCTTTCAGCGTTTATCCTATCCGTACATAGCTACTCTGCACTGCACCTGGCGGCACAACAGATACACCAGCGGTACGTACGACCCGGTCCTCTCGTACTAAGGTCATGTCCTCTCAATTTACTAACGATCACAACAGATAGGGACCGAACTGTCTTGCGACGTTCTGAACCCAGTTCACGTGCCACTTTAATCGGCGAACAGCCGAACCCTTGGGACCTTCTCCAGCCCCAGGATGTGACGAACCGACATCGAGGTGCCAAACCTCACCGTCGATATGAGCTCTTGGGTGAGATCAGCCTGTTATCCCCGGAGTACCTTTTATCCTTTGAGCGATGGCCCTTCCATGCAGAACCACCGGATCACTTTAGCCAGCTTTCGCTCCTGCTCGGCTTGTTTGCCTCACAGTCAAGCACCCTTTTACTAATGCGCTCTGCGTACGATTACCAACCGTACTGAGGGTACCTTTGCGAGCCTCCGTTACCTTTTAGGAGGCGACCACCCCAGTCAAACTACCCACCAAACAATGTCTCCCCGTTAAGGGATTAGACTCTAAATAACAGAAGGTTGGTATTTCAACGATGACTCCACAACTCCTGGCGAAGCTGCTTCATAGTCTCCCAACTATCCTACACATCTGGCATTCAAAATCAATGTTAAGTTGTAGTGAAGGTTCACGGGGTCTTTCCGTCCCGTTGCGATTAACCGGCATCTTCACCGATACTACAATTTCACCGAGCTCGTGGTAGAGACAGTGTCCAACTCATTAGACCATTCGTGCAGGTCGGAACTTACCCGACAAGGAATTTCGCTACCTTAGGACCGTTATAGTTACGGCCGCCGTTTACTGGGGCTTCAGTCAGAAGCTTTGGGTTACCCCGAACATCCTTCCTTAACCTTCCAGCACCGGGCAGGTATCAGGCTCTATACGTCATCTTTCGATTTTGCAGGGCCCTGTGTTTTTGTTAAACAGTTGGTTGGACCATTTTACTGAGACCGCATCACTGCGGTACGCCTTATCCCGAAGTTACAGCGTCAATTTGCCTAGTTCCTTTACCACGGATCACTCGAGCGCCTGAGAATATTCATCTCGACTACCTGTGTCGGTTTACGGTACGGGCTGCTATAAACGAACCTTAGAGGTTTTTCTTGGAAGTCTGATTAGGGACGTTATCAGCGCGGCCGAAGCTTTGCTGTACTATCAGGTTCATCATCGTCGGCGGATTTTCCTACCAACAATTTAACTACACCCTTTAACGCACTATTCCGTAAGTGCGCAGTCCTTTCACTACTCCGTTACCCCATCGAATTTATAGCAGGTGTTGGAATATTCACCAACTTGCCATCAGCTACGCCTCTCGGCTTTGCCTAAGGACCCGACTAACCCTGATCCGATTAGCGTTGATCAGGAACCCTTAGTCTTACGGCGATAAGATTTTTCATCTTATTTATCGTTACTTATGCCTACATTTTCTTTTCTAAACGCTCCAGCATGTCTCACAACACACCTTCGATGCAGTTTAGAATGCTCCCCTACCGTCTCATACCTAAGTATGAGGCCTAAAGCTTCGGTTGTATGTTTGATGCCCGATTATTTTCCGTGCCCAAACCCTCGACCAGTGAGCTGTTACGCACTCTTTAAATGAATGGCTGCTTCCAAGCCAACATCCTGGCTGTTTTAGGATTTGAACCGCGTTTGTTCAACTTAACATACGATTAGGGACCTTAGCTGTTAGTCTGGGTTATTTCCCTCTCGGCCATGGACCTTAGCGCCCACAGCCTCACTCCCGGAGATTATGTTATAGCATTCGGAGTTTATTAGGGTTTGGTAGGCGGTGAAGCCCCCTAGCCCAATTAGTAGCTCTACCTCTATAACACGTCTATATCCGAGGCTGTTCCTAAAAACATTTCGGGGAGAACGAGCTATCTCTCAGTTTGATTGGCCTTTCACCCCTATCCACAGGTCATCCCATAGCTTTTCAACGCTAATGAGTTCGGACCTCCAGTTGGTTTTACCCAACCTTCATCCTGCCCATGGATAGATCACAAAGTTTCGCGTCTACCCCCACTGACTGTACGCTCTGTTAGAACTCGCTTTCGCTACGGCTCCGGTACTGAAGACCTTAACCTTGCCAGTGAGGAGTAACTCGTAGGCTCATTATGCAAAAGGCACGCCGTCACCATTACTGGCTCCGACCGCTTGTAAGCGCACGGTTTCAGGAACTATTTCACTCTCCTGTTCGGAGTACTTTTCACCTTTCCCTTACGGTACTGGTTCACTATCGGTATCTAAGGAGTATTTAGCCTTACCAGATGGTGCTGGCAGTTTCACACAGGATTCCTCCGGTCCCGCGCTACTCAGGATACTACACGTC
>NZ_JAABOK010000037.1 GCF_009928525.1 Chitinophaga solisilvae | reverse complement strand
GAGGCGACTCCATCATTACCATCCAGGTAGTGAGCCGTATTAAACGTCACGGCTATACGTTACAGGCGCGTGATATCTTCCTGCACCAGACCATCAGCCGCCTGAGTGAAGTACTGCAGGCGCGCCGGCAGGAGGCAGGCGGACAGGGCGAACAGGGATTACTCAGCGGTGTATCCGGCCTGTTGCCAATCCAGCAATGGTTCTTTGAACAGGAGCCGGTGCAGCATCATTTTAACCAGAGTGTTTTATTATCAGCAGATAAAAGTATTACGGCCGCCATGTTGTCTGAAGCATTACAGGAACTGCAATCGCATCACGATGCGCTGCGTTTCCGGTACAGAGAAACCGCTTCGGGCCGGGAGCAATACTACAGCGATCATTACGCGGTGCTGGAAACTACAGACCTCTCCGGTATTGCCGCTACAGACCTTACCAAAGAAATCGCCATCCGTAGCCAGGCTTACCAGGAGTCACTGCATATCAGCGAAGGCAATATCTTACGGTCAGTATTATTTACTACGGGAGAAAATATACCAGAGAACCGTTTGCTGCTGGTGATTCATCACCTGGCGGTGGATGTAGTTTCCTGGCGTATCCTGCTGGAAGACTTATCCCGCCTGCTGGAAGGCAGCCTGTCGGGTCAGCGTGTAGCCCTGGACGTTAAGGGTACTTCTTACCGTCAGTGGCAGCAGGAACTGACAAGGTATGGTCAGCGGGAACAGGTACAGTCACAGCTGGATTACTGGCAACGTGCCGTAGCCGCGGATTTCAGACTGGCTGCAGATCATGTCACCACTGCCACTGTATATGCAAAGCATACGGACCGCTACAGCATTCAGCTGCCTGCAGCAGCAACGCGTCAGTTATTACAGGAGGCGCCTGCAGCTTACCATACAGAGATTAACGATATACTGCTGGCGGCGCTCGCACGGACATTGGGCAACTGGAGTAATACTACGCAGGTGGTAATCGGTCTGGAAGGGCATGGCCGTGAGGAAATCAGTAAAGATGCGGACATCAGCCGCACGATAGGCTGGTTTACCAACCTGTACCCGGTATCGCTGCGTACCGCTGCTACCGGTACTGCGGCAGATCTCATCAAAAGCATAAAGGAACAATTACGGGAAATTCCGGACAAAGGTCTGGGCTTCGGCGTATTGAAATATATTAACCGGGAGCCGTCTTTACAGGGCCGGCAACCGTGGGAGCTGGTGTTCAACTACCTGGGGCAGCTGGATAATTCTTCCCGTACAGACAGTGCCATACAGCTGTCTGATGCCGCTACCGGAGAAGATGTAGGTGAAGGCTACCCGCTGCGCGAAAAAATTACCATCAACAGTATGGTGCAGAACGGCGTGCTGTCCTTTAACTGGACCTATAGCCGGCTGCACTTTAATGCGGCTACCATCGAAGCCCTGGCAGATGCCTGTCTGCGTGAACTGGAAGCATTGATCAGCCATTGCGTGGCGCAGCAGGAGCCTGTGTTTACGCCGTCGGACTATGGCTTAACCGGCGTGGTGCATTACCGGCAGCTGGACCAGTTCCTCTGCGGCCCTGATAACCTGTCGGCCTCCGTTACAGATATTTACCGCCTGAGCGGATTGCAGGAAGGTATGTTGTTTCACGATGTTTATGACGAACATACTGCCGCTTATATTGAGCAGTTTATTTGCACCGTAGGTAATGTAAACACCGCCTGGCTGCAGCAGAGCTGGGAACAGGTAACGGCGCGTCATTCCATCCTGCGCAGCAGCTTTAACTATGAAGCGCTGGCAGTTCCGGTGCAATGTGTGTACCGTAACGTATCCCTGCCGTTTACCGTAATCGACTGCCGTCATGAAAACCAGGAAGCGGCCATCGCTGTATACATTCAGAAAGATCAGGCGCGCGGTTTCGATTACAGGCGGCCGCCGCTGATGAGAGTGACGCTGCTGCAAACAGGGGATAATACCTACCGCATGGTATGGACTTATCATCACCTCTTACTGGATGGCTGGTCTTTGCCGGTATTAATAGAAGAATTATTGCAGACGTATGAGTCATTGTCCAACGGTATTACACCGGTATTGGAAGAAGAAGACCGTTACGGAGATTATATCCGGTACATAGGCCGGCAGGATAAAACGGCAGAAGAACAGTACTGGCGTTCTTATATGAACGGGCTGGAAACAGCCACCCTGCTGCCATTTATTGCGGCGGGAGCCGATCATACGAAAGGTATCGGTACTTATGAAAAAGAACACCTGGTACTGGACGCGGCATTCACATCCGGTATACAGCAATATGCGCAGCGGCATGGCCTTACTGTCAATACCCTGATGCAGGGCGCCTGGGGCTGGATATTGCATAACTACACCCGCAACGGATCTGTTGTATTCGGAGTCACTGTTTCCGGCAGAAACAGTGCATTACCGGGCATTGAGCAAAAAGTGGGAATGTATATCAATACGCAGCCTTTGCATATTGCTGCCGACCGCGATCAGCCGGTGAGGGAATGGTTACTGCAACTGCAGGAAAGCCAGATCCGTTCCAGGGAATATGAATATACACCGCTGACCCAGATACAGCGCTGGAGCGGTATCAGCGGAGATCTGTTTGACAGTCTGCTGGTATTTGAAAACTACCCGGTGAGCGAGGCAGTACAATCCCGCCACTGGCAGATGGCAATCACTGATGTTAACCTGAACGAACATACGAACTATCCGCTGAGCGTTGTCGTTGCTGCTGCGGAGGAAATACATATCCAGTTCAGCTACAACGCTGCCTTGCTGGATAAGCAATATGTGCAGCGGCTGACCGGGCATTTCCGGGAAGTATTGCAGCAGTTTATGACAGCTGATAAAGCGAAGCTGGGAACTGTTTCTCTGCTGACCGCGGCCGAACGTTCTTCCTTACTGGAAGAATTTTCTTGCGTTCCGGCGTCGTACCCTGCAGATATTGACCGTACGTTAACGGACCTTATTGCAGCACAGGCCGCACAGACGCCAGATGCAGCAGCGCTGACGCATGCAGGCATCACGTGGACGTACCGCGAACTGGAAGCGCGCGCAGCACAGCTGGCGCATTATCTGTTAAGCCGGGGTGTACAAAAAGGAGATCTGATACCGGTGTGCGCCAACCGTACGCCTGAACTGGTGATGGCAATGCTGGGTATCCTGAAGGCCGGCGCGGCTTACGTTCCGGTGGATACGAGCTACCCGCAGGACAGGATCGCCTACATGTTGTCCGATGTAAATGCTTCGCTGGTATTGACAACCAGCGCACACGCTGCCTTGTGCGGCGATGTGGAAACGCTGTGCCTGGACACAGCTTCCGCACTGTTGGCAGCGCAACCGCTTACTGATCCTGCCGTAAACGTTACGCCTTCTTCAGTAGCCTATGTGATTTATACGTCCGGTTCTACGGGCCGCCCGAAAGGTGTGATGGTGAGCCATTGCAGTGTGGTGAATCTGGCGCACTGGCATATCGCCACCTACGAGGTGACGCCTTCCTGCCGCGCTA
>NZ_JAABOK010000036.1 GCF_009928525.1 Chitinophaga solisilvae | reverse complement strand
CCGGTAAAATAAGTACCTTTATTCATGGTATTTTAAAGTGTGGTAACTTAAATCTACCAAAAAAAGGGGGCAATTGCCCCCTTTTTTCTTGTAGTAGGTCTGATTTTTACCGGACACCAATGATTCGCAATTCGTAATTATCTTCTCAGATAGCTTCCCGTCAGTGATTCCCCGCAATGCAGCAGGTCGGCGGGCCGGCCTTCAAAAATTACCTGGCCGCCTTTACTGCCGCCTTCCGGCCCCATATCTATTACCCAGTCTGCATTCCTGATTACATCTACGTTGTGTTCAATAACGATGACGGTATTACCACCGTCTACCAGGTGATCCATAATGGCGAGCAGGTGTTCGACATCAGACATATGCAGTCCTGTAGTGGGTTCATCCAGTACGTATATGCTTCCCCGTTTGTGCAGTTCGCCGGCGAGTTTGATGCGCTGGCATTCTCCGCCGGAGAGTGTACTCAGTGGCTGGCCGAGGGTCAGGTAGTCCAGGCCCACATCATGTATGGCCTGCAGGCGTTTCTTCAGTTCCTTCTTTTCAAAGAACTGCAGGGCCTGCAGTACGGTCATCTCCAGTACCTCGGCGATCGATTTGCCTTTCAGCCGGTAGGCGAGTACTTCAGCGCTGAACCTTTTACCACCGCAGGTTTCACAGGGTGTGCGGATGGCCTCCATAAAGGCGAGGTCGGTATAAATAAATCCCAGCCCTTCACAGGCAGCGCAGGCGCCTTTGGAATTGTAGCTGAACAGGGAGGCGCTTACCTTATTCTCTTTTGCAAACAGCCGGCGGATGTCGTCCATGATACCGGTATAAGTAGCAGGATTGGAGCGGATATTGGTACTTACTGCCGACTGATCGATGCTGATGGCGCCGGGGCAGCGCGATAACAGCTCTCCGTTGATCAGCGAACTTTTGCCGGAACCCGCCACCCCGGTAATGACGGTGAATATACCAACAGGTACCTGCACGGTTACATTTTTCAGGTTGTGAAGCGTGGCGTCTGCGATGAGAATATGTCCGGTGGCGTGGCGGTATTGCTGCTTCATGGGAAGCGCGCGGTTCATGTATTGTCCGGTGAGCGTGGGTGCTTTCAGCAGTCCTTCCACATTACCTTCGTAAACAATTTCACCGCCGCGTGCACCGGCATGAGGGCCTACGTCCACGATATGATCTGCTGTTCTGATCACTTCCGGATCGTGCTCTACTACCAGCAGGGTATTGCCTTTGTCGCACAGCTTGCGCAGCATTTCATTCAGGCGGTGCACATCGCGCGGATGCAGTCCGATGCTCGGCTCGTCGAAGATGTAAATAGTTTCTGTAAGGCTGCTGCCCAGGTGCCGCACCATTTTGATACGCTGCGATTCGCCGCCGGACAGCGAAGTTGTTTCCCGGCTGAGGCTCAGGTACTCCAGCCCGATATCTGCCAGGTGCTGCAGGCGGGCGGTGATGGCGGGTACCAGCGTGGCTGCCGCCGGATCGGTAATCTGCTGTATATGCGGTATCAGCTCCGTGATTTCCATCGCGGCGAAATCGGCAATATTATATCCGTTGATCCGGCAGCTGAGCGCAGCCTCATTGAGCCTGGCGCCCTGGCATACTTCGCAGGCGCCGTAACGCATATACCTTTCCAGGTTGGTGAGGGTAGACGCTGCCAGCGCGCTGGTATCCCGCTTAATATACAGCCGGGTAAACTTTTCTACCACCCCTTCCGGCTCCCGGCCGTACAGCAGCGCACTCCATTCTTCCGGTGTATAGTCTTCCAGCTTTTTGTCCGCATCAAACAGCCCGGACTGCTCATAGGTACGCCAGTACCACGTACCTACGGCAAATGCAGGAAACAGGATAGCGCCTTCGTTCAGGGAACGGCTTTTATCGAATATCGCCTCCTGGTCTGCTTCCACCCTTTGCCCCAGCCCGTTGCAGGCCGGGCACATACCGGCGGGGTCATTGAATGAAAATGCATTGGAGTAGCCGGCATAAGGCTGCCCTGCACGGGAAAACAGCAGCCGGAAGAGAGACGATATATCCGTAATGGTACCTACGGTAGACCGGGAATTGCCGCCGATCCTCTTCTGATCGATAACAATGGCGGTAGAGAGGTTCTCAATGGCATCGGCATCAGGCTTTTTCGTTCTTGGCAGGAAATTCTGCACAAAGGTGGTGAAGGTTTCATTCAACTGCCGCCGCGCTTCAGCACCAATGGTTTCGAAGGCGATAGATGATTTGCCGGAGCCGGAAACACCGGTGAATACGGTGATGCCACCGCGGGGAATACGCAGGGAAACATTCTTCAGATTGTTTGCCCGCGCCCCCCTGATTTCAATAAAGGTTTGCTGCATAGTTCAGATTTAGGAAAGTACAGAACAGGTAAAATGGTGACGACGAAACAAGGATATCACTTCTTCCGTTACATCCCGGTCAGACTGGATACGGAAGATGCGGTCGCAGTCTTCCAGGTCGAAATTAAAGGAGCATCCCGGGAGCGCTTCTGCCAGCAACGCTTCCAGCCTCGCGGCATCCGATCGTTGGATAACATTTGTCGAAAAAACTTCTATCATAAAACAAGTTTTACGCAAAATTCGGGCAGCCGCAAAAAAGCGAACCCTCATAGCCGGATTTTCAACCCGCAGCAACGGATTTTCCATACAGCGCCTTCAGCGTTCCGGTAAAAAGCACTAACTTGTACGCCTTATTCCCATCTGACATATGAGCAAAAAGGATCTGAACCCATGGCTGTTCGCACAGGGCGGCCGTGAATTTCATTATGTGGATGACCAGGGCGCCAGCAGCCGCATCCTGTTCAAGGAAGATCACCTTCCGGGCGCTTCCCTGTTTTTTGCGCAGAGTCAGCAGAACCAGGCTGTGAGAATGAAGGAGAAACTGGAAAAACCTGTGCTGGCCATGTACTTCTCACTGGAAGGAGATACCGGCTCCCTCCCCGAAAATGACGGCAGCTACATGATAAAAGGGCAACAACATATCATGAGTTATATGCCGGCATTCGAAGGTTACTACCTGCTCAACAGCCCGCGCATCAGTAACTTCGGCGTCATCCTGGAAGAATCTTTTTTCAGCCGCCTCTATATGGAAGATATGGACTGCCTGAAACGTTTCTGGGACAAGGTGAGCGCCGGAAAATCAGCCGACATCGCCTCCATGCCCATGAATATTACCGGGCGGCAGCTGGCCCTGATACGCGATATTGCCGGCTGCAGCTACTCCGGCAACATGCGGCAGCTTTTCCTGGAATCAAAGATTGTGGAGCTTTTCCTTTTCCAGGCAGAACAGGCAGAAAGCCTGAAAGGAATCAGCCCTGCCAGGCTCTCCCCCGCTGATACCGACCGGCTGCACGCTGCCAGAGCTTTTGTCAGACAACACATGCTTGAACCCTTCACACTGCACCAGGTGGCGCGTGAAAGCGGTCTTAATGAGTTCAAACTGAAAAAAGGATTTAAAGAACTGTTCGGCACCACCGTATTCGGCTACCTCAATGAACTGAAAATGAATTATGCCCGCCAACTCCTCCTGAACAACAACTACAACGTTCTGGAAACCGCCTACACCATCGGTTACGCCGAACCCTACAGCTTCACCCGCGCCTTCAGAAAACACTTCGGCTACCCACCAAGCCATTTAATTATTTAGTTATTTGGTTATTTGAGATTTCATTGGAGATTTAGGGATTTACGGATTTTGGAATTTTGAGATTTTATAAATGCAGCGAAGATCTTTGCTTGTTTCTTCGCTGCATTTATAAAATCTCAAAATTCCAAA
>NZ_JAABOK010000035.1 GCF_009928525.1 Chitinophaga solisilvae | reverse complement strand
TGGTATGCCGTTCAGAGGTCAGCGCTGCAGCGCTGCGCCAGTGGACCGGCAGTCACCTGCCGTCCTATATGCTGCCGCAGCGGTTTATTCAGACGGATCATATTCCGTTGAACAGCAATGGTAAGGTAGACCGCCGTCAGCTGTTGCAGTCGGGCGGCATCTCCCTGGAGGAGGATCAGGTTCTCACAGCGCCGGCGACGGCGCGGGAACGGCAGCTGGCGGGCATCTGGAGCGAAGTGCTGGGCATTGATGCCGGTCGTATCGGCCTGCAGTCCGACTTCTTTGCGCTGGGCGGCCACAGCCTGAAAGCCACACGGCTCATCAGCCAGTTGTACCGTTCGTTTGAAGTTAAAATTCCACTGAAAGATATTTTCTCCCATCCTGTATTCTCAGAACAGGTTGCATTATTATCCGCAGCCGTACGTGCGGCGTTTGTTCCGATTCCGGCAACACCTGTGCAGGACAGCTATACGCTGTCTTCTTCCCAGCGCCGGTTGTGGGTGCTGAGTCAGTTTTCTTCCGGCAATATTGCCTACAACATCCCCGGGGCTTATGTGTTTGAAGGCACACCCGATGTAGGATCGCTGGAAGAAAGTTTCCGCGTGCTGATAGCGCGTCATGAAATACTGCGTACTGTTTTCCGGGAAGGCGCGGATGGAGAAACCGGTCAGCATATACTAGCGGATATAGATTTTCATATAGCCGTTACTGATATACGGGAGGAGCCTGCCACAGCAAATGAACTGCTGAAACGGGATTTCAGTCTGCCGTTCGATTTATCCGCAGGCCCTATGCTACGGGCGTCTTTATACCAGATAGCAGACAGCCGCTGGATATTCGGTTTTGTGATGCACCATATCATCAGCGACGGCTGGTCGCTGGGGGTATTGATTCAGGAACTGCTGCAGGTATATAACGGCCTGCTGGGCGGCACGCCGGTAACCTTACCAGCACTGCGCATCCAATACAGGGATTATGCGGCCTGGCAGCTGCAGCAGCAGGAAGAACAGGAAAAACACCGCGTTTACTGGCAGGAAGTATTTTCCGGTGATTTGCCGGTACTGGATATTCCCGGTACACATCCCCGCCCGCCGGTAAAAACATACAGCGGCCGCAAAGCCTTACGAGTGCTGGATACTGCAGTGTACAGGCGACTGAAGGAACTGGCCAAAGAACAGGATGCCAGCCTTTTTATGGGGCTGCTGGCTGCGGTGAAAGTGTTGCTGTACCGCTATTCCGGTCAGCAGGATATTATCATCGGCTCGCCGGTAGCTGGCCGTGAACATATAGACCTCGAAGGGCAGATCGGATTGTACGCCAATACACTGGCCCTGCGTACGCAGTTTGCCGGTACCACCAGCTATAAAGAATTGCTGGCAATGGTACGCCGCCAGACGCTGGACGCCTATGCACATCAGACCTATCCTTTTGACACGCTGGTAGACGCCCTGCAGGTGGCAAGAGATATGAGCAGGAATGCCCTGTTTGAAGTGGAAGTCATCCTGCAGAATGACGATGAAAATGTACATGCACGGAAGAACCTTGCCGGACTGGAAGTTACAGCCTATAAGGAACTGGAATATATTACCAGCCGCTTTGACCTGGTATTCGACTTTGTGGAAACAGGAAATGGAAACGGACTGGAAGTAGAGCTGGCGTATAATCCCGACATTTATCCTGATACCCTGGTAAGCCAGCTGCTACAGCATCTGCAACAGTTGCTCGCGGCTATAGCCATCGCTCCGCAGGCGCCGGTGAGCCGGCTGATATATCTTCCTGAAGAAGAAATACAACAGCTGGTTTTCTCTTTCAATGATACTAAAGTTGTTTACCCGGAAAATAATATTGTCGGCCTGTTTGAAGAACAGGTCCGGAAAACACCTGATGCCACTGCGGTGATATATGGTTCTACGGAACTTTCCTACCGCGAACTGGATGAACGCGCTAACCGCCTGGCCGCCTACCTCTGCAGTAATTACCAGCCGGCTGCAGAAGACCTTATCGCAGTAATGCTGGATCGTTCGGATAAACTCATTATAGCGATGCTGGGCATTCTGAAAAGCGGTGCGGCCTACGTACCGGTTGATCCGTTGTATCCTGTTAAACGAAAGGAATATATCCTGCAGGATACGGCTGCTAAAGTGCTGATTACACAAACAGATTTTCTGCTGGACCTCGACTATTTCACCGGCCCGATGATTGCGATAGATATACAGCTGGATGGTATGGAAGCCGCAACGGTAGCGGCGGGTGGAAGTATTGCTGCCGACAGCCTTGCCTATGTGATTTATACTTCCGGTTCTACGGGTACACCGAAGGGAGTGATGATTACCCACGGTGCTATTGTGAATACCATTCATGCGCAGCAGGAAGTATTTGAAGTAACAGCGGGAGAGAAGCACCTGCAGTTTGCTTCCGCTTCTTTTGATGCCTCCGTTTCAGAAATTTTTGTTGCACTGTGCGCCGGCGCTGCATTATGTATTATAGAAGAAAGTGTGAAGAAAGATCCGCAGGCGCTGTTACAATATATCCGGGAGAAAGATATTCAACTGGCCACACTGCCGCCAGCTTATCTGCAGCAGCTGGATACAGCCGACCTGCAATCGCTGGGAAGGCTGGTGACTGCCGGTGAAGCAGCGAATCCCGAAAAGGCCGCTGCATTTTCCCGGCAAGGAATCTATTATAACGCTTACGGGCCTACGGAGTGCAGTATATGCGCTACCGTTTTCCGGCTGGACAGCCATAGCGCTGCTCCGGTTGTCAATGTACCTGTAGGCGGGCCTATTGCCAATACCCGCATCTATGTACTGGATGAACACGGTGGCATAGTGCCTGCCGGTATTCCGGGAGAAATATGTATTGGCGGGGCAGGGCTGGCACGAGGTTACCTGCATCAGCCGGAACTGACTGCAGCGAAATTTATAGCGGATCCTTTTGTTGCCGGAGAAAGAATATACCGTACCGGAGATGCCGGCTACCGGCAACCTGATGGCAACATCGTATTTACCGGAAGAAAGGATAATCAGGTAAAGATCCGCGGATACCGGATTGAACCCGGTGAAATTGAACTGATGCTGCTGCAGCATGAAAACATCCGGGCGGCCGTGGTAACGGTGTACAAGGATGTTGATGACAGCCTGCTGCTGGCGGCATATCTGACCGGCGATAAATCATTGAACAGCGGAGACATTAGGTCCTGGCTGAATAACCTGCTACCGGCCTATATGATCCCCGATCAGTTTATTCAACTGGAAGCACTGCCTCTGAACACGAGCGGTAAAATTGATAAGTCTGCTTTGCCTTTGCCCGGCGCCGGTGCAATGGCATCCGGAAAAACGTATATCCCTCCCCGTAATGCGGTTGAATCTGCACTGGTAGATATATGGAGCGAAATCCTGAATACGGCTAAGGAAAAGATCGGCGTGCTGGATGATTTCTTTGAGTCAGGTGGTCACAGTCTGCGCGCCACGCGCCTGGTGAGCCAGCTGCATAAAAGATTCTCTGTGAAGATGGAACTGCACGATATTTTCGCGCATCCTGTTCTGGCAGCACAGGCGCAGCTGATCTCTTCCCTGGGTCATACGGACTTTGTACATATCCCGGCAGCGCCGCCGCAGCGCAGCTATGTACTGTCATCTGCACAACGCCGCCTGTGGGTGCTGAGCCAGCTGGACGGTGGCAGCATCGCCTACAACGTACCCTCGGCGCATGTCTTTGAAGGCCTGCTGGATGTGGAAAAGCTGGAAGACAGCTTCCGGACGCTGGTAGCAAGACATGAAATACTAAGAACTATTTTTCAGGAAGATGAACAGGGAGAAGTAAAACAGTTTATTCTTCCTGCCCTTGATTTTAATATAACAGTAACGGATATACGTAATAACAGCATTGCACTGGATGCATTACTGCAGGAAGATTTTCTGTCTCCCTTCGACCTGCAGACCGGTCCGCTGCTGCGCGCATCGTTATACCGCCTGTCTGCCA
>NZ_JAABOK010000034.1 GCF_009928525.1 Chitinophaga solisilvae | reverse complement strand
TATGGCATCGGGGGGACCGCATTGTGGCGCTGCGCGGCGCTCACCGCTGGCTGTGCGAGTATCAGCAGCACCGCGGAGAGGTAACTCCCGGCGGTACGGTGCTGCGGCCAGGCGGCCTATACCTGGTTACCGGCGGCCTGGGTAATGTGGGATATGTCCTGTCTACGTATATACGCCGGCGTTATAACGCCAGGCTTGTACTGACGGGCCGCCGTGAACTATCCTCCCTGGATGATACAGCGAAGGAGCGTCTCCGTCAGCTGCAGTCCGGTGCGGACCATTGCAGCTACCACGGGGCAGACATCACCGATGAAGAGAGCTTGAGCCGGCTGGTAGCAGAGATTGAATCGACTACAGGCCGGATAGACGGCATCATTCATACGGCGGGCGTAATAGACGAACGTCATTTTGAACTCATCAGCGACATCACGGAAGAGAATACACAGCGGCTGTTTTCTGCGAAGGTATCCGGTATCCGGGTACTGGAAAAAGTGTTCGGTGAGCGCCGCCCCGATTTTATCTGGGTGAGTTCCAGCCTGTCTGCGGTGCTGGGCGGATTAGGTTTCAGCGCGTATGCCGCCGCCAATCTTTATATGGATCATTTCCTGTTACGTCAGCAGGAGAGCGGCATCCGGTGGCGCAGCGTATGCCTGGGCGGTATGGCCTTCAGCGCATCACAGATAGCGAAGGAGCAGGGCCGTCAGCGCGCCACGCTGAAGCCGGAAGAACTGAGCCAGCTGTTTGAATGGAGCCTGGAATGCGATGGCAGCCCTGTGCTGGTGCAAACGGTAGAACCATTGTCAGCACGCCTTCACCGGGTATACGAAGTGAAGAAGGAAGCATACCTGGATGAAGAACCGGCGGCAACGGAGATGATAAAGACGGAACGTCCGGCATTGGCCACAGCTTACGTTGCGCCGGCGAATGCAACGGAAGAAAAGCTGGCGGACATCTTCGGTCAGTTCTTCGGGATAGACCGCATCGGTACGGACGACAACTTCTTCGAACTGGGAGGCGACTCGCTGAAAGGCATGATGCTGCTGAAAAGAGTGAAGAATGAATTCAATGTCAATATTACCCTGACAGATCTCCTGCTGCGTCATAATATCGCTGCCATGGCTGCCAGGATAGATGAACTGGCCTGGCTGAATGCAGACGTTAAAATGGAAAACGAAATCATCATCTGATCTGCCACATCCCCAATAGTTAAACATTCACACGGCATGAAAATGGAAAATCTGTTAAAAAAACTGCGGGATCATCAGATCGCCATCTCGCTGGAAAATCAGGATCTGAAAGTGAAATTCAACGGTGCTGCACTGCCTCCGGATCTCCTGAAAGCGCTGAAAGAAAATAAGGAACAGCTGGTAAGCTACCTGTCTTCCCTGCATACAGGCGTGGACAATACGGCCATCCCGCTGCTGCCGGAAAGTACATCCTATACCATGTCATCAGGCCAGGCGAGGGTATGGATACTCAGCCAGTTTGATGAAGCCAACCAGGCGTACAATATGCCCGGCGTATTTGTTTTCGAAGGCCGTCTGCAGACAGACGCGCTGGAAGCGGCGCTGAACCGGCTGATAAGCAGATACGAGATACTCAGAACCTGTTTCCGGGATGATGAAGAAGGGGAGATAAAACAATTTATTCTGGATGAAACAACAGCAGATTTTCACATCCGTCAATATGACCTGCGGGAAGAATCCGATGCGGATGCACAGGCGAAAGCCATGATACAGGAGGAACTGGTGAGGCCTTTCGATCTGCGAACGGCTCCGCTGCTGCGTACCTGTCTCTTTCAGCTGTCTGACAACAAATGGATATTCACCTATGTGATGCATCATATCATCAGCGATGGCTGGTCCATGGACATCCTGATACGTGAGCTGATGTTCTGCTACAATGCTTTCATCCGCCATCAGGAACCTGATATGAAACCGCTGCGCATACAATACAAGGAGTATGCCGCCTGGCAGCATGAACAGCTGGAACGTGCTGCACAGGGCAGTCACCGCGACTACTGGATGAAACAGTTTGAAGGGGAACTGCCGGTACTGAACCTGATCGGTGACTATCCCCGCCCTGCTGTAAAAACATACCGTGGCAGTGCGGTGGGAAGAAGAATTCCTGCAGGTGTAGCCGTTAAAATAAAAGAACTGAATCAGGAAGCGGGTACCACCTTGTTCATGGGACTGCTCTCCGCCGTATACATACTGCTGTACCGGTTTACCGGTCAGCAGGATCTTATTGTAGGCACACCCGTAGCGGGAAGGGATCATATTGACCTGGAAGATCAGATAGGCTTATTCCTCAATACGCTGGCGCTCAGAACCAGCTTTGATGGCCAGGACAGCTACCTGTCACTGCTGGAAAAAGTGAAACAGGTAACGCTGGCGGCATATGAACATCAGCTCTATCCGTTTGACAGGCTGGTAGATGACCTGCACCTGAAAAGAGATACCGGCAGAAGCCCGCTTTTTGATGTGATGATGATCCTGCAGAATGCCCGGATGCAGGGCAGCGGGCGTCAGCAGTTCGGCGATGTGACAGTAGGCAGTTATGACCGCGGCGAACATGCCGTAAGTAAGTTTGATCTTACGTTTGATTTTATAGAAGTAGAAGGAGAAATACAGGCGAGCATCGAATATAACAGTGATATCTTCAGCCGCAGTACAGCCGAACAGCTGCTGTCCTGCCTGGAAGGTATACTGACCGCCATCAGCGCTGCGCCGCAGCAGGCTGTAGGTACGCTGGATTATCTCAGCGAAGCGGAAAAAAACCGGCTGCTGCAGGTATTCAACAATACAGCCCTGGAAACGCCTGCCGGCGCCACTATTATCAGCCAGTTCGAAAAACAGGTGCAGCTGTCGCCGGACAACATTGCGGTGGTGATGGAAGACAGGCAGCTTACCTATGCGCAGCTGAATGCCGCCGCCGACCGGCTGGCAGCATATCTGCAGCATACCTTCCGGGTAAAGCCCAACGACCTGGTGGGCATCCGTTTACAACGCAGCGAATGGATGATAATAGCCATACTGGGTACACTCAAAAGCGGCGCAGGATATGTACCGGTAGATCCGCAGTACCCGGCAGAGAGAATAAAGTATATCACAGAAGACAGCGGCTGCATCACCGTGATTGATGACGGCATGCTGCAGCAACTGCATGCAGCAACAACCGTGTCTCCGCTGAAAGCTGCTGCCATAGCACCTGAGCAGCTGGCTTACTGTATCTATACCTCCGGCACCACCGGCAATCCCAAAGGATGCCTGCTTACACATGCCAATGTTGTTAACTTCTTTTGCGGGATGACAGCCACCTTCGGCAGAACACCCGGAACTATGCTGGCGCTGACTAACTACACCTTCGATATCTCTGTGCTGGAGCTGCTCTGGACACTCACTCTCGGCTACAAAGTAGTGATACAGGGAGATGTCAGGGATATAGTAGCGATAGAAAAAGCGCCTGTCAAACCCCTGGACTTCAGCCTGTTTTATTTCGGTAATGCAGATAACAGCCAGGAAGAAGATAAATACCGCCTCCTGCTGGAAGGAGCAAAGTATGCGGACAATAATGGCTATGCAGCCGTATGGACGCCGGAGCGCCATTTTCATGAATTCGGGGGATTATATCCCAGCCCGGCACTGATGGGGGCTGCACTGGCCGTACTTACCAAAAATATTGCCATCAGGGCGGGCAGCGTGGTATTGCCGTTGCATCATCCTTTGCGGGTGGCAGAAGAGTGGTCTGTGATTGATAATCTTTCCGGCGGAAGAGTAGGTATTGCCTGCGCTTCCGGCTGGCACGCCGGCGATTTTGTGTTGTCGCCCGGCCAGTACAGCAGCCGTCACGAGAACATGTACACCATGATAGATACCGTGCAGCGGTTGTGGAGAGGCGAACAGCTGGAGTTTCCGGATGGCAATAATGTGATGAAGAAAACCCGGATATTTCCTTCTCCGCGGCAGCAGGAATTACCGATATGGCTTACATCTGCCAACAGCATACAAACATTTATCTCAGCCGGTAAAGCAGGAGCAGGTGTATTAACGCATCTGCTGGGAGAAACCACCGAAGGTCTCGCCATAAAAATTGCGGCGTACCGCAAAGCCTTTGCAGAAAGCGGACATGATATCAGCAAGGCAAAGGTGGCATTGATGCTGCACACCTATATCGGTGAGGATATTAACGTTACCTACGACAAGGCGAGAATACCGTTCATGAATTACCTGCGTACTTCTGTCAGCCTCATGAAAACATTTGCAGCAGACCTGAACGTGAATATCGAGTCTGAGCAGTTTTCCGAAGAAGATATGCAAAGCCTGCTGGAGCATGCCTTCAACAGGTATGTATCTACGGCCAGCCTGATAGGGACGCGGACCACTGCTATGGAAATGCTGAAAAAGCTAAGCCGCATCGGCGTAGATGAAATCGCCTGCCTGATTGATTTCGGAGTAGGTTTTGAAGATACGATGAACGGACTGGAAAATATAACCGTGCTGAAGGACAGCTATCAGCAGCTGACTACCATGCCGGTGAAAACAGGTTATTCCGTCCATGCGCAGCTGCAGCAGCACCAGGTAACGCATCTGCAGGCCACGCCGTCTATGGCTTCCCTGTTGCAGGCAGACAGCCGCGCGATGGGGTCGCTCCGTACCATATTGCTCGGAGGAGAGCGCCTGCCGCAGTCCCTCGTGCGCGACCTCTATGACAACCTGCCGGAAGTACGGCTGTATAACATGTACGGCCCTACGGAAACAACCATCTGGTCCGCCTGCAGCGCCGTTCCCCGCCATGCCGCCGCCATCACCATCGGCCGCCCCATTGCCAATACCCGCATTTATATCCTGGATGCCGCTCAGCAGCTGCTGCCGGTAGGGGCTGAGGGAGAAATTTATATCGGCGGACAAGGAGTGGCCAACGGCTATATCAATAAACCGGAACTCTCCGAAACACGTTTCCTTCCAGATCCTTTCCTGCCGGGTGAACGTGTTTACCGTACCGGCGACTTCGGCAGATGGCTGCCTGACGGCAGCATCGAATACATCGGCCGGAAAGATGACCAGGTAAAGATCAGCGGCCACCGGATTGAGCTGGGAGAAATCGAAGCCGCCCTGCTGGAAACCGGTCATATCACTGCTGCGGTAGTAATGGCGAAACAGGTACACCAGGAAGAAAAGGAACTGATCGCCTATATTGTAACGGCACAGGAGCCGGATACAGCCGCTATCCGCGCAGCGCTGCTACAGAAGCTGCCCGCCTACATGGTGCCCGGATACTATATGCAGCTGTCGGCATTACCGCTGACACCCAACGGGAAAGTGGACCGCAAACAGTTGCCTGAATACCGGCAGAAAGGTCCGGGTACTGTAAGACAGCACGTTGCCGCCGCCAATGAAGTAGAACAGAAACTCGTCGATATCTGGAGCGAATTACTCGGCCGCGATGACATCGGTACCCACGATAACTTTTTTGACCTGGGAGGTAACTCCATCAAAATAGTACGCATGGTGATGACCATCAATAAAATTTTCGATAAGAAACTCTCTGTGGCAATGGCTTTCAGGTTTACTACCATTAACACGTTATCAAAATACCTGACAGAAGAGCACGTGATCACCGGAGAATCCGATAAGGAACTGGACATGTCCGTGAATATCATGGAAGATACATTTAACCTGCTAAACAGTGACCTGAATGACGACTGAGAGAAAATACACCGGACTTGAAATTGCTATCACCGGCATCTCCTGCCAGGTGCCGGGAGCGGCCAACTGGCGCATATTCTGGGAGAACCTGAAAAATGGTGTGGAGTCCATTCACTTTATGACGGAAGAGGAACAGCGTAACCTGGGTATTGATGACCGTATCCGGCAGAACAGCAACTATATTCCTGCTGTGGCTACCATTCCGCAGAAGCACTATTTTGATGCTGCCTTCTTTGACTATACCCCCATGGAAGCCGCGCTGATGAATCCTGTGCACCGCGTACTCCATCAGTGCGCCTGGGAAGCGCTGGAAGACGCCGGCTGTAACCCCGATACCCTGAAAGGATTGATCGGCATTTATGTGGGCGCCGGCGATGATGCCAACTGGCGTTTGTATTCCCGGCTGAAGAATACGGACGGACAGCAGATGGATAACTTCAGTCTGAACAACATCAATAACAAGGATTTCCTTGCCTCACTGCTGGCATATAAACTCAATTTCAAAGGCCCCGCATTTGCAGTAAATACTACCTGCTCCACTTCGCTGGTAGCTGTTAACCTGGCCTGCAAAAGCCTGCTGCTGGGAGAAGCGCGCGTTGCCCTGGCCGGTGGTATTACCATCCGTACAGAATTACCCAGGGGGTATTTTTACCAGGAAGGGATGATCTTTTCTGCGGATGGCCACTGCCGCGCATTCGACAAGGATGCCACCGGCACCTTTACCAGCGAAGGCGTAGGAATGGTGGTGCTGAAAAGATTGAACGATGCGATAGAAGACGGTGATTATATTCATGCGGTTATCAAGGGCGGCAACATCAATAACGATGGTAACAGGAAGGTAGGATTTACTTCTACCAGCGTAGAAGGGCAGGCGGACTGTATCCGTAAGGCGCACAAGTTTGCCAAAGTGACACCGGAAACCATCACTTATGTGGAAGCGCATGGTACCGGCACCCGCCTCGGTGATCCCATTGAAATAGAAGCGCTCAACCTCGCTTTCAATCATAACAAAGACCATAACTGCGCCATCGGATCCGTGAAAACAAACATCGGTCACCTGGATACGGCCGCAGGTATTGCCGGCCTGATTAAAACGGCGCTCTGCCTGGAACACAGGCAGCTGGTTCCCAGCCTGCATTTTAAAGCAGCCAATCCGGAGATCGATTTCGGCAGCGGTCCCTTCTTTGTGAATACCCAACTGCAACCCTGGGAACGCCGCAACGGATATCCTTTGCGCGCCGGTGTCAGCTCCTTTGGTATCGGAGGTACCAACGCACACGCTATTCTGGAAGAAGCGCCTGCCCGCGAAGCAAGCGATGCAGGCCGAAAATATAAACTGCTGGCAGTTTCCGCGAAGACTGCCGGCTCCGTGGAAAGATACCTGACCTCGTTGCACAGTTTCCTGGAACAACACCCGGATACCAACCTGGCGGACCTTTCCTATACCTTACAGGTAGGTCGCA
>NZ_JAABOK010000033.1 GCF_009928525.1 Chitinophaga solisilvae | reverse complement strand
TGCTGCAAACCACCACCGTCGCAGCGGTATCTTCCAGCATGTAATGAATACGGTCTTCCGGATAAAGCGGATCTACCGGCACATACGCGCCACCCGCCTTCATAATACCGAGTATGCTCACAATCATATCAAGGCTCCGCTCCAGGCATACCGGCACCAGCGTTTCTTCCTGCACGCCTTTGCTGCGCAGGTAATGTCCCAGCTGACAGGCGCGTTCATCCAGTTCACGGTAAGTGAGGTGCTGCGATTCATACACAACTGCTATTCGTTCAGGCGTACGCGTTACCTGTTGTTCGAAGATGTCCAGGATCGTAAGATGTTCCGGCCAGGCCGCCATAACACCGGAGAATTCGTGCAGTAATGTCTGCTGATCGTTGTCTGTCAGCAGGGATATACCGCCCAGCACCGCTGTTTTTACCGATACCATCTGTTCCAGTACCTGCCTGAAATGCCGGGTCAGTTGCCGGATATATACTTCGTCCAGCAGCAGCGTATTATAGCTGAAGTGAAGCTGCAGCTGTTCTCCTGCCACCACCACAATGGTCAACGGATAGTTGGTGTGCTCCTGCAGTTGTGCAGCTTCCATCGAGAGTTTCCAGTCGGAAGATTCCAGTGTTTCGCTGACAGGATAGTTTTCATATACGAGGATGCTGTCAAACAGATCACCGCTCACACCTGCCCAACGCTGAATATCACTCAGGCGGGTATATTCGTATTCCCTGGAACGGATCTGGTCATCCTGCAGGGCTGCCAGCCATTCCGTTACAGCCATATCGCGGCGGATACGGATATGCAACGGCAGCGTGTTGATATAAAGTCCGACGCGCTGCTCCACACCCGGCAGGCTGATATTACGTCCGGATACCGTAGCACCGTAGACAACGGAATCGTTGCCGGTATAGTTGTGTAATATCCAGCCCCAGGCGCCCTGCATAACGGTGTTGACAGTAAGTCCGTGCTGCTGCGCATATAGTTGTACAGCGGCTGTCAGCGTATTGTCCAGCAGCAGGCTTTCCTTGCCGTACCTGCCTATACCTTTGGTGCGGTCGGCTGTAGGTGGAATGAAAGGCAGGAGGCTGGCTGATTCCAGGCCCTGCATATATCCACGCCAGTAATTTTCTTCTGCTGCTTTATCCTGTGAGTGGATATAACGGATATAATCTTCATACTTATCTTCTGTAATAACCGGCAATACGGTGTTACCAGCGAGCGCTTCATACGTCTGCAACAGCTTCTCTATCAGCACTGGTAATGACCAGCCGTCGAGCAGCAGGTGATGGTATGTCCATACCATGCGGCAGGCTTTGTCGCCTGTCTGCAGCAGGGCAATACGCATCAGCGGCGGTCTGTTATAATCAAAGCCCTGCAGCTGATCGGCGGCGATATAGGCGTCGATGGCCTTTTCCTGTTCTCCTGCGCTGAAGTGTCTGTAATCCAGTATCCTGAATGGAACGGTTACATCGCGGTGCACACATTGTACCGGTATCTGTAAGGTATCGTAGTTAAAGCTGCTGCGCAGGATGCTGTGCAGTTCCAGCATCCGCTGCCAGCTTTGTTGTAACAGCCGGGTGTCAGCATTGTTTATGGTACATACAAACTGTTCTGTATAAGCGCCGGAATGATCGTCATACAGGCCATGGAACAACATTCCTTCCTGCAATCCGCTGAGGCGGCTGATGGAAGTAACTGCTGATGTTTCCATTTCAAGGCTCTGCAGGAAATCGTCCAGCTGCCGGTAATCCGCTACGCCGGTCAGCCCGTAGTCTGACGGGGTGCGTACCGTTCCGCGGCGGCCCTGTTCTACGCTATGTCCGATCAGTAATTGCAGTGCGTGCAGATACTCATCTGCCAGTGCTGTGATCGCAGCTGCCTCGAAATGCAGGGAGCTGTAATTCCACTGGAGTGATAACACACCATCGCGGATCATACCATTGACAGTAATTTTTTCTCGCAGCAGGTAATCACCGGAAGTATCACCACCGGTACTTTCAGCAGCGATGCTGATATATCCGTCTTCCCTGGCGGTATTGTCCAGCTGGCCGAGATAATTGAATACAAGTTCCCAGGGTTGATGTCCCTGTAATGCAGGCGCCTGGCTGATATATTTCAGTACGCCGTAGCCCAGCCCTTTGTCAGGAACAGCACGCAGCTGTTCTTTCACACTCCTGATGAGATCTGACAGGGTATCAGCGCCGGAAACGTCCAGGCGCACAGGATACAGGCTGGTAAACCATCCTATGGTACGACTAATATCCGCTTCCCTGCTGATTTCTTCGCGGCCATGTCCTTCCAGACCGATGACCACCTGCTGCTGCCCGCTGCTGTTGCACAACGTGCGGGCCAGTGATGCCAGCAGTATATCGTTGATTTCTGTCTGATACGCGGCTGGCACTT
This sequence comes from Chitinophaga solisilvae, assembly GCF_009928525.1. Classification (GTDB taxonomy): domain Bacteria; phylum Bacteroidota; class Bacteroidia; order Chitinophagales; family Chitinophagaceae; genus Chitinophaga; species Chitinophaga solisilvae. Next base: position 5,610 of record NZ_JAABOK010000033.1, on the reverse strand, counting down.
CCTGTAACAACTGCCGGGTAGCAGTGGCATCCAGGCTGACAACATACGCACGGATGTCCTTCAGTCTTGCCGGCTCAACGGATTCTCTGACCAGCTGCAGACCTGGCGGCGCTGCCACCACCTGTTCCCAGTAGCGCTGCTGCGAAAGCAGCTGCGGGCGGCGGCTCCAGGCTGTCAGCTCCTGCTGCCACTGCCGGTAGGAAGTACCCTTCACGTCAAGGGCTATACGCTTCTGTTGTATACCGGCAGTAATCAGTGCAGTAATATCTTCCAGCAAGATGCGCCAGGACACCATATCTACGGCCAGGTGATGAATAATCAGCAGGAGACGGTTGTCTGCCACCTCAGCACCTGTTTTAAATAATACCGGAATAAAAACTTTTCCCTCCTGAACAGCTACCTGTTGCTGGTATTGCAGGCCTGACGCTGCGATCCTTTCAGGCAGGGCATTTGCAGCCACGGCTATCAGATCTTCCGTCACAATACCGGTATACTGATTTGTATATTCCTGTTGCCATCCGTTGCCTGTTTGTGTATAGCGGAAGCGCAGTACATCGTGGTGTGACTGGACAGCTGTTATTACATCTTTTAAAATTTCTTCGCTGACATTTTTACTGACAGCCAGCAAAACGCTCTGGTTATAGTGATCCTCTACCGGTTGTTGTTCCAGGAACCATTGCTGGATGGGCAGCAGCCCGGCGACGCCCGTCAGCGTACCTTGTTCGCTGTGAATATTACCGGTTGTTTTACGTTGCAGCAATACTTCGCTCAGGCCACTCACTGTCTGGTACCGGAATATATCGCGGGCCTGCAGGGCATATCCATGGCGCTTCGCGCGGCTTACCACCTGTATGGTGATAATAGAGTCGCCTCCCAGCCGGAAGAAATTATCGTATATGCCTACCCGTTGTAACCCAAGCAGTTCTTTCCATATTTCTGTCAGCAGCAGTTCCGTAGCATTGCGCGGCGCCACATACCTGGTATCTGAAAGTTTTTCTGCATCAGGAGCCGGTAATGCCTTCCGGTTCACCTTACCGTTGGATGTTAATGGAATAGCATCCAGCACCACCCACAGCGCAGGTGTCATATAGGCCGGCAGATGGGCTTTCAGCCAGGCTTCCGCCTGTTGCGGCTGAAAATCAGCTGCCACTACATAACCGACCAGCCGTTTATTGCCCTGCGCATCTGTATTCACGGCTACCACGTTCTGTTTTACCAGACCGCTCTGCTGCAGCACACTTTCTATTTCTCCCAGCTCAATACGGTAACCACGGATTTTCACCTGGTCATCCATACGGCCCAGGTACTCTATATTGCCGTCCGGCAGCCAACGCGCCAGGTCGCCGGTACGATACAGGCGATCATTTTTATCTTCACTGAAAGGATGCGGGATAAACCTGGTTGCCGACAATTCCGGCAGGTGCAGGTAACCGTCTGCCAGCCCGTTACCACCAATACACAGTTCTCCTGTTACCCCCACCGGCACCTGATTCATGGCAGCATCGGTAATGTACAGACTGACATTATCAATCGGTTTACCGATCAGGATGCCCTGCGCCAGCTGTTCAACGCCACCGGCAGTGTTAAAGGTAAATATGCTGCAGCCTACGGTAGATTCTGTAGGACCGTATTCATTGATGATCTCCACATCCAGCGCATTATCCAGCCAGTACTGCACGTGATTGAGCTGTAAAGCCTCTCCTCCCAGCACCAGCCGGCGGGTAACGGCATTTTCCTTACTGAAGAATTTCTCCTGCGCCAGCAGCTGCATATGCGCAGGCGTCAGCTTGATAAAGTCATATGGTGCATGGCGGAGAAACAGCGGATCTTCAAATACTTCCGCAGCGCTGCCGTTGCCGATCACCACGGACTTGCCGGCCAGCAAAGGCATAAACATAGCTGTGAGGGAAGCATCGAAGGTATAGGAGAAATGTACAAAGCTGCCGGATGGCTGGCTGTCTGCATTCATATACCAGGCTTTTTCATTCCGGATATAATGCAGCAGGGCAGCATGACGGATCATTACGCCCTTGGGCTTACCGGTACTGCCGGAAGTATAGATGATGTAGGCCAGCTGCTCCGGCGCAGGTAACTGCGGTAACGCAGTAAGCGGGCAGGCAGCTATATCAGCCGCAAAATCAGCCGGCACCAGGACACGTATATCTTCCGCTACCGGTAACACCTGCCGGCTGTTATGACTGCTCAGTACAATACCGGCATTAACATCTTCCAGAATATACCTGATCCTGTCTTCCGGATATGCCGGATCTACGGGCACATAAGCGCCACCGGCTTTCAGAATAGCCAGTATACCAGTCAGCATGTCCAGGCTCTTTTCGATACATACCGGTACCATTACACCGGCCTTCACCCCCTGCGCACGCAGGTAATGCGCCAGCTGATTGGTACGTTCATCCAGTCCGCGGTAAGTAAGTATTCCTTCATGACTCACAGCAGCGGCAGCATCCGGCGTTTTCAGCGCCTGTGCTGCCAGCACGTGCATCATCGTCAGGTTATCTGCAGCAGGGACTGCATGACCGGCAAAAGTATGCAGCTGCTGCAGTTCAGGCGTTGTCAGCAACGTCAGTTCATGCAGCTGCTGTCTGCCTTCTATGATGATCTGTTCCAGCACGGAACGGAAATGTCCTGTCAGCCGTTGTATGTAGCTATCGTGGAGCAGGCTGCTGTTATAGCTGAACTGAATATCAATAGTATCAGCGGCAGCGATGATGATGTTCAGCGGATAGTTGGTATGTTCATGTACGGCAATATCCTGCAGTTTAAGTTTCCACTGAGAAGATTTTACCACCTCGCTCACGGGGTAGTTTTCATATACCAGCAGGGTATCGAATAGTTCGCTATCCTGACCAGCCCAGCGTTGTACGGCATTGAGCGGGGTAGATTCATATTCCCTGGAGCGGATCTGATCTTCCTGTAAGGCAGATAGCCAGGCGGCAATATTTTCCTGTATGGCAGTTACCTGCACATGCAAGGGCAGGGTATTAATATATAATCCCACCCGCTGTTCTACGCCCGCCAGGGAACTGTTACGGCCCGAAACCGTAACACCGTATACGACATGATCTGACCCGGCATATTTATGCAGTATCCAGCCCCAGACACCCTGCATCAGCGTATTTACAGTGATGCCATTTTCTTTGGCGTAGGTCTGTACTTTTGTTGTAAAGAGATGATCGAGCGTTAATACTTCTGCAGCATAATGACCGATACCTCTTGTACGGTCTGTGGTTGCCGGAATGAAAGGCAGCAGTGTTCCGTTATCCAGCCCTTTCATATAGCCGCGCCAGTAGGTTTCTTCTGCAGCTTTATCCAGCGAATGTATATGGCGGATGTAATCTTCAAAACGGTCTTCGGTGGTGAGTGTCAGCACCTGTCCGGCAGCAAGGGATTCATAGGCTGCCAGCAGTTCCGCTATCACTACAGGAATAGACCATCCGTCCAGCAGCAGGTGATGGAAAGTCCATACCATCCGGTATACATTTTCACCGGTCTGCAGCAGCGTCACCCGCATCAGCGGAGGTTGCCGGTAATCAAATGCTGTTGCATTGTCTTCTTCCAGAAATGCCTGTATGGCTGATTCGTCCTGGCTACGGCAGTCGAGCACCCGGAATGGTAAGGTAACCTCGCGGTAAACATATTGCACTGGCACACGCAGGGCGTCATGGTTAAAGCCGCTGCGCAGGATAGTATGACTGCTCAGTACCTGTTCCCAGCTCTGTTGCAGCCATGTGGTATTTACATCGGTGACGGTGCAGATAAACTGTTCCATATAGGCAGCAATATGCTGATCGTAGAGACTATGGAACAGCATACCTTCCTGCAATCCGCTCAGGCGATATAATGCAGTAATGGATGCTGATAAATTATCCGGGCCACAGAGCAGCTGGTCCAGCTGCCGGTAATGTACCATACCGGTTAAACCGTAATCAGCAGGTGTAAACACAGGCGTCTGTTGCGCTACGCAATGGCTGATCAGGATATGCAGCTCCCCGAGATAGGCAGCGGCCAATGCTGCGATTGTTTTCTCTTCAAAATGCAGGCGGCTGTAACTCCAGTGCAAGGACAATACGCCCTCCTTCACCATGCCGTTGACCGCAATTTTTTCCCGCAGGAAATAATCTTCGTGCACATCAGCGCCGGCTGCTTCTGTGGCTACCTGTATACGTTCGCTACCCTGTGCCATGCTATCCAGCTGCCCCAGGTAGTTAAACACCAGCTCCCACGGTTGCCGGCCCTGTAAAGACGGCTCCCGGTTAATATATTTCAATACGCCGAAGCCCAGACCTTTGTCCGGAATTTCCCGCAATTGTTCCTTTATACTTTTGATGAGATCTGCGGAAGCACCGGTATCAACGGTACGCAGCAATACCGGATACAGATTGGTGAACCAGCCAACAGTGCGGCTGATATCTGTATCACGGCTGATCTCTTCACGGCCATGTCCTTCCAGCCCGATTACCACCTGCGTAGTATTGCTCCAGTTGCCCAATGTACGGGCAAGCGCCGCCAGCAGTATATCGTTGATCTCTGTGTGATAAGCTGCAGGCGCCTGTTGCAACAAAAGCTGCGTGGCAGCAGTGTCCAGTTCAACCGTCAGTTGCGCGGTATCTTTCAGCTGTGCAGGTTTATCACCAGAAAAATCTGCAGGCAGTCTGAAATCCGCGGCTACGGCACGTTGCCAGTAATCCAGCTGTGACCGTATCTGTTCCCGCTGACCATACCTTGTCAGTTCCTGCTGCCACTGACGGTAAGAAGTACCCTTAACGTCCAGGGCTACACGCTGACCTGACAGGCTGCCTTCCAGCAGGCGGGATAAGTCTTCCAGCAGGATGCGCCAGGAAACTACATCCACCGCCAGGTGATGAATCACCAGCAGCAAACGGTTCTCTGGTATATTTTCTCCCGTAGTAAATAATACTGACCGTAAGATATTGCCTTCGCTGATATGCAGTGACTCCTGGTAAGCCTGGCTACGGATGGCGATTTCTTTGGTAAGGTCTGTAGCGGCAACACCGGAGAGGTCTGTAGTTTCCAGCACCGCGTAATGATCACTGTAGTATTGCTCCCGGCCCGAAGCGGTTTGTCTGTACCGGAAACGCAGCGCATCGTGATGCGATTGCAGTTCCTGTAATGCTTCAGACAACATGGCGGCTGTAATACTTTTATCTGCTGATAATAAAATACTCTGGTTAAAATGATGCTGCACCGGCTCCTGTTCAAAGAACCATTGCTGGATTGGCAACAGGCCGGATACACCGCTGAGTAATCCCTGTTCGCCCTGCCCCCCTGCCTCCTGACGGCGCGCCTGCAGTACTTCACTCAGGCGGCTGATGGTCTGGTGCAGGAAGATATCACGCGCCTGTAACGTATAGCCGTGACGTTTAATACGGCTCACTACCTGGATGGTAATGATGGAGTCGCCTCCCAGCCGGAAGAAATTATCGTATATGCCTACCCGTTGAATGCCCAGCAGTTCCTGCCAGATTTCGGCCAGCAGCGATTCTTCAGCGTTACGCGGAGCTGTGTAGCCGGTATCGGACAGCGAATCGTCCGCCGGCTCTGGTAATACTGCCCGGTTTACTTTGCCGT
>NZ_JAABOK010000032.1 GCF_009928525.1 Chitinophaga solisilvae | reverse complement strand
TATAGATCACATAGGCCACCTGCTCCGGCAGGCGGGTAAATTCCGGTGCTGTAACCGGATAGCTGCTGATATGTTCCCAGTCACTGTCTACCACCACGCAATTGCTGATATGCGCAAACAGGGAAGCACAGCTGCTGCTGCAAACCACCACCGTCGCAGCGGTATCTTCCAGCATGTAATGAATACGGTCTTCCGGATAAAGCGGATCTACCGGCACATACGCGCCACCCGCCTTCATAATACCGAGTATGCTCACAATCATGTCAAGGCTCCGCTCCAGGCATACCGGCACCAGCGTTTCTTCCTGCACGCCTTTGCTGCGCAGGTAATGTCCCAGCTGACAGGCGCGTTCATCCAGCTCACGGTAAGTGAGGTGCTGCGATTCATACACAACTGCTATTCGTTCAGGCGTACGCGTTACCTGTTGTTCGAAGATGTCCAGGATCGTAAGATGTTCCGGCCAGGCGGAATCATGTCCTTTGAAAACGTTGAGCAGTTGTACACTTTCAGCCTTCAGTATCATCGGCAGCGTACCGATATGCTGTGCAGGCGTTGCTGCAACGGACTGTAACAATTGTTCATAGTGGCGGACCATACGCGCGATCGTTTCTTCGCGGAACAGATCCGTACAGTATTCTACAGATAAGGCAAGACCTTCTGCTGTTTCATCCAGGAGGAAAGTCAGATCAAATTTCGTTTGCGTATGTGCCGTATCTTCCTCCGCCACCTGCAGCAGCACTTCTCCGCCGTGCTCCTGCGCCGGCAGGTTCTGTAATACGAACATCACCTGGAACAATGGACTACGGCTCATATCACGGCTCTTCACCACCACGTCCACCACTTTTTCAAATGGCGTATCCTGGTGCTGGTAGCCGGACAACAACGTTGCTTTCACCTGCTGCAGCAAGGCAGTAAATGCCGGGTTACCGGACAGGTCGCTGCGTATGGCGAGGGTATTGATAAAGAAGCCTACCAGTTCCTCCGTTTCCTGCTGATTTCTTCCAGCCACCGGCGTACCGATACAGATGTCATCCTGACCGCTGTAACGGTGCAGCAATACCTTGAATGCCGCCAGTAGGGTCATATACAGCGTTACACCTTCCTGCCTGCTCAGCTGATGCAGCTGTGCCGTCAGGGCTTCAGGCAGCGTATACTGATATGCTGCGCCGTTTCTGCCCTGTACAGCAGGACGGGTAAAATCAGTTGGCAGGTCCAGGTCAGCTACACCGGAGAGCTGCTGCTTCCAGTACTCCTGCTGCCGGAATAATACTTCTCCTGACAGGTAGCTGCGCTGCCAGATGGCATAGTCTGCATACTGTACCGGCAGGGCGGGCAACGGCGCCTCCACTCCTGCCAGCGCTGCGCTGTAACCTATACTCAGTTCGTTGATGATAATGGAAGATGACCAGCCATCGGATGCGATGTGATGTAACGTTATCACCAGCAAATGTTCTGATGCGCTGAGCCTGATTAATCCCGCCCGCAGCATGTAATCCCGCGAGAGATCAAATGGCGCATCCGTCAGTTCTGCTATCTGCTGCGCGGTATCACTACCGGCCACGGTTATACGTAATTCCCAGTTATCTGCCGGTATTACCTGCTGATAGCCTGTACCTTCTTCTTCCAGGATCACCGTGCGCAGCACTTCATGGCGTTCTACGATGCGGCGCAGCGCCAGCGACAACGCAGCGGTATCTACCGCGCCGGTGAGCTTCAGCACCGCCGGGATGTGGTAATGCGTGCTGCCTTCCAGACGATCGATGAACCACAAACGTTCCTGGCTATACGATAACGGGATGCGCGCAGGACGCTCCTGCACACTTAATGCAGGCAGCTGCACGCCGGTATCATGGCCGGCCACCTGCAACGCCAGCGTGGCAATGGTGGGCGACAGGAATACGTCTTTTACGGTCAGCTCCACCGACAGCACCCGGCGCAGCTGTGACAGCAGGCGGATAGCCAGCAGCGAGTGGCCGCCCAGCTCAAAGAAATTATCGTGCACGCCTATACGCGCTACCCCTAACAGCTGTTCCCAGATGGCGGCCAGCTGCGTTTCCACGGTATTGCGCGGCGCTACGTATATGCGTTGTGGTGAATGTTCGTCGGAGGGGTCCGGCAATGCTTTCTTATCTACTTTGCCGTTGGCCGTCAGCGGGAAAGCATCCAGTTCCATCAGCACCGGTATCATATACTCCGGCAGCTGCTCCTGCAGCCATAACTGCAGCGCTTCCCGGCTGTAGTCAGCGGTTGTCAGCAGATAGCCCACCAGGCGCTTGATGCCGCCGGCCCCGGCTTTCGCCACTACTACGGCATTGCTCACTGTGGCATGCTGATGCAGGATATTTTCTATCTCGCCCAGCTCAATGCGGTAGCCACGGACTTTCACCTGATCGTCTGCACGGCCCAGGTATTCGATGTTGCCGTCAGGCAGCCACCGCCCTACGTCGCCTGTCTTATACAGGCGGCCATGATGATAGGAATTGGCAATGAATTTCTCCGCAGTCAGTGTATCGCGGTTCAGATAACCACGCGCCACACCGATACCGCCTACACAGATTTCTCCCGGCACGCCATACGGACACAGTTCTCCGTTGGCGTCCAGCACGTATAAATGCAGGTTCTGTACCGGCTTGCCCACCGGCACGTTGGCAGACAGCGGTGTTTCCCGCATGAAGTGGAAACTCACGTCGTCAGACGCTTCCGTCGGACCGTAGGCATTTACCACCGGTATGCGGCCGAACACCGGATGACTGAACCACTGTTCCAGCAGCTGCCGTGATACCGCCTCACCGGTCACCAACAGGTAGTCTAACGCTGACAGCCCTACGCCCCCGTCGTCCTGCAGCACTGCCGTCAGGTACGAAGGTACCAGCTGCAGCAGTGTTACCCCGCGCCGGTCCACATCGCGGATCAAGGCATCCGGACGCAGGATCAGCGATTCGGTATAGATCACCGTGCGGCCGCCGCAGATCATCGTGTTGATCATCTGCCAGACAGAAATATCGAACGTATACGGTGCCGTGAAAGCCAGCACCGTAGCGGTACTCATGTTGAACTCCGTAATCATGGCCAGCAGGTGATTCAGCAGGCCGGCATGTTCTACCAGCACGCCTTTGGGCTTGCCGGTGGAACCGGAGGTATAGATCACATAGGCCAGGTCCTGCGGCGAAGTTACCACTGCAGGCGCTGTAGCCGGGTATTGCGCCAGCAGCTCCCTGTCCCCGTCCATAGAGATCACCTGCATATCTGCCGGTAATACCCCGCGGCTTGCCTCACTGCTGACGATGATTTTTGCGGAGCTGTCTTCCAGAATATAGCTCACCCGATCCGCAGGGAACCTGGGATCTACCGGCACATAAGCGCCGCCAGCCTTCATAATGCCTACCACGCCCACGATCATTTCCAGGGAACGTTCTATGCAAATAGGCACCAGTGTATCCGTAGTAACGCCGGACTGCACCAGGTGATGCGCCAGCTGGTTAGCGCGCGCATGCAGGGCTGCATAGGTGAGTTCCTGTTCTTCAAATACCAGCGCCACCGCATCCGGCGTACGCTCTGCCTGTTCTTCGAACAGGTGCACGAAAGTTTTGTTTTCAGGATATGCCGTTACCGGTCCGCTGAATAAATCCAGCAACTCCGCGCTTTCCGCTGTGGTCAGCATCGGCAACGCATTGATTTTTTTCACCGGGCTTACCGTCACCGCATGCAGCAGTTGTTTATAATGAGCCGCCATACGTTGTATGGTGGCTGCTGTAAAGAGATCCGTGCAGTATTCAATGCTAAGCGCCAGTCCGTTTTTACCTTCTGCCACAGTTACCGTTAGGTCAAACTGAGCTGTATCTTCTTCCATACTTTCGCCGGACAATTGTAATCCGGCCAGTGTCAGCTGATCGGATTCCGGCAGATTCTGTAATACAAAGAATACCTGAAAGAGCGGGCTGCGGCTCAAGTCGCGGGTTTTCACCACCGCCTCCACTACTTTTTCAAAAGGCATATCCTGGTGTTCATATCCTTCCAGCAGCGTATGCTTTACCTGTTGCAGCAGTTCCAGGAAAGTGTGCGCACCTTCCAGACGGGAACGTACCGCCAGGGTATTGATAAAGAAGCCGATCAGGGATTCTGCTTCCTGTTGTTTTCTGCCGGCCAGCGGCGTACCCACGCAGATATCGTCCTGCCCGGTGTAGCGATGCAGCATTACTTTGAAAGCAGCCAGCAGTGTCATAAACAGGGTAGCGCCCTGTTGCTGGCTGAGTTTATGCAGGGCGGCCGTAGTAGCTGCGTTAATTTCCACATGCAGCACAGCGCCGTTGGTGCGTTGTACCACGGGGCGTACAAAATCAAGCGGCAGGTTCAGCGGTTCCAGGTCAGACAGCTGCCGTACCCAGTAATTGCGCTGCTTCTCCAGCACCTCTCCGGTGAGGTATGTTTTTTCCCATATCGCGTAGTCCGCGTACTGGAAAGGCAGATCGGGCAAGGCTGCCGGCCTGTTTTCCAGCAGGGCGCTATAGAGCGCTGTCAGTTCACGGACCAGGATATTCACCGACCAGCCATCGGCCGCGATATGATGCAGGATGATAACCAGCGTGTATTCGTCGGCGTTATGGGTGATAAGTCCTGCCCGGAGCATATGATCTGCCGAAAGATTAAACGGCTGGCTGTTAAATGCCAGGATGGTTTCTTTCAGACCGGCGGCAGTATCCAGTTGCTGCAGCTGCCATTGACCTTCCGGGAGTATGTGCTGATACGCGATTCCATCTTCTTCCCGGAAAACGGTTCTCAGCACTTCATGCCGGTCGACGATAGCCTGCAAGGCTGACGCCAGTATGTCGCGGTGCAGTTGTCCTTTTATTTTCAGTACTGCCGGGATATGATAGTGCACGCTACCTTCCAGCTGGTCAGTAAACCAGAGGCGTTCCTGGCTGAACGACAGCGGGATGCGTGTATCCCGCGGCTGCGCCGTTACCGGCGGCAGCAGCTGCCGCGGCGATGCCTGCTGCAGGTAAGCTGCCAGCGACGCCACCGTAACGTGGGCAAACAGTTCCCTTACCGAAACCTCTACAGACAGCTCATGCCGGATGGCTGCCATCAGCCGCATAATGAGCAGCGAGTGGCCTCCCAGCTCAAAGAAATTATCGTATATCCCTACCCGTTGTATTCCCAGCAGTTGCTGCCAGATATTCACCAGTGCAGCTTCTGTTTCGTTGCGGGCAGCAGCATAGTTCCCGGCGAGCAGCCCGCTGATATCTGCTGCGGGCAATGCTTTGCGGTTCACTTTACCATTGGCCGTCAGCGGAATATTTTCCATTTCTACCCACAGCGCAGGCACCATATATTCCGGCAGTCTTTCCCTGAGATACTGTTGCACGGTTTCCTTATCGAATGCTGTCACCGGCACTACATAGGCTACCAGGCGCTTAATACCGGAAGCATCGGTATCTGCCAGCACCACAGCCTGCGATACCAGGCCACCGCTTTTCAGTACATTCTCGATTTCTCCCAGCTCTACACGATACCCTCTTATCTTCACCTGTTCATCTACCCTGCCGAGGTATTCAATGTTTCCATCGGGCAGCCGGCGTGCCAGGTCACCGGTTTTATAGAGTCTTGCTCCTTTCATTTTATTGAACGGATGCGCCGGAAAACGTTGTGCAGTCAGCGTTTCATTATGCAGATAACCACGGGTAACACCGGCGCCGCCGATGCAGAGTTCTCCGGCAACCCCGTTGGGCGCCAGGTTACCGGCATTATCCAGGATATAGGTTTCCACTGCAGGCAGTGCCTTACCTATCGGCACGGTATTGAGTTGTGCCAGCGTGGCAGGCTGACAATGATATATCAGAGCGGAGATGGTTGTCTCCGTAGGTCCGTAGATGTTATAGAAGTCCAGCAGCCCGCACCAGCGTTCCGCCAGTTCCTTACGGCATGCTTCTCCCCCGGTGATGACTCTTTTCAGTCCGTTGTAAACACCTGGCTGCAGGTTCTCCAGGAAGCCCGGTGTTGCTTCCAGGTGCGTGATCTTTTGTGTCAGCAGGAAATTTTCAAAAGCAGCGGTATCCAGCTGCAGCCCTTCCCGGAACAGTACCAGCGCTGCGCCGTTGAGCAGCGCAAAAAACAGCTGTTCCACAGAAGGGTCAAAGCAGTAGTTGGAGAACATTACAATCCGTTCGGCTGCAGTAATGCCATAGGCACGGCTTTGGCCGAGAATCAGGTTGATAACACCGCTGTGTTCTGCCAGCACGCCTTTGGGCTGACCCGTAGATCCGGAAGTATAAATAACATAGGCCGCATCATTGGCACGTGTGCCGGCAGTAACCGGTGTTACCGGCTGTTGAGCCAGCGTGGCGGCTATCGTATCCAGCACTATCGGCCGGCAATTGCTTTCCTGCAGCAGGGGCAGATGCTGTTCCTGGCAGATCACATACTGCGCGGCGGTATCCTGCAGCATAAAGCTGATACGTTCCTGCGGGTAGGCAGGATCTACCGGCACGTAGGCGGCGCCGGCTTTCAGCACACCAAGAATAGCGGTTATCATCTCTGTGCTTCTGCTGATGCACAACGGTACGAGCGCACCTTTTCCGATCCCCTGCGCGCGCAGGTAATGCGCCAGCTGTGTGCTGCGTTGCTGTAATTCCCGGTAACTCAGCTGCGTATCTTCAAATATCAATGCGGTAGCATCAGGTGTTGCTGCCACCTGATCCTCAAACAGGTCTGCCAGGGTTTTTGCAGGGTCGCAGCTGTAATCCGGCGTCTTACCTCTGTTCGCAGCCAGCAGCTGCTGTTGTTCTTCCTGTGTCAGCAAACGTATGTGGCTGACAGGTTGCGCCGGGTTGTCCAGTATTGCCAGCAGCAGCTGTTCATAATGCTGCATCAGCTGCATCACCGTAGCTTCGCGGAAAAGGGCGGTACAGTATTCCACGCTGAAAGACATGCCCTCGCTGGTTTCGCCCAGCATAAATGCCAGATCAGCTTTAGCTATGGTATGTCCGGTATTTTCGAGTGACAGCGCTACATCACCCAGTGTCAGATCCGGTCCGTCAGGCGTATTCTGGAATACCAGCATTGCCTGGAACAGTGGGCTGCGGCTGCGATCCCTGTTCTTCACCGTCACTTCCACTACTTTTTCAAAAGGTATATCTGCATGATCATAAGCCTCCAGCAAGGTTTCCTTCACCTGTTGCAGCAAGGCGGTAAAGGAAGGGTTGCCGCTCATATCATTTCTGATAGCCAGCGTATTTATGAAAAATCCTACCAGGTGCTCCAGCTCCCGGCGTTTTCTTCCGGCGAGCGGCGTGCCGATACAGATATCTTCCTGACCGCTGTAGCGATAGAGCAATACCTGAAAAGCAGCCAGCAGTGCCATATGCAGGGTACAAGCCTGTTGCTGGCAGAACTGTTGCAGGCGGGCAGTCAGCTCCGGACTGAAAACAGTAGCGGCCACCGCTCCCGCTGTACTCTGCACCGGAGGCCGGGGGAAGTCCAGCGGTAAGTTCAGCGGCTCCACGCCTCTCAGCTGCTGTTGCCAGTATTGCTGCTGCGCAGCCAGTATGCCGCCGCTGATATATTTTCTCTGCCAGATGGCATAGTCCGCATACTGAATTTCCAGCGGCTGTAATTCGGGCGGCCGTTGCTCGGTATAGGCTGCATAATAGGCAGACAGCTCTCCTACTATCACAGATAAAGACCAGCCATCTGTGGCGATATGGTGCATGGTGAGCGCCAGTATATGTTCTGTGGCGGATATTCTCAGTATACCGGCTCTGAGCATATAGTCAGCTGCCAGATTGAAAGGACGGTTGTTAAACGCGCTGACAGTATCTTCCCAGTTGCCGGAAGCATCAAGGGTGGTCAGCTGCCAGAACTCCGGCTCCAGCAGATACTGGCCGGGAGCGCCGTCGGCACCCGATTGCCGGATGACCATGCGCAGTACTTCATGGCGGTGAATGATGGATTGCAGCGCGTACTGCAATGCCTCCCGGTTGATGTTTCCCTTTAATCTCAATACCGCAGGAATATGGTAATGAACGCTGCCTTCCAGCTGATCGATGAACCACAGGCGTTCCTGGCTGAAAGATAACGGTAACGGCTCTCCGTTGCGCTCATATGCCGGGATACGGTCAGTAAGAAAAGAATTTTTATCTGCCGGCGTATATGTTTTTAAATAAGAAATCAGATAACCTTTGTTGTTTTTCAGTTCATCGAGGAAAACATCATCTATCTCTTTATCCTCGTGCATTTCAACAATCAGTTGATCTTCTTCCAGAAATATTCTGATGCCATGTTCATCTGCTTTTTTCAGCAGCGCTTCAATTGCCGGTAAATTAAAATCAGCCATACTCGGGGGTATTTAAAAAATCTTTTAATTCGGTTACAAAACAATCCGTTTGCGTTTCTTTTCTTCCGCCAGGATAGTATCAATATGTTGCGACAGGGTTTCAATAGTGGTAAACTGGAAGAATATCCTCACCGGCAGTTCCGTACGGAAGCTGTCGAAGATGGCTGCCGCCAGCCGCATTACAAGCAGTGAATGCATACCCAGTTCAAAGAGGTTATCCTGCACGCTTACTTTTTCTACATCCAGGAGTTGCTGACAAACACGCGCAAGGACTTCTTCGGTTTTACTACGGGGAGCCACATACGGACTTTTCGCTAATGCTTCAGTTACAGGGTCGGGAAGATTTTTCTTGTCTACCTTTCCGTTAGGCGTTAATGGCAGCTGCTCCATAACAATCAGCACAGGAATCATGTATTCCGGCAACTTGCCCTGCATCCAGGCTGTCACGCCTTCCTTGCTGTATCCTGCTTTCGGCACAACATAACCTACCAGCCGTTTAATACCGCTCTTATCTGCTTTTGCTACCACCACTGCCTGGCTGACTGCTTCATACTGCTGCAGTACCATTTCAATTTCACCGAGTTCAATACGGTAGCCGCGGATCTTTACCTGGTCATCGATACGGCCCAGGTATTCGATGTTGCCATCCGGCAGCCAGCGGCCCAGGTCGCCCGTACGGTACATTCTGCCTTCACCGCGGAACGGATCCGTTACAAATTTTTCCGCTGTCAGCGTTTCGCGGTTGAGGTATCCTCTCGCCACACCGATACCGCCTACGCATATCTCTCCGGGTACGCCATAGGTACACAAACGGTTATGCGCATCCAGTACGTAGAGGTGCAGGTTACGGATAGGAGATCCTACCGGCACATTGGCGCTGGCCGGAGCAGATTCCATAAAGTAGAAGCTCACATCGTCAGATGCTTCCGTTGGGCCGTAAGCGTTGACAACGGGGATGCTGCCAAAATGCTCATGTGCGAACCATTGTTCCAGCAACTGCTGCGACACTGCTTCTCCGGTTACCAGCAGGAATTGCAGGGCCGGCAGTGTTACCTGTACATTGCCCTGCAGGGCCGCAGTGAGATAGGAAGGCACCAGCTGCAGCAGGGTAACGCCCTGGCGCTCCACATCCGCCAGTAATGCATCCGGGCGGAGAATCATTTCATTCGGGTATATGATGGTTTTACCACCACAGATAGCCGTGTTCACCATCTGCCATACGGAGATATCAAAGGTATAGGGAGCGGTAAATGCCAGTACGGTTGTTTCATCCATGCGCAACTCCTCCACCATGGCCTGCAGGTGGTTAAGCAGGCCGGCATGTTCTACCAGCACGCCTTTCGGTTTACCGGTGGAACCGGAAGTATAAAGTACGTACGCCAGGTGATGCGGCGCCGCCACGATGGCGGGATCTGTCTGCGGTTGCTGTGCCCACAACTGATGATCGCCGTCTACGGTGAATATGCGGGCGCCGGTATCCGGTATTACTGTTTTGCTGCGGGTATCTGATAATACGACGGAGGCTTTACATTCTTCCAGTATATAGGCAATCCTGTCTGCCGGGAATGCCGGATCTACCGGAACATAGGCGCCACCGGCTTTCCAGATGGCAATAACGCCGACAATCATTGCCATACCACGTTCTATGCAGATTGGCACCATACTGTCTGCCGTTACCCCATGCGCTGCCAGGTGATGCGCCAGTTGATTGGCCGCACTGTTCAGCGCAGCATAGGTAATAGTATTTTCTTCAAACACCAGTGCGGTAGCATCCGGTGTTTTGCTGACCTGTTCTTCAAAGAAATGTACAAATGTTTTGCCTGCAGGATACTCCATTTCCGGACCGGCAAACAACTGCAGCAGTTCTTCTTCTTCCTGTATGCCGAGCATGGCCAGCGCACCGATCTCTTTCTCCGGCGCCGCTACTATAGCCCGTAGCAGCTGTTCAAAATGCCGGGTCATACGGATAATTGTTTCTTCCCTGAAGAGATCCACACAGTATTCCACATATCCGGTCAGTCCGTCTGCTTCTTCTTTCAGGGAGAAGCTCATATCAAACATGGAAGTAGTGTGTTCTCCGTTTTCCATACTGAGGGTCAGTCCTTCGAGCGCAAGCGTGCCTGTTTCCGGCGCATTCTGCAATTCAAACATCACCTGGAACAGCGGATTACGGCTCATATCACGCTCTTTGACCACTGCTTCCACTACTTTTTCAAAGGGTATATCCTGATGGTCATAGGCTTCGAGTAACATGCCCTTCACCTGCTGCAGGAGGAAGCTGAATGCCGGATCGTTCCCTACGTCTGTTCTTAATGCCAGCGTATTCACGAAGAAGCCGATCAGTCCTTCTGTTTCATGATGTGTTCTGCCGGCGATGGAAGTACCTACGCAGATGTCGTCCTGACCGGTATAACGATGCAGCAGTATTTTAAATACAGTCAGCAGGGTCATAAACAAGGTAGTGCCCTGTTCGCCGGACAGGCGGCGCAGATCGGCTGTCAGCTGAGCATCCAGCTGATACCAGTAAACAGCGCCACGGGAACTTTGTACAGCGGGGCGTGGAAAATCTGTCAGCAGGTTAAGGGTATCTACCCCATTCAGCCGGCGTTTCCAGTAATCCAGCTTCTGTTCCAGTACAGCGCCTCTGAGCCAGGTGCGCTGCCATACGGCATAGTCTGCGTACTGTACCGGCAGGGCAGGCAGGGCGGCCTGCCGTTTGTTCAGTGCGGCATCATACAGGGCTGTCAGCTCCTGTACGATGATACCATAGGACCAGCCATCGGAGGCGATGTGGTGCATGGTAATCACCAGCACATGTTCTTCCGGTGATAATACCAGCAGTTGTGCGCGGAGCATATAATCAGCAGCGAGATTGAACGGCACGGCTACCAGTTCGCTGATATATGCTGTAAGATCATGTATCTTTTCTGTCTCCCCGATAATGGTCATCGACCATTGTCGGGCTTCACGGATTTCCTGGTACGCCAGGCCCTGTGAGGCCACCATCACTGTACGCAGCACTTCATGCCGGTGTACGATTGTCTGTAAGGCAGATTGCAGCGCCGTTGTATCCAGTTTTCCTTTCAGGCGCAGGATCGCCGGCATGTGGTATTGCACGCTGCCTTCGAGGCGATCTATAAACCACAGCCGTTCCTGTCCGAAAGACAGAGGGATCATCGCAGGACGCTGCCCGGCTGTAATGCCCGGCAGCAGCTCTCCGTGCTGTGTCTGTTGTATATGCGCAGCCAGCTGTGCGATGGTGGCATAGGTAAACAACGCCTTCACGGAAACCTCTGACTTCAGTTGTATACGTAAGGCTGCCATCAGCCGCATGGTAAGCAGGGAGTGGCCGCCCAGCGCGAAGAAATTATCGTGTATGCCTGGCCGTTGTATGCCCAGCAGTTCTTCCCAGATAGCTGTTATCTGCGTTTCTGTTTCATTGCGCGGCGCTTCATATGCGCTGTCTGTCAGCAGTGCTGCTACCGGGTCCGGCAATGCCTTGCGGTTTACCTTTCCGTTGGAGGTCAGCGGTATTTCATCCATCTGCACCCACAGCGCCGGCACCATGTATTCCGGCAGGTGGCTCTTCAGCCATTCCTGTGCAGCTTCGCGGGTGAAGTGCGGTTTTGCCACCACATAGCCTACCAGCTGTTTATTGCCACCAGCATCTGTTTTGGCCAGTATCACGCCCTGGTTTACCAGGCCGCTCTGTTGCAGCGTATGTTCTATTTCACCCAGCTCTATACGGAAGCCGCGGATCTTCACCTGGTCATCTATACGGCCCAGGTATTCCAGGTTGCCGTCTGGGTACCAGCGTGCCAGATCACCGGTGCGGTACAGCCGTTCGCCTAATATAAACGGACTGCTGATAAATCTTGCCGCCGTCAGTTCATCCCGGTTCAGGTAACCACGCGCCACACCGGCGCCACCGATGTACAATTCACCGGCTACACCTACCGGCACCAGCGACTGGTGCTGATCCAGGATGTAGGCGCTCAGCGTCGGGATAGGCTTACCGATCACGCTCGCACTGCTGTTCAGATGAGCGGCGGACAATTCCTGGTAAGTGACATGCACCGTTGTTTCCGTGATGCCGTACATGTTAATCAGACGGCTTGCCGGATACAGCTGCTGCCAGGGCTGCAGCTTGCCGGGGTTCAAGGCTTCACCACCGAAGATCACATAACGGATGGTGGTAGAAGTAATGCGGTTGGTCAGAT
>NZ_JAABOK010000031.1 GCF_009928525.1 Chitinophaga solisilvae | reverse complement strand
AGTATCTGTACTCCCTAATTTACGGGCCGCAGATACCGCGTTCTCTTTGCCAGATATTATGCTACGTACTGCTGACAATTTTTGTTTTAAACTGTATTTAACTCGTTTATCCATAAAAATACCCCCCCAAAGTGTCTAACTTTTGGGGGGCATACCAAATGTAGATTGAGGGGGATAACTATTAAATATCACCTTTAATCTGCATTTAGTTCTTCGCTTTTACATTCGTAATTCGTAATTCGCAATTCGTAATTGAAAACTAGCAGTTTTCCAAAAACTGGTCCCTGATATAATTCGTTACATCCGTGAGGCTGTTCGTTTCTTCGAATATCTTCAGTTGCCGGTCTGCGCCGGTGCCGGTTTCCAGCATACGGGTGGTGGCGTTGATAACGTCGCGGCTGCCGAGGTCGTCTACCACATCGTCGATGAAGTCGAGGAGTTCGTATATGAGTGACCGTGTGTTGACTTCAATTTCTTTACCGAAGTCGATGAGGTTGCCATCAATACCGTATCGGGAGGCGCGCCATTTGTTTTCGTTGATGAGGGCGCGGTTGTAGATGATGAAGTTGAGGTTCTGCAGGCGCAGTTTATAGATTTTAGCGCATACGGCCTGGAAGAGCCCTGCCAGGGTGATAGTATCATCAACGGTCATGGGTACGTCGCAGATGCGGAACTCCACGGTGTTGAAGAAGGGATGTACGCGAAGATCCCACCATACCTTTTTGGCATTATCTATACAGTTGGTTTTTACCAGCAGTTTGATGTAGTTATCATATTCTTCAATGCTGGAGAAGTAATCTGGAATACCGGTACGGGGAAATTTGTCAAATACCTTGGTACGGAAGGATTTGAAGCCGGTATTACGACCTTCCCAGAAAGGAGAATTGGTACTGAGGGCAAAGATATGCGGGAGGAAATAACGTACGGAGTTGGCGATATGAATGGCCATTTCACGGTTTTCCATGCCTACGTGTACGTGTAGCCCGAAGATCAGATTGGATCTGGCGGCATCCTGCATTTCATTGACGATTTCGAAATAGCGCGGATGATCCGTGATAAGTTGTTTCTCCCATTTACTGAACGGGTGGGTGCCGGAAGCACCGATACTGAAGCCGAGATCACCTGCAATCTGAGAAATGGTGCGACGCAGCAGGGCTACGTCTGCACGGGCTTCATGGATATTGGCGCAAACCTGGGTGCCTACTTCAACCACCGCCTGATGGAATTCCGCTTTCACCTGGTCGCGTATCACCTTATGGGCCTGTTCTACTATCTTCTGCTCGTGTGACCGGAGTTCCAGGGTATGGGGGTCCATTACCATATATTCTTCTTCTATACCCAGCGTGAACGCCCTGAACATGATGTGTGGTTTTTTTATGTAAAGAGTAAAATTAAGAAGAATTCAATTACGAATTACGAATTGCGAATTACGAATGAGGAGCGAAGATTAAAGCGGATAAAGAATTTACTTATCCGCTTTAATCTTCGCTCCTCATTCGTAATTCGCAATTCGTAATTCGTAATTAAATTCAAATCAGGATTTCTTCTCACTAGCTGTTTTCTTTGCTTTAGGAGCTGCTTTGGTAGTATTGGCTTTCTTCCTGGTGGCTGGTGAGCGGCGGATGAACGCGCCCCAGGTGAGGTTGTCTTTTCCTGGTTTTTGAGCGATGGCTCTTTCAATGGCGTATCTGGCGCTGGTTTCCACCACCCATTCAAAGTTCTCTTCGCCGATGGCGTGAAGATCCGCATCAGGAGCGGGATTACAGAAGTCGATGGCGTATGGTACTTCGCTGCGTACAGCTACTTCTACGGTATTAAAGTCATAGCCCAGGTACTGATTGAGTTGAATTACCTGCTGGCGGATCTGTTCCATCAGGGCAGGGCTGCCGTTGAACTGCGCCTGGTAGCGCTGATGCGGCGCATTGCGCGGATCATAGTGCATGATACGGACGGCAGTGCCGCCAATACAGTAGCAGCGGTAATACTGGCTGAAATCAATTTCTTCCTGCAGCATCATCACCAGTTGCCCGGTTTCCTTATGCAGGCGGAAAAAATCTTCCTTGTCTTCCACCCGGAAAACATTTCTCCATCCGCCGCCATTATAGGGTTTCATATAGGCGGGAAATCCTACATAGTCGAAGATGGTGTTCCAGTCAAACGGATAAATCAGGTTGCGGAAAGATTTATCGGAAGTATTATCCGGCAGGGCGTTAGAGGGGAGAAGTGCGGTGCGGGGCACCTGTACGCCTATCTGCTGGGCGAGGGCATTGTTGAAAAACTTATCGTCGGCACTCCACCAGAACGGATTATTGATAACAGCTGTGCCGGCAAGCGCGGCATTTTTCAGGAAGGCGCGGTAAAACGGCACATCCTGTGATATACGGTCAACGATTACTGCATAGCCGCTGTCAGCGCCCTGCAGCACTTTATCTATTGTCACAGCTTCGGCAAATATGCCGGGTGGATTGATACGGTTTACGCGGTCGGCAAAAGCCTGTGGAAATGTATCTTCCTGTCCGTACAGCATGCCTATTTTTTTCATGACAATTTATTTGATAAGTGATAAATAATGCGGGAGCATTTCGCGCCATACAGGCCAGTCGTGGCTGGTATTGGGACGTATGTCCAGCCAGTGGGAGATGTTTTTGGCGGCTAGTATACCGGACAGGTTTTCGTTCTGTGACCTGGTGACGTCGCTGTCGGCCACACCGAGAATGATGCCCATACGCCATAGGTCGGCATCCTGATTACCGGGCATGAAATCGGTGGGATTGTTATAATATACGTTATCGTCGTAGTAGCCGTCCAGCCGGGATCTGATGTCGAGTACACCGCTGAGGCTGAACAGGTAGGATACTTTTGCCGGGTGCCTGAAGGCGAAGTTGGCAGCATGGTAACCGCCGAAACTGCAGCCTGCAGCCGCGATGCGGTTAAGCCCCGTTTCACTTTCCATGCGCGGCAATATTTCTTCCGTGAGGAGCTTGTCATAACAGGTATGGTTAAACGCCCGGTGTTCGGGAGAAATATTTTTGTTGTACCAGCTGCTGGCATCGATGCTGTCCGGGCAGTAGACTTTTACACGGCCTTCGTTGATGAACCAGCTGATAGCATCGATGAGGCCGCGGTCTTTACTTTCGTAGTAACGGCCCATGGAAGTAGGAAAGAGGAGAAGCGGAAATCCTTTGTCGCCGAACACAAGCATCTCAAATTCCTTTCCCAGATTGGGAGAATGCCATTTGTAGTAGTTTTCAGTCATGGGAAAGTCTTTGCTTAAATTTAAAAAAGATTCCTGGTTTTATTGGTAAATTGTTGGGATGCAGCTGGAAACTTGGCAGGTTAATTCTTTATTACTTCATCGGGAAGTCAGGGTGGATGTGTATTTGCCGGCGCGGCCGCTGGCAGCATTACTGCTGGTGAATGACGGACAGGATATGCCCGCTTTGCCGGCAGATATGCCGGCAGTTTGTGTAGCGGCTATACATGCAGGGCCGCTGCGGCGGCAGGAATACGGTACTGCCGGTGTTATAGACTACCAGGGACAGGGCCGGCTGGCTGGCGTGTATACCCGGTTTGTGCGGAAGGAGTTATTGCCTTTCCTGGAAGAGCGTTATCCGGCACTGCAAGACCTGAAGCGCGCCTGCGCGGGGTTTTCGCTGGGAGGGTTGTCTGCGCTGGATATAGTATGGAATCACCCGGAAATATTCGGGCTGGCAGGCGTGTTCTCCGGAGCCTTGTGGTGGCGCAACCGGCCGCTGGGACAGGGTTACAGCGATGCTGCCAACCGGATCATGCACCGCCGTATCCGGGAAGGCAGGTATCATCCCGGTCTGCAGTTTTTTTTCGAATGCGGCACTGCAGATGAAACAGCCGATCGTAACGGCAATGGTATCATTGACAGCATCGATGATACCAAAGATCTTATTCAGGAACTGGTGAACAAAGGGTATCACCCGGAAAAGGACATCACCTATCTGGAAATCCCCGGTGGCCGCCACGATCAACTCACCTGGCAAACCGCTATGGCCGCTTTTCTCCGCCACCCCTTTTTTATTTGATTATTTGATTATTTGAGATTTTGTATAAAATAAAGAAGCCGCTCTGAACTTCAGAGCGGCTTCTTTATTTTATACAAAATCTCAAATAATCAAATAATCAAATTTTAGAAGATGTATTTCACACCGAGTTGCATACCCCAGGTGCTGAGGTTGGTGCGGAGATCCTGGTAAGGAGTGGTCAGCAGCTCAGAACCTAATGTATTCATGTTATAGGTTACTTTACCGTCTGTTGATACGCTGTTTCTGGAGAGCGGGTTATTGATGGTTACCTGCTGTCTTACGCCCCAGTTTTTGTTCAGGAGGTTAGGCAGGTTCAGCATGTCCACACTCAGCTGCAGGGTATGACGTGTACCACCTTTAGTAGTGATAAAGAAGTCCTGCAGGAAACGTGCATCCAGTCTGTTGTACCAGGGGAGCAGTGCGCTGTTTCTTTCAGCATACTGACCTTTGCGTTTGCTCAGGTATTTGCTGTTGGAGAGGAACTGATCGTAAGCAGCCTGCTGCTGTGCAACGGTGAATAACACCTTGTTGTTTTTGTCCACTAAATCCACAAAAGGAACATCGGAACCTTTGGCGTATACGTACAGCAGATCCGCTGCGTTGTTACCATCGCCATTCAGGTCGCCGTTCACTACGTAAGAGATAGTACCTGCGCTGGTACCTTCGTAGAACAGGGAGAGGGTAGAAGCGAAGTGTTTAGCATATTCCTTTCTGTAGGATACAGAAGCCACGATACGGTGAGGAATAGCGTAAACAGAGTTGTACAGTTCCAGTGCGTTGGAAGTACCTCTTGTTGGGTTGGACTGCCAGATGGAAGCTGCCTGGTTACCCGGGTTAGCAGTTACATCCTTCGCTTTGGTAAAGGTGTAAGCTACGGAACCATACAGGCCGTTGGCAAATGTTTTGGCAACCTGACCGGTGAAGGACATGGAGTAACCCTTGTTGGTGTTCTCCATTACGATAACGGTCGTTTGTTTCGGATTTACGAATTTATCAGAACCGCTTGGATAGAACGGACGGTTATCGCCGTTTGCATCCAGGTTTTTGGTAGGCTCTTTCAGGTTAGCGTTACGCATCTTAACGGCGTTGATGTCTTTCGTGTACATCGCGTCGAAAGTGAAGGTAAAGCCTGCGCCCAGGGTTTTATCAAAACCGATGTTGGTTCTGAACACCTGCGGGAACCTGAAGTTCGGATCAATCAGGGTGAAACCGGCCGGAGCTACTGTTGAAGGAGTAGTCGGGAATTTGCTCAGGTATTTGTTAGGATCAGTGCTGAATTTAATATCAGCCAGATCAGCAGGTTTGTTCAGTGCTACCTGGTTCTGATACATACCACTGTTGGTAGGCATGTTTGTCAGGTAAACGAAAGGTATTTTACCGGTGAAGATACCTGTACCACCACGAACGATGAGGGATTTATCATTCATGACATCCCATCTGAAACCAATTCTTGGAGACAGCAGGATACGGTTTTTAGGCCATTTGCCGGTGTTGTAGTTCTTCATGTTGCCATCCTTGTCAGGGAAAGACAGGGCAGAAATAGCCGGATTTTCCAGCGGCTGTTCCAGGTAGATAGGCATATCAGCACGTAAACCAATTGTCAGATTGAAATTAGGTTTTACGTTCCAGTTGTCCTGGATATAAGCGCCAACCTGACCGATTTTCAGCTCAGCAGAGTAAACCTGCGGTTTGCCCGGAACCAGTGAATAGGTAGTAGCGTAGTATGCAGGTGCTTTATCATCCATGAAGTCCTGTAAGGTATTATAGATATAATAGCTGGAAGAACCTGGCATGAACATATTACCTACTTTCTGGTATTCGTAAGTCAGACCAGCAGTGAAGGTGTGGTTGTCCTTATAGTAGGTAAAGTTATCCGTAACGCTGAAAATGTTATTGATAAGGTCGTTGTTACGGGTAAAAGGATCTGTACCGAAGCTGATGTAGTTTTTACCGGTGCCGTCGAAGATATCAACTGTAGGGAATAAGCTGCCGCCTACAGGTTTACGTGTATCCTGGTTTTTGGTATAGGTCAGGATTAACTGGTTGGATATCTTGTTGGAGAAGGTACTGTTCAGCTCCAGGCTCGCACTTTTTGACCAGTGGTCAGTGATGTAAGTGGAGTTGTTGAAATCCATGGAGTTGTTGCTGAATCTGTTGAACGGTAAGCGGGAAGCACTGATAGTTGTGCCGTTCGGGCCGGTTACAGTAAAGTTACCAACAGTAGAGTTCGGAACGCTGCTACCATTTACCTGGTTCATATCGGAACCTTTAAAATGGGAATATTTGGCAGTCAGTTTATGAACACTGTTGATGTTCCAGTCAATTTTCGCCAGTATTTTATAGTTTTTGGTTTCAAACGCAGGGAAGTTGGAGAAAGATCCCGGATCGTAACCATATTTATTTATCAGGAAATTTGATACTTTCTGCAGCTCGCCTACAGAAGTGTTGGACATGTTGGCTGGCAGCTTACCGGTGAAGTCATCTGGTTTTGGTTGCCAGGTGATACCCGGAGCCAGTCCTTTTTCATATTCACCGCTTACAAAGAAGAACAGTTTGTTTTTGATGATAGCGCCACCGAAGGTACCGCCATAGATTCTGTTTTCTGTATTAGGCAGGGTAAGTTCGTAGTCGTGTACTTTTTTACCGTTGAAGCTCTGGTCACGGTAGTAAGAGTAGGCGCTTCCATGAAATTCGTTGGTACCGCTTTTGGTAACGGCATTAATACCAGCACCGGTAAAACCTGATTGTCTTACATCGAATGGCGCGATATTAACAGAAATTTGATCATAAGCATCTAAGGAGATAGGAGAAGCACCACCGCCTGGCAATGGATCATTGCTCAGACCGAAGTTGTTGTTCAGGTTGGCACCATCTACCTGGAGGTTGTTGTAACGACCATCACGGCCACCGAAGTTGTTACCGTTTGCCTGTGGAGTAAGACGGGTAAAGTCGGTAATGTTACGGGTTACAGTGGGTAAAGTGCTTAACTGACGGGTGTTGATTACTGTAGAGGCGCCGGTTTTGTTCTGACCCAGACGGGTAGATTTTTCACCAACGATGTTAACAGTCTGCAGTTCCTGGCCTGAGTTGAGGGCCTGATTAATTACATAAGCTTCACCAAGGTTGAGGCTGATGCCTTCGAGTACAACGGTTTTATAACCGATGAAAGAGATTTCTACCTTGTAAGGGCCGCCGATACGCATGCCCGGGATGTTGTAGTTACCATCCGCTCTGGTTACTGTGCCATAAATGGTTCCTGAGGGAACGTGGGTGGCTTTAACTGTAGCTCCGATTAGGCCTTCGCCTTTTTCATCTTTGATTCTTCCGGTCATGCTGGAAGTGGTTACCTGACCAAAGGTGACAATCGTGAGTAATAATAAAGAAAATGTTGTGAGTAATTTTCTAAATCCCATGATTAGAGAAGTTTGTTTCATGGCGCAAAGGTGACAAAAATTGTTGGTTAAAATTTAACTCCGAATTAACAAATTGTTAAGCCATGCGAGAAGCCATAAATCTTGATAATAAAAATTGAAGCAATACAAAGGAAATGCGCATTAGCAGAATGTTTGTTCAGGTTTTTCGTTAAAAATTATATTTTCTCAAATGTGTGTTATTGCTAATGCATAAAACCGTTGTCAGCATTGAACTTTAATGCCTTTTTGTTTGTATGTACGCAATAATATTGATGATAAACAATATGTGTTAAAAAATTATCCTGTAATTAACATATTCCCAACGTTTTTTTAGCCATAAAAGTGAATGACTCCATTTATCATTTCCCATACAGAAGTCGTAACTTTGCGCAATTCAACATTTGACCCGGAGGGAATATTATATGTTAGATAAAATAGAAGCAGCAATAGAAGATATAAGGAACGGCAAGCTGGTAATCGTAGTAGATGATGAAGACCGCGAGAATGAAGGCGACTTTATAACTGCAGCGCGTAATGTAACGCCTGAGATCATCAACTTTATGAGTACGCACGGCCGCGGCCTGATCTGCGCCCCGCTGGACGAAAGGCGCTGCGAAGAGCTGGGCCTCGAACTGATGGTGCGTGACAATACTGCATTACATCAAACCCCGTTCACTGTTTCCATCGACCTGTTAGGTCATGGCTGCACCACTGGTATATCTGCGCACGACAGAGCAAAAACGGTACAGGCGCTCATTGATCCGAACACCAAACCGGAAGACCTGGGTAAACCCGGACACATCTTCCCGCTCAAAGCCAAAAGCGGCGGCGTACTGCGCCGTGCCGGCCACACCGAAGCCACCATCGATCTCGCCCGCCTCGCAGGATTTGAACCCGCCGGCGTACTGGTAGAAATCATGAATGAAGACGGCTCCATGGCCCGCCTGCCCCAGCTGCGCGAAATCGCTGATAAGTTTAACCTGAAACTGATCTCCATACAGGATCTCATCACCTACATGCTGAGCACCGAAACCCTGATCGAAGAAGGTGTCAGGGTGCAGATGCCCACCAAATACGGCAACTTCGAACTCATCGCCTTCAAACAGGTGAATTCAGGTGAAATCCATATGGCACTGAAAAAAGGTAACTGGACCAAAGGTGAACCCGTACTTGTACGCGTACACTCCTCCTGCGTTACCGGCGATATCCTCCACTCCCTGCGCTGCGACTGTGGCGAACAACTCCATGCTGCCATGCAGATGGTGGAAAAAGAAGGGAAAGGACTCATATTATATATGAACCAGGAAGGCCGCGGTATCGGTCTTATGAATAAACTGAAAGCCTATAAGCTCCAGGAAGAAGGCCTGGATACCGTTGAAGCCAACATAGAACTGGGCTTCAAAATGGATGAACGTGACTACGGCGTTGGCGCACAAATCCTCCGCCACCTCGATATCACCCAACTCCGCCTCATCACCAACAACCCGCGCAAAAGAGCCGGCCTTAGCGGCTATGGCCTCGAAGTAATAGAAAACGTTCCCATCGAAATTAATCCCAACCCGCATAATGAAAACTACCTGCGGACGAAAAGAGATAAGCTGGGACATGAAATACTGAAGGGATAAAATAATTACGAATTACGAATTGCGAATTACGAATGTAAACGCGAAGAGCTAAACATAGATTAAAGCGGATAACTATTAAATTATCCGCTTTAATCTATGTTTAGCTCTTCGCGTTTACATTCGTAATTCGCAATTCGTAATTCGTAATTATTCTTTAGTCGAATCCTGTCTTATTACTCCCCCTTTGGCTTCTGCGCGTTTCAGGGAATCAAGGAGTGGCATGATACGGCGGCGTGACTGGAACAGTTCACTGAAGCGGTTATATTCCCGGATGTAGGAAATACCCAGACCTGATTTAACACGGTTGTTCTGGTTATATACGTCGTAGTCTGATTTACTG
This sequence comes from Chitinophaga solisilvae, assembly GCF_009928525.1. Classification (GTDB taxonomy): domain Bacteria; phylum Bacteroidota; class Bacteroidia; order Chitinophagales; family Chitinophagaceae; genus Chitinophaga; species Chitinophaga solisilvae. Next base: position 19,163 of record NZ_JAABOK010000031.1, on the reverse strand, counting down.
AAGGCGTTGATACGGAAACGTCCGTCGGGAGTAAGGAGGTATTCCAGCCGGAAGTCGCCCGCAAAGCGGTTGCTGTTGGCAGCGGTGGCCGACTTACCCCAATCGTAGTCGCCGCCGGCATATAACCTGAAACGGTTATTGAACAGGTTACTGGTAATGCCCGCGCTCACCTGGTTACGGTCTACCGATGAGCTTTCCTGTCCGGGCCCGCCCAGGTTGTAGGCACGGTAGTTCACGTTGACGCCTATACCGCTTCCTTTCAGCAGGGCGCCGGTAATATTGTTCAGGATGGCAGAGGCCTGGGCGGAAAGCGCCTGCCCTACACTGTTTTTACCGGTAATGCCTACGTTGGCCGCCGCATTGGTGGTGGCGTCATCGGGAAGAAACTGATTGAAGAGCAGCAATCCGTACATCTGCAGCAGCGCCTTGTTCTGATCGTTGTTGATCTCTTTTAGCTTGGCAGCCACCCCGCTTTCATAAGACATGCTTCCTACATCCGGCAGCGCAATGTTATAGGAGATATCCGGTTTCATCAGCGCACCGCGCAGGTTGATGAGCACATCCACTTTTTCCGTGCGGGTAGCCAGTTTATCATTGCTGACCACAGTGGCAGCCTGTCCCAGCAGGTTATACAGACTTACTTTCGGCAGGGAGTATTTGGCGGTGATATTTACTTTAGCTTCCTGCGGATCGCCGTTCCAGGTGATGGTACTGTTCTTTTCTATATCAAATTTCCAGCTGGTGAGCCGCTGGAAGGTAAAGTTGTACGACCCGTTGTTGATTTCATAGTTGCCGAACATGCTGAAATCGCCCTGTGTATTGACAATCAGCTGCAGGTTACCATTACCGTTGGCGGAAATAATATCGCCGGTGGTAGCATCAAGGATCACATCTATCTGGGCATCGGGGTTAGCCGCAATGTCCAGCTTGACGGTCAGTTTTGTATTGTCTTTCTTGCGTTTGGATTCCTTTATTTCTGTACCGTATGTTTTGAACGTGATGTAATCATATTTACCGATGTCTTTACTGTCTGACATCGGCAGGTAGAAATGCGTACCCTTGTTGGGTCTTGCCAGGATATGCATCTGCATATCGTTGATAGGACCGGAGAAATACACTTTTCCGTCTGCAATCACATCTCCGTAAAACAGGTCGCTGCTGTTGGCATCTGTATTCAGAAAGAGGAAATGCCTGCCGGTAACGTCAAAATCGAAATTGAGTTTATCGAAATGATCGTGGCTGATATAGCCGCTGGCGTTACCTTTTGTATTGAACTTATCGATGATGGCGAAGTTGCCGAATTCAATCAGGTTATCGTCTATATTGACATTCAGTTTCGGAATGCGGTAGCGCGTACCGAGGTAGTCTACGGTAACAGCTACGGTGTCCAGGTTCAGGTTACCTTTTACAGAGGGGAGGTCTGTGGTACCGGTAATATTCACTTTTCCTGAAACGGCGCCGGTCAGGTCTGATACGTATCCGGCCAGGTACTTGCTGAGCAGGTTGATGGACATGCTGTTGAGTTGTATGCCGGCGTCAATCGCTTTATTGCTGGCTGATAAGCCAACCTTGCCCTGTGCGAGGAAGCTCTTGCCTTCGTTATCAGACTTCACAATAAAGGTGGCGGTGGAGGTCCGGTGACGGTAGGTGCCGTCAATATTAAGCAGCCCGATGGAATCGTTATCGATGCGCAGCTCGCGGGTTCTCAGGGCAGCGTTGATGTCAAGGTCCTGGGTAGGATCGGTGATATGGATGGTACCGTCTGTAATCCCTTCGATACGGGTGGTAATCAGCTGTGTGGGAATAACGTCTGCCAGATTGAGGTTCTTTAGCGTAACGATGAACCGGGATTCGTCCGGATTGAATTCGTTGGTTTCCACGGTGATGCTCTGGTCATTCCGGGTAACCCGCAGGTTATTGACCGTCAGGAAATGTTTGCTCCAGTATATTTCATTGCCGGGTGTAACATTCCACTGCCGTTCGTTTACCGTAAATGCGCTGTTCAGGAAGTTCACCTTTACGCCTTCAGGTACGGTAACTACGCGGGCATAGAAACCATCCAGAGAGGAGGTGTCCTGGGCCTGTATGTCTACTTTGATGAAGGAGGTATCATGTCCGGAACTCGCCAGTATCAGCGGGTTCTGGAGGATGGTGTTATTACCGGACAGCACTTTTCCGATGCTGGTGCTGATATTGACTTTATTGAAATTACCATCGCCTTTTACCTGCAGGTCCTGAATGCGGTATTGCTGATAGGCGGCTTCCGGAACATTGATATTGAGGGCGAGATTGCCGCCGTTCATGGTATTGAGGGCTCCCTGAATAGCGGTGCCGTCAAATCCGGAGAAGGCGTTGGTAAAGCCTTTCAGCAGTTTGGCTACCTGTCCGAACTGGAAGGCGAAAGTAAAATCTTCCTGAATATTCAGATTGGCAGGAGGGGAGAAGAAGCTGGGATAATATTTATACAGCAGAAGGCGGAAGGCGTCCGGCAGTTCCATTAATTTATAGTTCCCTTTCACGAACCCGGTTACCTCGCTGCCTTCCAGGCTCAGCACCTTGCTGTTGTCCTGCAGGTGTGTGGATATTTTCAGGGAGTCGAATTCCAGCCGTTTGCCGTCTTTGAAAACGGATACTTCGTGCATGCGTGCCACTCCGTCGAAGTTATCGATGTTGTTACCTGCGAAGTTCAGGTCCAGCCTGGCCTGCAGGGTAATGGAGTCGGGAGTGATATGTAATGCCTTGAGATCGCCTTTACGGATTTCCGAGTTGAAATGGAATACGGGCAGGGCTTCGTTGAAGTCAATGGTGCCGGCGAAATCCATATCCAGATTGGGATCGTTGGCTACGAGGGATCCATTGAAAAACTTGCGGCTCATTTCGCCTTTGGTTTTAATGTTCCGGTACGTATAGCCGTAGAGGTTAATACTCTGTACATCTGCATCCACGCTGGCTTTCAATGTTTTGAAGTTGAAGCCGGCTCCGTCTACCTTGGCGTTGAGGGAGAGGGTGGAGATGTTACTGTTATCGAGCAGCGCGCCGATATTGAAGTCGGTAGCAGTTAAGCTACCGGAGTACACCGGTACATCGCGGCTGGTTTTAAAGTTAAGATCGGAGCTGAATTTTCCCAGGTTGGTCTGGAACTGGCCATAGGCCACAAAGTCATTGATAAATCCGGTATAGCTTCCCTGGAACTGGATGGCTGTTAGGCGATCCATGCGGATGGCGTTTACGTCTTTTACAACGGGCAGGATCTGCATCACATCGTTGCCGGTGGTAACGAGTTCCTGTGCGTGGAAGTCGATGAAGGTTTCGTAAATGTCAGGCAGACCGCGCATTTCAAAGCTCCCTTTGAGGCGGGTGGTAGTACCGGCCTGCAGGTCAATTTCAGGCGCTTTCAGGTTGCTGACAGGTCCGCGGGCCCGCCCGGTAAGGGTGATTTCCTTTTTCCAGGTAGACAGTGGCGGGGCAAAGTAGGCGATATCATCGGATGACAGCTTACAGTTTTTGAAGTTCGCCTGCATAAACACACTGTTGATATAGTCGTTCATGTCATCGAAGTCTGCGTACTGCATCGTGTAGTAGTCACCGATATGGCTTCGGTTGGTCTGCAGGTCCAGCTGGGAAAATTCCATTTCCACCGGCGACATTTTAAATCTGCTGGTGAGTTTCTTCACTTCAAAGCCGGACCGTTCTTTGGTGCTGAGGGTAAGGTCGCCGATGATACTGTCTTTCACCAGGCTGGTATTGGTCAGCGAGAGATTTATTTCCCCGAAGCGGATATGATGTGGTGCAAAATAACCCGGTACAATGGCAGTCGTATCATCCGGCTGGTCAACGCCAAGCAGCCCGTTTTTGATGGTCAGCTCTTTCACCAGCATTCTCCAGTTGCCGTCGTTCCAGCGTAACCCTTGCTGCTGTGCTGTATCCTGTGGGGCTGCGGCAGGGTGGGGCCTTTTTTTACGCAGGGGTGAGGAGGAATAACTGCGAAGGATAAACGAAGGCCGGTCCAGCAGCAGTTCCTGTATATCGATGTTATGTTTTTGGAGATCCAGGTTTTTGGCGTCCAGGAAGATGCGTTTGGCATAACCCTGCATATCTTCTCCCACCCAGGCGTCTACCTGGTTGATGTAGATATTGCGGAGATCGATCTTTTTGAGATCCAGGGAGATACCGCCGGAAGATTTTTTCTTTGGGGCAGGGGCCGGCGATGCAAAGGCTTCTTCCAGAAAGTGATAATTCCAGACAGAGTCGTTGCGTGGCCGCAGGAGATTAATCCTGGCATTTTCCAGCCCGATGAATTTAATAACCGGTTTGTCCTGGAAAAAGAACCAGTCCGTAATACGCACCTGCAGCTTACCTGCATACAGCAGTGTGTCTTTGTGCTGATCTTCAATCAGGGCGCCTTCCAGCTGCATGCTGTTAAACAGCCGCAGGGTGACGCGGTCTATTTCCACACGAGTCCTGAGCTGACGGGATAACCGGGAAGTCACTTCATGTACCAGCAGATTCTGTACAGCAGGGATATTCACCAGTATTCCTATCAATATAATCAGGCCTAACAAACACAATAAAATGATAGATAATATTTTCCGTACTTTTTTCAGGCCGTAAAGTTTATCCGGCAAAAATAATTAATAGTTGTCAGTCAATGATATCTGAAACCGGGAAAAGATAAATATGCTGAAAAAATAATTTGAAATGACCAGGTACACCTGTTAGTAAATATTTGTCATGTTATTGTAATGATGATTCGCCGGAAAAGATAAGCAGCAGCTTTTGTTTTAATACTTAAAGTTTTCAAGTATTGATTACTGTGGCCTTTATGGGTATTGCATTCCTGCTTTTATACTTGCTTTGATGTTTAAACATATAGTTATCATGTTTGTCATTTAATTGTCCTGATTGTGTTGAATGTTTTTAAGATTTCTTTAACATTTATACTTTTCTCTCCGGATGAACAATGTTTTGGATAATGCCTGTAAGTAATCGGCATTATCATAATCAACCAAATGAAGTGAACAATATTTTTCAGTGAGCAAAAAAATCCAATAAGTCTAACTGTAATTCATCAGCCAGAATTTCAAGTTTTTATCAGCCATCGTAACGGATGATCTGCCGGATCATTCCTGTTAAAATTCAAAACCAGAATCTATGTACAAAAAGTTGCTATTGTTAGCACTCATGGGAATGCTATGCCTGCATGTGTGGGCGCAGGACCAGAAAATTTCCGGAGTCGTTAAGGATGAAAAGGGAACAGGTATTCCCGGTGCTACCGTCAAAGAAGTGGGCGTATCCAACGGTGCGGCCACCAATCCGGAAGGGAAATTCAACCTCGTATTAAAAGGCACATCGGGTAAGCTGACTGTTTCATTTATTGGCTATGAAACGCAGACCGTTACCCTTTCGGGCGCACAAAACTATACGATACAACTGAAGCCGGATGCCAAAAGCCTGAAAGATGTGGTGGTGATAGGCTACCAGGAGGTAAAGCGGAAAACTGTTACAGCAGCCGTTTCCAGCGTAAAGGGCAAGGAAATAGAGAACTTGCCTTCTCCGAGCTTCGATCAGTTGCTGCAGGGACGCGCTGCCGGCCTGAACGTGCAGAACTTCACCGGTGAGCCGGGCGTACGCGGGTCTTTCGTTATCCGGGGTAATACCTCTATCAGCCGCACGGTGGACAATGCCCGCGCATTAAGCGCTCCGTTGTTTGTGATTGACGGTATTCCCATTTCGCTGGACGATGCCGCGGCATTCGATAATACCGGTACCAACTACATAGCAGGGCTGAACCCGAATGACATTGAATCCATCGACATTCTGAAAGATGCTTCCGCAGCCGCTATCTACGGTTCCCGCGGGGCCAACGGCGTTGTGATCATCAAAACCAGAAGAGGCAAGCCGGGCAAACCTCAGGTGAATTTTTCCACCTATGCCGGGTTAACGCAGAAACCAAAGTTTGAACAGGTGTATGGCGGAGCTGAAGAAAGACAGTTTAAAATGAATTACCTGCTCAACCGGCTGGACTACGTGCTGCTGCAGACTAAATTACCAATGATATTGACAGATAGTCTGAACCCTGCTTTCACAGGCGCTTTGGACTGGCAGGATATGTTTTACCGCAATGGTATTGTACAGAACTATGATCTGTCCGTTGCCGGCGCAAATGACCTGGTGAACTACCGGGTGAGCGGAAACTATTACAATGAAGATGGTATTGTAAAAGGCACCGGTTTCAAACGATATACCGTTTCTGCCGCTATGGGTATGAAGATGTCTTCCCGCCTGAATGTAGACGCATTGTTCCGCCTGAGCAGAGGTGACCGCTCCCGTGGCAGAGGACAGTTTCCGGGCGAAAACACCATCCCCCTCTACAGCGGACAGTACTTATCTTCCCTGTTTAACCTCTCCGACTACGAAAAGAATAACTATACCGGCGATCTGAAAGACGGAAGGGATAAAAACATCAATGATGACATTACCGGAAGTATTACGCTGACTTACGACATTAACAGCAAGCTGCGTTTTTCTTCCATGGGGTCTATTCAGTCCAGTGTGAACAGCCGCGATATCTTCAGGCCGGGTACACTTAACATGGTGGGTTTATCTTATGCGCAGAGTAACAAGAGCCGTTATGAAAACCTGAACCTGGATAATACACTGAACTTTACGACCAACATATTCTCAAAAGAGCATCATCTCAACGTGCTGCTGGGTAACTCCATCAACCAGGTGAAAAATGAGTACACCGGTATCGGCGGCGGATCTATGACGAATGACAACGTAAAAGTGGTGCAGGGCTTTGATCCCAACTACCTGGCTATAAAAGATCCTTATGGTAATATCATTTCAGGATCCAACTATGAAGCGGCCGGCATGCTGTCTTTCTTTGCACGTGTGAACTATGACTATAAGGAGAAATACCTGTTATCGTTTGCGTGGCGTGCGGATGCATCCTCCCGTTTTGGCCGTAACAGCCGCTGGGGATATTTTCCGTCTGTTTCCCTGGGCTGGAATATTCTTGATGAAGCATTTGCCAGCTCTTTCAAATCCTGGGTGGATATGTTCAAGATCCGTGGCAGCTACGGTGTTACAGGTAGCCTGCCGGCAGGATATTACCTGCCTTACAATACCTACAGTATTAACCAGGGTACCTACGGCGGCGGAACAGGTGGTACCTATAACGGCGTAAACGCTGTAACCCCCAACTTTAACGGTGGTGTGGCGCAGAGCGGCTTAACCTGGGAACAGTCTATACAATCCAACCTCGGATTTGATGCGGCATTCTTTAACAACCGGTTGACGGTTACCGTGGATGCCTATAACCGGGGTAAATCCAAAGTGCTGTTTGATTTACTGCTGCCATCTACCAGCGGTTACAATAAAGTAAATACCAACTCTGTCGGGCTGCGTAATACCGGTGTGGAATTTACCGTAATGGGCCGCCTGATGCCTGCAAAAAGCGCTTTCCAATGGAACTCGCGTATGATCCTGTCTTTCAACAAAAACCAGATTACCTCCCTGCCTAATGGCAACCGTGATCTCGTGGTATCTGACGATAACCTGGGCATCACCTATATACTCACCAAAGGCCGTCCTATCAATGAGTACTATATGATGAAAAGCATAGGCGTATATTCTTCTGACAAGGATATTCCCTTTAATCCGTATACCGGTGAAAAGATGACCTACTGGAACGGTAATCATACTGTCAGACCAGGAGATTTTATCTGGGTAGATCAGAACGGCGACTATGACGTATGGGACTGGAATGACAAGGTACGGGGAGGCAATCCCAACCCGCGCATTACCGGCGGCTTTACCAATACGTTCAGCTATAAGAACTTCAGCCTGGAAGTATTTGTCACCTTTTTGCTGGGGCGTGAAATATATAACAAGTACATGTCCGACCGCCTGGTGGGCCTGAGAAATGATATGGGAACCATTGCCGGTATTGATCCGTCAAAACTCGATACCTGGCATCAGCCCGGAGATAACGCTAAGTATGCAGAGCTGCTTCCCTACGGAAGGGATTACTACTATCAGTTCCTGCCTTTCTCAACCGCATTCGTGGAAAACGGCAGCTACGCCAGAATCAAGTACCTGAACCTTTCCTACACCTTCCCGCGCAAATGGCTGGACCGTATTAACCTGCGCAATCTGCAGATATACGGCGTAGTGGATAACCTGAAAATGTTCCAGGTATCAGGTGTGCCGGATGCAGAAGCTGTTGATGAAAGAGGTACGTATACCGGCGGAGGTTATCCGTTGCCGAAGAAATATACGCTGGGTGTAAATGTTGGTTTTTAAAATTAAAAAGAAAGAACAATGAGTTATCTGAAATATATAATTACCGCAGTATTGGCCGGAACCCTGTTGCTGCCGTTTGTATCCTGCAAGAAGCTGCTGGACCAGGATCCGCTTAATTCTCCGTACAATGGCGTTTTCTGGCAGAATCAGCGTGATGCCGAACAGGGCGTTGCCGGCGCATACGCCATGCTCAGAAGGGCGCTGACCGTTAACACCGCATTTGGCGGGGATATGTCGCACTTTGCATACGGTTCACTGCCCAGCTACGAGTTTGAAAGATATGATCAGTATGACCTGGGACAGCTCACAGGAGGAGATACCCGTTTCCCGGTAGCCAACTACCTGGGCGCATACCTGGACCCGCTGCATAACTGGTCCCCCTATTATAAAGTGATCACGCAGACTAACATCATCCTGTATAATGTTCCCAAAATTCCCGATAATCAATTTACAGAATCGCCCGCCAGGGCCAGGAACAGGTACCTGGGAGAAGCCTACTTCCTGCGTGCATACGCCTACTTCTATATGACACGGCTGTGGGGAGACGTGCCGCTGGTGACCAGCTATGACGAAGATCCTGCACATGCTGACAACATAAAGCGTACTAACGAAAAAGAAGTGCTGGACAACTGTATCCGCGATCTGAAACAGGCTGTCAACCTGTTGCCATGGACAGCCAAAAACGGAAATGAGAAAGCGGTACGCGCCAGCAAAGGCGCTGCATACGCCCTGATGGCGCATGTTTACATGTGGAAGAATTTCCTGATGAATGGCAGCGATCAGCAAAACCTGACCAACGCCATCGCAGCCGTGGATTCACTGGAAGGCAGCGGCGTTTATCAGCTGCTGCCACGTGAAATGTATCCTAAAATATTTCACGGAAAAACAGACGAAGGCATATTCGAAATCAATATGCAGGTAGCGCAGGGCGAACAGCAGACAGAAACAGGGTTCTATTTTTTAAACCTGAAAGAACCTTTCATCAGAAATAAAACCGGTAAACTGGGCGTGTTGAACAAGGAACTGCTGGATGATTTATATGATGATGAAAAAGATGTACGCAAAAATTACTTCTTCAAAGGATTTGATGAAATCAACGGAGAAAAAATATTGCTGTGCAAATTTGCAGGACCCAATGCAGAAAATATCTATTATAAAAATCCGGGTAATGCTTCTGCACCAGCCGTAGATGCCAATATTATCCTCATGCGCTATCCAGACCTGCTGCTGCTGCGTGCAGAAGCTTATGCAGACCTCAGCAACACCGGCGCCGCACTGAACGATATCAATAAAGTACGCGCCCGTGCCGGAGCTGATCCTACTGATGGCAACGGAGATGTAAAGTATGAAGTATTCCGGGAACGTTCCCGCGAACTGTTCGGCGAAGCGCAACGCTGGTATGATCTGGTGCGTACCGGTTACCTGAAAACAGAAAACGGCGGTAAGTTCACACTGGAACGCTACAATGCCGGAGGCTGGAAATGGCCGGTAGCCAGAGCTTTATTCCTTAACAACAATGTACTGATTCAAAACCCCTACTGGTTAGGATTAGTTAACTAGTACAATTTTATCAGGAACAGAAAAAATGAAGATTATGAACAAACTGCAACCAATTATCATAAAATATGCAGGAGCGCTGTTACTGGCTTCCCTGTTGTTCGCGGCATGTAAGAAAGATGATCATTTTATCGGTGGTACCCCGACCGATCCGTATGCCAAATCCAATCTGACAACCTACGACTATCTGAAGCAGAATAAGCTGTTTGACACGCTTGTGCTGATGATAGACAGGGCCGGTATGAAAGATGAAATCAACGGCAATGTTACTTTCTTCGCTTCTACCAACTATTCTATCAAAACACTGATAGATGTCAGAACAAAACTCATTCAGCTGAAGTATAACAACGAGAATATCAAGTATACGCTGGACAGCTTCCCCGTAATGGAACTACGCGATAGTATCCGTGCATATATGTACAAGGGAAATGTAGAAAGAAGAAACCTTTCGCTGGAAAGGCAGGTATTTAAAAATATGGTGGGAGAAGATTTTATTATCCGCCTGGTAGAAACAACGGATTACAGCGGCATCTTCTCCAAACCTGTTCAATATCTGGAGCTTACCAAAATCATAGATGGCCAGGATCCTGACCCGCTGCCTGAAAACTACCCGGATGCCCGGAAGGATATTGCAGACATTATACAGACCAGCGGTATTCTCACGAAAACGGGTGTATTGCATGTGCTGCGGAATAGTCACAAATTTTATTGGATCAGATAGTATCCGGTCATTCAAAAAACAACGTATTATGTCAAATAAATATCTCTGGTACAGATGGTGCAGCCTTTTACTGACAGCAGTTCTGCTGGCAGCCGGCTGTAAGAAAATAGATGAAGGTTTTTTAAGCGACGGACTGTATGTTCCCGACAGCCCCATTAAAATTGAACGCGGTAACCCCTTCCAGAAAACCGCCTCCATTCTGGCAGACGGCACTACACAACCTATGACGGTAAAGCTGCTGGACATCAGAAGGGCGGATAATAAAAAACGGGCAGATGAATTTTTCAGGGAGTATAACGTTTACGTATACACGGCAGCTATAGATCCGGAGAAGGATACTACTATTGAACAGGTAAATGCCAAAAGGGTATTGAAAAAGATGCAGCCGTTTGTTTTCCTGCCCAGCGGCCAGTTTGTATTCAACGGGGCTACAGACAGCCTGCCACTCGGCGTTGCCTACGAATACGATGTGGAAGTATCAAATGTAGCGGGCACCAGGAAGTTCACCAACATCGGCTTAATGACAACCATTGATCCACCCCTGTTCAAGAAAACATCTCTCGGCGGCTGTAACTGGTTCCAGGACTTCGGTACCAAAAACGGCAGCATGGGCGATCTTACCTTCAATATCACCAAGGTAGCTGATACAGGCACCTCTGTCATTTTGAAAATTGCCGATCAGTTTGGGAAACCATTCAATCCGAAAAAAGGCGAGATCATCAAACGCGGTGACCGGCCTACCTTTGAGAGCTATGCAAGATTTCACCCCGTTGTATATACAGATACATCCATGATCTGTAACTTCGAAATCACGCCATTCCCCGTAAGAGAAATTCCGGGTTACGGCGGTTACCTGATGTATTACCGCATCCCCAGCAATTTCGTTGTCCTGGATAATAATATCCCCGGCATGGAACCCGGCCCGAACAGCGTAAACCCCCGGTTCGGCTTCCAGATTATCAAAGCCGGAACATATCTGGTGGAGATAAGGCTGCCGAAAACAACAAGGAAATAATTATTATTTAGTTATTTGGTTATTTGAGATTTGATTATTTGAAATGCAGCGGAGATTATCAGGAAGGTTTTAACTTTTTCTTCCCGGTAATCTCCGCTGCATTTTAAATAATCAGATCTCAAATAACCAAATAATCAAATGAATTTATCTGAGGGGTTCCACTACGAATCCCTGTTTTTTTAGCAGTGCTATCAAGCCCTGTGCGCCGGCGAGATGGGCGGCGCCAACTGCATAAAATACCGGACCCTGGGCAGACATACTGGTTATTTTGGGTATCCAGGCCTGGTTGCGGTTAAATAGGAGCAGGTGCTGATAATCTTTCAGGTCGGGGGCGGTTGTGGTGAGTTGATATATTTTATCGAGGTCCTGTGACCGGTAGGCCTGTACGAGGTCATGGAATTCCCTGCCGTTGTTTTTTAAGTCCCGCACCATGCTGAGGATCATGGCTGCTTCGGTTTTATCCGGGATGCTGTCGAACAGTTGTACCTGCTGCTCTCTGGTTTCGAGGGCGGCAATTTTTTTCTGCTGGCTCTGTGCGATATCGGCGAGTTCGGTTTCCGGAGATACGGGCTGATCGCAGGGCAGCGCTTTACGGAGCAGGATGCTGGTCACCAGCATAGGTTTGGCTCTGTCTACCTTTTCAATATTGATATGGAGGACGTTGGTGAAGTAATCTTCCAGCTCCGCGAAAGAAGTACTGTCAAACAGGCTTTTGAAGGAATAATCTTCCGGCATGAGCAGGAGTTCCTTCATTTTCCGCGGCGTTTCAGGATCTGTAATATCAATTTCCAGGCAGAGCGTATTGGTGGCCTGCAGTGCGGTGGTGACAGCCGGTGTGAGGCGGAGGTCATCTTTGCAGATCATGTGGATGGTACCGAAGAGGTAGGAGGGAGATGACAGTCCTTTTCCTGAAACTTTCCACAGCAGGGAAGATTGCTGTGCGGACGCAATAGTGTACAGGAAGACTGCTGCGAATAGCAGGCTAATCGTTTTGGAGCAGGCGTGCATGGTTTATCGTCTTTCTATCTAAAACCAACTTCACTGAGAAAATGTTGCAGCGTAATCATATCTTTTTGCACATGTAATGCAGATATGATGGCTCTGTTTACAGGGCTGCTATGTGGGAAGGGATACGGGAAGCTGGAGATGATGACATCTCTTTCTGCAAGATAAGCTGCCAGTGGTGGCTGTGATTCATTCTGCGGCAGTACAAATATGGGCAGGGCATGCGGATTATGCACCGGGGTGTCTGCTGTCAGATGCAGGAAGAAAGCAATGTTCTGCTGCAGCTGTCTCCGTAACTGTTGTATCAGCGGCTGTGCATGTAACCAGGCATATGCATTGGCGGGCATCATGGGAGTGCTGCCGGTAAAGAAAGAGGAGCGCTTGAGCGCGGCAATGTCTGCCGCATTACCTGCTACCACACCGGCTTCCAGGCTGAATGCCTTAGCCATGGATGCGGTGATGAGGTAATGCAGGTGATCTGTTCCCGGCAGAAAATGAATAATGCCTTGTCCCTGCGGGCCAAGTATACCGATGCCATGGGAGTCGTCTATCAGCACCAGCGTTCTGCGTTCCAGCTGTCGCAGCCAGTCGAAGGAGTTGATGGTGCTGGTGAGCGGGTTCACGGCATCTGCAACAATTACATAGGTATTATCCGGAGCGCTGTTGACTTTACTGATGGTGGCATCTGTCCATTCATGGTAGCTGATATCGGGCAGCTGCGGGGTATGATGCCACAGCGAAGGGTGCGCGCCCGGAGCATAGCATAATTCCCCGCGGGTGGCGGCATAATGCACGGCGGCCTGGGCTGCCATATAACCGGAGGAGAATACGACGGCAGCCTGCTGCTGCAATAAGGTACTCAGCGAGTGTTCTGCTTCTGCAAACAGGGACAGGCGCACATTACCGGCCCTGGAAGAGGGGAACAAGGTACCGTATTGCTCAATACCTGCTGTCAGCACGGCTTTGAAATCGGGATGCTGATGCAGCCCGAGATAGGAAAATCCTGAAAAAAACAGGCAGCTCCTGCCTTCTATGATGACGGTTCTGCCTGGAGTAAGGTCTGTATGTAGCATAGGATATTATTCTTTCCTGGTACGCAGTATGAAATGAAAATCGCCGGAAACCACTTTCATATCAAACAGGTTATCATCCAGATGTTCTACGGTTACCAGGTTTTCCGCTGCGCGGGAACCATTGGACGCAGTCACGGATATGACCTTGCCGTTGCTGAGCAGGAAGTATTTTCCTGAGTCCGGCTTGCCGGCGATGGTGGCCACAAAAACGTCATTGTCCAGGAACTGGTAATACACGTCGCTGTAGTACCCTTCCTTCAGATCTTTGGCCTGTATCTGCTGCGTGTTGTTATACGGATCTCCGGCCGGCACTTTCACATCATACACCCGCCACTTTTTATGCAGCAGCAGCCTGTTGGTTCTGGCGCTGTTACATGCTGCGAGCAGGCCGGACAATACGATAACGGTAATGAATATACGTAATTTCATTTTATTTTTTTCCTGGTGTTTTTCTGAAGTATTCGGCGGACTGTCCTTTGGGTATGGAAAGACTTTCCCAGCCGGTACCCAGCAAGGCTTTTCCGATATAAACTATCTGCCCGACATGATAAGGCACATGCGCCAGCTGCCGGTTAATGGCATCCATGGCGGAATGCGCTTCTCCCCGGATGTATACGGTTTTTTCCAGGTCTTCCGGCTGGAGGTTGTCTATGGTGTTCAGCAGGCAGTTCCAGCCTTCGTTCCAGCGTTGCAGTATTTCTTCCTGGGACAGGTTATCTTCTTCAAATTCCTGATCCCTGTTACGTCCTTCCTTCTCTCCGTCGGTAGTCAGAAAATCTGTCCAGCGGGAGAGCATATTGCCATGCAGGTGCTTTACGATCATGGCTATACTGTTGGGCTCTCCGGAAGGTTGCCAGTGGAGCTGTACCGCTGTAAGCCTGTCCAGTGTTTTCGTTCCGAGATCCTTGTAGGAGCGGAACCGTTGTCTGATGCTTTCAAGATATAAATTACCTGACATAACCATTAATTTTATCGTTAAAAATCTGTGTTCAATCTATCTGATAGTGTCCGGTCAAAGGAACAACATCTCAGTTAAACAAATAAGAAAATACTAAAAGCCCGCCACGCTGTCATCCCCGCGTTTGTCTCCGACCGCCGTCAGCTGACGGGTAGCGGGTGTCCGTTGAATAATTTCGGTATGACCGATAGGTCCGCGTTTCACTACTTTATATCCCATTTGTTGCAGAGCCTGGAGGGTGCTGTCCGGGAAATCGGCTTCCACTGCTACTTCATCGGGCAGCCACTGATGATGGAATTTAGGTTTGTTGATAGCATCGGCAGGGGAGAGGCCAAATTCCAGGGTATTCAGAAGGGTCTGGAATACGGAGGTGATGATGGTAGAACCACCGGGCGTACCCAGGGAATAGAGTGCCTGTTTACCTTTCAGTACGATGGTGGGCGTCATGGAGCTGAGCATGCGTTTACCGGGGGCAATCGCATTGGCTTCGTTGCCTACCAGTCCGTACATATTGGGAACGCCGGGTTTAACGCTGAAATCATCCATTTCATTGTTAAGGAGGAAGCCTGCCTTGCCCGCCACTGTTTTGCTGCCATAGTGCCCGTTCAGGGTAGTGGTAACAGATACGGCATTACCGGCAGCATCGATAATACTGAGGTGGGTGGTTTCCGTACTTTCCGGGAATACGCCTGCTTTGGTGAGGGTGCTGCTGCCTGCTTTCATGGGTTCAAAGTCCTGCATCCGTGATGTGATGTATTGTTTGTTCATGAGTTGCTGCACGGGTACTTTAATAAAGTCGGGATCGCCGAGGAACTGTGCCCGGTCGGCATATGCGCGGCGTTCTGCCTCTATCATCAGCTGAACGGCGCGGGGAGAATGGAAGCCCCATGTTGCCAGCGGATATTTTTCTACCATGCCCATCATCTGCCGCAGGCAGATGCCTCCGCTGGAAGGCAGCGGCATGGTCAGAATCGTATAGCCTTTATAGTTAAATGCCAGTGCTTCGCGTTCCTTTGCCCGGTAGTTTTTCAGGTCGTCGGCAGTGATGATGCCTTTGCCCCGTTGCATTTCCGCTACGATGGCAGCAGCAGTTTCCCCTTCATAGAATCCTGCGGCGCCTTTATTTCGTATAAGCGTGAGCGTATGAGCCAGTTCCGGCTGCAGCAGGGTATCTCCGGCCTTCCAGGGCTGTTCCTTCACGAAAGCTGTTGGCAGGGTGTTGAGCCGTTTAAAGTCAGCCCTGGCGGCATTCAGGTTGCCGGCCTCGGAGGCAGTGATGGCAAAACCTTTGGCTGCCAGCTTTATAGCCGGATCTATCAGTTTGGAGAAGGGGAGCTTTGCATATTTCATGGAGGCGAAGATGCCGGCAATAGTACCGGGGATTCCTGCTGCCAGGTGCCCGTCGATGCTCAGCTGCGTGATGGCGTTGCCGGCACTGTCCAGGTACATATCCCGTCCTGCTTTTGCCGGCGCTGTTTCCCGGTAGTCGATGGCTATATTGCGGCCATTGGTCAGGTGTGCCACCAGGAACCCGCCGCCGCCGATGTTGCCGGCGCCGGGATATACCACGGCCAGGGCCAGCTGGGTGGCAATGGCGGCATCTACCGCATTACCGCCCTGTTGCAGGATCATCACGCCTACGCGGCTCGCCAGCGGATGTGCCGAAGCTACTGCCCCACGCGGAACAGTTACCTCTTTTTCAATGTTGTAATGAAAGGGTTGTATCGGGTCAACCGGTTGTTGGGCGCAGGCGGTGAAGAAACTACCTGCAGCCAGACCTATCATAATCAGATAACGCATGTCATGGGTGTTTGCGCCGAAATTAAGAAAACAATCCCTATATTACGGTATCAAACTCCCGCATCTATGCGCCAACATCTATTACTGGCTTTGTTACTGCTTGGCTTTACGCGCTCTCAGGCACAAGTGCCGGCTCCCGACCAGTTTCTCGGCTATACCTTAGGAACACAGTTTACACCACATTACAAGGTGGTAGATTACTTTAAAGCAGTAGCCGCCGCTGCTAAAAATGTGAAAGTAGAACAGTATGGCGCCACTTATGAAGGACGCCCGCTGATAACGGCTATAGTAGCCTCCCCGGAGAACTTCAGCCGCCTGGAGGAAATACGGCAGCACAGCCAGGATATTTCCTATGCCAGGAACGCCGGCAGCGCCACGCAGCCGGTTATTGTATGGCTCAGCTACAATGTACACGGCAACGAAGCCGTTTCCACCGAAGCAGCCATGAAAACACTGTATGAACTTGTGAATAACAGTAATGCACAAACGAAAAACTGGCTCAGAAATACTGTCGTTATACTCGATCCCTGTCTGAACCCTGACGGGCGTGAACGATACGTAAACTTCTACAATGCTAACCGCAGCCTGCAACCCGATATAAACCGCTACTCGCGCGAACATAACGAACCATGGCCCGGAGGAAGACCCAATCACTACTATTTTGACCTGAACCGCGACTGGGCATGGCAGACGCAACGCGAATCACAGCAACGCGTTACCATCTACAACCGCTGGATGCCGCAGGTACATGTGGACTTCCACGAACAGGAGATAGAAGCTCCCTATTATTTTGCGCCTGCCGCTGAACCCTTCCACGATGCCATCACTCCCTGGCAGCGTGAAGTACAGGTCATGATCGGGAAAAATAATGCCCGATACTTCGATGAACAGGGATGGCTGTATTTTACGAAAGAAAGATTTGACCTGTTCTATCCCAGCTACGGCGATACCTATCCCATGTATAACGGCGCTATCGGCATGACCTATGAACAGGGCGGCAGCGGAAGAGCCGGCGTGGCAGTACTGAAACGCGATGGCGATACGCTCACGCTGACAGACCGCATCGCGCATCACTTTACTACGGGCTTGTCTACCATAGAAGTAGCCTCCCAGCAGGCAGACAGGATCATGAAAGAATATGTACGCTACTTTGATGCGGCTAAGAAAGAACCACAGGGTGGCTACAAATCATACGTGATAAAGGCTGCAGGCAATACAGAAAAACTGAATACCCTCGCAGACCTGCTGAGGAAAAATAACATCGCCTTCGGATATGGCGCGCAGACAACCACCGCCAGCGGTTTCAACTATTTCACCGGCAAAACGGAAAATTTCTCTGTGGAAAAAGAAGACCTGGTGATCAATGCTTATCAGCCCCGCTCGAATATGTTACGCGTACTGTTTGAGCCTGTATCCCGCCTCACCGACTCCGTTACCTACGATATTACCGCCTGGGCGCTGCCTTATGTATACGGCCTGCCGGCCTATGCACTGAAACAGCCGCTCACGCCCGCCGCTGATTCTCCCATTATCCGCAATAATACCCCGCTGGCCATACAGCGCCCTTATGCTTACCTGGCACAGTGGAACAGCATACGTGATGTGAAGTTCCTCGCCGCCCTCCTGAAACGCGGCGTTAAGGTACGTTTCACCGAAACGCCTTTCACCTCCGGCAACAAATCATTCCCGGCAGGTACCCTCATCATCACACGTACCGGCAATACTGCCACCGGCGATGCCTTTGACGGACTGGTTACCTCCACCGCCAACCGCTTTAAAATATCCCTGGACGCCGTTACTACCGGCTTCGTTGATAAAGGAACAGACTTCGGATCTGATAAAATCCGTTTTATCAAATCTCCTAAAATCGTGCTCATCGCGGGCGACAACGTATCTTCCCTGGGACTGGGTGAAATATGGCACTTCTTTGAACAGCAGCTGGACTATCCCGTAACGGTAGTGAATGAACGAAATTTCGGCGCTGTCAACTGGGACCAGACGGATGTGCTGATCCTCGCTGACGGAGATTACAAATTCATCGACGAGAAAGCCTCTTCAGAGCGTTTGCGCGACTGGATCAGCAGCGGCGGTAAACTGATTGCGCTCGAAAGCGCCGCCGCACAGATTGCAGGCACTGACTGGGGAATGAAGCTGAAGAAAGATGAAGATGAGAAAGATGGCCCGGCAAAACTGTTTGCAGAAACCACCTACGATGCACTCAAACCGTACGCTAACCGCGAACGGGAGAGCGTAAAACAATTTATTCCCGGCGCTATATACAAAGTACAGCTGGATACCACCCATCCGCTGGCCTTCGGCTACCCCGGCATCTATTACACCCTGAAACAGGATAACCGCCTCTACGAATTCATGGAAGGCGGCGGCTGGAACGTTGGCGTATTAAAGAAAGACGCTTACCTCAGCGGCTTCGTCGGCACTGCCACCCGCAACCGCCTCAAAGACGGACTGCTGTTCGGCGCCAAAGATATTGGCAACGGCTCCCTCGTGGTACTTGCAGATGATCTGCTGTTCCGCAGCTTCTGGGAAAACGGAAAGCTGATGTTTAGTAATGCGGTGTTTTTGGTAAACCAATAAGGGTTTCAATTACGAATTACGAATTGCGAATTACGAATGTAGAAGCGAAGAGCTAAACGTAGATTAAAGGTGATATACAATAGTTATCTCTTTTAATCTACGTTTAGCTCTTCGCTTCTACATTCGTAATTC
>NZ_JAABOK010000030.1:26189-33451 GCF_009928525.1 Chitinophaga solisilvae | reverse complement strand
TGGAATTTTTTGATTTTCGGATTTATTAAATGCAGCGAAGGTTTTTTGCGAAGATCTCCGCTGCATTTAATAAATCCGAAAATCAAAAAATTCCAAAATCCGAAAATCCTTCAGGGGGCTTCCTGCTTTGAAACAAATCTCAAATAACCAAATAACTAAATAACCAAATCTCACATGGCTTTTATCTCATCAAGATGTTTTTTCGCCAGGTTCTGAATTTTGGAGGTTTCCTGTAAAGATAGCTGGTAGGCGGCTTCTGCGGCACGGATAGCTTCAGGTTTCATGCCTGCGGCCTGACATACTTTTGCTAAGGTGCTTTGGTTGCCATATTCTTTAGGGTCTATTTCCACGGCGCGGCTGGCCAGTTTATAGGCCTGCTGCAGGACAGCTTTGTTGCCGGCACCGAGGTACTCGCAGCGGCGGGCAAGAAAGCTCAGACTCATATCATCTGCTTTCAGGAGGCCGTGCAGCCCTTTGTCTGTTACCTGGATAAATTGCGCAGCATGATGGTTGCTCAGGTAGAAATCGGCTTCCATCATCAGCGCTTTCTTTTGTACTACCGGATCTGCAGCGGCTTTCCACGGAGCGAGGCGTGCGAAGAAAGCGGTACTGTCATTCCTGCGGATCATACCATACAGGGCGCTGCTCATGAGCCGCTCCTGTACTTTAGCTACCGGCGCTTCACCATACTTTTTCGTATAGTCCTGCAGGTGAGCCAGGAAGTAAGCGCCTAAGCGATCCTTCTCATCCCAGGCGAAAGACTGTATGACAGACCATCCCAACGGGGTCTGCATGTCTGTGTCTTTTAACTGTTTAATCAGCAGACCGCTGACAGAGTCCGCACGCTGACGGTCGGTACGTTGCAATGCCTGGGCATAGGCCAGTAATATTTCGTTGCTGCGTTTACCTGCCGCAAAAGCCTTTTCCAGAGAGGCAAAAGAGCGGGAAGGATCCAGCGCTTTCTTACCTTCTTCCACAAATTCAGCTACCTCCATTTTAGAGGTAGCTTTATGAATCAGTTCTCCCTGCGCATTGATGAAGAGATAGGTAGGAAATACCTGTACGCCATAACGTTGGCGCAATGCAGGCCCTTCGCCTTTCTCCATATCTATTTTATAGTTGATGAATTTAGCGTTGTAAAAGCTGGCAGCAGTATCGTTCACGAACACATTTTTCTCCATCCATTTGCAGGGCGAGCACCAGCTGGTATAACAATCGATAAATACCGGCCGGCCGCTGGCGGCACTCTCTGCCAGCACGGCGCTGAAAGCGTCTTTTCTGAATATGATGCCTGTCTCCTGTTGCGCGGTTGCCTGCATGCTTCCTGTTAACAGGAAAGCTATACCGAGTGTGCTGAAAATTCTTCTCATCTTCATAATTATTGATTAGTAACCGGGATTTTGTTCTACCACACCGCCTGAAGCCTTCACAGATGCGAATGGCAGCGGAATGATATATCTGTTCTTACCCATAAAGGCCGGTTTGAATGTTTTAATATCCAGCTCTCCTTTGCTGGCGTAACGTACCAGGTCATACCATTCTTCTCCGCTTTCTGCGCCCAGCTCTTTCACTTTTTCTTCGCGGATAATACGTAATAATTCAGCGCGGTCGTTGCTGGTAATATCCGGCATCAGCGCGCGTTTACGGATTTTATTCAATGCGGCGCGGGCTTCTTCCAGGGAGCCGCCGCTGCGTACAAGGGCTTCTGCCTGTACCAGGTACAGCTCTGCCAGACGGATAAAATATTCTGTATCGGCATTGGAAGGAGCGCCATCAATCTGACCGGCCATGAACTTACCGTTCAAAACGGAGGTAGGTCTTGCTTTCAGCGCCATAGTATCCCGGCCGTCGCCTTTCATAAACTGAATGTAATAAGCCGATGGCACAAACCAGGAGCGGAAAGCGAATGCCTTGTTGTTATTACCGGTTCCGGCATCGTATGGCGTCTGGAATATCACTTCTTTTGTTTCCCTGATTTTTTTCAGGAAGACAGTTTTAAAGGTGTCTTCCAGGCTGCGCTGGGTGGTCGTTGTCACCAGCTTTGCCATCTCTGCGGCTTCTGCATAGCGTTGCTGATAAAGCAGTACCTTGGCTTTCAGTGCGCGGGCACTGAGTTTTGAAGCATAGAAGGTGCTGGAGAATTCGCTGCATTCATTGATGGCCTCATCCAGGTCTTTGTTGATCACATCATATGTTGCCTTAACAGAAGAACGGGGAATTGGCTCTCCATCCTTTACCGGCGTGGTTCTCAGCACCATTCCGAAGCGGGAGTCCGTATCATAGAACTGTCCGAATAAACGCAGCATGTAGAAATAACTCATGGCGCGCAGGAATTTTGCTTCTCCCAGTATCCTTGTTTTCCGGGGATCGCTGCCGGCAATCAGTGGTGTTTTGGTGATAATATGATTACTCATGTTCACCATTTTATACCCGGCAGTGTACATGCTTTCCAGGTAATAGTTGGTAGTAAGGGGATTATTATTGTAGAAATCGGATCCGTCGGTTCCCGGCTCCATGGTAAGTCCCATGAGGCTGGCGGTAGCTGGCATGTAATAATTGAATGCCAGGTTGCTGTTGGTCAGTATACCATAGGTTCCATACAATACACTCTGTGCCTTCTCTACAGTAGTGATGGCGTTGGCGTCTTCCAGCTGGTTTACCGGCGATACATCTGTTACATCTACCAGCTTGCAGGCAGATAACAGTACGGCGGAGGATATAAAGGAGATAATAATTTTTTTCATGATTTTCGTTTAGAGGTTGACGTTAATACCCATTGTAAAGGAGCGTGTCATCGGATAGATGTTGGTATCATACCCCTGGCTGAAGTTACCTGCCGGCGCTGTGTTCACCTCCGGATCCAGTCCTTTGTAGCCGGTGATGGTAAACAGGTTGCTACCGGTGGCGAATACACGTATATTGCTGATACGCATACGGCGCAGGAAGTCATTGCTGAAGGTATAGGCTACCTGCAGGTTCTTCAGTTTGAAGTAAGAAGCATTTTCGATGAAGAAATCGGAAGCGCGTCTGTTGCCGTTCGGGTCGCCGTTCACGATACGTGGCAGGGTACCATTCTTATTTTCCGGAGACCAGGCATCTGTCAGCATCTGCTGTGCGTAGTTGTTGACATAGCGGTCAAAGGTCACTACGGATCTGCGGCCATCATTACTCAGGTAGTTACCCACGCTGAAGTTAAAGAAGGCGGTAATTTCCCAGTTGCCGAGACGTACAATGTTATTCCAGCCGCCGTAGAAATCCGGCTCCGCCTTTCCGATGATCGTAACGTCATCATCCGTGATGCGGCCGTCACCATTGACATCCACGAATTTAATATCTCCCGGTTTGGTTTTCGCTGACTGGTAATAACCTTCCGGCGCTGTTTTGTTGAGCGCATCTATCTCTTCCTGTGACTGGAAGATGCCTGCTGTTTTATAACCGCTGAAATAACCCATGGTTTCGCCTTCGCGCAGACGGCCCAGGTTATCGAAACCACCATTCAGCTTCTCAACACGGCTACGTATACGCGTCAGGTTTACATCGGTGATATAGCTGAAGTTCTTACGGCGGATCAGGTCACTTCCGATCTGTATCTCCCAGCCGCGGTTGGAGAAATCTCCTACGTTATAATACTGACGGGAAGATCCTGTTTCCATCGTAATGCTCCTGTACAGGATCATATCCTTTGTATACTTCTGGAAGTAACCAATGGTACCTCTCAGTTTACTTTTCAGGAAAATGAAGTCTATGGCCGCATCCAGCTGATTGGTAGACTCCCAGCGGATTTCAGGGTTAGGTACGTCATTTACTGTCATACCGTTTTTCTTGTTGTAGAAACTGCCGGAAGTAAACAGCGTAGTATACTGGAAGTCGGAGAAGTTGGCGCTACCTGTTTTACCTGCAGACACGCGCAGTTTCAGGTCTTCCACCCAGGTGGCAGGCTTCATGAAACTGGCTTCGGACAGGCGGTATGCCAGGGCTGCCGACGGGAAAAATGCCCAGCGGTAACCCGGAGAAAACTTGGTGGATTCGTCCGCACGGCCGGTGAAGGTAAAGTAATATTTACCGGCGAAGTTATAGTTGGCACGGAGGAAGTAAGACTGCAGGCCACTTACTGCGCCGCCGCTCTGCCAGGTGTTCAGGATACTGGCGCCTCCCAGGTGATTCAGCGATTCGTCATCAGAGAAATTGTTGGATTTGATGGTCACGAAATTGCTTTTGCTTTGCTGGTAAGACATACCCACTACCGTATTGATATTATGCTTACCCATGCTTTTCAGGTAGGTCAGGGTATTATCAAAAATGCGGGAATTGCTGTTATTGGTATAATCTTCACGGGAACCTGTTCTGTTATTACGCGCCTCAAACACATCGGAAGAAGGTGTATAGTTCACCATCTCTCCTTTCACAATATTATAGGAGAGGTCAGAACGCCATCTCAGTCCTTTTACGATTTCAATCTCTCCGAAGAAGGACATCATCATATTCTGGCTTTTGTTACCGCGGGTGCGGCTCAGCTGAGATACCGGGTTAGCCGTGGCACTGTCTGTCGGAGCACCATATCTGCCCAGGCTGTCGTATGGCGGAATATCCGGACGGTAACCTACGATATTATAATAAGTATTGGCATCGGTGGTTTCCAGCATGGAGTAGTTCATGTTGGTACCCAGGCGCAGCCTGTCGAACAATGTTGTTTCCAGGCGGCTTCTTAAATTATACCGTTTAAAACCGCTCGGTTTAATAACACCGGCCTGGTCGGTGATGCTACCGGAAACAGAGTACAGGGTGCTGCCGTTGTTGGAGCCGCCATTGATATTCAGGTAGAGGTTATGCGTTTGTGCAGTGCGGAAAACCTGTTTACCCCAGTCTGTATCAACACCGGGATAACGTACAGAATCCTTTGGCAGCGGCCTGCCATCATTCATATAAGCGGTGCGCATTACCTGATGGTAACCGGCTGCATCGAGCATTTTATATTGTTTCGCGAATTTATCCATAGAGGCGTTGTAGCCTACGGAGATATCCGCCTTGGGGCCGGAGCGGCCTTTTTTGGTAGTGATGATAACTACGCCGTTAGCGGCGCGGGAGCCGTAGATAGCGGCAGCAGATGCATCTTTCAGGATGTCCATGCTTTCAATATCTTCCGGATTGAGGCTGGCCAGCGGAGAAATCTGCCTGCTGATATCCGATACATACTGTGCATTTCCTTGTCCGTTGCCGACTTCAAAAGGCACTCCATCGATCACATACAGTGGTTCGTTATTACCAAAAGCGGAGGTACCGCCACGCACGCGGATAGCGGCAGGCGCTCCCGGCGCGCCGGTAGATTTCACTGCATAAACGCCGGCAGTGCGGCCGGCGAGGGCTGCATCAAAAGTGGTGGCATTCATCTTTTTCATATCATCCGGTTTTACAGAAGATACAGAACCGGTCAGATCTCTTTTGTTAACCTGTCCGTAACCCACTACTACTATGCTTCCCAGCGTTTTGGCATCTTCTGCCAGCTGCACATTCATCTGCTCGCTGGTGATCACCACTTCCCTTGTCTGCATACCGATAGCGGAGAAAATGAGGATATTCTTGTCCGCAGGCACTTTCAGCGTAAACGCTCCCTTTTCGTCGGTAGACGTACCGCGGGAAGTTCCCTTCACCAGTACGCTGGCGCCGGGCACTGCTCCCTTCTCCTTTATGCTCGTCACCATCCCTGTAATGTTACGGAATGCCTGTGCAGCAGGCGCTTCCGCCTTCTGGAAGATAACGATACCATCATTCATAGTACGGTACTGCAGATCCGTATTTTTCAACAGCTGATCCAGAATAGCCGTAATAGAGGCGTCTGTAAAACTGAGTGTGTTTACGGAATACTTCTTCACATCATTCTCGTTGTAGGAGATGTTGATCGCGCTCTTTGTCTGTAATTTTTTCAGACAGGAAGAAATTGTTTCATAGCTGAAGGCAATGGTGGTTTGCTTCTGCAGATAAGCCTGCGCCTGTACACGCAATTGCAGCGTAAGGCTTAACAGCAGGCAAAGTACTAAGGCTTTGCCCCATCGTGGTTGGTTGATGTGGGTCTGTAAAAATCCCTTCATGATAATTGATGTTTATGATAAATATGGCAGGTGTGCTCTCAGCATGCTTTCCCCGCGATGATGATTCTTTTGTTGCTGATGGTATAGGTAATGTTATCTATCAGTTTAAGCAGATCCAATACTTTGGTGATTGGCTCTTTATCGTTGAAATGTAAACTGTTGACACAATTTTTTAACCGGCTGTTACTGAACTCGATTTCGTATCCGTAAATATTTTCCAGGGTGAGCGCCAGTTCCGCCAGTGTTACGTTGGTGAGATAGATATCTCCTTTACGCCAGCTGTTGGTTTGCGCTGCCATTACTTCCTGCTGTTTAAATCCGTTGCTGCTGCGGTTATACACCAGCTGCTGATCCGGATGCAACACTACCTCGCGGGCTGCCTGCCGTACCTGTACGCTGCCTTCTGCCACACTTACCTTTTCCACATCCAGCTGCGTGTAGGCGGTTACGTTAAAGGCTGTTCCCAGCACTCTGACAGACAAACTCTTCGTATGCACCAGGAACGGGTGGGCGGCATCTTTCGCCACCTCAAAAAATACTTCTCCGTCATCGATGCTGATTTCCCGCTGCTGCGGAAAGGACGGATGATAATGCAGGCGGGAGCCGCTGTTCAGCCAGATGGTGGAACCATCGGCCATGCCTATACGCAGCCGCTTGCCGGTAGGGCATTCCAGCATCACCCACGCAGGTTCGGATGCAGGTGCTGACCGGTAAAAATATTTTCCTCCTGCAATCAGCAACAGCACTGCAGCAGCTGCTGCCCACCATACCCGCTTCCACGGCAACATACGCCGCGCCGGTACCTGTTCACGACCAATAATTGCCTGTAACTGTTCCCAGGAGTGCTGCTTCATCTCCTCCTGGCCTCCGGCTGACTGGCCGGGCATTGTATCCAGACTCTGATACCATTGTTCAATTAACTGTTCTTCTTCCCCGCTGAGAGGCTCCTGTTGCCGCTTCTGTAGCAGAAACCGGATATACCTGTAATTAAGCATACTAAATGGTTGATACTATAGGTACAGGGAGAGGGAGGGAAAGTACCAGCCGGGGGAAATATTTTTTTATTTGAGATTTGTTTATTTGAGATTTGCAGCCAATCATCGTTTCCCCGGTGCTTATTAGATTCTTCAGAAGAGATATTGATCGGGCACAAAATCTCAAATAAGTAAATAACCT
>NZ_JAABOK010000030.1:0-26096 GCF_009928525.1 Chitinophaga solisilvae | reverse complement strand
ATTCGGGGGAAATATTTTTTTATTTGAGATTTGTTTATTTGAGATTTGCAGCCAATCATCGTTTCCCCGGTGCTTATTAGATTCTTCAGAAGAGATATTGATCGGGCACAAAATCTCAAATAAGTAAATAACTAAATAATCAAAGGATCTCCCTGAGGAGCGGCAGTATCACCACCAGTAAGGTAGGATCTGCATTTTCACAGATATTCTCCTTTAACTTCTCGGTAGCGCGGTGTAACTGGTTTTTCACCGTTTGTACGGAGAGCGAAAGGTGGGCTGCAATTTCGGAGGGAGACATCAGCTCTTCGCGGTTGAGGAGGAAGATCTCCTGCATACGGGGCGGCAGCTGGGCTATAGCGGTTTGAATGATCTGTTCCAGTTCTTTCAGGGTGAGGCGACGGGATACGTTGTTGTCGGCGAAGGCTGACTGCCACTGCATTTCCACGATATAACGAAGTTTTACCTCGTTGCGGGCATATAAATTCAGGATACGGTTGCGCAACATTACCTGCAGGTATGGCAACAGGGATTCCCTGGGTTGCAGTTGATCCCGCTGATCCCAAACGGTCACAAACACCTCCTGTACTACATCACGGGCTTCCTCTTTATCCTGCAGCCGCTTGAAAGCTATATTGAACAATGGCTCCCAATACTTATCGTATATGAGCCTGAATGCTTCCAATGGTTGCGAATATACGAGTTCGACCAGCTCTTTGTCTGTCATACCTTGCATATTACCGGCTTTATAACGGGAAGCCCACAAGATAAAACAAACAAGCCGGATTTACATCTTATTACATTTTATTTTCTATGAAGCCCTTTATTGTCCGAGGAAAGAAAGGACTCCTTTTATTACAGGTTCCTGGCGCATGATGCGGAAATGACCTTCTCCGTTAATCAGCAGCGACTGAATAGAAGGATATTGCTGCAGAAAGGCGGTTACTTCCTGCGCATCTACCAGTGTATCTGTTCGGTCATAAGCGATAAAGATGCGGTCTGATTTTATTTTATTGACGTACAGGTGCAGGTCCATTTCTGCGAGATCATCTTTCAGCTTGTGGCGGATCAGGGATAGCAGCCGGGGCATCACCACCCGGTCGATGCGGAAAAGGCGGAAGGTTTCCTCAAAGAATACCGGCGCGCTCAATGCGGAGCTGAGCATCACCAGCCGCGGTGCATGCACGTCTTTGCGGGACAGGGTGAGCGCAGCATTCAGCCCGCCGAGGGAGTGGCCTATGATAGCATACAGCCGGCCTTCCCGCTGCAGTATCTGTTCCAGTACATGCGACCACTGCACAAGGTTGGTGCGCTTACCACCGGAAAGCCCGTGTGCCGGCGCATCGTAGGCTATTACTTCATAGCCGGCGTCCAGCAGGCTGCCGATCAGTTGCTTAAAATGAAAAGGACTGCCACCCCAGCCATGATGCAGCAATATTCTTTTATCTGAAGATCCCCAGCGGTAGGTGGTAATGGATAGCGGCGTATTGTCGAATGCATAGCTGCTGACGCTCACCTGCTCTACACGCGCAGTGTCGCGCAGCTGCTCATGAGACGCACGTAATTTCTTTGCCGGCGGGGTGCAATACATGCGGTAAAACATCCGGGCAGTAAGACCAGGAAATGGTTTACTCATGCCTGATAATAAAAAGGCTGTCATCCGTAATGACAGGGGAAGAACCTGGTGTTGCATATTTTAGACCAATTGGTTTATTTTTAGCGATAAAAAAAAGTCATTTCCTATGACGTTTCATTTCCTGTCTTAATATATCCAGTACCACAAGCATCTGTTTATTGCTGTTTGTCATGGTAGTCACCAGCACCGCGCCTTCCAGCATGGTAAACATCATAATGGCAAAGCGTTGTGCATCCCAGTCTTTTTTAAATTCGCCGGCATCTTTCCCGAACTGCACCAGCAGTTCAATGCGCGACTGAAAATACTGTATCAGTTCACTGACTTTTTTCTTCAGGCGGGGGTTGGTATCATCTGCTTCCGCGCCGAAGTTAATCATGGGGCAGCCGCCGGGCACCTGCTGACCAAGCGGATACTTTGCGTAATAGGAAAAGAGGGCTTCAAATTTACCGGTGGCGGTATTTTCCCTGGCAGTAACCGCGCGCAGGTTCATTTTCTCCTGCTCGGCGATATAGTCAAATACTTCCAGTACCATTTCTTCTTTGGAGGAAAAATTGCCGTACAGGCCGCCCTTGGCCAGGCGGGTAGCCTCCATAATATCGCTGATAGCGGTGCCTGCCACTCCCTTCCGGTTAAAAATAGGCGCAGCTGTTTCAATAATAAACTGCCTTGTTTTCTCTGCTTTTCCCATACCATATAAAATTAGACCAATTGGTCTTATTCAACAAAAAAAATTTCCCCCGGTAGAGGCTACCTGGCTGAAAGGTACCTGCCGGGGGAATAAAGAAAGGGGCGGCAACGGGCTGTCAGCTACCGCCCTGCTGATAAGGACCGGATGGAGGGTCCAGAATTTTGTCCACTTCAGCGCCATAGGCGGCGCCGATAGGAATGGGAACATTTTTGATATAGAGAGAAGTGCGGTCTGCCCGCTCCACCTTATTATTAGCAACAATATAAGACCGGTGCACCCGTGTGAAAAGTGCCGCAGGTAACAGTTCGGTGGCCTCCTGCATAGACAGGCGGGAGATCAGCCGGCGGTCTTTCAGGATGAAATTCACATAGTTACCGGCACTCTCCAGGTACAGAATATCATCCAGCAATATCTTGAACTGCTCGTAACCGCTCTTCAGGAAGATATAGGAAGGCGTTTCCCTGGCCGGTGTACCCTGCTGCTGCTTCAGCTGCCACAGGCTGTGCGCCTTGTTGCACGCCTTCATGAAACGTATCAGGGAAAAGGGTTTCAGGAGATAGTCCACGGCATCCAGCTCAAAACTTTTCACGGCATGCTCTGAATAGGCGGTAGTGAAAATGGTCATCGGTGGCTGCGGCATACTGGTCAGGAAGTCCAGCCCTGATATATCCGGCATTTTAATATCCAGGAAGAGGAGATCAACTTTCTCCCTGCTCAGAAAATCCATTGCTTCAAAAGCATTGGTGAAATAGCCTTTTATCTCCAGGAACGGCACCATCGCGGCATGGCTTTTAATTACGGCGAGGGCTACCGGTTCGTCATCTATGGCAATGGCGGTAAGCTTCATAAACACTTCATTTTCCGGTGAACAATATAGGGATTCAGGAAATTCTGCCCAGGAGCAGATCCCTGGCCTGCTGCCACAAATCGCGGTAGCGGCGGTTTTCACGCGCTTTCCAGTCTTTCACCATCTCTGCGGCTTCTTCCCGGCGCAGGTCGCGCGTGTTGGCAAACATTTCATCAATCATACGCTTGTCTTCTGCCAGCGCAGCTTCCTGATAATGCTGCTGCAATGCTTTACCGGCGGCCACCTGCTGACGGGCAGCTTCTGTACTGGTAGCAGTGGCGCTGTTCAGCTTTTCATCATATTCACCCTTGGGCATCAGTACCTTGCTTAACAGGGGCATAATTTCAATCAGCGTAATGATGAAAACGATGAGACGGTAGCGTTGCTGCAGTGGCGGGTGCTGTTCCGTCAGCTCATGCAGCGCTTCTATCTGCGCCAGGAAGCCATCGGTCAGCGTGCCCAGGTAAATCACTTCCTTGGTACTGTCAGCGCTGTGCATCTGCGCCAGTTGGAGTTGCAGCTGCTGTTCCTTCGGCGCCCACTCTTTCTGTAACAACAGCAGTTCTTCATCTGTTTTCAGGTAAGCGGATTTTTTTACGCGTGCAATATCAGATTCTCCTATCCTGCCGGAGCCGCCGGTACCGTCGGTTTCCTTGATATAGGCATCTTTATAGAATTTCAGATCTGTCTGCTTCTGCTGTATCTGCTGTCTTCCGCGATCCAGCTCCTGCTGCAAAGTCTTACGCTGTGCGGCATTGAGTGTGTTCAGCTGTGCGCGGTAGGCTTCCAGTTTAGACTGCTTGCTCAGCTCCAGCTGCGCGGTAATATCTTTCTTAAACAGCATTAATACTACCGGCTGGGAAATGAATAAGCCAATGGTAACGGCCAGCAATAAACGAAAAGCTACCGGCAGGATGCGGTTGCCGCCGTTGTTGCGCGACATGGCGGCAATGAGCGTCCGGTCTATGGACAATATGGCGAAGCCAAAGAACAGGGCCAGCGGGAGAACGATCATATCATCTTTGACGATCGTTGAAAAAAAGTACCCCCAGGCCAGGGTGGCAAACATCCAGGTGACCAGTACAGATAGCCCGATAATACGGTACCGTTCCTTTTCCGTCCGGCAATCCTTTAATATTTCTTCGTCTGCTGCGGCCAGCCACCACAGGAAACGCGTAACTCCATCCGGCAACGGCTGTGCCGTTGTATCATCTTTCTGTATCATTTTATTTATTTACATCTATCGTTAGGTGAACAAAAAACTCGTTGGCAGTATGACGGATACTCAGCTCATGCCTGTAGGGATATAACAGCGCCAGTCGCTCACGGACATTGTTCAGCCCAATGCCCATGCCGTCGCGCTCCGGGTCATTATCCGGCCGTGGATGCACGCTGTTATACACATCAAAAAATACCTGGTGTTCGTTGCAGCTAAGCGAAATCACAATGCGGGAGCGGTTGCGCAGACTGATGCCATGTTTGAAGGCATTCTCTACAAACGGTATCAGCAACATCGGCGCAATATCATGATGGCACTGGCTTTCATCTATATTTACTTCTATCAGTATATCCGGGGAAGACATTACCCGGAGACGCTGCAGGGAGATATAATTCTGCAGATAAGCCACTTCCTTGTCCAGCGGAATTTTTTCCAGGTTATTATCATGCAGCATAAAACGCATCATATCTCCCAGCTTCTGAATACCTTCGCTGGTACGGGAAGCTTCCTCCTGTAACGCAGTACCATACAGCGTATTAAGGGCATTGAATAAAAAATGCGGATTGATCTGTGCGCGTAAAAAATCCAAGTTGGCAGCAGAGTGTCCCAGTGCTTTTTTCAGGGTGGTGACAGTTGTCACCTGTTTCTGCCGGGACCGGAACAGGAACCATACTACCGGCAATACAAAGCCTACTCCCAGTCCTATGCCAATGGAAATCAGTGCAAACGCCATTCCTCCGCCTCCGTGACGAAGCGCGCGCACGAACATACCCATCAGCACGGTGATACCCAGCACGGTGAACGTAACATCTCTTGTCAGCAGCTTTTTATTATGATGCACGTTAAAGTAGTCCGGCAACACTTTATAATAGAGAATAAAAGCAGTACTGATGAGCACCGGGCCAAAATAAAACACGATCCAGAAAAGGTCGCGCGAATCGCTGAAAGCCAGGCAAAGCAGTACCAGCAGAATCCCGGAGGCTATCATCACCTCCTGCGCTATCTTGCGGGACTCCGCATTGTTCATCACCTTTTTATGGATGTAATCAAAATATGCCTGCCTTAACACGTAATACACGATAAACAGCACACCGAAAAAGACAGTACTGATAAAGGCGGATTTGGCGAAATGCATATGCGCGCCCTGTATGGTATCATACACCCCCAGCAGATACCCGTTGTAATAGGAATTAGCGACCATCATCCCGGTAAAGAAGAACAGCATGGTCCCGGCCAGTAACAGGAAACCCACCGCCCACTGCTTTTTTTCCAGGAACTTTGGTACTACCACATAATTCAGAAAAAGGAAGGAGGCATAAACAATTATGATACGGGCCATTGCCGGCAACAGGTAATGGATGTAATAGTCGAACACCTGTCCGTACTGGTTGAATTTGTGACCGTAGATAGATTGCAGTTCAAAGACATTGTAAATGACACTGGGATAGAGCAGAGAAAACAACAGTAGCAGGAAGATGCCCGTTATTACGCTGAACTCTAATTTCCGGAATTGATCCATAGGGAAGAATATTTAAGGCAATATTAGGGAATGCCTGTATGCATCGGATCAAAATGGGATGAAACCGGGAAATTCTGTTATGAAAAGCCTGCTTATGGGATTACAGGAAGGGCGGGGGTATATCCGTCCTTAAAAACAACAGCTTCCTTCATTTTACGCTTTTCCCATTGCAGCAATTCCAGTTCCGGCTGCGTGTAGAAGCCATCGGTATAGCCTGCGCAGAGATAGGCCACCAGTCTGTTTTCCGGCGGTGCATGCAGGATCTGCTTTACTTTTTCCGCATTTAGGATACTCACCCAGCCGATGCCTACATTGAGGGCGCGGGCCATCAGCCACATGTTCTGCACGGCGCATACCACGCTGTACAGCCCGGCTTCTTCCATGGAAGTTTGTCCCAATACGGGTTTGCCGGCCGGCTTATAAAACACCGCAATATTGAGCGGGGCTTCCATGATACCTTCCAGCTTAAGTTTTACGTAATCTGTCTGCTTTTCTCCGCTGAAGGAGGGCAGGGCCTTTTCATTTTCTTCGTTGAAAGAGGCTTTGATCCGTTGTTTGACGGTGGTATCGCGGATCAGCACAAATTCCCAGGGCTGGGAAAAGCCGACGGAAGGGGCATGCAGGGCGGCGGAGAGCAACTGGTCCACCACCTGGTCTTCCAGCGGGGTGGAGAGGAAACGGTTACCGCGTACGTCGCGGCGGTGCAGGATAATGTCCTGCAGAATACTTACTGCTGCTTCGTCGAAATGTTTGCCTGCTGTCATGACTCCTGGTATTGGCTTCCGCGGCGCTAAGATAAGTCGAAGATCTTTATTATTTTCCGGTCCTTAATATTCCCGATGATGAAAACAACGAACCGCAGAAAATTTCTGGGTACGGCCGCGGCGCTTTGTGCCGGCAGCGCTGTATCCGCCATGCCGCTGGCTGCCGCCGGCAAAAAGTTCCCGCTGGTACATCATGTATTTTTCTGGCTGAAGCGGCCGGAGTCTGTGGAAGACCGTAACGCACTCATTGCCGGTATTAAAACACTGGCGGCCATCGATGGGGTGGGCGAACTGCGTACCGGCGTGGTGGCTTCCACAGAAAAACGGGAGGTGGTAGATACCTCCTGGGCAGTATCCGAGCTGATTACCTTCAGGGATGTGGCAGCACAGGCAGCTTATCAGTCGCACCCCATACACCTTGCCTTCATCAAAAACTGCAGCCACCTGTGGGAGAAAGTAGTTGTCTACGACGCGATGGACGTATGACGGCTCACTTGTCAGGCATCCGGAATTTCACGTCCTGCGTGCTGACTTTCCACTGATCTGTACGGAAAGGGGCGGCTGGGTAGCCTTCCCGGTTGAACAGGTTACCGTCCGTAACATCGGCCCAGTTGTACCTGACGGCCACAGGGCGGCTAACCTGGTCGCAGGTGACTACTACCCTGCCCTCCTGCAGCTGCGCCTGTGCATAGTAGAAATGCTGGTCTTCCCCGGCTGCTTCAAACCCTCTGATGTACCCGTACCGGTCCTGTACCATCAGGCCAGCACCCGGATCTGCAAAGGAAATCAGGGCTTTGTTACCGCTGATATCCATTTTGCTGAAAACGGGGCCGCCGGGAACTATCTCCTGCGCATATACGTTTTTCAGCACATTAACCGCCAGTCTTTTTCCGACATCCTGCTTATTGCGGGGGTGTATGTCTTTCTCCTCTCCGATGTCGGTAGTCACCGCCATGCCCGTACCGGGAACGGAAAGCGTTTGCTGCTGCGCCTCGCGGAGTTCCGCCCAGGTGCTGCCGTTGGCGCTGTTACCCTCCCGTTTGCCATGGTTGGCATCGAAGCTGGTGAGCTGCACAAAATAGAACGGGAATGCCGGCTGCTGCCAGCGGCTGCGCCAGTCGGCTATCATCAGCGGGAACGAGGTGCGGTATTGCCAGGCTCTGGTCACATTGCTTTCGCCCTGGTACCAGATAGCGCCTTTCACGGCGTAAGGGATGAGGGGATGTATCATGGCGTTGAAAAGCGCGCCGGGATAGCTGTTCGGCCCCTTGATGGAATCGATGCCCCAGGGCTGCGACATCATCTCCCTGAATTCATTGCTGTTCAGGAATCCGGCCTTGCTGATCCAGGCCTCTACCTGCGTACCTCCCCAGGAAGTATGAATCAGTCCTACGGGTACGTGTAAACGCTGATATAATTCCCTGGCAAAAAAATAGCTGACGGCGCTGTATTCCGCCACATGCGCCGTGGTTGCCGGCTGCCACGCGCCGGGCGTTACATCCTGCTGCGGTTCCTTTGCTACCATACGTTTTACTGTAAACTCCCGTATCTCCGGGTACGCCGCATTTTTAATTTCTGCAGCAGCATTGGTCACATCTTTCACCTGAAACTCCATATTGGACTGCCCGGAGCAGATCCATACCTCCCCTACCAGCACATCTTTCAACGCAATGGTATTTTTTCCGCTGACTGTCAGCGCGAACGGTCCACCCGCAGCTTCCGGCTGCAGCTTCACCATCCAGCGGCCGTCGCTGCCGGCTTTAACGGATTGCTGCTGCTGCCTGAAGCGGACAGTCACCTTTTCATGTTTATCGGACCAGCCCCAGATATACAGCGGCTGATTACGCTGTAACACCATACCATCGGTGAAAAAAGCGGGCAGGGTAACGTTGGCGGATACACGTAAAACGATCGCCAGGCAGGACAGGATCATCCAGGTTTTCTTCATCATACTGCAATAGTAATAAGGTCACTAAATGTGGAACGGCAGAAAAAATAATAAAAAGAAACGGCTATGGCAAATAGACAGATACTTTATTAATTTAGCCTTATCCTAATCTAAATCTGAATTGCTTTATGAGAAACTACTTGCTGCTGTTGCTGGCACTTACCATAAGCGGAAGTATGCAGGCGCAGCAAACACAAAAGCCGCCGCTGCATGGTAAGCACTGGATGGCCGTTACCGGCAAACCGCTGGCAGCAACTGCCGGCGCCATGATATTTCAGCGCGGAGGCAATGCCGTAGATGCCGCCTGCGCCATGCTGGCAGCTACCTGCACCATGTGGGACGTACTCTCCTGGGGTGGCGAAACACAGGCGCTCATATATAATCCGAAAACAGGGAAAGTGATTGCCATCAATGCCCTCGGCGTTGCGCCCACCGGCGCTACCCCGCAGTTCTTCAAAGGCAAGGGGTATGACTTTCCACCCGAATACGGCCCGCTGGCAGCCGTTACACCCGGCACCCCCGGCGGCTTATGCCATATGCTGGCTAACTACGGCACCATGAGCCTGAAAGAAGTGCTGGCCCCCGCCATGGAGATGGCCGCAGGCTATCCTATAGAAGCGCAGACAGCCAACAGCCTGGAACGCGGTAAAAACCATATCAAACAGTGGCCCTACAGCAAAGCTGTTTTCCTGACACATCCCGGCGAAAAAAGAGAAGCCCCTGAGGCAGGGGAGATATTTGTGCAGAAAGACCTCCTGGCTACCCTCACCAAAATGGTGGAAGCAGAGCAACAGGCACTGAAAAACCACAAAAGCCGCAAAGAGGCCATCATGGCAGCTTACGACCGTTTCTACAAAGGTGACATCGCGAAGGAATTTGTGCGCGGCTGCCAGGAGCAGGGCGGACTTATCACCCTGGAAGATCTCTCCCGCTGGAAACCACTGGAAGAAGAACCACTGCACGTCAATTACAAAGGCATAGAGGTATACAAACTGCAGGAATGGACGCAAGGCCCCGCTATGCTGCAAAGTCTCAATATCCTCGAAAACTTCGATCTGAAAGCGATGGGATACAACTCCGCACAGTACATCCACACGCTGTACCAGACCATGAACCTGGCATTCGCGGACCGCGACTTCTATTACGGCGATCCCTATTTCAACAAGGACCGCGCTATCACCGGGCTGCAGAACAAGGACTATGCCCGCGCCAGAGCGGCCACCATCAATACCGCTCATAACGATGCCGCAGCAGGCCCCGGCGATCCCTATAAATACATGGGCAAATCCAATCCTTACCTGCATCTGCTGGACGATCGCCGTCAGTTTATGGATAGCACCAACGGCCGCAAACCAGGCGGCTTCCTGCCCAAACATGACGCCGCCGCCTTACTAACGCCAACGGCTACCGGAAATATCTATGCTGCCGGCAACTCCGACAGCGCCTATCAGGACCGCCTCTGGCGCGGCACCACCAGCGTGGAAGCAGCCGATAAAGACGGATGGGTAGTTTCCATCACTCCCAGCGGCGGCTGGATACCAGCCTGCATCGCCGGCAAAACAGGCGTAGGTATGAGTCAGCGGCTGCAGAGCTTTGTACTGGATTCCGCTATCTGCCCCTTTAACGTCATCGCGCCGGGTAAGCGTCCGCGCGTAACCCTCACCCCTTCCATGGCACTGAAAGATGGTAAACCCTATCTCTCTTTTGCGGTACAGGGCGGAGATACACAGGATCAGAATCTGCTGCAATTTTTCCTTAACGTAGTAGAATTCGGCATGACCGTACAACAGGCCACAGAAGCCGCCAACATCAATACCAACCAGCTGTGGTTATCACTCGGCGGCACTACCGTCAGCGAACGGATACCCCGCCCCGGCAGCATCCTGCTCAACAGCAATACCCCGCAGAAAACACGCAGCACCCTTGAACAAATGGGTTACCACCTCAGCTTCGGCGACCGCACCAGCGGCCCCGTAAACGCCATATATCTTGACAGAACGCATCAGAGTTTGTGGGGAGGGAGTAGTAATCATGGGGAGGACTATGGTATTGCGTGGTAAATTATGAATTACGAATTACGAATGAGGCGCGAAGATAAAAGCGAAGAAATTTCTTCTCCCCCTTTTATCTTCGCGCCTCATTCGTAATTCGCAATTCGTAATTCGTAATTACTTACTCCATATTTCATGTATCGCTTCTCCCTTCGAACTCAGCCCGCTATGATCCCAGCTATTCCCTTCTACCTTGCCTTTGAAGCTGAGGGAAGCGCCAACACGGGTGTTGTCGCGGGAGAAGAAGTCGATGTTTTCGGTGTAGGCGCCATCCTGGAAGGTGTAGGTACCGCCGCCGGTGCCGAAGAACTCACCGGTGTCAGTGTTGATAGCGATCCATTGGAAGCGGGTACCGCTGAGGATCTTTACTGTTTTCCTGGCGCCGGGTGTAATGGTGTTCATCTTGCCGTCTGATTCGCGGCCGGTGATTTTCCAGTAGCCTGCCAGTGGGCCTTTGCCGTTGTCAATGCGGGTCCATGTTGTTTTGGCGCCGCCCTGGTAGGTAACAAGCTGGCCGTTTTCCAGCTCAACGGGTGCGGTAGTTTCAGCTCCCACCTGCGATTTTTCGTCTGTATTGAACTCAACTTTTACTTCTACCTGACCACTGCCGCCGGATCGCCAGGTACCGCCCATGGTAAAGAGAAATTTTTTTTCCTCGTAGGCGGTGATGGAAAAATAATCAGGCGTGATGAGCAATACCTGATTTACGCCGTTAGCAGCAGCTTTCCAGGCGCCGATGATAGATTCCTGTGCGTACCCTGTTACAACGGTAAACAGGCACGCCAGCAAAAGAGAAAACATTTTCATGGTACATTGTTATTTAGCTGTAAATAGAATCGTGAAAACTGTTACCCCGCTGCCTCATTCAGAAACCGTGAAAAACGGCTCTTCGCTGAAATACACCCTTGTCAAACCACCAGAGCACTTCGTAACTTCCCGCACCGTCACTGTTCGTAGCCGTTATAAATAAACGCTGCTGCGGGGCATCGTAATATATGACAGTTCGTTCCGGGTCTGGTTCAAAAAGACCTTTCAGGCTGCTGTCGGGCACCGCCGTCTGCTGCATTTTCCACTTTACTTCCAGTCCTTTATACTGACGCCTGGGTACGTTGCCATCTGTTCCCCAAATGGGTTTACGGTTGATCGACTTGTAATAATTCTCAGTTGCCTGCGACGGGTTTTCCGGAATGAATTTACCAGTGGTAAGGCTCACCTGTATGGAATCGTGACGGAATATATACTTATCTGCTGCAGCTGGTTTTACTGCCTGCAGCTGCGGCAGCTGATCTATCTTCCTGATCCGCGACTGATGTATGTATCCTGTCTGTATTTCTCCCTCACTGTAATAATCCACATAACACCATTCTCCTTCAGATTCATAACAATAAATAATATCGTTGTTCAATACTTTTCCGGTTATCTGCCGGGAAATGCCAGGCTTGCTGCGGATATTGGT
Source organism: Chitinophaga solisilvae (assembly GCF_009928525.1). Taxonomy (GTDB): domain Bacteria; phylum Bacteroidota; class Bacteroidia; order Chitinophagales; family Chitinophagaceae; genus Chitinophaga; species Chitinophaga solisilvae. Next base: position 13,971 of record NZ_JAABOK010000030.1, on the reverse strand, counting down.
AAAGCCGTCCTTATCAGCCACTATAGCGAACTGTGCATGTGCGAAACAGGTTAAAAACAGCAACAGAACCATGAAACTATATCTCATCTTTGCATAGGTTTAAACAGAAAACGAATATAGGCAATTGCCCGATAGCTACTTATACAGTTCCTGATCTTTCATATAGTCAATACCGTTATGCTTCAGGTAGCTGATACCCCAGCTGCTCATTACTTCATATACCGGTGATAATGCTTTCCCGTAGGCAGACAGCATGTATTCCACCCGGTAAGGTTTGAGCGACAGCACTTCTTTCTCTATCAGCTTATCCCGCTCCAGCTCTTTCAGCTGCTGGCTGAGCATTTTCTCTGAAACACCAGGCAGATTGGATTTTATCTGGCTGTAATTTTTTCTTTCAAACTGATGAAGATGGGACAGAATCAGCAGTTTCCATTTCCCGCCGATAAAGCCAAGGGTCACATCTACCGGGCAGGTGTATACTTTGTCGTGCAGCTGTATCATGTTGATAGGATATGCCTGTAAATTACAATAATACCGGCATCTCCAGCCTACTTTTTGGTAAGGTATATTTCAGGAAGGAGAAAGCTCCTACTTTCGCTGCTCATCATGACTATCACATATGAAATCATTTATCTGCTGTCTTTTATTTATACTGCTGGGTATGCAGTTTTCCTTCTCACAAAACAAACATCCCAATATGGAAACATCCCGGAATTACGCGGTGGAAATTATCCGGTACAACATCCCGGAAGACGCACGGAAAGAATTTGAAGCGGCCTACCTGCAGGCAGGCACTCATCTGCAGGCTTCACCGTACTGCCTGGGCTATCAGGTTATTCATGGCAACGATGAACCGGAACGTTACATCGTAACTATTCGCTGGACATCCAAATCCGATCACCTGAACGGCTTCCGTAAAAGTGCGGCGTTTATGCCCTTCTTCAATCTGGTAAAACCTTTTTACAATAACATAGAAGAGATGAAGCATTATGACCTGACCGCCAACAGCTGGTTGCGCCAATAGCCGGGGCTGGCGGTTATACGGCCGTTATAAGTTCTTACGGAAAAATTCTATCTTGCCGCTATGAACAGATTTGACCGTATAACTGCCATCCTTATTCAGCTGCAATCAAAGAAGGTAGTCGTTGCCCAGGAAATTGCTGACAGATTTGATATCAGTCTGCGTACCGTTTACCGCGACATTAAATCGCTGGAAGAAGCCGGTGTTCCCGTGATCGGCGAAAAAGGACTGGGATACTCTATCATGGAAGGCTATCGCCTGCCCCCTGTCATGTTCACCGAAGAAGAAATTGTTGCCTTCCTGATGGCAGAGAAAGTACTGGAAAATTATGCGGACATTCATAACAGCGAACTGTTTAAATCCGCCATGTTCAAGATACGGGCCGTACTCCGCAGTGCAGAAAAGACGAAGCTGGAGCAGATGGAAGAAAGCATCAGCGTCAGACACAAAAACGCGGAGTCCAACTATCTCCTTAATGATACTATTCCTGCCCTGCTCAGGGGTATTTCTGAAAAAAGAGTACTGCATATACAATATGCCCAGGAAGATGATACCACCACCGTGCACGAAATAGAGCCGATAGGGCTCTTTCATGAGCACGGCGCCTGGATTACCGCCGCCTGGTCCCATACCCTCAAAACATACCGCCATTTCAGGACCACCCGTATCCTGACATTACAGGTAACCGGAAAATCCTTTCACAAAGCGCATATCAGTATGCAGGAATGGTTTGAGCGTACCGCTCCCGCTAAAATGTCCTTTCCTGTACAGATCAGGGTAAAAACCCGGCTTGTCCGCTACCTGCAGGAGCAGAAATATAATTACGGGTTCCTGCGGGAAAAGGAAATGAAGGAGTACACTGAAATGCATTTCGATGCACCCTGCATAGAGGCGTTCTCCCGCTGGTACATCACTTTTGCCGATGAAGCGGATGTTATTGAGCCTGCTTCCCTGAGAACCATGCTCAAAGAAAGGCTGCAGACCGTGTTGAAAAAAATTTCCTGATCCCGTTTTTACACCTGACATACAGTTGTCACAACCAGGTCCTAGCTTTGTGTTAACAAACAAAAACACTTAGCTATGGCAAACTTACAACCCTTTAAAATTGATGTTGCACAAGACGTACTGGATGATCTGAAAACAAGACTGACAGGCATCCGGTGGCCGGACAGCCCGGAAGCCGACGGCTGGCAGTATGGCGCCAATCCGGCTTATCTGAAAGAGCTGGCCGACTACTGGCTGCACCAGTATGACTGGCGTCAGCAGGAAGCCCTCCTTAACAGCTTTCCCCAGTTCAAAGCAGAGATCGATGGTGTAGAGATACATTTTCTTTACATAAAAGGGAAAGGCGCTTCACAGCCACTGCTGCTGACCCACGAATGGCCCGACAGCTTCTTCCGCTTCTATAAAGTAATACCGCTGCTCACAGCTCCTGAAGATAACAGTCCCGCTTTTGACCTCATCATCCCCTCCATTCCGGGGTATGGGTTCTCCGCACGCACCGCGGTGACATCCGCTGCCACCGCTGATATATGGGCCAAACTCATGACTAACGTACTCGGTTATACGTCCTTTTTCGCTGCCGGCGATTTCTCCATCACGCATACCCTGGCAGCAAAGCATCCGGAAGTGGTGAAAGCCATTCATTTAACGGACCTGGGTTATCCCAACGGCACAGAAGACTGGAGCAGCATGACACCGGAAGAGCAGGCATTCGGGCAGCAAATACAGCACTGGTTTTTCGCGGAAGGCGCATTTAATATGATACAGTCCACCAAACCGCAGACACTGGGCTATTCCCTGAATGACTCTCCCATCGGGCTGGCCGCCTGGATCATTGAAAAATTCTATGCCTGGAGTGATACCAAAGGCAATATGGAAAACAGTTTCACCAAAGATGAGATGATTACCAATCTGATGATCTATTGGGTAACACAGACCATTAACACCTCTATCAGAAGATACCGGGAAGATACGCTCGCAGCCTATGCCCAGGGCGGTCCTCAGCCGGTGCCCTATGTAACGGTACCTACAGGACTGACCGTATTCCCCGCCGATTCCCTTACCCCCGAAGCCTGGGCAGCACGCAGAGCCAACATACAATCCTATTCCAGACAAGAGCAGGGCGGACGCTTTGCCGCACTGGAAGTACCACAGTTATGGGTAAACGAAATACGCCGTTTTTTCGGAGATAAAACAGCCAACCAGTAATGATCCCCAACAACCATATGATAGCCCAACACCGCCTGATCAGCCAGCAGCTGGCTGGTAGCAACTTTACCACTCCCCGCGAGCTGATCCGGTGGATGGGCTGTATGCAGGCAACCGACTATGCCTCCGCCGGATGGGCCATTGCCGCCAGGATGAAAGATATAAACGCCGCCGCCATAGATGAGGCGTTCAGGGCAGGGCATATTTTACGCACCTACCTGTTGGGTCCTGTACCCAGCTTCGTTGCCCCCGAAGATATAGGCTGGATAAGGCTGCTCACCGCTCCCCGGATGAAGGCCCTGCACCATACACTGCATCATAAACTTGGGATTGACCCGCCGTTATTACAGCGGTGCCGCCAGCTCATTACAGCTGCCCTGCTGGCTAAAGGGGAGCTGACGCGGGCACAGCTTGTGCAATATCTCCGGAAACATCATATCAATACAGATCCTATCCGCTTTAACTTTCTGCTGATGGATGCAGAAATCAACGGAATCCTTTGCAGCAGCAGGCGGCAGGGAAACCAGTTTATGTATGTGCTGCAGGCAGCATATGCCCGGCCTGCCGGTATGGAGTATGAAGAGGCGCTGATGCTGATGACAGAAAAATATTTCAGCAGCCGCGGTCCTGCTACCCTGCAGGATTTCAGCTACTGGAGCGGACTGGAAACATCTGTTATCCGCAGAGGGATCGATATGGCGCAGCAACGTTTAGCCTATACCGTAGTAAGCGGACAAGCCTACTGGTATGCAGCGGAAATGCCCTTACCGGAAAGTGTTTCCGATGGGTTACAGCTGCTGCCTTCCGGTGATGAATACCTGACAGCCTATGAGGACCTGAGCGATGTTTCTCCTGCAGCGCCCTCCGTGTTCAGGTCGGTAGTGCTGCTGAATGGCCGGGTGGCAGGCACCTGGCAATGCCTGGAAAAGCGGCAGACAGCCACACTGACCATCCGGCCGTTCCGGCCGGTGGACGGGCAGCTACAGGAGCTGATTACCGCTGCAGCAGGCAGCTACCAGCGTTATCTGCACAAGGACCATATAACAATAAAGTATAATCCTGTGAGAGAATAATACCAGACTGCCCCCAACAGCTACCTGGCATCATATAATTTTAAAAAAATGTTATGAACGGCGATGTACGCTGGCAGGCTGTTTACAGGATAATTTCCCGTCATCTTCCCCACCCTTTTCCGTGCAAAATCGATTTGTCTAGTTAGTTTTCAATAGCTTTGCAACCTCATGGTTAAAAAAATGTTAACATTTGAGACCAATTTTTATTAGTCAGCTGTTGTTTGAGCCATGCTTAATGACTTACTCCAATGTTGTAGCTAAACCTGTTCGTCCTTTGTAGCCCGGCCCGTGCTGGGCTTAACTGTGGAGAACAATATCTCCAAATGTACGGCTACGCCTCGTCTGAACCGGCAGCCGGCAGTTATATCCGCAGCATCGGCCCGGCAGCTTTGTTTTCCCTTTAGGTAATATTTTAAATACACCTTAATAACACTCCTATCTATGCACGCAAGTTACAGGAAACTGTTATGGCTACTCCCATGCGTAGCCCTTTCGGCACAATGTTTTACATCCCTTGATGTAATAGCCCAATCCAAAAAGAAAGGCGGATGGCTCTTCGGGAAGAAACCCCCCGTTGCAGTTGCGGATACCGCTACCAAAAAGAAGCCCGATACCAAAGGGATGAAACCCTACAAGGAAGTGATCACCACGGAGGCTGTCAGCCATGACGGCCTGTTTAAAGTGCACCGTGTAAAAACGGATTACTTCTTCGAAATTCCGCTGAAACTACTGAACCGCCAGCTGCTGGTAGTCAACAAGCTGTCCAAAGTACCGGAACAGCTCAACGACGCCGGTGTAAATAAAGGTATGAACTACGCCAACATCGTTATCACCTTTGAACGTGATACGCTGTTAAACAAAGTATTTCTCCGCAAGCAGAACCCGTTCCTGGAAGTGCCCGCCGGCAATGCCATCGCGCAGTCCGTGGCAGATAACTTTATTCCGTCGCTCATAGATCAGCTGAAGATAGAAGCGTATAACACAGATACCACCGCGCTGGTAGTCAACGTTTCCAAACTGTTCGACGGCTCCAATAACAGCATCAATAACGTATTTGACGCCCTGGGCATGCCCAGCTCCCCAATCAGGGATCTCTCCCGCATCCGTGGCATAAAATCCTTCCGGGAAAATATAGTTGCCAAATCAGAGCTTACCGCCAAAATCACCGGCGTGGAAGTATCCATAGAAACCACTACCAACCTGGTTTTGCTGAGTGAACAGCCCATGAAGCCCCGGTTTGCCGACAGACGGGTAGGACTGTTTACCACTCCCAGATGGTATTTCAGCGATGCGCAGCATAAACTGGAACAAAGGGAACTGATTACCCGCTGGCGCCTGGAACCCCGGCAGGAAGACATGCAGCGCTACTTCAACGGCGAGCTGGTAGAACCGAAACAACCTATCATATATTACATTGATGCCAGCACACCGGCACAATGGCGGCCATATATAAAGGCCGGTATTGAAGACTGGCAGAAAGCATTTGAGGCTGCCGGATTTAAGCATGCCATCATCGCCAAAGATGCACCGGTAAATGATCCTGACTTCGACGGCGACGACGCCCGTTATTCCGTTGTGACCTACGCGGCCTCCGCGAAAGCCAATGCCATGGGGCCTTCTGTAACAGATCCCCGCTCCGGCGAAATACTGGAAGCAGACATCATCTGGTGGCATAATGTGATGAGCACCCTGCATTCCTGGGTACGCATACAAACCGGCGCCATTGATCCCCGCGCCCGCGGCAACCACTTCAGCGATTCGCTGATGGGCCATGCCATCCGGTTTGTATCCAGCCATGAAGTAGGCCATACGCTTGGCCTGCAACATAATATGGGCAGCTCCTTCGCATTCGATGTGGACTCCCTGAGATCTCCCGGATTTACTTCCCGCATGGGTGGCACCGCGCCATCTATCATGGATTACGCACGCTTCAACTACGTTGCACAGCCAGGCGATAACGTTACTCAGATTACACCCGCCATCGGCGTGTACGATAAATTCGCCATCGGATGGGCCTACCGCTATACCGGCAAAAACCCGCACGATGAACTCCCGGAGCTGAATAAACAGTTACGCGCACACGAAAACGATCCGCTCTACGCCTTCGGCGAACAGCAGGATGTAAGAGATGCCATCGATCCCCGCTCCCAGATTGAAGACCTCGGCAACGATGCCGTAAAAGCCAGCCGCTACGGGCTGCAGAACCTGAAACGCATCGTTCCGCAAATCCTCACCTGGACAAAAGAAGAAGGCAATAACTACGACGAAGCCGGTAAAATGCTGAACAGCGCTATCGGTCAGTGGAACCAGTACGGCTATCATGTACTCGCCAATATTGGCGGTATATATGTAACGCCAACCGTATACGGACAGCAACAAAACAGCTATCAGCACGTCCCTAAAAAGAAACAGCAGGATGCAGTGAAATACCTGCTGGAAGAAGTATTCAACACACCGGCATGGTTGTTTAAAAACGATATCTACACCAAAAGCTATCCTATCAAGGAAAGTCCGGTAGGTAACATGGAATACGGCGCGCTGGTATATGCGAAAAGCCTGCAATCCTACTTCTTCTACGACCTGCTCCGCGATGAGCGCCTTTCCCGTATGCTGGAAAACGAGGCTGCCAACGGCGCTGCTGCCTATACGGTAACAGACCTGATGCTGGATATGCACCAGGGTATGTTCGCCAAAACTATCAAAAATCAGCCGCTGGATATCTTCGAACGCAACAGCCAGAAAGGCTTTGTAGATGCACTGATTGTCAGCATCGACAAATCTGTGGTACGCGCTGATGCCAAAAAACTACAGGAAGAAGCACCGCTCAACACAGCAGGCAACATATGCAGCTTCTCCCTGCAACCGCAGCAGGAGAATGCACGCGCTTCCCGTAACCTGATGTATTTCGCTGTAAATCGTGTGTCCGATGCCGTTAGTTCCAAGCGCGGTGAACTGAGTCGCCTGCTACAGCTGCTGAACAGCCGTAAAGGTACCGCAGACAGGGCTACAGCGGATCATTACAATGACCTGATCATCCGTATTCAACAAGCATTAAACAATAAATAATCAAAACTGATCATCTGTTTACATGAAAAAAAATCAACTTGCAGCAAGGGTAATATGTTTACTGCTGGCAGTTCTTTCCCCCTGGTGGGCGCAGGCGCAGACAGGCCAGCGCGTGATCCGCGGGAAGGTAACCGACGCCGTATCCGGAGAAGCATTACCCGGCGTATCTGTATATGCCAGCAATAAAACGATCGGTACAACCACCGGTACTGAAAACATTATCGAAAACATCAGTATCGGCGCTATCACCAACGAAAAAGGCGAATTCTCCCTGAAACTGCCTGATTCGCTGTCAGTAAAACAGCTCACCATCGGTTACATGGGCTATGAAACCAGGCTGCTGCAACTCACTGCCAGCAATAATTACACGATAGCGTTATCATCTGCCGGTAAAAATCTGAATGAATTTGTATTCACCGGTTATCAGACTATTAAAAAAAATAAATCCACCGGCGCCACCGATAAAATCAGCATGGATAAAGTGGAACTCGGCGGTGTGATGAGCGTGGAGCAGATGCTGCAGGGTCAGCTGGCCGGTGTGGCCGTTACCCCGCAGTCAGGCGCTCCCGGCCAGGCTGCCAAAATCCGTATCCGCGGTATATCTTCCTTACAGGGTACCCAGGACCCGCTGTGGGTGGTAGACGGATTACCACTGGAAGGCACTAACCTGCCCTCCGGCGATGATATGAAAGATATCAACAACCTGTACAGCAACTCTATCGCAGGTTACAACCCTTCCGATATCGAAAGCATCACCGTACTGAAAGATGCAGCTGCTACTGCCATCTATGGCGCGCGGGCTGCCAATGGCGTGATTGTTATCACGACCAAAAAAGGTAAGAAAAGCGAGAAGCTCACGGTTAATTACCGCAACAACTTCACCTTCACGCAACAACCGGATCTGGGCCGCCTGAACCTGATGAACAGCGACCAGAAAGTGAACCTGGAACTGGATCTCTTTACCTCCGATTTTCCTTTCCGTACAGATAACGGCAGCGTTTCCCGTATTCTCCGTAAATATGGCGTGACGCCTGCAGACCTTTCCAGCAAAGGGATTGGCGGCATCAATGCAGATGCACGCAACGAAATCAATGCGCTCAGAGGTATCAATACCAACTGGAATGACCTGCTGTTCCAGAACGCCTTTACACAGGAACATAGTGTAAGCGTTTCCGGCGGCGGCGATAAATCCGGCTACTATTTCAGCGGTGGATATTATGACGAAAATGGCGGTGTCATCGGTACCGGTGCTACCCGTTACAACATCACCCTGAAAACCGATTATGACCTGTCAGATAAACTTAAATTTTCTGCCGGCATCTTCGCCAATCAGCGTAGCGTAAAATCCTTCCTGGGAAACCGTGCTGCCACTACCTCTCCGATATATTATGCACGTCTGGCCAACCCTTACATGACGCCATACGATGAAGCAGGAAATTATATTTATGATAAAAACATCGGCGGAGATAAAAGCGAAGTAGCCGATTTTAATGCACTGGAAGAAAGAAAAAACACCAGCAATGTACTGAAAGCACAGTCTGTCAACACCAACTTCAAACTGGACTACGAAGCCATTCCGGGCCTGCACCTCAGCTCTCAGTTCGGCTACCAGTCTGAAATTGCTGACCTCGAACAGATAGGTCTGGAAAATACCTATTATGTAAGACAGCTGAACATACAAAACCAGCGTATGGACCCTGCCACCGGCAACTACGTACCCGTAATGCCTAAAGGCGGTGTTATCACCAGCAATAATAAAAACCTGCAGCAGTATACCCTGAAAAGCATGGCAGAGTACACCTTCAACCTGCAGAAAAAACATGACTTCACCTTCATGGTGGGTAATGAGCTGAGAAGAGTGAGACAAAAAGAGCTGAACAACGTTGGCTACGGCTACGATCCTAAAACGCTCACCACCATTCCTCCGCAGTATGCTAATGACAACGAGATCAAAAGCCTGTACAAAGACAGCCGCCGCGATGTTACCAATGCATTTGTATCTTTCTTCGGTACCGGCAGCTATACCTACAGTAACCGCTATACCCTCACGGGAAGCGTTCGTTTCGACGGCTCCGACCTGTTCGGCGTAGATCCCAAATACAAATACCTGCCTTTGTGGTCTGTGGGTGGTTTATGGCGCGTGATGGAAGAACCCTTCATGAAAAATGTGACTTTCCTGAATGCCCTGAATGTACGCGCCTCCTATGGTTTACAGGGTAACGTAGATAAAAACACGTCTCCGTTTGTAGTAGGTACCTACAATAATGAGAGAATTCTTCCGGGCAATCCTATCCAGACCATCAGGGTGGAAACACCTCCCAATGCCAAGCTGAGATGGGAAAAAACCATCAATACCAACATTGGTATGGATGTTACTTTCCTGAACAATAAGATCAGCGTAACAGCTGATTACTATGTACGTCATGGTAAAGACCTGATTAACGTATATGCCTTACCGCTTGAAACCGGGTTTCAGCAGCTGAGTATCAACTGGGCAGAGATGCGCAACCAGGGGCTGGAACTGGGTATCACCACCCGCAACATCAGCCGCAAAAATTTCCGCTGGACCACCGACTTCAACTTCGCGTGGAACAAGAATACCGTACTGCGTGAAACACTGGCCAATAACAGCAATTTCCCTTCCCGCGAAGGACATTCCGCTGCAACGGTATGGGGTATTGACTATGCCGGTCTGAATGACAAAGGCATGATCATGGTTACGCATAATGGTAAAACAACATCGCTGTCTGAGCTGCTGCAGCTGCAGGATGATTTTGCCGGAGATCCGGACCTGGGAGGTTTATTCCCTTATTCCAAACTCAGCAACGACGAGCAGCGTGCGCTGTTCCGTAATATGGGCTCGTCCGAACCGCTGTATACCGGCGGTATGACCAACAGCTTTACCTACAAGCGTTTTGATCTCTCCATCGGTCTGATATTCAACCTGGGGCAGAAAGTTAGCTTACAGCCTCATTACAGCCCGTTCTTCTATGATCGTGGTACCAACACCAGCACGGCTATCCTGGACCGCTGGACGCCTTCCAATACCGGCGGAAAGTATCCCGGCCTGTTCGGTGACGGTGCGCAGACAAGCGAAGAGAGAAAGCTGCTGGGTCACTGGCTGCAGGACAAATACTACCAGTACCAGCTCCTGAGCCTCTGGATCAAAGACGGTGGTTATGTCCGCGTACGTAACATCACGCTGGGTTACCGCCTGCCAGACGAAATAGGCAGCAAAATCCGCCTGAAAGGTCTGAAGGTAACCGGAGAAGCACGCAATCCGTTTGTGTTCTCCCGCAACTATGATGGCTACATGGATCCGGAAACAATGGGTAACATTTTTGCCCAGCCTATTCCGAAAACATTCACCATTGGCCTCACCGCCACTTTCTAAATCTTACAAGCATGCGTAAAGTAATATATACCGCAGGACTGATAGGCGCGCTGGCCGCGTTCTCTTCCTGCAAAAAATACCTGGACATTGTACCTACCGGTAAAGTGATCCCCACCACAGCAGAAGATTTCCGTAAAGAGCTGGATGCCGCCTATGCATCAACAGACGGCGACAAAGGGCTGGCATCCTTCCGCAGCGATGAAATCCGCCTGAACGATGCACGCTCCACAGAAGTGAATCAGCTGCAACCCAACTACCAATGGGATGAAAACGGCGGCGGCAGCGGCGGTAAAACCTATCAGTGGAGAACCAAGTATCAGCAGATATTTTATGCCAACGACATCATTCATAGTGTTCCCGGCATCAAAGAAGGTACAGAAGAGCAGAAAAATCAGCTCATCGGAGAAGCCCTTCTGCTGCGCGCCATGATCCATTTCAACCTGGTGAATCTCTACGGTAAGCCTTATAACGAAGCTACCTACGCGACAGATAAAGCGGTTCCAATGGTACTGGAAATAGATATGGAGAAGGAACGCCGCCGCAATACCGTCAAAGAAATCTATGACCAGGTACGCAGCGATATTGAAAAAGGATTATCCCTGGTAAACGTCGATCAGTTTGAAACACTGAATTCCTACAGATTCACCAGAACAGCCGGTTATGCACTGGCTGCGCGGGTATACCTGTATACACATCAGTGGGATAAATCACTGGCAGCCGCCAAAGCTGTACTGGAGAAAAAATCAACGCTGATTGACTTCAATACCAGCAATACGCTGCCCACCTTGTACAATTCTCCGGAAAGCATACTGGCGCTGGAACAGCACTACAATTCCGGTGTTTTCATGCAGGGCGCGTTTGTATCAGATAAGCTGTATGCCCTCTACAATGCAACCGGCGACCTGCGTCCGAATCTTTACTACAAAAAAGACAGCAAGAACAATAACATTATCATCAAGGTAGCCAACAGTAACAGCTACCGCCAGTCTTTCCGCGTAGCAGAAATGTACCTGATAGCGGCAGAAGCCAGCGCACAATTGAATCAGCCGGCACAGGCACTCAACTACCTGAATCAGCTGAAGAAAAACAGGCTTACTCCTGATTTCTATCAGACAGAAACAGCCAGAACAGCTCCCCTCACCGGTGCAGCGCTGCTGAATGAAATCTATGACGAAAGAGCCCGCGAACTCTCCTTCGAAGGTCATCGCTGGTTTGATCTCCGCAGAACCAGTCAGCCCGAAATATCACATACCGTAAAAGGTAAAACCGTGGTATTACAGGCCGGAGATCCGCGGTATACAATCAAAATTCCTACAGAAGCAGTGGTGAATAATCCGCTGTTGACAGACTAATTGGATTTTTAATTACGAATTACGAATGATGAATTGCGAATGAGGAGCGAAGATATAAGCGGATAAAGAATTTACTTCTTTGCTTATATCTTCGCTCCTCATTCGCAATTCATCATTCGTAATTCGTAATTTATCACCTCGCCTGTCCAATACTCAGCTGCTTTATTTTCCCATCGTTGGTTAGTTCGAATTCGAAGTATGTTTTAAAGTCGCCCCATTGATCGCTATGAAAGTGCCCCAGTACCCGCAATCCGTCTTTCTCTACTTTATCGATGCTGGTGAAATGTTCGTGGCCCATGGCTTCTTTAGAAAATTTTCTGAAATCTCTTTTGTTGCCGTCATCCAGAAGGATCGCATCCGGAGTAAACAGCGCGAGCCAGGCGGCTTCATCGGCGGCCTGCAGGGCAGTGATGGCCTGTTTTACAGTGGCGTTGGTGAGGAGTGATGTATTCACGGATTGCTGCGTTTTGTTGCCGGCTGCTGTTGTTTGTTGCTGGCTGCAGGCGGGTAGTGCCCACAGAAGAAACAGCGCGGCAGAGTGGAGATATTTTTTCATTTCATTACCGGAAGTTGTTAGTAATAACTCCCCGGAAACTGAGATTGTTTACTGCCCGGCATCAAAAGAATTCAGGAAATGTTGTTAATGCTATATTAAGCAGGTTTTTATCATCAAACATGATGATAAATTTCACTATGACTTGCTTTTTTCGTATATTTGTATGTTGATTTCCAGGCTGTTCGCAGCTTTAAAAGGAGTTGACACAATAAAAAAGTGAGTAAAGCATATTTTCACATTTCCTCCAGGAAGGAGGTGTATGAAGTAACCTCAGCAACTGGCTTTATAGTAGTCAGGTATGCAGGTGATAACCCAGGAATTGCACTAAAGGTAAATGATCCTTCCAACCTGCTTAATACCTGGGATTTACAGTGTTTTTGTCATCCCAGCATTGACATCACTCCCATTAGTTATGAAGAGTACAGGGAGAAGTATGATGCTGTAATACATGTAATGAAGATGAAAGAGCAGCGAGCTGCCTGATAGCTGTTAAACCCCAACTGGCCTGAGCGGCTTTCTTCTCTGGGCGATTCTGCCCTTATCTGTTTCCATCTTTCTGGTATCCATAAAAGCGGCAACCCTGCCGGTGATCAGCTATTTGCTGGCGGGTTGTCCTATGGTTTAATAATCCAGGGAGGATGCCTGAATGCAGAAGTGATGCACGATTCCCACAAACAAAAAAGGCAGCTCATCATGAACTGCCTTTTATTTCTTTATTAGTGGCTGGTGTGCTACTAAATCAGTGGAGGTGACGGGAATCGAACCCGTGTCCAAACATAATCGCCGAAAGCTTTCTACATGCTTATTTATGCATTGGTTTGTCGGAACTCAGCAGGGGCATAACGAACCAACCTCGTCCTTATCCGTTTGCGCTTCAGTGCTCACTCACAGAAACCATGAGCACCTATCCCTATGGGTTTGATGATTCAGCGGCGGGAGTCGCATAAGGCGACAACTCCGGGCGGCTATAATGGGTGTCTAATCTCTGATTAGGCAGCCATGGCGTAGTTAGATTCGCCAATTAAAGTTTGAATATTCAGATTATCGTGCTAATTATCCAACGCACGGCATGCTTACACTATCAAAGATCTATGCTGTCAAAACCAGGCACCCCCGGCTTTTTTGCGAACTACAAAAATACCAAAAATATTTGAGATTTAATTATTTAATTATTTGAGATTTAGAATGCAGGGGAGATTTTCGGATTTTGAGATTTTTTGATTTACGGATTTTTTAAATGCAGCAAAGATCTTAGCGAAAATCTTTGCTGCATTTAAAAAATCCGTAAATCAAAAAAT
>NZ_JAABOK010000003.1 GCF_009928525.1 Chitinophaga solisilvae | reverse complement strand
AGGTAATTGAAATAAGTTAATTACGAATTACGAATTGCGAATTACGAATGAGGAGCGAAGATCTAAGAGGATATTAAGTTATACTTAATCGCTTAGATCTTCGCTCCTCATTCGTAATTCGCAATTCGTAATTCGTAATTTTTGCCAATCACACTTTTCCTCCCGGCCTGTAATACCTCATCGCTTCCGGCATCAGTTGCTGCAGCTTTTGAACGCGGGTAGCATCGCTGGGGTGAGTGCTGAGGAATTCAGGTGGTTTCTGGCCATTGCTCATGTTGGCCATGCGTTGCCAGAAAGGAATGGATTCCTGCGGGTTGTAGCCTGCCATAGCCATGAAGATAGCACCGAGGTGATCTGCTTCCAGCTCATTCTGACGGGAGAACGCCAGCATCCCCACATTACCGCCGATACCGAAGGCCTGATTGAAGATGTTTACGGCCGTAGGGTTTTTACCTAAAGCCACGGAACCCGCTACCTGTATGCCTTGCGCCAGGAGTCCCTGACTCATACGTTCGTTCCCGTGACGGGCAATAGCATGCGCAATTTCATGTCCCATTACGCAGGCGAGCGCCGTTTCATTCTGTGTTACCGGCAGCAGGCCGGTATACACAACTACTTTACCGCCGGGCATACACCAGGCGTTCACTTCTTTACTGTTCACCAGGTTAAATTCCCATTTGTAATTGGCTACCTGGTTACCCATACCATTCTGGTTCATGTATTGTGTGACAGCGGCAGCAATACGCTGGCCCACCCGCTTTACCATTTCAGCATCCTTGCTGGTGGTTTGTGAAACTACTTTGTTCTCGGACAGAAATGATTGGTACTGTTGTAGGGCCATTGATTCCATTGTGCTTTCCGGAACGAGGTTTAACTGACTGCGTCCTGTGATGGGAACACGTGCGCATGCTGCCAAAAGGCCTATGCCGGCAGTGCAGATGATGGCGATCTTTTTCATGGGTGAATCAAATTTATAAAGCGCTAAAATGCAAAAAGCATAAAGCAAAAAGCATGCACACTTTGAAGCCCTGCTTTTTACTTTATGCTTTCTGTTAACAGCTGATAGCCGAATTAGTTTTTATCCTTCCTGTTCTTAAATAACGGCACCTTGCTTTCATTACCTTTCAGTAAACGGGTAATGTTTTTCTGATGCGTTAATACTACCAGCAAAGCTACAGCGATAGCAAAAATGCGGTAAAAAATTTCAGGCTCATTGAAGATATAAAGGATGAGAATAGGAAATGCAATACTTGCGATGATGGAACTTAAAGATACATATCTCGTCAGAAACAGTATCATCAGAAAAACGCCGACCACGCAGAGGGCTACGAGCGGCTGAATAGCCAGCACCAGTCCGAACAGGGTAGCAATGCCCTTACCTCCGCGAAAACTGGCCCAGATAGGGAAAATATGACCTAATACAGCAGCCAGGCCAAGACCTATCTGCAGGTTTACCAGCTGTGTCAGATGCTCAGGATTGTGATAATAGGAAACCAGATAAGCCAGACGCACTGCCAGTACACCTTTCAGCATGTCTACCACCATTACAAATGTTCCCGCTTTTGGACCCAGTACCCGGAAAGTGTTGGTTGCACCGGCATTGCCGCTGCCAAACTCCCTGATATCCATTCCGAAAACGCCTTTACTTACCCAAACGGCTGTAGGAACAGATCCTATCAGATAAGCGCAAAAAAGCAATAAAATTACTGTCATCACTATAAGTTAGGATTGCTAAGATAACAAATTCTATGTTAAAATTAAGCAAACATTAGAAAAGTTAATAACACAAAAGTTGGATTATCAACTGTTTTCATATAAAATTTTATTTTATTTTACAGCAATAGCCGTCAGTTGCAGCGCCAGCCAGTTATCCTTCTCTATCCGTTGCTGGAGCGCAAATCCGGCAGGGATGGCTGCTTCCAGGATCTGTGTTTCATCGGCCGGCATAATGCCACTCAGTACCAGCATTCCCCCTTCTTTCAGTAAACGGCGCATATCGTGCATATAACGCAGTAATACATGGAGATTTATATTCGCCAGTAACACGTCGTAGGTATGGGTGACGGCATCCAGATTATCTGCCTGCCATACTTTTACCCGGTGGCTGTTATTGGCTGCTACATTTTCAATGGTGTTATTGACCGCCCACTCGTCGTAATCAATGGCATCTGCCCTGACAGCACCCATCATTTCCGCCAGTATGGCCAGTATACCCGTACCTGTACCGAAATCAAATACGTCTTTTCCTTCAAAGGCGATGCCCTGCATTAACCTGATTACGGAAGAAGTAGTAGCATGATGGCCGGTGCCGAAAGCCATTTTAGGCGTGATCACTATCTCATAGGCCGGTACCGGTGTAAACGGTGGGTGGAATTCCGCCCTGATACCACAGAAATCATCTACCAGCACAGGCTGAAAGTTACTCTCCCATACTGCATTCCAGTTCTCCTGCTCGATCCGTTCTTTCGTATAATCTATACCGTAGGAAGACAATACAGATTGTAAGGCAGCTTCATCAAAATCTCCTTCCGGAATATAGGCAATCAACGCGTCCGGCTGTTCCTCAAACCCTTCATAACCAGCTTCCGCCAGGCGGGCTATCAGCATGTCCGCCTGTTCTTCGCCGGCATGCATTGTTATAGCAATATGTGACATATGCAGCAAATATAATGATTTGCCGGTAACACCACTCATCACCGGCCCGTTCAGAAAAAGATTTCCTGATACCCCTTGTCTCAAAAAACTACGAATATACTATATTTGACATATAATAAATACATAATACACCTATGAGAACATTTCTGCTGTTACTGACAGCCTTTACCATGTCTTTATCTGCCATGGCGCAGAAAATCATCAAAGTAGTACCGGTGGAAGAAATGAAAGACTCCGTGGTATACCAGGGAGACAATGCCATCCTGGTTTTTGACCGGCAATACCTGCAGGACTACATGATTACCATGGATACCACCCTGCGTAATAACAGGGCCGGTTCCAAAATATTCCGCAACATCCAGTTTTCGCGGCTGAACAACAGCGAGCTGGCTACGCATTTTCAGAAAGCCTACTGCTACCTGGAAGATTCGCTGAACAGGGACCTTTCCTACCGGACAGACCGGATGAATCTGCTCTGGTCGGAAGATCAGGGTATACTGATGCCCTATATTGAGGAAATACTGGCGGATCTGCTGACCAGTGGCCGGCTGAAGGTAATTGAGAGAAGTAATAAAGCAGTGCAGCCTGCCTATAAACTGATATTTGAGCCGATTGAGAATAGCAATTACCGGGTATTCCGGCTGAACAACGGGAAGGAAATATTCCGGGAAAGCACTTTCTGCGTGGAACAGATTACAACGTATAAAGCCAAAGCCTGACGGATGGCAGTACATGTATAAAACAAAAGCAGCCACCATACAGTGGCTGCTTTTTTTATCTAATTTCAGTTATCAACGCTGTGATTATGCCTCTTCATCGAAAGTAGGCTCCTGTGGTTTTTCAGGGCGCTCAGGACGAGGACCGCGGTCGTTGCGGCCATCACGTCTGTCACCACCGCCACGTCTGTCGTCACGCGGACCACGGTCGTTGCGTCTGTCGCCACCACCGCGTCTGTCATCGCGGAAACCGCCACGGTCACCACGATCGCCACGATCTTCGCGCTCTTCTCTTTCCACGTAACCTTCCGGTTTAGGCATCAGCACTTTGCGGCTCAGTTTGAATTTACCGGTTTTAGGATCTGTACCGGTAAGTTTCACTTTTACCTTATCGCCTTCAGCCAGTACGCCGTCCATCGTTTCCAGGCGTTTCCAGGAAACTTCGGAGATGTGGAGCAGCCCTTGTTTACCAGGCATGAATTCCACAAATGCGCCGTAAGGCATGATAGATTTCACTACGGAATCGTATACTTCTCCTACTTCAGGAACGGCAACAATGCCTTTAACCCAGGCTACTGCTCTGTCCAGACCATCTTTCTGTGCAGAGAAGATGCTTACTTCACCGGTTTCACCCACTTCTTCGATGTTGATGGTAGTACCGGTTTCGCGCTGGATTTCCTGTATGATTTTACCACCTGGTCCGATCACCGCACCGATAAATTCACGGTCAATGATGATTTTCTCCATGCGTGGTGCATGTGGTTTAGGTTCAGGACGGGCAGCAGGCACTGCTTCGTACATGGCATCCACGATGTGGAGGCGGCCTTTCTTGGCCTGTGCCAGTGCGGAACGCATTACATCCATGCTCAGACCGTCTACTTTGATATCCATCTGGATACCAACGATACCGTCGCGGGTACCGGTAACTTTGAAGTCCATATCACCCAGGTGATCTTCATCACCGAGGATATCGGTTAATACAGCCCATTTACCATCGGAAGCGCGGGAGATCAGACCCATTGCCACACCGGAAACGTGTTTGGGAATAGGTACGCCGGCATCCATCAATGCCAGTGAACCGGCACATACGGTAGCCATGGAGGAAGAACCGTTGGATTCAAGAATATCGGATACCACCCTTACCGTGTAGGCGTAGTCGCTGCCTGGCATCATCTGCTTCAGGGAGCGCATTGCCAGGTTACCGTGACCAACTTCACGACGGCCGGGGCCGCGCATCATTTTCACTTCACCGGTAGAGAACGGAGGAAAATTATAGTGGAGGATAAATTTAACGTAGTTGGAAACTGCCGCGCTTTCGATCAGCAGTTCATCTTCCGGCGTACCCAGGGTAACGGTAGTCAGGGATTGTGTTTCACCACGGGTAAACAGGGCGGAACCGTGCGGGGAAGGCAGGATATCTGTTTCCATCGCCAGCGGGCGTACCTGATCCAGGGAACGGCCGTCCAGACGAACGGATTCATCCAGGATCATGTTACGGATGATTTCTTTTTCCAGATCGTGCAGGTATTCTTTTACCAGCGGCTGATCTTCTTCCGGTAATTCGCCCAGGTGTTCTACCAGTTCCGTACCGATAACGGCGAACGCATCGCTGCGGTCGTGTTTAGCGGAAGCGGATTTGGCAACCTGGTAGATTTTATCTTTGGCGAAAGCAGCAATTTTTGCTTTCAGTTCTTCGTTCTGGTGCGGCAGGGAGTATGCACGCTTGCCGGTAATACCTTTCAGGTCACGCAGTTCTTCCTGCGCTTTCACCTGCACTCTGATAGCAGCGTGTGCCGCTTCGATGGCAGCGATCAGGTCTTCTTCCTGGCATTCTTTAGCTTCCCCTTCCACCATCATGATGTTCTTTTCAGTAGCACCGATGATGAAGTCCATATCAGCTTTCGCCAGATCGGAACGGTTAGGGTTGATGGCATATTTTCCGTCGATACGGGCTACACGTACTTCAGAGATGATTTCCTGGATAGGCACGTCAGAAACGGCCAGGGCAGCAGATGCAGCAAGGCAGGCCAGTGCATCGGGCATTACTTCAGGATCGGAAGAGATGAGTGTAACAAGTACCTGTACTTCGCATAAATAGTTGTCGGGGAACAGTGGGCGCAGGGCGCGGTCTATCAGGCGGGAGATTAAAACTTCGTAGTCGGACAGGCGGCCTTCACGTTTGAAGAAAGATCCGGGTATGCGGCCGGCAGAGGCAAATTTTTCCTGGTAGTCAACAGTAAGCGGGAAGAATGACTGGCCTGGCTTGGGTTCTTTGTTAGCCACTACGGTAGCCAGCAAAATTGCATTCCCTAAACGCACCGTAACCGCTCCGTCAGCCTGTCTGGCCATCTTGCCGGTTTCGATGGTCACCATACGACCGTCTCCTATATCGAATTTCACTGAAATAGGTGTCAGATTCATAATAAAGTGAGGATTAATGATAACGTTATTCTTTAAACAATCACAAAGAACAACAAAACGTATACATACAAAAAAACTATTCCCAACCAGAAAGTTGGGAATAGCGCTATAATTAAGTCAAGGTTATTTCCTGATACCTAACTTCTCGATGAGGGCACGGTAGCCGGTGAGGTTGGTTTTAGACAGATAGGAAAGCAGACGCTTTCTCTGACCTACCATTTTCATCAAACCGCGGTGAGTAGAGAAATCTTTTTTATTTTGTTTCAGGTGACCGGAAATGCTGTTGATACGCTCAGTCAGCAGGGCAATTTGCGCTTCCACGGAGCCTGTATTTTTCTCGCTTCCGCCAAATTCCTTAAAAATATTGGCTTTCTTTTCAACAGTTAAGTAAGACATCTTTAATAATAATAAGTAATAATAATGTGTTTTTATCGCTATTTTTCCGGTGCAAAGGTAATTTAAAAAATATGAATTACCAATAAAGCCGGAATTTAATAATTCATACGGCATTATTTACATCTGTAAATAATTATTTTACAGCAAATAGGTTCATTTTTTATCAGGAGGAAAAATTCATGGCCGCAATATCGGCTACTTTTCCGTTTTCTGTGCGCAATACCCTGGACGGGAACTTCTGCAGCACAATATAATCATGGGTAGCCATTACAATCGCTGTTCCTTCGCGGCATATGCGGAACAGGAGCTGCATAATACCATCGGATGTTTCCGGATCCAGGTTACCGGTAGGCTCATCGGCCAGAATCAGCTTCGGGGAGTTGAGCATGGCCCGGGCAATGTCTACACGCTGCTGCTCACCGCCGGATAATTCATACGGCATCTTGAAACCCTTGGTACCCAGTCCGACCTTATCCAGTACATCCGCAATTTTATCTTCCATCTCCTTATTGTTGTCCCAGCCGGTAGCGCGCAGGGCAAACTTCAGGTTGTCGTGCACGTTACGGTCTGTCAGCAGCTGAAAATCCTGAAACACCACGCCCAGATTACGGCGCAGATAAGGCACCTTCTTCCAGTCCATCTTCTTCAGATCAAAGGTCACCACCTGACCGGAACCCTCCCTTAACGGCAGATCACCATACAGTGTTTTCAATAAACTGGATTTACCAGTACCTGTTTTTCCAATAAGATACACAAACTCTCCCTTGTTCACCGTGATATTTACATCAGATAAAATCAATGAATTTCCCTGGTATATACTGGCATTCGTTAATTGGATGATAGGTTGTTCAGGCGTCATGTCCTAGTTTCTGTTTAATGTAAGCTGAGTTCTTCCGGCAAAAATAACCAATTAAAAAATAACTCGTTGTGTACAGTATCATAAAAATTCTGCTCTCCTGATCTAAAAACTAAAAAAATAGTTGTTCAACTAAAAAATTAGTTATAGATTAGCTGATATAAATGAAATGCTATGAAACAGCTTACCAAAGCGGAAGAACAGGTGATGCAGGCGCTATGGCAAACGGGGCCGGCTTTTGTAAAAGATATTATAGAAGCCATGCCTGAGCCGAAGCCTCATTACAACACCGTATCCACCCTGGTGAAGATTTTAATGGAGAAAGGCTTCATTGACTTCAAAGCCTATGGCAAGTCGCACCAGTATTTCCCGCTGATTACCAAGGACGCCTACAGCCACAAAACGGTCAACAATCTCGTAAAAGGCTACTTCGGTGGGTCTTTCAGCAACCTGGTATCCTTCTTCGTAAAAGAAAAGGAACTCAGTGTCTCCGACCTGGAAAAACTGCTGCAGAAAATCAAGGACACCCAAAAAAAGTAGGTTATGATGCCTTTAGCCGCCTATCTGTCAAAAATGATACTCTGCAGCGCCGTGCTGTACCTGTATTATCACATCGCGCTCCGTAACAACCGTTTTCACCAGTGGAACCGGTACTACCTGGTACTGATTACGCTGCTGTCGCTGGTTACGCCCCTGCTGCACATCCCGCTGCCGGCCATACAGGAGGAGCCTTCGGTGATGATGACCTACACCACCCGCATTATCACGCTGCGGGAGTCCGTAACACCGGCCGCTACACCCGCCGACTATCTTCGTACAGGGGTTATCGTTATATACAGCCTGGTAGCGTTACTGCTGACGGGCCGCCTGCTCATCAGCATCATCAAGATACGCCGGCTGATCCGCCACAGCCAGGTAACGGAAATACCGCCCTACCGTTTTGCCCGGCACAACGCCATCCAGGCGCCCTTCTCTTTTTTCCGCTACATATTCTGGGATACACATACGCCGATGGACACGCCGGCAGGCAAACAGATACTGCGGCACGAGCTGGTTCACATCCGTGAAAAACATAGTACCGACAAGCTTTTCATGGAATTTATCAGCGCCATTGGCTGGATCAATCCTTTTTTCCTGCTGATAAAAAGAGAACTGGCACTGATTCATGAATTTATTGCAGATAAAAATGCCGCCGGAGAAGAAGTATCTGATTATGCGCAAACCATTCTGCAGATGACGTTTCAGAGCAAACAGTTTGCTATTACCAATGATTTTTTTCATCCGCCAATAAAACGAAGAATCCTTATGCTCACACATTTTTATCAACCGCGATTCAGTTACCTGCGCAGAATACTGGTACTACCCGTAGCAGCGCTGATCTTCTGCTCTCTAGCCTTTGCAGCCGACAAGCATCCCTCCGCCATTCGGATGCATGTGGCAGCAGGCAACAGGGCCATCACCGTTACACCGGTCGCAGACACCAGTACACCGGTGAAGAAAAAACAGGTCAATACTCCCAAAGCAGCAAAAGAAACAAAGAAAGTAGATGAAGTAAATGAGGTATTCACTTTTGTAGAAATACCCCCCGCCTTTATTGGCGGAGAAAACGAGCTGGTGAAATATCTTTCCGCCAACATTAAGTACCCGAAAGCGGCTCAGGAAAAAGGTACAGGAGGCACCGTATTCGCCCAGTTCATTGTTACCAGGGAAGGCTACATCACAGATGTACGCACAGTAGGCGCCAGGAAAGGCGATGGCCTGGAAGAAGAAGCCATCAGAGTAGTTAAGGCCATGCCCAGGTGGCAGCCAGGTGTTCAGAACGGCCATCAGGTTGCCGTACTCTTCAACCTGCCCATCCGCTTTTCAATAACAGAAGAAAAAGCAGCTGCCGCATTACCTTCCTCCTCACGCGAAATCTTCACTTTCGTGGAGCAACCGCCGGTATTTCCTGGCGGAGAAGAAGCCCTGGCACGTTATCTCAGTAAAAATCTCCAATACCCGGCAGCTGCAGTTCAGCAAAAAGCAGGAGGTACCGTTTTCGTGCAGTTCCTGGTGGAAGCTGATGGTGCAATAAATGCTGTTACAACAGTAGGTGCAAAAAAAGGAATGGGACTGGAAGACGAAGCCATCAGAGTAGTGAAAGCAATGCCCAAATGGAAGCCAGGTAAGCAGAATGGCAGAGAGGTGACGGTGCAGTTTAATTTGCCGGTAAGATTCCAGATGCAGTAGTTACGAATTACGAATGATGAATGGCGAGTGAGGACGAAGATATAAGCGAAGAAGTAAATTTTTATCCGCTTATATCTTCGTCCTCACTCGCCATTCATCATTCGTAATTCGTAATTATATTTAGTGGTATATAAACTCGCCTGCCGCCGCTTTCACCGTTACCTGCTTTTGCTCCGCGGCCTCTACTCTTCCGATGATCTGCGCATCGATATTAAAGCTTTTGGAGATAGCGATGATATCTGCTGCAATGGCTTCCGGCACATATAATTCCATGCGGTGGCCCATATTGAATACCTGGTACATTTCTTTCCACGGTGTACCGGATTGTTCCTGGATCAGGGTAAACAGCGGTGGTACCGGGAACAGATTATCCTTGATGACGTGCAGTTTTTCTATAAAGTGCAGCACCTTTGTCTGGGCGCCGCCGCTGCAATGCACCATACCATGGATCTGCGGGCGGAACTGTTCCAGTACTTTTTTGATTACCGGCGCATAGGTGCGTGTAGGTGAGAGTACCAGTTTACCAGCATCTATTGTACCGAAACCGGGTATTTCCACTTTGTCGGTTAATGCTTTCTTTCCGCTGAAGATCAGTTCAGAAGGGATATTGGGATCAAAGCTTTCGGGGTATTTCCCGGCGATTGCCTTGTTAAATACATCATGACGGGCGCTGGTAAGGCCGTTGCTGCCCATACCGCCGTTGTAGGCAGATTCGTAGGTTGCCTGTCCGTAAGACGCGAGGCCCACTACTACGTCGCCTGCCTGGATACGGTCATTGGAGATAACGTCTGCACGCTTCATTCTGGCTGTCACCGTAGAGTCCACGATGATGGTACGTACCAGGTCGCCAACATCCGCGGTTTCGCCGCCGGTAGAGTAAATGCTGATCCCGTGTTTACGCAGTTCTTCCAGTATTTCTTCGGTGCCGTTGATGATGGCGGCAATTACTTCTCCCGGTACCAGCTGCTTGTTACGGCCGATGGTAGAGGAAAGCAGGATATTATCAGTAGCGCCGATGCAGAGCAGGTCATCCATGTTCATGATGATGGCATCCTGTGCAATACCTTTCCACACACTGATATCACCGGTTTCTTTCCAGTAAATGTAAGCCAGTGAAGACTTGGTGCCGGCGCCATCTGCATGCATGATATTACAGTAAGCCTCATCGCCGCCCAGCATATCAGGAACTATCTTGCAGAATGCTTTCGGAAACAACCCTTTGTCAATATTTTTAATGGCATTGTGTACATCTTCCTTGCCTGCCGAAACACCACGTTTGGCGTAAATATTATTATCCACCGGAAATAAATAAATAATTAAATGAAGAAATAATTCAATAAATATGCACTTCTGGCTGCAAAAGTAACAGATTCCGTGCATAATGCCCGCCGAATGTGTTACTTTTGCACCGCATTTTTGATTGTTATTGAGTTATATGCAGGTTCACAGGGACTTAAACCATTTACCGGAATTCCGTAATGCGGTTGTCACCATTGGTACATTTGACGGAGTACATACCGGCCATCGCTTCATTATTCAACAACTGGAGCAGGCTGCGGCAGACTGTGACGGAGAAACGGTGATTGTTACCTTCGATCCGCATCCGCGGGAAGTACTGATGCCCAAACCCAATAACATCCGGCTGCTGACCACCCTGCCCGAAAAAATTGCCCTGCTGGAACAGGCAGGTATTGACCACCTGGTGGTCGTTCCTTTCACTAAAGCCTTTTCTGAACTTTCTGCCCGCGAATACCTGGAAGACTTCCTGGTAGCACGTTTCAAGCCTAACACCATCATCATCGGATATGACCACCGCTTTGGCCATAACCGGGAAGGCGGGCTGGAACTGCTGGAAGCAGAACAGCAGGTATACGGCTTCCGCCTGATAGAGATCCCGCAGCAGGTAGTGAACGACCTGACCGTAAGCTCCACTAAAATCAGGAAGAGCCTGCAGGAAGGACAGGTACAGCTGGCCAACGAACTGCTGGGCTATCCCTATTTCCTGACAGGAGAAGTTATTCACGGCGATAAAATGGGGCGGCAGCTGGGATACCCTACTGCCAACCTGCAACTGCCGGACGAAAGAAAACTGATTCCTGCTGAAGGCATCTATGCCGTGCGCGTACAGCTGGCCGGCCACAGCAACCTGTTACCGGCCGTAATGAGCATAGGTTTCCGCCCTACCTTTAACGGTACGGATCTTCGCCTGGAAGTACACCTGTTTGACTTCAACGAGGACCTTTACGGTAAATTACTCACCGTGTATTTTATCGCCTACATCAGATCTAACCAGAAGTTTGATAATATCGACGACCTGGTTGTTCAGATGGATAAGGACTCTGCGCAGTCCAGAGCTATATTGGGATAGTACTCAGAATTCTTCTCCCAGCAACTCTATACGCTTACGTACTTTTCCGGGCCTGGTAAAACGGAAGCCCAGCCACAGCAATGTTGCTCCTGTCAGCAACAGGAAAGTTCCGCTGATGGTCATTATCTGCGTGAAATCTTCTGGAGCAGCTCTCCCTGCCGCCTTATCATTCATCCCCACAAATGCCATCAGGCCCGCCAGTAAAAGGAAAGCGCCCAGCAACATGAAAATAACAGCCAGGGTAATTCTGACAGGCGTATTTTTTTCTGCACGTACCATTATATCTGAAGTATCTCTTCTTCCGGATCTGAATATATACATACCTGTTCCTGCCATGGCCAGGCACAGGACGGTAATAGCCGTAAATCCGCCGGCTTCGCTCAGGAAGAGCTGTTCAAAGCTCACGAAGTTCAAAACGATCAGCCATAGCAGTATTCCGCTGATAAGGATTATCATCCCGGCGGTTCGCCGGATAGCACTGTTTTTCTTTGTCATAGGGATATAAGGGATGATTTTGTAATCAGTTATTTTTTATGCCGGCGCTGCGTTGCTTTCTGCCGGCGCCTCTGACCAGATAAAACCCCAGCCAGATAAATACAGCTGTTAATCCGAATACTAGTAAAAGGGAAATCATCAGCACCACGGGCGTTACTTCCTCATGTCCCGGCTCAGCTGCATTGATACAGATAGCAATACCTACCAGCCCTGTTATAGCGCTTAAAATAAAAAGTACTGCGCCCAGTATGGTTTTAACGATGCTGAATTTTGTTGTTGCGAGGTTAAATTCTTCTCCCAGCAGCTCCATGCTTTCCGTAGCATTTACCGGGGGTTTGTAAAACCGTATTCCCAGCCAGATGAGTACGCCGCCAACAAGCAGGCAGAGACTGATGCCTATCAGATAGGGACGCACCGAGGATTCATTGTCGAGTCCGAGATCCGGGAATAGCGTGCCTGCCAGTACCAGCAGCCCTACCAATGCAATACCTGCGCCGGCGATCATAAAAATGACAGCCAGGATAATACGACCTATGTTGTTTACATTTTTCATAAGTGGTAATAAATAGTATATGCGGCAACGTTAGTACAGTATTTTATACATCAGTTCTTTCATCAGCTCGCCGTCTTCCACCCCGCTGTCGTTGATACCAATACTGCGCAGGTTATACTGATGCAGCAGGAGTATCGCCTTTTCGGTGCCTTCCGGGCCGTATTGCCGGGCAGCGCCCATATAATCCTTTACAAAAAAGGGATGCACACCGAGGGCGGAGGCTATTTCCTTCTCCCCTCCCTTTACACCGAAGATCAGGTTCACCTTGGCGAAGAAGTTGTATAACGCCGGCAGGGTCATTTGTATAGGTGCGGCCTTGGGGTTGGCAGCGAAATAACCGATGATGCGGAATATTTTCTCTGTATTCTTTTGTCCGAGGGCGTTCTGCAGTTCAAAAACATTATACTCCTTGCTGATGCCCACATACTTTTCAATATCGCCTTCATCGATTTTCTTCTGTGCAGGCAGGTTTACCAGCAGTTTATCAATTTCGTTGGCAATACGGGAAAGGTCGTTTCCGATATGGTCTACCAGCAGGATGGCCGCCTTTTGTGTGATGGCCAGTCCGCGGCTGCTGACATAGCCTTCCACCCATGCCGGCAGCTGGTTATCGTACATTTTTTTGGTAGACAGCAATACACCTTTGTCTTTAATCAGTTTGGCGAGTTTGCTGCGCCCGTCTATTTTTCCCTGCTTATGGGCCACCACAAATACGGTAGATGACAGGGGGTTATCGATATAGGCTTCGAGTTTAAGCAGATCGCGCATAGCCTGGGCTTCCTTGAGCACCACTACCTGTCTTTCCGCAAACATGGGATACCGGCGGCAGGCGTTGATTACGGTGCTCCAGTCGGTATCTTTTCCATATAAAACGGTAAGGTTAAATCCTTTCTCTGCTTCTGTGAGGAGATCATGTTCCGCATAGGCGGTTACCTGGTCAATAAAAAAATCTTCCTCTCCTTCCAGCCAGTAAAGCGGGCGGAACTTCAGTTGTTTCCAGTCTCTGATGATATCCTGGTATTCCATGCGTATCTGTTATCGTCTATTTAATTATTTTGTATTCGTTGTCTTTCAGCAGTGGCATGCGCTTAAAGCGCAGCAGCAGCTGTGCCACAGCAATCACATCTTTCTGGCAGTAGGCGGCAATCCTTTCCAGGTCATGATCCTGCCAGTATACTTTTCCTACCATGCTGCCGTCGATATCATCTTTGGAAGAAGGGATACCGAGAACGGCTGTCAGCAGTTTCAGGGAAATATAGTGTTTGAAATCGCCGAAACGCCAGAGCTGGAGGGTATCAAGCATGGGTACTTCCCAGGGTTTGAAGCCATGCAGCTGTAAAGGCTGCGGCAAAGATAACTGATGAATCACAGACCTTCTGCAAATAAAGGGGATATCAAATTCTTTGATGTTATGTCCGGCGAACTGGAAGCGGGGATATTTCGCATAAAATTTATCTATCAATTCTAAAAAACTGCTGAGTACAACGGCTTCATCATCATGGTAAAACGATTTGAGCCGTAGCTGGTAGGTATTATTCTCCAGGGTGAAGAATCCTGCGGTGATACAAACTATTTTCCCGAATTCAGCGAAGATGCCTGCCCTGCCCGCATATACCTCTTCTTCATTTTCAGAATCTGGCGCAGTTTTTGCAATTTTGTCCAGCCAGAGCCGTTGCATTTCTGCCGGCAGGCGTTCGAATGCCGGAGCGCCAGGAGTGGTTTCTATGTCCAACAACAACAATTGATCCAATGCAATATTTGGTAACACGTAAGGAAAACAGTTTTATATATTTATAAAATAATATTATTTATTTTTGAATAACGATTTTTAACCATATAACTTACAAACATAAAACAAACAACTATGACTGAGAACACTTTTAACACACCTGCACCGGGATCTCCCGGACCAGAAAAACCGCGCAGCCGTAATGGTCTAATTTACGGTATTTTAATTGCTGCGCTGGCAGGTACCTGGATTTATATGTTGTATGACAAAAATAAATCCAGCGAGCAAATCGTACAAAAGAACGTACAGATAGACTCTATCTCTTCTTCCCGTGATGCTTTACAGCAGGAATATAATGCAGCCAACGCCCGTCTGGATGATCTGATTTCACAGAACACCCGTATGGATAGTCTGGTTAAAACCAAGGATAAGGAAATACAGGATATGAAAGCCAGAATTTCCAGCATCCTGACCAACAAAAACGCAACACAGTCGCAGCTGGCTGAGGCACGCCGCCTGATTGAACAGCTGAAATCCAGCATTGAAGGTTATCAGCAGACCATCGAGCGCCTGGAAGGCGAGAAAATTGTGCTGGCTGGCGAAAGAGACGTAGCCCGCAAGGAAAGGGATTCTGTTTCTACTGTTAAGGACAGCCTGAACAAAAAAGTAGATCTGGGTTCTGTACTGCATGCCTCCAATATTCACCTGCTGCCGCTCCGTGTTAAAAACAACGGTAAGGAAATTGAAACCAGCAAAGCCAAACGTGCTGATATGATGCGCGTAACCTTTGATCTGGACGATAACAGAATTGCTCCTACCGGTGATAAGGAAATCTTTGTAGCCATCACTGCGCCGGACAACTCCCCGCTGGCAGTAGAAGCACTCGGCTCCGGCAGGTTCACCCTGGAAGACGGTACTGAAAAATTATATACTGCCAAGAAAACCGTAGCCTATGTTACCGGTCAGAAACAAAGCATTTCTATGGACTGGAAACAAAATTCCGATTTCAAGGTAGGCGATTACTCCGTTGAAATTTATCATAACGGTTATAAAATCGGCCAGGGCAAAGTTACCCTGAAAAAAGGCGGTCTGTTCTAAGCTGACCAGTAAAAAATACAATTACCGGCTGATCCCGGTTCATATAAAAGCAAGGACCTGAGCATATTTTCTGCTGCTCAGGTCCTTGCTTTTTTTAGGTATATAGGGGCTTTTGCGCGATTTTATACCATATATCTGATATTTTTTTCACTTACATGAATTGTTAATGATTAGTTATTGGTAAAAAGTTATATATAAAAATAAAATTAAATTAACGTTCTTTGTCTTCATAATTACAAATAGCCAGTAACCCAAACACAACCGGTCAGAGAATTGAAACCAATGCTTGACCAGAACAATGTGACCGGATAAAAATGTAACAGCATAGGCCGTATATGTTGTAAAGGATGACCGATTTTTCAGGAGATGTTAAACCCTGCACGTGGTACCCGTTATAACTGATACAGCGCCATACTGCTACAACCCGGAACCCTGTTTCCTGCAATGGAATTTACTGGCTATTCCGGAACAGTTCAGAAGCCCAATTTTAAACATAAGCATGGAAGATATGAGTAAAATAGTGTACGTTGTTGATGACGACGAAATTTTTCATTTCATTATCAAAAAGATGTTGGGGCAACAGGACGATAATCTTGTTATTACATCATTCCTGTGTGCAGAAGAAGCCCTGGAACAGCTTTCCAGCAATCCGCAACCCACATTGCCTTCCCTTATTATTCTGGATATGAATATGCAAAGAATGAACGGATGGGATTTTATTGAAGCATACCGCGGTCTTAAATCATCCCTCAGCAATCATATCCCGATTATTATGTGTTCTTCTTCCGTAGATGTAAGAGATATGCAGAAAGTACAACATACTCCTGAACTGATGGCGTATATTACCAAGCCACTGGATAAAAATAAGATGAAGGTGATAGAGGAATACCTTTAATCAGGAATTACGAATTTTTAATTACGAATTACGAATGATGAATGGCGAGTGAGGAGCGAGGATAAGAGAGAATTAATTACGAATTACGAATTGCGAATTACGAATGTAACTCGAAGATAAAAGCGAAGACCGAAGCAAATACTTAAAAGTATATCGCTTCGGTCTTCGCTTTTATCTTCGAGTTACATTCGTAATTCGCAATTCGTAATTCGTAATTACATTATTCACATTATGCCAAAACAGCATTCCCATACATCTCCTCTCTGAGGTTTTTTACGCGCTCATCTGCGAGGTATTCGTCGAAGGTCATCATGCGGTCGATGATACCTTTCGGGGTGATTTCGATGATACGGTTGGCTACTGACTGCATAAAGGTATGGTCATGTGTGGTGAACAGCACGATGCCTTTGTAGTTAATCATGCTTTCGTTGAAGGACTGGATGGATTCCAGATCCAGGTGGTTGGTAGGCTCATCCAGGATCAGTACGTTAGGATCCTGCAGCATCATACGGCTGGTCATGCAGCGTACTTTTTCACCACCGCTCAGTACGGAAGTCTTCTTCATGATTTCATCACCGCCAAAAAGCATTTTACCCAGGAATCCGCGGAGGAACGGTTCATCTACGTCTGTCACGTGTGCCGGTACAAACTGACGGAGCCAGTCCAGCAGGTTTACATCCATATCTTTAAAGAAAGCGGCGTTATCGTTGGGAAGGTATGCTTTGGTAACGGTAGAACCCCATTCAAATTTACCGTTGTCGGCCTGTGCTTCCTCGTTGATAACCTGGAAGAAGGTAGTCAGCGCCATGTGGTCTTTTGACAGGAAGGCAATTTTATCTCCTTTATTTACAGAGAAGGATACATCAGTGAAGAGCTTACGGCCTTCCACTGCTTTTTCCAGTTTCTCTACGTTAAGGATCTGGTTACCAACTTCGCGCAGCTGTTTGAAGATGATACCGGGGTATTTACGGTTGGAAGGCTGGATATCTTCGATAACCAGTTTTTCCAGCGCTTTCTTACGGGAAGTAGCCTGTTTACTTTTGGAGGCGTTGGCGCTGAATCGGGCGATAAAGTCCATGAGGTCTTTACGCTTATCTTCCATTTTCTTGTTCTTATCTGCGATCTGGCGGGCCATCAGCTGGGATGACTCGTACCAGAAGGTGTAGTTACCGCTGAAAATCTGGATTTTGGCGCGGTCAACATCCGCTACGTGCGTACATACGGCATCGAGGAAGTGACGGTCGTGGGAAACTACGATCACGATGTTTTCGTAGTCAGCCAGGAAGTTTTCCAGCCATCCGATCGTTTCCACGTCCAGGTGGTTGGTAGGCTCATCCAGCAGCAAGATGTCAGGATTACCGAACAGCGCCTGTGCCAGCAGCACACGCACTTTAAGGCTACCCGGAATATCTTTCATCAGTATGCTGTGCATTTCTTCCTTTACACCCAGGTCGCCCAGCAATACGCCCGCATCACTTTCTGCCGTATAACCGCCCATTTCGCCGTATTCAGCTTCCAGTTCGCCTGCGCGCATACCGTCTTCTTCGGTAAAGTCCGCTTTCGCATATATGGAATCGCGCTCATGGGCAATTTCCCAGAGCTTTTTATTACCCATTAATACTGCATTCAGCACCGTAACTTCATCAAACTCAAAGTGGTTCTGTTTCAAAACACTCATGCGCTCGCCGGGAGTGATTTCCACGGTGCCCTTGTTCGGCTCTATTTCGCCGGACAAAATTTTCAGGAAGGTAGACTTACCTGCTCCATTGGCCCCAATCACACCATAACAGTTCCCTTTTGTGAAATTGAGGTTTACTTCGTCAAACAATACTCTCTTACCAAAAGAGAGCGTTACGTTTTTAACACTGATCATGCTGGCTATGTAAATTTTGAAGGTGCAAAGGTACGAATAGTATACGGGCTTTCCAAGTTAACAACGATGTTGGCCGCTTGCTATAAACAGCCTGATTTTAAACAGATTGTACGCATGTAAATAATCAATACGTATCTTTAACAAAATATTACGGTATGACGGATTATAATCAGGTATTCGAGAATAACAAACGGTGGGTAGCTTCCAAACTATCCAGTGATGCTGAATTCTTCCAGAAAATGGCAGATTCCCAGCAGCCGAATTATCTGTACATTGGCTGCAGCGACAGCCGTGTACCCGCCAATGAAATCATGGGCCTGGATGCCGGTGAGGTATTTGTTCACCGCAACATTGCCAACCTTGTACCCAACACCGACCTCAATGTCATGGCTGTCATCAATTATGCCGTACAGCACCTGGGGGTAAAACACATCATCGTATGCGGGCATTACAACTGCGGCGGCGTTAAAGCAGCCATGCAACCGCTGGATCTCGGACTGCTCAATCCATGGCTCCGTAATATCCGCGACGTATACCGCCTGCATATGGATGAGCTGAATGCCATTCAGGATGAACACGAACGCTACAACCGCCTGGTAGAACTGAATGTACAGGAGCAATGCATCAACGTAATCAAAACTGCAGTTGTACAGCGGCAGTACCTGGAAAAAGGCTTCCCTACGGTACATGGCTGGGTGTATGACCTGAAAAACGGATTCCTGAAAGATCTGAACATCGACTTTGAAGGTATCCTGCATGAAATACAGAAGATCTACGACCTCACCGGATCAGGTCTGATGCAGAAAGATAACAATCAATAAATTTTACATGGGTCCGATAGGCGTTTTTGATTCAGGGTACGGCGGCCTCACCGTACTCAAGGAAATTATTGCTGAATTACCGCAGTACGATTATATCTACCTCGGCGATAATGCCCGCGCGCCCTATGGCAACCGCGGCTTTGATACCATACACGCCTATACGCTGGAATGTGTTCAGCAACTGTTTGACATGGGCTGCCCCCTGGTAATACTGGCCTGCAATACGGCTTCCGCCAAGGCGCTGCGCACCATCCAGCAGAAAGACCTGCCAACTGTAGCCCCGGACCGCCGTGTACTGGGCGTTATCCGCCCTACCACCGAAATGGTAGGCACCATCACCCAAACCGGCGAAGTAGGTATACTGGCCACCAACGGCACCATCGCCTCTGAATCGTACCCGATTGAAATACACAAATTTTTCCCTCATGTGAAAACCTATCAGCTGGCCTGCCCTATGTGGGTACCGTTGGTAGAAAACAATGAACATGAAGGCGCCGGCGCCGATTTCTTCGTAAAGGAATACCTGGATAAAATACTGTCCCAATCCACCAACATCGATACGCTGGTATTAGGGTGTACCCACTATCCCCTGCTGATGAAAAAAATCCGGCAATACCTGCCCGGAGGCGTCACCGTATTAGCCCAGGGAAAAGTTGTTGCCCACAGCCTCAAAGACTACCTGAAGCGCCATCCCGAAATGGAAACCCGCCTCAGCAAAGGCCAGACACAACAATTTTACACCACCGACGATCCCGCCATATTCGACCGGATGGCAGAGATATTTTTTGGCAAATCAATCATGTCTGAATTTGTTTCTGTTGAAAGAAATAAAGATTAGGCGGGAATTACGAATGGCGGGTTATTTTTTTATTTAGTTATTTGAGATTTTGTGCCTGATCGCGATTTTCTCTGCAGCCTGTAAGCCCAGGGAGCATCACGATCAGGCACAAAATCTCAAATAACTAAATAAAAAAATAACCCGCCATTCGTAATTCGTAATTACTTATCCAGCATAAGCAAAAACGCGTACTCCATCGCTATTTCCTTCAGGGCGGCAAAACGGCCGGATGCGCCGCCATGGCCCGTTTCCATATCTGTATGGAGGAGCAGCAAGTTGTTGTCTGTTTTGAGTTCACGGAGCTTTGCCACCCATTTGGCAGGCTCCCAGTATTGTACCTGGGAATCATGCAGTCCTGTGGTAACAAGCAGGTTGGGATATGCTTTGGCTGTTACGTTATCGTACGGGGAATAAGATTTCATGTACTCGTAGGAGTCTTTATTTTTTGGATTGCCCCATTCATCAAATTCGCCTGTTGTTAACGGAATACTTTCATCCAGCATGGTGGTAACTACGTCAACAAAAGGTACCTGCGCTACTACGCCATGGAACAGCTCAGGACGCATGTTGATGACAGCGCCCATCAGCAGGCCGCCGGCGCTGCCGCCCATGGCGTACAGGTGCTGACTGCTGGTGTAGTCATGTTTAATGAGGTAGTCAGCGCAATCAATAAAGTCCGTAAACGTATTTTTCTTTTTAAACATCTTCCCGTCTTCATACCATTGACGGCCCATTTCCTGGCCGCCGCGGATATGTGCGATGGCATATGCAAAGCCACGATCCAGGAGGCTGATACGGTTGGAGTTAAACGCCGCATCCAGGCTGTTGCCGTAAGACCCGTAACCATACAGCAGCAGCGGGCCTTTACCATTCTTATTAAATGTTTTTTTGTAAACAACAGAGATCGGAATTTTAGTACCATCGGCAGCGGTAGCAAATACTCTTTCGGAAGCGTAATCTTTCGGATCATAGCCTCCCAGCACTTCCTGCTGCCGTTTCAGCTCCCGCTTGCCGGTTTCCATGTTGTAGTCATACACGGAGTTGGGCGTAATCATCGACGTGTAATGAAAGCGCAGCTCTTTGCTGTCCATCTCCGGGTTGATGCCTACATACGCATCATAGGCCGGCTCGTCAAAGGCCAGGTATTTATCTTCCTTCGTTTTATCATTGATGATACGTACCTGTGTAAGCCCGTTCTTTCTTTCTTCCAGCACCATAAAATCCTTAAACAGTGTGAGGCCGGACAGCAGCACATCTGTACGGTGTGGTATCTTTTCCTGCCAGTGTTCACGGGAAGTTTTGTCCAGCGGAGATTCCATGAGGCGGAAGTTCAACGCGTTCCAGTTGGTGACGATGTAGAATTTGTTATCACGGTGATCCACTTCATACAGCATATCCTTCTGGCGGGGCTGGAAGATGCGGAAATCTTCATCCGGACGGGATGCATCCAGAATACGGCATTCGGAAGACAGGGTGCTGCTGCTGTGAATAACGATGTAACTACCTGACTTGGTTTTACCGACACTCACATTAAAGGTTTCATCTTTTTCATGAAACACTTCCTTGTCTGCCGTACTGCCGAGTTTATGCTTCATAATGCGGTCTGCGCGCAGTGTAACCGTATCCTTGCGGGTATAGAATAAGGTTTTGTTATCGCTGGCCCAGCTGGCGGAGGCGGTTGTTTCCGGGATGGCGTCCGGCAGTATTTCGCCGGTTTCCAGGTTCTTGATATGAATGGTATAACGGCGACGGCTGACCGTATCTACGCCGTAGGCCACCAGTCTGGTATCCGGGCTTACGCTGATAGCGCCCAGATGATAGTAGGCATAACCTTTCGCCATCTCGTTCACGTTGAGCATCACCTGTTCTTCCGCTTCCAGGCTGCCTTTCTTACGGCAATAGATGGGGTATTCCTGTCCTTTTTCAAAACGGCTGTAATAGTAATAACCGTTTTTCAGATAAGGCACGCTCATATCTGTTTCTTTGATACGGCCTTTCATTTCATCGAACAGCTTTTCCCGCAGCGCTTTCTCCGGCGCCATAATGGTGTCCAGGTAAGCATTTTCTGCATTCAGCCAGCTGATGACTTTCGGGTCTTCCCGGTCGTTCATCCAGTAGTAGTTATCTATGCGTGTATCGCCATGGATAGTCAGTTCTCTGGCTATCTTTTCTGCCACAGGAGGTTTGATGGTATCCTGATTGTTCATTTTCCTTTTCTTTTCGTTACAAGACAATAACACAATTCCTACAAGCAAATAAATTCTCTGCATAGAAATGGTTTTACTCAATTTAAGAAAGAATTCCAAAGTAATAACCTGCTTAGATAACTTTCATGTTGAGCGGGTCCCACTGGATTAATTTTTTTCCGAAGTAACTGAGGTTGGTGGCCAGTGCAGGCCCTGCGGCGCGCAGGCCGAAGGTGGCGTCTTCCACTACCGGCTGGCCGGTACGCATGGCTGCGAAGAAATTTTTAAAGTGATCCAGCCGGTCATCATAACCTGCCGGTGCGGCATAGGCAGAAGAAGTTTCGGCAGCCTTTTCCCTTGCTGCTCCGTATTTCCCCTGATATTGCTGTACGAAACGTTCCTGTTCTGCCTTTGTAAAGGTGTTATAGGTATCCCAGCCGCCATAGCCGGGGGCTGCGGAGAGTTTATGTTTTTTAATCCGGAAATCGTTCCAGCCCATTTCCATCACGCCATCGGTACCTATCAGGCGGGTGTATTCGCCGCCGCCACTGCCATCCGCGAAGTTGACACGCAGTGTCATCTGGAATGCAGGATGCTCCTTCGTTGCAGGGTAGTCGAAAATAGCGACTACTACATCCGGCACATCGCGGCCATCCTTCCACTGTACCAGGTTGCCGCTGGCATAGATAGCCGAAGGGCCTATTGCACCGGTGATGTAATGTACGCCGGATATCAGGTGTACAAAGAGATCGCCGGGTACGCCGGTGCCATATGCCTGGTAATTGCGCCAGCGGAAGAAACGCACCGGATCGAAAGGCAGGCTGGCAGTATCTTTCAGGAAGGTGTCGAAATCTATTGTTTTGGGAGAGGCGTCTGTAGGAATGGAATATTGCCATGCGCCCAGTGCGCTGTGGCGGTCCATACGCGCTTCCACTACGTTCAGCTGACCAATATCTCCGGCGAGATAACGCTTACGCGCCTCCGCCATGGCGATGCTGCTCACCCGCTGGCTACCAACCTGGAACACGGCTTTGGTACGCTGCTGGGTGGCTATCACCCGGTGGCCTTCTTCAATCTGCTGTACCATCGGCTTCTCGCAGTATACGGCCTTTCCGGCTTCCATGGCGTCAATAGAAATAGTGTCGTGCCAGTGATCCGGGGTAGCTACAATGATGGCATCTATATCTTTCCGGTGCAACAATTCCCGGTAATCGCGGGTGGTGAATACCTGGTTACCATATACTTCCTTTACTTTAGCAAGATGTCCGTCGTATAAGTCTGCCGCCGCCACGAACTCCACACCCTGTACCTTCAGCGCGCAGCTGACATCTCCGAAACCCATGATTCCCATGCCTACGCAGGCAAGGCGAATCTTATCATTTGCAGTATACAACTTCTCCGGTTGTATCAGTTGCACCTGTTCCCGCTCTTTGCCCATGGCGGCCAGCTGGCCTATTCCCAATAAAGCGGCAGTACTGCTGAGGTGCTTAATAAACTTTCTACGGGATTGGTCTGACATAGTAACAAGTTTTTAATAGGAATTACATGATAGTAAAAAAATTTTCAATAATGAAGACGGAATTACGAACGGCAAACCTGATACGGGAAACACCTGACAGAAAACTTAATATAAAATTCATAATTCCTTCATAAATCCTTAACGACCTCTATAGTGCCGGAATGCAGGAAGAACGGTTATTTCGCGGCTTAAACAAGTACTGACTTTATGAGATTTTTTTTACCACTCATTCTCCTCTTCCTGTTGACTGGCGGCATTGTGAATGCCCAGGTAAAAACCAGTGTAAGAGGTATCGTAACAGACAAAAGAACCGGACAACCCCTGACCGGCGCTGCTGTGAAGCTGCATAGCGCACAGTATTCCGCTGCCGGTACCACAGGACTGGACGGCAGCTTTGTGTTCCGCAATATTCCTGAAGGGGACTATGCACTCAAAGTAAAGGATATGGGCCATGAAGAAATGGAACAGAAAATCCACTGCGACGGAGCGGTAAAAACTATTAACATCGCGCTTGAAGGAAAAGATGTGGCGCTGCAAACCCTGACGGTTAAAGGTAAAGGGGACAAAGGCAGCGAACGCAGCGCACTGAAAACCGTGCAGCAGGCAGACATGGTACTCAACGCCGTATCTGCACGCGCCATCGAGGTTTCACCAGACATTACCATCGCGAATGTGATGCAGCGTGTTTCCGGCGTATCTCTCGAAAGAGGTAACAACGGTGACGGCCAGTATGCCATCATCCGCGGGATGGATAAAAGATACCAGTATACGCTGATCAACGGTATTAAAATACCCAGCCCTGATAATAAAAACCGCTACGTGCCGCTGGACATCTTCCCGGCCGATCTGGTAGACAGGCTGGAAGTCTATAAAGCGCTTACGCCTAACATGGAAGGCGATGCCATCGGCGGCGCTACCAACATGGTGATGAAATCTGCCCCTGATCGTTTTGTGCTGCATGCCAACGCAGCCATCGGTTATGCACAATCGCTGTTTAACCGCGACTTTACTTCTTTCAGTACCAGCGGCGTTAACAAAACATCTCCACGCACCCGCTTTGGCAATACCTATGAAGCCGGCAATGAAGACTTCACGACTAACCCATTACATTATACTACCCGCAAAGCTCCTCCTGCCAGCGTTTTCGGCATAACTGCCGGCGGCCGCAGCAAAGACAAAAAATTCGGCGCCCTTGCAGGTCTGAGCTACCAGAACACCTACAGCTCCTATCAGACCCTATACCTTTCTACCATCGTAAACAAGAACAATAACGAGCCTGTATTTGACGGAGTGCGGAACCGCGAGAACTCTGTCCGTCAGCAACGTACAGGGCTACACGCCAAACTGGATTATCAGTTCAATGATAACCACAACATCTCCTTGTATGCTGCCTATATGAACCTGGGACAGTATCAGACAAGAATAGACTCTGACACCAGCCTGGAGCTGGGCCGCACCGGTCCGGGTTCCGGCAGGATTAAAAATATTTACCGCAGTGAACACACCACACAGGCTATCAGCAACTTCACCCTGCAGGGTACGCATAAACTGGCGCACCAGCTGAACATGAACTGGTCTGCTGTTTACTCCAAAGCTACTGCCAACATGCCGGATCGTGCAGCACTTACCCTGAATACCGGTGTGGAAAGAGAAAACGGTCAGCTGATCCAACGCCCTGTACTGGTGGATGTTATGGATGGTATTGTTCATGAATGGGCACGCAACTCCGATGAAGATAAAAGTGGTTATCTCAACTTCATCTACACCCCAAAAATTCTGGGTGTAAAAACTGAGTTCTCTGCCGGTGGGATGTACCGTCAGAAACAACGTACAAGCCTGTACGATATTTATAAATTACGTCCGGATTCCAGCACACAGGAATTCAAAGGTGATATAGACGATCACGCCACCAAAGTATTTGGCAGAACAGGCGCACCCGACAATTCCCTGAACTACGACTTCACTGAAAAAACCGGCGCTTACTATGGTCAGGTAAAATTCACCATCGGTCGTCTGCAGACCCTGGCCGGTGTGCGTGTTGAGCATACCAGTGGCAACTGGATGTCTGCTGACAAAACCGTAGAAGGCCAGTACGGCAATATAAAATATACCGATGTATTGCCAAGCCTTCACTTCAAATACATGCCGGATCATAAACGCAACATTCGTCTTTCCTACTACTCTGCCATCAGCAGACCAGGATTCTATGAAACAGTACCGCACCTCTACGGTGACCTGGACAATGAATACCAGGAGAAAGGAAATCCTTATCTGAGAAGATCTACCAGCGATAACTTTGATCTCCGCTATGAGTATTTCCCGAAAGCGCTGGATGAATTGCTGGCAGGCGTATTCTACAAACGAATCAAAGATCCGATTGAATCGGCTCTCATTACAGATAACCGCAGCACCTTCTTTATGAGCAGCAACTTCGGCACTGCCACCAACTACGGTTTTGAACTGGAAGCAGCGAAATACATCCGTAAATTCGGTGTTCGTGTGAATTACACCTTTACCAAATCTTCTATCAGCAGCGATAAATCACAGTATTACCGCGCAGATAACGGCGACGTAAAACCAAGGTCTGTCAGCCAGGAACGTCCTATGCAGGGTCAGTCACAGCACATCGGCAACCTCTCTTTACTGTACAAGGATAGCAAAAGTGGCTTTGATGCCCAGCTGGCATTTGTTTACACCGGCGAGCGCATTGCCATCGTTTCTCCATTCCTGGATAACGACATCTGGCAGAAAGGATTTATTATGATGGATTTTTCTGCAGAAAAAAGAATCTGCAAAAACCTCTACGCCTATACGAAAGTGGGTAATATCCTGAACACAGCGAACGAACTGTTCCTCAAAACCCGCAATACCGAAGCCTCTGCTGAAGGTATCCCCGGCCAGGAAGCCGGCAAAAATATGTTCATCCGTAAAAACACCTACGGACAAACCTACTTACTCGGTCTTCGTTTCAAACTTTAAAACATCGGCATCATGAAATTCAATACATATATACTTTCGGCTATCAGTGCAGGTTTCCTGCTTTCCTCCTGTCATAAGGAGGCAACACTGAATATTTCCAAACCGGAAATTGTTCCCAGCAAACCTATTACTTCAGATACGTTGTCCGGCAGCATTCAGGGTACCCTGCTTGCCGGTAAAACCTACTACTTTGCTACCGATATCACCATCAATGATGGTGATACCCTGACCATGCAAAGCGGCGTAAAGCTGGTGGCGCTGGGAGATGGCAGCAGTCAGCTGAAAAGTCCGCAGATTACGGTAAACGGTAGTTTCCTCAGTCTGGGTACCAAAGAAAAGCCTAACTATATCACCGTTGCGGAAGAGCTGAAAAAACCGGAGAATGCGTTCAAAGGCATATGGGGTGGTATTCAGTGTACGCCGCTGAAAGATAAAAAAGGCGGTGACCTCATCCTGAAGTGGACGCATATTGAATATGCCGGCGGTCCGGCAGCTGTAGCCACCGAAGTATACAAAGCCGGTGATCCCCGCTACCTGATTTATTTCGCCAATATGGAGAAAAATTTCATACTGGAAGATTGCTGGATCAGCGGCAGTAAGGATGATGCTATCCGTACCGACGGCGGCAAGCTCAGCATCATGCGTAACACCTTTGAGCTGTGCGGCGAAAAAGGCGGTGAAGCGCTGAACATCAAATCCGGATCTGTAGGCGATGTAGCCTATAACGTGGTAATGGGCGCTGCTACCAACGCCTTCAAGGTTTCCAATTCCGGTGATAAAACCGTGCAGGCAAATGTGAATATTTATAACAACACGATGATCAACTGCGGTTTCCGTCAAACCAAAGAAGGCCGCGGCGGTGGTATTAACTATGAATCCTTTGCCAAAGGAAAAGCCTTCAACAACCTGTTCATCAACTGCCGGGTAAGTATGCGCGTAGTAGGTGGCGCCGGTACAGGAGCGGATCTTCCTAACCTGTCTTACGGCAACAACCTTTACTACGGCAACGCCCCTACGTTGCTGAATCAGTTCAATGCTACGGATGGTGTTTCTACATTTACCGCACAGGATATTCAGGGTCAGGTCAAAGCAAACAATCCTTTGTTCTATGCCTATGATGTAGATCAGTTTGATTACACCACACTGGGCGGCACTTCCAAAGCACCGGCTGTAACCTGGAAGCAGCAGGCATTAGCGCTGCTGACACAGGGTAACGCCAACCTGCGACTGAAAAATAGCTCTCCGGCCATCGGCAAAGGGGTTACCGGCTTCTCTCCGCTGAACCCGACTACCATCACCGGAGAACTCGCAGCAGATGTGAAACTTCCGGGTAAAGACCTGGGCGCTTATCAGACAGATGGCAGCGGAAATCAACATTAATTAAATCGTACATTCAGAGATGATATACAGAAAGATATTTACCTTTAGCCTTGCAGCTGCTTCACTGGCAGCATGCAAGTCCAAACCCGCACCGGCAGCTGCCGCCACCGATGCTGTACAAGCAACCGTAGTTACCGAAAGTACACAATACGACAGCGATGATCCGGCCATCTGGGTCAATAAGGCTGACAGCTCCAAAAGCCTCATTATCGGCACAGATAAAAATTCAGATGGCGCATTGTATGTCTATAACCTGGAAGGCAAAATCGTAAAAAAGGTGGATGGCCTGAAACGCCCCAACAACGTGGATATTGCCTATGGTCTGTTATTGAATAATGAACCGGTAGACATCGCTGTTACAACAGAACGTGAAACCAATAAACTGCGTATCTACCGCCTGCCGGAAATGACACCGGTGGACAACGGCGGTATTGAAGTATTTACCGGCGAAGCAGCGCGCGGCCCCATGGGTATCAGCTTATACACGCGGCCGGCCGACAAAGCCATCTTTGCCATTGTAAGCCGCAAATCAGGACCTGCTACTGGCTACCTGTGGCAATACCAGCTGACAGACAGTAACGGCCATGTAACGGGAACGCTTGTACGTAAATTTGGTACGTACAGCGGTAAAAAAGAGATAGAAAGCGTTGCCGTAGATAATGAACTGGGCTACGTGTATTATTCCGATGAACAGACCGGTGTACGCCGCTACCACGCCGATCCAGCCAAAGGAGACACTGAGCTGGCACTCTTCGGCGCAGGAGATTTCAAGGTGGACAATGAAGGTATCAGCATCTACAAAACAACGGACAGCACAGGTTATATCCTGGTATCAGACCAGGATGTCAACAGCTTTAACGTTTATGACAGAGCTGCTGCCAAACCTGTACTGCTGGCCCGTGTTCCGGTATCGGCCATCAACAGCGACGGTTCAGATGTACTGAATGTTAATCTGGGACCGCAGTTCCCGAATGGTATTTTCGTAGCGATGAGCACTGACAAGACCTTTCACTTTTACGACTGGCGGAAGATAGCAGAGAGAATTACGCATTACAAATAATGAATGATGCATTCACAGAAAGACATCAGCGAAGATGTTGCAGGCAGTGAATAATGAAAAGAAAAAGGGTGTTGTGTTAAGCACAACACCCTTTCCTTTTTATGCATTAAACAGGAGAAGCAGCCAGGCTGCCAGAAAGCATATCCAGGCAATGAAAAGCAGTGTCAGCACAACATGGAACCAGTACTTTGCAGCGATCCATACATAACCGCCAATAATAAGGATGGTGAGTAACGGAATGAAAGGATCTGATTGCAGCAGGGAAGGATATTTCACTGCCAGGTAAAAATTTACAATTCCTGTAAACACTGCGCCGATACTATGTGTGGCGTTGAACCCTATCCATGATTTCCACATGTTCAGCTTATCTGTCAGCAACAGGGTATCATGTTTCATATCAGCCTCCAGTTTTTCATTGCGCGGAGATAATTTGTTGGTGGTAAGTGTGGCTTTGAGGTGCAGCAGTCCCATCAGGCTGATGATGGCTGCGCCGGTTTTCCAGAGATATATAGCAATCATAATAATGGATTATTGTAGTTTCTGTCCGTAAATAAACAGCACGCTGCCTTTCATATAATGCTGCACAGATAAGGTTTTGCTGTCAAACAGCGCGCATGTTTGCTGCCGGGATAAAACGACACCGAACTCATTGAACAGACGCAGCAGCTCCATAAATAATCTGCTGATAATGGTTTCATTCGTCATGGTATAGAAATAGAATTTCCCTCCTGGTTTTAAAACGCGCAGCATTTCATGAAGGAAGTCCTGTTTGTTATCGAAGAGGTGGATAGTACCAAAACTGCAGATGGTATCATAGCTGCTATCATCGAAGGGCAGCTGAAAAGCGTTGGCCTGTAATAAGGTAATATTGGATGGTATGGCTCCGCAACGGGCTGTCAGTCTTCCTTTCGCGATCCTGAGCATTTCCAGTGACCTGTCCAGCAAGGTGCATATGTGTGTGGTCCGGCTGTATAAATCTGCTGTTTGCGCCAATCCGCCGCAGCCGATGTCCAGTACATTTCCGGCGGACTGCAGGACAGGCATGGCAGCGAATTTTTTAAAATCATCGCGGTTGACATTCCAGCATAGTTTATTAAAAAGCATTGTGCTGACAAGACGTTCATAAAATATTGCTTTATTGTCGTATGCCGCGCCGCGGGTGTTTTCCAGGGCGGAGAGGATGCCTGGCGCCGCTTCTTTGAATCTGTCCGTGT
This sequence comes from Chitinophaga solisilvae, assembly GCF_009928525.1. Lineage (GTDB taxonomy): Bacteria > Bacteroidota > Bacteroidia > Chitinophagales > Chitinophagaceae > Chitinophaga > Chitinophaga solisilvae. Next base: position 668,217 of record NZ_JAABOK010000003.1, on the reverse strand, counting down.
ATTGCATCACTGTGATTTATATGCAAAGCTATGTCACAATGAAATGCCGGAAAATGAACCTGGGTTAAGAAATGCGTTTTCTGATACGACTCAGTGCCTGTGGGGTGATACCGATATAAGAGGCGAGATATTTCAGCGGGATATGTTTTATAAGATGCGGGGCTTTATTAAACAGTTCCAGGTAGCGTTCCTCAGCGGATCTGGTCAGCAATGAAAACTCCCTGTCTGATTTGATCAGCAGCAGGGCTTCAGCGGCCAGTCTGCCTATTCTGTCAACGATCCTGATTTCTTCATATGCTTTTTGCAGATCATCATAGTGCATACGCCAGAGATGCGTTTCTGTGAGTACCTGTCCGGAAAAACGTGAGGGCTGCCGGGTGATAAAGGAGCTAAAAACGCTCATAAACCAGCCTTCAAAGGCAAAGCCACAGGTAGTTTCATGTCCTTCCTGATCTTCCACATAAAAGCGTAGCATACCACGGTCCACGAATGTCAGGTAGTTTTCTGTTTCTCCTGCTTTCAGATAAAAAGATTTAGCCGGATAAACTTTCTTTTCAAATCCGGCTGAGAAAGCGCGCCAATCCTCATCGGAAATATCTACCTGTTTTTTAAGGAACATGTGCATTTGATGCATGGCTCTGTCTATTTTAATTACGAATTACGAATTACGAATTACGAATGAAAAGCGAAGACCGAAGCGATAATACTGTTCAGTATCCGCTTCGGTCTTTGCTTTTATCTTCGAGTTACATTCGTAATTCGTAATTCGTAATTCGTAATTCAACAGAATTACTTTTCTGTTGTCAACCCTGCACCAATAAATTCGCGGTTGAGGCGCGCGATATTGGTGAGAGAGATTTCTTTCGGACATTCTGCTTCGCAGGCGCCGGTGTTGGTGCAGCTACCGAAGCCTTCCTTATCCATCTGTGCGACCATGTTGAGGGCGCGTGTTTTTCTTTCCGGGTGACCTTGCGGCAGGAGGGCCAGCTGAGATACTTTCGCGGAAACGAAGAGCATGGCGGAAGAGTTTTTACAGGCGGCTACGCAGGCGCCGCAACCGATACATGCTGCTGCTGCGAAAGACAGGTCAGCGTTATGTTTATCGATAGGGAGACAGTTGGCATCCTGCGCGTTACCAGTGTTAACGGAGATGTAACCACCGGCTTCGATGATGCGGTCGAAAGCGCTTCTGTCAACGGTAAGATCTTTCAGTACCGGGAAAGCGCCTGCTCTCCATGGTTCAACGGTGATGGTATCGCCATCTTTAAAGGCGCGCATGTGCAGCTGGCAGGTGGTAGTACCATCCCACGGGCCGTGAGCGCGGCCATTGATATGCATAGAGCACATACCACAGATACCTTCGCGGCAGTCGTGGTCGAATGCTACCGGCTCTTTTCCATCGTTGATCAGTTCTTCATTCACAACGTCGAACATTTCCAGGAATGACATTTCTGAAGAAATGTTTTTCGCCTGAATAGTTTCAAAGCCACCCTGATCGTTTTTGCTTTTCTGCCTCCACACTTTTAATGTGAGGTTCATGTTATAATGTTCCATAATCCCTGGACAATTATTTGATTTATAATCCTGGTTAATTGTATGCAATCAACCAATAACCATTATTTGTAGCTACGCTGAGTAGGTTTACATTCTTCGAACACCAGTGGTTCTTTGTGCAGTTCGTACTGGCCGTCGCCTTTGTATTCCCATGCAGCCACATAGCTGAAGTTAGCGTCATCGCGTTGAGCTTCGCCGTCCGGAGTCTGAGACTCTTCGCGGAAGTGGCCGCCACAGGATTCGCGGCGGTTCAGTGCGTCGAGGCACATCAGTTCGCCCAGTTCGAGGAAGTCTGCTACACGGCCTGCTTTTTCCAGTTCAGGGTTGAACTCTTTTTCGTTGCCTGGTACGCGTACATTCTGCCAGAATTCTGCGCGCAGCGCTTTGATTTCTGCGATGGCTTCTTTCAGACCTTGTTCGTTACGTGCCATACCGCACTTGTCCCACATGATCTTACCGAGTTTTTTGTGGTAGAAGTCAACAGATTTGGTACCCTTGATGGTCATGAATTTGTTGATGGTTTCTTTCACTTTATTTTCAGCTTCCGTGAATGCCGGGTGATCGGTAGGGATAGCTTTGGTGCGGATTTCATCTGCGAGGTAGTTACCCAGGGTGTACGGGATCACGAAGTAGCCGTCTGCCAGGCCCTGCATGAGTGCAGAAGCACCGAGGCGGTTAGCGCCGTGGTCGGAGAAGTTGGCTTCACCGAGGGAGTACAGGCCGGGAACGGTTGTCTGGAGTTCGTAGTCAACCCACAGTCCGCCCATGGTGTAGTGAACCGCCGGGTAGATACGCATGGGTGTTTCGTAAGGGTTTTCACCGGTAATTTTGGCGTACATGTCGAACAGGTTACCATATTTTTCGGCTACAACTTCCTTTCCGAGTTTAATGATTTCTTCTTTGGAGATGTTACCCATCTGGCGTTTACCGGCTTCGATGTTACCGTAACGTTCGATAGCTGCGGCGAAGTCGAGGAATACCGCCTGTTTGGAGGTACCTACGCCATAGCCGGCGTCGCATCTTTCCTTTGCTGCACGGGAGGCCACGTCACGGGGAACGAGGTTACCGAATGCAGGGTATCTTCTTTCCAGGTAGTAATCCCTTTCATCTTCAGGGATGTCGCTGGCTTTGCGGGTATCGTTCTGTTTTTTGGGCACCCAGATACGTCCGTCGTTACGCAGTGATTCAGACATCAGCGTCAGTTTGGACTGGTGATCGCCGGATACCGGGATACAGGTCGGGTGGATCTGTGTAAAGCAGGGGTTGGCGAAGTACGCACCGTTTTTGGTGGCTTTCCAGGCTGCTGTTACATTGGAACCCATTGCGTTGGTGGACAGGAAGAACACGTTGCCGTAACCACCGCTGCAGATCAGTACTGCATGGCCGAAGTGGCGTTCCAGTTCACCTGTTACGAGGTCGCGTGCAATGATACCACGGGCTTTGCCATCGATCTTTACGATTTCCAGCATTTCGTGGCGGCTGTACATTTTCACGTTACCGAGAGCTACCTGGCGTTCCAATGCGGAATAGGCGCCGAGGAGCAGCTGCTGGCCTGTCTGGCCTGCCGCATAAAAAGTACGCTGTACCTGTGTACCACCGAAAGAGCGGTTACTTAACAGGCCACCGTATTCACGGGCAAAGGGAACCCCCTGTGCCACGCACTGATCTATAATATTACCACTCACTTCAGCCAGGCGATGTACGTTGGCTTCGCGGGCGCGGTAGTCACCACCTTTTACAGTGTCGTAGAAGAGACGGAAAACGGAGTCACCATCGTTCTGATAATTTTTAGCCGCATTGATACCACCCTGGGCAGCAATACTGTGCGCACGGCGCGGACTATCCTGAAAGCAGAATGCTTTAACCTTATACCCCAACTCACCCAATGAAGCCGCTGCTGAAGCGCCAGCCAAACCGGTACCAATAACAATCACTTCAAGACTGCGCTTATTGGCAGGGTTCACCAGCTTACAATGTCCTTTATAATCTTCCCATTTATTGTTTAATGGTCCGGCAGGAATTTTTGCGTTCAACATATATCCTTACTTTACAGAAGTTATTTTTTTAAATAGATTACAATCGGAATAATGGCAAAGCCAACAGGGATAAGGATACCAAAGATCCATACACCTACGAAGTTGATTAAACCGTTGTACTTTTTGTGATTCAGACCGAAAGTCTGGAAAGCGCTCTTGAAACCGTGGATCAGGTGGAATGACAAACCGATCATACCGATAACGTACAGTATTACCAGCCATACATTGCTGAAGGTTTCATAAGATAACGCGTACAGATCTTTCAGTGGTTCTTCCACACCGGCATAGGAACGCACAGGCATTTCAGCATAGTGGAATTTACCCCAGAAATTGGCGAGGTGAATCACAATGAAGATAAAGAGAATGCTTCCCATGATAGCCATCTGACGGCTGAACCAGGAAGATGTCTGATTACCCGGATTCACGGCATATTTCACCGGACGGGCGGCCCTGTTGCGGAAAGTAAGCTGCAGTGCAATGATGGCATGCAGCAAAATCACTACTTTCAACCCCCAGGCGATAAACTGAATCAGGCTGTTGTGCCCCATGAACTGGGCATAAATGTTGAATGCCTTGCCCTCGTCATTATACAGCAGCTGGAAATTACCCGCCAGGTGCACAATAACAAAGCTGCAAAGAAACAAACCGGTAGCACCTACTAATAACTTCTTACCGATAGAGGTATTAAAGAACTGTGACCACTTCATAAGTAAAATTCTAAGCTTCCTAGTATAAAATGATGATTGAAATGTCGCGCAAATTTAGCGCAGGAAAAATAAAAACCAAATGATATTTATCAGGTTTTTAGTCAAATAAGAGTAGAGGTCAATGCATAAAATAATTGATAATCAATACTTCATGCATAATATCTTTCATTTTGCAATGAAAATTAATTAATTATTCCAACCGTTTCAGCATGATATTGTCTATCATATTATACAAATGCAAGGGCTGATATGTTCGCCATTTATCGTCATCCAGCAGATGTATATAGTGGTGGAGCCGTGCTCTCTCGAACTCCTGGCGGGTGGCTTCCGGCATATTCAGGCTAACAATCCATCCCCCATCATCTTTGATATCATCCCACCATTCTTCGTAATAGCAATCATCGGAGGAGTGGAAATTCATCACATTTTCTGTGATGAGAATGAATTTACGGATGCCCTCTGCGATCAGCACATCAATGATTTCCCGTTTCAGGGTCATGATATCGTTATCAATGGCATCGTTCCATTCTCCCAGCAGTTCTATGATAGCAAAATTGAACTGATAGTCTGCGTACAGGATCTTCATGTATAGGTTACGGGAACCAAAGTCGTCCCACTGCGGATGTACGTAGTAATTATATACGGTATTGGAGAATTCAAATTCACTGTATTCCCGTCCATAGAACGGCGATAGCTCGTCTTCTTCAGCAGCATACAGGTGCCGCCAGTTATAATATGGTTCTATTGTATGCATATATCCTTCTTACGCTGCAAATTTCGGGGATAATCATGCTTTTGCAAAATCGTCCACAGCTTTCTTCACGCTGCCTGCCTTCAGCAGCAACTGCTGCGCCTGTTCGTAATCCGTGAGCGACAGCTTCTCCATCAGCATTTTCACGCCTCTGTCTACCAGCTTTTCGTTGCTCAGCTGCATGTTTACCATTTTGTTATCTTCTACCCGCCCCAGCTGTATCATCACTGCGGTGGAGATCATGTTCAGTACCAGTTTCTGGGCTGTACCGCTTTTCATACGGGTGCTGCCGGTAACAAACTCAGGGCCTACCACCACTTCCACCGGGAAATCGGCCGCGGCAGATACCGGGGACCCCGGATTACAGCTGATGCTGCCGGTAATAATGCCATGGCTCCTGCATTTATCCAGTGCGCCGATAACATAGGGCGTGGTACCGCTGGCTGCAATGCCCACTACTACGTCTTTATCGGTGATATTATACTCCTGCAGATCCTTCCATCCCTGCTCCCGGTCATCTTCTGCGAATTCTACCGCCTTACGGATGGCAGAATCGCCGCCGGCAATGATACCAATAACCAGCCCCTGCGGTACTCCGAAGGTGGGCGGGCATTCAGACGCATCTACAATACCCAGACGACCGCTGGTGCCTGCTCCCATGTAAAACAAACGGCCTCCGGCCAGCATCCTGTCGGCAATGGCCGCCACCAGCTTTTCTATCTGGGGAATAGATTTTTCCACTGCCAGGGGAACTGTCCTGTCTTCTTTATTAATATTCGTCAGTATTTCCTGGATACTCATCTTTTCGAGGTGACGATATACAGAAGCCTGTTCAGTTACTTTTTCAAATGCCATATATGAAGTGTTGTAAGATTAACTATGAAATACGATCAGGCCATCCATGGGCGTACGGAGTATCTTGCCCATAGGGAGTTCGTACAGATCGCACAGCTCGCGGATCACGTCCTGGAAATGCCAGGCGATGCCGCCTGTGAAATGCAGCGCCGTTGTCCAGCTTTCCCGGTATTTATAAATATGATTAAAGAAGAAGTCATTCAATCCGTCTTCCAGGATATTTTCGACCAGGAAATGCTGCCGGTTTTCAGAAAGGAAGCTGGCAAACCTGGATAGGTACCGGTTGGCCAGGGGTTTCCGGTATATGTTCTCCAGTATTTCGTCCTTACTGGTATTGAATTTCTGGTCGAACCGCGCCATCAACTCCTCATCGAAGGTATTGTAGAGGTAATACTGCAGTACCTTTCGGCCCAGATAGGCGCCGCTGCCCTCATCGCCCAGGATGAAACCGAGACCGGGATTGTTTTTCACTATTTTCTCTCCGTCGAAGTAGCAGGAGTTAGACCCCGTTCCCAGGATGCTGGCAATGCCCGGCTCGCGGCCGCAGAGTGCACGGGCAGCGCCCATCAGGTCGTGGTTTACATCTATCAGCGCTGCCGGCCACACACTTTTCAGGCTGTCGGTTACCAGCTGGATATTTTTAGGTTGTGATAATCCGGTGCCATAGAAATAGACTTCATCTATATGTACACCGGCCGGCAGTTGCGGTAACAACTCCCCTTCCATTATTCCCGTGATCTGCGCGGCAGACTGGAAATAGGGGCTTACGCCCTGTGTATTGAAAACAGCAGGCTGCTGGTCGCCCAGCAGGGCCCATTCCGTCTTTGTTGATCCGCTATCAGCTATCAGCTTTACTCTTGCCGCCATACCCTGTAATTTATGAAATTAAAGAATCGTAAAAGTTTGCACCCGATTTATGCTATTTTTGTCACAATTTAAACAAAAGGGTTTCATAAAAACAAATAGCCCCCTTGAAGTTTAAGCTATGATGATGCATGCACGCAACGGATTTCTTTCCGCCAGCGGCTTATATTACATGGTAAGATTGGTCATAAACAAGCGGATAATTATCAAAATATGTCTAACAGGAAGCTGAATGTTTTTTTACCTTTTCTCTTTGCAGTTGTCTTAGCCTTAGGAATGTTCCTGGGGCATAAAATGCCCGGCTCCAACACCGGCGGCGCTACTGTATTTTTTGCCAAACCCGCCAAAGGCCCGTTGCAGGAGGTAATGGACCTGGTGAAGTCCAAGTACGTAGATACCATGGACACGGAAAAGCTGCAACAGGAAGCAATAGAAGGGTTACTGTCACACCTTGACCCACACTCCGTATACATTCCGCCTTCCCAGCTGCAGGCTGTCAACCAGGACCTGGAGGGCAACTTCGAAGGTATCGGCGTGGAATTTAATATCACCGCAGATACTGTGAACGTAATCGCTGTACTGAGCGGAGGCCCTTCTGAAAAAGCAGGCCTGCAATCCGGCGATAAAATCATTAAGGTAAATGACAGCCTCGTGGCCGGCAATGGCATCACCTCCGAAAAAATCCGCAAATTACTGCTCGGCCCCGCCGGTTCAGTCGTTAATACCACCCTCCTGCGCCAGCAGAAACTGATACACGTACCTATCAAACGCGGCGTTATTCCGCTCTACAGCGTAGATGCCAGCTATATGATTACTCCCGGTACCGGCTATATCAAAATCAGCAAGTTCTCTGCCACCACTTTCGACGAATTCCTGAAAGCCATGCGCAGCCTGGAAAGACAAGGCATGAAGAAACTCATCATCGATGTGCGCCAGAACCCCGGCGGATTTATGGATGCCGCCACCCGGATCCTGGATGAACTGCTGACAGATCAGCGCCTCATTCTCTATACCAAAGGAAAAGCGTATCCGCGCACCGACTATAAAACCAAACGCCCCGGCATGTTCGAGAGCGGCCCGCTCGCCATCCTCACCGACGAAGGCTCTGCCTCCGCCAGTGAAATCCTGGCCGGCGCCATCCAGGACTGGGACCGCGGCACCATCATCGGACGCCGGACCTTCGGGAAAGGACTCGTGCAGGAACAATATGACCTCGACAACGGCGGCGCCCTGCGCCTCACCGTGGCCCGCTACTTCATACCTTCCGGCAGAAGCATCCAGAAACCTTACAGCAAAGGCAATGACGCCTATGACGAAGACATTATGGAACGCTTCAACCACGGAGAACTGGTCAATAAAGACAGTATCAGAATCACTGATACCGTTCCGTATACCACCGCCTCCGGACGCCGCGTATACGGCGGCGGCGGCATCACCCCTGATGTTTTCGTACCCTTCGATACCGCCCGTTTCTCTAAAACACTAACGGCACTGTATACACGTAATACCATCAGTAACTTCGTATACCAGTACTATACTTCCCATAAAGAAGATTTTAAAAGATATAAGGACGCCGGCGACTTCGTACAGTCGTTCCAGTTAAGCCCTGCCCTGCTGAACGATTTCCGCGAATTCGCGAAAAAAGACAGCATCCCTGGCCTGGATAAACTCTCCGGCCACGATGATACTGAAATCAGAACGCGCCTTAAAGCCATGATGGCAAGACAACTGTACAACAAGGAAGGCTTCTACGAAACCATCAACACCACCGACCCGGTTGTGAAGAAGGCGCTGGAGACCCTGGACAAACAGTAGTTATTTTATTATTTTGCTATTTGAGATTTGATTGTGGAGATTTGATTGTGGAGATTTGATTGTGGAGATTTGATTGTGGAGGTTTGATTGTGGAGGTTTGATTGTAGGGATTTGATTGTTGAGGATGGTATAATTTCAGCGCATATTATAGATTATGTAATAGAAAAGCGGAGAGGTGAATCACCTTTCCGCTTTTCTATTATCATTACAAATAAAAAGGGAGAGCGAAGCGGATCTTAAATTTGATCTTCGCTTCGCTCTCCGCTTTCATTCGCAATTCGTAATTCGTAATTCGTAATTTGACTTAACTACTGGTTCTTACGCTGCATTTTAGGCAGTGACATCACAATCAGGTCGTTCATGACGTTTACGGCTTCGTCCAGGTAAATGTCTTTGGTTCTTACTTTCAGCCAGTCTTTGTTACGGGCTATTTTAGAAGAATCGTTACCCAGTTTGTCCATATCGGATTTGATGTTTACGATGCTGAGCTCTTTCACTTTATCATTAACGGCATCGTATTTTTTCAGGGCAGCAGTATTTGATTTTTGTTCTGATTTATAGGTCTGCAGATTCAGGGAATAAGTTTCCTGTTTCTCCATTTTCTTCAGGGTACTCAGATTTTCGTTCAGCATTTTGAAGGCGGTGCTGGAAGACATTCTTTTTTCGCTGTTCTTTTTCAGCGCTTCTGTAGGCACCGGGTTGATCCATGGAGTGAAGGCTGCGCGGGGAATTTCATCCCATGCCAGCGCATCGCTGTCTTTGCGCTCAGCTACTTCATAATATGGATCCGGCAATACTACATCGGAGGCAACGCCTTTCAGCTGGGTGGAGCCACCGTTTGCGCGGTAGAATTTCTGCTGGGTAAGTTTCAGTGCACCGAGGCTGATGCCGTCTTTTGTCGGATAGAAATCATCCAGGTTGAAGAGGCGTTGTACGGTACCTTTACCGAAGGTCTGGGAGCTGCCGATAACCACGGCGCGTTTATAGTCCTGCATGGCAGCGGCCAGGATTTCAGATGCAGAGGCGCTGTATTCATTCACCATGATAGCCAGTGGGCCATCGTACTGTACATTTTTATCACGGTCGCGGAGCACCACGGCATCGCCGCCTCTGGATCTTACCTGTACTACCGGGCCTTCCGGAATGAAGAGGCCGGCCATCTGTACAACGTCCTGGAGGGAGCCACCGCCGTTGAAGCGGAGATCGAGGATGATGCCTTCTACTTTTTCTGCTTTGAGCTTAGCTACTTCTTTAGCCACATCTTCTGCGCTGCGGGCGCCGTTGCGGTCGTTGAAGTCAGCGTAGAATTCTGGCAGGTAGATATAACCTATTTTATGCTGTCCATTAATGATGGCAGATTTCGCGAATGTTTCCTCTGTAACGATTTCATCACGCACGATGGTAATATCCTTTACCGTACCGTCCACGCTTTTCACTGTCAGTTTAACGGGGGTACCTTTTTTACCGCGGATGAGCTTCACGGCATCTTCTACCGGGTATCCGGTGATATCTACCGGTTCAGCATTTCCCTGTGCTACTTTCTGGATAACGTCGTTAGCTTTCAGTTGTCCCTGTTTCCAGCTGGGGCTGCCTGTAACGATGCTGATTACTTTGATCCTATCGCCTTCTTCCTTCAGCTGGGCGCCGATACCGAAGAATTTACCGGCCATCTGTTCTTCGAAAGCGCGTTTTTCATCCGGCGGGAAGTAGTCGGTATGCGGATCCATGGTAGTGGTGATCGCATTCACATACAGGTTGAAGCGGTCATTATCATTCTGCCTGTTTTTCAGGCGCTCAAAATAGCGGTCATACAGTTGTTTCACCTTAGTACGCGCTTCTGCTTCCAGGTCTGCGTCTGTTTTGGTTTTCGCACTGTCTTTGTTTTTATCGCGGAGCTCCTGCAGGTCGGTGAGTTTTTCCAGGGTACGGTATTTCAGTACTTTGCGCCAGGCTTCCTTACGGGCATTTTCATCTGCCGGAAAATCCAGTTTCTCCGGATCCAGCGTCACTTTTTCGTCGGCAGTAAAGTCGAATGGTTTGGCAAGAATTTCCGGATAGATAGCCGCTGCTTCTGCCACTCTTTGTTTGATGAGGGTGTTGATGCTGCGGAAGCAATCCAGGGAAGCGCCCTTCAGTTCATCGTCGATATGTGTTGACAATGGCTGCAGTTTGTTGATATCTGATTTGAGGAAAAATTTCTTTTCCACATCCAGGCTGCGCAGGTATTTATTGAAAACCTCTTTAGAGAAGGCGTCATCAATTTGTTTAGGTTGGTAGTGTCCTTCTTTCAGCATTTGTCCGACCAGGTTCATAATCACTTCATAACGGCCCGGAGGGTCTTCGCTATGTCCCAGCTTATTAAAGGCCAACACTCCGGCGGAGATGCTGAGCAGCACTACCGGTATTATCACTTTCAGTCTCATATGTATCTCAATTGAACGTAAACGTTGTCTGACCAAATATAAAATAAAATCGACCGTCGCCGGAGGATTTTATTCCTTTTAACAAAAAATTGGGCCAAATGGTTAGCAGGCAGCTTTTAGCGGTCTGGCCGGAGGAATAGCGGCTGTGGGCAGGGAACAGACAGTATGTTGATAGTCAGCTTTCAGCGGCTTTTTTTCCGCTGAAAGCTGCAGCAAAAAATTTTTTATCTGGCGGGTATCAGCTTATACACCGCCCCTTTGAAACCATCTTTGGTAGAGGAGCTGGTGAGCATATAAATTTCGCCCTCTTCATCTTCTCCCCAGCTGAGGATGAAGGGATTATCCTTAGGGCGATCAGTCAGTTCCAGGTCCGCCCGTTCCCATTTACTGCCTTTAGGGGCCAGCACAAAGGTTTTCCCGTTGTAATCGCCAAAAACGTACCCCCCTTTCAGTGAGGGAATAGCCTTGCCGCGGTAAACATAGCCGCCGGTGATACTGATCCCCAGATCGTGGTCGTATTCGTGGATTGGTGCAATCAGTTTGCTTTTGTCAGCACCGGCGGGCACATTGAAATCATGATACCCTTCCATGATGCGCCAGCCGTAATTTCCACCTTTAGTGATGATATCCACTTCTTCATAGAGCGCTTGTCCTACGTCGCCGGCAAAGAGTTTGCGCGTACTGCGGTCAAAGGAAAAGCGCCAGGGGTTGCGCAGGCCGTAGGCCCATATTTCAGGCTTTGCGCCGGCAGTTTTCACGAAGGGGTTATCTGCCGGGATCCTATACGGATTACCGTTTACATCGATGCGCAGAATTTTTCCCAGCAGCGTGCCCAGATCCTGTCCGTTGCCGGCAGTACCGTGCTTGTCGCCACCACCGCCGCCATCACCCAGCCCTATATACAGATAGCCATCAGCGCCAAATTCCAGCTGGCCGCCGTTATGATTGGATTCCGGCTGGTTGATTTCCATCAGTACGCGTTTGGATGCCGGATCTGCCACATTGGGATCTGCAGCTGAAGCGGTAAATTCCACAAGCCGGCTTTTATGGTCCAGCACTTTTTTCACGGGTTTCTCCACCGGCGCGCTGTAGTAGACATAAAATTTACGGTTCTTCTTAAAGTCAGGATGGAAGGCCATTCCCAGCAGGCCTCTTTCATCGTACGCCGGGTTTACCTTCACCATATCGCTGCTGACATCCAGGAATGGCTTCGGCAGCAGGGAGCCGTCTTTTTTTACGATCCATACCTTTCCTTCTTTCTGACAGAAAAATAACCTGCCCGTACCATCGCGCGGAACGGCCATATTCACCGGCGAGATAAATTTATCAGTAATCAGTGCCAGTCTGACTTTACGGGCGGGCGGATCCTGTGTGGCATTACCATCTGCCGCAACGGCAGCATCCGCGAACATCAGGGGAAAGAGAGCGCCCCATAACAACCCTTGTAGTTTCATATACGTGTAGGAATTTAAACAATAAAAATATGTTTTTCATCGCTCCGTACTGATGGCTTTTTGCTTTTTCTGTTCTTGTTTTTGCCTTTTTCCTACCTTCGTAAAAAATCTTCAGAGCTTGGACAATTCGGCATCAAACAGGAACGACCCATACGCATCACTTCGTTATAAAGAATTCAATTACTACCTCGTTATCCGCTTTGCATTTGTATTTGCGCTGGCTATGCAGTTCGCCATTGTAGAGTGGAAGGTGTATGCCTTATCCGGAGATCCGTTTTCCCTGGGGCTGATAGGACTGGCAGAAGTTATTCCGGCTGTCCTGCTGGCGCCTTTTGCGGGGCACCTGGTAGACAAGCGGGAGAAACGCGATATGCTGCTGAAATGTGTTGTTGCCTATCTGGCCATCAGTACCGGCCTGTTCCTGCTCACCTGGGATAAAGCGGTGGAAGGCATTTCCACGCATCATGTGCTGCTGATGATTTATGTGCTGGTATTCTTTGGCGGTGTTGTCCGCTCTTTTGTAAGCCCCTCGAATTTTTCGCTGATGTCATTGCTGGTGCCGAGGGAACTTTACGCCAACGCCTCTACGTGGAGCAGTTCTGCATGGCAGATCGGCGGCGTGCTGGGGCCTGCGCTGGGTGGCTTTTGTATCTACTGGTTCGGGGTGCACTGGTCCATGCTGCTGGTAGTGATTATTTTCCTGGCGCCTTTATACAGCCTGATACAGATAAAGCCCAAACCTGTTTATTATACGCCGAAGGGAGAAACGTTTTTTGAAGGGCTCACCAGCGGGATGCGTTTTGTGTGGAAAACCAAGGTGGTGCTGGGAGCTATGGCGCTTGATATGTTTGCGGTATTATTCGGAGGCGCGGTAGCCATGCTGCCGGCTTTTGCTACAGATGTACTGCATGTAGGCTCGCTGGGTTACGGCCTGTTACGTTCTGCTCCGGCAGTAGGCGCGCTGATTACCATGTTCATACTGGCGCACAAACCGCTGGTCAATAAGCCGGGTCTCAAGCTGCTGGCAGCCATCTTCGGCTTTGGCCTATGTATCATTGTTTTCGGTCTTTCGACCAGCTTCTATCTTTCTATGGCTGCATTACTCATCAGCGGCGCGCTGGATGGCATCAGCGTTATCATACGGCAAACCATCCTGCAACTCAAAACGCCTGATGACATGCGCGGGCGTGTTGCCTCTGTCAGCTCTATGTTTGTGGGCTCCTCCAATGAGCTGGGCGCCTTTGAAAGTGGCTTTATGGCCCGTCAGATCGGCCTTGTTTCCTCTGTGGTATTCGGCGGCTGTGTAACGCTGGGCGTAGTGGTAACGACTTATATTATTTCGCCGGCCATGCGGAAATTAGACCTTAAGCCCTGATGCAGGGAATTACGAATTGCGAATTGCGAATTACGAATGTAAAAGCGAAGAGCTAAACGTAGATTTAAGCGGATATTTTTAAATTATCACCTTAAATCTACGTTTAGCTCTTCGCTTTTACATTCGTAATTCGCAATTCGTAATTCGCAATTATAATTTCATTTCTCCTTTCAGCTTCTCCAGCACATAATACACCGCCGGACATATTACACTATTTTCATAAGTAATATTGGGGCGTTTGAAGAAATCATAGCTATCGGTATACGGGTAGTTGGCACAATCGCCGGGGCGGGCATCGTAGATGCTGCAGGCGTTGTCTGCGCCGAGGAAAGGGCAGGGTGAGGATTTGACAACATAGTCTTCGTCCTTGTCGATGCGGAGGTAGGTATCGATGAAGGCGCCTTCCTTCATGCCCAGGTATTTGGCAATACGTTTAATGTCGGGCGCTTTGAATCGCGGGCTGATAGATTTGCAGCAGCGGCCGCATTCGAGGCAGTCAATCTGACTGAATGCTTCCTCATGCAGCTCAGGCAGGAGCTTCTCTACCCCTTTACCGCGGCGGGTTTGCAGCTTCTGCAGAAACTGTTTGTTGGCCTTTTGCTTATCTTTGGCCTTTTGTTCCCAGTCTTCTAATATTTTACTCATCACCGCAAAGATAAGCAAATAGCTGCTGGACAAAACTATGACATTGTAATTGGGATCTGCGCAGATATTAACCATCAATTATCATGTTTTTAGCCGCTGTTCCCTACTGTTTGGCGATTGCTTAAAATCTGCATAGCTTTGCGCATTCTATTTCAAACTACCTGCTTACATCATGAATCTTTTTGATATTCAACAAATTGAATTCGTGCACCGTCACATTGGGCCGAATGAAGCCGAGACTAACCAGATGCTGGAGACCATAGGAGTATCCAATCTGGACGAGCTGATTAATAAAACTGTGCCAGGCGCTATCCGCATGCAGCAGCCGCTGGCCTTACCCGCAGCGATCAGTGAAAGTGATTATCTCCGCCAGCTGAAAGATGTTTCTCTGAAAAACAAGGTAATGCGCAATTACATTGGCCAGGGGTATTTTGATACCATTACGCCGAGCGTAATCCTGCGTAATGTTTTCGAGAATCCGGGATGGTATACGCAGTATACGCCGTATCAGGCGGAAATTTCCCAGGGTCGCCTGGAAAGTCTGCTGAACTACCAGACCATGGTAAGTGATCTGACCGGTTTGCCGATTGCCAACGCCTCCTTACTGGATGAGGCTACTGCTGCTGCAGAAGCCATGACCATGTTCTTCAACGCGCTGAACAAGGATCACGATCATGTAACCAGGCCTAAGTTTTTCGTTGATGCTAACGTATACCCGCAAACGGTAGATGTAATTTATACCCGCGCTACGCCGCTGCAGATTGAAGTGGTGGTAGGTGATTACAAGACTGCTACTTTCGACGAGTCTTATTTCGGTGCACTGATACAGTACCCCAACAATCTGGGTGCGGTAGAAGATTACCAGGCGTTCATTGAACAGGTACATGCTACCGGCGCTTTCGTTGGCGTAGCTACCGACCTGCTGGCGCTGACATTGCTTACCACTCCGGGCGAACTGGGTGCAGATGCGGCTTTTGGTTCCGCTCAGCGCTTCGGTGTTCCGTTGGGCTTTGGAGGTCCGCACGCAGCATTCTTTGCTGTAAAGGATGACTTCAAACGTTCTATTCCCGGCCGTATCATTGGTGTCAGCATCGATGCACAGGGTCAGCGCGCACTGCGTATGGCGCTGCAAACCCGCGAGCAGCATATCAAACGTGAAAAAGCAACTTCCAATATCTGTACTGCACAGGCATTGCTGGCTAATATGGCGGCTATGTACGCTGTTTACCATGGCCCTGCAGGACTGAAAAATATTGCTACCCGCGTATCCCTGCTGGTTAACGCACTGGCAGAGAAGCTGCAGGCAAAAGGACTGAAACTCGCTTCCGGCAACTTCTTCGATACAATCGTAGTGGAAAATGCCGGCGACATAAGAGCGGCCGCAGAAGCTGCCGGTATCAACTTCCGCTATTTTGCAAATGGTCAGACAGGTATCTCCCTCGATGAAACCGTTACCATAGGCGATGTAAATGATATCCTGCAGGTATTCGGAGCCGGAAAAGTGGATGCAGCAAGCATTTCCGCCGGCAATACCGGTATCCCTGCTTCCTTGCAGCGTACCTCCCCTTACCTGACACACCCCGTATTCAACAGCCACCACAGCGAATCGCTGATGATGCGCTACCTGAAATTACTGGAGAACAAGGACCTTTCCCTGAACACCTCCATGATCTCCCTTGGTTCCTGCACCATGAAACTGAATGCAGCTTCTGAAATGATCCCGCTGAGCTGGGCACACTGGAGCAAAATGCACCCGTTTGCACCGGCAGATCAGGCAGGTGGTTATCTGCAGATGACCAATGAACTGGGCGAATACCTCAGCACCATCACCGGATTCGACTCCTGCAGCCTGCAGCCTAACAGCGGCGCCCAGGGCGAATATGCGGGTCTGCTGGTTATCCGTCAGTACCACGAAAGCAGAGGTGAAGGACATCGTAATGTGATGCTGATTCCGATCAGTGCACACGGCACCAACCCGGCTTCCGCAGTGATGGCTGGTTTCAAGGTGGTTGTAGTAAAAGCGCTGGAAAACGGATACATCGATGTAGCGGATCTGAAAGCAAAGGCAGCAGCCCACTCAAAAGATCTGGCTGGTATCATGATTACCTACCCTTCTACCTACGGTGTTTATGAAGAATCTGTAAAAGAAATCTGTGCTACCATCCACGAACACGGTGGCCAGGTTTATATGGACGGCGCCAACATGAATGCGCAGGTAGGTCTGACTGCTCCCGGCCTCATTGGTGCAGACGTATGTCACCTGAACCTGCACAAAACCTTCGCCATACCTCACGGTGGCGGCGGTCCCGGCATGGGCCCCATCTGCGTAGCCAAACACCTGACACCGTTATTACCGGGTCACGTAACCCTGAACAATGGTCAGCTGTCTAACGCAGTATCTGCAGCGCCTTATGGTTCCGCCAGCATCCTGCTGATTTCCTATGCGTACATCCGCATGCTCGGCGCGAAAGGCGTTAAACAGGCATCTGAATTTGCTATCCTGAATGCCAACTATATGAAGGCAAGACTGGAAAAAGCATACGATATATTGTACACCGGCGTTAACGGCACCTGCGCACACGAGTTCATCGTAGACCTGCGTCCGTTCAAAGCCTCTGCCGGCATTGAAGCGGAAGATGTGGCAAAACGCCTCATGGACTACGGCTTCCACGCTCCTACCATGAGCTTCCCTGTAGCAGGCACGATCATGATTGAGCCTACAGAAAGTGAAGACAAAGGAGAACTGGATCGTTTCTGCGATGCCCTGCTGGCTATCCGCGAAGAAATCCGCGCTGTAGAAGAAGGCAAGGCCGACAAACAGAACAACGTGCTGAAACATGCGCCGCATACACAGTCCGTAATTACCGCCGACGAATGGAACCTTCCATACAGCCGTCAGCAGGCCGCATATCCGCTGGAATACGTTAAAGCGAACAAATTCTGGCCTTCCGTTAGCCGTGTCAATAACACCCATGGCGACAGAAACCTGATTTGCACCTGCGAGCCGGTGAGCGCGTATGAAGAAACTACAGCGTAAAGAATTACGAATTACGAATTGCGAATTACGAATGTAGTTCGAAGATAAAAGCGAAGACCGAAGCGGATACTTTAAGTATGATCGCTTCGGTCTTCGCTTTTATCTTCGAACGACATTCGTAATTCGCAATTCGTAATTCGTAATTACTGCAAAGTATGTTCCAATACTTCCACCTTCCCATCTATGGGTTGCGTGATAGTCAGTCCCAGTATTCTGGCGACTAACGGGTATACATGTATGTTTTCGAAGGTGGGGATGCGGGTGTTTGACCGGAAGGCGGGGCCCCAGGCCATGAAGATGGCGTTCATGTCTGTCAGGTTATTATCGAAGCCGTGGTGGCCGGGCGGTACGCGTCTGCCGATGTCAAAGACATGGTTGGCTTCTGCCACGAGGATGATATCGCCGATGCGGTTGTATACATCTTCCTGGCCGTAGTGCCATCTGTCAGGCGTTTCCTTTTTGAGCCATGCGGTGTAGTGGTGTTGATGTTGTTTGAAGATGTTGTAGGCAGCCTGGATGTCGGCTTCATTGTTGCCGTAGTACATCATTTTTTCGCTGCTGACTACCTTGCGCAGTGATTTTATGGCAGGCGAGTCCGGTAATGTAATCGGGTGGTCCTGGTCGATACTCAACATGCCGTGATCTGCCACAACGATGAAGTTAACCGGGAGATGGAGTTTATTTACTTCCTGTACCATTTTACCGATGGCGGCGTCCACAAACTGAACGGCTTTGCGGGTACTGTCGGAGTCCGGGCCGTAGGAATGGCCGCTGTGGTCCACTTCCGGGAAATAGAAAGTGATGAGATGCGGGCGCTGATCTTCCGGCAGGGAGAGCCAGTTCACGACCTGCTGAATGCGGGAGTCGATGCCTGTTTTCTCCTGGTACCTGAAGTAGTAGGTAGGTCTTACGTTCTGGATGGCGCTTTCAGAGCCTACCCAGAAATAGCTGGCGCTGATCATCTGTTGTTTTTCGGCCAGTACCCAGAGCGGTATACCACCGTACCAGGTGCCGTCTTCCACGGTATTGCGGTTACCTACCCGATAGATAGAATCGCGTTTGCGGTCATAGAAATGGTTATCTACCAGGCCGTGGTGAGCGGGATACATGCCGGTGGCAAGGGTATAGTGATTAGGAAAGGTGAGGGTTGGAAAGGAGGGCTGCATAGCGGTAGCCCGTACGCCCTGTCCGGATAAACGCAGCAGGTTGACAGCATTGTGTTTCTCTGCATAATCATAACGGAATCCATCGATGGAGATCATGATTACATAGGGTTTCGACTGCTGGGTAGCGCTGTTCTTACGGTCTTCCGTGATGTGTTGTGTTGTGTCCTGCGCCATTAATGCGCTGCCGCCAAGCAGGAAAACGAGCGCCGGTAAAATGAATTTCTTCACTGGTATTTTTTTACAATTAGCAATGATGGATTGAAGTGAACAGTAGGATGGGTTAAAGATGGGCTGTAATTTAGATAACATTTCCCGGTTCGCCCGCCGCCATGCGTTATAAATTCATTAAAACCCGTTTCTGGATAAATATATCCGCTCTCGTTCCGCTGAAATCATCTCCCGAAACAAATAATAATATTTTATCATAATAATGTCAAAAGTCAGACAAGACAGGCAAAATAAAGATCAACACATAAAAAATTATATATATAAATTTAATTAATTAATTGTTTATCTATATATTAGCCAACTGAAAAACCATTCGAACTATGTCTGACTACACATTTATTACAACTGAAGAGAATTTTCTATTACAGCAAGCGTTGAAAAAAAACAAGCAACAGCTAACCAAGTTTGCGATGATAGGCTTTGGGTTGTTATTAATTGCTGCTATCATCCCTCAATTATACTTATACACACATAATAACCTGGGAGATGCTGACGAGTCATTGTTCTCCTACAAAAACATCTGGTTCTGGGTATGGCTGATATGCTTTGTGATTGCCCTCGTTTTCGCGCTCATAAAGGTAACGGATATACGTTACTGGGCATTGAAGAAAGACCTGGTAGCCTTACAGAAAGGAACGCTGCACGCCCCGATGGAAGCAGTTTACCTGGAAAATAATGATTCGCAGACCAACATCATGATTTTACTTGAAAACAAAAAGAAAAAATTATTTTACTGGATGCGCGGCGCGCTGGAAGGCTACCGTGCGGGCCAGGAGGTAGAAATCACCTATGCGCGTTATTCCCGCGTGATTATTTCCATATCGAAAAAATAGTCTTTACACCTGTTCACCTATATTTGCATGCCTGTACGTTATCCGTAACGTACAGGCATGTACGCTTTTATATAACCTGTTCCTGTACAAGTGAATGATGAAACCAGCTAAACGTTTACTGTTGGCGCTGAGCGCAACAGTATTTACCCTTGCAGCCTGCAGCAAAAAGAATAATACCGGAGCAGCCTATCCTACGGAACCTGTTACAGACATACCCGGATATTACATCAGTAAATTGAATAAGAACGACAAGTCGTCTGACAGTTTCGTGTATAATTCCCGGGGGAAACTGATCCAGATATGGGGAGCCTACAGCCTTGGTGATGGGTGGGATTATGCCTATACCGATTATATTTATGGCCCTGACGGCAAACTCATCGAAACCAGACTCTATAACCGGTCTAGCATAAACGGGCCAAGAACGCTATGGATACTCCGCCAGTACAAAATTACAAATGGAAGAATCCATTGTGCTACCAGCTATCCTGACGGATCTGGCGATGGGTGGACAAGCAGCGTAGCACTTAATGCTGCCGGACAGTTTTCACTGCTGGGCAGTAAAGACACCCTTCCCGGCAATGATGGTATTACTCATAAACCCATCCGTTACCTGTCATACAGGGAATTGCGTTACCAGAGCAGCAACATTCATCAATTTGTGTCTGATAACTTTACAATCAGTGAAAACGTTAACCCGGATTATACCCTGGTAAGGAATAACCTTGAATACACTTACGGTAAACGGCCAAATGCCATGAACAGGCTGATAAGCAATGATCCCGTACTTGCCTGGTGCTTGTATGAGCGATTTATGCACGATGAATACATGGCCTTTTTCGGAGGCAGCACTATGCTGGAAAAGTCCGTTCAGACAATAAAAACTAAAAAACTAGACAGCATTTTTACAAATTACTATACCTACAGCGATATAGATACAATAGGAGGCCCCATCTGGAAAACAATGAAGTTCGACCGCAGGGATGCGTATTCCCATGGGAAACTGACTTCATCCTATAAATATTCTGCTACCTACATTAAGTTGCAGTAACAGCAGTTTTACAGCAAATTATACATCCCTGTATATTCATGTGTATACAGGGATTTTCTTATAGAAGATAATTATAGTGGCAGATTTTTTCTGCTGACAACCTTATTATACCGGACTGAAACACTGTATTATAGCGTATCTCCGGCCGGATTACACTGCGGCTAAATTCCCCTGTACTCAGGCCATAACTATTAAATGCTACTTTTGCCGCTGTCAATACTTTACTTATCATCACTTCAACTGAGATGAAAAAAAACAACTTCATTCTTTTAGTCACCATCTTATCAATTGTCATAGCTGCCTGCAGTAAAGTCGATGAAACTACCACACCGGAACCGGACCCTGACTTTGCGGCACCGCTTTTTCATACGCTCGCAACAAATGGCGTACCTACAGATAGCTTTGTATACAACGGAGGCAAACTGGTTGAATTATGGAACCGCGAGCCGGGTGCAACATCCTATAACCTGTATTATGAATTTATCTATGAAAATAATAAAGCCGCAGCCTATAATATATACATACAAGACGGTGGTAGTTTCAGGCTCAAAACTAAAGCTGTCAGCAAAAGAACCGGTGAGATTGTAAAAATTTACACACAGCATTACGGCCCCGGAGGAACAAAACTTCTAAATGATTCATCCGAAGCATTGGTGAATACAAGCAACCAAATACTCAGGATCGGCTCACCGGATACGCTTCGGTTATCTAATCCATTAATGGGCTCCTATAAGGTTGTGCACTATCAGCAATACACTTACGAACAACATACATTAAAATCATCCTATACTCATTCTTACCGCTCAGAAACAATAGATTTTCCTGCAAGTCTATTTACCTGGCACATCACCGCAACGCATAGTAACACCAGGAATACTATGTATTTCCTGATAGCCAATGACCCTGTCCTCAAATTGTTCCTGAACAAATATAATATCTTCTTCACAGGTCCTACAGCCATCACTTCCTACTACATCACCAATAATAAAGACATCGCCGTAACCAGTACCTACACTTATACCTATAACAATAATAACAGCCAATGGACAGAAATGATTGCCTATACTCCGGTAATGGGCGATCAGCCGGCCACCACCACCAAATACACCGCTACCTATAAACCTGTTACCATAAAGTAATACATCAATGAAACGTTCTTCTTTTCTTTATTCCCGCTGCTTCCTGCTTCTGGCAGGTGTGATGATGTGCAGCATGCAGGCCTGCCTCAAAAGCAGTGACGATACTGTTATTAAGCCCGAACCAGAGCCTTCGCCATACATTTCCCTTATCAACACGCTTTCCCTGGATGGCGCGCTGCTGGATAGTTTTGAATACAATAGCCACGGCAAGCTGGTAAAATTCTGGCATTATGACACCACGTCAAAATCCTATAACAGATACCATGAGTATGTTTATGGTGGCTCCGGTAATGTATCCGGTTATAACTACTTCCAGCGGGAAGCAGGCAGCTTCAAACTCAGATTACGCGGAACCTATGTCACTGCCGGCAATAAGATTACGCTCTATACGGAATCCTTCGGACCAGACAACATTTTTTTAGGTAAAGATTCTTCTTTCGTGCTTGTAAACGGAATCGGACAGGTGACCATGAGCGGTACAAAAGATACGATCGTTACCCCGGATCCTGCCATGGGCACCGTTAAGATGGTGAGCTACCGGAATTATACCTATAACATCCAGGGACTGCAATCTACCACTGGTCATTTTTACCGGTCTGCAACCAGGTGGAATGCACCCATTGAGGAAGAAACAACGGTTACCTTTGCCTATACCGACAAGCTGAATCATATGTACAGCCTGGTAGTACGTGATCCAGTCATGGGCATTTATCTCGGTAACTACCAGTACCTGACCGCAGGCATGCTGTGCCTGAGCACCACCACTGCTGTTATCAACAATACTCCGGGGATGAAAGTCACCTACACGTATACCTACGACAATAGCGATCAGTGGAAAGAAATGGCTATCAACTACCCGGCTTATGCCAGTAACCCCGCCCATACAGCCAGGTATTCAGCTACCTATAAACGTATTGACATAAAGTAATACTACCGTGAAGCATCTATCTTTTTTTTATCCGTGCTATTTCCTGCTTCTGGCAGGTATCCTTACCTGCAGCAGCTGCCGTAAAAAAAGCGACGGTGGTAACCCGGAACCGGTGAACTACATCTCCCTTATCAATACTCTTTCGCTGGATGGCGTACCGTTGGATAGTTTTGAATACAATAACCGGGGCAAGCTGACAAAATCCTGGCATTACAATGCGAAGGAAAAATCATACAACAAGTACATTGAATATATCTATGGCAACAATGGTACTGCAACCGGCTATAATCTTTTTCTAAATGAAACAGGCATCTTCCTACGGAGAGTTCAGGGTACCACTATCACTACCGGCAGTAAGACGACCATATACACAGAATCCTTTGTACCGGATGGCACTTCTATGGGTAAAGGGGCTGATCAGATCCTGGCAAACGAAGCCGGACAGGTTATCATGCATGGCACAAGAGATACTGTTGTACTACGGGATCACGTCAAAGGCTCAGCTAAAAGAGTATACTACCAGAATCTCACCTACAACAATGAAGGATTGAAATTCGCCGGCAGCCACTATTACATCACCGATACCTGGTGGGGCCCTTCCACACAGGAAGACACAGAGATTACTTTTGGATATACGGATAACCCGAATCATATGTACCGCCTGGTGGCAGGTGACCCTGTCATGAGAATGTACCTCTCTACCTACCAGTACCTGATTGCAGGCCCACTCTGTCTGAGCGCCACTTCAACCGTTATCAACAACGCTCCGCCGATAAGAGTCACCTACACGTATACTTACGACAGAAGCAATCAGTGGAAAGAAATGATTATCAACTACCCGGCAGATGACAGCACGCCTGCCCATACAGCCCGGTATACTGCTACCTATAAACGTATTGACATAAAATAATATCACCTTGAAACGTCCGTCTTTATTTTATCCGTGTTATTTCCTGCTTTTAGCAGGCATACTTATATGCAGCTGCCGTAAAAATGATGACGGCGGCTCCGGCCCTGCCCCGGAACCACCTGAAGACAGCAGCTACCTGGTTACCGCTATCCGTATCAATGGCCTGCCGAAAGACAGCCTGGTATACAACGAACGGCAGCAGGTAAAGGAAAGATGGGACTATAACCCCTCCTACCGCATGTGGCAGAACTACGTAACATTCACGTATAACGCCAACGGATATGTGAAAACAGCCAGGTACTACCATGAAAATGATAATACCACCAAAAGCCTCAGTCAGCAGGATTCTATCATATGGGAAACAGGCAGAGTAATCACCTACACTACAAAGTACCGGGAATACGGTACGGAAATTTCCGGTTATGATACCACCTCCCTGCAGATCAACGGTGATCTGCAGCTCAGCATGTCGGGCATCAAAGACACGGCCTACCTTGACTTTATCAAATGGCTGCTGTACGATGAATTCAGCTATACAGGCAATGACCTGCAGCAATTTCATTACCTGAATCATGTAATCCCTAACCGCGCCCCCGCAGTAAAACGGGAGTATACCTTCACGATGCAGTATGGTCAGCAACGGAATGCACTTTATCCGCAGTTGTCCAGGAACCCGGTACTGGCAAGGCTGGTCACCGCTTACCGCAATCCGGAAGAAGGCATCGGGTATCCGTACCTGGTAAGTCTTCACCATATTACTGCTGTTACATATCAGTTGAACGGGCAAGCAGTGCCTGTAACGGTGAATACTAAAATGAAGAATGAGCGCTACCCTGAAAGTATTCAGCTGTCCGGGTTAGGAGAAGAAATCAGCTATCGCTATAAAGTGGTAAAGAATAAATAAGCAGCAGCAGAATGAAGAGGTAATAAAACGATTGTATTTCCGGCAGCGGCCATACCCGGCAGCGGCCTTTCTTCTCCTCTTTCCCTATCTTTGTTATCCACAAGTACATATCTTATGAATATTGAGCAATTCCGCGAATATTGTCTGTCTCTGCCCGGCGTCACGGAAGAATTTCCTTTCGGCGAACAAACGCTGGTGTATAAGGTTTCCGGGAAGTTGTTTACCCTGACTGATATTGAAAGTTTCGAATCCATCAACCTGAAATGTGATCCGGATGAAGCGGTTGAGCTGCGTGAGCGCTATGAAGGCGTTACTCCCGGCTATCATATGAACAAAAAACACTGGAATACCGTTGATATGCATTCCAACATTTCTAACAAGCTGATACTGGAATGGATTAAAAATTCCTATGACCTGGTAGTGGCTTCTCTGCCCAAAAAGGAAAGGGAGAAGCTGGCTCAATAACCGCTCACCCATTTCCTGCCGGCAGTACCTGATTTTTTTGTTACTTTAGCCCACATCTAACAAAAAAATCTGTTTATGAGAAAATGGCTGCTGCTGGCCTGCGCCGCGCTGTTTATCCTACCGGCTGTTACCAAAGCTGTTAACCAGGATTCCCTCTGGATGTATGAAAATTATACCAAGAAGGAAATCTATATCCCTATGCGGGATGGTGTTAAATTGTTTACGTCTGTCTATCTGCCTAAAGATCAGTCAGAAAAACATCCTATCCTCATGTCGCGCACGCCTTATTCCTGCGCGCCTTACGGTGAAAAAAACTACCGTCAGCTGTACAAGAACCATTACAACCAATACCTGCATGAAGGTTACATCATGGTGATACAGGATGTAAGAGGTACCTGGATGAGTGAAGGTAAATTTGTGAACGTACGTCCCTTTAACAAAAGCAAAAAGGGAAAGAATGAGATCGATGAGGCCAGCGATACCTACGATACCATCGACTGGCTGGTGAAGAACCTCGCCGGCAACAACGGTAATGTAGGCGTGTTCGGTATTTCCTATCCCGGCTTCTATTCTTCCATGGCCTCTCTCAGCGGCCATCCGGCACTGAAGGCAGTTAGCCCGCAGGCGCCTGTTACCAACTGGTTCCTGGGTGATGACTTCCACCACAACGGCGCTTTCATGCTCTCCGATGCATTTGCCTTCTATACCGCATTTGACCAACCGCATCCTAAACCTACTACTGTAGGCCCGAAAGGTTATAAATACTATACGCACGACAACTATAAATTCTACCTGGAAACAGGTGCGTTGCCCGAATTCGCAAAGATTATCGGCGACAGCGTACGTTTCTGGCATGAAATGTACGAGCATCCTAACTATGACGACTACTGGAAAGCGCGTAATGTGAGCAGTGCGCTGCATAACCTGAAACCAGCCATGCTGGTAGTAGGCGGCGTATTTGATGCGGAAGACTGCTATGGCGCATGGGAAACCTACCGTGCCATTGAACAGCAAAATCCGCAGGCAACCAACCGCATTGTAATGGGCCCCTGGTATCATGGCCAGTGGGCATCCAACGATGGCACTCACCTCGGTAATGTCCGCTTCGGCAGCAATACCGCTGACTATTATGCCCGCAACATCGAGATACCGTTCTTCAACTACTACCTGAAAGGCAAAGGCCCTGAACCTAAAATTGCAGAAGCCACCATCTTCATGACCGGCGAAAACAAATGGAAAGAGTTCCCGGTATGGCCTCCGAAGGATATTGCGGCATCACCGCTGTATCTGCAGCCTGACGGCAAGCTGTCATTCGCCAAACCTGCTGTTGCCGGCAGCTACAGCGAATACATCAGCGATCCGGCCAGGCCTGTTCCCTATACGGAAGATGTACATTTCAAACGCACCATCAACTATATGACAGACGATCAGCGTTTTGCGTCCCGCAGGCCGGATGTGGCAGTATTTGAATCTGAAGTGCTGGACAAGGACATTACCCTGGCCGGCCCGGTGATTGCTGACCTCATCGCCAGTACCACCGGTACTGACGCGGATTTTGTGGTAAAACTCATTGATGTGTTCCCGGACGATTTCAGGTATGAAGAAGAAGCCTCCTCCGAGCATTACCGTGTTCCTTCTTCCACTTACCCGATGGGCGGCTATCAGATGCTTGTACGCGGAGAAATTATGCGTGGTAAATTCCGTAACAGCTTTGAGAAACCGGAACCATTCGTTCCCGGCGAACCCACCAAAGTGAAATTCACGTTACCGGATGTAGCCCATACCTTCCAGAAAGGCCACCGTATTATGATTCAGGTACAAAGCAGCTGGTTCCCGCTGGCAGACCGTAACCCGCAGCAGTTCATGGACATTTACAAGGCTACTAGCAAGGATTTCAAAAAAGCTGATATCCGCATCTATCATGATGCCGGTCATCCTTCCAATATTATACTGCCTGTTCTGCAATAACAGGCCACTATTATACTGACAGCGGTTAGTATTCAGCACTCTGGCTTTCCAATTTTGTGAAATAAAAGCTAAAAGCTGAACGCTAACCGCTAATTATTTTATATTGCATCCACTTATCAAAGCCTTATTGATTCAATATTACTGATAACCACAACTTTATGTACAAAAAATACTTATTCGCAGGCGCATTGGGATTGCTGGCCCTGCCAGGCTTCAGCCAGACAAAGCCTGCTGCCAAACCTAAGCCGGTTGCAGGAAAGCCTGCGGTTAAACCGTCTCCCCTGAAAACCAGCCTTGATTCTGTGAGTTATGGTATAGGTCTTAATATCGCAGAGAACCTGAAATTACAGGGCTTAAACAATGTAAACACCGCACTCCTGGCTAAAGCTATCCAGGATGCGCTGACCAATAAAACTTTAACACTGTCAAAAGAACAAAGTGATATGAGCATCAGTAACTACCTGCAGCAACTGAAAGCTGAAAAGTCCGCAAAGAACCGTGAGGCGGGCGTAAAATTCCTGGCAGAGAACAAATCCAAACCAGGTGTGGTAACGCTTCCCAGCGGTCTGCAATACCAGATCATTAAAGAAGGTAATGGTCCTAAGCCTACCATCAATGATAAAGTTAAAACACACTACCACGGTACGCTCATCGATGGTACCGTATTCGACAGCTCCGTAGACAGAGGCGAACCTATCTCCTTCCCTGTAAGCGGTGTTATCAAAGGCTGGACTGAAGCCCTGCAGCTGATGCCGGTAGGTTCCAAATGGCGCCTCTTCATCCCTTCAGAACTTGCCTACGGCGAGCGCCAGGCCGGACCAAAGATCGGACCGGGCAGTGCATTGGTATTTGATGTAGAGCTGCTGGAAATTGTACAGCAAGAAAATAAATAATTACGAATTACGAATTGCGAATTACGAATGAGGAGCGAAGATCTAAGCGAAGAAGTAAATTCTTTATCCGCTTAGATCTTCGCTCCTCATTCGTAATTCGCAATTCGTAATTCGTAATTATTCAGCAATAATTTCTTTTTCCATCTGCTGCTTTCCCCAATCCGCCAGCAGCCTGATAAACGGCAGCAGTTCCCGTCCCGTATCCGTCAGTTCGTATTCTACTCTCGGTGGCACTTCCAGGTATACGGTGCGGGTAATCAGCTCATCATCTTCCAGCTCTCTCAATACCTGTGTGAGCATTTTGGCGGTTATACCGGTAACGAGCCTACGTAGCTCACCATATCTTTTTATTCCATTTCTCAGCTGGTAAATAACTCTTCCCTTGTGTTTGCCGCCTATGCGCTGAAAGGCATAATCTACGGCGCATATCGTATCGGTATGATTATTTTTTTTTGTTTTCACAATTTTTAAATTATTGATTATCAATAATAGTTTCCAATTGGTATCTATAGTACCAAAAAGTGCATACTTGTCTGATGTAAAGTTAACCTTCAATTTTGCTTCATCAAAATAATTACTGTCATGAAAGCAATACAATATGATCATTTCGGAATAGACAATCTGCGGCTGACAAACATTCCCGTCCCTGTACCGGCGGCGCATGAGGTACTGATAAAAGTAGAGGCGGTTAGTCTTAATTACCTGGATATAGCACTGGTGCAGGGCGTATATAATCCGGCTAAAGCGCTGCCGGCCATCCCCGGAGCAGACAGCGCCGGCGTGGTGGTGGCCACAGGCGAGGCTGTTACCCGCTGGAAGGCGGGCGACCGCGTAACTACGCACTTTGTACAGCAGTGGCAGCACGGCAGCAACAGCGTGGCAACCAACCAGGTACGCACCGGCTCCAATACGCCGGGAGGCCTGGCGGAATTCAGCATCCAGCCGGAAACCGCGCTGATAGCCACTCCGGCAAATCTGACCAGCATAGAAGCGGCCTCCCTGCCGGTAGCCGGCACCACTGCCTGGACCGGCCTGATGGAATATGCCGCTATTCAACCGGGGCAGACCGTGCTCACACAAGGCACCGGCGGCGTTTCCCTCTTTGCCCTGCAGATTGCGCTGGCAGCGGGCGCGCGCGTAATTGCCACTACCGGCAGCCCTTCAAAAATGGAAAAGCTGCAACAACTGGGCGCACACGAAATCATTGACTATAAAAAAATACCTCACTGGCACGAAGAAGTGAAAAGGCTCACCGGTGGCGAGGGCGTTCATGCTACCATCGACGTGGCCGGCGCTGCCAGCATCGTCAATTCGGTGAAGTCTGTCCGCATGAACGGCTTCGTAGGTGCGGTAGGGTTTATCGGCGGAGCGCAGCTACCAGTAGATCTTTTCACCCTTGTCTCTTCTTATGTACGCCTGCAGGGCTTCTCCACCGGCAGCTTACAGAGTTTCAAAAATTTTGCGGCGGCCATTGAAACCAATAACATCAGGCCGGTGATTGATGCCGTATTTGATATGGAGCATGTACAGGACGCTTTCCGGCATATGCTGAGCGGTAATCATTTCGGGAAAGTCATCATTTCGCTGTAATCATCTACAGTAATACATTTCAGAAGAATGCCCCATAAAAAAACGTCCCGCTACTCAGCGGGACGTTTTCTCAAGTAAACCAAAAATCTCCTTTGAAGATAATAAATACACCGCATATCATTCATGTGTATTTTTATACTACGCGGAATATGACGATCAGCACAGCCATGATATTTATCAGCCACCGTTTAAAAACTCAACCCTCATCCCGGTAAAAGCGTTATCATACAATAAAACAGCTTCATGGGAAAAACCATCTGTGCAGACGGCTAAGTAATGAATTATTATTTAATAAATTCATGATAAACATCAGGTTCGCGGATTTACCCGGCCACTACCTTTGTAACATAATTCTGTTATTATGCCATCCGTAGAAATACTATCCAGAATACAGTTTGCCTTCACGATTGCCTTTCACTACATCTATCCTCCGCTGAGTATAGGGCTGGGAGTATGTCTTGTTATCATGGAAGGACTTTACCTGAAAACAGGCAGGCAGGTATATAAGGAAATCACCAAATTCTGGATCAAGATATTTGCACTCATCTTTGGTATCGGCGTGGCTACCGGCATTGTGATGGAGTTTGAATTCGGCACCAACTGGGCAACGTATTCCCATTATGTAGGCGATATTTTCGGTAGCGCGCTGGCAGCGGAAGGCATCTTTGCCTTTGCTATGGAATCCGCATTCCTGGGAGTATTGCTGTTTGGCTGGGACCGGGTGCATAAAGCCGTACATTATTTTTCTACCATCATGGTGGCGCTGGGGTCTATCTTCTCTGCCCTGTGGATTGTGATTGCCAACTCCTGGCAGCAAACGCCCGCCGGGTACAAAATTGAAGGCCATGACCTGGGTGCGCGCGCCGTGGTAACAGATTTCTGGGCCATGGTGAATAATCCCTCCAGCGCGGACCGCTTCGCCCATGTTATCATCGGGGCATTCCTCGCCGGGTCTTTCATGGTGATGAGTGTGGCAGCATGGTATATACTGAAGCGCCGCTTTGAACAACATGCACAGGCAATGTTTAAGGTAGGGCTGTCCGTAGCCGTGATAGCAGCTTTGCTGCAGCTCTTCACCGGCCACCGCTCCGCACATTATGTGAGCAAGTACCAGCCTGCCAAACTCGCCGCTATGGAAGGGCATTACGATAGCCTGGCAGTAGCAGATATGTACCTGGTAGGCTGGGTCAATAATAAAACACAGACAACTACCGGTATTAAGATTCCCGGCGGCCTCTCCTTTCTCACACATGGCAGCTTCAGCACGCCCGTAGAAGGTTTAAGGGCAACGCCGGAAAAAGACAGGCCCGGCGCGGTGAACTTTGTATTCCAGACTTACCATATTATGATAAGTATCGGTATGATACTGATAGGACTTACCCTGCTGGCGGTATTTTTGTTATGGAAGAAGAAACTGTTTAACCAGCGGTGGCTGATGGTCATATTTGCCTGGGCGGTGTTACTCCCGCAGATTGCCAACCAGGTAGGCTGGTACGCTGCTGAAGTAGGCCGGCAGCCGTGGGTCGTATATAAATTACTGCGCACCTCCGATGCACTTTCCAAAAAAGTAACGGCAGATCAGGTGGTGTTTTCTCTCGTGCTGTTCACCCTGGTGTATATGCTGCTGTTTGCCCTGTTTCTGTACCTGCTGAATCGTAAAATACAGCATGGGCCGGATATACAGGAGCATGATAACGATCAGTACTATAAAGATAATTTAACTGACATCCCCGCATAAAACATAACTGTATGGAAACAATACTCGGACTGGACCTGCCCACCTGGTGGTTTTTAGTGATTGGCGGATTGATCACCGGTTATGGCGTGCTGGATGGTTTTGACCTCGGCGCAGGTTCCCTGCACCTGTTTTTTAACAAGGAAGAGAGCCGGCGGCTGGCGCTGAATGCGATAGGCCCTGTGTGGGACGGCAATGAAGTATGGCTGGTGATTGCCGGCGGCGCCCTGTTTGCGGGCTTTCCGTTGGTGTATGGCGTTATTTTCTCTACCTTTTATATTCCTTTCATGCTCTTCCTGGTAGCGCTCATCTTCCGTGCTATCTCTATTGAGTTCAGAAGCAAGGAGCCCTGGAAATGGTGGCGGCAAATGTGGGACATCAGCTACTGCGTGTCCAGCACCGCTATCACCCTGCTGCTGGGGCTGGTACTGGGCAATCTCATTCATGGCCTGCCCATTAACAGGGAGCATGAGTTCACCGGCAGCCTGCTTACTTTCTTTAACCCTTATGCCATACTGATTTCCTTTACTACGCTGTCATTGTTTATGCTGCACGGCAGTATTTACCTGGTGATGAAAACAGAAAACAGGCTGTACGCCAAACTCACCATCCTGGTCAACAACTGCAGTAAATTCTTTATTCTCTGCTTCATACTAACGTCTATGGCTACACTGATTTATGTGCCGCATATGACGCATCAGTTTAAAAATCATCCTGAATTATTTATTGTACCGATGATTGCGGTACTCATATTACTGAATATCAAAAGAAATATCGACAGCAGGAAATATTACACCGCCTTTGCCTATTCCTGTATTATTATGTCCTGCCTGCTGATTCTGTTTGCTGTGGGGTTATATCCGAATATTGTGATTTCCACTACTGACCCGGCTTACAGCATCAGTATCTATCAGGCTGCCTCTTCAGTAAAGTCATTGAAAATCATGCTGCTGATTGCAGCCATTGGTACGCCGCTGGTAATTGGCTACAGTATATTTGTTTTCTGGACATTCAGGGGAAAGGTGAAGCTGGGAGAGATGAGCTACTAGTATTTTTTGAATATTGCCATAAAAAACAGGCCCCCGCAAGAAATTGCAGGGGCTTACCATTTAACCTATATTCTGTACTGTAGCATCGTGTTGAAGACATCTCCTGAAATACTATTCTCTCATAATCAACTCTTAACACAAAAACGGAGACGTGTTATGTATTAAAGACGGCGAATTATCGGGAAAGTTTAATGACCACGAAAAAAAAAGTGAAAAATAATTTCAGGCAACCGAAATTAGCAGCCTGAATCTATAGCTGCATGAACCGTATCGACCGGCTTACTGCCATCCTTATCCAGTTACAGGGAAAAAAAATTGTGAAGGCGGCAGAAATTGCTGACCGTTTCAATATCAGTCTGAGAACTGTTTACAGAGATGTGAAAGCCTTACAGGAGGCTGGTGTGCCTATCGGAGCGGAAGCCGGTACCGGCTACTATATCGTGGACGGGTATCACCTGCCGCCGGTCATGTTCTCCAAAGAAGAGGCTGCCGCCCTGCTTACAGGCGAAAAGCTGATGGAACGCTTCAGCGACCATTCCAACCGGAAGCAGTTCGGCCTCGCCATGGAAAAAATCAGGTCCGTACTGCGGGGGAGTGAAAAAGATTACCTGGAATCGCTGGAAGAAAATATTGCCGTTATCAGCAACGGTATACCTACCGAAGAGGAAGGCTTCCCCAATAAATTCATGTCAGATATACAACAGGCGCTGGGCCTGCACCAGGTTATCAGCATGGAATACTTTTCCTTCCAGGAAGAAGTGGCTACCCGCCGGGAGGTAGAGCCGATCGGCATTTTCCATAGCGCCAACAAATGGCATCTGATTGCGTGGTGCCGGCTGAGGCAGGGGTACCGTGACTTTCGCATAGACCGTATCCGTAAACTCTCTGTTACTTCTACCTATTATAAAAAAGACAACCGCCTGTCTTTACAAGAATACCTGAAGCAGAAAAAGCAGCATTCCCCTGATGATCCTATTTTAATAAAAATCTCCCTGGATAAGGACCTCATGCGGTATGTAAGGGACCAGAAATATTATTTCGGACTGATGGACGAAACCGTAAAGGGCGACAGGGTGGAGCTGACTTTCCTGCAGCCTTACCTGAACCAGATGGCCAGATGGCTGACCATGTTCGGTTCCCGCGTGGATATACTGGAGCCGGAATCCCTGCGTCAGGTCATGCGCGACCATATCGCTGACCTGCAAAATCACTATCTCTGATTTTTTTTCTGATGCCCGTTTTACTGCTGACATAAGGTTGTCACTTGCCCGTTGTTGCTTTGTATTGTCAATAAAATCAAAGCAATATGAAATCACTTCGCAGCTGTTATGTATTTGTGTACGATGGCTATGCTGACTGGGAACCGGCGCTGACTGTTTACGGGCTTCATTCCTTCACTGATGTAAAGGTTATCACCTTTTCCCTGGATGGCAGGGCTGTCACTTCCGGCGGCAATATTACGGTACAGCCGCAGCAGAGCCTGGCGCAGGCTATGGAAGCGGATATTGACCTGTTGCTGATCCCTGGCGGAGGTACTATCCTGGAAGAAGTTAACCAGGCCATACTACCGCTGATCCGGCAGCAGCTGGCAGAGAATAAGGCGCTGGCAGCCATTTGTGACGCTACCGCCCTGATTGCACAGCAGGGTATCCTTGATCATGTTACACATACCGGCAACCATCCGGAAGTACTTAAAATGATGGCGCCGGCCTATAAGGGTAGCAATCATTACCAGCAGACGCCCGCTGCCACCGGCAATAATATTATTACTGCCAGCGGTACCGCCATGGTGGCGTTTGCCCATGAAATCTACCAGTATTTCGATTTGCTGAAAAATGAACAGCTCAGTTTCTGGCTACAGTTTTTTCTGATGACAGGCACAGGTCCTGAAATCGGCGCTGTACCATCCTATCCTTTCTTTTACCGTACTTACCGGATCACTATGCAGGAACTGTTGTCCCTCGTACGCGTAGTGGCCAGGGAGATTTACCAGCAGGCCATAGCGGCGGATCTGGAAATATCCGGCGGCGTAGAATGGCATTACGAGGGCTTTGACGGCACACCTGATAAGGAGTTCACCCTGAAAATAGGTGTTCCGGTAACCGCCGTAAAAGCAGTACCAGCTCCTTATACCTGCGAAGTATTGCCG
Source organism: Chitinophaga solisilvae (assembly GCF_009928525.1). Classification (GTDB taxonomy): domain Bacteria; phylum Bacteroidota; class Bacteroidia; order Chitinophagales; family Chitinophagaceae; genus Chitinophaga; species Chitinophaga solisilvae. The sequence goes on along the minus strand of NZ_JAABOK010000003.1, from coordinate 633,696 downwards.
GTGTTCGATTGCGTCAGCACACAGCATACCGGCGAGTGGAGCAGGCTCGGGGAAACCTACGGCCAGCTGATATCAGGCATACAGGCGCTGGGACTGGAAATGACCGGCCTTAACCGCGAGCAGTACCTGCGATATGATTTTGAGCATCCGGCGCAAAACATGACCAATATTCAAATCGGTATAAAAAAATCTTAACAATGAAACACAATATTACCCTGGGATGGCTACTTGTCCTGGGGTTTCTTATTGATCACGAAATAACACTAACGGATATGACTAAACTGGATTTAACCAAAGCATTCAAAAGCTATTATTCAGCTACCATTGAGCCACAGGTAGTGGAAATCGGTAAGGGGCTGTTTCTTACTATTCAGGGGAAGGGCGACCCCAACGGGGAAGCCTTTGCTGAAAATGTTGCCGCACTTTACGGGGTAGCTTACGGGATCAAATTTCTATGCAAAGCTGAAACACGTGATTTCACGGTAAGCAAGCTGGAAGGTTTCTGGTGGGTAGAAGATACCACGCAGGATCCGCTGACTATTCCGCGGGAAGAATGGCGGTATGAGCTGGCTATCCGTATGCCGGACTATGTTACCACACAACATTTCACAGCGGCGGTATCTACGGCGGAGAAGAAAAAGAAATCAACCCTTTTCAGGCAGGTAGATTTAAAAACGATAGAAGAGGGGAGCAGTCTGCAGTTGCTGCATGTAGGCCCTTTCAGCACGGAGCCGGCGTCATTGAAAAAAATGGATGATTTCATGCATAGTAAGGGGCTGACCTGGAACGGCCGGCATCATGAAATATATCTGTCTGATTTCAGAAAAACGGAGCAGGAGAAGTTAAAAACGATATTGCGGCATCCGGTGAAGGCGGTTAGTCAGTAAGTCCGAGTTGCTGAATTGCCTGCTGGGCAGCAATCTGGCTGGCATCTTTTTTATTGAATGCCTTACCGGTACATATGAGTTCCCCATCAACAACGGCTCCCACAGTAAATATGCGGCGGCCGTTGTCCATTTGTTCTTCCAGGAGTTCGAACTCCAGGACTTTGCCGTTTTTGTTGGCCCAGCCGTAAAGTTTGTTTTTATGGTTCATTTCCACGCTTTCCAGCATCTCCATATCGATGTATGGCATGAGGATACGTTTGTGAACGAACTGCTGGGTTTTATTATAGCCGCGATCGAGGTATACAGCACCTACCAGGGCTTCGAGGGTATTACCGAAGATCTGGCTGATTTTGAGAAAGCTGTTGTATTTATCGTAGATGGTGAGTTTCCTCAGGCCCATTTTAATCGCAATATCGTTGAGCTGCTGGCGGTTAACGATTTTTGAGCGCATCTCTGTTAAATAGCCTTCAGTTTTGTAAGGGTATTTTTTAAAGAGATAGTCTCCCACTATGGCGCCGAGTATGGCGTCACCAAGGTATTCCAGCCGTTCGTTGCTTTCGAGGAATTTCTCTTTGCTGGAACGGTGGCTCAGGGCAATCTCATAGAGCGCAAAATTTCCCGGCGGGAAACCCAGCAAGCTGTGAAGCTCTTTGTACAAGTGCCTTTTCCTGGATAATAGTCGATATAAAAAGCCTGGTAATAATTTCACACAATCAAGATCAAGGAACAAATTTTTTGAAAATCACAGAGGCATTATGTCCGCCAAACCCGAAGGTATTGGATAATGCAGCTCTTACTTCTCTATGTTGTGCGGTGTTAAAGGTAAAATTTAATTTCGGGTCCAGCTGAGGGTCGTCGGTAAAGTGGTTAATGGTAGGAGGAACAATGCCGTCGATGATAGACATGATTACGGCTATTGACTCAACTGCCCCGGCGGCGCCCAGTAAGTGTCCGGTCATGGATTTGGTGGAGCTGATATTCAGATTATAAGCGTGCTCACCAAATACTTTCTGGATAGCTTTTACTTCGGCGATATCTCCCAGCGGGGTGGAAGTACCGTGAACGTTGATGTAATCAATATCATTCGCCTGTAAACCGGAATCTGCCAGCGCCTGCTTCATTACATTCATAGCACCCAATCCTTCCGGATGAGGGGCGGTGATGTGATGCGCATCAGCGGTAGCGCCTCCGCCGGCCAGCTCTGCATAAATTTTAGCACCTCTTTCCATCGCATGATCCAGGGATTCCAGCACCAGTGCTCCGGCGCCTTCACCCATCACAAAGCCGTCGCGGTCCAGGTCAAATGGACGGGAAGCGGTTTTGGGATCATCATTTCTTTCTGATAATGCTTTCATGGCGTTGAAGCCACCCACGCAAGGCTCATTGATCACATTTTCTGAACCACCGGTAACAACCATATCCGTTTTTCCGTAACGGATACTGTACATCGCCTCAATGATAGCATTGGTAGCGGATGCGCAGGCAGATACAACAGAAAAATTAGGCCCTCTGAAGCCGTGGCGGATAGAGATATATCCGGCAGCGATATCGAGAATAAGCCTGGTGATGAGGAACGGGCTGAAGCGGGGAGTGCCGTCGCCTGTATGGAATTCTTTCAGCTCCTGGCTGAAGTTGATCATACCACCCACACCGGTGCCCCATATTACGCCTACACGATCAGCATTGATCTTGTCCTTGTTAATATTGGCGTCCAGTATCGCCTGATCAGCGGCTATTACCGCAGTTTGTGTAAAGGGGTCCATCTTGCGGGCCTCCTTCTTATCCAGGTAGTTAGTAGGATCAAAATTCTTCAGTTCACAAGCAAAACGGGTTTTGAACTTGGAAGCGTCAAATTGACGGATAAAATCCGCGCCGGATACACCGTTCGTCAATCCGTGCCAGGAATCGGCCACGGAATTGCCGAGCGGTGTAAGAGCGCCTAAACCTGTAACGACAACTCGTCTTGGTTGCATTAAAACAATTCTGATTAGTAGGATTATTTTACATGTTCTTCCAGGTAAGCAACTGCCTGGCCAACAGTAGTAATAGTTTCAGCTTGTTCGTCAGGAATGGAGATGTTGAATTCTTTTTCGAATTCCATAATCAGTTCTACCGTATCCAAAGAGTCAGCGCCTAAGTCGTTGGTGAAGGAGGCTTCAGGAGTTACCTCGGCTTCGTCAACGCCCAATTTGTCAATGATGATCTTTTTAACTCTTGATGCAATGTCTGACATAATTTTAAGTGTTTTTGGTTTAAAACTTGACTGCAAAAATATAATTTTTATTGAATTGCCAAGAGATAGCCCGAATTTTAAACCTCCTTCCTTCCGGCCAATCTCCGCAAACCCAATACAGCCAACATATTCATCACTTTGTTAATAAAAGATTTTATGTAAGACACCCGCTAATAAGGGTCCATTATGGGGGTTAATTACAACCTCCGGGAAGGGAATTTATGGATTTTGGGATTTTTTAATGTCCGGATCTGACAGGTAGCAAAAATGACGACATATGACAGAATCGGTCAATTTGTCTGATTTTCCTGGTTTATCCCTGTACATCTAAAAAATCTATCCATCACTCCGCTGCTGTTCTCCGCTCATTTCAAATCCATAAATCGAAAAATCCCCAAATCCTCAAATTCTCCACTCAACCGCCTTTTTCACCACTTATCTAAAGCCTTAACGCTATTTAACAGTCGCCGCACCCATTCACTCATCCCATTTATTAAATTTGTCCGGCTTATGAGAAACAGTCAGTTTCCTGCAGACAAACCGTTTACTGCAACATCTGTAAACGCTTGAATGTTTAAAACATACGTGTCCGGTATTTATCAATTAAAGAGAAACGCATAAAAGGCCAAAAGCTACAAACATGTCCAACACCAAAAAAACAGTCCGCTCCATTATTATATTGGTGGCTGCTGCTATCGTGATTTTTCTGGTTTATAAAAAAATAGCCGGCAGCAAGCAGGCTGCCAAAGCGCAGCAAGGAGCCTCCGCCAAAGGAGCCGGCCCCGCCAAAGCGCCCGTTACCGACGCATGGATTGTAAAAACCAGCGCGCTGGCACAGGCCATAGAGGCGAGCGGGACATTACAAAGCAATGAGGAAGTGGAAATAAAACCGGAAATCAACGGACGTATCATACAGCTCTACTTTAAAGAAGGTACCAACGTCAGAAAAGGCGATCTGCTCGTCAAATTATATGATGAAGACCTCCGTGCCCAGCTCGAAAAGCTGAAATTACAGCAACAGCTTGCCAGAACAACCCTGGAACGCCAGGAAAACCTCCTTAAAATAAATGGTATCAGCCGCCAGGATGTGGACGTTACCCGCAACCAGGTCAGCGCATACGGCGCCGATATAGAATATACCCTCACCCAGTTGCAGAAAACATCGCTCCGGGCGCCCTTCAGCGGTAAGCTCGGCCTCCGCAACGTCAGCGAGGGCGCAATCGTTTCCTCCGCCACCATCATTACCACCCTGCAACAGATCGATCCCCTGAAAATGGATTTCGCCGTGGCAGAAAAATACCGCAACGTCATCAAAAACGGCGACCACGTCAACTTCACCGTGGCCGGCGACAGAAATCAATATGCCGGAAGCATCTATGCCATCGATCCGAAAATTGATCTCACCACCCGCACCGTGAAACTCCGCGCCATCATACCCAACAACAACGGCCACCTCTTTCCGGGTTCCTTCGCCAAGGTAAACATCACCCTGAAAGACCTCCCGGATGCTCTCATGATCCCATCCCAGGCTGTTATTCCCGGTACCCGCGATAAAAAAGTGATTGTCGCCGACAGCGGCAAAGCAAAATTTGTTATCGTCGAAACCGGCATCCGCACCGAAAACGACGTACAGATTACCAACGGTCTCAAACCTGGCGATACGGTTATAACAACAGGTATTTTGCAGCTGAAACCAGGTATGGAGTTGAAATACAATAAAATCCAATAAATGGAATTACGAATTGCGAATTACGAATTACGAATGTTGAGCGAAGACATAAGCGAAAAAGTAAATTCTTAATCCGCCTTGATCTTCGCTCAACATTCGTAATTCGCAATTCGTAATTCGCAATTCTACTATAAAATAGTTCCAATGAGTTTACCTTCCTTATCTCTCAAACGCCCGGTACTGGCCATTGTGATGAATATCATCATCGTGATATTCGGATTGGTGGGCTTTTCCTTCCTGGGAGTGAGAGACTTCCCGGCTATCGATCCGCCTATTGTCAACGTACGTACTTCGTATGCCGGAGCCAACTCTGATATTATTGAAACACAGATCACGGAACCACTGGAAAAATCTATCAATGGTGTTGCCGGTATCAAAAATATCTCTTCCAGCAGCAGCCAGGGTAGCAGCAACATTACCGTGGAATTTGAGCTGGGTGAAGACCTGGAAGGCGCTACCAACGATGTGCGCGATAAAGTATCGCAGGCACTCCGCAGTCTGCCGCCCGATATTGATGCTCCTCCCGTAGTCTCCAAACAGGACGCCAACTCAGATGCGATCATCTCCATGACGGTACAGAGCAATACCCGCAACCAGCTGGAGATCACCGAATACGGTACCAACGTACTGCTCGAGAAACTGCAGACCATCCCGGGCGTGAGCGCCATCCAGATATGGGGAGAGAAAAGATACGCCATGCGCATCTGGATGAATCCTGCCAAATTATCTTCCTACAGCCTGACACCTACCGATATACAGGCCGCCCTGCAAAGAGAAAACGTAGAGCTGCCCTCCGGTAAAATTGCCGGTAACGCTACCGACTTTACCGTACGCACCTTCGGCAGGCTTGTCAGTGAAGATGATTTCAACAACCTCATCATCCGCAACATCAACGGCAGTGAAATACGCATCCGCGATATCGGGCAGGCGGTGCTGGGACCTGAGAATGAAGAAACCATGCTGAAAGAATCAGGCATCCCGATGATTGCCCTGGCCCTCATTCCGCAGCCTGGCTCCAACTATGTGGCTATTGCCGATGAATTCTATAAAAGATTTGAACAGCTGAAAAAGGATATTCCGGAAGATTTTACCGTGAATATCGCCATGGATAATACCCGCTTCATTAAAAAATCTATCGAGGAAGTAGAAGAAACCCTGATCGTTGCACTCACCCTGGTGATACTGATCGTATACCTCTTCTTCCGCGACTGGCTGATGGCACTACGTCCGCTGGTAGATATCCCCGTTTCCCTCATAGGCGCGTTCTTTATTATGTACGCCTGCGGATTTACCATCAACATCCTCACCCTGCTCGCGATAGTACTCGCTACCGGACTCGTGGTGGATGACGGTATTGTGGTCACGGAAAATATCTATAAAAAGATAGAAGCAGGAATGCCCAAAATGCGGGCGGCCCGCGAAGGCTCCGAAGAAATATTCTTCGCGGTAATTGCCACCTCCATCACGCTGGCATTCGTGTTTCTTCCTATCATCTTCCTGCAGGGCTTCGTCGGACAACTGTTCCGTGAGTTCGGTATCGTAGTGGCCGGCGCGGTTATCATCTCCGCCTTTGTATCACTAACGTTAACGCCTGTACTGAATGTGAAGCTGGGACGTAAAACACATACCCACTCCTGGTTCTATACCAAAACAGAACCATTCTTCCGCTGGATGGAAGAAGGTTACAGGCAATCGCTGGAATCGTTTATGCGTGTACGTTGGATCGCAGGACTCATCATCGCAGGCTGCCTGGTCATGATCTATTTCCTGTTCCGGACATTGCAGTCGGAGCTGGCGCCACTGGAAGACAGAAGCCAGTTCAGGCTTTCCATTACCACACCCGAAGGCACCTCTTTTGACTACATGGATAATTACGTGGATCAGCTTACAAAATTCATGGCCGATTCCATACCCGAAAAAAAGATTATCCTCAGCGTAACCTCTCCCGGATTCAGCGGAGCCGGCGCCGTAAACACCGCTTTCGCCAACGTGATGCTCACCGAACCCAAAGACCGGCAGCGTTCCCAGAAAGATATCGTGAACATGGTGAACCGCAATATGGTACACTATCCGCAGGGTAAAGTATTTGCCATCGAAACACAAACCATACAGGTAGGCCGCAGATCGGGGCTACCCGTATCCTTTGTACTGGAACATATCAACTTCGATTCACTCACCGCCGTGCTGCCTAAATTCATGGAGGAAGTGAGCAGCAGCCCCATATTCCAGGGCACCGACGTAGACCTGAAATTCAATAAGCCGGAGCTGCGTATTCATATCAACCGCGAAAAAGCCACACAGCTGGGCGTTTCCGTACAGGACATCTCATCTACCTTACAGCTGGCGCTCAGTAACCTGCGCTACGGTTACTTTATCCGCAACGGTAAACAGTACCAGGTAATGGGCCAGGTGTTTCGCGCTGACCGCGACGATCCCATGGATCTGCAGAACATCTACGTACGCAACTCCCGCGGAGAAGCCATTCAGCTCGATAACGTAGTGAGCATAGAAGAAGAAACCAGTCCGCCGATTATTTATCACTTCAACCGTTATAAATCAGCGACCATTTCAGCAGGACTTGCCCCCGGCAAAACTATCGGCGACGGCCTGAAAGAGATGTACCGCATTTATAACAAACTGCAGAACGAAAAAGTAATCGACGATACCTACTCCACCGCTTTGTCCGGCGCCTCCCGCGACTATGCGGAGAGTGGCTCCAACACTATGTTTGCGCTGGGTCTTGCCCTGGTATTGATATACCTGGTACTGGCCGCGCAGTTTGAAAGCTGGATAGACCCGCTCACCATTATGCTGACGGTGCCACTGGCATTCGCCGGTGCATTACTGTCATTGTGGATATTCGACCAGACCTGGAACATCTTCTCCCAGATCGGTGTAATCATGCTGATAGGGCTGGTAACCAAGAATGGTATCCTCATCGTGGAATTTGCGAATCATCAGCGGGACAGCGGCCTGGCTAAGTCCGACGCCGTAATACATGCATCTGTTATGCGCCTGCGCCCGATCCTGATGACCAGTCTGGCGATGGCACTGGGCGCATTGCCTATTGCCTTATCACTGGGCGCTGCGGCCACCAGCCGTATTCCACTGGGTATCGTAATTGTAGGCGGTATTATATTTTCGCTGGTACTGACGCTTTTTGTTATCCCATCCATGTACACTTTCCTTTCCCGCAGAGGTTTGAAAAAACCTGATGAAGAAGAGATGGAAGCGGATGAAAACGGAGAAGCACAAATAGCATCAGCTCATGCTTAGCATATTTTTTTATCAGACTTTTTTATGAAGAGAAAAATAATTTTACGTTGTTTCCTGTTCGCCATATTGCTGGTAAACGCTGTTGCCGCGCATGCACAAAAACAGGTACTTTCTCTGGAACAGGCTATAGACGTAGCTTTGAAAAACAACTTTGACATCAGGCTGGCCAGAAATACGGCTGAACTGTCGGCTAACGATTACGCCTATGCGAATTTTGCATTCGTACCCAGGCTCAACGCCACTGCCGGTACCACCTGGAACAATACTGCCACCAAACAGGAATTTGCCAACGGCAGCAAGCGCGATACCAGCGGCATCAAAGGCAATAACATCAGCGGTAATGTTACACTCAGCTGGACGCTCTTCGACGGTTTAAAAATGTTCGCTACCCGCGACAAATTATCCGCTATCAAAGATCTCGGAGAACTGGGCATTAAAAACCAGGTACAGAACTCTGTAGCCACTATCATTGGCGGATATTACAATATTGTGCAGCAGAAACAACAGCTGAAAGCCATTGCAGAGCAGATGTCCATTTCAGAAGAACGGGTGAAATTATCAGATGCAAAATTCACTACAGGGCTGGGGCCTAAGACAGACCTGCTGCAGTCCAAAGTGGATTACAATGCACAGAAAGCCCTGTACCTGCGGCAGCTCACACTCATTGAACAAAGCAAGGCGCTGCTGAATCAGTTGATGGCTGTTCCTGCAGGCGCTATCGAATATGATGTACAGGATTCCATTCCGCTGAATACAGACATCTCTTTCGCCGCACTGCAACAGACAATCGCCAACAACAATACCGCTATCAGGCTGCAACAGCAGAATGTAGCTGTATCCTCCCTGACGCTGAAAGAGCGCCGTGCAGATTATTTCCCGGTTGTGACTTTCAACTCCGGCTATAACTATAACCGCAATACTTCCAATGCGGCCTCCAATAACTTCAGCCCGCGCTTTAACCGCAATGGTGTTTTCAACTACGGCCTTACAGCTTCCATTCCCATCTTCAATGGTTTTAATGTAAAACGCCAGGTACAAAATGCCAGAATTGATCTTGACTATCAGAACATCACGCTTGATAATGTAAAATCACAGGTAGATCTTTCTCTTTCAAATGCTTTCAAAGATTACGAATACTATAAAAAAGCCCTGGCACTGGAAGAAGAAAACAATCAGCTGGCATCAGAAAACATGATGGTGGCTCTGGAACGTTTTAAACAGGGCGTATCCACCACGATAGAAGTAAAACAGGCGCAGCAAAGCCTGGAAGACTCCAACTACCGCCTGATACAGGCGAGGTATAATACCAAGCTGGCGGAAACGGAGCTGGGGAGGTTGAATGGAGCGCTTGTTAAGTAGAAATTACGAATTGCGAATTACGAATTACGAATGCGAAGCGGAGATATAAGCGTATATTAAAACTGATAAGCTATTGGTTATCCATTTTAATATACGCTTATATCTCCGCTTCGCATTCGTAATTCGTAATTCGCAATTCGTAATTATTTTTCTTAACATTCCTGTAACATTGCCGTCTTATATTTATAACCGGAAAATGCTACAACCTCGAGTTATGTCTGATAGCCCTCCTAATGCACTTTTTGAAAAAATATTTGAGGAGAACAATGCCAGGGTTTACCGCTTTGCATTCAAACTGACGGAGGATGCAGCAAGGGCGCAGGAAATCACGCAGCAGTGTTTCATCCGGCTGTGGGAAAACATGCACCAGGTAAAGGAAGGGCAGGATGTATTTCCGTTGCTGTTCGTTTATGTGAAGCATCTGGTGATTGATGAAAGCCGTAAACTGTATCGCGAAAAAAAGGCTTTGTCCAGGGCGGCCCTGGAACAGACCGGACGCAATGATACCAGTGGTGAAAAGATGTTTCTGCACAAGGAGTTTCACTCTCAGTTGCATAAGCTGGTGGAAAAAATGCCCGAACAACGGCGTAATGTGTATATGCTGAGCCGCGACTATGGTTATAGCCATAAGGAGATAGGCCAGCAGTTATCAATATCTCCCGCTACTGTAAAAAATCATCTTACCGCTGCGTTGCAATATATCCGCAGGGAGTTGATCAACCATTTTAATGCTGATACAACCCAATAAGTATGAGATACTTTCTTCCCGCGTTCCTGTTACTATGCTGCGCCTGCAGCAAAAAAGACCAGCCGGCTCCCAACCCCGTACCTACCGGCCCCGTTACTCAGCAGGAAATAAACCAGTGGATACTGGACAGTATGCGCACCTTTTACCTGTGGAATGACCGGCTTCCGGCAACTGCAGACGCAGCAGCAGCCACCGCGCCGTATTTCAGCAGCCTGCTTAACACCGCAGACCCCTTCTCACAGATTTATAATCCCGGTAACTGGGCTACCTATCCCCGGTTTATGCTGTCTAATTACGGAATGGACTTCAGCGTTATTCCGTGGACAGGCGCACCGGATGGCGCCATCGGCGTAGTACGCTTTGTTATTCCGGGCTCCAATGCTGCCAAGGCGGGGTTTGTCAGAGGCAGCTACTTTACGCGTATCAATAATGTAGCGGTAAACAGCAGCAATATCGCTTCACTGACCGCCAAAATCCTGAGAGATGCTACCGGCATTTTTACACCTGCCGCGGTTAACGGCAGCACGGTCACAGAAGCTGCGCCGGTAACTGTTCCGCTGGGCATCGCCGCCACGGAAGAAGCCATCTATGCGCAGAAGATCATCAACCGCAACAATAAAAAAATTGCCTACCTGTTTTACAATTCCTTTAATGATGCTGTCAATAACAAGCTGATAGCCGCCTTCCAGGATTTTAAGAACCAGGGAGCAGCGGAACTCATCCTGGACCTGCGGTATAATACCGGCGGCAGCCTGGCCGCAGCGGCTATCCTGTCTGCACTGATAGCGCCACAGGTAACCGGAGAAACCTCCTTTGTTCAGTACACGGGCAACAGTACGCAGGGTACCCGTAAGCTGAGCTTTACCGGCACCATGAACTATCCTGAAACCGGCAGCATTATTCCGTTCAGCAGTCTGCAGCCCGCACGGCTGGCGCTTCCCCGCGTTTATATTCTTACTACGCACGCTACCATATCAGCAGCGGAACTGGTCATCAATAACCTGAAAGTATATACGGAAGTGATACAGATCGGGCAAACTACCTATGGAAAAGATAAAGGTTCCATTACTATTAAGGATGGCCGTGGCCGCATCACCTGGATCATGCAGCCTATCGCTTACCTGCTGGCCAATGCCGGCGGAGCCGGTGGCTACGATGGAGGTATAACACCGCGATATAGTGTAGATGAGCTGGGCAGCTTGCCCCTGGCTGAAATAGGCGATGAAAAAGATGTATTGATTGCAAAAGCGGTATCATTGATCACTGGCAATACAAGAACAGTTCCGGAACAGGTTACATCGCAAAAGGTTTACTACAGCTCTGCCGCCAGGGTGCGGGATATCATTCTTCCTCACTAAAAAAATTGGGGTCAACATTCAAGGACAAAACTTGTTTCCTGTCATTTTAAAAAGCATATTGTAAAAACAATGTGCAGTTATTTCTGTCTGTCAAAAAGTGAAAAATTCGCTGAATAGGGCTTTCAGTAATATTTTAAGGCAGGTGGGATGCTCCCAGTCCTTTTGTGGAAAGATGTGTTGTCACACTCTTCACCACTGTCCGGTTACCGGTTCCCAGTAATTTCAGTTCACCGTATTTACCTGCCGGGTAATCTATCTGTATATGTTGCAGTATACCGGAGCTGTCGCGCTTATCTTTCCCGCCGTAGGTAAGTCCGGGCCACAGTTTATTCTCCGGATTTTCCATCTCTGCAAAGCGGTTACCAACGGGGGCTTTCCCCAGCACAATAATATATCCGTTTTCCTGCATGCTGACATGTATCGGCAACCGTTCCGTACCGGCAGCATAGATGGTAGAACCGCGGGTGATGATGATTCCGCCGGCATTACTTTTTTCTTCCGGCAGAATCTTTATTACCGATCCTGGTTCAATGCGCAGTGATGCTTCATTACTTACATATACCCAGCCCTTGATATACCAGGGGTGGCTGGCATTAAGCAGGGTGTTGCCGGTGATGGCATGCGAAAGCGTATCGGTGGCAGGAATGGTTTCCCGTTTCAGGGGATCGGCCTGTAAGGATGTATCTTCTTCCTTTTTACATCCTGCAATGATAAGGCCTGCCATAGCCAATACCAGACACCACTGTAATCGTCCTTCAAAAAAACGGTTGCGCCGGTGTATCATAACTGGTAGCGTTTGGGTTATACATAGATTCAACAGATAAAAAATATTTACCTCAGCCGCGTCCAGCCGTTCGCCCAGGTAGTATTGCCCAGGGGGAAAGCACCGGCGTTTCTTGCAGCTGAAAGAGATAAGGGTACGTAATTGGATGGCTGAATACGAATGAATGGCGCCACCAACTGAATATTTGCATTCGGATTAGGCGTTTCATAACCCAGATTATTACCCGGCGGCGGTGGCGTAATTTTAATGACCGTACTTCCTGTCTGTTTCGCATAGGCGTTCACGAAACCATGCACAAACGTATTCTGCAGAAAGGAAATGCCATTTAAAAACTTGTAATAAGTGCCGGGAATACCTGGAGTAGAATCAATCAGTATACCGTTGGTATATCCCAGGAAAATGCTGTTTTTGATTTCAAATTCCGAGTTCCTTCTCAGGTGGGCGCCGGCGCCGTAACGCCCTGTCAGTCCGCTCGGCAGCGTACGGAGGCTGGCGGCTATAGCGGCCGTTGGTAATCCGATGATGGTCAGGTAATTGAATTTAGGATGCGTAACAGGTACGCTGCTGCTGGAAAACGGATCATTATCATCCTCAATACCATTTGATCTGCTATGATCTGAACGGGTTGTATCTGTTAATCCGAGGGCAAAGGAAATGGAGCCCATATACCCTCTGTCTGTATCAAACAGATCATCACGGGCATCTACAGCCACCAGATGTGAAGCATTTACATTGCCGCCGAACCATTCAAATGCATCGTCCAGTGGTTTGAATACTTCCACATAATCGATGGTAGTGCCGGCGCCGACACCCGCCATGGTTAAACCGTTGATTTCATTGTCCAGGCTTTCTTCCCAGCCGGCGTATTCGATCCGCACATATTTCATGACGCCCGAATTATCAAGATGGTTGGTACCGCCATAGGTAACATCGTTGGGATAAGCAGGGGAGATACCTTCTACCCGCGTAGTGGCAGGTGCATTGGTGGGTGCATTACCCAGCAATATGATACCTGCCCAGTCACCGGGAACAGGATTTGTGTTGTAACGTTCAGAAGTAAAAATAATGGGGCTGGCAACAGTACCTTCAGCAAATATTTTAGCGTTTTTTGAAACGATGAGTCCTCCGCCAGGCGTGCCGGTAGTAGTGCTTACATCACCTACAATAAGGGTTCCTGGCTGAATCACCAATACATCTTCCGCATCCAGATACACCAGTCCGCTCAGGTGCCAGGTAAAGGCATTCGATAACCTGATGGTATCCCGTATGGTATGCCCGGTACCTAATGTGCCGGATAATACATTGGGAGTCCCCAGTTTCATTGTTCCCGCTGTAACAGCGCGGTTTTCTACAGTGCCTGCTTCTTTTCTGCAGGAAGAAAACAATACGGCTGATAAAATAGCCGTCAAAAAAAGGGCTAATCCGAGGGGTTTCGTTTTCATGATAGTAATTTTCCGCAATCCGTTAATGGATGAATGATGCTACAATCAGTTCCTGTCGGTAAAATCCTTCAACTGGCAATGGGTTAAGAAAGCAATGGATGAAAATTTATAATTAAGCCTGCATAAGTCAGGAAGTAATAGCCTTGATAGAGAACAGGCGGATATATTACAGCAATTCAATAGCATCTGCAGTAATAGCCCCTGTGGCATCGTCCTTAAAGGTAACGATGGTATAAGAACCCTGTACCAGCGCCGGCAGCCAGATGTGTTCTTCTCCGGTACCAAACGGGATAACATTTCCGGTAGCAGGATCAATATATTGCATGGTATAGTAAACAGGCATCTGATCGGCGTCAATACCTTTTCCGATTGTCACAACCGTATTCAGTTTGCCAAACTCCACATTCTTCACCAGGGAATGTTTCACCATTGTTCCGGAGTTGATGTCGTAGGTGAACAGCTGTACATCCACTGCCTTCTGTTTGTAAAAATTGCTTGGCAGCAGATACAGCTGGAATGCCAGAGAATCCGCTCCCATAGAAGGTTTGTCTTTAACAAAACCTTTGATATTAAACTGCGTGCTGTAAGCAACCCTGAAGCGCTGCACGTCATTCTTCTGAATAGTAATAACAGTATCTGCAATCAATTCTGTAGTACCATATTTAAAAAAGCTCAGTTTTCCTGTTTTCCCTGCCAGCAGCATCGATTCACGGGAAGCGCCGCCGCCAATGGTATCCAACTCTTTGCCATCAAAGAAAACAGCTATCGCAGGCGTATTTTCGAACTTAACAGCAGATGTTACCAACTTACCAAAATAATAATCCTGTGACATGTTATCTCCCTTACGGCAGGATACGAACGCCAGGACAATGAAAATAAAAACTGATGATTTTAAAACAGATAAACGCATAATAGAGTCAGTTACCTTTTTTTGAGAGGTAATAACGTATAAGAAGAACTTATACGTTATTACCGGATAAAAATTCAGGAAATAAAAATTATTTCAGCTTAGACCAACCGTTAGCCCATGTAGTAGCACCTACAGGGAATGCACCGGCATTTTTCGCAACAGAAGAACCGATTGGAACCAGGTTAGCTGGAGAATTACGGTTAAATGGAGCGAGTAAAGCGATGTTTAAGTTCGGGTTAGCAGTTTCGTAACCGTTGTTACCAGCAGGAGCGCTGATTTTAGTGAATACGTTAGAAGCTTCAGTAGCCCATGCGTTCACATAACCGTGTACGAAGTTAGCGTTGGCCAGGGAAGTACCGCTGGTGAATTTACCATAAGTGTTACCCAGGTTAGTATCGAATACGATACCGTTGTTGTAACCCAGGAAGATAGAGTTGGTAATTTCGAACTCAGTGTTTCTTCTCAGGTGAGCAGCACGACCGTATTTACCGGTAGCAGTACCACCGCCAGGCAGAGATACAGTGTAAGACTGAGAAGCTCTTGCTGCGTTAGGCAGACCAACGATAGTTACGTAGTTGTACTTAGCGTGTGTGTTAGGAGTAGCAGTTGTACCACCGGCGTTGTTATCGCTTTCAAAGCCGTTAGACTGGCTCTGGTCAGCACGGGTAGTATCAGTCAGACCTAATGCATAGGAGATAGTACCTTTGTAACCGTTGTCTGTATCAAACAGATCATCGTAAGCGTCGATCGCCAGCAGGTGAGAAGCATTAACAGCACCACCGAAGAATTCGAAGGCATCGTCGTTAGCTTTGAATACTTCAACGAAATCGATGATAGTACCGCTACCAACACCAGCCAGTGTTAAACCATTCAGTTCATTGTTCAGAGACAGTGCAAAACCAGCATACTCAATGCGTACATAACGCAGGATACCAGAGTTGTCTGCATCATCAGTACCACCGTAGGTAGCATCTGCAGGAGCCAGGTCAGTAACACCTTCTACTCTTGTAGTAGTAGGAACGTTAGTTTTGGCTTTACCTAACAGTACAACACCTGCCCAGTCACCTGGCTGAGGGTTGGTTGCTTTTTCAGAAGTAAAGATGATAGGGTTAGCAGCTGTACCATCAGCGAGGATTTTAGCGCTCTTAGTGATGATCAGACCACCGCCGGCAACACCGGAAACGGAGCTGGTATCACCCAGAATTTTTGTACCAGGCTGGATGATCAGTACGTCAGAAGAATCTACATACACCAGACCGTCCAGGTGCCAGGTAATACCGCTGGTTAACAAGATGGTATCTTTTGTAAAGTGGCCGGTTCCCAGTACACCGCTCAAAATTGGTGAAGCTGGAACATCCTGACTAGCGCTAACAGCACGGCCGTCAGCAACCTGACCTTCCTTTTTGCAGGAGGAGAAAAGAGCAGCAGACAGTGCAGCTGCAGATAAAAGGGCTAATCCAAAGGATTTTGTTTTCATTTTTGTTGTTTTTTTGAGATGTTAAAAACGGGATACCTGATCAGGATATTTAACAAGAATGCGCATGTACGTTTAGACTAGAATTTATAGCTCACCGTTAAGCCTACTGTGCGTCCCGGTGAAGTTTTGTAGTTGATTTCATCTTCGCCCCGCTGATACAGCATCTGTTTGGATGACGGCGTTTTCTTTCCTTCTTCAATTTCATTATCATCACCATAACGGTTTCTGTAAATCATATTGAAACTGTTCAGCAGATTGGAAATATTCAGTTTTACCTCTCCTTTATTCTTCAGTACTTTCACCGCCAGCTGTGCATCCAGCGATTCCAGCGGACGTTCAAACAAAGACAGTGCATAGATTTCATTGGCACGATACATCCTGTTTGTTACATAGTTATATACCAGCGATACGGAAACCGGCTTGGTATCGTAATACAGTCCTGCGTTCACCATGTAGTTACTGGCGCCGCTCTGCGGACGTTTTTCTTCCGGCAGCAATTCTTCCGTTATCTTGATTTTATTCGGATTCTCCGGATCCAGGCCGTTCCACTTGATGATAGCCGGTGTCACATAAGCATCCAGGTAAGTAAAGTTGCCATACAATGTCAGATCACGTATTACCGGAACCGGGATGAATTTCAGCGATTTGCGTATTTCTACTTCCACGCCGTAGTTCTTTGCCAGTTTGTTATTCTGTAATCTGAATACGTTGTTGCTGGCTTCACGGTATATCTCCATCGGGTAATCCATCTTCTTGTAGAATAAGGATACAGACATGATTTCGCCAGGCCCCGGATACCATTCGTAACGGAAATCGTAATGCTTGATAGTGGTAGATCTCACGAGGTTGGCAGTATAAAGGCCACCCAGTTCAAAATCATATTCCCGGAAGAAAGACAGCTCTCTCAGATCTGGCCTGATGATACTGGTAGCATAAGCCAGACGCAGATTCATGGAAGGTGTTACACTGTACGTCAGGTTTGCGGATGGAAACAAACGGAAATTAGGTTCCAGGTTTTTCAGGTCAGAATAATCCAGTTTGTTATCATTACCACGTGATGCGTTGATCGTACTGAGTGTTGAATCCAGCACAGCATTCACGTTATTGAGGTTATAGTATTCACCGCGCACGCCCCATACCAGTCTGAATTTATCGCCTATTTTATTATCCAGCATGGCATACACGGCGTGCAGCGCTGCTGTTTTCTGATAGTTGTCGCCAAATTTATCCAGGGATGTTATAACGCCATTATCAGGCGTGAAATAACTTCTTAAAGGAAGATAATTATCGAAGCTGCGGATAATGTTACCTGTGTTGAATACATAGAACAGACGGTCTTTACTCCATCCGGCATATCCCAGCTTGAAACTGTTGTCGATGGCCACTTTGCCGGCATTGAACTTAAACGGTGCCTGTGCAGACACATCCCAGGTATAATTGTTTTCGAGTGCGCGTACCCAGGAGCGGAGGGCGCCGCCCTGTACGCCCAGTGTATACAGCGATCCGATGTTATAGTTGTTCTTATCAGATTCATCTGCACGGATGTAATCACCAATCAGCACGTGGTTGTCCGGCCGCTGACGATCCAGTTTTACGGCACTGCCCATCCAGCGCAGTTTAATACCGTGTGAGCCGAGGGTATGTTCACCGCGTAACTGATTCTGCCATAAACTGGTTACAGACATCTGATCGAAATATCCGAGTGTATGGCTGCTGTAGGTACTGGTGGCAGCGGTTCCTATCAGCAGCTGCTGATCCAGTGTACGCTGATATAATGATTGAAAGCTGATACGGTTTTTATCGTCCCGGTAACCGATACCAGCCATAGCTCCCAGGTTGGTAGTGAATCCGTACAGGGTGCCATCCAGTGCGGCATATTCCTTTTCTTTCGGCGCTTCAAAACCGGCCTTACCCATTCTTACGTCCTGTGTCTGTAAGGTATTGCGGTAGTTGGCAGCAGCGATGATACCAATCTGGCCGCGGCCCTGTCTGGGTAATATATACCCGCCGGATACCTGGTAGTTCTGCGATGGCTGTGCATTGAAACGGGAGAAACCCCAGTTGTTATTGAACCCGCCGCCTTTAGCTTCGTTGGCATTGAAAGCAGTGACCATATCGGCTCTGCTTTTCCAGTTGAACTCCCCCAGCATTTTGCGGTGATTGGAGGCTTTGGCAAAATATTCCTTTCCTTCCAGTGGCATGGTCAGAAAGGGTTTACCGGTTGTTTTATCGTTATAGCTGCCGCCTACACTTACATTCAGGAAGTTGCGGGAAGGGATGTCCAGCGTGGTCACTTCTATCAGACCGCCGCCAAATTCGGCGCTGCGGTCAGGAGTAAGGGTTTTCACGACAGTAACATTTTCAATGATGTTAGCCGGGATAATATCGAAGCTGAAATTTTTCCTGTTCAGCTCTGTGCTGGGCATTACCTGTCCGTTGAGCATGGCCTGGTTGTAGCGTTCGCTCAGACCGCGCACTACTACATATTTATTATCCAGTGTAGCCAGTCCCGTTACTCTTTTCAGTACATCGCCCACGCTTTTATCAGGAGTGCGTGCAATGAGGTCTGCGCTGATACCATCTGTTACGGCTGCATTGTTTTTCTGCAATGCGTACAGTCCTTCTACGGATGATTTCTTATAATTGCCGGTAACTGTAACTTCTTTCAGTCTTGAGCCACTGCTTTTCATCACCACGTTCAGCGGAGTGATACCCTGGGAAGTTACTTCCACATCGGTCACTATACGGCTGTCAAAGGATATATAGGAAAAGGAAATATTGTATTTCCCCGGTTCCAGCTGCAGCTCGTAAGTACCGTCTACATTGGATATAACACCTTGTCCGCCTTGAACGGAAATGGTTACGCCGGGTAATGGTTCATTCTTTCCGTCAACAATTTTTCCGGTTACCTTTCCATTTACTCTTACGGCAGGTCTTTCTGCTTTTCCTTTGCGTACAGCAATGGTATTGGTATTGGTCAATTCAATGTCAACCGGTGTGTTATAATCCAGGTATTGCAATACTTTTCCCAGTGTGGCCCCTTCAAACTTCACGGATGCGAGCGGGCATTGTTCCAGGTATTCCGGATCATAGATAAAGGTGTAATGTGTCTGACGTTGCAGTGATTTTACAACCAGTGCGGCATTGGTTTTAGTAGCGTCCAGCTGGATCTTATCTGCCAGCGAGGTATAGGACTGCGCCTGCAGTATGAAAGGCGTAGTTCCGGCAATAAACAGGAACAGGAAAACCATTTTCAAAGGCATACGTTTCCCTGTACAAAATCTTTGTGTAGATTTTTGCATACTTACTTTATTAAATTGTGGTTTTAGTTGTTAGTCTGCTACTTTTTGCATGCCTGGTAAGTACTGTCATCTACACGTTTAAATGTAATGTTGTGTACGTATTCCAGTGTTGATAAGATTTTTTCGAGTGACATATCCCGGTTAAATTCGCCGGAAATTTTCTTCTTTCTCAGATGTGTATCTTCCAGAATAATGTTATAACCGTAACGCTGTTGTAATTTGGCCAGCGCGTCTGCCAGCATGGTATTATCAAAAAATATCTTTCCTTTTTTCCAGTCCAGGATTTCGTGCGGTGCAAAGGCCGTCAGTTCCGGCGCCTGACCATTGCTGTATTGCAGCATCTGGCCTGGCAGCAGTATTTTATTAAAGGCATGCTCCTTGCTCACGGCTACCTTTCCTTCAATCAGACTTACCTGTATACTGCCATCTGCCTTATTGGAAGTGGATATATTAAAAGCGGTGCCCAGCACGGTGGTAGTAAGGCTGCCGGTATGTACGCTGAACGGACGCTGCTCATCTTTCACTACCTGAAAGTAGGCTTCTCCCTGCAGCCACAATTCCCGCTGCTGATGATTATACTGCTGATGATAAATAACGGAGGAATGCGTATTCAGCCAAACCTCGCTGCCATCAGTCATAGTGAACAGTTGTATGTTATTGGTAGTATTGGTCAGTGTATCCCACTTCAAAGCCAGCGGCTGCTGTGGCTGCTGATGCTGCCAGAAGAAGGCCACTACGGCAATGGCTCCGATGATTGCCGCTGCTGCTGCGCCATACCACAACCGGTGTACTTTGGGTTTCATTACCACAGGCTCATTCGCTTCCGCCCATTTCTCCATCATAAATTCATCGAGCAGCGTGGTGTCCTCTCCGGAAAGCCAGGCTTCTGCCTGTGCAGCTTCCTGCGTTGTACAATGTCCTTTAAAATATTTTTCGAGTAACTGCTTGTCCATATCCCTTTCCGGGTGTTTACATAAAGAGTACGTTTCTGGAAGAAGGGGTTCCTAGTCATTTTTGAGGGTTAACAATTTGGTAATAATAGAGAAAATTAATTACGAATTACGAATTGCGAATTACGAATGAAGCGAAGATATAAGCGATAAAAAAATCTATCGCTTATATCTTCGCTTCATTCGTAATTCGCAATTCGTAATTCGTAATTAATTTATTCCTCCTTCTTCCTCACTCCCTTACTCCGCTGGTATTCTTCAAATGACTGCTTTATATACAGCATCAGGTCGTATTCGGAGGCGTTGTTGAGGAATTGGTATCCGGGGCGGTATTTATACATAAATGAGTCCAGCTCCGGGCTCTGTAGCTTGGTCATTTTAGCGACCAGTTCGGGAGAATATCTGTAGTCGATAAATTTTTCTTTTTCCCAGTAGAGCAGCTGATCCCGGAATTGTTCCTTCCGTTTGCGCGCCTTGCTGGGTACCAGGTAGGTCAGGGCTGTGATAGGATTGGCCGGCAGTGTTTTCAGCACATCCATAGCGCCTGGTTTGTGGTAGTTGAAGTAGCGGCCGTATTCGTCGCGGGTGGCGAGGGAGTCTTTACGGTAGTTGCTTCCCCTTACATTTACACCCTGCAGCTCAAATAGTCTTTTCTGCATGTATACATCCATGGTGGAAGACATGCCGGGCGTGACAATCCGCTTCTGCGCGTAGCTCAGCATGGAAAACTCCAGCGTATCTCCGGGCATGGATTCAATGTAGTAGCGGCCGTTCTCATTGGTGAGAACGCCCGTTAAGGTTCTTTTATTGACCACCGAAACAAAGGGTAAGCCCGTTTTTGTGTCCTGATCTGCTACCATACCTGACAGACGAACCTGCGCGAAAGCGCCCTGCAGGCCGACAAATAAAATGAATGACAGTGCTCCTATATATGCTGTAAAACGAATCATGAATGCTGGTAATCTTTCAAATTTAATGTTCCCCCCGCAAATGAAACGTTAAAATAGGGAGGAAACGGACTTGCTCAAATACAAAATTATTAATAATCAGCCTTATAAATAGCTTATTTTTACTTCAATTCACTATTATCATGCCACAGAAAATCATTTTTGCCACACAGCATTATCAATACCTGAAAGATAGAATACTGGCTGTTCCTGCAGCACAATGGGAAAACGGTCAGCTGGAAATACGCGACTTTCCGGACGGTGAACACTACCACCGCATCGTCAGCGATGTCAGCAACAAAGAAGTGATTCTCGTAGGGGGCACCATCGATGATAAGGAAACCCTGGAGCTGTATGACCTCGCCAGCGGCTGTATTCAGCTGGGCGCCCACTCGCTCACCATTGTCATACCTTATTTCGGCTACTCCACCATGGAGCGGGCCGTGAAATACGGGGAAATTGTGAAAGCCAAAACCCGCGCGGTATTGTTCTCTTCGCTCCCCAACACGTCGCGCGGCAACCGCATTGTGATGATCGACCTGCATGTAGATGGCATTACCTGGTATTTCGAAAATGATATCCGCCCCATGCACCTCTATGCAAAGGATTTTGTAAAGGAAGCCGCCCTGGAACTGGCCGGCGGCGAGCCTTTTGTGCTGGCCAGCACCGATGCCGGCCGCGCAAAATGGGTGGAATCGCTGGCCAATGACCTCCATGTACCCGCCGCTTTCGTTTTCAAACGCCGCCTCTCCGGAGAAGAAACCGCCATCACCGCTATCAGCGCCGATGTGAAAGATAAAACCGTTATCATCTATGACGATATGATCCGCACCGGCGGCTCTCTCATCCATGCAGCAGAAGCCTACCGCGATGCAGGTGCACGCCACATCTGTGTAATTACCACCCATGGCATTTTCGCAGGCAACGGCTTTAACAGAATCAAGAACAGCGGCCTTATCAGCCGTGTTATCTGTACGGATACCCACCCCAATGCCCTCCTCATAGAGGACGAAATGCTACAGGTGAAATCCGTTGCCCAACTTATCGTGAACGCTTTAAATACTAAAAACTAGGTAATCCGGGAAGATGGCAAAACGCGCCATACTGTGCCCATACTGCATTTCAGGCAATCCGCGTATCATTGCCCATGCTGCATTGGCAGGCTATTTGTTATCACGCCTTACCGGAGAACCTGATGCGAACCTTTATTGAAACACCGCCCGCAGCGGCTTTAATGACTACATTCGTACCTTAGCTTTTCACCATTGAAAATAATGACATGCTTGATTTTCGTATAATCGAATACGGTAGTTGCGACTATCACGATATGGTAGCCCTGCGCGATGAAGTACTCCGGAAACCGCTGGGACTCACCTTCTCAGACGAATACCTCCGGCAGGAAATGAACGACATCCTCATCGGTGGCTTCGATACCGCAACCGGCAATACCACTATCGCCGGCTGCTGCATCCTGACACCTGTCAGCGATACAACCGTACAACTCCGCCAGATGGCCGTTTCTCCCGCCCTGCAGGGTAAAGGCATCGGCCGCGATATCATCGCATTTGCTGAACAATACGCTGTCAGCAATCATTTCAACGAACTTATCATGCATGCCCGCAAAGAAGCTACCGGCTTCTATCGTAAGCTGGGCTATGAAATACACGGAGAAGAATTTACCGAAGTAGGGATAGCCCATTTTGAAATGAAGAAAACACTGATTTGAAGGGAATTACGAATTTTAAATTACGAATTACGAATGTGATGCGCAGACCGGCACGTATGTTTCAAACGCTTTATCCGCACAGTTCTCCGCGTTTCATTCGTCATTCATCATTCATAATCCGTAATTTCTTGCTATCACTACATTGTAAAAAGCATTTCGATTGTATTGTTATATTGATATGCAATACCAATGTAACAATAGACAGCCAGACAATACTGTCGCAAAAATTTGTAACCAAATCAAAGAATATACGATGAGAAGCCAAGTACTAGCCTGGTCGGGGCTGTGCTATGCCCTTTTCTGCTATACCTCCAGCAGCGCATACACAATTCCCGAGGGGTATCTCACCGCTAAGCAACAGCCCGCGGATACCACTGTCCCGGTAGTGATTAAACCCGCTGCTGCCGACTCGTCCGTTAAACAACAGCCTAAGCAGGATACCACCGCTAAACCCGCGAAAGACACCAGCGCCAGACCTGTGAGCGATTCCTCCAGACCTGTGAAAGATACCGTGCCTCCCGCTAAGGATACCGCTAAACCAAAGCAGGACACCGCCCTCATTCTGCCGCCGGATGATGCTACCGTGAAAAAGGAAATCGGTAAATTCTCCCTCAACGGTTTGGTAAAAGATGAAAAAGGTACCCCCATCCCGGGCGCCATCATCAAGAACAAAACCGCCGGACTCAATGCACAAAGCTCCCCCGATGGAAAATTCACCATCAAGGCGGGCCTGAAAGATACCATCACCATCTCTTCGCCCACTTTCGGCGACCAGACCATCGCCATCGAAAAACGCGAACCGGTTACCATCACCCTCACCCCCCTGAACAGTAACAAAAAAGTACTGGGCGAAGTGGTGGTTACCGCACTGGGTATCAAAAAGAATCCCCGCTCTGTCGGATACGCCATGCAGCAGGTAAGCGGCAGCGCCGTGCAGGAAGCCAAGGAAGTCAACTTCGTCAACTCATTATCCGGTAAAGTTCCCGGCGTACAAATCAATACCAACACAGGCTCCATGGGTGGTTCCACCAAGGTAACCATCCGTGGGGTCAAATCCATCCTGGGCGATAACAACGCCTTCTTCGTGATAGACGGAGTGCCCATGATGAACAACAATACCAACCAGGGCGGTCAGCTCAACGGCGGCGGTGGTTACGACTACGGCAGCCCGCTGCAGGACATCAACCCGGAAGATATTGAAAACATCTCCGTACTGAAAGGCGCTGCTGCCACCGCCCTCTACGGCAGCCGCGGCGCTAACGGCGTGATGCTCATTACCACCAAAAAACGCCAGGATGCTGAAAAAGGCATCGGCGTTACCTACAGCCTCAACGCCCAGATAGATCAGGTATACAAGCTGCCTACCTACCAGAACGAATACGGCGGCGGCGCCAGCCCCCGCTTTGATACCCTCTGGTACAACAAAAATCCGGAAGGCTTTAAAAACTCACCTGCCTACAACGACCCCGCCAAAGGCGGTTACGATCTCATGCCGCAATACTACGAGGACGCCTCCTGGGGTCCCCGCCTGGATGGCCGCCTGATCCGCCCGTACTGGTCATGGGATAAAAATAAAAATAACCAGTACTTTGGCCAGACTACCCCCTGGGTAGCCCAGCCCAACAACGTGAAGAACTTCTACAGAACCGGCTTCACCCTCACCAACAATATATCCATGGCCGGCAGCAACGACAAAGGCGGCTTCCGTTTGTCATACGGCAATATGAACCAGTCCTTCGTACTGCCAAATGCCTCGCTGAACCGTAATAACCTATCCTTCAACGGTAACTACGAAGTAACCAAAGGCGTTCGCGCAGTGGCCTCCCTGAATTACAGCGCCCTCAAAGCGAAAGCCCGCCCCGGTACAGGCTTCACAGGCCCGAACCCTACATTGCAGTTTACCATGTACGGCCAGCGTCAGCTGGACATCGACATGGAAAAACGCTACAAATACGACGACGGCTCCCAGATTACCTGGAACCGCAAATCCTGGGATAACCCGGCAATCGTTTCCAGCAACGGCCCGTACTGGAACCGCTATATGGACTACGAAACGGATAGCCGTAACCGTATCTTCGGCTTCGCCGGCGTTGACGTGGAAGCCAATAAATGGCTCTCCTTCACCGGCCGCGTTTTCATGGATGACTATAATACCCTCGAAGAGGAAAGAACTGCCAAAGACTACGTAGTAGGCGGATACATCAAACGTATACGCACCTCCCGCGAAATGAACTACCAGATCACTGCGGATATTAAAAAAGATTTCGGAAAGGAATTCCAGCTCAACGCTTCCGTGGGTGGTAACCTCATGCACCGTCAGTGGACTACCACCGGCGGCAGCACCGTAGGCGGCCTCACCATGAAAGATGTTTATAACCTGGCTAACTCCATTCAACCGGCACAGGCTATTGATGAGTTCTACGAAAAACAGATCAACTCCGTTTTCGCTACCGCCAACCTCGGTTATAAAAACCTGCTCTTCCTGGATCTGACCGGCCGCAGCGACTGGAGCTCCACACTGGTCAAAGGTAACAACCAGTACTTCTATCCGTCTGCCTCCCTTTCCTTCGTGTTCTCCGATCTGCTGAAAGACTGGAAATGGCTGTCATTCGGTAAGTTAAGAGGAAGCCTCGCCGCCGTAGGTAACGATGCCGATCCTTACCGCATCTACGATACCTACGAACTGATTCCGCCATTCAGCTCCTACCCGGTAACACAGTTCACCGCCACCAAATATAACCGTGACCTGAAACCGGAACGTACTACGGAAGTAGAAACAGGAGTGGAGCTGAAATTCCTGGATAATCGTATAGGCGTTGACTTTACCTTCTATAACCGCACTACCCGGAACCAGATCATCAACCTGGCATTACCGGCAGCTACCGGCTTCACCAGCGCATTTGTGAACGGCGGCAGCGTGCAGAACAGAGGTATCGAAATAGGCCTGAATCTGAATCCCATCCGCCTGAAAAACGGCTTCCGCTGGGATATCAACGCCAACCTGGCCCGCAACCGCAACAAACTCCTCAACCTGGATATTGCACAATACAACACCTCTCTGCCGGTATTGTACATCGGTACCGACCGCCGTACACAGAAAGTATCTGTAGTAGCACAGGTAGGCCAGCCCCTGGGAACTATCCTGGGTACGGATTACACCTACCTCAACGGAGAAAAACTGGTGGACAGCAAAGGCCATTACATTCCTACCAGCACACCGGTACCTATCGGTAACGCCTATCCGGACTACGTAGGCGGTGTTACCAACACCTTCACCTATAAAGGCTTCTACCTGTCAGCACTGGTTGACTTCCAGCACGGAGGTAATTTCTTCTCCTATACTAACCTGTATGGTGAGAAGTCCGGGCTGCTGCAAAGCACAGTGGAAAACGGTATCCGTGACAATGGTATCATCGTTCCCGGCGTAACAGCCGACGGCAAGCCCAACACAGTTCGTATTACAGCACAGGATCACTTCAGCGCCAACGGCGGTAACGTCATCAGTAAAGCCAACCTGTACGACGCCAGCTATATTTATCTGAGAGAAGCAAAAATCGGATTCAATCTGCCTGCATCCTGGTCAGAAAAGATCGGTGCGCAAAATGCCCGCCTTTCCCTCTATGGACGTAACCTGTGGCTGATTAAATCCAATGCGCCCAATGTGGATCCGTCCAACATCATCAACTCTTCCTCCAATATCCAGGGTATTGAAGGAGGCGCTTTGCCATCGCTGCGCTCTTATGGCTTAAACCTGAATGTATCATTCTAAATTTTTCCGGAAGATGACACACAAGATTTTTAAATATAGCATCGCCTTCTTTTTATTGACAGCCGTTGTTTTCAGCAGCTGCAAGAAGCTGAGCGATATCAATCACGACCCGACCAAACCTACCACCGCCGATCCGCAATACCTGCTCGCAGGCGCGCAGAAAAACGCGATGGATATATTATACAGCGGCCTGCAGAATGGCTATATTTCCATGCATTACGCCCAGTACTGGTCAGGTAACTCCCGTACAGACGACAGCCGCTATAAGCTGGACGAAGGCAACAATGCTACCTTATGGAATAATATGTACAGGATTTCCTTACATAACCTGAATGAAATTGTGCAGCTGAACAAGGATAAAACCAGCGACCCGAAAATAGCCGCCCAGAGCGCTATCGCGAAGGTGACTGCCTGCTGGATCTACCAGGTGCTCGCAGACGCCTATGGTAACTTACCATACAAACAGACCTTCCAGCTCGGTTCCGGTAATATTATCCCGGCCTATGATGATGCCCAGGCTGTATACAGTGCCCTGCTGGATACCTTACAGGCGCAGGCAGCCATCCTGGACGATCCGGCTAAATCTGACATAGCCACCGGCGATGTGATCTATAACGGCGCACCTAAAGCCTGGGGGAAATTAGCCCACTCGCTGATGCTGCGCATGGCCATCAGGATGTCCGGCGCTAACCTTCCCAAAGCCAGAGAGATCATTGAAGCCCATTACGCCAAAGCATTCACATCTAACGATGATGATGCCCTGTTTAAATATGTAAATGCAGCACCCAATAAATTTCCATTCAATGAATCAGAACGCCCCATCGTCGATTTCTTTGTGAGCGGCACCCTGGTAGATTATATGCAGGGCCTGAACGATCAGCGCCTGCCGATATTCGCGCGCGTTTCTGATGATAACAAGGACTATAAGGGAATGCCTTACGGCTGGGCCAGCGCAGATGCCGCCAGACCCAAACCCGGTAACTTTTCCATTCCCGGCAAACAGATATACAGCGCTACCATGCCCGGTATTCTGATGACCTATTCAGAAGTGGAATTTATCCTGGCAGAAGCTGCTGCCCGCGGCATGAGCGTAGGCGGAGATGCAGCCACACATTACGGCAACGGTATCACCGCTTCCTTCAACTTCTGGAAGAAGCTCACAGATGACAGAAGCATTTCCGATGCCAGCATCAGCAGCTACATCAGCAAAGTGCCCTACAATCAGGCCGACTGGAAAAATGTAATCGGCACCCAGAAATGGCTGGCCCTTTACCCGCAAGGTTTCCAGGGCTGGTTCGAAAGAACCCGCCTGCAGTTCAGCAAACCTGGCGGACAGCCGTTGTTCATAGCGCCCGTATCCGGTACTATGGACCCCAGCGCCCCCATGGTGCCTTTCCGCCTTACTTACCTCATCTCCGAACAAACGCAGAATAAAGCCGCCTACGACAAGGCCGTTTCCGCTATCGGAGGAGACACCAAAGGCACCAAACTCTGGTACAACAAATAACAACTGATCATAACTCTCCTCAACTAAAACACAAACAACAAAACCCCGCCAGATATCTATCCGGTGGGGTTTCCCATTCCTACCCACCTCCCATACCACCCAAAAGATCCCAAAAGATCCCAAAAAATCCTTCCTGAATATCCCTCTCACATCTCCTCCCCAAAAATCTGCCCCAAAATCTCCGCTCCCCATTCGTAATTCATAATTCGTAATTCGTAATTATCTTTATCCCTACCTATATTTAGCGATTTATGAGGAAAGTACTGTTATTACTGGCCATACTGGCTCTTTCGCGCTATGCTTCCGCACAGCGTACAACGCACGCGTATCAGCATTGGTATACGTATTTCGGCACGGTGAAGATCAATAGTAAATGGTCCGTTCCATTTGACATACAGGGTCGTATCCGGGATGGTATCAGCAACAAGGGGCAGCTGCTGATGCGGGCAGGGTTGCAATATTCCATCAGCAGGCAGCATCACGTGCTGCTGGGCTACGCCTATGTACCTACCTACAGTGGCGTCAGCGATACCTGGTTGCCGGAGCAGCGTATTTTTGAACAATATATTTACAAAGCGCCTAAAATTGATATGACGCATCGTTTCCGGCTGGAGCAGCGCTGGGTGGCACAACCTGCCGTTCCGGAGGTTCACCATGCTATCGGCGACTGGAAATACGGTAACCGCCTGCGTTATTTCAACCGCACCCAGCTGGCTATCCGGCAGCAGCACAAGCCTACCAGATATTATGTAGCGCTGCAGGACGAAATCTTCCTGAATCTCTGGGGTAATGATATCAGCAACCTGTTTTTTGATCAGAACCGTTTCCTGGCCGCCTTTGGCTACCAGTTCAGCCCCCGCATAAAAGCGGATATCGGCTACATGAACCAGTTCATCCAAACCACATCCGGAGCCCGCTCCATGAATCACATTCTCCACTTCAGCGTATTCCACACCCTCAACTGATTCATTTGATTATTTGAGATTTGGTTATTTGATTGACGGATTTTGAAATTTTTTGATTTCGGAATTTATAAATACAGCGAAGATCTGAACGTAATTATTTGCTTAAATCTTCGCTGCATTTATAAATTCCTAAATCAAAAAATTTCAAAATCCGTCAATCAAATAACCAAATCTCAAATAACCAAATAATCAAATAATTAAATGATCTTCTCTTTGGCCATGTCGGCGAATCCCCTGTAGGCTTCTTCGGTTTTGAAGGCGCTGATGGGGATGAGGAAGAAGGTTTTTTTGTCTCTGTAGAGGAAGAAGAATTTTTTTGTTTCTACTATCCGGGAGAAGTTTTTCCAGCTGATAGCGCGTTGATGATCGCTGGTACGGGTAGAGATGACCAGTCCTTCGTCGGAATACCGGAGATGTATATCATCTTTGAAGGTGGCAGCTTTGTTGTAGATGGAAATGGGGAGCAGGTACCAGAAGACCCAGCCCAATACGAGCACCATGGCAGAAATACCGGTGAGGGCGCCAGGAGTTACCAGGTTGAAGGAGTAGCCGGCAATGGTGGCCAGCAACAGAATGATAATGGTATTACGGAATACCTTTATTTCGCCACGCTGCATAAAATGATAGCGTAATGCATGCAATACATCCCCTTTATTATAGCTAAACTCTAAATGCATCTACGCGTGGCAAAACGATTTTATCTGTTTACGGAAATTGACATCGGGTTGTCCATTTCATCACGGACAGTTACAGGTGCATCTTTTTTCCGGCTGCGCTTTATGTCAGATAAAGTTTCTTCACTGAAACCCGGAAAATTCTTTTTGATGAACAGGAAGTATTGCTGCAAGGTTTTAGGATCCACTTTGAATGGAAACGCCAGTTCCTTACCACTTCCTTTCAGGAAATCGTTGGTATTTATTTTAGTTTCGTTTTGCAGGTACCATTTGTATAGGTCCACAATAGCTTTTTCCAACTCTGCTTCATTTACCTTCTCTCCTGTTTCAACCCGTGGAAATAATAATACAAATTCTTCTACCCGTACAGGTTTGGATTTATCATTATTCCTGGCATTATTACGGTTATCGTTGTTATCTCCACCGTTTTTAACTCCCGGATTATCTCCGCCGTTTCTGAATCCAGTGCTGGCATTTGCTGATGTGGCTGCGGCCAAAACTACCAACAGCATTAACAACAGCTTTTTCATAAGGCATCCAATTTTTCGAGTCTAAAAATACAAATTATATTCTGAGATTTCTAATCCCTGGAAAAATATGCGTAGAAACACGCTAAAAAACAAAAGCAATGGGCGAACCATTGCTTTCGAGAGTCATTTACAGTGCATGATGAGTCATGCGGTGTAGGAATATTTGGTTTTTCATAGGACAGTAACCATAATAAAAATTAATACAATAACAAATATAATAAAATTGTATGATGATGAAGACAGAACAGCAAAAATTAAATAAATTCTAATATGAAGACATATTATTGCATTTTAATTTTTTTAGGGGGCTGTTTTTAGATAAATGTAAATTACCCTGATAGCCTATCGGGCGTCAGGAGAAATAGAAGACCATAAAAAAGAAGGGAAAAACGGGCATTTCTTAAAAAAAGTAAGGGCGCCTAGAAAAGCGCCCTCAATTTGTTACTATCCTATGAAAACCCTATTTGAATACAAAGGTAAGTGCATGTTATTTTTCTTTGAAATTTTAAAGGCACAATAACATATCATTAACAAGAGTTGCAACATGCATTTAGCTACAACCCATGCTGTTACCGCAATTCAGACACTTGTAACATGTTCCTGACCGTACCGTAATGTGTCCGCAGGTATTACATGCAGGCGCATCACTCTGCATACTCCGCATATAATCCTGTGTGCTGTTTTCCTGCTGCTGCTTAACGCCAGCCGGCTGTCTTACCGGCTTCGGTGCTGCATTCCCCGCAGAAGTAACGCGCACGCTCGACAATGGCGGAACCGCTGCCCGGCTGTTATTTTCTTCATCCTCCTCTTCTCCTGTATTACCCGGAGCATCCAGTATATGCACCAGATCCGTACGTCCCAGGTACTCATAGCCCAGCACCCGGAAGATATAATCCACCAGCGATGTAGCCGATTTGATATTCGGATGATCTACCATTCCTGCCGGCTCAAACCGTGTAAACACAAACTTATCTACAAATTCTTCCAGCGGAACACCATATTGCAATCCTACAGAAACAGCGATGGCAAAGCAGTTCATCAGGCTGCGCAAGGTTGATCCTTCTTTCGCCAGATCAATAAATATCTCTCCCAGCGTACCATCGTTATATTCTCCGGTACGCAGAAATATAGCCTGCGAACCCACTTTGGCTTTCTGTGTAAACCCGCCCCGCTTGGAAGGAAGCGTCTGCCGCTCCACAATCCGCGATAACTGACGTTTTAATGTGGTATCCTTACTGGCCAGCATCCGCCTGTTAACTTCTTCCAACAGCTCATCTATCGTTAACTGCTCCAGATCCAGTATCTGCGCCTGTTCTGTGGCGCCGGCATCTGCTTTCTTCTTCTTGTCGCTCTTGTTACTCAGCGGCTGACTGAGCTTACTGCCATCTCGGTAAAGCGCACAGGCCTTCAGTCCCAGCTCCCAGCTCATCATATAGGCATCCGCTATTTCATGTACTTCCGCTTCATTAGGCAGATTAATAGTTTTGGAGATAGCACCGGAAATAAAGGGTTGCGCTGCCGCCATCATCCTGATATGCCCGTGCGGATGAATAAATCTTTCTCCATGCTTGCCGCATTTATTGGCACAGTCAAACACCGGCAGGTCCGCCTCTTTCAGATAGGGCGCACCTTCTACCGTCATGGTACCGCAAACAAAATCATTTGCAGCTTCTATCTCCTCGTCTGTAAATCCAAGTTCATGGAGCAGACTGAATTCAAGATTAAAATATTGCTCCGCCGTAAACCCAAGCCGTTGCAGGCAGGCTTCTCCCAATGTATACACGTTAAATACAAAAGAGATGTCGAAAGATGACGCTACCGCGGCATCCAGCTTCTTCAGTTCTTCGGCAATAAATCCTTTTTCGCTCAGCGACTGGTGATTGATATAAGGCGCTCCGGCAAAACTGCTGCTGCCTTTGGCATAATCCACAATCGCCTTGATTTCGTTCGGCGCATACCCCAGGTTACGCAATGCGGTGGGAATAGACTGGTTGATAATTTTAAAGTATCCGCCACCTGATAACTTCTTAAACTTCACCAGCGCAAAATCAGGCTCCACACCGGTTGTATCGCAATCCATCACCAGCCCGATGGTACCGGTAGGAGCAATAACGGTAGCCTGCGCGTTGCGGTAACCATATTTCTCTCCTAACTGCACGGCCTCATCCCAGGCCCTGGTAGCAGCTTTCAACAGATCTTCGGGACAATACCGCGCATTGATGCCACGGGGTTTTATTTCCAGTCCTTCATAGGCATCGGTAGCATCATAGGCTGCTGCCCGGTGATTGCGCATTACGCGTAACATATCCGCCCGGTTATCTGCATACCGGGGAAAAGCGCCCAGATGCGCCGCCATTTCTGCAGATGTTTTATAAGCCACGCCGGTCATAATAGAGGTAATAGCGCCGGCCAGTCCTCTGGCTTCTTCACTGTCGTAGGCAATACCACTTACCATCAGCAGGGAACCGAGATTGGCATATCCCAGTCCGAGCGTACGGTAGTCATAGCTGAGCTGCGCTACCTCCCTGGAAGGGAACTGCGCCATCAACACGGATATTTCCAGGACTACTGTCCACAACCGCACTGTATACTCAAATCCGGGTATATCGAAACGGCCCGCATCTTCATCAAAGAAGCGGCGCAGGTTCACAGACGCCAGGTTACAGGCGGTATTATCCAGGAACATATATTCCGAACAGGGGTTGGAAGCGTTGATACGTCCGCCCTGCGGACAAGTATGCCATTCATTGATGGTAGTATCGTATTGGGTGCCGGGATCTGCGCAGCGCCAGGCGGCATAGGCTATCTGATCCCATATCTCCCTGGCCTTAACGGTTTTCATGGGCTTACCGTTGGTACGGGCTTTCAACTCCCAGTCACTATCCGCAGCCAGTTGCCGGAAGAAACTGTTCGGAATACGAACAGAATTATTGGAGTTTTGTCCGGATACCGTTCTGTAGGCTTCTCCTTCATAGTCTGACGAGTAACCTGCAGCAATCAGGGCGCCTACTTTCTTTTCTTCTTCTACTTTCCAGTTGATGAAGTCCATGATTTCCGGATGGTCCAGGTCGAGGCATACCATCTTGGCGGCCCGGCGGGTGGTACCACCGGATTTGATAGCGGCAGCCGCGCGGTCGCCAATTTTCAGGAAACTCATCAGCCCGCTGGAAGTACCGCCGCCACTGAGTTTTTCACCTTCTCCGCGGATATGTGAGAAATTGGTGCCCACTCCTGAACCATATTTAAAGATGCGTGCTTCCCTGATCCAGAGATCCATAATGCCGCCGTCATTCACCAGATCGTCCTCAACGCTGAGAATAAAGCAGGCGTGGGGTTGCGGGCGTTCGTAGGCAGAAGTGGACTTCTCCAGCTTACCGGTATGCTGCTCCACATAATAATGTCCCTGCGGCTTTCCTTTGATGCCATAGCTTTCAAACAACCCGGTATTGAACCATTGCGGGGAATTGGGCACACAGGCCTGATTCAGCATGCAATAGGAAAGTTCATCATAAAAAATCTGTGCGGATTTCCCATCGGCAAAATAACCGTATTTTTCGCCCCATGCGCGCCAGCAATTGGCCATGCGATGTACTACCTGTTTCACGGAAGTTTCTCTTCCCAGGCTGCCATCTTCCTGTGGTACACCGGCTTTCCGGAAATATTTCTGTGCAAGTATATCGGTTGCAATCTGCGACCACGAGGCAGGTACTTCCACATTATTCATCTCAAATACAATATCTCCTCCAGGATTACGGATTACAGATGAGCGCAGGTCATACTCAAACTGGTCATACGGGCTCACTCCCTCTTTCGTGAAATGACGGGAGAAAGAGAGTCCATGCTTTTCATTTACTGGATTTTTCATGCGCATGAATTTTTCTTCAGATTAAAATAATTAGTACTTACAGGCGGGTATTCTAAATTAATTTTTAAATGCAGGGAAAAGGTTTATTATTATACACAGATTGTGGATAATTGCCAGAACACTTTACGGGCAAGTTTGTTATTCATCGAAACTGATACAAAAATCCGGCTCAAAATTTGTCGTTAACAAAGATTTACCCTGGTGTGTTAATTATAATGTGATAAGTATCAAGAAGTTCATGAATAGAAAATGAATTGAATGCATATTTATTTAGCAATGTGGGTTATTAATAAAAAAATTATACTTTTGCGACAACCGGAACAATGCGCTATTGATGTACAATAAAATATACTCTTCGTTCATCGAAAAAAAGGCTAAGAAAGAAAAGGCATTCGCGGTTTTAATTGATCCGGATAAGGTAACTCCTGCTGGAATAATTGAGCTGGCGGCTAAGTGTACTGCAGCCCGGGTAGACTATATCTTCCTTGGAGGCAGCCTGGTAATAACCGATCATTTAGATGAATGTGTACAACAGTTGAAAGCCAGCTGTGATATTCCTGTTATATTATTCCCCGGAAGCCCTTCCCAGGTTTCAAGATATGCAGATGCCCTGCTTTACCTCTCCATGATTTCCGGCAGAAACCCTGAACTACTGATAGGACAGCATGTGGTATCGGCTGCGGCCGTTAAAAAAAGCCAGCTGGAGGTTATTTCCACCGGCTATATGGTGATAGACGGCGGCGCACCCACTACTGTTTCCTACATCAGCAACGCCACGCCTATTCCTGCCGACAAGGCGGATATAGCCATGTGTACAGCCATGGCAGGGGAGATGCTGGGGATGAAAGTTATTTATATGGATGCCGGCAGCGGCGCCCGTAATCCTATTACAGAAACCATGATCAGCAGGGTAGCCAGCCAGGTGGAAGTACCTATTATTGTGGGCGGAGGTATCCGCGATGCAGAAAAGGCTTACCTGAACTGTAAAGCCGGTGCGGATATTATTGTGGTAGGTAATGCTATTGAACACGATCTTTCCCTGATAAAGGAACTGGCAGATGCCGTTCACTCTTCCCAGAAAGCTTTTAGCCGCTAGTCTTTCCGACTAACGGCTAAAAGCCGGAATTACAGGCTCATCATTTCTTTAAACTTCACCGCTTGTCTGCGGCTCACTTCAATTTTTTCGCCTCCTCTCATTTCCAGTAACAATCCACCATTGAAGTAGGTGTCAATTTTTTCGATCATCCGCAGGTTCACGATATGTTTGCGGTTGGCGCGGAAAAACACTCTTTCGTCCAGTCTTTCTTCCAGTGCGTTGAGCGACTTCAGGATCAGCGGCTTGTTGGTTTCGAAATACACGCGCGCGTAGTTGCCCACACTTTCAAACAGGCGTATTTCCTGCAGTTTCACAAACCAGCAGCGATCACCGTCCTTTACAAATACCTGGTCGTTTTCAGACAGGAGCGTGCGGATACCACCGGAAGCGAGCAGGCGGTCTTTTTCGTCCTGCTGATGCAACTTATGGATAGCATCCGCCAGCCGCTTGGGTTCTACCGGTTTCAGCAGGTAGTCCAGCGCATTGTATTCAAATGCTTTCAGCGCATATTCGTCATATGCGGTGGTAAAGATTACCTGTGGCGTTTTTTCCAGTTCGGCCAGCAGGTCAAACCCGGTTTTATCCGGCATCTGAATGTCCAGGAACAGCAGGTCAGGATGTAGCGTTTCAATCTTCTCTATACCATCCTTCGCGTTCACAGCTTCGCCTACCACCACAATTTCCGGATGGTCTGCCAGTAATTTCTTCAGTTCACTTCTGGCAAGGCGTTCATCATCTATTATCAATGCTTTTTTCATTGGCAATATGAAGTTTGGTTGATGACTATTTTTTTATCAAATAAATAAAGCCATAGCAGGCAGGGCCGGCTACAGCGGTTTCCGTTATAACAAGTGATCAGAGCAATGGCATCACCACACTGGCGACCACCGTTTCTTCATCTTTATTCCTGATGTCAAAGGTAGCCCTGTTGCCAAACAGAAGGCTCAGACGCTGCCGGGTGCTTTGTAAGCCGAAGCCGTGGCCGTTGAGACCTTTTTCCACCATTTGCCCTGTATTTTCTATAGTAATCTGGTGTTCCATTCCTTTCAGCCGGGAGGCAATATATACCGTACCTCCGCTGATAACCCTGGAAATCCCGTGCTTGATCGCATTCTCCACCAATGTCTGCAGCATCATGGGAGGGACCTGTAGTGACAGCGTATCCGGATCAATCTCGTATTTCACCTGTAACCGCTCTTCAAAGCGGATATGTTCAAGTGCAAGGTAATCCTTTACAATGTTTAATTCATTTTCAAGGCTCACTGTTTCAGCCTTTTCAATGGCCATAGAACTGCGGAGAATATTGGAAAGCTCTGTGATAGCGGTTCTTGCGCGCTGTGGATTTTCATCAACCAGTGCCCGTATGCTGTTTAACGCATTAAAAATGAAATGCGGGTTCAACTGCGCCTTAATGGTTTTGAGTTCCAGTTCTTTCACCGTGGATTCCAGTTTCAGCCTGTCTACCTGAGAGGTTCTGTTCCGTTCTATATAATGCCATGTAAAATAAATTCCCCACCAGATGATAGAGATGGCAAAAGATGACAGCAGCCCTCCGCTCATCATAATATTTTCCAGGAAATTCTTTCCCTTCGGCCTTTGCCCTACCAGGTATTCTAATGTCTGGTTATAGGCAAAATACCAGATGATACTGGTACCGACAACCGCTGCCAGGAATAATATGCTTTGTTTCTCCAGGCTGTAACCTTCCCAGTCACCCGACCTGTTGATAAGCGCCCGGAAAACATGAGTGGATATGACACCGCAAATGGCGAAAATGATCGTCAGAATCACCACTGCACGTAAATTTGGCGTATTCAGGGTGAAATTGAAAAATATATTTATAATCAAATATACAGACCACCCCACCAATTGGCTCCACCAATATTTGGATACCTTTTTTAACATTCAATCAAATTAGTAAACTTCCCCAGTATACCAAAAATACCGTTTGGCTCCCCCCGGCCGAACCTAAATATTATAAATGGCGAATCGTCCGGGTAAATGGCGAATGGCCCCACCCGAATGGCGGATACTGTGAAAGTGGCGCATTTCCCTTTGGTATTTGGCTACGGAACGCATAATTTATGTACTTTTGTTGTTAAACAAAAACCCTGAGCCATTATATGAATATCACGGCCGGTCCACTTTTAAGCCAGATAACATATCCAGCTGATTTGAGAAAGCTGAGCAAAGAACAGCTTCATCAGGTGTGCGATGAACTCCGTCAATACATCATTGACGTGGTGAGCGTACATGGTGGCCATTTTGCAGCCAGCCTGGGTGTAGTGGAACTCACTGTTGCACTCCACTACGTATTCAATACCCCCTATGACCAGCTGGTATGGGACGTAGGGCATCAGGCATACGGACATAAAATCCTGA
Source organism: Chitinophaga solisilvae (assembly GCF_009928525.1). GTDB lineage: Bacteria > Bacteroidota > Bacteroidia > Chitinophagales > Chitinophagaceae > Chitinophaga > Chitinophaga solisilvae. The sequence goes on along the minus strand of NZ_JAABOK010000003.1, from coordinate 595,780 downwards.
CCGGCCGCAGGGACGCATTTCCAACCAACCGGAAATACAAAGGCCTCAGCGGATTCCCGAAAAGAGATGAAAGCGAATACGACACCTTCGGTGTCGGACACTCTTCCACCTCCATTTCCGCCGCACTGGGTATGGCCATGGCTTCCCACTACAAAGGAGAATTCGATAAACAACATATTGCCGTAATCGGTGACGGAGCCATGACCGCAGGTATGGCCTTCGAAGCACTGAACCATGCCGGCGTAGCCAATGCCAACGTGCTCATTATCCTCAACGATAACTGCATGTCCATTGACCCTAACGTAGGCGCCCTTAAAGAATATCTTACCGATATTACTACATCGCCGACCTATAACAAATTACGCGACGATGTATGGCACCTCCTGGGTAAGCTGCCTGTAGGCAAGAAATTTACCCGCGATATGGCCTCTAAACTGGAAGCCAGCCTCAAAGGCGTCGTGTCCAAATCCAGCAACCTGTTCGAATCCCTGCAGATGCGCTATTTTGGCCCTATAGACGGCCATAATATCACTAAACTGACAGATACCCTGCAGGACCTGAAAGATATTCCCGGCCCCAAACTGCTCCATATCGTTACCACAAAAGGAAAAGGATATGCCCTGGCAGAAAAGGACCAGACCACCTGGCACGCTCCCGGCCTGTTCGACAAAATCACCGGCGAAATCTTCAAAAAACAGATCGACAGACCACAACCACCTAAATATCAGGATGTTTTCGGCCATACCATCATCGAACTGGCTGAAAAAAATGATAAAATTCTCGGCATCACTCCCGCCATGCCTTCCGGCTCTTCCCTCAAATTCATGATGGAAAAAATGCCGGACCGCGCATTCGATGTGGGTATCTGCGAACAACACGCCGTTACCCTCTCCGCCGGTATGGCCACCCAGGGTATGCGCGTGTTCTGTAATATCTACTCTTCCTTCTTCCAGCGCGCCTTTGACCAGGCCGTTCACGATGTGGCTATCCAGCACCTTCCCGTTATCTTCTGTCTCGACAGAGCAGGACTGGTAGGCGAAGACGGCCCTACACATCATGGCGCCTACGATATCGCGTATATGCGCGGTATCCCCAACGTCATCATCAGCGCCCCCATGAACGAAGAAGAGCTGCGTAACCTGATGTACAGCGCACAACTGCCTGAAAACAACAGCCCTTACGTTATCCGCTACCCACGCGGACAAGGTGTAATGCCCGAATGGCGTACTCCTTTCAAAGCCATCAAACCCGGTACCGGCCGCAAAATCCGCGATGGTAAAGATATAGCCATCCTCTCCATTGGTCACGTAGGTAACTTCGTTACAGAAGCCTGCAAAGAACTGATAGCAGATGGCCTCCAGCCCGCCCACTACGATATGCGCTTTGTGAAACCGCTGGATGAAGCCATGCTTCATGAAATCTTCCAGTCATTCGACAAAGTCATTACTGTAGAAGACGGCGCCGTTAAAGGCGGCTTCGGCAGCGCCATCCTCGAATTCATGGCTGCCCACCATTACAAGGCAGACGTGAAAATCATGGGTATCCCCGATACCATCATTGAACACGGCAAACCGGAAGAACTCTTCCGTGAATGCGGCTACGACGCCGCCGGCATTGCCCGCACTACCAGGGAAATGCTGCGGGAAAAAATTACAGTAACGATTTAAAATAATTACGAATTACGAATTGCGAATTACGAATGAGGAGCGAAGACATAAGCGAAGAAGTAAATTCTTTATCCGCTTATGTCTTCGCTCCTCATTCGTAATTCGCAATTCGTAATTCGTAATTCCCCTACATTATGTATTTGCAACTGAGGATTACCGACATCAGGAAAGAAACACCCGGCACCTTCACCTATTACCTGGAGCCTGTTGCTCAGGAACCTGTCAGTTACCTTGCCGGACAGTTTCTGACCTTCATCATACAGCTGCATGGGAAAGAATACCGCCGTTCTTATTCTTTCAGCTCTACGCCCGGTATTGATCCATATATGCGTGTTACCATCCGGGAGAAGGAGAATGGCGAAATTTCAAGGCATATCCTGCGCACCTGGAAGAAAGGCGATGTAGTGACCTCCCTGGAGCCTTCCGGCCGTTTTACATTTGAACCTGGTACCAATGGCGCCAGAGATATTTTTCTGATGGCTGCCGGCAGCGGTATTACACCTGTTTTTTCACTGCTGAAACAAATGCTGCACGAAGAACCTTCTGCCCGTATAGTACTGATCTATAGCAATACCACGCCGGAAAGAACCATCTTCCTGCAGGAACTGCAGACACTGCAGGAGCAATACAGCAACAGGTTGCACTGCATCTGGCTTTTCAGCAACGATCCGGAAAGTCAGCATACCTACCGCCGGCTCAATAACATCCTGCTGGAATTACTGGTCACAGAACACCTGTTGTACAACAAGCCGGAAGCACAGTTTTTCCTCTGCGGCCCGCCGGAATATATGCGCATGATTCTGCTCACCCTGCATTTTATGGGCTTCCGGGAAGACCAGCTGCATAAGGAAAATTTTGTCGTGAATACGGAAGCCCGCCTGGCCAGAACTACCCTGCCCGCAGATACCTCGCTCAAACAGGTGAAGATATGGCTGCGCCATGAAGTATATGAACTGCAGATTCCTGCTAACCAGACCATCCTGAGTTATGCCCTGGAACATAATATAGCACTGCCTTACAGCTGCAAGGGCGGCGTATGCGGGTCCTGTACTGCGCTGTGCACCGGCGGGAAAGTATGGATGCCTGTCAATGAGGTGCTGACCGATAAAGAACTGGCGGAAGGCCTGGTGCTTACGTGCGTCGGCTACCCGGCCAGTGAGCAGGTATCACTTGAATTATAAAGTATCATAATGCAGATAAAATTGTCAATCACTCATCTTCATCTATTATTTTTTACCTGTCATTATTTTTCATAATTTTTGATGAAAAGCAGGTAATGCGTGTCTCCCCAATTAAGATTGCATGTTTGTGTTTACTATTCCTGGTCATTGTCATCAATGCATACCTGATTATCGGGAATGAATTCTCCATTGTCAAAACCGGGCTGATCGCCTGCGAAATCGTTACCGGTATTGTCTTCCTGCTACTATCTATCACACTGCTCCAAAAAAATTATCATTTTATACAATACGAAAGGTTATTCAGTCAGCATCCCGTGCCCATGTGGATCTATGATAAGAAAACACTGCATTTTCTTTCCGTAAACCAGGCAGCCTGTGATAAATACGGCTATACCCGGCAGGAGTTCCTGCAACTAACGCTGGCGGATATACGGGAAAAGGAAGAAGTAGAAGCCCTGATGGAAAATATCAGGGACAGATGCAACGGTGTTGAATACCGGGGTATCTGGAAACACCGGAAGAAAAACGGCATTAACTTCTTTGTGGAAATATATGCGCACTCTACCAGCTATTATGGCCGTCCGGCACGCTTTATCATGGCGAAAGATGTGGACGAACAGGTGAAGGTGGCACGGGAAGCGCATCAGCTGGGCGTACGCTATGAACTGCTGGCACAAGCTACCAACGATGCCGTATATGACAGAAACCTGCTCAGCAACACCGTAAGCTGGAATCATGGACTGGCGAGCCTCTTCAGGCATTCGCCCGAAGAAGAAACGGATATCTTCGACTGGTGGAAAAACAATATACACCCGGCAGATTGCCCGCAGGTCATGACTTCACTGGAGCAATGTTTCACACATAACCGGAATTACTGGTCGGAACAATACCGCTTTCTTTGTGCAGACGGTTGTTATAAATATGTGGTTGACCGTGCTTTTATCATGTACAGCAATAACACGCCCATGCGTATGATCGGCATGATGCAGGATATAGACAAGCACGTGAAACAGGCTATGCGGCTTGAAGAACAGAATAAAACGCTGCGCGAAATCGCGTGGATCAATTCACATGAAATCCGCCAGCCGGTGGTTTCCATACTGGGTATAACCCGGCTGTTCGACACCAGTAATCAGGACATACATCTCAACTCCCGCCTGATGGAATGGCTGCACCAGTCTACCCAGCAGCTGGATGATATCATCCATAAAATAGAACACAAGACAAAAGAAATTCAGTAAGCGAGGCTATACATCGCAGGTGATAAAGTGATTAAAATCGTCTTTTAATTCGATAAACAGTTTCTGGAATATTTCCATACGGTGCTGTATGGTCTGGTAGTCGTCAACCGGACGATCATCATGTACTACCTGTGGCTGGTCTGATAATTTTTTAGAGCATTGTTTGATATCGTGGTACATCTCGTCGGCAACTTCCCGTTGTCTTAAAAAACGGTTCTCAAAATGTTCCACTTTCGACATGATTTCGCGGGGGGCAGTACTCAGTACAATCTGCTCCAGTCTTTCCCGCATCATCTTCACTTCAGTTCTGACATCGTTCACTTCTTCTTTCCATGCATTCATCTGCTGCTGCTCTGCAGGCTGTGTTGTAATTTCCATGGTGTATTGATCAATTTAAATGATGAGATAATATATTTTCATCATTACCAAACGCTGTATTCAATATCCATTAATGTTTTACATCAGGCCGATCTTTCTCTTAAAGACTGATTCTAAGTTACAATCTTTTTCGATGCAACAATCATAAGTTTTCCGCACATCTTTTTGATGATTTATAAGTAAATACCGAACTCCGGGAAGAAAGTCATCGCCTCCAGGATGCCCCCTGCGCCGCTGTGTCCGGCCTGCAGTACATTCTTCATTCCGGTAGTGCGTACTACCAGTTCCGGCTCGGCTTCTCCCACTACCACGCCTTTAAATCCCATTTCAAACATGGAGTAGTCGTTCATGGAATCGCCGGCTACCAGCACCTGCTGATGCGGCAATGCCATAACTCCCAGCAGCTGCTGCAGTGTATTGCCTTTACTCACGCCACGCGGCAATATATCCAGGTATTTTCCTGCCGATAACAGCAGGTCGCAATGCAGGGAAGCAGCTACTTCCCTCGCCGCCTCAATATCTGTAGCGTCATCGTAATAGTAAGAACAGCGGTATTGCTGATGCGCTTCCTGGTGCAGCAGCCCCTCCACTGCTTTCAGTTGCTCCCTGACATGATCGCCGGGCCACAGGCTGGCAATGCCCGACTGCACAGGCTCTACCGGCGCCAGTGAAGCCAGGTGCGTAACCGTAGCCCCCACATCACAGATGATGTATTCCGGCTTAGGAATGGTTTCATCTTCCAGCAGCCGCAGTACACTTCGTATACCCCTTCCCGTTACAAAAACGAGTTGAATATCATTTCTGCTGCGTATTAATGTGTATAATTCTTCCCGGTGCGCTTCCGAGCCACCCAGGAATGTTCCGTCGAGATCCGTTGCCAATAACATAATTAATCCTCCGTGCTGGTAAAATATAATGTTTGCAGATGAAATACAAATACAGTTCCATCTCTTAACATAAATAAAAAGAGACCAGCGTTACCGCTGATCTCTTGTCAATATATAATGGGTTAATAAATGACCTGTTGAATATTAGTTCAGCATTGGTACATCTATCAACAAAAACTCTGCCGGTTTCAGCACTTCAAGCTGTGTGGTATCATAATCTTCAATACCAATAGCATCGCGTGTTTCCAGCACTTCTCCTGCAATCTTCACCTCTCCGCTCAATAAAAACAGATAGCAGCCGTTACCTTTCTGTTTCGGTGTAATATCCAGCTGCTGGCCTGCTTCGAGCTTACCCAATGTAAACCAGGCATCCTGATGTATACTGAGGGCGCCATTACTGCCATCAGGTGAAACTATCTCCTGCAGCCCATTTTCAGGGAAGGCAGGTGAAAATGTTTTCTGATCGTGGCGGGGTTTGATATTCCTTTCTTTCGGGAATACCCATATCTGCAGGAAGTTCACATCTTCTGTTTTGGAAGCGTTGAATTCTGAATGCACCACTCCGGTTCCTGCACTCATCACCTGCACATCATTTCTGCGGATGATTTCCTGTTTACCGGTGTTATCGCGGTGTTCCAGCGCACCATCCAGTACAATGGATATAATTTCCATATTGTCGTGCGGATGCGCGCCAAAGCCCATTCCACCTTTTACTATATCATCATTCAATACGCGTAATGCGCCGAAATGAATTTTATTGGGATCATAATAATTGGCGAAACTGAATGAATGATGGCTTTTCAACCAGCCATGATTTGCGTAACCTCTGTCTGCTGCACGATGAATAATCTTTTTCATAACTTAATTCTCCTTTTGATTTACAATACAAAGGTCGTATAAAAGGCAGGGGAAGAAAATGGACCATATGAAGAAAAACGTGGACAAAAAAAGGGAGATGCCCTGCACCTCCCTTTCTACATCATATTGCTGCTGATATTACACCAGTGTAGCTTCCATAGTGATTTCCGTATTCAGCAGCTTGCTGATAGGGCAGTTAGCTTTTGCATCAGCTGCCATTTCAGCAAATTTAGCTGCATCCAGTCCGGGTACAGATGCAGTCACTACCAGGTGGCTGGAAGTGATAGCGCCATTCTCCAACGTAATAGTGCATTTGGTATCGATATTACCGGGGGTGAAGCCGGCTCCGGAGATTACGAAACTCAGTTTCATAGTGAAGCAGCCAGCGTGCGCTGCAGCCACCAGCTCTTCCGGGTTAGTACCTACACCCTCTTCAAAACGGCTGCTGTAGGAATATTGCGTGCTGTTTAATACGGTAGACTGGGACGTTAATGTTCCTTTACCTTCTTTACCGGTACCTTGCCAGTTGGCAGATGCAAATCTTTTCATGTTAAAAATGCTTTATTATTTGAGGTGATTAATCCTTTCATTGAAGGGCCACAAAATACAAAAGAATTGCGAATTACGAATTACGAATTGCGAATTGCGAATTACGAATGTAGAAGCGAAGAGCTAATCGTAGATTAAAGGTGATATTTACTTATCCCCGTCAATCTACGATTAGCTCTTCGCTTCTACATTCGTAATTCGCAATTCGTAATTCGTAATTATATCAACTCAACCAGTTTCTCTATCGGCTTTCTCACCTTAATTGCATGTTGCATTGGATCATCTTCCTGTCTGAAGCCAAGCCCGGCGATAACAACGGTAGCAAGGCCTTTCTCTTTCAGTTCCAGTATTTCGTCGTATTGGGAGGCATCGAAACCTTCCATAGGGCAAGTATCAATACCTTCTGCGGCGGCAGCGGTGAGCAGCGTGCCCAGCGCCAGGTAAGCCTGTTTGGAGGTCCATGCAGCCGACTTTTCAGGTGTCAGGCTGTTAACTGTTCCTTTCATCATGGCCCCGAAGCTGGCAAGATCTTCCGGGTTGATGCTACGCACCTGGGCGATATGATTCGTATATTCGTCTACGTGAGATTCATTAAAATTGTCCACTCTTGCAAAAATGACCAGGTGCGATGCATCAGTGATCTGTGGCTGTCCCCAGGATGCGGCTTTCAGTCTTTCTCTGACAGCCGGGTTTTCCACCACCAGTATTTTATACGGTTGTAAGCCGTAGGAAGAGGCGGAGAGCCTTGTTGCAGCCAGTACCCTGTCCAGTTGTTCCTTGCTTAATTTCTTTGCCGCATCAAATTTCTTTGTTGAATAACGCCATTCCAGTTGTTCTATGATGTCCATTGTATATAGTATTTTTAGCCGTTTCCGGTAGTTATTATTGTTTAATCATCTGTACACTTGCCAGCAGTTTCACTTCATCGCTGAGTAAAACGCCACCGGTTTCTGTTGTAGCGTGGAAAGTAAGACCGAAATCCTTACGGTTGATTTTACCGCTCAGTTCAAATCCGGCTTTGGTCTGGCCCCATGGGTCCACCACTTCACCACCGAATTCAACGTTCAGCTCTACCGGACGGGTATTGTCGCGGATGGTCAGGTCGCCAATCAGTTTGTAATTCTCACTGTCTACTTTCTTCACTTCTTTAGATACAAACTGCAGCTTGGGATATTTGGCGGCATCAAAGAAATCGCCTGCGAGCAGGTGCTCATCACGTTGTGCATTCTGCGTGGTAATACTATTGATGTCTGCTTCGAAAGAAATGCTCGCATCGCTGAAATCATTGCCTGCAGTGGTCATGGTAGCATCAAATGTTCCGAACTGACCGGTAACGGTCGTGATCATCAGGTGCTTCACTTTAAATTGTACATCGCTATGTGCGGAATCTATTTTCCAGGTTGTCATATATTTCGGTTTAAGTTGTTATTGGTAATTTTTAATTCAGAAAGCCCATTTTACCGGCATTAAAGTCGTCGATGGCCTGATTGATTTCTTCCGGTGTATTCATCACAAACGGACCGTATGCTACAATAGGCTCATTGATTGGCTCACCGCTCAGCAACAGTATGGTCGTGTCTTCCAGCGCAGTGATGTTGATGTCTGTACCTTCATGGTCAAACAATACTGTTTCTACACTTTTCGCGGCGTTGCCGTTGAAGTCCGCTTCTCCATGAAATACCACCGCTATGGTGTTGTAATTTTCAGGGAAGCTGGTGGTGATCTTATCGCCTTTCTTCAGTTTAATATCCAGCACATGCAGCGGCGTGAAGGTTTTGGCTGCGCCTTTGATACCATTGTATTCTCCGGCGATTACGCGTACATATCCTTCTTCGCTGACGTTTACTACCGGTATTTCGGCTTTGGTCAGGTTCTGGTAACCAGGCTGACTGTTTTTAAATGCTTTGGGAAGATTTACCCAGAGCTGCGCCATTTCAACCTTTCCGCCTCTTTTGCTGAATTCGGTCTCGTGTTTTTCTTCATGCACGATACCTGCTGCGGCAGTCATCCATTGCACATCGCCGGGAGCCAGTTTACCATGGCTGCCAGTGGAGTCGCGGTGTTCCAGTTCCCCCTGATACACTACGGTTACGGTTTCAAAACCTTTGTGCGGATGCTGATCCACGCCACGGGGCCTGGTGGTCGGCGGGAAATAAGACGGCGCGCCGTAATCCATCAGGATAAAGGGGCTTACCATATTATTGGTGGAGCGGGTGCCGCCCGGCAATACGCTCTGTACCCTGAATCCGTCGCCCACCATGTGAGGGGCCGGCGCTATCAAAATCTGACTTACATGTTTTATTGTGTTTTTCATATTTGCCTCCTAAGACAATACAAAAGTACATGTTACAACACCCATCGGAAATGGATAAAACGCATTACCTGATGGACTTTTTTCAGAAGGGGGCTAAAATCATTGCTGGTGGCTGATAGTACGGGAAGCCTCCTTGAATTCGGAGGGGCTTTGAGAGGTATATTTCTTAAAAAAGCGGCTGAAATAGTGCGGATCTTCAAATCCCAGCTTATAGGCTATTTCTTTGGCAGTAAGGTCTGTATTATAGAGGTAGCGCTGGGCTTCAAGGATGACCCTGTTACGGATGTGCTCCCCGGCAGTAATACCGGAAAGCTGCTTGCTGATTTCATTCAGCAGCACGGGTTTTATATGCAGCAGGTCTGCATAATCAGATACGGTTTTTAATTGCTGGTAATTTTCTTCGATCAGGTTTTTGAATTTCAGGAAGACAGAACTGTTATGCTGGGCATGTTGTTCCGGTGAGATGCCCACACTTTGCCCCTTTATCCGCGACACCAGCACCAGGAAATAACGCAGCAGGCCATGCAGGGCCATTTCATACTCCGGTTCGCGGGTGGCAATTTCCTTCATCATCAGGCGCACAATAGCTTCTATATCGATGGATTGATCCTGATCCAGGGTGATAACGCTACTGAACTGGCTATTGAAAAACAGGCCGGAATTAATACCGGATACCTGTGTCTGGTCTTTCAGGCACATAAAGGCATCCTGAAAGGCAATCATATAACCTTCTATCCTTTCGCTCATCTGCAGGGTGTGTACCTGTCCGGGAGCCAGAAAAAAGAGGGTATTTTTCTTTACTTCGTGGGTAACAGTATCGATGGTGTGAAACAGCTTACCTTTCTTGATCCAGTATATGGTATAAAAATCGTGGCGGTGCGGCACCCCGATACGGCTGAAAAAGGTTTCACCCAGTTCACAAAGTCCGGACACCACAAAGGTAGGATCTGCCTGCGCATATTTCGGCAGGGACACAATTTCTATATTTTCACGTTTATCAGCCATCGATCAGCGTTGTTCCTGCCGGTTCTTCCTCGCGGTCAGCAGGGTCAATGTATTCAACAATAAAATTATTTCTTCCTTCTCCCACCATAATACCCAGGTGTTTCATCTGCACCAGTTCCAGCATGCTCAGAAACAGGAAAATAGCGTGTACGCGGTCTTTACAGTGATCGAATATTTTTTCGAAAGCCAGTGTTCTTTCCGCTCTAGCCAGTTCTTCCATATACATCCTGGAGCCTTCCATAGTGTAATCGTACTTATACACTACGTGCTGGGGCTTATGATCGCGCTCTTTCATGCGCTGCATCACCTTTTCAAAGGTTTTGGCCAGCTTAAAGAGGGTGAGGGTCTGTACTTCGGTACCTTCGCTGGTAGCTTCCCCGATTTCCGCCAGTTCTTTAGCGATATTACCACGCTTGATCTGCAGCATACGGTCGGCTTCCATTTCCGCCAGTTCGGCGGCAGCCTGCTTATAGCGCTTGTACTCCAGGATTTTATCAATCAGTTCCATCCTGGGATCTATCTCATTCCCCTGTTCGTCAACTTCCTTGCGGGGCAGCAACATCTTTGCCTTGATACGCATCAGCGTGGATACAAACAGGATGAATTCACTGGCCAGCTCAATATTCAGCGACTCAATATGATGGATATAGTCCAGGAATTCCTGCGTGATAGTATTAATGGGAATGTTGTAAATGTCCAGCTCATCCCGTTCTATAAAGAACAACAGCAGGTCGAAAGGACCTTCAAATTGCGGCAGCTTGATTTTATAGGAAACTTGTTCGCTCACATTATTTATTTTAATGACATTCCTGATTAATGCCACAAAGCAGTAAGAAATCAATCCAGGTTGATATCTGTACTGCTTTGTGTACTATCAAAAGTAAGGAAATTCCCGGTAACTAGAACTTCGCGGCAAACCCGACTCCAATCACCTGTTTGATCTGAAGAGCAGGGCCTTTGATGCCGGTGTCTTTATTTTCAAACTGTTTCACATCATCATCATAAATCATATCTACAGTCAGCAGTGCTGAAATCCACTTATTTACCTTGAGTTCCAGGGCGTTGGTGAAAAACACGTCGATATTCTGCGGATTACTCAGATAATCAGAGAACAAATCCAGCCGGCCTTTATAGGTAATGTTTTTAGCCACTGTTTTGATATAGTTGGCAGAAAGATAAGCACCGATTTCATATTTGAAATGCTTGCCGGTGTCTACACCATAGGCGCCCTGGCTGGACAGATATTTATCCATCACAAACACAAAACGGGAAGTAGCAGGAGAGAGGAACAGCGAAAATTCGTTGTTCGGCTTATAATCAAAACCCGGAGACAGGAGTACATACGCCGGAGAGAAGAATTTGGACGTCAGCGTGGCAGAATCCTTGTCATACAGGTAACCGTTGGTAAACTGGGTACGCAGGTTTACCAGCCCGCTTACATACCAGTGCCTGCCGATATCGTAGCCGTATTTGGTAGTGAGGTCAATACGGTCGTCGCTTTTACGGCCACCGAGGCTGGTGGTATTGATATATCCGTAAGCGAGGTCCGCGATGTTGTCCCATGACCGGCGGCCGTTCTTGTAAAACGCATACGCATATACGGTAGATCCGAGGGAGAAGGAAAAGTTATCACCACCCGCAGCCCAGTTGCTCAGGGATCCCTGGTTAATGTTGATATTCAGATTCAGTCCTTTTCTCCACAATCTGGGAATAGTATCTGTAGGATCTTCTTTCTTGATCTTCTTCATGGCTTCTTCCCGTGAAGTCTTCATCCAGTCATTCTGCGCCTGAGCGGCCATAAAGCACATCAACAGACAGGCTATGGATAAAGTAAATTTTTTCATCAACTTGTTTTTTAAAGATTAGATATAAAGTACCATCAGCTTCTCATGGGATGAGAAGCTGATGGCATGGGGATATAAAAAGATTTATCTGGATTTTTTCAGTTCGTCGCGGATTTCCATCAGGAGTTTTTCCTGTGCTGTAGGTTCTGCCGGAGGGGCGTCTTTCTTGTTGGTGAGCTTGTTCATGAATTTCACCAGCATAAAAATACACAGGGCAATGATGATAAAATCTATCACACTCTGGATAAAAGCGCCGTATGCAAATACGTTGGCGCCTGCAGCTTTCGCTGTTGCCAGTGAAGGAAAATCCGTGCCCTTGCTCTTGTCGAGATAGGCAAATTTGTCGGTAAAATTCACACCTCCAGTTACTACACCTACCAGCGGCATAATGATGTTATCTACCAACGATGTAACAATCTTTCCAAACGCAGCACCAATAATCACACCCACAGCAAGATCCATCACATTGCCTTTCATGGCAAATTCTTTAAACTCTTTGATGAACGACATAATGCAAGGTTTTAATTTGGTTAAAATATTGACGACAAAATTAACATATTCACATGGAACCGCTTCATTATTAACTCATTATTTCTTCAACCGCGGGTATTTCATTTTCAGCGATGCCAGTGTATCCCTTAACGTTAGGGCCACCAGGTATTCCTTATACCAGTTGTTATCTGCCGGCACAATATGCCAGGGAACATCATTGCAATACCTGAATGCATCTTCGTAGGCATCCATATATTTATCCCAGAGTTTCGCTTCTTCAAAGTCCTTCTCATTATACTTCCACATCTTCCGGGGATCTTCCGTACGTTCTACCAGGCGCTGCTGCTGCGCCTCGCGGGACACATGCAGATAGAACTTCAGGATGGTGGTATTATTATGCACGGTTAACAGCTTCTCGAAATCATTGATAGCTTCCATCCGCTTGTAGGCGGTTTTATCATCTATCCATTTATGCACGCGTTGAATCAGTATATCTTCATAATGCGACCTGTTAAACACCTGGATCATTCCTTTTCCCGGCGCCTGCTTATGTATGCGCCACAGGAAATCATGATCCAGCTCTTCTGTGGTAGGCGCTTTGAAAGAACTTACGGTACAGCCTTGCGGGTTCAGTGTGCCGGTTACATTTTTAATGACGCCGTCTTTTCCGCTGGCATCCATTCCCTGAATCACCATCAGCACAGCATGTTTATGTTGGGCGTATAACAGGTTTTGCAGTTCGTCCAGTTCGGCTAAAATGTCCTGAGTGGCGGCCTTGATCTTGTCTTTCTCCAGTTTCTTGGGCGCGGTAGTGCTAATAGTTGACAATTTGATTTTACTCATGGCTTTACAATCTTATCATTGAATTTAACAAAATCAGCAGAGAAGTGTTGCATAAGGGGCTTTAATATTTTGATTTAATTCCTTTATATGCTGACCTTTGTGTTTCTAAAAAGATGCCATCTTGAATCAAAAGTTAGCCCACTGGGGCATTTTCCTGATGCTATCACTTACATGGGGTAGCTCTTTTATTTTAATGAAGATCGGACTGGAATCGTTTACACCTTACCAGGTGGCCAGCTTGCGGCTGGTGGCTGCGGGCATCGCATTACTTCCCTTTCTTCCGAAGGCGCTGCGGCAAACGCCCGTCAGCAAGCTGCCGGTCATTATTCTTTCCGGTATCCTGGGCAACGGCCTGCCTGCTTTTTTGTTTTGTATTGCGGAAACGGAGATAGACAGCTCTTTGGCAGGAATCCTTAATTGTCTGGTTCCACTGATGGCGTTACTGTCCGGATTGATTATTTTCAGAAGCCCCATTCAGAAGGCGCAGCTAACCGGCGTATGTGTAGGGCTGGCAGGAGTTATCCTGTTATTTGCGTCAAAGGGTATTCATACCGGCGGCCACTGGTACTATGGCCTGCTGGTTATTCTGGCTACGGTGAGTTACGGTGTAAATATCAGTCTGGTGCATCACTATCTGAAGGGGTTTGCCTCTGTGCAGCTGGGGGCTATCGCTATGTTTTTCTGCGGATTGTTCACCCTGCCTGTATTGATATACACAGATTTCTTTCCGCAGTTTTCCCGTCCGGATGCGCCCTGGCGTTCACTTTCAGCGGGCATTGTATTAGGTGTGATGGGTACGGGTGTAGCGGCCGTTTTATTTTATCTGCTCATTAAGCGGGCTGGTTCCATGTTTGCTTCTATGGTAACATATGCGTTACCGGTAGTAGCTATTGGCTGGGGGCTACTGGCGCATGAAGCCATTACGTGGATGCAGATATTATGTATGGGTATTATTCTGCTGGGAGTGTACCTGGTGAACCGGGCCAAAGCCGGCAGCTGATGTTATTAAAACAGTATCGGAGCTGGCAGCAGCTGCAAGGCTGCTATCAGCTCCGATAATATACTTTTCAGACGGCTGTTTTAGATAGCCATGATTTCTTTTTCTTTTGCTTCGCAGTGTTTATCAACCACTACAATGTTTTTGTCTGTCAGCTGCTGAATATCTGCTTCAGCATCTTTGGCGGTATCTTCACTCAGTCCGTCTTTCTGCATTTTCTTGATAGCTTCGATAGCATCGCGGCGGATGTTTCTGACAGCTATTTTAGCCTGTTCGCCTTCACCGTTTACTCTTTTAACAAATTCCCTTCTTCTTTCTTCAGTGAGTGGTGGCAGGAAGAGACGGATAATTACACCGTCGTTCTGAGGATTAATACCAATGTTGGCAGCAATGATAGCTCTTTCAATTGGCTGCAACATGTTTTTCTCCCAGGGTTGAATGGTCAGGGTGCGGGCGTCGGCAACAGCTACGTTAGCTACCTGGTTGAGCGCGGTAGGCGCTCCGTAGTAGTCAACATGAATGCCATCCAGTATTTGTGGATTGGCTTTACCAGCTCTGATTTTTGTGAGTTCCAGTTCCAGGTGCCCGATAGCTTTTTTCATCGAGTCCGCTGCATCCTCGAGGATAAGCGTTAGATCATCTTGCATAACATAAATAGTTAAGTGCCTGCAAACCTACAGGTTTTCTTTTAATCATCAAAGTAACGGATACAGGAACGGACCGTATATCTGATGGTTGATTTACAGGCAAGCCGGTAACAGGCTTGTGTTTTCTGGTTGCTGAAAATTATTTATCCTGCAGAATACCGCCGGTAGTTACGCGCAGCACTTTAGGAGCGGCGCCCTGGGCAGCCGGTTGTGTGATCGTGGTAACGGTGGTTTTAACAGCCATTTTCCGTTTGCGGGCCAGGTAAAGTCCGCCGGTGAAGGTGGTGGCAGCAGCAACTACCAGCAATGTGAGCCAGGTAGTACCCATATCCTGCAGGAGGAAAGCCGCAACAATAAATGCCGCATTTACCCCTACAGATACTAATGTTGTTTGTCTGTGATCCAGTTTCAGGTCCAGCAGGTAGTGGTGTATATGATTTCTGTCAGCAGAAAACGGTGATTTACCTTTCAGCATGCGCACTGCAAATACCCGGAGCGTATCAAACAGGGGCACGATAAGTATAGCGATGGCCACCGCAGGAGTAGCGCCTACAGGCATTTTACCGGCGGGATTACCCGCTACATCGATAAATTTAAGTACCAGTACGGCATTGACGATACCGATCAGTAACGAGCCGGTGTCGCCCATGAAGATGCGGGCCGGAGAAATATTATAGATCAGGAAACTGGCAAGACCACCTGCCATGGCAAAGCCGAGCACTGCGTAGGTGATTTCTCCCACATGCAGGAAGTAGGCGCCCAGGATGGCGCTTACCAGCAATCCGATGCTGCCGGCATGACCATCTACCCCATCTATCAGGTTAAAGGCATTAATCACCACAATAAAGGTGAAGTAGGTGAGCATCAGGCTGATATTGGCAGGAAGGGCATAGATACCCATAAAGCCATACATACTGTTTATCTGAAGATTACCGAGATAGATGATAGCAAACGAAGCCATCAGCTGACCGATCAGCTTTTTAAGCGGAGACAGCCCTACCAGATCATCCTTCATACCAACCATGAAGATGATAAAAAAGGCGGCCATCATGTACTGGAAAGGAGAATTCTGCAGCGCCGGCACACACACCGCTGCTGCAATAATGAATCCGGAGAAAAATCCGATTCCCCCGAGTGCTGGTATACGCTGTTTATGCGTTTTTCTTTCGTCCGGTTCGTCGTATAAGTGTTTTAATTCCGCAACCCTGATGAGTATTGGAATAGAAAAATAGGTTACAACAAAGCTTAGGACGGTAGCAATTAAAACATTCTCCATTAGTGGGGCTTATTTTACAAAGATATTAATTTCAATGAAATGTGTAACGAAACGTTAAAAAAATACAAAGTTTTAATACTTTGAGATCGCAAAAAAAATACCTTTACCGCCACAAAATCTCGAAATTCTATTAGTTTTGCGGCACTAAAATCAACAAGTATCATGCCACAGCTCAAGGATATTGCTACCCAGGTCAGAAGAGATATCGTCCGAATGGTTCACGGCGTACAAAGCGGCCACCCGGGAGGCTCTTTAGGATGCGCGGATTTCTTTACTGCCTTATATTTCAAAGTGCTGAAGCACACGCCCCAGCCTTTTGATATGGATGGCCGCGGTCAGGATCTTTTTTTTCTGTCCAACGGACACATCTCCCCGGTATTCTACAGCGCATTAGCCCGTTCCGGGTATTTTCCGGTAACGGAGCTGAACACTTTCCGCAAGCTGAACTCCCGCCTGCAGGGCCATCCTACCACGCATGAACACCTGCCTGGCATTCGCATGGCCTCCGGCTCACTGGGTCAGGGCATGAGCGTAGCCATCGGTGCAGCGCTCACCAAAAAACTCAATAATGATAATACCCTGGTATTCTCCCTTCACGGCGACGGAGAACTGGAAGAAGGCCAGATCTGGGAAGCAGCCATGTTCGCTCCCCATCATAAAGTAGACAACCTTATCATCACGGTAGACGTTAATGGTCAGCAGATCGACGGCACCACGGACGACGTTGCCGGCCTCGGCGATATCGGCGCCAAATTCGAAACCTTCGGGTGGATGGTACTCCACATGGATGGTAACGATATGGACAATGTGGTGGCTACCCTCGAAAAAGCCAAAGGACTCACCGGCCAGGGCAAACCTATTGCTATCATGATGAAAACCATTATGGGTAAAGGTGTGGACTTCATGGAAGGCCACCACGAATGGCACGGTATCGCTCCAAGCGACGAACAACTCGCCAAAGCGCTCGCCCAGCTCCCTGAAACCCTCGGCGACTACTAATCATTTGATTATTTAATTATTTGAGATTTTATACTAATCAAGAAGCCCCCTGAATGGTTCAGGGGGCTTCTTGATTAGTATAAAATCTCAAATAATTAAATAATCAAATGTCAGGTGGCCTTGAGAGCGATGGCTTCTACGGCAGCACGGCGCGCAGGATACCAGCTGGCCGCCAGCCCGATAACAACAATTGTGATAAAGACCAGGAGAAAGTCTGCCGGATTCATACTCACAGGGTAAGAATCTACCAGGAAAGAGGTACCCTCCAGTTTTATAATACCGAAATGCTGCTGTATCAGGCAGAAGGCAATACCCAGCACAAACCCCAGCAGAGCGCCGATACCCGCAATAATAAGCCCTTCCGCCAGGAAAATACGCATGATAAGCGACTTGCGCGCCCCCATCGCCTTCAGTATGGTAATATCCTTCTGCTTCTCAATCACCAGCATGTACAGCGAACCTATCATGTTAAAGGCTGCTATAATCATGATAAAGCTGAGGATGACATACACTGCCCACTTTTCTGTTTGCATGATGGCATATAACGACTGATTCTGTTCATACCGCGTTTGCACCTTGTAACCCTTACCCAGCAGCTGCTGCAGTCTCATTTTAAGCTGGTTGTCATTAGCACCGGGAACAGCGGCTATTTCCAGGGCCGACATTTCATGATCTCCCAGCTCCAGCAGCCTGCGCAGGAAGTCAATGTGGGTAATTACATATTTACTGTTGAATTCCTGCTGAATGGCGAAAGTGCCCGCAGGATATAATATGCCATTGTTAAGTGCATCTTCAGGGGTAACGAAGGCATTCACTTTTCTGCGCGGCACATACACGGTAACCGGCGCCAGGCTATGCACTACATCCACCCCCAGCGCGCCTTCCAGCTCCAGCCCCAGCACAGCACGGTATCCGATGCTATCGCCGGTATCAAAGCGGCCACGCACAATATTGCTTTTTACGTCTGTAACACTATTATAGCTGCTGTCTACTCCTTTCAGTACCGCAATCGTTGGCTCGTCTCCGTAGCGCAGCACGGCCTTCTCTTCCACCACTGCTGCATAGTGGGCTACGCCAGGCACCTGCGCTATCTGCTGCAGCTGCGCCGGTGTCAGCACAATCGTTTTGCCGCTGGCCGGAGCTACTTTTATGGCAGGATAAAAAGAAGAATACAGGGATTTCACCAGTCCTTCAAATCCGTTGAATACACTGAGAATAACAATCAGCGCCCCGGTGCCTATTGCAATGGCAGCCACGCTTACCCAGGCAATAATGTTGATGGCATTTGTAGACTTTTTAGCCCTGAAGTAACGGGATGCAAACTGCCAGACCATAATGATGCTTGAATTACGAATTGAAAATTTACGGATTTTGAAATTTTGGAATTTTGGAATTTATTAAATGCAGTGGAGGCAATAGCGAAAATCTCCGCTGCATTTAATAAATTCCAAAATCAAAAAATTCCAAAATCCCTAAATCTCCAGCTATTATTTGTTTTCGCCCTTGATATTGGAGTCGTCTTCCTTGATCTTTTTGAACAGCTCTTCCATTTTGAAAACATAATCCAGGGTATCGTCCAGGAAGAAGGACAGCTCCGGCATTCGGCGCAATTGCTTGCCTACACGTAACCCCAGGGCTTTTTTAATTTCACCCATACGGTCTTTGATACGCTCCAGCATCTCTTCAGATGATTTAATCTGGAACATGCTCAGGTAAACCTTTGCCTCCAGCAGGTCAGGCGTCATCTTCACAGCAGCAATGGAAATCATTCCACCATCCACCACATTAAACCCCATACGCTGAAACACTCCACTCAGCTCTTCCTGTAATAATTGTCCTATTTGCTTTTGCCTTTTAGTTTCCTGCATTGCATTCAATTTAATCGTTAGTAAAACAGAGCCATATATACAATAATAATATATTTGCCACAGTACCCAAAACAGGAACCCGCTCTATTATATGCGAAATTAACCTTTTCTGTGAAAGATTAGTCCGAATCAGGCCCCGCAGGTCAGTTAATTGTGTATTTTTGCCGCTGTTTAAAAGCCAAGCGTAAAAGCATCAGGAATGAAGACTTTCAAGCGGTTACTCGGATACGCCACACCATTACATCATTATATTCCGGAATATGTTATCTATACACTCGTAGGTATCATCTTTGGCATGGTCAATTTTGCCATGCTGATTCCCCTGTTAAACGTGATTTTCAACCAGGTAGGAGATTCTCCGCCAACACTTACCCAACCTACCTTTTCACTGACGATCACTTATTTCATTGATCTGTTTAACTACTACTTTTACTATTTCATCAAAGCCAGCGGCACCAAACAGAGCGCCCTCTATTTTGTATGCGCCGTTATCGGCGTGTGTATCACTATTGCCAACCTCGGCAGGTATATGAGCACCCGCGTGGTAACCCGCATGAAAATGACCATGCTGGCCAGGTTGCGGTCAGACATCTACCGAAAGTTCACCACACAGTCCCTGAAATTCTACAGCGAGAAACAAAAGGGAGACCTGCTTTCTGTCATGACCAACGATGTACAGGAGATAGAAGGCAACGTGGTCAATGCCATTCAGATATTACTGCGCGATCCTTTTATCATTATCGGCTATTTCGCCGCCCTGTTTTATCTATCGGTTAAACTGACGCTGTTTACCATCGTATTTTTTCCGTTGTCAGGATTTATTATTTCGTATATCTCCAAAAAATTAAAACAGAAAGGCTGGTACAGCCAGGAATTATTAGGTAAGATTTTAAATGTTACTGAAGAAACCCTGGGCGGTATCCGTATCATACAATCCTTTACAGCAGCACGTTTCATGCAGGGAAAATTCGGCGAGGTGAACCAGCGCTTTGTAAAGGTGAGCAAGTCTATGTTCAATCAGCGTGAACTGGCATCCCCGGTATCTGAAATACTGGGCGTAGTAGTGGTTATTGTGCTCGTCATCTATGGCGGCACGCTGGTACTAAACGGCAGCGATCTGCTTACAGGGGCCACTTTCATGACTTATCTCGTTTTTTATTCACAGATCATGCAGCCGGCCAAAAATATTTCTACTGCGATCACTACCATGCAACGCGGTATGGTGGCCAGCGAGCGCATCTTCAATATACTGGATGCCCCGGTGGAAATCAGGGAAAAAGCGGCTGCTGTAGCGTTAACCGGCTTCCAGGATAAAATTACGTATAACCATGTTTCCTTCAGATATGAACAGCAGTATGTACTGAAAGATATTAATCTCACTATCAGCAAAGGCCAGATGATAGCCCTGGTAGGGCGCAGCGGCGCAGGTAAATCGACCATGGCAGATATACTTCCGCGGTTCTATGATGTGAATGAAGGTAATATTCGTATAGACGGCACCGATATACGCGATGTAAAACTTGATGACCTCAGAGGGTTGATAGGCGTGGTTTCGCAGGAAGCCGTATTGTTCAATGATACCGTATTCAACAACATCGCATTTGGTCATCCGCAGGCCGACCGCGATGCCGTTATACGCGCTGCGAAAATTGCCAACGCGCATGAATTCATTGAGCAACTGGAAAACGGTTATGATACGCCCATTGGCGACCGCGGCCTGAAACTCAGTGGTGGCCAGCGTCAGCGCCTCACCATCGCAAGAGCGATCTTTAAAAATCCACCTATACTTATCCTGGATGAAGCAACATCTGCACTGGATACTGAATCAGAAAAACTGGTACAGGCAGCATTGGATAAACTGATGCAACACCGCACCACTATTGTTATTGCACACCGGCTGAGCACCATTCAGCACGCCAATGAAATCATTGTGATGGATCAGGGAGAGATTAAAGAACGTGGCACACACGATCACCTGCTCGCGCAGCAAGGCATCTACCATAAACTGGTTGAGATGCAGGAGTTTAAGTAAATCTGCTGTGGTACTGTTTTTGTTAAGGGGTTCATGATAAATGCCAACCAGCTCTTTGTATTCATTAACCTTTTAACATAGCGAACTCCTATGATTTCTGTCGTAATTCCGGTATTAAACGAAGGGGCAACCATACGCCAGGTAATAAAGACCGTAAAGAAAACAACCCGCAAAATTGAAATTATCATTGTAGATGATAACTCTACGGATAATACCGTAGAAGAGGCGATGAAGGAAGATGTGCGGGTGATTACCAGCAGCCAGCGCGGCAAGGGAATATCTATGCGCGAGGGCATGATGGCGGCCAAACACGAGATCATCGCCTATGTAGACGGCGACATCCTTACATATCCTGATAATATTATTGACTTACTCACTGGTCCTATTGAACGCGGCGAAGCAGACTTCGTCAAATCCTACTTTGAAAGGCAGGCAGGCAGGGTCACACAATTAGTGGCCAAGCCGCTGCTGAGTATTTTATTTCCTGAACTGGCGCATTTTCAGCAGCCGCTCAGTGGCATGATTGCGGGCCGTAAATCACTGTTGTCAAAAGTATACTTTGAGAATGATTACGGCGTGGATATCGGCCTGCTGATAGATATGCACCAGCAGGGCGCACGCATTACGGAAGCCAATATCGGCAAAGTAGAAAATGCTATGCAGACGTGGGAGCAGCTGAGTAAAATGTCCAGGGAAGTATCCCGGACTATTCTTAAAAAAGCAGAAAACATTCCGCAGGAAAACCTGGAAACACTGGGGAATATCAATATGATCCGGGAACAGATGGAATATTCCATCCTGGAGTCGATTGACAAACTGCAGAAGATGGTCATCTTCAACCTGGACCATGCCGTATTTACACAAAACTATCTGCAGTGGGCAGCCATTGCATTCGACCGCGAAGCGGAACTGCAGCGTATCATGGCTGATGAAACGGATATGGTGAGCCGCATACAGCAGACAGCCGCCATATTTGAAGGCCGCAATATTGCCGAATTACTCGAGGTAGCAGATGCTATTCCACTGGTACCAGGCATCCGGGAAGTGATACAGGAATTAAAGAAACGTGGTTACGCATGCGGACTGATTACAGATGGTTCCGGCATGGTAGCCCGTCATATTAAAAACAAGCTGGGAATGGACTTCGTATTTGCGAATAAACTACACCTGGTGAACAGTGTAGCAACCGGGGAAGTAACCATTGCGGATTATTTCCTGAAAGATGGCAAATACTGTAAAAGTTGCGTGCTGCCATACATTGCGGAGCAATACAAGGTAAATGCGCAGAATATTATCTATGTGGGCGATGGCAAGCTGGATACCGCACTGCTGACGGCTGCCGGGATAGGTGTAGCTTTTTGTCCACAGTATCAGCGGGCATATGTAGAAAAGGTTGCCGATAAAATTATAACAGGCCTTTCTCTGGCGCCACTGCTGGATATTGCACCGGTTGGGCCTTCTAAAAAATTCAGTATTAAATTGCCGCCCATCAGTAAAAAACAGGCCAGGAAAATAGGTATCGGCAGCCTGATCGGGCTGGCAGGAGCGGGGTTGGTTTATTATGCGGTGAAGCAGATGCGTAATAAACAGCAGGCCTCCTGTTAAAAAAAATTGGGATTCAGTTGTATAACTGAATCCCAAAAAATTTTATCCTGAAAGGTACTATTTGCTTTTTGCCAGTTTGGCTTCGATGCTCAGTGTAGCGTGAGGTACAGCTCTGAGACGTGCTTTATCTATCAGTTTACCGGTTACGCGGCAAATACCGTAGGTTTTGTTTTCGATACGCATCATGGCTTTTTCCAGGTGGTCAATAAATTGTATCTGGCGGCTGGCCATCTGGTTCAGCTGTTCCCTTTCCTGGGAGCCGCTGCCATCTTCCATGCTCATGTATTTATTTTCGGTATCGTCGGTACCCGCTTCATCTTTACGGGTGATCAGTCCCTGCAGGTAAATTAATTCTTTCTTGGCTGACTCCAGTTTTTTCTGGATCAGCTCCCGGAATTCCTGTAAATCTGCATCGCTATATCTGTAAACCGGACCTGCAGAGGCTTCGGGTTGGTCCAGTACTGATTTTGTGAATTCGGGCTGATAAGTTACCAGGGCAGACTTACCGCCTTTCTTTTCGGATTTTTCAGTTTTTTCGGGTTTTTCAGATTTCTCAGACTTAGCTGATTTCTCTGCCTTAACAACAGGTTTTTCGGCTGCTTTTTTAGTGGATTCTTTCTCCTTAGCAACTTGTTCCTTTGTATCTGCTTTCTTTACTGCCATCGTTTTAAGTTCTTTTTCTTCTGACTTAGAAATTAATGGTTTCTCTTTAACAGCGGAAACACTTTTCGTTACCACTTGCTGCTTTACAGCAGGCTCTTTTTTAACGGTCGATTTTGCAGGTACAGCAACTTTCGGGACGGACGATGTTTTACTGTTTTTTGCGGCTGGAACCTTTTTAACTATGGGTTTTACGACTGGAGCCGGCTTTTTGGCTGCGGCGGGCTTTGCTGCCCTGGTAACAGAAGCTACCACGGCTTTTTTGGCTGCTGGCTTTGCTGCTGCCACTGCTTTTTTTGCCGGCGCTTTTTTAGGAGCGGGCGCGGCCTTTTTGGCCGGTGCAGGTTTAGCGGCACTTTTAGCAGTCGCTGCCTTTTTCACCACAGTTGTTTTTTTAGCCTGAGCTGCCTTTTGGGTCGATTTACTAGCAACCTTCTTTTTTGTTGCCATGGGGGATTAGCTTTTTTTGTTAACTAATACGTTAAGTTTAAGGTCGTTCACCTCTATCTCTGTTCCGCCCTGTAATTGCTCCACTAAATCCAAGCTATCTGCCAAAATTTCCGTGCAAATATAGTCATTAAAGTTTATAATCGCCGATTTGAGGGTCGCTACATCCTCTACTGCCACGTTAATTCTGTCAGTTAATTCAAACCCGCTGTCCTTGCGGATTTTCTGGATTCTGTTCACCAGTTCCCTGGCGTTTCCTTCATCCTGCAAAGCTGGTGTAATAGTAATATCGAGCGCTACCGTTAAAGCACCTTTATTTGCAACTGTCCAACCGGGAATATCTTCGGAAATGATCTCAACATCAGAGAGTTGTATTTGCAACTGCTCGTCTTCCACATTCAGATTGAAATGTCCATCACGCTCAATAGCTGCGATGTCTGCCTCTGTAAACGCATTGATGAGGGCGGCAACGGCCTTCATTTTAGCTCCCATTTTGCTTCCGAGCGACTTGAAGTTCGGTTTGATCTTTTTCTTGATAAAACCTTCCGTTTCGGTAAGATAATCAATCCCTTTGACATTTACCTCACTTTTTATCAGGTCTGCTACTTTTTCAATCTGTTCCTGCATGTGCGGGTTGGAAACCGGAATCAGTATTTTCTGTAACGGCTGACGCACCTTAATATTCACCTTCTTACGCAAGGATAATACCAGTGATGAGATATCCTGTGCCAGTTGCATCCTTTCTTCCAGGTCGGTATCGACCGCAGCCGCACTGACAGCAGGAAAATCGGTATGGTGGATGGACGCGGCGGCAGAACGCCCGGTTACCTTGTTGAGGTTACTGAACATCCAATCGGTGAAAAATGGCGACACCGGGGCCATCAATTGTATAACTTTTTCCAGACATTCGTAAAGTGTCTGGTAAGCACTTATTTTGTCATGCGCATATTCACCTTTCCAGAACCGGCGACGGCAGAGACGCACGTACCAGTTGCTCAGGTGCTCATCCACAAAGCGTTCAATAGCCCTGCCTGCCTGCGTAGGCTCATAATCGTCAAAATTGGCCGTTACGTCCTTTATCAGGGAGTTGAGCACAGAAATGATCCAACGGTCAATTTCCGGCCTTTCTTCCAGCGGAATGTATGCTTCACTGAATGTAAACTTATCCAGATTGGCGTACATCGCGAAGAAGTTATAGGTGTTGTACAGGGTACCAAACAGCTTGCGCTGCGCTTCACCGATACCTTTTATATCGAATTTCAGGCTGTCCCATGGGGAAGCGTTGGTGATGAGGTACCAACGGGTGGGGTCGGCGCCATACTGCTCAATGGTTTCGAATGGGTTCACCACGTTTCCGAGGCGCTTACTCATCTTATTTCCCTGGCTATCCAGTACTAATCCATTAGAAACCACTGTTTTATAAGCCACGCTATCAAACAGCATCACACCTAATACGTGCAAGGTATAGAACCAGCCACGGGTCTGATCCACGCCTTCTGCAATGAAATCGGCCGGGAATGCCTTACCGGACTCGATCATTTCCTTATTCTCAAACGGATAATGCCATTGTGCATAAGGCATAGCGCCGCTGTCAAACCAAACGTCCACCAGATCCGGCTCACGACGCATGGGTTTTCCGGAATCGCTCACCAGGATAATATCATCCACATAAGGCTTGTGCAGATCCAGGATACCTTCATGTAAATAAGAAGTATTCACATCTCCTCCCAGTACTTCATTAGCCCTGCGGATTTCCCTGTTCAGCTCTTCTATGCTTCCGATACATTTTTCCTCAGTACCATCTTCCGTGCGCCATATCGGCAGGGGAGTACCCCAGTAACGGCTACGGCTCAGGTTCCAGTCAACCATGTTTTCCAGCCAGTTGCCAAATCTGCCGGTTCCGGTAAAGGCAGGTTTCCAGTTAATGGTTTTATTCAGTTCTACCATCCTGTCTTTCAGTGCAGTAGTCTTAATAAACCAGGCATCCAGCGGGTAATATAAAACAGGCTTATCAGTACGCCAGCAATGCGGATAAGTATGTTCATACTTTTCTACCCTGAAGGCGCGGTTCTCTTTTTTCAGCTTCACCGCGATGTCCACATCTACGTCTTTGTAGTCCGGATCATCTTTATAGTTCTTAACAAATCTTCCGGAAAACTCTCCTACATTATCCGTGAACTTACCTTCTCTGTCCACCAGCGTCAGGATACCTATGCCATTTTTCTTACCCACGCGGTTATCATCCGCGCCGAATGCCGGAGCGGTGTGAACAATACCGGTACCATCTTCAGTGGTAACAAAGTCGCCGAGGATTACGCGGAACGGATCACCTTCTTCAGGCTGCGCGTATGGCAGCAGCTGCTCATAGCGGATATTCTCCAGCTGGCTTCCCTTGAAGCTGGTTACAATTTTCCAGGGGATGATCTTCTCACCGTCCTTATAATTTTCAAAGTCTCCGTTTTCTCCTTCTGCTTTAAAGTATTTGCCAAGTAATACTTTCGCCATCACCACGTTAACCGGAAGATGGGTATATTGATTGAAAGTCTTTACCAGTACATATTCTATATTAGCGCCAACTGTCAGACCCAGATTGGAAGGCAGGGTCCAGGGAGTGGTGGTCCAGGCCAGGAAAAATACCTCTTCATTTCCGGCAGCGTCAAACAGGAAACGGGATTTTTCAGACTGTTGCGCCTTGAACATGGCTACTACAGTGGTATCTTTCACATTCTTATACGTACCCGGCTGATTCAGTTCAGCAGAGCTGAGGCCGGTACCGGCAGCGGGAGAATAGGGCTGGATACTGACACTTTTATATAAGTATCCTTTTTTATATAATGTTTGCAGACACCACCAGAGTGTTTCAATATAGTTATTGTCAAAGGTGATATAAGGATTCTTCAGGTCAACCCAGTAGCCCATTTTACGGGTCAGGTCATCCCATTTATCCTTATATTTCAATACTTCCTTTCTACAGGTTTCGTTATAGTCTGCAATGGATATTTTGGTGCCGATATCTTTCTTGGTAATGCCCAGGCTCTTTTCCACGCCCAGTTCTACCGGCAGGCCATGGGTATCCCAGCCACCCTTGCGTTTCACCTGGAAACCGCGCATGGTTTTATAACGGCACACCAGATCCTTCAGGGTACGCGAAATAACGTGGTGAATACCTGGCAGACCATTGGCACTTGGAGGACCTTCATAAAAGACAAAAGGAGTAGCGCCTTCGCGCACTTCCACGCTCTTTTCAAAAGCCTGGTGAAGCTCCCATTGCTGCAGTATATCTTTCTCGATCTGAGGTAAATTCAGTTGGTTGTATTCCTGATATTTGCTGGACATAAAACAATTCCCCGCCCTTTGATGTTATTTAGACAATAATTGATTAAAATTGTGCGAAGTTAAGAAAATACGCCGGCACCTGAGAAGTGAACTTTTTCAAAAAGCAGTTTTAAATAATTTCTCTAAATTTTTTTAGTAATTTGCAATAAAGAGCTTTTATTTTACGTTTTTGGCATTGTTTTAGCTCTTTGCCGATGAAGATTTAGAAAAACCTAGTAATTAATTTTAACCCAACACGGATAAACCATATCTGATTATGAAAAAGTTGACGTTAATTTTTTGTGCGGTACTATTCACTTCCGGCATAACTTTTGCACAGCAAAAAAAATCAGTTAAAAAAACAAAAGTGGTTGCAAAAAAGGTGGAAGCACCTGCAACTGTAAAGAGTTCTTTTGATCAGAATTTTGCTGGTACGACTGACGCGAAATGGACGAAAACAAGCGCCGGACACTGGAACGTAAGTTTTACCAAAGAAAATATAAAAACAGTTGCAGCATACGATGCTGATGGTAAATGGATTTCTACCAAAAGCGCATATGATGCACAAACACTGCCGGAATCAGTGGCTGGTACACTGAAAACAAAATATCCGGCTGCCACCATAAAAGATGGCTGGAAAATTGAAAGAGCAGATGTAGCTGCTTATTACAAAGTAAATATTCAGGACAATGGTGCAGATAAAGCAGTGCTGTTAAATGAGGCTGGCACCGTCACTGAGTAACACAAATTAGTATTTCATAGGTATAGGGATAAATAGGACAGACCCTGCTCTTTTGGGCGGGGTTTTTCTTTGCCCCTAAGCGAAGCATCAGCCGGGTATACCCCAATAAAAATCGCCCCGCAGATGCGAGGCGACTTTATAAAATCTGGTAGAAAACTTTTCTGGCAATTTGCACTTTGTTCAATTGGTGTTTGATAAAGAACGAAAGTTATTTTTTTATGGCTTTACTTACTATTGCCAGCCAAGCATCTCCCATGGTCAAATCTAATAAGGAAGCTTATAGGATCTACAGATAGATATCTGCCCATCGTGATACAAAGAAACGACGATATTTTTTCCTGCATTTCTCAATTCGGGAAAAGAAATGATCGAAAAAGGAAAACCCCTCCGTCATCCTGGCCTACACACAAGCAGGCGCTGCCAGCCATTCTGACAGAAATGACTAAAAGACAATTATTTACAGATAATAAACTTATCGAAGGAGTAATTCACAAGGCTTCAACCCTGTATGCTTCTTGAAAGCAGTGGAAAAATGAGAGATACAGGAATATCCCATCAGCATGGCTACCTCAGATACAGACATCCCCTTTTCGTACAGCAACCCTTTAGCCTTTTCCATTCTTTCCTTCTGGAAATAGTCATAAATAGTGGTACCATACATAGCTTTGAAGCCTTTCTTCAGGTAACACTCATTCATAGCTACTTTACGGGCCAGATCACGGATGGTAATAGGTGAATCAAGCTGTTCGAGCAGGATGCTGCGGGCCTTTTCAATTTTTTCACGGTCTTCCAGGTGGGTCAGGAAGCGGCAGCCGTAGCGCTCGTCCGTGTCATTCTGCATAAACTGGTCAGAACTGTACAATAACAGATCCAGTGCCCGGCTTTGCAGGAATATGTTTTTCAGCATGCCTTCATAATCGTGATGCACCATTGTTTCCAGCACAGACTTAGATTTTGTGCAGGGCTGGATGGTTTTCACAAAAGGCTTGCGGGATTGATTCTCAAAAATGGAAAAACTGGTGGTATTCTTCTGAAGTGACTGAATAAAGGCAGGCTGGAAACGCACGGTAATCAGATCTACAGAAGGCACCCGGTCAATGCAGGCTTCCTTGTTTCCTTCAGCACACAACTGATCTGTACAGGAAGGATTTTTACAGTATTTGCTGCCGGCCACGCAATAACGCAGCTCAATAGCAGCAGATTGCCCCCTTTTGGCAGGCTGGTACACCACCATTGCCACATCCTCCACAGGAAGCGGCTTGTCATAAACAAAACGCTGCAACGTAAAGTCCAGACAGTCCGGAACAATTACACTATCCTCCTCCGCCAGCCGTAACTGGTCGCTCATCGCGGGTTGCGGAATGGCCAATGCTAATATTTCCTGAACTTCTTTCACCTTTCGCTATAATTTTGTTAAAACAGGACAAATTTAGTCATTCGTAATTAAACGAAATACATTTTGACAATACACTTACAAAGCATTCCTAACATAAGCATTAATCTCTACATGTGTGATTGCAACCAATTGGTATAAATTTCGTTTATTCATAGACGATGGAAAAGAGAACATTCAACTTCCGCAGACTGGCCAGGATTGTTTTGTCCGTAATCGCTGTACTTATTATGGCAGTCCTCTGTACCGGATGGTACCTTAACCGGCACTGGAACAAGATGTTACGACAGGAATTACAGGGATACGTAGCCGACCTGTCCGACAGCCTCTATACGGTACAGTTCAGCGATCTGCAACTGAACGTGCTTTCAGGCAGCGTTACGCTCACCAAAGCCTCCATGACACTGGATTCTGCCGTATATCAGCGGATGCGGAACTCCCACCGCGCGCCCTCCAGTATTTATCTTGTCAGCGTGGAAAAGCTGCAGCTCCGCTACTTCAAACCCTGGCGCTACTTCATGAAAAAGGAACTCAACGCCGGCGCCCTTGTGGTAACTGCCCCCAGCATTGTTATGCTGCAGGATGCCACCGTGAAAGATACCACCCACCCACGCACAGCTTATGAAAATATCTCCACAAAAATGAAATCCATTTTCATTGGCCGGTTTCAGCTGGACAGTACCAACTTCAAATATATTTTCACAAGAAAAGATTCTTCCCGGGTCATCCACCAGTTCCGCGACCTACGGGTACGGGTAAACGATTTTCTGATAGACTCCCTGGCACTCAAAGACCCCAGCCGCTTTTTATATGCCCGTAACTATGAAATAGGGATGAAAGATTATCTGCACCGGACCAAAGACAGCCTGTACTGGATGCACCTGCGGCGTATCAGCTACGATGCGGCGGAACAGACATTCAATATCGGGCAGTTTGAAATTGAACCCCGGTATGATAAAGCTACCTTCCAGCAAAAAACCGGGTATCAGCAGGACAGATATGATGTGACCTTTAACGACATTAAGGTACATCACCTGAATCCCCGGCTGCTGCTGCAGGAGCAGCAGATATGGGCGCAGCAGGTGACGATCCGCGGAGGCAAGGTGAATATTTACCGTGACCGCACGCTCCCCATGCCACCCGGCAATAAACTGGGGCAATTCCCCAACCAGCAGCTGGAAAAGGTGCAGGTGCCCCTGAAAATAGACACGCTGACCGGTAGTAATATAGGTATCACCTATACCGAGTTAAGCCCGGTTTCCGGGCAGACAGGCACCATCAGCTTCAGCAATGTTTTCGGGCGGTTCAGGAATATTACCAATATAGACAGCCTGGTCCGGAAAAACGGGCATTGTACAGCCGATCTGGACGCCATATTCATGCAAAGCGGCAAGCTCAGGGCCCGTTTTGATTTTATGCTGCATAATAAGGCCGGGCAGTTTGCCGTATCCGGCGATCTGAAAAATATGAACGGACGGGACCTGAATGCAGTCACCCAGCCACTGGGCAAGGTAGAAATCAAATCCTGCAATATCCGGCACCTGTCTTTTAATATTAAAGGAGATGAACGAAAAGCTGCCGGCAAGGTTACCCTGTTGTACGACAACCTCAAAATTGCCCTGCTGAAGCAGGACAAGGACCACAAAGGCTTTACCCGTAAGGGGCTGGTCAGCTTTGTAGCCAATATCCTGGTCATTAAAGACAGTAACCCGTTAAAAGGAGAGGCTGTCAGGGTAGCTAATCCAACCTATAGCAGGGATATTCAGAAGTCATTTTTTAACCTGGTGTGGAAAACATTATTTACCGGCGTAAAGGAAACGGCGGGGGCGGGGAATATATAGACTAAAAAACGCGGATCCATCCCATTGAAAAACCCGGTTTCTTTTATGGAAATAAGGCTTATTTTTCGTATTTTTGCATGATTGTCTACCATTTTTATTTCTAATAGATTTTACACCAACATATGAGCGAAGAATTAGTGCAAGCACCCAGCCCCAGCAACAGTTATGATGCGGGGAGTATTCAGATATTGGAAGGACTGGAAGCCGTGCGCAAGCGTCCGGCCATGTATATTGGCGACATTGGCATCAAAGGGCTTCACCACCTGGTATATGAGGTTGTAGATAACTCGATAGATGAGGCGCTGGCAGGGTATTGTAAAAATATTGAAGTGACCATCTGCGAAGACAACTCCATCCGTGTGCAGGATGACGGACGTGGCATTCCCACCGGTATCATCCCCAAGGAAGGACGCTCTGCACTGGAAGTGGTAATGACCGTACTGCATGCCGGCGGTAAATTTGACAAGAATACCTATAAGGTATCAGGTGGTTTGCATGGTGTGGGTGTGAGCTGCGTGAACGCGCTCAGCGACCGACTGCATGTAACCGTTCAGCGCGAAGGCAAACAGTTTGAACAGGAATACCACCGCGGGATACCCCAGTATGCCGTGCGTGAAATCGGCGTGAGCGATACCACCGGTACCACCACGCACTTTAAACCGGATGGCGAAATTTTCAAGGAAACTACCTATAACAGGGAAATCCTGGCCGGTCGTTTAAGAGAGCTTTCCTACCTGAACCGTAAAATTAAGATCACTTTATCCGACGAGCGCGAGAAAGACGAAGCTGGCAACATCTTCTCTGAAACTTTCTACAGCGAAGGCGGTATTAAGGAATTTATCCAGATGCTGGATAAAAGCGGCCGCCGTAACCCGTTGTTACCGGCGCCTATTTATGTGGAAACACATGACTCCGCTTCCAATGTAGCCGTGGAAGTAGCGCTGGTATATAATGATGCTTTCTCTGAAAACATCTTCTCTTATGTAAATAATATCAACACCATAGAAGGAGGTACACACGTAGCAGGTTTCCGCCGCGCTATCACCCGTGTATTCAAATCCTATGGCGATAAAAATAAACTGTTTGAAAAATCGAAGGTAGAAGTTACCGGAGATGACTTCCGCGAAGGGCTGAGCGCAATCATCAGCGTTAAAGTACCGGAGCCTCAGTTTGAAGGACAGACCAAAACCAAACTCGGTAACTCCGATGTGATGGGGGTGGTAGACAGCTCCGTAGCTGCCGTGCTGGATGCCTTCCTGGAAGAAAATCCGCGTGAAGCGAAAACAGTTATCAACAAGGTAGTATTGGCAGCGCAGGCCCGTGAGGCCGCCCGCAAGGCGCGCCAGCTGGTACAGCGCAAAAGCGTGATGACCGGCAGCGGTTTACCCGGTAAGCTGGCAGACTGCTCCGATAATGATCCTTCAAAATGTGAACTGTACCTGGTAGAGGGTGACTCCGCGGGTGGTACCGCCAAACAAGGCCGTAACCGTAACTTCCAGGCCATTCTGCCGCTGCGCGGTAAGATCCTGAACGTGGAAAAAGCCATGGAGCACAAGATCTACGAGGATAATGAAATCAAGAACATCTTTACGGCACTGGGCGTAACCATTGGTACAGAAGAAGATGACAAAGCGCTGAACCTGTCCAAACTGCGTTACCACAAGCTGATTATCATGACGGATGCCGACGTGGACGGCAGCCATATCGCTACACTTATCCTGACCTTCATATTCCGCTACATGAAAGCCATGGTGGAACAGGGTTATGTATACATTGCACAACCACCGCTGTACCTCGTGAAAAAAGGCAAGGAACAGATCTATGCCTGGACAGAAGAGCAGCGTAAAGCCGCCATTGCCAAACTGGCTGCGGGCGGAAAGGAAGACAACGTCAATGTTCAGCGTTATAAGGGTCTTGGTGAGATGAACGCAGAGCAGCTGTGGGATACTACCATGGATCCTGAAACACGTACACTGAAACAGGTGACCATTGAAAGCGCTGCGGAAGCAGACCGTGTGTTCAGCATGCTGATGGGCGATGAAGTACCTCCGCGCAGGGCCTTCATTGAATCCCATGCGAAGTATGCGAAAATCGATGCATAATAAGCAATACCATTCTATAAAAAGCGAAGCCCGGAGAAATATCTCCGGGCTTCGCTTTTTTAAAACAGATGAAATACCAGGTCAAAAACGGCCCCTATACATAAAATGGGAATCAGTCCCGTCAACAGGAAGAATATCAGGAATACCCGGTGACGATATCTCTTTACAATAGTCAGCACCCCAAAAATGCAGCATAACAGTACTGATGCCAGAAAGCCGGTTAAATAAGGTTCCGCAACAACTACATAAGTGTCATGCATATGGATATCTACCAACTTCGTATCCATAAAAACAGCCAGCCCCACCCATACAAGAAGTACGCTGGCAACACATATTATCAGGGCAATTTTAAGCGCCTGTTTAACAGACATTGCAGATAATTTCATACCCAATAATGAATGTTTCAGATAAAGACTATTTCATTATTCTTTAGAGATCACATAATTCGCCAGGAACTGGTACAGAAATACGCCGATCAGCATAACGGTAACGAATATATTAAACGGATCGCCGGTTACAATAGTAAAGGTAATACCTGCCAGTCCCATTACGGCAAGAGACAGCGTATAGATCAGGAATATCCGGCGGCCTTTCGGCGATTCCGGCGCATACATACTGGATACCGGCAGCAGCAGCACACCTGCACAGATACAGGTACTCAGCAGCGCAGGAATACCGGTGAGCCAGAATACACCTGCTGCCAGCAATGCTATCAGCAGCAGGATACCTATGAGGTTGGATATTTTTGTCTGCTCCCGCGTAAGTGCGTAGCGGCCGTAAGGATTCAGGCGCAGGAAAAGGTTGCTTACCGGCACTATCAGCCAGGTAGACAATGCCAGCAGCGCCAGTAGTACGTATACGGGGAAAAACACTCTGCTGGCAATCTGTGTCAGCACAAATATGGAAATGATGATGATCCATTGTGTACGGGCTTTCTGGCGGCCCATAAAGAATGCGTAGTTCAGGAACTGCCGGTAGAGCCAGTACCTGGCTTTCATGGCTTGTACCATACCGCTTTTAGCCCATTGCTGGTTAGGATCTATTTTCAGGGATTCGCGGAAATGTTCCAGTGACTTACGGTGATCGCCCGCCTCGAGCCATTTCCAGCCGAGGTTGGCATGCGTATAGGCGTTCTCCGGATTATGTTCCAGCGCTTCGTGCAGGTCTGAAAATGCTTCTTCCTTTTTACCGAGGTTGAACAGGGCATTGGAGCGGAGATTGAGGCATACCAGGTTCTCCGGATCTATTGCCAGCCCTTCTTCCGCTTTATGCAGGGCTTCCTGGTAGTCTTTTTTAAAGAGGAGTATCTGGCTCCACATGCCGAAGTAGTCCGCATGATGCGGGTTGATGGCTACCGCTTCCCTGATGGCTTCCAGTGCCGTGTTCAGCTGGTTTTTATTGAGTGCCACGCGGGCGCGCAGGTAGAAGAAGCGGTCATCATCCGGAGCCAGGCTCAGGGCGTTGCTGATAACTGCTTCCGCATCGTCCTGGCGGTCCAGTTCCATATAGCAGATAGCCAGGAGGAAAAGCGCATCCGGGTCGTTGGCGCTGGTATGGAGATATTGCCGCAGTGCAGTAAGCGCATCCTGAAAACGGCCCTGTTGCAGTAGCAGCTGGGCGCGCTGAATAAGTACAGCCATAAATTATTTCTTAATATCCAGGTATTTCAACACATCGTCATACAGGCCGGCGTCGTTTGCATAGAGGGCGTAGTTGCGGGCAGTATTAAACCATTCCCTGGTAGTAGGTTTATGTGATTTGATGGCTTTCACCAGTTCTTTCTGTGATACCGGCTGCGGAACGCCTTTCTGCAGCGCTTCCATCAGTTTATCTTCCACGGCCATGTCAACGATGGCCTTGATGTCTGCGCCGGAATATCCTGCAGTGGCTTTTGCCAGTGCCTTATAATCCAGGTCGGCCAGTGGTTTATTGCGGAGCTGCAGTTTCAGTATTTCCTCGCGCCCTTCTGTATCCGGGGGCGCCACGAAAATAATGCGGTCGAAACGGCCGGGGCGGCGAAAAGCCGGATCCAGGCTCCAGGGCGCGTTGGTAGCGCCGATAATGAGTACGTTTTCATTGTTGGCAGCGATGCCATCCATTTCAGCGAGAAACTGATTAATCAGGTGACTGGCGCCGCTGTTGCGCATAGAGTTACGGTTAGCGCCCAGTGCATCCACTTCATCAAAAAACAGTACGCATGGTTTACGCTGACGGGCCAGTTCGAACAGGCTGTGCAGGTTCTTTTCACTGTTGCCTATCCACATGTCCAGTACGTCGTGAATGCCGACATTAATAAACTCCGCCTGTATCTGTCCGGCAGTGGCGCGGGCCAGGTAGGTTTTACCACAACCCGGAGGGCCGTATAATAATATACCACCGCCAGCTTTTTTCCCGTAGGCTTTATAGAGATCGGGGAACTGCAGTGGTTTAATTATTTTCAGGTCTATTTCCTGTTTTTCTCTTTCCATGCCACCTACATCGGAGAAGTTGATATCCGGTTTCTCCATAGAGAAGATTCCTTCCTGGTCTTCTTCTTCCAGATCATCTTCAGCAGAAAGGGATGACTGCTGTGGCATGCGGAACTGAGCGTCCAGTGCTTCATCACGGAAGCCGGGGTTCAGCTGCAGCAGGTGCTGATAGATATCCCTGGCTGCCTGCAGGGAGTTTTCCTTCACCAGGATGCGGCAGTGGAGCAGCAATCCATCGAAATGATCGGGTTCATGATGTTCCAGTTGTTCCAGCACCACGATGGCGGCAGAATATTTTTGCTGATGATAGAAGGTACGGGCTAATCCCAGTTGTGCGGCGGCATTATCCGGCGATAGCTCCAATACCTTGCGGTATTGTTCTTCTGCCTGTGTGTATTGATAATCCTGCAGCAGCACCTGGGCGAGATGCAGACGTAACGGCACATTTTCCGGCGAAAACTGCACGGCTTCCTGTAATTGTTTTACTACTTCCGATGACATAAATGTGCTTTAATGTTAAAACTCACAAAGGGTAATAATACGGAATGCCCCACAAAAATATTGTTAATATTAGTATTTCCGCCCGCTGCCGGCCCTTCTGCGGTGTTAACTTTTGTTCATACTTATTATTATTTTATTTAATTTAAAATTATAAACATATATTGCACCTGATTTTATCCCTATGCCAACAAACAACCTGGTAAATCTTTGCAATGCGGCCGGCCGGGGGAATTGTTTCCGGGCCGGCGCGGGTTGTTGATAAATATAATGGCAGGACCTATACCTAAAAAACCAATAAGAATATGCGTTTAAGACATGTAGTGCTTGCCGTTATTGCAGTATTAACGGGCCTTACAGCATGTAATAAAAAAGATAAAGAAGTAACGCCGGAAGGCTACTTTTCCTTCAAACTGGATAATGTGGAATATAAATCCAATTCCACCCAGGGTTATATCACCGATACCATTATTAAGGGGAAGAAAACACTGATTGTAGATGGTGTTACCAACAATTTCGGTAAGCATATGGAATTGCTGGTTACTTTCCCGGACGGCGTAAAAGCGGGTCAGTATGCAGAGAACATTGAAATGTCTCTGATGGATATCCAGCAGAAAGAGCCCGGTTATTTCGGGCGCGCCGTCACTGTCAAAATTTCGAGCATTAATAGTAAAGATGCGGAGGGTACATTCTCCGGCACATTAACCAGTGGTGAAATAGAAAAACCTTTAACGGACGGAACTTTCAAAGTAAATTTTTAAAACGGGAGACCCCGTTTTCATTTCGAAATTAACTGCACCCTGTCTGTTCAGACAGGGTTTTCTTTTCGTATATACGTTAAGGTTACTTTAAATCGATTATTGTTCATCTTCAGTTAACAATCATTTTCTAGCTCATTTACTGCAAACTCTTAACATTGTTTTCATACAACTTCATGAACATAATATTATTTTAACCCATAAAACTCCATTTAACATAAGTTTAAGGCAGTTTTAAGCAGTCCTTAACAATTTCGTAATGATCTGTTAACATTCTGGTTGTTTTGGAGTGCGTGCTTTGCACCTGTAAATACTTACAGGCTTTATGAAATCTTTTGTCACGCTAATAGCGAGCTTTATTGTCATTTTATTTTTTAATGCTGCCCAGGCGCAGGTCACAACCTCGGTTATATCCGGAAAGGTGGCTGATCCGGGTGGCCAGGCCATTCCTGGTGTTACCGTAGTAATTGTAAACACCAGCACCGGTACCAGAAGCGGTACACAAACCAACGAAGACGGCCGTTATATTCTGCCGAACCTCAATCCCGGTGGTCCTTATACCATCACTGTATCTTTTATCGGATACAAGAAAGAAATTAAAGATAATGTTAACCTGGGATTAGGTGCTACCAGCTTCAACTTTAAATTACAGGAAGAATCCACTGCATTAAGTGAAATAGTTGTTACCGGTAATACCGGCAGCAAAACGGGTGGTACCAAGATAGGACAGGAGCAGATCAAAGCCTTGCCTACACTGAGCCGTAGCCTGCAGGACCTCACCAAGGTTACTCCGCAGAGCAACAACAACTCCTTCCTCGGTACCAACTACCGTTATAACAACGTAACCCTGGATGGCGCCATCAACAATGATGCGATCGGCTTCAGCCCGTCTCTCGGTGGCCAGAGCAGCACCAGCGGTCAGCCGGGAAGCAGCACCCGTACCAACCCCGTATCGCTTGATGCGATCCAGGATGTACAGGTATTACTGGCTCCGTTCGATGTGAAAGTAGGTAACTTCCTGGGAGGCAGCATCAACGCTGTAACACGCAGCGGTACCAACGAAGTACACGGTTCCGTTTATGGTTATGGCCGTAACGCCTCTATGATCGGTAAAAACAAAGCCGGCGACGGTTCCAAACTGCCCAGCGACTTCCACGAATATCAGACTGGCGCACGCATTGGCTTCCCTATCATCAAAAACAAACTGTTCTTCTTCTCCAACGCAGAAATCACCCGTCGTGTGGATCCTGTTATCCTTGCTGCTGGTTCTGCTGATGGCGGCGGTATCCTTACAGAAAAAGATGCAGCAGATATCACTGCCCTGATGAAGAGCTATGGTGTAGACGCAGGCACAGCCGGCAACACCAGCATCTACTCCAACTCCAACAAATTCTTCAACAGAATTGACTGGCATATCAACGACAAACACCAGTTGTCTGTTCGTAATAACACCATCACCTCCGAAGCAACCAACCTGGAACGCGATCAGCAGAACTTCCGTTTCAAAGGCATCGACTTTAAACAGGTAAATAACCAGACTTCTACCGTTGCTGAACTGAAAAGTAACTTCAACAACAGGATTTCCAACAACCTGATCCTGGGTTACTCCAATGTTCATGACTACAGAGATCCGCTGTCTGACCCCGCTGTTCCTCAGATTCAGATCGGTGGCCGCGCTCCGGGTTCTACCATCTTCCTTGGTACTGACCGTGAAGCCAGTATCTTCAACATGAAACAGAAAACCTTTGAGATAACCGATAACGTGACCATCTTCAAAGGCAAACATACCATCACCCTGGGAACACACAACGAGTTCTATAACATCACCTACGGTTTTGTGAACTCCTGGAACGGCCGTCTGGACTACAAAAACATTGACTCCTTCCTGGCTAACAAACCATCACGTGTTCGCGGTAACTTTAACTACGCCAACAACTCCCGTGATTTCATCATGAACAATCCTCCTGCACAGTTCAGAGCTAACCTGCTGAGCGTATATGCACAGGATGAAATTCAGCTGACAGACCGTTTCAAAATCACACCGGGTATCCGCGTTGATTACACTGGTATACCTAACAAACAACCGCTGAGCGACAAGACTATCAAAGCACCGGTAGATCCGAACTACGGTAACACCTATACGTACACTAAACCACAGGATATCAAAAACGACTTCCTGAACAATGTACAGATCTCTCCGAGATTAGGTTTCAACTGGGATATTCAGGGTGATAACAGCCTGGTATTACGCGGTGGTACCGGTTTCTTCACCGGCCGTATTCCTTTCGCCTGGTTAGGTTATGCCTATTACAACAATGGTGTTAACTACGGCGCTTACGATCAGCGTTCTACCACGCCTTTTGTTAACGGTCCTAACCCTGCTGCCAAACCATCTCCGAATGGTATCGCCGATTTCGCACAGCAGAACGGCGTAGATGTACACAATGCAGGTGGCGCTACCCAGGTGGATCTGATCGATAACAACTTCAAAATGCCACAGGTATGGAGAAGCAGCCTGGCACTGGAATACAGCACCCGCGACCAGTGGAAATTCAGCATCGAAGGTATCTATACCAAAGTGATCAAAGACCTGATGTTCCAGCAGATTAACCTGGTTGATAACCCAACCTACTATGCATATGATGTGAACAAACAACAGCCTATCTGGTCCGGTAAAAAGATCAATCCTTTATATACCAACGCGTACTTGCTGTCTAACACCGACAAGGGTTACCGTTACAGCATCACTGCACAGGTTTCCAAAACCTTCCCGTTTGGTCTGAACTTCATGGCAGCCTACACTTACGGTCAGGCAAAAGATATCACCAATGGTATCCGCAACTCCATGGAATCCAACTGGCAGCTGAACCAGGCGCTGAATCCGAACAACCCAGCACTGGCTTATTCCAACTTCGATGTACGTAATCGTATAGTGGCTACCGTTAGCTACAAACAGGACTGGGGTTCCAAAGGTAAATTTGTATCTACCTTCTCCGCATTCTTCAACACTTCTTCCGGTCTGCCTTACAGCTATGGCTTCGTAAATAGCACTGTTCAGGGAACACCTCAGCAGGTGAGCCTGGCTTACATCCCGAAAGATGTGACTGAAGCTGCCAACTTCTTCACCGACATCGCTGGTGGCAAAACCGCTGCACAGCAGGCCGCTGAATTCATGGGCTTCATTGACAGCGACAAATACCTGAACGGACGTAAAGGCAACTTTACTGAACGTAACGGCGGCCGCACTCCATGGAACACACAGGCTGACTTCCGCTTCGCACAGGACTTCAACTTCAGAGGCGCCGGCAGCAAAAAAACACTGCACACCATCACCCTCACCTACGATATCGTAAACATCACCAACCTGCTGAACAAAGACTGGGGTATTCAGTACTTCACACCAAATACCTTCAACTCTTCTGCCAGCGTAGGTCTGACACCAACCGGAAAAGTAGTGAACAACTATCCTACTTATACCTTTAACAGACCAGGTTCTCCGTATTCAAAAGATTTCTTCGCATCCAGATATCAGATGCAGCTGGGACTGAGATACAGTTTCTAGTTTAATTGCGAATTACGAATTGCGAATTACGAATGTGAGCGAAGATTAAGAGCGAAGATCAATCACGATTATAAAAGCGAAGAACCCGTTTGGAGTAATACCAAACGGGTTCTTCGCTTTTATAATCGTGATTAATCTTCGCTCACATTCGTAATTCGCAATTCGTAATTCGTAATTACTTAATCTGAAACACTGTTCTCACCTCAGCCCTTACCTTAATGGTTTTCACATCGAGGTCAGCGGCTGCGCTGTCTGATTCAACGGCGCCTTTGTACATCGCGTTGGCGTACATAGGGCGAACATCGCTGAAGTTATCGGTAGGTATCTCCTGAATTTCCAGGATACCTTCGATGGAGTTACCCAGTGCTGCCACCATGTATTCAGCTTTTACCTTAGCGGCTTTCAGCGCCTTGATTTTTGCTTCTTTACGGTATTCGTCCATTTTGCTGGAAGAGAAAGAGGCAATGTTGGTGGATTCAATACCTTCTGCATCTACTGCGCTGAGGATAGTGTTGATTTTATCCAGTTTGGTTAATTTCAGGCGGTACTGCTTGCGGGCCATGAATTCAGACGGATCTTTCTTCTTGCGCTGAATTTCGTAGTTGTAGCCATTTACGTTTTCGATGGTCAGGCTTTCTTTCGGCAGGCCTGCTCCTGCTACAGCTTTCACCAGCTGGTTTTCCAGGGTGGTGATATCTACCTTGGTTTTGTTCTTCAGGTATTCACGGAGAGAAATGTTGAGGTATATTTCATCCGGTGTGATTTCAATTTCGGCGGAACCTGTCACTTCAATTTTCTTCACTGTTTTGTCTGTAGCCTGCTGCGCAAATGTGCTGATAGCTAAAAATAATCCGGCTGCTAATAACATTACCTTTTTCATGATGCTTGATTTTTCTTATTTAAAAAATTTGTTTTCGTTTTTAATTACACCCTCATGATGCGTTGTAATATTCCTATTCCATAAAACCGTAGATTTTTTTTAAAAAAAATCAGGGAGATGCAGAAATATTGTTTCATTTATATATGAAACGATTATGGAATCAATATGTTACAGGAGAACTATTTACGACTATCGGTTATTCCTTTCAGGAAAGCATGGAGGTCGTTCATATGGCGGATACGGGAAGCCACCAGCATAAAGTTTTTGCCGACCTGTTTCAGTTTGGCGTTGTTGGTACGGGTCTGGATATACGTTAATATATGATTGAAGGTAGGGGATTCAAAGTAAGGGGAATCCGGGTTATTGATAAAGTAGCAGCGCAGGGTTTCTTCCTTGAGCATCATTTTCTCGAAGCCCAGCTGAATGGCCATCCAGCGGCAGCGGATCATGGTGAGGAGGTCTTTTACCGGATCAGGCATAGGCCCGAAGCGGTCTGCCAGTTCAGCTTCAAAAGCCTGCAGGCGTGTTTCTTCGGTGATATTATCCAGTTCCTGATAGAGGTTCAGACGTTCCTGGATACTTTCGATATAGGTATCCGGGATTAATATTTCGAGGTCTGTATCAATGGTACAGTCGCTCACGAAGTCTTTTTTCTCTTCCAGCTGTTCCTTGAACAGGTCGCGGAATTCGTTTTGTTTCAGTTCGCGGATAGCTTCGTCCAGGATTTTCTGGTACATATCGAAGCCTATTTCCGCCATGAAGCCGCTTTGCTCGCCACCGAGGAGGTTACCGGCGCCACGGATGTCGAGGTCGCGCATGGCAATCTGGAAGCCGCTTCCCAGCTCACTGTGCTGTTCCAGTGTCTGGAGGCGTTTACGGCTATCGGCGGGCAGCGTGCTCATAGGCGGCGCCAGCAGGTAGCAGAAGGCCTTTTTATTGCTGCGTCCTACACGGCCGCGCAGCTGGTGCAGATCACTTAATCCGAAGTGATGCGCGTTGTTGATAATGATGGTATTGGCATTGGGTATATCCACACCGCTTTCCACGATGTTGGTACATACCAGCACATCGTATTTGCGGTCAATGAAATCCATGATTACTTCTTCCAGCTGATGGCCTTCCAGCTGGCCGTGGGCCGTGGCAATGGAGAGGTCCGGGCAAAGTCCCTGGATAAGCCCGGCCATTTCAGCGAGGCCCTTCACGCGGTTATGTACGAAGTATACCTGTCCGCCACGTTCTGTTTCATAGTAGATCGCTTCGCGGATAGCATCCTGGTTAAATACCTGCACCTCTGTTTCAATAGGCTGACGGTTAGGCGGCGGCGTATTGATGATAGAGAGGTCGCGGGCGCCCATCAGGGAGAACTGCAGTGTTCTCGGTATAGGCGTTGCCGTTAGTGTGAGGGTATCTACGTTATGTTTGATCTGCTTTAGTTTTTCCTTGGCAGAAACACCGAATTTCTGTTCTTCATCCACTACCAGCACGCCCAGGTCTTTGAACTTCACTTCTTTGCCCAGCAGTGCGTGTGTACCGATGATGATATCGATCT
Organism: Chitinophaga solisilvae; assembly: GCF_009928525.1. Classification (GTDB taxonomy): domain Bacteria; phylum Bacteroidota; class Bacteroidia; order Chitinophagales; family Chitinophagaceae; genus Chitinophaga; species Chitinophaga solisilvae. Next base: position 552,882 of record NZ_JAABOK010000003.1, on the reverse strand, counting down.
TACCTTCTTCCAGGCGTTTGAGTGTTTCCTTTTTTTCTTTGGAAGATTTGAAGCGGTTGAGATAATCAACGGTGCAGGGGAAATCCTTCAGGCGTTCCGAGAAAGTTTTATAGTGCTGGAAAGCCAGGATGGTGGTGGGTACCAGCACAGCGGCCTGTTTGCCGTCCACGATAGATTTGAAGGCGGCCCTGATAGCTACTTCCGTTTTTCCGAAGCCTACGTCACCGCATACGAGGCGGTCCATCGGCGAGGGAGCTTCCATATCGCGTTTTACATCGGCGGTAGCCTTGCTTTGATCAGGCGTATCCTCGTATATGAAGGAGGCTTCCAGCTCTGTCTGCAGATACGTATCGGGGCTGTGCGTAAAGCCTTGCTGGGCTTTGCGTACAGCGTATAATTTAATCAGGTCCTTGGCAATATCCTTAACCTGTGTTTTGGCTTTTTCCTTCAGCTTATCCCATGCATCGCTGCCGAGCTTGTTCACACGCGGCTCTACGCCTTCCTTGCCGGTATATTTGCTGATCTTATGCAGGGAGTTGATATTTACATACAACAGGTCGTTGTTTTTGTAAATAATGCGGATGGCTTCCTGCATTTTCCCGCCGGATTCTATCTTCTGCAATCCGCTGTATACGCCCACGCCATGATCAATATGCGTTACGTAATCACCGGGTTGTAGTTCCCGCAGGGTTTTCATGGTAATAGCCTTATTCTTGTTATAGGCCTGTTTTACCCTTGATTTATGAAAACGCTGGAAAATCTGGTGATCCGTGTAGCACGCCAGCTTCAGCGAGTGATCGATAAAACCGTGACTGATGGCTACAGGGATGGGATAGAAAACAAAATCTGCTTTCAGGTCTTCGAAGATACTACGCAGGCGTTCGAGCTGGCGTGGGTTATCCGCGAATATGAAAAGGGAGTATTTACTGTTGTTGTGTTGCGCCAGATCTTTTATCAGGAGATCGAACTGCCTGTTGAATACGGGCTGCTCCTGCGTATCGAAGGTGATGGATTCCGCAGTGAACCCATTTTCTGCGAGGTATTCCTTATTACCGAAAACGATGGTGGTTCTTTTCAGCAGCTGTTCCAGCAGGGGAGCGGCTTTCACGAAGTCGGACTCTTTGAGCACCATTTCTTCATCTTCATTGACTCTTACCTTTTGTCCGGTCTGCAGCCAGTCGTCCAGGCGCTGCTCCATTTGTTCCACTACGCCCTGTATATAGGCGGGATCTTTCATCCACACCACGGTATTTTCCGGGAGAAATTCCGCCAGCGAGGTTTTGGTATGATCTACCGTATGGGTATCCATATTGGCGATCAGGGTTACCTGTGTCAGTTTTCTTTCGCTGAGCTGGGTTTCCGGATCAAATAATCTGATGGAGTCAATATCTTCCCCGAAAAGCTCTATACGGTAAGGTTTTTCATTACCGAAAGAGTAAATATCCAGGATACCGCCTCTCAGCGCATACTGGCCGGGTTCATATACAAAGTCGGTATAGCTGAAGCCCCATTCCACCAGCTTTTCCAGCAGGGGATCTACTTTCAGCACATCGCCCACCTTGAGCTGCACCATATTGGTATTAAAGGCGGCACTACCGGCTACCTTCTCCCAGAGGGCTTCCGGGTAGGTTACCAGTACCTTCTTCCGCACATTTCCGCCGGAAAATTTCATGAGCGCTTCTGTCCGCAGCATACTATGGCTGCCGTTCAGCTCATGAAACATACCTGTTTTCTTAAAGGAATCGGGGAAGTAAAAGATATCCAGCGCCTGGCTGAGTTCTTCCAGATCGTTCTGGAAATAGGCTGCCTCCTCTTTATCATTTAATATAAAGAGATGGTTCGCATCTGCATGAGCCCAGGAAGACACTGCCACAAAATTTATTGCACTTCCGCTCAGGGAAGAAAGCTGAAAGTATTGTGGGGTGGGTGATTGCATCCCCTTCACCAGCGACTGCAGGCGCGCATCACGTTGAAACAATTGTAATACAGCCTGTAAATTCATGAAGGATGCAAAGATACGAACAATTTGGTCATTTGAGATTTGATCATTTGAGATTTTACGGTAAAAAATTATGCCGACTGAAGACAGGAGGGGCCTTATCAACAATAAAATCTCAAATGAACAAATCTCAAATAACCAAATTTTCATTATATTCATTGAGACCAAAATCATTTCCCATGCAGGAGATATGGCATACTGGCATCGTAACCCGATTATTGGATGAAACCTACAATACACGGCGGTTCTGGATTCGTATTCCTGATATGGAACGGTTTGATTTCAGGCCGGGGCAGTTTGTTACGCTGGATCTTCCCATTCATGAGAAAAAGAACAAGCGCTGGCGTAGTTACTCCATTGCCTCGCATCCTGACGGCAGTAATGAAATTGAGCTGGTGATTGTATTGCTGGAGGGAGGCGCCGGAAGCACTTACCTTTTCAATGAAATCAGGGAGGGGAGCGAGTTACAGGTGCGTGGACCGCTGGGAATGTTCACCCTGCCGGAGAATATGGAAAAGGAGCTGTTTCTGATATGCACCGGTACCGGTATTGCACCGTTCAGGTCTATGGCAAAATATATTCAACTGCATAATATACCGCACCCGAATATTCATCTTATCTTCGGATGCCGGCAGCAGCGGGACCTCCTGTATGCTGAAGAAATGCGGAAGCTGGCGGCAGAGATGCCCGGTTTTAATTATATCCCTACCCTGAGCCGTGAAGACGACTCCTGGACAGGCAGAAAGGGATATGTTCACGGTATTTATGAAGAAATGCTGAATGGCAGCAAACGGCCGGCGTACTTTTACCTGTGTGGCTGGAAAGCTATGATAGACGAGGCGCGGCAGCGGATTACCGGTATGGGATACGACCGGCATGATATTCACCTGGAACTTTACGGATAACGTCTTTCGCACACATTTTCTCTATAAAAAAAGCGCTACAGCTATGATGGCTGTAGCGCTGACGTTTTTATGCAGTCCGTTTAAGATTACATGATCTTATTCAGCACGATGTTTCTTACTTCAGACAGCGGAACACGTTCCTGCTCCATGCTATCGCGGTGACGGATAGTGACAGTGCCATCTTCTTTTGTCTGATGATCGATGGTTACGCAGAAAGGCGTACCAATGGCATCCTGGCGACGATAACGTCTGCCAATAGCATCTTTTTCCTCATAGAAGCAGTGGAAATAAGGTTTACAGCCATCCATCAGTTCACGTGCTATTTCCGGCAGGCCATCCTTCTTCGTAAGCGGGAATACCGCCAGCTTAACCGGCGCCAGTTTAGCAGGCAGTTTCAGTACCACGCGGCTGTCCTGTTTTTCCGGAGTGCTCAGGTCCTGCTCTTCATATGCATTGCAGATAGTGAGCAGGAACATACGATCCAGACCAATAGAGGTTTCTATCACGTATGGTACATAATTCTGATTGATTTCCGTATCGAAATACTGGATTTTCTTCTTGCTGTACTCCTGGTGCTGCTTCAGATCGAAGTCAGTACGGGAGTGGATACCTTCCACTTCCTTGAAGCCGAACGGAAACTCATATTCAATATCCACAGCCGCATCCGCATAGTGCGCCAGTTTAATATGATCCTTGAAATGATATTTAGCAGGGTCAGTACCCAGGCTCAGGTGCCACTGCATACGCTCTTCCTTCCATTTCTCGTACCACTCCTGCTGCGTGCCGGGGCGTACAAAGAACTGCATCTCCATCTGTTCAAATTCACGCATACGGAAGATGAACTGACGCGCCACAATTTCATTACGGAAAGCTTTACCAATCTGCGCGATACCAAAAGGCACCTTCATCCTGCCGGTTTTCTGCACATTCAGGAAGTTCACGAAAATACCCTGAGCCGTTTCCGGACGCAGGAATATTTCACTGGCTTCTTCCGTAACGCTGCCCAGCTGGGTAGAAAACATCAGGTTGAACTGACGTACTTCTGTCCAGTTAACAGTACCGCTGACGGAACATTTTATTTTATTCTCTTCTATCAGTGATTTTAATCCTGCAAAGTCATTTTCTTTCAGGAGTTCATCCATTTGGGCCAGCAGGGCATTACCTGCTGCTTCAGGCAGGGTTTCGGCATGGCCTTCAATCAGATGATCCACCCGGTAGCGTTTGTTGCTATCCCTGTTGTCGATCATCGGATCGCTGAAGTTATCCACATGCCCGGAAGCTTTCCAGGTGGTAGGATGCATGAAAATAGCAGCGTCTATACCCACGATGTTTTCGTGCAGCTGCGTCATGCTTTTCCACCAGTAGTCCTTGATATTTTTTTTCAGCTCAGCCCCGTACTGACCGTAGTCATATACAGCACTGAGTCCATCGTATATTTCGCTGGACTGAAAAACAAAACCGTATTCTTTACAATGCGATATAATCGCCTGGAATTTATTCTGATCTGTAGACATAGTGGCGCAAAGATAAATGCCAAATTTGAAAATTAGGATGTAATTATTTTTATATCTATATTAATTTGATTTCAATAAACTAACCTTCTCCGGGTGCGGAATTTGTTTCATGAGGCACTTCTATCTGTTTGATCCAGACCGCATATTCATTGGGGTATATCTGCGCGCCGAAATACTGCACATGCACGCGGGTAAATACTGCCCCGAAATACAGGATGGCTGCGGAATAGTATACCCATAGCAGGATGATAACGATAGATCCTGCGGCGCCGTAGGTGGAGCTGACTTTGCTGGCCCCCAGGTAGTAGCCGATACCGAATTTTCCCAGCATGAACAGGATAGCTGTGGTGATAGCGCCTACAATCACATCCTTCCATTTGATGCGGGCATCCGGCAGCACCTTGAAAATGATGGCGAACAGGATAGTGATGACCACAAAGGGCACTACCAGGTCGGCCACATAGATAATAATATCAGATGTTAGCTTGGTAGGGATCAGCCTGACCAGCACGGTCTGGAACAGCTCCACCAGGCCGTTGATAGCCAGCGATACCAGGAGAATGAAGCCCATACTCACTACCAGCGAGAAAGAGAGCAGGCGGTTGAGCAGCATGCGCAGCAGCCCGTTTTTCTTGGGTTTGGATTTCAGCCGCCATATATAATTGATGGAGTCCTGGATTTCGGCAAACACCCCGGTGGCGCCAATGATAAGCGTTACAAACCCTACCATGGTGGCCCAGCTCATATCTCCGGACAGCGTAGCGTTGCGGATCATAGCCTGTATCTGTATCGCAGCCTCGCTGCCAACCAGGCCCTGTATCTGCCCGTAGATATTACCTTCAATCGCTTCCTTACCTAGAAAGAGATCGCATAAAAAAATGATAATAATGAGCATGGGCGCTACTGAAAAGATGGTGTAATAGGCCAGTGCAGCGCTTAGCTTGAGGACTTTATCATCGATAAAATCGCTGCCGGACTGCTTCAGCACCTCCCAGTACATTTTTACTTTTCCTTTTTTCTTCATGAGGTATGTTTTTACATGCAGGAAGCAAAAAGCGTGCACCAGCCTTTTGCTTCCTGTAGTTACAGAGATAGGGGAACTTATTTCAGCTTAGGGTTGTTGATATGCCTGCCGGCATCACGTATGTTCTTTTTGTCGAAATTCTTTTCCAGGGCTACCGTCATGTCAATACCCGTCTGATTGGCAATACAGAGCAGCACCCACATGACATCGGCCAGTTCGTCGGCCAGTTCTCTTTTCTGATCACTTTCTTTGGATGACTGATCTCCGTACCGGCGGGCCATTACGCGGGCCACTTCTCCCACCTCTTCCGTGAGGATGGCCATGTTGGTGAGTTCGCTGAAATAACGGACACCGGTAGTGTTGATCCAGTTATCTATTTTTTCCTGTGCTTCCTGAATGGTCATGTTGTATTGATTAATATCTAAAGATAACAGATTTAACTACTCCCTGTTCTGCGTATCGATGACGATGGTAACCGGTCCGTCATTCAGCAGCGCCACTTTCATATCGGCCCCGAAGATACCCCGCCGGATGGGAGCGCCAAGGTCCTGTTCCAGCTGTGCAATCATCTTTTCGTACATCGGTACGGCCACCTCCGGCTTACTGGCACGGATATACGAAGGCCGGTTGCCCTTTTTCGTAGAGGCGTGCAGGGTAAACTGGCTTACCAGCAGGATATCCCCGTGTACGTCTTTTACCGAAACATTCATCACACCTGCCTCATCATTGAAAATGCGGAGGTTCACGATTTTACTGCTCAGCCAACTGATATCCTCTGTGGTGTCTGCATCTTCGATGCCCAGCAGCACCAGCAGCCCCAGCTGAATTTCGCCGGTAACCACCCCGTCTACCGTAACAGATGCCTGCGTTACGCGTTGTATTACTGCCTTCATGTTGTATCCCTTTCGGGCAAATGTAAAAAATCCATCTCTCCGTCCCAATTTCCCTCATAAACCCAACCATTCTGACACGGTTTACGGGAGATTTTAATAAATTGCTTTCTGATTTTTATTTTCATATTAAAAGAATACGCAATGAATATAGATGTTACACCTGAACTCACCTTCCGTACAGCCCGCAGCGGCGGCGCAGGCGGACAGCATGTGAACAAGGTGGAAACAATGGTGGAGGCTTATTTCAACATCCAGGACTCTGCCCTGTTAACCCCGGAACAAAAACAGGTATTACAGGAAAAGCTGGCCAACCGCATCAATGCGGAAGGCGTACTGCTCGTGAAATCGCAGACACATCGCACCCAGCTGGGTAACAAGCATGAGGTTATCTTTAAAATCAATGATCTCATTAATAAAGCGTTGATCCCCCGCAAAAAACGGGTGCCTACAAAGCCCTCCAAAGCCGTTATAGAAAAGAGGATTCAGTTTAAAAAGCGGCTTTCGGAGAAGAAACAGAACAGGAGGGATCAGTTCTGACAATTACGAATTACAAATTACGAATTACGAATGTTAAGCGAAGATTTTAGCGAATATCTAAGCGAAGGTCTAAGCAGATCTGAAAATATCTGTTCGCTCACATTTGCTTAAATCTTCGCTTAACATTCGTAATTCGCCATTCGTAATTCGTAATTACTTACTTTGCATCAGACTTTGCATTAAACTTTAAGTATTGAGTATCAAGAAACTGGCAGGACAAACGGTTTACTACGGGTTGAGTAACATTATGAGCAAACTGCTCAATTATTTCCTCACACCCTTTTACCTGAGCATATTAACGACAGCTACTTTCGGGGAGATGTCTAACGTATATGCCTATATTCCGTTTGCCAATATTGTACTCACTTATGGCATGGAAACGGCTTTCTTCCGTTTTGCCAAAAAGGATAATGAGGCGCATGTGCTGGGCACATCTACTATTTCCCTGCTGATTTCCACCTTGTCTATTACCGTACTGCTGCTGTTGCTGAGGGGTACGGTGATTAATTCCTATGCAGGGGAGCTGGCAGGGCTGGCGGGGCATCCGGCCTTTTACACCTATGTGGTGTTCATCATGGCTTTTGATGCGCTGACGGCCATTCCCTATGCCCAGTTAAGGCTGGAGGGGCGGCCGGTACGCTATGCCATTATCCGTTCGGTGAATATCCTGGCCAATATAGGGTTCAATGTTTTCTTCCTGGTGATATGTCCGAAGCTATATGCGGCCGGTCACCACTGGGTACCCGATGTAAAGAACGGCGGGGACCAGACGGGGTACATCTACCTCAGTAATATGCTGAGCAGCGGGCTTACCCTGCTGATGTTTCTTCCGCAGATATTCCGGATTGAATGGAAATTTGACGCTGCCCTATGGAAAAGGATGCTGCAATATGCGCTGCCGCTGATTATTGTGGGGATGGCCGGTATGGTTAACGAAACTTTTGACCGGGCCTGGTTTTTACCACAGTTTCTGCCGGGAAATGACATGGGAGCCAAAAAGGAGATCATCGGACTGTACAGTGCCAATTACAAACTGGCTATCCTGATTACCATGTTCATACAGGCGTTCCGGTTAGGCGCCGAACCTTTCTTCTTTAAACAGGCCGAAGGCGCTAATCCGCAGCGGGTTTATGCCCGCATCATGAAATTGTTTGTGGTGATGCTGTGTATTATGTTCCTTTTTGTAAGCCTTTATCTTAACATTTGGAAATGGTTCCTGCGGGCGCCCTACTATTACCAGGGCATGAAAATAGTTCCCGTTCTGCTGCTGGCCAATATGTTCCTGGGGATTTACTATAACCTTACCATCTGGTTCAAACTTACCGACCGTACCAGAACCGGTGCGGTGATCACGCTGATAACCGCTGTACTGGCCTTCCTTCTCAACTGGTGGTGGATACCGGTGATGGGCTACTACGGCGCAGCCCTGGCCACCATGGTATGTTACTTTGTGCAGATGGTTATCTGTTATAAGTGGGGACAGAAACATTATCCTATCCCTTACCATCTGCCCAAGCTCATTACCTACGTGACCCTGGCTGTTATCACCTACTATATCTTCAACTGGCTGAATGTAAAATGGCTCTCGCCCAGGGACATCTACGCCCTGAAGCCGTCTTCCCTGATAGTGGCCACTATTATGTTTGCCGGCTATTGCTGGTTTATCTTCCGTATGGAGAAGAAGGAATTTGCCAGACTGCCATTTATCGGGAAGTATATCAGATAGCCTATTCCGTCAGGAATGGATTGTACTTCTTCTCAAAACCTACCGTGGTGGCGGGACCGTGGCCGGGGAATACCCGTACGTCGTCCGGCAGTACAAACAACTGTTCCCGGATGCTGCGCAGCAGCGTCATATGGCTGCCGCCGGGCAGGTCGGTACGGCCTATGCTCTGATAGAAAAGCACATCGCCGCCAATCACGAAACGCTGATCTGCACAGTAAAACGATACGCTTCCGGGGGAGTGGCCGGGTGTAAACAACACCTCCAGCTCATGTTCGCCGAAAGCGATCTTCTCGCCTTCCTGCAGGTAGCGACCCGGCATAGGAGAGGGGTCGAACGGCAGATTATACATGACGCCTACAGCCTGCGAATTATCCAGCACAACCTGATCTTTCTCATGAATCTCCGGACGAACATTATAGGTATCCGCTACCAGCTTGTTTCCGAAGATGTGATCAAAGTGACAGTGCGTATTCAGCAATCTTGTAACATTTAATCCTTCCGTTTGTATATATTGTAATAATTCTTTTCTTTCGTCCTGAAAATAACATCCCGGGTCTATAATTATACATTCCTTTTTTCCGTTAATAAGCAGGTAGGTGTTTTCCTGCAGGGGGCCAAAAGTGAATTGTTGGATTTCGATCATTGTTACCTGATTTTTACCTAATTTTAAACAGATCACAATATTATCAATACTTTCTGTATGAACAGATTTTTTACCAGGTTATTATTCCGCGGTACCCTATCACTTGGAACGATCCTATTACTCGGAACGATAGTTTCGCAAGCCCAAACCAATACAGTCGAGTTCGGCCAAAATCGTGTACAGTTCAAGAATTTCAAGTGGAGATATTACCAAAGCCGCCATTTTAATACCTATTTCAGCCAGAACGGAATGGAACTTGGTAAATATGTGCTGCAGGTAGCGGAAAAAGAGCTGCCGCAGATAGAACAGTTCATGGAAACAAATCCCCGCCAGCGTATTAATATTGTGGTCTATAACAGCTTCGGGGAAATGAAACAGTCCAATATCGGGATCGGTGTTGACTGGCAGAACACCGGCGGCGTTACCAAACTGGTAGGTAACAAAATGATCGTTTACTTTGATGGCAACCACGAAAACCTGCACCGGCAGATACGCCAGGGTATTGCCCGCATTCTGCTGGAAACCCTGTTGTTCGGGGAAGATATAGGTGAATTTGCCGGTAATGCCGCACTGATAGATTTCCCCAAATGGTTTACAGACGGATTTATCGGCTATGCTGCTGAAAACTGGAACGCTAAAAAAGATGAAGAACTGAAATCCATCATCATGTCCGGTAAATACAGCAACTTCAACCAGCTGGCCTACGATAAGCCACTGCTGGCCGGAGAAGCCTTCTGGTACTATGTGGAGAGCAAATACGGAAAAGATGCGGTGCCCTACCTCATGTATATCACCCGTATTAACCGCGGCCTCAAAAAAGGATTTGAACAGGTGCTGAACCAGACGCCGAAAAAAGCCACCCAGGACTTCTTTGTATTTTATCAGAAAAGATTTTCAGAAGATAACCGCAGAAGAAAGACTTCTGCAAAAGGCCGCACCATTGTGGCACAGGAAATCGGAAAATCCGACTACTACCGCTTCAATGCCAACCCGAAAAATAACTCCTACGCCGTTGTTGAATTCAAAAAGGGCGTATACCGCGTACAGATACAGCTGGGATGGAATAAACCCAAAGTACTGCTGCGCAGCGGCGTTATGCAGCTCGCCAACCAGGTTGATCCCAACTATCCGCTCATGGCCTGGAATACCAAAGGTAACCGCCTCGCCGTGGTATATGAGCACGAAGGCAAAACCAAACTGCTCATCTACGATCTGGTAACCCGCACGACTATACGTCAGGACCTTCATCAGTTTGACCGTGTGGTGGACTTCAAATACATGCCTGTACAGGAAAACACCCTGCTGCTGTCTGCTATCAAAAATGGCCATACAGACATTTTCACCTACAGCATCAGCAACTCCAAAACAGAACAGATCACCAACGATGTGTATGATGACCTGGATCCTTCCTTTGCTGCATTCCCCGGAAAAAGCGGCATCATCTACTCCTCTAACAGACCCGGCCCTAAAGGCAGAGGCTCCGATACCTCCCTGCCCAACCGGCCGTTCAATATCTTCATGGTGGATAACTGGAACAAGTCCAGTGAAAAACAGATCACACAGCTGACCAGTATGAAATATGGCGACGCACGGCTCCCTATGCAGTATAACACCACCCATTTCACTTTCGTGTCTGATGCCAACGGTATCCGTAACCGTTATGCAGGCTTCTTCCATTCTCAGAATGCAGGGGTAGACTCCCTCTTCTTCGTAGGATCTGAAATACTGCATAATCCTGAAAAAGAAGAACTGGATTCCGCACTGGCCGCCTATGGCTCCACCGCGCCGGACTCCGTGCAGGCGGTTGTCATCACCAACGACTCCACCTATACTTTCCCGATCTCCAACTACCCTTACGGTATACAGGAATCCCGGATCACCGGAGAACAGGGCGAAGTATCTGAAGTAGTGGCCTATGCAGACATCAAACGACTGATGAAACTGAAGGTAGATACCAACGTGCTCAAGAAAAGAAATGTGACCGCGCGCCCCACCAATTTCAGAAAGGCCGAAATGCGGGCTGACAGCCTCCGGATGGGCATTCCTACCTATAATACCATACCAAAGGATACTTCCACCACACCCAACTTCTTTCAGAATGAATTTGGTAATGAACCGGCAGATACCAGCAGCCATGCGGTAACCGGCAATATGCCGTCCTCTTTCTTTGAGAAAAAGAAAGAAGAACCCGTGCTGAAGAAATCCAAACTGTTCCCGTATAAATGGAAATTCCAGTCAGACTACCTGATCCTGCAACTCGATAACTCGGTACTGATTAACAGGTACCAGCCGTTTACCGGTCAGCCGACTGCTCCCATACGCCTCACCGACCCGGTAAACGGGTTAATCCGTATAGGCGTCAGCGATCTGTTTGAAGACATCAAATTCAGCGGCGGCTTCCGTATTCCGTCTTCCCTGCAGGGATCTGAGTACTTCTTCAGCACTTCTTACCTGAAGAAACGTTTCGACTATAAATTCACGTACTACCGCAAAGTGGATAAAAACCTCACGCTGACCGTACGTGATACGCTCACCGGCGATTTCACCGCACCGGTGAAACTGATTACCAACCTGTATCAGGGAGAAATACGTTATCCTTTTGACCAGGTCAGAAGCATCCGTTTACAGGCAGGTATCCGTACGGATAAAGCCTATGCGCAGGCCTGGAACAAGCCATCGCTCATGAGCAGAACCTACAGCGAAACCTATGCACTCGGCCGCCTGGAATATGTATATGATAACACCATCAATCCGGCTATCAATATCTGGAATGGTACACGCTATAAGATCTACGGAGAAATCAATGCACAGCTCACCAACGGCGGACTGAACGAACTCACCAACCCTAATGCCGCTGCGGCCAACGGACGCTTTACCTACAACATGGGTATCGATGTACGTCACTACAAAAAAATATACCGCAACTTCATCTGGGCTACCCGCTTCTCCGCAGACCTGTCCTGGGGTTCCCGCAAGCTGATCTACTTCCTCGGTGGTGTAGACAACTGGCTGAATCCGCAGATTAATACAGCTACCAAAGTAAACCTGAATACCAACTATGCATTCCAGACATTATCCGAAAACCTGCGTGGTTACAAACAGAACGCCAGGAACGGTAACAATGTGATGCTCCTGAATACGGAACTGCGTTTACCGGTATTCGCCACCTTCATAGACAAACCCATTAACTCCGCCTTCCTGCGTAACTTCCAGGTAACCTCCTTCATCGATATCGGTACAGCCTGGAACGAAAAGCTGCGGTTTAAAGATGCCAACTACGGCGAATACAACGACAACGACATCGTAACTACCCGCATCAAAGAAGGTATACTCGGACCTTTCCTTGGCGGGTACGGCTTCGGCGCACGCACCACCATAGCTGGCTACTTCCTCCGCGTAGACGCCGGCTGGCCTGCAGTAGCGTTCTTCCGCGGCAGCCCGATATGGTATTTTGGAATGGGGGTTGATTTTTAATTACGAATTACAAATTGCGAATTACGAATGTAACCCGAAGATAAAAGCGAAGATCAATCACTATTTATAAAAGCGAAGGACCCGTTTGGAGTAATACCAAACGGGTTCTTCGCTTTTATCTTCGGGTTACATTCGCAATTCGTAATTCGCAATTCGTAATTAAAGATTAAAATTTAATCTTTCCCAACCTGTACCTTCACCAACGGGTACATCAGGCTCAAAAATATGCCCATGCAGATGGTGAAGGCCCAGGCGCTTTTATTTTCTATGGGGTGTAGCAGAATATCTCTCATATCTCCCAGGAGGGTAAGCGGGTCTTTTACTACGTCCCAGCTGTTATAGCGGAGGTATCTTCCGATATATACGCCCATACCGCATAGTAGCATTACCGGGAAGGTGAAGAGCCATGCGGGCCAGCGGGTATGACGGGTGCGCCAGAGGTTTTCCATGCTGCGGATAGAAATGTATCCCAGCATCATGCCGTTCCAGGCGAAAGAGAAGATAACAAACAAATCGAACCAGAGCGGTACGCCGCCGTCGAACAGGTGAAAGAGATCAGTGAGAATATAGGGTGAGTTGGGGATGAAGAGCAGCCATACGATGAAGTAGCTGTACCAGGTATACCGGTTTTTTATTTCGGCAGGATTCCTTTCCATTCTGCGGGTGATGGCGAAGGGGATGTAAGCCAGGAAAAGATTCCATACCAGGGATATACGGAGGTAACTACCGGTATGGGCTATACGAACGGCCAGGAGGGACAGGCTGAACAATACAGAGGCATAGAGTGTATAGTCTTGCTGGTGGCGGCTTATGCGTTGCCGCATTAAACGAATGATACTCTTCAGGCGCATGGTGCTTCTTGTTTTTAAGTGTGTAAAGGCATAGGAATAAAAGTTAATTACAGGATATGCGGAATAAATATGATGGCGCCTGTGATGGCGGCTGCGATGGCGGCAATCAGCACTGCACCGGCGGCTACGTCTTTGATCCACTTCACTTTCGGGTGATGATCAGGTGAGAGGTGGTCCATTATTTTTTCAACAACGGTGTTCATCATTTCAGTAATCCACACCAGGGTAATCACCATGATGATACCTGTCCATTCCGGTGCAGATAATTTATACCAGCAGCCGGCAGCCACTACTATCACTGTTGCCAGTGCGTGTATGCGTGCATGTGGTTCGCTGCGGAGAAATGCGGCTATTCCGCTGAAAGCATATCCGAAGCTGGCTATCCGTCTGCTGATATATGAGTTTCCCATGATGGATATTAGTTTTCTGTTTTCGCGTTAGATAATCTATCCCATTTGATATTGCGGCTGAAGTACATGATAGCCGCCAGTATCAGGAAGAGGCCCAGACTACCCATCAGGAGTGACTGATCTTCGGCGCTGATGATTACATAAATAAATCCGTACAGCAGTGCCAAGGTACCACCTATTCCTGCAGCTATACGGCTGCTCTTATAGGCGCTGGCGGCGTACAGCGAAATCAGCCCGATGGTCAGTACACTGGAGATAATGTAGGCCGTCATAAAGTTAAGCTGTTCTGAAATGGATAACAGCAGTGAATAAAAAATACAGAGCGCCAACCCGATGAGGGCATACTGCAATGGATGAATAGACCGGCGTTGTGACAGTTCTATAAAGTAAAAGATGATAAAAGTTAATCCGATAACGAGGATAGCATATTTGATGGCACGGGTAGATTGCTGGTATCCTCCGGCAGGCATGAAAAGTTTAATGCCGAAGTCTGCACTGTGAATATTGTATTTGTTACCTGACCAGCATTGCGGGTAATTGCGGTTCAGGTCCTGAATTTCCCAGAAGGCGCTGAATCCTTTGGCATCTACGCGGCGTTTTTTGGGGGGAAATGCCTCATCGAAGCTGGGATCTGTCCAGCTGGAGCTGAGATTCACCATAGTGGTTTTTCCTACCGGGGAGAAGCTGATTCTTCCTGATCCTTTCAGTCCCAGCTGTACGGAGAAGGTACCTGCCAGCGCGTTAGTGTCTGCCGGGTTAATGGATACCGGCGATTGTATACCGCTTTTAAACAGGTCTTCGCTGACAACACCGGGGCTGAACGGATATGATTTGCCGTTCCATTGCATCTGTACCTGGTTGTCGATACCGCGCAGGTCGGATATACCGATAAGAATGGCCGCCTGGTCCCACTTCAGGTCGGATGGCGGTACGCCTGATTTGGTAAGGGCGGCCATAGAGAAGGAGCCGCTCAGCTGCAGTTTGGCATCGTATACGGCTACGCTGAAGATGCTCCGCTTCAATTGTTCAGGTAACAGTTCGCCGTTTACTTTCAGCTGCTCCGGAAGCAGGTAGAGGTAGGAGGTGGAAGCGCTGTACTCGGACCGGTAGGGGATGGCCAGTACAGGCCCGGTCAACACCTGTTCACGGCTCCAGCGGTTGCTGACTTCTTCCGTCACTTCCTGCTGACGGCCTTTTCGTTCGTATATCATCTCCTGGATCATCGTCGTAGGAATCAGTAATACCAGTGTCATGATGATAATGATGATGGCTTTGATTGCGTAGCCATAGCGCTCCAGAAAAGAAGGGTGGTTGGGAGTGGATGTTTCCATTTTGTTATTTTTAAAAGTACTTTGTATTTCAAAGTATAAAGACAAAAAAAATTATTTTGTGAATCTGATCATATGCTCCAGTGCCGTGAGATGCCCTTTGAAAGCTTTCTCGCCGGAAGTGGTAATAGCATAGGTAGTATTGGTTTTACGACCGATAAAACCCTTGTAAACCTTGATATAGCCGTTTTCTTCGAGGGTATTGAGGTGAGAAGCCAGGTTACCGTCTGTCACTTCCAGCATTTGCTTCAGGTCGTTGAAGTTGACCTCGCTGTTCACCATCAGTATACTCATAACGCCCAGGCGTATACGACTTTCAAAAATCTTGTTTAAGTTCCCGATTGGATTCATGTTATCTATTGAAAACTTCCTTTTCTTTCATATTTCCACCACATTAATACGCCGTAAATGATATGCAGCACACCAAACCCCACAGCCCAAAAATAAATGCCTTTACGCAAAAAGAAAAGATTAACTATCCCCAACACTGTTTCACAGATTCCCAGGTAACGTACGTCAGGCAATGTATACTTGCTGCCATTGATCAGCGCCAGGCCATAAAACACCAGACAGGTAGGAGCCACCAGCGTTTCCAGATGATTATACAGCAACCCGGCAATGAAAGCGCCTCCTGCAGCCAGCGGGATACATACATTCACCAGTACATTACGGCTGGTTACATCCCAGATGGGCAGATGATTGCGCCGCGCCCTGCGCCAGGTAAAAAACAAGCCGCCGGCCAGCGCCGCCGCCATCACACAAAACGCCAGTATTATCAGCCTGAATTTTAACTGTACAAAAGCGCCCTCATCAAACACCCCTGATGCATTCCAGCTGTTGTAATAGCCCACAATCCAGCTGTGCGCCAGCCACGCGCCGGCCAGCGCGCTGATGCCCGCCGATACCCCACTCAGTCCGCTGAGGGAAATGAACCGGCTGCTGCGTTCCATCATTCGCTTGATGTCAGTTAATGTCTGCAGATGTTGTTGGTCTGTCATACTAAAAAAGCACTTTGCAATACAAAGCTACTAAAATTAATTTCATTTCAAAATATAATTTTTTGTTATAACTGCGTTACCTACAGGAAACCGGATATACAGATTAGGCGTAAATAATCTAATATTGTTGTCAGATATGTTTGGCTGGAAAAGAATATTAGCAATCATTATAGGCGTAAGCGTTAGTTGCACAACATTGAAAGCGCAGCAGTTCAAGATAAGCGGAATAGTCCGGGATGCGCACTCACAGGAAATCATACCTTTCGCCACACTTCAGTTTGACCGTACCCAGACGGGCATGGTCAGCAACGCTGAAGGAAAATTTTTATTCGAATTAAATGTCATCCCTGCAGATTCATTACTGGTAAGGGTAATGGGATATACCATTCTCAAAATGCCGGTTGACAGGACCCTGAAAGAACAGGTAATCAACTTTGAAGTAACCCGCTCAGACGTTTCCCTGAAAACATACGAAATCAAGGCCAATGTTAACTGGGCGCTCATTCTCCTGAAACAGATCGTTAAACGTAAACCCGAAAATAACTACAACCGCCTCGACAATTACAAGTATGAGGTATACAACAAACTGGAGCTGGATATGAAAAACCTGAACCGGGAAAAATTATCCAGGAACAGATTTACCAAGCCCTTTGCCTTCATACTGAATAATATAGACAGCACTTCGGAAGATAAACCCTTTCTGCCCATCTTCCTGACAGAATCTTTATCCGATTACTACTTCCAGTCAAGTCCGCGCAAAACAAAGGAAATCATCAAAGCCGCCCGCACCTCCGGTATTGATAACGAAAGCGTGACCAAATTCCTGGGAGGCATGTATCAGAACATAAATGTGTACAATAACTTCATCCCTGTTTTCGATAAACAGTTTGTAAGCCCGATACACAACAACGGCGCCTTCTATTACGATTATAAAATTGCAGATACCCAGTACGTCAGCGGGCAACGGTTTATAAAGCTAAACTTTACGCCTAAACGGAGAGGAGAAAATACCTTTATCGGCGACATATGGGTGCATGACACCACCTACGCCGTACAGAAAACTACGTTATCAGTTCCCAGAGATGCTAACCTGAACTTCGTACACCGGGTAAGCATGGTACAGGAATTTCATCAGCTGCCGGACAGCAGCTGGTTCCTTTACAAGGATAAGTTTATTGCCGACTTCTGGGCGCCCAGTCCGCGTCCCGGCAAAACATTCGAATTCATAGGCCGTAAGACCACTGCTTACGATAACGTTCTCACCAACGATACCGCTGTTACCAACATCTTCAGCAATAAAAAATATCCTGAAGCAGTAGTGGTGATGGATAGCGCCCGGATACGCAAGGAGTCCTTCTGGCAGGACAACCGCCCGGATACCCTCAGCAAAAATGAGCTGGGCATCTACAAAATGGTGGACACCCTGCAAAGGATGCCCCTGTTCCAGAAATATTCCAATACCATCCGCTTCCTCGCCACCGGTTACAAACCTTTCGGACCCATAGAGTGGGGGCCTTACTATTACCTGTTTTCCCAAAACCGGCTGGAAGGATTCAGGCTGCGCCTCGATCTCGGAACAACACCCAAATTCAATAAAGACCTGTACCTCTACGGCTACCTTGCCTACGGGTTCAAAGACCAGGTATATAAAGGCAAAATGTCGGCCCTGTGGCTCCTGAAAAGACATCCGCGCATGTATGTCTACGGCGCCTATACGAAAGACCTGGATAACGGCTCCCACTACTACGATGAAGTAGGTACAGACAACATCTTCACACTCGCGATCCGTAAAAACGGTATTCCGCAGAAGTTCCTCATGATAGAGGAACAACGCGTGGAATTTTATAAAGAATATTACAGCGGCTTCTCTCACCAGGTGTCACTGATACATAAGAAGGCGAGGCCCTACGAACCATTGCCGCAGGCAGATATGTTCCCGAAGGAATCCAACGGCCGCGATCCGCTTACTACTACCGAAGTAGAACTGAAGCTGCGCTGGGCTTTCCAGGAACAGTTCCTGGAAGGTAACTATTACCGCATCAGCCTGGGCAGCAAGTTCCCTATTGCAGAACTCAAGCTGGCAGCAGGTATTCCCGGTATCGGCAACAGTGGCCAGACTTATCAGCGGGCTTCCCTCAGCGTATCCGACTACGTCAAAATTCCGCCCTTCGGCTCCCTCTACTACAACGTATTTGGCGGCAAGATTTTCGGCACCGTTCCCTACACTTCCCTGGAAGTGCACCCCGGCAACGAAATCTACTACTACAACAAATACGCGTTCAATATGATGAACCGTTTCGAATTCCTCAGCGACCAATACGCAGGATTCAACGTAGAACACACCATCGGCAACGGTATCTTCGGCTACATTCCGCTGATCAAAAAGCTGAAATGGCGCCAGTTCTGGACAGCCAAAGGCGTGGTCGGCTCCCTTTCACCCGCCAATCAGACACTTAATCTCAATAAAGGATATACTTTCAGAACCCTGGAAGGCAACCCGTACCTGGAAGTAGGTACCGGTATAGAAAACATCTTCAAATTCCTGCGTGTAGACTTCATCTGGCGCGTAGCACCGGACGTACTGCCGGAAGATCCGTTTAGTAAACGTTTTGGTGTTTTTGGCAGCTTTAAACTACAATTTTAGGCTGCGAATTACGAATTACGAATTGCGAATTACGAATGAGGAGCGAAGACATAAGCGAAGAAGTAAATTCTTTATCCGCCTATATCTTCGCTCCTCATTCGTAATTCGCAATTCGCAATTCGTAATTATTTCTACCCTTTATCAAGTCCGTCACAAATCACCTTACACGCTTTGATAATTTCTTCCGCTGTAATTATCAATGGCGGCGCAATACGCATACATTCCGGAGCAAACAGGAACCAGTCTGTTAATATGCCGTGTTCAATGCAGTAGTCTATTGTTTTTTTGTTGACAGCAAAATTCTCCAGTTCTACGGCCATCATCAGGCCTTTAGAGCGCACCGCCTTGATGGCGGGATGTTTGAGATGCTGCAGGAACAGCTGTTCTTTTGATTTTACGTCTTTAATGATGTCTGCTTCCAGCAAGGCATTGAAGCCTGCCAGGCCGGCTGCGCAGTTCACCGGATGGCCGCCGAAGGTAGTGATATGTCCCAGAACGGGATTGTTGGTCAGCGACCACATAATATCATGGGAAGAGATAAATGCACCTAACGGCATGCCACCGCCCAGCGCCTTACCCAGCAATAAAATATCGGGTATAATGCCCAGCTGCTCAAATGCCCACAGCGTGCCGTTTCTGCCAAGTCCGCACTGGATTTCATCAAGTATCAGCAGGGTGCCGGTGGCAGTACATTTTTCCCGCAGGGCGTGTATCCATTCCGGTTGGGGTACAATAACACCGCCTTCTCCCTGAATGCTTTCAGCAATAACGGCTGCGGTTTTATCAGTAATGGCATCCAGGGAACGGAAGTCGTTATATTCCAGGTGGTGAATGCCCGGCAACAGTGGCCGGTAGGCATTGCGCCAGTACTCGTCGCCGAGGATGCTGAGTGCCCCCTGAGTAGAACCATGATAGGCGCGGTTAAAGGCGGCTATTTCAGTTCTTCCCGTATATCTTTTGGCCAGTTTCATGGCGCCTTCTACAGCTTCCGCGCCGGAATTGGTGAAATATACCGTACTCAGATTTTCCGGAAGATGCCCGGACAAGGCAGTAGCAAAAGCTACCTGCGGAGACTGCACAAATTCCCCATATACCAGCAGGTGCATGTATTGCTGCGCCTGCTCCTGAATGGCCTTTACCACTGCAGGATGACAATGCCCTACATTACATACGCTGATACCTGCAATCAGGTCCAGGTATTGTTTACCGCCTGCATCCCACATATACATGCCTTCCGCTTTCACTATCTCCAATGCGAGCGGTGCATCGGAAGTCTGCGCTACGTGCTGCAGAAAAAGTTGCCTGTTATTCATATCACTTGCTGCTCTGTTCTTTGCGAAGTTAGAAAACAACTGCTAATTAGTAATTGTTATATTTGTAAACACTAGTATCTAAAACAAACTGTTATGCCGCATATCATACCTTTAAGAGGAATTACTCCACAAATCGCCGATGACTGTTTTATTGCACCCAACGCTACTATTGTAGGCGATGTGGTGATGGGCAAAGGATGCACCGTTTGGTTCAATGCTGTGGTGCGTGGCGATGTAAACAGCATCCGTCTGGGCGACAATGTTAATGTGCAGGATGGCGCCGTTATCCACTGTACCTACCAAAAATCCAAAACTATTGTGGGCAATAACGTATCTATCGGCCACAACGCTATACTGCACGGCTGCACTATTGACGACGATGTACTGATAGGTATGGGCGCTATTGTTATGGACAATGCACATGTGAGCAGCAACAGCATTATTGCTGCAGGCGCAGTGGTACTGAGCGAAACCCATGTTGAACCCGGCAGTATTTATGCAGGCGTTCCCGCTAAAAAAGTGAAAGATATTGATGTAGCGCTGATTAAGGGAGAAATCAACCGCATCTCCAAAAACTACAACATGTATGCTTCCTGGTACGGTGAAGATGGGGGAGAAACGAAGTAATTCGCGTTAAGAAAAAAGATTATATTGCAGGCAAATATCCCTTCTATGAAAACGTTTATTTGCCTGCTCCTCCTGGGCTGTATCCTGTTGCCGGGGTGCGCTTCCCAGAAAACCGGCTGTCCGGCCACCAGTTACAACAAGAAAGACCTCAACAAATCTAACCGCCGTGCCGGAAAACAAATGACCCGTTTATTCTAAAACCCTGTGCCATGCGCAAATACATTGCTGTAGCAGCATTGCTCGCTGCCCTGTGCCTGACTGCCTGCCGCACCCAGAAAAAAGGATGCCCGCAACCCCGCCGCAACTGGGGCGCAGAAAAAGTCCTGGACGAACTGGGGAAACCGAAAAACTAAATCAATATTGCTCCTCCTGGATAGTATCCAGCATGGCTGCATAGCTCACGTACCTGTCCACGTCAATGTCACCGGCTTCTACCGCCGCTTTTACGGCGCATCCCGGCTCATTGAGGTGCAGACAGTTATTGAACTGACATTCGGAGATATAAGGCTGCATCTCCAGGAAATAGTGGGATAATTCTGTTTTGGGAATATCTACAATACCAAACTCCCGCACACCAGGAGTATCTATCAGCTGGCCGCCATCCGGCAGGTCATACATCTCAGCAAAGGTGGTAGTATGCAACCCTTTGCCGCTCCAGCCGCTGACCGCGGTGGTCTTCAGGTCCAGCCCCGGTAACAAATCATTTATCAGGGAAGATTTACCTACCCCCGAATGACCGGACATCAGCGTGGTTTTATCTTTCAGGGCTTCCTTCACCTCTTCCACCCCTTCGCTGGTACTGGCGGACACCAGCATCACCCTGTAACCGATACTGCTGTATAAGGCAGCTACCTCTTCATACTTTTCCATCTCCTTATCCCGGTACAAATCCTTTTTATTGAATACCAGTATCACCGGAATATGATAGGCTGCAGCAGTAACCAGAAAACGGTCTATAAAGCCCAGGGAAGTACGTGGGTCCTTAATGGTACACACCAATACCGCCTGGTCCAGATTCGCCGCTACAATATGCTTCTTGTTTTTTCCATGAGGAGAGCTACGCACAATATAATTCCTGCGCTCTCCAATACCAGTAATCATGGCATTCTTGGCGCTGGCATCGCTGTCATCCGGCTCTATCTCTACAAAATCCCCTACAGCAATAGGATTGGTGGAGGTAATATCTTCATTCTTCTTGAATATACCCTTCATCCTCGCCTGAAAAGTTTCACCAGTGGCTGTTTTCACCACATACCAGCTGCCCGTTGATTTATATACTGTTGCTTGCAATAGTCCGGATATTTAATCCCACCAAAGATAACACCATTTCATTTAATCATTTGGTTATTTGAGATTTGGTTATTTGATTGACGGATTTGGAATTTTGGATTTTGGAATTTTGAGATTTTGGAATTTATTAAATGCAGCGAAGAGATACGCGAAGATCTTTGCTGCATTTAATAAATTCCAAAATCCCAAAATCAATCAATCAAATCTCAAATAACAAAATAATAAAATAACCAAATTAAGGAAGGCTTCTGAAGAGGGAGTAGCGCAGCACTACTTCCAGGAGGATGCAGCCCAGGGCTATCATGGCCAGGAGGAAGAAGTGTTCGGCAAAGCGTTTATAGGAGGTGATTTCTACTTTTGTTTTTTCCAGTTTATCGATTTCGCTGTAGACATTCTTCAGGTCGCTGGTGCTGGTAGCACGGAAGTACTGACCGCCGGTTTCCTTGGATATTTTCTTCATCAGGGGCTCATCGATCTGAACGTCCTGCATGACTGTCTGTACGCTGCCATCAGGCATAGGCATGGGGAAAGGCGCTTTCCCGATGGTACCGACACCGATCGTATACACACGTATTTTGAATGCTTTGGCTATTTCCAGCGCGGTGAGCGGATCTACCAGGCCGGTATTGTTAACGCCGTCTGTCAGTAAGATGATTACTTTACTTTTAGCGTGGCTGTTACGCAGGCGATCCACCGAAGTGGCGAGGCCCATACCGATGGCGGTACCGTCCTGCAGCATACCGCTTTTCACCTGCATGATCTGATTTTTCAGTACGGCATGATCGGTGGTGATAGGGCATTGGGTGAAGCTTTCGCCGGAAAACACGACCAGCCCGATGCGGTCGCTGATACGTTTGTCCACGAATTCCATGGCTACTTTTTTGGCAGCCTCCATCCTGTTGGGTTGCAGGTCTTCTGCGAGCATACTACCGGAAATATCTATGGCCATCACAATGTCTATCCCTTCGCTGTCGATATTTTCGGAGGTGTTGGAGGTCTGTGGTCTTGCCAGGGCGGTGATGAGCGCTGCCATGGCCAGGAAGCGCAGCGCCAGCAGTAGTGGCCGGAAACGCACTTTCCAGGATACGGGCAGGCCTTTCAGCCCTTCTATGGATGATACCATCATTACGCTCTGCACCCGTTTACGCCGGGCAAAGTGCCAGTATATCATCACCGGTATCAGCAATAACAGCCAGAAGAAAACCGGGTAGGCAAATTCAATATTTTTCCACGCTGAAAAATCCATTACTTAATTACTGGTTACGAATAATAAATCACGAAATCCTGCTATACGGCAGGCTTTTCGTTTGCTGATGCATTGGCTGGTTCTTCCTTCGGTCTTGTCCACTCCAGGATTTCTTCCGCTTTCTGCATACAGTCCTCATGCTCATCAGCAGTGGGCTGCAGTTTGGCGAATTTTGCCAGGTCGGCTATAGCCAGTAAGGCGCGCAGCTTATCGCGTTGCTGATTTAATTTGGTTACCGGTTTAATATTCTGCAGCAGCTCTTCTGAAGTTTGTTCCAGGGCGGCAATGCCGAACTGATGTTCAAAGTAGGCACGCAGGATATCGGTAAGCCGGGTATAATATTGTTTGATATCACCCTGTTGCCAGAGTTTTTCTTCCTTTAATGCTTTCAGTTGCTGCCGGGCCAGGTCGTAAGGCGTAACCAGCGGCAGTTTCACTTCAGGTACTTTCTTCGGCCGCTTGCGGAAATAGAGCCACAGGCCCAGCGCAAGCAATACTACCGCGGCGCCGCCGGCAATATACATCCAGTAATCCCAGATATTCCAGGGAACGGTCTGTACGGTTTTAATCGGCTTAAAGGCTTTGGTGGTATCTACGGCTACGGTATTCACATCTATGCCGAGCGGGTAGGTGGTCAGGGTATCGAAGCTGCTGGCGTCGGTAGCACCATACACCTCTACTTTCATGGGCGGAAATTCCCAATGGCCGGAATCGAAGCTGGTAACGGTAAATGTCTGACGAAGAATTTTAAGGTCCTGTTGGGTGGTGGTATCTACAGCGCTGCGTGCTATTACTTCAAAATGTTCCAGGGAGTCAGATAATACGGGAAACAGTATCCTGAATGCCGGTTTATTGAACTGTGCGGCCGGGATGGTGGCGCGCAGCTGTACTTTCACCTGCTCGCCGATTCTGATACTGGTGGTATCAGCGCCTGCCACGGCTTCTATCTTCTGCTGTGCCAGCAGGGATATTGGCAGCAATAGCACAATAAAAAAACATAAAAATATACGCCTTATAACTTGCTGTTTATACATGTTAATTTTGCTCTCCTTTAATACTTATGCCCTGTTCAGGAAAAATGTCTGCAAGGCTTTTACATAGTCTTCGTCCGTACGGATGGTGACCAGTTCTGCTCCGCTTTTCATAAAAGCATTTTTGCAGTATTGCGCATGCTGCAGGAACTGTTGTTCATAATATTGCCTTACTCTGCGATCGGCGGTATCCACCCATTGTGTGGCGCCGGTTTCCGCATCAGCTACCTGTATAAGCCCTACCGGCGGCAGTTCCCGGTCGCGCTGGTCATATACCTGTACCCCCACCACATCGTGCCGTTTGGCGGCGATGTTCAGGGCATCCTGGTAGTTGGCGGACAGGAAATCACTCAGTACAAATACAATGCTGCGTTTCTTCGTGGCATTATTGAAGAAGCGCAGTGTTTCCTTGATATTTGTTCCTTTTCGTTTAGGCGTATACGATAGCAGCTCCCTGATGATAAACAGGATGTGTGACTTACCTTTTTTCGGTGGAATGTATTTTTCCATGCCGTCGCTGAAGAAGATAACACCTACCTTATCGTTATTTTTGATGGCAGAAAAAGCCAGCACAGCACACAATTCGGTAATCAGGCTGCGCTTGTCCTGCTTTTTGGTACCGAAAGCGGATGATTCGCTCATATCTACCAGCAGCATTACCGTCAGTTCTCTTTCTTCTTCAAAAACCTTTACAAACGGGTGATTGAAACGTGCAGTCACGTTCCAGTCGATAGAACGTACATCGTCCCCGAAATGATAATCCCTCACTTCGCTGAACGACATACCACGGCCTTTGAAGGCGCTATGATATTCGCCCGCAAAAATATGATTGGTAAGCCCTTTCGTCTTGATTTCTATCTGTCTTACCTTTTTTAATATTTCAGCAGTATCCATCATAAATTTAGCTCTTATGGTACTTCAACGGCGTTCAGGATTTCGCTGAGTATGTTTTCGCTGGTTACGTTTTCAGCTTCTGCTTCGTAGGTCAGGCCCACACGGTGGCGCATAACGTCAAAGCATATACTGCGTACATCTTCCGGAATCACATAGCCTCTGCGTTTCATGAAGGCGTATGCTTTGGCTGCCAGCGCCAGGTTGATGCTGGCCCTTGGCGAGCCGCCGTAGGAGATAAGTGGTTTCAGTTTCTGCAGTTTGTATTCTTCCGGATTACGGGTAGCAAAAACGATATCGATGATATATTTTTCAATTTTCTCATCCATGTATACTTCGCGTACCAGTTTCCGGGCCTCAATAATATCGGACGGCTGGATAATGGGACGGATAGGTGAAGAAGCCTCCGGATTGAGGTTCTGACGGATGATATGTCTTTCTTCTTCCCTAGTAGGGTAGCCGATCACCACTTTCAGCATGAAACGGTCTACCTGCGCTTCGGGCAGGGTATAGGTTCCTTCCTGTTCAATCGGGTTCTGTGTAGCCAGTACCAGGAACGGATCATCCAGTTTGAAGGTACTGTCGCCAATGGTGATTTGTCTTTCCTGCATAGCCTCCAGCAGGGCGCTCTGTACTTTGGCCGGGGCACGGTTGATCTCATCTGCCAGGATAAAGTTGGCGAAGATAGGCCCTCTGCGTACTACAAATTCATTCTTCTGCTGATTGTAAATCATGGTACCTACCACATCCGCCGGTAATAAGTCGGGCGTAAACTGAATACGGCTGAATTTAGCGTTAATAGCTGAAGACAGCGATTTGATAGATAATGTTTTTGCCAGACCGGGCACCCCTTCCAACAGTACGTGACCCTGTGCCAGCAAGCCGATGAGCAATCTTTCCACCATGTATTTCTGCCCCACAATCACTTTTCCCAGCTCCATACTCAGGAGATCTACGAAAGCACTTGCCTGGTGAATTTTTTCATTTAGTTGCCGGATATCGGACGATGTATTTTCCATGCTGTTTGTTTTTCAAGTGTGCTAAAATAAACATTCTCTTGTCAAATAAAACTTATCAATATGTGAAAGCCCGTTAAAATGCTGTTAAACTTGCTACCGTGGCTCATCTTCAGACAATTACCGCATAAAGATGAAACCCAAAATAAGAAAGCCCCGCTTATTTATATAATATTTTTCCGTATAACGTACATTTGCCGGGCAGTTACAGCTGCAATTATCTGTTTACAATAATTTAAAACCACATATACCATGGATGATTTTGAGAAGAGATGGAAGCCGGTAGAAGCCATGCTTACCGAACGCTTTGGAAAAACGCCCAATATGGAAGCAATACTTTTCCTGATCGGCGTTAATGAACTCAACAACCTGAAGAAAAAATATACCAAAGAACAGAAACAGGACCTCATGCATATAGCCGTATGCACCCTGCTCAGCCAGAGCGGTTACTACGAGCTGGATGGCTATGATGCAGACGGATGGCCCCATTTCAAAGAACTGCAGCCGGTGCCTAAATTTGGCCTGGCAGAACAGGAACAGTTCCTCAAGGAACATGTTATTGCTTACTTTACTGACGACGAAGAAGCCTGATTACCCTATGAAAAAAATACTACTCCTGGGCACATTACTGCTGACGATCGCCGTGGTGGCCGCTGCCAAAAACAGAAAGATAAAAGTGATCACCCCCTACGGAGTAATGGTGATCCGCCTGTATGACCAGACGCCCCTGCATCGTGATAACTTTGTTAAACTCAGTCGCCGGCATTTCTTTGACAGCACCCTGTTTCACCGTGTTATCAAACAGTTTATGATACAGGGCGGCGATCCGGATTCCAGGCGCGCCAAACCAGGAGATACACTGGGTAACGGCGAGGTAGGGTATACCATTCCGGCTGAATTCCGGCTGGATCTATATCATCGCAAAGGCGCACTGGGCGCGGCACGGGATGACAACCCCACAAAAGCCTCTTCCGGATGCCAGTTCTATATTGTACAGGGTAAGGTTTTTACTGATGAACAACTCGATGTAGTGGAGCAGACAAGGCTTGGCGGCCGCAAAATCCCCGTGGATCAACGGGAGGTCTACAAAACCGTTGGCGGCTCCCCGCACCTGGATCAGCGCTATACCGTATTCGGACAGGTCATCAAAGGGCTGGAGGTGATTGATAAAATCGCCGCCATGAAAACAGACTCCCGTGACAGGCCCCTGCAGGATGTACCCATGAAAATAAGAGTAGTAAGAAAATGGTTATTTTTCTAGCAAAGGAAATTAATTGAAAATCAGGAATTAACTAAATGATTTGTATTTTTACGGCTCAAAACCAAACTTATATGAATTTTCCGTCAAATCTGCGTTACACCAAAGACCACGAATGGGTTTTATTAGAGGGTAACACAGCAACCATCGGTATAACTGAATTTGCTCAGCGCGAATTAGGCGACATCGTTTTTGTTGATATTCCTACTGTCGGCAAATCCCTGGAAGCAGAAGAAGTATTCGGCACCGTAGAGGCTGTGAAAACAGTATCTGACCTGTTCCTTCCCGTTGCCGGTACCATCAAGGAAATTAACCCGGAACTGGAAGGCTCTCCGGAACTGGTAAACGAAGATCCATATGGCGAAGGCTGGATGGTAAAAATGACCGTTAAGAATCCGGCTGACGTTAACGCACTGTTAGATGCTGCAGCATACCAGAAGCTGATAGCCGAATAATTACGCCAACAATCTTCCCAAATATATTACAAGGACAATAGGCTGCTTGATAAATGGCACGCCTGTTGTCCTTTTTACTGAAAGGACGTTTTCAGCGGAACCATATTAAACAATATAACGGCAGGATGATGAAAATCTGGAAATATTATATCCCCGCAACTATTTGGGTCATATTGATCTTTATACTCTGTACTTTACCCGGTAAAGATGTTCCTACCACTTCTTTTCTGCAGAAAATCCACTTCGATAAAATTGTACATTTCGGATTGTTTGGCGGTATTGTATTGCTGATGAGCCTGGGGGTCTACTGGCAACGGAAATATATTTCCGGACTTACCCTGTTCATGTTTGTACTGATGGCTGCCTGCTACGGCCTGGCCATTGAATATATTCAGAAGTACTGGGCTATTGACCGCAGCTTTGATATGATGGATGTGCTGGCGGATACCCTGGGCGCCATTGCAGGTGTTATTGCATTCAAAGTGGCTGTACGCCTGTTCTTTAAGAAAGATGATGCATAAAAAATCCCCCCTGGAACCAGGGGGGAATATATATCTGCTTATGAGAAATATGTACTAAATATTTTATTGCTGACCTGCTTCTTTCCTCGCATCAACCTTCATTTTGTCGTTGGCGAAAATAGAGAATTCAACACGACGGTTTTTAGCACGGCCTTCTTCTGTTTCGTTGGTGTATCTGGGCTGGCTTTCACCATACCAGAAACCCTGGATACGATTGGCTGCAACACCCTGTCCTTTCAGGAATGCCACTACAGCATTGGTTCTTCTTTCAGATAAACCCATGTTGTAAGCATCTGTACCTCTGTCGTCTGTATGGCCTTCCACACGTACATAAGTGTCAGGATATTTATTCAGCACCTGTGCCAGCTGAGAAATAGCCTGCTGTGAAGTAGCAGATAAATCAGATTTGTCAAACCCGAATAATACGTTGGCATCAAAAGTTACATTGATACCTTCACCCACACGTTCTACAGTTGCATTCGGAATTTCATTTTTGATTTCCTGCGCCTGTTTATCCATTTTCTTACCGATCAAAGCACCACCGGCACCACCTAAAGCCGCACCGATAATTGCACCTAATGCAGTGTTACCTGCTACTTTACCAATAACGGCGCCCGCAGCAGCTCCACCACCTACGCCGATGGCAGCTCCTTTTTTAGTATTATCCATGCTCTGCCAGGTGCTACAGCTGAATAACATGGTTGCTGACAAAACCAGGGCTACCAGAACGTTCAATCTTTTCATCTTAATAATTTTAAACATGAAGGTTATTATATAATAATTGGGATGACAAAAGTAATTGAAAACTGGTAAACAAATATTTTGCCAGTTTCATTTTTATTCCATAACTACTTGATTAGTACAAATAAACAGAAGATAAAAAATTCTTATCAACCACCTTACATTCATCATATTATATATATGACTACTGTACTGGTATGCATAGAACAACTGTTTAGCCTAAAAGGTTTTTCAGCATACCACCGATACCGCCTTCTGCTTCGCGGTCTTTTTGCTGCTGCTGTGCTCCGTTGGATAAAAGACTTTTAAGATCATTGAGGTCCACATCCCCGTCGCCGTCTTTATCAAGGCCGCCGCCCAGTTTTCCCAGAATACCGTTCAGGTTGAGGCCCTGTGCGGAGCCGCCTGTCAGGGAATTGAGAATATTGTTCAGGCTGAAGCTGCTGTTTCCGGGATCAGCCGTTTTACTGCCCAGGGAGCTTAAAACCGTTGGAATCAGCGATGATGCCAGCTGTGTGGCAGTAGCTTTATCCAGATTGAATTTCTGTAAAAGTGTGTCGATGAAATTGCCGGAAATATTTCCTACCAGGGCATTGCCCTGCGGAGAACCGCCACTGTTAACGCCGCCGCCGAGTAAGGCCAGCACGCCTTCAGTATTTCCGTTGGCCAGTTCCTGCTGCAGCCCGCCGGCAATAGATTCCGTAGCGGCAGAGATAACAGCTTCATTCTTTTCATTGGGCACCGCAGGGTTGTTAACAACTGTTTCCTGTGCATTTTCCCGAACAAGTTCCATTAATTGCTCTAACATAATTGATATGGATTTTAAAGGAAGGATTATTGTAGTGGTCGTAATTAAATGTAGGATTATTTGAGGAAATTCCGCGTTACGGATTTGTAAAGCACAAAAAAAGGAAAGCGTTGCCGCTTCCCTTTTCTATGCAATTATATGAACTGATTAGTTGCCTTGTTTCAGCTTTTCCGCATTCTCTGCAAACTGCAGCGCATCCACCATATCCTTGATCTCTCCGTTCATAAAGGCATCCAGGTTATAAACCGTCATCCCGATGCGGTGATCTGTTACACGTCCCTGCGGGTAGTTGTAGGTGCGTATTTTAGCGGAGCGGTCGCCGGTAGATACCAGACTCTTACGCTTGGAAGCGATGGCGTCTTCATGCTTACGCACAGCCGCTTCGTATATGCGTGTACGTAACATCTTCATGGCTATTTCACGGTTAGAGTGCTGGCTGCGGCCTTCCTGACACTCCACTACCACGCCGGTAGGGATGTGCGTGAGCCTCACCGCGGACTCTGTTTTGTTTACGTGCTGGCCCCCTGCACCGGAAGAGCGGAAGGTATCCATTTTAATATCTGCTTCGCGGACATCCACATCCACGTCGTCGGCTTCCGGCAGCACGGCCACCGTAGCGGCAGAAGTATGCACCCTTCCGGAGGCTTCCGTTGCCGGCACACGTTGTACGCGGTGTACGCCTGATTCAAACTTCAGGGTACCGTATACATCATCGCCGCTTACCTCAATCACCACCTCCTTGAAACCGCCGGCAGAACCTGGGTTTTCGCTGAGCAGGCTGGTAGACCAGCCTTTCAGCTCGCAATAGCGGAGATACATACGCATCAGATCGCCGGCGAAGAGACTGGCCTCGTCGCCACCGGTACCGGCGCGGATCTCCAGGATCGCATTCTTTTCATCCTGCGGATCCTTTGGTATCAGCAGATTGCGGATAGCTTCTTCCTGTTCGGCTTTCTGCTCCTGCAATGCTTCTGTTTCAGATTTTGCCAGCTCGCGCATTTCTTCATCGCCGCTGTCAAGCACTTCTTTGTTAAATGCAATATTGTCCAGCAGGTTGCGGTAGGCGTCGTACGCCTTTACAATCTTCTCCAGCTGCCGGTATTCTTTGCTAAGCTGACCAAATTTTTTGTTATCACTTACCACTTCGGGGTTGGTAAGGGCCAGCGATACCTGTTCAAAACGGCCTTTTATAGCTTCCAGTTTGTCTATCATAATTATCTTTGACTTTTGAGTATCCTCCCTCACCGGGATATGATACTGCTAATCGGGTTGCAAAATTAACTAAATATCAGGTTATTGAAACAGTTCAAATTAAAAGGAAAGGATATATTCGACGGCGAACGGCTTCTTGGCCCCGGAAAAGTGCTTACAACCAGCGCTGATGGCGTCATTACGGAGATTACCGATTACCACCCCGGCGACGAGGTACAGGAACTGGACGGGATTCTGTGTCCCGGCTTTGTGAATACCCACTGCCACCTGGAATTATCCCATATGAAAGGCGTTATTGCTGAAAAAACGGGGCTGCCGGCCTTTCTCACACAGGTTATGCAGTCCCGCAACGCCGATGACCACCTGATCCGTACCGCCATGGCGGCAGCAGAGCAGGCCATGTGGGAATCCGGTATTGCAGCGGTGGGCGACATCAGTAACAGCACCGTTTCCCTGACGCAGAAACAGCAGCAGCGGCTTTATTACCACACTTTTGTGGAATGTATGGGCTTTGTGGATGCCGGCGCTACGGCCAGGTATAATTACAGTATGGAGGTGCTCCGCGCCTTCCAGGCGGCCAACGGCCCTTTCCATCAGTCCAGCATTGTACCGCACGCTCCCTATTCGGTCAGCAAAACATTGTTCGGCATGCTGGCGGAAACACCGGACAATACCCCCTTCAGCATACATAACCAGGAATGTGCGGCGGAAAACGAGCTATATACGGCTAAAACAGGCGATTTCCTGCAGTTTTACCAGCAGTTTGGGATAGACATCAGCAGCTTCAGCGCTCCGGGGACTAACAGCCTGGAAGCCTACCTGCCGGTCTTCTCCCGGAATAAAATCCTGCTGGTGCATAACACCTATTCTTATGCTGCAGATATACGCTTTGTGCAGCAGCAGCCGGTAGAAGCCTGGTGGTGCCTTTGTCCGCAGGCTAACCTGTACATCGAAAACCGTTTACCTGATATTCAACTCTTCCGGCAATCCGGGTGTAATATTACTCTGGGCACAGATAGCCTGGCCTCTAACCACCAGCTGTCTGTCTGGGATGAAATTAAAACCATCCGCGCGCACTACCCGGATATTCCGCTGGAAGAAATGCTGCGCTGGGCTACTGCCAACGGCGCCCGCGCCCTGGGCATACAGGACAGATACGGCAGCTTCCGGCCGGGAACCACGCCGGGGATTGTATTGATAAACCACAACAGCAAAAGAATAATTTAGTCATATGAATGAATTTTTAAACAAAGTAATCCTCGACAACCCTGTAAAGGATTACCTGATACTGATCGGCGTACTGTTATTTGTTTCCTTTATCAAGCGGTTTATATCCAAAGGCGTGGCGGCAGTGCTGTTCCGGCTTGTAAAGCATTGGTCGCCCCAGATAGCCGAAAAGGATTTTGTTAATCTCCTGCTTCGTCCGCTGGAATATTTCCTGCTCCTGGTCACCTTTATGCTGACCATCGACCAGTTTACTTTCCCCGGCATACTCAATATCCACATCTATAACAAGGCTACCCTGCAGGATATCACCAATACGTTGCTGGCACTGGCTTTCAGCATGAGCATTATATGGATCATGTTACGTCTGATTGACTTTATTGCCCTGGTGCTGGAGAAGAAGGCAGACCTGACAGAAGATAAAACGGACAATCAGTTCATCATCTTCTTCCGGGATTTTTTCAAGGCTATTGTATTCATTATGGGGGCTATAGCCTTTATACGCATCCTGTTTGGTCCGTCGCTGGTAGAAAAGATTATCGCTGGTCTTGGTATCGGTGCGGCAGCCCTTGCCCTCGCCGCCAAAGAGAGTATAGAGAACCTGATCGGCTCTTTCATTATCTTCTTCGACAAGCCATTTCGTGTAGGTGATAACGTTAAGGTGGATTCCTGGCAGGGTACCGTGGAGAAAATCGGGTTGCGCAGCACCCGCATACGCACACTGGAAAAAACATATGTTACGGTTCCTAACAAAAAGATGGTAGACAGCATCCTGGATAACCTGTCTCTCCGCACCCAGCAGAGAGTATCGCTCCGGCTGGAGCTAGGCGGTGATACGCCCGCAGACAAGCTCCTGCAGGCCCTTCAGGATATGAGAAAGCTGATTGGCTCCAACCAGAATATCCTGGAAGGCTTCGTGGTCAACCTGAATGAATTCACTAAAGACACCTTCGTTATACAAATCATTTTCAACACTTACATCATTGAAGGCAGCCAGTACAACGCGCTGCGGGAAGCCGTTTCATTGGGCATCATAAAAGTACTGGCGGATCATAATATTAAAATGCCGGGAACGTCGACGAATGTGGTGTTAACAGACATGAGGAACTAAATTAATTACGAATTGCGAATTACGAATGAGGAGCGAAGACATAAGCGGATAAAGAATTTACTTCTTTGCTTATGTCTTCGCTCCTCATTCGTAATTCGCAATTCGTAATTCGTAATTTTTATCAATCCGTTCCTCCATTCTCCTTCTTACTCGTATTCAGGATAATGCGGGAAAGATCGCCTTCGATGGATTCTTTGGGTTCACCCACGATGCGGCCTACTTCTTTACCTTCTCTGAAAACGATAACGGTAGGTACTTTTTTCACTTTATAATCGGTGGGGGAGTCTGTCTGCATTTTTTCATCAGCGCCGAAGAGGAGTACCTGTTCATCGGGGCTGCCTGCGGTGATCATTACTTTATAGAGTTCAGGTACTACTTTGCGGCTGGTTTCATCCCAGGTGCCCATTACTACCACCAGGTTGAAGTTGCTGCGGTTTGCTTTCAGGTAGTTCAGCATCCGGTCGTTGGGCTGGTAGTTGTTCACACCTTTGTAGAACCAGGCGGTAGACTCGTCCTGCATCAGGGTTTTCATCTCTATTTTCCCTTTCAGCACTTTATCATTGCCATTTTGTGCCCAGGCCATAGCAGAAAACAGCAGGCTGCCTCCCAGGAGTAATGTTTTCAATCGCATAATCATTTTTTTATAATTGATCTTTCAGTTCGGTTAAAAAACCCCGTACTTTCAGCAAAGCTTGTACCATTTCGAAATTACGTGCTGCCAGTTTATGATCTTCTTTCAATTTTTGTTTGGCGCCTTCTATTGTATATTTTCTTTCACGTAACAGATGATAAATAAGTTTCAGATGATGGATATCTTCCTGGCGGAAGAGCCGGTCGCCTTTCCGGTTTTTTTTGGGCTGCAGAATATCAAACTCATTCTCCCAATAGCGGATGAGCGAAGTATTTACCCTAAACATGGCAGCTACTTCACTGATGGAATAGTATTGTTTTTCTAAGACTAATTTATCCAGTTCCATAATCAAGTCAGGGTCCTCTGATATTTCTTTCAATGATTTACGTCCCCGCTTTTTGCCGGTAACCGGCTTGGGCGGTGCTATGGTTACAGCCTTTTTCACTTTTGCTTTGACGGAGCTTCCTTTTTTCGGCGATGCCGGAGGGGGTGTTCCTGATGGCGAAAAGAGGTCTAACTGTTGCATGATCGTAAAAAACGGTGAAAAAATATTCTTTACGGGAATGAAGTTACGCTTTTAGCGCATAGCATCCTCCGGAAAAATATTATTAAACCAATGATAACTCTCTAACAGCTAACCAGTAAAGTTAGTCAAACGACTGGTTACCGGAGCGGGCCATCTTCAGCATCCGGTCAAATTGTTCAGGGGTAAGGTCGTTGAAAAAGAAGTAAACCGGGTCCACTTTATCCCCGTTTTTAATGACTTCGTAGTGGCAGTGCGGGCCGGTAGATTTACCGGTGCTGCCTACCCAACCGAGTACATCGCCGCGTTTTACGGACTGGCCGCCTTTCACTTTCATGCGGAGCATGTGCCCGTAAAGGGTTTTATACCCGTAGCCGTGGCGGATAATTACGTGGTTACCGTATCCGACATCGCTCAGGCTGGCTTCTTCTACTACGCCATCGCCGGTAGCATAGATAGGCGTTCCGCTGGGAGCGGCGAAGTCGAGGCCGGCGTGGTACTTCATGGTTTTATAGATAGGATCGATACGGTAGCCGAAACCGGAGGCAATATGCTTCAGGTCTTTGTTGGCCACCGGCTGGATAGCCGGGATGGAAGCCAGCATCTGCTGTTTGTTCTTCACCAGGTTATCGATTTCTTCGTATGATTTTTCCTGTATTTTGATGCGGTTGGTCAGTTCTTTCAGCAATACGCCGGTAGAAGCGATGATTTCACTGCTGGCAAAAGACTGCAGCTGGGAGGCTTCTTCGTCGCGATTGATTTTACCCTGGCGGGTGCTGTCAGGGATAGGAGAGGCCTCAAAAATGACGCGGTAAATTTCATTGTCCCGGTCTTCCAGCTCTGCCAGCTTGCCTTTCACTTCCTTCATACGGCCCTGGAGGGCTTCGTATTTTTCCTTCATACCTTCCAGATCACGGCGCAGGGACTTTTCCTTCGGGGAATCCACCACGCGGTAGGCAACGGAGAGGAAAATGGCTCCGGTTACAATAGCTGCAGACACAAACCCCAGAATCCTCAGGATCTTTACCCGCAGGGATACTACGAGCTTCTCATATTTTAAAGTCTGGGTGTTGTAAAAATATTTAACCTTCTTCATGCACCGGGTTGTACTTTAGTAGTCATAGTGCACACAAACGCTATGACCGCAGATTTATTTCATGGGTACAAACAGCTGGATGGAGGTAGCACTATTTTCTGTCCACATTAACTTTTTTGCCAGGTAACACAACCTGTTTTGCATAATCCTACAGGTTTCAATATTTTTGCACTCCCTGTAAACACCGCGGGAAAATAAGGCGCACAAACCTAATGTAATTAGATTAAAACGTCAACCTTTTGAATGTCAATTTTCTAACTACTTCATAATAGCTTGAAAAACAATTAAAAGCTATATGCCGGGAAGTGCAATTATAACACTTAAAATACATATTAATTCGTATCAATATTTATGACAGCCTCTGAGATAAGACAGCAATTCCTGGATTTTTTTGCGTCCAAAGGGCACCAGATCGTGCCATCTGCCCCGATTGTTATCAAAAACGACCCTACCCTGATGTTTACCAACGCGGGTATGAACCAGTTTAAGGACTATTTTCTGGGTAATAAGGTACCAGCGCACACCAGGGTGGCGGATACACAGAAATGTCTGCGCGTCAGCGGCAAACACAATGATCTGGAAGAAGTAGGTATTGATACTTATCACCATACCATGTTTGAAATGCTCGGCAACTGGAGCTTTGGCGATTATTTCAAGAAAGAAGCCATTGCCTGGAGCTGGGAACTGCTGACCGAAGTATATAAAATCCCCAAAGACAAGCTGTATGTGACCGTCTTCGAAGGCGACGCATCCGAGAACCTGCCGAAAGACGAAGAAGCCTATAACTTCTGGAAGGAACATATTGCGGAAGACCGCATCCTGCTGGGTAACAAGAAAGATAATTTCTGGGAGATGGGCGATACCGGCCCCTGCGGCCCCTGCTCTGAAATACACGTAGATTGCAGAACAGCGGAAGAAAGAAAGGCCGTAGATGGTAAAACCCTCGTAAACACCGACCACCCGCAGGTGATAGAAATATGGAACAACGTATTCATGCAGTTCAACCGCCTCAAGGACAAATCCCTGGAACCACTGCCCGCAAAGCATGTGGACACCGGTATGGGTCTGGAGCGCCTTGTACGCGTATTGCAGGGTAAAACCTCCAACTACGATACCGACCTGTTCATGGGTACCATCCACACCACCGAAAGCCTGACCGGAAAAAAATATGAAGGCACCGATGACAAGAAAGATGTGGCATTCCGCGTAATCGCCGACCATATCCGCGCTATCTCCTTCACCATCGCCGACGGCCAGCTGCCTTCCAACACCGGCGCCGGCTACGTCATCCGCCGTATCCTGCGCAGAGCCGTGCGTTACTACTTCTCCTTCCTGGATGTAAAGAAACCGTTGCTGCACGACCTCATACCGGTACTGGCCGCACAGTTCTCACACGTATTCCCGGAACTGCAGCAGCAGGTGGACTTTGTAAAGAAAGTAATATTTGAAGAAGAAAATAACTTCCTGCGTACCCTCGACAGCGGTATCCGCCGCATCGAAGACTTCATGCAGCAGGCTGCCGGCAAAGCAATTGACGGTAAAACAGCCTTCGAACTGTACGATACATACGGCTTCCCTTATGACCTCACCACGCTGATCGCTGCTGAAAACAGCTTTACTGTAGATGAGAAAGGTTTTGAGGCTGCCATGAAACAGCAGAAAGACCGCTCCCGCGCCGCCACAGAAATGGATACCGGCGACTGGGTAGTGCTGGATGAAACCCCGGACTCTGTATTCGTGGGCTACGAGCAGCTGGAAAGCAGTACCAAACTACTGAAATACCGCACCGTAAAAGCCAAAGGCAAGGAACAGTATCAGCTGGTTCTCGGCCAGACGCCTTTCTACGCAGAAAGCGGCGGCCAGGTAGGCGATACCGGTACCCTGCACTTCGGCGATGAAATCATCCACATCACGGATACCAAAAAAGAAAACAACCTGACCATTCACTTTGCGGATAAACTGCCTTCCACTCCCAACGCTCCGGTAAAAGCCACCGTAGCCAGGGAAAAACGCAGAGATACTGCCCGCCACCACTCCGCTACCCACCTGCTGCACGCAGCACTGCGTCAGATACTGGGAACGCACGTGGCACAGAAAGGATCCCTGGTGAATGCTGACAACCTCCGCTTCGACTTCTCTCACTTTGCAAAAGTGACTGATGAAGAACTGGCACAGATAGAAACCATCGTCAACGAAAAAATCCGTCAGAATATCCCGGTAGTCATCCGGGAACTGCCTAAGGAAGAAGCACTGAAACTAGGAGCAATGGCCCTTTTCGGCGAAAAATACGGCGACGTGGTACGCGTAGTGATGATAGATCCGGCCTACAGCGTGGAGCTGTGCGGCGGTACCCACGTAGGGGCCACCGGAGAGCTGGGCATGTTCAAATTTGTATCTGAAAGCGCCGTAGCAGCAGGCGTTCGCCGCGTGGAAGCCGTTACCGGCGCCCAGGCGGAAGCCTTTATCAACGAGCAGCTGCAGCAGCTGAAAGAGGTAAAGAACACCCTGAAGAATCCTAAAGAGCTGGTGAAAGCAGTAGAAACACTGGCGGCCGACAAAGCAGCACTGGAAAAACAGGTAGATGCCCTGGAACTCGAAAAAGTACGCCAGCTGGCAGGTACCCTGCGCAGCCAGGCACAGGACATCAACGGCATCAACTTCCTCGGAAAAGTAGTGTCCGTGAGCAATGCGGAAGGCCTGAAGCAGCTGTCTGCCCAGCTGAAAAATGATATTCCCAACCACGTACTGCTCTTCGCCGCCAACATCGGCGGGAAAGCAGGCATCGCCCTGACGATCGATGAAAAACTGGTTACCGAAAAAGGCTGGGAAGCGCCAAAGATTATCAAGGAACACATCGCTCCGCTGATTAAAGGCGGCGGCGGCGGCCAGAAATCTTTCGCCACAGCCGGCGGCCAGGAAACCGATAAACTGGAACAGGTGATTTTAGCGGTGAAGGCAATGATTGGGTAGTTTCGTTTTAATTACGAATTACGAATTGCGAATTACGAATGTAGAAGCGAAGACCTGAGCGAAGAAATAAATTTTTATCCGCTCAGGTCTTCGCTTTTACATTCGTAATTCGTAATTATTTTAACTTTTCCTTGCCTCCCGGGTCTTTTAATTTTGCACCATTACTTGTAACAACTAAACAAGGACACCCATGAAGAATTCAATAAAAACCTTGACACTGGTAAGTTTCAGCTGTCTGGCACTGGGCGTGGCAAACGCGCAGGAAAAGAATGCTGCCAAAGGGAAAATGGGCGAATTTGATGAAATTGTCATCAAACGCAAAAGTGGAAAAGACGGGAAGATAACGGTTGAAATCAAAGATGATAATATCCTTATTGATGGCAGGAAATTAGAGCAGTTCAGCAATCCCGATATTTCAGTATTCCGCCGCCATATTACCCCCATGAACGGGAATAACTTCAGCTTTAATGATGGTAGCGGCCGCAGTTTCGACTTCCTCAATGATAATGATGATGAAGAAAATGTAATACCTGCGCCGGTCAATAAAGCTATGCTGGGTGTAATCACCGAAAAAACCACTGCCACCGGCGCTACTGTGAAAACTGTAGCCAAAGGCAGCGCAGCCGAAAAAGCAGGCATCAGGCCCGGCGATATCATCACGAAGGTAGATAATGATGTCATCAACGAACCGGCGGAACTGTTTGAAACCATCGGCAATCACGAGCCCGGCGACAAAGTAACGGTAACATACCTACGCAATAAAAAGGAGAACAAGGCCATCGTTAAACTGGAAGAGCGTAAAATCAGTGACAGCGATGCCGGTATCAGTCCGCTCCCGATGCCACGTAACCGCGGTGAAATGTTCCTGTTCCCTCCCGTACCCCGCGGCAGACAAGGATTTGACGACCGTGGATGGTTCAGCAACGCTGAAGAAGGCGTAAAACTGGGCATCCAGGTACAGGATACCGACAACGGAGACGGCGCACTGGTCATCAACATTTCTCCGGACTCCCCCGGAGAAAAAGCCGGATTTAAAATAGATGACCTCATCACCTCCATGGCCGGCAACCCGGTGAAATCCGCCCATGACGTAGCCGTTGCCTACCGTACCCACCGCAGCAAAGGCACCATAACAGCCACGATTAAACGTAACGGACAGGAACAAACCGTGGAGATAAAGGTGCCGAAGAGGCTTAATAAAGCAGACCTGTAAATAATTAATTACGAATTGCGAATTGCGAATTACGAATGAGAGAGCGAAGATTAAAACGAAGATTAAAGGTGATAACTATTAGATATTCCCTTTAATCTTCGTTTTAATCTTCGCTCTCTCATTCGTAATTCGCAATTCGTAATTCGTAATTATTTCATAATTAGCTTGACCATTTTCATTTTATTCTTAAACGGCGGGTATTTTACCGGAACATCCAGCCAGGTGCCGGTTTTGAGCATGCCTTTGGGGTGGGTGAAGGTTTCAAAGCTGTAGCGGCCGTGGTACTGGCCCATACCACTGAATCCTGCCCCGCCGAAGGGTAATTCCGGGTTGGTCAGATGTACCAGCGCGTTGTTGACACATCCTCCGCCGAAGCGCACCTGTTCTATCAGTGCTTTTTCTGTTTTTCCGCTTTTGGTAAAGACATACAGCGCCAGCGGATAAGGATGGCGTTTAATGGTTTGTATGGCCTGTGGCAAGTCCTTAAAGGTCAGAATGGGGAGTACGGGGCCGAAAATTTCTTCCTGCATAACAGGGTCATCGAATTCTACATCGTCCAGCAGGGTGGGGGCTATATAGAGCTGATTCCGGTCGGATTGGCCGCCATGTATAACATGTCCTTCTTTCAGGTAAGCCACCACCGTATCGAAGCGTTTAGCATTGATCATGCGCGCATAGTCGCCGCTGCCGGCCGGATCTTCCCCAAAAAACTCCACTATGGCGGCTTTCAGCGCAACCACCAGTTCTTCCTTCACCCGGTGGTGTACCAGCAGGTAATCGGGGGCAACGCAGGTTTGTCCGGCGTTCCAGAACTTCCCCCAGACAATGCGTTTAGCCGCCACCGTTATATTCACTTTTTCATCCACCACACAGGGGGATTTACCGCCCAGCTCCAGGGTAACGGGTGTCAGGTGCGGTACCGCCATCTCCATAATCTTTTTCCCTACGGGGATACTGCCGGTGAAAAACACGTGATCAAAGCGGAAAGCCATCAGCGCCGGGATAACCGCCGCACCGTCGCCTTCCACCACGGCAATATATTGAGGATCGAAGGTTTCCTTTACCAGTGCTGCAATCACGGCAGCAGTATGCGGCGCCAGCTCCGAAGGCTTCAGGATGGCACAGTTACCACCTGCCATAGCGCCTATCAGCGGGCTTATCTGCAGCATAAACGGGTAGTTCCACGGCGCTATGATGAGGGTCAGCCCCAGGGGTACGCGGTAGATACGGCTACTGCTGGGGTAGGTCACAAATGGCGACGTAACTACCTCCGGCTCCATCCACTGTTTCAGGTTAGCCAGCATAAAATCAATCTCCTCATACAGGAAGGCTACTTCGCTGCTGTAAGCCTCCAGCACATGTTTATGCAGGTCCTGGTGCAGCGCCTCCAGTATACGGGCTTCATATTGCACGATCGCTTTCCTGAGTCGCTTGAGCTGCGCCTTTCTGAAGGCATATGACAGGGTAGCCCCGGAATCAAAGTAATCGTGCTGGGACTGATAAAGCTGGCTTGCCTGGGCATTGCTTATCATAGGTGAAAATATTTTAAAATGATCTACACCGAATTTAGCGATTTCCTGGCATGAATTAGACCGAAATCCCGGCATTATTTGAATATATTTGCGGTAATCAGTATGGATTATGAGCGATATCTACAGCAAATATGAAACGGTGATAGGGCTGGAAGTACATGCCCAACTGCTCACAGAGAGTAAGTTATTCTGCAGCGACAGCGCGGCCTTTGGCGGTGCGCCCAATACGCATATCAGCGCCATTACGCTGGCGCATCCCGGCACCTTGCCGCGGATGAACCGCAAGGCGGCCGAATATGCCATTAAACTGGGCCTGGCGTGCCACTGTGAAATTGAAAAAGATAATTATTTCGCCCGTAAGAATTATTTCTACCCCGACCTTCCCAAGGGTTACCAGGTATCGCAGCATACTGCGCCCATCTGTAAGGGCGGTTACGTAAGCATCTCTACAGATGCAGGCAACAGAGATATTCAGCTGAACCGTATTCACCTGGAAGAAGATGCCGGCAAACTGCTGCACGACCAGGATCCGGCCAACAGCTACGTAGATTATAACCGTGCCGGCGTACCGCTGGTGGAGATAGTAAGTGAACCTGATCTTCATACCAGCGATGAAGCCTACGCCTACCTGACCGAATTACGCCGCCTGGTACGTTACCTGGGTGTTTGCGACGGTAATATGGAAGAAGGCAGCATGCGTTGTGATGCCAATGTCTCCGTAAGGCTGAAAGGCGTAACCACACTGGGAACCAAGGTGGAAGTAAAAAATATGAACTCCATCCGTAACGTAAAGCGGGCTATTGACAATGAAGTAAAAAGACAGATAGATATACTGGAAGCCGGCGGCTCCCTTATACAGGAAACCCGCAGCTTCGATGCCTCCAATGGCAGCTCCTTCTCCCTGCGCTCGAAGGAAGAAGCCAACGATTACAGGTACTTCCCGGAACCGGACCTGGCGCCCTTCAGGCTCACAGACGCGTTCATTGACGCTGTGCGAGCCACCCTGCCCGCCCTCCCGGAAGAACTGATCCGCAAATACACCCAGGAATTCGGCCTGCCGGAGTATGATGCCCGCGTCATCTGCGATGACAAAGCAACGGCAGATTATTTCGAAGCACTGATAGCCGTTACCACTCAATATAAAGCCGCTGCCAACTGGATACTGGGGCCCGTGAAATCGCACCTGAATGAGATTTCAGCGGACATCACCCGGTTCACCGTTACACCGGCGGCACTGGCGGCGCTCATCCACCTGACCGACAGCGGTAAGGTGAGCTTCTCCATTGCCTCTTCCAGGATATTACCTGAAATGATCCAATCACCGGAAGACCCACTGTCTATTGCCACCCGCCTTAATCTGCTGCAGGATAACAACGCAGACAATATCTCACCGATCATCGATGAGGTGCTGGCTAAATATCCTGACAAAGTAGCCGCCTTCAAAGGTGGTAAAAAAGGATTAATGGCACTATTTGTGGGAGAGGTGATGAAATTATCCAAGGGGAAGGCTGATCCACGGCTCACCAATGAGCTGCTGGCCCGGAAACTCAATGCATAATCTGATTAATAATAGCTGATCCGTCAGACAAAAGAAAAAAACTGCAGCATGAAAAAGTATTTATTGTGGATGTCCGTAGGAGCTTTCCTGGCCGGATGCGCCGGACAACAGGAAAAGGGGGAATTTAAAATAGATGGTCATTTTACCAACCTGCCGCTTGGTCCGGTAGTACTGGAAGAACTGACGCTCGATAATCTGAAAGTAGTAGATTCTGCTAACGTAAAAGATGCCGGTGGCAAGTTCACCCTGAAAGGTATGGTACCGGAGCAGGGCTTATACCGTATCCGTTTTCAGAACGGGAAATTTGTACTGCTGGCGCTGGACGCAGGCAACATGAAACTGGACGGAGATCTGGATAACCTCGAAGCCATGAAGGTTACCGGCTCAGAAGCCACTT
Source organism: Chitinophaga solisilvae (assembly GCF_009928525.1). Lineage (GTDB taxonomy): Bacteria > Bacteroidota > Bacteroidia > Chitinophagales > Chitinophagaceae > Chitinophaga > Chitinophaga solisilvae. Next base: position 509,272 of record NZ_JAABOK010000003.1, on the reverse strand, counting down.
CAGAACTGCAGCAGTTCCTGGCAGATATCAGCAAAAAATCCATTTCACTCACCAACGAAATGCGTGAACTGGATAGCCTGCACAGCACCAATATCCCGGACAGCGTATTCCAGCCCAAGCTGAAAGCTATCCAGGAAAAAGAGAAAGCATTTGAACAAGGCTTTTTTGATATGGCCGCACAGACAAAAAACCCTGCCAATGCAGTATTTGCCATCAGCCAGGTAAGAAGCTCAGAAGAAATCACGGCTCATAAGCAGGTGATTTCCGGCCTGGCTACCCGCTTCCCTAAAAACACGCTGGTAAAAAGCATGACGGAGAAAATTTCTGCCATGGAAAGCGCGCAGGCAGCAGGAGCAGGCAGCGATGCCGCCGGCGGGGAACAGGCTGCATCAACCGTACATGTAGGCCAGATAGCGCCGGATTTCACCTTACCTGATCCATCCGGAAAAATGGTTAGCCTGAAATCCTTCCGTGGTAAATATGTGCTGGTAGACTTCTGGGCCAGCTGGTGCGGGCCCTGCCGCCAGGAAAATCCGAACGTAGTAAAAGCATATCAGCAGTTCAAAAATAAAAACTTCACCATCCTGGGTGTTTCTCTCGATAAAACGAAAGAACAATGGCTGGCTGCTATCAAACAGGATGGCCTGGCCTGGAATCATGTCAGCGATCTGAAATTCTGGGATTCTGCGGTAGTGCCTATCTATGGCATCAATGCCATCCCTACCAATTTCCTGCTGGACCCGCAAGGTAAAATTATTGCTGCCGATCTCCGCGGAGACGCGCTGACAGCGAAATTGCAGGAAATAATTAAGTAGGGAATTGTGAATTACGAATTACGAATTACGAATTGCGAATGTGCGCGAAGATATCAGCGAAACATACGTAAGAAGATAAAAGCGAAGAAGCCGTCTGGAATGTACCAGACGGCTTCTTCGCTTTTATATCTGTTTGATTTCTATCTAATCTTCGCTATCACGCACACATTCGTAATTCGTAATTGACAATTCGTAATTCCCGTAAAAATGGTTGTCCCGGGAATAGTCCCGGGACATGGTTAACTGAATATATATTACTCATCATCTATCTCGAAAAGAGTGGCTTCAGATTTACTAGTAGCCAGGGTTCTGGGCATCTCTCAGCGTTGGATTGGATGATATTTCCGTTGCAGGGAGCGGCCAGAGGAATTTGAATGATTTGTATTCGAATGACACCAGGCTTGGTTCTACTTTAGGTCTGGTGGTAATGTTATAATCGCTGCCATCAGCTTTCAGATCACTCAGCAGTACTTTCGCAGGAATACCGCCGGTACTGTATTTCGGATCCAGGGCCAGGCGGTGGATATCTGGCCAGCGGCGGCCTTCTGCCAGGAATTCAATACGGCGTTCGTTGAGAACAGCCAGCACCAGATCAGCAGGAGGAACCGTGAACCGGCTCTTGCTGTCTGCAGGCAGGGAACGGTTACGTACAGCATTCAGTAACAGGAATGCCTGGGCATTATTACCGGTACGCGCATATGCTTCCGCAGCATTCAGCAGTACTTCAGCATACCTGATGATCGGAGCCCAGTCAGACTTGTTTACAAAATCGCGGTATTTGTAGGTGTACACGAATTTAGTAGTACCACTCAGCTGTTTAATTGTCAGCAGAGAACGGCGCAGGTCATCATTTACCCAGAATTCTGCATTGTAAAGCACGGGGCTTATAGCAACCAGGGAGCGTCCGCCGATATCGGCAGGTCCGAGCATATAAGCCAGCGCCGCATTATTGCCAGGATTGGTGGCTGCTGTATGGGCGATGGAGAAAATGGATTCACCGTTATTATCAAACTTCACAAACGCTTCATCCGGGCTGGGGAGCAGTTTGTAGCCATTCACAGGACTGGAAAAGTCGGCAGCCTTATCAGTTCCCAGCTTAGCGCCTTCTGTGATAACACCCGGCCAGTCGCCCATGTGTTGTTTCACCCTCATCTTAATAGCAATAGCCGCACCTTTACCAGCTCTGGCAATAGCATTAACTTTAGGTGTGGCAGGCAGATTGGCCTCTGCAAAATCCAGGTCTGCCAGGATTTTAGTGTAATCCTGCGCTACCGTACCACGGCCCACCTTCATGGCTGCCTGAATTTGTTCCGGTGTATTTACCGGCATATCTCTGTAAGGAACACCTACCTGGGAGCCATTTCCATCAGCATACGGACGGCTGAAGTTAATGACAGCTTCGTGGTGTGCAAGCGCACGCAGGAAACGGGCTTCGCCTTCCAGCTGAGCAGCTTTTCCGGCACTGATAATACCTTTTGCAGCCGCATTGCGCACCCCTTCAATGAAGGTATTTGCCTGATTGACCAGTGCATACAGGTTTACCCACATGTTCACGTTATTCGCAGAGGTGGGGCTGATGTTTGCCCTGTAGGTAACGTCATAGAAGGTAGCGAGGTTCACCATATCTTCTCCGCGCATCTCGCCCTGCTCAATGGAAGCAGCGCCAAAAGGATAACCACGGCCGGCGGTGTAACTGCCTTCATAGCTGCCTATTGCGGCGGCGTTATATACGCCGTTCATCGCTACTTCGATATTGGAGGAATCGCTGAAAGTAATATCCGGCGGCATGGCGTTCTGAGGCGCCAGCTCTGTGAATTTGGAACAGGAAGCAGCGCTCATACCAATTACCAGGAGACCTGCCATGGCTGCTTTCAGGCTTTTATTATATGTATATGCGAATGTGTTTTTCATGCTCGTTAGTTTTAAAATCCTACGTTAATACCTACAGTATAAGTGCGTGGAACAGGGTTGGTATTCCAATCCAGACCTGGCTCTGTGTTAGCTCTTGAATCAACATAAGTATTTAATTCAGGATCCAGACCTTTATACTTTGTAATCACGAATGCATTCTGCACCTGTGCATAAATACGGAAGGTTCTCAGCTTCATTCTATCCAGGAGGTTTTTAGGCAGTGAATAGCCCAGGCCGATATTCTGTGCACGGATAAAGCTGCCATCTTCCAGGAAACGGCTGTTCAGGTTACCATTCTGCAACATGAAGTTATCAGAACCGGCATACAGTTTAGGCACGTCGGTTACCTGACCGGGAGTAGTCCATCTGTTCAGGATTTCTCTTCCGTTGTTCTGGAATTTCTGATTGTTCAGTGCTTCCTGGCGGGTTACGTTGTATACCTTGTTACCACCGGAGAAGGAGAGGAAGATGTTAAAATCGAATCCTTTATAGGTAACGGTATTGTTCAGACCACCATAGTAGGTAGGTGTTGCCTGACCCAGGATTTTCTTGTCTTTGGAAGCAGAGAGTGCAGGTACCTGCTGGCTCAGATCATCTGGCTTGTCAGGATTGTAAGCATAGTACAACCCGCTTTTCTTATCTTGTTTATCACCCTGGTAACCCTGGATAATGCTTCCGTCACCTCTTACCCACAGCGGATTACCGTTGGCAGGGTTTACGCCGGCATATTCAAAACCATAGAAAGCGCCGATGGATTCTCCAACTCTGGCAATGTTATACACGTAGTTGATATCGGCATTATCTACCAGGGCAGTAATGCGGTTTTTGATAAAGGAGATGTTGAAGGAGGTAGTCCAGCTCAGGTCTTTTGTTTCCAGGTTAGTGCTGTTCACAGTAAACTCCCATCCTTTGTTATACATTTTACCCACGTTGGAATAGAATACGTTTGGTTTACCCACAGCAGGCACACCTAAGGAAGGAGGCAGCGGGGAAGCCAGGATCATATTATCGATATCATTTTTGAAGTAGTCTGCCGTGAGGGTAATCCTGTCTTTCAGGAAGCTCACATCGATACCTATATTTGTTTTCTTACTTGTTTCAAAAGTCAGATTCGGATTGTAGATCTGGTTGAAGGCAAGCCCCAGCATGGAGCCGTACAGTACGGGTTTATAGCTGCCGGCATAAGGATAGGCGCCGATTTCCACGTTACCTACTTTAGCCCAGCCGCCACGTACTTTCAGGTTGCTGATGACATTGGCAATACCTGAGTTCTGGAAGAAATCTTCCTGAGAAGCGCGCCATGCAAGGGATACGCCCGGCAGTGTAACATTCTGTTTGCCGATAGGCAGGGATGAAATAGCGTCTCTGCGCAATGTTGCCGAAAGCAGGTAGCGTTCTTTGTAGCCGTAGTTTGCTCTGGCAAAATAAGACTGGAAGGCGCGTTCTACAATGTTACCACCGGAAACGAAAGTACTGAAGCTGTTATCGATCAGGCCATTGGGAGCGAAGTAGATACTGGACAGGTTGGTACCCTGACCATAGTAACTTCTCTCTCTTGTTTTCTGGTTTTCAATACCAACAACTGCGTTGATATTGTGGGCGCCGAAAGTTTTGTTATAGCTCAGTGTGTTCACCCAGTTGTAACGGAAGCTGGGTATTGACTGCTGATACAGGTAACCGTTGGTACTGCGGCCATCGCCGTGTACCGGGTTCCAGTAAACATAGTCCTCTCCGTTGAGGTAGTTAATACCGATTTGTGTTCTCAGGTCAAAATCCTTCAGGATTTTTGCGTTTGCGAAAGCGTTACCGGTGAGGTTCAGATTCTGGTTGCGATAAATATTGTGATCCAGTACGTATTTGATGTTAGGATAGTTATCACCGATTACATCCAGGTTTGCACCGCTACCCAGGGTGTTGGTCAGGCTCAGGTTATATTTCCCGTCATTCCATTGTGCAGGAACGTTAGGTAAGGCACGCATGGAGTTCGTCAGATTGCTGGATAAACCGGACTGGCTGGTATTCAGACCATTGTTGGTTACATGGGAAACGCCCATGTTAACGCCTACGGTTATCACATCAAAAGCCTTCTGTTCAATTTTCATGCGGGCCTGATATTTTTTCTGATCGTTACCTACCAGGATACCTTTCATATCGGCATAGCCAACGGAGAGATAGTAGTTGGTCTGGTCGGTTGCGCCGCTGAGGGACAGGGCATGATTCTGCTGAAAACCTGTTCTGGTTACAATTTTCCACCAGTCGGTATCATAAAATCCGCCATCAGGGTTGGGTGTTAAGTTGGCCAGTTTTTTATCTGCCTTATCGAAGTTGAGTTTCTTCTCGTTGGCAATCATAACAAATTCTTCCGCATTCAGGAGGTCCAGACGTTTGGAAGGAGAGGCAGAAGCAAACCAGGCATCATAGCTTACGCGTGGCTTACCGGATTTACCTCTTTTGGTAGTTACGAGGATAACGCCATTGGAAGCGCGGGAGCCATAGATAGCAGTAGCAGCGCCATCTTTCAGTACTTCCATGCTTTCGATATCATTCGGGTTGATATCGCCCAACGGGTTGTTTGGAGTAGCGCCGCTCTGGTTACCGGCGATGTAAGGTACTCCATCAATAACATACAGCGGATCTGCGCCGCTGGTGATACTGTTTGTACCGCGGATACGAATGCGGGCAGGCTGGCCGAGCATACCGCTGGAAACAGTTGCCTGTACACCCGCTACCTGACCTGCCAGCTGGCGGTCGATACTGGGAGAGGCAACGTTTTTGAGGTCGGCGCCTTTAATACTGGCTACTGAAGCCGTGATATTTTTACGTTCAACGGTACCGTAACCTACTACCACTACTTCGCTCAGACCTTTCTGATCCAGTTCCAGTTTAACGTTCACAGTTGTTTTACCGGTAATGCCTACGGTCTGTGCGGCATAACCTACAAAAGAAAATTCGAGTGATGATGCCTTGTCGGCTACATTCAGTTTAAATTCACCGTTGGCGATGGTCATGGTGCCATTAGGGGTGCCAACTACCTTAACAGTAACCCCGGGAAGCGGGCTACCATCTTTTGCATCCGTTACCTTACCGGTAATGGTGCGTGTTTGTCCCAGCGCCTGCAAAGCACTGATGGCTGCGAATAGCCAGAGGAGCAATCCTTTCTTCATAAGCGATTTTGATTTGAAAAATAAACGTTACAGGCATAGCAATGCTGTTAGCATTCCTGCTTCAGTATAACAATGATGAATAAACGAAAAGTAAGGTATGATGACCACTGGCGTCATACACCTGATGCTGCTTCTAAAAAACTACCTCATAAGCGATTCAAGTTAGATCAGTTGTGTCACTGCAGGAGCATGCAGGCATGATATTGCCACCAGCATTTCAGCTGCAGTATAACGGTAATGAATAAACGAAAAATAAGCATATGACGATAGGGCGTCATACTGTTGATGCTACATCTACAAAACGATTCCCCTCATAAGCGATATACAGTTAAATCAAACGTGCTTCTGCACAGTGTTTCAGGAAGCAATAAGCTACCGGGCACACTGTAGTATATATACAACGTTAATCTTAAAATCTCCCTCTATGATTTCAGAAAAAATATTTCTTATGGCATAATCAGGTGTGAGAAAATGAAAAGGAAAACGGAGAAAGTAGGCTGACCACATCTTTCATAAGCAAATTCGTTTCCTGATACCTCTCTTTAATAAGCAAAAACTATCCTTGAAAAAACTTTGTTGTTCAGTTGAAAACTTAAAATGATTCTGATTTCGGTACGTGATAATTTCACGATGGGAACAAATATAATCAAAAAACGAGAAAAACAAACAGTAACATCTTCATGTGATAAAAAAGCAAAGGGCCGCCCGAGGGCAGCCCTTTGTTTTCAGTTATCTGGTAATTAAACATTGCTATTCTTTACCACCAGCCCACCAGATTTTGTCTTTGAACACGCTGATTTTAGGCATATTCTGACTGTTGGCGCTTTCTTCGCTGGTTGGATAAGGGAGTCTTTGTACAAAACCATAAGCTGCATCAATATTCTTAGGGTTCTGCATCTGAGGATATCCTGTTCTGCGATAGTCATTATACGCTTCAATAGATTCCGCTTCATAGAAGGCGATATACTTCTGCGTGATAATTTCTTTGACATTATCTGCTACAACGTTACCTAACAGTGGTAATACATGACTATCAAAATATGCTTCACCGCCTGTAAGTTTATGATATTCAAAACCTGCTACTACAGCAGCTTTTAATGCTGGTTTAAAGTCAGCACCTTTTTTAGCCAACAGTTCAGCTTCAATAAACTTCAGTTCATGATAAGTCATTAATGGAGTAGGTTCCAATGCTGAAGTAGCAGGAGTTTTCCTGTTGGAGAACTTGGACTGTGAGTAGTTTGCCTGACCAGTTGTGGCAGTGCCGCTCGGAGCAGGCTTTACAACTCCGTTCAGGAGCGTAAAGTAGGCTGACACACGTGGGTCCTGACGTGCCATCATGAGATCATACAGGGTTTTACCGGCGCAAAGCAGGTTTCTGTCTACAGCGAACTGGAACCAGGGATTCTGTCCGATAGCAGACGAGTTATATACTCTGAAAACCATGCCATCATCTGTAGAAGCAAAGCCTTTCTCAATTGCTGCTGCTGCTGCATCGGCAGATGCAGGGTCAACATTGATCAGGTGCAGGTTATAACGGGCTTTCAGGCTCCATGCAGATTTAGTCCACAAGTCAATATCGCCGTGAAACAGCAGATCTTTGGTTGCAAGACCTTGTTCGATATCACCGGATACTGGCTTGGCAAAGTTTGCAATTGCCTGATCCAGTAATGGAAGGATGACTTTCTTATAGATATCCTGTTGTTTATCATACTTAGGCTGAGGAATTTCAAGTCCTCTCAATGCTTCAGAATAAGGAACCTGTCCCCATACGTCTGTAACAACAGCAAGGTTATAGGCCATTAATACCTGTGCCATACCTAAAACAGCAGCATTCTTTGGCTCTGTTCCGCTCGGAGAACATTTTTTAATCATGTCCGCCAGGATCATCAGGTTGTCATACGCAGAGTTCCAGTTATTATTTCCGAGTGAGGAAGAGGTAACACCAACACGGGTATCTGCATCCTGCATCTGGCCCCAGGTACCTACGTTATGCTCAATGAAAACGGAAGCATACCATGCAATATCAGTACCTGCGGTACCTACTGCTGTTTCTACGAGTACGCTAGGTAATTCATTGATAGCGGTAACATCTTTCGGATCATTCAGATTCTCATTGATGTCATCCATTATTTTATTTGAACAAGCCGTCAGAGAGAATGCAATAAATGCTCCGGCTATATATTTCCAACGTTTCATAATCATTCAGCTTTTACAAATTAAAAAGTAAGGTTAAGACCAGCACCAAAACTACGGGTTTGTGGCAGTGACATATAGTCGAAACCACCCTGCATATTACCATTACCCTGAGAAGATTCAGGATCAAAGTTTGGTAATTCTGTCCACAGCAAAATGTTACGTGCAGAGATATTAAGTGTAGCGGATTTAATCACTTTGGTACGACGAAGGATTTCTTTAGGCAGATCTATACCTAAAGCAACTTCTCTCAGTTTCAGGAAAGAGGTATTATAGATATGCGCTTCTGCAATGTTACCCAGTGTATTGTACAGTGTCTGGAATCCTGCAATAGTATTGATATGTTTTGTATTGGGCTCACCACCTGTGTTATCAGGTTTAACAGTAGCAGCACTTACACCTTCGTATAATTTATCACCAGTACGCTCCATAGTTCTTTCAGAAGCACCATACAGATCCATCAGCCTGTTAGCGCCACTGTACATCTGTCCACCACTCTTCCATGCCAGCAGGGCACTCAGGCGGAGGAACTTGTATCTGAATGCTGTATTGAAGTCTGCCAGGAAATCAGGCGTAACAGTACCAATAACTGCTTCAGGACCTGCAATAGGAATACCATTACCATCAAGAATGAGTTTACCTTCTTTCGTACGGGCAAATGTGCTGCCGTAGATAGCTGGATAAGTATATCCGATAGCGGCACGAACCTGCGGAGTAGTAAATCCACCCAGATAGATGCTTTCAACACCAGGAGCGAGAGATTTTACGTCGTTCTTGATTTTGGTATAAGATGCACCAACAGTCCATTCGAAGTCCTTCGTTCTTACTGGAATCAGTTTCAGAGAAACTTCATGTACATTGCTCAGCATCTGTCCGCCGTTCTTAACAACAGCAGCATAACCTGTTGAACCAGCCAATGGAATTCTGAAAATCTGATCAATAGTATTCTGTCTGGTGTAAGTATACTCCAGGCTGATACGATTTTTTATGAATCCAAGTTCAGCACCAAATTCAACAGATTTTGTATTCTGAGGTCTGAGATTCGGATCATAGAGTGTTCCTTCTGGTCTGTATCCTACTACATCATTGAATGGGAAGGATATACCATCAGTCAGGAAGCCGCCACCGGAAGAGTGCGTAACATATACGCGCTGTTTGTAGGTACCGGCAGAACCCACTTGTGCAATGGATGCACGGAATTTCGCAAAGATATCTTTGTCACGCAGTACAGGTAATTCGCTCGCTACCCAGGCGAGAGAGGCTGATGGGTAGAAGAATGATCTGTTAGCGCTTGGCATAGTAGAAACATACTCGTTACGTGCAGACACGTTTAAGTATAACATTTTATTCCAGTCCAGACCAACACTTCCGAAGAATCCAACTCTTCTGTCGTTGAATTTAGTTTCAGAAGTAGTCTGTACAGAGGTGTTAGCCATATTGTGATAACCGCCAATAATAAATTCACTGCCTTCACCTCTGATAAATCTGCTGGTATTATCATTTACCTCATTACCCAACATAGCATTCAGGTTAAACTGGTCGCTGAGTTTTTTGAAGTACGTGATGTTTAACAGGGAGTTAAAGGTGCGGTTCATCATTGATCTGTTAATGATATTACCTCCGCTTGGCAGATCCTGAGAAGGATACTCACCATCACCAGGAACAGTAGAACCACCTGTTGGCGCAGACCCCATTTCATAAATTTCTTCCATGTCAGTGGTATAAATATCTGTACCTAACTGATAACGGATGTTCAGATCCTTGATAGGCTCATAGTTTACAAATGCATTACCGAAGAAACGTCTTGTTCTTTCGCTGAAGCTGTTATGAGCATTAGACCAGTATGGGTTATCGAAGCTACCTGCACGATAAGAAATCTGCTGATAAGGGTTCAATGGTTCGCCATAAGGCATACCTTTCATATCCACGCTGGCAGGGGCTCCGTATATTTCGAACAGAATACTGTTGTTACCTGTAGGGAGCTTGTCAATTTTAACTGTAGAGAGATTCAGGCTGGTTCCTACTTTAACTTTCGGGCTTACATCAAAGCTACCGGCAAATTTCGCATTGCTACGTTTCATACCGGTAACAGGTACAATACCTTTCTGATTGGTAGTACCGAAACCAAAGGAATAGTTACCAGCATTAAATGCCTGAGACATATTCAGAGAGAGGTTTGTAGTAGATCCGTTCTCAAAGAATTCTTTAGCATTGTTATGTGCCTGAGGTAACAGCCATGCCTGATGCTGAGGGCTCCAGTAGCGGCCTTTGGTAGCATCAGTAGGATTATTATTGTTAAAGGCGTTTGGAACGTTACCTCCAAATTTCGGGTCGTTGGGCAGTGTACTGATTTCAGGTCCGAAAGCCAGTGAACCAACGTTGGTATAGGTAGGTTTACCATTTCCATCAACCTGTCCCTGTGCAAAAGTGTTCTGCACTTTAGGCAGTCTGGAAATCTGATCCTGTTGATAGTTAGTTGAAACTGAAATTACCGGTTTACCCTTAGCGTTATTTTTTCCGCTTTTGGTGGTGATCATGATAACACCATTGGAAGCGCGCATACCATACAATGCAGATGCAGCCTGGCCTTTCAGTACGCTCATAGACTCGATATCATTAGGATCGATATCGATGGAACGACCGGCAAAGTCTGTACCTGTAACACCATTACCACCTACTACGTAGTCAGAGTTACTGTTGATAGGCATACCGTCCACTACATACAGTGGTGTGTTGTTGCTATCAAAGAAACGTGCACCACGGATCAGGATCTGTGCAGACGCACCAGGCATACCGCTGGAAGGTCTTACTTCCACACCGGATACCTTACCCTGAATAGCCGTAGCCAGGTTGGGGTTAGCCGCGCGTACCAGCTCATCTGATTTAATGGTACCTACTGCATAACCCAGCGCTTTCTTTTCGCGGGTTACACCCAACGCAGTTACTACATACTCACTCAGTTGCTTACTATCTGCACTCAGCTGAATGTTGATTACTTCCTTGTTCGCAGGAGCATTAGAAGACAGGTAACCTACAAAGGAAAATACAAGCGTAGCATTGGCAGGAGCATCCAGTTTGTAGCCACCGTCGTGCCCCGTAACGGTTCCTGTTGAAGTACCTTTAATGGAAACGGTAACCCCGGGTAACGCGCTACCGTCCTTGGAATCGGTAACCTTACCTTTAATTGTCCGTGTTTGCGCAAACGTCTGCATGACGCTGATGGCAACGAACAGCCATAAGAGTAGTCCTCTTTTCATAAGCAACTTAGATTTGATTTATTACACAGTTAACCTAAAACACACATGGATTAATGAACACTCCGCCGTGCCGGGCAGCCGGGAAAACTAACGAATCACAGGTATACTGTCGATGAGAAACCTTATTGGCATCAGGTCCTGTTTCTTACAGTAAGTAAAACAAACGCACAGTCATAAGCAAAACATAACAAGCCGGGGACGGAACATCAGTTGTTTATTGATTCAGATTTTGATACTTTGTTAAATATTGTTTAAATAGCGAATGCAATATAGGAAAATTAAAAAATAATTCCCTGCACCGTTTGTGTAATATTTTTATATAGACAAGATTACGTAATTACACGCTAGATAAGTTCATAAAAGCGATCAGGCCGGCACCTTGCGGAACCAGCCTGATCATTATCTGATAGTATATGCGATGACGTTAGTTAAGGTGTAATCGTCACATCCGTCTGCCCATATCCCTTCTCCGCAGAACTATTCGTCAGCTTCAGTGAAATAGCCTTATCACAGGTAGCAAAATCACCCGCACCCTTTACCGTCCATTTGGTACCGGTATACCCCGGAATACTGTTGGCATACGTCTGCGATGCTACTGCCGCTGTCAGCTGCTGCACATCCGCCTTTACCTTTATCACCGCGCCAGGTACCTGCTGCCAGTCGGTTAAAATCAATACTGATGTATCCGCAGGATCCAGCGCTGCCTTCACCGTATAGGTAGCCTTTGCAAAACCAGGATCCTTCACCTGCAGCGTACCGCTGGCTACAAAATCCTTCATGAACAAAGGACATACCTTCTGATACACCATACTGATATTAGCGCCCGGATTGGTCTGCGGGTCGGTGCCGTATGGCGCTATATCGAACGTATCGGCGCCATTTATGCCATAATTAAACCCGGGTAATACCTTTCCCTCACTGTTGGTGATATTGGCCCTTATTTCGAATTTTGTGTCTGCAGGAATATCTGCTACATCCAGGTTAAACAGCTGCGCCAGCTGTGCTCCTGTAACATTGATCTTGGCAGGGAAAGAAGTAATATTGGATTGCAACGTTCTCACCAGCGTAAAACCGTCGTTCATTCTGACTACTATATCCATCTTCTGCGGCTTGGGAGCCTCAGGAAAATACAGCCCTACCGTAAAACTGGTTTTAAAATTCTGACCCAGCTGAATAACAACATCCCCGCCATCATCCTGCGTCAGTACCGGCAGCACTCCTTTGGAAATACCATCCGGCAGCTTGGGGTTATCATTCTTACGACACGCATAAAAAATACATAACCCTGTGAATATGATAAATAAGCTTTTTAACGTCTTCATACATTCATTTTTTTAATGGCTTAATGCTGATTCTATTTATCCCAGAATACCGGAGATGTATCCGGCGCTTTCTGCGCTGGTGCATTAGGATTTACGTTCAGTTCATTGGTAGGCCACGGCAACGATAACGGATACCGTCTTCCCAATATCACCTTTACTGCCGGCTGCGGCCCGCCCAGAGACGGATCTCCGGTAAGTGGCGGCTGAAAGAACCCTCCCGGCGCCTGCGCTGCATTATTGGGATCAAACAGCACCGGATAACCGGTACGACGGTAATCACTATACTGATCACCACTGAAACCAAAACTTTGTATCCACTTCTCTGTCATGATTACTTCCAGCTTAGCCGCTGCCGTAGGACGACTGTCATAATAAGCCATTATACTGTTGATATAACCGGTTGCTGAGGCCGTTCCTGCCAGCGCCGGAATATTCTGCGACCCCTTCGCCAGATTCACCACAAAATCGACCTGTGCAAAAGAAGCATCCAGCGCCTGCTGCAGCGTTGCCCGCGCATCGCCGGCTACTATCCCCGCATTCTGCAGCTCCGCCTTAATGTAAAGTACATCTGCATATGTCAGCAAACGCAGCGGCGCAGCACCGGTTCCACTACCACCATTTACCACCAGCGCATTCCGGTCGTCGTAACGGCCGCCTACCGGATAAATACCAAACACCGTCATACTGTTATCCTGCGATTTATCACGGTTCGGACCCACTGATCCGAACAGGATGGAGATAAAAGCTGAATCCCGGTAATCTGTACCATTCTGCGCAGCGGTCAGTGGCTTATTCTGATTAAAGAAATAGTAAGGAATCCTCGGATCACGGATACCCGTAAACAAGCGCTTATTCAGCCCTTTCAGAATTTCGTAAAACCAGGGACTCTGATAATGCGATTTCTGCGTTGCGTAATACTCACTGTAACCAGGATTTCTATCATCAGGAGATGTACCGGAACGGTACCGGATCATAAAACCTTCCTCCAGACTGCTGATAAGATTACCGCCGTTAATCAGTTCATTAACCTTTGCAGAAACGTTGGTGGTAAGCCTGATCTGATTGTACAGCTTCAGTTTAATGGAATTGGCTGCCTTGATCCACAGATCAGGGTCTCCGCCATAAAAAACATCATCTGCCGCGGGCTTCAGACTATTCCCTCCGGTTGCCTGCAGCTCGCCGATGGCACTGTCCAGCTGCACCAGCAACTGCGGATAAATATCCTGCCCCTTGTCAAACTTCGGATAACGGATACCCGCAGAGGCAAATTTGTTCGCCTCTGAATAAGGTACATCTGCAAAGGCATCTACAAACTGACTCACTCCATATGCCTTCAGAATACGCCCGATGGCTGTATAGATATAGTTATTACCCGCCCTGGCTTCATCTATCAGCACCTGCAGATTTTCCAGCACACCGATGTAATCAGGCGTGGGCTGCGCTGACTGGGCACTGTAGAAATCAGACCAGGAGTTGTTGATATCAAACTGGCTGCCGGTAGCCCCATACTGATCCTGCGATTCACGTACGGTTACCTGATGCATGTATACAGACAATACTTCCGTAAGACCACGGGCGCCACGCGCATCGTTTGTGAACCCCATCGCATATCCCAGCCCCTGCTCGGAAGCAGGCAGCAGCTGATTCAGCGTCACTTTCGTGGGATTGTTCGGGTCCGTATTAATATCCAGGAAACCTTTAGTACAGCCGGCCATTGCTGCCAACGTGACTAAAAATATATAGCTTGCTCTTTTCATCGGTTCAATTGTTTTTCGTGATTACTAGAAGGTCACTTTCAGGTTCACACCATAACGGCGCGTGGTAGGCGCACCTGATAATTCAATACCCTGCGTATTGGTGGAACCGAAGCTGCCAACCTCAGGATTGAAGTGCGTATACTTAGGCATGCCTGGCGCATAGAACCACAGGTTACGACCAGTCAGTGTCAGGGTCAGTCCGCCGATAGGCGTTTTGCTGAAAATGCTTTTCGGGAAATCATAACCCAGCGTCACCTCACGGAATGTCCATACGGTAGCATCATACACATTCCATTCTGTTGCGGAGTTGATAGCGAAAGTTTCACCGAAGTAATTTTCAAAAAGACTGATCTGCGTTGTATTAGGTATACGCTGTCCTTTTGAATCCAGCAGCGGCGTTCCCGGAGAGTTCAGGTCGCCGTAGTAACCCGGAATGATGTATACATTCTCCCGGTCCCTGGTATCCAGCGTTACACCACGGCCCAGCAGCGAGCTCACGGTTACTGAGTAAATATCGCCGCCGCGTGTCAGGTCAAACAACGCATTCAGAAATATACCCTTATAGTTCAGGGTGGTACTTAAACCGGTTTTGAAATCAGGGTTAGGATTGCCTACCATTCCCTGATCCAGGTTTCTGATGAGGAATCCGGTGTTGGGATCAATCAGCAGCGCACCATCCTTATCACGCGCATCAGTAGTACCGCGCAGGTAACCATAAGGCATACCCGGCTCCAGGTACGGACTCATTTCGTCCAGCACCCCGGCCAGCGGCAGACGCAGCACGCCTTCCTTCAGTTCTTTTACAATACTTCTGTTTCTGGTAAATACCCAGTGCAAACTCCAGGTAAGGTCTTTCGTTCTTACCGGTATCACATTCAGGTCTACTTCTATACCCTTGTTGGTCAGCTTGCCATAGTTGTCAAACACCTGACCGTAACCGGAAGAAGGAGGAAGCGTAAGTGGTGCAATCTGGTTGGTAGACAAACGGGAATACCACGCAAAATCCAGGGCAATACGCCTGTCAAAAAACTCCAGGGTAGTTCCCACTTCAAAGTCCTGCGTAAACTCCGGTTTCAGCTTGTTATTGCCCGCTGTGGGGAATTGCATTACCCCCGGCTGCCCCAGGAATGCACTGTTTACGTTAAAGATGCTGGCCAGGGAATACGGATTGGCATCGCGGCCTACCTTCGCCCAGCTGGCTCTCAGTTTACCAAAGGTGAGCACTTTGCTGTTCATCTTCAACGCATCCGTAAAGATGAAGGAAGCAGCTGCGCTGGGATAGAAATAACTGCGGTTATCTTTCGGCAGCGTAGATGACCAGTCGTTACGTCCTGTTAATATCAGGTATAACCACTTCTTATAATCCAGGTCAATTTCTGCAAAAACACCCCACAATCTTCTTCTGATAAAATCATCTGACTGCGGTAACAGATTCTTGGTGTTATTCAGATTATAGATACCGGGAACAATGATGGTTTTTCCCAGCACTACCTGCGACACTGTCGTACGTTGGTTCACGTTATGCCCCACGATAGCCTTGAATCCGAAATCTTCATTACGGAGTTTCGGCGTAAAGGTTCCTATCAGGTTGGACTCAATCTCCTGGAAGCGGTAACGCTGACGGGTAATCTGCCCTACAGATTCCGCACCCCTGGAGCCTATATCAATGGTTTCCTTTCTGTCCAGCACATTGGTATTGGTACCTATCTGGTAACTGGCACTGAACCAGGGAAGAATGTCATAGTTGAATTTGATACCCGCCACATACCTGTCTGTACTGGTGTTAACGGTATTATGAGCAAAGGCCCACAACGGATTATCGTACTGGGAACTGTTGGTGGACACCGGTTTGCCGCTGGCATCTGTATTAGGCAGCCCCGCCAGATTCCAGGTTCTTCCGAGGAAGAGGTTACGGGCAAAGGATGATGCCGCACCGGATACCTGGTTTTCCCCGAATACGCTACCTGCCTGGTTGGAGGTACTGTAAGCGAAGTTGGCATTTACGGTAAGCCCGTTGGTCAGCCGTGTAATACCGCCTACGGATAAGTTACCGCGGTTGAAGAAGGAGTGGGGCACATAACCATCCTGGCTCAGATAAGATGCCGTTGCACTGATGGAAGATTTTTCATTTCCGCCATTTACGCCGATAGAGTTTTCAGAAATAAAACCTGTTCTGAAAAGATCTTTCACGTTGTTAGGTACTGCCTGGTACTTCATTTTGCCGGAAGCCGGAAATAGCCCCGGAAATGCCTGCAGGTAGTTAGGCCATACCGGAATGGAATCCAGGGTACCGAACTTGGGCCCCCAGGAACCATTGGCATTGGCGTAGGTAAAGGCGTTACCGGTACCGTAATCATTCTGATACTTAGGGTAGCTGGAAATAGTTTCAAATGAAACGGAAGTGGAATAGGTTACTTCCAGCTTGCGTTTCGATAACGATGCGCTACCAGATTTGGTAGTGATGATGACCGCACCGTTAGAAGCTCTTGATCCGTAGAGTGCAGCGGCGGCGGCACCCTTCAGCACGGTCATGGAAGCAATGTCATTGGGGTCCAGAGACGAAAGGCCGCTCGAATAGGCGCCACCTCCGGAAGTCTGGCTGGAGGTTGTTACCTGGTCATTATTGTAAGGAATCCCATCAACTACAATCAACGGTTCGTTGTTGCCGAAGAAGGAAGTATTACCGCGGATATTGATACGTGTGGCGGCGCCAGGCGTACCCTGCGATGTTCTGATATCTACGCCTGCTACTTTACCCTGCAGCCCCTTGAGCATGTCCGGCTCTGATTTCTGTAGTATCTGATCGGGTTTTACGGAGGCCACCGAGTATCCGAGTGCCGCTTCATTCCGCTTCAGGCCTACTGCTGTCACCACTACTTCGCCGAGCTGTTTTTTGTCGGCTTCCAGGGTCACATCTACAACATTATCTGCCCCTACTGCCACCTCCTTGTTAAGGTATCCTACAAAGGAAAATACGAGTGTGGTACCGCTTCCTACGTTGTTCAGCTTGTAAGTTCCATCCCCCGATGTAAACACACCTTTGGTGGTACCTTTTATTACTACTGTTACACCGGGAAGTGCAGAGCCATCTTTTGCGTCAGTAACTTTTCCGCTGATCGTTCGTGACTGGGCTACCGCGTTGAGTACGCTGCTGCACACGAACAGCCATAGTAGTAGCTCTTTTTTCATAAGCGACTTGGTTTTGATTGACTAAATAAGAAGTTAACTAAATCAAATTACAACAAAATAAGCATATATAATATCAGGAATGGTTAAAATAATATCAGATGATTATGGTTATTTTGCTATATGACAATCACTAAATATTTGTTAAATAACACGTAGATAACATCAGAAGTATGGGAATTGTTGACAAACAAGGTCAGGAAGGCTAACATTTTTTTTCAGCAGAAATAAAGCGGGGATAACAAAAGATTTTTTCAACACCTGTTTTCCGGTAAGATGAACTACAGGTATTGCCCGACAAACGGCAGCAGATACACGATAAAAAACAACACATAAAAGCGAAGGCGTAAACAGATTTGTGCTGTTTACGCCTTCGCTTTATATTAAGCCGCAGACAAACTATTTAAAGTTTGCGCTCTGCGCCATATTTGGATTTGCATCGATCTCAGCCTGCGGAATCGGGAAGTAGATTCTTTTGTTGTTGATATCGATATCTGGTGTCTGTGGCAGAATAGCATCCTTATCTTTGATGCTGCGGATCAGACCTTTTCTGAAAACATCCGTCATACCATGCCCTTCACCTACCAGTTCCAGTCTTCTCTGCTTAACAATTTCAGCTCTGAGTGCATCCTTGGTAGTCTCTGTAAATGCCTTCAGACCACGGCTGGTACGAAGTGCATTCACATCATTGAGTGCCAGCTGCGCCTGTCCGTCTTCGTTATAGGCTTCTGCACGGTTCAGCAGCACTTCACTTATTCTCAGCACTTTCACGTTTACCATACCGGTAAAGCCCTGCGCATTGCCCTGCCATTTAATCAGGTAGTTAGCGCCGGCAAATTCCCGGGTAACAGATTTACGTTTGTCGCCATCTTCCAGCAGTTTCATAAAGTTGTCTGTCAGACGGATATCTCCGTAACCACCGGCAGTGCCACCATCAGCAGGCAGATAAATGTAACCGAAGTTATT
Organism: Chitinophaga solisilvae; assembly: GCF_009928525.1. Taxonomy (GTDB): domain Bacteria; phylum Bacteroidota; class Bacteroidia; order Chitinophagales; family Chitinophagaceae; genus Chitinophaga; species Chitinophaga solisilvae. Next base: position 490,701 of record NZ_JAABOK010000003.1, on the reverse strand, counting down.
GGAACCGCGGTTTTCATTGCTCACGAACCGCAGCGAGAAGATATCCTCTGAAGTTTTGGTATCTCCGGTAAAGTTGCTCAGATAGCTGTCGCTGTTCCACAGCGGATAATTGGTAATCAGATCCTTTGCTTCTGCAATAACATTTTTCCAGTCGCCGGTATACAGGTAAGCACGTGTCAGTAAAGCCGTAGCTGCGTCTTTGGAACCTCTGAAGAAATCTTTAGTCTGCGCAATTTTCTGCGCTTCTTTCAGATCTGCAATGATGGCTGCATAAGATGCTGCCAGTGTTGCACGGCTTGGCTTGTAAGTGCCTGGATTTTCCACTGCATTGGTGATCAGTGCGATACCGGTGTTGGCAGCAGTCATATCGTAAGCGGAACCTCCGCCTGGTTTCAGCAGGTAAGGCTGCGTATATCTTCTCACCAGATCAAAGTGAGCCAGCGCACGCATGAAATACGCTTCTCCCTTGTAAGGAGCTGTATTGCTGTTGGTTGGCAGCTTGTCGATGATTACGCTGGCCTGGTTGGCAACGCGGTAGGCATTCTGCCAGGTTTTCACCTGGGACGCTATCAGCGGCAGAAAAGTATACTGGAACTCGTTTAAGAAACGGCCGGAGTTGGAGGCGGTAATTTTCATGTCATTACCGGCAACATCCGTTACTACCATGAAATCACGGCCATAGTATTCCAGTTCCTGGGCGCGCTCATACATACCGTTGGCCAGGATACGCACGTTGGATTCGTTGATGGCAGCTTTGTCGTCCAGCGAATTTGCAGGGCTCTGATCCAGCTTGCTGTTACAGGCTGAGAATACAGTTGCTGCAGATAATGCCAGTATAGAAAGTCTTATATTTCTCATAATTGAACTAACATTTTTTGATAAACACTTCTTCGTTTACAGTCCTACGTTTATACCAAACGTGAATACACGGGAAGTAGGATAGCGGTAAAAGTCCATACCGGCATTCTGCGTAGCAGATGCTGTGCTGGTTGGAGGCAGCGGGTTGGTATTGATATCCGGATCCCATCCTTTGTAGCTGGTGAGGGTGTACAGGTTTTCTGCCTGTGCATACACACGGAGAGACTGCATTTTACCCAGCATACGTTTAGGGAAGTTGTAACCCAGCGTCAGGTTTCTGATTCTGGCATAGGAAACATCTTCCAGGTAACGGGTAGATGAGTTGGAGGAAGTAGTTCCACCGAATATCACTTTAGGTCTGTCGGACACATCGCCTGGTTTCTGCCAGCGATCCAGCGCATCTTTTGCCTGGTTGCGGGTTACATAACCATCGCTTTCCAGGTTCATGCGGTTGTAGTTATATGCTTTGTTGCCGGCGCTGAAAGTAATCAGCATAGACAGGTCAAAGTTTTTGTAGTTGATTCTGTTGGTAAAACCACCGGTGATTTTAGGTAACGCCTGACCTGCGAATTGTCTTGGCGCATCCGCGTAAATTTTGGTAGTACCGCCTTTTCCGTCTTCCCATGTAGCAGCGCCATCAGCAGGATCTACACCTGCCCAAACCGGCATGTACCAGGAACCGAACGTACGGCCTACTTCAATACGCTGTCTGGAACCGGCAGGAATACCTGACAGGTCGCCCAGGGATAATACCCTGTTACGCAGTGTAGCAAAGTTCAGGTCGGTTGTCCAGGTAAAGTCTTTGGTCTGTACCGGAATAGCGCCGATCGTGATCTCGAAGCCCTGGTTCAGCATCTGACCAACGTTCATGTTCATTGTTTCATAACCGGTAGTCTGAGACAGCGGCAATTGCAGTAACAATGCGGAAGAACGTTTATCGTAGAAACCGATGCTACCGTATACACGCTTTTTGAAAACACTGAAGTCCAGTCCAACGTCGAACAGGTTCTGCTTTTCCCAACCCAGCAGCGGGTTACCCGGCTGGCTGGCAAATGCAGCAGTTTCGCCATTGTAGTTACCTGCAAGAGAGTAGGAAGCCTGGAACGGATAATCCGGAGTAGTACCCAGACCTTCCGCGTTACCCATGATACCATAGCTGGCACGGAGTTTCAGGTCATTCAGCCAGGAAATGGATTTGGTGAATTCTTCTTCTGTAATGCGCCATGCAGCAGCAGCAGAGTAGAAGGAACCATAACGGCTGTCTCTCGGGAAACGGGAAGAACCGTCTCTTCTGAAGCTACCGCTCAGGAAATACTTAGCTTTATAATCGTAGTCAGCTTTTGCGAGTACGCCATGGAAAGCATAGGCAGTTTCGTTACCATCTACAGAAGTCGGTACCGCACCTACGCCAGGCACTTGCAGCTGGCCGCCGGGGAAATTGTTTTTAGTACCCAGGGACCAGATTCTGTTCTGATAGGAATACTCGTTACCTGCCAGTAAACGGAAGCTGTGGTCTTTACCCAGGTTGAAGTTGTAAGTCAACAACTGCTGTGTAGTGTATAACGCAAAGTTGCTGTTTACAGAAGTCAGGGAACCTCCGTTATTACGGCCATCATAGCTGGTAGGAGAGGTCCATGATTTTTCACGGATATTGCTCAGCTCTGCATTTCCTTTAACTACGAAACGCAGGCCGTCAATGATATTGTATCCCAGTGCAGCATTGAAGATGGTCTGGGTGTTGTTGTTCTTACCATAGTTCTGGGCAACGGTGTTCAGGAAGTTACCGCCCTGCAGGGTTGGTCTCCATGCCTGCGGAATATCTTTAAATCCAGCCCAGGTGCTGGAACCCGGCTGGCCAGCCAGGTAACCGTTGTAAGGCACGCCGTTCTCATCATAGGCAGGAATCCAGGGAACCTGCGTCAATGCGCCGGATAAAGGAGAAGAGTAGTTGGAACCACTGGCAGCGCTGCGCTGATCGGTGTAAGATCCGCTCATTTTCACGCTCAGGTCAAACTTCTCATTGAATTTATGATCTACGTTCAGACGGCCCGCGTAGCGGCTGAAGTTACTACCTATCAGGATACCTTCCTGGTTGAAGTAATCACCGGAAGCGTAGAAGGTAGTTTTTTCGTTACCGCCGCTGGCGTTCACACCATACTGCTGGGTTTTACCTGTGCGGAAAGCCAGGTCCATCCAGTCGGTGTTGATGTTAGCCAGGTAATCCGGGCGATACAGTTTGATGTCGGCATCAGAGTAACCTGCATTTTTCAGGCCTTCGCGCTGATAGCTCAGTAACTCGGAGGAGTTCATCATCGGGATGCTTTTCGCCAGGTTCTGGAAACCATACTTACCGTTGAAGTTGATTCTGCTCTGACCTTTCTTACCGCTTTTGGTAGTGATAACCACCACGCCGTTAGAACCGCGGGAACCATACAGTGCAGTAGCGGCTGCATCTTTCAGGATGTTTACGGTTTCAATGTCGGCAGGGTTCAGGTTGGCAAGAATGTCCTGCGTAGCAGTGTTCTGGGTAAAATCGCCGGAAGACATCACCACACCATCCAGTACATACAGCGGGCTGTTGCTGGCGGAGATGGAACCGATACCACGGATTCTCACTTCCGTTCTGGCGCCTGGCTGTCCGGAGTTGGTAGATACTGCGATACCGGGAGCATTACCCTGCAGCATCTGGTTTACGTCAGGCAGTGCGATGTTGTTCACTTTAGCACCGCTGATGCTGGAAGCTGCGATAGTGGATACCGCCTTTTTTTCCACGGTGTAACCTGTTACTACCACTTCCTCCAGGCTTTTGGAATCCACCTGCAGTTTTACATTAATGGTAGCATTGGCGCCAACGGGCACCTGTTGTGTTTCATAACCCAGGAATGATACTACTAATACATCTGTGGGTGATACCTGCAGGGTGAAAGCACCGTCAGGATTGGTGGAGGCGCCTTTGGAGGTGCCTTTGATCTGGATCGTTACGCCAGGAATAGGAGAGCCGTCCTTTCCGTCGGTAACTTTCCCCGTTACAGTGCGACTCTGCGCGAAAGCTTGTCCGGCAAGGAAATACAAGGACAAGAGGAGAAATAATACTTTCCTCATAAGCATGATTTTGTTTCCTAATTTTTAACCTTCAAAAAATAAAAATCTGATCAAGGTCTAAGCCTTGATAACTTTGGTTCCGTTTAATAAAAAGCTGGCATCGGACTACATGGGTAGTCTTAAATCCTTATTGGTTTCCGCTAAAAAAATGATGATTAAAACGTTTGTAGTGGAGACTTCTCTAATGGTTAGCTATCACTCTAGTAAATTAGTAGAATAATGAAAAATTAACGCATTCCCTTGCAATTCATTCAATAAATCACATCAGGAAGTAATTAACTTCTTCCTCATAAGCAGTTTCCTTAGCAAATTTTCAACCAGCCGTAAATATATGAAATTATTAACAAAAAATTAAGCTCGCAAACTTGGCGATAACATTTAGATAACGTCTTTTTAACGTTTCATTAACTTATTACAAATATAGTGAAGTTGTAGAAGATTGAAAATAAACAAGCGGCAAGAATACCACCTGCGTTCATCAACCAAAATCTAAATCGAGATTAATGTTACCCCATCTAAATCGGGGAAATATTTTTATCAGGATAAGGTAAGCGGATACGTTTTTAGCAATTCAAGCAGTACCGCAAACAGGTCTTCATTTCTATGGTTAAACCTGTATTCGCACTCTTTCAGATGCAGATAGGCCGTATTACGGTTCAGCCCCTTGAACTTCGCCAGCCGGTGCTTCGTAAGCCCCCAGAAAGCGTCTACATCATCCATAAGCGGGTTTCCGTTTAACGTATCGGTAATACTGTTACCCAATCTGTATAAACGGTACTGACCCAGATCAACAACCCCGTTAAACCGGCGCAAACGTTCCGTCGTATCCAGCGTTTCCAGCACGGAACGGCCCCGTGTGGCGGCATGGATCATAGGTCTGCTTACATCTGGTAAAATTTCGGTGTATAACCGGTCAGGTAATCTGCAGATGCCAAATATCACCGGCTTGACTATACGGTCAACTTCCGGCTTTACAGCCACCAGCGTGTCACCGCCGTCGTGGTCTGCATGGACTTCTGCGTGTCGGCTGTCGTAGGCAACGACCGGAGCGGACACTGGGTGCTGCGATTCGCAATAACGCGCGATCTGGTGTCGTAGCTTCTTCAGGTAGCTGTTAATAGTCACCCGGCTTACACCGCTGATGTTGGCGATCTGCGTCGCAGTGAGATCATCGGCAAATAGCCGCAAAATCTCCTTAAACTTGCGCTCAGATAAGTGAGCACCTTTTAAGTACTTGTTTTTCATGAACTAGTGGTTAGAATGGCATTATAAACCTCTTATTTTTTTATGGGTATACCCGCAGCTTTTATACGAGCGGTGATAAGGGTATTTGAATGCTGTCCACTAGATTAATTCATATCGTTTTTTTGTCCATTTTAGCTAAAATATGCACATAGTTTAGCATAAATAAAGAGCCTTCAGATGCTTGCTGCCACTGAATAACAACAAATACCTGAAGGCTCACCGCAATAATTTATCTACTATTCTTTATCGTCTACTCCCAGTTTAGACATTTCAATGTCTTCTTCTTCGTCCAGCGGCTTCCACAATTCCTGCTTCCTTGCCTTCTTCAGCAACGCCTTTTCCATCCATAACAACAACGCCGGCAGAATCGTCAGGTTGGTAATCATTGCTACTATCAGCGTCAGCGAAGTAAGCCAGCCTAATGCCTTGGTACCGCCAAATTCTGAAAAACTGAAAATCATGAACCCGGCAAACAATATCAGCGAAGTATAAATAATACTCAGCCCCGTTTCATGAATCGTCTGCTTCACCGTTGCTGATATATCCAGGTTATGATGCGGCAGCTCCTGCTTGAAATTCACCAGGAAACGGATGGTTACATCAATGGCTATACCCAGCGCCACGCTGAATACCAGCACTGTAGACGGCTTCAGCGCAACCCCGATCCAACCCATCACTCCGGCTGTTACTACCAGCGGAATTATATTCGGTATCAGCGAAATAATCAGCATCCGCCAGGAACGGAACAGGTACAGCATACAGAACATAATCAGTACAAACGCCAGCAGAATGCTTTCTGTCAGCCCGTTGATAATAAACCGGGTGCCCTCCTGGAAAATGATACTGGTTCCGGTAAATGTTACTTTATAATGCGCAGTATCAAAAATCTCAGCTACTTTAGGTTGCAGCGAATCCATCAGCAACGGCAGCCGCTGTGATCCCACATCCTTCATATTCACACTCACCCTCGCCACCTGCTTGGTACTGTCCATAAATGACGCTACCAGCTTTGAAAACGTTGTATTGGCGCCTGTAGCAGCCGCTCCCTTCATACGCAGGTAAGGCGCCAGGAAACCCAGGTCAAACTGATTAGGCACTGCATAGTTGGCACTGTCGCCATTGTAATACGCCTGCTTCGCAAATTTAATCCCTTCCACTACCGACAACGGCCGCGCGAAATCTGGTTGCGATGATATCAGCTGCGTCAGTTCATCCAGCTTATTCAGCGTCTGCAGATTAACAACTCCGTTCTTCTTCTTCGTATCTACAGCTATTTCCAGCGGCATCACCCCCTTGAAATTCGATTCAAAAAATTTCAGGTCCATGAACAGCTTATCCGTTTTCGGAATATCGTCCAGCATATATCCTACAGACTTCAGCCTGGTCATGCCCACCAGTGAAAGCCCTACCAGTACAATACTTACCAGATAAACACTCTTGCGGTATTTAAACACCAGCGTTGTCAGGAAGTCCAGCACCTTGCCAAAGAAACCGCTATCCAGATAATTGGTATGCTTTGTTTTCGGCGGTGGCAGATAACTCAGTACGGAAGGCAGAAAAATAAAAGAGATCAGGAAGATGAACATGATGTTCAAACCCGCCACTACACCAAATTCCTTCAGGATGGCACTGTTGGTAAAACAGAACACCCCGAAGCCGATGGCTGCTGTCAGGTTGGTGAACAGCGTTACAATACCCATGCGTTGTATCATGCGTACCAGCGCCCTGGTTTTGTTGGCATGCCGGGCATACTCAGTATGATATTTACTCAGGAAGTATACACAGTTGGGAATGCCTATTACCACAATCAACGATGGAATCAGTCCTGTCAGCAACGTGATCTTATATCCCATCATTACAATGGTGGCCACTGACCATACCACCCCGATAGCCACTACTATCATAGACATCAGCACGGCGCCGAAGGAACGGAAAAATAAAAACAGAATCAGACCGGTCAGCAAAAAGGAAATTTTCAGGAACAGCTTCAGTTCATCTGCTACCTTAACGGCCATGACGGTACGAATCAGCGGCAGCCCGCTCAGATGCACATCTGTATAGTGTTTCTCTTCAAATGCCTTTGCCAGTTTCGTTATTTCAGCTACTACCTTAGTACGGGCAGGAGAATTGAATACATCCTTGTTAACATATATGGCCATCAGGTAGGCCTTCGTTTCCGGATTGTACAGCAGCCCTTTATAGAACAACAGCGTTTTAAACACATCAGCCAGACTATCAATCTGTGCCTGACCTGTAATACTGTCTTTAAACAGCAATCCGGCCTCCAGCTTCTGTGTGCTGTCATTCTTCACCAGGTTGATAGCCATCGGAACACTCAGGATATTTTCCACAGCCGAGATCTTCTTCAGATCCCTGTTCAGCTGCATATAGTCCCTGAAAAAATCTTCGGTAAAAAACTTATCTGTCTGCACGCCCAGCACCAGCATATTTCCATCTCCCCCGAATTTCTTTTTGAATTCCTGGTATTCAAGATACTTTGGATTGTCGTGCGGTATGGTGGCTACATAGTCGTAAGACATCTGTACCTTACTGGCGAAATAGGCCATCACCCCCGTGCCGGCCAGTAATAATAGAAGAAGCGGTAATCGGAATTTTAGCACAAAACCTGCTAAGCGTTGCCACATAAGGATTTTTCAATTTAGTAAAGGCGTAAAGGTAGTCAAAGATTGCTATTTTTGCTTGCGTTAAATCTTTTACCTGAAAGCGAATCCTTGCTACATAAAACACGCGGCATAGTATTACGTACCGTGAAATATGGCGACACCAGCCTGATCGTCAGCATCTTCACTGAATTGTTTGGCCAGCAGTCATACATAGTGAACGGCGTGCGTTCTGCCAAACCCAAAGCGGCCAAAGGCAACCTGCTGCAGCCCGGTAATATCCTGGAGCTGGTGGTGTATCACAATGAAATCAAGAACCTGCAGCGTATCTCAGAATTCAAACTGGGGTATATTTATCAGTCCCTGCATTACAATGTAGTCAAAAACACTGTTGCGCTATACATTATTGAACTGTTGCAGAAGAGTCTGAAACAGCCGGAACAGCACCTGGATCTCTATTATTTCACGGAAAACACCCTGCAGCTGCTGGATGGTTCTGCGCTGACGGTTACGGCTAACCTGCCGCTTTATTTCACGCTTAAACTGGCAGGCCACCTGGGCTTCCATCTCAATGGCCGTTTCTCGGAATATACGCCTTACCTGGATTTGCAGGAGGGCACCTTTACGGATCTGCCTCCCCATCATCCGGACCATCTTGACCCGGAGAACAGTGAAACCACAGACCGCCTTTTTCAGTGCACGGCAGTGCAGCACCTGGCAGGTATTAATATGACAAAGGAAAAGAGAAGAAAACTGATGTATGCTTACCTGGACTTCTTCCGGCTGCATATGCCCGACTTCCAGGAAATGCAGTCGCCGCCCATTTTACACGAAATTCTTGACGCCTGATTTTGCGGCTTTCTCGCCGGCTTCTGTATAAAACTTCAGGGTAGTATCCTGTCCGTCAAAAACAGCATAGGAGAAATAATTCAGCCAGTCTCCCAGGTTGATATAGCGGCTGTTATCACTTACTTTAATATCCAGGGGAAGATGGCGATGCCCGAAGATGAAATAATCGAAATGCTCCTGCTGCAGTACTTCTTTACTGTAGATAGCCAGCCATTCGTTTTCATCGCCCAGGAATTTCTCCAGCTCCTGCCCGGTAGCAGAACGGCTTTTACGGCTGAAGTAATTGGCCAGGGAGATGCCCCACACGGGATGTATAGCGGAAAAGAGCCAGCGGCAAACAGGATTCCTGAATATCTTCTTCAGAAATTTATATCCGTGATCGCCGGGGCCGAGGCCGTCGCCATGCCCGATATAAAATCGTTTATCTCCCAGGGTATAGGTCTGCGGCTCATAGTAAACCGGAATATTCAGCTCTTCTTCAAAATAGCCGTTCATCCACATATCATGATTCCCGATAAACACAGAAATACCGATGCCTTTATCTGACAGGCCAGCCAGCTTGCCTAATATCCGCGTATAGCCTTTAGGGATAACATGCTTGTATTCAAACCAGAAATCAAAAATATCCCCTACCAGAAAAATATGCTGCGCATCCTTTTCCACCTCTTCCAGCCATTGCAGGATGAGTTTTTCGCGCTCCCTGCTGGCAGCAGCATCGGGCGCTCCAAGATGAAAATCGGAAGCGAAATATATTTTCTTATTGGCGGGTAAAGGAATGTGCATGATACTTGGCTTAAAAAATTACGAATTACGAATTGCGAATTACGAATGTAGAAGCGAAGATTTAAACGAAGATGAAAGAGGATTTACAATAGCTATCTCCTTTCATCTTCGTTTAAATCTTCGCTTCTACATTCGTAATTCGCAATTCGTAATTCGTAATTTACTAAAAGAGCTATTTATTACTCATCTACTAAAAATACATATACTTCTTTAGGCCCATGAATACCGACTACCAGCGTTTTTTCAATATCCGCGGTACGGCTGGGTCCTGTGGCGAAAGAAACGGCAGAAGGCAGGTCATTGCCGTATTTATCTTTCAGTTTATTGAATGCATCCTTCAGATCAAACACCAGCTGATGCGTATAGGCAACCATGATATGTACCGGAGCGTATACCGGCAAAGCCCTGCCGCTGGGTTGAGCGGCGCTCAGCACGATTGTACCGGTGCGGGCTACGAGGTATTCACAGTCCGTGATAGCGGCATCTGCTTCATGTATGCTTCCCTGGTTCAGGAAAGGCAGTTCCTCTTTGTGCAGCACCTTCATAATGGCAGGCGTCTGACAGTACAGATTATGCCATTCCTTGTTTTCTGCCAGTACCCGCAGGTTTTCTATCATCTCTGCCTTGCTGGTACAAAAAACAAACTTCCCCTGTAACCTGGTAAATTCTTCTGCAAACTTTAATTCAAGTCCCTCGTTCTCCGCTCTGAAAACGGAAGAGTTGCCCTCCGAATTGGGGAAGGGCAACTGTACCGGTTGACTTAAAGCATTCCGTACTCTCTTCAGAATATTTTCCTTGGCAGGAGAAATCTTCATATAATTAATTACGCATTAGCGGGTGATGGGGAAGGGTTGATGATATCTGACGGATGAACGCCATCAGTTGTCATGCCTTCTTTTCCCAGGTGATGATCCTTGTGAGTATCGAACGGACGTTTACCGATCAGTCTTTCCAGATCAGATTGGTACAACACCTCTTTCTGCAGCAGTTCCTGCGCCAGGATTTTTACCTGGTCCATTTTTTCTGTCAGCAGGTTCTTGGTTCTTACGTAAGCGGCTTCAATCAGTTTTCTTACTTCTTCGTCGATCAGACGGGAGGTTTCCTCGGAGTAAGGTTTGGTAAATGACTGATCGCTGTTAGGATCATAGAAGGATACGTTACCCACTTTATCATTCATACCGTATACGGTCACCATGGCATAAGCCATCCGGGTAATTACCTGCAGATCGTTCTGGGCGCCGGTGGAGATTTTACCGAATACCAGTTCTTCTACCGCGCGGCCGCCAAGGGTCATGCAGATATCGTCCAGCAGTTGTTCGGTATTGTACAGGTATTGTTCTTTCGGAAGATACTGAGCGTAACCGAGTGCTGCCACGCCGCGGGGAACGATGGTTACTTTCACCAGCGGATTAGCATGTTCCAGGTGCCAGCCGCAGATAGCGTGACCGGCTTCGTGGTAAGCGATAACTTCTTTTTCTTCCGGAGAGATGATTTTGTTTTTCTTTTCCAGACCACCGATTACACGGTCAATTGCATCGTTGAAGTCGTCCATTTCCACCTGTGTTTTACCTTTACGGGCGGCAATCAGGGCTGCTTCGTTACATACGTTGGCGATATCGGCGCCGGCAAATCCGGGCGTCATGGAGGCCAGTTTTTCCACGTCCAGGTTAGGAGAGGTTTTGATAGGCTTTAAGTGCACTTCAAAAATTGTTTTCCTTCCTGCCAGGTCTGGCTTATCGATAGAGATCTGACGGTCAAAACGGCCCGGGCGCAGTAACGCGCTGTCCAGTACATCGGGGCGGTTGGTGGCAGCCAGGATAATGATACCGCTGTCTGTTCCGAAACCATCCATTTCCACCAGCAACTGGTTCAGGGTGTTTTCACGTTCGTCGTTACTCATCATAACGTTCTTTCCTCTGGCACGGCCAATAGCATCAATTTCATCGATGAAGATGATACAAGGCGCTTTCTCACGTGCCTGTTTAAACAGGTCGCGTACACGGCTGGCGCCCACACCCACAAACAGTTCCACGAAGTCGGAACCTGACATGGAGAAGAAAGGCACCTGCGCTTCGCCCGCCATTGCTTTCGCGAGCAGGGTTTTACCGGTTCCCGGAGGGCCTACCAGCAATGCGCCTTTCGGTATTTTACCACCGAGAGAGGTATATTTTTTAGGATTCTTGAGGAAATCCACAATTTCCATTACTTCCACCTTCGCTTCGTCCAGGCCGGCAACATCATTGAAGGTGATGTTTACGCGGGTACCTTTGTCGAACAGCGTGGCTTTGGATTTACCGATATTGAAGATGCCTCCGGGACCGCCGCTGCCGCCGGCAGGACCACCCATTTTACGCATCAGCAGTATCCACAGACCGATAATCAGGATAATAGGCAGGAGTAACTGGAAGATAGGCTCAAACCAGCTTTGACGCTCGTCATAAGAGATTTTAACCTGGTTTTCCATGGGCACGTCTGCCTGTGCCTTATCAATATCCTTCTTGAAACTTTCTTCACTACCAATAGAGAAACGGTAATGAGGACCGGGATTCAGGCCGCCGAATTTACTTTTGGCCACCTCGGTGAATTTGGGCAGTTTCAGACTGTCCTGTTTTATGTAGACTTCTACATATTTCTTATTTACAACAACCAATTTATCTACGTCCCCAGGTTTCAAATAATTTACCTGAAATTCCTGGAAGCTGAGCTCCTTGGTCGGGGACCGGAAATCGAAGAAGTTCATTGCCAGCAGCGCTACGCCTATGAAGGCATACACCCAGTATATATTGAACTTCGGTCCTTTCTTAGGTGATTTCTCTGAACCCTTGTTGAAGTTATTGCCTCCTTTTTCCATAATCTTACGCTCCTTTACGGATGTTTATTGCAATCAGAATAATATAATTACTAATACTTTACTGACTGATTTGTTCAGTCTTCATTGTGTTCCTGCCTGTCGGCGTCGCTCCACATCTCTTCGAGATTATAGAATCCCCTTGTCTCCGGCTGGAAAACATGTACCACTATATTCACATAATCAACCAGGATCCATTGCTGTGCAGTAAAGCCTTCATGTTTATAGGGCGTTTCACCCAGCTGCTTCTCTACTTCATGTGACACAAAATCAGCGATGGCTCTTACCTGGGTATTGGAATTGGCTTCACATAATACAAAGAAATCGGCCACGGCTTCAGGAATCTGGCGCAGATCCAGGGATACGATATTTTCCCCCTTCTTCTCCTGTATGGCCTTTATGATGGTGGTAAAAATTTCACTTTCTCTGGTAAGACGCGTTTGCGCTTTTTTCCTCGTGCTCAGAACGGTTAAGGGTGCCAATAAATCTCGTTTTTGTTAAAAATAAACTTTAATTGTCAAAGTTACTAAACAAGCAGTAATATAACACGTAGAAATATCACGCTGAGCGCCCTAGAATTGTTAAGAAAATAATAAAATGAATTACTTTTCGGGCCGAAAATCAGACTAAAAAGGATTCATGTGGTAGGACACCCGTTTTATATTTTAGACGAAATAGACAGCACCAATAACTATGCCATGGAGCAGGTAAATTCGGCCTATGTGACACCCGGCACAGCCTGGTTCGCCAGCTATCAGACAGCCGGAAAAGGTACCCGTGGTAAACAATGGCATGCGCAACCCGGCGATATCGTCGCCCTGTCCGTAGCCCTGCAACCTGCTATGTTGCCGCTTTCCAGACAATTCATGCTCAGCGTCACCGTGGCCCTCGGCGTATGGGATTTCCTCTCCTCACATGCCGGCGATGAAACCATTATCAAGTGGCCCAATGATATTTACTGGCGTGACAGAAAGGCAGGAGGCATCCTTATTGAGAATGTACTTCGTGGCAATTCGTGGCATTATGCCATAGTAGGTATCGGATTGAATATCAATCAGGCCAGGTTTCCGGAACACCTGCCCAATGCCGTTTCCCTCCGGCAGATTACCGGTAAGACATGGGACGCCGTTACCCTGGCGCAGGAACTCTGCAAATACCTGGATAAACGCCTGAAACAACTCATCCCCGCCAATTACGAACAACTGCTGGAAGAATACCGGTCAAAGCTGTTCCGCTGGCAACAACCGGCGCTTTACCGGAAAGATGAAGAGATTTTTGAGGGCATCATCCGGAACGTACTCCCGGACGGCCACCTGTGCCTCGAAAAAGACGGCAAGATGCTGCAACTCGGATTCGGAGAGGTGGAATTCATCCTTTCCCGGTAATCAGGGGAATAGATAATTACGAATTACAAATTGCGAATTACGAATGAGGGCGAAGATTTAAGCGGATATTAAGTTTTACCTATCCGCTTAAATCTTCGCCCTCATTCGTAATTCGCAATTTGTAATTCGTAATTACCTGAGCCCTCTGTAGTCCTGCTGCCGCTGCTGCACCCTTTTCCGCAGCAGCTGCGGCACCTGAGGCGAGAGATCCGAGAGGATATATACCGCACTGCCGTATTCCCGCGACAGCGTTTCTTTTACACTGCCAATCTCCGTTACTTTCCCGATCAGGGGCATGACCTCCTTTTCCGGCGCGCGGCCTATCTTAATGATATAACGGATGGTATCCATCTGCGGAAACCAGAAAACATAATCTGCATCCATACAAACCGCTGCCGGCATCTTCCCCAGGTTATAAAAATTGACAGCACTGGCATGACCGTAATTATCACCGATGATCAGCGTATTTTTCTGCTGATCTGCCGGTATCTGCTGCCATGCCTTCAGCGTAAGCCCGGCAAACTCCCTCCAGCCCAGCATATCGGCAAAGTCCTGCGGCAGCTCATGATCCTTGCCATCTTCCCAGCGCAGTAAGCCCAGCGCGCTGAATTTACGCGCCTTCTGCTGTATCTGGTCAGGTGTTAAAACAGGAAATATAGCATTTACAATCAGTGCAAAAGGAACAATCACCAATCCCAGCCATACCAATCGCAGGTTTTTAGTCCAGCCGCCCTGAAAAATCCGCTCCCAGTACACACAGCCGAAAGCGATTAATACCGGGTATATCCCCAGTGAATAGTAGCTTTTGCCCCGCAGGTAGAGATACAGCAATATGATAATGATATAGGCCAGCAGAAAGACCCGGTACGGGCGGAAGGGCCTGAAAAACAGCAGGCCCACCAAAGCAGCCATCATCAGGAAGGCCCCGCCAATGAAAAAAATAAACTGATCTGCCACAAAGGCCATTCTGTCTACATTCACGAGCTGGGTTTCTGTCAGCTCCTTCATATGATGCAACACCGGAAACCCGTACCGTACCTGCCAGATAAGGTTGGGCGCCGCTATGGCCAGCGCAATGAGCCCACCTATATAGAGATGCCTATCTTTAAAAATTTTCCTGTGGGAAGATAACAGCAACGCCCCCAGCAGACCCGCTACCAGGAAACCGATGTTGTATTTATTCAATACTCCCAGACCGGTGATTACTCCCATCCAGAGCAACCACCTGCCCCCGGAAGTATGCAGATACTCCAGCAGACACCAGCAAACGGCCGCCCAGGCCAGTATATCAAATGAATTGGGCTGATACAGTAAGTTCACCCTCGACATGGCCGAACAGATGAACATGGCAGCAGCCAGCGTCTGGGCGTACCAGCGCCCGCCCAGCATATCTATCATCTTCCAGATGATGATCATTGTCAGCATGCCATACAGCGCCGGGAAAAAATGCACCCAGAAGATGCCGTTGCCCAGCCATTTTATCACCAGGGAGTTAACGGCGGTATACGGTGGTACTGACAGGTATCCGGCAGACAAATGATTGGCCAGGTCCAGGTGCAGGAATTCATCCCGGTGCAGGTCATATACCGGGTTCAATACAGCATACTGGAAAAAGAGCTTGATCAGGAGGAATAACAGGAGTAAAAGTGGCGAGGTAAGTGGCTTATTGGTTCTCATGTTGTGATGAATATTACCGCTTTCATTCAACCGTAAATTAAAAAGCGGAAATACCTGCGTGTAAGCATTGTATTTCCGCCCGGAAAATTTAAAATATCTTGTTCATAGTCTTATACGGCAGGCCGCTCTGCATAAGCACTCACCAGGAACTGGCGATAACAAGATTTTGGTTGATAAAGGCGTTAACAAATTGTGAAATTTTTATAAAAATAGCAAAAAACAATTTGCATCATAGTTGCATTAATTTGCTTTATTCAATAGAGACAAGGATTTGAGAGCGTCGGGTGGAAGTAAAACTTAACATTTCACCAGAGGATCTTCCGGAAAAATTATCAGGATTCAGTAAATTTGGATATGCCTACTCATAAAATTACTTCCATAGGTCTGCAGACAATGGAGGACTTCCATGACAAGCTTCAACTTTATTCAAAAACCCGCATGATACCCAAAGTGCCCGTGAAAGGCAGTTTTGCAGTACATGCCCGCTCTGAATACCCTTGCATGGATGAAGTAACCGCCAGCAGACGGGATTATTACAAAATCAGTTTCTTCACCAAAGGCTCAGGGATATTTACCATGGGAGAGGACCGCTTTGAAATAAACGGCCCTACACTCTTCTTTCTGAATCCGCGTGAAATTAAAACATGGAAGCCCACCAGCAGTCCGCAGGAAGGCTACTACTGCTTGTTTACCGATCTGCTGTTTGAGGATTCCCGCACCCTCCAGGATGATATTATGCTTCATCCGCTGTTCCAGGTAGGCGCCAGGGCCATCTTCACGCTCACCCCGGAACAGAACAGTTATCTGGAATCCATTTTCCGGCAGTTATTGCGGGAATACAATGACAACGCCGCCTTTAAACAGGAAGCACTGCTTATTTACCTGAAACTGTTAATGCTGGAAGGAAAACGCATCGCTTCCCAGACGCTGATGCCGGAACGGCCGCAGACGGCGGCACAAACGCTCGCACACCGGTTTACGGACAAGCTGGAAAAGCAGTTTCCGATAGAATATCCGAATTATCAGATTACGCTGAAGACAGCGAAAGAATTTGCACAGGTGCTGAACACGCATCCCAATCATCTCAATGCCTGCGTAAAACAGGCTACCGGCCGTACCGTCAGTGAGCACATCCGTCAAAGAATGCTGCTGGAAGCCAAACTATTGCTCATACATACCGACTGGCAGATCGCTGAAATAGGCTGGTGTCTTGGCTTTGAAGAACCTGGCAACTTCACCCACTTCTTTAAGAACCACAGCGGACAATCACCGCATATCTTCCGGGCGCAGTAATACTTTGATTTTAACAATTATTACTTTGACAGATACAATTGCCTTCCATTCACCTGTATGTAATTTTGTGTTACTAAAAACAAATACATTATGCAGTACAGAAAACTGGGAAAAACAGGTGAATCAATTTCCGCTATAGGGCTGGGTTGCATGGGCATGTCATTCGCCTACGGCGATACGCAGGAACATAACGGACAGGAATCACTGGATACATTGGAACTTGCACTTGACCTCGGCATCAACTTCTGGGATACCGCCGATATGTACGGCCAGGGCGCCAACGAAACATTGCTCTCAAACATACTTACCAAAAAAAGAGATAAAATATTTCTGGCTACCAAATTCGGATTCAGGTTTCATGACGACGGCAGCTATTATTTTGATGGCTCTCCCGCTTATATGAAACAAGCCGTGGAAGCAAGTTTAAAAAGACTGAAGGTAGATGTGATTGACCTTTATTACGCGCACCGGGTAGATGAAAATGTACCGGTAGAAGAAATGGTTGGCGCTATGGCCGACCTGGTAAAAGAAGGGAAAGTCCGTTATCTCGGCCTCTCAGAAGCCAGCGCGGCCTCTGTCAGGAAAGCACATGCCATACACCCGATAGCTGCGCTGCAAAGCGAATACTCTTTATTTACCCGCGACGTGGAAGGAAGCATCCTGGATACTACGCGCGAACTCGGCATCACCCTCGTAGCTTACAGCCCCCTGGGCAGGGGCCTGACAACCGGCACTATTGCCAGCACCGCTACGCTGAGTGATAACGATTTCCGCAAAGGCCTTCCCCGCTTCCAGGATGGTAACTTTGAACAGAATTTACAGACCGTCACAGCACTGGAAAATTTTGCCAGAGAAAAGGGTATTACCGTAGCGCAACTCTCTCTTGCATGGCTCCTCGCGCAAGGCGAAGATATCGTTCCCATCCCCGGCACCAAACGCCCCAAATATCTGCGTGAAAACGCTGCAGCCGCTGACGTGCACTTCAGCCAGGCAGACATCAATACCATACAGCAGATACTGGATCAGCAGGCGGTAGCGGGCTCCCGTTATACAGATGCGGGATTGAAACTGGTAAATAGATAAGCTTTGCTTAATTGCGAATTACGAATTGCGAATTACGAATGCAGAAGCGAAGATTAAAGCGTAGATAGAAGAGAATTAATCATTGAGTGTCCTCTTCTATCTACGCTTTAATCTTCGCTTCTGCATTCGTAATTCGCAATTCGTAATTCGCAATTATTTATTATTTCGTCTTCTTATAACCCCAATCCAGCAACCACTTCACCACCTTGTCCTTATAGTCTCCCTGAATGAGTATCTGGTGGTTTTTAACGCTGCCGCCGGTGCCGCATTTCGTTTTTAGTTCTTTACCGAGTTTCTCCACATCTTCTTCCTTACCGATGAAACCGTCTATCAGGGTAACTACTTTTCCTGCGCGTTGTTTGGTATCCAGTTTCACGCGTAGTTGCTGACTGGCAGGAGCGAGGGTATCCTGTTCTTCTGTCTGTTCCGGTTCCGGAGAGAAATTGGGATCAGTAGAATAAACGATTCCGCCGGAGGTATTTTTCTTTTTAGACATCTTGCAACAATTTAAGGTTATTCATTCACCACTACTTTAATGGCTTCCGGCAAAACTTTGAGGCGTACCATACCGTTGCCGGTGAGTGGTACCGCATCGCCATCAACCTGGAGGAATTGCAGCGACTGGCTGCTGATGGTGATTTCCTTGCCGGTGAAATGCTTCATAAAGCGTGTTTTATCAATATTTCCCAACAACGAGTAAATGCTGACAGGCAGCAGGTGATAAAAGCGCACAGGTGGCATGATACAGAGATCCAGTTTGCCGTCGAACACGTTGGCGGAGGGCGCCAGTTTGAATTCATATCCGAACTGGTTGCCGTTGGCTACGGTGAGCAGAAATGCTTTTTCATCCAGTTTTTTTCCGTCGATAGTGATATCGTATGCTTCCGGGTTATAACTGCTGAAGCTTTTAAGTACGAGCCTGGCGTAGCCCATGAGGCCGCGCTTCCTGGTGTGCTTAAACTGTTCGGCGATGAGTGCATCGAAGCCAACACCGGCATTGCTGAGGAACAGGTGTTCGTTGGCGTAACCGACATCGATAGCACGTTGTTTGTCTGCCACGATCAGCTGCAATGCCTTGTTGACATCCAGCGGTATTTTAAGGGCGCGTGCCAGTCCGTTGCCGCTGCCCAGCGGCAGTATGGCCATAGCGGTGTTGCTGCCAACGAGGCCCTGTGCTATTTCGTTGATGGAGCCGTCGCCACCCACGGCCACGACGATATCCACCTGGTTATTAACCGCTTCCTTCGCCAGGTCTGCGCCATGGCCGAGGTACTGCAGGTGTGTGATCTCCACGGCATACTGGTTTGCCGGCAGATGTCTGCCGATAGCATCTTCCAGTCGTTTTTCACGATCAGTCCCCGCTTTGCGGTTTATGATAAAAAGGATCTTCTTCAAAATGATTGTTTATGATGTAATCGCTTTCAGGCTCAAATCCAGGCTCACTGCGTGATGTATGATAGCGCCCACTGAAATAAAGTCTACGCCGGTTTTAGCGTAGTCCTGCAGCGTCAGGAGGGTGATACCACCGGATGCTTCCGTTTCAAAACGGCCGTTGATCAGTGTCATAGCGGCTGCTATCTGGTCCGGAGTAAAATTATCCAGCATGATACGGTCTATCCGCCCTACAGCCAGCACTTCCTTTACATCTTCCAGGTTGCGGGTTTCCACTTCAATTTTCAGCGGCAGGTTGCGTTCCTTCAGGTAAGCAACTGTTTTGTTGACAGCAGCGGTGATACCGCCGGCAAAATCGATATGATTATCTTTCAGCATTACCATATCATACAGGCCCATCCGGTGATTAACGCCACCGCCTATACGAACGGCTTCCTTCTCCAGCATGCGGAAGTTGGGAGTAGTTTTGCGGGTATCGAGCACGCGTGTGTGGTAGCCTTTGAGCTTTTCCACGTACTGATGCGTAAGCGTGGCGATGCCGCTCATGCGTTGCATACAGTTCAGTACCAGCCGTTCCCCCATGAGAAGGGTATGTACAGCTGCTTCCACTTCAAAGGCAGCTTCACCTGCTTTCATGGCATCACCGTCTTTCTTCGCGGGTTTGAATACGGTGTACATATCCAGCCATTTAAAGATGGCTTCCGCCACCTGCATACCGGCCAGTATGCCGTCTTCCTTTATTTTCAACAGGGCTTTCCCCTTAGCGGTAGGCGGGATGCACGCCAGTGTGGAGTGGTCGCCATTCCCGATATCTTCTGCCAATGCACTTCTGATAAACGCATTCAACGCTGCTTCGTCTAACATATAAGGATTCGTTTTATTGGGATTTCAGCTATACAGCAGCCTTGCGGGCTTTATACTGAAACTGGTGCAAAAATAAAAAGTGCCCCGCAATTAATGACGGAGCACCTGGCTTTTTCAATTAAATTTATGCTTACACTTTTACTTGTTTTCAAATCGCAATTCGTTTAGTACAAACGAACCTCCTTTTTTCTGCAGGAAGAAGGACAGGCGAAAAGTGCCGCCGGACGTGGCCAGCGTACCAATACCATACCTGGAATTATCGCCTCCCTGATGTAACAGTTCAAAGGATTTTACCTGGTTTTTTGAGAAGAAATCCTTGAGAATGATTTCAGCCTGTGCTTTACTGTAGGAGTTTGCTTTGCCACTGATATTGATTTCCACGTTGTTATCGAGGTAACGGGATAATGCATTTACATCACCTTGTTTAATGGCGCCAACCACATCTTCAAAAGGACCGGCGAATGTGTGATCATCTTCCATAGAGCCTGCCGACACCGCAAATGCTGAAATAAATCCTCCCAACAATACCACCAGCACAATCAATAGCTTCTTCATTGTCAGTTTTTTTATTAAAAATGTTGTGTTTTTCCAACTTAAATTAAATGCTAAAACTATGCCAAACACCTTGTAATTCAACAAAATCACATCATCGTGGTAGCAATGAAGGCGTAAATAATAATCATTAAATAATATGTGATCCAAATTGAATAATTGATTATCAAATCTGTTAAAACACCTCCGCCGTTTGTATTTTTCCTATTAGCTTTATTTTTGTAAAATATTTAGAAAGTATTCAGCAGCATAATAAGTACTTTCACCCCGACTTGAAAAAAAATATTTAACCTTAACCAGACAGGATATGGAAAAGAAAAGAGCCATTCTCGTGATTATGGACGGATGGGGCGAAGGCAAAGTTCCTACAGCCGATGCCATTGCACACGCTAAAACACCCTTTGTAAGCAGCCTATACCAACAATATCCGCATAGCAACCTGATTACCTGCGGGGAAGACGTAGGCTTACCCGACGGGCAGATGGGCAACTCTGAAGTAGGACACCTGAATATAGGCGCCGGCAGAATTGTATACCAGGAACTGCAACGCATCAACGTTGCCATCAGAGACGGAGAACTGGCGGCCAATCAGGTTTTGCTGGACACTTTTGCACACGCTAAAAACAACGGCAAACCATTACATCTCATCGGTCTTGTCAGCGACGGCGGCGTACACTCCCACATCGAACACCTGAAAGCCTTAACCACTCTGGCTAAAGCACACGGCCTCGAAAAAGTGTTCATCCACGCCTTCACCGATGGCCGCGATACCGATCCTAAAAGCGGACTCGGTTACCTCGAAGATCTCAGCGCCCACCTCGCCGCTACCACCGGCCAGATAGCCTCCGTAACCGGCCGCTATTACGCCATGGACCGCGATAAACGCTGGGAACGCGTAAAACTCGCCTACGATGCCATGGTACACGGAACAGGTACCGGCACCCACGACCTCCTTACCGCTATCAAGGCATCTTACGCAGAAGGTGTGACAGACGAATTCATCAAACCTATCATTGTACAGGATGCGCAGAATAATCCGGTAGCCACCATACAGAACGATGATGCCGTACTTTGCTTCAACTTCCGCACGGACCGCTGCCGCGAAATTTCACAGGCACTCACCCAGGAAGCATTCCCTGATTTCGGGATGAAACCGCTGCAGGTATACTACACCACCATGACCGAATACGACAAAACCTATAAAAACGTACACGTTATCTTCGAAAACGATAACCTGAACATGACCATAGGTGAAGTAATCGCGCGGGATGGCTATACCCAGGTACGCATCGCGGAAACAGAGAAATATCCGCACGTATCCTTCTTCTTCTCCGGCGGCCGCGAGAAAGAATTCGAAGGCGAACGCAGAATCATGGTGCCTTCTCCTAAAGTAGCCACCTATGACCTGCAACCAGAAATGAGCGCCAACGAAGTAACAGACGCCATTGTTCCCGTACTGGAAAGCAAATCAGCCGACTTCATTGCACTCAACTTCGCCAACGCCGACATGGTGGGCCATACCGGCGTATTCTCCGCAGCCATCAAAGCCGTTGAAACCGTTGACCATTGCGTTCAACGCGTTGTTACCGCAGCCCTGGCAAGCGATTACACCGTATTCCTCACCGCAGACCACGGCAACGCCGACTATATGATTAACGAAGACGGTAGCCCCAACACCGCACATACCAAAAACCTGGTGCCGTTCTTCATCATCAATAAAGACTTCAAAGGACCCGTTAAAGATGGTAAACTCGGCGACATCGCCCCTACCATCCTGCATTTTATGGGACTGCCGGTTCCGAAGGAAATGACGGGCAACCTACTGGTGTAGAACCTGTGGTTCAATTACGAATTGCGAATTACGAATTACGAATGTAGAAGCGAAGAGTTAATCGAAGATTAAAGGTGATATTTAATACTTATTACCTTTAATCTTCGATTAACTCTTCGCTTCTACATTCGTAATTCGCCATTCGTAATTCGTAATTTCTTTTTTAATTACCTGTAACTTTTCCCTCTCCCTTCCCGTTTAACAGGGAACAAACTGAAACAATCTCAGTCTGACTGACTGATTTTCATATTTTTAGTGCTCTCGACAGATTTGCTCATGCATCGATGCGCCGTTTTTACGGCGCATTTTTTCTTCCCCGTATTTAAGTAGTAATTTCGCAGTATGAAACATTACCGCTACGCAACGGTACTATTAACCATATTGGGTTTTATAGCCTGCAAACAGGACAATAACCACGGGGGAACCGGTGTAAATAAATTTGAGCCGCTGCCGGCCTACTTCAACGGAGAAAAAATGTTTATACGCAATGCCGGAGTAGATCTGCATAAAACCGTGGTGCTCAACGGCGTTACGGATACCTCCGTTATCTCCGGTACCGACAGCACAGCAGTGCAGGATCTCCTGAAACCTTTTACGGATATAGACCTGAACAAACCATCTCTCCGGGATGAATATGATTCCTCCAGTTTATACGATCCGTTCTCCGGCAGAAAATCTGTGATTTATACTTCCAGAGGAAAACAAACCTTCCCTTCAGAAATCACAATGGAACTAGATAAGAATGGCGTAATCCAGCAGGTGAACATTCACGGATACAACACCAACATGGTGTATGAATTCCGGCAGGACCTGCTGTATCAGCGCAATCAGCATATACGCATCGCCACATACCAGAAAATAGCTTTCCTGGCGCCCAAGCAAATTGAGATCAATGTGGCGATGACGCCTAAAACCAGGATGTAAAACATGACAGCAGCCGAGTTTCAGCAAATATCACATACCATTCCTGTAGAAGCAGGCATTTACAAATACTACGATGAAAGCGGACAACTCCTGTACGTAGGCAAGGCGAAAAGCCTGCGTAAACGGGTCAGTTCCTATTTTGTGAAAAATCATGACAGCTACAAAACACGTAAGCTGGTTGAACATATTCACCACATAGAATTTACCATCGTAGATTCCGAACAGGATGCCTTCCTGCTGGAAAATTCCCTCATCAAGCAGTTTCAGCCCAGGTACAACATCAACCTGAAAGATGATAAAACCTACCCTTATATTGTTATCAAGCACGAGCCTTTTCCCAGGGTATTCTTTACCCGCAATGTGATTAAAGACGGCTCTGATTACCTCGGTCCCTTCACCTCTGTAGGGCGTGTCCGGGAAATCCTGGATGTGATTAAATACAATATCCCCCTGCGTACCTGTAATCTCAACCTGAGTGAACAGAATATCAAAAAAGGGAAATTCAGGGTGTGTCTCGAATATCATCTGGGCAACTGCAAAGGACCATGTGAAGGATTACAGACAGAAGAAGACTACCGCGAAGGATTACAGCAGGTAAAAAATGTGCTGAAAGGCAATCTTTCTCCCGTAGTTAATCTCTTTAAAGAGCAGATGCAGCAGCATGCCGCACAGATGGAGTTTGAAAAGGCAGAGATCATGCGCAAGAAGATCGCCAGCCTGGAAGATTATTCTGCCAAATCTACCATCGTCAATAACCGTGTGGGCAATCTCGATGTATTCTCCATCATCAGCGACGGCAACCACGCGTATGTGAATTATCTCCGTATTCTCAACGGCACCATTGCGGATACCAAAACCGTGACACTGGAAAAGCAGCTGGAAGAAGGCGATGAAGAGGTGCTGACATATGCAATAGCCTATCTGCGCGATGTGTTTAAAAGCGTTAACCGGGAAATCGTAGTGCCGTTCCCGGTAGAGTATCCGGAGAGCAATGTCACTGTTACAGTGCCTAAAGGCGGCGATAAAAAGAAGTTGCTGGAGCTCTCGGAAAAGAACGTAAACTACTTCAGGGAAGAACTTTACCGTAAAAAAATACTGCACCTGGAAGGAAAGAGCGATATGGAAAGAAAGCAGGTGCTTTACCAGCTGCAGGCCGACCTGGAGCTGCCTGCACTGCCGGTGCATATCGAATGTTTCGATAACTCCAACTTCCAGGGCGCCTATCCTGTAGCCGCCTGCGTGGTATTCAAAGACGGCGTGTCTTCCAACAAGGATTACCGTCATTTCAATATTAAAACGGTAGAAGGCATCAACGACTTCGCCTCCATGAAGGAAGTGGTATACCGCCGCTATAGCCGCCTGCTGGCAGAACAGCAGCCATTACCACAGCTTGTTATCATCGATGGTGGCAAAGGGCAGCTGGGTTCTGCCATGGAAAGCATCCGGGAGCTGGACCTTATCGGCAGCATGACGGTAGTGGGGCTGGCCAAAAATGAAGAAGAAATATTTTTCCCCGGAGACTCAGAGAGTATCAAGCTGCCGTTCAACAGCGAGAGCCTGAAGCTGATACGCCGCGTACGTGACGAGGTACACCGCTTCGGTATTACCTTCCACCGGCAAAAGCGCAGTAAAGGCACTTTTAAGAATGAACTGGAAAGCATAAAGGGAATAGGTCAGAATACGGCTACCCAATTATTAAAAACCTTCCGTTCGGTAGCAAAAATAAAACTGCTGTCTGAAGAAGATATTGCCAAAGAAATAGGCGCCTCCAAAGCGCGGCTCGTATATAACCACTTTCACAACAACCAGCGTTAAACCGCTTCATTCACAGGGCGGAAGGCGCGGATAGCTTTCTCTGCCTGTAATACATGCCGGTTGATATGTGCTGTCAGGAAGCTGAAAGTATCTCCGGCAGACATACGTATAAAACGGGAGAGGGAAGTGGTCACTTTCACTTTTTGTATATCAACTTTCTCCGCAAGTTGCAGCAGTGCTATGAGAGTTTCCTGCTGGCGTATAAATTCCGGCAATACCATCTCAGCATCTGGCTGTATCACCGGCCGGTGGTCTTTCGGCGATTTCATGCGGGAAGACAGTGCTCCGTCTGGTCCGGGTTGCATCATACGGGTAAATTTAGCGCCGATCCAGCTGGGGCTGAATACTTCTCCCGGACTGCTTCCTTCCTCTATGGCGCGGGTGATGGCTTTATCCAGTGCAGGCAGGTAAAATTTTCCGTAGGAGTTTAAGTGATCCAGGCATTGCATGGCGCTCCAGCTGCCGGGTACAGGGGCATGTAGCAAGGCTGCAGCAGGATGGTTTCCGAAACGGTTTTCTGCTTTCATTTGTACCGTTAGCACCTGTTTACAGAGTTGTTCCAGCAGTATCCTGGTATTGATGCGGGTCATGGTGAAGTATTTATTACAAAGCTAGGATGGTTGTTTCCGGAAAATGTTGGTGCAGGCAAAGATTTTATAACTTGACTGAATGCAGCAGTTTACTGAAGGTAGCCGGATCGATGCCCAGGTAAGAGGCCAGGTATTTTTGCGGTATCAGCTGTAACACATGCGGGCTGCGGGTGAGCAGCACGCGGAATTTCTGTTCCGCGGTAAAGGTCAGCAGTTCCCGATGCCTGTCCAGCAATCCGCTCAGTGCCGCTACGGTACCCAATCTTACAAATCTTTCGATGACCGGATATTGCAGGGTGAGCTGGTCAAAGTCTGTATAGCTGATGCGTAACATGCTGCTGGGCGTGAGGGTTTCCAGGAACCAGGAGGTAGGGCGTTGCAGCTGGAAGGAGTCCATGATACCGGAAAAGGAGCCGGTGTAGGTAAACAGGAGCGTGGCTTCCGTATCACCGTCCAGCGAGAAGATGCGTTGTACGCCTTCGTTAACAAAATAAAGGTAGCGTTCAGTTTCGCCGGCAGTGGTGATGATTTGTTTTCGTTTATACGTTACCGGGAGCCAGCAGGCCGCAAAGGCCGTCCAGGCGTCTGCCGGGAGCGGCATGAAATCAAACACTGCTTTACGTAACATTTCCACTGACATGAATGCAATTTAAGTATTTAATTATTTGAGATTTGTATAAAATCAGAAAGCCCCCTGAGAGTTCAGGGGGCTTTCTGATTTTATACAAATCTCAAATAATCAAATAATCAAATGACTATGGTCTAGTACTGCCAGAGATCCTGCTCTTTGTTGAAGATGCGGTCTTTGATGGCCTGACCTTCGAGGAGGCGCATAACGCCGTCTTTCATGTAGTCTTTGATCTCGCGGTTGTAGGTATTATTTTCCTTGATCACATAGCTGCCGAAGAAGCGCATTTCGAAGAGGTCTTCCCAGCTGATAGTGGAGGCGTCGTTATTCTGGTTATACACATCGTATTTGGCCAGTGTAGCGCGCAGGTCAGGATAATACACCCAGAACAGCGGGATGGATGCGCGGACGCTGCCATCTTCGTTGAAGCGGGAAACCATGGGAGCAATACCGAGTATACGTACTTTCAGGGCAGAGGCTTCTTTATCGAACACCCATACTTCCTTGACTTTGTACTGTCTGATAGTACGCGGGTCGAAGTCGTCGCGGGTAGTCACCATTTTTTCTTCGCCTGTAACCGGATCGATGCTGCGTACAGTTCTTTCTTCACCGGCGATCTTTGTCTGGATCTCGTTGTAAGGCATCACTGTGGTGAAGCGGTCATCGATAGGGTTGAAGGCTTCCACCTCTTTATTCTTGATAGCGTTCAGCAGAATATTGATAAACAGTTGATTGATACCGCTTTCATCTTCTACGTTGTACTGGAAGGGAAGGTTAATTTTTTCCCTTACATCGATTACCTGCCAGACACGTTTTTCCCAGAAACGGTCATCCTCGCGGATGTAGTCGTAAACGATGGGAACGCGTTCTCTTGCAAGGTTTCTTTCCACTACTCCGTCCACACGCAATGATTTGCGGGGGGTATCGGAAACTGGTGAAGAAAGACCATCGGGGCGCAAAGATGCTGGCTGAGCAGGGGGCGGTGTCACAGCATTACCTGTTGCGGGGTTTACTACCGGCGCATTCGGATCCTGTTGTGGAGCGGCTTCAGTCGCAGTTCTGCGGCGGGTAGTACCGCCGCGGCGCTGTGCTTCAGCAGCGGTTGCCAGCATAACCAGCAACATGGTGCACCAACCAATTCTGTTAAATATTACTGCTCGCATAATTCAGTAATTTATGACCTGTTAGTTTAATTTAAAAATTGTGCTTGGCATGGTACGAACAATGCCATCCGGGCCTTTCACTTTTACGTTTTCGAAGTATACTTCGTCGCCTGGGCGCAGTGAGCGTACAGAGGCAGCGATGCTACCCGGGAAGTAAGCGGAATTGGCCTCGCCTTCCTGGTATTCTTTACCTTTTGCAGATACACCGATACGGTAACCTACTACTTCGTATTTAACACCTTCAAATTCGAAATCTTCGAGAACGGCGCCAAGACCCTGCTGCACTTTAAAGTCAGCAGCTTTCATGTTGCCGCCTTTGTTGAATCCCACTTTCAGTAC
This sequence comes from Chitinophaga solisilvae, assembly GCF_009928525.1. Lineage (GTDB taxonomy): Bacteria > Bacteroidota > Bacteroidia > Chitinophagales > Chitinophagaceae > Chitinophaga > Chitinophaga solisilvae. The sequence continues at coordinate 462,859 of NZ_JAABOK010000003.1, read as the reverse complement.
CGGATCCGGAACACGTTTTACACGGAATTCTTTCTGACCCAGTGTTTTTACCTTACCATCTACGTTGGCTACTACGTTGATAACAGCTTTACCAGGCTGGCTAACGGTTACAGTGTATTCGCCGGCGCCGCGTTTGGAGATGTTACCACCGCTGATGGAAGCAGATACTGATTCAGCAGGTACGCCTGCCGCAGAGATAGAGATCGGGTTTTGCAGACCAATGTACAGTACGTTCATTTTATCTGCAGAGATGGAGGTGGTAGAAGCACCTACATTATAAGTTTCTTCAAAGTGCTGGGAAATAGGATCACCACCGGTTGGATTCGGCAATGTGATAGTACCGGAGATGGTTCTTTCACCGATACCGCTAACTGGTATGGAATAAGTACCTAAACCTTCCACTGCATTTACCGGAGTACCGTTTACAACGATAGTAGGGTTTACAGTGCTGCTGTAGGCGCCTACTGCGATTTGTGCAGTTAAGGTCTGGCCGGCCATCAGGTTTTTGGAATTCAGGGAGATAAACGGTCTGATTTTATCGAATTTAAAGTTCTGTGCATCGATCTGGCGATACAGGTCATCGATAATGGCAGACTCGGAGTTTTTGATATCATTCTGGAATTTACCCAGGATGGTTACCGCTGCGATGGTAGGCACCATGTTGAAATGATAGGTAGTCCATGTTTTAGGACCGCCGCCATGATCATTGGAAGATTTACCTACTTCTATTTTCAGGGGTAAAGTTTTTGCAAATTTGTCTTTGTTTTTAGGTTCAACAAAGCCGAGTAATTGATTACGCAGTGCAACCAGTTTACCTTCCAGTTCAGGACCTTTTTTCATGTTCTCCATCACGCGGGTAGGAGCGTCGAGGTCAGACTGGCCTTTAAGTTCGCCTTTATCATCTTTTCCACCGGATTCGGTGATGATGAGGTTCTTTAAAGTTTCAACATAGTTGTACATATCTGCAGAAAGTTTTTTCACCTCTTCCGCTTTGGCTTTCAGAGGGGCTACTTTTGCAGCGTTATCCTTCATTTGTTCCGCGAACTGTGCATAGATCAGATTGTTTTTATCTGTCAGGGAGTTATTGGAAGTATTGATGGAATTATTAACAATATTAAAAGCGTTCAGTATTTCAGCAGAGACGTTCAACGCGAGCATGGCCGTCAAGACCAGGTACATGATGTTGATCATCTTCTGCCTAGGATCTTTAGGTAGTGCCATAGTTTTTTTTCAGATTTAATTTAGTGGTTGTTAACTCAAAACTATCAGCATTACCTTATCTTCCACCGCCCATGGCAGACAGCATGTTACCATAGATGGAATTCAGGTTGCTCAGGTTTTTCGCCAGCAGGGAAATCTGTTCCTGAGTTTTCTTGGCATCATCGATGCTGCCACTCATGGCTGCGGAAGCATTCTGCAGGTTGCTGTAGAATGAGTTCATCGCTTTCAGGTGGTTGTTGGTGTCCTGTAATTCCAGTTCATAGATAGCATTCAGGGAAGCCAGGTTTTTGGTCATACCCTGCATTTGCTCATGGAAACTTCTGGTAGACTCGGAAGCGCTGTTGAAGGAAGATACAGCAGCAGCGGCAGTAGTGTAGGCGTTAGCTACGTTACCGATAGCGCTGGCAGCTTCTCTTGTTTTCTGAGTATAATCGCCAGTAGCAGCTACTACGTCGGAGATGTCTCTCATTTTGTCAACAGTGGTACCCAGTTTCTGGAAGTTTTCGCTCAGGCGTTGCAGGTTGGCAGGCGTGATGTCTGCTTCCTGGAGCATTTTGTCAAGACCAGCAACTGCAGGGCTGCCGGCAACTGCTACTACCTGACCTTCCGGATGAGAAGCGCTGGAATCAGGAACGAAAGCATATACGAAAAAGATGAGCGCTTCTGTGCTCAGACCTAAAATCAAAGCGATATCCGCTCCCCGCCAGTGCTGCAGTTTAAATAACGCTCCGATAATTACTACAGAAGCCGCAATACATACGAAAAAGTTCAGCCATTTAGCTTTGTTAGGATTCATAGCCATAGGTTAAAATTTACTGGTTAAAGTGATAAGTGTTAAAGTTCTCTGTATGGAATAGTTGTTACTCACCGATTTGCTAATAGTTGTCATAATATAAAAGGGTTTACTTGTTATATTAATTAGAGCTATTAATACGTGCGTTTATTTTTTGTGTCTTCTGCTAAGCGCAATTGTACATCTGAAGCCTACGTAGGATTTGGAACTATCCTGGTATTCGTAGGTTCTGGTACCGGTCTGCAGGAAATATCCCACATCTTTCCAGGAACCGCCGCGGATAGCTTTACGCTTCATTTTCAATGGTGCGTCGTCAGGTACATCCATTCTCAGATAAGGGTTCATATCGGATGTAAATGAGTAGGCATTTTCATAGAAGATGTCAGCAGTCCATTCCGCTACGTTACCAGCCATGCAGTACAGGCCGTAATCGTTAGGCCAGTAGGCGTCTGCACGTACAGTATAGAAACCGCCGTCTTCCGGATAGTTACCGCGGCCAGGTTTGAAGTTGGCCAGCAGACAGCCTTTTTTGTTACGGATATAGTATCCGCCCCATGGGTATGGCGTTTGTTCTCTTCCGCCGCGTGCAGCGTATTCCCATTGTGCTTCAGAAGGCAGCTGGAATTTATCTTCCGTGAACAGTTTCTTGGAGTTCCTGTAATCTTCCCAGAATTTACTTCTCCATTCGCAGAAGGCAGTAGCCTGGTGCCAGTTAACGCCTACCACCGGGTAGTTGTCGAAGGCAGGATGCCAGAAATACATACGGGTCATGGGCTCGTTGTATGCGTAGGAGAAATCCCTGATCCAGCACAGCGTGTCCGGATAGATAGGAACATCTTTTTTCACGATGAACGTAGAACGCGGTTTACCGAAGTTCTCCCTCAGCTTGGCCTTGTCCCAGTTGAAAGTTTCCTGGTGATAGATCAGCTTGCCCACGTCGATGTCCTTGCGGCCATAGAGACGGTCAGCTTCGGTATACACCATCGCATCCAGTTTCTCGAGGGTAGCCTTGTCTTTCCAGACAATTTTCTGTTTCCAGTCAATGATATCATGCCCGTCGTCCTGTTTAACGTGTCCCAGGAGGATATGCGCAATTGAGTCCTGCACCCACTGCACAAACTGGCGGTATTCATTGTTGGTGATTTCAGTGGCATCCATGTAGAAGCCCGAAATCGAAATAGATTTGTTACGTGCCGTATAGGCGTAGTTTACATCTTCATCGCTGGGACCCATATGAAAGGTTCCAGGTGGTACATAAACCATCCCATAGGGTACAGGGGGAGTGTACTTAGGTCTGGGGCTTACGCCAATCAGTTGACCTTGTGCGTTCTTGGGGCCTTTACTACCACCACAGCTGGCCAGCAGGGAAACCAGCAGCACTGCCAACAGACCTCTTAAATAGTTAAGCTTCATAAGGGTAGCTTTCATCAGAATATGTTTTTCTATTAACCAGCCTGGTGCTTTTTGCCTGAATGCAAGGGAACACATTTCTCATTTTTTCACCCGCTTTGTTTATATGAAAGATAGCAAATGTAATAATAATATTTAATTTGTAGTCACTTTTTATACAACTTTTTCAACTCTACATACACCGGATCGGTAACTAATTTAAACGTATTTTTTAACATTTTATTATATCATCGTCACAACATTTGTTTTAGTTTCCCCTACCCTTATAACGGGCAAGTTACATAATTATTCTATTAAATTAATAATTTCTTGTATATAAAAAACAGGCTTAATACAATGATAATCCTTGCATAAATAAACTAATGTGTCATTTTCCACGGCCCTGTCTGTCAGCAAAGGAATAGCCGGAATATTTTTTTCTGCACCGATTAAAATTTTAAAAGGAAGAAACCATTGTCCGGCCTCATTCATTCTTGCCAGAAAATCTTTTCCTACTACCGCCAGCTCAGGAGTACCTTTCACGAACTGTAATAACTGGCTCGCCCACACGCCGAAGGAAGTCGGATACCTCACCACCGTTTGCGCCAGCCCGGAAACCGCCGCCACCGCCTTATCTGCCCAGTTTTTGTTATCAAAAACAACAGAAAGGTACCAAAGGTTTTGCGCCATCAGCGCATTACCGCTGGGCACTGCGCCGTCGTACACCTCTTTCTTTCTCACAATAACATCCTGCTGCCCGTCTATCGTATAGTAAAAATAATGGCCGGTTTCATCTCCGAAATGATCGTTCACAAAGGCGGTAATATCATGTGCCTTATAGAGGTAGTCCAGGTTTCCGGTAATCTCCTGTAAGGCAATCAGGGCGCGGATCAGGCACGCATAATCGTCCAGGAATGCAGGATATTTTGCCTCCCCGCCCTTCCAGGTATGGAAGAAGGCCTGTCCGTTTTCTTCCTGCCGGAAACTGGCCAGGCAGAATTCCATATTACGTACAGCCATTTCCCGGTAGGCTTCATCGCCCAGCGCGGCATATGCCTTACAGCAGGCATGTACCATCATGGCATTCCATCCGAGCAGGATTTTATCGTCCAGCCCCGGGCGTATTCTGCCGGATCTTACCGCCAGCAGCTTCTCCCGGCAACCTTTCAGCATGGCACCCAGTACAGCGGGATCATAGCCCTTTTCAGCGGCAAACTGCTCCAGCGGCTGTTGTATCCACAGGATATTTGTTTCTTCCCAGTTGCCATGATCGCTGACATCATAAAATTCGCAGAAAGGCTTCGCCTGTTCTCCCAGGATATGATGTATTTCCGCTTTGCTCCAGGTATAGAATTTTCCTTCCACCCCTTCGGAGTCCGCATCCAGTGCGGCATAGAAGCCACCTTCAGGAGAAGTCATCTCCCTGGTAATAAAAGTCAGTGTATCCCTTACCGTTTGGGCATATACCTCCCTGCGCGTGAGCTGCCAGGCATCGCAAAGCACATCAATCAGCAGGGCGTTGTCGTACAGCATTTTTTCGAAGTGCGGGGCCAGCCACTTCTCATCGGTGGAGTACCGGGCAAATCCGCCGCCCAGCTGGTCGTAAAGCCCTCCCTGCAACATCTTGTCCAGGGATAGCAATGCCTGCTGCAACGCCGCCGGATCTTTGCAGACATGATGATACCGCAACAGGTAAGCAATGGTAAACGTCTGCGGAAACTTGGGCGCACGCCCGAAACCGCCCCAGACAGTATCTGCCTGTTTCAGTATATTTTCACAGATGGTATCGCATTGTTCCCTGGTAAATAATTCTTCCCGCGGGATATTCAGGTTTAAGCCGGCCTGTATTCCAAACTGGCTGGACTGGCTGATATGTTGTGTAAGATTATCTGCCTGCTGCTCAATTTCGTCTCTTTTAGTGGCAAATGCATCGGCGAGCGACAGCAGTACATCTTTCCAGGACGGCCTGTTATATGCTTTTACCGGAGGATAGTAAGTGCCTCCGTAAAAAGGCTTTCTTTCCGGTGTGAGAAAAACATTCAGGGGCCAGCCACCGGCTCCTGTCATGGCCTGCACGGCATCCATGTAAATATGATCCAGGTCAGGGCGTTCTTCCCTGTCTATCTTGATGTTGATGAAATGCTCATTCATGATGGCTGCGGTAGCAGCATCCTCGAAGCTCTCCCTTTCCATTACATGACACCAGTGGCAGGCAGCATAACCAATACTCACGAGTATAGGCTTATCCTCCGCCACGGCGCGTTGCAGTGCCTCTTCCCCCCAGGGATACCAGTGAACAGGATTATGTGCATGCTGCAGCAGATAGGGACTTGTTTCGCCGGCTAGTTTATTCATGGATTCCGCTTAAATGGTTGAATGATTCCTTGTTACAAGATTAAAAAAGTTTTTGTTCAACCATGCATATCAGGCAGGAATTTTTAAAATATTCTCAGGATGCGCCTGTATTGCAGCCAAAAAAACAGGGATGGCAGTCTGCCATCCCTGGTATAATTAATTGCTATGCGGAAACCGCACTACTTCTTGTTGATAGATGCAAGGTACTGATCCAGCGCTGCTGCCATGGATGGCGCCTGCGGAGCGGGAGCTTTAACATCGAGCCTTAAACCTGCCTCTTCCACAGCGGCAGAGGTAGTAGGTCCGAACGCCCCGATACGGGTACCATTCTGTTCAAACGACGGCATGTTCTCAAAAAGTGATTTCACACCTGAAGGACTGAAAAACACAATCATGTCATATGAGTTCTTCGCCAGTACTTCCTTTACATCGTTGGAAACGGTTTTGTAAAGGGTCGCTGTAGCATACTCACATTTGTTCGTCTTTAACCATTCCTCAATGTCCTTCTTCTGACTGTCTGAGCTTGGAAACAGGAACTTTTCATTGTCACGATGCTTGTTCATAACCTCCAGTACACCTTTGGTTGAACCATCCGCACCATAAAACACTTTGCGCTTGCGATACAGGATAAATTTCTGCAGATACAGTGCCACTGCTTCTGTAATACAAAAGTATTTGCAGTCCTGCGACACTTTAATCTTCATTTCTTCACAGATCCGGAAAAAGTGATCTACTGAATTGCGGCTGGTAAAAATTACCGCAGTATAATTCAGGATATCAATTTTCTGCTTCCGAAACTCCTTAGCGGGTAATCCCTCTACTCTGATGAACGGGTAAAAATCCAATTTTATGTTGAACTTCTTTGCCAGATCAAAATAGGGAGATTTTTCTGTTTCAGGCTTAGGTTGAGAAATTAGGATTGACTGAACTTGTTTACCTTGCAAATCTTTTTTTGGCCCGCCTTTTATCATACGTTTTTTGCTCTTGTGTTAACAATAGGCGATAATCAGGGATTACCAGTTAACCAGATATTCAGCAGCACCCTGGTTAATATTAAAACAGGCGCTACTTCGAATGCGCAAAGGTAAAGAAAAAAATGCAATTTACTGAAAGACAAGTACTGCCTAACTAAAGAATAAGATCTAATATACCTGTAAAGAACAAGTAATGCAATAATAAATAATGATATATATAGAAAAGCGAGGGCTATTTCCTGGTCACAGAAGGCCATAATCACTAAAAACGGTACCAGTATAACTCCCAGGATTTTGTTAATCAGGTACAGGATGAAGATATATGCATCTGCCAGTTCGCTGTTACCGAACAGCCATCCGCAGAAACGCAGCATCACATACTTGATGCCGTATACCACTGCTACCAGAATCACCAGCCCCGGAATCAGCAACCACGGCTCTGCCTGCGGGAACACCTGCTTTCTGTATAGCACCAGGTACAGGTATAACCCCAGTGATATGGCAAAGAAGATATTGAGCAGCATATTCGGGAAAGGCGCCTGTGACAACTGGTCTTTCAGCTGCCGCTGGCTGAGCGTGGGATTAAAGAACGCCTTGAACAGATCAGAAAAATATTTGGTGTAGGACAACCGGATGATACTCAGCACCAGCAGGATGCCAGCCACGAGATAAATCAGCCAGTCCATGTTCCGGTAGCTGCGTACCGGGTTGGTATCGTAATAAACCGGCCTGCCGGGCTTCAGGAAGTCATTTTCGCGGGCCAGCTGCTTCATATACAGGTCGTAGTAGGAAACTGGTTTGGGAGCAGGAGGCGCCGCCGCAACACTGTCTTTCCCCGTCAGCGCACTGTCGGTTACCGCTGTTACGGGAGTGGCGGCCGCCGCGGTATCCTTTTTAACAGGCGTTACAGTACGCGGTTTAGGCCGGGAGCTATCTGCAGCACGATGGGTGATAACCGGTGCGGCTATCCTGCCGGAATCCCTTTTCACCGCAGCTGTATGCGGCCTGGGTTTAGGCTTTGCTGTATCCGATACCTGACGGGTAACTGCCGGTTTTCTGACAGGCTGATGAGCGGTACTGTCCGCTGTTTGTGCCATTACCGGCAAATAACTGAAAATGAATAGAAACAAATACCAGATGCGCACCAGGATATTATTTTGCAATGACTTTATATTTGGCTTTTCAACAAAAACGTTCCCCCGAAATCCATCAAACCAGAGGCAATTAACAGCGTCCTGTTCACATAACAAAACTGAAACGTAATTTTGTCGTTTGCAAAGATATTAAAATAGTCCATAGTTGGCCTGTGAACGCCTGCTGCGGACAGCTATATAACGCTGATGGCCGGAATTTATTTACATATTCCTTTTTGTAAGCAGGCATGTTATTACTGCAACTTTCATTTTTCTACTTCCCTGCGGCAGAAAGATGAGCTGGTAGCGGCTTTATTGAAAGAGATCGTCTTACAGAAAGATTATTTGTCCGGTGAAACCGTGCAAACCATTTACTTCGGGGGTGGAACACCCAGCTTATTGACTGTTGCCGAGCTGCAACAGTTGCTGGCTGCCCTGCGCAGCACTTTTCCCGTGGCCGCCGATGCTGAAATAACCCTGGAAGCCAATCCTGACGACCTTGACAGCGGGCGGCTGGAATCTTTGCGGGATGCAGGCATTAACCGCCTCAGCATTGGTATACAGTCTTTCCACGAAGCGGACCTCCGCTGGATGAACCGTGCGCATAACAGCGAACAGGCGCTGCGTTGTATAACGGACGCACAAAAGGTTGGGTTCCGGAACATTACCATAGACCTCATTTATGGCGGGCCTACGCTCACGGATGAAGGGTGGCAGGAGAACGTAGCGCAGACGATTGCCCTGGGTATCCCGCATATTTCCTGTTACGCGCTCACCGTAGAACCCGGCACTGCGCTGGATCATTTTATCAGTAAGAAAAAGATGGAGCCTACGGATCCTGATAAAGCCGCCCGTCATTTCGAGCTGCTGATGCAGTGGCTGGAGGCAGCCGGATTTGAACATTACGAGATCTCCAATTTTGGAAAGCCGGGGTGGCACTCCCGGCACAACAGCAGTTACTGGCAGGGGCAGCAATACCTGGGCCTGGGCCCGTCTGCACATTCCTTCAACGGCCATTCCCGCCAGTGGAATATTGCGAACAATGCACAATATATCCGCAGTCTGGCGGCCGGGAAGGTACCTTCTGAGCTGGAAACCCTCACCACTGCCATGCAGTTCAATGAGTACATTATGACGAGCCTTCGTACGGCCGCGGGGTGCAACCTGGAATGGGTAGCAGAGAAGTTCAGCGCTCCGCAGAGCAGCCAGCTGCTCGCCAGTAGTCAGCCATTCATCAGCAAGGGATGGATGGAACAGAAAGGAGAAACGCTCCGCCTTACAAAGGCTGGCCGTCTCTTTGCAGACGGCATTGCGGCCGACCTGTTCATTTGATTATTTTATTATTTTGTTATTTGAGATTTGTTATAAATCAAGAAGCCCCCTGGAAGTTTCGATATCCAGGGGGCTTCTTGATTTATAACAAATCTCAAATAACAAAATAATAAAATGACTGATTGTTTTTACCAGCCAAGAATGTAGGCAAAAATCAGGGGAGCTACGATGGTAGCATCTGATTCTACGATAAACTTAGGTGTGTTGATGTCCAGTTTACCCCAGGTGATTTTTTCATTCGGTACAGCGCCCGAGTAGGAGCCGTAGGAGGTAGTGGAGTCAGAGATCTGGCAGAAGTAGCTCCAGAAAGGAACGTCTGTCCATTCCAGATCCTGGTACATCATAGGCACTACGCAGATCGGGAAATCGCCGGCGATACCGCCACCAATCTGGAAGAAGCCAACGCCTTTACCGGCGGAATTGTTACGGTACCATTCGGAGAGGAAGATCATGTATTCGATACCGCTCTTCATGGTAGATGTTTTCAGGTCGCCCTTGATGCAGTAGGATGCGAAGATGTTACCCATGGTACTGTCTTCCCAGCCTGGAACGATGATAGGAATATTTCTTTCTGCTGCAGCGATCATCCAGCTGTTTTTAGGATCGATTTCGTAATGTTCTTTCATTACGCCGCTGAGGAGCAGTTTATACATGAATTCGTGCGGGAAATAGCGTTCGCCGCTTTCTTCTGCATCTTTCCATATTTTGTAGATATGTTTCTGGATACGGCGGAAAGCTTCTTCTTCAGGGATGCAGGTATCAGTTACGCGGTTGAAGCCCTGTTCGAGCAGATCCCATTCTTCCTGGGGGCTCAGATCACGGTAGTTAGGAACTCTTTTATAGTGGGTATGTGCTACCAGGTTCATAATATCTTCTTCCAGGTTTGCACCGGTACAGGAGATAATATCCACTTTACCCTGACGGATCATTTCTGCGAAAGAAATGCCCAATTCAGCCGTACTCATCGCACCGGCCAGTGTCACCATCATTTTACCGCCTTCCAGCAAATGAGTTTCATATCCTTTGGCAGCATCCACTAATGCAGCAGCATTGAAGTGGCGGTAATGGTGCTGGATAAATTGAGAAACGGGTCCCTTGTTCATGTTATTTAATCGTTTATACATTAACAGTCTGGCTCATAAAGCCTTAACAGTTCGCAAAGTTAAGATAATTTTCATTGGGGGAGGGGCATGTGCAAAAAACAACAAGGCTCATGGTAGCACCCATGAGCCTCAAGTTTCAAACAATAGAAAAACACAACTGAAAAACTAAGCTTTTTTCAGACGGCCCTGTACGGTTACAGCACCGTTGCGGTCGGCTTTCAGCGTAGTCCATGTATTCTTGCCTTCCAGCGTGATAAAATACACGGTGCCTTCTCCGGCGCTATATTCTACGATGCAGTAGATGCTGTCGTCTGCATATCTTTTTGCGATTTTACCTGATACGGAAAGGGGCAGCTGATCGGCCTGCAGGTAACGGGAAGTAGCCAGCAGTGTACCATCTTCATTGAAGAAGGCGGTTACCTTTGAGTTGCTGATTTCAAATTTTGCAGTAAAGGTCTTGTTATCGTCTGTATACCATTTCACTTCTTTGGCGCCAACGAAAGCATCATTAAATGCATATTTAATTTTGTTGCTAACGGTTGTTTCAGACGGATTTGCAAAAAGGGTGGTTGCACTCAGTAAAAAAGCTGCACTCAGTAAAACAATTATCTTTTTCATGACAGTAATTTTAAATGGTTTAAATGTTTTTGTCCGGTTGGTTTTGTTTTTGATTTTTTTGTTGAAACAAAGCTACGACGGGATGGTACCAGTGGTCAAGCCATACTTTACCACTGGCACTACTAGATAACTTTAAGTATCCGTAATCGGACGTCCGCCTGCCCGCAGCCGGACATGCAGCCTTCTTTGCCAGCCACAGCTTAGTTGTTGGTGACACCTTGCCAAAGCTGCATGGAGGAGTGTTAAGGTTGTGTTAAAGTGGATGGGAAATCCGTATAAACATGAAAACTGGCATAACCACCTGTACCAATGGTAAACGAATCGTTACTTTTGTAGTCTTATTACCATCAGGAGGGGCTTTTCCATGAATCATCTGGCACATGCTTATCTATCCTTTCATCAGCCATCGCTTATTACAGGTAATCTGATTGCAGATTTTGTGAAGGGCAAACGGCAGCTGGAAGTATTTACACCGGATATACAGCGTGGTATCCGTATACACAGAGCCATCGATACCTTTACAGACCAGCACCCGGCAACGGGAAAGGCTAAACTTTTTTTCCGGCCTTCCTGCGGATTGTACAGCGGCGTATATGTAGATGTAGTGTTTGATCATTTTCTGGCCAACGACACCGCCCGGTTTACTGAAGACTCGCTCTATGCCTTTGCTGCAGAGGTTTATAGGGTAATCAGCCAGCAGGCAGACGCACTGCCGCCGGCGTTTATGGAGATGTTTCAGTACATGCAGCAATACAACTGGTTATATAATTACCGGACTACTGCAGGCATAGAACGCGCATTCAGGGGTATCACCCAACGGGCCAGGTACCTGGAAACCAATGCCAGCGTTATAACCGCAGTTTTTATAGAACACTATGCCGCCTTGCAATCCTGCTATGAAACGTTTTTCCCGCAGCTGCAGGCACACGTAGAAAAACTGCTGTTGACGGAAAACCGCTAACACCATGTTAAAGCGGGTTTCTACTCTTTTCAGGTTCGTTAAAAATGTCTAGGTTTGACCCTTCAAATCCGTTTCAAGAAATATATAAAGTATAGCAGGATGATTAAAAAAGCATTCTTATTTGCCGTTGCATTGGGAGTATTTGCACTGAGCGCTGTTGCACAGGAAAAAAAATTGCCACCACTGGATGCCAGCCCTATGGATATGGCCTACTACCCTGTAATGTATCCGTACGTTTGTAAAATTAAAGGCGAGCCAGGCACCCTGATCGCCAGGGTTATCTACAGCCGCCCGCAAACCAAAGGCAGGGAAATATTCGGTAACCTGGAAGAATACGGAAAATTATGGCGGCTGGGCGCAAATGAAGCCACAGAAATCGAATTTTTCCGCCCGGTAATCATTGCCGGCAAAAATATTCCGAAAGGCCGCTACTCCCTGTATGCCATCCCTACAGAAAAAACATGGACGATCATCCTCAACCGCGAAACAGATATCTGGGGCGCCTTTAAATATGATGAACGTAAAGACCTCGTAAGAACTGCCTTACCGGTAATGTCGCTCGACACCCCCGTTGAAGCCTTCACCATGGCATTCGAAAAAGGAGAACCCGGCGCAAACCTCGTTATCGCCTGGGATAAGGTAAGTGTGAGTTTGCCGATTAAGTGGACAGATGTGAAGAAGAAATAATTACGAATTTCAAATTACGAATTACGAATGTAGAAGCGAAGAGCTAAACTTAGATTAAAGGTGATATCTAATACTTATCCTCCTTAATCTAAGTTTAGCTCTTCGCTTCTACATTCGTAATTCGTAATTTGAAATTCGTAATTAAATAGAAAAAGGGCGGTAAGACTACCGCCCTAAGAATTTTAACCATATCCTATGAAAAACCTGAACGAATTTAATCCGAATATCCATTCCCGTTAGTAGTCATTTGGTGAACGATGTAAAAATGTTCGTGAGCGTTGTGAAAAGTAGGTCAAGGGAGAAATAATAGCTAAATAGGACAAATATTGCCGCGTACGCTTTTTACCGGCTCTTTCGGAAGGCAAAATCACGCAATCGCAAAAACTGGAGTATATTTGAAAAGCACCAGAAATTATTCATTTTAAAATATTTAAGACATGAAGCTGGGTACTAAACTCATACACGCAGGTGTAGCTCCGGACCCTTCCACCGGGGCCATAATGACTCCTATTTTCCAGACCTCTACCTATGTACAGAGCGCCCCTGGCGAACACAAAGGCTACGAATATGCCCGTACGCAGAACCCCACCCGCGACGCCCTGCAAAACGCACTGGCTGCCATTGAAGGCGGCACCCATGGCATCTGCTTCGGCAGCGGCCTCGCCGCTACAGACGGTATCCTGAAATTACTGCAACCCGGCGATGAAGTAATTGCCACCAACGACCTGTACGGAGGTACCTACCGCATCTTTACAAAGGTATTTGAGCGTTATGGTATTAAGTTCCGGTTCATCGGACTGCAGGATGCCGGCAACCTGGAAGCACACATTACCGCCCAGACTAAACTTATCTGGCTGGAAACACCTACCAATCCACTGCTGAATATCATTGATATTGCTGCCTGCGCAGAGATAGCCCGGCAAAAAGGCATCCTGCTGTGTGTAGACAATACCTTTGCCTCCCCCTACCTGCAGAATCCCCTGGAACTGGGCGCCGATATTGTGGTGCATTCCGCCACCAAATACCTGGGCGGCCACAGCGATGTGGTACACGGAGCAGTGATTGTAAAGGATGAAGAACTGGCTAAGCAATTGTATTTCATACAGAACAGCTGCGGCGCTGTGCCTGGTCCTCAGGATTGCTTCCTGGTGCTGCGCGGTATCAAAACCCTGCACGTACGCATGCAGCGTCACTGCGAAAACGGAGAGGCCATCGCACAGTTCCTGCGTAACCATCCCAGGGTAGCCCGCGTATACTGGCCGGGATTTACTGACCATCCTAACCACAATATTGCCAGGAAACAGATGCGCGGCTTCGGCGGCATGATGTCCTTCACCCTGAAAGACGATAACCTTGCTGCTGCTAACCGCATCCTGAGCGGCACTCACCTGTTCTCCCTCGCAGAATCACTGGGCGGCGTGGAATCCCTGATCGGACATCCGGCCAGTATGACCCATGCCTCTATTCCAAGGGAAGAAAGGATCAAAAACGGCCTGGCCGACTCCCTGATCCGCCTCAGTGTAGGTATTGAAGATGCCAGCGACCTCATAGAAGATTTAAACAACGCCATAGGCTGATTTCCGCCGGTAAAGATCATTTTAAATCTTTCCTGTTTAAAATTATCTTTACCGGAATATATTATTCCTGACCATATCCACAGCCTTTACGAAAGCGCTGAACGTCGTAAGCCACCTGTGGCAGTACTGCATGCGGTATTGTTTCAGGTGGTTAAAGTCGTATAGCCGGGCTGCCGGTGCTACACATGTGACTACTATGAAGATCCAGCAACTGAGGGATTTCCTGAATACAAAGGCGGCATATTATAATCAGACAGACTTTATTGCAAATGACCCCATTTGCATACCACACCGCTTCAGCGAACTGCAGGACATAGAAATATCCGGCTTCTTCGCTGCCATACTCGCCTGGGGTAACCGTACCAGCATTATCAACAAATGCACGGACCTGATGCAGCGTATGGATAATGCACCATATGATTATATACGCCACCACCAGCCCAGGGAACGTATGCAGCTGATGTCCTTCTGCCACCGGACCTTCAACGGGCTGGACCTGCTGTACTTTGTAGAATTCCTCCAGCATTACTATAATAATGTAACATCGCTGGAATTCGCATTCAGCGGACATATTACCGCAGAAGACGAAAATGTGGAAAAAGCACTGACCGGATTCAGAAAAGTATTCTTTGCACTGGAACATCCCGACAGAACGGAAAAACATATTTCTACCCCGGCAAAGAACTCAGCCTGCAAACGATTGAACATGTTTTTACGCTGGATGGTAAGAAAAGATGAAAATGGCGTGGATTTTGGGCTGTGGCATCACATATCACCATCTCAGCTGGTTTGCCCGATGGATGTACACGTAAGCCGTGTAGCCACGCGACTGGGGCTGATTTCAGACGCCAAAGCCGATTGGAAAACAGCTGTAGCCCTGACACACGAACTAAAAAAACTGGATCCTGATGATCCCTCTAAATACGATTTCGCATTGTTCGGGCTGGGGGTGATTGAAAAATATGTTTGAATAAATAAATAACGGTAATGAAAAGACTACTGGGCATCACTGCCATGATGCTGACATTCGCTGTCAGCGCCGGCGCACAGGAATATATGGACCTGCGCTACAACTTTAACAAAGGAGAACTGTTTGAACTGGAACAAAAAAGTAAGAGCGAAACCTACATGACCGTTAATGCTATTCAGCAACGTACTACCCGTGACTATAATAACCTTATCAGCATAGAGGTAACGGAGGTGAATCCCGGTAAAGCTATACTGACATTCCGTTATAAGGAACTGAAATTTAACTTCAACGGCAAAAATCAGAACATTTTCGTGGATGCAAAAGTATCCAAACCGGAAGAACCCTTCCAGGCCGGCCTTAAAAAAATGCTGGACCAGCCCTTCACCGTAGACCTGCAAACCAGCGGTATCATCAATAAAATAGATGGCCTTGATAACCTGCTGGACAACGCCGCAACCGCCTTCTCCTCCCTGAAAAAAGATGAACAGGAAGCCTATAAAAAACTCATGAAAGACCAGTTCGGTACCGATGCCTTCCGCGGATGGCTGGAACAACTGCTTATCATGTATCCGGCCCACGGTATTAAAACAGGCACCCAGTGGGAGGAAAGCGTTCCCCTGCGTGGCGGCCTCATTGGCCGTATTGACCTGTACTGGAATCTGCAGACCTGGGATGCACAGACCGCCAAAATAGGAGGCACCTCCAAAATAAATACCGATAAGGTACAACTGCTGACGCTCGAAGACGATATCAAAGCTACTGCCGAAATCAGCGGCAGCACCTCTTCCAACTATCTCATCAACCGCAGCAGCGGCCTTCCCTCCATCTGCGTACAGAACACAGAAATGAACGGTACCTACACCTATAAAGTTAACCGCGCCAAAAGAATTAAACACGATCTTAAAGTGCCGGTGAAAGTAGTGACCAACGCTTCCTACAAAATAAAACAAATGAAGTAATGAGTTCCCTGCCTGCACAGCATCTACAGGAAACAGCCGCATGGACGCAACAGACCTTTGAAGTGTCTGTACCCGTCAACATCAGCTTTGAACAGCTGCAGGACCTATTGGCCACCCGCCTGAAACAATTGATCAGCAAGGACTTCGGGCAATTTATCTACCTGCTGTACCACATCGATGTTTCCGAGAAAAAGGTAAAAGCCATACTGGATGATGCCGCTGCCGACGGCACTGACCCCTACAGGCCTATCGCCGCCCTCATCATCGAAAGGCAGCTACAGAAAATAGCCACCAGAGCTTCTTTCAAAAAAAACAACCTCCCCGATGACGAAGAAAAATGGTAACCAGCCATGTCGTTATTTGGTTATTTGGTTATTTGAGATTTTATTCCAAAAGAAGATGCCCTCCGGACTTACCAGAGGGCATCTTCTTTTGGAATAAAATCTCAAATAATAAAATAATCAAATTAAAACATGAGTTCTTTCACTTTCTCTTTGTCTTCCTTCTCTTTGTCCAGATCGAAGAAGGTGCCGAACACCTTATCCCAGAAGGAAGAACTTACACCAAATCCCTTATCCTCACTTTTATAGTGATGCAGGTGGTGATTGCGCCAGAGCGGCTTCATAAATTTAAATGGCGGATTCCATGCGTGAATAGCATAATGCATACTGCCATAAATGAGATAGCCCAGGATAAATCCCGGGAAAAACATAAACGTATACTGCCGCAGGAAAATATACTGCGATCCGAAAATAGCCGAAGCCAGAATCAGACTGGGTACCGGCGGCATAAATAAACGTTGCTTGTCTCTGGGGTATTCATGGTGGTTACCATGCATCACATAAATAAACCGCTGTACCCTGGGAGTGTCGCTCGCAAAGTGAAACAGAAAACGATGCATGATATACTCAAAAAAGGACCAGAATAACATAGCCCCGACAAATATCAGGGAGATTTTGCCAAGGGAGAACCCAAGTGAATCATGGCTATAATACAACATATAACCAATGATGGGCAAATACAACCCCCAGATCACGAGAGGATGCGTTTTGGTCAGCATCTCCAGGTACTGGCTTTCAAATAACCTTGCCTGTCCTTTGTTCTTAATCTTTTCAAATTTCATGAATCCCAGTTTTAACGTAACAGTTACGGGAAAATGAATAAAACCCTTCTAATTTTACCCTGGCGGAAGCCATGCAACATTCACATTAAATAGCTTCCTGACCAATATCTCCACAAAAATACAACCTTAGGATTAATTGAGATATTTTTCATGCTGAAATTACCCTGACCGCTATTCCCCGTATCTTATCCTGAATGACTGCAAATCCGGCTCGTGCGCACGTTTCCGGTGCAGCTCGTATTCATAAATAATCTTTCCCACATCCCGGAAAAAAGGATATCCATCATCTTCATATTCATATTTATTATCATTCAAAATTCCATCTCTGTTTACATACACGTTTCCGGTAAGCATAAACTCCAATCCATGCTTGAAATCAACAATATAAGCAGCATCCGTCAGGAACCCGTAAGACCAGCCCGTTTTGTTGAAATCCCGCAAATAGGAGGGAATCCTGTGACCAGCGCCCTTGAAGAGAAAAAACTTCGTATAGCTGTCAAAGTACTCCGCTGTATCATATTTAGGCCAGGCGGTTTCAGAAGGGTATTGCGACATATACTGGTATAAAAAGTGATAGTCTGCCGCATCTATATTAAACCTTTGCCGGGCAGGTACGGAAGCCGGGAATATCACGGATTGCAGCATCTGCTGCAAATCTTCCAGCGGCAATTTGTTATGCCGGGTAAAATCCATCGGGAGCGGCACCAGCTTATCATCTTTATCCAGGTAACCCTGACCGATGGTGACGGGCTTGCTGTAATCAAATTGCAGCGTGCTGACAGCCGCCGGTTGTTCGTATATGCTGTTACCGTTATCCACAAAACGGATAGCATTGGTATGCCTGTTCTGTTCTTCATTCAGCGGCATAAAGCGGCGTACAATACGTGCACGCCTGTATCCTTTCTCCCACAGCCTTTCATGAATTTCCTGCTGCCCTACAAATTCGTACAACCGGTTATACGCATCATTATCACTGATGAGAAAAATGCGTTTGATATAGTGATAGATAGAAGGCAACAGGTTCTCTGCTGTACTGTCTGTATGAACGGTCACCTGCCCGCTCCAGCTGCTGTCTGTCAGCATAGGCGTATGGCCTGTCAGCCCCGGAATCCGTAATTCATGCAGCTTTTCCAGTGCCAGCAACGCAATCGGTAACTTCACGGTACTGGCCGGATTAAAATACCGGTCTGCATCCACATTCAGGTAGTAATGCCTGAAATGCGGCACATTGCGGGCATCACGGTTGATCTGGGTATATATCAGCTGGTACCTGAATGAGTCCGGATGCTGCAGGATATGTTGCAGGGAAGGGGAGGCTCCCTTGTAAATCAGCTCTTTCAGGAATTTGTCAGTACGGGGCTGCGCCTGCAGGAAAGACAGGCAGCAGGCGCCCAGCAGCGCCAGCAAATATTTACGCATGTGGAAAGGAAGTTCTGTTCTCTAAATATAAAATATTTAGCCGGCTGTTAATAGCTTTCTCACCTTTTCATTAAAATTCTGCGGGGTGATGCCAAAGAACTGCTGCATATTTTTCAGCATTCTTTCATCTGTATTTTCTCCCCTGATAAATGCGAGCACCTGCGCAAAACCTTCCCGTTTATCCAACGTAGCTACCAGCAACGCGCTGATAGTGTGTTTCAGGGAAATATCGCCTGCTGAGAGGTTGTTCTTGAACGGTTCATACAGGTTGGTATCAGGGTGTGCAGCGGCATAGTCCTTCAGCGTTTTCAGGCATTTCTCATATGATTCACCCCAGCCGCCATCCATGTAATAAGCCAGTCCTTCCTCAGCGGGTCTGCAGGTTTGTTTCGGAAAAAATTTGGCGCAGTAAAAATGTACCAGGTCATGTTTGTATAGCGGAGAATTAATACCGCTCATGAAGATGTTATTTTCTTCATCGGAATCTCCTCTGCGCAGGTAGCTGGCAGTAGCATCGAAATCAACGCCTTTGACTCTCAGCAATTCCTGTGCACTGCTGCAGTGATAATAGGTGAGCGCCACGGGCTTCACGCCAAACTTAGCGGCCAATGCTGTGTTAAATTCATCGAAACGCTTTGCTGCTGACAGGTCCAGCGTATGCGGATAGACATAGTGAATGCGGCCCACCTGCTTATGTTGCCAGTCTTTCACCACATAATCCACTGCAGGATAGAATATAAATTTATCTGCCTTCTCCCTGGCTACCATACTGTATAATTTACGTACAACGGGCTGCCTGTCGGGGGTAACGCCTGCAAACGCCAGCTTAATCAGGTATTCGCCGGGATTGATTTTAATGATGTTGGTGAGCTGCGGCCGGAAGAAATTGCTGTCATTATATTTCTTACTGTTTTCAATAAACTGAATCTCATCAAATCCCATCTGGTAGCGGCGCAGGTAAGCAGTATCCGTATAACCGGCGGCGCCTCCCGGACGATCCTTATCCTGCAGGAAGCCGTCCAAACTTGTCAACAACCGGTTCTTTACCAGGCTGTCAGGCGGAAAAGACAGGGAAGGAGACAGGGAAAAGCGCAGCTGCTGCGCTGTCAGAGCAGCTGGCAGTAAGGCCAGTAGCAGAAATGGCAGGGATAGGTATTTCACGATAGCAGGTTTTATTCTTCTTAATTTATATAAAAAAACAGCAATAGCATCCTTATATTTGGCCATTCATACACCCAGAACAAAGCAAATCATGAAACTTGTTAGTTATTTAAGAGAAGAAACAGACCAACTGGCCATATTAGTGGACGGACTGTTGTATAACACCCAGGACCTGCATCCCGACCTGCCCAATAATATGGGCATGTTTCTGATGATGTGGGAAGATGTGATTGAAATTGCCAAAAGAGCCGATGCCAACCTGAAGGCCGGCATTAATCCGGGTGGCGCCGGTATTCCTGTACAGAACGTACAACTGCTGTCTCCCGTGCCTTTCCCTACTTCCTGCCGCGACGGATATGCGTTCCGCCAGCATGTGGCCGCCGCCAGAAGAAACCGTAAGGTAGACATGATCCCGGAATTTGATCAGTACCCTATCTTCTATTTCACCAATCACAATGCTATCCAGGGTCCGGGCGATATTCACTGTATGCCGGATCATTTTGACAAACTGGATTTTGAGCTGGAAGCAGCTATCGTTATCTGTAAGCAGGGCCGTAATATTACAGCTGCAGAAGCAGATGACTACATTGGCGGCTACATGATTATGAACGATATGAGCGCACGTACCCTGCAGATGGAAGAAATGAAGCTCAACCTGGGGCCGGCTAAGGGCAAGGATTTCAGCACCGTAGTAGGACCTGTGCTGGTAACGCCTGATGAACTGGAAGCCTTTAAAATTCCGGCTAAACCAGGTCATACCGGCAACAGCTACAGCCTGAAGATGATCTGCAAGGTAAACGGCATTCAGGTGAGTGAAGGTAATATGGGTGATATGGACTGGACCTTCGCCGAAATCGTGGAGCGCTGCGCCTATGGCGTAAATATCATGCCCGGCGATATTATCGGCAGCGGCACCGTTGGCACCGGTTGTTTCCTGGAACTTAACGGTACCGGCAAACTCAACGATCCCAGCTACACGGAACAGTGGCTGCAACCCGGCGATGTGGTGGAAATGGAAATAGATGGACTCGGTACTTTAACCAATACCATCGTGCAGGAAGACAGCGACTTCTCGATTCTGGCACTCAAGAAAAACGTATAGCCATGATAGTGAATCCTGCTGAAATCAAAACCAGCGAACTGCATGCCTATCTGCTGGGGGCGGTATCTCCGCGTCCTATCTGCTTTGCCAGCACGGTAGATAAAGACGGCCGCCCTAATTTATCACCTTTCAGCTTTTTTAACGTATTCGGCGCCAATCCGCCTACACTCATATTTTCCCCGGCCCGCCGCGTGCGCGATAATACGGTGAAGCATACCCTGGAAAATATCTATGCCACCAAAGAAGTAGTCATCAACGTAGTATCCTACGATATGGTACAACAGACTTCCCTGGCGAGCTGCGAATTTCCGGAAGGCGTCAATGAATTTGAAAAGGCCGGCTTTACAGCGCTGCCGTCAGAAAAGGTAAAACCATTCCGGGTAAAGGAAAGCCCGGTGCAAATGGAGTGTGTGGTAAAACAGGTCATTGAAACCGGCCAGCAGGGCGGGGCCGGCAACCTGGTTATCTGCGAACCGGTATTGCTGCATATCAACGATAACATACTGGATGCCAACGGTAAAATAGATCCGCATAAGATAGATCTCGTTGCCCGCATGGGCGGTGACTTCTACTGCCGTGCTTCCGGCAATGCCGTATTTGAAGTAGCCAAACCCAATACAAAACTTGGTATCGGCGTAGATGCATTGCCGTTAGCTATCCGTAACAGCCACATTCTTAGTGGCAACGACCTCGGCAAGCTCGCCAACGTCCATGAAATGCCCTTCGTTGATCCGGCTTTCGAAGATGATCATCTGAAGAACATCATCCAGTACTACAGTATCACACCGGATGAAATGGAGAAAGAGCTTCACCGCCATGCCAAAAAACTCCTCGAAGAAAATCAGGTAGCAGCAGCCTGGCAGATACTGCTCAGCAACGTAGTTATTTGATTATTTGATTATTTGGTTATTTGAGATTTATTATAAAACAAGATGCCCTCTGGTAAGTCCGGAGGGCATCTTGTTTTATAATAAATCTCAAATAACCAAATAATCAAATAATCACATGCCAAACACTTTTTTCAGCAAATCGGTTGTGCGTGCTGCAGGGTTGGCGCGGATAGCGGCTTCTTCTTTGCCTATCTGGTCAAAGAGGGCGTTTACGGCCATGGTGGTAACGTAGTCCTGTAAGTCAGGGTTTACCTTGTTGAAGGTAGTAGGCAGTTTATTGTATGTAGTAACAATATCGCTGTAGTAGCGGGTAGCGCTGGTACTGTCGAGTGAATTCTTCACCACGGGCGAAAATGCTGCTTTCAGCTGATCGGTGGTTTTGGATTTGAAGAATTCAGTAGCAGAATTATTACCACCTCTTACCAGGTTTAATGCGTCCGTGAGTGTCATTTGTTTAATGGCGTTCACGAAGATGGGGGCGGCGAAACCAACTGCTTTTTCTGCTGAACGGTTAATCTGCAGGATGGCGTCATCCACCTGTTTGCCGAATCCCAGGGAACGCAGGGTGTTACCTATTTTTACTGCATCGGGAGGCAGCAGTAATTTATATATTTCGTTTCCGAAAAAGCCATCCGTCTTATTCAATTTGGAAATACCTGCTGAAACCCCTTTCATCAGTGCTTCCTTGATAGCGGAACCCGCTTCTCCTTCGGTTACATTTGTGTTACCCGTTGTTTTGTTGGCCGTTGTGGTGGTATTTTTCTGACCCAGTTTTTTACTCAGTTTGTCCAGAAACTGAGCCTGGCTTGCCTGCAGACAAAAAAAGCCCAGCAGTACTAACAGTGATCTTTTCAACATAGTTGTTTTGTATAATTAATGAATCAAATATAAAAGAATTATTCATGTATTGTTAATAATGGAATATGTGTTTTATAGGCCAGCTTTGCTGTATTGCTGCGTTTGAAAATACTTTCAAACAGTCCGTGTTTTTTGGGAATGGTCAATATCAGGTCTGCATGGATTTCTTCGGCAAATTCCACTATTCCCTGTACTATATTCGGATTATCAATAAAATGATATTCAGGTTGATAATCTTCCAGCAGCGTATCCAGCATCAGTGTTTCGAAAGGGGTATCTGTGGTAAAATGTCTGCTTTCGTGATCTATATTGATGACGTACAGTTCCGCCTGAAAGGCCGCCAGTAATTTTTTCAGCGGGGCTATCGGCGTAGTATCCGCTACCTTCCTGAGATCGCAGGCGAACACTATTTTCTTTACCGGTTTGAACGTGGTATTTCCCGGGATAATCAGCACCGGGCAGGTTGTATTTTTCACCACATCGATGGTATTGGAGCCGATAAGAATTTCCTCCATTTTACTGCCGCCGGTGATGCCCATTACAATCAGGTCTGCCTCTTCCTGCTTACTCACATCATCTATGGTGGCTGCCAGTATGGTGTTATCCGCACGTACCACGAGGCTGGTTCCTGCTGCCAGCAGCGGAGTCAGTTCTTTCTTCATTTTTTCCAGTCCGTCCAGCGAAGAAGCGCGCAGATCTTCCGGATTTACCATCGGTATGCTGGTGGGTACATCCGGAATGGGCATAATCAGTTCGTAGGCGTGATACAGAACAATGCGGGTAACTCCCAATGCAGGGGCCAGTGACAATGCGTAGGCAGCGGCATTGTAGGCAGTATCTGAGAAATCAGTGGGGACAATTATCGTTTTCATATAACCAATTTGAGATACAACAGATAAGAACTACTTAAAGTTAAAGCTGTGCTCCTTTAAATGTGTGTTACCACTGTGGCTATAGAAAATTTGATGCCGTTTTTGCCGGACGCAGAGAAAAAAGCAGGGGCGCAGAGAAAAAATCTTCTGCGCCCCTGTTTTTTATGATAATATTAAGATTTAGCTTTTCTCCGGCTTCATCTGCGGGAAGAACAACACATCCTGAATGGATGGCTGGTTGGTCATGAGCATGGTCAGGCGGTCAATACCAATACCGATACCGGATGTTGGCGGCATACCGTATTCCAGTGCGCGCAGGAAGTCGTAGTCAATGTACATGGCCTCATCGTCGCCACGTTCCATGAGTTTCACCTGTTCTTCAAAGCGTTCGCGCTGGTCAATAGGGTCGTTCAGCTCACTGTAGGCGTTGGCAATTTCCTTACCGTTTACCATCAGTTCAAAACGCTCTACCAGTCCGGCTTTGCTACGGTGTTTCTTGGTCAGCGGGCTCATTTCTACCGGATAATCGGTGATGAAGGTAGGCTGAATGTAGTGGCCTTCACATTTCTCCCCGAAAATTTCATCGATCAGTTTAGCCTTACCGAATTTAGCGTCTACGTGGAGCCCCAGTTGTTTGGTGACTTCGCGCAGCTGGGCTTCGTCCATGTCGGCAATATCGAAACCGGTGTGCTCTTTGATGGCCTCGTACATGGTTACACGGCGGAACGGCGCTTTGAAGTCGATGACTTTGTCGCCCACGTGTACTTCGGTAGTACCATGGAGGGCCAGTGCCACTTTCTCCAGTAATGTTTCTGTAGTGCGCATCATCCACTCATAGTCCTTATAGGCCACGTACAGCTCCATTACAGTGAACTCAGGGTTATGGGTACGGTCCATACCTTCGTTGCGGAAGTCTTTCGCGAACTCATACACCCCTTCGAAACCGCCTACAATCAGGCGTTTCAGGTATAATTCATTAGCAATACGCAGGTATAACGGGATATCCAGCGCATTGTGGTGGGTAATAAACGGACGGGCGGTAGCGCCGCCTGGAATAGGCTGCAGGATAGGCGTTTCCACTTCCAGGTAGCCCAGATTATTATAAAAATCGCGGATTGTCTGTAATATTCTGGTGCGTTTTACGAACACATCTTTCACTTCCGGGTTGATAACCAGGTCAACATAACGCTGACGGTATTTAAATTCCGGATCTGTCACTTCATCAAATACCTGTCCTTCAACGGATTTTACAATCGGCAGCGGACGCAGGGCTTTTGACAGCATGCTGACTTCCTTCGCGTGGACGGATGTTTCGCCGGTTTTGGTAACAAAAGCATATCCTTTAATACCGATAATGTCACCAATATCCATCAGTTTCTTGAATACGGTATCATAGCCGGATTTATCTTCTCCCGGGCAGATATCGTCTCTGCGTACATATACCTGAATACGGCCTGCCTTATCCTGGATAACCACAAATGCAGCCTTACCCATATCACGGATGCTCATGATACGGCCAGCGAGGCATACCTCCTGGAATTGCTCCTTTGTTTCTTCCGAATAATTCGTTTTGATATTCACGGAAGTATCGTTAACCGGGTACTCAGCGGCAGGGTAGGCGTCTATACCCAGTTTCTGCAGCTCCTGTAATTTTTCCCGGCGTATAATCTCTTGCTCAGATAATTGTGTCATGTAAATATGTGTAATTACCAAAATGGAGTGCAAAAATAACTGATTATGGGGAATATTGTAAGCAAAAGGGCTGTAAGACTACAGCCCTCTCATTTTTTGACCATATCCTATGAAAACCGTTTTAAAGGTAAATGCTTTCACTGCTATAGATAGCTGCTTTTCGCAAATGCAGGAAATTGTTGCATAACTGGCGGCTGACGGCCTATGGATGGTCGGAAACGGCGGTCCGTTTATGGAAATTATCCGGTCTATTTTTCAGTTATGCTTATTTTCGCCCGCCAACATTCAACAAAAAACCACCTGATACATTAATTATGAGAAGCGTACAATGGTTTAAGCCCGCCTGCCTGGGCAGTACCGTCCTGCTGTTAGCCGGAACACCGCACCTGCAGGCGCAGCAAAAGCAGGACATTACATTTGAACAGGCTTTCCGCGGAAAAACAACTGATATTACCAGCCCCCTGCCTGCCATCAGGGATTGGGCAGATGCAGACCATTACCTGGAGATGCGCCCCGATGCCGCCAATGGCGGCCGTATGCAAGCCTACTCGGTAGATGCCCGCACCGGTAATGCCACCGTTTACACCGCGCCCGTAGATGGCCCCAGTGTAGAGGTACGCGAAAACGATGTATTTTATAAATCCGCCGAAGGAACCAGCACCCGCCTGACCAATGACGCAGCTGCTGAAAAAAATCCGACCCTCTCTCCGGACGGTAAATATGTGGCCTTCACCCGGAACAACGACCTGTATAGCGTGGAAATAGCCACCAAAAAGGAAACCCGCTATACCAACGATGGCTCTGAAGTAGTATACAATGGCTGGTCGTCCTGGGTGTATTATGAAGAAATTCTGGGAAGACCTACCAAATACCGCGCTTTCTGGTGGAGTCCCGACAGCCGGCAGATTGCCTACATGCACTTTGACGACACCAAAGTACCTGTATTCCCCATCTACAGCGAGAAAGGCCAGCATGGCTACCTCGAAAACACCCGCTACCCCAAGGCCGGAGATCCTAACCCTGCCGTAAAAGTAGGCGTGGTACCGGTTACAGGCGGTGCTACCACCTGGGCTGACTTTAACGAAAACGATGACCAGTACTTCGGTATGCCCTTCTGGACCAGCGACAGCAAACAACTCTGGATGCAGTGGATGAACAGGGGCCAGGATAACCTTAAAATATACAGCATCAACCCGCAAACCGGCGCCAAGAAAGAGATCTACAGCGAGCAGCAAAAAACCTGGGTGGACTGGTTCGATGCCGTTCCCTTTCTCCGGAATAATCAGGGCTTCCTGCTGCAAAGCGATAAAACAGGCTGGTCGCACCTCTACCTGTATAACATGGATGGTTCCCTGAAGAAACAACTCACTTCCGGCAACTGGACCGTAAAAGATGTAGTACAGATTGATGAGAAAAACCAGGAAGTATATTTCACCGCCCGCAAAGAATCTTCTGCCCGCTTCGACCTGTACAAGGTAAATATGAAATCCGGCGCTATCAGGCGGCTTACCTCCGGTAACTATAATAACGTTATCAGTATGGCGCCAGGCGGTAAATACTTCATTACCACCTACTCCAACCTGCAGACGCCCTCCAGAATGGCGCTGGCAGATAATAACGGGAAAGTAATCCGGGAGCTGGGCGACAGCAAAGGCAGCCGTTTTGATAACTACAACCTTGCCCTGCCCCAGCTGAAAACATACAAAACCCGCGATGGTCTTGAATTACCGATGACCGTTATTATGCCGCTCCACATGGAAACCGGCAAAAAATACCCGGTACTGATCAGCATCTATGGCGGTCCTAATGCAGGCACCGTTTATGATACCTGGAAATCCAATATGGTACAGCAGTGGTGGGCGCAGGAAGGCGTTATCCAGGTAGCTGTTGATAACCGCAGCAGCGGCCACCTGGGTAAGATGGGCATGAACTACATTCACCGCAAACTGGGTATCCATGAAATAGAAGACTATATGGATGCAGCACTGGCCCTGCGGGCAGAACCCTGGGTAGATGGCAGCAAAATCTGCATGACCGGCGGCAGCTTCGGAGGCTATATGACCTGTATGGCCATGACCTACGGCGCAGACGTATTTACCCACGGTATGGCTAATTATGCCGTTACCGACTGGCAGCTGTATGACAGCCACTACACTGAACGCTTTATGGATACTCCTGCCGAAAATCCGGAAGGTTATAAAGAGACGAACGTAATGAACCATGCCGATAAATACAAAGGACTGATCCGTATTGTACACGGCACCATGGATGATAACGTGCATTTGCAGAACGCTACCCAGCTAATCGACAAACTCGAAAACCTGAACAAGCACTTTGAATACATGCTGTATCCCGGCGAGCGCCATGGATGGGGCGGCCTGAAAGCAGTACATTCTTCCGGCGAAACTTACCGGTTTATATATCACAACCTGTTAGACAAGCCTTTCCCGGCAACCTTCCGTAAGTAATAAAGGGAATAACCATATTACCGGCCTCCGGATTTTGTCTTATTACATGGATAATGAATAGGATAAAGCCCGGAGGCCTTTTTATATGCTATATGTAAAAAAGAGGAAGAGATACGGAAAAGTGGGAGGTATATAAAAAGAAACAGGGCTGCAAGACTACAGCCCCGAAAAATTTTAACCATATCTTTATTGAAAAACCTATACCAAAGGTGAGGCTTTTTCGCATTAGGTGTTACCCCATTTTTGTGAAAGGTATATTTTTCACAGGGAACGTAGCAAAAGGACGGGTAAACGTATACATCCTTTAAACGCTTTATACATAATGACAATATAACAATTTTTATATAGTGTATTGATTATAAAGTAGTTGAGTCAAAAACAATGATTTTATCCGGTTTAAACAGGGGAGGAACCTGCAGGTTGAGTGCAGTGATTTTGCCGGTAAACGTATGGGAAATAAAAAAGGGTGGTAAGAATACCGCCCTTGTAATAATTTTAACCATATCCTATGAAAAACCTGATACAAAGATATACCTGTGATCGGTGTTCCAATTTTCATTTCCGTGAACGATGAATTATTGTTCGTGAAATGAGGATAATGGTAAATATCTTATTATATTAAACAAATTGCAATATTATAAATATATAGAATTTGATTATTTTAATATATATAGATAATTATAAGCCATTTTGTAATAAAGCACTCATGTGAACGAATTAAAATTTATTACGCTATCCGCTGACCGTTCTTTACTGATTTACCGGGCTGAAGCAGCGTAACTTCCTTATCCTCACCGAGTACACCCAGCACCAGGCATTCGGACATAAAATTGGCGATCTGCTTGGGGGGGAAATTAACCACCGCAATGACCTGTTTACCCACTAATTCTTCTTTCTGATAAAGCCGGGTAATCTGGGCAGATGTTTTTTTAAGCCCCAGTTCCCCGAAATCTATCACCAGCTGATAGGCCGGATTTCTTGCCTGTGGAAAATCATTGGCTGAAATAATTGTGCCCGCCCTCATGTCTACTTTTTCAAAATCCGACCAGTTTATCGTTTCCATGCTGTTGTGTTTTCACTAAATATAGCATTCACCGGTCAATTTAACAATACGCCGGGATATATTTAATACACCTCATTACAGCCAACTGTTCAAGATGTGAAAGTATCGCCAAAACCTATCGTGATGGGCCAAACTGGCATAGTTATTGTCTTTCTGTAAACAAATTTTAGGTTAAAAAATAGGTTAAAGCGAAAGAACCCCACCTGCAGAGGTGGGGTTCTTTCGTATATATATTTCCGTTAGCCGGTTATTGCATGGATAAACTATCCTGAACGGTGATAGGACCGCTTACATTGATGATTTTTTTATCCGTGAAATCCTCATTGGCAATCAGGCCCCAGCCGTGCAGGGAATCGGTAGGCGTTTTAATAAATACCTCCTTGGTGGAGTAGAAGACTTTTCTTTTGGGGTCCCAGTTCAGTTCTTCCGTATTCAGCCGGTCGCCTTTCTTATTCACTACCACTACATTTTTGGTGAGGTATACGTATCCTTCATCTTCCATATAGCGGCCGGTATCGGCGGCCAGGGTACTTTCCAGGCCCAGGGTATCATTGAACATGAAAACTTTAAGCCCCTGTTTGAACTTTACATAGCCTGGCTTATCGATACTGCGTTCCATGGCCGGCCCGGTAAGTTTGGCATTTACCTTCCCGTTCTGGCTGAAAATAATAACGATATCTGTTCCGTTTTCAACCGCTGCCTTCTTGCTGTCAAATTCCATCACTGCGTGAATATCATTCTCGCAGGCAATGGCTGTCAATCCCAGCAGCAGGCATATGTATATTAATTTCTTACTGATCATCGCTTATAAATAGATGTTCAAAGATACGATGGCTTATTATAACGTAAAAGTGGAATGCAGGTGTTTCGCATTCCACTTTTCAGTATTGTTTTATGTATAAGAAGATTAATCGTATTTCTTCTTGATAAACCATCTGTCACTCAGTGTGAACCCGATGGAAAACCGGTAGATATTTTCTTTCAGGGCAGTGTTGCCGTTGCCGCGGTGGGCTACGTCAAATGCCAGGTTGATCATGCTGTACTGGTTAGAGTAGGGCATGCGGCGAACGGGTAAACCTGCGCCTATGGTGAAGCCCATGATCGGCATATTTTCTCCGCCCAGTTTCAGATAGTCGAGACCGTAGTAACCACCCAGGCGGTAAGCTACGCGGTTCCAGTAACCACTGAGTGCCATTGCATTAGGTACAAACTGACCGCCGATGGAAAGTTTCCAGGCATTCTGCAGGGAGTCTGCCGCACCAAACCTGGTGAAGTTTCCCCATTGGGTGGAGTTGAAATCCACGCCCAGCATCCATTTATCCAGCTTACGCAGCATAATACCGGCAGAGTAGTCTGCAGGATAAACCACCTTGCCTCTATTTCCTTTAGCGTATGCCACTGTATCGAGATTGGTGAAGTCGTTGCTGCTGGCATTATACAACAGTGTTTCGCTCAGTGTTTCCACTCTGGCGTTCATCTCCTGCTGCAGGCTTCCGGAGGCGCCGATAGTCAGGTCCAGATCCTTGTTCAGCTTGGCCTTGTACTGCATACCCACTTTATAGAAAAAGCTGCTGTAGCTTACGCGGGTCATATGCCGGGTAGCGTTGATGTCTGATACCGGATAAATAACCCTGGTATTGGTTTCCACGCTTCCGAAGAGGTAACCTACGTTCACCCCGATACTGAAGTGCTCACCAATACCCACGCCGGTTCCGGCATGCAGCTGGTACAGACCGCCGCTGCCTTCGTAACGGTTGGCGATTGGCAGTTTCAGCGTATCATGAAATATGGCGTCTTTTGACTGCTGAATATTGTAGGTAACCCTTGTAACAGGACGCAGACCAAGGTTTAAGCCCCAGTTTTTCCTTACGGGAATACCAATCTGCAGGTAGGAGATCGTACCAAATCCGGAACTGAACCTGGTATTTTTGTCTGAGATGGATCTGGCGCCGCCTTCGATGCCCACATCCAGTGTGGTAAGCATCAGGCGGGAATAGCTCGCCGGGTTGCTGAAGTTTACGGAAGTAGGATCAGCATATCCCTGAGAAACACCTCCCATACCACGGTTAACGGTATTCTGGTTGTTATTCAGATCGCCTAATCCATATCGCGAATAAGGTGAGTTATCCTGTGCGGTAGCATTATTTGCTACCAGGAATAAGCCAACCAGTAAGCAAAGAATACTGACTTTTGTCCAATGCATTTCGTATCAGATATTGAGTTTAAACCCTTGTCCAGTGAAAATATGGGTCTGCAAATATCTACTTTTTAAGGCGGGAAGCAAAAAAAACCAAATTCGGCCCTGTTAAAAACGCGTTAAAGTTGCAGTACTATTTCTCTGAAATCCTTACCAGATCATTATCTCCTGAAAAAATATAAAATTTATACTATATTAAAAGCGGGTAAATTCTGCTGATCAGAAATTTTCGGAGGATAAATTCCGGAAATGACCATTTAACTTTACACGTTCTTTTAATTTTTCCATTTCCGCCATCATAGGAATAACTTTGTGGAGATGACGTTTCAGGTATTCCAGCCGTTGTACTTCATAAAAGAGGTGCAGCAGTTCGTATTCTTCATTAAGGGATAAGCCGGCATGATGCGCCAGATCATAGGATCTGAGCAGGTGATCTTCCTTCTTAAAGCTCTTGTGTATCTGTAAAATAGCGTGCAGTTCCCTGATGCCATGCAGTACTTCATCCAGCAGTCTTGTATTGGAGGCCTCATGATTTTCGGGATAATTCACGATAGCGCCGGCATATAATTTATCCGGGATGGAACTGATCAGCTCGAGGGTCCGGAATACACTGGCCCCACGGGTTACCAGGTCCATTTCCCCGTTATCATATAATTTTTCAACTTTTTCGATAGTGACAAGGGTTCCATATTCCATTATTTTTTTGTCAATTACAGCCGGGATACCAAATGCCTTTTTTTCGGCCAGACATTCGGCTGCCAGTTGTTTATACCGCGGTTCAAATACATGAAGATTAAGCTGTTCTCCGGGATAAACTACCACACCAAGTGGGAAAATGGAAATAAAATTTGTCATTTTGCAGAACGGAATTTAGTCTAAAGTTATAAAAATCATGCCGCAGGGCAGGATCATATTTGCTTATCGGGCCGCCGTTACGGATATATTAAATAAAAGGAATACCTTTATAGATAACATTATTACTTACTCGCAAACATGCTAGCAACCACACCCACAATATCGTTGTTGATTTCTACATATAACTGGCCGGCCGCTCTAGCTTTATGCCTGAATAGTATTAAATCACAAACAATATTACCTAACGAAGTCATCATTGCTGATGATGGCTCCAAAGAAGATACCCGGGATCTGATCAATGCCATCCGGCAGGATTTCCCGGTACCTGTGGTGCATGTATGGCAGGAAGACAAAGGTTTCAGGCTTGCGCAGATCAGGAACAAAGGCATTGCTCAGTCTACCTCCGATTATCTTATCCAGATAGATGGTGATCTGATTCTGGACAAACATTTTGTGGAAGATCATATGGCCCTTGCCGAAGAAGGATTTTTTATTACCGGCAGCCGTGCCCTGTTGTCTTCCCGGATTACCAACCAGCTTTTACAGCATAAAAAAATCAATGTCAGCTACAGATCCACACCTTTCAGCCATATTTTCAATGCATTGCGGTTCCCGCTTTTAAGCAAATTTTTATCTAAACGCTATAAAGTAAACGGCAGGCATAAATACTATGTGAAAGGCTGTAACATGTCTTTCTGGAAAAAAGACCTGATTACCGTAAACGGCTATGATGAAAACTTCACCGGATGGGGTATGGAAGATAATGACATTGCAGTAAGGCTGCTCAATGCCGGTGTGGAAAAGAAATTCATAAAAATGGGAGGGGTTGCCTTTCACCTGTATCATCGTGAAAACTCCCGCGGCAAGCACCAGGAAAACAGTATACTGGTAAAAGCAGCTGTGAGCAACAAAAAAATAAAGGCAGAAAAAGGAATTCTGGAATATCTGATTCACTAAAGCGTTTGTGCATGTACCAGCCATATATTGACGGGCTCCTGAAAGGAGATATAAAATCGCTGGCCCGTTGTATTTCCCTGGTAGAAAATGAAGCCGCCGGCTACTCATCATTACTTGAACAATTACCCACGGGGCAGTCTCCGACCAAAGTAGTGGGTATCACCGGACCTCCGGGAGCCGGTAAAAGCACGCTGGTCAATGCGCTCATCACGCACCTGCTGCATGCAAAGAAAAAAATAGCCATCATTGCCGTAGATCCTTCCTCCCCGTTTAATTTCGGCGCCCTGCTCGGCGACCGCATCAGGATGAGCCAGCATTTCAACAACCCGGACGTATTTATCCGCTCTATGGCCAGCAGAGGCGCTTTAGGCGGATTAAGCCCTAAAATAATTGAAGTCAGCGACCTGATTAAAGCAGCCGGCTTCGACTATCTGTTCATTGAAACAGTGGGGGTAGGGCAGAGCGAGGTAGAAATTGCCGGCATTGCTGATACCACCATCGTAGTAGTAGTACCGGAAGCCGGAGACGAAATACAGACCATGAAAGCCGGTCTGATGGAGATTGCAGATATTTTTGTTGTAAACAAGGCTGACCGGGACAATGCGGATATTTTTGTGAAGAACCTGCGTTTGCTTGCCCACAGCAAACAAACCGGCCAGTGGGAAATACCTGTTATCAAATCTGTAGCCACCCGGCAGGAAGGTATTGAAGATATCAGTCAGGCTATCAGCCGGCACCATGAAGCTGTCATGCATCAACACCAGCGCCATGCCCTGCTGCTGACCGAAAAAGCCTGGCAGCTTATTCAGTACAGGCGTATGCAGGACCTTAACAAAAGGGCCATGCAGGCCGAAATAGCCTCTCTAATAACCGAAAAAACGTTTAACCTTTACCGTTATGTGGCGGCCAAAAGCCGTTAAGCATTTATTCCCGGATTCTTTCAATTTTACTATCTTTGCCACATGCGCACAACCGCACCCAATATATTAATCGCGTACGCCGTTTTCAACTACGGCCTCTGACTATAAGTCATCGGGCATCCCATGCCTGTTTATAATATTATCATTTCTTTTTATTCACTTTTTAAACTGGTTATTATGGCTTGGCTATTCCTGCTTATCGGCGGACTTTTTGAAGTGGGCTTTACTATTTCCCTGAAGTATTCTGAAAATTTCTCAAGGCTGTGGCCATCCATCAGCTTTGGTATCTGCATTACGCTCAGCTTCCTGTTTCTGAACAAGGCTATCAACGGCGGGCTACCCATTGGTACTGCCTATGCCGTGTGGACGGGCATCGGAGCGGCCGGTACGGCCATAGCAGGTATGATCTTTTTTAAAGAGCCGGCAGCTATGTGGCGCATATTCTTCCTGGTAACGCTGATCAGCTCCATTGCAGGACTGAAGCTCGTTTCCGGAGGCGAATAACTTTATAGCACAGCGTTCCCCGCCTCCGGGCGGGGGCGTTTGTTTTTCAGCAGCGGGAAAGACACTCCGTAAGCCGCTACAGCAGCCAGGCCTGCCGGGATGCCAGCAGGCAGGCAGTGCGTTAATTCCAGTACCAGCACCACCGCGGTAAACAGTCCCCTGGAAATACCGGCAAACATGGCACACATACCTATCAGCGCCGCCAACACCGGATTAATGATTACCGCCGGCGCCACCAGCTGGATAATTACTGCCAGCAACAGACCGGTAGCTCCGCCCATCAGGAGCAGCGGCATCACCGTAGTACCTGTTTTATTACCGGCGGAAAAGAACAACCACGCGATCATCTTCAGCAAACTCAATACTGTCAGCAATTGCAGGGTTACATGCGCCTGCAGCAGAAAGCTGCCATACCTTTCCCCGGGGCCCAGCGTATCCGGCGACCAGTAGCCGATAACTGCCACAGGTACTGCAGTTAGCAGCAGCCACCACCGGTTGCGTGCCCCCAGTCTGTCAAAAAGCCGTTCCAGTCTGCGGGAAGCCTTTACCAGCAATACCGCCAGCAGGCCAATCAATATACCGATGACCATATATGCCAGCAGTGCAGGCACATTACCGCCGGGGCCTGTTCCCATGGTAAAGAACGGCTCCGTGCCTTCCCACCAGGCTTTCAGTGCCCAGGTAGCTGCAACACCTGTTATCAGCGGCAGCAATGTCATCAGCGTCCAGGCGGGCAGCAATACTTCCAACCCCAGTAATACTGCTGCCAGCGGCGCATTAAAATACCAGGCCAGCCCACTACACAAACCGGTTATGATGAATATACTAACCTCTGCCTCAGAAATACGGAGCAGTTTACGCAGATGTGTGGCAAAAGCGCCGCCTGTCAGCATAACGGGCGCTTCCCAGCCGAGAGATGCTCCGGTGCCCGTAGCAGCCAGCAGTGCGGGAATTTTCAACCCGTATTTTCCGGTGCGGGTAAGTAACAGGAACAGGGCTGTTCCGGCGATGGGAATCAGCAGCAGCAGGGCTCCCAGCTCACTGTCTGCCGGCGTATCTCCGCTATAAAAGAATTTTCCGAAAAAGGCGAGCTGCATAACGGTAAGGCCTATCCAGACGATCAGCTTTCCGAGCGCTGCGGTGAAAAGGCCCAGAATGGCCGCCAGCAGGGCAAGATAGCCGGATCTGGAAGCGGGTCCTTTAAAATTTTCCGGATTTTTCCGGGCTACGGATAGTACAGACAGGGTATCCAGACCGTTTCTATTTAAATGGTAAAAGGCATTCTCCATGGATATTGATTATGTCAGGGGCTATCAAAGCTATATTGTTCCTGTCAGAATCTCAAATGAATTTAATGCGTAATATAGGAAGATGCAATCCGTTGAAACGGCAGTTCGCTTTTTTTAGTTAGGAATCCAGAGTATATTTGCACTTAACCATTATCGACCAGAGACCAAAAATTGTTTGTATGAGTAATGCAGCAGAAAAACCACCCGTTATTCCAGACCCCAGGAATTCACCTGTAGATGCGCAGACATTGATTAAAATTAAGCGGATGATGTTGTTTACCCATGAGGATGAACAATATCTGACGATGGCGGGAGAGGTGCTTGCGCCACATGCAGAAGATATTCTGAACAAATGGTATGAACGTATTGTGAGTAATAACTATCTCGCTAATTACTTCACGCAGAGTGGTGCGCCTGATCTCAACTACGTTCATTCCTTGCGCCCGCATTTCAGGGAATGGATTTCCAGCCTGTGCAGGCGTAGTGAAAGCATGCGCTGGTGGGAGTTTGAAGAGAAAATTATCAGGCAGTTGCAGTTGAGAAACATTCCGGTGGATGACCTTGATCCGCTGTCGCCCCTCTTTCTGCGGTATCTGTCTACTTTTGTTTTTCCGGTGAGCGAAGCGGGCAGATATTTTCTGAATAATACCGGTTATGGTTCCGATGATATTGAAAAAATGCATCAGGCCTGGTTTAAGGCTGTGAGCCTGAGTGCTTTGCTATGGCTATATCCCGGCGGGCAGAAACCGCCATTTTAATATAACCATTCACGTTACCCTCAAAACGTACAGTATTTATGGAAGTTGCGATTTACAAAACTTATGCAAAGAAGAAAGCGGGAGGCTTTATGCATTTTGACATTATTGTAGCGAAGGAAACCTCATTTGAAGCCGTGCTTGTATATGGCGCCACATTTATCAGGAGCAGGCTGCAGGACAAGGCAGTAATGCTGACAAGAGACTGCCGTTTTTATCATGTGACCGATGTTATACCCCGTTGGGAGAAACTGATACAATCTCAGGGATATTATATTCATGAATTGGAAGGATGTCACTAATATGCTATTTACTGCGTTGTATTTATATTGTACCTTGCCACGCTAATTAAGGACAGCAAGTTAACATATGGGGAAAGTTTCCACATTCAGCCCCGCTCAGCAGGCAGAAAACACAACCAGTAAAGTAGTCGTTGCACTGGAGCGCTTATCAGAGGCTTTCAGGGTGCTATTATGGCAAGAAGCAACACAGTATGGGCTTAGTCCCATACAAATCCAGGTACTCACCTATCTGCTCCATTATCCGGAAGAAAACCGTACCGTAACCAATTTGGCGTTGTATTTCAACATGACCAAGGCTACGATCAGTGACGCCGTGAAATCACTGGAGCAGAAAAACTATCTGGTAAGAAAACAAAGCGCCACAGACACCAGGAGTCATTCCCTGCATCTGTTGAAAGAAGGCCGTGCTATTGCAAAGAAGGTAGAGCATTTTGCGACTCCTTTGCAGGATGCAGTAGCGGCTGCGCCGGTAAAAGACCAGGGCGCGCTGCTAGAACAGTTGATGCAGCTTATCTTTCAGCTCAACCAGCAGGAAGTGATTACCACACAGCACATGTGCTTTAATTGTCAGCACTACACGCTCAAAAAGAGCGGTGCATTCTGTGATGCATTGAAAATTTCTTTAAAGCCAACCAATCTCCGGGTAGATTGTGAGTATTTCGAGGAAGCCGAGTAAGGCGAATTAAGCTGATTTACAGAATGAAATTTACGTCTGGTTATCCAGTGGATAATCCAGCGCGGTTTTGTTATGTAAATCAGCTTAATTATTTTTTATCATGATAGCAGGCTGGTAGGTCATTTCATTATCTCCGGCAATAAAGCCCAGCTCCTCGTATAAGGTACGGCCATCGGGGCTGGCATGCAGGCTCAGCTTTCCTGTCTGGCGCAGCCGTGCTTCTTCCATTATTTTTTCCATCAGTATTCTGGCAATGCCCTGGCGGCGGAAGGCAGGGAGCGTATATACGTTGAGGATGTATCCTACTTTACCGCTGAGGTTATGGTACAGGGGTGGCTGCTGATAAAATACAATACCGGCAGTACCGATAATTTCCTGTTTACTTTCGGCCAGCCAGTTAACGAAATTACCTTCAGGCAGGTGTTGCAGCATATACAGGCGGAGTTGTTCCAGCAGGGTTTCATCGCGGGAAGTATCTGCAAGCGGGTAAACTTCTTTCAGGAATTGCAGCCGGAGATGCGTCACTGCCGGAATATCCCGGAGTTCGGCTTTACGATAGGTAATCATAGACTGAAAGGAGGGGTTAAGTCAGTAATCAGGCTTCCCGGTTGCTTCTCCACCAGCGGAAAGCCAGGAAACCTATGATAGCCAGCGGTGTTAACGCCAGCATCAGGATACCATTGTTCAATCCTTTTGCAGGGCCTTCACCCAGTTGCTGTGCCGTTTTGGTACAAAGAGAACACTGCGCCATCAGCGGTGCGCTCATCATCGTCATTATTCCTGTCAGCAAAAACAACCACAGCTTATTCATGTCAAGATAATTTATTGAACAAAATTAGAGCATCTCCCGTAAAAATCCATAGCATTCTTATCAATGGTAGTAAGGAGAGATCATGATATACACGATCACACCGGTTACCGCAACATAGAACCAGATAGGCCAGGTAATACGCGCTATTTTACGGTGGCGGGGAATATCGTTCTGGAAACCACGGAGCAGGGTGAACAGCACCAGTGGTACGATAATACCGGCCAGTACAATATGCGTCAGCAGGAGGAAGTAGTATAAATATCTGATACCGCCCAGGGCTGCTTTTTCAGCTGCATCTACCACTCCGCTATGATCGGTGTCTCCGAAGCGGGTTTCAGGCGCCAGGGCATGGTAGGTAACGTAGGAGAGGAGGAACAGTGCCGAAAGGCCCACTGCTATCAGGTTGGTAGTTTTGTGTGCCTTTACATGACCGTTCTTGATAAAATAGAGGCTGGCTACCAGCAGTACGGCAGTAGCCGAGTTCAGGATAGCATGGAACAGGGGTAATATTTTTATATCGAAACCAGGATGATAATCCGGTTTGGGCATAAAGAACAACACAGCCACCAGAGCTGGAATCACGACGGATACGATAGCGATAGGGGTGTTGAGATTTTTATTTTTCAGTTCCATAATATCTGTAATTGTGAAAGGTGGATAAAGAAAGGTGAAGAACCTTTCCTTATCCACCTTTCACCAAATAATCTTATATAATCAGTTGAAGTTGTTGATCAATCTCTTAAAGAATTTGATGAACCCGGGTCTTTTTCTTTCCTTTTCCAGGTGCAGGGTAGCGATGTCGCTGGCGCACTGCCTGATGGCGTTGGAGTCGAGCCCGTTATAGTATCCTCTGATATTTCTGTTCTTATCGATCAGAACCAGCTTTTCTGTGTGTACAAAGTCATCCGGGCCTCCGTCTCCTTCCGTCACCGACACGAAGAATTCGTGTCTGGCGAGGTCGTAGATTTCCTTTTTATCTCCGGTGAGCAGCCACCAGTTATCCGGGTTTACCTGATAATCGTATCCGTATTTTCTGAGTCTTGCTACGGAGTCTCTTACGGGGTCAACCGAGAAAGAGAGTATCTGCAGCAGGGAGTCATTCTTTACGTAGGCGCTTTGTATCTTCCGCAGGTTTTTAGTCAGTGTCGGGCAGATGGTCGGGCAGGAGGTAAAGAAGAAGTCTACCAGAAGTACTTTACCTTCCATGTCTTTCAGGCTTACCTGCTGACCCAGCTGGTTGGTCATCCTGAAATCTGCAATCTTGTGGAACACAGTATCGTAGGATGTTTTACCGTCTTTTACGATGGTATCAATTCTTTCGGGAATATAATATTTGGGAATCGGCACTACATTTTTACCGTAGTGATCTACAATCAGATAACCGGTCAATGGTACCAATATAGCCAATGCAACTCCTAATATAGCCCTGCGAGAAATGATCCTGATATTTAAAGGTAAAAACTAGTAATGTCCGTGTCCTGCTTCTTTAACCGGTGCTTTTGGTGTTTCGATCGGCGTACCTGGTTTCAGGTCTTTGATCATGTTTTTCCAGGAGTTACCCTCATACAGGAAAGCGATGATAAACCAGACGAAAAGCAGCAATGGCAGTAAGATGGTATAGATCAGGTTTTTGATTTCGCTGCCGAGGTGCATGAATTCTGCAACGATATAAAAAGCTTTCACTACGGTAAGACCTACGAATATAGCGTTCAGCAGTACTCTGCTGGGGAAGCCTGTTTCCAGGTGTAAAAACGCCAGGCCTACTTCCACCATGGTAACACCTAACAGAATCCAGAATGTTTTCCAGATTTTTTTGGTAGATGAATCATGATGCACATGTTCAAGCACTTCTGATGAATGAGTATGCTCCATTACTATTTAAGTTAAAATAAATTCTAAAAACTGATTTCAAATAACAATAACCGGTTCTGTGTGTGGCGCTGCAAGATCAGAGCAGGTAGAAGCAGGTGAATACGAATACCCATACCAGATCTACAAAGTGCCAGTACAAACCTACTTTTTCCACCATTTCGTAGTGACCTCTTTCTTCGTAGGTACCTTTCAGTACGTTAGCAAGGATAACGATGTTCAATACAACGCCGGAGGTTACGTGCAAGCCGTGGAAACCGGTGATGGTGAAGAAGAAGTTGGTAAAGTTAGTTGAAGCGAGCGTACCGTCCACGTTCAGGA
The DNA here is from genome assembly GCF_009928525.1 of Chitinophaga solisilvae. Lineage (GTDB taxonomy): Bacteria > Bacteroidota > Bacteroidia > Chitinophagales > Chitinophagaceae > Chitinophaga > Chitinophaga solisilvae. The sequence continues at coordinate 422,683 of NZ_JAABOK010000003.1, read as the reverse complement.
ACGGGTTACGGCCCCACCATGCGCCTTCGTGGTACAGGTGTGTCCATTCCCATGCCTGGCAGCTAAGGAAGGCGATACCGCCGACGATAGTCCATGTCAGCCATTTTGCGACAGCTTTTCTATCTCTGAAGTGACCGGCGTGAACGGCCAATACCATGGTTACAGAGCTCATGATGAGGATAAAGGTCATCAAGCTCACGAATACCAATGGTAAATTGGCGTGTCCCATACCTGGGAAAGAGCGGAACACTTCGTTCGGATCAGGCCAGGATGTGCTGGAAAAGCGGATGGTACCATAAGAGATCAACAATGCGCCGAAAGTGAACGCATCTGAGATCAGGAAGTACCACATCATCAACTTGCCATAGCTCACATTAAAGGGAGAATATCCTCCGGCCCACCATTTTTTCTTCGCTGTAACTGCTGTATCCATTGTTAGTTTTATAAAATTTTACAAAGTTTATCTCGCGATACTTAAAAAAATTAACAGGTAAATCCACAATACGTCAACAAAATGCCAGTATGTGGCTGCCACTTCGATAGGTACTGCGCTGTAAGTGCGTACACGGGTTCTGTAGGCCCTGCCGAACATGACGAGCAGTGCAACTACACCGCCCAGTACGTGCAGCATGTGCACGCCTACGATTACATAAATAAAGGAAGCGGAAACCGGCCCGTTAAGGGGAAGTCCGCTGGATTTTAATTGTGAAAAGCCGATCCACTGACAGGCTGCAAATACTACACCCAGTACGGCGGTGATGGTAATCAACTGTTTGTAGCGTTGCATATTCCTTTCTTTAAAGTTCTTTAAAGCCAGGTGAATGGTTACGCTGCTGAGTAATATTACAGCAGTGGATAACCAGAAAATATGCGGTAATTCGAATGCCAGCCAGTTGGCCTGCGACCTCTTCACAACGTATGCACTGGTAAAGCCTATGAACATCATGGTAATACTACCCATTGCGATCCATAGGGAATACTTGTGCGGATGAATTTTTTTACGTTGTATGCTCATTGTATGCATCACTCCTCATTTCGTTTTACGCCTTGTCCAGCAGTTGTGCCAGCTGAACAACAGTCAGGTAAATATAAGAACCGAACATCAGCTTGCGGGCAGCAGGAACATCATTCTTCCGGTACAGGTTAATAGCGCGGTACAGGAAGAACAGACCTGCGAGAATAGCCACGATAGCAGATATTCCACCGGTAATTTTCAGCAGGTAAGGTGCAACACCGGCCGGTATCAGCAGCAATGCGTATAAAACCGTCTGTATGGCGGTAAACTTATTAGGTTCACCGTTGGCAGGCAACAGTTTGAATCCGGCTTTGGTATAATCCTTATGTGCAATCCAGGCGATAGCCCAGAAATGCGGGAACTGCCACAGAAACTGGATAGCGAATAAAGACCAGCCGCCTTCTGCCAGATTATTGGCGCCGGCAGCCCAGCCGATTAACAGCGGCATGGCACCCGGAATAGCCCCTATCAGTACGGCGAGCGAGTTCCATTTTTTCCATGGTGTGTATACGAAACCGTATGACACCAGGGAGAACAGACTCAGCGCGGCACTCAGCCAGTTGAAGCATAACCCCATTATCAGGAGCCCTGCCATACCGGTGATAACAGCCACCACTATCGCTTCTCCTTCATTCATCCTGCCGGATGGCAAAGGGCGGGTGGCGGTGCGTGCCATCAGCTTGTCAGTATTTTTTTCCCATATCTGGTTGATGGTATTGGCTGATCCGGAAACCAGCAACCCACCGGCAAATAATAAAAGAACTTTAATGATGTTGAACTCCACGCCCGGCACCAGCAGATAAGCCACTACAGATGAAAATACCACCATGAAGGTGAGATTAAACTTCATTAACTGAGAATAATCCTTCACCTTACTCGCTACTGCATATGATGACGACAACTTTATGGAGTTTTCTTGCAACATGTTTTTTCTATCCACATTCCGGGTTTTAATTCCGGAACAAATTTACAAACATCACAGTGAAGAAGATTCCGGAAGGCGGCCTATTCCTAAAATAAACCTGTACGTTCCGGAATCCTTTCAGATATCTTAGTGTGCTGACTCGTTAGGACCGATCGGCTCTGTCTGCGGAATGAAATCTCTTCCATCCTTGCTGTAGTCATAAGCCCAGCGGTGAACCTCAGGGATTTCGCCAGGCCAGTTACCGTGACCAGCGTGGATAGGAGTAGTCCATTCCAGTGTAGTAGCGTTCCATGGGTTCTGTTCAGTCAGTTTTCTTCCTTTGAAGATGCTGTAGAAGAAGTTGAATACAAACAGCAGCTGTGTAGCAAACACGAGGATTACCACGATGCTGATGAAGGCGTTCAGTCCGCCGAACTGGTTGAAGGAAGTCCAGCTGGAGTAATCGAAATATCTTCTTGGCATACCGGCCATACCTTCGTAGTGCATTGGCCAGAAGATCAGGTAAGCGCCAATCAGGGTCACCCAGAAGTGGATATAGCCGATGGTGTTGTTCATGAAGCGGCCATACATTTTAGGGAACCAGTGATAGATACCTGCGAACATACCAAAGAATGCGGACACACCCATTACAATGTGGAAGTGAGCGATTACGAAGTAGGTATCGTGCAGGTGAATATCGATAGAGGAGTTACCTAACCAGATACCAGTCAGGCCACCGGAGATAAATGTACTTACGAAACCGATAGAGAACAGGGCAGCCGGTGTAAAGCGGATGTTACCTTTCCAGATGGTGGTAAGCCAGTTAAATACCTTGATGGCAGATGGTACTGCGATCAGTAATGTTAAGAGTACGAAGAATGCACCGAGGAACGGGTTCAGACCTGTTACGAACATATGGTGCGCCCAAACCAGGAAGGCCAGGATGCAGATGGCGAACAGGGAACCGATCATCGCCAGGTAACCGAAGATAGGCTTGCGGGAGCTTACTGCCAGTACTTCTGATACCATACCCATTGCAGGGAGGATGATGATATATACTTCCGGGTGACCCAGGAACCAGAATAAGTGTTGATAGAGGATAGCGCTACCGCCTTCGTTAGCCAGGGCTTTACCTGCGATGAAGATATCGGAGAGGTAGAAGCTGGTACCTGCGTGGCGGTCCATCAGCAACAGGATGAAGCCGGACAGCAGCACAGGGAAAGACAGTACGCCCAGTACAGCGGTAAAGAAGAATGACCAGATGGTTAAAGGCATTTTGGTCATGCTCATACCTTTAGTACGCATGTTCAGGAGGGTAGAGATATAGTTCAGACCACCGAGCAGCTGTGAAACAACGAACAGTGCCATACTGGTGAGCCAGAGGTCCACACCTATTTTAGATCCGATAGAAGCGTCACCCAGTGCACTCAGCGGAGGATACATCGTCCAGCCACCGGAAGCAGGGCCTGTCTGTACAAACAGGGAAGCCATCATAACCAGGCTGGCCAGGAAGAAGAACCAGTAGCTCAGGCAGTTCATGAAAGGTGAAGCCATATCGCGGGCACCTACCTGCAATGGAATGAGCAGGTTAGAGAAGGTACCACTTAAACCGGCGGTTAATACAAAGAATACGAGGATAGTACCGTGCATTGTTACCAATGCATAGTAAGCTTCCGGAGTGATACGGCCACCTTTAGCCCAGTGACCCAGTATGCTTTCCAGCCATGGGAAAGTAGCATCGGGAAAACCCAGTTGCAAACGGAACAGTACAGAAAAGAAAGCACCAATGATAGCCCAAACGATACCAGTGATCAGGAACTGTTTGGCGATCATTTTATGATCCATGCTGAACACGTACTTCGAAATGAAACTGTCCTCATGATGGTGTTCATGATCATGATGATCATGCGCGCCGTGCATTACCTCCTGTTGACTGTGCAATGTTGCTTCGTTACTCATAATCGGTTCGGTTTATAATAAAACTAACGCCCGGGAAGTATCGCGTTTGTCAGTTTGTTCTTTTTGTTTTTAGTTTCTGCGTCAATAAATTCTTCTACACAAAATTACGGCTTACTTGATATTGGCAGCCACAGTTTTTTGTGTGCTATCTGCTTTTGGCGCTTCGGGGGTAGCCGGAGCGGCAGCAGGATGAGCCAGGCTATACTGCAAAGGTTGTTTTGCAACCCAGGCATCGTATTCTTCCTGAGTTTCCACCACTATCACGCCTCTCATGGAGTAGTGACCGGAGCCGCACATCTGATCGCAGGAAATTTCGTATGTGAAATCCGGATTGCCGGTTTTTTCCTTCATTTGTTTGGTGGTATACTTTGGTGTAAACCACAGTGTAGTAGGGATACCAGGCACCGCATCCATTTTCATACGGAACTGAGGTAAACCAACGTCGTGAATAACATCACGGGAACCGATTACAAATTTAACGGGCTTACCAACTACCAGGTGAACTTCGGTAGCCATGAAGTCGTCTTTACTCAGCTGGTCATCCCAGTCCATACCCAGCGGGTTGCTGGCAGCTTCGTCGATTTTCTTGAAATCGCGGCGGCCGAGCTGACCATCTTTACCCGGGTAGCGGATCAGCCAGTTGAACTGTTTACCGGTTACTTCTACTACTGCCGCATCTTTCGGTGCGTCGGAAGTTAACTGGAACCAGTGTTTCAGACCGAAAGCCACGAGAACAGTCAGTGCGATTGCAGGGATAACTGTCCAGATTACTTCCAGTTTATTGTTGTGCGGGAAGTAGAAAGCTTTCTGACCTTCTTTCTCCTGATATTTAAATGCGAACCAGAATAAAAGAATCTGTGTAATAACGAACACGATACCGGTGATGGCCAGTGTTACGTAGATGAGGGTATCTACGCCTTCGCCCTGTACGGAAGCAGATTCGCCCAGGATCTTGCCTTTCAGCAGATCATTACAGTAGTACACCCCTATGAGCCCCAGCACCAGGAATGCTATCAGCAGGAAACCATTGATACGGTTACTTTGCTGGCGCGCTTTCTTTTCTCCCTTCAATATGGACACATATTCGCTCGCCTTCGCAATCTGGAAGATGACTATGAATATGAGAACAATAACTAAGACTGCTAAAAATCCTGACATTGCTATATGAAATAATTAAGTTATCTAATGCTTTTCTATTGCTTAATCTCCGTTATCACCCATATTAGGTGTGGTGAACAATACTTTCTTTCAGGTAAGGATGATTTTTCGGAACCAATGAAGCTTTTGTCAGCTGATTGGATACCAGGAAAATGATCAGACCTACGAAGCCCAGTCCGAGACCAAATTCATACCATGGGAATACCAGGTGCTTCACGGTGCCCGGATAAACCATCTGCCAGAAATCCAGCCAGTGACCGAAGATGATCACAACAGCGATGAATGCAACGGCAGTATAGTTACGTTTGGTGTCCCTTTTCATCAGGAACAGCAACGGAGTGATAAAGTTGATCAGGAGGTTCAGGAAGAAGATAGGTCTCCATTCGCCCCATACGCGTGGCTGGAAGTATTCAGTTTCTTCCGGCATGTTGGCGTACCAGATAAGCATGTACTGAGAGAACCACAGGTAAGTCCAGAAGATGCTGAATGCGAACATGAATTTACCCAGATCGTGCAGGTGTTCTTCAGTTACATAAGTCAGATAACCGTGTTTTTTCAGGTAGATCACAAACAGGGCAATCAGGGAAAGACCGGATACCCAGCTGCTGGCGAAAGTATACCAGCTGTACATGGTGGAGAACCAATGTGCATCGATGCTCATCAGCCAGATCCATGGAGTGGTAGAGCCAACGCTCAGGGTAAATACTACCAGGAATCCGCCACACCATACGGTATTTCTCCAGATCAGTTTGCGGCCTGTTTCAGGGCGCAGATCCCAACCATCTTCTTCGATAGACATTTTACGCAGTCTCAGTGTGAAGAAGATCCAGAGAGCCAGTGTGATGATAGTAGCGGTAGTGAAGAATCCTTTGTTCAGGAAAGCGGATTTCCAGGTGAGGATTTTATCTTCTGCTACGTGATGGGCATTTACCCAGTGGTAGATATGTTCTTTACCGCCGAAAACGAGGATCATTACAACTACGAACAGGATGGCAGCCAGTGCTGGCACCGCCATGGAAATAGCTTCCGGTACACGACGGAAAGCGATCTGCCATCCACCATGAGCCAGAGTTGTAGCTGCTATAAAGAAGGTGCTGGCCAATGTAATCAGCAAAAAGAAGCTGCTGTTTTGCAACAGACCGGCCCAGAACCGTGTCGCGTTTTCACCTTGAAACGCAATTAATCCGATCAATAAAGTCAGCAAGCCCACGCCCATTAACACGAAGCTGGTCTTTTTTAATCTTGCCGGTACTACAAATTGGTCTTTCATTTCTGTATATTAAAATACTTGTTTGAAATTCAGTTTTAACTCTCTACTTATTTAGCCGTTGCGCTGTCTGCAGCAGGAGCGGCTTCAGCAGCAACTGGCGCTGCACCTGGCTGTTTGCTTCTGATGTAAGCGGCTACTTTCCAGCGCTGTTCTCTGTCCAGCTGGCTGGCATAGCTACCCATCATGTTATAACCATACGTCATTACGTGAAACAGGCGGCCTTCAGTGAAACCAGCTTTCGCGCCGGCAATCAGGTTAGCGGGTGCTGCAGGGTAGGGGCCATCGCCACCTTTGTACAGCGGACCGTTACCATCCAGTGCAGTACCATGGCAGATACCACAGTAGATGTTAAATAAACGCTCACCTTCTTTCAGGTCGGCTGGCGTGATTGTCAGCGGATTTTTTACCAGATTTGCCAGTGCGGTATCTGATTCTTTCAGATGGTATGGCAAAACTTCACCTCTTTTTACTGTTCCTTCCACTGGCTTCAGGCCTGACAAACGGGCACTATAAAATTCATACGCACGTGATTCATACATGTCGGGCATATAAATCCTGCCGGGCTTTCTGTTATGCTCTCCCCTGTTACAGGCTGCCAGGAAAGCTCCAGTTGCCAATGCGGCTACAATCAATATGTTGGAAGTCCTTTTCATCAGAAATTATTTATCTAGCTTTCATTAGTTCTTGCTTGCTCAAATCCTAATGGTTGCAACTGTATTTTTTAAGCTGTTAGAGTGTTATTAAGCGTTTGCCGGAACAGAATAAACCTCGTCATTCTTGTCATATCTTCCGAACCACCATCCTGCTTCTGCTTTCTGCTCATTTACGTCGTGAGCGCCGGCGGCATTCAGGAATGCTTTCACCTCTTCTGCATTGGTTTTTTCTGTCAGCTCAATTACCATCACAAACTTATCATCTGTTTGTCTTGGGTGGAAGATGTGCTTTTTAACACCTGGCATAATCTGGCACAGGTAGCAGAAAGTCATCACCATACCTACTGCTGCAAATAATACTGTCAGCTCGAAAGTGATCGGTATGAATGCAGGCAGCGGAAAATGTGGTTTACCACCGATATTCAGCGGCCAGTCTACGTTAAATACCCAACTCATGAAGGATAATGCAGTAGTGGTACCGGTAATACCGTATATGAAACCGGCTGTGTGCAGGCTGGTTTCCCTTAAACCCATTGCATGATCGAGGCCGTGAACAGGAAAAGGAGTGTATACATCGTGCAATTTGTAGCCAGCAGTGCGTACTTTTTTCACTGCCGGGAACAACACCGCCTCATCGTCAAACAAGCCTACAACAAAATTTTTAACAGCCATATATTTAAAAATTCAAATTCCAATTAATTAATTCTGTTAACCTCTTATTATTAGTGAGCGTGTGCCACATCGTGCGCAAATTTCTCCGCGCTTTCTTCCTCGTATTTCTCCATTTTCTCTTTGAAGTTCTCACCGGAAACTTTCAGGATAGACTTGATCTCAGCTACTGCGATTACCGGGAAGTATTTAGCGAACAGGAAATAGCAGGTGAAGAACAGACCAAACGTACCCATGTAGAAACCTACTTCAGGCCAGGACGGGCGATAGTAAGACCAGCTGGATGGCAGGTAATCGCGGTACAGGGAAGTACAGATGATTACGAAACGCTCAAACCACATACCGATGTTAACGATGATGGACATTACGAAAGTCACCATTACGTTTCTTCTCATTTTGCGGAACCAGAACACCTGCGGAGAGATTACGTTACAGGTCATCATGATCCAGTAAGACCAACCCAGCGGACCGGCAGCGCGGTATTTGAAGAAGGTAGCGAACTCGTAAGGGTTAGCACCATACCATGCCATGAATAACTCGGTCAGGTAAGCGCAACCTACTACGGAACCGGTTAATACAATTACCTTGTTCATGGCTTCCATGTGGCCCAGGGTAATGTATTCTTCCAGGTGTAATATTTTACGGGTGATGATCAGCAGTGTTTGTACCATTGCGAATCCGGAGAAGATCGCACCCGCCACGAAGTAGGGAGGGAAGATGGTAGTGTGCCATCCGGGAATAACAGAGGTAGCAAAGTCAAAGGATACGATGGTGTGTACAGATAATACCAGCGGAGTGGATAAACCTGCCAGTACCAGAGACAGTGCTTCATGACGTTGCCAGTGTTTGGTAGAACCTGTCCAGCCGAAGGAAGCAACACCATATAACAGCTTACGCAGTTTGGTTCTTGCTCTGTCGCGGATGGTAGCGAAATCCGGAATCAGACCGGAGTACCAGAACAACAGGGAAACGGTAAAGTAAGTAGAGATCGCGAATACGTCCCAGAGGAGCGGAGAGTTAAAGTTAACCCATACCGGACCGCGGGTGTTAGGATAAGGCAGGATAAAGAATGCCATCCATACACGACCCATGTGAATGATCGGGAACTGGCCGGCGCACATTACCGCGAAGATGGTCATCGCTTCTGCCGCACGGTTTACCCCTGTACGCCATCCCTGACGGAACAGGAGGAGGATCGCGGAGATCAGGGTACCGGCGTGACCGATACCTACCCACCATACGAAGTTGGTGATATCCCAACCCCATCCGATGGTTTTATTCAGGTTCCAAACCCCCACACCGAAATAGATCTGCCAAAACACTGAGAATGCGCCGAAGCCCAACAGTGTCAGTGATATAAAAAAGCCTACATACCACAATTTACCAGGCTTCCCTTCAATGGGACTAATGATATCTTCCGTTACCTGGTGATAATCCTTAACCCCGTCTACTAAAGGTTCTCTCAGTGTGGATTCGTATTTTAAACTCATATTCTATAAGCTTTTAGCTGCTAGCTTCTAGCTACTAGCCCTTGTCTTTTGTTATGATCTCAGATTCTGTAACTTCTTTGTCTTTATTCTTTTAACGTTACGGTTAAAAGAACTACGCGTGATGCGCTTCTTCCTTGTGGGCAGATTCTTTTTTCTCTGCTTTAGGCGCTGCATCTTTATTTCTGATCTTAGCCAGGTAGCTGATAGAAGGCAGTACGTGTGTTTCTTCGAGCACGTAGTACATTCTTTCTGTCTGCTCCTCGTTACGGATCTTATAAATTTCGCTGTTCTTGTCGTTGATGTTACCGAATACGATGGCATCAGCACCACAAGCCTGCTGGCACGCTGTTTTAGCAGCTCCGTCTTTCAGCGGATGACCTGCTTTCTTAGCATCCAGTTTCGCTTCCTGCAGACGTTGTACGCAGAAGGAACATTTTTCCATCACACCACGGCTACGAACCACTACATCCGGGTTCAGCACCATGCGGGTCAGGTTATCGTTCATATCTGCCACATCGTACAGGTTGTTTTCGAAGCTGTCAGCACCGTTCCAGTCTCTCCAGTTGAGGCGGCGTACTTTGTAAGGGCAGTTGTTAGCGCAGTAACGTGTACCGATACAACGGTTGTAAGCCATCTGGTTAATACCTTCAGAGCTGTGGTTGGTGGCGCCTACCGGGCAAACGTTCTCACACGGAGCGTTATCGCAGTGCTGGCACAGCATAGGCTGGAACACTACTTCCGGATTGTTTTCATCACCGCTGAAGTAACGGTCAATGCGGATCCAGTGCATTTCATGCGCTTTAGCCACTTCGTCTTTACCTACAACGGAAACGTTATTTTCTGCCTGGCAGGCAATTGTACATGCACCGCAACCGAAGCAGGTGTTCAGGTCGATGGACATGCCCCATTTGATACCAGGGTAAGAGTAGTTTGGATACAGGGTAGCGTCCTTGCGGAAGTCAGCACCGAATTTCTTCAGTTCATGCCTGTCTTCATTTACTTCTTTCGGATTGTGAATGAACTCAGCGAGGGTCGTTTCTTTAACGATAGGACGGCCTTCGTAGCTGTTATGCGTCTGAGTCAGCGCTACAGGATATTTGGTTCCGGTAGCTTCTACAGTTACGTCTGTGGAGAAGTAATCGAAAGTCTGACCGTTGTAGCTAACGAACGGATAAGCATTCTGACCGATCTGGCCTGCTGCTCTGCCGGCGTTGGCGCTACGGCCGTAACCTACTGCAATGGCAATTACATCAGGGTGCATACCTGGAACTATCAGGAGGGGCAGCGTGATTTCCTTACCGTTTGCTTTTATTTTCAGTACTTTCTTTTCAACATTGATTTCGTAGTCATCGCCCAGTTCTGTGGAGAAGGTTTTGGCGAGTGTGTTGGAAACACAGGCGTAGTTATCCCAGGTAGCGCGGGTGATAGGATCCGGCATTTCCTGTAACCATGGGTTGTTAGCGAGTTTACCGCTACCGATAGCTACTTTTTCATAGAGAACCAGTTCGTATTTGCCACCTTTTTTAGCGCTGCTGATTTTAGCTGCAGCGCCGGCGATGTCGCCGGAGAAGGATGCGCCAGCGAAAGCCGGAGCGGTGGCAGGTTCTACCACACCATCCTGCAGGGCTTTATCCCATGCTTCCTGGCTGCCCAGTTTAGTGATCCACTCTGCTTTCAGGAAATCAGCCCATGCGGTAGTGTTACCAGCCCAGGTGAGTAATGTATCCTGTACAGCGCGGGTTTTGAACAGCGGGGAGATGGTAGGCTGAGCAAAGCTGTAGTAACCTGGTTTACCCTGTGCATCGTTCCAGCTTTCGAGGAAGTGATGATCAGGCGCAGCGTAGGTACACAGTTCTGTTGTTTCGTCGTTTCTGTCGTTGAAGGAAACTGTCAGTTTAACTTTCTTCAGTCCTTCAGAGAATTTCGCCGCATCGAAATAATCGTAGGAAGGGTTAGCGCCATAAACCAGCACAGCACCGATGTTGCCGGCGTTCATGTCGTTTACCAGTGCAGCCATATCGCTGTCGGAACCCTGGCGGTAGTTAGCCGGAGCAGCCCAGTCGATAGTGGTGCCGTTAGCGCCTACTATATTGTTGATAGCATTTACGATGATCTGTACATTCACGTCGTTGGAACCGCTTACTACCAGTGCTTTTCCGGCATTGGCTTTCAGTTCTTTCGCCGCTTTGGCGATACCTTCCTTCACGCGTGCGTCAGCGATAGCAGGAGCGGAAACGCTGCCACCAACGGCTGCCAGCAGGGCCAGTGCGATAGCACCGGTTTCGGAAGGTCTGTGGGTATATCTTTCGTCAGCGTTAGCACCGGTAAGGCTCATGGTGCTTTCAAACTGGAAGTGTTTGGACATTTCCGGTTTTTTAGCATTGATCTTACGGGTCTGTGCGAACTGACGGCCATATTCTACAGGGTTCAGCCAGGTTCCCAGGAAGTCGGCGCCCAGGCTCACTATCGCTTTTGCATTTTCAAAGTGATAGGAAGGGATTTCTTTCTTACCGTAGGAGGCTTCGTTTGCCAGCTGCATACCTGCGTAGGAAACAGCATCGTATACTACGTGGCGGGTATTTGGATATTTCGCTTTGAAAGCGTCGATTACTTTTTTAGTACTCGGGCTCAGGATGGTAGAGCTAACGATAGCGATGGCACCGGAAGTGCCGGCCAGCGCTGCTGTTACCTGTTTGTCCAATTCGGCCCAGGTAGTTTCTGTTCCTTTGATAGTAGGATAACGCAGGCGTGCTACGTCGTACAGGCTCAGTACAGCTCCCTGAACTCTTGCAGAGGTGGAACCACCAGTGATAGAGGAGAGGGTGTTACCTTCCATTTTGATAGGGCGGCCTTCACGGGTTTTCACCACTACAGGCACATACTCACCATCAAGTATGTATGAAGAAGCATAATAATTGGCTACACCGGGAGTAATTTCTTCCGGTTTGTTCACGTAAGGAATAGCTTTTTGAACAGGTGTTTCACAGCTGGCTGCGATTGTAGCGGCTGCGGTGGTGAAACCCAGGTATTTCAGAAAGTCCCTGCGGGGGGTAGTAGCATTCAACAGGCCTTCACTCTCAAACGGTAATTCTTCTCTGAATTCGTTCTTCACAATTTCCTGATGCGCATCGGTATTGTGCAACTCCTCCAAGCCTTTCCAATACTTTTTTTGCTCCATGTTATATTAACGAGTTACGTTTATAAATTTTGATATCTTCTGAACATTTCCGGATTGCCGATGATGAAGTTTCAAATCTGACATCCGGAGATATTAAATCCTTTCTAGTAGTGACATTTCTGGCATTCAGTACCACCTACCATTTCAACTGTTACGCTATCGATCTTCTTATCTTTAATATCCTGATGAAGTTTCTCGAAGATGCTGTAGTAGTTGTTGTCAGCAAACTGCACTTTGGTAGTACGGTGACAGTTAATGCACCATCCCATAGAGAGATCAGCAAACTGGTGTACTTCGTCCATTTCGGTGATTGCACCGTGGCAGGTCTGACATTGTTGTTTACCGGCCACTGTGTGTTGGGAGTGGTTGAAGTAAACGTGGTCGGGGAGATTGTGGATCTTGGTCCATTCGATAGGTCTGCCTGGCTTGGTATATTTACCGGCTTCAGGATCCCAGCCTACGTAATCGTATAATTTGGCAATTTCTGCAGTACCGTCAACTTTCTTGCCTTCAGCAGTAAACAGCTCAGGGCCGGAGTACTCTTTAATAGCTTTGTGACAGTTCATACAGATGTTCTCGGAAGGAATCATGGCGTGCTTGCTCTTCTCAGCACCGGCGTGGCAATACAGACAGTTGATCTGGTTGATACCCGCGTGAACCTTGTGGCTGTAGAAGATAGGTTGCTCAGGCATGTAGTCTTTCTGACGACCCAGGCCGATAGCGCCCTGAATGGTGAAGTAACCGCCTACCATGAACAGTACCAGGATTACCAGTGCGATGTATGCCTTGTTCTTGTAGAAAGGAACAGGATCCGGAGTTGGCACTCCTTCCTTATCGCCGGCAAGTTTGTTCAGGTTGCTGTTGATCTGCATCAGGATCAGTGCTACAACTGCCAGTACCAGGGTGATGATACCGAAAAGCAGGCTGTTGTCACTGCCTTTGTCCTGAGCGCCTCCGGCTTCCGGAGCAGCAGTTTTACCTGCGTTAGGATCTTTGGCGCCTTCCACCTTAACGTACTCCAGGATGTCGTCAATTTCCTCGTTGGTTAACGCAGGAAAAGCCGTCATCGCGGTTTTGTTGTACTCGTTGAAGAGATCATTGGCGTACTTGTCGCCGGTGGCCAGTACAGCAGCGGAGTTATGAATCCACTGGTGCAATAATTTCTTATCGGGCCAGCGGCTTTCAACGTCCTTCAGTGCAGGGCCTGTCAGCTTCTTGTGGACATTATGACATGAAGCGCAATTTTGCTGGAAGATTGCCTTACCCTTAGCAGGATCCGCTGCCTTTACAGACGAAAACGGAATTACTATACTAGCGCATAGAATAAGCACACTCACAAAATGCTTGCGCAAAAGAATGGAAACACGACGATACACAGCCTATATAGTTTAGATTTGACCTAAAGTTTCTTAAAAGTGCCAGCAAAAATAAGACACAATGTTGACAATTTACCAACAATTAAAAAATTATTTGCGTTGAAAAATCTCTTTTTTTACCTATCTTTCCGACACTCCAAATGATAGAAGTCTTACTGCTGGCTGATTCTATCGCTGTGCCGGATAAATCCTTCCTGATGTTATAATTTTCCGGGATATTAAATTTCTGTTTCCATCCATCCCGTCAATATAATATGGTATATGGTTCCAGGGGGATATAATAATATTATATGCAGATCTTAACTTAATAGCGGCTCCCTATATCTTATCTATATATTATTATCTGCCTCCGCTATAATTACTCCAAGTGTGTTATTTTTACCTTAATAACCTGCGTAAAGTCCAGAATGTTCAATCTGTTTGTAAAAAACATTCCCATGAGAAAATTAATATACTTACCCACTCTTATCGCCGTACTGGCAGCCTGTAACAATTCCGGAAAGCAACCCGGTACCGACAGCACCGGTACCATCACCCCGTCTGCCCCCGGCAACGCCATTCACCTGACCGGCACCTATCAGGGTACCATCCCCTGCGCCGATTGCCCCGGAACAGATTACCAGGTAAGCCTGTTCGATGACCACACCTTCACAGAACTGATGGCCTACCAGGGCCGCGGACAAGGCATCGCCTATACCGAAACCGGTTCCTGGAAACAAATCAATGATTCTGTAGTAATGTTGCAGAAGAAGGAAGACAGCAGCTCCTTCCTGGCATCCGACGGTAAACTCCTCCTCCTGGACCGGGAAGGCAAACGCATTGAAGGCGCCCTCGCCAGCAATTATGTTCTTAAACCTGTAGAAGGCGGGGACCGCCGGGACATTTTTGCCCAGAAAACTGCCGCCGGCATCAACTTCACCGCCAACGGCAACGAGCCCTTCTGGTCACTGGATCTTGATAAGAAAAATATTATCTTCCAGTCCATGGGCGGCGATACCATCAAAGTTGCCCTCCCGGCTCCCAACCCAAACACCGACACCCTGAAAACATATACCACCCCGCAAATCACCATCAGCATCCGCAATAAAGTCTGCTCCGACGATATGAGCGGGCTCATGCACCCCAATGCAGTGGAAGTAAAAGTGAAGGAACAGCAGTTTCATGGCTGCGGGCAATACCTTAAATGATTAATTACGAATTGCGAATTACGAATTACGAATGAGGAGCGAAGATTTAAGCGGATAAAGAATTTACTTCTTCGCTTAAATCTTTGCTCCTCATTCGTAATTCGCAATTCGTAATTTGTAATTGATTATTTTTGCTTCCATATAAATAGAGATAATTGAAAAACATTGCCATATTCGCCTCCGGGGCAGGAAGTAACGCGCAGAAGATCATTGATCATTTCAGACATTCAGAGAAAGCAAGGGTATCTTTAATTATATGTAATAAGCCAGGCGCCGGCGTGCTCGATATTGCACAAAGGGAAGGCATTGAATCTATACTTATTGAAAGAGAGAAATTTCTTCATACCGATACCTACATTGATATTTTAAAGCAGCGTCAGACAGACCTGGTTGTACTGGCGGGGTTCCTCTGGAAAATACCGGCCAACCTGGTACAGGCGTTTCCCGGCCGTATCATTAATATACATCCGGCCCTGTTACCTAAATTCGGGGGCAAAGGCATGTACGGCCACTTCGTTCATGAAGCCGTTATTGCAGCCGGAGAAACAGAAAGCGGTATCACCATCCACTATGTAAACGAAAAATATGACGACGGAGAAACGATCCTGCAGGAGCGTTGCGTAGTCACCCCGGAAGATACGCCGGAGACAGTTGCCCGCAAGGTGCAGGCGCTGGAACATCAATGGTTTCCGGTAATTGTGGAACGATTATTGAACAAATAATTCCTGGCTTTCAGCGGAAAAAAGTCAACGGCTATACGCTGAAAACTCATTACCCTACTCACTGTTTACTGTATGAAAAAGACACTGTTACTTATCATCCTATTCAGCACAATTGTCCTTTCATCCTATGCGCAGGACGCAGCCCCCAAACCAGTACACCGGCACACCTATCTTAAAATAAATCCTACTACCTTAATCAACGAACTGGACATCTCCCTGGAACAGGTTATTACGGATAAAATCAGTATTGAAATTGGTGTCAGCGGTATCTATACAGATTACCCGGATTATGTACTGGCTAAAAAAATTGATATCGGGCAGAAGAAACCCGACCTCAGCACCAGCCAGTTCGTAGACGGCCGCGGCCTCGGTTTCAGAGCCGGACTGCGCTATTACCTCATTACCAGGGAAATAGGCCCGTCTTCTGCAGCCGGCACCTACTTTGAACCTATCGTGTTTTATAAAAAGGTATTCTATCCCAACGAAGATGTGTTCCTCAACGGCAACAACTACAGTAATTCAGGATATAAAGATGTATTCGGGTTACAATTACTGGTGGGCCGCCAGTACAGAAGAGATAAAGTAGTACTGGACCCTTATTTCGGCATAGGCATCAGAAGCAAGATCTATCATTCAGATAGTTATAAGGATGGAGGCGACAACACCATACAGCGTAACCAGAGCAAGCTGGTGAGCGTGTTACCAAGCATACACCTGGGCATCAAGCTGGGGCTGAGCCTCCATCACAAATACCGTAACTAGAACGGCACTACCACCTTAGCGCTGAAATTCCTTCCCATATTGTATATACCCAGGCGCCCGTTTGGCGAGGCACTGTAGTATTCAAAATACTTCAACCGGTTCATGTTGGCCTGGTAGGCTACGTCAAATACATTATCCAGCTGCAGGAATAACTCCAGCACACTTCTTCCTTTCCGGTTGGTCAGGGCGGTGCCCGCGCCAATGTTAAACAGCGTGTAGCCGGCTGTAAATGTTTCTGTATTATCTACTCCGTAAAAGTGCGACTGATCCGCAAACCGGTCTGCTTCCAGTCTGACATAGGTTTTGGTCAGCCTGCCGAAATTACGCTGCGCGGTAGCACGCACTTCAGAACGTATATGCAGCGGTGGTATAAATGGCAGGTACCTGGCCGCATCTCCATATTTATCGATCAGGGGTTTATTCCGGTTCAGCCCCTCCGTATAGGCTATGCTGTTATTCCAGTTCAGCCAGGGTACTATGCGCGGATGCAGGTTAACGGACGCCTCTGCTCCGTATAGCCGTGCGCTGGACTGCTGATACCGGTAGGTAGCATTTCCCGGCACTATAACCACCGCATCTCCGTTGGCATCGTACAGGCGTGCCTGATAGATGTAATTATCTATATTATTATTGAAAAGCTCCACACTGATGTCCGCATCCGGAAGGTAGGCCAGGAAACCTATATCTTCCTGTAAACTGAACTCCGGCTTGAATTCCCGGTTACCGAGGTATACAATGTGCGCTCCGGGATCAAGACCATTGGAGCCGATCTCCGTAATATTCGGCGCACGGTAACCTCTGGCAATATTGGCCTTTATCAGCACCCGTTTACTGATGTTCCAGGTTACTCCCAGGCTACCGGAAATACCGGTATAGCTATGCCGGAAAGAAGGGAACTGCAGGGTGGCGCCGGCAGTATCCGGACCTGTTACATGTTGCCCGAAACCGTTGTCTTTATTGGTACCTACATAAAAATCATTCCAGCGGATATGGCGGCTGTCGTACCTGACACCTCCGGAAACATCCAGCTGCCCCAGTGTTTTTTTGGCAAACACAAATCCGCCGATGTCGAACAGGTTATAATCGGGGATGGGGAAGTCCGTACCATTCTTACTGCGGTTGGTCTGATACATGCCATTCACGCCCACGGTCGTTTCCAGACCGTTCAGCGAGGGAAGATTATATCTTACATCATAGTTCAGCGTGTTCAGGACTACGTACAGTCCCGGCTGGGCAACCATTTCAGGGTGGTTGTACTCGCGGCGTATGCTCTGCTGTACACCTATGGTGGTGTTGATGTCGCCGCGGTTCAATATCCAGCGGGTGTTGTTGTAGGCCCGGTAATGCTGAATATGCTGATGCAGCGGGTTCAGGGTGTAAGTACGCAGCAGGTTGTCCGGTACAATAGGACGGTTGGTAATGTCATCATCTTCCTTTACCTGGCGGGTAAATTTACGTGTCAGCGAATCGCGGCTGCCATCGGGGATTTCCTGCATATTGTCGTAGAGGGTAGCGCCCCATTGCGAGTGGCCCCAGGACTTATCCACCCTTGCCAGCGCGGTGAGGTTATACTCCCGGAAGGCAGTACCGTACACAAATCCATCCACTTTATTCCGGTAGTTATGCGCAGTTTTCACCGTTCCCCTGAGTACGTATTTCCAGTCATTTTTGTTGTAGGCCAGTCCCAGGGAAGAACCTATCATACCGTTGTTGCTGTGGTAATCTGCCAGGAAGCTGCCTTTCAGCTTACCGGGTTCTACTTCGGGAATATCAGGGATCATGTTGATAACCCCGGCGAGGGCATCGGAGCCGTAGGTCAGGCTGGCCGGCCCTTTCACCACTTCTGCACGGGAAACGCCATACTGGTCAATTTCAATACCATGTTCATCGCCCCACTGCTGGCCTTCCTGCCTGACCCCGTCGAACAGCGTCAGCACACGGTTGTAGCCCAGACCACGGATAAATGGTTTGGAGATATTGGGGCCTGTGGTCACCGCACTCACACCAGGAATGCCTTTCACGATGGCGTCGATGAGGTTGTTGTTCACATTCATATTCATCTCCCGCTTACCTATAACGGCAATGGGTATAGGATTTTTGCGTACCGCTGTAGCGCGGGAAACACCCGTTACCACCACTTCGTTGAGTTTAGAGAGATCTTCTTCCAGCGAGATGTCCAGCAGGGTAACCTTTCCTGCAAGGATGCTTTTTTTCAATGTCAGCGGCTGGTACCCAATCATGGATATTTTAATATCGTATGCGCCGGGCTGAACATGCTGAATAGTGAAAAAGCCCTGCTGATCGGCAGTAGCGCCGGCTTTCAGCGATGGTATGACGATGTTGGCAAACTGTACCGGCTTACCGCCGGACGTTACTTTCCCTTTAACAGTTCCTTGCTGCGCCTGTAGGGATAAGGTAAGTATCAGGGCAGATAGCAGTGTAAAAAATTGTTTCATTTAGAAGAAATCACTTGTAGATGAAGCAGCCACACCGGATTTTCCGGATAGTAACAAAAAGGCTCACTTCCGATGTGGCTACTGAAATTTATTTTTAACAAAACTAGTATTCTATTTTTATACTTACCTTAATTATTATTTAGACTAACCTAAATAACAGGAAAAGGATCAGCGAATACTGCTCCCTGCTGGTAGCGGGTTACTTCCTTTTCCGTACAGAGGCAGGCATCCAGTTCCATTATAATATGGTGCACATCCAGGTGCTGGCCAATAATGACGAGTTCGTTATACCGGTCGGCAAAGCGCTCGTCCCACCGCTGAGTAATCAGCATGCGGGTTTCTTCCTCCACATTCCATTCCCGGCGTGGGATAGCACACCACCAGTAGCCGGCTTTTTCAGCGCGCAGGGAACCGCCGGCCTGGCTCCAGTTAACAGCGATGCGGGGACGGGAAGCCAGCCAGAAAAGCCCTTTGCTGCGGATCACATTACCCGGCCAGCGTTCATTGATGTACTGCCAGAACCTTTCCGGATGAAAGGGTTTACGGCTGCGATATACAAAGGAAGATATCCCGTATTCCAGCGTTTCCGGTGTATGCTCCTGCTCCAGTTCTGCCTGCCACCCGGCGCTCTGTGAAGTGGTGTCGAAATCAAACAGGCCGGTGTTCAGTATTTCCGGCAGGGGTACGCGGCCAAAGGCAGATTCAATAATACGTGCGCCGGCGTTGAGTTTCCGCAGCAGCGCTTTCAGACTGCCCAGCTGAACAGCATCTACCAGGTCGCATTTATTCAGGATGATAACATTGGCAAATTCTACCTGGTCAGTAAGGAGGTTAACAATGGTACGCTGGTCGGCCTCATCTTCCGTCAGCCCCTGATCCTGCAGCAGGGAGCTGCTGCTGTAATCTTTCGTGAAGTTATAGGCGTCTACCACCGTTACCATGGTATCCAGCCGGCTAACTGCGCTGAGGTCAATACCATTGGCTTCATCCTGGTAGCAGAAAGTCTGCGCTACCGGAATGGGTTCGGAAATACCGGTGGATTCTATCAGCAGGTAGTCGAAACGCCCTTCTGCAGCCAGCTGCGCCACTTCCTTCAGCAGGTCTTCGCGCAGGGTACAGCAGATACACCCGTTACTCATCTCCACCAGTTTCTCCTCCGTTTTATGCAGGGTATTTTCATTCTTCACCAGCTGCGCATCGATATTCACTTCGCCCATATCATTAACAATAACGGCCACACGCAACTGTTCGCGATTGTGCAGCACATGATTCAGGAGCGTAGTTTTCCCTGCGCCGAGAAAGCCACTCAGCACCGTAACAGGTAATTTTTTCATGATGATATTGTTAGTGTTTGTGTACCCTGCAATGCCTGCTTTGCCGCAGGTTGATAAGATGCGCTGCGATGATGCCGGCGGCGCCGAAGCAGATCAGGTAATATTCAGCCAGCGCCGCCTGCGGAATAAAATGCCCTGCCAGCAACAGGGCGAAGCCTGCGGCAAATAACAGCAGTGGCATAAGCCTCCGGTGATGCCGGATATATCCGCGGCCCAGCGATATGCAGCCTATCAGAAACGATAACAGCAATAAGCCGTATTCCAGCATCTCATTTTCTGCCAGCTCAAATCCCAGTAATGGCAGCGCGCCCAGCAGCAAGGGCAGTACGGCGCAATGCACCGCGCACAACAATGATGCGCTGATGCCTAAAGTATCCAGATTCATCCTGCGTGATATATTCTCTCCCATACCTCCGTTTTTTCTTCTCCCTTACAAAGCTAAAATAATTTGCAACAATGTTGCAAATTTATTTTTATCTTTGCAGGGAGAAAGAGGTTTTTATCGGCCACCAACTTCACTTCCGGAGGAAAAATATCCGGCGGGGAAATGAAGAAATTCTTCATATGAAAATTTTAACAAACTATAAACAGCTGTCATACCTGCGAAAGAAGTGCAAGCAAACCTGTATGGTGAGCATCTGTGAACTATGTGCTACCTTTGTATATTGAATCAAAACAGGGGATATTTTACCTATGTCTAGTAAAGCGAAATTATTGATAGCATTTTTTGCATTGTTGAGTGTGGCGTTTCTGGGGTATGCCGGTTATCTGATTAAACAGGAGCGGGGCACCTTCCTGGGTAAGGAGAAATTACCGATATTAGGAGCGCCGGGACATACCGTTCAGGGATTTTCGTTTACGGACCAGGAAGGTAAAACCAAAACCAAGGCAGATGTACAGGGCAAAATATATGTGGCGGAATACTTCTTTACTACCTGTACGGGTATTTGTCCGAAGATGAATGCCAATATGGAAAAAGTATACGCCAGATATAAAAATTCACCCGACTTCCTGATTCTGTCACATACCGTGGATCCGGAACACGACAGCGTACCGGTATTAAAGGCATATGCCGAAAAACACGGTGCTGACGCTAAAAACTGGTGGTTCCTGACAGGCGAGAAGAAAGAATTATACCGCCTGGCCAGACAGGGCTATCTGGTAGATGACGGCACTTATACCGGCGACGAAGACTTCGTTCATACCCAATGGTTTGCACTGGTAGATAAAGCAGGGCAGATTCGCGGCCTGTACGAAGGCACCAAACTGCAGGATGTAAATAAACTGATGAACGATATAGACCGATTAATGGAAGAATAAAGTTTTTTCATCATGGCCACAAAACAACAAATTACAGAAAGAATAGGCACCTTGCTGCGTGACAGTAAACTGAGCGTAACCGAAACCCGGACCAAGATCCTGGAACTGTTCATGAAAAGTAACGGCGCACTGGAACACAGCGATTTTGAAAAGCTGGCAGGCAAATCATTTGACCGGGTTACGGTTTATCGTACCCTGCAAACATTTCTTGACAAAGGCATCATTCACAAAATACCCACTACAGATACGTCCATACGCTATGCAGTATGCAAATCGGAATGCTCCGAACACGATCACCACGATCATCATGTTCACTTCAAGTGTGAGGAGTGCGGCACCACCATTTGCCTGGACGATACTGATATTCCGCAGATACAGCTGCCTAAAGGCTATGCAGCCAGCAATGTGGAAGTGATTGTAAGCGGCGTATGCAAGTCCTGTAAATAAATTTATTGCTGTTATATCAAAGCCGCAGGGAGCAATGCTTCCTGCGGCTTTTTGTTACCTGTTATGCCTGTCAATAAAAAAGCAGGTTTGCCGCAACAAACCTGCCTTATATTTTTTAGCCGGAAGACTAGAGTTTTTCTATTTCCTGTTTCACAAAATCGGCCAGCTCCTTTACATAAGCCGGAGAGAAATCGAACCTGATACCTGCTGCTTTGTACAGTTCAGGTAAAGTTCTGGTATTACCTAAACTTAATGCCTGTACGTAGTTATCAAGCGCCTGCTGTTTATTCTCTTTGTATTGCTTCCACATGGCAATAGCGCCCAGCTGGGCTATACCGTATTCAATATAGTAGAACGGTACTTCAAAGAGGTGCAGCTGCTTCTGCCAGGTGATAGCCTTGTAATCTTCATGACCGCTCCAATCCACAACGGAAGGAGAGAATTCATTCAGTATTTCCACCCATTTAGCTGTACGTTCTTCAACCGTATGTTGCGGATGCTCATAGATCCAGTGCTGGAACTTATCAATAGTAGCTATCCACGGGAAGATGATAATAGCACGTTCCAGTTGCTGTAGTCTGGCGCGGCGCAGCTGTTCTGCATCATCAAAGAAGATGTTCCAGTAGTCCATGGTGAACAGTTCCATGCTCATGCTGGCTACTTCAGCAATTTCCATCGGGTATTCCTTGAAGGCGCTGAGCGGAAGATTATGGCTCAGGAAGGAGTGTACCGCGTGGCCGCCTTCATGGACCATGGTAGTCAGATCTTTCATCTGACCGGCGGCGTTCATGAAAATAAATGGTACGCCGGTTTCAGCAAGCGGACAGTTATATCCTCCGGGGGCTTTACCAATACGGCTTTCGAGATCCAGGCGTCCCATGGTTTTCATTACCCGCAGGCAGTCGCCGAAGAAGGGGCCCAGTTCATCGAAGGTAGCGATAGCTTTGTTTACCAGTTCATCGCCGGTCTGGAATGGCTCCAGGGGCTTAATACCGGCTGGTTCGGCTTCTGTATCCCAGGGTTTTAATTTATCTACTTTCAGTTTGGCTTTTTGTTTCTCCAGGATTTGCTGCACCAGTGGCACAATATGCGCTTTGATAGCATCATGAAACTGGAAGCTGTCTTCTTTGGTATAGTCAAAGCGGCCCAGTTCTTCAAACTTATAATCGCGGTAGTTGGCGAAGCCTGCGTTTCTGGCCACCTGATCGCGTTTCTGTACCAGGCCGGTGTAGAGTTTATCCAGCGCGTCTTTATCCTGCAGCCTGCGGGCACCTGTTTTCGTGAATACTTCTTCTCTCAGTGCGCGGTCTTCCTTTTCCAGGAATTTGGCCGCCTGCTGCAGCGTGTATTCCTGCCCGTTAACAGTGATCGTCATTTTACCGGCTATCACTCCGTATTGCTGGGCCATAACACTCAGTTCAGCCTGTATGGGCACATTCTCTTCGCGGAACAGTTTCACCTGTTTCTTTACATTGCGGAGATATGTTTTGTAGAGTTCCTGATCGAGGTCTTTCAGGAAGGGGCTGTCCAGCAGTTTTTTATTGAGCGCATCCGCGTAGGGTTGCAGCCTGGGCTGGATTTCCATACAGAAGTAGGTGAATGCTTCTTCCAGTTCTTTACTGGTAGTATCGCATGTCATGCGTATCTGGCGCCAGCAGGCATCTTCGCTTATTACTGCTTCCAGTTCGCTCATATCTTTCAGCCACTGTTCCAGCCCGGTTACGTTGTTGATTTCGCGCTGCTGCAATTTTTCAAAGTAAGGTTGCAGCGCATCCCAGGTAGTCACTGTAAATGACTCAGGCAAAAAGTGACGGGGAAGTTTTTTTATATCTGCGTTCATAATTAATTGTTTTCGGATTTCCGGAATTTGGAAATTACTGATTTTTAAGTTTCCGGCAGCACATTTTGTAAACAATCCAGGCTCCTGGTAACCGGAAATACCGGTGACACAGAAGCCTGGATTATTTAGTTATTTGGTTATTTTATTATTTGAGATTTTGAAAAATGCAGCAGAGATTTAAATTCTTAATTCATAATTTAAATCTCCGCTGCATTTTTTTAAATCTCAAATAACTAAATGAATAAATCTCAAATGATCATTATTCTTCGGTTTTTTTCTTGCGAGGTTTGGCTACTTTTTTAGGTTCTTCACCTTCAGCAGCTGGCGCGTCTTCTTTTTTAGCTTTTGCTTTCTTAGGTTTCTCTTCAGCACCTTCTTCAGCAGCCGCTTTTTTGGCGCGTGGTTTCTTTGGTTTTTCTTCTGTAGCTTCTTCAGCAGCATCAGCAGCCGGTGCGGCTTTTTTCTTTTTCTCCGCAACTGGTGCAGCTTCTTCAGCTACCTCTTCAACTTCTTCCTCACCGTCGGCCAGGATTTCCTCAAATTTCAGCAGATCATTTGCTTTGAGGATACCGAACCATTTCACCATTTTCTTCATATCGCTCACATATACCCTGTCTTCATCGAATTCAGGAAATACGTTCTTGAAATAAGCTTTGATAGCATTATTATCAGCTTTACCATCAGCCGGTGGGAAAGCACCTGCTTTTTCCTCCATAGCTTTGAAAACTTCTGCCAGGTTTACGTTCTCGCCGGTGGTGAAAACTTCAATACTTTCCAGTGGAGTAAAATTATGCACGCGGGAAGATACAAACCTTGTACTTTTATCTTCCAGTGACCTAACGATGGCGCCATCTTGTTTACTGGCAATTAACTGAAACAAACCGCCCAATCCGGTTACTGCAACAATTTCTCTGTACTGCATGTTCAAATTTTTAGGAAGCGCAAATATAAATAATTATAATAGATTGCCCGCTGACAAATTTTCACAAAAAAATGCCATTAGCAAGGGGCTGGCATCAACTCAACTTTCGTGCCATGACCAGACTCTGTTTCCAGCGTTTCACCCGGCCTTTGAGGTTAAATATCTCTATTAAAAATATATAAATCCCTGGCGGCAAAAGTACTGCATTTTCTCCAACTCCGTTCCAGGTCATACAACCTTTATTTCCGAGCATGATATTTCTGGCAAGATAGCGTACGGGCCTGCCACCAGCGTCAAAAACTGTCACATTGCCAATCCATCCGGGCTCCGGTAGCTGATAGGTGAGCCGGGCTTCATCATCAGTACCGTCGTTGTCGGGCGAGAAGAGCGCCGGCGTCAGGGAAACAAAAGTATCCGCTTCCCGCCATTGTTGCGAGTTTTCATAACCGGGCGTTGCGTAACCCGCTGTTCCTGCGGCAGACAACCAATTACCCGGCTCCGCTGCCGGTTTATTATTATCCAGTCTTTCCAGCGATACGCCTTTCTGTTGTGTAGCCAGTTCCAGGTGCATGGCCGCTGTGTATTGTACGGCGTCTATCACCTGGCTGTCTGCCCGCAGCAGCAGCAATGCTCCTGCCGCCGCAGGCATGGAAGGCAGGCTGCCTGTTTCCTGTATCTGTTGCCGTTGCCGGCATATGTAGTAATCGCAAAGCTGATCCGCCGCGGTAGTACAGGCCAGGTATTGACCTGGCATCAGGATACGGCTGCCGGCAGTTATTTTCTTTACAGGCCCGGGACTGCCGTCTGTCTTTCTGGCGCACAGGCGCAGCTGTCCGGCATCTATCGCCTTGTTACTGCGGTTATACACCTCTATGAATTCCGGAACGCCGGAAGGCGCATTAAACAGTAGTTCGCTGATGACAACATCCGCCGGTGCAGGCATCTGCGGGCGGGCAAATGACAGGTTGTTTTGCAGGAGGCTTTCATTGCCTGTACAATCGGTAACACCGGTAGCAGTCAGGTTACAAACAGCAGTACCAACCGGAGCGGCCAGTTCCAGTAGTACCTGTTTGAAAAGCGGAGGGATGACCGTCGCGGATTTTATGGAGGCACCTGTTATGTTGTACCGTAACGGATTTGCAGCCACGGCACTATCCAGTGTTTTACTGAAGTGCAATATCAGGTGAATACTGTCGGGCATCTCTGTAAAATACAGATCCGGCCTGGTGGCATCTGTTATTTTTTCTGCCACTGTATTATAGCGGCCGGGAGTGCCTCCGGCGGCTGCCAGGGAGGGCTGCCAGTTAAGCCGGCCGGAGCAGGGCAGGGACACATCTTTCATTTCCAGGCTGTAACCACCACCGGCCTTTTTCGTTTGTCCGTACCAGTGCTGCTGATAGGCCACTGCGTGCATCACCTGCCGGGAGGCATTATACAGCGCTACAGTGCCGGAATCATCTGTCAGTGCAGGGAAGCGGTCAACCGCCAGCACATTGGGAATATGAAAGCTGTCTGCCGCAGCAGGAGCGCACAATACCACCATACTATCCGGCGGCAGCAGACAGGCCGGCAGCACGGCTTCCCGTTTATTTATAACCAGGCGCCAGTAGTGCAGCTGCAGTGTATGAGTGCTGCTATTCCGCAGCTCTATATATTCGAACGGAGGCAGTCCGGCTACGGGTGTTGGTTTAGGCATTATCTCGTGAATCACGGCATCATAGATGTGGGGCCGGGTAGTATCGGGAACTGGCAGACAAGCCGCCATCCAGCAAACAATGGTCAGTAACATATTTTACATTTTTGGGGTATTCAAACATACTGATATTAACGTGTCCGGATGTTAATTACATCTTAATGGAATAAATAAATCACTTTACTATGAAAAGAGGGTTGTATATATTAATTTTGGGTCTCCAAAATTTAAAATGTAAAACAAAATGAAAGTTGCCGTAGTAGGAGCTACCGGACTGGTAGGCTCAAAAATGTTACAGGTGTTAACGGAAAGAAATTTCCCCGTCACTGAATTGATTCCCGTGGCTTCTGAGAAGTCCGTTGGTAAGGAAGTAACATTTAAGGGCAAGCAGTGGAAGGTGGTGAGTGCTGATACGGCTATTTCCATGCAGCCTAACGTAGCTATTTTCTCTGCCGGCGGCAGCACTTCCCTGGAATGGGCGCCTAAGTTTGCGGCTGCAGGTATTACTGTAATCGATAACTCCAGCGCCTGGAGAATGGACCCTTCCAAAAAGCTGGTGGTGCCTGAAGTAAACGGCGCTGCACTGACTCAGGAAGATAAAATCATTGCCAACCCTAACTGCTCTACCATCCAGATGGTGCTGGTACTAAAACCACTGCATGAAAAATATAAAATCAAAAGGGTAGTGGTATCCACCTATCAGTCAGTAACCGGTACCGGCGTGAAGGCTGTTACCCAGCTCATGAACGAAAGACAGGGTATCAGCGGCGAAATGGCCTATGCTTACCCGATAGATCTCAACGTTATTCCCCAGATCGATGTATTTCTCGATAACGGCTATACGAAAGAAGAGATGAAGATGGTGAATGAGACGAAGAAAATTATGGGCGATGACCAGATCCTGGTAACGGCCACGACTGTACGTATACCAGTTATGGGCGGCCACAGCGAATCTGTAAACATCGAATTCGAAAATGCATACGAGGTAAACGATGTACGCGGCTTACTGGCACAGACGCCGGGTGTTATAGTGGTAGATGATCCTTCCAGGGCATTGTACCCGATGCCGAAGGATGCGCATGATAAAGACGAGGTATTCGTTGGCCGTATCCGCAGGGACGAAACGCAGCCTAACACCGTGAATATGTGGATTGTGGCAGACAATCTGCGTAAGGGCGCTGCAACTAATGCGGTGCAGATTGCAGAATATTTGCAGCAAAAAAACTGGTTATAATCATACTGTTGTGCTATGTAATTAGGGCCTCTAATGACCTGTAAACGTATCCATCGTATATGACTATACGAAAACAAATTCATAACTCATTAAAAGCAAGCGTCTTACCGCTTGCTTTTTTTTACACTTTTCATAAAACCATAACATTCAAAGTGTAAAAATTACACGGAAGTAGTATTGATTTGTGGTTTATAAAATCCAATTTTGAAAGTAATAATCCTATGCCAACTAAGCTTTTTGCAAAAAGAGTAGTCCAATTTTAGAGTGATGCAGAGTATTTTCGTTATTTTCTAATCAGAAAACACCCTTTAATCCTATGAAAACCAACACCAATCGTGAGCTTTTGTTAATGCACAAGTTTACCGAAGAGTGGAGCACAAATTTCTCCTCACAGGTATCCCGTATAATGAACATCGTTGATCAGCAGGATACACTGGATGGAATCATTCCTATTATTGAGGTGGCTAATGTGTATAATCAGCGCTTTGCCCATGCGCGTACGGATAAAGAAAACCTGTTAAAGAACCGGAAGGCTCGTCCGTTCGAATTTCTCATCCACAAAAACTGATTCATTTGTTTATTTGTTTATTTGAGATTTATTCATTTGAAATGCAGCTGAGATAACAGCGGATATTGTTCTAAGCATTTCCGCCGCATTTCAAATGACCAAATCTCAAATAAGTAAATAAAAAAACAAACTCAGTCCATGGCCCTGTTCAGGAATTGAATAACGGGTTGCATCAGTGAAAATGATTTCAAAATATCCCTTACCAGGGAAGGCTGTACGCAGGCATCATCAGTGAACGGATGAGACATCAGGAGGCTTTTTAATTTGAGGTAAGCAATGGCGGGGTTGTCGGCCTGATAACCCTGGGGGACCGTTTTCAGGGCTTCTCCTTCAATTTTACCAAAGTGCCTGATAAACTCCTTACCGGAAATGATTTGTTCAAATTCCTCGAAGTTATAGTCTATTTCCTGCCGCACTTTTTTCAGCTGCGGTGCAGGTGGCATCCACAGGCCGCCCCCGGCGAAGCTGTTGCCGCCCGGTTCCAGGTGAAAGTAATAACCTGCCAGCGTAGATTTCTTTCCG
This sequence comes from Chitinophaga solisilvae, assembly GCF_009928525.1. Taxonomy (GTDB): domain Bacteria; phylum Bacteroidota; class Bacteroidia; order Chitinophagales; family Chitinophagaceae; genus Chitinophaga; species Chitinophaga solisilvae. The sequence continues at coordinate 394,004 of NZ_JAABOK010000003.1, read as the reverse complement.
CCGGATTGAAACGAGGCGGCGAGGTGTGCCTTATAAGGCGTTTTATCTTTTGAGAACCTAACGTCCTTATATATACGAAAAACACAGTCTTTCAGCTGCAGACCTGCCATCGCAGGGTCCTGTTTCGCCATACCATCTATCAGCTGCTGTACCATATTCTCAAAATCAGTTTTCGCTGTCAGGTAGGCCTCTCTATGCTCGTCAAACCACACCTTGTTATTATTCAGCCTGAGTGATTTCAAAAATTTCAACGTGGAAGGTTGTAACATCGCTTTTGTTTTTATAGCAAGATAATGCACATGAAGTTATGATGAAAATCGAATGGGACAAATATACTGACGGGAAAAACCATCCGTCTGGATGGTTCTCCGGTTGAGGTTTCCGTTGCTATTCTTTCAATATATACGAGCCCTTGTAAATACTAGAAATGATACACAGCCGCCAGCAAAACATTAGAAGTAATCCGGGAAGGGCTGCCGCCAGATCTGGTAAAAATATCCGCAGAAGCCTTATCCAACCTGAATTCCGGAATAATAGTCAGGTTTCCTGCCTTATAGGAAAATGACAAGGTACCTGCAATAACATCACCACCAGCAGGCACTGCCCCAAAAACTTTCAGTCCATCCTTATCACTGAAATATTCCCCACGCACCGTAAGTCCGAATTTATCCGTAAAATCACAATTCACATACAGCGCTGATCCCCACCAGCTGACGTTACTACGCTCTTCTTTGCTGGTGCGGGTGTCCAGGTAGGTACTGTAGGTACCATTATATCCCAGCCCCAGCACTTTGTTAACCTGATAGGTAGCTACCACATCTGCCTGATGATTCTGCACTCCCAGCGTATCCTTGCCCTCCAGGTAGTTGAGGTATAACTTCACAGGCGTTTCTGCAGGCGCAAAACCTAATTGCGCTCCGATATATTTATGACTGTTTAAGGTGACTGATTTAAGATCGGTAGGATTAAAAACGCCTACCATAGCGCTCAGGGAAGAAGTTAATGTAATATCTGCCTTAACCCCGGTATGAAAAAAAGGGCCGTAACTGAACATGTAGCTCATGCTGTAATTCCGGTTCAGATAAGCATCTACCAGCTCATACCCCACGTGGGTGGCGTAGCTACCGAGGCTCAGCTTAATTTTTTCTGTCAGCTGATAAGAAACAAACAGCTGCTTAATTGCCATCGATAAGCCGGTAGAAGGCGCCGGTACGTCGTTGTAGGAAAAATCGCCGGCTCTTTTACCAAAGCCCACATCTGCCACGATGCTTCCTTTCTTAAACCCATGCTCCACCTTGAGTGATACCATACCCAGTTCAAAGGAATTATGTGAATTGGTGAAGCTGGTTTTATTGTCTGTATAATTATTGTTCAGGTTATACTTGTAATACACATCAGCAGATCCGGATAACCTGAAACCCGGCGCCGGCAAGGAATCGGCAGATTGAGACCAGGCAACGGCAGCGTTACCCAAAGCGAATAAGGTCGTTAGCATTCGTTTCATGTACTTATGAATTTGGTTGATAAAATGGTAAGTAATGATATGCGGCCTTTTCTTGCGTGTTGTTTTGGGGAGCGTGCATGCGCAGGAATAGAAGGAATGGATAATCAATAACGGTAAGTTTAACAGCAGGTTTCACCGGTTACAGCAACATCGCTATTAATTATCCATTCCAGATCTTTCAAAACGTATATGGTTGCTACGTTTTAATAAAGTTTATACAGATCAGCATCGGACTCAAAGAACATTTTTTCACTATAAACTGATAAAGCAGGTGCTTTTCAGGAATGAACCAGTTCATCCTCTTCTTTGAGTGAGCCGGTTCCGGTAACCGACATCAATGCAGGGTGATAGTTTTCGTTGTGCTGCGTAAGATCCAGTCCAAGTGCCTCTTCATCTTCCGATACGCGCAGCGGGTGTATAAAATTGATCAGTTTGAAGATACCCATCGATACTACAAAACTGTAGCTTACCACCAGCAATAACCCCAGCACCTGATTCTTGAACAGTTCAAAGTTGCCGTAAAGCCAGCCGTTGTTACCGGCGTCGTTCATCGCTTTGGTAGCAAAGATGCCGGTGAGCAGCATACCTACCATACCTCCCAGGCCGTGGCAGGGGAACACATCCAGCGTATCGTCGATGCTGGTTTTAGATTTCCAGTGTACAGCCACATTGGAGATAATGGCAGCAATAAATCCGATGAATATACTTTGCGGGATAGCAACAAATCCGGCAGCAGGCGTAACAGCCACAAGGCCTACCACTGCGCCGATACAAAAACCAAGCGCCGACGGTTTTCTTCCGCGCAGCACATCAAAAAATACCCAGGACAAACCAGCGGCAGCAGTAGCCGTGTTAGTGGTTGCAAAGGCTGTTGCAGCCAGGGCATTAGCGCCCAGTGCAGAACCGGCGTTGAATCCGAACCAGCCAAACCACAGCAGGCCGGTACCTAACAGTACAAAAGGAATATTGGCAGGCTGCAGCTCTTTCTTCTCTAAATGATCTTTCCTGCGTTTCAGTACGAGCGCACCCGCCAGTGCTGCACAACCGGCAGAAATATGTACCACGGTACCACCGGCAAAGTCCAGCACACCAAGTTTGAAGAGTATACCCTCCGGATGCCAGGTCCAATGCGCAATTGGCGCATACACCAGTAAGCTGAACAATACCATAAACAATACATAAGAGGTAAAACGGATTCTTTCCGCTACCGCACCCACTACCAGCGCCGGCGTAATAATGGCAAACTTCATCTGGAAGAGCGCAAACAGCAGCAGCGGAATAGTGGGGGCCAGGCTCCACGGGGCGCCCGACCCTACATTTCTGAACATAAAAAAAGTGGTGGGGTCACCGATAATACCATTATATGATTTTCCAAATGCCAGACTGAAACCAACTACTACCCATACCACACTGATCAGCCCTGTGGCTATAAAGCTCTGCATCATGGTAGAAATTACATTCTTCCTGTTTACCATGCCTCCGTAAAAGAAGGATAAACCGGGAGTCATCAGAAATACCAGGGAAGAGGCAACCAGAATCCAGGCGATGTCAGCAGTATTATATTTACTTACATCTGAAAAATTGGGGATAGCCGGAATAAAAATTCCAATTATTGCTACTATCGCCAGAAAAATAAAGGGTAGATAGTCTTGGAATGCGTTTTTCTTCATAGCATTTGATTTTTAAATTTCTTAAATAAAAGTATATCCGGAATTTAAAACATCAAATAGAAGGCCTTAAAAATAGAAAAAATTGAATTTAGAGGGTATAAATTAGGATTAAGTCAATTATATAATATAAAATAATAATATTAATTCTATTCAGAGAGATTATATTGAAATAATGCAATCGATAACATTAACTCTTGTTAATTGATTATCAAATAAATATGAACAGTATGAATAGAAGTTAGCATTTTTCAAAAATCAGGTGGGCAAGATGTTACAGCAATGTAGAAACATGCTGTCTTATTATTTGTTTTATAATACTTTATATATAATCACAATAATATTTCATTATTTAAAATCACAATATGATATTATAAATAATTCTATATAATGTTTTGAAAGAAGTATCACTTATTGCTTCATCTCCTGCAGTTCCCGCTCCATAGCAAACATCTGATCGCGTAACCGCGCGGCCTCCATAAAATCAAGATCACGGGCAGCCTTCTCCATATCTTTCTTCACCTTCGTAATAGCCTTCTCCAGCTGCGGGATCGTCTTAGCCCCCGCAGAAGCACCTTTCGCATACTCCATCGCATCCTCAGCCACCAGCGTTACTTCATCATGTACAGCATATGGCGACTGCTCATCAAAATGCTTGATTTCCAGTACGGATGTCTGTCCCAGGATCTGTTCCTTCGTCTTACGCACCGTTCTTGGTACAATATTATGCTCTACATTGTAAGCAGCCTGCTTTTCCCGGCGACGGTCTGTTTCATCGATCGTCCGCTGCATACTGTCCGTCATTTTATCTGCATAGAAAATCACCAGCCCGTCCACATTACGCGCGGCACGTCCGGCGGTCTGCGTCAGTGAACGCTCATCACGCAGGAACCCTTCCTTATCAGCATCCAGAATAGCAACCAGCGATACTTCCGGCAAATCCAACCCCTCTCTCAGCAGGTTTACTCCTACCAGCACATCAATATTTCCCAGCCGCAGGTCGCGCAGGATCTCAATACGTTCCAGTGTATCCACCTCAGAGTGGATGTAACGGGATTTAATATTGATGCGTCCCAGGTACTTATCCATTTCTTCGGCCATACGCTTGGTAAGGGTAGTCACCAGTACGCGGTCGCCCTTCTGTACGCGTTTGTCTATCTCTTCCAGCAGGTCGTCCACCTGGTTTACACTGGGCCTCACTTCAATAGGCGGCTCCAGCAGCCCCGTAGGGCGCACCACCTGCTCTACTACTATACCTTCGGTTTTCTTTAATTCATATTCTCCCGGCGTGGCGCTTACAAAAATAGCCTGCGGTACCAGGTTCTCGAACTCATAGAAATTCAGCGGGCGGTTATCCATAGCGGAAGGCAGGCGGAAACCAAATTCTACCAGGTTCAGCTTACGCGAGCGGTCGCCCCCGTACATACCGCCTATCTGCGGGATGGTCACATGGCTTTCATCTATTACCAGCAGGAAATCTTTCGGGAAGAAGTCCATCAGACAGAACGGGCGGTCACCCGGCCGCCGGCGGTCCAGAAAACGGGAATAGTTCTCGATACCACTGCAGAAACCCAGTTCCCGGATCATTTCCACATCATAGTTCACGCGTTCGGATAAACGCTGTGCTTCTATCAGCTTGCCATTGGCCTTGAAATAATCTACCTGTGCATGCAGCTCGTCCTGAATTTCATACAGCACCTGCTGCATAATATCTTTCGGCGCCAGGTAAAGGTTGGCCGGGAAAATGGCTGCATTCTCCATGGTACTGATACGTTTTCCGTTCTGCACATCTATGCTTTCTATTTCTTCGATTTCATCTCCGAAAAACGTAATTCTGTAACCGAAATCAACATAAGGCAGGTTAATATCTACGGTATCGCCTTTCACCCGGAAATTTCCTCTGTTGAAATCGCCGGTAGTACGGGAATACAGGGAATTTACCAGTCCGTGCAGGAAAGCATTGCGGCTGAAAGTCATCCCCCGTTGAATACGGATGATACCTTTCTCATATTCCGTCGGGTTACCCATACCATAGATACAGGAAACGCTGGCCACCACAATGATGTCTCTCCGGCCGGAAAGCAGGTTAGACGTGGCTTTCAGACGTAGTTTATCCAATTCCTCATTGATAGCCAGATCTTTTTCAATATAGGTATCGCTGACAGGCATATAAGCCTCCGGCTGATAATAATCGTAATAGGACACGAAATACTCTACCGCATTATCCGGGAAGAACTGTTTCAGTTCCCCATATAACTGGGCTACCAGGGTTTTATTATGGGTGAGCACAAGGGTAGGACGTTGTACATTCTGGATAACATTGGCAACTGTAAAGGTTTTTCCGGAGCCGGTCACCCCCAGCAGGGTTTGGTATTGTTCTCCACTGTTCAGCCCCTCGGTTAATTGTTTGATTGCTTCCGGCTGGTCACCAGCAGGAGCATAAGGCGCATGTATCTGAAATGACATAATTGATGAATCGTTTGAGAAGTATGTAAAAATACTAAAGAACCGGCATCTTAAAGTGTTAAAAAAAGATGCTTTAATTTTGCAGCTTCAATCAAGGACTTACTTATGAGAAAAAAAATGCTGACTGGCCTTGTAGTGGCCTTTTTACTGCCGCTGGCCAGCTTTGCCTGGGGGCCGAACGGTCACCGCATTGTAGCGGAAATTGCCTGGCAACACCTGACTCCCAAAGCCAGGAAGGCAGTAGCCAACATCCTGGGCGGACAAAGTCTTGCGATGATCGCCAACTGGCCTGATTTCATCAAATCGGACACCACGCATCAATACGACAATACCAACCGCTGGCATTACCTGGATTTCCCCGGAGGCGTTGACAGGACTACCTTTGACGGTATGCTGAAAGCTGCCACCGGCGAAAACCTCTACACCCAGACGCAGGCCATGATGAAAGACCTGAAAAATACGCGCCTGGCGGCAGATAAGAAATGGTTTGCCCTCACTTTTCTGGCACATATGATCGGTGATATGCACATGCCCCTGCATGTTGGCAGAGACGAAGATCAGGGTGGTAACAAAATCAATGTGATGTGGTTCGACAAGCCTTCCAACCTGCACCGGGTATGGGATGAACACCTCATTGATTTTCAGCAGCTCAGCTACACCGAATACACCAAAGCCATTGATATTGCCACCCCTCAGCAGGTGAAAATCATGCAGAGCGGTTCCATTGCAGACTGGATGTTTGAATCTCATCTGCTGGCAGACAGGATCTACGGCTATACCAAACCGGATTCCAAGCTCAGCTACCGTTATAACTACGTATTCCTGAACGATCTGAATCAACAGCTCCTGAAAGGTGGTGTAAGACTCGCCTCCATCCTCAACAGCATTTTTATTTAGTTATTTGGTTATTTGAGATTTTGAATAAAATAGAGAAGCCCCCTGAGCAGTTCAGGGGGCTTCTCTATTTTATTCAAAATCTCAAATAACCAAATAATGAAATGGTACTAAACCAGGTCGATGTCAAAGTTTACCAGCTGAACAAATTGTTCGAGGCGGGCAGAGATTTCTTCCTGGGTTACTTCTCTCAGACGTTCAGTACCGAATTTTTCCACGCAGAAAGACGCCATGGCAGAACCGATGATGATGGCTGTTTTCATGTTCTCGAAAGAAACATCCTTTGTTTTAGCCAGGTGACCGATAAAGCCGCCTGCGAAAGTATCGCCGGCGCCGGTTGGATCGTATACATCGTCCAGCGGCATAGCAGGAGCAAAGAAAACATGGTTCTCGTGGAACAACAGCGCGCCATGTTCACCTTTCTTGATAATCAGGTAACGGGGGCCCATGGTCAGGATTTTGCGGGCAGCTTTCACGAGGGAATATTCACCGCTCAGCTGACGCGCTTCACTGTCATTCACCATCAATACGTCCACTTTCTTCAGCACTTTCAGCAGGTCATCCAGCGCTACTTCCATCCAGAAGTTCATGGTGTCCATCACAATCAGCTTAGGTCTTACCTTCAGCTGATCCAGTACGCTCATCTGCACCTGTGGCGTTAAGTTACCCAGGATCAGGAATTCGCTTCCCTGGTAGCTTTCAGGAATAACCGGGTTGAAATCGGCCAGCACGTTGAGATCTGTTACCAGTGAATCGCGGGTGTTCATATCCATATGATATTTACCGGACCAGTAGAAAGATTTTTCGCCTTTCTTGATCTGTACGCCATCCAATGCAACGCCTTTGGCAGTCAGTGCATCCAGTTCGGACTGCAGAAAGTCTTCGCCAACTACAGAAACCTGATTGATAGGCTTTACAAAGTTGGAAGCTGCCCACGCGATATAAGTAGCAGAACCACCGATAATTTTACCTGATTTCCCAAAGGGCGTTTCAATTTCATCGAACGCCATAGTGCCTACGACTGTGAGTGACATATTGTTTTTCTGGTGTTTATTAGTGTTAGGTTTAATGCAAAATCAGGCAAAGGTAATTACTTATGCAGAAAGCGTAAACTAAATCTTTATATGTTTCCAGGTACCTCTGCGGAACAGGAAAATGCCCACCACAGCTACGGTTGACTCAGAGATGGCGATGGCCCAGAATACGCCCTGCGGGCCTGCATTGAACCATATAGCCAATATCCAGGCCAGGGGCATCTGCCACATCCAGAGGGAGAACAGATTAATCAGTGTAGGCGTTTTCGTATCACCTGCACCGTTAAAGGCCTGGGTGATAACCATGCCATAGGCGTAAAACACGTAGCCAAGGCTCATCAGCCGCAGGCATTGCACGCCATAGTTTACAACTACCGGTTCTTCTGTGAACAGCCTTATAATAACCGGCGCTGCGGTGAGAAATACAATGGCAACAATACCCAGAAAAATCATATTCAGGAATGCCGCCCGCCATACAGAGCGTTCAGCGCGGTCTGGCTGCTGTGCGCCCAGATTCTGACCGACCAGCGCAGCCGCAGCGTTGGCCATTCCCCAGGCAGGCAGAATAGTAAATATCACTACCCTGATAGCAATCGTATAGCCAGCAACAGCATCCTTGCCGAAGTGGGAGATGATACGCACCAGGAAAATCCAGCTGGCAGAAGCAATCAGCATCTGCGCTGTTCCGCCGGCCGCAATCTTCAGGATAGCAGCCATCACTTTGCCGTCGGGTAACAGATGCCTGCGGGCAATACGTATCAGGTTTTTACCACCAAACAGATGATACAGCTGATAGGCAACACCTGCACCACGGCCAATGAAAGTAGCCAGGGCTGCGCCTTTCAGGCCCAATGCGGGTAAAGGACCCGGGCCTGTAATCAGCAATGGGCAGAGGATAATATTCAATCCGTTTGCAATCCAGAGCGAACGCATCGCCAGCGCAGCATCGCCGGCTCCCCTGAAAATACCGTTGATCAGAAACAGCAACACAATAACAACATTGCCACCGATCAATATTTTCGTATATACGTGACCGTAAGCTATGACTTCTTGCGAAGCCCCCATTACAGCAAGAATATTTTTCGCAAACAATATTCCTGCAATACCGATGACAACCGTAATAGCCAGTGCAATATAAATGGCCTGCACGGCAGCATGCGCGGCTTCGTCCGGATTCTTCTCGCCGGTTCTTCTCGCCACAACAGCAGTAGCTGCCATACTTAAACCCATACTGCAGGTATACACCAGGGTGAGTACAGACTCTGTTAAACCTACGGTAGTGATGGCATTGATACCAAGGTGGCTGACGAAAAATATATCCACCACGGCAAATAAAGATTCCATCGCCATCTCCAGGATCATAGGGATAGACAGCAGAAAAATGGCGCGGTTAATACTGCCGGTAGTAAATTCCTTTTCAGTACCGGCAACGGCTATACGAAATAATTTAATAAACGCTGAAATACGTGATACTATTGATGTGGACACGGGCATATAAACTCATTAAAGAAAATGAATGAAACATTGCAGGAAGCGCTGCAATACAAGATCAATAAAGTGGAAATGTGGTTAACGGGAGGACCGTTAGCAAATTAACAGAGCATATGCCGATAGTTTTTTGCACCTCAGTGCGGAACAAATGTAAAAGTTTTTTTTATACCCGCTAATTTTTTTACATAAAAGTTTAAAGTTGCAACATCAACCGTAGGTTATTCGATACCAGTGAAAAAATATTTCAGTATAAAATCAGCCCCAGCAAAGCATTTCACGACACACCATGTTGATATTTTCTTTTTTTATTACACGTACTGTAACTTTTTATTTTTAGCGTCGTTTAATATGCAGTAAGCGCCGAAAAACCTTGATTGTAATAAATGCCAAACTAATCGCAATCTTAAAACCTATATAAAAAACAGAAATCATGCTTATTTCCAACAAACGTGCTCTCAAAGTGGGAGTCATGACTGCCGCCGTATTGGGTATTGCCTTCACTTCCTGCAAAAAAGACGACGCTGTTACACCGCCGCCGCCGGCAGCACGCAGCAAGACTTTCCAGTTGAGTGGCGCAGGTGCTGATGCTGCCAAAACATTAGGTACTGTTACCATCCTGGAGAATAACGACAAGACGGTAAACGTTACACTGACATTGGCTAAAAGCACCAAAGATGCTGCACATCAGCTGTACTTCGTATTTGGTCCTAAAACAGCACCTACCACTGATACACTGTTAGCAAAAGAAATTAAAGGAACCGGCGCTGAAATGAAGGAGATTGAATTATTCAGCAAAGTAAGCACTATCAAGGTTCGCCAGGCTGCAGGCGCCAGTAAGGATACCGCCTTTAAGTTCGATAATGCTGTTGCCTATGCAGCACACCTGAAAGTAATGCAGAACAAGACTTCCACAGACACGCTGGCTATCGGCAACTTCGGTAAATCCGCCAACTAATTCATCTCTTTTATAACGTTTACGATTATACGTTTTTATCATGAAACGTAGTTACTATCGTATGCCCATTACGGAGTGATGATAAAAGAAATAGCCGGCATAACGCCGGCTATTTTTCCGTTTTGATTATAGGATATGGAAGTACCGGAACGGGTTCCGGCTACTTAAATGGTTTATTGTGTTGACTGTGTACTACCGCTGTCATCATTACTGGCTGGCACCTGTACCTGCCTGCGGAGTACCTTGAACTCTGTTCTTCTGTTCAGCTGACGGCCTTCAGGATTATCCTTATGGTTAGGCAGTGAGTTCGGCGCAACCGGGCGTGATTTGCCGTACCCTTTTGCAATCAGGCGGGCAGGTGAAATACCTCTGCTGATAAGATAATCCACGCATGACTGCGCACGGTCCTGTGATAATTTATCATTGAATTTCACAGAGCCTACGCTATCTGTATGCGCACTCATTTCAATAGTCATTTTGGGGTTATCATTGAGAATGCCCACTACAGTATCCAGTACAATTTTGGATTCAGGACGTAAGGTAGCCTTACCAAAATCGTAGTAGATATTATTCAGCACAATTGGTTTTTCAATTTCATAATGTTTGATACAAACAGTAGGATTATCCATAGAATCCACTCTGTTTAAAGTATCTGTATTGAAGTAAAATGCTTTGGTGAAATAGTTTTCCTTTTCGGCTACTACTTTATAGTAGCGCTGTACATCTACTTCGAAGGTGTATCGGCCACTAGGTCCGAGCGTTACCTTATTGATATTTTTCCTCCGTACTGTGTCTATCAGGGTAACGGTAGCACCTTCCAGCGGTTTCCGGGTATCGCAGTCGATAATCAGTCCGCTCGCTATTTTGCGTACCCTGTTCACGCCAAATACTTCCAGGCAGCAAACAGATTCTCTGTCGGAGCTGATGAAGCCTGCTGCAAAAGGATGTGAATTATCCAATGCGGTATAGTAGATATCATCTTTGGGAGAATTGAGTGGCATACCCATATTTACCGGTACAGACCAGGTACCGAAATCGCCTTCGCTGGAGAAGAAATCAAGTCCGCCGAGGCCTACACGGCCATCTGTGCTGAATACCAGCAGATTTTTCTCCTGGTCATAAAAGGGGGCTTGTTCTTCATCCTTGGTATTGATTGCTGTCCCCATATTACGGGCGCTTCCCGGCGTATTGCCGGTCATCACGCAATACCACAGGTCATTTTTACCCATGCCCCCTGGCCGGTTAGAAGTAAACAACAGGTATTTGCCGTCCGCTGTAATGAAAGGCTGCATGGAGTTATATCCTTCTACGTTCACGTTGCTGCCTAATACTTTGGGTTCTGCCCAGGCGCCATTCTGTTTAATGCTGATATAAACAGAAGCATGTCTTTCTCCATTTTTGGTATTCCACCGGGTAAGGTAGAGGGAATTACCATCCGGCGATAATGCAGATACGCCCTGATCTACACCTTTAGACAGGGGAATATTTAATTTCCTGCTGTTATCATACGTATTGTTGCTGCCGGTAGCGGTGTATAAATCGTTTACATAGGGAGTTCCTTTCCGGTTGGTGTTCTTTTTGTCGGCCGCCTTACCGGATGTAGGTAATGGTGGTGTTTCCGGGCGGGAAGAGGTAAACATCAGGGTATTCTGATCCAGCAGTACTGGTGCGTAGTTAGCGCCTCCTTCGTTCACATTTCCGGATGTTTTCTGTATCGTAAAACGCGGTTGTTTTTTAGATTCGTTGACTGCAAACTCACAGTTAGCAATTTCCAATGGTACGCGGGTGGCGATTTCATCGGATGTTGTATAATTTTTCTTGAACTCGGTAAACTGCTGCAGGGCCTGGTCGTATTTACCGTTGGCCCTCAGACATACGCCGTACCAGTAGCGGGCCTGCGGATAGGCGGGATTATTGAATCCTACCACCTGGGCATACCATGTTTCCGCGTTACCGAAGTCATTGTATAAGCGGTAGGATTCTGCCAGCCGGGCTACCACCTGTTGATAGTCCTTGAATTTACCTTTGGGTGCTGCCGCTTCACCAACGGAATAGGGCAGTACCTGCTCCGGCTTGATTTTAAAGGTACCCAGGGCTTTATTGTAATACTGTGCTGCCGAATAATAATCTTTTGCGCCGTAATAGACATCCGCCGTATGCTTGTAATCATACACATACTGCGCTTGTATGGAGTTAATTATGCCTGCAAAAATTACGAGTACAATGAGTGTAATTTTTTTCATGAGGGTTCCATTTCTATGTTCTGTATAAATATTTTCCTCCATTCTCATCAGTTCCAGCTTTTATAATCTTGGGCAGATAAAGTATTCTTCACCAAGTATTCTTCTTTTACGGCTGATAAAGGAAAGGGATACTTCAAAGCTCTGGCTTCCATTTACCAGGCGACGCATATTGGATGTGTTGGCATCGTAGCTGAGGCCCAGTACGAAACCTTTAAAGTGGAATCCGGCAAATGGAATTACAGCATCATTGAAGCGGTAGTTACCGCCCACCAGGAAGTCGAATTCCGGGTTAACCATCAGTGACGCATATGCGCCGGCCACTATTTCTTCTGCATTTCCCTGCCGCATGTATAATCCGGTAGGGGTGATGCTTACCGCGTCGTTTAATTTAATTCTGGTACCGCCATGTACCTGGTATCTTACGGGCAGTTTCTTTTCTTCTCCGTTAGAAGCAAACGGATCTTTCGGACTGGTAAGGTGTGCCGCAGCAAAGCCCACAAACGGGTTCAGTGTGTGGTTAGGGTTACCGTCGAAGAACATGGCGCCTGCACCGGCATCGAATACCGTGGAGGAGGTGGTGGTAACGTTCTCCCCGTTAGCGATGCTGGGATCATATCCTATCACCGGCTGATACTGGCTGCCTGTCTGGAATTTTGCAGGATCCACGCGGCGGTTGATGATACCACCCTGAATACCGAAGGTAATCTGGCTGGTTTTAGTAGCGCCAAATCTTACGCCCGTATAGGATACGCTTGCCATGGCATTGAAGTAATTATATCCTGCATCCCCGGCAGCCATATTGATGACATTCAATCCTACGCCGAGATTTTTGTTGGTAGCGGCATCTACGGAAATACCTGCAGTGGAGAACGGTTTACCATAGTTAGCCCATTGATTGCGGTAATCGCCGCTAATCCTGTAATCACCATCAATCACACCTGTCAGTGCAGGATTTAGCCACAGCGGATACGCATAATACTGTGAAAAGTGCGGGTCCACCTGGGCTTCGGCCAGCCTGGGCAACAAACTGCTCCAAAAAAGTATTGCAACAATAAAGATCCTTTTCATAGGAACATTTTTTACTTGTTCAAGATTAACCGGGATACAGGCAGATGCAACCTGCATCCCGGCTATAATTAATTCATTTTGCTTTCATTCTTTCCGTGACTATCTCATGAGGGTCACGTTACCTTTCTTCATAACTACAGTACCGTCGCGCATGGTAGCCTTCACGATGTATACGTATACGCCTACCGGTTGTTTCACTCCGCTCATGGTACCATCCCATCCCTGACGTTGATCTTTGGATGTGAATACCAGCTGACCCCACTGATTGTAGATCCTGAATTCCAGCTGAGCAATAGCGGTGCTGTATACATATTCGATATCATTCACACCATCTCCGTTCGGACTGAAGAGGTTCGGCACGTAGATGTTATTGCCCTGCGGGTTGGTAGTGGTACCGGTTACACCGTTAGACAAGGTGCTTGCCTGACAGTCTGCGTTTCCAATGGCTCTTACCCTGATCGTTGCCGTCTGATTAGGCTGCAGGCCGGATACGGTATGAGTGGTACCGGTGTTGCCGGAGCTTGGCGGGATGAAGGTGACACCATTATCGAGTGATACTTCATACCGTTGAGCATCTGGAACAGGGTTCCAGCGGAAGGTAATGCTGGTAGCTGTTGTATTATCCACCACTACGTTCGGTGTAGCCAGCGGTTGCAGGATGGTTACTTCTGCTGCCGTTCTTACTGTGCTTACACAACCTCCGGTAGTGAATACTTCCACATAGTAGGTAGTATTTGCTGTCAGTGCGTTGGTAGTAAATGTTGCTCCTGTGAACAACGGATTACCGCCTGTTGCTGCGCTGTACCAGCGGAAGTTTGCACCTGCAGTGGTTGATGTAGCCGTTAGTGTGGCTGTTTTGCCAGGGCAGATACCTGTTTCGTTACCTGTTACGGTCGGTGCTACAGGTGATCCGGTAGCAGTTACGCTGACAGCGGTGCGCGTTGCACTTGGGCAGCTGTTGCTGTTCACCGCTTCCAGGTAGTACATCTGGTTAGCAGTTACCGGCGGCGTAGTGTAAGTAGCGCCGGTTGCTACTGGTGTACCGCCTGTTGGCGTTGTATACCATCTGTAGGTGAGTGTAGCGTCAGGGTTGAGTACATTCAGCGTTGCGCGCTGGTTCAGACAGGTAGCAATGGTTGCATTGGCTACTGCCGGAACAGCAGGTGCAGGGTTTACGGTTACGATTACCGGTGTTCTGCTGGCGCTGGTGCATCCGCCGCTGGTAGCTGCGCCCAGGTAGTATGTGATGCCTGTATTTGGCGTGATGGTAAAGTCTGCGCCTGTGAATACCGGTGTACCGCCTGTGGCTGTAGTATACCAGTTATAGATGACACCTGCCTGTCTGCCTTTCACACTGAGTACTATTGTCTGGCCTGCGCAGGTAGTTGCCGGATCAGCAAGCGGCGGATCGATAGTGCTTACCACTGTTGCTGTCAAGCCTTTACGTACGCTGCTGCAGCCTGCACTGTTGATTGCTTCCAGATAGAAGGTAGTAGTGAGTGCCAGCGGTCCGGTGGTATAGCTGGTGCCGGTTGCCAGGAGCGTACCGTTGGATGGTGCGCTGTACCAGCGGTAGGTAACCGCAGGATCCGGGTTCTGAACGGCGAAGGTAGCTGTACCGCCTATGCAGGTTCTGACATTGTCTGATGATACTGTTGGTGTTGCCGGTGAAGGATCTACCGTTACTGTAACGCCTGTTCTTGTTGCGCTGGAGCATCCGGTACCTACATTGGCCTGTACATAGAAGGTAGTGTTGCTGTTAACAACCGGTACATTATAAACCGGACCGGTGAAGAGCAACGTACCACCGGTAGCTGCGTTGTACCATTGGTAGGTGATACCTGCCTGCTGGTTCTTCACGGATACTGTTACACCTGTACCTGCGCAAGCTCTCAGCGTGGTTGCTGTTACTTCCGGTGCTGCAGGCGCTGTTGTTACGGTTACTACCGCTTTCACCCTTGCAGACGGATTGCCACATTGGCCGGAATTTCCGGTAGCTTCTACATAGAAGTCCATGGAATTGGTGAGCGGATCCGTTGTGAATGTCGGGCCGGTGAATATTGCCGTACCACCTGTAGCTGTAGTATACCATCTGTAGGTTACATTATTGGCTGCAGATATTACACGCAAGGTTGCCTTACCACCCTGACATACTGTTACATTATTGGCTTCAAGTATTGGTGTTGGCGCCTGACCTACACCTATGGATACTTTCGCTCTAACCGTGCCTGCGCAGTTGCCGTTGCTGGCTTCTACATAGAAATCAGTGTTAGCTGTCAGCGCTCCGGTTGTGAAGCTGGTGCCTGTTGCCAGGAGCGTACCACCTGTTGCTGCATTATACCAGCGATAGATAGTGCCTGCCACCGGATTCTTAATACCCAGTGTTACGGTGCCGCCTGCACATACTGACAGGGAAGAAGCAGTGATTTCCGGAGTAGCCGGTACTGTATTCACTGTTATTGTTGCCACTGATCTGGTAGCGCTTGGGCAACCACCGCCAACAAGTGCCTGTACGTAGTAGGTCACGTTGCTGTTTGCAATTACATTGTAAACCGGACCGGTAAATACCAGGGTACCACCTGTAGCTGCAGTGAACCATTGGTAGGTGACGCCGGCCTGCGGATTCTGTATAGCCAGGCTTATGTTCTGACCGATACATGTACTCACGTTTGGCGTTACGATTACTGGCGCTGCCGGAACCGGTACAGCATTAACGGTAGCCGTTGCACGGGCTGATGGTTTACCACACTGTCCGGTACCTACTGCTTCCACATAGAACTGGGTAGTAGTATTAACTACAGGAGTGGTAAAGATTGGTCCGGTGAACAGGAGCGTACCGCCGGTTGCTGCTGTATACCATTTGTAGGTGATGCCGGTTGTGGAAGATGTTACTTTCAGTATGGCTGTACCACCCTGACAAACTGTTACATTATTGGATTCGAGGATTGGTACAGGAGCTGTACCAACACCTATGGATACTTTAGTTCTTGCCGCACCTGCACAGCTGCCGGCAGATACTTCTGCATAGAAGTCTGCGGAAGCAGTGAGTCCTTTCACTACATACACCGGTCCGGTGAACAGTGGCGTACCACCTGTTGCCGTGCTGTACCAGCGGTAAGTGAGTGATGGCAATGCATTTTTCACAGTAAGTGTTGCGCTGTCGCCTGCACAGATACTGATACTGGATGCATCAATAACCGGCGCTGGCAGACTTGTTACAGATACGGTTACCGCTTTGGCATTACCTGCAGTGTTTGCGCAGCTGTTGCTTCCTTCCACTGTTACGTAGAAAGTAGTGGTGGCTGTGATAGTACCGGTAGTATAAGTGGCGCCGGTTTGCAGCAGTGTTTTCAGCGCTGCGTCAGCGTACCATTTGAATACCGGGTTGGTAACTGTAGTGGAAGATGCTTTCAACGTTACTGTTGTCTGCGCACATACCGTTGTATCTGCTGCGATGATGTCGGTTGCGGCAGATGCTTTATTAACGGTTACTTTCACCGCTTTGAGTGCGCCTGCTGCGTTTTCACACTTACCGGCGTTGCTTACGCTCACATAATAAGTGTAGGTACCTACTGCAAGACCAGGGATGGTGAGTACGCCTGTAGCGCTTACACCGGTAGTGATTGGTCCTGTCTTATCAGGGTTAGCGTACCATTTGAATACAGGATTCTGAACTGTAGTGGTAGTTGGTGTCAGTACCGCAGTTCCGCCTGCGCAGATCACCTGGTCTGCCGCATTGATGTCTGCAGCAGTAGCTGCGCTGTCTACACGGAGAGTAATCTTCGCACGGGCGCTGTCATTGGTACAGTTGTTACCATTTACCGCTTCAATATAGAAGTTGTATGTACCTGCTGCCAGATTAGCCGGCGTTGTGTATGTATTGGTATTGGATGCCAGTTTAGCACCGCCGGTAGCTGCATCGTACCAGTTGAAGGTTACACCTGCTACCGGGTTTACGCTCAGTGTAACCGGCGTATTCAGACAGGTGGTAGCATTGTTACCGTTGGTTGGTACCGGCACTCCGGGAGCACCCAGTACTCTTACCTGAGCAGGAGCAGATGCTGCACCCTGACAACCGTTTCTGGTAGCTCTTGCGAAGTAAACGTAAGTACCGGAATCCAGTGTGGCCGGTGTCACATACGCTATGCTATCCAGCAGGCGGTTGCCTCTGTTGTCGAACCAGCTGTAGGTTACACCCGGAGCCGGGTTCACCACTTTCAGCGTTGCTCTTCCACCCTTACATACGCTGGCGCTGCTTACCTGTACAGTTGGTTGTACGAGGGCGCGTTGAGCGTAGTTAAATCCTATTTCTGTCAGAGCGCCCAGAATACCTGATTTCAGTTTCACTTCCACACCATCAAATGGTTTGGTTGGAACGAAGGACAGGAGCGCGCCTCTGTTACCGCTGAGTAATTCCAGGTGTAACAGCGGGTTGGACACCAGGATGGAGTCTCCCCGGGTGCTGCCGTTATAACTGGTCAGCTGAACACTTGCCAGTACTGCGGCAGAGAGTATTACACTTGGGTTGGACAGCAATACTTTCACGGTATCGCCCGGAGCAGATACACCACCGGAGAAGGTAGCCTTTTCCCAAACGGAGGCATTCAGTGCGCCCAGGTTGATGACCAGGGAAGCAGCCGTATTGGCGCTGTTATCTACAGCCAGTTGCGGGTTATAAACGTTACCCAGAACCAGCAGGCCGGAGCCGCCGATTGTCTGACCGGTTGCACCTTCACACGGTACCGGATCATTTCTGTCTGGTATGGTGATGGCCGTTGCAGGTACTCTTGCAGACTTACAAACAGTAGCACCCGGCAGGGCAGCTTCCACCCAGAAGGTTACAGTACCCGGAGTCGCTGAAGCAGGCGCCGCATAAACAGCTCCCTTGAAGAGCGTATCGGTGCTGGTCTGTGTTCTGAACCAGTAGAACACGGTATTGGCAGTAGCTGCACTTGCAGTGAATATCGCCTGCTGATTCACCACTACGGTGTCTGTTGCAGGAGTCACTTTCGGAACATCCAGTGCCGCAGCAGTGCTTACTTTCACCGCTGTTCTGGTGGCAGATATTGTTTTACAGCTATCATTCACTGCTTCTACATAGTAGGTAGCAGGTGCTGTTACATTCATTACTCTGAATACAAAGCCGCTGTCGGTATTCAGTTTGGTACCGCCGGTGGCTACATTGTACCAGTTATAGGTGTAACCTTTCGCCGGAGTAGCTATAGCCAGGTCGGCATTAGCGCCTGTGCAGACTTTAACATCTGCAGACAATACAGCAGGAGCTGCAGGAGCCGCTGCTACTTTCACGCTAGCCATCGATTTTCCTTTGCTGGCGCAACCATTACGGAATGCTTCCACAAAGAAGGTAGTATCCTTACTGAGCGCACCGGTAGTGAATGACGGACCATCTTTACCTGCCAGGTAGGTACCGTTGGATGTATACCAGCGGTACGTGATACCGGCAGCCGGATTCTGTACATTCAGTGTAGCGGTGTTACCTGCGCAGACAGCCACCTGATTAGCCTGTACTACAGGTTGTACCAGTGCACGCTGTGCGTAGTTGAAGCCTACTTCTGTCAGTGCGGCTACAATGCCGGACTTCAGTTTCACCTCAACTGCATCAAACTGTTTGGTTGGAACGAATTCCAGCAGTGCCTGAGAGTTGTTGCTCAGAAGCGTCAGTTTAATCAGCGGGTTGTTGGCCATCAGGGAATCACCCGGAGTGGTACCATTATAAGTAGTGAGCTGTATGCCACCCAGCAATTGTGCGGAGAGCACCACACTTGGATTGGAGAGTAATACCCTTACAGTATCACCCGCTACAGAAACACCGTTGAATTTAGCTCTTTCCCATACCTGTGCGTTCAGTGCACCCACATTGATAACCAGTGAGGATGCGGTTGTAGCATCATTATCTACAGCCAGCTGCGGGTTGTATACATTGCCCAGCACCAGCAGGCCGCTGCCGCCGATAGTCTGGGATGTTGCTCCCTCGCACGGAACAGGACGCGGGTTGCCGAAGTTGCCGTATACTACAGTAGCAGGTACACGTATTGACTTACAGGTTGCCCCTCCGCCAAGAGATGCTTCCACCCAGTATACTACAGTACCTGGTGTATTCTGCGTTGGCGGTGAATAGGTCGGACCTGTAAACAGACTATCATTTCCATTCTGGCTGCCATACCAGGTGTATACCAGGTTGGTGCCACTGTTAGAAGCAGTAAGTACCGCCTGTACACCCAGATTCACAGAATCAGGATTAGGTGTAACAATCGGCGCACTGAGAGAAGAAGATACTTTCACAGCGATCGCCTGTCTCGGAGACGCTACACCGCAACTGTTTACTGCTTCCACATACAGGATGGTATCCTTACGTACGTTGATAACATTGAATACAAATCCGCTGTCGGTATTCAGTTTGGTACCACCGGTTGGTGCATTGTACCAGCCATAGGTGTAATTGCGGTTAGGTGCATCCACTGCCAGCTGCGCATTGGAACCAAGGCAAACATTTACGGTTGCCGGCTGGCCCGGTGCAGGAGGTGCAGGTGCTATCACCACTTTCACCGCTTTACGGCGCGGATTCGGACAGTCTATATTTGATTTGGTAGCCTCAGCATAGTAAGTAGCGCCGTTTGTCAGTGCTGCCGCCCTGAAGGAAGTACCAGTACCCAATGCCACACCGCCGGATGCCTGGCTATACCATTTATAGGTAACACCTGCCACCGGATTCTTAATAGAGAGTGTAGCGGAATCGCCGGCACAAGCTATTACGGAATCAGCAGTTACTTCCGGTGCTGCCACAAAGCGGTTCGCGTAATTTACGCTCACTGCATTCAGGAGGGAAGCCAGGCCGGAGTTGAGCCGCAGTTCTACACGATCGAATACTGCATTAGGTTTAAAGCTCAGCACCGCCTGCTGGTTACCACTGAGTAATCTCAGCGTGAGCAGAGAGTTGCCGATAGACACACGGTCATTATTATAGGTAGCACCGTTGTAGGTAGCTACATCAAAAGAAGAGAGGAGGCCTACATCCGCCAGGGCAACCGGGAATGCCAGGTGAACATTCACACTGTCGCCCGGATTGCTGGCAGTCGGGAAGATCACGGTTTGTTGTACGTAACCACCCAGCAGCCCTGCAACAACGTGGAGAGTACCTCCGGTGGTGGTGCTGCCATCTACAGACAGTGCAGGATTATCTACATAACATCCTATACAGATACCGTTTGCGCTATTGGTTTCAGTGGTAGCTGCATCGCAAGGCACATCGTTGGTACCACCGCCCAATACATTCACTGTTACAGTGATCGGCGCGGATGCGCAACCGCCGGCATTAACGGCAGTTACTGTGTATGTGGTGGTTACCTGCAGCGGGCCTGTATTAAATGCAGGACCGGTGAAGACGCTGTCTCCCGCAGCATTGTACCATTTGAATATGATACCGGAACCGGTGCTGGAAGCATTGATCAGCGCTCCCTGTCCGCGGCTCACGGTGGTAGTTGTCGGCGTTACGGTGAAGTTGGCCGCAGCAGCTGTTACCGTTACCGGTACTCTTGTGCGTGTACTGAGACAGCCATTGTTATCAGCAGCTACATAGTAAGCTGTATCAGCAGTTACTGTTGGTGTCACGAAAGACGTACCTGTAGCCAGTATCGCTGTATCTGTGCCGCTCTTGTACCAATGGAAGATAACGCCTGGAGGCGCAGTGGCCACCAGCGTTGCTTTACCACCGGCGCAGAGTGTTACACCCGGAGCAGTCGGTGCGGCAGGGCCGGCGCCAACTGTTACCAGTACAGGCACTCTTACAGGGTTAGCACAATTGTACTTGCCTGATTGTACATAATAGGTTACTGAGCTTGTCAGCGCAGGAGTGATAAATATGTTGCCGGTTCCCAGTTGTGTACCGCCAACTGCCGCATCAAACCAGGCGATGTCAGCACCTGCAGGACCTGTTACTTTCAGGGTATCAGGCTTGCCGGCACAAGTGCTGTAGGTGGTCAGTTCAGGTGTTGGCCGTGGCGGGAATGCTGCGGCAAAGTATACTTTCACACTGGTGAGTAAGGATACTGCGGCACCATTGATACTGATCAGTACGCCGGTGAAGGCTTTGGTTACCGGGAAGGTGACTCTGAATTTATTACCGGTTGACAGTAATTCTACCCTTATCAGCGCAGCGTCCAGGAATCTTGCATCGCTATTGGCTGTGGCACCGTTGTAGGTTTCTACCCTGATACCGCCTAACAGGCTGGCGCCAATTACCTGACCTGGTACTTCCAGATCCATGGTAATGCTGTCACCTGCTGCATATGCATTCTGGAAGGTCAGCAACTGACCGATATATCCTACTGCACCCACCGTTGCATTAATAGTGGATGCAGAGTTAGCATTATTATCTACCGCGAGGGCAGGATTATCTACAGCACACAGCAGACATACGCCATTGATGATGGGGCTTTGCTGTTGGGTTGCAAAACTACACGGTACCGGTTCAGGAGACAGGTTAATGTCTGCTGTTACCTTCGTACGCTGTGAGCTGGCGCAGCCGGTAGCCTTATCCACTGCTTCCACATAATAAATCTTGGCAGCAGTCAGCGGCGGCGTAGTAAACGAGGTTACCTTGCTGGCCACCTGTGTACCGCCTGATGGCGCATCATACCAGTTGTAATCGTACTGCGGATTCGGATTGGTTACTGTAAAGGTTGCAGTGGCACCACTGTTCACGCTTACAGATTCCGGCGCTACAATCACTTTTGGTAAGCCTACCATTACATATACAGCCTTCCTTGCAGGATTAGCACAACCTGCTCCGGAAATTGCTTCTACATAATAAACCGCATTCGCAGTAACATTCGGAACAGATAAAGTTGCTCCGGTGCCAACAGGAGAACCGCCTGTTAACTGTGTATACCAGCGGAAGTTGGTACCCGGACCTGTAGCTTTCAGGGAAGCCGTAGCACCGCTACAAACGTATACGGTATCCTTTTCTACTGTTGGAGGTCCGGCAAATATCTGCGCATAATACACATTCAGGGATGTCAGTAATGCAGCCACTCCTGAATTCAGACGGATCACCACCCTGTCAAAGTCTGCACCTGTATTACCTCCGGGTTTAAAGGATATTACGCCTTTGGAGCCACTCAGTAATCTGAGATTAATCAGCGGATTATCCAGGGTAATCGCATCGTTATTGGAAGTAGCGCCTTTAGCAGAAGAAATCTGTATGGATGGCAGCACACCTACATCAGCCAGGCCAACGTTGGTAGACAATCCTATTCTCACGCTGTCGCCGGATTTTCCGCCTGTCGGGAAGATCAGTACCTGTTCTGTGTAACCACCCAGTAAACCTGCTACCACATGCATGGAAGAAGAAGTAGTGGTGTTATTGTCTACAGCAGAATCCTGTTTCTCAACGAAACAACCGATACATAATCCGTTGGCGCTGCTCAGCTGGGTAGTAGCTCCACCGCAATCAATGTCTCCAGGAACAGGCGTTCCTGGTCCGCCACCGCCGTTCAGTGTAACCGGCACTGGTGTACGCAGACTCTTACATGTACCATTGGTTTTACTTACCGCCTCAACATAGTAGGTGATATTGGCATTCACCGGCGGCACTCCGAAGGTAGTACCTGCAAATACCGGTGTACCACCGGTTGGTACGGTGTACCAGTTGTAAATATTATTAACATCAGGATTCACTACATTGAATGTTGGTGTTGATCCCTGCGCTACGTTGGCAGAAGCAGGTGTTACAGTTACGCTTGGCAAACCGGTAGTAACGGTAACAGGCGTACGGAATTCGCTGCCGCAACCATTTGCTCCTACAGCCTCTACAAAGTAGTTGGTAGTTCCGGTAACAGCCGGTGTGGTATAGCTGGGTGTGGTAGCTACCGGCGTACCACCTGAAGCAGTGGTAAACCAACGGAAAGAATATCCGGCCGGTCCGTTGGCAGTAAGTGTTGCCGGCTGACCACTACAAACAAACACGTTGGAAGCAGCTACTTTGGCTACCGGGGTAATCACCTTCACATAGTACACATTCAGTGCCGAGATAAGACCTACCGTACTGCCAAAGGCAATTCTCACAGAAGTAAACGGTTGTCTGGCCGGCAGTGTAATTGTTCCGGTGGTTGATCCGTTGAGCAGCATCAGCAGCGAGGAGTCCACTGTAATCGGACTTGGATTCGGTGTGGCTCCGTTGTAGGTGGTTACAACAATACCATTGGCGAGTCCCAGCAGCGCACCTCCTGATCCGATTTTGATACGGATACTGTCTGTGGCAGCTCCTGCCTGTGCAAATGGTATCTGCTGGTAGTATTTACCGGCAACGCCTACTCCCACGTTAATAGTGGAATATGTATCCGGAGAGCCATCGGTGGCCAGTCCGGGGTTAGCTACATTACAAAGCAGGCACAGGCCTTCCGCACCATCCGTGGATGGGCCGGTTCCTCCGCCGCAACCGACTGTTCCCGGTCCTGCAGCATTGGTTACCTTAACGGTAACGGCAGTACGTACCAGGCTTATCAGACCATCTGCCGGAGAAGTGGCTTCCACATAATAAGTGGTTGCCTGTGTCAGCGGTGGTGTTACAAAAGTATTGGTAGTGGCTATCGGCGCACCACCGGTCGGGGTGGTGTACCAGTTAAATGTAGCATCCGGAATTCTCGGAATAGATGCGTTGAAGGTAGCCGTCTGGCCAGATACGATAGTAGTATCAGTAGGTGTCACTACTAATGTTACCGGAATGCTGGCAGCTACTTCATAGATACTCAGAGAATTGCTGACACCTACCAGAGAGCCCAGGTCAACCTGCGCGGCATCAAACGGATTCTTAGCCGGGATAGCTACCCTGAATTTACGCTCGCCATTGGTGCCGAGGCCCAGCAGGCTTAATCCTACCGCATTATTGCTGAGAGTAGTCGGATCATTATTTTCAACGCCTCCATTGGAAGTTTTCACGGAAATGCTGCCCAGCAGTTGTACGCTGGCCAGCGGATCGTTACCGGGCACGCTGAGGAAGAGAATGATGCTGTCTCCTGCCAGATATGAACCCGGGAAGATGATTTTCTGTCCGACACTTCCTCCTATTGCAGCCGGCACAACCAGTTTGGATGCAGTGGTTGTATCACCGTCGATAGCTTTCATGGAATCGGTAACAGTACACAGTACGCAGGCAATACCACCTGTAATCGGGCTTTGCTGATCTGTACCGAAAGACCACAACGGACCAGCACCACCTTTCACTTTCACCGGTACGGCTGTACGGGTAAAGCTCTTCTTACCGGCAGGGTCAGTTGCTTCTACGTAGTAAATGGTATTCCTTGAAAGGTTAGGCGTAGTGAATGTGGCGCCCGTACCACCCGGAAGCGGCACGCCGCCGGTTGGTGCGCTGAACCACTGGAAGGTAGCGTTTGGCACCCTGATGGCAGCATTGAGTGTTGCCGTTTTATTATACTGAGCTGTAGCCGGAGACGGTGTTACCGTAATCGGAATAGCTGCTGTTACTTCATACAGGCGAAGCACGGAGGAAGCTCCCACCAGTGAACCCTGGCCAACCTGTACGGCGTCAAAGGTTTTTGTGGCCGGAATAGTTACCCTGAATTTGTTGGCACCGCTCAGCCCAACACCTAATACCTGTAACCTTACCAGTCCTGTATTATTGAGTAAAACTTCGTCATTATTATCAACCGGAGAACCGGAGATGGCATTATTGAAGGTTCTTACTTTAATATTCGGAATCAGTTGTGCATTGGCAATCGGATCTCCGGGCAGATCCATTATCAGCACAATGCTGTCGCCGGGCTGATAAACACCCGGGAATATTACCCGCTGGCTCAGCGTAGTACCAACACCTATACCGGTGATGAATTTGGAAGCAGTAGTACTATCGCCATCAGATGCCAGTTCAGGATTTTCTATAGTACAAGCCAGGCAGGCAAGGCCGGAAGTAAATGGTCCTGTCTGATCCTGACCGAAGCTCCAGATAGTACCTGGGCCACCGCCAACCTTAATATCCACAGGAGTCCGTACATAACTGTTCAGCCCATCTACCGGAGAGAATGCCTCTACATAGTAAGTGATATTGCGGCTTAAAGGCGGTGTAGTGAAGTTGGTACCTGTAAATACCGGTGTGCCGCCGGTTGGCGCTGTATACCATTTGAATGTCGGGTTAGTGACCCTGGTCAGGTCAATCGCCGGCGTGAGGGTAACCGTACCACCGGAAGGTGCAGTTGCCGGAGAAGGTGTTACGGTAACAGGAATAAAGGCAGTAGCTTCATAAATCCGCAGCGAGCCAAATTCGGCGAAAAGTGCTGCGAGATCTACCTGTACTGCATCAAAGTCCTTCGTTGCTTTCAGAATCACCCTGAACTTAGGCGTACTGCCGATACCCAGCCCGAGGGCCTGGAGTCTTATCAGGGAGTTATTCAGCGTAACAGGATCGTTATTGTCCACACCACCTTTCAGGGTGTGCATGGTGATAGCTGATAATAATTGTTTGGTATAGATCGCTCCCGGAATCTGGAGATCCAGTGCGATGAAGTCGCCGGCTTTGTAGTTACCGGGGAACTTCAATACCTGTCCGATAGAACCGGCAACCCCCACTGGTAATACCAGTTTAGAAGCCGTGGTTGTATCGCCGTCTACCGCCAGGTTGGCACTGTCTACAAAGCAAAGTGCGCAGGCCAGGCCGCCGGTTACCGGACTTTGTTCCTGGTCTGCATGTGTCCACAGCGGGCCAACTCCATTGGTTACAGTAACCGGAGCAGGTGTGCGGACAAAGCTTTTCAGGCCATCAGGGCCGGTTGCTTCTGCATAAAATACAGTGCTTCTATTAACAGGAGGAGTAGTAAAGTTCGGGCCGCTAGACAATGGCGTACCGCCCGCAGGGGTACTGAACCACTGTATAGAAGCTCCTGGAACGCGGCTTATATCGCCGGCGAATGTTACAGATCCACCACGCACCACGCTGCTGGAGTCCGGTGTGATCTTAATTGGTATGATGCCTGCAGCATCATATATTTTGAGGGAACCAAATGCGGAGAATAAAGAAGACAAGCTAACCTGTACTGCATCGAAATCTTTCAGCACAGGGAATATTACACGGAATTTATTGGTACCGCCTGTTCCAAGGCCCAATAACTGTACCCGTACCAGCGCCGGGCTGAGAGATCTGTTATCAGCATTGGAAATTTCATTATTGAATGTTTCTACCTGTATACCTGATAATGCCTGAGCAGAGAACAGTTTTCCTGGTATTTCAAGATCGAGGGAAACGTAATCGCCGGCCTTGTAGCCACCAGGGAAACGTAACCGCTGACCGGCAGAAGTAGCCACACCCACCGGCAGCACTATGGTAGACGCGGTGGTAGTATCTTCATCCACGGCCAGTTTCGGATCATTTACAAAGCACAGTGCACAACCGACACCGCTTGTAACCGGACTTAACTCATCATCTGCAAAGCTCCATAAAGAGCCGGCAGCCCTTCTTACTTTAATATATACCGGTGTGCGGACAAAGCTGCTCAGCCCATCCACAGCGGTAAATGCTTCTGCATAGTAGGTGGTGGTATCGTTCAAGGCAGGAGTTGTAAATGTAGCTCCCGTACCTACCGGCGTACCGCCTGTAGGGGTAGTATACCAACGGAACACCGGATTGGCAATACGCGGGTTGATGGAAGCCGTGAGCGTAGTGCTCTGGCCTTTGGTAATACGCAGTGTATCAGGCGTTACTTTCACCGGCACAAATGCAGTTGCTTCATAAATTTTCAGTGCGCCGAATTCTGCGAAAGCAGCAGCAAGACTAACCTGTATTGCGTTAAAGTCTTTTGTAACCGGCAGTACCACCCTGAATTTGCTGATACCGCCAGGCCCTACACCGAGCGCCTGCAGGCGGATCAGGGATGTACCGATAGTAGTTACATCTCCATTGGAAACATTATTGTTGAAAGATTCTATCTGTATACCTGACAATGCCTGTTTGGTGTATACCTTATCCGGTATTTCCAGGTCGAGGGCAACATTATCTCCCGCTTTATAACTACCGGAGAAAATAATACGCTGGCCTACAGAAGTAACTATACCTACAGGCAATACAATCCTGGAAGCAGTAGTAGTATCGCCGTCAATGGCCAGGCCCGGGTTATCCACAAAGCAGAGGGCGCAGGCAACACCACCGGTTACGGGGCTTACCTCTTCAGAACCGAATGTCCAGAGTGGTCCGGCCCCACCGCTTACTTTAACGCGAACGGGCGTACGAACATAGCTCTGGCCTCCCAGTGTTGCACCCGGAACAGTAGCTTCCACATAATAATCTGTTGTTCTGGTCAGAACAGGTGTCGTAAATGTGGCGCCGGTTCCCAGCTGCGTGCCGCCGGTTGGGCTGTTGAACCATCTGAAGGTAACATTGGGCACCCTTGGCATGGAGGCTGTCAGCGTTACGGTGCTGCCTACAGGAGTAACTGCCGGCGTATTCACGGTAACCGGAATAACAGCGGCCGCTTCATAAATCAGTAATGCGCCGAATTCAGCGAACAATGCGCTCAGATCTACCTGCACAGCATCGAAGTCTTTGGTTGCCGGGAACATCACCCGGAATTTAGGTGTGCTGCCCAGACCTATACCCAGCGCCTGGAGGCGGATCAGGGAGTTATCCAGGGTAATGGCGTCGTTGTTGTCAACGCCGTTATTTTTAGTATGAATTTTTATAGCAGATAATAATTGCTTGGTGTAGAGTTTATCCGGAATCTGAAGATCCAGCACCACGTAATCGCCTGCTTTGTAGCTGGCGGGGAATTTCAGCAGCTGACCTGCGGTGGTTACCAGGCCTACCGGCAGCACTATTCTGGAGGCTGTAGTAGTATCGCCGTCAATGGCAAGTGTCGGATTATCTACAAAGCACAATGCGCAGGCAACGCCACTGGTTACCGGGCTTTGCTCTTCAGCAGCATAGCTCCATAAAGCACCTGCGGCATTTCTGACTCTCACGTAAACGGGGGTACGAACAAAGCTCGTTAATCCGTCAGCCGGAGTAGTAGCTTCCACATAATAGGTAGTGGTAGCATTCATTGGAGGGGTAACAAAGCTACTGCCTGTGCCTACCAGCGAACCTCCGGTTGGAGCGTTGTACCAGCGGAAGGTAGCATTAGCCATGCGTGGATTGATAGCAGCATTAAGGGTAGCCGTCTGTCCTTTGGAAACAGCAATGGAGTCAGGTGTTGCTTTCACCGGAACGAAGGCGGTAGCTTCATAAATCTTGAGCGCGCCAAATTCTGCGAAAGTAGCTGCGAGGCTCACCTGCACTGCGTTAAAGTCTTTGGTCACCGGTAATATGACCCTGAACTTATTGATACCACCGGGGCCTACACCCAGCACCTGCAGGCGTATCAGGGATGTGCCGATAGTAGTTATATCTCCGTTGGAAGCGTTGTTGTTAAATGTTTCTATCTGTATGCCTGACAATGCCTGTTTGGTGTATACTTTATCAGGAATTTCGAGGTCGAGGGCAATATTGTCTCCGGCCTTATAGCTTCCGGAGAAAATAATACGTTGCCCTACAGAAGTAATTACACCTACGGGCAGTACTATTTTAGAAGCGGTGAGTGTATCGCCGTCAATAGCATAACCGGGGTTGTCTACATAGCAGAGTGCGCAGGCGATACCGCCAGTAACCGGGCTTACTTCCTCAGCACCGAAGCTCCAGAGCGGTCCGGCGCCGCCGCTTACCTTAACGTGAACGGGGGTACGTACATAGCTCTGTGCGCCCAGGGGAGCACCTGCCACACTGGCTTCAACATAATAATCAGTTGTTCTGGTAAGGGCAGGGGTGGTGAAAGTAGCTCCTGTAGCCAGCGGGGTACCACCGGTAGGGGTACTGTACCATTTGTAGGTAGCATTAGGCACCCTTGGCATGGAAGCCGTCAGGGTTACGGTGCTGCCTACAGGCGTTACAGCCGGCGGGGTTACTGTTACCGGAATAACAGCCGCAGCTTCGTAAATCTGTAAAGCGCCGAACTCTGCGAATAATGCGCTCAGATCTACCTGTACCGCATCAAAGTCTTTGGTTACAGGGAACATCACCCTGAATTTGGGTGTGCTACCCAGCCCTAAGCCCAGGGCTTGCAGGCGAATCAGGGAGTTATCCAGTGTGATAGCGTCGTTGTTGTCAACGCCGTTATTCTTCGTATGGATTTTTATAGCGGATAATAATTGTTTGGTGTAGAGTTTATCCGGAATCTGAAGATCCAGTACTACATAATCGCCGGCCTTGTAGGTAGCCGGGAATTTCAGCAGCTGGCCGGCAGTAGTTACCAGGCCTACCGGCAGTACTATTTTAGAAGCGGTGGTTGTATCGCCGTCAATGGCAAGTGTCGGATTATCTACAAAGCACAATGCGCAGGCCACGCCGCCTGTCACAGGGCTTTGTTCTTCTGCAGCATAGCTCCAGATGGCGCCTGCCGCGTTTCTCACTCTCACGTAAACGGGGGTACGCACGAAGCTGGTTAATCCGTCACCGGGGGTAGTTGCTTCCACGTAGTAGGTAGTGGTAGCGCTGAGGGCAGGTGTGGTGAAGCTGCTGCCGGAGCCTACCTGCGTACCTCCGGTGGGAGTGGTGAACCAGCGGAAAGTAGCATTGGCCATCCGGGGATTGATGGCAGCAGTCAGCGTAGTTGTTTGTCCTCTGGAGATAGCGACGGTGTCGGGTGTTGCTTTCACCGGAACGAAGGCGGCGGCTTCGTAAATTTTCAGTGCGCCGAATTCTGCGAAAGCAGCAGCCAGGCTTACCTGTACCGCGTTAAAGTCTTTGGTAACAGGCAGCACCACCCTGAATTTGCTGATTCCGCCGGGGCCAACGCCCAGGGCTTGCAAACGGATCAGTGAAGCGCCGATGGTAGTGGCATCTCCATTGGAAATATCGTTATTGAAGGTTTCTATTTTAATACCTGACAGTGCCTGTTTGGTATATATTTTATTAGGAATTTCCAGATCGAGCGATACGTTATCTCCTGCCTTGTAGCTGCCGGAGAAATAGATACGCTGACCGGCAGAGGTGAGTACGCCGGCGGGCAATACTATTTTGGAAGCCGTGAGGGTATCTCCGTCTACTGCCAGATCGGGGTTGTCTACAAAGCAGAGCGCACAGGCAACACCGGAGGTTACAGGGCTTAGTTCGTCAGCACCGAAGCTCCAGAGAGCGCCGGCGCCGCCGCTTACCTTAACGTGAACGGGCGTACGAATATAGCTTTGTAAACCGGAAGTGATTGCTTCCACATAATAGGTAGTGCTTCTGGTAAGAACAGGAGTGGTAAAAGATGCTGATGATGACAGCGGGGTACCTCCGATAGCGGTATTATACCATTTGAAGGTAGCGCCGGACACGCGAGGCAGAGAAGCGTTCAGGGTTACATTACCACCTACGGGGATAGTAGCCGGTGTGTTTACAGATATGGGAATAACCGCTGCTGCTTCATAGATCAGTAATGCGCCAAATTCCGCAAATATTGCGGAAAGGCCTATCTGTACTTCATCAAATGCTTTTGTGATGGGGATGGTTACCCTGAATTTGTTGGTGCTGCCGGGGCCTACGCCGAGGAGCTGAACTCTGACGAGCTGATTATCGAGTTTTACAATATCATTATTGGCAACGCCTGCATTGAATGTTTCAATCTGTACGGCAGACATCAGTTGCTTGGTATAAAATTTATCGGGTATTTCCAGGTCAAGTACTACCTGATCTCCGGCCTGGTAGCTGCCGGGGAATTGCAGTTTCTGTGCGATACCACCCAGTACGCCTACAGGCAAAACGAGTTTTGATGCCGTGTTGAGATCGCCGTCGATGGCGAAGGTTGGATTCTGGATATCACATAAGAAACAGGCCCCTCCAAACGTTACTTTACTTTGTCCGCCTGCATAGGACCATAATGGTCCGGCAGCGATGGTCCTGGCCCCAGGTTTGTATGTAACCAGGGGGGAGTGGGGGTGCCATTTCTGATAGTTGCGGATAAATGTCTCCCTGACAGGAAAGGCCATAGGTATGTTCTTTGTATAGGCTGACACGAAGTTGCTGATTGCAGCAATCAGCATGATCAGTACAAAGGAACAGGAAAAAACAAGCAAGGATCTTTTAGGAGTAGCGTTTGAATGCATAGCATCAAATATTTGAATAAACGATATTCATTTTCAATGAATTACAACGTACTCTGTGGGAAGGCAAGGCTAAGACGTGATTTTAGGGGCGGAGGCATGCAGGTTGATAGTGCTTACTTCCAGCTAAAACTGTTAAATGTTTGCAAAAAACAGTACGAAAGTATATTGTAGGTGTAAAATTCAGATGGTTCATTTTCGTTCATTTTCAACGATTCATCCAAGTTGTTCATTTGAAAATAAAACTGTTCAGTTTGTTCATTTAATAACCTCACCCGATGGGGGGATAATTGTTACCCCACTTATCACGGGAAGGAGTCCTTTTAAAAAAATTTTCAACTTTTTTTCGATTTATAAATAATTTTTTGGTCACTGCGCCCGTAGCGTACTGCCTACGCATTCTCCCGGTATATCCATCTGTAATTCTCATATTTATATATGAGAAAGGTTTTTACATTATCTCCCGGGACTTTTTTATTATCAATATTCATATATATAACCGCGCATAATATTACCTGTTCATTTTGTTCATTCATCTTTTCAAAAATCTAAACCCCTGAATCATACGTACTTAAAAAAGTATCGAAAAATTCCATAATCCATTTATTGTCCCCTATGATTGATCTATCCTATGACTTCATCATGACACTCCAGAAGGAAGTTCTGCGCAGATACGGTGTTGAAGTCATGTCCTCAGCAGATTGTAAGAATCTGGCTCAGTCCATATTGGATAACACCACTAAGCTGGTCAGTGAAACCACGCTTAAAAGGGTATTTGGGTTTGCTGTGACACAACACAGTTTTTCACGGTATACACTCAATACTCTTTCCCAATATTGCCGGTTTAAAGATTGGGAAGACTTCCAGCAGCATCATTACCAGTTACTGAATGAAGCAGGAAGAGACCAGCAGAAACTGGATACCAGAAAATGGGACGAGCTGAAAACCAAGGCGGATGCGGTTTCGCACTACACTATCCTGACGCTTAAAAACCGTTCCGGGATCTCTTTTCCGTTTACTGTACCCCGCCTTTTCTGTAATGCGCATATAGAGCGCTTCCTGGAAAGCGATTATGCTGCAACGGCGCTCATCGCCCCTTCGGGATGGGGAAAGTCTGTGGCACTGGTACATCTGGCGGAACATTTCTGGTTCTGTAAAGACGCCCGTTTCAAACATGATGTCTGCTGGTTTATTCATGCCCATGCTGCCGGAAGCCTGCTGCTGAAAGGCTTCTCCCTGGCTAACTGGCTGGATAACCAGATGGATCTGGGCAAAGGAGAAAACTTCCGCGAGTACTTCGCCAGTCACTTTAATAATAAAGGCGGACGCCTTATATTAATTATTGACGGGTTTGATGAGATTGCCGTATCCGGTGATAAACTGAAACTGCTTTACACCAAACTGGAAGATTTTGTATACTCCAATGACCGCTACCCCTGGGTAAAAGTTATTCTGTCTATCCGCAGCAGCACCTGGTCCGAAATATTCCAGCACTCCCATCAGTACCCGGCCTTCCGCCGCTACTGGTACCTGGGACCTGAAATGGACGAGGAAACCAATATCAATCTTCCTGCCCTCACCGAACAGGAAGTGAAATCTATCCTCTATAATCATCAGTTTGATCCTTCTACAGTCAGGATGTTTTCGGAAAGTTTCCTGCAAAAGCTACGGAATCCTTACTATCTGCAGCTGTTCTGTCAGCTGAATACGGGCCCGGATCAGACTTTTGTGGATGAACATCTGAGCCTCTTTGAAATTGTATCCCGGTTTGTACAAAACAGGGTATTTAATTCCCAGACCAATTCCTTCAAGATCAAGATCATTGAGAAACTACTGTCATTGCTCGATCTGGGCAGGTGTGGCATTTATACGGACAAGCACCTGTTACTGAACCAGAATGCAGAACTGTTTCCTGCCTATAAGGAGTTACTGGCAGATAATATTCTGGCGGAAGAGAATCTCAGCCAGGAAATCATGTTCCATGTGAAGGTACGGTTTGCCCATACCTTCCTGCTGGAGTACTTTGTAGCGATGCATTACCTGCAGAACAGCAACCAGGAAATCAATGAAAGCCTGCTGCGCAATATCCTGGATCACCTGCCGCAATCGCCCTACAGAATAGGCGTGTTCCGCTGGCTGCTCCGGTATGCCATTACCACCCGGCAAACGGAAGGCATTATCAAAATGCTGCATCTGCCGCTGGCTAACATTGAAAAATCCCATCTGCTGGAATACCTGATCCTGCATTATCAGCACGAAGGCAATAACCAGGTGGAACTGAAATCCATCTTCCCGGCAGGATTCTTCAAAAAGAATCCGCTGAGCCAGATCATCAATGACGAATTCATTCATTTCCGCAAGCGGAAAGTGCTGAATGCCTTACTCGGACTGGCGGAAGCGAAGGAAGACAAGCTGAAAATAAGAAACATGCTGTTCACCGTAGCGCTCCTCCAGCTGGATGCAGAACAGTGTGAACTGGAACTGAACAGCATCAAAAAATTATACAGCGCCGGAGAATTTGATGATGAATTGTGGGTAACACCGTATGAAATACTCCTCTTTATATATGAGTATCTGAAATTCGGCTTTATCAATGAAAGCATCCGTGCAAAAATTTATACGTACCAGCAGTATTGGGGCAACAGCACCCGGCAGCAGCTATCAGTGCCGCATGAAATTGTGTTCAGGAATATGTGTACTGTATTTCTGCTGCTGGAAGATTATGAGAACCTGCTGAACTTTACCCAGCGGCTGTTCCAGACATATCCGTCGCTGCCATACAAAAAAACGGATTCCTTCCGGCTCATGCTGCTGTGCTGGCAGGCGCAGGGGCATCTTGGCCTGGGAAACATCAAATCTGCCGAGCGCATCTGCCGTCATGCAGATCAGGTTCTCAAGAAATACTCTTCCGATTATTTCAGTGGCAAATACCTGGAATCTTTCCAGAAGCTGCTGTCTGCTACCGTATATTTCAACGAACACGAATTCCACAAAGCTATACGTACAGCCGAAACGGCGATTGAGAGTGCACAAAAGCTGGATATGAAAATATTGTCACTGATGAATTTCGGGCTTCTGAACAAAATCTACCAGGAGCTTAATATGGACAAACAACAGAATGATACCCTGCAACAGATTGAGCTGATCCGGAACAGTACCTCTTTTAAACAGGCGGTTCCCAATTTTGCGAAGTGATTCTGGCATAATTTTGCTTTATTGCATAATATAATGGCCATCGATGAAAGCAAATACTCAGCGTCGCAAAAATTTCTGCTCAATTTATTGAGTCTGTTGACGTTACTACCACTTGCACCTTATATAAACCGTTTTCTTCCGCCTATCGTTGCGGGAGGATTTCATATAGACCTGGCGGTTGCCGTAGTCATCAGCCTGTTGCTGGTATACGCCATCCGCTGGGTTTTCAGACCACTCATATTTCCCGTGTTCCTGCTCACCTGCGGTATGTTGCTGGTGAACAAATACCGCGACAGCTACACCTTCACCAATGTACTCAATGATTATAAAGGTATGGTGCAGGGGAACTGGGGCACCAAAGACAGTAAGCAGCTGGACATCCTCAGTCTTTATCCCCGGCGTGTGGAGAGTTACCGCGACAAAACCGTGCGGGGTATGCGGGAAAAAATCAATTTCCAGGATTCCGTAGTGCGCAATTTTTCTGTTCGTCATTCCCTGGAGTATTACGATGAATACTTTTACAAATACGGGAAGGTAACACGTTTCCTCTCTTTATTCCGGTATATCAACAGTCATTTTAAGTATGTATTGGATTCCCGCAGGGATGAGTATTTTGCCACACCGCAGGAAACCATTCAGAACGGGCTGGGAGGAGATTGTGATGACCATTCCATCCTGATGACCTCCTGCCTGCAGTCTATCGGCGCGCGTTGCAGGATTGTATTGATTAAAGGTCATGCCTATCCGGAGCTGTATTGTGGTGATAAAGAGGATTTTGAAATTATGAAACAGGCTATTATCACGCTTTTCCCCAAACCGGCCATCAAGGAAATCTATTATCACGAGCTGAAAGGGGAGTACTGGATTAACCTGGATTATACGGCCAGGCATCCGGGAGGTCCGTACATGAACGATAAAGTTTATGCCCTGATTGAGCTGTGATCCCTAAATTTGCTGCATGAGTCAATTTAGCCGCATCCGGAAATATCATAGCTTTTTCAGGTTTAAAAAGGATTTTGAGCAGTACAGCATGAAAAAAGCCAGAAGTTATGAGTTGATCATTCACTGGCTGCACAGCAAATTAAACAGGAGTCAGTTTCTGCTGTTATCGGGTATTATTGTGGGATGTGCCGCTGGTCTGGCAGGTGTAATCCTCAAAATGCTGGTGCATTATATTCACTATGTTATCACTTACAAGGTACATTTCAGCACACAGGTTATCTTCTATATTGTATTTCCATTTCTGGGGATAGTGCTCACGACCCTAATTGTGGTATTATTTTTCAGGGGGCAGTCCAGGAAAGGCATTCCGGCTATTCTGCACGAAATAGCGCTCAACTCCAGTTTCATTCCTCCGGTAAAGATGTATTCCCAGATATTGCAGAGTGCTGTAACAGTCGGGCTGGGAGGGTCTGCCGGGCTGGAAAGTCCGATTGCCGTTACCGGTGCGGCGCTGGGCTCCAATTACGCACGTACCTATCATCTGGGATATAAGGAACGTACCCTGCTGCTGGCAGCAGGAGCTACAGCGGGGATCGCTGCGGCTTTCAATGCACCGATAGCGGGGATGATGTTTGCATTTGAGATATTGCTGACCGGCGTGGTGTTTTCAGATTTCATGCCGCTGATAGTCGCCGCCGTATGCGGGAGTCTTCTTTCCAAAATAATATTGCAGGAGGAAGTCCTGTTTCATTTCGAAACGCGAACAGCCTTCAATTATTATAATGTACCATTTTACATAGTGCTGGGGGTGCTATGCGGATTTTATGCGCGGTATTTTGTGGTGGTTTCCCGGAAGGTAGAGCATTTCTTTAAAGGGCTTTCCTGGAGTGCATTGCGGAGAGCGATGCTGGGCGGTGTGCTGGTGTCTGTATTGTGCGTGGCGTTGCCGCCGTTATTCGGGGAGGGATATACAGCAGTAAAGGCGCTGGCTACCGGTCACGGGGAAACTATTCTGCAGAATAGTTTCTTCGGGTATTTTCCGCCGCAGAGCTGGATGTTGCTGGTGTTTACCGGTTGTGTATGTTTACTGAAAGCGTTTGCCACTTCCATTACCATACAAAGCGGCGGTAATGGCGGCAACTTTGCGCCATCGCTGTTTGCCGGCGGCTTCCTGGGCTTTTTCTTTGCCATGCTGTGTTCCCGGCTGGGATTCACTGAAGTGCCTGTTACCAATCTGGTCATTGTGGGTATGGCAGGGGTGATGGCCGGGGTAATGTATGCACCGCTGACGGCTATTTTCCTGATTGCAGAATCCAGTTCGGGCTATGACCTGTTTATTCCGCTGATGATCGTATCCACCACATCTTACCTGATGGCCAAGTGGTTTTCCCCGATATCACCGGAAATAAAGGAGCTGGCAGAAGAGGGGAAAGTGTTTACCAGGGCGCACGACAACAATATTCTATTGTTACTGAAGATGAATGAGCTGATTGAGACAGATGTACCGGTAATTGGTATAGACAAGAATCTGCGGCAGCTGGTAGAAGTTATCCGGGGGGCTGACCGGAATATTATAGCGGTGGTGAGTCCGCAGCAGATACTGGAAGGTATTATTACGCTGGATGATCTCAGGCCGGTGATGTTTAATCCTGAACTATATGACCGGCTGACTGTTAAAAAACTGATGAAAGCTCCGCCGGCAGTGGTGAGCCTGCATGACAA
The DNA here is from genome assembly GCF_009928525.1 of Chitinophaga solisilvae. Taxonomy (GTDB): domain Bacteria; phylum Bacteroidota; class Bacteroidia; order Chitinophagales; family Chitinophagaceae; genus Chitinophaga; species Chitinophaga solisilvae. The sequence continues at coordinate 356,685 of NZ_JAABOK010000003.1, read as the reverse complement.
TGTGAACCTGATTCTGAAGAAGTTTGACGAGGCCGATGTGTGGCACCTGCCGGTGGTACAGGACCGCAGGCTGGTAGGGTTTATTTCCAAATCCCGTATTTTAAATAAGTACCGGTTATTATTGCAGGAATATTCCGAAGGATAGTTCCATTTTCATTTTCACTTCATCTTCAGAGATTAATTTAGTTATATGGCCAGGGTCCTCATCAATTTTGCTCATCCCGCGCTGGAGAAATCCAGGATGCACCGCCAGCTGCTGATGGCGGTGAAGGGGATGCAGGGCATTACCTTTAATGATTTGTATGAGCAGTATCCGGAGATGGATATTGATGCGGCGAGGGAGCAGGATTTATTGCTGAAGCATGATGTAATACTCCTGCAGCATCCGTTTTACTGGTATAGTGCACCGGCGATTGTGAAGCAGTGGATGGATCTGGTGCTGGAACATGGATGGGCCTACGGCCATACCGGCAATGCATTGCAGGGAAAGTACCTTACGAATGTAATTTCAGCGGGCGGGGCGGAATCGTCGTATCAACGGGGCGGGCATCATGAATATACGGTACGGGAATTCCTGTTACCCTTCCTGCAGTCAGCAATATTGTGCAACATGCATTATGCTGCGCCATATGTGATTTACGGTGTACACAAAATGGATAATCAGGATATAAAGGAAGAAGCGCAGCGTTACCGGAAGATGCTGGAATTGCTGCGGGATGATAAAATTCCGCTGGCAGGTTTACCTGCGCTGAATACGATGAACCAGGTACTTCAACTTCCCACTACACAACCCGATAAAGTATGAACCAACATTCCCTGTTATTTCAGTCAATGATATACCTGGCGGCGGCTATCGTGTTTGTGCCTATTGCCAAGAAAATGGGACTGGGCGCGGTACTGGGCTATCTCCTGGCAGGCGTCATCATTGGTCCGTCTATCCTGGGCTTTATTGGCAAGGAGGGGGAAGACATCATGCATTTCGCAGAATTTGGTGTGGTGATGATGTTGTTTCTAATTGGAATGGAACTGGAGCCGACGTTACTATGGCGGCTACGCTCTTCCATACTGGGGCTGGGCGGACTGCAGGTAGTGGTGAGCGCGGCCGCTATTGCCGCACTGGCCTATTTCCTGGGACAGCCTGTCAATGCAGCACTGGCACTGGGCATGATATTATCCCTGTCATCGACCGCGATTGTGTTGCAAACGTTGAATGAAAAGGGGTGGATGGGCACCTCAGCAGGACAAAGCGCCTTTTCCGTACTGCTTTTCCAGGACATCGCCGTAATTCCTATGCTGGCCATTTTCCCGCTACTGGCAACGCAGGTGGCAACGGATGCGGAAACACATAGCCCGTCGTTACGGGACGGCCTCCCGGGATGGGGACAGACGCTGGTAGTACTCGGAGCGGTTGGTGTCATCATCATAGCGGGCAGATATCTTGTGCGGCCGCTGATGCGCATCATTGCCCGTACCAGGGTACGAGAACTGTTTACCGCCATGGCATTACTCATGGTGGTGGCCATCGCGGTACTGATGAGCCTTGTAGGACTCAGCCCTGCACTGGGCGCATTCCTGGGTGGCGTGGTGCTGGCCAACAGTGAATACCGCCATGAACTGGAAAGCGATATAGAACCATTCAAAGGACTATTGCTGGGATTATTCTTTATTGCCGTAGGCGCTTCCATAGATTTCAAACTCATCATGGAAGAACCCCTGCTGATATTCGGTCTGGTACTGGGATTGATGGCGCTGAAAGCCCTGGTATTACTGATGCTGGGAAAGATTTTTAAACTGAGCACCGATCAGAACCTGCTCTTTGCCTTCGCCCTGGCAGACATAGGCGAATTCGCATTTGTACTGCTTTCCTTCAGTAATCAGACCCAGCTGCTGGACGCCAGGCTCACCGATATGCTCACCGCCATTGTAGCCATCAGTATGGCGCTGACCCCACTCATCATGCTGCTCTATGAAAAAGTAGTACAGCCTTACTTTACCCGGTGTGTACCTGATGCCGAAGAAAGAAAGAATGACGAGATCAATGAAAAGAATGCCGTTATTATAGCAGGATTCGGAAGATTCGGAAGCATGACCGGCCGCTTTCTCCGTGCTAACGGTATAGCCTGTACGATACTGGATATGGATTCAGACAGGGTAGACGCCCTGCACAACCTGGGCATTAAAGTATATTACGGGGATGCATCCCGGTATGATATACTGGCAGCAGCAGGCGCCAAAGACGCCAGGCTGCTCATCATTGCCACCGATAACCATGAACAGACGCGTGAAATTGTTTCCCTGGCCAAAAAATACTTCCCCCATCTGCAATTACTGGTAAGAGCCGCACAGATGGAAGATACCTTCGACCTGATGGACCTGGGCGTACTGCACATCTACCGCGAAACCGTAGATACATCACTGCGCATGGGATCAGATGCCCTGCGCATGCTCGGAGTAAGAGCCTACTACAGCGAACGGGCAGCCAGAACATTTTTCCGCCAGGATGAAAGGGCACTGAAAGGGCTCTCCGCTTTACGCGATGATAAAAAACAGTACGTCAATATCATGAAGGAGCGTATTGATGAAATGGAGAAACTGATTTCCTCAGACCGTATCAAAACCTGGCTGGACGAAGGACAGGGCTGGAATCCGGAATCATTACGGGAGGAGATACGTGGAGAAGCCGACGATACGGTGCCGCAACCTTAATAGTTAACCGTAATACGTAACAGTAATAGTTAGCTTTAATAGCTCAGCTTAATAGTTAAGTTTAATAGTTAACAGCAGATATATGCAGGAAGAGAAAAATATGTTCGAGATAGGTCGGCAGCTCGCTATCATCTACCTCAAAAACATGGATGTCCTATAAAAGAAGCTGGTAAAATAACTATCTGACTCTGAAATAACTATATCTGACTCAGAAATATAGTACAGCAGTAATTAGTGGTTAGTACCCTGCAGTTAGGCATCTGTTAACATGTTCATCAGCTGATATGCTGAATAATAAGTTCTGCAACATGATGTAATAAAGCAACATCTACCGGGCGGGTGGTTTCGTGCATCGGCTTGTCAGCAATAGCGCGTACATAACCTTCTTCATCAGGCTCGTAGGTAATTTCATGTTCCTCAATAGCCACTTTATAAACAGTTTTATAAGCCTGGTGCATGGTTTTTACTTCCAGGATATGCGGATGACCTTTATATTCAAACTTCAGCGTGAAAATATCTGACATAATTAACGATGGTTGTCCGGCGGAAACCTACGCTTCTTTTTCGCTGTGCTGCTGATGATAATAACGCCTGATCTTATCCTTCTCATCTTTCGAAAGCTGATGAATAAACCACAGGGAAAAATATGCGAGTCCGCTAATAATGAATATGTACCCAAGGAAGCCCAGCGTGTGAAATACTTTAAACCACATCCAGTCATTGGTGTACGCGTACTGCGCTAAGGTAGCTAAAATCACTCCTGCTATCACCAAAAAGATTGCAATTTTTTTCATCGGGGGTTGAATTTTGGGATAAAAAATATTTGTCCATGAAAAGGGGTTCCAAACCAGATGCCATGATATATCTACGTGAAACACATGAACATAGATTCATGGTCACGTAGATATTTTTCTACATAACGTTACTATAACGGAGAAGTATATGGGATAGTTACAGCTGTAAGCGAATACCTGCTTTATTTAATCCTTTAACAAGCAACAGCATAGCGGCTGCGAAGAAAATGCACCAGATCACGCCGGGTAATCCTTCTCCCAGCACTGCCGGCAGACCTACGCCACACAGCATCATCCCGAAATAAACAATATCAGGCAATATATAGGTGAGCAGGGGGTTGGAGCCTGCAGGTCTGAAAAAGGTTGTCCAACGGCTGATATGCTTTACATCTATCAGGTAATATAATATTGAAAACACCGCTACGCATATAGCTGCGCTATACAGGCACCAGCTGGGAGTTGCATGGATCTTTGATATTTTATATGCCGGTCTCATCATCGCTGCGGCAATCAGCAGGATAGCCAGAAATCCCGTCACCCGTGCTACCAGCCGGCTACCTTTTAATCCGAGGCTTTCATCAAAATAAAATAATGTCAGCAGCATCCCGCACAAAACAACTGACGTGTGCGCCGCATTACCGGCCTGCCCGTCCAGCCAGCTCCATTGGCCATCCCTGATAAATGGTTGCTGACAAACAACATAATATCCTATGCAGACTACGATCATCAGCAGTATACCGGTAGGGTGCCCGTGAAAGAACTGGTAAATAATACAGGAATATAAATAAGCCCAGCCGATAAGTCCGAGAATACCCCACCATTGCGGTGCGAGATATGTAGTACCACTCTCTCCCCCACGATATATCAATGCCAGCACAATCAACCCTGCAACACCCGCTCCCTTGAAGCACCAGGCAAGCCACGACTGCCTGAAACGATAAACATTCCAGACGAGGATCACGCAGAGATAGAACAACACCGCCCACAACGCCCTGGATATGCCGGTGGCGGCCGGATTCAGATCCCCGGTATTTACCATAAACAGACCCAGTACCAGCAGGCCCAGGGTACGCCACAGGATATGTTTCTGCAGCTGCCAGAAGTTATCTCCCTTCGCCAGGCGGCTGTTAACCGCAAAAGGGATAGACATGCCAACGATAAAAAGAAATGCCGGGAATACCACATCCACAAAAGTCATCCTGTCTTCATTGGCATGGGCATGTTGCATCCACCCAGGAATGCCCTGCACCGCGGCAACGCTGTTAACAAAAATCATTACGAGAATGGTGATACCGCGAAAAGCATCAATGGACAGGATCCGGCCGTTGGATAGTTTGTTGATCATAAGGGATGAAAGTAGATTGACAATCTTACAAAATACAATATATAAATTGTATTCCTATACTCTTATCATGACAGATTAAGTGCTTTTTAATCGCTTCAATCGCCAAAAAAATTTACCTTTCCTGATAACAATACCCAGACAACTTATGATGAAATATTTATTTACCGGCATCGGAATGGCCAGTATGGCCTGTTTCGTAGCCTGTAACCAAGGGCACACTGACAGTCAGACATCTTCCCCGGATGCATTGTCAGTAAACGTAGACAGCACTGTAAATCCCGCCAACGACTTTTTTGATTATGCCAACGGCGGATGGATAAAGCGCAATCCTATTCCTCCGGAATACAGCGCATGGGGCATCGGTAACCTGGTACAGGAAGAACTGTACAAGCGGCTCCGGACTATCAATGAGCACGCGGTTGAAAAGCCTACCGACGATATCTCCAAAAAAATTGCCGCCTTCTGGAAGAGCGGTATGGACTCCGCAGCTATCAATGCCGCCGGTATCAAGCCGCTGGAAGCCGATCTCAAAGCTATCGACGCCGTTACCAATACCCAGGAACTCGTAGCACTGGCCGCTGCCCAGAATGTTATCAGCGGTGCTATGTGCAGTCCTTATATTGGCCAGGATGCCAAAAACAGCGAGGTGATGGCCCTGCAGTTCTACCAGGGCGGGCTCGGACTGCCTGACCGCGACTATTATTTCAATACCGACGCGCGGACAACAAAAATCAGGGAAGCCTACCCGGCGCATATCGCCAGGATGCTGCAGTTCACCGGCATGGACAGCTCTGCTGCCAAAGCCGCTGCCAGCAACATCTTCAAACTGGAAACCCTCCTCGCAAAATCCAGCCGCAAACTGGAAGCGCTCCGCGATCCCGAAGCCAACTACCACAAAATGCCGGTAACGGAACTGAATAAAATTGCAGGAAATATAGACTGGAGCAACTTTATCAGGCAACAGGGTATCACTGCACATGCAGATACCATCATCGTTGGCCAGCCCGAATTTTATACTGCCCTCAGCAATGCCATTAAATCCCAGCCGCTGGAAACATGGAAAAACTACCTGAAATGGCAGCTGATCGCCAGCAGCGCACAGGGCCTCAGTGATGAAATTGCCACCGCAGATTTTGAATTCTACGGCAAACTGATGAAAGGTCAGGAAAAACAGAAACCCCGCTGGAAGCGCGTTCTGGAAACAGAAGAAGGCGCTATGGGTGAAGCTCTCGGCCAGCTTTTCGTAAAAGAATTCTTCAACGCTACCGCGAAAAAAAGATATGAAACGCTGGTGGAAGATATTCGCGCGGCCCTTAAAGTCCGCATCGAAAACCTCACCTGGATGAGTGACAGCACCAAACAGAAGGCGTTGTACAAATTATCTAAAATCACCAAAAAAGTAGGATATCCTGACAAGTGGAAAGATTTCTCTGCCATGGAAATCAAGGAGCAATCCTATGCTGCCAATATCGCGGCCGCCCGCAAATGGTGGCATCATTATCAGCTGAACAAGCTGGGTAAGCCGGTAGACCGCAACGAGTGGGACATGACACCACAGACCTATAATGCCTACTATAATCCCAGCAACAATGAAATTGTGCTGCCGGCAGGTATCTTCACCGTACCGGGAAAACGGGATGAAGAACTGGACGATGCACTTGTATATGGCTACGCCGGCGCTTCTACCATCGGTCACGAAATCACACATGGTTTTGATGACGAAGGCCGCCAGTTCGATGCTGCCGGTAACCTGAAAAGCTGGTGGACAAAGGATGATGAAGCCAAATTCAATCAGCGTGCAGCCGTTATGATAAAACAATTCGACGGATACGTGGTGGTTGACAGCCTGCATATCAATGGTAAAGCAACCCTCGGCGAAAACATCGCTGACCTGGGTGGTATCCTCCTCGGCTGGGACGCGTTCCAGAAAACCGAACAATTCAAAAAAGGAGCACCCATTGCCGGATATACTCCTGCGCAACGTTACTTCATGGGCTACTCCCTCGGCTGGCTCAGTCATACTAAAAAAGAAGACCTCGCCAGACGTGTGCTCGTTGACGTACATTCACCCGCCAAATTCAGGGTGAACGGACCATTCAGCGATGTAGACGCTTTCTATCAGACCTATAACGTGAAAGAAGGCAACGGCATGTGGCGCCCTGACAGCCTGCGGGTACGCATCTGGTAATATTCCTTTTTTAAAACCCGGAGAAGCAGGACCATTTTTTTATTTAATTATTTGAGATTTACTAAGCGCGAAGACCTGAGCAGAATAATAACTGCTTAGGTCTTCGCTTTTAAGTAAATCTCAAATAATTAAATAAAAAAATACATTTATTATCTTGGCACTTCATAACCCATGACACAACTGCTGCATAGAGAGAAACTGCAGCCTGTTTAAATTATTTGCTTATCATGCTATATTCATCGTATCGTTATCTTCACAGGCTGATGGCTTGCACCATCAGTATCTTCGGTTTTCAATACTGTCAGGCTCAGGTCTTCTCTGAATCATTCAAACCATTTACTGGCACTCCTGAGCATTATGTCTGCTACCATATTACAGATAGTATTACGATAGATGGGAAATTAGATGAAGCCGCCTGGCAACAGGTTAACTGGACAAACGATTTCGTGGATATCGAAGGCAGCAAACGTCCCCAGCCACCTTTACAGACAAGGGTGAAAATGATGTGGGACCAGCAATACCTGTATATAGCAGCCACCCTCCGGGAGCCGCATATCTGGGCTACCCTGCGGGATCATGATGCTGTCATATTTCATGATAATGATTTTGAAGTATTTATTGATCCGGATGGAGATACCCACCAGTACTATGAGATAGAAATTAATGCCTTCAATACGGTAATGGATCTCTTTATGAACAAACCTTACCGTAATGGCGGCGCGGCCATGCTTAACTGGGATACCAAAGGGTTGAAAACCGCTGTGCATGTAAACGGCAGCATTAATCAACCCGGTGATACCGATAAAGAGTGGACGGTGGAAATGGCCATCCCATTCCAGGCTTTCCGTTACTTCAACAGTCCGGAAAGGCCGCAGGACAGCAGCATCTGGCGCATTAACTTCTCCCGGGTAGAGTGGGATACCGATATCCGTAACAACCAGTATGTTAAGCAACGCAAGCCTGAACATAACTGGGTGTGGTCTGCACAGGACATCATCAATATGCATGCGCCGGAAAGATGGGGTTACCTGCTGTTTACCACCCAACCTGCCGGCAACAACCATGTTCAGTTCCGGATGCCGCCCGCAGAACAGGCCAGACAGGTATTGTGGCAGCTGTATCACCAACAGCAGCAATACCGGCAGCAACACGGCAGATATGCCGCATCGCTGCAGCAACTGCAGCTACCAGCCAAACAAACCGCTGCCAACGGCGTTGTATATACGCTGGAAGTGGAAGGCATCTCTTCTCAATACAATGCCCGTATACAGGGCAGTAACTTCAAAGGATATATCAACATCAACCAGGAAGGACGCATTTACGAAAGCAGAAACTAACAAGTATGAATAAACGTCATTTCATCAAGGCGCTGGGCATAGGCGGACTTGCTATCTCCGGGCCTTCTTTACCTGCTATCGCCACAGGCAAAAAAGAGACAGCCCCGCAGAAAAAAGGGGTACAACACCGGGTATGGATCAATCCTGACCACAAGGACACTGCTGCAGAGCTGCAGCAGCGCTATGCCGCCTACCGCAAAGCCGGTATTGCTGACATCTTTTTTGAGGCAGACAGCGAACTGCATTTCAAAACGGCTAAAGCCAACGGCATCAAAGCTCACCGCTGGATGTGGACCATGAACAGAGGAGAAAAAGACCTGCTGGCGAGTCATCCGGAATGGTATGCCAAAAACAGGAAAGGAGAGTCCTGCGCGGATCATCCGCCGTATGTTGACTACTACCGCTGGTTATGCCCTTCCAAACCGGAAGTGGTTAACTATCTGAAAAATCAGGTAGAACAAATTCTTTCCAAGGATTATGTAGATGGCATTCACCTGGACTACGTACGCTTCTGCGATGTTATCCTGCCGGTGAACCTGTGGAGTCATTACGGTATTGACCAGTCAAAGGAACTACCGGAATACGATTTTTGCTATTGCGAACAATGCCGGGATGCCTATAAATCCAGCTACGGCGTTGATCCGCTGCAGATAGAGCATCCGGATCAGAGTCCCTCCTGGCGCAAGTTCCGTTACGACCGCGTTACCAACGTTGTGAAGAACCTGGCGCAGGTAGCGCAGCAACACAAAAAGCCTATTTCTGCCGCCGTATTTCCTACACCGGAAATTGCCAAACGTATTGTACGCCAGGATTGGACCAACTGGCCGCTGAATGCCGTATGTCCGATGATATATCATGGCTTCTACCGGGAAAATATTGTGTGGATCGGAGATGCCGTAGCAGAAGGAGTTAAAGCGCTCCACGGCGCATTCCCATTATACGCAGGGTTGTTCCTCCCGGATTTCAAAGGTAACTACGCCGACCTGCAGGAAGCTGTAAAACTGGCTGTGAATAACGGCGCTGCAGGCGTCTCTATTTTCGGGGATGTCAACGCAGAGGTGTTAAAGGTGCTGCAGCAAACCGCAAAAATGTAGTTATTTTTTTATTTGAGATTTGGAAATTTGATTGACGGATTTGGGAATTTTTTGATTTAGGAATTTATAAATGCAGCGAAGACCTGAGCGTAAATATTTGCTCAGGTCTTCGCTGCATTTATAATCTCAAATAATTAAATAACTACATAACCCCATTTCAAAGTGTGTTGGAGGGCCGGTCGGTAGTGGCTTTTCCGAAGTTGTAGTTAGGTTTGTTACCCATTTTCACTACCATTGTTCCACCTTTTACCAGATCCTGGTGAGTGATGAAACTTTTCGTATATGGCTTACCGTTAAGTGTAATACTCTGGATGTAAATATTTTCTTTGCTGTTATTCAGTGTCTGAACGGTGAAAGACTTACCACCGGCAAGTTTCACGGTAGCTTTCCCGAACAGGGGGCTGCCCAGTACGTAAACGCCGTTGGCGGGGTTTACCGGGTAGAAGCCCAGTGAGGAGAAAATATACCAGGAAGACATGGCGCCGCAATCTTCGTTGCCGGCAAGCCCTTCCGGCTTATCGAAATAAAAGTCCTGCATTACCTGTCTTACCTTTTCAGCTGTTTTCCACTGCTGGCCGGCAAAGGCATACATATAAGTGACATGGTGACTGGGTTCATTACCATGTGCATACATACCAATCAGTCCGGAGATATCGTCAGATGCCTGTGCGCCCATATCGCCCTTCGCGGTAAAGAGGCTGTCGAGCTTGCGGGTAAAGGCTTCGTCGCCCCCCATCAGGCTGATGAGTCCTTCTACATCCTGTGGTACCAGCCAGGTATATTGCCAGCCGTTGCCTTCTGTGAAGTCGCCTTTCTCATGGATGGAGTTGAAGGGATCGTATGGTGTTTTAAAGCTGCCATCGCTCATGCGCGGACGCACGAAGCGGATGGTGCTGTCAAAATAGTTTTTGTAGTAGCCGGCGCGTTTTTTATAGTATGCGTAATCTTCCTGTTTGCCCATTTTTTTGGCCATAGCAGCGATACACCAGTCGTCAATAGCGTATTCAAGCGCTTTGGATACAGATTCATATTCCTTATCGGCCGGGATGTATCCTCTTTCCTTCACATATTTTACACCCAGGTCATCGCGGGTGGAGGAAGCCTTCATGGCTTCAAATGCTTCTTCTGCACTGAAACCGGAGAATCCTTTCAGGTATGCATCTGCAATAGTGGGTACTGCGTGATAGCCCACCATACAATTGGTTTCGCTGCCTACCAGCGGCCATACCGGGAGCTTACCCTGTTGTTTGTGAATGGCAATCATGGAATTCACGAAGCTGTTCACCTTATCGGGATGCAGGATAGTGCTGAGCGGAGCGCAGGAACGGTAAATATCCCACAGGGAGAACGTAGTGTAATTGTCAAAGCCGGGATTGGAATATACTTTCTTATCGGTACCACGGTAGCTGCCATCATGATCATTGAACAAGGCAGGTGCAATCATGGTATGATACAGCGCAGTGTAGAATACGCGGCGGGTGGCAGCATCTTTTGTATCGATACTGATCTTGGACAATTCCTTATCCCATTTGGTATTGGCGTTGTTTACCACTTTTGCGAAATCCCAGCCGGGCATTTCCGCATTGATATTGGCGAGTGCATTTTCACTGCTGACAGGGGAGATGCCTACTTTAAGCATTACCTGTCCGGGAGATTTTTCAAAAGAGATCACACCTTTGACATCTTTTGCCTTCAGTGACTTACCTGACTGTTGTTTATCTCCTTCAAACACCATAAACTGTTTCAGGGGAACGGAAGATTTAATGGCGAACCAGAGGCGTTGATCTTCGGACCAGCCTTTGGAGAAGCGGTATCCTTCGAGGGTATAGTCATCCACCTGGCGGATGAATGTTTCTACCGGTGCATCCCATCCGATACCTTCTTTCAGGTCGATAATAATATGGGACGGCTGATCTTTCGGGAAGGTATATCTGTGCAGGGCAACTCTTTCCGTAGCGGAAAGTTCCACCTGTACGTTGTAATCATCGAGATGTACGGCATAATAGCCGGGGCGCGCGGTTTCCCGTGCATGGGAATAACGGGAGGCATAGCCGGAAGCGGGATTTTCCTGTGTACCGCGGAAAGTTTTCACTTTACCGGTGTAAGGCATTATCAGCACGTCTCCCAGGTCGCCGATACCTGTGCCGCTAAGGTGTGTCTGGGAAAAGCCGATTACCACACTATCAGAGTAATGATAACCAGAGCACCAGTCCCACCCTTTAACAATATTGGTAGGCCCTGCCTGTACGGCGCCATAGGGTACACTGGCACCTACAAATACGTGCCCATGACCGCCGGAACCGATAAGCGGATCTACAGCAGCTACTGATTTACTTTCAACAAAGCCTGTCGTTAGCGGTTGTTTTTTCTGTGCGTTGGCATTATTACCCAGCATCACCGCAGATAACGCGAGTGCGCTACCAATCCTGAATCGCGATTTCATCATCAAAAAAAGTTAAACAAGCAATATACGATATCATGACAACTTTTTCAGCCGGTTTTTTACAAATGGCTGGCTGGTTGTAGCACCGGCACAGGTTTTAGCGGCTGATGCGGAAGATCCAGGAATTTCCTGGTGAAGATCTCGTATGCTATTCGCAGATATAGAACCAGGCATGGCAAGGCTTTCAGCGCATAAGGCACCGCAATGTTCTTTCTTACCCAGGGCGTTACTACGTCTGAATGAGAGAAACTCACCAGCAGTATGGCGAAAAACAGGAATATGTTATTCCATTTCGACTCCGGCTGCATCACATACCAGATACAGATTGCCGGAATAGCGATGATATAGGTAGGTGATTCAGAGCTGGTGCTGAACAACACCGGGAACATCAGTACGGAACAAAGGATATAAAGGCGGTAACGTGAGTTATAGCGATAACTCAGAAGGCTGTACTGCGCCAGGAAAATAATCAGGGCAGGCAGCAGTACAGCGGTATTACTCAGCCATGGGATATGGAAAACACGTTTGATAAGGCCGCCGGCTGAAAGATCCTGAAACACAGTGGTTTCCATCACATTCAGCTGGTTTTTATATACCAGCGCCTCATACCAGTCAAAATAGGAGGCAATGATATACTGTGGACTGGAAATAAGCATGGGCAGCACAAACAACACCGCTCCCCAGATGAAAAGCCCTGCTATAAAGCGTTTCTGGTTACTGCTGAAGAAGAAGAAAGCCAGTCCGACTATGCCGTAAATTTTTGTAAGGGTTCCTGCTACAATCAGGAAGGCGGCCCACATATCCTTCCCTTTAAGAACGGAAGTGAATGTGAGGATAATGAACGCACCGATAAACTGATTCAGCTGAAACCAGCCACTGGCTCCCATCATTTCCTGGGCGCACAGCAGCAGGATAATATTCTGATGAAGCCGGGTAAGCGGCAGCTGCCGGATAGCGTAATAGAGGGTGGCTGCGCCGGTAAGCGACCATAATAAAGCCCCCAGCCTGGTTTCCAGGCCGGCAAAAGGCGCAATCATCACACTGAAGAGCGGCCCGTAATGGTTCACATCCAGGTACTCGTCAGGGTACGCCTCATATAAAGGCAGCTGGTGGATGACATGAAAGAAAACGTTCTTAAATATCAGGTAGTTATTGATATTATTCCTGGAAATCTCTGTGATGGCACCTATAAACGCCAGACCAAACCAAAGAAAGAGGATCAACCACTCTTTTTCTGCCAGAAAGGCCAGCACATTCCTTTTTTCGCGCATATCAGTATATTCTTATTGGCTAAATCAGTACGCTGATATAACGCATGAAACAGGCCCTTCCCCCTATAGAACTATATATTTAGTCCCGGGATGACCACTGTGCAGACTTAATATTAATGGCCGTAATACATCCGGCGATAGTCAGTACGATACCGATTACTGCAATGACAATGAGTGCTACCATTTACCTAGTTTTTTGCATTCTTTACAAACAAATATAATCTATTCCTGAAAAAACCCTCATCCGCCGGAAGGTTCGTAAAAAGGATTCCGGCGTGCCGGAAAAATATGTAAATTACTATTATGAGTTCAAAAGGAAGCCCAAGGAAGAAACGTCCCGGAGATGAAGATAAGTTAACCTTCAAAGAAAGACTGGCCGCACTACGTAATTTACCTGCCTTTTTCAGGATGGTATGGCAAACCAGTCCCGGTTTAACGATAGCCAATATACTGTTGCGCATTGCCCAGTCGGCCATGCCGCTGTCATTACTCTACGTGGGTAAGCTGATTATAGACCAGGTAGTGCTGCTGACGAAAGACGGGGAGCATTCTGCCCGCTTGCTGTGGGAACTGGTAGCGCTGGAGTTCATTATTGCCTTGTTGTCTGATGGACTGAGCCGGGTGATCTCGCTGATGGACAGCCTGCTTGGCGACCTGTTTGCCAATCATACCTCAGTAAAAATCATGGTACATGCTGCTGCGCTGGACCTGGATCAGTTTGAGGACTCCGAATTTTACGATAAGCTGGAACGCGCACGGCAGCAAACGTTCGGCAGAACGGTGCTGCTTTCGCAGGCGCTCAGTCAGATCCAGGACCTGATCACAATAGGGTTTCTTGCCGCAGGGCTTATCCTCTTTAATCCGTGGCTGATAGGCCTGCTGCTGATAGCTGTAATCCCGGCCTTCCTGAATGAGTCCCGCTTCAATGACCTCTACTATAAACTGCAGTGGGGGCAGACCTCAGACCGCAGGGAGCTGGATTATATACGCTACATCGGGGCCAGCGATGAAACCGCCAAAGAGGTAAAGGTTTTTGATCTTTCCAATTACCTGATACACCGGTTCCGTATTATTTCAGATAAATTCTATGCAGATAAAAAACGTCTGGAGGTGCGTCATGCTATCTGGGGTACCGTTTTCGCCGTGCTGGGAAGCGCCGGTTATTACGGCGCCTATATCATTATCATTCTGCAAACCATCAACGGCAGCCTGACTATTGGTAGCCTGGCCTTTCTGGCGGGTTCCTTCCGGCAGCTGCGCACTACCTTCCAGGGTATCCTGATCCGGTTTTCCAGCGTTACGCAGGGGGCCATGTATCTGCAGGATCTGTTTGACTTCTTCAAAATAAAACCGAAGATGACTTCTCCGGTTCATCCACGGCCTTTTCCCAATCCTATTGTACAGGGCTTTACCTTCGAAGATGTCGGGTTTAAGTATGTCAACTCTGAGAAATGGGCTATCCGCCACCTGAATTTCACCCTGCATGCCGGCGAAAAGCTAGCATTGGTAGGAGAGAACGGCGCCGGTAAAACCACGCTGGTAAAACTGCTGTCAAGGCTCTACGATCCTGTGGAAGGGCGTATCCTGCTGGATGGCGTGGATCTTCGCGAATACGATCTGGCGCAGCTGCGTGTAAACGTTGGCGTTATCTTTCAGGATTTCCAGCGTTACCAGATGACGGTGGCGCAGAACATTGCAGTGGGCAATATTGATCAGACGTATAACCAGCCGCTCATTGAAGATGCGGCCAGGCAAAGTCTGGCGGCGCCGCTCATTGAAAAAATGCCGCATGGCTATGAACAGATGCTTGGCCGCCGCTTTAACCAGGGCATAGACCTGTCCGGCGGCGAATGGCAAAAAATTGCGCTGGCCCGCGCCTATATGAAAGATGCACAGCTGCTTATTCTTGATGAGCCTACCTCTGCGCTCGATGCCCGTGCGGAATACAACGTCTTTCTCCGTTTCGCAGACCTCACCAGGAATAAAACCGCCGTGCTTATCTCTCATCGCTTTTCCACCGTACGTATGGCCGACAGAATACTGGTGCTGGAAAAAGGTGGTCTTGCGGAATTAGGAAGCCATGAGGAGCTGCTGGAAAGGAAAGGGAAGTATGCAGAGCTGTTTGAGTTACAGGCGTCAGGCTATAAATAAAGTTCCTTATTACCTATAAAAATTTCAGACAAATAAGAGACGCGATGGCGTCTCTTATTTGTTAGCGATCCTACCTGATTACATACCAGGCCACTCCCTGCCATCCTTCAGGATGATGAACTGATGCCCTCATATAACTATTGTTCAGGTCAAACCAGGGAAAGGAACTTCTCCCTGAGGGGTGGTACATGGTAGGATAGGCTTTATCGCCTGTAACTTCATACCATGGCTGCGGCTGGGGACCGGCGGCATGATGTACGGTAGTAAAAATCCTGCCGTCGCGCAGTTCATATTCTGCTTGTCCGCTCCATCCTTCCGGATGATGTAAGGTTCTGTAAAGGTACATGTGTTAAAATTTTTCTGGGGTTAAAAACGTATAATAAATTTACGTGAAAATTAATTGCAGGGAATAAAATAGTTAGCGTCATTTTCTTGTTCTCAAATACTAAAAACCAGCGGAGGAGACATAAAGACTTTTTTACATCCTTCAGAACATAATACCATACATCATTTCAGAGGATTTATTTTTTCACTCATCTTCTCCAGAAAAAAAATTTTTTGGAGATATTAAAAAAATATCTCCATCTTTGCATTGTTAAAAAAATCACAACATGTACCGCTTAAATAAACATACAGCATCAATAGGTGAGTACCTCTTCGCAGGAAGCGGTATCATCGGCGGGGCATGTTATGCTACAGAATAGTTGAACTGACGAATTCTATATAACATAAGCCCCGCAAGAGATTGCGGGGTTTTTTATTTTTACCGGAAGATGAAAATTTTATCGATAAATCACATATGGATTTTTAAGCTGCACAATGGCGGCAGTTATCCCTATACCCAAATGTATCAGCGACAATGGTATATTTCTGCGTGACAACATCACGCGTGAAAAGAAAAAACCGGTCGCTGTAAACGACCGGTTTTTTTGTTTTAATGGCCTGTAGCTCAATGGTCAGAGCGTCTGTCTTATATGCAGCGGGTTGCCGGTTCAAGCCCGGCCGGGCCAACAAAACGATGCTTGTAGCCAGCACCCTGCCGTGAGTGCCGCGAAGATGGTGTTTCGCAATGGACTGTAAATCCATCGCCTTCGGGCTTAGCAGGTTCGAATCCTGTCACTCACACATGGCGAAAGCCAGAACTGCTTCCTGTCAGGAAGATGAGAGCAGTGTCCCTGCATCGCAAACCAGGCGTAGGTTTCATGAAGCCCCGCAGTGCAACGGCAGTAGCCGGTTGTATGCTGTTGCGTCATGGCGCGTTCTCATAATTTATCTATGGGTCAAAGGTTCGATTCCTTTACAACGGATGCGTTGTTAGCTCAGCAGGTAGAGCAATAGACTTCAATCAT
This sequence comes from Chitinophaga solisilvae, assembly GCF_009928525.1. Lineage (GTDB taxonomy): Bacteria > Bacteroidota > Bacteroidia > Chitinophagales > Chitinophagaceae > Chitinophaga > Chitinophaga solisilvae. Next base: position 340,007 of record NZ_JAABOK010000003.1, on the reverse strand, counting down.
GGTCTGAAAAACCAGCAAGCGAAGTACGCCGCTTCTCAAATGGCGACCACCGGGCCGGACTGCTGCCTGCCATGCGGTATCAAAAGGATGCCGCCGCCTTCAGCCGTTCACCAGCAGGATGTCTGCACCGGCGATGTACAACTATCACTTAGCACTTCCGCCCTAACTGATACGCCTACACGCCGGAATGACCACCTCCGTTAACCGCCGATGAAGCACCGGTACGGCCTGATTTTTATTAACCCCCAAAAGCAAACAACATGAAAAGAGTAACCATCAACGCGTACGAAAGAGGCCTGGTATTCAGGCGGGGCGTTTACCAGCGGATGCTCAGAGAAGGCCGCTACTGGCTGGATTTCGGAGAAGAAGTGAAAATATTCTTCATCATGACGCCCTTCGAAGCACCGGTAGAACTGAATATCCTGTTGCAGGATACCACCCTCGCAGAAGCGCTGCATGTCATCACCGTGAAGGAAACAGAGATTGTACTCATGTACCAGAACGGTTTGCTGCACCGCGTGCTCACCGCCGGCAGATATACCTTCTGGAAAAGCCAGATCAATTACGAATTCATCCGCGCTGACATCAGCAGCATCGACATTCCGGAAACAATTTCGCGGAATACACTCAGTCACAGGCTGGTAAACAGTTTCGTCAGAACTTATGTAGTTGAGTCTTACGAAAAAGCGCTCCTGCTGGTAGATGGTCACTATGTCCGGACATTGAAAAACGGCATCTACCACTGGTGGAGAAATGAAACCAGCATACAGGTATTGAAAGTGGATACCCGACAGCTGCAGGCAGAGATGAACGGACAGGAAATACTGACCCGCGATAAAGCGGCGCTGCGCATCAACGCGTGGATGCAATACCGCGTCAGCAGCATCGAAACGGCATTACTGCAAAACAAGGATTACGAAAGACAACTATACATCCTGTTCCAGCTGGCTTTGCGGGAATATGTAGCAGGGCTTTCCTTCGACGAATTACTGGAGAAGAAAGAAACCCTCGCCCCGTATATCCTGCAGGCAGTAAGCGATAAGGCAACCGCCCTCGGCGTAAGTGTTGCCGGCTTTGGTATCAGGGATATCATACTGCCGGGAGATGTAAAGGAAATTATGAACCAGGTGCTCGTGGCAGAGAAAAAGGCGCAGGCCAATATTATCACCCGAAGGGAAGAAACTGCCAGCACCAGAAGTTTGCTGAATACAGCCAAACTCATGGAAGATAATCCGATGCTCTTCCGTCTCAAAGAAATGGAATATGTGGAGAAGATCTCTGAAAAAATCAGCAACATCAGCGTCAGCGGAAACGGTGCATTGCTGGATCAGCTCAGGCAGATCTTTACCAGCAGATAAAAAACAGAAAAGAGTTAACTTTGCGGTTGACTCTTTTCTAATTTATCATATATGCACGGACGTAACCGAAACGATATATACACCGGCCTGGAAGTGGCTATCATCCTGAAAAAAGACCAACGTACCGGCAAGTTGACCTACGGTATTGTACAGGATATTCTCACTTCCGCACCCTATCACTCCCGTGGTATCAAGGTGAGGCTGGAAGACGGACAGGTAGGAAGAGTAGCGGAAATCAATGTAACAGAAGAAGACTGATAAACGCTTGTTATTGTTAAACCTGCTGCCGGAGCGCGGTAACCCATCCGGATCACCCGGAAAATGTCGTACTTTGAAACATTTTCCGGCGGACAAACAAAAATGCGAAATATATCCACCCTGAACGATGTTCATCAACAATTTGCCGAGTACTTCCAGATACCGGTACTGAAGCCATATGCCTGGCTGTTGTCGAAAAAACTAAGCGAAGGACATATATGCCTGGACCTGCATAGCATCCAGGCAGAAGCCGATGCGCTTCCCGCATTCTATACCATTTCCGAATCCGGCCCCGCACCGCTTTCAGCCGTGCCGCTGGTAGGGAAAGACGGCAACGACACGCAGCCGTTTGTACTTTATCAGAACAGGCTTTACCTGCAGCGGTACTATCGGTACGAAACCAGTTTCCTGCAACGCATTCAGGACTTCCTGGCAGCGGAAAACAATGCGCTGCCCGCCAGGACTGCCCTGCTGGAACAACAGCAGGCCCTTATCCATCAACTTTTTCCGGCCTCCGGCCCGCTCAATGAAGGTGACGATCCGGTGGACTGGCAGCTGGCCGCAGCCATTACCGGCGTCCTGAATAATTTCACCATCATCACCGGAGGGCCCGGCACCGGTAAAACCACCACCGTTGCCCGGATACTGGCTATCCTATATGCCACAGACCCCGGTCTGAAAGTAGCGCTGGCGGCTCCTACCGGCAAGGCCGCCGCCCGTATGGCGGAAAGTCTCCGCAACACCTCTATTCCGGTGGAACCAGCCATAGCAGGTAAGTTCCAGGAACTCACGCCAGCCACTATACACCGGCTGCTCAAACCCGTAAAGGACAGCCCGTACTTCCGCCATAATAAAAACAACCCGCTCACCGCCGATGTAGTCATCATCGATGAGTGCTCCATGATAGATGTAGCCCTGTTTGCCAAACTGCTGGATGCCATCAGTCCGCAGACCAGGCTCATTCTTCTTGGCGATAAAGATCAGCTGGCCTCCGTGGAAGCCGGCAGCCTGTTCGGCGACCTCTGTCAGGCACAGGAAAGGCTGAACGAATTTTCTGCCGCCCGCAGGCAACTCATCAATCAGTTCATAGCGGATCCGGCCAATAAAATCCCGGAGCGTTTCGAGGCGGCAGAGAATCACCATCCTCTATTCCAGCATCTGATAGAACTCAGGCGCAGTCATCGCTTTACCGGCCATACTGGTATCGGGAAGTTCAGCCGCGCCGTCATCAGCAACAACCAGGCGGTGATCAGGGAATTTTTTAAAGCAGATGCCGACCCGCAGATCTTTATTGACCACTCTTCTTCAGAACGGCTGTTTGAAAAATTCATTGACGGATACGAATCGTTTATCCGGGAACCTGATACGCTCACCGCACTGAAAAAACTGAATACCCAGCGCGTGCTGGTAGCCATCAGGGAAGGCGCCCAGGGATTATACGCCATCAACAGAAATATAGAAAAATACCTGCACGATAAAAAACTGATCAACGCAGGCACTACCTTTTATCAGAACCGACCCCTGATACTTACCCGTAACTATTATGAACATGGATTGTTTAACGGAGATACAGGTATTATCAGGAAAGATGAAAACGGTGTGCTCATGGCCTGGTTTGAAGACAGCAGCGGCGGCCTGAAAGGCGTATTGCCAGGCTATCTTACGCAGGCCGAAACAGCTTTTGCCATGACCATCCATAAAAGTCAGGGCTCTGAATTCGGTAAAGTACTGATTGTATTGCCCGACGCAGCAGATGTGCCTATTCTCACCAGGGAATTGCTGTATACTGCCGTCAGCCGCGCCCGGCAGAAAGTGTATATACAAGGTGCTGCCGACGTTATACTCATGGCGGCAGAACGCTTTGTGGAAAGAGCTTCCGGCATTGCAGCACGCTTCAATGCCATAGCGGACATCAAAACAGGGGAGTAAAAAAGATGGGATTATACTTAAAGGTTTCCAATTCACTTAACAGCCTGGCCGCAGGCTTGTCTGACGACCTGAAAGCAGCCGGCAACGGGGTTTTTCAGCCACACTACCTCATCACCCAAACAGAGGGGATGAACAACTGGCTGAAACTGCAGCTTGCCTACCGGATGGGCATTGCCGCCAACTGCCGTTTCATGAAACCCAATGATCTCCTCTTTCATCTCTACCTGCTGCTGGGCGGCCCCTTTACAGATGTACTCTCTCCGCAGAACCTCAGCTGGCTCATCTTCAAACTGCTGGGTGAACAGGAATTCATTTCCCGCTATCCGGCAGTAGCAGAATATTATCTGGACAACGGTCCGGAAAGCGATATTAAACGTATGGGCCTCGCAGAGAAGGTAGCCGATCTCTTTGACCAGTACCAGGTATACCGCCCGGAAATGATCCGGGAATGGAGTAATGCCAACCCCGACGCCCTTGCGGACGCCGACTGGCAGGCATGGCTCTGGGCCATGGTGAAAGCCCTTTCCGGCAACGCACTGCCAGACAAAACGCTGGTAGGCAACTACATCCTGGAAACGCTGGCCCGTAAAGGATATGCGGTGAATCTCTCCGCCAGGATGCCCGCAGTGCATCTTTTCGGTCTGTCTATCATCACGGCCTATCACGTGAAAATATTACATGAGCTTTCCCGCTTCATCGATATTCATTTTCATATCATCAATCCCGCACCGGTTGTATTCTGGTTCGAAGACCGTAGTGAAAAGCAACTCGCCCGCTGGCGGCAGAAAGGGCTGCAGCAACCGGACGAACTGCCCAACGCCGGCAACGCCCTGCTGACCGGCTGGGGAAAAGTGATTCAAAACAGCTTCGGGTTGTTCTTTGAATATGAAGATTTCTTCAACGCCTATGAAGAAATCGGTATCGAAGCGCCCGTTCCCGATACGCTGCTGCATAAAATACAACACGATATTTTCTCTGCTGCCACCCGCGACCGTAACCAGCTTTCCCTCGCCGATGTACGCGATGGGTCCATCACCGTTAACGCCTGCTACACCATTGCCCGCGAAGTGGAAGTACTGTATAACTACCTGGTGCACCTGGTAGACCAGAAACAGGAATCCCTTTCCCCGCGCGATATTGTGGTGATGGCCAGCGATATAGATGCCTATGCTCCCTATATCAAAGCGGTATTCAACAACGCACCCTACCGCTTTCGCTATACCATTGCCGACGAAAGCTATACTGATAACGATAACCTCTTTAACGCTCTGCAGGCCATTCTCAGCCTGAATGAAGAAAATTTCACCGCGGAAACGGTCATGCAGCTGCTGGACTTTTCATATATCCGTAACCGTTTCAGCCTGCATGATCCGCTGCGGACAAGAGCTGTTGTGCAGGCAGCCAATATCCGCTTCGGGATTGACGGCAACAAGGATGACGAAACCCACTTTGTCAGCTGGCGCTATGGCATACAACGCATCATGTACGGCATCTGTATGAGCGGAGAAGAAGAATATGGCAGGGGAGAAGACAGTTTCTTTCCGCTGGATATGCTGGAAGGTAACGACGCACACGAAACCATCCGCTTCTGCCATTTTGCCGAAGTGCTCATGAGCTCCATCCAGGAGCGCAGCCAGGCCCGCAATATAGCCGACTGGGTAAAATATGCCGAATCCGTTATCCACAACCTGGTATTTGAACAGCAGGAAGAAATTGATGAAGACTATACCGCCCTGCTGAAACAGCTGACGGATTATAACTCCCTCAATGAGTACATGCACGACAGGGTGACCTTCGAAGTATTCAGCCACAGCTTCCTGCAGGCGCTCACCCGCAGCACCCGCGCGGGCCTCTTCGTAAACGGCGGTATCACCTTCTGCTCGCTCATTCCCATGCGTAGTATCCCATTCAAGGTAGTAGCGCTCCTGGGGCTGAACTACGATAAATTCCCGCGCCGGGAAAACAAATCCAACTTCAACCTGATGGAAAAACAGCGGCAGCGGGGAGATCGTAATGTAAAAGAAAACGATAAGCACCTGTTTCTTGAAACCGTGTTGTCTGCCCAGCAATACCTGTACATCAGCTATGTAGGCCGCAACCCGAAGGATAACAGCATTATGCCACCCTCCGCCATGGTAGACGAACTGATTGATTATATAGAAGCCGGGGTACCCGATGAGCCGGAAGCCGTACGCGCGGAAATCATTACCCAGCAACCGATGCAGGGCTTCAGCCGTAAATACGGACTGGAAGACGAACGCCTGTACAGCTATCTGAATACAGGCCACACTTCCGGCAGAATTGTCATCAACCCGCTCAAAAAGCCCGATCCGCTTACCTTTGAAGAAATCACCCTGGACGAGCTGGTGAACTTCTTCAGAAATCCGTTCAAGGCATACTATAATAAAGTGCTCGGTATTTATTACAGCGATGAGCAGATCCTGCTGAGCGAAACAGAGCTGTTCAGCCTCAATAAGCTGCAGCAATGGGATATTAAAAATAAACTGCTGACCGTCAACGGCGGCGATGTAATTTCCCTGAAGTCCAGTCTGGTAAAGAAAGGCAGGCTGCCGCTCAGCAATATGGCCTACGTTGCCATTCAGCGCGTGGAAGATACGGTAACGCCTATACGTACCTTATACGAAACCGTTACCCTCGGCGCAGCAGAAAGGAAAGCCCTGATTGAACTGAAAATAGGGGATACCCTGCTCAAGGGCAGTATCAGCAACATCTTCCATGACAAACTGTTACAGATAAGCTGGTCGAAACGGGAAACAAAATACCTGGTAGAAGCCTATATCCGTTACCTGGCAGGCATCGTAGCCGGAGAACTGGCCGGTATGAACTTTATTTCCGCCAGCCAGGAAAACATCTACAGCAGTGTGAGGATTTCCAGGGAAACAGCGTATACCCGTCTGAGTGAGCTGATAAAAATTTATAAAGAAGGATTTTTTAATATACTGCCTTATTACCCGGACTTCGAGACAAAACCAAAGGACCTCGAAACGCTGGATAGTATTGAATTTAAGAACCTGGTAGAAAAAAGACTGAATAATTACGAATATCCCTGCAATGACAAATACATCATGCAGGAATATCAGAAAGGATATTTTGAAGATGATATTGTGCTGACGGTATACAAACAGATATGCCTGACCTTACTGGTACCGATGTCCGAAATTATTCCCGGATATTATGAATAGCATCATGGAGAACAGATATAAACACTTTGACGCAGCCACTGTAGCCCTGGAAGGGAGCAACCTGATAGAGGCCAGCGCCGGAACAGGCAAAACCTATTCCATCGCTATCCTGGTGCTGCGCCTGGTGCTGGAGAAGAAAATTTCCGTCAAGGAAATTCTGATGGTAACGTTCACCACCGCGGCGGTGGCGGAACTGCACGACCGTATCCGCCTGTTTATCCGCAAGGCTTACAAGGTGAGCTTTGGCTATGAAATAGATGACGACAACATCACCTCGCTGGTACTGAACGCCATAGAGCAATCCGATCCGGTTACCATCAACCAGCTACTCCGCGATGCCGTACTGCTGCTGGATGAAACTGCCGTGCTCACCATCCACAGCTTCTGCCAGCAAACGCTGAATGAATTTGCCTTTGAAACAGATCAGCTCTTCGACGCGCAGATGGTGCCGGATACTACCTCCATGGTAGAACATGAACTGAACAAGTTCTGGCGCAAATATGTGACCACACTCAGTTCTGCACTGCTGAACCATCTCTGGACAGAAGAGATGAAAGACAATATCCAGAAAGTATTGCAGGAACATCTCAGCGGAAAAAAATACCTGGGCTTTGATGAAAACGAAGATTATACCATCAGCGCCCGGCAGCAGGAAGACTGGATGCTGCAACTGCAGGTACTTTCCGATCAGCGGCTGGCGGCCGCAGAATCCCTGCAGCAGTATTTCGTTACCCATAAGGAAGACCTGACAACGGCCTGCGAAAGTAACGCCAATGCCCGAAAATCATTCCTGGAACTGGTTTCCAGGCCGAAAGACTTTATAAAGAAATTACGGGAAACCAAAGCCCAGTACGTACAGAAATTATTTCCGGACCTGCTGGAGCTGATAGCCCAGGTAGATAGCGCCGGCGATGCCATTGAAACGCACAACCAGGCTATCCGCCGGCAACTCAACTACCTCGCCATCCGGGAAGTGGAACAGGGTGTGAAGATCTACAAGGAACGCAATAACATGCAGAACTACGACGATCTGATCACCAACCTGAACACCGCGCTGGTAGAGCGCGAAAATCCTAATCTGGTAGCGGCGCTGCAACAGAAATACAAAGCTGTATTTGTGGATGAATTCCAGGATACGGACCGCGAGCAGTATGAAATATTCAACCGCGCATTCGGCGAAAATACCATTCTGTTCTACATCGGCGACCCCAAGCAAAGTATTTACGCCTGGCGTAAAGCAGATATATTCACCTATTTCAATGCCCGCAACAGCGTTCAGCACCTGTATGACATGAATCATAACTACCGGTCTTCCGAAAATATGATTGCTGCCATGAACCTGTTCTTCAAGCCCACACCGGATTTCGACACGTTCGACTTCACGGGGGAGCATGACAGCATAGCGTATATACCTGTAGAAAGTCCGGATAACAACAGCAAGGGATTTTTATATAAGGGAGAAGAGAAAGCTGTTCCTCTGACGGTTTTCACCTGTAAAAACAAGGATGAGATTGTCACCGGCGTAGCCACACAGGTAGCGCAGCTGTTGCTGAATCCCGGCTACCGGCTGGTAAAGGAAACGGCTACACGCCAGCTGTCGCCCGCCGACATTGGTATCCTGGTGCGCACCACCAGGGAAGGCCGGGAAATAAAGCATAAACTGGCGCTGATGGGTATTCCGGCGGTCAACATTGATGAGGCAAAAGTGCTGGACACCGCAGAAGCCCAGGAAGTGCTGTACCTGCTGGAAGCCATGGAAACGCCGGAGCGTTCCACCATCAACCGGGCGCTGCTTTCGCCGTTCACCGGCTTCAGCATACAGGACATCCTGCAGCTGGATGATGAAACCACCCTGAACCGCTTCGGCAAATACCGCGAACAATGGCTGCAGCATGGCGCTTATACCGCGCTGATGGCCTTCATCGCCGACTTCGGGGTAAGAAATGTATTACTGGAAGATAATACCGAAAACGGTGAACGTATTATCACCAACCTCCTGCAGCTGACAGAGCTGGTACATCAGGTGCAGAGCCGCAAGAACCTTTCCATGCGGGATCTTATCTCCTGGCTGAAACGTGGTATAGACGGCATGGCCACTGAAGGCGACGAATACGCGCAACGCGTGGAAAGCGATGAAGAAGCCGTGAACATCGTTACCATCCACAAAAGCAAGGGGCTGGAATATAAGATCGTACTGGCGCCCTTCCTGGATCTGGTAGAAAACAAAAATATTGAATTCATCTCTTTCCGTGATCCGGATACCGGCGATTATCTCAATGCAGAAAAAAGCAGGCTGACAGCAGAACAGCAGCACATCTACCGGCAGCAGCTGGAGCAGGAAAACAGGCGGCTGCTGTATGTAGCCATTACCAGGGCGGTATACAAATGCTACCTGTATAAAAACACTTACCACACTTACAAAACCTCCACGCTGGCCACATTTCTGCATGCATTGGGAGCTACCGTACCGGACCCGGCGCTGATAGACCTTACCGGACAGTTGCCGGAGAAACCTGAACAGCTGTACCGGAGAAGCAAGCTACCGGCAGGCAACGGCAGCCAGGCGGCCGTGTCATTCAGTTTGCAGGAAGAGAACTGGCGCAAGATGAGTTATACCATGCTCGCCGCCAAACCGGAACAGAAGCCGCGCATACGCACCCTGCAGCAGGAGGACGCCTACGATAACTTCATCTTTAATACGCTGCGCCGGGGTGCCAAAACAGGCAATCTGCTGCATTTCATTTTTGAAAATATCAACTTCTCCGACAACGCACAGTGGGAATACTGGCTGGATGAAGCCATCCTGCGCTTTGTTCCCGGCCAGCGGGAAATATATCTTCCCATGTTATACCAGCTGCTCGAACATGTCATGCATACCACCATTGAGATCGACAATACCCGTTTCCAGCTGGCCTCGGTAGGGCGTCATCAGCGGATGGCGGAATTTGAGTTCGATTTTCCGGTGCCGGTATTTCAGGCTAATCTGCTCAATGAGTTATCTGATGATGAGCTGACCGTGAACATCCGCCAGTTCCCGGAATACAGCAACTACAACGCTGAGCTGGAAGGTATTATGAACGGTAAAATTGATCTCTTCTTTGAATACAACCGGCGGTATTATATACTCGACTGGAAATCCAACTACCTGGGCAGCACGGTGGAAGACTATGCGCCACCTGCACTGGCGGCGGCCATGAATGAAAACAATTATCATCTTCAATATCTTATCTACACCGTAGCGGTGAAGAAATACCTGGAAAGCCGGCTGGAAGAATTTGACTATGAAACGCAGTTCGGGGGCGTGATATACTGCTTTGTGCGGGGTGTCCGGAATACCGGCAACTACGGCATCTTTACCGCGAAACCTGCTGTAGAACGCATTGCGCTGATAGAAGATATGCTTACCGAGAAAAACAGCAGGCTGTTATAGGCGTATGCCCGCTCCGGATATAACCTGAACGGGCATACGATATGATCACAGTAATTTCAGGTCTTTTGTTATCTTATCGATCTCTGTATTAAGATTAGGTCCTATAGCGCAGCAGGTTTTAGTAGGCACCCCGCCGAATTCCGTCAGGCCCGAATCTGTGATGAGCGTGGCATTCAGACCATCTTCCAGCGCCTGTTTGTATACGCGGTCTAGTTCCTCTTCAGAATCCACAGACAGGCAGATTTTAGTGAAGCCTTTCGTCATCCATTCGCTGACTTCTTCCGGGTTGCGCAGGGTAGTCTGCAGCTGATTGCCGTTCACAGCCGCGTGCCGTGTCAGGAATGCAATGGAGGCATGCGCACCCTGTGCTATCATTTTACCTTTCCGCATGTTCAGGTCTTTACGCATAATGATGACCTGTTTAATAATCCGCGATGACATAATAGAATATTTCAGCCGCTAAGCTACTGAAATTAAAATATTACGTACCCCACGCTGAGGCGTATATTAGGAATATCTTCCCAGCTGTTCTCCCGGTTATTCTTACTGAACTCCCATCCGAAGCGGCCTTCGAAGCTGATGCGTTTTCCCCAGTTGCGCTGAATGCCCCAGGCGGGAATCAGCATTACTCCGGCTCCGGGATCGGCGCCACTGTATGCCAGTGACTCAGTACGGAAGCCGGCGGTGAAGCTAAAGAAGTTCCCGGCATTGTTGCGGGAAGTTTTTCCTTTAGCCTGACGCCTGGCGAAGTTGTAATACTGCCGGAACTCCGCGGAGAACATAGGCGTAAGGGCGTAGCTCCAGTGAGAGCCGTTGTAATCATTGCCGGAATACCCCAGCGACGTGGAAATCTGCGCTTCCAGGTTTACGGTAGCGCTGTTGTAAATACGTTGTTCGTAGTTCAGACCAGCGCCCAGGAAGGTCAGGTTTCCTTTCAGTTGCCTTGCTTTCAGTGAAGCGGTGGAATCCTGTGCAAAGAGATAGTTGCAGGTAAGGCAGGCCAGCAGCCAGCATAGATGAAATTTCATAAGTACAGTTGTAGTATTGATTAACTTTTCCGGGATGCCAAAGGTATGATTTGTAAGATTAAAAAGAGCGGAAGACGGGACTCGAACCCGCTACCTACAGCTTGGGAAGCTGTCGCTCTACCAGGTGAGCTACTTCCGCAGGGTATGTACTAAGGTATTAAAAAAAGTAATGGGGAACAACACTCAGAAGTGGATTGTAAAATGATGCATCTGCTCCTGAAATCCGTACGTGATACGCCAGCGGTAACGGTGGCAGATCTGCTTTACCAGCGTTAATCCCAGACCGCTGCCACCGGTTTGCCGGGATACTGTTACAAAGCGACGGAATAACTTATCCTGATCGAGGGCTTCCGTGCCGCTGTTGGAGATACGGAAATAATGGGGCGCGAGGCGGATATTCAATATTCCTTCTTCCGGCGTGTATTTGGCGGCATTCAGCAGCAGGTTGTTAAACAATATCTCCAGCAGTATCCTGTTACCTTCAACAACCACATCTGCCTGTATCTGCTGATTGATAAACAGTTCTTTGAATGAAAACAGGTCTATCAGCGGATCAGTGCTTTCCGCTATCAGGGTGCTCAGGTCTATGATCTCGGAAAATACGAATTCATCATTTTCTATTTTGGTTAACAGCAGCAGGTTCCGGCTGATGTGCGTAACGCGCATCAGGGCTTTGACGGCATCTTCTACCAGATCCGACTGCTCAGCTGTTAATGGCTGATATTGCAGGAGCAGGTCCAACCGGGATTCTACGATCGCCAGCGGTGTTTGCAGTTCGTAGGCAGCATTTTCTGTAAACTCCCGCTGTTGCTGATATATCATCACATTGTTCATAGTCAGCTTATGCAGGCTTTCGTTCAGGGCATCGAATTCCTCGATGTCTGTTTTCTCCGGAAGGATAGGCTTCCTGTCATTCAGATCGAAGTCGGTAACCTTTTCCAGGGAATGATAGAACGGCTGCCACAACCAGCCTGACACCCATCGGTTCAGGATGATAAAGCCTGCCAGTAGTAACAGGAAAAACACGATAGTAGCGAGGGTGATGGCCATCATGGTATCGTGAGTTTCATCCTGGTTGGTTTCCACGGCCAGGCTGTAGGCTTTACCATCAACGGCAAACCAGGTAATCAGTCCCTGAAAGCGGCTGTGGTTCTCTATACGCTGATACAGGCTATCTGCCTTCAGCGTAGCAGCCGGGCGGATAATGGCATGTGGTTGTAACAGGTTCCAGGTATTGATATCGCGCTGCAGCGTGTTCCCGTTCTGGTACAACCTGATGATATTATTGCTGGTGGCGGTGGCAAACAGCTTGTTATGTTCCTGTATTTCGCGCTGCCAGATATTATCTACAATGAAGTAATACACAGGGATGCTGCAAAGCAGCACAAAAAAGGCATATAGAGAAAATACGGTCAGTGACCTGCTGAGTAACTTTTTCATACTGTCCGATCAGGATTCCCGAAGCTGGCAATTTATGGTATTGACAGTGATTTCATATGAAGATTAACAATCGGTCAGGATAATATCTTCCGAAAAATTTTTCGATACTTCACCTCTTCCGAAGCCTTCAGGATTTACGGGATGAATACTTTTTTTATTGAGATCAAATATTTTTCTTCCGAGGTAGATGGCTCGCTGGAGCAGCAGATTTTCCCTGAGCGGGCCGGCTTCGATACGATGAAAGCGGCGGTTATCGCTGGATTGCAGCTGCCCGTCCGGGCAGATGTAAAGTTGCATCCAGGCTTCTCCATTCTTTCTGAACAGCCGTATTTCATTGTCCGCCATTTCGTATTTGCCGTTGTAGAGATATTTCGGCATGCAGTCTTCATTGCTGACCTGCTGCCGGAGTAAGTCTTTCCGCACATAGAATCTTTCTGCTATATTATTTTCCTGCAGGTAAATAATTTCAGAGGCTTTATCGGCGCAGGCGATGAACATGTCTTTTGTTTTCCGGGCAGCCAGTCCGTCGGCAATACGGATATCATCATCATGGCAGATAGCGTGCAGAAAGGGTTCCGGTTTAATCAGCATTTTTCTTCTGCCGCCGGTTATCATCCGGTGTTTGAGATCCTGGTCTTCATAGCCGTATTCCAGTACTTTTTCATCGTAGCCTCTGAATTGGAGGAAATCTTCGCGGCGCAGGCAAATCCTGCCCTGTACATCCCACCACTTTTTTCCGGGGCCTATACCGACAGGAGAAAGGAAGATACCGGGTTCCCGGTTGAACATCTCATTCACATAGGCTGCGAAGCCGGCGCCGGTAAAATTATCCGCATCTATATTGCATAGTATATCGCCGGTAGCGAGGCGGAACACCATATTCTTGGAATGGCTCATATGAAAATGGCGGGGGGCGGTAGTACGCCAGTAGACCAGCTTTCCGTCGTTTATAAAAGATGACAGTTCCTTTCTGGCCCAGGGGTAGAGGTCATCGCGGGAGCCATAGTCCAGCAGCACAAATTCCACCTGCGGGTACTCCCTGTTATCCATGATATTCTGCAGAAGTGTTTTCTTCAGATGCATGGTGCGGTTCATACAGACAGTGCATAATGATATTTTATAATTTATCATTAGTCCTTAATGGTTAGAGGTTATGATTCAGGGTGATTTATGGATAACAACTGCTGAGCGCATTTGTTGACGGGAGAGGTGGGATTAACAACTACTTTACTTCATTATTTGTTAACGTTTTGCTGCTGAACTTAATCAGGCGGGGAATTGTTGTCATTATCTGTCTAACCGTAAAAAATTATTGGATTATGGCAAACAAAGTAAACATCGTATTAGTACATGGCGCCTGGGGAGATGGTGGCCACTGGCACAGTGTCATTCCTATTCTGCATGGTGCGGGCTACACGGTAGTAGCCTCACAGCATCCGTTAACCTCTCTCGCAGATGATGCAGAAACGGTCCGCCGCCTGGCGGAATCCCTCGAAGGGCCTACCTTGCTGGTAGGGCACTCCTATGGTGGCGCTGTAATTACAGAAGCTGCCAGCAAATGCCCCAATGTGGTGGGGTTGGTATTTATCGCCGCCTTTGCACCGGATGTAACAGAAAGCCTGGGTATATTGCTGGGCCGTACCGACCCGCCTCCGGGAGGCGCCAATATAGCGCCGGATAAGTACGGGTTCCTGTGGATCAACAGAGAAAAATTCGGAGAGAGCTTCTGCCAGGATCTGGACAAGGATTCTATCACCGTTATGGCGGCAGCACAGAAGCCTATTTCCGGCAAATGCTTTGAAGACAAGCCAACCAACGCAGGCTGGAAAAACCTGCCTAACTGGTACCAGATTTCGGAGCAGGACAGAATGATACCTCCGGCCACCCAGCAATTCCTGGCTGAAAGAATGAAAGCTACTACTATTTCGCTGGATACCAGCCATGCTTCGCTGGCTACAAGGCCCAAAGAAGTAGCAGAACTGATTCTGAAAGCAGCTGCAGAACTGGGAAAATAGTAAATGATAAAAATATGTGATGCCCGGCCAGCATAGGTTATCCGGACATCTTTACAACACGTAAAGGCAGCCGGTATGGCTGCCTTTACGATTTCCGGCAATAACAGTTATCGTATAGTCCTATACGATAGTATCCTGCTCATACCGCGGATCTGAAAAATTTCGATGGAACTACCTGCACTATCATACACAGTTATAAGTGACAGGGCAACCGGAAACATAAGTAGGCATGCAGTCAAGACAGGTAAGATCTCTAAAAGTAGGACAGTACTGCGTTAAGATTCTTGATCCGCCTTCAATGGCTGCCTGGGCATTGTTACTCAGCGGAGCTACAGTCATTTTTTTCAGGGTAATTTTCCTGGCGTTGTGCTTTTTTTTCATACGGGGATTTTTAGGGATTATAAATAATAGATATCGGGTATCTATGAAGATAAATAATATTTCAGGTACTTTCTTCCGGCAGTGAAAAAAAATCTCTCTCTTCATTTCCAGCCAAATAGATCAGTTATACTTTACAAGTAAGTTAGTTAACCTAAGCATAATACAGCAGAAGGAGGGTATACGTATTACTGCTGTATTTTTAGCATACCCTATAGGAGTCAGGTACCTGAAAACCCGTTATTATTTTAATTACCAGATTAATTATTCACAATGAAAATCAAACATCTGTTATTTGTAGCCATTAGCTCCGCTTTTATTGTTAGCTCATGTAAGAAAGATCAAACTGTTGAGACACCTGAGCAAATAACCCGGTTCAGCGATTTAAAAAAAGTACCTTCCCCGGTGGTAACAATCAATACCGGTGGTGGCCTTAGCTTACAGGATATCCTGAAAAACAATAAGAAAAGCGAAATTGAGTTCCTCAGAGACAGCGCCTGGGCGGGCAATGCCGGCAAAACGCTGATTTTCTCTTCCAATGAACAGGTAGCTCCAGACAACCAGCTGAGGCTGATCTATCCGGGCTCCCTCATTCAGGCAAGCGGCGTAGCTACGCTGAAATATGTGCCCATCGCCACGTATCAGTCAAAAGTGAAACCCATTACCGTGTCTATTTCTGCCCCCGGTAAATCTGTTTCCGGCGTTATCAGCAAACCCAGCGCCTCCGCTACGAGGGATTTCATCGGTAACATCTTCACCAATGTTTCCGGTACTGAACTCGCTGGTTTTCAGTTCGACATGAACCAGTTCACCTATTACGATGAGCTGAAACTCGCATTCGGCGCTAACGTTAACGTAGGTTCCGTTTTCTCTGTAGGCGCTTCCTATGGTAAAGACAAGGTAGAAAAAAGAACAGGTCTGGTAGCTAAGTTCATCCAGAAAAACTTCACCCTGGATATGGATATTCCGGATGGCGGCAACCTGCTGGATTCTACCGTTAACCCGGCTGCCTTAGGCCCTTACTCACCGCTGTACATAAGTTCTGTTACCTACGGAAGAATGGGTATCCTGAAAGTAGAATCTGATTACAGCTATGATGAAGTAAGATTCGCTTTCAACGTAGCCTTTAAAGCTGGCATCGTTGGCGGTACCGTTACTGTGGATGCCAAAACCAAAGAGATCATCGAGCACTCCAGCATCATGGTGAAAACCGTTGGTGGTGAAGGCGATGAAATTACCAAAGCTATTAACGGTTACGATGAATTCAGGAAGTACATACAGTCCGGCGGGAACTACTCTTCCCAGACACCGGGATTCCCGCTGTATTTCACCCTGAGCTATCTGAGCGATCATTCTGTTTACAGCACTGTTTTCAATGTTAATCTTCCGAATAAATAAGTAGCCCCATGTCCAGCAAGCAAATACTCATCCTATTTCTTGCACTCATAACGGCGGGCTGTAAAAAGAACAACGAAGTTATCAGCAATGACCGGCTGGCGGCCTTTTCGCGCACGTCGCTACCGGTCATTGACCTGACTACGCGCAACTATATTCCTGATGGAGCCGGCACGGTGAAATTCGGGACCGGCGATGCTGCGTTGTTTTCCGCCAATGATGTGTTCAGGAATCAGAAAGAAAGCACTGTAGAACTCCGCGACAGCATCTGGACAGATGGCTTCGGGAAAACAGTGATCGGCGTGGCCGATGAAATCAGTATCTCACAGAGCACGCATCAGCAGAGGGCTTTCGCCGGATCGCTGATACAGGGCAACACTGTCAGTGATCTGACTTTTAAACCTATCGCCACCTATCAAAGTAAAGTAAAGCCCCTGAAAGTATCTGTTTCTTTCCCTGCCAAAAAGGTAAGCGGCACTATCAGCAAAATCAGCTTATCCGGCACCCGGGAATTTATTTCAGATATCATGTACAATAACCAGCTGGGTAATCAGCTGGCAGCGTACTCGTACAGCATGGAGCGCTTCACCTCCTACGATGAACTCAAGCTGGCCTTCGGTTCCAATGTAAATACAAGAGCCTTGTTCTATAAAAGCTCCAGCTCTTCTTCTACCGAAGAACACCGGATTTCAAAACGCTCCGGCGTTTATGTACGCTTTATCCAGCGCAACTTCACCATCGACGTTGATTTACCCGATGGCGGCAACCTGCTGGATCCATCCGTGAATCCTGCTGATCTGCAGGACCTGTCGCCTGCCTACGTCAGCTCTATCACCTATGGCAGACTGGGCATCATGTCTATCGAATCTGATTCTTCCTACGAATCTACCTACGAAGCCTTTAACAAAGCCTACAAGGCGCTCTTCGTGAGTGGTTCCAGCTATCTTACCGAAAGCGAAAAAAGAATTATAGATCAGGCAGACATGAGGCTGTTTCTTGTTGGAACAGACGGCAACGCCACAGTACAGTCTGTAAACGGATTTGATGCTTTCGTGCAGCTGGCGCAATCCGGCAGAACATTTTCCGCAGATCAGCCCGGCGTACCTATTTACTTCTCCCTGAGTAATTTATATGACCACAGCCTGGTGAAACAGGCTTTCAGGGTGAGCGTTTACACAGATCCTATCTATGCCAGAATAGAGACAGAAAATGTAAAGGATCAGCGTACGAATTTCGGAGGAGAGCCATGGGGATACGAAATCAATACTACGGGTAACGTTTATATCCGTACGTATGCGGATGCCCTGGCTACCCAGCCAACCAATCCGCCTTTATATGTGCGGTTCAATCACCG
Source organism: Chitinophaga solisilvae (assembly GCF_009928525.1). GTDB lineage: Bacteria > Bacteroidota > Bacteroidia > Chitinophagales > Chitinophagaceae > Chitinophaga > Chitinophaga solisilvae. The sequence continues at coordinate 322,219 of NZ_JAABOK010000003.1, read as the reverse complement.
GCTGCTGAAAAAAGTAATCTACAACGTGATGGGCGCGCCTTACGGCGGCGGCGGTTATTCTGAAGATACCAAAGAAGAAAAAGGTTTCAGGTATAATGTTTTCAGAAGTACCAACATACCGCTGGGCGTTCCGATGATGCTGAAAAATTTCAGCACCATCAGCAGAACCTATACGGATGATACCATGACGATGACAGAAACAACTGAAACCACCAATGAGCATACGTATGAATTGCTTCCGGGCGATTTCTACAAAGTGCTGGCACCGAAAAGACGCTGATATTGAATACGGGGATGCTACATGCATCCCCGTATTTATTGCTTTTAAATTAAGGAGAGATGAAAAATTATTTGTTGACCTTACTGCTTTTACTCACCGGCATATTTGCCTGCAAGAAAAATAATGCCACCGAAACACCGGCAACCAGGGAAACAGCTGTTATCCGCGTAGAAAAATCAGCTGACACCGTTGTACCAGGGCAACCACTTATATTCACCGCAGTATTGAAAGACAGTTCATTGCCCGTGCGCTTCTTCTATTCCCTCAAACAAGCCGGCAATATTATCTTCACACAGGAGCTGGCTACATCATCCTTTACCTGGAAGGCGCCTGCAAACAGCAAAGGCGCCTACACTATGGAAGTAACCATCCGGAAAAACGGGCAGCAGGAAAGCAGTGCGGAGACCGTATTCCAGGTGATTGCTCCCAACTTCGGAGTAGCGCTGACAGGCACGGAAAAATCCACGCTGCTAGCGATGGAAAAAGAGATAAACAGCCAGGAACCTGGTCAGCCTTTTGAACTCTTCTCCCGTTATCATCAGCAGAAAGGGATAGAAGTATTGTACTACCGCAACAAATGCGGGTTTAAAGAGTATGCCTACTTTATTAAAGATAACCGCTTGATAGGCGGCGAGGGATACTATGCTGCGCCGGATGACAACATCTATCAGTTCTTCCGCGATCAGCTGACAGGTGCCGACCTCCGGTGGTTCAGCACGGCCCCCGTACAGTCCTATGTATGGATACATAATATCATCAGCACCACGCAGCTTAACAGCTGGCTGCAGGCAAAAGACTATACATCCGTTTCAGGTATTGTCAACACAGGGAAATTCAGTGAGCGCTACCAGTGGAACGGCAAACGTGATAAAGCGCTTATCTCTGTATTCTTCCGGAACAACGCAGAAAAGGGCGTGGTCAACAAAATCTATCTGCAGGCAGATTATTCCTTCATTTCCCTTTAGTGAAAAAGTATGATGATAACCTTTTGTAACAGCAGGAAAAAATTATGGGTGCCTGTATTACTCCTGTATATCATTGCCTGCCGGAAAGATTCGCCGGCGCCGGCTGTCGCAGACCGCACCAACACGCTGCTGGCCGATTCCATCTTCCTGTATGCAAAGCAGGTATACCTCTGGAACGATCAGTTGCCGAAGCAATTCAACACAGCGCCATATCTGGCTGCCGATGGCTCGCTGAATTACAAGGCAGAGCTATCTGCCATCACCAGCATTGCTATCAATCCCGCTACCGGCAGGCCCTATGAATTTAACCGGTTAAGGCCATCCCTCCCTAAATACAGCGCAGTTTTCGGTCAGGCAGATAAAGCAGAAACAGATGCCGGCAGCCGGATGCTGAATATATCCGGCCGGTTTGGTATCAGCCTGGTAGCCATGGGAGAGCAGGAGCTGCGCATCAAATACATTGTAAAGGGCAGCGATGCCGCCCTGGCCGGTATGAGGCGCGGTATGCGCATACTCGCCGTTAATGGCAGGCCCGTGGAAATATCCCCTGCCTATTACAGGTATGTGGAAAAGATTTTCAATGAAGAAAACCGGCTGACATTATCCTGCTCAGATGGCGCTACTTCCAGGGATTTCAGTCTGCTGTACAGCAGAACCAATTACTTTGAACCGGTACTCGGCGACGCGTTGTTCGAGCCCTTGCCAGGCCATAAAACCGGCTACCTGGCATATCTGAAGTTCATAGACGTAACGCACGCCTACCGGGACCTGGATGAAATACTGACCGGTTTTTCGCGCCAGGGAATAGCAGATATCATCATAGATCTCCGGTATAACGGCGGTGGCAATCTTGCTGAACTGGATAAATTCGCCAACCTCTTAGTGCCGCAGCCGGCACACGGAAAGGTGATGAGAAAGGAACGCTATAATGCGCTGATGCAGTCGGGCCGGGCGAGCCTGCTGCAGCTCCAGCCGGTACTGGATAACAACGGACTGCCTTTTTACCAGAATGGCAAGCTCGTAACCTATGCCGATATCGATTACACCGAAGCAGGGAATACCGTGTACTTCAATAAGGTCAGCGGACCAGGCGCACTGAAGAAAGCTATTTTTATTGTCAGCGAAGAAACCGCATCGGCGGCGGAACTGCTTATCAGCTGTTTAAGCCCTTACCTCGAAACACAGATTATAGGGGTGCATGCAGGTAATGCAGGCACGGTACGGACCTACGGCAAACCAGTAGGATTTTTCCCGTTAAAAACCGGCAGCCTGACAGTTTACTATGCCCTGTTCAGCAACGTAAATGCACAGGGTGCGGGCGACTATTATGAAGGCATGACCGCCACCGTATCTGTATACGACGATCCCCGCTACAATTTCGGGGAAAGGGGAGAACCGGGACTGGAAGCCGCATTGGCCCTGATTGCAGGCAAAGGCGCACGCAGGGCATTGCCGGAATTGTTGCAACCACCTGTGCAATGGCAGGATGTAAATATTCATCCTGAAAAAACAGGTATGATAAAGTCCGTATTCAGGCTGAAAAGCGGCGCGCAGGTAACCACTGAGTAAACGCCGGATAACGGCATCAGGTATTGCCTAATACATTGGAAAGATGATTGCATTTTTCAGAGAAAGATGGGAAGGAAGGAGCCATTAATATTTTTGACGGAAAGCCTGCAATGATGCAGGCTTTCCTGTTGCTGACCATTAATCATTCCTGTTGCTTTTCCACATACATACGGGCAGTACTACAAATACCGCCACCCAGGAGAACAGCAGCCCACCGGTAGTACCTATCGCCAGCGGGTACCAGAACGGTTCCGGTTCAGCTTCCAGCAGGAAAGGCAGCATGCTGCCCATAGTGGCAATGGTGGTGAGCAGGATAGTGCGTCCCCTGTTAAAAATCACTTTCGTTAAGGCAAAATTGTAATTGGCAAATGATTTACGCTTCTTATTAAAATCGTGAACAATAAATATTCCTGCGTTTATGACCAGGCCTCCCAGCAGGATAAAAGCCGCAAATCCGCCCTGGTCAAAATCTGCCCCGCTGAAGGCAAAAGCCAGGAAAAGCCCGATAAACGATGCCGGCACTGTAATAAGTATATAAAATGGTTGCCGCAGGCTTTCAAACAGCATACTGCAGACAATAAAATTCCCTGCCAGCAGCAGTAATATCAGCCAGTAACGGCTGAGTGCCGACGCTGCTTCCTCCTTTTCATCATTGTCTTTAACGGCGTACCCCGGCGGCATTTCAGTCTTCATTTCTTCCAGGCATTTATCCAGAAATTTTTTCCCGAAAGAGGCGTCACCTTTATAGTCAAAGCTCACGGTGCCCACATACCTGCGGTCAATTTTTGCAATATCCGGCGTGATTTCCTGCGCCACCAGGCGCCCCAGCTGATTCAGTTTAACGATCTTCTTTCCGTTGATATTATTTCTTCCTTCCATGAGGTGCCAGCTGGTATAATCCCTGGCCTGCTGTTCCTGTAACAGCACCGGATAGGTTCTGTCTTCGCGCTTCAGGGAGGCGATCTGCATCTCGGTAGTATTCTGCTGCAATCCTTTAAAAAGCGCGCTGTTACTGATGCGGCTTAATGCCAGCTGCTGATTATCGATTTTCAGGTTGAGCAACCGCTGGTTGTCGGCGGGCTTATTGATATCTACCTGCTGGATTCTCTTGTGCCGCAGGAGTTTATCGGCCAGCAGCTGTTCCTGCTGCAACATTTCATCATAGTTATACCCCGTTACCATGACACTAAAAGAATGGCGCGCATCATTTACACTATTACTGAATGCATTGCCCTGTCCGTATATATCCCATTCCACGCCTCCCCATTGCTCTGCCATACTTATCATGCGGGATTTTACCGCGTATGGGATTCCCTGTATAGCGGCATTATCTGCAAAAGTAATTTCTATGTTTCCGGATTCTCCTCCGCTGATGTGCGTTACAAATCCAGTGATACCTTGTGTATTTTTTATTCCGGCTTCCATATGTAACATGATTTCGTTCATCATGGATATATCGCTTCCGAAGGGTAGCCTTGCCTTTACCATCAGTTTATCCGGCCCGTTGCCGCCTTGTCCGCCACCGCGGATCATTCCCCTGTAAAACAGGCCCATGCTACCTCCCAGCCATTTGTCCAGTACAGGCTTCACCTGTTTATGATAGATGACAGCATTGTTCATTTCATTGTACCACTCCTGCTTCTCCCACCGGTCGGGCAGTAGAAAGAAGGGTACGCCGAAAGCCAGTATCAGCAGGCACAGGAACAGTTTTCTGCGCCTGGCCAGGAAAGCGATACAACCGGCATAGCCATGCACGAACTGCAGCAGGCGTCTGGTACTACGCTTAATACGCGCTGTTTCAGCAGTTGCCGGCCGGAACAGATTATACAAACCCACAGTAAACCACAGGTTAGTGATAAGAGATGTAAACAGCGAGATACATATGATGACAGCGAAATCCTCCAGCTTCACCTTTTCACTCTCCGGCAACAGGAATACGAGCAGCAATGCCATGACAGTTGCCAGTGTAGCGGTCAGCAAAGCCATAAATACCCGCCGGTTGCGGTACTGGTGATAATAGTCGATTATTATTACTGCATGATCTATCATAATGCCGAATGCTACTGCAAGCCCTGACAGGGTATACATATGAATACGTATTCCCAGCAGGTATACCAGCAGTAAGGTAAGGCAAACATTCACCAGCAGGCTGAGTAACAGGTTCAGTACATGCTGCCACCTTCTGTAAAACAGGAATGATGACAGCAGCAGTATACTTACCGCCAGCAGAGTACGGTACTGATTTTTTTCCAGTTCTGTTTCAAGGTCGGCGGCCAGGTCTTTTCTCAGGCTGAGGTTATATCCGGATGGTAGTCCGGAGGCGATGGTATTCATGCAGTGGCGCACCTTCCGGGCAACCGTAATCATATTCCCCGTCTCATGCAGCAGCAGGGATATGGTGACAGAGTTATTGCCGTTAATACGGTAATACTCCGTAACATCGGGTTCTCCGGTAGTTATGGCAGCAATATTTTTCAAATAGTATACCTCCTGTAACTTATTTGACACGGGTATATCTCCGAGTTGCTCCACATCCGTGAGCGGGGCGTTCAGGCGTATAAAAAGCTGATCCGCGCCGGTAGTACTTACTGCGCCGGGGTAGGAGTCTTTTATCCGTTCCTGGATAGCGGCAACAATATCTGTTTGCTGCAGATGCAGCGCCAGCAGCTTTTTCCGGTCAAATAAAATCACCACACGCGCTTCTCCGGCGTTGGAGATACTTACTTTTTTAACACCCTGGATCAGGGAGAGCTCTTTAGCGAAAAATTCCTGCGCGTCTTTACTGACCGTCATAGCGGTACCTGGTCCGTTGATAGTATATACCAGCTGCGGCTCTTCCCTGTCTCCTTCTGCCGATCTGTCTTCCAGCAAGGGATAGGACATACCTGGCGGTCTTTCGCGGAAGTGCCTGCGGATAAGCGCCGCTACTTCAAAATGTTTCAGCTGCATATCTGCCCCATCTTCAAATTTCAGCGCAACGGTGCCGGCATTATTCAATGACCGCGAAGAAATACTGCTAAGCTGAGGCAGTTGTGCACAAACGGATTCAATGACGGATGTTCCATACTGCTCTACTTCTTCCGGTCCTGCATTGGTGAACGAAAAGCTGATATTAATGGTATTGGTGGACATTACCGGGCGCTGTGTTACCTGCAGGTAAGGGATCAGCAACAGGCATAACATACAGGCTGCTGAAAATATCAGCACTGTTCTGATAGGAGAAATCATGCAATATTATTCTATGGTTGGTGGTGTCTGGGATGCATTACTTAGCAGCTCTTTAATCTGTGCAATATCTTTACTGATATTCATCAGTAACATCTCTCCTTCCGCTTGTTCAGCAGGATGTATATCATTTTCTGCCAGTATAAGATTTATAAACTGTGTAAGTGACAGCTCATATAATTGCGCCAGCAATACCATTTTCGACAGTGGCAGATCTCCCGTATTCTGTTCCCACGAAACGTAGGTGGGACGGCTTACATGGACGTAATCTGCTACTTGTTGCTGGGTATAACACTTGCGTTTTCTTAGCCAACTTAATGTTGAACTGTAATTAATTTTCATTGCCTGTAATGGTTGTGCTCTTAAATAAGGTTCGGGACTGCCATCGGATTAACTGCTACTAAATAATACTCAATGGTCGGTTGGTTTTGTAAATAATTATGGACACAATGTAAAAAAAATCTACATAAATACAATCATACATTCAATACTTTTATGACCTGCGATTTTATTATAGCGTACGAATGAAAAAAAACTGAGAAACAAATAGCCCTTACCTATGCAACAACGTTGGTGGATAATATTACTCATATTATTGCAGATGTCCTGTGCCCCTGAAAAACCTGTATTCCTCAAAGGGAACCTGCAACAGGCTTTTATTACAGCCGCCAGGGAAAATAAATTATTATTTGTTATTCATACTGCCGACGGATGCCCTCCCTGTGATGATTTCATGCGGAAGATCACAACGGATAAAACATTAGCGAAGGAGTTATCAGACAAAGTACTGTTTATAAAAGCCAGTAAGAACAAGCCGGACGACCAGGCATTCCTTTACTCTTTCTACAGTATGGCAACTCCCTCCAGCTACCTGTTTTCACCTGATGGCAGATTGCTGACCATCATCACCGGTGATGCCCCTGTTAACTATGTTATCAACTGCACCGAAAGCTGCCTGTCCGGGAAAACGATACGACACGAATTTGATACCAGGCTTCAAACGAAGCAAGGGCAAGCCATACAGCTGTTTAACCGGATACTGAAAGCACAGGATATGATTATGCAGACAACTGCAGACAAATCAACACTTCAGGTGGCATTAAACATACTGGATACCACGCTGCAAAAGGAAGCCTTTTTTTACAATACTTATCTGGCAGCCAAAGCATATTACAAACTGGGAGATACCGCACATGCCAAAGAGCTGGCCATAAAAGCACTGGAATTCAAGAACAGTATGGATCTGGCATTATATGCGCCGCTGCGTAATGAAATGAAATTCACTGCAGACAATTCCTATTCAGCTGATAGTGACGCATTTATTACCCTGAGTGAAACAGCGCATCAGTACGGTACGGTAGCCACCGGATCCTACACTGTAGCGAATGTCCGGTTCCGTAACAGTGGCAAAAAGCCGCTGCTGATTCATCAGATGGTGGGATCATGCGACTGCATGACTTTCAGCTGGCCGAAAGAGCCTGTGCTGCCCGGCAGGGAAGACAGTGTAAAGATTACTTATCATGCCAGGGAAGAAGGAGAATTTTCCAAAATGGTATTTGTGAGCAGTAATGCTTCCAATGCACAAGTGCAGATTAATGTAAAAGGATTGGCAGAATAAATGAACTTATCAACTTAATATCCTGTGCAGATACGATAAATAATATCTCAACATAAGAAAGGATTTTTTTTCACCCTAAATTTTACGAAACATGAGAAGAGCATTCTCCGTATTTATCCTGATGACAGGCATTGCCTTAGTAACAGTTTTATCATGGCCTAAAAATGCCACAGCGGACGGCTTCTGCCAGACAGGACAGAATGGTTACTATGCAGATCCTACTGACTGCAGCAAGTTTTACCGTTGCATGGATGGAACCTATTATCCGTACACCTGCATGCCCGGAACTGTTTTCAATCCGGCTACAGTGCAATGCGACTGGCCGGAGAATGTTCCTGGTTGCGAAGCTGGCGGCGGCACCAAACAGTGCTATAAAAATCCCAACGACAGCAAAAACGACGGGAACTGCACAGTAAGACAGGATTCAGGCGGCTCCGGCGCTTACATCATGGAATGCAGAACTTCCTGGAGCAAGCCTAACCCTTGCGAAACAGGCGCCAGCATCTGATATTTCGTCATCAGCTGAGGTAAACTCATCATCTGCTTAATGCAGAAAGTTCAGCAGCAGTTTTCATCTGACAGTCATGGTGATAACTGCTGCTGGTATAAGTAGTTAATATGGATCCATTGCATTAAACAGGTATAGAAAGTTTCCGGATAAATTGGTAAAGCGGTTCTTCCACCGATATAGCATAAGATTTTTTTCACCTTTAAAATGTTAAACCATGAAAAAACTACTTTCATCTATTATCATGTTTATTGTACTGGTAATGGCCACTGCTTCCACTGTCAGCGCTATCTGCGAACAGGATGGGTATTATGCCGATCCGGATTACTGCAACACATTTCATGTATGCAAGGATGGCGTAATTATCACTACAGGTCATTGCCCTGACGGCACTTATTATAATCCGGAAACAATGATATGTGACTGGGCTGACAACGTAAACTGCACTGGCGGTCCAGGTAAACAATGCCTCAAAAACCCGGATGATAGCAAGAATAATGGCGATTGTTATTTAAGACAGGATACCAGTGGCAGTGGCTTTTATGTACAGGTATGCGAAACTTCCTGGATAAAATTCAAACCCTGCCAGACAGGCGCCAGTAAATAAATACGCTCATCTCCGGCAATCATTATTCACTGTCCGTTCCGGATATTAATTCCAGGTTACAACTCCCTATATACACAAGTCTTTTCTTTCACACTTAAAATCAAAAAACATGAAAAAACTGGTATCCATGATCGTTATGTTCATCGTTATTGTGCTGGCGTCAGCCGCAACGGTGAGCGCATTCTGCGATGAAGGTCAAATGTTTCCTCATCCGGAAGACTGCAACAAATTCATTAAATGCCATAATGGAGAAGCAGTTGAATTAACCTGCCCGGCAATGCTCCACTTCAATCCGACAACGCAGACCTGCGATTGGCCGGAGTCTGCTGGCTGCTCTTCCGGTGGCGGTACCAAACAATGCTATAAAAATCCCAACGACAGCAAAAATGATGGTAACTGCTCATTAAGACAGGACTCTGATGGCAGCGGTGCATACATCATGGAATGCAGAACTGCAAGCTGGAGCAAACCCAGCCCCTGCGAAACCGGTGTCAGCATCTGATGCAACATCATAAAATCCTTCCTGCGCATCCGTGTGCAGGAAGGTATTTTCAACTTCTATATCTATTTATTTCAACGATCAGCCATGCCCTTTTGTAAATCATCTTTAACTTTATTTTTATCCGGTATCCTGCTTACTTCCTGCCTGCAACGGAAAAATTCCTTCACTGAAACTATGCAGCTCGAAGCCGGGAAAGAATTTATCCTTCACCTGGACAGTGTTACGGCACCTTCCGGCGTGTGCCTGCAATACGTTAACGGCACTGATTCCATGCCGGGAAACTTCCTGGCGCAATACAACCCGGAAAACCGTGATATCAATATCTATGATTTTTCACAAGGCACCCTCCTCAAAAAAATTGCTTTCCCCCTGGAAGGCCCTAGCAGCCTGCCGAAAGTAGATGGCTTCCATTTCATTTCCCCGGACTCGCTGATACTGTATAACTACCCTACCAAGTCGTTTACCATTACTGACCTGAAAAAAAATACCCGTCTCCGGTTATACCCGCTGAATTCATTTAAAACCTACTTCGCTGACAGTTCTGCCATACTCCCGGCTGATCCGGTTGTATCTACCAACCAGCCTGTATGCTATCTGAACCAGCAGCTGTATACCTCCGGGCATATTCTGTACATAGGCCCCGGCATGGACAAAAAAACACTGAGCAGCGTTTGCCGCATTGATCTTAAAGATTCAATGGCTACCAACCTCTGTGTATCTGAAAAATACTTCAAACATAAAATGTGGTGCGGAGAACATTACAATATTTTCCAGACCATCAACAAAGAAAAACAAACGCTGGTGTTCAGTCTGCCGATGTCCGACTCCTTGTTTACCCTGGACATAAAAACCGGTAAAATCAGCAGCCATTACGCCGGCAGCCGGCATTTTACGGAAACAGACATACTCCCTTTCCGCAATGACCTGACGGGCAATAACATACCTGGTCAGCTGGCAGATCTGCAGTTTTTCTTTGATCACCCTTCCTACTGTATGGTAACCTACGATCCTTACCGGAAGGTGTATTACCGCATGGCCATCAAGCCAAGCGGGGCCACCAGCCGCGCGGGCCTGCAGCTGGCTACCTCCATCGTTATTATTCTCAATGAAAAATTTGAAAAAACAGGCGAAATAGTATTACCGGATACCTACTACGCTTTCAGCGGACATTTCATTACCCCGGAAGGATTATATCTGCGTAAGAAGGAAACAGAAAATGAAGATATCATGCGGTTCACCTGCTTTACCCTGAAGAAAAAATAATTATGAAATCATTATATATACTGCTGCTGCCCGTTGCAATGCTTGCCTGCAACAGCCGGCAGCATAAGGAACCGGAAGACAAGCTGGCAGCATTTATCAACACGGCCTTTCCCGGAGACGGGCCAAAAAACGTGATTGTCATCCCCGGAACAGGATGCGGCGGCTGTATCACCGGTGTAGAAAAAGAAGTGGTGAACCTTTGCCGTAAAGGCGATGTGAAAGTAATTTTCACCGGCATCAGATCACTGAAAATATTGAAATCAAGAATAGGAGACAGTGTGCTGCATCATAAGAATGTGTATGTAGACCAGGAAGATAAATTTTACAAGGTTACCACAGACAAACAGGATCTATGGCCTTATCCGGTCAGGGTTACCGTTGATGGAGATAAGCTGACAGGCATCTCCAAAGACAATGTATTACCCTGACAATAAAAAATATTTCAACAGGCCGGTATGGATATTCCAACCGGCCTTTCATCATTAGTATTGCTATAACATGTTAAGAATATTGCTGACAGGAATGGTGCTGATGCCTTTATTATCTGTTTCCTGCAGACAGGCCGCTGCAGACCAGCGGCACGAAGCCCCCGCCAGACAATACACAGAGCCGGAGAATATTACCGCCGTGAAAGTGCTTGTATTGCGCAAAGCGATGTTCAGTTATTACATTGAAAGTTCCGGTAAAATCAAAGCCAGGCAGAAAGAAGTTATCCATGCGGAACAGAGCGGCCCCCTGCGTATCTGTAATGTCTGGAACAATAAAATACTGGAAGCCGGGGAAACAGTCATCGCATTTGATCAGCGGGCGATTACCCTTCGCCGCGAACGCGCCTCGGAAGAACATTTCAACGCTTCCATCAACTACAAAAGCGAGTTGCTGAATCAGGCCAGCCTGCTCGAATCCAAATCGCAGCAAATCAAGGATACCGTTTACCATAAGCTGAAAAGCAATACTGGCCTGACAAATGCGGAATTAACCCTGAAAGAACTGGCGCTGGAACTGGAGAAAATGAGTATCAAAGCACCTTTCCGCGGGATGGCCGCCGATGTTAAAGTACAACAGGGTAGCACCGTAAGGGCCGGAGATGAATTATTTACCATTTATACCCCTGCAGATCTTTACCTGGAAGCCAGCATTCTGGAAAGCGATTTCAACATGATGAAGGCAGGCCAGCCTGCCACCCTGCAAACTGTTGCCGGCAGCCGGCACCACGCGGTTATCACGGAAATGAATCCTATTGTGGACGATAATGGTATGATGCTGGTAAAGCTGAAAATCATCGATCATCAGTCGCTGGTACCGGGTATGAATGCGATGGCTAAAATGGCTATCCCCTTGCAGCAGGTGCTGGCAGTGCCCAAAGAAGCAGTGGTGATGCGCAGCGGCAAACCGGTGGTATTTACTGTTCAGAAAAATCAGGCCAGGTGGCAATATGTGAAAACCGGCAGAGATAATGGCACTACAGTAGAAATCACCGAAGGGCTCAGCGATGGCGATAGCGTCATCATTTCCAATAATGTTCAGTTAACCCACAACTCTGCTGTCAGTATTATTCGTTAGTTCATGATCCGGTTCATTATCAGACGGCCGATTGCCATGTTGATGTCTTTCGGCGTACTTATTATCCTGGGAATCCTTGCGCTGCTTCACATTCCGGTGGCGCTGCTCCCCGACATTGACGTACCTGGAATTACCATTAAATGCATCTATCCGGGGAATACCGCCGCCGCTATTGAAGCCAATGTTACCGGTGTGCTCCGTGAAAACCTGGCAACGGTTGCCGGGCTGGAAGATATTGAAACCACTACCAGCAATCATACGGCATCCCTGTACCTGCGCTTCGGCTACGGTACCAATACCAACCTGGCCTATATGGCCATCAATGAAAAACTGGACCGGCTGGTGAATAGTCTGCCGGCAGATATGGAACGCCCGGTTGTTATCCGCAGTAACATGTCAGACATACCGGTGGCCCGCATCCAGGTTGTTCCCGTAAATATGACCGACTACCAGGAGTACTCCAATCTCAGTGAAAAGATTTTCAGAAAGCGGATAGAACAGCTACCCGGTGTATCTATGGCAGATATCAATGGGAAAAGTACGCCTGCCATTACCATTACGCCGGATGTACAGGCGCTGGCTGCAGTTAAACTGGATGTTATTTACCTCGCCAATGCCATACAGTCCGCCAACATGGACCTGGGAACAGTAACCGTTAAAGACGGCCACTACAGCCTGCGCGTAAATGTGAATAACCAGCTGCTCTCCATCGCACAGATAAAAAATATTCCGGTAAGCATTAATAACAACACCGCTGTGATGCCCTTGTCCCGCTTCGCCACAGTGGAGCACAGCATCAATGACCCCGATGGTTATCATTTATACGGCGGCCGGCAAGGGCTGGTACTGAATGTACACAAACAGTCCGGCGCCCGTATGCACACGCTCATGCCGGCAATCGACTCCCTGGTGAAGGAATTCAACCGTAATTATCCGAAGGCCGGGTTTTATATCTCCCAAAATCAGAACTACCTGCTGGAAGCAGGTATTGACAACCTGCAGCAGGATTTAATGTACGGCGGTATTCTCTGTGTACTGGTACTGTTCCTGTTTCTCGGCAATTTTATATCTCCTGTACTCATGAGCATCAGCATCCCGCTGTCGCTGATACTCACATTTATCTTTTTCTACCTGTTCGGTATTTCCTTCAATATTATCTCCCTTTCCGGGCTGGCATTGGGTATAGGCATGCTGATAGATAATTCTATTGTGGTGCTAGACAATATTTCCAGGAAAAGAAAAGAAGGGCTGTCGGTAGAAGACAGTTGTGTAGCCGGTACCAATGAGGTAATAGTACCGGTTATCAGCCAGGTGCTTACCACGGTGGCAGTATATCTGCCTTTAATATACCTGAGCGGGCTTGCAGGAGCCATCATCACCGACCAGGCTATCGCACTCACCATTTCCCTGGGTGTTTCGCTGCTGGTAGCATTTTTCCTGAATCCGCTGCTATTCCGCCTGTTCATTTCAGACAAAGCCGCGTCTATGCGGGAAGATACCCGGTTGTATAAATGGATATCCGGAAAATATCACCGGATGATACATCATATCTTCAGCAGAAAGAAACGCTATTTTTTCTTTACCATTGCACTGATGCCCGTTGGCATCATACTCTACCAGTTTATTCCCGTATCCGCGCTGCCGCATATCACGCAAACGGAAACATTACTGACCATCGACTGGAACAGCCCTGTAGACCTGGCAGAAAATCATCGCAGAATCAAGCAGCTGGAGGCGGTTATAGACAGCCACACGGTAGCGTGGGAAGCGGATCTTGGATTGAAACAGTTTCTGCTGGGGCAGCAGCACACCACATTACAACAGGCCGACATTTACTATAAATGCAAAAAGGAAGCTGACAAGCTACGGCAGGATGCCCTTATTCAGCAGTGGTTACAGCAGCACTACCCCGATGCCGTATGGAAGCTGGAAGACGCACCCAATGCGTTCACACAACTGTTCCGCGATAACAGCCCCTATTTTGAAGCCAGGCTGAAACCCATGAATCCCGCTACAGACAAGGGGTCTTATGCCGGTATATTGAAAGCCCTGCAAATGCTGCCGGCTCCTGCCTGGAAAAAAGGCGCCGCCTTCCAGGAAGAAACCAGCATCACATTTACGCCTGATACCTATAAAATGCAACTCTATGGTATCAGTATGGCCACCCTGAAAGAAACGCTGCAACGCCTGTTCGGCCAGTACACTATTTCAGAAATAAAGCGATTCGGAGAAATCAAAACCATCAGGTTTTCCAGGGACAATACCGACATCGCTACCGCCCTGAGTCATACCATTACCGGGAAAAATAATATCAGCTATCCGCTGTCCGCCATTATTTCCTGGAACAAAGACCATAGTCCGCGGTACATTACCGGCGACAAGACAGGTGCTTATCACGGTATCGTATACACGGAGCAGCTGCATTCCGACTACAACCGCCTGCAGGAAAGCATTACCGCCATAGCGGCCAGAGAGGGTTACCGCGTTAATTTCTCCGGCAGGTATTTCACAGAAAAACACCGTTCTCATGAAATTCTGATTACCGTACTGATAGCCATACTGCTGCTGTATTTCATACTGGCCGTACAGTTTGAGAACCTGGTGCACCCGCTTATCATTATGCTCACCATGCCGCTGGGCATTGCCGGTGCGCTGCTCATTGTTTACCTGGCAGGAGGTACACTGGATATTATGGCTGGCGTGGGCTTCGTAGTGGTGCTCGGCATTATTGTAGATGACCCTATTCTGAAAATGGAAACGCTGCGCCGGCTCCGGAGCCAGTATGAAGCTGCCGGTCTGAGCAAACGGGAAGCCATGACCAGGGCCATTCACGAAGCAGGGGAAATATGTCTGAAACCTTTGCTGATGACATCTCTTACCACCAGTCTGGCATTGATGCCCGTATTGTTTACCGGCGGTATCGGCAATGATCTGCAGAAGCCGCTGGTATATGTTATTGCCGGCGGGCTTACCATCGGCTCCTTTTTCACCCTCTGGTTTATTCCGCTGGCATACTGGTTCTTCACCAAGAAAGATTAATACATGAAAAGATATATACTGCTCACCGTTTTACAGCTTTGCTGTCTGCCGCTGCTGAAAGGTCAGCTACGCCGGCAATATCAGCTACAGGACTTTATAGCAACCGCGGCAGAACATTCCATTAACAAGAAACTGGCGGCCAGCACACGGCAGGCCAGCCATTACGAATATGATAACTTCAGGGCGTCCGTTAAACCTCAGCTGCTGCTGACAGGTACCCTGATTGACTACAGTAAGGATTACCTGGCCGTGCGGCAGCCTGATGGGAGCAGCTTATATCAGTATCGTATACAGAATACCGTTACAGCAGGGCTCAGTTTATCACAGATCATTACCGCAACGGGGGGAACTTTATCTGTCAATTCCTCCCTTAACCGTTTTGATGATATAGAGCGGAAATTCGGCCAGTTCAGTACTATACCAGCCAACATATACCTGCAACAGCCCCTGTTCGGATTTAATGCCTATAAATGGCAGAAAAAGCTGGCGCCGCTGCGACTTGAAGAAGCCAACAAAAACTATATACAACAGCAGGAAAATATTTCTGCGGATGTTGTCCGGTACTTCTTCGATGTGCTGGATGCACAGGTGAACCTTGACCTCTCCGGCAAAAATCTCCAGCATCAGCAACAGATCTATGATATAGAACTAAAAAAAGTGGACCTTGGCACCGCCTCCAGAGAGAAATTACTGCAGATAAGGCTGCAGATACTGAACTCCATACAGGATCAGAAACAGGCTGTGGTACTGCTGCAAACCGCTTTATTTAACCTTAACAGCTATACCGCTAACCCGGATACCACCAGTATGGAGCTGTTACTGCCCACGGAGCTGCCGGTACTGCATATTTCCATGGAAATCGCTTTACAGGAAGCCATACGTAACCGTGCCGCCTTCACCGGATTTATTCGCCGCCGCGAAGAAGCCATGCGCGATTTGCAACAGGCCCGTAAGGAACGCCTGACCGTTAACCTGACAGCCAGCTACGGCCTCAATAATGCCAGCCAGCAGTTCAGTAAACTATACCAGCAGCCCAACTCCCAGCAAAATGTAACGCTGGGCGTAGCCATACCTATCGTAGACTGGGGCCGGAACCGGGGGAAAGTAAACCTGGCCAGCAATAACCTCAAAACAACAGAATACACGATTGCCCAGGAAGAAATGAATATCCGCCAGGTAATTGTAACACTTGTAAAAAATGCAGACCTCATCAGGGATAATATCGAAGTCTCCCATCAGACAGATATGATCGCACAGGAAAGATATGCGCTGGCACAGGAACAGTTTAAACTGGGGAAGCTGTCCGTTACCGATCTGAATATTGCACTGCTGGAAAAAGATCAGGCCCGTAAGAAATATATTAACGCACTACGCACCTTCTGGGATGCATATTATCAGCTGAGATGCCTGACATTGTATGATTTCGCAACGGACAGAAGGATCTTGTGATTTGGTTATTGGGTTATTTGAGATTTGGTTATTGGGGATGCAGCGGAGATCTCAGCGTATGGAAGATTAAATCCTGATAATAAACTGCTTATTATATTCATAATATAGCAGGAAAAGGCCGTTATGAAAGCAGGCAGAAGTTAGATATACATTACAATCATTTACACATATAAATATTTACGCACACATCATAATACCCCAGTAGCGTCAAATCAAAATACGTCTCCGTAAATCGAATTAATTTATATTTAAGATCAGTTTATAAATTTCATCAGGTGATATTATAGACAAAAAGTAATGTAAAACCACTAAACTATTGGGCATGCATAACGCCATCCCGGATTGGAGGTAGTAGTACAGAAGGCAGAGGGGGGCGAATTTATCAGATTCGGAACCGGTTATGAACATGGATATAATTGATAATGTAAATAAGCTTTTCGGGGATGATCTTAAAGCTGCAATTAAGGACAAATCCAGGGTTAAAATAGCTGCTTCATGCTTTTCCATTTATGCCTATGAAGCGTTGAAGGCCGAGCTTTCCGGCATTGAGTCCTTTGAATTTATTTTCACTGCCCCTACATTCATCGCCAATGAAGTGACCGATAAAGTCCGGAAAGAACGTCGGGAATTTTTCATCCCTAAATCTAATCGTGAAACCAGTCTTTATGGTTCTGAATTTGAAATCCAACTTCGCAATAAGCTGACGCAACGGGCAATAGCAAGAGAATGTGCCTGCTGGATAAGGGATAAAGCTACCTTCCGTTCAAATAAGACAAGAGCCCAGATGCAGCAGTTTGTTTGTTTAACAAAAGGTGCTGATCGAATCTCTTATCTGCCCCTGCATGGCTTTACGGCAGTTGATTTAGGCTATCAGCAAGGGGATGCGGTTTCTAATTTCATTACCCGCCTGACTGATGAAAGCTCTACTGCGCAATACCTGAAGCTGTTCGATCAGATATGGAACGACCCCTCAAAGGTACAGGACGTAACTGAAGCCATCTGCGATCATATTGAATCCGTTTATCATGAAAACTCTCCCGAACGGATTTATTTTCTGATGCTGTACAGCTTTTTCAAAGAATTTCTGGAAGATATTAATGAAGACGTATTACCAAATGACCGCACCGGTTACCAGGATAGTCTTATCTGGAAGAAACTTTTTAACTATCAGCGGGATGCCGCAGTAGGCATCATCAATAAACTTGAAACATATAACGGGTGCATCCTGGCGGATAGCGTCGGATTGGGCAAAACCTTTACTGCGCTGGCTGTCATTAAGTATTATGAACTACGTAATAAATCTGTCCTGCTCCTGTGTCCGAAGAAACTGGCAGATAACTGGCTTAACTATAATAAGAATCTCAAAACAAATATTTTTGCGCAGGATCGTCTGGGATATGATGTGCTTAGTCATACTGATTTATCACGGACCTCAGGCGAATCTTTCGGGATACCCCTTAATCGCGTGAATTGGGGCAACTACGATCTTGTAGTCATTGATGAATCGCATAACTTCAGAAATAATGACGCTTACAAGGAACGGGAAACCCGGTACCAGAAACTTATGAACAGTGTTATCCGGGAAGGTGTAAAAACCAAAGTGCTGATGCTTTCTGCCACACCCGTAAACAACCGTTTTACTGACCTGCGGAACCAGCTTGCGCTTGCCTATGAAGGTGATTCCGATAAGTTGAATGAAAAGCTGAAAACCTCCCGCAGTATAGAGGAAATATTCCGTCGTGCTCAGTCTGCATTTAACCAGTGGTCAAAACTGCCGCCGGAAGAACGAACGGCAAGAGCCATACTGGATACACTTGATTTTGACTTCTTTGAGTTGCTGGACAGTGTTACCATTGCCCGTTCACGCAAACACATTGAAACATTCTACGATACAAAGGATATTGGCAGATTTCCCGAACGCCGGAAGCCATTATCTTTTCATTCGCCGCTGACAACACGCAGCGATGTAATGAACTTCAATGAAATATTTGGTGAGCTTTCCTTACTGAAACTCGCTGTATATGCACCCATTAGTTACATATTGCCCAGCCGCCAGCGGAAATATGAAGAAATGTATGATACCCGTGTGAGTGCAGGTGGTGGCAGATTCCGCCAGATAGACCGTGAAATCAGCCTGCAGGCACTGATGACAACCAACCTGCTGAAACGCCTGGAAAGTTCAGTTGAATCCTTCCGTATTACGCTCCGGTCTTTGAAGGAAAAACTACAGCATACCCTTCAGGTAATTGCAAATTTTGAATCCGGTCAGCACCTCAGCGTCAGCGATTTTACCGAGGGGATGGAAACATTGGAAGCCGAAGAAGATGATTTTTCTGATCTCGAGAGTACAACGGTTGGTGGTAAGATAAAGATTGCGCTTTCTGATATGGATGTGGAGCGGTGGAAGGGTGATTTAAACAACGACCTGCAGCTGATTGACGGCCTGCTTGATTCAATGAATAAAGTCACGCCCGAAGATGACAGTAAACTACAGCATCTCAAACAGCTGATTACTGACAAGATCAGCCATCCTATCAATCACCAGAATAAAAAGGTCCTCATCTTCACCGCTTTTGCCGATACGGCAAGCTATCTCTATAAAAATCTGGCGCAAGGTAGTCCGCTCCCTGACAACGACATTCATTTTGGCATGGTCACAGGTAAGGATAGCCCCAAATCCACATTAGGCACAGGCTTCGACTTTCAGTCTGTTCTGACGCTATTCTCACCCAGGTCGAAAGAAAAACAACTGGTGATGCCGGAAGTAACCGGCGAAATTGATATTCTCATAGGTACAGACTGTATTTCCGAAGGCCAGAATTTGCAGGATTGCGACTACCTGATTAACTACGATATTCACTGGAATCCCGTGCGGATCATCCAGCGCTTTGGTCGTATTGACCGTATCGGTTCTCCTAACAGATTCATTCAGCTGGTGAATTACTGGCCAGATATTTCCCTTGATGAGTATATCCGCCTGAAAGAACGAGTGGAGGCCCGCATGGTCATTGCTGATGTATCCGCGACGGGCGATGACAATGTATTAACGGCTAAAAGCAGCGATATTGCTTATCGCAGGGAGCAGCTCCGTCGTTTGCAGGAAGAGGTGATTGAACTGGAAGAACTCAAAACAGGCGTATCTATCACTGATCTCGGGCTAAACGATTTCCGGATGGATCTGATTAACTATGTCAAAGAACACGGCGATCTGGAGTCTGCTCCCAGGGGGATGCACGCCGTTGTGCCTGCACAGCCGGATCTTGGACTGATGCCGGGAGTTATTTTTGCACTGCGTAACCGCAATGGCGGGGTTAATATAAATCAGCAGAACAGGCTGCACCCATATTATCTCGTTTATATAGGTGACAATGGCGAAATTATTGCCAACCACACCGATGCGAAAAGGTTGCTCGACCTGGTGCGTACCAGCAGCAAAGGGCATAGTGAGCCGATTGTGCAGGTGTTCCGCCATTTCAATGAGGCCACGGATGATGGACGGAAAATGGGGAAATATTCCGGGCTTCTCAATTCCGCCATACGTTCGATTATAAGCGTGAAAGAAGAAAAAGACCTGGACAGCCTTTTTACCGGAGGTAAAACCTCGGCGCTGGTAAATACCATATCCGGGCTGGATGATTTTGAACTTATTGCTTTTCTCGTGGTACAGGAGGCCTCTTCCAGATGATACTTTTTGACTATCCCAGGCAATCATACTTTGGCCGCACATTGCCCAAGGCAAAGATTTATGCTCATACAGCAGCCAGTACCCGGCTTAAAGAGCTTTTTGTACGGCAGATAGATCAGATCGTCTGGAAGTTCAAGCTCGCCCCGGAAACAATCAATATACCCGCGACGGAAATAGTGTCTGAAATTCAGATATTTGCAGTCACGCTGAAAACAGGTGAACTTCATCCCGACGTTTTGCGAAGCATAGACATAGCCATTCCTTTTCCGATTGTCTATGAAGTCAGCTATGAAGGGAAAGTAAAGGTCATGGCCTGTTACAAACGTCCGCATGAATCCGGCGGAGAAAAATGGATATCCGGCGCCTGGCTGATATCGGATTGGATGCCGGAAAATGCCGGCAGGCAGGCTTTACCGGTAAAACTGGATCTGGCCGCCTTATATGACGAACTGCTGGGCACTTTGATACCTTATCCGCCCAGGCAGGGAGAAAGCCTGCAGCAACGCATCAGACGGGCAGAAGCCATTTCCCGGCAGCAAAAAGAACTGACGAAAATGGAAGCAGCACTGGAAAAGGAAAAACAATTCAACCGCAAGGTTGAAATCAATGCCGGTATCCGGAATACGAAACAACAAATTGACAGGCTCAAAGCCCTGACAGAAGAATAAAGCATGGAAAAATTAAAAATGCATACACCTGACCTGACACAAGACAATATCGCGCGTATCCGCGAATTGTTTCCGTCATGCGTTACCGAAGCAAAAGACGCACAGGGCAATACTAAATACGCTGTTGATTTTGACCAGCTTAAACAGGAACTGAGCGGCCAGATTGCCGAGGGACCGCAGGAAAGGTATCAGCTCAACTGGCCTGGCAAACGCGAAGCACTCCTGACAGCAAATGCTCCGATTGCTAAAACCCTCCGCCCGGCACGGGAAGAGAGCGTGGATTTTGACACCACAAAAAATCTCTTTATCGAAGGCGATAACCTCGATGCACTGAAACTTCTACAGGAAACATATCTTGGAAAAATCAAGATGATCTATATAGATCCTCCCTATAACATCGGGAATGACTATATATACAAAGACGATTTTGTTGAAGACGCTGAGGACTTTTTAATACGTTCCAACCAGAAAGACGAGAAGGGAAACCGCCTGGTATCAAATACGGAAAGTAATGGCAGATTCCATTCGGACTGGTTAAGTATGATCTATTCCAGAATCAAGCTGGCCCGCAATCTCCTCAAGGATTCAGGTGCATTGTTTATTTCCGTAGGAAATGACGAAATAGCGAATCTAAGACGGATTTGTGATGAGATATTCGGCGAAAATAATTTTGTTGAGTGTATTACCTGGAATAAAAGAATTCCAAAAAATGATAAAGGCATAGGAAACATCCACGAATACATTCTTATTTATCTGAAAAATTCGGCTGTCAGACAAGAATTTGTGATGCGGAAAGATGGGCTGGAAGATATCTACCAACTGGTAGAAAAACTCAAAAAAAACCAGGAGCCTATCGACCAGGCCGAAAAAGAAATTAAGAAGCTCTATAAAAAGCAGGGGTATGACCGGGGCATTACGCTCTATAACTCACTGGATACAGCATACCGGCTTTGGGGGAAAATTAATATGAGCTGGCCTAATGCCACCACATTCGGGCCGCGGTACGAAGTACCCCATCCCAAAACAGGGAAGCCTGTGGCGATACCCGACAGAGGCTGGCGCTGGAAAGAAGATACATTCAAAGAGGCGGCTAACTTTAAAAACGGAACATATCAGCAGATGACAGCGCTGCATGACGGCAGTTTCATGTGTGGCAAAATCTGGTTTGCAAAAGATGAAAACACCCAACCCAGCTCTATTACCTACCTCGATGAAGTAAATACCTTTTTGCTGAGGTCTGTATTATCATTAAAAAGTGATGGCGGTATTGAAGTAGAAAAAATTTTTGATGGGAAAAATTATTTCTCCTACCCGAAACCCACCACATTACTCCGTCTGCTGCTCAGCTCCATCAGCATGGAAGAAGGTGATATTGTCCTGGACTTTTTTGCAGGATCCGGTACCACCGCACATGCAGTTATGCAGACAAATGCAGAAGATGGGAAGAACAGGAAGTTCATTGTGATTCAACTGCCGGAAAAACTGGATACCAATCTTCCGGAACAAAAAATGGCTGCTGAACTATGCCGGAAAAAAGGAGTGCCCGAAAATATTGCAGAAATAAGTAAAGAACGTATCCGCAGGTCAGCACAAAAAGTGAAGGAAGACAATCCTGATTTCACGGGTGATACGGGCTTCCGCGTGCTTAAAGTGGACACGTCCAACATGGCGGATATTTACTATATCCCGGACAATGTAATACAAAAGAGACTGCTGGATGCCGTAAACAATATTAAGCCGGACCGCAACAACCCGGAAGATCTGTTGTTTCAGGTGCTGCTGGATTGGGGCGTGGACCTGACACTCCCTGTCCGTAAAGAAAAAATACAAGGCAAAAACGTATTCTTTGTGGATGAAGATGCGCTCATCGCCTGTTTTGATACAGGCATCTCTGAAGATCTGGTGAGTGAGCTGGCCGAAAAGAAACCGCTCCGCGTGGTATTCCACGACAACGGCTTTGAATCTGATGCCGTGAAGATCAATGTTGATCAGATATTCAGGCAATTGTCACCATCCACCGAAGTAAAATCCATCTAACGCCGCCGATGAAACTTAAATTCAAAGTTCAGCCGTATCAGACTAATGCCGTTGAGTCGGTAGTGGATTGCTTTGCAGGGCAGCCCCTTATCACCAATGCCAGTTTTCGTCTGGATCCGGGGAAGCAGGCCCAGGCCCGTCTGGAATTTGAGACCGGGTTTCGCAATGCAGATATCCAGTTATCAGACGCACAGCTTATCAGGAATATCCTGGATATTCAAAAGCGGCAGAACCTACCCCTTTCGGAGCAGCTGGTATCCGGTAAAGACATCAGGATCAACCTGGACGTGGAAATGGAGACCGGAACGGGAAAGACGTATTGCTATATCAAGACCATCTTCGAGATGAACAAGCGTTACGGCTGGAACAAGTTCATCATTATGGTGCCGAGCATTGCTATCCGGGAAGGTGTTCACCAGTCTTTTAAAAATACGGCAGAACATTTCAGCGAAAGCTACGGTAAAAAGGCACGGTTCTTTATCTACAATTCCAAACAGCTTCATCATCTTGAAAGCTACTCATCTGATGGCGGCATCAATGTGATGATCATCAACATACAGGCATTCAATGCCAAAAGTGCGGAAAACCTCCGTATTAATGCTGAGCTGGATGATTTTCAGTCGCGCAGACCTATTGACGTTATTGCCAGTAATCGTCCTATCCTGATTCTGGACGAACCGCAAAAGATGGAAGGCAAGGCCACTACAGACGCATTGCCGAAGTTTAAGCCGCTGATGCTTCTTCGCTATTCTGCCACACACAAAACCACCTATAACAAAGTTCACCGCCTGGATGCACTGGATGCCTACAATCAGAAACTCGTGAAGAAGATCGGCGTACGTGGCATCACCGTCAAAGGGCTGGCAGGTACGAATGCCTATTTATACCTGGAGTCCATTGAAGTGTCCAGGCAGGCGCCGGTGGCAAGGGTAGAAATGGAGATCAAACTGCAAAGCGGCGCTATTAAACGGGTGGTGAAACGCCTCGGCAGAGGGGATGATTTATTTGATCTCTCCAACGGACTTGATCAATACAAAGGTTATGTAGTTTCGCAGGTAGATGCCGGCAGAGACACCATAGAATTTATCAACGGCGCCATACTGATGGTAGGCGATGCTACCGGCGACGTAACAGAAACCGCCATCCGTCGTATTCAGATCAGGGAAACCATCAAGGTACATCTTGAAAAAGAGAGAAAGCTTTTCGCGGAAGGCATTAAGGTCCTGTCCTTGTTCTTCATCGATGAAGTTGTTAAATACCGGGATTATACCCGATCTGATGAAAGAGGGGAATACGCCCGCATTTTCGAAGAAGAATACGAAGCGCTGAAAAATGAAGTCCTGGCTGAAATGGTATTCAGCGAACAGGAAGCAGCCTATCATCATTACCTGAAAGGATTTGATGCCAGGAGTATTCATAATGGCTATTTCTCGATTGATAAAAAAACCAAACGCCTGACCGATCCGGGCGTGGTAACACGCGGGGAATCGGCGGGGCAGTCCGACGATGTAGATGCCTATGACCTTATCCTGAGAGACAAGGCCAAACTGTTGTCTTTTGAGGAGCCTGTCCGTTTTATCTTTTCCCACTCTGCTTTAAGAGAGGGCTGGGATAATCCGAATGTGTTCGTCATGTGTATGCTGAAACATAGCGACAATACCATTTCACGTCGTCAGGAAGTGGGGCGTGGCCTGCGTTTGTGTGTGAACCAGCACGGCGACCGTATTGATGATCCGGCCATTGTTCACGATATAAATGTGCTGACCGTCATTGCCAGTGAAAGCTATAAAGAGTTTGTCCGCAACCTGCAGAAAGAAATCAGTGAATCGCTTTCTGCCCGTCCGCGCAAAGCAGACGAAGCGTATTTCACCGGCAAAGTGATTCAGACCGCCTCCGGAACGATGGAAATCACCGCTGCCATGGCGAAGCAGATTTACAAGTATCTGCTGAAGCATGATTATACCGATGACGCAGACCAGATCACAGAAGCCTATTACACGGCACAGAAAGACGCCGCATTAGCGCCATTGCCGGCAGAACTCGCGCCCCATGCGGAACAGGTTTTCAAACTCGTTGACAGCGTATTCAATGAAAATCAGCTTCCGGAAGTAGATGATGACCGTACATCGAAGGTAAATCCGTTGAACGAAGACAGCTTCAGCAAAAAAGAGTTCCAGGAACTGTGGAAGCGCATTAACCGGCGCGCGGTATACCGCGTAGGCTTCGATGCCGCAGAACTGGTTAAAAACTGTATTAAAACGCTGAATGCAGATCTCCGTGTAACGCCCCTTCAATATACTGTGCAGGCAGGTATACAGGGTACCCATATTACCGATACGCAACTAAAGCAGGGAGAAACATTTGAAACCAAAGGCACTGTAACGGGTAGTCTGAGCGCTTCGGTGCACTCAGCCGTTACCTATGACCTGCTGGGGAAGATCGCAGAAAATGTGCAGCTCACCCGCAAAACGATAGCAGCAATTCTGACAGAGATAGATCCCATTGTGTTCAGTCAGTTTAAAAAGAACCCGGAGCATTTTATCGCGGAGGCCTCCCGCCTCATTCAGGAACAAAAGGCAACGCTTATTATTGAACACCTGTCCTATGACGAAATAGCCGGGACACATGATGTAAGCATATTTACAGCAGACAGGTCTAAAAAGGATTTCTCGAAGGCCACCAAACGGCTTAAAAAGCATGTTTACGATTTTGCCATAACCGACTCCAAGGTAGAGCGCGACTTCGCAGAAGAGCTGGATGCGAGCGATGAAGTAGTTGTTTATGCGAAGCTGCCCGGCAAATTTCTCATTCCCACCCCTGTCGGAGATTATAATCCGGATTGGGCCATATCATTTGTGACAGGCGCTGTCAGGCATATCTACTTCGTGGCAGAAACCAAAGGCTCCATGTCATCGCTGGAATTGAGAGGTATTGAAGATGCGAAGATAAAATGTGCGCGTAAGTACTTTGAAGCTATTAATACGAAGATAGCACATGATAAAGTGAAGTATGATGTTATCAGTGATTATTCAAAACTGATGGAGATAGTAGGAGGGGAGTAGGGAATTATTCCGCTAAAAATCAAGAAGGCCGCTTGTGCGGCCTTCTTGATTTTTAGCATACTTCTCAGGTAGAAAAAAACTTTAATAGACTGTCTGCTTTAATAGACTGTCTGCTTTAATAGCAACCTAAAGAAATATGAATACAATTGGAAAATTTAAGATCACTGATACTTTTAAACATAGACATGAAGATTAAAAGGGAATCCTTGTAGGAAAAGTTGTTGAAGGTTCTATTACTGCTGGTAGTTACATATACCTGCCGCTTCAAATGGGAGAGGCTATATTTAAGATACAGGCTATAGAAAAAATCATGACAATATCAGGAATTTCCTTTATAGGGCTGCTTTTTGAATTTGAAGATAAATTCGTGTTTGCTGAACTTAGGCCTTTAAGAGATACGGAAGTTGATATTAAAAATCATGTTTCAGCTTGATAGAAATATAACATATCTAAAAAGCTTGCAGTATTGCAAGCTTTTTACTCCTACCGAATAGTTATTAACCCTTTAGCTTTAATAAAAGCTGAAGAACTATTTACATTTTACAGGTTTACACTGAGTTCTGCACTTAGGGGCAAGACATCGTTTGGGTTTTGTTGGCTTTGCGAGATACTCGACATTGAATGTTTCAGCGTAAAGATTCTTCGTTTCCTCAAATGCATTAATCAACTTCTGTTCATCTTCCGGCCCATTCATTCCGAAGTAAGGATAATGATGCAACAAAAACCCAAATATTGCTTCACAATCTTCCGCATATTTCTTTGTATCAAGAATGTGCTGATGCCAGAAAAGATCAACATCTCTGTGCGGTACAATATCCTTTTCCGGGTATTTTCTTTTCAGCGCCAGAAATCTCTTATATTCAATTTCTGCGTTGTCCGCTTGAGCTGCAGACCAGCCATACCCTTCATAAGGAGGCTCTTGTAGCTTCAATTTTACCATTGTAAAATTAATTCCATTAATATCTTCCATAAATGGAGCAACAAATGGATTTGAAGAAATTATTGTTTCCATTGTTAAATTGATTGGAGAGTTAATAAAATAACACCTTGTATTCCAATCCAAAGTAAAAAGGTCTTACAAATAACTTTTACGGTAAACCGTAATAAGGTAGGCTCAAAAGTTTAGATAATGATTATGCTGTAATAAAGTAGAGTTGGTATTTCTTTTTTGTCATAGATGCTCTGGTAGTATTCCAGCTTTTGGGGTAGACTTTAATTTCTGTGCGTGTGCGGTAACATGAATTGAGAAGAATTTTCATGATAAGCATTTTTTTGTTCCGGAAATTGTTCCGTTTTGGGAAAAATGCTAAAAGCATAGAGAGAGATATTAAAAAAGAAACCCCGCATGGTGCGGGGTTTCGTAGTTGCTCCCCCTGCTGGACTTGAACCAGCGACCCTCTGATTAACAGTCAGATGCTCTAACCAACTGAGCTAAGGAGGAGTGTTGCCCGTATCGTTTGTTCGATTTGGGATTGCAAAAATAGGTAAATTTTCATTTTTGCAAAATCTTATTTCAACTTTTTTTAAA
This sequence comes from Chitinophaga solisilvae, assembly GCF_009928525.1. GTDB lineage: Bacteria > Bacteroidota > Bacteroidia > Chitinophagales > Chitinophagaceae > Chitinophaga > Chitinophaga solisilvae. Next base: position 294,651 of record NZ_JAABOK010000003.1, on the reverse strand, counting down.
AATTTTTTGAATCATTCCTAAAACCAGCCACCACAGCTGGTTTTACGGAATAACTTTTTTTACCCGGATCAGCATTCTTTCTCCTAACGTACTGTTACGCGTCGCTTTACGCACAAAAGGAAGATCTAATTTGCTCACATAAAAGTTGGGAAAGGACTGCAGCAGGGTATAGCTATAGCCCTCCTGCTGCAAGGCAGGCAAATGTTCCGGCGTCGTCAGCAATACCCCTTCCCGCGCACTGTCGGTACGCGTTACCGGAGCATGCAGGTAAAATTCAAAGGAGTAGGTGTTGGTATTATACATGCTCACCGGCGTTTCCGGCAACGTGGCATTGGCATACAATGCAGCCTGGCTTCCGCTCTGGTACTGCATCATATCAGGATACAAGATAGTATTCACGTACAGATTCAGTAATATGCTGACCGCCGCAGTGCGATAAAACACCGCTTCCCGCGTGTTTTTATCCAGCCAGTAATGCAGCAGCAGGTACAATACAATCAGGGCGGCAGCGGGTATCAGCCAGGCGTAACCCATTGCTGGCTTATATAACAGGTCTATCACCACCCCGGCGATAGCCAGCAGGAAAATTATCACGTACTGCGTTACCCGGAAAAATTTCAGCTCCCCGGCAGTTTGTAAAGACAAGATATATTTTGCTGTAAGTATGGCGAAGAAAGGAAAGATGATGTTTAGATAATGCGGCAGCTGGAACCGGGACAGGGAAAAGAGCAGGAAGGTAGCCAGCGCCCCGCAGATGCAGTAATACTCCGGTTGCTGCTTCCACTTTTTTATGAAGATGAATATGGCAGCATACAACATCACCGGCCAGGGCAGAAATGCCCATAACAACGTATGAAAGAAAAAGAACGGATCGCCGGAACCCTTGATAGGCCCGGTGTTCATAAAGCGTCCGAATTGGCTGTCCCAGAAGAAAAACCGTAACCCCGAAACATGCGAGGTACCGAATACTGTCTTCTCCGGGTGCATATCAAACTGACGATACAGCGCATATAATTCCGGCGTGATGAACAGGGCCGTCAATATCCCCGCCAGCAGCCATTTCCAGGAGAATACCGCTTTCCACTGCCCCGTAAATGCCAGGTGCCCGCCAATAGCGGCGCCTACAGGCACCAGCGCAAATATGCCTTTGGTCATGACTGCACAGGCGGTAAAAATAGCGCCCGCTACCAGGTGCATCATGCCCATACGGGGTAACAGGCTGCGGTAAAAATGATAGACTGCAGCTATAATCAGCCCCGTCAGATAGGGTTCTGCACGCACGTCATTGTTGGAAATCACCAGATGCTCTGCAGTCAGCAGTATGCAAACACTCCATCGCGCAACGGTTTCGCCATACAGGGCCAGGGCAAACCGGTAGGTATACCAGGCGCCCATGAGCAGAAAAAGGATGGCAGGCAGCTTGTAGGACCAGGTATGAAACCCAAACAGCTGAAAGCTCAGCGCGGTCATCCAGAAAGGAAAATGAGGCTTATCCAGCCATTCATGACCATCTGCATACAGGTTCAGGTAGTCATGCTGCTGCACCATGGTTTTGGCAATGCCGGCATACAAAGCGCCGTCAGGCTCCAGGATGGGCACCTGCAGGGCACTGAACTGTAATAATACCAATAGTGAAACGAAGAAAAGCCAGATCTGCTTTTCCGTGAAGGCAAAAGGTTTTGCAGTTGTAGGTGTGACTAACATGGGTAAAAGTTACTGCATCCGGTGATGTGTTAACCTTGTACCGGCCTATTTAACAATTAAATAAACCTACCACAGCCACCCGCTCTTTTCCATCCCTACGTAGGGGCCGTCTTCCCTTTGCTCTATGGGATAGGTCTTCAGATAATAACCCTCCCCGCTGCAGTTGTAGCCGTTCTTCATACTGAACTTGTAACGGTGCAGCGGACAAATCACATTACCGGCCGCATCTATGAACCCATCGGCCATGATACCGCCGGCATGCGGACATTTATAGGCGAAAGCAAAAAGCTGGCCCTGATGCAGGGCACAGCATATCTTTTTGCCGTTTACCTCCTGCACCCGGATGGTGTTTTCGGCAAGCGGCAGGTATCCTTCGTCCAGTTTATACCAGGAGTATTCTTTTGCCATCAGTAGAAGAATTCTGTTTTATAAGGATAACGCTCCTTATACAGCTGGCTAACCTTATCCATAATGGTTTTACGCAGTTCTTCCACATTCCTCTTTTCCAGCGCGGCGATGAACACGGTATTACCCTGTGTTTTCACATCCCAGTTCTGTTTGAGAGAGTCGAGAATATCTTTTTTGACATCCTCTTCCAGCCATTTGTCAAAGGTGCTGGCTTCGTACAGGTCCATCTTATTGAAGACCATAATCGTTGGCTTTTCAAAGGCTTTCAGCTCCTGCAGGGTGCGGTTAACCACTTCTATCTGCTCTTCATACTGCGGATGGGAAATATCTACCACATGCAAAAGAATATCGCTCTCGCGGACTTCATCCAGCGTGGATTTGAAGCTCTCCACCAGGTGGTGCGGCAGCTTGCGGATGAATCCTACCGTATCGCTGAGCAGGAAGGGCGTCTGCTCAAATACTACCTTACGGGTAGTGGTATCCAGCGTAGCAAACAGTTTGTTTTCTGCAAATACTTCGCTCTTGCTGAGCATATTCATGATGGTGCTCTTACCTACGTTGGTATATCCTACCAACGCTACACGGATAAATTCACCGCGTTCCTTTCGCTGGGTCAGCGACTGTTTGTCAATCTCCGCCAGCCGCTTACGTAACAGGGCAATTTTGTCCTTTACGATACGGCGGTCCGTTTCAATCTCCGTTTCACCGGGGCCCCTGCTACCGATACCGCCCCCCTGGCGTTCCAGGTGACTCCACATACCACGCAGACGAGGCAGAATATACTGGTACTGCGCCAGCTCTACCTGCACCTTGGCCTGCGCTGTACGGGCACGGCGGGCAAAAATATCCAGGATCAGGTCACTGCGGTCTATCACTTTTACCTTCAGCACCTTTTCTATATTCGCTATCTGCGAACCGGTCAGCTCATCATCGAAGATGACCAGCGATATATCTCTTCCGGCTATATACTGATGTATTTCTTCCAGCTTGCCCTTGCCTACAAATGTGGCCCTGTCAGGGTGCGACAGCTTTTGGGTAAAACGCTTCAGAGTGGTGGCCCCGGCAGTTTCAGCCAGGAATACCAGTTCGTCCAGGAACTCCTGCACCTGCCGCTCTGTCTGGTCCTTCGTAATAACGCCTACGATGACCGCCTTTTCCTCTTTTTGAACTACTTGTTTCTTTTCAATCAATGTTTCTCAAAATTTGATGCAAAAATACTTGAATTTGACCAAAGCAGGATTAAATCCCATCCCGCTGTTTACACTGGCCATTTTATTCCTACATTTATACGATCCAAAACAATGCAGCAAATCATGTATAAACCATTTTTACTGACAGGATTATTAATTTCAACTATGGCATCAGCCCAGGAAAAGATGACTCCCGAACTGCTCTGGCAGCTGGGAAGAGTGAGCGGCGAAGCGGTAACGGCAGACGGTAAATCCGTTATCTACGGCGTTTCCCGTGTTAACATGGCAGATAACAAAAGTGAGAAGAATCTCTTTGTAGTACCATTGACCGGCGGACAATCCCAGCAACTCACCCGGACTCCCGGCGGAGAAGGCGATGTAGCCATCCTCCCCGGCAACCGGATTGGCTTCTCCCTCAAAGGCCAGTGGTGGGAAATGAATGCCGACGGCTCCGACGCGGTACAGAAAACCAAAGGCGCCGGCGATATGCAAAACATCCGCATCTCCCCGGATGGTAAACATATCCTGTTTTCCAGAGAAGTGAAGATCAAAAAAATTTCCGGCAGCGACCACTACACAGACCTGCCCAAATCAAACGTCCAGATCTACGACAACCTGAACTACCGCCACTGGGATACCTGGGAAGATGGTAACTTCTCCCACGTATTCTATGCCACCTACACCAACGGGGAAATAGGCACTCCCGTAGATATTATGGCAGATGAGCCATACGACTGCCCCCAGATGCCTCACGGCGGTGCGGAAGACATGATCTGGAGCCAGGACGGCAAAAGTATCGTATACGTATGCAAGAAAAAATACGGTAAGGATTATGCTGTCAGCACCAACACCGACATCTACGAATACGACCTGGCAGCCAAAACCACCCGTAACCTCTCCGAAGGCATGATGGGATACGATATGGCTCCCGCCTTCAGCAACGACGGCAAATTTATCTCCTGGCTCAGCATGGCCCACGATGGCTTCGAGGCAGACAAAAACGATATCATCCTCCTCAACCGCACCACCGGCGTAAAAACCAATCTCACCAAATCCTGGGATGGTACCGCCTCCGCTGTACGATTCAGCAACGATGGTAAAAAAATATTCTTCCTCGCCGTAGTAAAAGGTACCGAACAACTGCTGGAAATAGCCCTGCAGAAAGATCCGGCGCAGACTACGGACAAGCATATACGTCAGATCACCAGCGGCGACTTCGATATCAGCAGCATGGTAGCTCAGACCGGCAACACCATGGTGGTTACCCGCACCGACATGAATCACGCTGCGGAAATATTTACAGTAGACCTCCTGAAAGGCGCCGTACAACCCCTCACAAACGTCAATAAAGAAACCTACGATAAAATCGGCTCCTGCAAAGTGGAAAAACGCTGGGTAAAAACCAGCGACGGCAAGGAAATGCTTACCTGGGTGATATTTCCGCCTGACTTCGATCCGGCTAAAAAATATCCTACCCTGCTGTACTGCCAGGGCGGCCCTCAGTCCGCATTATCCCAGTTCTACTCCTACCGCTGGAACTTCCAGCTGATGGCCAACCAGGGCTATATCGTGGTGGCGCCCAACCGGAGAGGAATGCCCGGCCACGGCGTAGAATGGAACGCTTCCATCAGCAAGGACTGGGGCGGACAACCCATCCGCGACTACCTCGCAGCTATTGACGATGTGAGCAAAGAAAGCTATGTGGACAAACAACGCCTCGGCGCTATAGGCGCCAGCTACGGCGGATACTCCGTTTACATGCTGGCCGGGGTTCACGAAAACCGCTTCAAAACCTTCATCGCCCACGATGGCCTCTTTGATCTCAAAAGCTGGTACGGCACCACCGAAGAACTGTGGTTCGCCAACTGGGATATAGGCGCCTACTGGGATCCGGCCAACGCTAAATCCTACAGCCAGTTCAATCCCAGCGAACACGCCAATAAATGGAATACCCCCATCCTCATCATCCAGGGTGGTATAGACTTCCGTGTTCCCATCGAACAAGGCCTCCAGGCCTTCCAGCTGGCTCAGCTCAAAGGCATCAAAAGCAAACTGCTCTACTTCCCCGAAGAAAACCACTGGGTACTGAAACCCCAGAACGCCATCGTTTGGCAAAGAGAGTTTTTCTCCTGGCTCAAAGAAACGCTTTAATGGGAATTACGAATTACGAATTGCGAATTACGAATGAGGAACCCATTTTGATCAGGCAGGAATTGGAATTAATTATGAATTATGAGTTATGAATTATGAGTTAAAGCGAAGATCAGCGCGGTTGAACAACTGATATGATCCACGCTGATCTTCGCTTTAACTCATAATTCATAATTCATAATTCATAATTAATTCCAATTCCTGCCTGATCAAAATGGGTTCCTCATTCGTAATTCGTAATTTGTAATTCGTAATTAAACCTGATAACATATGTTTACCTCTTTAACCTTGGATTCCGCCAATGGTATTGCTACCATTACCTTAAACAGACCCGAAGTATATAATGCCTTTAATGATGCGCTCAGCTATGAGTTACAGGATGCGCTGAAGCAGGTGGAGCGGGACAAATCCGTGAGGGTAGTGGTATTAACCGGTGCAGGGAAGGCCTTTAGCAGCGGCCAGGACCTGAAAGCGTCTATGGAGGCAGGTAAGCGTAACCTCAGCGAATCACTGCATAAACGTTATAATCCTATTATACGGGCCATCCGCAATATGCCCAAGCCGGTGATATGCCGGCTTAACGGCGTGGCTGCCGGCGCTGGATGCTCGCTGGCGCTGGCCTGCGATATGATTATTGCCAGCGAAGCAGCTACCATGATTGAGATATTCGTAAATATAGCACTGGTACTGGATTCCGGCTCTTCCTATTTCCTGCCCCGTACAGTAGGCTACCACCGCGCCTTTGAGCTGGCAACAAAAGCCTCCAAAGTATCGGCTGCCGAAGCCCTGCAAATGGGACTGGTCAACAAAGTAGTACCTGCAGACGCGCTGGACGCCGCCGTTCAGGAGGAAGCCGCCTATTACGCCGCCGCCCCTACGAAAGCCATCGCCCTCATGAAAAAAATGCTGACCAAAGGCATGACAGAAAGCCTCGACGCCACCCTCGACTACGAAGCCTACTGCCAGGAAATAGCGGGCAACTCCGCCGATAACAAAGAAGGCATCACCGCCTTCCTCGAAAAACGCAAACCCGCCTTCCAGGGCGAATAACCAATTAAATTTTATTATTTAGCTATTTGAGATTTTGAATAAATAGAGAAGCCCCCTGAAGTGCTCAGGGGGCTTCTCTATTTATTCAAAATCTCAAATAGCTAAATAATAAAATTATAGACCACTGAGGCAGATACCAATCTGGTAGGGTCTGATATCCATGCTGCTGTTATCTTTCAGCATCGCGTTCAGGGAGTATGCGCCGAAAAGGGCGAAGTTACCGTAACCTACACGGGCAGTAGCGGAAAAGCGCCACGGATTAAAAAAGTTTTTGTTCAGGTCCTTGTCAAAGTTCTTACCGTTAGGAGTAGTGTTTTTACCTTTGGTATGAGCGTTTACCAGCGCGCCCACTTTCAGACCCAGCGCAGCTTTGAAGCCTTTATTGGCATTGTCGGGTACGCTGCGGTAACGTATCTCAATAGGAATTTCCAGGTAAGTAGTGGCCACCTTATACTTTTTGTAGGCACTGCTGGCCGGGAAGGTAGGCGTGGTAGGGTTTACCCTGCCGGAAATATCGAAAGTATGATCTTTCAGGTAAACGCCGCTGGTGCTGATACCCAGACCCGCAGCCACACTGAACGGAGATTTCTTAAACGGGAAATCATACATCAGTGCAATATTAAAGCCCCTGTTAAAGCCCGTTTTAATACTATCCGGAGCTCCGGCCCAGCCATCATAGGATAACTGAATCATCAGAAAATCCCTGGAATGGGTGGCCCTGTTAACTGCCTTGTTCATCGGAGAACCGCCATCCTGTGCAAAAACGCCGATAGAAACAGCTATCAGACCAAGGGTAAAAATTATTTTTTTCATAAAATACTTAATACTTAGGAAAAAGAATATTAGGCAAATATATTGGAATGATTGTAAAAGAATTGGTTAAAATATTGCAAAACATGATTTTCCTGATATACCTACTGGCGGGAAAGTTACATAAAAAGTCAAATTGATACCCATAATCTTTACATGATCGTACCGCCAATATGTACAAGAAGAATGACCGATTTGGCATAAATAATCCTTAATTTCAGGAAAGCAAATGCTTCCGCGGAATAATAACCCGCATCATCAAAATAACTGTTAAGTATTTATGGAATGTTATCGCCAAAGTCTCAAACCGCGTCTTGTGAAACCTTAGCATCAACATGAAAAAAATCGAACACGCCGTTATTATCCTGGTTATGGCATTACTGATGGCGCTCATTGGATTCATATTCTATGCCTGGATGGTGGAGAAACGAACCAGAGACGCAGCCAGCCTCGTTCAGAATGCCAGGCAGACCGTTAGCCAGGTCAACACACTGGTCAGACTGGATGATAAAATCACCGCCGGACTGAAAGACGGGCTGCTGCGCGGCGCCAACCCATTACGCCTGCCACAGCCGCTCATGGACAGTATCAACATCACCATGCAGCTGCTGCAACAGCAATCAGCCCCCGATGTACTCCAGCAAAAGAAATTCCCCGTTCTACAGCAACTCATTACCGCCAAAACCGCCATCTTCCGGCAGGTAGTACTGTCTCCGCCCGCAACAGCCGGCGCCATCATTTCCGGCAACGCCAGCCAAAGCCTCAGCGACTCCCTGAAACGGCTCACGGAAAGCTATATCCAGGTGGAACGCGATCATATCAATCAATACATCTCCAAATCACTGATATATACCCGGTACTCCTTCTGGGCCGCCCTCGTCATCTGCCTGTTGACCCTCACCCTCTTTATCGGGGAAACCCGGCTGATCTTCAGAACCCTCATCGGGTTCAGAGACTGGGCCCATCGCATGCAAAAAAGCGAACAATCCTTTAAAAGACTGGCGGAAGAAGCAGAACCCGTCATCTTTAAAGCCAATACCAACGGCATCTTTACGTATGTCAGCCAGCGCGCTGCAGATATTACCGGCTATTCCAGCCAATCCCTGATCGGCAAACACTTTTCCATATTCCTGGAAGAACATGAATTTGACCGGCTGCAGGCATTTTACCTCAACCAGCTGCAAAATAATGAAGACTACTCCTCCATACAGTTCGAAATCATTACCAGGGCGGGCGACAAAAAATGGGTGGAACAACTTGCCTTCGTCACTACTTCCGATGACGGAACGGTAAAGGAATTTCAGTGTATCGTAAAGGATATTGATAAGGAACGCCGCCAGGATGAAAGCATCCATTACCTGCAACACAGGATGGAAGCCATTCTCGATTATATGCCGTCCATGATGTTTGTAAAGGATATGCCCGGCAGATATCTGCTGGTTAACAACAGATTCATGGAAATAATGCAGATACAGAAAGAAGAAATTATCGGCAGAACAGACGAAGAACTGGATTACGAATGGATCTCCCGCTACGCGGAGATGGATAAGCGCGTACAGGCTACCGGTGCTAAGGAAAAACTGGAAGAAACCTTTGTGGTGGACGGAAAAACCTACCACTTCCTGCTCACCAAATTCCCGCTGCGCAACGCTGATAACGAAATGATAGGCATCTGCTGCATCGGGCAGGACCTGACAGAAAAAATGAATTACCTGCAGCAGGAAAAAGCTGCCCGCGAAAAAGCAGAAGATGCCAAACAAAGCCAGGAGATATTCCTCGCCAATATGAGCCACGAAATACGTACGCCCATGAACGGAATCGTAGGTATGACACAACTGCTCATGGAAGAAGAATCACTTACCCCCCGGCAGGCCAAATACCTGGACGCCATCACCCGGTCGGCCTCCAACCTGCTGGTGATCATCAACGAAATCCTGGACTTCTCTAAAATAAAAGCCGGCAAACTACACCTGGAAAATGCCCCTTTCCATATTCACGATGTCATCAACAGCACCGTATTCCCCCTGATGCTGCAGGCCCGTGAAAAAGGACTCTCGTTCAACGTTCAGATTTCCCCGGCCATACCGCCTCATCTGCTGGGCGATGAAGTACGGCTCAACCAGGTACTGATTAACCTTATTGAAAACGCTATCAAATTCACACATCAGGGCGCTATCACCCTCACGGTTACACTGGCAGCGGCTGATAAAGACAACTCCCGCATCCGGGTAGGATTTGAGGTGAAAGATACCGGTATTGGTATCCCCGCCGGCAAGCAGCACCTGGTCTTCGAGAGCTTCTCCCAGACACATAACAGTAACAGCCGCGAATTCGGTGGCACCGGCCTGGGACTGGCCATCTGCAAGGAACTCATCTCCCTCCAGCAGGGCACCTTACAGCTGAACAGCACGCCGGGAAAAGGTTCCACTTTCTATGTAGAAATTCCTTTTACCAAAAATCCCTTCCCACCCAAAACATCAAAGAAAGCGCCTACTGCAGCATCACAGCATAAACCGCTACTCGGCAAAACCCTGCTGGTAGTGGAAGACAATAGTATCAACCAGCAGGTAGCCTACTATACGCTCACCAGCGGCGGCGCTGCAGTTGACGTTGTGGAAAATGGTAAAACAGCACTGGAATTGTTACGCGTAAAAACATACAACTGTATCATTATGGATCTACAAATGCCCGGTATGGATGGCTATGAAACCACCCGTACCATCAGGAGCCATGGTATTACCACCCCTGTCATCGCCGTTACCGCCTCCGCCATCGAAGGCGAAAGAGAACGTTGCCTGCAGGCAGGGATGAATGATTACATCTCCAAACCATATCAGAAGGATGACCTCTTCAAAAAAATCCAATGCAGTACCGGAGATATTCCCCCCGAACCGCCATCAGCACCGGAACCGGCGCAGCAATTCGGAAACGGCGGAAACCCGCACCCACAACCCGCTCCGGAGCAGGAAGAAAACCTGCCACCCATCAGCTTTGAATTTATTCATGAGGTAGTACCGGAAGATGAAGTAAAAATCTTACTCATGGAACTGATCACCAGTATGCCCGAATATATAGACAAACTATTGAAAGCCGTGGACGGACAAAACTGGGAAGAAGCCGCCGGACTGGCGCATCAGCTCAAAGGTAACCTGGGATTCGTCAGGATGCATGAAGCCGTACAACTGGCGCACGATATCAACCGAAGCGTGAAATTTAACCGTGACATGGATGATATTCCCAGGAAAGCGGCAAAAATAAATGAACTCTTCATCCGCCACAAACCGGATATAGAGGCGCATATAGCGCAATGCATATAATCAGGAGGCAATGGGCAAAGTGAAATAAAACTGACTTCCTTTGCCCTCTTCACTTGTTACACCGATAACACCACCCTGCGCTTCAATGAACTCCTTGGAGATAGCCAGTCCGAGACCGCTGCCCTTATGGCCTTTCAGCCCCGGCACCTGGAAGAAACGTTCAAATATTTTTTCCCGGAAGGCGGCAGGAATGCCCTTTCCGTAATCACGTACAGTAAACGACAGCATATTGGTACCTGTAGGCGTCACCATTATATCGATAGCAGTATTTACTGCCGAGTAGCGGATTGCGTTGGTCAGCAGGTTCACCAGCACCCAGGCTGTTTTCTCTACATCGGCCAGTACCGGCGGTAGCTGGTCCGGCAGGGTGTGGCGTATGGTAATTTCCCGCTGCGCGGCCTGTTTCTGCACGGTATCCAGCGCATACTGCACAATGTTCTGCGCGGCCACCGGCTGCGGCTGCAGCTGTATATTCCCGCTTTCTACCTGCGACAGGTCCAGCAGCTCGCTCACGATCTTGATCATGCGGCGGTTGTCCTGCTTCATACTGTCTACCAGCTCTTTCTGCTCCGGATTTAACTGCCCGGTACGTTCATCTTCCAGCAGTTTAATGCTGAAGTCTGAAGAGGCGAGGGGAGTCTTCAGTTCATGGGAGATAGTAGCAATAAAATGGGTCTTGGCCAGGTCCAGCTCCTTGAAGGAGGTAATATTTTTCAATATCACCACATAGCCTATACGCTTGTCTTCGTGCTGTATGTCTACTACCTCTTTGGTGAAGAAACACTCCTTGCCGTCTACCACAATTTTCAGGGGGGCTGTTTCCCGGTTATTGATCAGGAACTGCAGCAGATCATTCTGCCGGGCAGCTTCTTCTGCCGGCTGGCCCAGCAATTCCTTCTCCGGAATATTCAGCAATTGCAATGCCTGGGTGTTGGCAAACAGAATGGTATTATTCACATCAAAGCCAATGGTAGCATCTTTCAGGCTGCTGATGACAGCTTCGGCGCGTTGTTTTTCAAAGGTAATACGCGCCAGGCTGCTGTGTTCATAATCATCCAGGCGCTGAGCCATGGTATTGAAGGCTGCAGCGAGTTCGCCGAACTCATCGCCGGTTTTGAAATGCAGCCGTTTGCTGTATTCCTTGTCCGCAATACTTTTGATAGCTGCCGTCAGGGCCTGGATAGGATTGGCGATGTAACCGGGGAAATTATAGACAAAGGTAAATCCCAACAGGAAGCATACTCCGCTGATGATCGCAATATATAACAGCGCATTGTCTGCCGTTTTCTTCACCAGTTCATTTTTACCGACGATGGCCGACATATTGAGGTCCATAATGGTAAAGATTCCTTTCTTGATAGCGGCTACATTGGCGGCGGAGCTAAGGGAATCTTTCCGGAGGCGGTCATATATCAGGCTTACTTCCACGGTGGCGGCTCTTTCTCCGCGTTCTGTTACGTTGGCTTCCTGTTTATGGAGGCTTGCCTCAAACAGCTGCAGGGCGGCAGTCCGGTTTACTGGCAGCTGTTCCAGCGCTACCAGCATGTCTTTGGAATATTCTATGGACTCATAGTTGTCCTTCAGAATAACTTTCGCTTTCTGATTCAGCCTGTTCAGGTAATAATACCCCAGCACACTTACTATCAGCAGCATGATATAAAGGAAAAGAACCCCTAATGTAATCTTGGTTTTTAACCTGAACATAATTATGATAGTATAATAAGATCAATATCGTTGGATGAAAGTGTTTTCAGCAGCTGGTTAAACAGGTTAGTCCGCAGTATGATCCGGAAGAGGCTGATGTGCGGCTTCCCGATACATACGGTGGTAATCCGTTTTTCCAATGCAATGTTAATGATAGCTGCTGATATGTTGGTATGTTGTTCCTGGATAACTTCTGCGCCCAGTTCTGTGGCTAGTTTGAGGTTATTGATCAGGTGGCGTTGGGCTGCCAGCGGAATTTTGTCAACGCTTTCACGGGGTGTCTGCACGTACAAAACGTACCAGTCCGCATGATAATAGGCGGCCAGGCGGGCCGTTTTCCGGATTACCTTGCGGGCTACTTCATCGTTGGAGGAGATACAGGCGAGAAAATTTTCGTGGCGCATCTGCTGGCTGCGCGGCACTTCTGTTTCTACTTTCCGTTCTACCTGCGTGGTTACTTCTTTCAGTGCCAGCTCCCGCAGCTGCAGTATTTTATCTGCCTGAAAGAAATTCCGCAGGGCTGTTTCCACTTTTGACTGATCGTAGATTTTCCCTTCTTTCAGGCGGGTAATCAGTTCATCGGCGGTGAGGTCAATGTTCACCACTTCGTCTGCCATATGCAGTACGCTGTCGGGTATACGTTCCTTTACCTCTATGCCGGTGATATGTTTTACTTCAGCATTGATACTCTCGATATGCTGGATGTTTACCGCGGAAATCACGTTAATGCCTGCATTGAGGAGGTCTACCACATCCTGCCAGCGCTTTTCATTTTTGGAGCCGGGGATGTTGGTATGCGCCAGTTCATCCACCACCACCCAATCCGGCGACAGCAGGAGAATGGCGCTGAGGTCCATCTCTTCCAGGCGCTTGCCTTTATAGAAGACCTGCCTGCGGGGAATAGCAGGCAGGCCGTCCAGCAGGGCGTGCGTTTCCACACGCCCGTGAGTTTCTATATAACCGATCTGGATATTAACACCATTGCGGAGCATGGCATGCGCTTCCTGCAGCATACGGTAGGTTTTACCTACGCCGGCGCTCATGCCGATATAGATTTTAAATTTACCTCTGCCGCCGCGGTTTGCCAGCTGCAGGTAATGTTGCACGGTATGTTCTTTCTCTGTCATGTTTTATCAGAACCATACTGCCAGCGATGCAGTGATGCTGGTATTGGTATTTTTGAGGTCAGCGCCTTTCTGGAATGTTTTATCTTTTCCGTCGAACATCTTTCCTTCTATCCTGAACATCACATTATTTACCGGTGTAAAATCCATGTTGAGTGAATATCCTGTAGTCTGAAAGCCGTTGGGGGTACCGGTTCCGATGATAACGCCGTCTTTATCGTTATAGTGTTCCACTCTTCCGGCCATGGCAAATTTGTCTGTAAAGGCATAGCGGCCGATGATGACCGGAGTATACCAGTTATACAGGTCGCTTTTACCTTTTGCCTTTTGTTGTAAGCCGTAGTCGATACCGGCAATCAGGCTGAATTTCTCTGTGATATTAAAGGTACCATAAAGGTTGTTAAAATAGCGCATGGCGCGCACGCTGTCAGGCATATCGTTACCTACATAGGTGCTCCAGTTCAGGAATACTTTTGCGGAAGGCTTAAAGGAGATCTGCGTGCCGAAGTTGGGCGTCTGATTGCCATCCACACGTTTGATACGCTGCCATCCGTTGAGGTACATCACTGCGAACGTCCATTTGTCGTTAGGCGTCCAGGTTACTTTGGCGCCGGTTTCGTAGTAAGGGGAGTTTTCGGCGGCGAGGCTGCGGGTCAGCGTATAGCAGTCTTTCCCGATGGCGCTCTCGAAGCCGATATGCGCGGGCATGATACCGGCGTCTATCCATACATTTTTTCCTACCCGGATACCTACGTTGGCTTCATACACATGCTGCAGTACACTGGGTTCGGCAGCCAGGTTATACTGTGCATAGGTGCCCGCCATCAGGGCTACGTTAGCTCTTACACGGTCTGCGGTATAGTTGGCTTTCAGCAGGGCCAGGTTCAGGTTCAGCTCATTGTGCCTGTTGTGGTTATAGATGAACCCTGGTTTGGTATGGTCCTGCGGCTGATTCATATCGTAGCTGTAATAGGCTTCTGCATAACCGGAGATAGTGAGTTTACCTTTATTCTTGTCTTCTTTTTCCTTTGTTACGTCCTGTGCAAAAAGGGTAACCGCTGCGGCCAGCAGGCCTGCCAGCAATAAAATTTTCTTCATTCTGATGATAGGTTAGGTGGTTGTTTTACTTATCCAAAGTGACATTCAGTTTTAATACATTTACGGTGGCAGGGCCAAACAGGCCAAGTACAGGGCGTTCTATGCCGGCGTCCACTATCTGTTTTACTTTTTCTTCGCTGATACCTCTTGCTTTGGCAACACGGGCAATTTGCACATAGGCGGCTGCAGGAGAGAGGTTGGGGTCAAGTCCGCTGGCAGAAGCTGTTACCAGTTCCGCCGGGATATCCTGTTTTTTCACGCCGGGATTATGGGCCATGAAGGTATCTATTCTCTCCTGAACAACTTTCAGGTAATCTTCATTGCCAGCGGCTTTGTTGGAGCCGCCGGAGCCGGCAGCATTGTAATCTGCAGTGCTGGGGCGGGACCAAAAGTATTTATCTTCTGTGAATTTTTGGCCTATATTTTCATACCCTACAACTTTTCCATTAGCCGTTACCGTTACACCATCGCCTTTTCCCGGGGCCATTTTGGCTACAGCAGAGAGGAACAGCGGATACAGGCCTCCCAGTAATACCAGGAGGAGAACAGTTAATTTTACAGACGGCCAGAGATACTTTTTCATAATTCAATATTTTTCAGATGATCTGTTTTACATAAAAAGAGCTATCAGCATATCAATCAGCTTGATACCGATGAAAGGTGCAATAACGCCGCCCACACCATATATCAGCAGGTTCCTGCGGAGCAGTGCGCTGGCGCCGATAGGCTTGTAGGCCACGCCGCGCAATGCCAGCGGAATAAGCATAGGTATAATGATAGCGTTGAAAATAACAGCGCTGAGAATAGCTGTTTCAGGACTATGCAGCTTCATGATGTTGATGCCCTGCAAAGCGGGAATGGAAGCCACGAACAGCGCCGGTACGATAGCGAAATATTTGGCTACGTCGTTTGCAATGGAAAAGGTGGTGAGCGTACCACGGGTCATCAGCAGCTGTTTACCGATTTCCACTATTTCAATGAGTTTGGTAGGGTCATTGTCAAGGTCTACCATGTTACCGGCTTCCTTGGCGGCCTGTGTACCGCTGTTCATGGCCACGCCAACATCTGCCTGAGCCAGCGCCGGCGCATCGTTGGTACCATCGCCCATCATAGCCACCAGGCGGCCATCCTGCTGCTCCCTGCGGATATAGGACATCTTATCTTCCGGTTTGGCTTCGGCGATGAAGTCGTCCACACCGGCTTTGGTGGCAATATATTTTGCAGTCAGCGGATTATCGCCGGTGACCATCACCGTTTTTACACCCATTTTGCGCAGCCGCTCAAAACGTTCGCTGATACCAGGTTTGATAATATCCTGCAGTTCTATGACCCCCTGCACTTTGCTGTTGAGGGCCACCACCAGCGGGGTACCACCATCTTTGGAAATAGCTTCTACCCGTTCTTTTGTTTCTGCCGGGAAATGAAACCCTTCTTTCTCTGTCAGCCTTTTGATGGCATCATACGCACCCTTACGGATACGGTTGCCATCGGGCATATCTATACCGCTGCTGCGGGTTTCGGCGGTGAATTTTACCAGCGTGGAACCGGAAACAGACAGCCTGCTTACCATATCTTTCCCTGCCAGCTCCACGATGGACTTACCTTCCGGTGTTTCATCCGATAAAGAGCTGAGGGCGCACAGACGGATAAATTCTTCCGGAGGCAAGCCATTGGTAGGCCAGAAATTGGTAGCCTTACGATTACCGATGGTGATGGTACCTGTTTTATCCAGCAGTAATACGTCAATATCACCGGCAGTTTCTACCGCCTTTCCGGATTTGGTGATTACATTCGCACGCAGCGCACGGTCCATACCGGCAATACCGATGGCAGACAACAAACCGCCGATGGTAGTAGGAATAAGGCAGACAAACAATGAGATGAAGGCCGCAATCGTAATAGGCGTTTGTGCATAGTCCGCAAAAGGTTTCAGCGTTACGCACACAATGATAAATACGATGGTGAAGCTGGCCAGCAGAATAGTGAGCGCTATTTCATTAGGCGTTTTCTGACGGCTTGCGCCTTCTACCAGGGCGATCATCTTATCCAGGAAAGATTCTCCCGGTTCAGTGGTTACACGTACTTTAATATGGTCGGACAATACCTTGGTACCGCCCACCACACTGGATTTATCGCCGCCTGCTTCGCGGATCACCGGCGCACTTTCACCAGTGATGGCAGATTCGTCAATGCTGGCCAGCCCCGCAATGATTTCTCCGTCTGCAGGAATAATATCTCCCGGATCACATACGAAAATATCGCCTTTGCGCAGGGTAGAAGAGGAGACCACTTTCACTTCATTGGTGAATATTTCACCGATCAGTTCAATTTTTTTGGCAGGCGTTTCTTCTCTTGTCTTACGCAGACTCTCCGCCTGCGCTTTACCACGGGCTTCCGCAATGGCTTCCGCAAAATTGGCGAACAATACGGTGAGGAACAGGATAACGAAGATGGCTATATTATAGGCAGCACTACCCTGATCCTTATTACCTGTGAACAGGGAATACAGCGCTACTATCAGCATCACCACGGTGCCTATCTCCACGGTGAACATCACCGGGTTTCTGAACATCAGCTTAGGATTCAGCTTCACAAAGGATTGTTTCAGGCTTTCCATCACCTGTTCCCTCGGAAACAATTTATTATCTTTCTTCATAGTAATTAGTCGTTATTGATTTATCATCTGTACAGGGAAAAATACTCTGCGATAGGACCTAATGCCAGTGCAGGGAAATAAGCCAGCGCTGTCAGTATCACGATTACGGCAAATGTCATTACACCGAAAGTGAGTGAGTCTGTTCTCAGCGTACCTGCCGATGCAGGCACATATTTTTTAGAAGCCATCAGGCCGGCAATGGCCAGCGGACCTACGATTGGCAGGAAGCGGCCCAGTATCAGCACGAATCCGGTAGACACGTTCCAGAATATATTTCCATCTCCCAGTCCTTCGAAACCGGAGCCGTTGTTGGCATTGGCAGAAGTATACTCATACAGCATTTCAGAGAAGCCATGATAGCCGGGATTATTCAGCCAGGCCGATGGTTTCACTGCCCAGTTGGCATCCGGATGATGCGCCAGTACATAGGATGACAGCGCCGTACCTGCCAGTATCAGGAAGGGAGACAGCAGTGTAATCAGTGCCGCAATTTTCACTTCCCGCGCTTCCAGCTTATGCCCCATGAACTCAGGCGTACGGCCCACCATCAGGCCGGAGATGAATACCGCAATGATGATATAGATGTAATAGTTGAGGATACCCACACCGCAACCGCCGTAGAAGCAGTTCAGCATCATGCCCAGCAGCTGCATCATACCGGTGAGCGGCATAGTGCTGTCGTGCCAGCCACACACAGATCCGGTGGAGATGATCGTAGTAACAGTACTCCAGTAACCGGTGGCAGCAGGGCCGAAGCGGACTTCCTTGCCTTCCATGGCGCCGGTAGCCTGCTGTACACCCATCTGCGCAATAGCCGGGTTACCATTGATTTCTGCCTGCATGGAAGGTATGAGCAGACATAACATACCGATGGTCATAATACCGAAGATGACATAAGCGAATTTGCGCCGGTTGATGAACATGCCCAGTGCAAACACCAATGCGATGGGTATGACCACCTGCGCCACCATTTCAGTAGCCCAGGTAATATAGGTAGGGTTCTCCAGCGGATGTGCCGAGTTGGCGCCAAACCATCCGCCCCCATTGGTTCCCAGGTGCTTGATGGCGACGAAACCAGCTGCAGGTCCTCGGGATACGTTAACAGTATCGCCCTGCATGGTTACCACAGTATCTTTACCGGCATAACTGGCAGGCGTTCCGTTAAATATCAGTATCAGCGCAATCACTACGCTGAATGGTAACAGTATACGGGTAATGGACTTCAGGAAGAACTCCCAGAAGTTACCAAGTTTGGTAGTAGTTTTTTCCTTAAAGGCTTTGAAAACCACTATCAGTGCAGCAATACCGGTGGCGGCGCTTACAAACTGCAGGAAGGCCAGCACAAATAATTGTGTGAAGTAGGTAACGCCGGATTCGCCGGAGTAGTGCTGCAGGTTGCAGTTCACCACAAAGCTGATGGCGGTGTTAAATGCCAGATCGGCGGACTGACCGGGATTTCCATCCGGGTTCAGCGGCAGCTTGTCCTGGAACATCAATGCAAAAAATGCATATACAAACCACACCATATTAATAGTCAGGAGTGCTTTGAGATGCTCTTTCCAGGTCATTTCCTCTTTGGGATTGATACCCGATATTTTATAGAACAGCCGTTCCAGCGGCGCCATAAAATCTGACCAGGTTCTCTCACCTTTGAATACTTTTACAATGTACCTCGCCAAAGGCCAGGCCAGTAGCAGTGTTAGTCCATAGGTGGCAATAACGCCTAAAATTTCTGTTGTCATTTCTATAGTTAGTTAAAACGTTGCGTGTAGCCGCATAGGTTAGGTGGCTCTCAGAATTTCTCAGGTTTCAGTAATACATAAATCATGTAGCCGAAAACAAGTATTGATAACACGAATAATGAAGTCATAAATGAAGAGGTGTTTATATCTTTTCGAAATAGTCTACTGATTTAAAGAATACTGCAAAACAAGCCAGTCCTGCCAGTACGAGCAAAATGGTCATCATCATAAAAAATGTTTTATATCGCGGTGGTTTGTAAATACTGTGTTCTTACCGATTTCAGGGATAATGGCAGCAGCGCGGAATGGCGGGTACACAGTACCGGAGACAGTGCAAAGAGAAACACGCTTTCGATGGCATTGCGCAGCACCCCGCTGCCATTGCGGTACAGCACCCCCGCAATGGTAAAGCAACGTTTAACTTCTTCCAGGTGGTTCTGCCGGATCATACTGCCGGTGTAATCAGCAAAGGTGTGGATAACGCTGGTGATCCTCTCTTTTGCCGCTATCTGCTGCATAGGAAAGGATAAAGCCGGAATCTGCTGACCGATTAACTGTGAGATTTTCGAATCTGGTAACATGATGATCAAATATTTTGATACAGTTACCGGTAATACCAGCGGGGTGCCAGTAATAAAAAAAGCATTGAAAAAAAGCGATATTCAGCTGATTTTCAATGCTATAAATAAATGGATAGGTAAAATAGGGAAGGATATAAAACGGATAAACCATGCAGAATCTGAAGGGTATCTTCAGAAACGGAAGGGTTTATAATTTCTTTTTTCCGAAGTGGTAGTTGATATGAAACATACCTACTGAACCGAAACGGAACTCATAAAATGTTTTATCTGCATCCGGATCAAATGACTTCGGGTCGTCCGGCAGGCTATAAAATGCATTCAGCGTTACCTCTGTAGAGAGAGAAATATGTTTGTTGAAAAAGTACTGCACTCCCACCACCGGACCTATTCCCAGCTTCCAGTAGGAACCGGAAAGATTATTATGATGCCCGAAAGCGGCATACAGGTCACCGCCGCCATATAAGCGCCAGTTATCAATAGCGGCTCCCCACTGGTGCCCCAGGCGGCCTTCCGGATATAAGCCCATAGAGCTTTTGTCGGACAATGCCATATTGAATGCGGCGCGCACAGCCCGGTTAGGCCGGTAATGCCAGCGGTAATTCAGCAGGTAAGAATCGGCATTACGTTTCAGGAAGGTGAGGATGTTCGCTACATCAATTCCCAGTTCATGCTGATAACGGTAACGCACCACCGTAGAATCCTGGGAAAAAACAGCGGTGCTGACGAACGTCAGTACCGCTGTAATCAATAGTTTCAGTTTATTTTTTGCCGATCCAGCCACTCACTTTGTTTTTAATGTTCACTATCTTCTTAGCGAAGCTACCTTTGGACTGAGCAGTGCGCTCAAACCAGTTTTCCACATCAGTACCAAAGTCAGGCTGCAGCACAGCTTTCAGGTCTTTGATAAAAGCCTCGGTGTATACAGATGCTTTCTCTGAGGTTTTGTCTTTGTAGAAGATCACCATTTCCTGACCGTTATTATTGTCTTTCAGTTTCAGCTGACCGATTTCCTGGTCTTTTGAAAATGCGCTGAGGTTGAATACGGTATTGAATTTATCTGCGCTGGCGCCATCGGGCAGCAGGAAGTAGCTTTTCGCATCCAGGGCGCCTTTCAGGGTCAGGTTACCTTGTTTCAGGGCGCCTTCTACAGCGATCAGGTCTTCTTCAATATCCAGGTTATTGTAGTCATTATCCTTGAAAGTCACTTTCGCATTGAGTGCGGTAGCGTTATCCCCAACGGCCAGCAGCCTGGTGGCTACGTCAAACTGAGTGTCGCTGAGTTTGGTCACTTTCACGGCAAAGTCTACCGGCTTCAGTTTCAGCAGCAGTTGAATATTGGAAGGGATAGGGAAGTTACCGGTGCTGAATTCAGCGTTGAAGGTCAGCGTCAGCAGTTCGTCGGCGCCTTTCTTCAGGTTTGCTTTAATAGCGGTAGGGAGGTATACATCTTTCATGTTTACCTTATACTTACCATCTTTATACTCGGAGATTTTGAATACGTAATCGTTGGTGGCAGAAGCCGGATCTGCCGGGAATTTCACGGTGATATCACTGGCGGCAGTTTTTACAAATTTCTTCGTTTGTGCGTTCCAGGTATATTCACCGGAATATCTGGAGAAGTCGAAACGGCTGGTTTCAGGATCCAGTTCAAAGCCTAAAAAAGCCATATCCAGAGCGTCTGTCAGGTCGTCCATCCAGACTTCATTCTTAATCTGACCATTTTCCAGGCCAATTGTTTTGAATAGGGAGCGTACCATCTGGCCATCGCTCAGGTTTTTAACCCCCTGTACCAGTTCTTTGCTGGTAGCGGTAATAGCGGCTTTGTCTTCTGCAACAGTTGTTGGCGGATTATCGATGTTACCATCCTTTTTGGAAGTACAGGCAGCCATTGCCAGCACCAGGCCAGCACCGGCCAGTGTTTTACTGAATCTGTTCAGCATCATAGGTAGAGATAATTAATATGGATAAAAATTAAGAACGCAAGATAGTGTTCCATTTTTTATTTTAGAATTATCCTACATGTATAAAAAAATCATGGTAAGTTGAATTTCAGCACCTACCTCATGTCAAACACTTACAAAAACCGCCGGAAAAAGAGCACTTTATCTAGTGCTCCAGCCAGCGTTGAAAACGTTTGGATAAAAAGGGAACGATAAAATATACCATCAGCGGCACTACTACCATAGTGGATACCAGCGTGCGCAGGGGTAATACAGGTATATGTTCCAGCAGACTGCCGGCAAGGGCAAAAAATATAGTGATGGTGGGGTAAATGGCTGTCCATACCAGCACAGCCATCTTCCATTTTTTAGGTGCTTGCATAATGAAAGGGTGTAATAATGGTGAAGAAAAAAATCAATTGAAAATATCGTAGGAAGAAGATGCCAGCTGCATTACTTCTATCTGAGGAGCTGTTTCCAGGCCGCTGTCATCGCGTTGCTGCTGGAAACTTTTAAAAACGGGCAGGTTCAGTAACAGCTGCTGAGCTGTGGCATTTTTGAATATAGCCAGGTGGGTAAACGTTTTGCCATCGTCGCCAATCAGGGCACTATAGCGGATATCAGGGTTATTCAGCGCACGCACTTCCTGTAAGGCGGCATCAATATTCTGCTGGTTCTGACGCGCAAAAGACGCTTTCACCGTATAGGTAACTTTTACAATAATCAGTTCGGAGACATTAATCTGTGTCATGTTCGTAATTTTTATGTTTTTAACGATTGTTCTCTGATAAGACACAACGGAAAAACAAAACGTGACAACAACAAGGAATTATTTGAGATTTGGTTATTTGAGATTTGGTTATTTAAAATGCAGCGGAGACCTAAGCATAAATATTTGCTCAGATCTCCGCTGCATTTTAAATAATTAAATCTCAAATAATCAAATCTCAAATAAAACGCTCTCCATTAACTGAAGAGATACAACACGTCTTCTTTGGTGAGTTTCTTTACGAAGCCGCTATCGTCGGAGATGATTTCTTTTACGAGTGATTTTTTACGCTCCTGGAGCTGCAGGATTTTTTCTTCTACGGTATCCTTACATATCATGCGGTAGGCAAAGATGTTCTTTGTCTGGCCAATACGGTGGGTACGGTCAATGGCCTGCTGCTCCACGGCGGGGTTCCACCAGGGATCTACGATGTATACGTAGTCTGCAGCGGTGAGGTTAAGACCTACGCCACCGGCTTTCAGGGAGATGAGGAATACGCGGCATTCATCATTATGCTGGAAGTTCTGGATGGCTTTTTCACGTTCCATGGTAGAGGTGCTGCCATCGAAATACTCGTATGGTATTTTCATGTGCTGCAGTCTTTCCCGGATCAGGCCCAGCATGCCCAGGAACTGTGAAAACACCAGTACTTTATGGTTGCCGATGTTCTCGGATATTTCGCGGGTCAGCTCATGGAGTTTCACTGAATGGTTCGGATACTGTTCCGTATCATTCAGGATAGCCGGGGAATCGCATATCTGGCGCAGTTTCATGAGGCCCTGCAGGATGGTGAGCTGGGAGCGTTCCATACCCTGGTCTTCAATAACACCCAGAATTTTGGAACGGTAAGTATTGCGGTAGGCATCATAGATGTGACGCTGTTCCGCATCCATCTCACAAAAGATGACGGTTTCAATTTTATCCGGCAGGTCTTTGGCTACCTGTTCCTTGGTACGGCGCAGTATAAACGGATATATCAGTTTACGCAGGTGTTCTTTTCTTTCCTCATCCTGGAATTTATCGATGGGGGTGGCAAATTCATTCCGGAAGAAATCAACGCTGCCCAGCATACCGGGGTTGAGGAAGTTCATCTGCGCGTAAATATCGAAGGTATTGTTCTGCATGGGTGTACCACTCAGCGCCAGCCTGTTTTTGGTGTGCAGCAGCTGGGCTGCTTTGGTCACTTTGGACTGCGGATTCTTGATCGCCTGGGATTCATCGAGTATCACATAGTCGAATTCCAGTTTCATGAGCGTCTGTATATCGCTGCGCAGGGTGCCGTAGGTGGTGATGATTACATCAAATTTGGCCAGCTCGCCGGAATCTTTCAGGCGGGTAGGGCCATGATGAATATGGTGTTTGATTTCCGGGGTAAATTTCCGGATCTCATTTTCCCAGTTATATATCAGGGTGGTAGGGCAAACTACCAGCGCCATGCATTTACCGCCGTTTTTGTTCTTGTAGTATTGTACGAAGGTAAGCGCCTGGATGGTTTTACCAAGCCCCATGTCATCCGCGAGGATACCGCCCCATTTGATTTCATCGAGGTAGTTGAGCCACTGGAAACCGCTTTCCTGGTAAGGGCGCAGGGTGGCCTGCAGGTTATGCGGCAGGGAGATGTTGCGGATTTCATCAAACTGCAGCAGCTTCTTGCGTTTTTGTTCCAGTTCTATTACTACGGCTTCATCATCGATAAACTCGTACAGTTCATCAATAACGCTGAAGTTGTATTTGCTGAGTTTAAGTCCTTTGTCTTTTTCTTCGCCGACTTTAAACAGCAGGGAGTATTTGCGCAGCCATTCTTCCGGCAGCAGCCCCAGGGAGCCGTCCGCCAGTTGCACATAGTTTTGTTTGTTGGCCAGCGCGTTTTTAATATCCTTGATGCTTACTTTCTGGTCGCCGTACAATACTTCAATCTGGGCGTCAAACCAATCGATACCGGAGCTGATCTGCAGGTTTGTAACGGGTTTATGCGAGCTGAATTTGAAGTTACGCAGGTTATCGAAGCCGAAAACGCGCACATTCATTTCTTTCAGGGCGTCGAAGAAGAGGAAGAACCAGTTGTTCTTCAGCGCTTCTTTGGCGCGCAGATAGAAGTAGTTGTGGTTATCGTGCTGCGCGAAGTTGGTATGCAGCGTGCGCAGTTTATTGACAAATTCTTCTTCCGCTTCCTTGTTCCGGTGGATGATCAGTACTTTATTACCTTCCTGAACGGTGATTTTGCTTTCATCGTTCCATTCCACTTCCTGTCCGCGGTAAGCGAACCCCGGCTGGATGATAAATGTTTCGCCCAGTTCTTTCAGATATACACGGCATTCCGGCGCAATATCGCTGACTTCCGCCAGCAGGCCTTTATCGAAGCGTATATCGTATTGTCTGCTGAGTGGCAGCAGATAATCTTTCAGGTAGGCCGGCCATTCCCGGTTGGGGATGAGCAGTTTTCCCTTCTGCCTGAAAAGCTCTACGTGCAGGGCATCCTGCGGGCTTTCAAAAAGGTAGATAACGTTCTGGTAGAGGAACAGGATAGGGCTGTCCCACATATTTTCAGACACATTGATCATTTCGCCTTCGATGGACACGAAGCAGTTCACTTCCACGTTGGTATTGCCCGTAGTGGTGGTGATGACGAGCTTCAGTCTTTCAGCGCCGATCTGCAAGTGCTGTAAGTTCTTTGTTTTAAACTGCTGCCTGTTGGGCAGGTAGAATACCAGGCCCTGTTCTGCCAGCTGCGGGAACAGTTTGGCCAGTTTAGGGTGCAGGTATTCGAGCATCAGTTCTTTCGTTTCAGTGGGAAGTTCTTCCGCATTTTCATGGGTGATATTTTCCCAGATGCCTGCAAACGGAGAATTTTTGCTGAGGAATTTGCTGACTTCCGCGCTCTGTAATTTTCGTATAGGCGCTATCAGTTCCCTGTCTTTTTCCTTGTATTGATAGAAGTCAACGTATTTGGTAAGGTCCAGTTTGCTGGCTAGGGTCACGAAGGCGTTTTGGTCTTCGTTTACTTCACCGCTGACGATATCTATTTTAAAGTAAGGGTATAATGTTTCGTTGGCATTGAAAACAGCTGCCAGCCGTTGAGATACGGTGATGGTTTCTTCCGGCGGGGGCGGAGCGGTCACCTGCTGCCGGCCTGCCGCCTGTCCGTCTACCCGTTTGATACTGGGATCCAGCACGCGCAGGAAGGGCTTGCCATCCATATAGGAGAAGGCAAATTTACCATCCAGGTCGTCTGTCAGTGAGTAACCGTATAAAGAGAGCAGTTTATTCTTTTCCTTATCCCAGTTGCGCAGGGTGTCAAAGTAAAACGGACCGTGTTGCTGCAGCAATTGCAGGAACAGGGCGGTTTTATGTACGCACAGGGCATGATCTGTTTCATCGCAGGTACAGTGCGTATCAAAGAAACGCTCTTCATTGCGCTGGATAATCAGGGGATATTCCTTTTTATCCACTTTGAGCAGGGCTTCCACCTTTTCGTCCTTAGCCTGTTTGATGACGGCAGGGTGCTGTTTGGCGATAGTTTCCGCCTGTGACAGGATAGTGCTGGAAGTGAGCAGTTTGATCGTTTTAATATCGATGGATTTCATTTTAATCAGCGTGTGCTGCTGATCAAACTGCGTATCAAAGCTTTCAAAGTGATTTTTGTCCAGCATCTCCTGAAGCTGGAACAGCGCAGCCGCCTCATGCCGGCAAATGTCGCCCAGGTTATAGGGACATTGGCAACGTATGGACATACCGCTGGTTTCTCCGTACTTATTGATGGAAACGCGGTAGTAATTGGCATGGGTGTCGCTCTTGACGCGGAAAGTAGCCGTTTTCAATACCGGGTCAGCTTCAATCAGTTCCACTCCTCCGGTAGAAAAAATACGCTTCCCCCTGCGGATCACTTCATCAGTGCCGTTATTGTAGACATATTTGAGCAAATGGGGTAGCGACATACTTTTATCGTTGTTGCCTGCTTTTATTATCAACCTACGGGGTAAATAAATATATCAAAAATCTTTAACCGCTGATAAAAAGGCAATCCACAAAAGTAAGCAGAAATCTGAAATAAACCGCAGCTATATCTCCCGGTTTCGCCAAGTTCCCTATGGCAGCATACCGGCTACAGGCTGCTGCCATAAAGCAACCGGAGAAATTTCCAAACAGTACTTTTTTACTACTGTTTATCAATAAATTACAATTGTATCATTCAAAAAATTAATTTTTCTACCGGATATGCTGCAGGTACCTTTTCACAGAAAAATCCATGGCATCCCTGGCTCCGCTGAGGATATATTTACCAAATGCGCCATACATGGCCGTATAATCCAGGGGCTGAACCGCCTCGTGGATGGTCCTGATTTCGGCAGCATTCAGCGGTACATTATTAGGATAACTATACATAAACGACACCGTTTTACGGTCTGTAGACACCTGAATCACATCACCTACCAGCAGCGCGCCCTTATTGGCCGGAGTATACAGCACATTGGCACCGGGGAAGTGACCACCGCAAAGTACCAGCTTCATACCACCCCACAATGACAGCTCACGGCCTTCCCATAGCTTAATTACGGCATCGTGGCGGCCCAGCCACTTTTCATCCAGCTTGTGCACATATACCGGCACATTGCCAAAGGCGTGGCTCCACTCCACAATAGTTGAAAAATAATGCGGATGCGAGAGGGCTATAGCCCGGATACCTCCCAGCTTGTTAATTATAGAAATCGTTGAGGCGTCCAGGTTAGTAATACAGTCCCACAGGATATTGCCCTCCGGCGTAATCAGCAGGTGCGCCCGCTGGCCTATACCAAAATCGGGCGTGGTGTAAATAGCATAGATATCCGGCGCTACCAGCTCTATAATATTCTTATGCCGCCTGGTTACCTGATCCAGCGTGGTCCAGCTCTGGCCGGCAGGGTTTACATACTGGCGGTCATCTTCACAGATCGGGCAGTGGGCAGGCGCTTCAGCGGTAGCATCATATTGTACACCGCAGGTGGTGCAAATGAAATGTTTCATCTTTCCGGGTTTATCAGTCAAAATTGATGGGTTGTTAAATAATAAAGGCAAGCCCATTGCTGCCAGACCGCTCTGTTTGATCCAGTTTCTTCTTCCGTTGTCTGTTGCCATAATAATAAATTTTATACCCAAAATTACTGGCAGTCACTGCCCCGCTCAAGGGACATTGTTACCAATTACTTGTACTTTTGGACATGGCAAGGACCAATATTCCCACACATGCAATCCGCGAGGATCAGACAGCAGTAGCTCCATCAGGCATAAAAGATGTGATGGTGGCTGCTGTAGAAGATGAAGGTAAAATTTTCCCCAGACAGTATCCTCATCGTCATAACTATTATGAAATATTGCTGCTGAATAACAGCAGCGGCGTACACCATATTGACTTCGTGGCTTATCCTTTTGAAGGGTCGGTAGTATTTATGTTATCGCCGGAACAGGTACACTTGCTGAACAGGGTAGGGTCTTCCGGATTTTCCGTACAGTTCAATCCTGCTTTTTTCAGCAGCGGCAATGACCCGGACAGCCAGCTGCTGGCACATTTTCTGTTCGACAACGTGCAGGCGTACCCGGTAGTATCGCTGGATGCCGCCGCCCTGACGCGGCTCTCCGGCCTGATGACGATGGCGCTGGAAGAATACAATAAGGCAGATGCCGATGCTACCGCCATGTTATTTTCGTATATCCGTGTAATACTGATGGAGATTATGCGCATCAGGCGCACACAATTGCAGGAGCCACATTTGCTGCCCGGGCTGCAGCAGACGCAGCTGCTGGAGTTCAAAAAGCTGCTGCACCGCCACTTTAACACCCTGCATGAAGTGCAGGACTACGCTGCTAAAATGCATATTACCCCACGGCAGCTGAACAGCCTGGCGCAAAAGCTGACTGGCCAAACGGCAGGCGCGCTGATCCGCGACCGCATCCTGCTGGAAGCCCGTCGCCTCCTGGTGCTGGAAGAATCATCTGTCAAGGAAATAGCCTACCAGGTAGGCTTTGAAGATCCCGCCTACTTCAACCGCTTCTTCAAAAAAAATACGGGGCAGTCGCCCCTGCAATTCCGGGAACAGGCCCGGCATGGTTGAAATGTCCTGTACAAACGCCTGTTTATCCATCTGTACAGCCCTGCGCCGGATTTAATTTTGCATCATCAATTAAATCCTACAAAATGAAAGAGAACAGACAGGCAGGCTCACTGATACTGCGTACAGGTATCGGCATATTATTTATTGTGCTGGGAATACTAAAACTGAAAGGCGGCATAGCCACCTGGACCTTCCTGGGCGGCACCCTGAAAACAATAGGTATCACGCAATGGCCCGCCTTCTGGGGATTTATGGCAGCTATCACCGAGCTGCTGGGAGGCCTTGCACTGGTAACCGGCTTCCTGATAAGGCCTTCCGCCCTCATCCTGCTACTGACCATGATAATGGCCACCATCTATAACATCTCCTCCGGAGCAGATTTCGGGCTGATTTCCTACCCCATAGCCATGTCTATTGTAATGGTCCACTTCATCGCCAACACCAGAAAAAACATTTAGTTATTTGGTTATTTGAGATTTTGTTGCTCATCATGATGTCTGCTGTACTTTCAAAGGACACCATGATGAGCAACAAAATCTCAAATAATCAAATAACTAAATGCCTATGAGTTCGCCGTCGCGGAACAGGGGGAGTATGTTGGCGCCGTCGGGGGTCAGGCAATATTGAATATCTTTTTCCAGACCATATTTAGCCAGGCGCTGGTAGTGGGAAGCCTGTTTCATGAAGGTGTGGATATCGGGTCGGGCGGCAGTATACAGGGTTTCGGCAGCGATGGCTGAATCGCAGTTAACATCGAAGTGTTGTTTGATGCGGTTTACCACAGCGCCGGCAAACAGGGTATCTTCCATGTTTACACGGTCTTTCCAGGCGGCGCAGCCCAGGATAACATTTTGTTTTTGTTCTACCAGGTAGTTGCACACGGCAGTAATATTAGGGAAGGAGCCGGTAACGATCTGAATGGCATCCTTAGCCATATGCAGCAGTTTGGTACCGTTGGTGGTAGTGAGCACCAGGGTTTTGTTTTCGATAAATTCCCTGGGATATTCGAAGGGGGAGTTACCGTGTACAAGGCCTTCGGCTACTCTGCCATCGCGTTCGCCGGCGGTGATGCCGTCGATAGCGCGGCCGATATTTACGCATTCTTCCACAGTAGCTACCGGTATAACCCTGGAAGCGCCGTTGTACAGGGCTGTGCAGATGGTAGAGGTAGCGCGCAGTACATCTATGATGACTACGATACTGTTTTTCACATCAAATAAATGTAACAGCGCCGGAGATAAACATACTTCCAGGCTCGGTTTGTTGCTTTCTGTCATTCAATAGCTTTTATGCATTAATCAAGGACTACCCGCCACTTCTCGCTCTCTGCGTAATCCTTAATAACTTCATTCCGGACCTGCAGCAGCTTTGTCATATATCTTTGCAGGTAAATCCGTTCAAATACTCTTCCGAACCAGCCGTAAGGCGTACCAAAATCCATGATATCTATCATTACCGTGCCGTTGCCGATTTCCCGGAAATGGTGCTGGTGCTTCATGTGGGTGAAGTCGCCCTCCGTCATTTCATCAGTGAAGGAATCATGTTCCTGCATGGCTGTAATTTTAGTTGTCAGCTCTCTCATCTTACCCAGGTGCTTGGCCCGCCAGGTGACAGTTTCATTGTATAATATGAGGCCGTTGGTGCGGCCTTTGACAGCTTCTTCCTGCAAATGAGTCATGCTGCGTTTATGCAGTGTAATGCTCCTGCTGAGGTCATACACCCTTGCCAGCGGGGCATGGATAACGGTGGTCAAATGAATAGTAGGCATAGATATGGTAATGATTATAATAACTCCTGTTATACGCAGGCTTCCCGTGAAATACAAAGGAGAGAAGGCGGCAGCGCATCAGCAGCGTTGCGGCTTTACCTGTTTTGCAATACAGCGGGAAGCCCGGCTAACGAAATTAACAACTTTCACCGGCTATTCCTAGCCCAGGAAAGGCACTTTCACCACTTTAGCCTTCAGCGCCTTGTCTCTTACGGCAATGAATATCTCTGAATCCAGCGCTGCAAACGGCGTTTTCACATAGCCCAGGCCAATAGCCTTTCCAAGAGAAGGGGATTGGGTACCTGAAGTTACGCGGCCGATGACATTGCCCTGTGCGTCTTTGATTTCGTAGTCGTGGCGGGCGATACCTTTATCCAGCATTTCAAATCCTACCAGTTTCTGCTGTGCACCTTCTGCTTTCTGTTTTTCGAAGATAGCGCGGGAAGGGAAGTCTTTGGTGAATTTGGTGATCCAGCCCAGACCAGCTTCCATAGGGGAGGTACGGTCATCAATATCATTACCATACAGGCAGAAACCCATTTCCAGGCGGAGGGTATCGCGCGCGCCCAGGCCAATTGGCTTCAGGCCTTTTGGTCCGCCTGCAGCGAAAATAGCATCCCAGATTTTATCAGCAGCGCCGTCGGTATCTTCAAAATAAATTTCGATACCACCGGAGCCGGTATAGCCGGTAGCGCTGATGATTACATTCGGTACACCTGCAAATACGCCTTTCGCGAAGGTGTAGTATTTCAGGTTTACAATGTCCACATCGGTGAGCGGCTGTAAAATGCTGGTGGCGTTAGGTCCCTGGATGGCCAGCAGACAGGTTTTATCGGAAATGTTGTGCATTTCCACCTGCTGTGTATTGAACTGGCTGATCCAGTTCCAGTCCTTTTCGATATTGCTGGCGTTTACTACCAGCATATAAACCTTGTTTTCTTCAATGCAGTATACGAGCAGGTCATCTACCAGACCGCCTTCGTTGTTGGGCAGGGAGCTGTACTGCGCCTTGCCGGCCGTCAGTTTGGAGGCATCGTTGGTGGTAACACGCTGAATGAGATCCAGTGCATTTTCACCTTTCAATATAAACTCACCCATGTGACTTACATCAAACACACCGGCGTTGGTACGCACCGCCTGGTGCTCATCGTTAATTCCGGTGTAGGATATTGGCATGTTGTAACCTGCAAATGGAGCCATCTTTGCGCCCAGTGCTATGTGCTTTGCTGTAAAAGGTGTGTTTTTCATACTTTGTTTTTAAAACGGGGCAAAAATAGGGATTTGAGCATTACTAAAAATGAATTCCCGGACGCTATGACTATTCCCAGACGAAGCAAACATATTATAATTACCTGAAATACAATATTTTCCCGAAAAGTTCTGCCGCTAAAATCGTGCATGACCGGCGGTAATTCGTAATTTTGCCACAGACCCAAAAAAAGATTGCGTGAAAACAATAACCTGGCTGTTACCATTGGTAAGTATTACCATGTTCGTAAGTGCACAGAAAAAAAGTGATCGTAAAACCCTGTCAAACCTGCAACTGCACATCAACTATCTGAGCAGCGATAAGCTGGAAGGTCGTAAATCCGGCGCTCCCGGCGAACAACTGGCTGCTGCCTATATTTCTTCCCAGCTGCAGCAGCTGAATGTAGCCCCCAGGGGCGACAGTGGCTTCATGCAGACATTCACCATCAAAGAGGGCAGGGAAGCGGCAGCCAACTGCAGCATGAAAATAAATCATGAACTGCTCACCGCAGGCAAACAGTTTATTCCACTGCCTTTCAGCCCTGATAAATCCGCCAAAGGCGAAGTACTCCCCGACGCCAATGAACCGGATAACATCTGGCTGATTAATATCAACGAACTGGAGGCCGACAATAAAAAAACAAGCCTTGAACAATATTACCAGCAAACGCAGATAGCCGCCAAATCAGGCGCTACCGGCGTGATCTTCTATAACGGGAAGGAAACAGCAGCAGACGCAGAACAATGGAGCGCCACACGCCTCCCTGCCACCGCTATTCCTGCCGTGTGGGTAAATACAGACATCAGCAGGAAGCTGAGCAGCGAAGATGCCACCACCTTTCTGATAGAGATGCAGCTGGCCTTTAAAAAAGTAAAACATACCGGCACTAACGTCATCGGCTTCATTGACAATAAAGCCGCCAAAACCGTTATTATAGGCGCGCACTACGACCATGCCGGTACAGGCTTCCGCGGGGCGGATGACAATGCCAGCGGCATCGCCGCCCTGCTGGAAATTACCCGCCTGCTGAAATCTTCTTCTGTCAAAAATCATAACTTCCTGATCGTCGCCTTTTCCGGAAAGGAACAGGGCCTGTCCGGCTCCCGGTACTTTACAGCCCACAGCCCGGTAGATCTGGCACAGGTAAATTATATGATTAACCTGGACATGATTGGCCGCCTGGACCCTGCAAAGGGCCTGCAGATAGGTGGTGTAGATACCTCCCCCGGATGGCCCGGCATCATCGGCAGCATCGCCGCCAGAGAAACCAAACTCGTCTATGAACCCGGTAATACCGGCACTTCCGACCATGCTTCCTTCTACAAAAAAAATATCCCGGTGCTTTACCTCTGTACCGGCAGCCATCATGATACGCCTGCATCCGATGACAGCGCAGATAAAATCAATTACGACGGTGCACTAACCGTTGTAAAACTGGTATATGACATCATCGGCAAAACTGACAACATGGAAAAACTGGCCTTCAACAGCAAATAATCCAGCTCCGCCGGGTCCGTTTGAGACAGGATTACTGCGAATTGTATAAATTCGCAGATTGCAATTTGCAATGCATTCATCATTCGTTATAAACACCTATCCCTGTAAATGGACGAGAAGCTGGCGCTGGTTTACCGCTATTTTCAGCTGCTGGAAAATTTTTCCGCAGATCCGGTAGCATTTGCCGCCATCTTTCATCCGAATATTATTCAGACAGAATATCCTAACCAGCTATCTGCTGAAATCAAACAACGGAATTTTGAAATCATGCTGGAAAGTATGGCCACCAACAAACAGATTCTGAAGGCGCAACACTTCACCGTGGTAAAAGCCATTCAAAACGGGAACACACTGGTGGTAGAAGCAAAATGGACCGGGGAAATAGGTGTTGACGCGGGAAAATTCCGCCGCGGACAAATAATGAATGCGTTTATTTGCACCGTGATCGAATTCCGGGACGGTAAAATTTACCGGCAACGCAATTATGATTGCTACGAACATTAAAGTACTCAGCTCATGAAAAGTATATTATCATGCA
This sequence comes from Chitinophaga solisilvae, assembly GCF_009928525.1. Taxonomy (GTDB): domain Bacteria; phylum Bacteroidota; class Bacteroidia; order Chitinophagales; family Chitinophagaceae; genus Chitinophaga; species Chitinophaga solisilvae. The sequence continues at coordinate 261,269 of NZ_JAABOK010000003.1, read as the reverse complement.
TCCTCGCCGCCTGCGCATTATTTGCGTGTAACCCTACCCGTAATGACGGGCACCAGGTAAATAAGGAAGCGTACGACGTGATTACAGAGAAATGCTATGTATACCGGGAATCCAAACCCGCGCCGGGTCCGCTGACAGATTCTGTACTGGCGCTCCGCAGCCAGATTACCGGCTACCTGGAACAACAGGGGTTCAAGGCGCATATTGCCGGGAAAGACAGCCTGTTGTTTCACCGCGCCAACGGACAGGAAGTGATTATTGAGCTGCCCGTTCCCACCAACGTATGGGAACAACACACCATCATCGTTTTCGATCCGGTAAAAAATCCTTTATTCGTAAATTTACATAAAGGCACCGGCCAGATAGAACATTATATTCAAGCAAAATAATCTGTAATCAGTTTGCCAGTAAAACAGAACATCCGGCTAACCGTAGATGCGGTGGTATTCGGATATATTCCCAAAGAAGGTATCGTGGTGCTGCTGATCAAGCGCACCATAGAACCGTATCTCCACAGCTGGGCGCTGCCCGGCGGCTTCGTACTGGACGAAGAATCACTGGAAACCGCCGTTACCCGTGAACTGCTCACCGAAGCCGGCGTTAATATCAATTACCTGGAACAACTGTATACGTTCGGACTCCCCGGCCGCGATCCCAGAGGCAGAGTTGTGTCTATCGCCTACTTCGGACTGGTAAATCCTACCAATTTTAAGCTGGCAGCCAGTTCTGACGCTGAAGACGCCAAATGGTTCAACATCAAGGACCTGCCGGATCTCGCCTTTGACCACGCTACTATCATCGATGTTGCCGTACAGCGCCTCCGCAATAAAATCCGCTACGAACCTATCGGCTTTGAACTGCTCGATAAAAAATTCCCCATCGCCGATCTCGAAAAATTATACGAAACCTTACTTGACCGCCCCATTGACCGCCGCAACTTCCAGAAAAAAATAAATCACCTCGGCATCCTCATCGCCCATAATGAAAAGCAAAAACAGGTTTCCCAGGGACGCCCGGCTAAACTGTTCAGCTTCGATGAAGCCCGGTATTTTAAGCTGAAGAAAGAAGGGATGGCGTTTGAGATTTGAGTTATTTTATTATTTTATTATTTGAGATTTTGACACCAATACCGGTTTGCGTCTGTGCCTGTAGGTACAAGAGCAGCCCAGTATTGGTGTCAAAATCTCAAATAATAAAATAATAAAATAACTCTGCTATTCGTAATTCATGTATTATTTACACAAATAAATTTTGCGCTTTCAAATTCGCATTCTATATTTGTGTAACAATTACACAAAATAATGTGGATATGCAAAACACAAAGCCCACAGGAGTTATTATAGCCAGGTTCCAGACGCCCTCCCTTCATGAAGGACATCTGCAGCTGATCCGGCAGGTGAAGGCAAAACACAACAGAGTGCTCATCATTCTGGGCGTCAGCCCCGTAAAAGGCAGCAGGAAAAATCCGCTCGATTTCTACACCCGCGAACGCATGATCAAGCAATCCTTTCCGGAAATTATTGTGCTGCCCCTCAGCGATCAGAAATACGATGCGGTATGGTCAAGCAAACTGGATGAACTGCTCACCACCAACTTCCCCCACGAAACATTTGTACTCTACGGCAGCCGCGACAGTTTCATGGATACCTACTCCGGCAAATACCCCATCGAAGCGCTGCCTCCCGTACAGGACTACAACGCCACCGCTATGCGAGAAGCCATAGCAGACAAGGTTTTTGATACGGAAGAATTCCGCGCCGGCATCATCTACAATACCTATAACCTCTTTCCTTCTGTATACGCAACGGTAGATATCGCCCTGTTCAGAAATAATAAACAACAGCTCCTCCTGGGCCGCAAACCCAACGAAAATAACTGGAGACTGCCCGGCGGATTCTCCGACCCTACAGACGATAACTTCGAAAACGCCGCCCTCAGAGAATTACAGGAAGAATGCGGCCACATGGAAACAGGCAAAATGGAATATGTTATGTCCTACCGTGTAGACGACTGGCGCTACCGCTCCGAAGCCAACAAAATCATTACCACCCTCTTCAGCACAGACCTCCTCTACGGAGAACCCGCCGCCGGCGACGATCTCGCTGAAGTACGCTGGGTAACAGTAACGGATATACCAACAATGATCGCCACCGGCGAAATAGCAGACACACACATCCCCCTGCTGAATAAACTGGTTGAAAAATATGCTCATCAAGATTAAAAAAGAACTGTCATGACAACGGAAAATCTCATCCTCCTCGCTGATGCCTACAAATACTCTCACCACAAATTATATGTTCCCGGCACCCAGCTCATTTATTCCTACCTGGAAAGCCGTGGTGGAAAGTTCGATGAAACAGTGTTCTACGGATTGCAATACTTTCTGAAAGCATACCTCGAAGGCGAAGTCATCACCAAAGAAAAACTTGATGAAGCCGAAAGCACCCTGCTGGAAGTATTTGGCCGCACCGATGTATTTGACCGCAGCCGCTTCGAATATATCATCAGCAAACACGGCGGCAGGCTCCCCGTACGCATCAAAGCGGTAGCCGAAGGCACAGTAGTACCCGTACGAAACGCCATGATGACCATCGAGAATACCGACCCCGAATGTTTCTGGCTGACCAACTTCCTGGAAACCCTGCTCATGCAGGTCTGGTACTCCTGTACCGTAGCCTCTGTTTCCAGGGAGATCAAAAAAGTAGTAAAACAATATTATGATGATACTGCCAGCGCTGCAGCTTACGCCGGTATCGACTTTGTACTGAATGACTTCGGGTTCAGAGGCGCCAGCAGTGTGGAAAGCGCCGGCATAGGAGGAAGCGCCCACCTGGTCAGCTTCGCCGGCAGCGACACCATCCCCGGCTCTGTAGTAGCAAAAAAATATTATAACGCCGCCACTGCACCGGGCCTCTCTATCCCCGCCACCGAACACTCCATCTGTACCCTGCTCGGCGAAGCCGGCGAACTGGATATCTTCAGACACGTACTCAACAATTTCCCTACCGGTACCATCGCCTGCGTATCAGATTCCTATAATATCTTCCGCGCCTGCGAAGAATACTGGGGCACCGAACTGAAAGAACAGATCCTCAGCAGGGACGGTACGCTCGTTATCCGCCCCGACAGCGGCGATCCCGTTAAAACACTCCTCGCCATCTTCGACATCCTGATGAAAAAATTCGGATTCACCACCAACGAAAAAGGCTACAAGGTACTCCCGCCACAGGTGCGCGTCATCCAGGGCGATGGCATCAGCTACTCCTCCATCCCCGGTATATTTGAAGCCCTGAAAAATGCAGGCATCAGCGCCGAAAACCTGGTACTGGGCATGGGCGGCGCACTCCTTCAGCGTGTTAACCGCGACACCCAGGAATTTGCACTCAAATGCGCCTACGCGGAAGTAAACGGCAAAGGTATCAACGTGCAGAAAATGCCTGTAGAAATGGATGCCAGCGGTAACCTCCGCACTTCTTTCAAAAAATCAAAAGCCGGCAGACTCAAACTCGTGAAAGATAACGGCTCCTTCAAAACATTACCGCTACACGAATCACCGGAGCTGGAAGATGTGATGCATACCGTATTCGAGAACGGCGTAATTACCAGAAGCTACACCTTTGAGGAAGTACGCAAAGCCGCTGCACTGTAAAAAAATATCTCTTTCCTCCATATGTAAAATACCCCGCATACAGCCCCGGAACATACTTCCGGGGCTTTTATATACATGATTATCCTTTGTTCCTTAACTTCACCATATGTACTTACTCATTCCCGGCCGCCATCACCTGCTCACCGATTTCCAGTTCAAATACCTGAACAGGCTGATCAAATGCAGACTTGAAGGCGAAAAAGACGTATATGGGCAACCGTTAGCCCCGGCGGATATCACAGGCATCATCTTCGCAGTAACATCCGCCAACCACCTGGGCACCAAGCGCAACCCGGTACCATTCTACCTCCGCGCCATGATCATCCAGGAATTTTCCAACTCCCTCGACGTTCCCGCCTTTGTATACGGCATCGACGATGTAGGCGTGATCCACGATTTCGCGGAATACACCATAAAAACCATACGTCACTCCAGCGAAGGCACACACGCCCTCACACCGGAAAATACCGCCGTGATCTGCTCCACTGCCGTTAAAGATATGTACCTGCAACGCGGCTTCCGCGTACTGCCGGCAGAATGGGACCCCGCCACCAATTCCCTCACGCAGCCCATGCCATGGGATATAGTGAAACTCATTGCGCAGACCACCGCCTGGCGTAAACACAAAACAATCCTGGAACAGATGCATCCCGCATCATTCAAAATATGGTCGCTGTACGGCGTAGGAGAAAAAGTGCAGCAGATCCTGAAAGACCCGATCATAGGGGCCGACGGCGATCTGACCGCTACCCGCGACTATAACGTATACGTAAAACAGATGGACGATATTGCCGCACAGAAATACAAGGAAACAGCCCCTTACATTCAGCCGGGCAATATCGGGGACATCGGCTGTGCGGCAGGCTCCTGGATTAAAATGGGCTGCGCGGACGACCGCCTGCACGAATGCGATTTCTATGGTATTGAAGTGTCCAGACACCTGTACGACATCTGCCTGCAGCGCAGACACAATGGTGAATTCGCTAACCCTTCGGTATTCTTCTCCCAGAAAAATGCCGTTACCAGCCTGGTTTTTGAACCGGGCAGCATGAATACCATACACACCTCTTCCCTGACCCATGAAATTGAATCCTATGGCAGCAGGCAGGACCTGATAGCGTTTATTCATAACCGTTATCAGGAGCTGGTACCCGGCGGCGTATGGATCAACCGCGATGTAGTAGGACCGGAGAACAGGGAAGAAACAATACTCCTGTGGCTCAACCGGGAAGATGGTGAAAATGAACTGCCGTTGCCACCCAACGCCACTACACAGGAACTGGCAGCATATCTTGGTAAACTTTCTACGGAAGCGCTTTTCCGCCGCTTTGCACAGGACTTCCGCCACCACGAAGGCTATCAGCTGCCGCACGAATGGGTTACCATCAACGGAAAAACATACTGCAAACTATCTATGCAGGATGCCTGCGAATTCCTCTTTAAAAAAGATTACCACGACAACTGGCTCAGCGAAATGCATGAGACATTCTGCTTCTGGAATTATAATGACTGGAAATCAGCGCTGGAAGCCGCAGGGCTGCGGCTGGACAACCTTTCCCACACCTATCGCAACGAGTGGATCGTCCAGAACAGACTGGAAGGAAAGGTGCAGCTGTTACGCATAAACGAACACCAGGAAGCAGCGCCTATGCCCTTCCCGGTGTCGCACATGTTGTTGCTGGCCAGGAAATAATTAAATACCCAGGCTTTTCAGCGGAACTGCTTCCATCCTGTTATCCAGCAGGAACGGAATCAGCAGGGCTTTCCTGCGTTTATCCAGCGCCAGGTCGGCAGGAGAATGCTTTACCGGTATACGGCGGTAGGTATGCTGCTTCAGGTCATAGACGCAGAGGTAACCTGACTGCGGATTTTTTACCGTGATCCAGTCAGACAGCAGCAGATACCGGGCATCCAGCTGCACAATACCATCGAACAGCCCTACAGGAGATCCTTTCACCGGAACAAAAGCCTCTCCGGCATTGCCCAGCCGCTTCTGATACAGCAGTCCGGTACCATCCATATCACGCCCCATCGCGCACGCATACACGATATCCGTCTGGGCATCATACCACACCCCGTTAACGGCAGGCATCGTGCCCTGCAGTACCGTAACTTCCTTACTGCGGGTATTAATCAGCAGTACCTGGTCTTTTACGCAGTCGGATACCAGCAGCAGGCTGTCATTCACCCTGGCTACATCATTAAGCATACCGGCGCTGTTTTCAAGGTTGAGGTCAAAAACTTTTTTACGGCTGTTCAGGTCATACCCTTTCAGGTGATCAATATCTGCCACATACAATGTATTGCCAGCAATTTCCAGCCCTTTGGGCGCATGCAGGGTATCATTGAAATAACGCGGGGATTGTACGCGGCCGTTTTCAGTCCAGGCAATGGCGCCATCCCCGTCTTTGGCCGCAGGTTCCAGCTTCGGGCCCATGTTGGAAATAAAATAACCGTTCTTGTAGGCAACAGCGCTTTCCGGACTAAAAAGTCCGTCTACCGCTTGCCGGGCATAGGAAGAAACCGTGGATAACAGGAGGATGGATACAAATAGCTTTTTCATACTTGGGATTATTTACTCCCAAAGCTAATGCAAGGAAACAGCTTTCCGGTTATGAAAGGAAAAGGGATTCTTGTGAATATCAAAGTAAAAATAAAAGGCCGGAGTAGGATTACTCCGGCCATTACCTAAACCTACAACTGTTACACTGTTAGTAACATTTCTTTATAATAGCTTAATTAACATGCACTTCGTTGAGCGGCACTTCTTCGTAAGAAGCCACCATGCGTTGTCTGATATAACGTTTGGCAGATAATTTGCCGATGCCGAATTTCGCCATCACCTTATCCACGATCATGTATACCACCGGCACCACAATCAGCGTGAGGAACATGGAGCTGATAAGGCCACCGATGATAACCCAGGCCAGACCATTTTTAGTAGAGGCCACCCCGCCTGTTGCCAGTGCAATCGGCAACATACCAATCACCATCGCAATGGTAGTCATCAGGATCGGGCGGAGACGCGCGTTGTTGGCGTGTATCAGCGCCTGGTAGGTACTCTGTCCCTGTTCTTTCATCTGGTTCGTAAAGTCCACCAGGATGATCGCATTCTTCGCTACCAGACCAATCAGCATAATCATACCCAATATGGTAAAGATGTTCAGCGTGTTGTTTGTCAGTGCCAGCGCCAGCAACGCCCCGATAATGGCCAGCGGGATAGAGAACAGTACCACAAAAGGATAGATGTAGTTATCGTACAGTGCCACCATAATCAGGTATACCATCACAATAGAAATCAGCAGCGCAGCGCCCAGCGTACCGAAGGAATCACCCTGGTTCTCCGCATCGCCGCCAAACAGGAAGCTGATACCTGTGGGTCTTTCCATCTTCTCCAGTTTAGCTGCAAACTCCTGCGTAACCGTACCGGAAGGGCGTCCCATTACCTGCGCCTGTACAGACACAGAGGTGTTTTTATCCCTTCTTTCCAGGTGGCTCGGCCCGGAGCCTTCTGTTACATCTGCAAACTGAGATAATTTAATCAGCTGTCCTTTATCATTCACAAACTGTATATCAGCTACATCCTGCAAATTCTTCTTGTTAAATTCATCAAAGCGGATGTTGATGTCATATTCATAATCACCCTGGCGGAACTTCACTTTGGAATCATCGGCGGTACCGCTGAAAGCCGTTTGCATAGTACCTCCCACCATATCCAGCGTGAGGCCCAGGGCCGACATTTTATCGCGGTCTACCTGCACATTGATTTCAGGGTTACCTTCTTCTACCGATAATTTTATTTCCGTAGCGCCATTGATGGTTTTCAGCGTGTCCATCGCCTTTTTCGCGAAGGCCATTACACTGTCCATTTCACTGCCCATTACTACCAGTTCTACCGGCGCTCTTTCTGCTGTACCAAGGATGCTCACATCCGTGGTTTTTACTTTTACCCCCGGCAGTATGGCTTTCAGTTCTTTCTTCACTTTCGCGGCATAAATATCCGAGCCGTCTGTACGCTTTTCAGGCGCTACCAGCATCACGGTGATCTCTGCTTTATAAGCCGTGGACTGCGAGGTACCGAAACCATCTTCGCTTGTCTGACCTACCGTAGTAATCAGTCTTTGTACGGCAGTTTTTTTCGAAAGATACTGTTCTGCGGTGCGGGTAGCCTGGTTAGACTGCTGTACGGATGCATCTTTCGGCATTTCCAGCATAACGATGAACTGGCCGCGATCCCCTTTCGGGATGAACTCACCGCCGATATAACCTTTACCTATCAGCATGAAGGAGGCGAACAGCATACCTACTGCCACAATCAGTGTAACGGCTTTATGTGCCAGCGCCCATTTCAGCAACCCGGTCATCCAGTTGGTGAAACGTTGTAATTGTCGTTCAAACCAGAGAATAAATTTCTCAAACAGATTTTTCCCGGTGATATGTTCCAGCTTACCGAAACGGGAAGACAACAGCGGAACAATCATGAAGGAAGATAATAAACTGAGCATGGTAGAGATCATTACCACCACACAGAATTCACGGAGGATTTTGGATACCAGCTCATTGGTGAGGGAAATGGGGAGGAACACCACCACAATTACCAATGTAATGGAAGTTACAGTGAAACCTATTTCCTTCACCCCATCAAATGCAGCACGGACACGGTTTTTACCCATTTCCATGTGACGGTAAATATTTTCCAGTACTACAATGGCGTCGTCCACGAGGATACCTACCACCAGCGACAGACCCAGCAGGGACATGAGGTTGAGGGAGAATCCCATCATTTTCATTCCGATGAAAGTGGCTACCAGTGAAGCCGGGATGGAGATCATCACGAACAAGGCACTGCGGATGCTGTGCAGGAACAGCAACATAACAACTGCTACCAGCACAACCGCCAGGATAAGGTCATGAATTACGGAGTCTGCAGATTCCAGTGTAAAGTCAGAGGAATCGTTGGCTACCAGTATTTTCAGGTCATTGGTTTTATAATCCTTTTCGATACCGGCGATGGCCTTTTTCATTTCTTCACTTACGGTTACCGCGTTGGCATCCGTTTGTTTCTGCACCTGCAGGGCAATGGCGTTTACGCCGTCAACACGGGCAATACGTTCTGCATCCTTTTGTGCATCCTGCACATCGGCGATATCCAGCAGGCGCACCTGGGTGCCGTCTGCCGTGGTTTTCAGTACCAGGTTACGGAGCTGGTCCACATTTTTATACTTACCTGCCAGGCGGATCAGGATCTGCTCGTTGGCTGTTTTAACCTTACCGGTAGGGAAGTCCAGGTTGGCATTGGTGATGAGCTGCCGCACCTGTAAGATAGACAGGCCATAAGCCTGTAATTTCTTCGGATCAATGTTAACCTGGATTTCGCGTTCCTGGCCACCGATCAGTGAAACCTGTGCCACGCCCGGCAAGCGGGATAATAACGGCTGCAGTTTTTTATCTACCAGATCATAGAATTTTTTGTCGTCCATTTTAGCGGTGGCAGACAAGGTCATGATCGGCAGGTCATCGATGGAGAATTTATTCAGGGACGGTGGTTTCGCATCGCCGGGCAGGTCCGCCAGGATGGCGTTCACCTTACGTTGTGCGTCCTGCAGGGCAATATCAACGTTAGCATCGTTATTCAGCTCAACGGTAATAACGGAAAGGCTTTCAGAAGATTTGGAAATGATTTTCTTGATCTTTTCCATAGACGCCACCGCGTCTTCAATCTTTTTGGTGATGGTACTTTCCACCTCCCGCGGCGAAGCGCCGGGATATACCGTAGCAATGGTAACGATGGGGGAGCTGAACTTGGGCAGCAGCTCATAGTTCAGCGATTTATAGCTCATGACTCCCAGGAGGGTGAGGATGGTGAACACCACCACCACAATGGTAGGTCGTTTTATGGATACTTCAGTAATCTTCATGTTGCAAAATTTACAATTCCACGCTTATTTGTTCGCGGCCTGCACGGTTACGGCAGCGCCTTCGGTGAGGTTGATCTGACCGGTGGTGATAACAACATCGCCTTCGTTCAGCCCTTCCCGTATTTCTACCTGGTCGCCCAGGATGCGGCCGGATATTACCTTACGTTTCTTTGCCACATTGCCTTCCATGATATATATTTCATTACTGTTCACGCCGCCGATGAATGCGGTACGTGCAATAAAGATAGCCTGTGATGATTCCGGCGATTCAAAGTGGGCGGTGCCGTACATACCTGCTTTCAGCTGTTTGCCGGCAACGTTGTTCACTTCCATTTCCACCGGGTAATTGAGGGAGTTGTCGCCCTTGGCAGCAATGAAAGTAATAGTGCCTTCATAGCTGGTTTCGGGGAATACGTTGGAAGTTACCTTCACTTTCTGTCCTTTGGAAAGCGTTACTACCTGTCCTTCCGGTACGGCTACGGCGAGTTTCAGGCGGGATACATCCACGATGTCGAACATTTTGGTGCCGGGAGAAAGGTAGGCGCCCTGTTCTATATATTTTTTATTGATGATACCGGAAATCGGTGCTTTCACATAGGTATCGCTTACCCGGCGGCCGGCGGCTTCGTAGTGGGTTTTAGCGATATCGTACTGCAGTTTTGCATCATCTACCTGTTTCTTTGTAACGCCACCGGTCTGGAATGCTGCTTCATATCTTTCCTTATCTACCTTCAGCTGGTCCAGGTTAGCTTTGGCAGACTGGAGGTCGGTGTTTACAATCTGGCCGTCGATGTAGGCGATGGCCTGCCCCTGTTTCACGATGCTGCCTTCATCTACGAGCAGTCTGGTGATACGGCCTGAAGTTTCCGCCAGGTAGGAGAGTTCACGGACAGGCGCGAAGTTGCCATTAGCCAGAAATCCCTGCGCAAAAGCGTTGCGGGTAACTTTCTGTACCAGCACCGGCACTGCGCCCGTATTACTTTCTTTTACAAATTCAGTTTTAGCTTCGTTGGCTTTCTTGTTTGCATTCAGCTTCCACATAATCAGTACCACTGCACCTATAGTTACCAGGCCCCAGATAATAAACTTTTTCATCTGCAATATTTTGTGTGTTTAGCATCCGCTACTGCGGTCTATCGTTATTCGTTGTATGGGTTTAGTTCAGCAGGTCTTTCAGACTGCCTTTGCTTTTTATGATTTCCAGCTCTGCGAGCTTATATTGAAGCAGTGCTTCGTTGTAGCTGTTCTGCGCGTCTGCCAGGGATGTTTCTGCGTTGAGCAGATCTGTCAGACTGGCCAGGCCCAGTTTGTAGTTATTCTCGGTAGAATAGAATACTTCGTTGGCCAGGTCTACGTTTTCCTTTTGTGTGGTGATGGTGGAGAGGTTGCTTCTTACCTGCAGTTTTGCGTTTTCGTAATCAGCATTCAGGTTCAGTACTGTTTCTTCCTTTTGTTTGCTGAGCTGTTGCAGGGTAATGTTAGCCTGACTCACTCTGGAGCGGCGTGCAAAACCATCGAAGATAGGGATGCGCAGGGACAGCCCCACGGAAGCCGCACCATACCAGAAGGTAGCGTTGGAAGGATCTCTGGCGAATGCAAAATGTTCGCTCATACCGTTGTAGCTATATCTGCCGAAGAGAGAAAGCGTAGGATAATATTCTGCCTGATAAGCCTTCTTCTGTAAGAGCTGCAGTTCTTCCTGTTTCTTTACCAGTCTGAATTCTGTTCTGTTCTCCAGATTCATGTCATCATACTGGAGAAAAGAAGCGGCTTTGTTTTCTATCTCCTTCAGCGATGCCGGCGGAATAGCGAAAGCAGATGCCACTGGCATGCCCATCACCCTTTTCAGATTGTTGGACTGCGTCTGGTATTGATTCATCAGTTGTGTGCGTTGTGTGATACTGTTAGTAAGACTAACTTTAATACGATCCAGGTCAATCTTTTTAGCCAGTCCGTTTTCGAACTGGGATTTGGTCGCATTCACCAGCTGCGTCAGCTTTTCGATATTACCATTGATAGTGGTAATTTTTTCCTGTATGACGAGTAACTGATAGTAAAGCTGGGAAACGTTGTAGATAACGGTTTCCGTGCTTTGCTGCGTTTTCAGCGCATAGTATTCTTCACCTGATTTGGCCGCTTTAAGACCAGTGAATACGGCCTGATTGAAAACCTGTTGTTCCAGTTCAGCGCCTACGCTGGCGTTATACTGCACGCCGAAAGCAAGTACCAGAGAGCTGTCTGGCTTACCCAGCGTTTTCCCTGGGATGAGCGTTTTGGGAAGCTGCAGGTTATCCGTATAATTAGCGCTACCATTGATCTGAGGTAATGCCTGAGCGCGGACTTCCTTGGTTTTAAACTTTCCCATTTCCTCATCCATTTTGGTACGGGCGAGGCCCTGGTTATTATGCAGTGCAAATTTCAGGGCTTCCTGCAGTGTCAGTTGCGTTTGTGCATAGCCATTATATACCCCTATCCCCAGCAGGAGGACAAGCGTTAACTTTAATCGCTTCATACGTTACTTGTTAATCTTCTTCTTTGATTTGTAAATACTGGTTCGCCAGTTTATGCCCTTTCAGGGTGGCGATCCCCAGTATAAAGTGAGCGGTTACCTGTTCCATTACCTGTTGTTTATCGAATTGGTCAGCAGGGTACTGGATAGGGTCAAAAGCGGCTTCCAGCTGCAGCTGGCGCATACGGGCCACAATGTCTGTCTGCAGGTTCTGACGGTAAAGGCCTTCCGTCATGCCCCGTTTCAGATTTTCTTTGATACCCGTCAGAATACAATCGCCTTTAAATTTTTCGATGTTATTCCAGATATCAGGATGATACTTCTGGATTTCAAAAAGCATCACCGGGTTTAGTGTTCTGGCCAGGCCAACGATATACTGGCTCGCGCGTACCAGTTCATCAATAGCATTATCTGCCAATGCATTACACTCCTGTAAAAAGGCGGTATGATTATGCAGCAGCAATTGCATGCCTTCATCAATAAGCGCCTGTTTATCTACGTAATGTTCGTATACTGTTTTTTTGGAGATGCCACAATCGCGGGCAATGTCAAACATGGTAACACCTTTTACGCCATATACCCTGAACATTCTCAGGGCTGTTTCCAGAATTCTGTCCTTCACTACCATGATTGCTGATTTTTATGCCTTCATTGCTTTGATAAATATCTCCAGTAATAATTTCTGTTGTTCTATTACGGCGCCGAACATTTCTTCATCCAGGTCACTGTCATTCAGGGTGCAGTCCGGAACGGAGTAGCGGAGGCCCATGAGCGCCTGCACTAAGATTTCTGCTGTTTGTTCCGGGTGTTTCACCTTGAATTCACCGGATGCCACACCTTTTCTGATAATATCTGTATGCAGTTCTATTTCCCGGAGTTTAGCGCGTTTCATGCCTTCGTGAAACATCGAAGCGCTATCCTGCAGCACTTTGAAGAGTTCCAGCCGGGAAAACTTGCTGATAAAGGCTTTCCTGATGCCGATTATGTTCAGCAATGCCTTTGCCGCGGATGTTGTTGCGGCTGCTTCTTTCTCCATTTCCTGGAAGTAGGCTTCGCCTATTTTTTCCAGTACCGCGAAGTGCATCGCCTTTTTGTCGGGGAAGTAATAATATAAAGACGCCTTTGAGCAGTGAAGGTCATCGGCTATTTCATTCATCGTTGTTTTTGCAGCGCCAAAGTGCGTAAACCGCTTCAGAGCCGCGTCCAGGATTTTATCCCGCATTTCATCTTTTGTCTCTGCGTGCATTAACTTTTTGACTTTTTTAGTTTCAAGGTCAAAATTACAGTGTTTTTTTGAATTAGTAGCAATTGTTGACCATTTAACATGTATTTAACTTTTTGATGAGAAAAGTCAGAAAGTCAGCATAGAAAACACTAAATAGTTATCATTATTCATTATTTTCGGTATAAACAACTAATTAGTTTCTTATACGGAAAAACAGTATCTTTAGTAGAAAGATTTAACCCCGGTTCAGAATGGAAAAAATGGAAGATGTGAAGAGATTTCTGACAGATTTCAGCATTAAACTGAATTTATGGAACATCATTTACCGTAATGACAGGGGAAAAAATCTGCAGGCGCTGCTTGATCTGGATATTACACCCGACAAAAGAACAGCCATCATCAGGCAGCTGCTGGCTACTGATTACAGTCAGGGCCCCGTCAATGATACTTTACACGGAGGAACCCAGATGTGGGTATTTGGTAAAATGCACAACGAAGTAGAAATATATATCAAGATCACTTTAGGAAATCCGGGCGCCAGTGTTATCTGCATCTCTTTCCACAAAGCTGAATTTCCCATGAAGTACCCTTTAAAACAATTATTATGAAAAGTCCATTTACCGGCGGAAGTGTCAGACTGGAAAAAGAAACCCGCTCTTTTGAATACAGAAAGGAAGCATTCGGAATAGTTTATCATTATTATATCTGTAATGATACGGGAGAAGAATTCACCACAGCAGAACTGGATACATTAAATATCAGCCAGGTGCATAATAAATACAGATCCAGGTATGGCATTCCTCCGGTAGAAGAAATAAAGCAAATCCGGACAAAATACGGACTCAGTGCTGCAGGGATGAGTGAAATCCTGGGTCTGGGCATCAACATCTACCGCAATTACGAGGCAGGAGAAATGCCCAGCATTTCTATAGGCCGCTATATCAGGCTAATAGCTGAGCCGCAGGAATTTCTGAAACTGGTGGAGATCAATAAGTATAACCTGGAACCAGCCACCTATACAGAGATTACCGGAAATGTGCTTCGTTTCCTGGAAGTACATCCGGAAACAGCCGGCCAGTCAGAACTGGCGCTTTTCAACAACGTGCTGCCCAATATTTACAATGGTTTCAGGGCACCGGAAACGAAAAGAATAGGAGAGATGATCCGGTATTTTGCCAAAGAGCTGCAACCGTTTACTACCGCACTGAATAAACTGCTGTTTTATGCTGATTTCAGTCATTATAAAAAATTCGGGAAAAGCATCAGCGGCCTTACCTATAAGGCATTTCAGATGGGGCCTGTACCCACCAATTATGCCGGTCTATATAATCAGATAGTGAACAACGGATATGTGCAGGTGTGTGAAGTAGATTTCGGTGATTTTATCGGAGACAGGTTTCAGACACTCCGGGAAGCGGCAGAAGCAATAACACTAACGCCTCAGGAGCTCCAGACAATAGCAGCCATTACGGAAAAATTTAAAGGAATCAGCACCAGTCAGCTTGTCCGGCTAAGTCACGAAGAATCTGCCTGGATGGAAAATGTGGAAAAAAGGGCTGAAATCAGCTATGAATATAGCTTTGAGCTGAAACACGATTAATTTTCCGATATAAAAAAAGCCCCGCAGAAACAACTTCCGCGGGGCCGGTATTCAAAATTGCATTATCCTTATTTCAGTTTCTCCAGTGCTGCTTTCAGCTTTTCCAGCATTTCAGGAATTTCCTGTTTCACGCAGGTACCTACGCTGAGGCGGTACCATGGAGAGCTTTTGGAAGCGCCGAAGGCATAGAATGGCACCAGCGCCAGTTTGGCTTCGTTCAGCAGATAGGAGGTAACAGCCGCCTGATCCTGCAGGGTGGCGCCATCTGCGGTGGTTTTACCGGCCAGGTCCAGCTTAACAGTCAGGTAGATGGCTGCCTGCGGAGCAATACACTCCACATTATGGCCTGCTTTCTTCAGGCTGTCAAAGCCTTCGTATATCTTCACCAGTCTTTCTTCAATTTCAGCTTTGAAGTGCTGGAGGTATTTATTCACATTTTCTTTTTGCACCAGGTAGCGGGCAGCAGCTTTCTGTTCTGCCATCGGGCTCCATGCGCCTACGTGGGAGAGGATAGCTTTCATTTTGCCGATTACGTGGGCAGGACCAAGTGCCCAGCCAACTCTTACACCGGTAGCGGCAAAGGCCTTACTCATACCGTCGATGAAGATGGTGTAGTCTCTCAGCTCAGGACGCAGGGAAACCGGATTGTAGTGATGTGTCTGTCCATAGGTCAGCACCCAGTACATCTGGTCAAACATGAGATACAGCGGTTTTTCGTCTGCACCCCTGCTTTTATTCTCAGCGATAACGAGATCACAGATTTCTTCCAGCTGATGTTTGTGGAACGCAGTACCGGTTGGGTTCTGCGGGGAGCAGAGCGCCAGGAGGGTAGCACCTTTCAGCAAAGGTTTCAGTTCTGCTGCCGTAGGCATGAAATCATTTTCTGCTTTGGTTTCCAGTACTACGTGTTCCGCTTCCAGGAAGTGCGTGTAGTGGTTGTTGTTCCAGGAAGGGGTAGCATATACTACTTTCTCGCCGCGGTCAACAATGGTCCTGAAGGTAGCGTAAATGATAGGGCGGCCGCCGCAGGAGATTACAATCTCCTTGGCAGGATCATAGGTCAGCCCTTCCCGTTCTCCTATAAAGTCGCCTACTGCCGCTCTCAGGTCAGCGATACCGTCTGCCGGAGGGTAATTGGTCAGGTGTTCCTTATAGGCGGTTATGATTTCCTGTTCAAATTCAACCGGAATAGGAAATACCTTCGGGTCAAAATCGCCGATGGTGAAGTTGTAGATCTTCTCGCCCTTTGCCTGTTTCTCCTTGACTTCCGCTGCTAACTTAATAATTTCGGATCCAATCAGTGTTTCGGCTAAATGAGACAGTTTCATAACCTGCTTTTTTATGTTGTTTGGAATGTTTTTTAAGCGCGGCAAAAGTAACCGATTTGAAGATAATTTAAAAGAAACCCATCATTCTTTTTATATCTTTTAAATAATTGCCACCTACATTCGATTTCATCTAATCAAATGTGCAATATTTATCTGTACTTCTAGCATAGCGTTTTTTGCTCATGTGTTTAATTTGCCGGAAGCCTGTGTAAAACCGGTATTTTTTAGTGTATAAGATGTGATGAAATTAGGGGGAATGACAAAACTTTCTATCTTTGTTTACAGTACATTTACACCTTTTATACAGGTTTTCATGTGAAACCGAGGCAGCATAGGACGCCTGTAAGCTAACCGCCAAGGCCTGACAGCTCAAAACTAAGAATGACAAGCAAACTTTTATAAACCATGAAATTTATTGTTTCTTCCTCTACTTTATTAAAACAATTACAGCAGATCAGCGGAGTTATCAATTCCAATACAGTATTGCCGATACTGGAGGACTTCCTTTTCCTCATTGATAAAAATGAGCTGACCGTAGTTGCAACTGATCTTGAGACCGTGATGCGGGTGAAGCTGGAGGTGGAAGCCAAAGAAAACGGACGGATCTGTATCCCTGCGAAAATTTTGATGGACTCCCTGAAAAATCTGCCTGATCAGCCGCTGACCTTCCACATCGATCTGAATTCCTACGCCGTGGAAATCACCTCTGACAATGGTAAGTACAAAGTGATGGGTGAAAATCCGGAGAACTTCCCGAAAGAACCCGCTGCAGACGATACCACTTCCTTTACCATGACCGCTACCGGACTGGTAACCGCTATCAACAAAACTTTATTTGCCGTAAGTAACGACGACCTCCGCCCGGCTATGACAGGCGTGTTCTTCGAAATCAATACCGACAGCCTCACCTTTGTAGCTACTGACGCCCACCGCCTGGTGAAATATGTCAGAACAGATGTGAAATGTCCTAAAGCCGACAGCTTCATCGTTCCGAAAAAACCGCTGAACCTGCTCAAAACCGCCCTGCCTGATAACGATACTGAAATCAAGGTATCCTACAGCCAGAACCACTTCTTCGTACAGCACGAAGGCGCCCAGATGATCTGCCGCCTCATCGATGCCCGCTTCCCGGACTATAAAGTGGTTATACCAAAAGATAATCCTTACCGCCTTACCGTGGTGAAAAGCGATTTCCAGAACGCCCTCAAACGCGTAGGGGTATTCGCCAACAAAAGCACCAACCAGGTAGCGCTCAATATCACCGGCAGCGAATTACAGCTCTCTGCGCAGGACGTTGACTTCTCCTTTGAAGGTAACGAACGCATGAGCTGCCAGTACACCGGCGACGACATGCAGATCGCTTTCAATGCCAAATTCCTCATCGAAATGCTCAACGCCGCCGAAGGGGATGAAATCTCCGTGGAACTGGCTACCGCCACCAAAGCAGGTATCCTCAAACCTTCTGAAAAAGAAGAAAATGAAGACCTCCTCATGCTGGTAATGCCATTACTGCTGAATAACTAATCCGGCAACCTGCCGGTGATAATATGCACCACAAGGCTTGTTGCATAAAACTTATATATAAAGCAATCTCTTACAAAGAGGTTGCTTTTTTCTTTGTCTGTAGCGGAAAAGAGCCGGGATTAATTCCCCGAAATGTTGTAATTTTTCACTGGAAATAACACAAAAATAACACCTGAGAAGAGGATCATTGGCAGTTGTTCCCTCATATCCCCCTGTAGAAACTGACCCTGTTGGCCTGGATAGAAAAACCTCATAATGAATTAGCAGAGAAATAGTTTTTCCCGATATAGATACCGGCATATGGTTTCATTTTTCGAAAATATTCCGTCATACTACCGTACCGCCATCTTAGCAGGTGGCCTGTTGCTGCTGTGGATTATCGAAGGATTAATACCCAGGTTCCGGTTCAAAGGCAACCGGTACCGTCATGCCGGCTCCAACCTGTTCTTCACCCTCACCACCATCGTGGTTAACACCACTTTCGCCTTTCTCATCGTAAAAGCTTCGCAGTGGACCAGCGAAGCAAAGTTCGGCCTGTTGTACTGGCTGCAGCTTCCGTTATGGCTGCATACCATCCTGGCAGTATTAATGCTGGACCTCATCGGGGCATACCTCATTCACCTGGTACAGCATAAAACCGCGTGGATGTGGCATTTTCATAAGATACATCATATAGATACCCAGATAGACGCTACCACCGCGCTGCGGCATCACCCGGTAGAAAGCCTCTTCCGGGTCGGCGCTTTATTTATTGCCATCCTCACCATGGGCGTACCTTTCTGGATGGTCATGATGTATCAGTCACTCTCTGCATTCATGTCGCAGTTTAATCATGCCAACATACACCTCCCTAAATGGCTGGATAATGCCCTCAGCTGGGTCATTGTATCACCTGATATGCATAAGGTGCATCATAGCCATTACCAGCCGGAAACCGACTCTAATTATGCCAATATTTTCTCTGTTTGGGACCGGCTGTTCGGTACGTTTGTAGTTATCCCCGACACCACCTCCATCCGTTACGGCCTGGACGAATACCAGGAACCCCGGTACCAGGAAATAGGGCCTTTGCTGAAAGTGCCCTGGGAACAAACGCTTGCGGGAGAAGATAACAGGAGCGGACAGCAAAAGCCTGCGGACAATACAATTATTCCTTAACCTGTTTTTTAAAAATCCGAATATATGCAACACTCAACAACACTAACAAAAACCGCCTGTATAGCAGCGCTGATCATCGGCGTACTCTCTGCAGCCTTTGCCTTCACCACCAAAACGCCGGCCTATGCAGTAACTTCCGGAGCTATTGCCGCAGTAATAGGACTGGTTTCCCTTTTTATAGGCAGAAAAAATATTGATGACATGCAGCTCGCCGCTGCCGGCATCTTTATGGCTGTAGTAGCCTGCCTGGTTGGCTTGTGGCAGATCTATAACTGAGATCTGCGTTAATTGCGCCGTATGTATTTTTCGGTATACCCTTCTGCGGCCTTCACCGGAAATAATACCAGAGAAGTATCTGACAGCTCTTTGATGATAGTGGTATCAATCACAAAAGAAGAATCCTTCGTGCCTTCTGAATGACTCCACAGTAAAAGGGAGTCATGCGTAAGCTGCCACTTGTCATATACCAGCGTATACATATTGATGGAACGGGCAGTTCCGTTCTTTCTAAGCTGAAAACCCTGCATTTCCTTATCCAGACCAGCCACAGGCTGTATCCATTTCCCTATGAGCTTAGCTGTATCCACATACAGCGTATCTGTTACAGCAGTGATGCTGTCGGTAACGCCGGCATTACTGCTGTCTGCTATTCCTACCAGGCTGCTGTCATGCACCACCTCTTCTTCAGGAACACCTTGCTTTGTTCCACATGCAACCAATAAAAGAATGAAAAATAAAAGACCCTTTTGCATGGTTTAAAATTACGAATTACGAATTATGAATTGCGAATTAAAATGCAGCGGATGATGTGAGCGGATAAAAAGAACATAATCATCCGCTGCATTTTAATTCGCAATTCATAATTCGTAATTCGTAATTTATCCAAAATTCTATTACATTTACAGTCACTTTAGGGGTGTTTATCCTCAATAAGAGGATAAACTGAGATGATACCCTCAGTACCTGAAGCAGTTCATACTGCCGTAGGGAAAAGTAACTGAACCTTCTTCATCTTTCCACACATCCTTAAAGTTTATTGTTTCACTTAAATTCCAACACTCATGGAAGTGCTTGTAAACAATAAACTTTATGCGGTGCAGCAGGGAATTACAATTGCTGCACTCTTACAGTTTATTCAGCTATCCGCTCACAAAGGCATTGCCGTCGCCGTTAATAACCAGGTAGTCCCGAAAACAGCCTGGGATCAGCAACAGGTTGAACCGGCCGATAATATTACCATCATAAGGGCAACACAAGGCGGGTAACCACCTGCATCCTTTCTGCCTGCCATCAAATTTTCCGTAGTACACAGCTGCAGGAACAGACTTCCTGTGCCTGAAAAAAATTACCATTATGCAACAACAACCCGCGGCCATCAGCCGTACACCCTTTCCCGCGTCTGAAAAAATTTATGTAGACGGTGAACTGCATCCCATCAGCGTAGCCATGCGCAGAATAACGCTCACGGATACACGCCTGCATGGAAGAAACGGCGAATCCACACCCAATGAGCCTGTAGTAGTCTATGATACCAGCGGCCCCTATACAGATCCCGCTATTGCCATAGATGTTACCCGCGGCATTCCCAAACTCCGCGAATCCTGGATCACCGGCAGGGGAGATGTGGAACAGCTGCCGCAATATTCCAGCGAAAAAATCAGACAGCTCATTGCCCAGGAAGGTGGCCGCATGCCGCTCATGAGTACTACCAACAGGCCGCTGCGGGCTAAAGCCGGCCAGAATGTTACCCAGCTGTTTTATGCCCAGCAAGGCATTATCACACCGGAAATGGAATACATCGCCATCAGGGAAAATCAGTATGCAGATAAACTTTTCCGCGAAAACAGTGTACTGTGGCAGCAGCATAAAGGCAACAGCTTCGGCGCCAACACGCCGGTGAAATTTATTACACCGGAATTCGTCAGACAGGAAGTTGCCGCAGGCCGCGCTATCATTCCATCCAACATCAATCACCCGGAAAGTGAACCCATGATTATCGGACGTAACTTTCTCGTGAAAATAAATGCCAATAT
Source organism: Chitinophaga solisilvae (assembly GCF_009928525.1). GTDB lineage: Bacteria > Bacteroidota > Bacteroidia > Chitinophagales > Chitinophagaceae > Chitinophaga > Chitinophaga solisilvae. The sequence continues at coordinate 240,325 of NZ_JAABOK010000003.1, read as the reverse complement.
CGGTAACTCTGCAGTTACGTCCAGCATTGAAGAAGAAGTGGAAAAAGCGGTATGGTCCTGCCGCTGGGGTGCAGACACCATCATGGATCTGAGCACCGGTAAAAACATCCACGAAACACGCGAGTGGATATTGCGCAACTCTCCTGTGCCCATCGGCACCGTCCCCATCTATCAGGCACTGGAAAAAGTGAACGGCAAAGCAGAAGCACTCACCTGGGAACTGTTCCGCGATACACTGATAGAACAGGCAGAACAGGGCGTGGACTACTTCACCATTCATGCCGGCGTATTACTGAGATATATACCGTTAACGGCTAAACGAACAACCGGTATCGTTTCCCGCGGCGGTTCCATCCTCGCTAAATGGTGCCTTGCCCACCACAAGGAAAACTTCCTCTATACCCATTTCGATGAAATCTGCGAGATCATGAAAGCCTACGATGTGGCCTTCTCTCTCGGCGACGGCCTCCGGCCCGGCAGCATCGCGGATGCCAACGACGCCGCCCAGTTTGCAGAACTGGAAACCCTCGGCGAACTCACGAAAAGAGCCTGGAAACACCAGGTACAGGTGATGATCGAAGGCCCCGGACATGTGCCGATGCATCTTATCAGGGAAAATATGGACAAACAGCTGGAACACTGCCACGAAGCGCCCTTCTATACGCTCGGCCCGCTGACGACCGATATTGCTCCCGGCTACGACCATATCACCTCCGGCATCGGAGCCGCTATGATCGGCTGGTTCGGCACTGCCATGCTCTGCTATGTAACGCCGAAGGAACACCTGGGACTACCCAACAAAGAAGATGTACGCCAGGGCGTAATCACCTATAAAATTGCTGCACACGCCGCAGACCTTGCAAAAGGCCACCCCGGCGCGCAACACCGGGATAACGCCCTGAGCAAGGCCCGTTTTGAATTCCGCTGGGAAGACCAGTTCAATCTCTCCCTCGATCCTGAAACCGCCAGGTCCTACCATGACGAAACACTGCCTGCGGAAGGCGCCAAAATAGCGCACTTCTGCTCTATGTGCGGACCCAACTTCTGCTCCATGAAAATCACGCAGGAAGTACGCGACTTCGCCGAACAGCAGGGGCTGGAGGCTGCAGAAGCTCTCTCCGCCGGCATGGAAGAAAAAGCGAAGGTTTTTGCAGAACAGGGTGGAGAGATTTACAAATAACAAATTATGATCTGGATCCTCACCTCACCTGAACGCATACACGAAGAAGCAGTCATCATCGATGCACTGCTACAGGCCGGCGTTGACCGCATCATGCTACGCAAGCCACAGTGGCGCGCACCGGAATATGATGCACTGATGGAAGAAATAGATCCCGCCTGGTTCCCGCGTATCATTGTACACGACAATTTCAGCGTGTGCAACAAATACCCGGTGGGCGGTATCCATCTGAGCGGCAAAACGCGCGACCACATGACCGGTTGTGAGCTGGACCTCTGCCTGCAACGCTATCCAAACAGCAGCACAGGCATCCATGATACCGCAGCCATAGCGCTCATGCACCGGCAGTTTGATACACTCCTGCTCAGTCCTGTTTTCAACAGCATCTCCAAACTAGGCTACTATGGCAGGTTTGCGGGCAGCTTACCGGAAAAGCAACGCCGTGTATTCGCCATGGGTGGGGTAGACGCCGGCAATATTCACCAGGTGTGGCAATGGGGCTTTGATGGTGCAGCACTGCTGGGCGCCATCTGGCAGGATCCGTTTAAAGCAGTGGAAAATTATCAACGCATTCAGGAAATATGGAACAGGAACGCCCGTACGTAATGAGCTTCGCCGGACTGGATCCCAGCGGCGGAGCGGGTTTACTGGCAGATATAAAAACATTTGAACAACATAAGGTCTACGGGCTGGGCGTTTGCACAGCCATCACCGTACAAACGGCGCACGATTTTATTTCGGCAGACTGGCTGCCGGTAACGCAGATACTGGCGCAGGCGCGGCCATTGCTGGCTGCGCATAAAATCAGTGCCTGCAAAATCGGAATCATGTCCGACGTGCACGCCCTGCTTGAACTGGTACGCACCATCCGGCAACTTTCCCCGGAAACGAGCATCATCCTCGACCCTGTGCTAAAAGCCTCTGCAGGATTCACTTTTCACGGAAGCATACAGCAGCAGTCCTGGCAGGAGCTATTATCGGAAATCGACCTGCTGACGCCGAATTATGACGAAGCATCGCTGATTTCCGGATACTCCAACGGAGACGCAGGCGCACATTCGCTGTCAGACTATTGCGCCGTACTGCTGAAAGGCGGGCACCATACTTCCAGACCCGGAGTGGATACTTTATATGCCAGCGGACAAATACAATGTTTTGAACCATGTACGGAAACAGTATTTCCCAAACATGGCTCCGGATGCGTGTTATCCGCCGCCATTACCGCCTGCCTGGCATTGGAGCAGTCGCTGCCGGAAGCATGTTATAACGCCAAAGCCTATACGGAAAAAGTACTGGGCAGTCATTCATCATTAACAGGTTATCATCATCTATGATACATACATTACATTATATATCGCAACACAGCACCGCCAACGGCCACATTGAAAACATCCGCCAGGCCTGTGAGGCCGGATGCAGATGGATTCAGCTGCGCATCAAGCAGGAAACGCAGGAACAGGTATTGCCTGTAGCCGAAGCAGTAAAGAAAATCTGCGACAGCTACGGTACGGCGCTCATCATCAATGACTATCCGGCCATAGCCGTTGCCGTAGGAGCTGCAGGGGTGCATGTCGGCAAAAACGATATGACCGTGAAAGCTGCACGCGCCGTAACAGGTCCGGATATGATTGTTGGCGGCACCGCCAACACCACGGAAGATATTCTGCAACATGTGGCAGATGGCGCCAGCTATGTTGGTGTAGGGCCATACCGCTTTACCTCCACCAAGCAGAACCTTAGTCCTATCCTTGGTCTTGAAGGCTATCAGCGTATTTTGCAGGAGCTGCGTCAGCAGCGTATAAGCATTCCCGTTATAGCCATAGGAGGCATACAGGAAGAGGATATTCCGGCGCTGCTGGAAACCGGCGTTCACGGCGTAGCGGTGAGTGGGCTGATATCCGGAGCAGCCGACAAATCCGCGACTGTACAACGTATTTATGAACTTGTAAACAGGCAGACAATATGGAACCATTAATCATTGCAGGCAGGGAATTCAGTTCCCGGCTGTTTACCGGCACCGGCAAATTTTCTTCCGCCAGCATGATGGAAGAAGCGCTGCTGGCTTCAGGAACAGAGCTGGTTACCGTTGCGCTCAAAAGAGTAGATATGCATAACAAGTCAGATGACATGCTGCTGCATGTATCTCATCCGCATATTCACCTGCTGCCGAATACATCCGGCGTGCGCACCGCCGCAGAAGCGGTATATGCCGCCCAGCTGGCCCGCGAGGCGCTGGAAACCAACTGGATAAAGCTGGAAATACACCCGGATCCCCGTTACCTGATGCCTGATCCTGTAGAAACCCTGCAGGCCGCAGCAGCACTGGTAAAGCTGGGCTTTGTGGTATTGCCCTACATACATGCCGATCCTGTATTGTGCAAGCGGCTGGAAGAAGCCGGCGTAGCTGCAGTAATGCCGTTGGGCTCGCCCATAGGCAGCAACAAAGGGCTGCGCACAGCCGATTTCCTGGAGATTATCATCAGCCAGAGTAATGTACCGGTTATTGTGGATGCAGGCATCGGAGCGCCATCGCATGCTGCGCAGGCCATGGAAATGGGCGCTGCCGCCGTGCTGGTAAACACCGCCATTGCCGTAGCCAAGGATCCGGTGAGAATGGCCGCTGCATTCAAAACAGCCGTAACAGCCGGTCGCATGGCCTATGAAGCCGGATTACCTGCCATCAACAGCAAGGCCGTTGCTACCAGTCCGCTGGTTGCTTTCTTAAATGAATAATGATAACGAAGATGACATTTAAAAGCATATTTGAGCAACATAACTGGGAAGAAGTAAAAGCGGGCATCTATGGCAAAACCGCTGCCGATGTGGAACAGGCGCTGCACAACCCGCGCCGTACCCTGGAAGATTTTGCCGCGCTCATTTCTCCCGCCGCCGCCGCTTACCTGGAGCCGATGGCTGCATTAAGCCATGAGCTTACCTTACAGCGCTTTGGTAATACCATGCAGCTGTACATTCCCATGTACTTATCCAACGAATGCCAGAATATATGCACCTACTGCGGCTTCAGCCTGGATAATAAGATTAAGCGCAAAACGCTTTCTCATGCTGAAATTATGATGGAAACTGCGGCAATCAAGGAGATGGGATATGACCATGTGCTGCTGGTGACCGGAGAAGCCCATCAGCTGGTAGGAGTGGACTACTTTAAAAATGTACTGCAGCTGCTGCGGCCTCACTTCGCCAATATTTCCATGGAGGTACAGCCGATGGATGAAGCAGACTACGCCGCCCTGATTCCGCTGGGATTACATGCTGTACTGGTTTACCAGGAAACCTATCATCAGGAAGATTACAAAAAGCATCATCCGAAAGGGCGTAAATCTTCTTTTGATTACCGGCTGGAAACACCGGACCGTCTGGGACGTGCGGGTATACATAAAATGGGGCTGGGCGTGCTCATTGGGCTGGAGGACTGGCGAACAGACAGCTTTTTCACTGCTATGCATTTACAGTACCTGGAAAAGCGTTACTGGCAAACGAAGTACAGCATCTCTTTTCCGCGCCTCCGGCCCTTTTCCGGCGGCCTTGCCCCGAAAGTAGTGATGGATGACCGGGAGCTGGTGCAGCTGATCTGCGCTTACCGCCTGTTAAATCAGGAAATAGAGCTGAGTATCTCTACGCGTGAGAAGGAAGTCTTCCGCGATAACATAATACGGCTGGGCATTACGACTATGAGCGCGGGCTCGCGTACTAACCCCGGCGGCTATACGGTGGACCGGCAGTCGCTGGAACAGTTTGAGATCTCTGATGAGCGGAGTGCGGCAGCTATTGCTGCTATGCTGAAACGTAGCGGTTATGAACCCGTGTGGAAGGATTGGGATAAGGTATTTTCCTGAAATATAAAAGGTGGCACGATGCCACCTTTTGTTGTTTTTCATAGTGGTTAAAAATATTATCAGGGGGTAACTTCTCTCAATCCTTTTAAAGATAATAAGGATGATTATACCAACAACAACCATCTATGGAATGAACAAAATGAACAAATAGCAAGACAATGAACGAAGTCAGGCATAAAACCCTGTTTTCAACGGTTATTCCAGGCGGCCATCCTGCTCCCGGAGGCATTAAAAAGGGCTGCTTTCAACGATGAAAAAGCAGCCCTGTACCGAAAAATCCCGTAGTTGCCATATTACTTATTAAGATAAGTATGATTGGAATACCGTCTCTCAAAAGTAAAACGGTATTACTGAACAACCGCGTTTCCTCACGGCTTGAACAAAATGAACAATCCATCTCCGGATGCACAGATTCTACCTTGCTATGAATGTACTACTGCCGCCAGATCTCTGTAAGTTTTGATAGTATCATGCGCATTTCTCAGCGATATCTGCTGATTGGCGATCATCTCCCGCATGCTGTATGGCATGCCGGTATCGCTTCTCAATGTAGTATAGTATGCGCGTTGCGCAGCATCTTCGCCGTATTCACAGGAAGAAAGTATGGCATAGCGGTTATGGCCGGTAAAAATTATTTTCATATCCATCCAGGCACGGTACAGCTTACCCGCCGTGGTGGTGCCCGATTTCACGGGTTCTCCCATAGATACCAGCTCTGCATTTAACTGGGAAGCATAATGTTCGCTGTCATCAATCATGCGCTGGAACAACGCTTTCAGATCGGCATCGTCCGTTGCTTCCTTTGCTTTTTCATATCCTTCCACGCGGTCGTTATTGATTTTAACGAGGTCTTGCAATACTTCAGCGAGCATCTCCTGCTGTTCCATGATTAAGAAATTTTTAGGATTAAAAAATAGTGTTTTCCATCTTCCCTTAATCAGTCCCAAAAATACTACCAGTTTGCAGAACCTTTACTATCAAGCCTTTCAGAGATATTTTTTTTGACACCTGTCCTTATTTGTCTCATATGGGGGAATCCGTTCCACAAAAATTACAGTATGTCATTCGCGATATATATTGTATATAAAGCGTTTGTGGTGTTGGCATAAATTTTAAAGTATTATCCGTGAACCAAATCTTTAACAACATGAACAGTCTATTGTATATAATCGCTGTAGTGCTCATCATCGGATGGTTGCTTGGCTTCTTCGTTTATTCTGCCGGCGGACTGATACATGCATTACTGGTACTGGCTATTATCGCCATTCTTGTCAACATCATCAGAGGAAGAGCCGTTTAAAGAACACATCAGCTTATAATGAAAACCGGAGGTATGGAAGATGCCGTCATCTTTTGTATCTCCGGTTTTTCCATTTTTATAAAACCATTCTCTCCATAACTCCGTATATGTCCATCAGGTGTTTGCGCGAGCGTACCTGCAACACCTGTGAAACCCGTTGCTGTTAAGTAACAGCGCGAATCGTGTATTACCTCATCATTAAAAATTTCATGTATGAAGATTGTAAAACCCAATCCTCCAAAAGAGGATCAGGAAGTTGCGTCCCGTATTCACCGCCGCAATTTTCTCAGGTACCTTGGTGCAGGCTCCGCGTTTCTGACTGCTGCAACCCTTGCCAGTGGCTGCCATAAGGATGACGATGATTTTAATATGGGTGGAGAAGGTGTAAGCCTCGGTAGCGGCGATATTGCCGTACTTAATTACGCTTATGCGCTGGAACAGCTGGAAGCAGCATTCTATACGCAGGTTGTCAATGCACAGTTCAGTGGCATGACAGCTACAGAGCTGGCTTATTTTACTGACATCAGGAATCATGAGATAGCACATCGCGAATTCTTCAAAGCTGCGCTGGGCGCTAATGCCATCGGTTCGCTGGAAGTAAATTTCAGTGCAGTGGATTTTTCAAAACGCGACAGCGTGCTGGGTACAGCCAAAGCCTTTGAAGACCTCGGCGTATCTGCCTATAATGGTGCGGGGCAGTATCTGTCCAATACCGACACCGGAAAAGTATACCTGGGGCTGGCAGGCAAAATTGTTTCCGTAGAAGCCCGCCACGCGGCCTACATCCGCGATCTTATCTCCAACGGCACATTTGCGGCAGACGATGTGGTGGATGCCAACGGGCTGGATAAAGTACGGACTCCTGCTGAAGTATTCACTATTGCCGCTGCATTCATCAAAACAAAAATCAATACCAGTACACTTCCCCGGTAAATCATTTTCTCACTGCTAAATCTGATTATATGGATCTGCTGAATATATTCCGTGAAATAGAAAAAATTGACCCTGAAGTATACAACAGGCTTGATTCACGCCGGAATGCCATGAAACAGTTCACCAACCTCAGCGGAAAAATAGCGCTGACAGCGCTGCCGTTTGCACTGGGCAGTATGCTGAACAAAGCATACGGGCAGGCTGCCGGCACTGATGTTAAAAGCGTTTTGTCCCTCGCATTGACGCTGGAATACCTCGAGGCCGCCTATTACAGTACGGCGCTGGCTAAGCCGGGCCTTATCCCGGCATCCGGAACAGGGGCTATTACCACCATCAGCAAACATGAAACAGCGCATGTGAAATTTCTGCAAAATGCCCTGGCCGGCATGGGTGGCTTTCCTCCCAGTCCCACGTTCGACTTTACCGCCAAGGGCACCTTCCCGGCGGTGTTCAGTGATTACGATTACTTCCTGGCGGTATCGCAGGCATTTGAAGATACGGGTGTACGCGCCTACAAGGGTCAGGCGCCTAACCTTGCCGGCGCCGGCACTGTGCTGACAGCTGCGCTGAGCATTCATTCCGTGGAGGCACGCCATGCCGCTCATATCCGGCAGATGCGGAAAACCCGTGGTACGCTGGGCGCTACCGCCAGCCTGAAACCCTGGATCACAGGCAAACAGAGCGGTATTGCCACCACCGCTACCGATCCGGTGTATGCGGGAGAAGAGGTCACTGTTCAGGCAGGCATAAACATCGCGGCGATTAACAATATGGGAGCTGACAGCGCATCAGAATCATTTGACGAACCGCTTACCGGCCCCCAGGCAGTGGCTATCGCCAGTTTGTTCATCAAAGCTTAACAAAAACACCTTCATTTTATTTCATCTTTCTAAAACCATCTGGTAACAGATGACGTATATCACATTTGTGTATTGCAGAATGAAAGTTGTGCAATATAGTTGGTCAGATGGATATGAGCTGGCTCTTTTGGGCCGGCTCGCTTATTTCTGCAGATTTCCTAAATTGCCGCCATGAAAAATTTATGGCTTTTCCTGGCAGCTCCGTTGATAACAGGAGTGATGAGCTGTTCAGGTCCCCGCAAATCAACGGCAACCACTGCTGCAATAAAGCAACTCCGGTTTATAGGGCAACAGGTTATTCCGCATAACATGCCGTTTAACGGCACTGTTACCGGCGGCTTATCGGGCATAGACTATGATGCGGCAAAGCAGCAGTATTATATGATATGCGACGACCGCTCCGAGCATAATCCCGCCCGTTTCTACACCGCAAAACTCTTTTTCTCCGATAAATCGTTCGACAGCGTGCAGTTCACGCAGGTAACCACGCTGCTGCAGGCTAACGGCAACGCCTATCCTGGCAATAAAGTTAATGCCGCCCTGACGCCCGATCCGGAGGCCATGCGTTATAATGCCGGCAGGAATTGCCTGGTCTGGAGCAGCGAAGGAGAACGTATTGTGAACAGCAGAGATACCATTCTTACCAATCCCGGTATATATGAAATTACGCCTGACGGACATTACATCGACTCCTTTGCGCTGCCCCCGCAGTTCCGTATGCAGGCATCCGAAAACGGTCCCCGGCGCAATGGCGTGTTTGAGGGCCTTGGCTTCACTCCCGGCTACCGCTATACATTTGTAAGCCTGGAAGAACCTCGCTACGAAGATGGTCCGCGGGCCGGCCTGCGCGATACTACCGCCTATACCCGGCTGATAAAGTTCGATAACAATACCCGCCGTGCAGTGGCCCAGTATGCCTATAAGCTGGAACCTATTGCCTTTCCGTCCACGCCCGCCGGTGCATTTAAGGTGAACGGCATTTCGGATATCCTGGTTTTGTCGGACCATCAGCTGCTGAGCATTGAACGTTCCTTCTCTACCGGTGTAAAGGATTGTACCATCAAGGTGTTCCTGACAGATACAAAGGATGCCACCAACATCAATGATATCAACAGTTTACAGACGGATACCCGTTTCAGGCCCGTTACCAAATCTTTACTTTTTAACTTTGCCAGCCTGGGAAAATATATTGATAATATAGAAGGCGTAACTTTTGGCCCGGTGCTTCCCAACGGACATCAAAGCCTGATATTTGTTGCCGACAATAATTTTTCGCCGGCAGAAGAAAGCCAGTTTTTCCTTTTTGAAGTGATTCCCTGAAAAAGATAACAGCCCCGGTACGGAAAGCAGGTTAACCAAATGATGGTTTCTTTGTTATAATAAAACAAATAATCTCATATGAAATACCCCGCTATTTTCGTACTGGCGCTGGCTTTAGCCGGTAGCGCCGCCTGTAAACAGGGAGGTTCCGCAACCGGCGGTGGCAATCATGCAGACAGTGCGCAGGCCGACAAATGGACGGTTTACTCCGGCACATTGCCCTGTGCCGATTGCAGCGGTATTGCCACCGAACTGAAACTACATGAGCAGGCCAACGACCCCGATTATGCCTTCACCCTCCGGGAAACCTACCAGGGTGTGAGCAATGGAAAAGACCAGACCTTTAACAGTGAAGGGTCCTATAAAATTATCCATGGCAACGGCGGAGATAAAGACGCCGTCATCATTCTGCTGAACCCCGACAAAGACAGGAACCTGCAGCGTTACTTTCAGAAAGTGAGCGATACAGAACTGAAGCAGCTGGATAAAGATATGCGGCAGGTACAAAGCACCCTGAATTACAGCCTGAAAAGCAATCAGTAGGATTGATTCCGGCCACTGGCTCAAAATACCGTTTATTCAAAAAAGTCGCTTAATTTTAGCGTTGCCAGTGACCTTTTATCATCCAATTTTGCTATGAATCGAATTATAGGCTGCCTGATTGTATTGCTGACTTTACAGATCGCTGTGTCCGGAAAAGGCCGGCAGGATAGCTTACTGAAGGAGCTGAATCTCAATATAGAAAAGGCAGCCGCTTATGATGCCCTCAAAATCAGGGGGATAGACAGCATCAGGCATACGCTGTCTGCCACCGGCAACGATCTGCACCTTCGTTTTCAGATCTATCAGCACCTGTACGAAGCCTATAAAGTTTTCAATTTTGACTCCGCCTTTGTATATGCTCATCTGATGGAGAAGACAGCCACAGAGCTGCATGACCCGGTGCGGGTAACCTACGCTAAAACCAGGCTGGGATTCATTCTGCTGTCGTCCGGAATGTTTACGGAAACAGCCTCCTTCCTGAGCAGCATAGATGTTACCGGCATGCCGGATAGTATCCGGGCGCAGTTCTACCTGATGAAGAGCCGCTTCTATTATGATCTGGCAGATTATAACCAGGACAGGTATTATACCCCGGCCTATATACGCCAGGGCAGCACCTATGTGGATTCGGCGCTGCACCTGATGGACCCTTCCTCTTTTGAATACAGGTATAACAAAGGACTGCAGTATTACAAAATGGGCAACCTGGCTGCTGCAAGGGCCAGCTATCCCAACCTGGATCAGCCGGGCCTGAATTACCGCCAGCTGGCCATCGGAGCCTGTACCCTGGGATACATCTATCTGCAGAGCCATCAGACGGATACCGCTATTACGCTTATGTTCCGGTCAGCCATAGCGGATATAAAGTCTTCTACCAAAGAAACCATGGCGATGTATACCCTCGCCACCCTGTTATTCGAAAGGGGAGATATTAAAAATGCTTCCCACTTTATTGAGAAGGCTATTGCGGAGGCAGTCTTCTACGGAGCACGGCAGCGGAAGGTGCAGGTTAGCAGTATTTTACCCATTATTGAACAGGAGCGGATCAATACAGCTGAAGAAAGAACCAGGTCCTTACTGATCTATGCAGCTATTGTGACCCTGCTGCTGATAGCAGTAGGTATACTGGTGATCACCGTTTTGCGGCAGGTAAGGAAACTCAAACTGGCGCAGCAGGAAATCACCGCCGCACATCTTAAACAGCAGGAAATCAATAATCAGCTGACAGAAGCCAACAAGATCAAAGAAGAGTATGTAGGCTATTGTTTTAACATCAACGCTTCCTATATCGGGAAGATAGAGAAGCTGAAACATTCCCTTGAGCAAAAATTATCAGAAAACAAACCCAATGAGTTAAAATACCTTGTAAATAATATCAATTTAAGACAGGAGCGGGAGGAGTTATTCACAAACTTTGACCGGGTATTTCTGAAGATATTCCCGCATTTTGTAGAAGAGTTTAACACCCTGTTTGACAAAAGCAACCAGGTGATGCTGAAAGAAAATGAGTTACTGAATACAGATATCAGGATCTTCGCTTTAATTCGTATAGGCATCTCCGATAATGAAAAAATTGCACGCATACTGGAGTATTCTGTCAACACGATATATGCCTATAAAACCAAAATAAAAAAGAGGTCCCTGCTTCCTAACGAAGCCTTTGAAGAACGGATTATGGCCATCAAAGCGCTCTGAAACAGGTAAAAAAACGTCTTATATCATCAATATATAAAAAATTTATATTTGTATATAATCAATTAATTTTCAAAAAGATATATTTCCCTATTTGTATAAAAACCCAAATATTTTCTATATTTATCTTGTATTTGTTGTTCACCTGATGATTGCTTTTTTATTTTGATCAAAATCGAAAAGCATTAAACCAATAATCTAACTAAGGATTCTTTAAAAAGCCAGAAAAAAGAAAACAAAGGCGCGTAGCCACCCACGTAAAAAAACCGGAAATAGAATTTAATCCACGTTGTAAAAATGCTGAGCGTTCCTCCGCAGGTGCAACTATTGTTTCTATCTAAGTCTAACATTTAAAATCCACGGTAATCAGAACAGTTATCACTGCTCAAAAAATCCACATTATGACCAAAACACGACTTCTCAAGCATTTTTTGCTGTGTACTTTCCTGTTGTTGCTGCAGGGCCTAGCCATAGCACAGAACAAAACCGTAACAGGGAAAGTCACAGATGATAAAGGCGTCGCTATTCCCGGCGCAACTGTCCAGATAAAAGGTACCAAAAGCGGTACTACCGCCGATGCGGATGGTAACTTCAAGGTATCCGTACCTCCCGGCGCCACCGCACTGATTATTTCCTTCATCGGGCAGGTGGCCCAGGAGGTGAGCATTACCGGCAAAACCCATGTGGAAGTAAAGCTCGCAGCAGAGAACACCACCCTCACCGACGTAGTGGTAGTGGGTTACGGCACCACCCGTAAAAAGGATGTTACCGGCGCCATTTCCCAGGTGAAAGCGGCGGAATTTAACCGTGGTATCACCACCGCCCCCGATCAGCTAATTCAGGGTAAAGTATCCGGCCTGATGGTACTCAACAACAGCGGCGCGCCCGGCGCATCCGCCACCGTACGTATCAGGGGCGTATCTTCTGTAAGGTCCGGCAACCAGCCGCTGTATGTGGTAGACGGAGTACCGCTGGACGGACGTGTAGCCCGCCCGGCTATCAATGTAAGCGGCCTTGGGCAGACTCCCGACGCTAACCCCCTCAACTTCATCAACAACAGCGACATTGCGTCCATGGACGTGTTAAAAGACGCTTCCGCCACAGCGATATACGGCTCCCGCGGCGCTAACGGGGTGATTATTATCACCACTAAAAAAGGTACTCCCGGCCCTACTCACCTGGATGTGAACTACTCCGCCGGCGTCAGCAACATCATGAAACAACTGAAAGTACTGAACGCGGAAGAATACCGTTCTGCACTGAAACAATATAACCAGACCGGCGGCGACTTCGGCTCCAGCTCCAATGGTATGAACTCCATCCTGCAGACAGGCGTTACACAGAATGTAAACGTAGCCATGAGCGGCGGCACAGAAACCAGCCGCTACAGAGCCTCCTTCGGCTTACAGGACCAGGAAGGCATCATCAAAAAATCAGGACTGAAAAAATATACTGCGACCCTCAACGGTCAGAATAAATTCCTGGAAAGCCAGAAGCTGGGACTGGACTATAACCTGATGGTAGCGCAGACAACCGAACAGCTGGCGCCCATCACCAACGATGCCGGCTTTACCGGAAGTCTTATCGGTATGGCCCTGCAATGGAACCCTACCATGCCCATCAGAAAAACCGACGGCTCCCTGAACATCCTGGAAGAGGGTAAATCCGTCAATCCGCTGGCCATGTCTGAAGCCTACGATGATAAAGTGAATATTACCTACGTACTGGCCAGCATCTCCCCGTACTATAAATTCAATGATAACTGGGAGTACCGCGCCATGTACAGCATCAATCATCAGGTAGGTAACCGCAGGTCACAGGTAGCCTCCTTTATCAATATTCCCGGTATAATGAAGCAGGGCTCTGCCTACTATGGCGATGCCGAACTGAATACCCAGCTGTTCAACAATACACTGACTTTTAACAAACAGCTGACCTCCGCCTTCAACCTGAATGCCATGGTGGGTTATGAGTATCAGAAATTCGATTACGCAGGGATGGGTCTGGGCGCCAACGGCTTCCCTACCTATGCCATCAAATACACGGACATTCTCCAGGCGCCTTCACAGGCCAATACCTCCATCAGCTCTTTCCGTAACCCTACCTCCGAGCTGCAGTCCTATTTCGGCAGGGCCACCCTCAACTTCCTGGACAAATACCTGATTACAGGAACCATGAGGGTAGACGGTTCCAGCAAGTTCGGAAAGAACAATAAATACGGTTACTTCCCTTCCTTTGCTGCGAAATGGAACCTCAGCAACGAAGACTTCCTGAAAGGCAATAAAACCATCAACAACCTGGCGCTGCGTGTAGGCTATGGCGTTACCGGCAACCAGGAATTCCCTGCCGGCGCAGCAGAAGAACAATATGGCATTTTCGCCAACGGGTCTTCTGCACTGACCAATGTGGCCAACCCTGACCTGAAATGGGAAACATCCAAACAGTTCAACGCGGGAGTGGACTTCAGCGTTTTACAGGACCGCATCTCCGGTAGTGTGGACTACTTCTATAAAAACACCAGCAACCTGCTGTTCAGTTTCCCTGCCATACAGCCGGCTCCGGCTTCTACCTATTGGATTAATCTGCCGGGAAATGTGATTAACAACGGCGTGGAATTGTCGCTCAGAGGTGATATCGTAAAAACTAAAAACGTTACCTGGAACCTGGGCGTTAACGCTACCTTCCTGCGTAACGAGCTGAAAAATTATGACGGTCCGCCGGTACTCACCGGCGCCATCAACGGACAGGGTGTTTCCGGCGCCACCGCACAGCGCCTGGCCAACGGCTATCCGCTGAATACCTTCTACGTACGTCAGTTCCTTGGCTTCGATGACAAGGGCCAGGGCATGTATACGGACGATGGCAGAACCCTCTTCTACCTGACCAATCCCAATCCGAAAACATTACTGGGTATCAACACAGCAGTGAGCTGGAAGAAATGGGAGCTGCGTGCCAGCGCGCACGGCGCATTCGGCCATCAGGTGTATAACAACACGGCCAACACCGTACTGCCTATCGGCAACATTGGTTCCAGAAATATCGCCAAATCCCTGCTGGGCAATGGAGAAAGCCTTTCCAACCCCATCACGGTATCTTCCCGTTACCTGGAAAGCGGCAACTTCCTGAAACTGGATAACGTCACTATCAACTACAGCCTGGGCGGCATCGGCAGGGTATTCAAAAATGTAAACTTATCGCTCACCGGTCAGAACCTGTTGGTGATAACCCGGTACACCGGCTTCGATCCGGAAGTGAATACGGACAAAAACGTGAATGGTGTTACTTCTTTCGGTATTGAGTACTCTCCGTACCCGACTGCCAGAAGTGTGATGTTTGGCTTACAGTTCTCTTTATAATCTCTATTCACGCAAAAACTACTATCATGACTAAAAATATTTTCCGGTCTGCATTAATAGTCGCTACCATAACAGGTTTCCAGGCCTGTGGCTTAAATGAAAAACTGGGTTCCACGCTTACCAGGGAAGAAGCGGATTCTGTTATCACCGCCTCCTCACTGCTGCAGAGCGCCTATGATAACCTGCAGATGCCTTACCAGGATTTCGGCAACACCTGGGGGCTTTCGCAGATGACTACCGATGAAACCGTTGGTCCTACCCGCGGCGGCGACTGGGACGATAACGGTGTATGGCGCGCGCTCCATGAACACTCCTGGAACTCCGATCATGCGCATATACAGAATGCCTTTACCAACCTGCTGACCCTGCAGTTCAGCGCCAGCAACGTACTGAACTTCCGGCCCAGTGCCAACCAGGCCGCACAGGCCCGCTTCCTCCGCGCACTTTCCATGTTCTCTGTACTGGATCTCTGGGGGCAGGTACCTTTCAGAAAACCTACAGACACTCTGCTGAAAGCGCCGGTAGTCATGAAAACACAGGAAGCCTTCGATTTCATTGTGGCGGAACTGAATGACATGATGAAAGATCTGGGCGACCGCCCCGTTACAGAGGCGTATGTAGCTAACAAGGATGCCGCCCGCTTCCTCCTCATGAAATTATATCTCAACAAAGGCGCCTTTCTCAACAGGAAAGCACCCACCTTTGACGCAGCAGATATGCAGAAAGTTATTGCTATCGCCGATCAGATCAGCGGTACCGGTAATTACTCCCTCGCAGCGGATTATTTCGACAACTTCGCGCGCGACAATGATGTAAAATCAAAAGAAAACATCTTCACGCAGCAGAACGGACCCGGCTTCAGCACCGTGCGCGGCGGTAATTCCACCTATGCGCGCACCAAATTCACCGTGCATTACAACCAGGTGCCCAGCGGCTGGAACGGATTCACCACACTGTCTGACTTCTATGATAAATTCGAGTCAGCAGACAGAAGAATCGGCGGCCCGTACAAAGGCGTAACCGATACCAGCGGCATGAATGTAGGCTTCCTCATCGGTCAGCAGTACGATGTAAACCATAACCCGCTGAAAGACAGGAAAGGCAACAACCTGGCCTTCACACGGGAGGTGCAGCTGAAAGAATCCGGCAACAACCTGGAAGTAACCGGCATCCGCGTGGTAAAATATCCGCCAGATTTCTTCACGTCAAAGAAATCTATTGAAAACAATGAAGCCAGCAATGATTACGTTTTCTTCCGTTATGCAGATGTACTGCTGATGAAAGCAGAAGCCCTGCTGAGAACAGGCAATGCCGGCGCCGCACAGGCAATCGTGGATGACCTGCGCCATAAACGCGGTGCTTCCGCCATCGGGGCACTCGATCTCAACAAGCTGCTGGACGAAAGAGGACGCGAATTGTATTGGGAAGGATGGAGAAGACAGGACCTCATCCGCTTTGGTAAGTTCCTGCTGCCATGGCAGCTGAAACCCAGCGATGATCCTAAGTATCTGCTGTTCCCCATTCCTACCAGCGACCTGGCTGTAAATCCGAACCTGGTGCAGAATCCAGGCTACTGATAAGTATTCTTCAGCCACGCCTGCGGGCGTGGCCAATCCCCTGTCATACAGACTTTAACCCGTATTCCGCATTATGCAAATAATGCGGCAGGGGATTTTTTATACTAAAATTTCGCTCATGATATTCAGAAAATCATTTCCCGCCATATGGCTCATACTTTTGTCTGCATTGCATTTCCAGGCATCTGCACAACAGGTAAAAACACCGGGAAAGATAAAAACCGTCAGCATCTCCGGCCAGCAGGTAAAAATCAGCACAGAGCATGCCTTTGCAGAAATCACCGTGTATAGCCCGGCTATCATCCGCGTGCGCATGGATAAACAGCCGCTTGGAAATGATTTCTCCTATGCTGTAATTGCCCGGCCCGTAGCTACCGCGGCGCAGATTACACAGAACAGTAACGAAATCAGCATCACTACAGATTCCCTGCGTATGCGCATCAGCAAGCATCCATTTGCCATCAGCTTTTTCAGCCCTTCGGGAGATGTTATCAGCGAAGACGAAACCGGCCTGACTACCTCCTGGATAGGCGATGAGGTAACCACCTATAAAAAGATGCAGGAGCAGGAAAGATTTATTGGCCTGGGTGAAAAAACGGGTAACCTCGACCGTAAAGGTGAAGGCTATACGAACTGGAACTCCGATGTGTTCGGATATGCGGCCAACCGGGATCCTATTTATGCCACCGTTCCCTTTTACATTGGCATACATCATCATCATAACTACGGCATCTTCTTCGATAACAGCTTCCAGAGCGATTTTAACTTCGGCGCCAGTAACAACAGGTTTTCTTCCTTCGGCGCAAGAGGAGGGGAGATGAACTACTATTTCATCTATCATCAGCAGATGAAAGATATTATTTCTTCCTATACCAGCCTTACCGGCCGCATGCCCATGCCGCCGCTCTGGAGCCTGGGATACCAGCAGAACCGCTACAGTTACTACCCGGACACTGAAGTATTACGCATTGCGCAGACATTACGGGAAAAGAAAATACCGGCAGACGGCATCACCCTCGATATTCACTATATGGATGCCTATAAGCTGTTTACCTGGAACAGGGAGCGTTTTCCACAACCCAAACAACTCACTGACCGTTTGAAGGATATGGGCTTCCGCGTAACCGTGATAGTAGATCCCGGTATCAAGGCTGAAGCGGGCTATGCCGCCTATGAAAGCGGCAGGAAGGAAAATATCTTCATCAAATACAGTGACGGACAGAATTACACCGGTCAGGTATGGCCCGGCTGGTGCCACTTCCCGGACTTTACCAGTGAAAAAGGCCGTCAATGGTGGCGCGGACAGATAAAATCGTATATCCGTGAGGGTGTGAGCGGCATATGGAACGACATGAACGAAATAGCTACCTGGGGCCAGAAGATGCCCAACAACGTTGTATTTGACTACGAAGGGCATCCCATAACACATCTGCAGGCGCACAACCTGTATGGCCTGCAGATGGTACGCGCCAGCTACGACGGTGCACGGGAAGCGCTGCAGCAGCGGCCATTCCTGCTCACCCGTGCAGCCTATGCCGGCAGCCAGCGCTACAGCGCCCTCTGGACCGGCGACAATCGCGCGGAAGAAGATCATATGTTACTGGGCATCCGGCTGATGAACAGCCTCGGAGTAAGCGGATTTTCATTCACCGGCATGGATGTGGGCGGCTTCACCGGCAATCCTGGTGTTAGTCTGTACGCCCGGTGGATGCAGATAGGCGCCTTCATCCCTTATTTCCGGAATCATACCGGCATCAATACCAAATCTGCCGAGCCGTGGGCTTTCGGCGAGGAGGTACTGGAAATATCGCGTAACTATATCAACCTCCGGTATAAACTGCTGCCTTATCTGTACAGCAGCATGTATGCATCTACGCGTACAGGCGTTCCCGTTATGCAGACGCTGGCGCTGAACAATGCCTTTGACTCCAGCGTATATGACACCCGCTTTCAGAACCAGTACGGATTCGGGCCGGCTTTCATGATAGCGCCTTTCGAAAGCACCAGAGAATTCGGAAAGATCTACTTCCCCGAAGGCAGATGGTATAATTTTTATACCGACGCCATTACCGGCGGCAGGCAGGAAATCACCGCCGACCTCAACATCAGAACATTACCGGTATTTGTTAAGGAAGGCAGCATCATTCCCATGCAGTCTTTGATACAATCTACCCGTGAGAAGCCCTCAGACACGCTTTCACTGCACGTCTACCAGGGCGGCAGCACCAATACGTTCATTTATTATGAAGATGACGGAGAAAGTCTGGACAATGAAAAAGGCATCTATTACGAGCGGGCCATCACCTACGATGCTCCCGGAAAGCAACTGACGCTGGCTAAGCCCGCAGGCGCCTACAACAGTCAGTTTCATTACATCAGAGTGATATTACATGGTTTCCCGGCACAGAAAAGTATAACCGTTAACGGTAGTCCCGTATCATTGCAATCCGCGGCATTATCTTTTCTGTCGCCCATTTCCAGGTTTGATCCCCAGGGCTCATTTATCCCAGCCGAAAGCTGCACGGTGCAAGAGGCAGTATTTGCCAATACCAATCAGCTTATTAACGTGGGTTTATAAGAAAAGAACGGCGCCCTGGTTTACCGGGGGGCCTTTTTCTTTTCAATTACGAATTGCGAATTACGAATTACGAATTACGAATGAAAAGCGAAGACCTGAGCAGATGTCGCTCAGGTCTTCGCTTTTCATTCGTAATTCGCAATTCGTAATTCGTAATTATTTACAACCGTATTACTTTCGCTGAAGACACCTTACCAGTTTGCTGGTTGGTAACCCTGATAATCCAGGTTCCCTGTGGTATCCTGGTCATATCGATGCGGATAGGTTGCGTTCCTTTGTGGCTGGAAGCATGTATCTGGCGGAGAAGTGGTGCACTACCTTTCAGATCCAGTACTTCTACCAGCAGTTTATCGTTATGAGCTGCCTCTACCTTAATCTGTACATCTGTGCCGGATACCGGATTCGGATATACGATAACCGGAGCGGAGCCTTGTGCAGCGGTAAGCGGAGCGTCGTTAACGGCGTTAACCGGAGCGCCGGCGCTTCTGGCTGTGGTAGTACCACCGGAGCAAGGGCCTACCAGTGTCCACCACCACCATGCGCTGGTTGGGGATACGTTGTAGATACCGTCTGCCTTGCATTCGTACAGATTATTATTTTCTACTACGCGCTCGCCTTTTGAGTAGATTTTCGGATAAGGCTGGTAAGCAGGTACGCCTGCGCAGTTACCGCCGCCACCGCCGTTAACGGTGATGCTGATGACGCCGGAGGTCGTAGTAGCGTTACTGTTATCTGTAGCCCTGGCAGTGATGCTGTAGCTGCCTGCAGCCACGTTGCTCCAGGTGTAGGTGTACGGAGCGGTGCTGTCTGTTCCCAGCAGGGTGCTGCCGTTGTAGAAGGCTACGCGCACCACAACGCCGTCGCTGTCAGAAGCGGCTGCCGTGATGTTTACAGTAGCCGGCGCCGTATTATATACGGTATTATTGGCCGGTGCGGTGATGCTTACCTGCGGAGGCTTATTATTAACAACACCATTTACAGTTACGTTAACTGTAGCAGAGGTAGTGGTAGCGCCGCCGTTATCGGTAGCGCGGGCGGTGATAGCATAGTTGCCAGCAGGAACGTTGTTCCATGCATAGCTGTAAGGCGCCACGCTGTCTACTGCCAGCAGGGTGCCGCCATTGTAGAAGGCTACACGTACTACTACGCCGTCTGAATCAGAAGCAGCTGCAGTGATGTTGATATTAGCCGGCGCGGTGTTATACACGGTATTGTTGGCCGGTGTGGAGATGCTTACGCGCGGAGGCTTGTTACCAGGAGTACCACCGAAGAAGTATTCGTAGTAGTTGTTCGCGAATTCATTGTTGTTGGCCTTATCCCAGTTGACAGACCATGTCATGATACCGCGGAAGCCAGGATAGCCGGCCGGGTTACGGAGCTGATAAGCGCCACCGTAGGACTGTCCTTTGATGAGATAATCCAGTGCTTTCTTCACATTGGCTGGTGAGATATAACCACCGCCGGCAGCGCTGGTAGTAGCCGGAATACCGAAGGCCACCTGATCCGGGCGCAGGGCCGGGAATGTCTGGCTGGTACCGGATACAGGGAATCCTTTCAGCAGCATTTCAGACATACCAACGATGAAGTCGGAGGTACCCTGGTTGTATACGCCGTTATCCAGCGCCATCACAGAACCGGTATTGTAATATTGTGTCTGGATGAAAGTAAGCTCGTTACGCAGACCGTAGATGATAGGCAGGTAGGCGCCTACCAGCGGGCTGTAGTTAGAGCCGTAAGCAGTTTGTACGTAGTAAGTTTCAGGCGCCATGGTGAGCCAGCCGTTTTTGCCCTGTCCTTTGCGGTAGGCCAGGATTTCCTTACAGGCGGCAATGAGGTTCACCACTTTCGGGGTAGTGGGGTTGGTGAAGTCTTTATCGCCATTGTCCAGCTGCAGGCTGGTACCGCCTTCAATATCCAGATCGAAACCATCGAAATTGTATTGATCCAGTATTGCTTTCATGGAAGTAACAAAAGCCTGTTTCTGAGCAGCGGTAGTGAGGTTCAGGGAACCGTTTTGTCCGCCGATGGAGAGCAGTACTTTTTTGCCCTGACCCTGCAGATACTGAACATCAGCCAGGAACTGAGCGGAAGTCTGGTTTTCAGGCACGAAGGAAATAGTAGCCTGGTCAGTACCACTTGTCGGGAAGGCGATTTCAATCACATTATATTTCGGATTGACATCACGGAGAGGGATATACGGAGATGGGTCAGAAGGGGAGCCCCAGTTCTGCCAGTATCCGACAATCACTTTACCGGAAGTATCAATTCCGCCGCCACCGGTGTTTACGGTTACACTTACGAGGGAAGAGTTGGTAGCAGCTCCTTTATCATCTGTAGCAACAGCTTTCAGTGAATAGGTGCCGGCAGGTACGTTGTTCCATGCGTAGGTGTAAGGAGAGGTACTGTCTACTCCAAGTTTGGTAGCGCCGTTATAGAATTCCACTCTTACTACGCGGCCATCCGGATCTGCGGCATTAGCCTGTATGTTGATAGTGGCGGGCGCTGTATATACGGCATTGTTAGCCGGAGCGCTGATGCTGATGGTAGGAGGGTTATTACCAGTACCACCGGCAGCAAAGGTTTCATTGATTTTATTAACGAGCGGGTGAATGGTATTAGGGCAAAAGATCAGTTTTCCTTTCGGAACGGTGGAAGTGGTCATGTTGGTCATGTCACCGTAAACCTGCCAGATGATAACGCCGGCGAGGCTGTTATCCTTGATGTATTGCGCTTTTGCTGCTACTGAGCGCTCGTTGTCGTAGCTCAGGAAGAAGTTGCCTTTTGTTTTGTAAGGCACTTTGGCATTATCGTCCCAGTGTTCTGTCCAGCCGGAACCGGAGCCTGTCTGCTGCTGGATGTAGCTGTAGTTGGGTGTTCCGTCCCATACATCTTTTGTCCAGTTGGTGTAGTCCGCGCAGGTCTGGATAGGACCATCCGGTTGTACGGTTTCGGGGCGTTTGGTGGTAGGGCCGTTCAATGCGGCAGCGCCGGTAGTGATTACGCCACGGCCATAGAAGGCAGCGCCGAGGTTCACTTTGTTCATGTTTACACCGAGGGCGCGTACTGCTTTGGTGGTAGCGTCCAGGGAGAAGCCGGCTACTTCCTGACCGGGATAATCGTACAGTGGGGAGTTATGGCCGGCAATACCAGACCATCCGCCGTTGTAGTCATAGGTCATCATGTTGAAGTAGTCCAGGGTGTTGTTCACACGGGGCCAGTCGAAGCCGGGAAGTTTACGGCCGGCGGCGGAGAAGCAGCTGGTCATCAGTTTGTTGGGACCAATAGCGGTTCTTACCTGTTCAATCAGTATGGCAAAGTTGGTGTAGTCTGCCGTGCTGTAACGTTCGATGTTCATACCGGGATCGTTAGGATACTCCCAGTCGAAATCAATACCATCAAAGCCCATGCTGATCAGCTGCTGACAGCCGGCAACGAATTTAGCGCGTTTGGTGGCATCGGCAGCAACTTCAGGATAATGTTTACACATGCTCCATCCGCCGATAGATGCCAGCACTTTTACACCTTTCTGGTGGGCCAGGTCGATAAGGCCGGGAGCACCACCCTGTTTGGGTACAGACAACGGAAAACTGCCGGATCTGCCGGTATTTACGTTGTTCCATCCGCTGCCGGAATTACGGTATCCCAGCGTGTAGGCGTAACTGTTATCTGATATGTAATACAGGACTTCCAGTTCACCATACAGCAGATACAGATCCCAGCTGCTGTAGATGTCTTCATTCAATAAGGCAGCAGGCTCCTGTACCGCGCCTACTGACCAGATGTTCTTGTTGCGGAAGTCGCCGCTGTGCAGCGATCCGTCTTTTGCTACGCCGAAAAAGGAAAAATTGAGAATGGTGTACTGTGAGTAATCCACGTTGAGATGATTGTAGCCGCCGAGCGGAGTAATGCCGGCAACATTTTTCCACGCATCCCATTGTGTGATGTACCCAATTACCTGTTTGTTGTGTGAACGGGTGGTAGCTGGCACATTCGGGCTAACCTGTGCGTTGCTGCTGCCACCGAGTAAAGTCAACAAACAACAGGTTGCTGCAATACAGCGGAGTACCATCCCTCCAAAGGTAGATTTTGGTGTCATAGATGTTTAATTGTTGATAATGGTTATTAAATACTAGTGCTCGTCTAATAGGATTTTCGTCTTCTGCTGACAGGTATGTGCTAAGCTATCGTAAGGTTTTTCTGTTCAGGATTTTCGATATGTAATTGAATTACAGATTCTGTTTCCACAAAGGAAAGGGCTACACGGAAGGGGAGTCGGATGATGAAGACAATGGTACTATCTTATCTGAAAAAAATATAGCTGCAAAAAGGCTGCAGCCTTTTTATTTTTTTATTTTCTTATTTTCTTATTTGAGATGTAAATAGAAGCGAAGACATGAGCGAAATAATATTCTTTATCCGCTTAAATCTTCGCTCCTCATTCGTAATTCGCAATTCGTAATTCGTAATTAACCCAAACGCATATCCTGTGCGTAGTACCTTGTTATCTTCAGAAAGAGTTCATTCGATAATCTTAAAAGTGAAAAAGATGACAGTAGTAACGCTGAATGATTTAAGAACTGCCACCTCTCTGGTACTGACGGAGGCCTGCCATGTACTGCAACACAGTCTGCCCGGAGACGGAGGCGGAGGTGTTTTTACCTGG
The DNA here is from genome assembly GCF_009928525.1 of Chitinophaga solisilvae. Classification (GTDB taxonomy): domain Bacteria; phylum Bacteroidota; class Bacteroidia; order Chitinophagales; family Chitinophagaceae; genus Chitinophaga; species Chitinophaga solisilvae. Next base: position 216,469 of record NZ_JAABOK010000003.1, on the reverse strand, counting down.
GATGCCACAGATACCGTTTCTGTTGATAACAACGGTACGATTATTAAAAATATTAACAATGCCAACGGACGCTGGAAGAGAGTTTACGACGGGCGAGCTGTAAATGTGAAATGGTTCGGCGCCCGTGGCAATGGTATTGCTGATGATACTACCGCGCTGACACAGGCGTTTCGTTATAACACATTTATACCTGCCGGCAGGTACAAACTCACTTCTCTTATTATAGTGAGTAATGACATAATCCTTCACTGTGATAAAGATGCAGTGATAGACATCAGTGATATTACGACCGATACAGCATTGGTTTTTAAGGGAACCGTTGTCAGCTCCAGCCCGCTGCTGGCTGATCTGAACCCTGGCAGCAAGGAAATTAATTTTGCCGGCAGTGTGCAGAGAGGAGATGTTATCCGGCTGCAAACCAAAACAATACTATGGAATCCACTCAATTCACAACATTTTAAAGGAGAGCTATGTGAAGTTGAATCACAGGCTGGCAGTATCCGAATTACCAGCGGTATCTACGACAGCTACCCGGCAGCTGACACGATCGTTTCTGTTATCAGGCCCGTAGCGGTAGAAATAAATAACCTGACGATATTCAGCAACAGCGGTGGATATCGCCTTGGATTGCGTGTAATAAACGGCAGAAACGTACTGTTAAGAAACTGTACGGTTACAGGGGTTAATGAACGTGCTTTTGATTTGACAGAATGCCTGGGCGCGCGTGTGGAAGATGGCACTGCTATTTGCGATAATCTGCCCGCCAACGGCACCAATTACGGGCTGGCTGTTAACAGCAGCCAGGATGTTATTATACACGGTGGTTACTATAAGGGAATAAGACATGGTATTGCCACCGGTGGTACCTTTCCCTGCAGAAACATTAAACATATTGCGGTGACGGTTGACAATGTCAATCCTCCTCCGGAGAAGCCCGGCACAGTCTTTTATCCTGTTGGCGCCCTTGATTCCCATAGCAACGGAGAATTTTTCGAATACCACCAGGTGAAATGCCTGAATGGCGCATTATTACAGTCCAGGAACATTAAAATAAGCGACTGTTTTTTCAGGTCTTGCAATTACCGCAGCTGCCTGGAATTTTACCCGGAAGTAAGCGGTGGTTATTACACCCTGAATAACGTTTCTTTCGAAAATCTAATTGACAACTGTGCGGTAGCTGTACTTGCCGCCAGGGAGGGCAATACGCTTGACATGCTGGCAATGAATAACCTTACCGCCATCGTTGCGGGTGATGGTGTGCAACCTGCTGTATACAACATTGATCAAAGCGCCGGCGCCTTTCATCTCAAACAGGTACAGATATCTGATTTATCGGCTACTGTGCTGAAAGATGGTCTCCCGGCTTTAAAAAAACACCTGTTTGCCATCGGAAGGGGCACCAATGGCATCTCCGTTGGCAGCCTGACTTTAAGCAGCAGCTACCTCAGCTGCGATAAACAGAACTGGGGAGTATACTATATCCGTGTACAGCGGGGAGAACTGAACATCTCCAGATGTCTGATGTCTTCTATCGTAACGCAGGATGCCTCCTTCCTGTTATCCTATACACCGGCCACCAACGTTACCTTCAGCGAAAATGTAATGGATGGCGGTAACCAGTTTAACTTTTATCAGTTCCTGGGTATGGGCACATTGCGGTTATCGCAGAATATTATCCGCAACAGTACACGCTCCGGCGTGATGGTAAATAATGTTCCACTGTTTATCGCTTCAGACAATATCATCTCCAATGTTACTTCTCCGTTTGAGATAACGAATGTTGAAAAATTTGTAACTGGTATTAATCAGTGGGGAAATTATGTGCTGTACGCCGATAATGCCCCTTCAACCGGTGTCTGGAAAGCCGGGGATCAGGTAATCCATAAAGCACCTGCTGCCGGTAGCCAGAAAGGGTGGCGTTGCATAGCTTCCGGAACACCGGGAACGTGGAAGGCTGAAGGTGCCTTGTAAGGTAGCTCCCCGGTCTCCGGCAGGCGGAATCGGAGACCGGGAGCTGATTATTGTTGTAGTTCCGGCATTTCCAGCACCATCATTTTACCGGTGGCTGTAACGCCCAGTGCCGGTGGCGCTGACTGCAAAGTGGCTTCCAGCAAGTCTTTAGCCCCGTCAATGGGAAATGATAATTTAAACCCTATCACCTGCGGACTGATAATAACGCCTTTCGCATCGTAGATTTTTGACTTGATAGTAGCCAGCGCCTGCATGGCAGACTGGATAGTACTTTCATTGATCTGATCCGGCATTGGCATCAAAGGGGATATGTTTTCCCCGCTGATGCCGAGTGTCTGAATAATCATGGTGCCGTTCAGCTTTTTCTGCGAGGCGGCCAGGCCCAGCGAGTAAAAGGAGCTTAAATTAATGGAGTCGCTTAATACAGTAATAGATGCCTGTATACGCAGGCCAACGCCCATATATACCGGTACTTTGATACGATTGGATACTTCGCGGTCATGAAGCGGCCCAAGCGCGGCCGTTTTCACCTTCCGTATCTTTACGCCATTCACTACACCATAATTGGTGAGTAATTCCTGCTTGAGTTTAATGATACTGGTATCTCCTGACAATACACCCACTTGTTCATTTTCACCATATCTGGCCGGCATACTGGCCGTCGTATATTTAATGTAGTCAAGGATTATAGAATAACTTTTTCCGGCTCTGGCAATACTGAAAGGCCCGAAAGAAATGGTACCGTTCTGTCCTATTTCTCCGATAGCCAGCCTGGTAGCCTCATTGGGGAACAAGGCGAGCATCTCTTCCCGGTTAATGGTATCACTTCTTCTTTTATTATCTGTTTCATGTTTTATCGTCACCTGAATAGGGTCTATAGGCTGATAGCCAACCATTGTCAGGGATTCTTCATTTGCAGCTGCATTAAGATTTTTCAGGTCTGCATTTTTTTTCACCACATTACATCCAAAGGTGGTAATAAGGGATACCGCTAAAAGTAACTGATTACGGAAAGTCATGTGTGTACGTTTTGGGGAATAGTTAAATAATCAGGTATGTCCGGGAATGCTTGCTGCAACCCGATTCTACATGCCGTTGGTTATAACAGTCTGCTCAGATAAATTGAGGTTTAATAAAGGGTATGGGAAAAATCCGGGGCATTGATATGATGATTAAATATAAAGCAAAAATTTCAACCGGAGAAATTAGTTTGAAAGGAGAGATGAAGTATTATCGTAGTTACATCCTGAGAAGGCAGGTGAAAAATAAAACTTTGGAATCTGCAACAACAATCGTAATATTGCGATAATAAGGATCATATGGGTGCAACAAAGACGACGTTGTTTACCAGGCAACAAAATGATATAGCCAATATGGCAAAGGCGCTGGCTCATCCGGCACGTATTGCCATACTGCAATATCTTGTAAAAAAGAATGCCTGTGTATGCGGAGATTTAGTAGAGGAGTTGGGGCTTGCGCAGGCTACTACCTCCCAACATCTGAAAGAATTAAAAAATGCAGGCATCATCCAGGGAACAATTGAAGGGGTGAGTATTTGCTACTGTATCAATCCTGCCGTGTGGAAGCAGTACAGGGAATTATTCAACAGTTTCTTCAAGGATGTAACGTTAGCAGGCAATAAGTGCTGCTAAAATTTTTTGGCTTCAATCATCGCAATATTGCAATAATACATTTAAAGCAAAAATTATGGAAAAGGAACAACAGATAAAAGATCTGGTAAAGCAGAAGTACAGCGAGATAGCGATGCAGGATAAGGCTACCAATCAGGCCTCCTGCTGCGGCTCCGGCTGCTGTTCTACTGAGGTATACAATATCATGAGCGACGACTACACGCAGCTGGAAGGATATAATTCAGATGCTGATTTAGGTCTTGGCTGCGGCCTGCCCACTCAATTTGCAGCCATAAAAAAGGGAGATGTGGTAATAGACCTGGGCAGCGGTGCAGGGAACGATGCCTTTGTAGCCCGCTCGGAAACCGGCGAAACAGGCAAGGTAATCGGAATAGACTTTACTCCTGCCATGATTGACCTGGCGCGCCGGAATGCTGAAAAAGCAGGATTTCACAATGTAGAATTCCGTCAGGGAGATATTGAACAAATACCTGTAACAGCCAATACTGCAGATGTTATTGTAAGTAATTGCGTGCTGAACCTCGTGCCTAATAAAGCAGGTGTATTCAAGGAAATTTTACGTGTATTAAAACCAGGAGGCCACTTCAGTATCTCTGACATTGTTCTGGAAGGAGAACTGCCTGCCAGCATTCAGCAGGCGGCTGAAATGTATGCGGGCTGCGTATCTGGCGCCATTCAGAAAGAGGAATACCTCGGCCTTATTAATACTACCGGATTTACGGATGTAACTATTCAGCAACAGAAAGCGATTATTATACCTGACGATATTCTCAGCAATTATCTGTCACCCGAACAAATCGCAGCTTTCAGGTCATCACCAACAGGAATTTACAGCATAACCGTCTATGCTGCAAAACCAGCCGAAGCAGGTTGCTGCGCCCCCGGCTGTTGCAGTTAAACTTATAAATCAACCACCATGAAAAAAATACTGGTCCTGTGTACCGGCAATAGCTGCAGAAGTCAGATGGCAGAAGGATACCTGAAACATTTTGCAGGAGATAAAGCTGAAGTCTACAGCGCCGGCGTGGAAACACATGGCGTAAATCCCCGAGCCATTGCAACCATGCAGGCTGATGGTATTGATATTGCTGACCATACATCAAACAATATTGATGAGTACAGGTCCATTGATTTCGACTTTGTAATTACAGTGTGCGATAATGCAAAGGAACGTTGTCCGTTCTTTCCTTCGGGAGCCCGGAAGTTTCATTACAACTTCCCGGACCCGGCAAAAGCCACCGGTACAGAAGCCGAAATTATGGAGCAATTCAAGGCAGTACGCGAAGAAATAAAAAAATACAGCCGGAACTTCATTCAGGAAAATATAGCATAATATGAGCGCGAACAATTGCAACCCTGCAGCGGAAAGGAAACGGCTTGGCTTTTCAGACAGATACTTAACACTATGGATATTCCTGGCTATGGCTGCCGGGGTGGCGCTGGGATACTTTATACCTGCCTCAGTTACGTCTGTAAACAGCCACGGCAGCGGAACAACCAATATACCACTGGCCGCCGGATTGATCCTGATGATGTACCCGCCATTGGCTAAAGTACGCTACGAACAAATTGGCAAAATCTTCCGCAATGTGAAAATACTGACCACTTCATTAGTGTTAAACTGGGTGATTGGTCCTGTACTGATGTTTACATTGGCGGTACTGTTCCTGAGAGATTATCCTGCATACATGACAGGACTGATACTGATCGGGCTTGCGCGATGTATTGCTATGGTAATTGTATGGAATGAGCTGGCAGAGGGAAACAGGGAATATGCAGCCGGACTGGTAGCGCTAAACAGTATTTTTCAGATACTGCTTTATAGTTTGTACGCTTATGTATTCATTACCGTACTGCCGCCGCTTTTTGGTATCAAAGGCATCAACGTAAACATTACTGTAAAAGAGATTACAACCAGCGTCGGCATCTATCTGGGTATTCCTTTCGCTGCCGGTATAATCAGCAGGTACACGCTGATTGCACTTAAAGGTGAAAACTGGTATCATCGGAAGTTTATCCCTTTCATCTCTCCTGTAACACTTGTCGCTTTATTATTTACCATCGTGGTAATGTTTAGTCTGAAAGGAGCACTTATCATAGAGCTACCACTGGATGTTTTACGCATTGCATTGCCGCTGGCAATATACTTTGCATTAATGTTTGTGATGAGCTTCATTGCCGGAAAGAAAACGGGCGCCGATTACCCGCAAACCGTCTCGATTGCGTTTACTGCTGCCGGCAACAATTTTGAACTGGCGATAGCAGTTGCTATCGGGGTATTTGGCATCAACAGTGGTGAGGCCTTTGCCGGAGTAATAGGGCCATTGGTAGAAGTACCTGCATTAATTGCCCTGGTACATGTTGCCTTCCGGCTCCGCAAAAAATACTATCCCATTCCGGCCTGATATACTAGGTAAGCTCACCAATTACGTGAAGCCGGTCATCTGATCGGCTTCACAGATATACCTACAGCGATTCCATAACATTATTCTCCACATTATACACCGGCAGCCCCTTTATACACGCATATCTTTCATCGCCGGACAAATAGTTTAACTGCCCTTTTCTATCCCTGCTTTCCCGGAAATGGGACTTCACATAACCTGCTTCTGCACTAAATACCTGCAGCTCTCCTACATGTTCTTTCCTGACGAAATAGGCATTGTTGCCATAGGAGTTTGAGCCTACAAAAGCATATCCCTTTTCTTCTGCCAGCACACATAACGCCTTGAGGGAGGCGCCAAAGTAAAGGTGACTGTAATGGGCATGCTCCCTGATAAAATCCGCCTTATAGGGTACCGTAAGCGCCCGCTCTTTTCCCAGAACACTGTTATATTCAACTACCACAATTACGGGTTGTACCGCCTGGATGGCCTTCCATATCCAGTAATCATTACCGTCTATATCTATAGACAACAGACCGATTTCACCGGATAAACCGCCCGCAGTAATCAGGTCATTGATATTTTCGGCGGTGATAAAAGACTGCACCACTTCCAGGTTGTGCTGGTAATAAATATCGTCTGATTTAATGTAGTCAATACTTTTCTGGCCGCCATCGATCAGCAGCCCGCTCCAGTTATCGTTTTTGAGGAGAAACCGGGTATTGGATTCAACATAGTTTTCTACACCGAATTCTATAAATATCTTATTGGGAATAGCTATTTTATGAATGAGGTACTGAATAATACCGTCATCGCCCGATTGGGAAAACACCTTGAATTCAGCTTCAGCAAGATCACGCAGGATAGGTAATTGCTTATTCTGCCTGGCGAGCAGTTTTCCCAGCAGCAGGATATCTGTCTGCTGAATCTTTCTGGAAGTATACAAGGAATGATACAAAACATTTACTAGTTTCCTTAGTCGTTTCATCTGGAATGAAGAGGTAGTTTAAAAAATCTCTTGCTCCCATTCACAACATAATATATAAATTATTGTTCATTTCGTTGGATACCGGAATATGGCAGAAAGACGAAAGGCCTCCAGCCGTAATCCGCTGAAAGCCTTTCGTGTAGTGTGGTCCCACCAGGGCATGATCCTGGGACCCCCTGATTATGAGTCAGGTGCTCTAACCAACTGAGCTATAGGACCTGTTCCGAAGAACTGATTTCCCCTTTTCAAGGGACGGCAAAGTTAATTATTTCCCCGAATTATCCTAAATTTTTTTTAACATAAAACGGTAACGCCTCTACTTTAATAAAAACCTCCTTTCTTTGCAACGTCATTACCTATTACAGATTGAGTATGCAAGGCATTAAAAATATCATTTTCGACCTCGGAGGCGTTATCCTCAACATCGATTATAAACTTACCAGCGAGGCTTTTCAGAAACTGGGCGTCACTAATTTCGACGAATTATATTCTCAGTTTCATGGCTCTGACCTCTTCAACGGATTGGAAACCGGACACGTTAGCACTGCAGAATTCCTGCAGGAAATGCAGCAACACGTGCCCGCAGGCGTAACGCCGGAACAGATCACAACCGCGTGGAATGCCATGCTGCTGGACTTCCCCCTGCAACGCCTGCAACTGCTCCAGCAACTCAGACAATACTACGGCCTGTATCTGCTCAGTAACACCAACGCCATCCACCTGGATGCCTTTCATAAAATTCTGCAGGAAAGCCGCGGAATCCCGTCCCTCGCAACCTTCTTCGACAGAGCCTATTACTCCCACCTGATGGGGCACCGGAAACCCGATGCTGCTTCCTACCAGATGGTGCTGGATGAAAACGGCCTGAAAGCAGCAGAAACACTATTTATTGACGATACCCTGCCCAATATAGAAGGCGCTAAGGCAGTAGGATTACAAACACTCCACCTGCAGGCGCCTAAAACAATAACAGACATCTTCAGACCGCAGAACGGCTGATAAATAAAAGCGGGGCCGCTCTTCAGCAGCCCCGCTTTTATTTATCAGGATATTCATTACCGCTTCGCGGCATCCCGTATACCCTTAAACAGCGCCTTAAAGGTGTCAGCATTATCTTTCGCTCCCGGCCGGAATTCGCCCTTGCCATAATAGGCATTGATAAATTCCCGGGTACTGATCCACATCGTTTCAAAAACACCTTTCATCCGCTGTGCCACCGGCAAAGCAAATTCTGCACGGGTGCCATCTTTCCGGCCAGCCAGTATCTGATCCAGCTGTGCCAGCGCCACGTCTGTATTGGCACAGGCGCTTGCCAGCACATTAAACCCTTTCAGCGCAAAATAAGCCGGAGTAGGAGGGGCACTTTCATACTTCCAGTCACAGATCACAATATCTTTCGGAATACGGTCTATCGCCCGGTGCGTATCATTCATACTCGCCTGCCAGGCCAGCAGATTAGTGGTTTTGCCGTCTATCAGACGATCGCTCCACATCCACATCTCACAGCCCTTCTGCTTCAGATGCGCATGCAGCATATTAATGTATTCCGCTAATATGTCGGATTTATCGCGGCCACCGCAGCGGGGACATTTATCATAACCCACAATCCATGCTTCATCCAGTCCCACATGCAACGCATCGGCCCCGCATACGTCTATCAGTTCGTCCATAAGAGGAAACAATATCCCGGGTAAATCCGGATGCGCCGGACAAAGACTTTTGCTGTAGAAATCAAACATCCCTCCGTTCTTCCAGGGCACCGGCGGATTATAGTCCGGCGATTCATCAAACTGCGGATAATGCTTCAGCAAAGGACCAATCTCTGTCTGCTCGCTCTGATGCGCCAGCAGATTCATGGTCGGAATAAACCGGATATTGACATCTCGGCACGCCTGTACAATCTGCAATAACCCTTCTTTGGAAATCGCATTCGGTTCGGCCAGTTCCGGGTGCGACTGAAACTGGTACCAGTATTCAATCCGCAGCGCCAGCGTATTAACGCCTTCTTTAGGCAATGCCTTCCTGATAAAGTCACACAACATCGGTATGTCCTGCTTCTGGGGCACACTCAGCAACAATCCTCTTACCGGCAGCTCCTGCCATTTAAAAGAGCGGAAATCCTGTGCATTGAGTTGCAGGGCAACCATAATGCTTCCCCATAATAACATCCATTTTAAAGATCTTTTTCCCATAGTTATTCTGCGATTACTTTTCTGATACGATTATTCTTTCTGTCTACAACATATGCGGTGCCGTCTTTCCCGATGGTGATACCGGTAGGCGCATAAAACAAGGCTGCTGCACCGGCGCCATCTGCAAAGCCGGCCGTACTGCCACCGCTATAGGTACTTACCTGCCATGTACCGGTTGTAATAAGACGGATGCACTGGTTGGTATTCACCGATGATCCGTCCCACGTACCATTGCCGGCAACATAAAGATTGTCATTGGCATCTGCTGCAATGGCCCACGGATATTCAAACCTGGCAGTGCCGGCCGCACCGTTCACCAGACCGGTGACGCCCGCCTGCCCGATGGTAACCCCTTTCTCCCAGGTACCGTATTTGTATTCCTGAATGACGGAGCTGCCATTTACTACCACGAAAAGATTGCCTTTACTGTCTACCGTTACATCTGAAGGATAGGACAGTCCGGTTATAATCTGCTCCGCGCTTCCATCCGGCTTTACTTTGAAAACACTCCCATTGCTGCGCGCATCTGTGTAATAGAGCGTGCCATCTCTTTTGTCAATGCCGATACCCCAGGCTTCCATCCAGCCCACCAGAGAGGTGGTGCCGTCAGGCGTGATTTTACGGATGGTCCAGGCAGCAGGATCAGAAGTGAAGACATTACCGGCTTTATCCACCACTACGTCCAGCGGCAGGTAAAACGATGCTGCAGTGCCTTTACCTTCTGCGTACTCATTTTTGCCGCTGCCGGCCAATGTGGTAACAGTGCCGTCGGGCGCTACTTTGCGGATACGCCGGTTCTCCGCTTCGGCTACATAGAGGTTACCGTCGGCATCAATATCCAGCCCGCAGCGGTTGCCGAAGTTAAAGGCGGCCGCTGCCCCCTTTCCGTCGGCATATCCGGCGGAGCCGTTGCCGGCCAGCGTACTCACCACATACGATGTCTGATAACCGAAATCTTCCTTACTGATGCCTGCCTGCCCGTCTATTGTAACGGTGATCTTGCCGGTACCGGCTTTACGGGGAACCACAATAAGCAAGCGATCTTCCACAACGCCCTCTACATAAGCTCTCACCCCGTTCACGGTAACGGTTATACGACTGGTATCCGGACTGAAATTACTGCCGTATATCAGCACTTCGGTACCGGCGCCGCCGGTAGCCGGCGTAAACCTGTCAATGACCACCGGCGACGAAGAATCATGTTCAAACGTTTTCTCTTTTTTGCAACTGCTGAATGCCAGTATGCTCGTCAGCAGTAACAGATAATATCGGATGTGTTTCATGTTGTCTTTGTTTATGAGATGAAGCCATTATCACCAGCCCGGGTTCTGAACAAACTCAGGATTACGGCCGCTCACCTTGTCCATTTCCGCCTGCGGAACGGGCAGCCAGTAAGCGCGTTTCGGATCGAATACGCGTTTCTCTACAACCGGATAACTGTAGGTTACATTACCGCTGCCGGTAACGGTAACCCCGTGTATCTCGCGGTTATCTGTGACCTCTGCTACTTTCCAGCGCCGTACATCCCAGAAGCGATGCCCTTCCAGCGCCAGCTCTATCCTTCTTTCATGACGGATACGTTCGCGCAGGGCTTCCCTGTTACCTCCGCTGACGGCAGGTATGCCGGCACGGGTCCTGATGGCATTGAGTGCATTATATACCTCTGCACCGGGCCCGGTGGCTTCATTCTGCGCTTCTGCATAGTTGAGGTACAACTCGGCAGTCCGTATCAATACCCACTTACGATCGGTAGCGCCGGTACTGGAAAAGAGGTTCACCCCCTCCAGCAGATATTTACGGGGCCAGTAGTTGGTAGCATGCTGCCCGGGACGCGGAGCGTCTTCCCCGTTCGGGTTCAGCGGCCGGCCTTTCCACATACTGCCAGGGAACAGGATGGTAGCATAAAACCGCGGATCACGGTCTTTGTAAGGTTGCTGCGGATTATAACCGGAAGCCGGATCTGTAATCGGCAACCCGGTACGCTCCATCTCATAATCATCTACCAGCTCCTGTATAGGGTTTACATTACCATAACCATTGGCGCCCCGCGGATTCATCTCCCGGTCTATACCTCCATCACCGTAAGCGCCCGGCGCCGGCCGGCTCCAGATCACCTCCCTGTTGAAATACTGGGTGAAAATCTCAGAATAGTTTTCATACAGCGTATAGCCGTTAACGAGAGCAGAGTCAAGCGCGGCCTTACACGCTGCAGCTGCCTGCGTCCAGCGTTGCTGGTCGTTGGCGGGATTATACAACGGACTGGCATAATACAAAAGGGCGCGGCCTTTCAGCGACAGGGCTATTACCCGCGAAGCCCGCCCCCAGTTGTTGGGCCGCTCTGCATATGTTGGCGGCAGCAATGCCATGGCATCGTCCAGGTCCCTGACAACAGCACCCATCACTTCCGTGATACTGTTACGCTTAAAGTAAATGCCATCCGGATTGTCAAACGGATTCTCCACCTGCTGCAACAACGGTACATCTCCCCAGCGGCTGATCAGCTGGAAATAATAAAAAGCCCTCAGTACCAGTATTTCTCCCTTCAGCCGGGATCGCCGGCCTGGGTAATTAGGATCGTTGGGCACCTTATCATAATTCTTCAGAAAGAGGTTACAGGAGCGGATCTTCCCGTAATATTCATTCCATTGCCCGCTAAGCGGAAAGTTAGAGGGACTCATAGAACCGGTATTAAAACTTCCGGCATCAGCGCTCGAATTATCGATGGCCTGGTTGGTTTCATCTGTAGCGCTGCTGAGCGGCCATCCCCAGGGCTGAAACATATTAGGCAGACTTTGATACGTGGTATTTACAAAACGCTCTGCATTCTCAATATTCTTAAACACCTCTTCTTCCGTAATCAGGTCACTGGGTTTCCGGTCAAGGTAATTTTTCTTGCAGGCACAGATACATAGTATCAGTACTGACAGCATACCTGTTCTAATATTCACTGTTAGTTTCATGATCTAGGTTTAAAGGTTGATGGTAATACCGGCATTATACACCCGCATAATAGGGTAGGGCTGCCATCCCCAGCGGTCTGCTGTATTGGCCTCCGGATCTACGCCCAGGTCTTTGACATGATCCCAGCTCACCAGGTTCATACCGTTCACGTATACACGCGCACTTTTCAGCTTGACTCTCTTCACCCATTCGCGGGGCAGACGATAGCCTACCTCCACATTCTTCAGCTTGATATAATCTGTTTTTCTGATCCAGTAGGTAGAACTGATGAAGTTGTTGGACATATTGCTTTCTACGAGATGCAATGCGGGAAAAGTCGCCTTATCTGCAGTTTCAGGCGTCCAGCGGCCCTCATGCACAGGGCGGTAGCTTTCCCGGTAATTGAATACCAGCTGGGCCGAATACATCTGACGGCCGCCGGTAGCACCCTGCAGCAGCGCGCTCACATCAAGCCCCTTGTAGTCAACCCCCAGCGTAATCCCAAAATAACCTGTCGGTACATTCAGCATGGGCAGCATCACCCGGTCTGCTTCGTTGATAATCCCGTTCCCGTCGATGTCCCGGTATTTAATATCTCCCGGTATCAGCGGAGCAAATGTCTGCTTCGGACTTTTCGCGATTTCATCCTTACTCTGGAAAAGCCCTTCGGCAATGTATCCAAGCCCGTAGCCGATAGGATTGCCAACCTGGCTCTGATAGGCATAAGCCAGCTTAGGCTCATCCATCTCCAGTATTTTATTTTTTACATATTGATAGTTGGCTTTTGCGAAGATGCCCACCTGTTTGATGTTGGTGTTGACATTCAGCTCTACCTCCACACCCCTGTTTACTACACGTCCCAGGTTTCGGTTCAGCGCGGCGGTTATACCCAGATAACCGGGTATAGATCCGGCTTGCGTAAGAATATCGCTCCGCAACTCGCGGAACACGTCCAGATTCAGTTTTATCTTGTCTTTCAGAAAACCTGTTTCTACGCCAATGTCTGTCTTGGAGGCTTTTTCCCAGGTAATAGCGGTGTTACCGATCCTGTTTTCCACATATCCGCCGGTGCCGGATGCAACGCTGCCGAAGGTAAAGCCGTCTGTTTTGGCAAAGTCGGAGATATACAGCCAGCGGCCATTCCCAACCAGGTCGTTACCTACATAACCATGTGACAAACGCAGTTTCAGGTAGCTGAGTGCAGCTTCTTTAGGCATAAAACGTTCATTGCTGATCATCCAGGCGGCAGATAGGGCGGGGAAGAAACCATAGCGGCGGCCGGGAGGGAAGTTCTCAGAACCGTTGTAACCGGCATTGAATTCGAGGTAATATTTTTTGTCGTAGTTGTAGGTTAAACGCCCTACATAACCTTCGTATACCCGTGGCAGGTCACCGGACTGGGAGCGGTAGTTGCGGTTGAACAGCAATAGTCCGCCCAGTGAATGCCGGGCGAAATCGCGGTCATACATCAGTTTCACATCGTAGTAGTAATAACGTTCGCCGCTGGTGGCGCCGGAGCGTTGCAGGCTGGTGGCTGTCCGGTGCTGGGTATACATTCCGCCGCCGGTACCGGGAACAGATTTGTAACGATAGGAATCGTACTCCTGGTCAAAAGCGACGTTGATGGAGCCATAGTTCTCGAAAGTAAAAAGGCCTTTCACTTTCAGGCCGGGAGTGATGAAATCCAGTTTGCGCGTCAGCGCCACGCTGCCGTTGGTGCTGTGCCAGTAAGCATCCAGGTAACCGTTGCGGGTGAGCAGGCCATATGGATTATAGAAGTCTTCCCGCATATTGCCGGAAGCGATGCTGCCATCAGGATTCTTCACCGGTGTGAGGTTGTTGGTCATCTGCGACAGCACGACCCACAGAAATTCAAAGTCAGCCCTGTCTGACGACGGGCCGGTACGGTTTTCCAGGCGGGAGGCCAGGTCTACCTGCAGGTCGGTGTTCTTGTCCAGCGTAATATCTACATTGGACCGGAAGTTGAAACGGTCGTACTTATACTTGATGCCGTATACGTTTTCGTTGGCATGCTTGTAAAGCGGCTCCTGGCGCAGGTAAGAGCCGGATACAAAATACCGCACATATTTGGACCCGCCGCTGATATTCATATTCAGCGTCTTTTGGGGAGAAAAATTTCTGATCAGTTCATCATACCAGTCAGTGTTGGGATAATCATAGGGTTTAAGCCCTGTGCGGAAATATTCCAGTTGCTGGTCGGTCCATACCGGTGGCATACCGTCATTTTTCGCCGCTTCATTCTGCAGCATGCCGGAACGGTAGGAGTCCAGGAAGCGGGGAAAAATAACCGGCTGCTGCAGGGCATACTGTCCGTTGACCTGTATGTTGGGCGGGCCGTCCTGTCCGCGTTTAGTGGTAACGAGTACAATTCCGTTGGCTCCCTGGATACCATACAGCGCTGTGGAGGACGCATCTTTCAGGATGGTCACGGATTCAATTTCATTGGCATCCAGCTGCCCCAGGTCGGCATTACCGCGGGGAAGCCCATCGATCACTATCAGCGGATTGGTGGCGCCGGTAGTATTGATACCTCGGATAAACAGCTGCGAATAGTCGGAGCCGGGACGGCCGGAGCGCTGCGCGGTAATCAGGCCGGGCAGGCGGCCTGCCAGCGCATTGGTCAGGTTGGCCACCGGACTTTGCTTCAGCTCTTTGGTCTGTATGCTGCTCACAGCACCGGTAACACTCTGCCGGATCTGTTTCTGGCCATAGCCCAGCACTACCACTTCATTGAGGCCCGCTTCGGAGGCCTTGAGGGTGATGGTATTCAGCTGAGTCCGGCCGTTGATGGGCACTTCCTGGGAGGCATATCCCACATAGGAGATAATGAGCACGCCTTTGGCGGGGGCGCTGATAGAAAAGTTCCCGTGTTCATCTGTGGTAGTACCGCGGCTGGTCCCTTTCAGCTGCACGTTCACGCCTATCAGCTCTATTCCGTTGCTGCCCGCAATCTTACCTTTTATGGTAACATCCTGCCGTTCACCGGCAGGAGAGATGACCACCAGACTGTCTTCCAGGATGCGGTAGGTATAAGCCTGCTGCAGTACCTTATCCATGATAGCCGGCAGCGTGGCATTCTCAAAATGCACCTCTACCTTGTCTGTAGCGGGAAATGTTTTATAGTTGTACAGAAAGCGATAGCTGCTCCTGGTTTCGATCCATTCCAGCAACCGGCGCATTTCCATCTGTTTATTACTGATGGAAAACCGGGTTTGTGAATAAACCGCAGCACGCAGTTGCAGCACAAAAGCAGTCATCAATATCAGGCAAAGCTTCATACACAATAGTGTTTTTCTCAATAAGGACCTGGGAATGGCTGGTTGTGGACACAGCTTTTTTTTCATACATTTGGTTTGAATGTTAGGCAATTGGAACACATGACTTCCCGCACGGAAATGAAGTTTCCATGTTTGACAGTAAAGGGGAGTGTAGCAGCACTTCCCTTTTTTAACGGATGTATAGGGGCGCTGTTAGCCCGGTAGTGGAATAGTCGTGGATACTGGCATTGTTCTGTTCTTTTGGCTGATTATTTATAAATGATTACGGTATCTCCCTTGATTTTGTAGTTAAAGTCGGCAGTCAGCTGCAGCGCCTTCAGCGCCCGGTTAATGTCTTCCCGGCGGAAGGTGCCCTTAAACCTGTTGCTGTTCAGCGATGCATCTTTCAGAATAATAGTTTTACCATACCATCTTTCCATAATTATGGCCAGTTCGGAAAAAGATTTGTCGTAGAATTCCATCCGTTCTTTCTGCCATAAGGTTTCGGTTTCACCTTCCCGTTCAACCGGTTGTACGGCGGCAATAAAATCGCCCCAGTCCTCACCGGTGGCCTGAGCTGCACCGGATTTACGGGTAAGGATCAGTTTATGTTGCGGTGACAGCTGCAATGATTTCTCCGGCAGGCGGTTCAGACTTACTGCTACCTTACCTTCCATCAGCGTGGTTTCCAGTGGCTCGCCGGTATATGTCTTCAGGTTAAACCTGGTGCCCAGCACTTTAACGGTAATTTCTTTGGTATGAATGATAAAAGGATACCGGGAACTGCCGGCTACATCAAAATAACCTTCACCATCCAGATATACTTCGCGCCGGCCGTTTTTCATTCCTCCGCTGTATTTAAGGCTGCTGCTTACATTGAGCCATACCTGCGTGCCGTCCGGCAGGGTTACCTGCCGGTGATCCCCTGCCAGAGTGCTTATTTCCTTCATGCCGGAAGGACGTAAAATCCAAACCAGCAGGCTGCCCGCAATCAGTAGCAGTACTGCGGCAGCGGCTTTCCACCACCCGCGCCATTTTTTTGCCGGCACCACCCATTCCTGTTCTGCCTGTAATTGCAGCACCATGCTGTCGTAGAGCGCAGGCAGCCCTGCGGGCGCCTCTTCTGACAGCCCGGACTCAAAAGTCTCGTACCAGGATTCCAGCTGCTGCCGCTCCTTTTCTGTACAGTCTCCTTTCAGGTATTTGTCCAGCAGCTGCAGCAGCTGCCTGTCGGTTGTTTCTGGTTGCATGTCTATATAAGACACATAATTTTTTAACTACCCTACCTCTTCTTCCTTCTTTTTTAAAAAGGTAATTATCAACATCTCTTTTATTTTTTTACCTTTTGCCCCGAATGACCACGTATTCCACCTTATCAGACCAGGAGCTGACGGCCCTGCTGGCGCGCGATGACAACAATGCCTTCCGGACGTTGTACGAGCGCCATGCGCAGGAGCTGTACCTGACAGCCTTCAAAAAGCTGCCGGTACCACATTTGCTGGAAGACCTGCTGCAAGAAGTGTTTCTAAACCTTTACCGGAAACGCGCCACTTTGGGAGAAATCACCAATATCAGGGCTTATCTGCACAGCGCCCTGCGCAACCGCATCTTCAACGAATTACGCAACTCCCTGATTCATGAACAGCACCACCAGCAGGTCATCATCCCGGAGGCGGCGGAAAGCGCCTGTAACTATGACCTGCAGCTACTGGAAAAACGTTTCGGAGCAGCCCTGGACCGCCTGAGTGCCCGCAGCCGGGAAATTTTTCTCCTCAGCAGAAGAGATGAGTTATCCTATAAGGAGATAGCAGCGCGTTTAGGCATTTCCGTAAAAGCCGTGGAAAAGCATATGGGTAAAGCATTACAGGTGATGCGGAGCGAGTTTAAGGATTACAGTGTGGTAGCGGCAGTATGCCTGGCAGTAACAACACATTGGAAATAAAAAAAATCCCCGGCTGCTATGGCAACCAGGGAGAAAATTTCGTCTGTTGTAACTGTCAATGGATGTCAGTACAAACGCTGTTATTTAATTTCTTCAAAATCAATATAGTCGTCCTTACCCGGTTTCTGAGCCGGACGGGAAACGGGAGGCTGCTGGGTATAGCCATTCTGGGCCGCCTGCTGCTCCTCATATTGCTGGCGCATATGCTGTTGCATATCGCTCATCTGTTTGCGTACGACTTTAGTGGATCTGTAAACCGGTATGATAAAATCAAATACCAGCTTGTACAGCAGCCACGCAAAAAACATATAAAGCAAAAATCTCAACATAATGCGACAAAGATAGCGGATTATATCTTCCCCGATTCCGGCGGCTATCTGGTTTTAAGGTTTCTTTAACTTTCCTGTTTTACAGGCCCAGCAGTCCGGCCGCTTTCAGCGCTTCCTGCTTGTTGTATTCCCAGGTGAGCTTCCGGTAGTTGACAGCATCTATAATAGTTCCTACACAGCAAAATCCCAGGGTAATCATGTAGAGGATACCCATCACGATCTGGCCGAGCAGAAACCGCTGGATGCCGGCTACCGCCACCAGCCCCAGCAGGGAGCAGATCAGGATGACTTGCGGGTCTTTGCGTCTGGACTGATAAACGGCCAGAAAGCGCTGTTTGTTCTCCAGACTGTAGTTTTTAGTGATTTCCTGCAGCCACAGCATCTCTTCGGGCTCTATTCCCGGAAGCATAGCGAAAGAAAAGTCTGTCATAATTCAGGGGTTTTTGAAGGTGGAATATTGTAATATAGACAGTTGTGCGATCCGGTAAATCAGCCCTGCTACTACAAAAGGCGCCAGCCAGTGATGGCGGATGGCAGTTTCCCACTGGCCGTGTAACAGGTAATGTATGCTGTGGCCCAGGCCGCAGCCGGGGCAGAAGGGGAGTCCTGCATTTTTAAACAGGCAGAGCGAAGCACCTTGCCGGCCGGGTTGAAAAAAGTATAGCAGCAATAATCCGGCAGGCCAGGCCAGAAGTTCAGGATATATCTTTTTTATCAACGCCATGTGCATTAAATATTTTTAAAAGATATATGACAGGTGGGACAGCTTCTGCATACATATATTTATATACAAGTTAAAGAATTTGTTTTTCAATCAAAATAAAATCCTAAATTTGCGTAGGAAAAATGATTCAAACGAAGGGGACGAGACATTGTCCCCTTCGCGCTTTTTGTATGGCAAACGAACACGTGATAAACGCTATCCGGGAATTAGCAGAAGGACTGCTGGCAAATGATCCCGATAATTTTTTGGTAGACATCAGAATTAAGCCCACTAACAACGTAAAGCTCTTTTTAGATGGGGACAAAGGTGTGCCGGTAGATAAGCTGGTATCCTTTAACCGAAAGCTCTATCCTTTGCTGGAAGCTGCTGAACTGTTTCCCAACAACGATTTCTCCCTGGAAGTTTCTTCCCCCGGCCTGGATGAGCCCCTGAAATTGCACAGACAATACCTTAAAAATATTGGACGTAAAGTGGAAGTGACCCTCCTTGACGGAAGCGTTAAAGAAGGGAATCTGGTGGCGGTAACTGAAGAAACCATCACGATTGAAGAACTGATTGGCAAAAAGAAGGAAATTAAATCAACCGACTTAAAACTTAATGAAATAAAGCACACTAAAGTGTGCATCGTGTTTTAAAATATAACAACTAAACATGGCTAGTATTAACCTGATTGAGTCATTCACCGAGTTTAAAGAGGCGGAAAACATTGACCGCCCTACGTTGATGAAGGTATTGGAAGATGTGTTCAAAACACTGCTGCGGAAAAAATATGGCTCGGATGAGAACTTTGATGTCATTGTAAATACAGAGAAAGGCGACCTTGAAATATTACGCCGTCGTACCATTGTGGCCGACGGAGAAGTGGAAGATGATAATGCGCAGATTGCATATGCTGATGCAATTAAAGTAGAACCGGACTACCAGATCGGTGAGGATCTTTACGAAGAAGTGGAAATCCTGGATTTCGGCCGCAGGGCAATCCTGGCAGCCAAACAAACACTGTCTGCCCGTATCGGCGACCTGAAAAAAAATATCCTGGTGAAGAAATACGCCGATAAAGCAGGCGAAATTGTGAACGGGGAAGTGTACCAGGTTTGGAAAAAAGAAGTTTTATTGCTTGATGATGAAGGGAATGAGTTAATTTTGCCTAAATCTGAACAAATACCCACAGATTATTTCAAAAAAGGGGAAAATGTCAGGGCGGTAGTGAAGAAAGTAGAAATGAAGAATAATGCTCCGCTCATCATCCTCTCCCGCACTCACCCATCCTTCCTGGCCAAACTCCTGGAGATTGAAGTGCCTGAAATATTTGACGGTCTTATTGTCATCAAGAAAATCGTCCGCGAACCGGGCGAAAGAGCAAAAGTTGCCGTAGAATCCTACGATGACCGTATTGACCCGGTGGGCGCCTGTGTGGGTATGAAAGGTAGCCGCATTCACGGTATTGTTCGTGAACTCAGAAACGAAAATATTGATATCATTAACTATACCACCAACATTCAGCTGCTGATCCAGCGCTCCCTCACGCCGGCAAGGATCAGCCGTATGGAAGTGGATAACGAAAACAAATACGCTTCTGTTTACCTCAACCCTGACCAGGTATCACTGGCCATCGGCAAAAAAGGCGTAAACATTAAGCTCGCCTGCGAACTGACCGGCTACGAAATAGATGTGTTCCGCGATGAAGCTCAGGAACAGGCTGAATTTGATATCGATCTGGAAGAATTCTCAGATGAAATCGAAGAATGGATCATAGATGAACTGAAAAGAATAGGTTGTGACACTGCCCGCAGCGTATTAGAGCTGACCACTGAAGAACTGGTTCGCCGTTCGGATCTGGAAGAAGAGACAGTGCAGGATGTAAGAAGAATATTACAGGAAGAGTTTGACAAAGAATAAAGCCCAGCCAGAACCCTTCCCAGGTAAAGGGCTTATAAGAAGGGGAATTGATTTTTTCGAGTTATTGTTTAAACGTAAAAAAACATCCCGTTTGGAAAAAACGGGAAACAGGGGAGGCCCGAAATACGATATGCCTGAAACAACAAACAACACACCACGATTGCTGGCTGCAGCCAAAGAGTTTAATATTGGTAAGGAAACCCTCATAGATTTCCTTAGCAATAAAGGCTTTGATATGGGTGGCTTTGGTTCTCCAAATGCCCGCCTCACGGCTGTTATGTACTCAGCGCTGCAGTCGGAGTTCCAACAGGACAAGGCTAACAAACGCAAAAGCGATCAGATAGCCCTGCCCAAAGGAAGCGTGTTAGAAACGAAGATGAAGAAGGAGAAGGAGGAAGCGGAGGCTGCGGCTAAAAAGAATAATACGAAAGACAAAGACGATGCTGCACCCGTAGCGGAAGCTCCTAAAGCAGAACCAGCTCCTGAAACTAAAACAGAACCTGTCAGGGAAACCCCTAAACAGGAACCGCAGGCTGCTGCCCCTGCAACACCACCTCCTGCCAAAGAAAAAGAGAAGGAAGAACCGAAACCCAAAGTGGAACAACCCGTTGTTACAGCTCCCCCTGTTGCGGAAGTTCCCAAAGCGCCGGTTACTCCGCCTCCTGCCGAACAGGAAGTAGTGAAAACTGAATCACCTAAAATTAACGGGCCGAAAGTCATTACTACTATTGATCTCGACGCCATTAACCGTAAAAAAGCTCCCGCGAAGAAAGAACCGGATACCCCGGCTCCTCAAC
The DNA here is from genome assembly GCF_009928525.1 of Chitinophaga solisilvae. Lineage (GTDB taxonomy): Bacteria > Bacteroidota > Bacteroidia > Chitinophagales > Chitinophagaceae > Chitinophaga > Chitinophaga solisilvae. Next base: position 195,373 of record NZ_JAABOK010000003.1, on the reverse strand, counting down.
CGGAAGCTGCTACTCCGGCTCCGCCTGCCAGAGAGGAAAAACCGCAACCGGTTACTCCTCCGCCTGCCGCAGAAAAACAACCGGAACCTAAACCGGCGCCTGTTACTCCTGCCCCGGCAGCTACCACTGCCCCGGCCGAAAAAGCAGAAAAACCGGAGATAGCTACACCTAAAAAAGAGGAAAAGGCGGAACCCGCCCAACCTGCGCCGCAAGCAGAGAAAGCAGCGAAAACAGAAACAACCGATACGACAGAAAAAACGGAGAAAGCCGCACCGGTTCAAGATAAACCTGTAGTTAAAAAAGTGGAAGAAGTATTACAAGAGGCAAAACCGGCTGCAATCAAAGAACCGGCGACAATTCCTGTTAAACAACCCGTAAAGGAAGAAAATCGCAATACTGCTGCTACCGATAATAACAGCCAGCAAACACCTCCTCCTGCTCAGGACGAGCAAACACCTGCTGTTATTACAAACATCCAGGCCGAAAAATTAACCGGCCCGAAAGTAATCGGTAAAATTGAACTGCCAGTTCAGTCTGACAGACGCGATAATAACAAAAACAACTTCAGCAGAGACGAAAAACGCAAACGCAAGCGTATCATCGTTGAGAAAAAACCGGAACCTATCCAGTCCAAAGATTTTCCTAAAGAAGGAGATCGTAAGGAAGGCGGAGCCCCCGGCGAACATCGTCAGCAAGGCAACCGTCCGCACGATAACCGCGGCGGCGGCCATCAGGGTGGTAATCGTCCACAGGGCGATAACCGCAACCGTCAGGGCGGCGGTAATACCGGCGGATTCAACAGACAAGGCCAGGGTCAGGGCCAGGGCGGTCAGAACCAGGGCGGCGGCTTCAACAGAGGCGGCGGTCAGGGTGGTAACCGTCAGGGCGGCGGTCAGGGACAACAAGGCGGCGGCTTCAACAGAGGCGGTGGCCAGGGCGGTAACAGACCAGGCGGACAAGGCAACTACAACCGGCCAGGCCAGGGCGGTAACTATAACAGACCCGGCCATGGTAACCGTGATGATAAACGTCCTGTTGAAGAAAAAGAAATCGACAAAAACGAGATCCAGAATAAGATCAAGGAAACAATGGCCAAACTCGGTGGCGGCGGTCGCGGTAAAAACGTGAAAGCCAAACACCGCAGGGAAAAACGTGAGGAAAGAGCTTCCCTCAAAGCTAAAGAAGGTCAGGAAGACAACAAGCTCCAGGTAACGGAATTCGTTTCCGTGAGCGAGCTGGCCAACCTGATGGACGTTAGCTTCGCAGAAGTAATCTCCAAATGTATGGGCCTCGGTATCATGGTATCTATTAACCAACGCCTCGATGCGGAAGTAATAGAACTGGTGGCCGGCGAATTCGGTTACGAAGTGGAATTCATTGGTCTGGATGCTGTAGAAGAAACCGATGAGGAAGATGAAGTAGATGCACCGGAAGACCTGCTCCCACGCGCCCCGATCGTTACGATCATGGGTCACGTAGACCACGGTAAAACCTCCCTGCTCGACTACATCCGCAGCGCTAACGTGGTAGCCGGCGAGGCCGGTGGTATCACCCAGCACATCGGGGCATACCAGGTAACCACCGCTAACGGTAAGAAAATTACCTTCCTCGATACCCCGGGTCACGAAGCGTTTACCGCCATGCGTGCCCGTGGTGCGAAAGCAGCGGATATCGCCGTAATCGTTGTAGCTGCTGATGACGCCATCATGCCGCAGACCAAGGAAGCCATCTCTCACTCTCAGGCAGCAGGCCTGCCAATGGTCTTCGCTATCAACAAGATAGATAAAGACGGCGCCAACCCTGAGAAAATCAAGGAACAACTGGCCGGTATGAACCTCCTGGTGGAAGACTGGGGCGGTAAATACCAAAGCCAGGAAATCTCTGCAAAAAGCGGGTTGAACATCGACGTTCTCCTCGAAAAAATACTGCTCGAAGCAGAACTGCTGGAACTGAAAGCCAACCCTGACCGCGAAGCATCCGGTTCTATCGTGGAAGCATCCCTGGATAAAGGCCGCGGTTACGTTGCCTCCCTCCTGGTACAGAATGGTACCCTCCGTCAGGGCGATACCATCGTATCCGGCTCCTTCTACGGTAAAATCAAAGCCATGTTCAACGAACGCGGCCAGAAAATGGACATCGCCGGACCTTCCATGCCGGTACAGGTACTCGGTCTGAATGGCGCCCCTCAGGCAGGTGAGAAGTTCAAAATGTACGAAGACGAATCTGAAGCTAAAGAAGTGGCTAACCGCAGAGCCCAGATCGTTCGCGAACAAGGTATCCGTACCAAGAAACATATCACTCTGGATGAAATCGGCCGCCGTCTGGCACTGGGTAACTTTAAACAGCTTAACCTCATCATCAAGGCCGACTTTGACGGTTCCGTTGAGGCATTGAGCGACTCCCTGCAGAAACTGTCTACCGAAGAAATCGTTATCAGTATCGTACACAAAGCCGTAGGTCAGATCACCGAATCCGACGTATTGCTCGCTACCGCTTCTGATGCCATCATCCTCGGTTTCCAGGTGCGTCCTTCTTCCCAGGCAGGCAAGCTGGCGGAAAAAGAAAACATCGAAATCCGCAACTACTCCATCATCTACGACGCGATCGAAGAAATCAAGAGCGCGATGGAAGGGATGCTGGAACCAAAAATCGAAAAGAAAGTGGTGTGCAACGTTCAGGTGCGCGAAACCTACAAATTCGACAAGGTTACCGTTGCAGGTTGCTTCGTACTCGATGGCAAGTTAGCCCGCAATACCCGCATCAACGTGGTAAGAGACGGTATCGTAGTATTCACCGGAGAACTCGCCTCCCTCAAACGTTATAAAGATGACGTGAAGGAAGTAGCCTCCAACATGGAATGCGGTCTCAGCGTACGCGGTTACAGCGACCTCAGACCAAACGATATCATCGAAGGCTTCGAAGAAGTAGAAGTAAAAAGAACACTCTAAAATAATATCTCCCCGCCCGCCGGGGAGATATTGACAATATCCCTGATTGAAAGGCTGCCGGAATAGAGAAACCCAACGGTAACTCTATACCGACAGCCTTTCTTCTTACAAATAAGAATAATAACAGCCCTGTAACCGGCTGAAAGCTAAAATCTATTTCTAAACTTTTGTTAAATCAGTCTTAATCTACTACAGTACTGATCTTTAATTGGTTATTTTTGAATTTTACCGCTTTAGTATGAAGAAACTTTTGGCATTATCTGCATGTACATTGCTGTTATGGCAGGCTTCTACCGCCCAGCAAAAACTGGTGGCAGACAAAATCATCGGTGTGGTGGGTGATAAAATCATCCTGAAATCCGATATGGATGGCGCGCTCGCTGAAATTCAGCGCAACACCCCGGATGGCAACATCCCTCCGCAGGCTGCCTGTAACACCATGGAGATGCTGATATCCCAAAAAGTAATGGTTCTCCAGGCTGAACGTGACAGCTTACCTATCACAGACGGCGAAATTGAAGCGCAAATGGAAAACCGTATCCGCTACTTCGAACAGCTGTACGGCTCCAAAGAAAAAATGAAGGAAATAACCGGATATTCCGTTTATCAGCTCCGCGAACGCTTCCGTACCCCCATCAGGGAAAACCTGCTGGCACAAGCCATGCGGAATAAAGTAATCGAATCCGTTAAAGTAACCCCCTCCGAGGTAAAACGTTACTATGATGCCATCCCGAAAGACAGTCTCAAATTCTACGAATCTGAGCTGGAAGTAGGCCAGATCGTTATTACCCCTAAAGCTACCCGGGAAATGGATAACTACGCCATCGACCGCTTACTCGATTTCAAAAAACGCGTACAGAATAAAGAATCAGATTTCGGTTCCCTAGCCATTCTCTACTCCGAAGATCCTGGCGTAAAGGAAAACAAAGGCGTTTACGTGCTTAACCGCAACGAAAAAAACACCTGGGATCCCGACTTCCTCGCCGCAGCCTTCCGTCTGAAAGAAGGAGAAATCTCTTCTCCGGTAAAATCCCAGCACGGCTACCACCTGATTCAGATGGTTAAACGCCAGGGCGACAACGTTACTGTACAGCACATCCTGGTAAGAGCAGCCGTAACCAAATCCGACCTCTCTTCCTGCATGACCAAACTGGACTCTATCCGCAGCGGTATCCTCAACAATAAATACACGTTCTCCGAAGCCGTTACCAAGTTCAGTGACGCCCCATCCGCCAAATTCGACGGCGGTATGATCCAGTCAAGAACCGGCGAAGGCGGTACCCTGATCACGATCGATCAGCTGGACGACCCTTCTGAAAGAGACATCGTTATGATGCTGGATACCCTGAAACCAGGCAAAATCTCCGCTCCGGTACAATTCACCGACGATAACGGCCGCACTGCCACCCGCATCGTTTATCTGAAAACACGTACCCAGCCACACCGGGAAAACCTCACTGACGATTATTCCCGCGTGCAGCAACGTACCCTGGACATCAAAAAGGCAGAAGCCATCAACAAATGGCTCACAGAAAAGATCCCAACCTTCTACGTACACGTAGATGAAGATTATAAAAACTGCACCCACATCAGTCAGTGGATGGCAGGCCTTGCAAAACAGTAATTACGAATTACGAATTGCGAATTACGAATGTAAAAGCGAAGACCAGAGCGGATACTGCTCTGGTCTTCGCTTTTACATTCGTAATTCGCAATTCGTAATTCGTAATTTAAAGCCTCATAGTTATTCCCTTAAACCACCGCTTAAATCTCCGCTCCTACATTCGTCATTCGCAATTCGTAATTCGTAATTATTTTGCCGTAACTTTGCGTCTTCAATTTTCTGCGATGAGTGATGCGATCAAACATGAATGCGGTCTGGCATTTATTAGGTTAAGAAAGCCGTTCTCCTATTACCAACAAAAATATGGAACCGTTTTCTATGGGCTGAACAAACTGTACCTGCTCATGGAAAAACAACACAACAGGGGCCAGGATGGGGCAGGGGTTGCCTCCGTTAAGCTGGATACAGAACCTGGCGTTCCATTTATGCACCGGATCCGTAGCGCTGCTCCCCAGGCTATCGGCGATATTTTCGGAAAGATTCGTGAAGAAATACAGGAAATAGAGAAATATCAGCCTGAAATTACCAAATATCCCGGCCTGATGAAAGGGCATGTGCGCTATTTGGGAGAACTGCTGATGGGGCACCTGCGTTATGCCACCCAGGGTAAAAATAACGTGGAACTCTGCCACCCGTTTGTACGCTACAACACTATTCCTGCCCGCAACCTGACCATGGCAGGTAACTTCAACCTGGTGAATGCCGATGAACTGTTCAAGTTCACCAAGGCTGAGCCCGGCGAAGTACACAAAAACAGCGACCTCGCGGCCATGCTGGAAACCGTACACCACTTCCTCAGCAAAGAAGATGAAGAACGCCGCAACGGCCTGGATGTAAAACGCATCCTGCAACAGTCTTTCTCTCTCTTCGACGGTGGTTACCACGCCTGCGGCCTGATCGGCTCCGGCGACGCCTTCGTGATCCGCGACCCGCACGGTATCCGCCCTTCCTACTACTACATTAACGATGATGTGATTGTTGCCGCCTCCGAAAGAGCCGCTATCCGCACCACCTTTAACGTAGGAGAAAATGAGGTGCTGGAACTCATGCCCGGCAATGCGCTGATCGTGAAAAATAATGGCGAATACGCCATAGAACAGATCCTGGAACCGAAGGAACGTAAAGCCTGCAGCTTCGAAAGGATCTACTTCTCCCGCGGAAACGACGAAAAAATCTATAAGGAACGTAGTGCCCTCGGCCGTAACCTCTCGGCTACCGTGCTGAAAGCTATCGATAACGACCTGCGTAATACCATCTTCTCCTTTATCCCCAACACAGCTGAAGTTGCCTTCTATGGACTGCTGAAAGGCCTGGAAGACTACCTCAACAAAATCAAGGTGGAAAGGATTCTGTCATGGGGTAACGATTTTGATGAGGAAAAACTCACAGAAATGGTCAACCGCCGCATCCGTATTGATAAAATAGCTATCAAGGATGTGAAGATGCGCACCTTTATTACCGAGGATTCCAGCCGTAATGAGATGGTACAGCACGTGTATGACATCACCTACGGTACCGTAAGACCCGGAATTGACTCCCTCGTGGTAATAGACGACTCTATCGTACGCGGTACCACCCTCCGGGAAAGTATTGTGAAAATGCTGGACCGCCTCGGCCCGAAACGTATCATCGTGGTTTCTTCTGCTCCGCAGATCCGCTACCCCGACTGCTATGGTATCGATATGAGCAAAATGGGTGATTTCGTTGCCTTCCAGGCTGCTATCGCCCTGCTGAAAGAGCAAAACAAGGAACACATCCTGCAGGAAGCGTATGGCCTCTGTAAAGAACTGCAACGTACCAACACCCTGCACGCACAGAACGTTGTTAAAAATGTTTATAAGCCCTTCACTCCGGAAGAGATCTCCGCAAAAATTGCCCAGATTCTCACCCCCGAAGGTATCGGCGCCAAGGTAGAGGTCATCTACCAATCCATCGAAAGCCTCCACGAAGCCTGCCCCAATAACCTGGGCGACTGGTACTTCACCGGCGACTACCCGACACCGGGCGGTAACCGCGTGGTAAATAAAGCCTTCATGAACTTCATGGAAGGTAAAAATGAAAGAGGCTATTAGTACGGGAATTACGAATTATTAATTACGAATTACGAATGAAAATGCAACGGAGATCAACATATATTATGTTTTTCTTCGTTGCATTTTCATTCGTAATTCGTAATTAATAATTCGTAATTCATGTTAATTTTGTCTTAAATCCCCCTCTTTGTGCAAACTCTATTGCATCTACACATTAACTTCCTTTAAAATCTTTATTTTCGTTCCGGTAAATTATTCGTTTTCAGTTCAGCCCATGAAAACATTATTACTTATTCGTCACGCCAAATCGAGTTGGAATAATCCGGATATGGATGATTTTGACAGGCCGCTGAATAAACGCGGCAAGCAAAATGCTCCGGAGATGGCCAACCGTTTGGTTTCCAGAGGCATGGTTCCTGAGCTGATCATCGCCAGCCCCGCCAAGCGTACCCGCACCACCGCAAAAATTATGGCGGAAGAGTGGAGATACCCCAAACAGGCTATCCTCCTCGAAGAAGAACTCTATTTATGCTATGCATCTACTTTCCTCAAAGTGATCACTAAAATTGATGATGACTTCAGTACCGTAGCCATCTTTGCCCATAATCCCGGCATCACTGATTTTGCTAACTATCTCACGGAAGAAATCAGGATCGATAATGTGCCCACTACCGGTATCTTCGCCATTCAGGCGGATACAGACAACTGGAAAGATTTTGATCTCGCTAAAAAGAAGTTTCTCTTCTTCGACTACCCGCGTAATAATTAACCTTTGATGATTTTGTTGTAGGACGCCGTTATCCCTTTGATCAGTGATGAACTGAAGCCCTGATGCTCCATTTCATTCAGGCCGGCAATTGTGCAGCCTTTGGGGGTGGTAACCTTATCAATTTCTTCTTCAGGATGGCGGTTTTCCCGTATCAGCAGCTCTGCTGCGCCTTTAACTGTCTGCGCGGCAATAAGACTGGCCGTACGCACATCAAAACCTATTTCTATACCGCCCTGAATATTGGCGCGTATATAACGCAGCGCATAGGCAATACCACAGGCGCCCAGCACCGTGGCTGCATCCATCAGCTTTTCGTCAATGCTGACAGTAGCGCCCAGCTGGTCAAACATGGTTTTTACATACCGGATCTGCTCTTCGGAAGCATTCTTCGCGCAGATACAGGTAATAGACTCCTGGATGGCGATGGCGGTATTGGGCATGGCACGCACAACGGCCATACCCGGCAGTATATGGTCAAGATCGTCTATACTGACACCGGTAACAACACTGATCAGGATTTGCCTCGCGGGGTCAAAGGATGCGCGGAACTCCTGTAATACTTCGCGTACATTATATGGTTTCAACGCTACTACCACCACTTCCGCCTCCCGGATGGCCTTTGCATTATCCGTTTCTATCTGTACCCCGGCCGCTTTCAGCGATGCCAGTGTAGCGGTATTTCTTTTGGTAACCGTTATATCGGCGGCATTGGAAAAACCACTCTTCAGCAGGCCCTGTGCTATGGCTGATCCCAGATTTCCTCCACCTATAATGGCTATTTTCTTTGCAGACATACAAAATATGTTTTCATTATAAATCCTACGGAAGGTATAACAATTGCGGCATCAATGCAAACCCTTAACTTGCAGATATGCAGGCAAAACAAAAGGCAGCAGCGTTTTACGCGAGAATCAGGGAAGCATGTCATACCTCCGCTCCGGAAGAAAAAATACGGCTATATAAACTCATTCTGGAAAGCCTTTTCAGGGAACTGACACGGGAAGAAACCCGGTCTTTCGGCAACCTGTTTGCCCGCATGCAATTCTATTTTGATAAAAACACGGTTCCGCCGGAGCTGTACAAACAGCTCTCCGCATTACGCATCCTAACGAATAAGGCTATACGCGGATTGTTTCCGCTGCAGGATACAGAGCACCTGTTATGCATCAAGGCGCTGAGCAACGCTGTTGCCTGGTGCTTCCGGGAGCCGGAACCGGCGGCCCTGCAGGAACTGTACGCTGCCTGTGGCAGCATGCAGCTGTCGTTTTCCGGACAATACCGTCCGGCAGATGTTCCGCTGCTTAAATGTATGATTACTGCGGTAGGTCCGCTCGCCTTCGATAATCAGGGCAGACAAACTTTTTCCCTGGAAGTCAGAAACGACGAGCATGGAGCGTTCTGCCTGCAGCTGCATCAGCTGCACCCTGCTGTAATACTGGCACTGCATCCGTTGCTGCGTCCCTATGATACTATTATGGTACATCATTGCCGCCGCGGGGAAGACGACCATACCTATGCTACCATTACGGAAAGCCAGGTAATACTGGAACCCGATCTGCTCATCGATATCAGCGACCTGGCAGAATGCTTCACCCATAAAGGCGCCAGCAAGCTGCTATATCTCGTCAGGAAGCTCACCCCGCAGCAGTCCGCCGCAGCGGCATTCCGGGGAAATCTCGTAAACGCCCTGCTGGATGAGATGTTGCGGAACAAAGACATAGATTTTAAAACATCTTTTGTTGAAGCGGTGGCAGAGAATGTTTTACAGGCTGCCGCCTATGGCCGGGAGAAGATCAACGAGATGTTCCGTGATATACGGGGCCAGCACTGGGGCAACCTGCACAACACGGTGCGCGACCTCCAGGATAAGCCGGTACGTATAGAGCCTACTTTTTTCTCTGCCCGCTACGGGCTGCAGGGGCGGCTTGACCTCATGGCGGAAGACGAGCAGGACCCGTCCAGGAAGGAAATTTTTGAGCTGAAAAGCGGTAAGGCGCCAGACTTCAATACCTGGAAGAACCATGAGATGCAGGTAATCGGCTATAACCTGCTGCTGCACTCCACTTTCGGGAAGCAGCGCAAAGGCAGCTCCGCCATCCTGTATTCCGCAGCGGCAGCGAACCCGCTCCGGAACGTCAGCAGTACGCATAACGGAGAAAACGACCTGCTCATGCTCCGCAATGAAGTAGTAGCCATGCTGCTGCGCCTCGCCGCCGGCGATGCCGGCATATTGTCCGCTATCACCGAAACTGCTGCCACCGGCCTGCCACCATTCAGCGCCACACATTTTATCTCTTTTGAAAAAGCCTGGGAAACGGCGCCACCCGTAGCCAGAACCTATTATACAGCGTTCCTCGCCTTTGTGTTGCGGGAATACCTGCAGGCCAAGTGCGGAATGTTTTCTGAAGTGAACCGCGAAGATGACGCGGACGGATTCTCTGCCCTGTGGCTGCATCCGGAGCAGGAAAAGATGGCCCGGTTCAATATTATTCCCGGGCTCCGCTTCCGCGAATTTGATGAAGTAAACAGCGCCGTGCTATTTGATATAGTCGTTCCCGTTAGTCACAATTTTCGTACAGGCGATACCGCTATTATTTATCCGCGTACCGGTGAAACCCTGCAGCCTCTGCGGCAGCAGCTGCTGAAAGGCCGTATCGACGATCTCGGAAAAGATACACTGACCTTTTCGCTCAACAACCGCCAGATGACGCTGGACTTTTTCCGTCGCTTCGATGAGTGGATTATTGAACATGATATCTATGAATCCAACTACTGGACGGCGGCATCTTCCCTGTTTTATATTATTTCCCAACAGTACCGGCAACGTACGGATATGTTGCTCGGACAGGCTACCCCCCGCTGGCAGCCTTTGTCCTACGCAGCCCCCGCCATGTTCAACAGCAACCAGGAGCAGATCGTCAGGCAGGCGCTCGAAGCGCAGGACTATTACCTGCTGCAGGGGCCGCCGGGAACCGGTAAAACATCTTCCTTACTTACTACCATAGTAGGGGAGATGATAAAACAGGACCGCCACATCATTATAGTAGCCTTTACCAATAAAGCGGTAGAAGAGATATGCGCCAAGCTGGAAGCAAAACAGATTACCCATCTGCGGCTGGGCGGGCGCAATTCCGGCGCGGCCTTACAGCTGCGGCAATACTGCCTGAGCGGCTCCCTGGACAATGCCCGCACCTATATAACCAGCCATCGCGTATTTGTGGCTACAGTAGCGACTATGGCTACCCGTCTGGAATGGCTGCTGATGATGGGCATTCCGGCCGATACGCTGATTGCCGATGAAGCCTCCCAACTGACGGAGCCCCAGCTGCTGGGATTACTCATGCCTTTCCGCAAATTTATCCTGATAGGGGACCAGAATCAGCTGCCGCCGGTAGTGGCACAAGAAGCATTTTTCTGCGAGGTGAAAGACCCCGTGCTGCTGGCGCTGGGCATTCATGACCTGAGGTCCTCTATCTTTGAAAGGCTGATGCAGCGCTGCAAACAGGCGGGCTGGCGGCATGCCTGGGGCATGCTGAATACGCATTTCCGCATGCACGACACCATTGCAGACCTGGTCAATCATTATTACGCCGGGCAGCTGGCATCGGGAAAACCCATGCAGCGGGAAGCATTTGACCCTGGTGTGATTACCGCTGATACTGAATGGGAGCGGGTGCTGGCGCTGGGCAGGAAGGTATTTATTCCCAGCCCGTATGAACCCACCTCCAAGATGAATACTACAGAAGCCGCCAGGGTAGCGTCTTTACTGCAATACCTGAAAGGTCGCTACGGTAATGAGTTCACCAGGGATACGGTAGGCGTGGTAACTCCCTGGCGCACGCAGATCAGCCTGATACGCGAGCTGCTGGCAGAAGATAAAACGCTGCAGCAGGTGAACATTGATACAGTAGAGCGTTTCCAGGGTTCGGAGAATGACATTATTATCGTGTCACTGGCAGTGTATCATGCAGCACAGGTACACACGCTGCAATGCCTGGGGCAGTTTAAATGGGAAGAGGAGGAGATAGAGGTAGACAGAAAACTGCTGGTAACGTTGTCGCGTGCACGAAAACAGGTGATCCTGCTGGGCTATGAGCCGGTGCTGCAGGAAAGCCCTCACTACAGGAAGGTACTGGCGGAAATGAGCAGGGGGCAGTTACGTACATAACAATGGCCATACTTGCTGTATGGCCATTGTCAGACAACATCATATATGATCATTCCTGGAAAACCAGGCTTTAATCCAGTGTTACGTGCGCCCAGTTTTCGCCGCTTTTGATACGGTACAGCTGCATTTCACTGATATCAAACTGTTCGGCGATCTGTTTCATGGTTTTTTTACCGGGCTTATTAAGCAGGCGTTTGATATTCTTCACCTTGCTCACGTTCAGTTTCAGCCCTTTGAGGCGGTTACGCTGCTTTTCCTTGTAAGCGAGTTTCGCCGGGCTGTTTTGCTGATGATCTTCCATTTCCTCTTTGGTGGCCCATTTGAGGTTGCTGGCTTTATTATTCTTTTTGTCGTAGTCGATGTGTATCACATACCTGTGTGCACGTCCCGGCCTTTTACTGAAAAGCTTGGCTACCTCTCGGTGCAGGTAGAGTGACTGGTAGCTGTCGGCAGGTTTTACATTCAAAACCGTATAGCCTTCAACGGTAGAACCCGTGAGCAGCTTACCATCTTCCGTACTTTCATGATAACTGATCACTCTCCCCATGTTGGAAACAGCGTATTTTTTACGCAGGGCAGATTTGTTTTTAATCTGTAAGTCTTTCCAGACTTCGTTTTTCAGATTTTTAATTGTGGTCATGTGAAAGTAATTTTTGTTTTTTGTTTTTCTGGGGGTTAGTCCGTTTATACGTAAACGTTACAACCAGCCATTTCATTATTAGCCGGTGGGTAATTATGTTCAGCTAATGGGGAGGCAGTCCTTTCGAAAATATGATCCTTATATTGTAATACAACCGCGTCCAGTACTTCTTCTATCTCTGCTAATGTCTTGTAAGTTACTAATTGTTGTCTGAATTCTTTGATATGCGGCAGTCCTTTCAGATAATTTGTGTAGTGGCGGCGCATTTCGAGGATTCCAACCACATCGCCTTTCCAGGCAACTGACTGGCGCAGGTGCTTTTTACAAACTTCCACTCTTTCCAAAACAGTTGGAGGCGGCAAATGTTCGCCTGTCTTCATAAAATGCTTTATCTCCCTGAAGATCCACGGATAGCCTATAGCAGCGCGGCCGATCATGACGCCATCCACTCCGTATTTTTGTCTTGCTGCAATGGCCTGCTCCGGCGTACATATGTCACCGTTACCAAAGATAGGAATTTGTATGCGGGGATTGTTCTTAACTTTTCCGATGAGGGTCCAGTCCGCGCTGCCTTTGTACAGCTGCGTACGTGTGCGGCCGTGAATGGTAAGTGCTTTGATACCCACGTCCTGCAGGCGTTCCGCTACTTCTTCAATATTCTTTGAATTATCGTCCCAGCCCAGGCGGGTTTTTACCGTTACCGGCAGCCGGGTGGCTTTCACCACAGCTTCGGTGAGCTTTACCATTTTGGGAATATCTTTCAGGATACCGGCTCCGGCCCCTTTGCAAACTACTTTTTTTACCGGGCAGCCGAAGTTGATATCCAGCAGATCCGGGTTGGTGGCTTCCACAATCTGGGCTGCCATGGCCAGTGGTTCTTCATCTCCGCCGAAAATCTGGATCCCTACCGGTCTTTCATAATCGAAAATATCCAGTTTCTGCCTGCTTTTGATAGCATCACGGATAAGCCCCTCCGAAGAAATAAACTCGGTATACATCAGGTCGGCTCCGTTATCCTTGCATACAGCACGGAATGGCGGATCACTCACATCCTCCATGGGCGCCAGCAACAGCGGGAATTCCCCCAGCTCTATATTTCCTATCTTCACCATAAGTTATAGCCTGCATACAATGCAGCCTCTAGTTATTATTTTAATACTATATATTTATTCTTTTATACAACGGAAGTTTGCAGCTATTTTGCTGACTGGTATCATCTGTAGTGTTCTCCGATATCCGGGCATTATGGAAATGTGCCATATCACTGCAAAACTGAATTTCGTGCTGTAAATTTACGCAAAATAATACAGTATCTATTTATGACCGGTTATCTGAAACAGTCTCCGACATCCCTTCAATTTGTTACCTTCATCGGTTTTTTCATCGGCTTCATGCTGCTCTATATCGTTGCTATGCAGCTGCTGATGGAGCCTCTGACAGGGCATTCCCTCGTGGAACTACAAACCGGCGATTTATCTGATCCTAACCTGCTCGGCTATGTGAAAATTACGCAGTTTTTTTATTCTATCGTTGTTTACTTTGTTCCCGCAGCCATTTTCAGCTATCTGTGGCAGCCTTACCCGTTTCGTTACCTCGGCCTGAAAACCGCGCCCAATGCCTGGCAGCTGCTGCTTTCCGTGATGGCCATGTACAGCGTGTTATGGTTCGCCGGGCTGCTGAACGACTGGAACCAGACCTGGAATGTACCTAAAGAATTCCGCGACATGCAGCAACAGGCGGAAAAACTGGTAACTGCCATGCTCCGCATGCCACGCCTGCAGGACCTTTTCATCAACTTCATACTCGTTGCCATTGTACCGGCCATCGCGGAAGAACTCTTCTTCAGAGGCGTATTACAGCGGCTTGTCATCAAAAGCACCGGCAAGGTGTGGCTCGGCGTGTTTATTACAGCCATCATCTTCAGCGCCATCCACGGCGAAATGCTGGGCTTCCTCGCGCGCGTGGTACTGGGTTTCACCCTCGGCGCCATCTATGTGCTGACCGGCAATCTCTGGCTGTGTATCCTGGCGCATGTGCTCAACAACGGCTCACAGGTGGTAATGATGTATCTTTTTCAGCATGGCCTGATGAAGACAGACCCCACCAAAGACTCCCCCGTAGCCTGGTATATCGGTATACTGAGTGCGGTGGTTACCGTTGGGCTGCTGTGGGCATTACGCCAAAAGTCATCTCCGGAAGATATGACCGACCGCACAATGGCTGCCCGGGAAGAAGCAGACAGGATCGGTATGGATGAAAATCAGTAATTTAACGGAGAGAAAACTGACAATATCATGGAAAAAGACTGGAAAAAAATATTTTCAAGCAACACGCCGTTTGAGGCGGAAATTGTAAAAGGCATGCTGGCAGACAACGGAATTGTTGCGGTTTTACTCAACCGGCAATCATCTTCCTACAATATTACCCTGCCGGGGCTGGTGGAATTGTATGTACACGAGTCTGATGAGGCTGCTGCCAAAGACCTCGTGCATAACCATAATAACCTGCCAACCGGAGATCCCCTGGGAGACCCGGACAATAACTAATCCTTTCCGGGGAGATTTGCTCCTACGGGTAATTTTGTACACTTTTGCGTCACAGAATTATCTAACAGAATTACGCATAATGAAGACATTCTTTACCCGCACGGCCTCTGCGCTGGTGTTTGTGGCAGTCATGCTGGGCGGCATCCTATGGAGTCCCTTTACTTTCTTTCTGCTCTTTTTCCTGATCAGCATTTTTGCCTTACAGGAATTTTATAAACTGATGCGGCTGATAGATGGCGATTACGCCAGCATCCCCAACTGGCACAGATGGGGCGTAGCTATCGCCGGCGGCGCTGTGATGCTGGCCTTTACCGGCAACCACTTTTCTCTCGGAGCTGTGTCTACCGGCTTCATCGGATGGTGGATAGCTATTATCTTCCTGCTGGTATTGCCTTTGGGAGAAATATTGCTGGAAAAGGATTTTGCGCCCAAAAACCTGGGCTACTCCTGTATGGGGCTGCTGTATGCTGTGATTCCATTCAGTCTGCTGACAGATATCCGCTTAAACGCCATCGATATTCACTACACCGCCACCGGTGTAGGTACAGCCCCGGGATGGCTGATCCCATTGCTGCTCATCGTCTTTATCTGGATCAACGATACCATGGCCTACATTGTAGGCTCTCTCATCGGCCGCACGCCTTTCTTCCCGTCCATTTCACCTAAAAAAACCATTGAAGGCACCGTTGGCGGTATGATACTGGCCGTGGCTGCCGCCGGTGTGTACGGTTATTATTTCGGACAGGAAATACTGGCACTGCAACACTGGCTGGTACTGGCGGGTATTGCTGCCATTTTCGGCACCATAGGCGACCTGCTGGAATCCAGACTGAAACGGATGGCCGGCGTAAAAGACTCTGGCCGCATCATGCCGGGCCACGGCGGCTTCCTGGATCGTTTTGACTCCCTGCTGCTGGCAGCGCCCTTCGCCTGGATGTACGTGCATTCTTTTATGATGGGCTAATTTGAAGTACCTTCGTATAATGATTTAACGATTCCGGCACACCGGAACATATATAAACAACTTAACAAATAAAGAAACAATGAAGATCCATCGTGAAGGATTTGCTACCATTTCCCTTGTATTCCTTGTACTGGCATTAGTTAACGGGGCAGTATTCTACTGGCTGGGCCATCTGCCCGCTCTCAGCTGGACAATACTGATCGTTTCCGTACTCTTTTTCCTTTTTATCGTTTCCTTCTTCCGGGTGCCGGCAAGGCAGTACACCACCGGAGATAACCTGGTGATTTCCCCCTGCGATGGTAAAGTAGTAGTGATAGAAGAAGTTACTGAACCGGAATATTTCAAGGATAAACGCCTGCAGGTGTCCATCTTTATGAGCCCTGCCAACGTACACGTAAACAGAAACCCGATGAGCGGGGAAGTGAAGCTGTCCCAGTACCACGCCGGTAAATACCTGGTAGCATGGCATCCTAAATCA
Organism: Chitinophaga solisilvae; assembly: GCF_009928525.1. Lineage (GTDB taxonomy): Bacteria > Bacteroidota > Bacteroidia > Chitinophagales > Chitinophagaceae > Chitinophaga > Chitinophaga solisilvae. Next base: position 179,203 of record NZ_JAABOK010000003.1, on the reverse strand, counting down.
TCTACAGAAAACGAAAGACACTCCGTAGTGATCGATAACGGTAAAACAGCTATCCTCGTAAGACAGATCGCAGGAGCACTGGCCCGCAGGATTGTCAACTATCTGAAACCAGGTATGCAGGTGAATCAGAACGAAGAGATGGGCTTTATCAAGTTTGGCTCCCGGGTGGATCTGTACCTCCCGATCGGAACAGCAGTGACCGTTCAGCTGGATCAGGTGGTGAAAGGCGGACAGACCGTAATCGCAAAAATCTAGTATCTCAATATCGTAAATGGCTTGTATGAAAAAAGTATTCAGCGCAGCAATTATACTGTTATTCGCCACAGCAGCGGGAGCACAGGAACAACCCAAAGAAAAGGAGAAAGCGGGTCAGGCTACTGCCGCCGCGCAGCCTAAACTTTGCGGTACGCCACATGCAGCCATGCTGGCAAAACAGGATACTGCCATGAAAACTTTAAACGGGAAGAAACGCTGTTGTACCCAACCCTCCCGTACATCCGCCATCAGAGCGAAAAAAACAAAATAGGAATTATTTTATTATTTAGTTATTTGAGATTTAAAATGCAGCGGAACATCAAGCGTAAATAACAATCGCTCCGTGGTCCGCTGCATTATAAATCTCAAATAACCAAATAATAAAATAAATAAATACTTTATAATATTTGTCTGAGTTCTTTCAGATGGCTGATGGTGTAGGTTGGTACAAAATCTACCGGTGGTTTGGCCGGATTGAAATATACCTGATCCATACCTACGCTGTGCGCCCCTTTGATATCCAGTTCCATGGCATCTCCTACCATGATACTTTCCGCCGCAGTAGTGCCCGCCTTAGCGATCGCATAATCAAAAATTTCACGATAGGGCTTGAGACTGCCCGCCACTTCAGAGGTGATGATATGGGTAAAGAAATGCTCGATGCCTGAACTTTTCATTTTCAGCAGCTGAGTTGCCTCAAAGCCGTTGGTAATCATATGCATCGGGTAATTCTTTGCGGCCAGGTACTCCAGCGTTTCCTTCGCTTCCGGGAAAAGGCGCTTCTTTACGGGAAGGATTTCCAGAAAGCCTTCGCTGAGCGACTGACATAATTTCTCATCGCCAATCTTGAAATCCAGCAGGGTCAGGCGGAAGCGCTTGTCGCGCAGATCGTTGCGGGTAATAAATCCTTTGCGGAAGCGATCCCACAACCGTTCGTTGTGATCTACATAAGAAATAGAGAAAGCCTCGAAAGATGGTATGCCTCTGTTCTGCAACTGGTGGGTATTAAACAACTCCAGCAGTGTTTCCTGTTCGTTTGTTTCAAAGTCCCAGAGCGTGTGGTCCAGGTCAAAGAAAAGATGTTTATACTTCATGGCAGCGCAAAGGTACGAAACGGGGAGCAGATGATCGCCGGGCTACCTTTACCATTCAACTAAATTCACTATTTTACCGTTTTAATCAACAAGTTATGAACGCAGTTATAACAGGCGCCAGTAAAGGCATCGGAAAGGCTATAGCAGAAAAACTGGCAGCAGAGGGATTCAATGTAATGATCTGTGCGAGGGGCGCTGCATCACTGGAAGCGGCAAAGGAAGCCATACAGCAGAAAAATCCGGCTGTAACGGTAACGGCTGTATCCGTGGATATGGGCGATAAAGCCCAGGTGCTGGCCTTTGCACAGCAGGTGAAATCCACCTTCGATACTGTTGATATTCTCGTCAATAATGCAGGTATCTTTATCCCGGGCGCCCTTCATGAAGAAGCGGATGGCCTTCTTGAAAAGTTGATGGCGGTAAATGTTTACAGCGCCTATCACCTTACAAGAGCGCTGCTGCCAGCCATGATGGCACGCCGCAGCGGCCACATCTTCAACATGTGCTCTACCGCCAGCCATCATGCCTATCCCAACGGCGGCTCCTACAGTATCACCAAATACGCACTGCTGGGCTTCAGTAAAAACCTGCGCAGGGAACTGACAGGCAACAATATCAGAGTTACCTCCATCAGCCCCGGCCCTACGCTCACTGCTTCCTGGGACGGATTTGAAGCGGCTCCTGACAGAATGATGCCCCCCGAAGATATTGCCGGCGTTGTATGGTCTGCCTGGTCTATGGCTCCGCAAACCGTAGTGGAAGATATTACGCTGAGGCCTATGCTCGGAGATATATAATGTGCAGGTATTACGAATGACGAATGGGAGCGGAGATATAAGCGAAATTCTTACTGCGGTGGCACTGAAAAAAATGTTCCTGCATACTACCCGCCATTCATCATGCGTAATTCATAATTCCCCCCAAATATTAATAATCTTTTAACTAAGTTTTAACGGGTCTTAACACCGCTTTGGGGGCGGCTTTGGTAAATTTGTTGACATTAATTATGAAGGACAGATTTAGTATAAAAAAATATTTTTTCTCCGTTTTGTGTTGTTTACTGGTAGTAGCCTGCGCCCATGCGCAGGAATTCCGGTTTACAACCACTGTGAGCAGTAATACGGTAGCGCAGGATGAACCGTTTCAGATACAGTTTATGCTGGAAAACGGTGTGAATGTTACCAGCTTTAACCCTCCCAGCTTCAAAGATTTCGAAGTATTACAAGGCCCTTCGCAAATGCAGGGGCAGTCTATTTTCAATGGCCGCCGCTCAGAATACATCGCGCTTACCTATGTGCTGCAACCACGGCATGTGGGCAGTTTTACCATTGCAGGCGCGCAGGCAAGGGTAAACGGCAATGTCGTAAAATCTAATCCTGTGCTGATTGAGGTGAGAAAAGGCAGCACCCAGGCGCAGTCGCCCCAGGCCATGCAGCCCGCCACACCGCAACATCGCGGTCAGCAGGGAGGAGAAGACCTCCCCGAAGGCGTACTCAAAAAAGGAGAGGACGTCACCGAAAAATTACGGAAGAATATATTCCTGAAAGTAGAAGTAGATAAGAAAGACCTGTACGAAGGCGATCAGCTAACGGCAACGTATAAACTCTATACCCGCCTGCCTACCAATTCCAGCGTTACCAAAGTACCGGCCTTCAAAGGCTTCTCCGCCAAAGATATTGAACTGCCCAACCCACCCCAGGCTACTGAAGAGCGGGTAAACGGCATCCCTTTCAAAGTATTTACCATCCGCAAAACATTACTCTTCCCTCTGCAGTCCGGCACCCTGGAACTGGACCCCGTGGAAGTGGATAACCAGGTGAGACTTGTGAAGCTGGTGAGCGGCAAACGTAACACCCGCTCCAAAGATCCGTTTGAGGACTTCTTCAACGATCCCGCTTTCAAAGATCCTTTCTTTGATGACTTCTTCAACAGGCCGGAAGTAGAATACCAGGATGTACCGTATAAAATTCAGAGTGCGGCCATCAGCATCAATGTAAAACCGTTGCCGCTGGACAGCCGCCCTGGCAGCTATAATGGCGCAGTAGGGCATTTTAACATGTCTGCCACCGTAGACAAAAACAAACTCAGCACCGACGATGCACTCACCCTTAAAGTGACTATCAGCGGCCAGGGTAACGTAAATCTGCTCAACTCCCCTAAGGTGGAAACACCTTCAGGATTTGAAAAGTACGATCCCAAAATGACCGATGATATTGAGAAAAACAGCAACCCGCTTTCCGGCAGCCGCACCTTCGAATATGTGCTGATGCCGCGGGAAGCAGGTACACACACCATCCCGGCGGTTGAATTCTCCTATTTCGATCCGGTTGCCAACAGCTATAAGACATTGCGCTCAGAGCCTTTCGTGATAAATATCTCACAGGGTAAGCATACCCGTGAAGACAAGCACGACTTTGGCGCAGGCAAGAACGACCTGATAAAACCAGACGGCAGCATCCTCACCTGGACCAGGACCCACGGCTGGTTTATCACCAGCGTATGGTTCTATATATTACTGCTGCTCCCGTTGCTGATAGCTGCGGGTGTTATCTGGTACAAGCGCAGAAAAGATTATAACACCACCAATGCAGCGCTGCTCAAACACCGCTACGCCAACAAGGTAGCGTTGAAAAGACTGGAGCTGGCAGCCCGTTACCTGAAAGAAGGAAAAGATAAATCCTTTTATGAAGAAACCTCCCGCGCTGTATGGGGATACCTGAGCCATAAACTCAAAATTCCGTTTGCTGACCTCAGCAAGCAACTGGTGCAGGAAAAGCTGGCAGCCCGGCAAATCAACGGCAGCAATGCCAGCGACCTGTTTGAACTGATCTCTAACTGTGAGGTGGCCTTATATGCTCCCGCACATGATAACAATAAAATGCAGGGCACTTATGCACAGGCGGTGAATATTATCAGTAACCTGGAAGATGCGTTGAAGAATTAATCAGTATGATGAATCAAAGAATTATGAAAGCTTTTTTTTCTGCCATAACGATGATTGTTTTGCTGATAACCGGTTCGGCGCAGGCGCAGCAGGCCGGCCCGCAACAACGCTTTGATGCGGCCAACAGCCTTTATCAGCAAAGCAAATTCACCGAAGCGGCGGCAGCCTATCAGCAGTTAATTGATGAAGGATACCAGCAAAAATCCCTGTACTTCAATGCAGGCAACGCTTACTATAAGGCCGGAAAAACCGGTGATGCCGTTTACAGCTATGAAAAAGCATTACAACTGGCACCCGGCGATGAAGCCGTCAAACATAATCTTTCCCTCGCCAACCAGAAAGTAAGCGGCTACGTAGAGGAATTACCGTTAGTATTCTTCCAGCAATGGTGGCAGCAGCTGCAGCAGGTACACAAGGCCAACGGCTGGGCGGTGGGCACCGTGGAGCTTTTCTGGCTGCTGGTAGCCGGTATTATGCTCAACAGTTTTCTTCCCGGCTGGAAAAATAAGTTCCTGCGCTGGGGTAACTATGCGCTGGGCACCTTGTGCGCCCTGTACCTCATTATGGCCATTGATACTTACCTGGTAGCCAACAATCACAGCCAGGGTGTTATCATGCACAGTAACATCAAGGTAAAAACAGCACCGGACGATAACAGCAAAGATGCCTTCGAAATACAGGAAGGTATGAAGGTTCAGGTGGCGGATGCTACGAAGGACTACTGTAAAATTTCGCTGGCAGATGGCAAAACCGGCTGGGTAAGCTGCAACTATATCAAACGATTGTAATTATACCGCCAGAGACTGGCGGGCAGGGATGTATTGCATACTGATAGTAAGTCTGTTACCATTGGGGTTCCGCTGCTCGTCGAACAGCTGCTGGGTTTTTATGCTTGCCTGCATATGATATTTTTCACTCATCATATATAATCTTTCCGCTGCAATATCTACCCCGGCAGACTGCCGCCCGGTGGTATCACCGGGTATTTCCGCGAGGGTTCCGTTATCTTCTATTCCGTTATCTTCTATTTGAATAAAAAGCCTGTTTTCTGCTTTTTCAATATTGATGATGAGGCGTCCGCCACCTTGCTGTGGCCGCAACAGAAGCCTGTTCCAGATAGCATACTGCACATAGGGCTGGATAATCAGCGGGGGTATCAGGGTAAACTGCTGGTTAACACCAGGCACCATCCGCACCTGGTAGGTAAACTGGTTATCGAAGCGCAGCTGTTCCAGCTGAATATATAACTCCAGGGCTTCCAGATCTTCCTGCAGCGTTACCCATTCCTTGTTGAAGTTGCCTATCATGAGGCGCATGAGCCGTGCAAACCGGGTCAGGTAAAGCGAGGCCATATCCGTACTTGTTGTAAGGATATAATGGTGAATGGCATTCAGGCTGTTAAAGATAAAATGAGGGTCCATATGTGCCTGAAAAGCATGGAGTTCCAGGTTTATCAATGTATGATGTATGGTTATTTCTTTCGCTGAGGCTCTTTTAATTCTTCTTTCCCGCAGGATAAAAAATGCTACAAGCGCAATGAGACTTAACAAAAAAAATAGCCAGTACTGCCAGCCTGCAGCTAAAACTATTTCATTGTAATGTTGTACCACATTTAATGTTTACAAGGAGATCAACGTGTTCCCGATAAGCACATTAAATATCGGTTAATTAGGTTCGACGGGAAAGTGAGAATTATCTGAAGGCAGGAATTTACAGGCAACCGGGGAGAAAACGCGGAAAACTGGCAGGCCGTCCCATAAAACGGGCAGCTTTCAGTCATCATGCCTGTGGGCATCATCACTGAAAGCCGGCCGCTGTGGATTATTCGGTGAATTTATATCCTACGCCCCTGACGGAGTGGAAGTATTTCGAATTCCGGCTGTCTTCCTCAAAGTATTTACGGAAGTTGAGGATGAAGTTGTCGATGGTACGGGTGGTAGGGTATACGTTATAACCCCATACTACCTGCAGTATTTTTTCGCGGGTCACCACTTCTCCCTTGTTTTCGATGAGCAATTTGAGCAGCATGGCTTCTTTCTTGCTCAGTTCGTAATGTTTGCCGTCTTTTCCGACGCATTCCTGTGCCGCGAAATCGATCGTATTATTGCCAAAGCGGTAGATATTCGGGACGCTGTCTTTATCTTGTATTTTTTTGTTTTTTACGATCAGTTTCTCAACGCGTAGCAGCAGTTCTTCCAGGTTGAAAGGTTTGGTCATATAGTCGTCGCCACCTTTTTTGAGGCCCAGCACGCGGTCGGCGCTGCTGTTTTTGGCGCTCAGAAACAGGATGGGTACTTCATTGTTCTGGATACGGATGTTTTCGCAGACAGCGATACCATCCATTTCCGGTAACATAATATCCAGTATGATCAGATCGAAATATTCATTTTTCACTGCTTTCAGGGCAGCTGTACCGTTTTCCACTGCTGTTACCTCATATCCTTCCAGCTCCAGGTTCAGCTTCAGCGCCTCCTGGAGATTTTCTTCATCCTCCACCAGTAGTATTGATGCCTTAGTCGCTTCCTTCATGTGTTATTGTTTGATTTTACTACAAAACGGCGTCAGGAACAAGCCTGAATCCGTCGTCTAATTTACGCCGTTTGAATGGAATATTCCGGCCATGTTATTTCGAAGCAGGCGCCTGTGGGTAAATTGTCCTTAACTTCTATATAGCCGCCGTGTTGTTCCACAATTTTAGCGGTGAGGAACAGGCCCAGGCCGGAGCCTTTGGCTTTGCGTGTATTTTCATTGCCTACCCGGTAGAACTTCAGGAAGATGCGTTTCCTTTCTTCGGCCGGTATACCGGGGCCTTCATCTTTCACCTGTAATTTAAGCTGACCGTTGCTTTCAAAGAGACTTACGCTGATGTCCGTCTGACGGGGTGCATATTTAACGGCATTTTCCACCAGGTTGTTCACAATAATCTGCAGCATCAGTTTATCACCTTCCATCCACACGTGCGGAGCAATCTCCGCCCGGATGTTATGTGTTCCTATGCGGCCGCACAGTTCTTTCATACTACCTTCCAGCAGGGCGGAGAAGTTCAGCGGCTCCCGGAAGAGCTGGTACTTGTGCGTTTCCAGCTGCGCTGCCAGGAGAATATTATTACAGAGCTGATCCAGGCGGTTTGTTTCACGGATGGTGTTATCAATGAGCTTGGCCTGTTTTTCTTCATCGAGGCGGTGGCGCCGGATGGTTTCCAGGTTGAGCTTGGCAGCTGCAATAGGAGATTTCAGCTCATGTGTAACCGCCATCATAAAATTCTGCTGCTGCCGGCTGAGCTTCATATATTTCCACACTGCGCGGTACACGAAAAGCGCGCCCAGCAGAATGATGCCCAGGAAGATACCTCCTTCTCCGATATATTTGAAAGAGCGCATATGCTCATCCTTATTGATACGCTGCAGCTCCAGCTGATGTTCTACCGGTTGTGCGAGGCTATCAATACGCAGGGAGAGGTTCTGCCGTTCAAAGCGGGTAATCTGTTCGCTTTGTCTGAACAGCAGCACACCCCACCAGATGAGGGCTACGATGGTATATGCCAGTACCAGGAAATAAATGAGGGAGACAGATTTGCCTTCCTGCATTTTGCTGAAAATCTTTTTCATTATGGCCGTTTGCCGGCTTTAGAGATCCGCAAGCCTACATTCATGACATGGGGAAGCGGATTTTGCCGCATGTTTTGTTCAAAAGTAAATTTATAGGTTCCCGGTTTGTTGAAGATAGCGTTGTGCTGGATGGGTACGCGGTGTTCAATGATATCATCGTGTTTAATGATACCACTGGTGCCGGTGCCGCTCCATTTTCCGCTGATATCAGCCAGGGGCAGCTCTACTCTTTGGTCTTTAGGGATACTGTCGCCAGGGTAGGTGGTACCTACCAGCAGCCACATATTACTGTATGGGTAGGCATCTGTATGACGTACATTCACATAAATATCATACAGGCTGGCAGTATCTTCCGGTTGTATGTTTACTTCAAAAGACGGTTTGTAATCGTATGCCCAGTCGTGGCCTGGTATTTCCAGGTTTTTCTCATAGGCATCCATTTTAAGCGGTTTGCAGGCTGCAGCCAGTACCAGTATGCCTGCTGTTACCTGAAATAGTTTTTTCATATGGTGTGCGCCCTTGCTATAAAACATTTAATACTTGTTCTTTGGCTTTTTCCAGCTCATCTTTCATCAGCACCACCCATTGCTGGATACCGGCATCGTTGGCTTTGGAGCCGGTAGTATTGATTTCGCGGCCTATTTCCTGCAACACAAATCCCAGTTTTTTACCTTTGGCAGCATCCGCATCTTTCAGTATCTCCCGGAAGTAGCGGAGGTGATTTTCGAGGCGGGACAGCTCTTCGGAAATATCCAGCTTCTCCAGGTAGAATATGAGTTCCTGTTCCAGCCGGTTGCCGTCTACGTTCTCTTTTCCTACATGTTCTGCCAGCAGGCCTTCCAGGCGCTGGCGGATACGGTCTTTACGCAGGGGATCCAGTTCACGTACCTTGCCGGTATATGTTTCAATATTATCTATACGCTGCATCAGATCAGCTTCCAGCATCAGACCTTCGTCCTGGCGATGCATGTCCAGGTCTGTCAGGGCTGCTTTCAGCGTTTCTTCCACATCCTTCCATTCTTCTTCCGTCATCTGCTCGGTAGCCGGGCTAACTACTTCCGGCAGTTTCATCAGTACGTTGAGGATGTCTCCCTGCGGCACTTCCAGCTGATTGGCCAGCATGGTGATGGACTGATAATAGTATTTAGCCAGGTCTGTATTAATCACGACCGGACGGGTAGCACCATTCTGACGGATATTGATCGTTGCATCCAGCGTACCGCGCTGCAATGTTTGTTGCATCAGCGATCGGATGTCGAACTCATAGGGTTTCAGCAAAGGGGAAAATTTCAGGTTTACCTCAAACTGCTTTCCGTTCAGCGATTTGATCTCAACCACAATACTTGTTTCTCCCTTTGTACTTTCAGCCCTTCCGAAGCCAGTCATTGATTTCAGCATAATAGAAATTTGTAGGTGACAAACCTAGTTAAAATTTAGCATTTTATTATTTACGCCCCTTAATATTTGAGATTTAGTTATTTGAGATTGGGTTATTTGAAATGCAGCGAAGACAGTAGCGGAATATTTAGCTTGTGAATCCGCTGCTGTCTTCGCTGCATTTCAAATAATCAAATCTCAAATAATCAAATAGCCAAATCTTTCAGGGTTTCTGCCCGGCCCAGCTGGCGCATGTCGCCGGGGTTCATGCCGGCGATGGTGAGGTTAGCGATGCGGTAACGGACAAGCCTCAACGTAGGGAAGCCTACGGCGGCAGTCATTTTGCGGACCTGCCTGTTTTTACCTTCGTGTAGTATCATCCGGATCCAGGGCGCCGGAATGCTCTTCCGGAAACGGATAGGCGGATTACGCGGGGGCAGGAACGGCTCTTCGGCAAAGATCTCCGCAAAACAGGGCCTTGTACGGTACGGCTTTCCATCTACGGTAATCTGTACCCCTTCCTGCAACTGGCGGATGGCGGTATTGGTAACGGCCCCGTCTACCTGTACCCAATACTCCCTTTCATGCGCATTCGAAGGTAGCAGCAGCCTGTTATTCAATGACTTGTCATTCGTGAGCAATAACAATCCTTCGCTGTCATAATCAAGACGTCCTACAGGATATACATCCCGCGGTACTTTAAAGTAGTCAGCCAGACAGGATTTATTTCCTTCCGGCGTAAACCTTGTCAGTACTTCATATGGCTTATAAATCACATAATAATTTAGCGACACAACTGCATTTGCTTTGGTTAAGGAGCTGTAAATTAGTAATTTTGCAGATCGATTATGAGTAGTACATTTCAAAATCCTTCATGTCAGCATTGTAAGGACCGCTTTTCGTCTATTTTCTGCAAAGCAGAACAGTGCAATCTGGAACAGATTGACCAGGCAAAAGTGTGTTCCATTTACAAAAAAGGCCAGGTGATCTTCCACGAAGGCGCCTATCCCTTTGGCGTGTACTGCATCAACAACGGTAAAATCAAACTCTCCCACAGTGGCGACGATGGCCGCGAACAGATTATCCGCCTGGTAAAAGCCGGCGATATCATGGGCTACAAGGCGCTGCTGAGCAATGAGCGGTATACTGCTACTGCCACAGCCCTGGAAGACTCTTCTATCTGTTTCATTCCAAAAGACCTGTTCATGAGCATCCTCCAGAAAGATGCCTCCCTTTCTTTTGAAATGATGCGCATCTTATCCAGTGAGCTGCGCAAAGCGGAACTGAAAATCACCCATCTCGCTCAAAAACCCGTACGTGAACGCCTCGCCGAAACGCTGCTGTTCATCAAAGAAACCTACGGCCTCGAAGCCGATAGCCAGACCCTCAACGTACGCCTCTCCCGTGAAGAAATTGCCAACCTCGTTGGTACCGCCACCGAATCCGCCATCCGCCTCCTCTCCGAATTCAAAAAAGACGGCATGATTGAGCTGGAAGGCAAAAAAATCCGCCTCCTCGATATGACGGAGATTATCAGAACGGCCAACCTGCAGGATTAAAAATTAATTACGAATTACGAATTGCGAATTACGAATGTAGAAGCGAAGATCAAAGCGCAGCTCTACGGAGATTCACTATGAAGGATCTTCATAAATCTGCGCTTTGATCTTCGCTTCTACATTCGTAATTCGCAATTCGTAATTCGTAATTTCTCATTTTCCTGACTATTATCATATTCTCCCTTGACACATATCATAGCCACTCTGTGGCCAGGCCGGTACTTTTGTAATATCAAAAATTACCAGCCGCATGTATCCATTTGCTATTATCAATTTTCATGAACTCTCGCCTGCCGCTCTCTGTGATGTTGTTGTAAATAAGTTTCATCAGCCCATTGAGAATATTGCCGATCAGGTGATGGCATGGTTTAACCTGGAAAAACAAGAGGATGTGACCGTGCCTGCCGCAGCAGATCTGCAACAGCTGCTGTTTTCCAGTATACAGGCAGAATGTACTCTCATTATCCGGAAAGAAAACAGCGTGCTGTTTCCTGTAATCAGAAATGCTGCTGTTCATAACAATGGCAAAAAAGCCCTGCAACCTGCGGCCTATGAGAGCATCCGGCAATCATTCCAGAAAATATTACTGCTGCTGCAGAAACTGCGGCAGGTAACAGGCAATTACCTGGTACAGCCACAGTGGAGCAGCGGATATAAAATATGTGTCAGCGATATGTACAGCCTCGAACAACTGCTGTATCAATGGCTGTATATAGAACAGAATATTCTTTATCCCGCGGTGTTGCCTCCCAACACCATTATTATCAGACAGGAAGAATTAATTAACACTGTAAGTATTGACTAATGGCTACTTCATCAGATACCCGGGTACAGGTTGCCTGCTACCATTGTGGAGAAAATTGCACTGACAGGGAAATCACCATCCAGGAAAAAGTTTTTTGCTGTGAAGGCTGCAGGCTGGTATTTGAAATCCTTCACCAGTACGACCTCTGTGAATATTATGACCTGAACTCGAAACCGGGTATCAACCAGCGTATAGCAGTCAGGAAAGATAAATTTTCCTTCCTGGAAGATGAAAAAATACAGCAGCAACTTATCCGGTTCCGGGATGAGGAACAGACACATGTAAACTTCTACATCCCGCATATCCATTGCAGTTCCTGCCTGTATCTGCTGGAAAATCTGCACAAACTGGATAAAGGCGTACTTCGTGTAACCGTTAACTTTAGTAAAAAAGAAGCACTGATTATTTTCGCGCATCGGCAGGTTTCTCTGAGAAGGGTGGCGGAAATACTTACTGCCATTGGTTATGAGCCATATATCAGCCTGCAGGATCTGCAGCACAAAAAGCCACATATCAGACGCAGCATGATCTATCAGCTCGGAGTAGCAGGCTTCTGTTTTGGTAATATCATGCTGCTGAGCTTCCCGGAATATTTTACCGGCAGCGGGCATACCGATGAAGCTATGAACCGCCTGTTCCGCTATATGAATGTGGTACTGGCGCTACCGGTATTTTTCTATAGCGCCCAGGTATTTTTCCGCTCTGCATGGAATGGTATCAGGCATGGATTCCTCAATATAGACGTACCTATTGCCCTCGCTATCCTGGTAACGTTCATCCGTAGTCTGACAGACGTTTTCCAGGGGCAGGCCGGTTACTTTGATTCTATGTCCGGCATTGTCTTTTTTATGCTGATAGGCAGAATATTACAGGATAAAACCTATCAGGGGTTGTCGTTTGACAGGGATTATACCGCCTATTTTCCTATAGCCGTCAGCGTTATGAAAGACGGCAAGGAGGTACCTACTGCGCTGCCGGACATTAAAACCGGTGATACCCTGCTGATTCATAACAATGAGCTGGTACCTGCAGATGGCATCATTGTAAAGGGCAGCGCCCTGATAGACTACAGCTTTGTAACGGGCGAATCCGTACCGGTAGCCAAAGCCATGGGTGAAATCCTCTATGCAGGTGGCCGCCAGCTGGAAGGTAATATAGAGATACTGACAATTAAGGAAGTGGCGCAAAGCTACCTGACCAGTTTGTGGAACCGCGACGAGCTGAAAAACAAGAAAGAAAAACATGTATCCTTTGTACATCTGCTGGGGCAGTACTTTACCTGGGTAGTATTGCTCATTGCTGCTGTCAGCGCCGGATACTGGGCTATGCACGATGTATCGCGCGTATGGCCGGCTGTGACCGCCATTCTCATTATTGCCTGTCCGTGTGCATTATTGCTGGCATCTTCCTTTACCAACGGTCATATTCTCCGTATTCTCAGCAGGCGCCAGCTATACCTGCGCAATGCGCAGGCCATTGAAAATATGGCTAATGCCACACATATTGTATTCGATAAAACAGGAACGCTGACCGGCAAAACCGGTACGGGCGTTATATACTACGGCACTACGCTGACGCCGGTGCAGGAAACCATGATTGCCAGCCTGGCGGCACAGTCCACGCATCCGCTGAGCAAAGCGGTAGTGCAGTATTGCAATGCGGCCTCTCTGCAGACTGTATTTGATTTTCAGCACTTTACAGGGAAGGGCGTCTGTGGCTGGGTGAATGGCATCTTTATTAAACTGGGTAATGCTGCATTCATCGGCGCGCATCAGCAAACGCCGGCCGATGGCAGCGTAGTGTATGTATCCATGAATGAAAAGCTGATGGGATTATTTACTATCCGCAGCAACTACCGGGCGGGCATCCGTTCTTTATTAAAAGAGTTGCAGCAGCATTATCCTATGTCTGTGCTATCAGGCGACAACAGCCGGGAAGCGCTGGCGCTGCGGCAGCTGATGGGGCATGAGACTACACTTCTCTTTGAGCAGCAGCCAGCAGATAAACTCGCTTATATCATCTCCCTGCAACAGCAAGGAAAAAAAGTAATGATGATCGGCGACGGGCTGAATGATGCCGGTGCGCTGAAACAAAGTGATATCGGTATCTCGCTGGCAGAAGACAGCAACAATTTCACACCGGCCAGCGATGGTATCCTGGAAGCGCGGCAGCTACCGTTGTTATTCAGTTTCATACGTTTATGCCAGGCCAACCGGCATATTATCCTTATCAGCTTTGCCTTATCACTGATATATAATATTACAGGACTGTACTTTGCCGTACAAGGCCTGCTATCTCCGCTGGTAGCGGCTATTCTGATGCCGGCCAGCTCTGTCAGCATTGTGCTGATCACATGGCTGCTGAGCGAGCACCATGGCAAGATGCTTGACAGCAAAGGAATACAGGAGATGCCTGATAAAAATCATATTCCGGATTGAGTTATATCATTGCAGTGCCCGCAGGGTACTGCTACCTTTGCTACGAACACAATACACACAGTGAAATCTTAAAAGCACCAGTATTTAAGCCCGGATTGAAATGGGCGTACAGGCAGTCTGAAAGCGGCTGCCTGTGCGCAACGGGCGAGGCATGTCTGTTAGCTTTTATTGTAATGAACCACAATAGTTATGCTGATGAAAAACATGAATGTACTGCAGGAAGAAGGGAATAACAAAGTAAAGAGCTGCACGGTATTCAGGACGAAACGTTTCAATGCCAGCCTGGTGATCATGCAGCAGGGGCAGCAGATTCCGCCGCACACCTCTCCTGCGGACGCTATGGTGCTGGTAGTAGAAGGAAAGATCGCCTTCATGCTCAACGAAGAAGTTACGGTGCTGGAAAAGGGTGACGTACTCACTTTCCACGCCAATGAAATACATGCATTACAGGCCCTGGAAACAGCCAGGTTCCTGCTCATTAAATAACAACAACATGAGCGTCATTATTCTCTTGCTCGGTGCAAGTCTTACTGTTGCGGCAGGCTTCCTTATAGCCTTTATCTGGTCGGTAAAAAACGGTCAGTTTGAAGATGATTTTTCACCCGCACACCGGATGCTGTTTGAAGATCGTAAAGATAACAGTAAGGACTAAACGTAATTCCAACATCTATTAAGCAACAATAAACAGCAATATGTCACTCGAGAAATTTTATTACGACAACCGCACGGTAAAATGGTTTGCCTATGCCTGTGTGTTCTGGGGCCTTATAGGTATGCTTGCCGGGCTATGGGCAGCGCTTACACTGGTATTGCCCGAACTTAACCTGGGCTATGCACCTACTACATTCGGGCGTTTGCGCCCGGTGCATACCAACGCCGTCATATTTGCCTTTGTCGGCAATGGTATTTTCATGGGCGTGTATTACTCCCTGCAGCGGTTATGCAAGGCCCGCATGTTCAGTGATTTGCTGAGTAAAATTCACTTCTGGGGCTGGCAGGCTATCATCGCCGGCGGCGCACTCACCTTATTCATGGGTTATACCACCGGTAAGGAATACGCAGAGCTGGAATGGCCGTTCGATATTGCTATTACCCTGATATGGGTGGTATTTGGCGCCAATATGCTGGGAACCATCCTGCGCCGCAGGGAGTCCCATCTGTATGTGGCTATCTGGTTTTACATCGGCACCTGGGTGGCAATTGCCATGTTGCATATCATCAACTCCTTTGAATACCCGCTGGCGCTGTTCAAGAGCTACAGCTGGTACGCCGGTGTACAGGATGCACTGGTACAGTGGTGGTACGGCCATAATGCTGTGGCCTTCTTCCTGACAACGCCCTACCTCGGCCTGATGTATTATTTTGTACCCAAAGCGGCGAACCGGCCGGTATATTCTTATCGCTGGTCTATCATCCACTTCTGGTCTTTAATATTTATCTACATCTGGGCAGGCCCTCACCACCTGTTATATACGGCACTACCCGAATGGGCGCAGTCCCTGGGTACTGTATTCAGTATCATGCTGATAGCGCCTTCCTGGGGAGGTATGCTCAACGGGCTGCTGACGCTGCGCGGCGCATGGGACCGCGTAAGGGAAGACGCCATCCTGAAATTCTTTGTGGTAGCGCTCACCTGTTATGGCATGGCTACTTTCGAAGGACCTATGTTATCCCTCAAAAATGTAAATGCGATCAGCCACTATACTGACTGGACTATTGCCCACGTACACGTCGGCGCACTGGGATGGAACGGATTCCTCACTTTTGGTATCCTCTACTGGCTGATTCCGAGAATATTTTCCACACAGCTTTACTCCCGCAAATGGGCCAATACCCACTTCTGGATCGGTACCCTGGGTATTATCTTTTATGTGATCCCGCTGTATTGGGCCGCCTTTACACAAAGTATGATGTGGAAACAGTTTACCGAAGAAGGACAGCTGAAATATCAGTTCCTGGAAACAGTGACCACGATAGTACCGATGTATGCGCTGCGCGCCTTCGGCGGACTCCTCTACGTGAGCGGATTGGGACTGATGATTGTGAACCTCTGGAAAACGATCCGCCGCGGTTCCTTTGTAGCCAACGAAGCAACAGAAGCCGCACCGCTGCCCAAGGTAATCACTACCCACGGTAAAGCACACTGGCATAACTGGATTGAACGCAGACCTATACAGCTGGTCGTATTCAGCCTGCTGATAGTAGCCATTGGCGGTATCCTCGAAATGGTGCCCACCTTCCTGATAAAAAGTAATATTCCGACTATCAGCAGCGTAAAACCTTATACGCCGCTTGAATTGCATGGCCGGGACATCTACATCAGGGAAGGATGCTATACCTGTCACTCTCAGATGATACGTCCGTTCCGCGATGAGGTAGCCCGCTACGGCGAATACTCCAAAGCCGGCGAATTCATTTACGATCATCCGTTCCAGTGGGGTTCCAAACGTACAGGTCCGGATCTGGCCAGAATAGGTGGTAAGTATCCTGACAGCTGGCACTATAACCATATGCTGGACCCCGGATCTATGTCTCCCGGTTCTATCATGCCGCCATACCCCTGGCTGTTTACTGACCGCATCGATAAAAGTAAAACGCCCGCTATGATCAATGTGATGCGTAAGCTGGGAGTACCTTATCCTGCAGGTTATGAAACTCAGGCAACGGCAGATCTGGAAAAGCAGGCCGGCGCCATCAGTGAAACACTGGCAAAAGATAAGCTGCCCGTGAAGGCAGACAGAGAAATTGTAGCGCTCATTGCCTACCTGCAGCGTATGGGTAAGGATATTAAACTGGCGCCTGAAAAGGCTCCGGAGGCAACTACCCAGGCAGATTTTTAATCACTATAAATGTATCGATCATGAAGTTCATTAATTACCTGGAATCTATTGCCGGTGTAAGCATCTACCCGCTGGCATCGCTGCTGATCTTCACCATATTCTTTACGGTGGCCTCTATGTGGGCATTCAGCGCCAGCAAAAAAATGATGGATCATGTAAGCCGTATCCCATTAGATAATGACGATACCCAAAGCCTATAAAAGTTTACAAGGTATGAACAGGAAGTTTTTATATACGCTCAGTTTTATTTTATGCAGCGCGCCCGCCTGGGCCAATGGCCCGGAGCCTCCGTCAGAACTGACAGACCCGGTAGCGCTGGTATTGCTCACGGTAATTATAGGGTTGTTGCTGGCTATCGGTATACTGGGCAATGCCGTCATCGGAGCTATGGATATTTTCCGGGAGAAGATAAAGAAAGAATCCGGTAAGATGCTGGCGGTGGGTAGCATGATCGCGTTAACGCTGTTGAGCGGCAGTGCTTTTGCCGGGGAGGCCACACCAGCCGCCAGTCCTTATTTCTCCCGGCTGTCGCCCACCTCTTTTTATGTGCTGCTGTCTGTCATTGTGCTGGAGCTGGCGGTAATCATCTCCCTGCTGTTTGTGTTACGCTTTCTGGCAGGTATCAAACGGAAGCGCAAACCGAAGAAAGAGCCGGCGCCCGGCAAACCGCGCATCACCTTCATGGAGCGGATGAATAAAACCCGTACCCTGGATGCCGCTTCCGAATCAGAGGAAGACATGGGCCATAACTTCGACGGTATCCGCGAACTGAATAACCCAACGCCTCCGTGGTGGAAGTGGGGATTCATTTTCAGTGTATGCTTCGGCGTTATTTATTTCTGGCGCACGGAAATTTCCCACTCTGCTCCCAACCAGCTACAGGAGCTGCAGATGGCGGAAGAAAAAGCCGCAGTTGCCAAAGCGGAATTTCTGAAAAATGCCGCCAATAATATCGATGAAAATAATGTGAAACTGCTGGAAGATCCCAATGACCTGGCTGCCGGGCAGAAGATGTTTATCTCCAGCTGTGCACCTTGTCATGGTCCGCAAGGGCAGGGGGTGGTAGGTCCGAACTTATGCGACGACTACTGGCTGCATGGCGGCAAGATCAATGAGGTTTTCAAAACAATCAAATACGGTGTTCCGGATAAAGGTATGAAGGCCTGGCAGGAAGATTTTTCACCGAAGCAGCTGGCTCAGCTGGCCAGCTTCATCAAATCCATCCATGGCAGTAATCCGCCTAATCCAAAGGAACCACAGGGAGCAAAAGAATAAGTCATGTCCAACAGCACATTCAGAGATAGTATAGCCACAGTTGATAAGCAGGGAAAGCGTAACTGGATATTTGCCCAGCGGCCGAAAGGTCGCTGGTACAATCTCCGCAGCTTTGTCAGCCTTTTTTATTTTAGTGTTTTTTTCAGCCTGCCGTTTATCTCCATAAATGGCAGGCCATTATTCCTGCTGAATATTACGGAAGGAAAATTTATACTGTTTGGCGCTATCTTCTGGCCACAGGACTTCTTCATCTTCGGGCTGGCGATGGTGGCCTTTATTCTTTTCATTGTGCTGTTCACCATGGCTTTCGGCCGGCTCTTCTGCGGCTGGATGTGTCCGCAGACCATCTTCATGGAAATGCTGTTCCGCCGCATTGAATACTGGATTGAAGGCGATGCCGCCGCTCAGCGCGTGCTGGCAAAACAACCCTGGAATACGGATAAGATTATCCGGAAAACCTCCAAACATCTTATCTTTTACGCCCTTTCCTTTCTTATCGCCAACATATTTCTGGCCTATATCATCGGGGCAAAAGCCCTGCAACAGATCATTACTGATCCTTTATCCCGGCATACCGGCGGATTTATCGCCATCCTTATCTTCTCAGGCGTGTTTTACGGGGTGTTCGCCTTCCTGCGGGAACAGGTGTGCACAATAGTATGCCCGTACGGCCGTTTGCAGGGGGTATTGCTCGATAAAAACTCTCTGCTGGTAGCATATGACTACCAGCGGGGAGAACCGCGTGGCAGGTTCCGTAAAGATGAATCCCGTGCATTGGGGGATTGTATTGACTGCGCCCAGTGCGTGAAGGTATGTCCTACCGGCATAGATATACGTAACGGTACCCAGCTGGAATGCACCAACTGTACCGCCTGCATAGATGCCTGCGACCGCATGATGGAAAAAACCGGACGCCCGAAAGGGCTCATACGCTATGCATCTGAAAACGGCATCGCCAAGAAGGAACCATTCCATTTCACTACCCGCCTGAAAATATATGCCGGCATATTAACCCTCCTGCTGGGTATCATCACCTTTATGCTCATGAGCCGCAAACCGGTGAGCGGCACCGTGATGCGCACGGCTGGTATGCTGTACCAGGAACGTGGCACAGACAGCCTTACCAATTTATACCGCATTAAGCTGATTAACAAAACAACTACGCCCATACCGCTGGTGCTGAAGCTGGAAGACGAAGCCGGGAAAATAGAAATGGTAGGTCATTCCACCATTACAGTGAAGGCAGAAGGACAGGGAGAAGGCGCCTTTTTCATTGTGATGCCCCGCAACGCACTGCATAACCGCAAGTCAGCATTGCAGATCGGCATCTATCAGGATAACAAAAGAATTGCCGGCATGCGCACCACCTTCTTAGGACCAGTGCAGTAGACAGGCAGCCATATTCATCACCTAACAATATTCATCATGAACTGGGGACATAAAATCATTATCGTGTTTATCGTTTTCGCTGCAGGCATATTAACGCTGGTTGTTAAAAGCATGCGCACGAAAATAGATATGGTTACGGCAGACTATTACGGAGAAGAACTGAAATACCAGCAGGTGATAGATGGGAAGAAGAACGTGCAGCTGCTGTCTGCTCCGGTCAGCATCACGATGTCTGCCGGAGAAATAGCGCTCACCTTTCCGGATGAACTGCGGGGCCGGCAGCTTACCGGCAGGCTGCAGTTCTACCGGCCGTCTGATTCCGGCAAGGATGTAGAACTACCGCTGGCACTGAACAGTGCCGGCCAGCAGAAGATAGAACGGCAGTTGCTCAGTAACGGCAAATACCAGGTAAAAATGCAGTGGGTGGTGAATGGTAAGCCCTACTACCAGGAGCAGTTTTTAAATATCTACTGACGTTAAAAGACAAGGCCATGATTTCAGCATTCATTCTGGGTTTTGCAGGCAGCTTTCATTGTGTGGGAATGTGCGGGCCAATAGCGCTCACCTTACCGGTGCATCACCTGCAGGGCTATAAGAAGATGGCCGGCATACTGCTTTACAATGCCGGCCGCATCACCACATACGCCCTGATGGGAATGGTTTTCGGGTGGCTGGGCAAACAGCTCTGGCTGGGCGGACTGCAGCAGTGGTTGTCAGTAGCCGTTGGCAGCCTGGTACTGCTGTTCGTATTACTGAAATATACCGGCAACAGATGGACAAAAGGTATTCATCTTCCGGATAGCATCACCGCCCTTATAAAACACCCGCTGGGTACATTACTGCGCCGGCAACAATTCAGTACGCTCTATGCCATCGGTATGCTGAACGGATTGCTGCCCTGCGGACTGGTATACCTGGGCATTGCCGGCGCCATAGCTTCCGGCGATGTGTGGAAGGGAGCTATGTTCATGGCTTTGTTCGGCGCCGGTACCATGCCGGCGATGATAGCCGTCACCTGGTTCAGTCATCTGTTAAGTATACGCATCCGTAACAGGATACGTTCACTGGTGCCGGTTGTTGCAGGCATCATGGGTATACTGCTCATCATGCGCGGGCTGAACCTGGGCATTCCATACATAAGCCCGGTGATGTCTGCCGGCAGTGAAACCGTTGTTCATAGTTGTTGTCATAAACCATAAATTATCATGAACCTCATCCGCAAATACAATGTAGCCGCACCGCGCTATACCAGCTATCCCACAGTTCCTTACTGGGATGAAAACAGTTTTGCCCTGGAGCAGTGGAAGGCATTGCTGAAAAAATCCTTCCGGGAATATAATCAGCGTGAAGGTATCAGCCTGTATATCCACCTGCCGTTCTGTGAGAAGCTGTGCACCTACTGCGGCTGCAATAAACATATCACCGTAAACCATGCGGTGGAAGTGCCGTACATACAGGCGCTGCTGCAGGAATGGCAATTGTATATCAATACTTTCGAAGGCAAACCGCGTATCCGGGAGATACATCTCGGCGGTGGCACGCCTACTTTTTTCAGTGCAGAAAATCTGCAGTTGCTCCTGGATGGTATCTATCAGCATGCAACATTACTGCCTGATGCCGCGCTTGGTTTTGAAGGTCATCCCGGCAATACTACCCCGGAGCATCTGCAGACGCTGTACAACCTGGGCTTCCGGCGTATCAGTCTGGGTATCCAGGATTTTGATATCCGGGTGCAGGAAATCATCAACCGGGTGCAACCTTTTGAGATGGTGGCGGAAGTGGTGAAGCATGCCCGGGCAACGGGTTTCAGCGCTATCAACTTTGACCTGATATATGGCTTGCCGTTACAGACTGCCTGCGGTATGCAGGATACTATTGACAAGGTGATGCAGTTACGTCCTGACCGGATTTCCTTTTACAGTTATGCCCATGTTCCGTGGATAAAAGGAGTGGGGCAGCGCCGTTATTCCGAAGCAGATCTTCCGAAGGATGAGGAGAAGCGGAGATTGTATGAACTGGGTAAAAAGCTGTTTGCCAGAAATGGTTATACAGAGATAGGAATGGATCACTTTGCGCTGCCCGGCGACGAGTTATTTATTGCAGCCGCAAAAGGGCAGCTGCACCGTAATTTTATGGGCTACACCGTTTCCCACACGTCTCTGCTGGTGGGGCTGGGCGCGTCTTCCATTGGTGATAACGGATATGCCTATGTTCAGAATGAAAAGCAGGTTGCCGCCTGGCAGACGATGGTAAACAATGGCCGGTTTCCGGTAGTCCGTGGTCATATGCTCAGCGAAGAAGACATACTCCTGCGCGGTCATATCCGTAACCTTATGTGCACCTTCGAAACCAGCTGGCGTAAAGCAGACACTCAATGCGATGCCATCATGGAAGGACTGCAGCGTTTGCAGGAACTGGAACAGGATGGGCTGGTCAGTGTTGTGCCCGATAAAGTGGTGGTTACTCCCGAAGGCAAACCTTTCATCCGCAATATATGTATGGCCTTCGATGCACGACTGTGGCGGAAATTGCCGGATTCACAGTTGTTCAGCAAAGCCATATAGCAGGTGTTGAATGACGAATGACGAATGGAGAATTACGAATGAGAAGCGGAGACCGGAACGGAATATTCAACTTTATATCCTCACTGATCTCCGCTTCTCATTCATAATTCTCCATTCGTCATTCGTAATTCCTGTTTTCCGGTCATTTTTTCCTCCCCAACCACCCAAACAGGTCCTTTCGGTTTCAGGGGGCAGGCAGATGAAAAAGGTGTTTTAACAGGTACAAAGGAGCGGATGATTTGTGAGAAGAAAAATACTGATCGGCTGTAATGCCTGGTGCTGGCGGATTTCAGAGGCAATAAAAAAAGTCTGACCGTTTAAACAATCAGACTTTCTTGTTATGTGAATGGGTTAGTAAGTACAGGGAAACAAGATTCCCTACACAATATTAAAAAGAATTTCATGACAAAAGAAAAAATTTACAAAAAATTTTATTCACACTACTAAAATAATTGTGGATAACAGCAGTCTGAAACATCCCTGTTGAGATCATCCTGTCACCTAAAATTGCGTGTTACGTTCTCCGATTTACTACCTTTGTTGCACTTTAATCATCATTCAACAACAGAGATCATATGAAGTTCGAAGTACCCGTTGCGATAACGGAAATCGCGGCATACATAGGCGCAGAGCTGGTTGGCGACAATCAGCTGATGGCGTCAGGCATCAACGAAATACATAAGGTTACACCTGGAGATATATCCTTCGTAGACTTTGAAAAATATTACAACGCCAGTCTGAACTCCGCAGCAACCATTATCATCATCAACAAAAAAGTGGACGTACCTGCAGGTAAGGCGTTACTGGTGCTCGACGATCCTTTCAGTGCTTACGTAAAACTGGTGAAGCGCTTTCGCCCGTTTGAACCTGCCACCAAATCCGTCAGTGATTCCGCAGTAATAGGAGAAGGCACCGTGATACAACCTAACGTATTCATTGGCAATCATGTGCGCATTGGCAGCAACTGTCTGATTCATCCTAACGTAACCATTTATGACCACACCGTTATCGGCGACAATGTGATCATTCATGCCGGTACCGTACTCGGTGCAGATGCTTTTTACTTCAAGAAGAGAGCTGAACGTGAAGTGATGTACGACAAGATGCTAAGTTGCGGCAGGGTAATTATTGAAAACGATGTAGAGATTGGCGCAGGCTGTACCATCGACAAGGGCGTGAGTGGAGATACCATCATCGGTCAGGGTACCAAATTGGATAACATGATCCACGTTGGCCACGGCGTTGTTATTGGCAGGAACTGCCTCTTTGCCGCCCAGGTTGGTATCGCCGGCAAAACCATCATCGAAGACAACGTAATTCTCTGGGGCCAGGTAGGAGTGAATAAAGATCTTACTATCGGTAAGGGCGCCGTCGTGCTCGCACAAAGCGGCGTACCCGGCGATCTCGAAGCAGGCAAAGTTTACTTCGGCACCCCTGCTGAAGATGCCCGCGCCAGGAAGAAAGAGTTAAACTGGATCAAACGTATTCCGGAGATCTGGGAGAAAGTGAAAGGAATTTAATACTGTTGAATTGCGAATTGCGAATTACGAATAAGGTGCGGAGACAGGAGCGGAATTATTTTAAAATATTTCCACCAATCTCCGTACCTCATTCGTAATTCGCAATTCGTAATTCGTAATTTAACTCCCAAACCGCCAACATCACATGAAACATCTCATCATCTGTCTGCTGCTTATCCTTACCGCATGCAGCGCCCCCAGGCAGTTAAAAAACCCCGGTAACCTCTATAGCAATGACCTGGAATGGCCGGTGAAAATTCACGATGGCTGGCTCACTGCCAAAACCATCAGTTTCGGCTCCTGGAATACTACCTCCCGTAAAAACGGCATCGCTGAGGGTATGGGTAGCTTTATCAAATCGCCGGGTAATCCCTTTAATTTTTATGTAACCGGCAATGACGAACGGATACTGGTACAAACCATGAATACTACCCGTGTGGCCTTCAATAACCACTCCTTACCGGCTGCTTTAAACGATTTAGCGCCTGATGCGCCCATAAGCTACACTCTTATCAACGGCGCCCGGAATGAGCCCTTAAAACGCTGGGAAATGATATTGAAGTCGCCCACCTACATGGAGCTGAACAACAATAATGCAGCCGGCATACTCCGTTGTACTGACACGGATATACGTATTACGGCCCATAACCGCTTCGGCAAGGTAAATTCCTACGAAAAGATATGTTTTGAATTCCAGTACCGCGGGCAGCCCGTGGCGGCGGTAATTCCGGGAGAAAAGCCCCGTATATGGGTAAGTAAGGATTCCCATCCTGCGCTGCAGACAACCCTGGCGGCTGCTATTGCTGCACTGCTGCTGAGGTAACAGCATCCTGGCGGCCCTGTACAAATTCGGCCGATAGTTCCCGGATGGATTGCGCCAATGGCCGGAAACGGAAGTCCGGCAGTGCGGTTAATATTTTGTGATTGTTGTAATATACCTTCATCTGGGCGGTATGCGCCGTTTCTTTTGTTATCAGCGGCTTTTTACCGGTCATCATTCCCTTCAGTTTTTCTACCCGCCATACTATCTCAGCCATCCAGGGCTTTGCTTCCCTATGCGGCGGCTTTTTACCCATCGCCTGCGCCATGGTGGTGAAGAGCTGCCGGTAGCTCCAGTTGTCTGCTGAGAGAATAAAGCGTTCACCGCTGACAGGGCCGTCCATCAGCTGTATCATCACCGATACCACATCCCTGACATCTACAAATCC
This sequence comes from Chitinophaga solisilvae, assembly GCF_009928525.1. GTDB lineage: Bacteria > Bacteroidota > Bacteroidia > Chitinophagales > Chitinophagaceae > Chitinophaga > Chitinophaga solisilvae. The sequence goes on along the minus strand of NZ_JAABOK010000003.1, from coordinate 154,327 downwards.
ATTGATGCCTTCGGTATAGTAGGGAAATTCCTTCCAGGCATTTTTGAACAGGGCTCCGGAGCCGTCTTCCCAGAATCCGCCGCCAAGGATAATGGAAGGATTGACCATTACCGCGTCCAGCCCTTCTGCTATGCCTCTCCAGATTTCCAGTTCTCCCTGGTATTTGCTGATGCTGTAGCGGGAATTATGCCTGCTGTCTTCCCATTCACATTCCTCATCGATATGCGCACCTTCTTTCGCCCTTCCGATGGCAGCCACAGAGCTTACATACAACAGCTTATGCACACCAGCGTCGAGGGCCAGGTTCACCACATTGGCGGTACCTTCCACATTTATTTTCATGAGATCAGCGGCATCTCCGGGGGCAAAGGAAACCACCGCTGCACAGTGATATACCTGTGAAACGCCTTCCATCGCATCTTCCAGCGCGCATACGTCCAGTATATCGCCCTGTACCCATTCTATTTTGCCGGAAATGTCCTGCAGCAGGGGAGAAGGTTGCCTGCGGTATAAAGCCCTCACAGGTTTGCCTGCATTGACCAGAGACCGAATTAAATGACTGCCTAAAAACCCTGTACCGCCGGTTACTAAAATCATGAAGACTATATTCGTTTACGTTTGCAGGCCCAAAAATAACTAATGATTTCCGTGATTTGAGCGATTCTGCGGATTTATGCCGTGAAAACACGGCGATTATTCATACCTGTAAAAACCCAGTCCGGTTTTACGCCCCAGCTTTCCATCCTTTACCCGCTGTTCCTGCAGCGTATTGGGTTTAAAGCGGTGTGCCTGGTTAAACGCATCGTAAAGTGATTGTGTTACAGCCAGGTTAATATCGTTGCCGATCAGGTCCATCAGGGCAAATGGCCCCATTTTAAAGCCGGCATTTTCCAGCAGCTGATCAATGGCGCTGAAATCGGCCACCCGCTGCTCTGCCAGCAACATAGCCTCCAGGTAGTAATGCCGTGCTACGCGGTTTACTATAAAGCCCGGAGAATCCTTTACACGTACAGGTATCTTGCCCATTGCTACCGCCAGTTCATAAATAGCGTCGGCTGTTTCAGGGGCAGTATCCTTTCCACTCACCACTTCCACCAGTTTCATCAGATGGGCCGGATTAAAGAAATGCATGCCCACCACGCGGGAAGGGTTCACACTGATGCCGGACGCCAGTTCTGAAACAGACAGCGACGAGGTATTGGTGGCAAAAATGGTGTCAGGTGAATTAATCTCCGCCAGCTGGTTAAACAAGGCTGTTTTGGCGGTAATACGCTCTACAATGGCTTCTATAATCACCTCCGCCACACAGTTTTCTATGGCATCGGTAAAGGTGATCCGCTGCAATATCTCCTCTTTCGCGGCGGCGGTCAGCTTTCCCTTGTCCACCGCAGCGGACAGGCTCTTCTCAATCTGTGCCCTGGCCTTATCAAGACCCGGCTGCTGAATATCAAATAAGATAGTGGTAAAGCCATTGGCAGCCGCAACCTGCGCTATGCCGGCACCCATCGTACCAGCCCCGCATACGGCAATAGAGTCCATCATCAGGAGGAATTTTATTATTTGGTTATTTGAGATTTGGTTATTTAAAATGCAGCGGAGATTTTCGCGTATATCATATCCGCAACGCTCTCCGCTGCATTTTAAATAACCAAATCTCAAATAGCCAAATTTCAAATACTATATGGTTCCTTCGAATTGCTCGAGGAAACGGGTGTCGTTTTCTGAGAACAGGCGCAGGTCCTTGATCTGGTATTTCAGCATGGTGATACGTTCTATACCCATACCGAAGGCAAAGCCGGTATATTTTTCCGGATCAATGCCGCAATTGGCCAGTACTTTGGGGTGCACCATGCCACAACCCAGGATTTCTACCCAGCCGGTTTGCTTACATACTGAACAGCCGGTACCTCCGCAGATAAAGCAGGAGATATCCATTTCAGCGCTTGGCTCGGTGAACGGGAAGTAGGATGGGCGGAAACGAACGGCGGTATTTTCGCCGAACATCTCTTTCACAAAGTGATACAGCGTTTGTTTCAGGTCGGCAAAAGATACGTTTTCGTCTATATACAGACCTTCCACCTGGTGGAAGAAGCAGTGCGCACGGGCGGAAATGGTTTCATTCCGGTACACTCTTCCGGGGCTGATGATACGGATCGGCAGTTTGCCGGCTTCCATCACACGCACCTGGGCGGAAGATGTTTGTGTACGTAACAGCCAGTCCGGGTTCTTACTGATGAAGAAAGTATCCTGCATATCGCGCGCAGGATGGTTCTCCGGGAGGTTCAGCGCAGTAAAGTTGTGCCAGTCATCCTCTATTTCCGGTCCTTCAGCAATGGTAAAGCCCAGTCTTTCGAATATGCGGATAATCTTGTTGCGCACCAGGCTGATAGGATGGCGGGTGCCCAGCCTGTGTGGTGCTGCCGGCAGGGTAAAGTCGATATCCTCCAGGTTGCCGCCGGTGGCTTCCTTCAGCTCGGAAAACTGCTCATAGCGGGATTCTGCCAGCTGCTTGAACTCATTCAGTATCTGTCCGAACTCCTTCTTACGGTCGTTGGGTACCTGCTTCATTTCCCCGAAAAGGGCTTTCACTATACCTTTTGTACCCAGAAATTTTATCCGGTACTGTTCCAGATCCGCCGCACCGGCAGGCGTAAATGCCTCTATTTCCTGTTTATAGGCTGTTATTTGCTGTACTAACTGTTCCATAAACAACAAAGATAAGCTATAAGTAATTACGAATTACGAATTGCGAATTACGAATGTACAGCGAAGATAAATGCGAAGATCAGGGGCGAATACCCGCTTTGGTCTTCACTTTTATCTTCGCTGTACATTCGTAATTCGCAATTCGTAATTCGTAATTAGAATATCAACTTGTAGCCTACCCCGCGTATATTCACAATCTGAACGCGGGAATCGTCTTTCAGGTAGCGGCGTAGTTTGGTGATAAATACGTCCATGCTGCGGGCATTGAAGAAGTTATCATCTCCCCAGAGGTCCAGCAGTACGGTTTTGCGTTCCATCACCTCATTTTTGTTGTCGTGGAGGCGACGGAGTATTTCGGCTTCGCGGTGAGAGAGAAATTCGGTGGTATTGTTGCGGGTAAGGGTTTGCTTGGCGTAGTTGAAGACGTATTGTCCGATAACAACGGAGCCTTCTTCCATACCAGCGGCGCCGGGCTGATTGCTGAAACGCTGCAGCAGCGCCTTTATACGAACAATCAGCTCATCCATACTGAAAGGCTTTTTGAGATAGTCGTTACCTCCCAGTTCAAAGCCTTTCACGACGTCTGCGGTCTGCGATTTTGCTGTCAGGAAGATGATGGGGGTAAATTTGTCCTGTTTCCTGATTTCGGCGGTAACGGAGAAGCCGTCCATATTGGGCATCATGATGTCCAGTACCACTACGTCCGGGCGTTCCTGCTGATACAGTTTCAGGCCTTCTTTTCCGTCTGCTGCATACAGCATTTCAAATCCCCGTGTTTCGAGGCTGTCTTTCACAATCTGGCCAAGCTGCCACTCATCTTCTATCAGTAATACTTTTGCCATAATCCTGTTTTTAAATAGCGCTATGCGGCGGGGATGATGATGATAAATTCGGCGCCCTTCTCCGGCTCGCTGTGAACGCGGATGGTGCCGCCATGCATTTCCACGATTTTCTTCACATAGCTCAGGCCGAGTCCGAAGCCCTTTACGTTATGCAGGTTGCCGGTAGGCACCCTGAAAAATTTATCAAAGATATTTTCCTGGTATGTTCTGGGAATACCGATGCCATTGTCTTTCACGCGGATCTTCAGCTTCCGGTCTTCTATGCTGGTCTGGATATAAAGCTGAACCGGATCGCCGGAATATTTGATGGCGTTATCCACCAGGTTATTGATGGCATTGGCCAGATGGGTTCTGTCTACAAAAACAGTGGTATCGGGTATTTTGTTGTCATATCTCAGCTGCAGCTGTTTGGTGGCTTTCAGCTGATGATTGGTGAGGATATTGTCTACCACTTCATTCAGGTCAACATCTTCCCGGAACAGTTCAAAATCTTCCTTTTCTTCTGCTGCAATATGCAGTACTTTCTCTACCAGGTCTGACAGGCGCTGCAGTTCATTTTTGGAAATATCAAGATAGGTCTGCGTTTTACGCTGGTCATTCAGAGCGTTGAAATTCTGCAGGGCTTCTACGGCAGCAGACACTGTGGCGATAGGCGTTTTCAGCTCATGCGTCATATTGTTGATGAAGTCATTCTTCACTTCGGAAAGCCGTTTCTGTTTCAGGATGGTGCGCAGCATGTACATGAAGCAAAGGATGGTGAGCACCAGTAGTATTACAGAGCTGAGCAGCGTCCACATCATCTTCTGCAGAATAAACTGAAGGGGAGATTCAAAACTTGCCTGAACAAACAGATTGCTGGCAGGGTTGAACGGTATTTTAGATGTCTGGCGGCGGTCTCTTTTACGGATACTGTCCCGGAAACTCTCTCTTTCATACCCGCTGAAATCCATGTGAAAGGTGTCGAGATGATAAGGGGTGGCTATCTGCCGGCTGTGCAGCTCAGTACGGAAGATAGAATCCAGTTTAACGAGGTTGGCGCTGTCGTTGTGGTTATTGGTGATGAGAAACTCGGAAATTTGCCTGGCCAGCGTGTCTACGTATATCCGTGAGGGTGCCTCCCGCCGCAGGCTGTCCAGCGATGGCGGAGGCCCGTTTCTGATAATCGTTCCCCGGCCTATTCTTCTTTCTATCAGCACTTTCATACGCCCACTGGAATCCTTATCGCGGTAAAAATGATTATAGCCGGGGAAACCGGAAAACCGCCTGTTTACATCTGTAAACTGCTTGCTGAAAACCGCCTGCCGCAACGATTCGTTAATCTCTTTACTGAACTGCTCCTGGCGGATACGATAGGAGTTATACAGCCAGTAAGCCTGGAAAAGAAATATTCCCAGGATACAGATACACATAAGGATAAGAATGTTCCGGATTCGTTGTCGCATCAATAATTTTTATATCCATACAAAACTATCCAATCCGCCTGTAAAGGGTGCAAATCCTTAACAGTAATTAACAGTAAATAAGGAAGATTAACGCTGGAAGATAACTATTAACAGTAAATAACAGTAAATAATGGTTTTTAACGCAAAAAGCCCGGCGGAAGCAACACTTTTGTATAAAAAAACAGGTTATGAATCAACTATCCCGTATCATCCTGACAGCCGCTGTAGTATTGCCTTTTTCCGGGCCGCTGCTGGCGCAGCAGTCTGGCACCATTACCTACGAGGTAACTGCTAAAACAGATCCGGAGCGGATGCGCGGCTTCCGGGGCGGAGACGATAACAACGACAGAGAAATTCCTGAAACAATTACTTTCACCCAGCTATTCACCTTCAGCAACGGTAACGGTAAACTTACCACAGAGCGGCCCGACTTCGGCAACAGGCGGCCGCAGCGGGATTCCGCCGTTCAGGGTCAGCGCCGGATGGGATTCCGCAACAACGCCCAATACACAGACCTCGCACATAAAAAATACCTGCAGGTATTCTCTACTTCCGGCGATGATAAAAAAACCTATTATGCTGAAGAAGACTATGTGGTAACCGCTGATCCCAAAGCAGGTGACAAGACAAGGAAAATTGCCGGATACCCCTGCAAAAAGGCTACCATCAAGCTACACGATGATTCCTACACCGTCTGGTATACCACCGCTTTACCCTTCAGCTACTCCCCGGTTAACGGCCTGCTGCCCGACAGCAACGGAGTAGTACTTTCTGCTGAAGGCAGTAAACGCGCTTTCATTGCTACGGAAATAAGCCTGAAATCTATAACAGACAACGATCTTACCATACCCGCCAATGCCGAAAAAATCAGCCTGGAGCAACTGCGGGATATCAGAAAACAGGAGATGGAAAAATTCCGTAAGCGGCAACCTTAATTGAATAAATTCATCCTATCTTACCTCCTACGTGCGACTCATCATTATGAAGAAACTTATACAACTCGTGCTGGTACTGTGTTTGGGATTTATGCATGCCCAGGCACAGCAGTCACAAGGAAAGATCAAAGGCCAGCTAACCGACCAGACCACCAAAGAAGCCATGCCTGCAGCCACCGTTGTGCTGCTGCATGCCAAAGACTCCACTGTTGCCAATACTGCCATTACCGATAACAAGGGCAACTTTGAAATCACCGGCATCGCAGATGGTTCCTACCGGCTGTACATCAGCTTCCTGGGATATAAAACCATCAACAGAGCCATCCAGATCAGCAACGACAACAAACAGGTTGCACTCGGCAATATCACCATGGAACATAAAGGCGTTAACCTCAACGCAGTAGAAATCCTTGATGAAAAACCGCCGATCGTGGTAAAAAAAGATACCCTGGAATTTAATGCAGACGCCTTCAAAACCCGTGAGAACGCTGTGGTGGAAGACCTGCTGAAAAAACTCCCCGGCGTTACGGTAGATAAGGACGGCGCCATTACCGCACATGGCGAAACCGTTACCAAAGTACTGGTAGATGGCAAACCTTTCTTCGGCAACGACCCGAAACTGGCTACCAAGAACCTTCCGGCCAATATCATTGACAAAGTACAGGTCATCGATAAAAAATCTGATCAGGCACAGTTCACACAGATAGATGATGGCCAGACAGAAAAAGCTATCAACATCGTTATCAAGAAAGATAAAAGAAAAGGTATGTTTGGCCGCGCTACGGCCGGCTATGGCACCGACGACCGCTTTATGGGCAGCTTCAGCCTGAACCGGTTCCGCGAAAACCAGCAGATGTCGCTGCTTGGCGGGGGTAATAATATCAACAATATGGGCTACTCCATGCAGGACCAGATGACCTTCAGCAGCGCCGGAGGAGGAGGGGGAGGCCGTGGAGGAGGTGGTCGCGGCGGCGGCAGAATGATTATATCTCAGGGCTTAGGCGGGGGAGGCAACAACGGCGGCATCACCCGCAACTGGAACACTGGCCTGAATTTCAGCCAGGACTTCAGCAAAAACGTGATCTTCAGCGGAAACTATTTCTTTAATGATACCAAAAGAGATGTTGCCCAGAAAACATCCCGTCAAACATTTGCCAGTACCGGAACCACCTACTACAACGAAAGCAATATGTCGCAGACGGATAACAGCAACAACCGTTTCTCCGCTCGTGTTGAATACAATATAGATTCCTTTCATTCCATCATTTTTACCCCCAACTATTCCTTTACCAATGCCAGCAGCTACAGCATCCGCGATTATGCTACGCTCAACAGCAATAAAGACACGACCAACAAAGGTTCTACCATCAATGACGGACAGGGAAATTCACAGAACCTCAACGGTAACCTGCTTTTCAGGAAACGCTTCCGCAAACCGGGACGCTCGCTGAGCCTGAACCTTACCTACAGCAATAACATCAACGATCAGCAGAACTTCAATAAAACAAATGTATACTTCTTCAGCAACGACAGCTCTTCCACGTTCAACCAGCGCAATGACATACACTCGGTGAGCAGCAGTATGGGCGCTAATTTCACGTATACGGAACCGCTTGCAAAAGATCGCTTCCTGGAAGTGAATTACGGCGTTACCAGGTATAACAGCAACAGTAAAAAGTATACCTACGATTTTGATAATGGAAAAAATGATTACGATCAGCTGAACGATTCGCTTAGTAATAAATTTACCAACAGTACCCTGAATCAGCAGGCGGGCCTTGCCTTACGCACCACCAAACTGAAGTATGACTATACCATTGGTATTAATTTCCTCTTCAACAGTCTGGATAATAATACCTTTTCCTTCAGAACGCAGAAAGACAGCCTGATACAGCAACGTACGCTGAACTTTGCTCCCAATGCATCCTTCAACTATACGTTTGCAAAAAACAAACGCTTACGGATAAACTATAACGGAACCACGCAGCAGCCTACGGTGCAGCAGTTACAGCCGGTGCCGGATAACAGCAATGCCTTGTACGTACAGCAGGGTAACCCGGACCTGAAGCCGTCTTTCAACAACAACCTGAACATTAACTATAATCAGTTTAACAACGTTACTTTCAGGGGAATGTTCTCATCCCTGAGCGCATCCTTCGGAAGCAATAAAATTGTCAACTCCACCAGGCTGGATACCGCCACAGGAAAGCAGTTCAGCAAACCTGTCAATGTGAACGGGTATTTTAGTCTGCGGGGTATGGTACACAATTCCATTCCCTTGTCCAAAACGCCAGGCCAGAACCTGAACAGCAGTACCGTTGTTGCCTACAGCCGGGATGTGAACATGACGCAGGGCACGCTCAACTACAGCAACTCACTGCAGCTGTCGCAGAACTTCAATGTGAGCTATTCCTATAAAGAACTGCTGGATGTGGCTTTAGGTGCAGGTGTTAACTATAACGCCACCACCTATACGTTACCTACCTCACAGAATACACGTTACCTGGATTACAATTTTAATCTTGATTTCAACTTCAATCTGCCTTTAGGATTCATGGCCGGCAGCGATATTACCTGTACGCTGAACCGCGGGCGCACAACGGGTTACAACCTTACCTCCACCATGTGGAACGCCAACATTGCCAAGTATGTATTCCCGAAAAAACAGGGTATGATCAAAATACAGGGCTTTGACCTGCTGCGCCAGTATGTAAGCGTTTCCCGCAATGTAAGCGACAACTATATCGAAGACGTACAATCCAATGTACTGCAGCAATACTTCATGGTGAGCTTCACCTACTTCCTGAATAAATTCGGCGGTAATACCCGCAACGGAGAACGCGGCGGTATGCGCTTCATGAGAGGAGGAGGAGCGGGCTTCCGCCACTTCTGATCATGTAGTTATGTAGTTATTTGAGATTTGGTTATTTAAAAATGCAGCGAAGATTGTTGCGAACGTATTCGCGAATGTCTTCGCTGCATTTTTAAATAACTAAATCTCAAATGATTAAATAATCAAATGGAAGAGGGTTGCCTGCGCGCCGCCCAGATGCGTTTTACGACCCAGGCGAGGGTGAAGGTGGGAATAAAATCTGTTCCGGGGAATAACTCTTCCATGAAGTTGAAGGCGCTGCCGAATGTTCCGATGGAGCCGCCAAACATGCGATAGAAGATAATAGCTGAAATCGGCGCCCAGATTACATCGCTGACATCGCCTAAAACGGGGACTGCATAACTGGCGCACCCTAGGAGATCCATCACTATGCAGATCCATAAACTGGGAGTATATTTTTTTTCCATATCAACCTCCGCTTTTCAATATTTAAACAAATAACTTACCAAAATAGTCATCCTGATACAAAGGTACGTATAAACGCAGGTCCGGACTTACGGTTGCCACGCAAAAAGCCTTTTACGTATATATACGTTAAGCAGCTTGCAACTGATCTTAAATTCCGTTAAATTCAGGCCCGTTTAAAGCAATATATCTTATGCACGAGGAAAACTCACGCCGCGATATGATCAAAAAAGCAGCTACTATGGCATTGGCATCCACTGCGTTATCATCGCTCTCCAACCGTGTTGCAGCACACGATCTGACAGTAGGAGAGGCCCTGAAGGGAAAAATCAACCATTCTGTTTGCGCCTGGTGTTACGACATTCCCCTGGAGCAATTGTGCCGGGCAGCCAAAAAAATAGGCATCCCTTCTATCGACCTGGTGGCGCCCAAAGATTTCGCCATCCTGAAAAAACATGATATGACATGCGCCATGGTGGCCAGCAATGGCCCTGAATGGGGTATCACAAAGGGATTCAACACCCTTGCCCACCATGATAAACTGGAGGAATATTTCAGGTATTATATAGACGAAACTGCCAAAGCCGGCTTCCGCAACCTGATATGCTTTTCCGGCAACAGCAATGGTATGGATGCCCAGCAAGGTATTGAAAACTGTACCAGAGGACTTCAACGTATCATCAGTTACGCGGAAAAGAAAAAGGTAACCCTGGTAATGGAGCTGCTCAACAGCAAGGTAGATCACCACGATTACCAGTGCGATCATACTGCCTGGGGAGTAGCGCTCTGTAAATCAGTAGGTTCTGAAAATTTTAAACTGCTGTACGATATTTACCACATGCAGATCATGGAGGGGGATGTAATCCGTAATATCCGCGATAATCACGCCTTCATCGCCCATTATCATACCGGCGGTGTACCGGGACGTAATGAGATCGATGAAACGCAGGAACTGTATTACCCGGCTATTATGAAAGCGATTTACGAGACAGGCTTCAAAGGCTACGTAGCACAGGAATTTATTCCTTCCCATACAGATAAAATAGCCTCTCTGAGACAGGCTATCCGTATCTGCGATATCGCTTAGCTTTTTTTCATTGTTATTACATTTTCCACTACTTTTGCCGGCAATTAGTCCACAAAACAAGTAGAGTATTCATGGGAGAATATTATAAAAAGCCACTATCATGGCTGTTAAAGGAATCTCAGGAAGAAGGCGACAATAGCCTGAAGCGTTCCCTGAGTGGATTTCAGCTGGTGATGCTGGGATTAGGCGTTATCATCGGCGCGGGGCTGTTTTCATTAACAGGCCTGGCGGCCGGCAATCACGCCGGACCGGCAGTAACCATTTCGTTTGTGATAGCGGCCATCGGCTGTGCATTTGCAGGTCTCTGCTATGCGGAATTTGCCTCCATGATACCCATCGCCGGCAGCGCCTACACCTACGCCTATACCACTATGGGAGAGCTTTTCGCCTGGATCATCGGGTGGGACCTCGTATTGGAATTCTCCGTCGGTGCAGCTACCGTAGCCATCAGCTGGTCCAACTACCTCGTGGCGTTCCTTGCAGGCTATAATATTCACCTCCCGCCGCAGCTGGTGCATTCTCCCTTTGAAACGTTCAAGCTGGCGGATGGCACCGTAACGCACGGCCTCTTCAACCTGCCCGCAGCGCTGGTGATTGTGCTGATGTCGCTGGTACTGATCAGGGGCACCAAAGGCTCCGCTATCTGGAATGCGGTGGTAGTATCCCTGAAAGTAGGCGTGGTGCTGGTTTTTATTGCCCTGGGCTGGAGCTATATACAGCCGGCTAACCACATCCCTTATATTCCTGCCAACACCGGTACTTTCGGGGAGTTTGGCTGGTCTGGCGTACTACGGGGAGCAGGAGTGGTATTTTTCGTTTTCCTGGGATTCGATATTGTAAGTACTGCCGCCCAGGAGGTAAAAAATCCGAAGCGCAATATGCCTATCGGTATTCTGGGTTCCCTGGCCATCTGCACCGTACTCTTTATACTCTTCTCCTATGTGATGACAGGCCTGGCGCCCTATACTGAATTCAAAAACAGCGGCGCGCCGGTAGCTATTGCCATCTCCCATACGCCTTATCTGTGGCTGGGACAGGTAGTAGTGCTTGCTATCGTTATCGGCTATACGTCGGTTATCATGGTAGACCTCTGGGGCCAGTCCCGCGTATTCTATGCCATGTCGAAAGACGGCCTGCTGCCAAAGATCTTCTCAGACATACATCCGCGCTTCCGCACACCCTGGAAGTCCAATATCCTCTTCTGTGTTTTTATCAGTCTGTTTGCGGCGCTGGTACCGCTGAAGGTAGTGGGAGAGATGACCAGCATAGGCACTCTGCTGGCTTTCGTCATCGTTTGTGCCGGAGTATGGGTGCTGCGGTATAAATCTCCGGATGCGCCCCGCGCCTTTAAAACGCCGTGGGTACCCTTTGTTCCGGCTATGGGTATTCTCAGTTGTGTGGCCATGATGATATCCCTGCCGGCAGATACCTGGCTGCGCCTCATCATCTGGATGGCTATCGGTATGGTAATATACTATGGCTACAGTAAAAAGAACAGTAAAGTCCGTAATACCCTTCCGGACCGGCAGCAGGAACGTTAGAACTTCCAGTCCTGCCGCAATACACCCATCACTACAATGTCCACAAACTGACCGTGTAGCTTGGCATTATGCCGCAGTATACCTTCCCGGGTAAATCCCAGCTTGATAGGGATTTGCCCGCTACGTTCATTCTGTAACATAAAGTGAATTTCAATTTTATTCAGACGCAGTTTTTTAAATGCGTAAGTTACCAGCGCCCGGCATGCCTTGGTGGCAATACCCTTCCCCTGAAATGACTCTCCTACCCAATAACCTATTTCCACCTTGTGTAACTGATGATCCCAGTCATGCAGATCCATCACTCCGCAAAGCACTCCCTTATACCAGATACCCAGCGCTATCGCCTCCTGATCTTCTGCCTTCCGCAACATCATCTGAATAAAACGCAAACTGTGCTCTTCACTGGTATTGTAATCTACCCACGGTAAAAACTTACGGAGACTTTTCCGGGAACTGTCCAGCTGCTTATATACCAAAGGAGCATCTGCGGGCTGTAACTGCCGCAGCATAATATCTTCATTAACCGGAACTTCTAACATAAATGGCTGGAATAATGGGGATAAACCTACGAAGAAAATTACGAATTACGAATGATGAATTGCGGGTTACAGGCGAAGAACAAAACGAATATTAAAATGGGTAAATAATAATTATTCCCTCTAATCTTCGTTTTGTTCTTCGCCTGTAACCCGCAATTCATCATTCGTAATTCGTAATTAATTCCGCGCCAGTATCTGCTGTTTCCCCATATCCTTCACCACCTGCTGTGCAAAGAGTACAGCCATTCTTTCGGTGCTTGGCGGATCAAATGATCTGGATTGCACGGAATACAGTAGCTGGCCGCTGGAAATATCGTACAGATTGCCTTCCCACTGATAATTGGTATTGTAGGTGTAGTATCCGGGAGAATAAATATTGGAATACCAGCGGGAGTAATACGGCCAGAAACCGTAATAACCATACGGTGAATACATGTTACCCGGAACGAAATTCCTTTCCCTGGCTTTATCCACCATTACGATGGTCAATACCTGATTTACATTACTGCCTTTAAGCCTGTCAACAGCCTGTTTCTCGCCCAGTTTACCAAACTGCTGCGGACCGTACTCCTGTAGGGCTGATACGGCGTTATAGCCCTTTCTCCTCAGTTCATTAACGGTAAAGTTCTCCATCTGACTCCTGAGCGATCTGTCTCTCGCCGGAACCAGTGCCATTACCATTACCTTGTTATCTTTCTGTATCTGCGGCGCATCATTCGCGCGCCAGGATGAAGTTAATTTAGTGCTTGTGCAGGCCGTCATAGCCACCATCGCTATACCTGCCATTAATAAACCCAGCTTTTTCATGGTCCCTCCTTTGTTATTGATTGGTTACACCTGTTAGACGGAATAAGGAGGGGATTGTAACAGGGCAGGGAGCACTTTAACAAATAATTACGAATTATTAATTACGAATTACGAATGTAGAAGCGAAGAATAAAACGAAGATTAAAGGTGATGTTTTATAGTTATCACCTTTAATCTTCGTTTTATTCTTCGCTTCTACATTCGTAATTCGTAATTAATAATTCGTAATTAATAGTTAATAACCTGTTCCTGAATAGACGCCGGTATATCGCGGAACTGGTATAGTTGTGTACGGAGTTGCGGTTCGAAACCGGCTTCACGGATAGCTTCCTGCATGGAGCGGTAGGTGAAGCGGTGAGGAGCGCCGGCGGCGCTTACCACGTTTTCTTCGATCATGATGGAACCGAAATCGTTGGCGCCGGCATGCAGGCAGAGCTGGGCTACCTGTTTACCTACGGTAAGCCAGGAGGCCTGGATATTTTTGATGTTAGGCAGCATGATACGGCTCATGGCGATCATGCGGATATATTCTTCGGCGGTGGTCATGTTGTGAACGCCGCGGATCTTTGCCAGCAGGGTATCTACGTCCTGGAAGGTCCATGGAATGAAGGCGGTAAAGCCATAGTGGCCTTCCGGTTTTTCACTCTGTACCTGACGGATGTCTACCAGGTGTTCGAAGCGCTCCAGTACGGTTTCTACGTGTCCGAACATCATGGTAGCAGAGGAGGCAATATTCAGTTTGTGGGCAGCCCGCATAACGTCCAGCCACTCCTGGGCGCCGCATTTTCCCTTGGAAATGAGGCGGCGTACGCGGTCATTAAGGATTTCTGCGCCTGCGCCCGGCAGGCTGTCCATACCAGCTTCCTGAAGTGCGCGCAGCACTTCCAGGTGGGTGCTTTTCTCCAGTTTGGTGATATGTGCCACTTCGGGGGGCCCGAGGGTGTGCAGCCTGAGTGCAGGATATAACTTCTTCAGTTCCCTGAAAAGGTTGGTATAAAAGCTGAGTCCCAGCTCCGGATGATGCCCTCCCTGCAGCAGCAGCTGGTCGCCGCCGTACTTCAGGGTCTCTTCGATTTTACGCTTGTACTCATCTATCTCTGTGATATATGCTTCGGCATGTCCCGGGATACGGTAAAAATTACAAAACTTACAGTTGGCCGTGCACACGTTGGTCGTGTTCACGTTTCTGTCTATCTGCCAGGTCACCTTCCCGTGCGGCACCTGCTGCTTGCGTAATTCGTTGGCAATCTGCATCAGCTCCGCCAGGGGGGCATTTTCAAACATAAATACCCCTTCTTCCGCTGTCAGAAATCCGAATTGCTGCGCCTTCTCATATAAGTGCTGAAGTTCCATAATACTATAATTCTAACGCTGTATAACGAAACAAAGGTAGTATATCGACAATTAACCGCCTGTAATAAAAATATTTTATACGTACCATTTTATACGTTAAATTTATGTAAATCATGATACCCCTGCATCTGATGTATGCCTAAACGTAATCTGTCTTTTTTATTGCTGCTCATTGTAGCCTTTGCCGGTACCTGTCAACAAGCCTTCGCCGGAAGTGCCACGTTAGAAAAAGATACAGCGCGGGAAGCCACGCTTATCACCCGTTTTAAATTTAAACAATACTATGGAGGAGTAGTGGTCATTTCAGCCGTCATCAATGATGTGCCGGATACGCTGCAGTTCATCCTGGATACTGGCAGCGCCGGCATTTCCCTGGATACCTCCACCTGTGTCAGACTGGGCATCAAACTCACGCCTACCGACCGTATTGTAAAAGGACTGGGCGCCGCCAAACCTGTATCTTTCGCCATGAACCGCTCCCTGAAGCTGCCGGGCCTGACGGTGGACAGCCTCGACTTCCACGTCAACGACTATGAGCTCATCAGCCAGGTGTACGGTATCCAGGTAGATGGTATTATCGGCTACAGCCTCCTCAGCCGGTACATTGTTTCTGTGGATTACGATACGGAAGAAATCATCATCTACAGCAAAGGAAAATTCAATTACCCGAGAGGTGGCCAACTGCTCAAACCTTCTCTCACACAGATTCCGCTGATTACCGCTCCGCTGAGAAACAACCGTAAAACCGTCAACAACCGGTACTATTTCGATACCGGCGCAGGTATGTGCCTGCTGATATCCACACAGTTTGCGAAAGACAGCAGCCTTTTCGGCAATCACCGCAAAAGCCGCAAAATCATTCAAACCGAAGCCCAGGGCCTCGGCGGAAAAATGCAGATGTCTCTCACCACCATACAGGAATTCAGAGTCGGCAGCTTTTCCTTCCGTAATGTGCCTACCTATATTTTCGACGATCTTACTAACGTTACCGCCTATCCGTTTCTGGGTGGTATGATCGGCAACGACCTGCTGCGCCGCTTCAACATCACGCTGAACTACGCCAAAAAGGAAATATACCTGCTGCCCAACTCTCACTTCAAGGATATGTTTGATTACTCCTATACAGGACTCATCATCTACCTGATAGACGGCAGGGTAGAAGTGACGGATATTATCAAAGGCTCCCCGGCCGAAAAAGCCGGTATCCGCAAAGGCGATATCATCATGGCGGTCAATAACAACCTGGGATCCAATCTGCAGCTGTTCCGCGAACTGCTCAAAAACATCGGCAGCAAGGCCACCCTGCTCATCAGCCGCGATAATGATCTGCTTATCAAAAAAATGCCAATAAAAAGCATCCTTTAACGTTATTTAAACCATTGATTAACGTTATTTGCGGCATGTGGCGTATTCCTGGACTCATTGTATTGATATGCATTACCTTTTGGCCTGCGTGGGGACAACGCAGGAAGCCCGTTGCTCAGGAAGAAACAGATCAGCATAAACCGCTGGCAGTAATCCCTTTCAGCATGGTGAACAGGCAGGTGCTCATCCCTGTTGTGCTGTCCGGTATCTCAGATACCCTTCATTTTATTTTCGATACCGGGGCAGAAGTAACCGTACTCGATGAGAAAGTAGCTACCCGCATGCGCCTCAACAAAAGCCGGGACGCCTTTATGAGCGGCACTAACAACGGAATGATCAAAACCGCCATCGTATCATTGAATGCCCTCTATCTGAAAGACCTGCGCATACCTTACGTAAAGGCCTACCTGGAAAATCTCAGCAACCTGTCTGCCGACGGCGTTATCGGGATTGACCTGCTTAAACTGTATACCATCCGCATAGATTACCGGCAGCAACAGCTCATATGTTACCGCAAAGGCAAAATGCCCGTTGGCAACACCGGCCGCCTGCTGCATTTTCAGCTCAACTACAGCACACCCGTTGTTGATGCCTCCATTACCCTGCCAGACGGGCGCTCGCTTCCCGGTCACTATCATATCACCACGGGCGGCGATTATGGTATCCTGTTCAACTGGCCTTACGTAGATAAATATAAACTCAACATCTTACCCACCATCAATACCGATCAGGTGGTGGACCTGGCGCGGATGCTGTATTATATCAACAGCTCACTTCCATCCATGCAGCTGGGCGGTAAAAATATATCTCCCGTGCCTGTCAGCTACAGCAAGGATATCAACGATGTGGGCGTGTTTACAGAAGTCGCCGGGGCTATCGGCTATGACATCTGGAAACAGTTCTCCTCCCTGACCATCAATTATGAGAAAAAAGAACTCTACCTGGAATGATCCGGATTAACAGGAGCCCCGTTACAATTCGTAATTCGCAATTTTTATCGCTATTTTTACTTTTACACCAATATTACATTATGATTCATTATAATAAATTCACGTTGGCCAATGGATTAAAGGTGGTGGTACACGAAGACCATACAACCCCCATGGCCGTATTAAACGTGCTGTACGACGTAGGGGCGAGAGACGAAAACCCGGAACAGACAGGATTCGCACATTTATTCGAGCACCTTATGTTCGGTGGCTCCATCAATATCCCTGAATACGATGAACCGCTGCAGATGGCCGGAGGCGAGAACAATGCCTATACCACCAGCGATCTTACCAACTACTACATACAACTGCCGGCAGATAATATCGAAACCGCCTTCTGGCTGGAAAGCGACCGCATGTTATCGCTTGCCTTCGGCGAGAAAAGCCTGGATGTACAAAGAAAGGTGGTGTCGGAAGAATTTAAGGAACACTACATCAACAAGCCCTATGGCGATGTATGGCATAAAATGCGGGAACTGGCGTATTCGGCGCATCCCTACCGCTGGATGACCATCGGTAAGGAATTGTCCCACATCGAAAATGCAAAGCTGGATGATGTGAAAGCCTTCTTCTTCAAATTTTACAGACCAAATAACGCTATCCTCTCTGTGGCCGGTAATATTACCGTTGACCAGGTGAAAACGCTGGCAGAAAAATGGTTCGGCGATATTCCTGCCGGCGACAAATATACCCGTCAGCTTCCGGTGGAACCGCCACAGACAGCTGCACACAAACTGGAAGTGAAAGCCAATGTGCCGCTGGATGCGCTGTATAAATGCTATCACATGTATCCCCGCGGCGACAAGCGCTATTACATCGCTGATCTGCTCAGCGACGTACTGGGCGGTGGCAGCTCTTCCCGGCTGCATCAGGTGCTCGTAAAGGAAAAAAAGCTTTTCAGCAATATCGACTGTTACCATTTTGGTACCCTCGACGCTGGCCTGCTGACCATTGAAGGTAAGCTGGTAAAAGGCGTAAAAATGAAAGATGCCGAGAAAGCGATCCAGATAGAAATCGAAAAACTACAAAACGAAATCATCTCCGAAAGAGAATTACAAAAAGTAAAAAACCGCGTAGAAAGCATGCTGGCTTTTGAAGACATGAGCCTGCTCAACCGCGCCAACAACCTGGCGTTTTATGAGCTGCTGGGAGACGCTGCATTGATGAATAAGGAATTCCAGAATTACGCAGTTGTTACTACCGCCGATTTACATGAAGAAGCGAAAGTACTCTTCGATGAAAAAAATTCCAACACTATTTACTACTATGCCGAAAACTAATGCTGACTTTCTTTCGGTTTAAATGAGATAAAATGAACAGAACAACTCCTCCCCCCATTAAAGATGCAGTTGAGTTTGACCTGAAACTAAAGCCATACGAGCAGTATACACTCGACAATGGCATTCCTGTTTATGTTGTCAAATCTGATGAACAGGAAACACTGCAACTGGAATTGGTATTTCCTGCCGGCACCTGGTACGAGAGCGAAAGCCTGGAAGCCGCAGCCACCAACTTCCTCCTGAAAAACGGTACCAGCAAACGTACTGCGCTGGAAATAAACGAGAGCATCGACTATCACGGCGCATATCTCAACCGGAATGCCTATCACGAAACAGCGGTTTACACCCTGCACTGCCTTACCAAGCATGCGGAAGTGTTGCTGCCGGTGTTACAGGATGTAATCCTGGACCCGGTTTTCCCGGAAGAAGAACTGAACCTGTACAAACAGAATCATAAACAGAAGCTTGCCGTAAACCTGCAGAAATGCGATTTTGTCGCTAACCGGTTTATCGATAAATATCTTTTCGGAGAATTCCATCCGTACGGCCGCGTGAGCAGCATGATGGCGTATGATGCACTGCAGACCGAAACGCTGAAGGCCTTTTACCAGAAGCATTATACCTACAACAACTGCCGCATATTTGTGGCCGGCCATATGCCCGCCAATATGATTGAGCTGCTGAACAAGAGCTTCGGCGCTACCAAATGGAACGGCGAAACTCATCTTACCAGGCTGGATCTTCCCATTCAACCGGCTGAAGAGAAGAAGTTCCGCATCTTCAATGATGAAAACGGCGTACAGGGTGCTATCCGTTTGGCACGTCAGTTCCCGAACCGCTATCATCCTGACTTCCCTAAAATGCTGGTACTGAATACCATTCTGGGCGGCTATTTCGGCTCCAGGCTGATGAGCAATATCCGCGAAGAAAAAGGATATACCTACGGCATCCATTCACAACTGTATAACTTCAGGCAATCCAGCGCCATCAACATCCAGACCGAAGCCGGCCGCGATGTTTGTGAAGCCGCTATCGAAGAAGTATACAAGGAGCTGAAAAAGCTGCAGGATGAAGTAGTGCCGGCAGAAGAACTGGACCTTGTGCGCAACTATATGATAGGCTCTATCCTGGGCGACCTCGATGGCGCCTTCCAGCTGATACAACGCTGGAAAAACCTCATCCTGAACGACCTGGATGAAAACTATTTCTACAATAACATTCAAACTATTAAAACCATTTCTGCAGAAGAATTACAACACCTGGCGAAACAGTATTTTTCTCCCGGTGACTTCTATGAACTGGTTGTTATTTAACCGGACAAACAATGAATAGCGGACAGGAATATATTGCTGCCAACAGAGAAATGTGGAATAAGCGTACAGCCGTGCACGTTACTTCGGACTTTTATGATGTGCCGGCGTTCCTGAATGGCCGCAATTCACTGAACAGCATTGAGCTGGAGCTATTGTCCGGCGTGGAGGGAAAACGTATCCTGCATCTGCAGTGTCACTTCGGACAGGATACGTTATCTCTTGCGCGTTTAGGCGCCACCGTTACCGGTGTTGATCTTTCCGATGCCGCCATAGCGGTTGCCAATGACCTTACCGCACAACTTTCCCTGCAGGCGCAGGCACGCTTCATCTGTTGCGACCTGTACAGCTTGCCGGAACACCTGGAAGACCGCTTTGATATTGTTTTCACGTCTTACGGCACTATTGGCTGGCTGCCCGATCTGGACAAGTGGGCTGCAGTGGTGCAACGCTACCTGAAGCCCGGTGGTTCCTTTATTATGGCGGATTTCCACCCTACGCTCTGGATGTTTGACGACGATTTTACCACCGTGAAATATGATTACTTCAACACGGCTCCTATTGTGGAAGAGGCCACCGGGTCTTATACTGACCGTAGTGCCGAACTGAAGGATACCTCCTGGTCATGGAATCATCCGCTCAGCGAAATTATATCGGCACTGGTGACGCAGGGCCTGCAGCTGCAGGTATTCCGCGAGTTCGACTATTCCCCCTATAACTGCTTTAATAACACGGTAGAGCAGGACGGACGCTATTACATCCGCGGAATGGAAGGGAAGCTGCCTATGGTATATGCATTCAAATTCTATAAACCTTAAACAGATGAAATCATTTGTAGTCACACTGTTGCTGATTGCTGCCAGCGTAACCGGCTTTGCCCAGTCACAGGCTGAATTGAACAAGAAAGCCGAAAAAGATTACAGGGAAGCTGATAAGGAGCTGAATACCGTTTATCAGCAGATAGTAAAGGATTATGCCGCCAATAAGAATTTTCTCACGCATTTAAAGGATGCGCAAAAGGTCTGGATACAACTCCGCGATGCACAGGTAAAAATGATGTTCCCCGAATCTGCCAAATTTTACGGCAGCGTTTTCCCCATGTGCAAATCCAATTACCTGACGGAACTCACCCATCAACGTATAGAAACCCTGCGGACGTGGCTTAGCCCCCATCAGGAGGGAGATGTATGCTCCGGCTCCATCGGCGCCAGACAATAGCAGCGTTCTTGTTAAATTAACATATATTTATATATAATAATTTTGTATTTTTGGCATTCACACAGTGCCTATGCGAAACCTTATCCTTATACTGTTGGTTTTCCTGTGTTCCAATGTTTATTCCCAGTCGCGTTCCGCTGCGCTGGATACACTCGAAACCCGTTATCAGCAGTGCCTCTCCCGGAGCAGCAACAGCTATGGCTGTGCGCTCACCTATTACAAACAGCTGGACAGCCTCCTGTATTCCACCCTGCAACACCTCTACAGCCACATCGATCTAACCCGCCAGCATAAACTGGAAGCTGATCAGATTACCTGGGAGGAAAAAAAAGATGTCTATTTTAAAAAGATAGATGAACGGGTAGAAAAGCTGCACAAAAGCACCATGAACGGCCTCGATGATGACATGATCTCCACTGACAATAAAGCCGCCTACCTTAAAGACAGGGTTAACGCGCTGCTCGACATAACCATTTAGATTGGGTTATTGGGTTATTTGAGATTTGGTTATTTGAAATGCAGCGAAGATTGTTGCGAACATATTCGCGCATGTCTTCGCTGCATTTCAAATAACCAAATCTCAAATAACCAAATAACAAAATATCACAGTCTTTCCTGGTGCCGCAGCCACCTTTCCGGCATTTCGTTGTTGCTGGCGAGGAGGTAATCATTATAGGCGCAGGGAACAAATTCCTGGTCGGGGAGTTGCATCCACCAGCGGCCTGTTTTTTTGCTTTTGAGGAAAACGGTTTCTATATCGGAGAAGGCTATATGAAATTCCCAGAATGCATCGCGGTCATCCAGTAAGGCTTCCTTATTTTTTACGGCGCGACCATCCATGAAGTACCAGATCATCTGTGAAATCTGGCGTGCGGTGAGGTTTTCCTTATCTTTTTCAGGGCGGTAGCCATAGATACCGAAAGACGAGAGCCGGCTGCTCATACCGGCATAGCGGGCCAGCGAGCAGGCTTCTTCTCCGCTGAAACCGTTAGGGGAGAGGTTATTGGCAGGAGCGTCGGTGTGGCGGATGATATTGATATCAAGACTGAATAAATCAGAGTGCCTGAGTACCGGTTCTGCTTCTTCCATATTTTCCCGGATGCGGCCCAGGCGGTAGCAGTCAAACCGCAGCTTGTCCAGTGTTTCGAGCATACGCGGGTGTACAAAATAACTCTGGAAGCCGAGGTGATTGTAATGGCGCAGGTAGTTGGGCTGTTCCGTGAGGATGTCCATCAGATAACGTTCGCTGCGCAGGGCGGATTCCTCCTGCAGGTCGATGAGCGCATCAGCTACGGTAGCTTCGATAATCAGTTGCTGTGAGGCATACGCCTTGTATTGTGCGTAGGTAAGATCATGGGATCCTCCGAGGATGATAATGGTTTTGTTAGCTTGCAGCAGTTCGCCTGCCACTGTTTTGAGTGCGGCGTAGGCATCAGCCAGGAATGCGCCTGAGCGCAGGTTTCCCACATCGGCGAGTTTAATATCACGATGCCAGTTATACAGCCGGAAGAATTCGCGGCGAATGGCGTCGGGGCCATGCGTACCGGTTCTTCCGGTTTCGCTGCCTCTTTCTTCGCCTACCCCTAATAATATGATATCTGCGGCATCCAGATCAGGCTGATGGTTATCTTCATACACATCAATTACCCCTCCGATCTGAAAGGCATCATATTCCTGATCATCGTTGAGAAATGCTTTGGAAACGGGTTGTAAAAAATCCTGCAGGTGTGAAAAATCTGCCATCACTTATTTGGGTTTGGTTTGATGGCAAACGTACAACAAGAATTTAATAAAAAAGCATAACGAAACTTATAAGCAGCGGGTTAAGCTACTAAACAACCGATACGCATACACTACTTACAGTCCAGGAAAAAATCTAGTTCTTGTGAATGATGAATTCAAAAGGCTTGTGTGACTTGCGCGATATTGCCTTTTCCAAGGTCGCCCGCTTACTGGTAATCCTGCTTTTGTTGCAATCTACTACTTCCATCACGGCGCATAAATAGTCCATCGTTTCAATTAAAGACAACATCTCACTGATCTGTCTTACGGCGGATTGAATTTGCTGCTCAGTGTACCTATCTTCATGTAGCAGGATTAATAAATCTCTATCTACAGGTTTCATGAATAAAAAATTTGATTGTTCCCTGAAAAAATTATTTCGCTAGGTATTCACGGGATAATCCAAAAAAAGATAAGGTAAAATTGTTAGTTGTTGCTGCTTACATGATGAGTGTTAGTGCATCCGCTTTTTGTTCATAGTGGGACATCCGCAATCGTTTTTCTTAAACACTTTACAGCCCGACATTGTTGTTAAACTTCCACACAGAAAAAAGATCACCATCCATTTAAATTGTTTCATACTGCAGTTTAATATACTTATCGATTAGTTTATATCCAGCCAAAATAGTTTACCTTTTCTTAACAATCACCCTTTGTAATTTAAGCTAAATTCGCAAAAAAAATCAATTTATTTGTCCACAATCCTGACTCCCGCAAAAATTTTAGTTGTCCCCCTGGATTGGGGTCTTGGACACGCCACCCGTGATATTCCTCTTATCTATGAAATGCTAAACGCAGGTGCTCAAGTTTTTATTGCAGCAGAAGGAAAACATGCGGCATTATTACAGCAGGAATTTCCGGACATTAAGATACTGCCGCTTCCCGGATACCGGATCCAGTACGCGCAGAAAGGTAAGTTCTTCGGAATGAAGATCATACAACAGATTCCCAAAATTTACCGTACTGTAAAATACGAGCAGCGCTGGCTGAAGAAAGTGGTGAAAGAGTATGGCATTCAGGCGGTGATTTCTGATAACCGCTTCGGGCTTTACCATAAAGATATCCCTACGGTGTTCATTACCCATCAGCTGCTTATCAAGACACCCTTTGGTGGCTGGATTGAGCGTACCCTGCAGAAAATAAACTATAGTTTTATCCGTAAATACAGCGCCTGCTGGATTCCTGATTTCGACGGCAGCAACAATCTCTCCGGCGAACTGGCCCACCCGGCGCAATTACCGCCCAACACCCGGTATATAGGCTGTCTGAGCCGCTTTGAGCCGAAAGAAAATGTAGCTAAAAAATATGACCTGCTGGTCCTGATTTCCGGCCCGGAGCCACAACGCTCCAACCTGGAAAAACTGGTGCTGGATCAGGTAAAACAGCTTTCTGTAACGGCATTGATTGTCAGCGGTAAACCCGGCACCCCTTATCACGAGGAAATTGCGCCGGGCATCACCCATGTAAATCACCTGAACGCCAAAGAGTTAAACGAAGCTATGCTGGCCTCCGACCTGGTGCTGAGCCGCTCCGGCTACACCACCCTGATGGATCTCGTGAAACTTAATAAAAAGGCGATTCTCATTCCCACACCGGGGCAGTCTGAACAGGTCTACCTGGGTGAATACCTGATGGAAAAAGGATATTTCTATTCCCTTCCACAGGAATCATTTGTATTAAAAACCGCCCTTGAAGCTGCTGCTGCCTTCCCGTTCAAATCCTTCCAGCACGAACAGGACATGAACGAGTACAAAAACGCGGTTAAAGCCCTCCTTAAAAAGGTCGCCACTATTTAGTTATTTAATATTTGGTTATTTAAAATGCAGCGGAGAATTTCGCGAATATATCCGCAACCATCTTCGCTGCATTTCAAATAACCAAATCTCAAATAACCCAATAACTACATGTTCCTTGTTTCTGCGGCAATGAAAATCCGCTCGCCGGAAATACCTACCGGGCGCTTCAGGAAAGAGTATTCCTGTAGTATCAGGTTACGGTAGTCAGCTTCTGTCAGTTCTTTTTCATGCAAGCCCATAGGACGGTATTGCTGGGACCTGCGGCTGAAAAGCGCTTCATAGCTGCCTGCCAGCCGGTGCATTTCATCGAGCTGCTCCGGCGTGATTTTATCTTTTTTTATGTCCTGTAAGATGATCCCCCTTTCTTTCGCTTTTATCTCTTCCAGAATCTTCTTACAGGTGCTACAGGTCGACAAATAATATATCTTATTCATATGCTTATTTTTTTCTGCCCTAAAAATACATTGTGGATGTATATTGTGTTACAATCTTAATTTTGTGCATTCAAATTAATTCTTGTAGGTTTAGCGATGCAAAAGAAATTATTTTTACTGGACGCTATGGCGCTGATTTACAGGGCATATTACGCTCTGATCAGAAATCCCCGGGTTACCAGCACGGGG
This sequence comes from Chitinophaga solisilvae, assembly GCF_009928525.1. Classification (GTDB taxonomy): domain Bacteria; phylum Bacteroidota; class Bacteroidia; order Chitinophagales; family Chitinophagaceae; genus Chitinophaga; species Chitinophaga solisilvae. The sequence goes on along the minus strand of NZ_JAABOK010000003.1, from coordinate 129,414 downwards.
CGCAATACCAATGCGCAGTTTGGGTTTACAACAACTTTACTGGATCTCATCAATAAAGAAAAACCTACTCACCTGGCCGTTGCGTTTGATACACATGCGCCTACCGAACGTCATACTACATTCACCGACTATAAAGCCAACAGGGAAGATGCCCCCGAAGATCTGCTGGACGCTCTTCCTGATATTAAACGCATCATCGAAGGATTTAATATCCCGGTGGTGGAATTAGATGGATATGAAGCAGACGACGTTATCGGAACACTCGCCTGGCAAGCTGCTGAAGCGGGTTACAACGTATATATGGTTACGCCCGATAAAGACTACGGTCAGCTGGTGAAAGACAATGTATATATCTATAAGCCGCCATACATGGGCAGCAAGGAAGAAATCCTCGGTCCAAAGGAAGTATGTGAAAAATGGCAGATCAAGGATGTATCCCAGGTGATCGATATTCTCGGCCTCATGGGCGACGCTGTGGATAACATTCCCGGTATTGCCGGCGTTGGTGAAAAAACAGCCATGAAACTGCTTGCGCAGTACGAAACACTCGAAAATGTGCTGGCCAACGCAGATGCCATCGGCGGCAAGATGGGAGAGAAGATCAAAGCCGGCGCTGAAAGTGCCGTCCTCTCCAAAGAACTGGCTACCATCATCACCGACGTACCGGTTACTTTTCATGAAGAAGATTTCTGTCTGACTGACATCAACAAGGAAAAACTCACAGAGATTTTTACCGAACTGGAATTTAAGACACTGGGTAAAAGGATCCTGGGAGAAGGCTTTACCAGCGGAAACGGCGCTGAAACTAAAGCCAAAGTAGTGCAGACAGACCTGTTCGGCAACGCTACCGCCGTTGATACCGCACCAGCAGTAGATGAAGCGGCCTCCGAAGCCGCCAGCTTCCTCGCCCCGGATAAAAATATCAGCAACACGCCACATCAATACGAGCTGACAGATACCCCTGAAAAAAGAGCCGCACTGCTTCAGCAGCTGCTGCAACAGCAGGAAGTATGCTTCGATACGGAAACTACCGGCACCGATGCCAATGCAGTAGATATTGTAGGGATGAGCTTTTCCTATACTCAGGGAGAGGCGTACTATATTCCGCTGCCGGCCGATCATGATGCTGCACGCGCTATCCTGCATGAATTTCTGCCGCTGTTCCAGCACCCGTCCATCACACTCGTAGGACAGAATATCAAATACGATATGCTGGTGCTGAAATGGTATAGAGTGGAAGTCACCGCCAACCTGTTCGACACCATGCTGGCGCATTACCTCATTGAGCCGGAAGGCCGCAGGAGCATGGATGCACTGAGCGCCCAATACCTGCAGTACGAGCCGGTTTCCATAGAATCCCTCATCGGTAAAAAAGGAAAGGGACAAGGGAATATGCGCGACGTGGAAGTAGAAAAAATCAAGGAATATGCGGCTGAAGATGCAGACATCACCCTGCAGCTGAAAGGTGTTTTTGCCCCGATGCTGCCGGAAAGAAAAGTAGACAAGGTATTTTACGAAGTGGAAAACCCGCTCGTTAAAGTACTTACTGATATGGAGTTTGAAGGTATCCGCATCGATACCCAGGCACTGTCTGACTACTCCCGTGAACTGGAATCGGAAATCAAACGGGCGGAAGAAAGCGTATACGAACAGGCAGGCGTTCGCTTCAAACTCGCATCGCCCAAGCAACTCGGCGAAGTGCTGTTTGAAAAACTGCAACTCGACCCTAAAGCCAAGAAAACGCGCACCGGGCAATATGCTACCGGCGAAGACGTATTGGCAAAGCTCGCCAACAAACATAAAATCGTAGATGATATTCTCATCTTCCGTGAGCTGAGCAAACTGAAATCTACCTACGTAGATGCATTGCCGTTAATGATCAATCCGCGTACCGGCCGCGTGCATACCTCCTATAACCAGGCAGTAGCTGTAACCGGTCGTTTAAGCTCCAACAATCCTAATCTGCAGAATATTCCTATCCGCACGGACAGAGGCCGTGAAGTACGTAAGGCATTCGTTCCGCGTAATGAAGAATACGTATTATTATCCGCCGACTACTCCCAGATTGAGCTGCGCATTATCGCCGCTATCAGTGAAGATCAGCAGATGATGGATGCATTCCGTCAGCAGATAGATATTCACGCTGCCACGGCCGCCAAAGTGTATAACGTAGCGCTGGAAGATGTAACGCCTGATATGCGCCGCAATGCCAAAAGCGTCAACTTCGGCATCATCTACGGCGTGAGCGCATTCGGATTATCCGAAAACCTGGGTATTCCGCGTAGTGAAGCCAAAACACTGATAGATAACTACTTTGCACAGTATCCGTCCATTAAAAAATATATGGATGACCAGATACAGTTTGCACAGACTAACGGTTACGTACAAACGACACTGGGCAGAAAAAGATGGCTGAAAGATATTAACTCTTCCAATGCCGTAGTACGCGGTTATGCCGAAAGAAACGCCATCAATATGCCAATCCAGGGTACAGCCGCAGATATGATCAAACTGGCCATGATAGCAGTGAACAAGGCTTTCAAAGAAAATAACCTGCGCTCCCGCATGCTCCTGCAGGTGCATGACGAATTGGTTTTTGATGCGCACCGTTCAGAACTCGAAATAATTAAACCCCTGATATTAGACTGTATGCGCAGCGCATTACCATTGGCCGTTCCCGTAGAAGCAGAACTGGGAACCGGCGAGAACTGGCTGCAAGCACACTAATTAACAGGAATTATGAATTACGAATGATGAATGATGAGTTGAAAGCGAAAATATTAGCAACGATCAAAAATAATTGTACGCTTATATTTTCGCTTTCAACTCATCATTCATCATTCGTAATTCATAATTCTTCACACTTGTATTTCCCAAAACAGTTTACTAGTTTCAAAACATGATCCAAACACCTCGACTACAATTGTTGCCTTGCTCGCTGTTGCACTTTGAATCACTATTACAGGGCAATGATACACTGGCTGACCTGCTTGGAATTACGGTGCAGGAAGGCTGGACAGAATACCCTGAAATGGTGTTGGTGGCATATGATAAATTACGCAACGACCCTTCTATGCTCGGCTGGTTCTTTTATCTCGTTATCCACCGGGAAGATAAACGCCTCATCGGCGCCGGCGGTTTCAAGGGAAAACCTAATCAGGACGGCATCGTGGAAATGGGCTACGAGATTACCCCCGACTACCGCGAAAAAGGGCTTGGCTCCGAAATGGCACAGGGCCTTATCCGGTTTGCCTTCGGGCATTCCTATGTTCAACGCGTCATCGCACACACAGAGGAAGAATACAACGCATCCGTTAAAATATTACAAAAATCAGGAATGCGTTTTGTCGGCACTATCAAAAACAGGGAAAACGAAGACCTGTGGGAGTGGGAGATCACCCGCGCCCATTACGAAGAAAAGTAATCAAGTACCCCGTAATGCTCCGTTCATCCATCTTTTAAAGGGAAGAATACCTCCTTTCCCTTATTTTTGGCCCTTTGTTAAAAAACCATCATTATTACTCATGAAGAATTGGATAATAGGTGCAGCCTTGCTTTGCGGTACATCTGCAGCATTTGCACAAACCAGCACCAATGTGGAAGGTAGCCGCTATCAGTTTACGGTTCTGAAGAACCTGGATGCGGGAGACGTACAGAACCAGGGCCGCACAGGTACCTGCTGGTCTTTTTCCGGATTATCTTTTTTTGAATCTGAATTACTGCGCAACGGTAAACACAAGGGCCTCAACCTGAGCGAAATGTTTGTGGTACGTAAAATGTATCCGCTGAAAGCTGATAACTACGTTCGCATGCATGGAAAAAGCAACTTCGGAGAAGGCGGCGGTTTCCCGGACGATCTCCTCTGTCTGCGTGAATACGGCCTGGTACCTCAAAGCGCTTACGATGGCAACAAAGTAAAAATGTACAACCACGCTGAAATGGAAAAACTCCTGGAAGGCCTGGTGAAAACTATCGGCGATGCGCAGGGCACTATCAACCCAGACTGGAAAAAAGCCTTTAACGGCGTACTGAACGCCTATATGGGCGAAGCTCCTGAAAAATTTGATTATAACGGCAAATCATACACGCCGCAGTCTTTCGCTAAAGAACTGGGCCTGAATGCTGACGATTATGTGCTGATTACTTCCTTCAACCACCACCCTTACAACTCACAGTTTGTACTGGAAATTCCGGATAACTGGAACTGGGAAAAGGTATACAACGTAAACCTGACTGACTTTACCAATATCGCTGAAAACGCTATCATGAACGGCTACACTATTGCATGGGCTGCTGATGTAAGCGAAAAGGGCTTCAACTTCAAGGAAGGCCTGGCTATCGTGCCGGAAAAAGACTTCGCGGATATGTCTGCCGAAGAAAAGAAAAATGCCTTCCTGCAGCCAGGTACCGAAAAAACCATCACTCCTGAAGTACGCCAGGTAGCTTTTGATAATTTCGAAACCCAGGATGACCACGGTATGCATATCGTTGGCCTGGTAAAAGATCAGAACGGCACCAAATACTTCCGCGTGAAAAACTCCTGGGGTACTGAAACTTTCAGCCAGGGTTACTTCTACGCTTCCATGCCTTACTTCGCTTATAAAACCACCAGCTACATGGTGAACAAAAAAGCGTTACCTGCAGATATCGCAAAGAAACTGGGTATTAAATAATTATCCCTGTAAATAAAGGAAAGGCGGTCTTGTCAGACCGCCTTTTTTTATGACATTTACCCGCCGGCATATTAATTGACTATGTCAAATATATTTATTTGCCTCAAGCAAATAAATACAACAAAAACACCGACCGTACTCACTTTCCTTCTTTGCGTTGCGTATAATCATAGCTACCGAGCCGTACTTTCAAAGGCAAGCCTGTCTTTTTCTGCCAACCCCATTCCTGTTTGCAGAAAAACCCGAAATGCTGGTTATAATAAGCATTGGATGCCATCATATAAACAGGATACGCTGCCGGTTTAACCGGGGCAGGGGCAGGCATTACTACAGCCGGTTTAACTGCCGGCAACAGGTGTACCGGCTTCAGTGAAAATGTCTGGGCTGATGCAGGCAGCATTCCCCACAGGCAGCAGCAACCGGTTATCCACCACATCTTCTTCATAAAAAAATATTTATCAGGTAATCTCTTCAAAACTGCCTAATCCTTCGCGGATAAGTTCCGGTTCAGGGCCGGTGCAGTCTATCACGGTGGAGAATGCCATTCCGCCCGGGCCACCGTCCACCACAATATCCACCTGCCGGCCGAACTTCTCATAAATGATTTCCGGGTCCGTATATTCTTCTACGTAGTGCTCTATGGGCAGGGTAGTACTCATCAACGGATTATCCAGCTCTTTTACAATAGTTCTGCAGATATTATTATCTGGTACCCTGATACCTACGGTGTCTTTCTTTGTTTTTAACAATTTGGGCACCATCCTGCTGGCAGGCAGAATAAAGGTGTATGGCCCCGGCAACGCCTTTTTCAACATTCTGAACACAGGCGTATCCACACTTTTGGCGTAGTCCGATAAATGGCTCAGGTCATAACAGATAAATGAAAAGTGCGCTTTCTTCAGGTCTACCTGTTTAATCCGCGCTATCTGCTCAATAGCCTTATGTTGGGTAATATCACAGCCCAGCCCGTAAACCGTATCTGTCGGATAGATGATGATCCCCCCGTTTTTCAGGCAATCAATGATGGTATGAATATGGCGGGGATTTGGGTTATCCGGATGCACACGTAATAGCATAAGCAAAGTATTTTGAGTCCACTGCTACGTAAATTTACCGAAATATATCCGCAACAACCCGCAAATCGTATTTTCATCATGCGTAATTCGGTAATATCTTCCTACCTTTCGGCCCGATTTTTCTAAACCTACGCGGATGAATTTAAAAGGTATTGTTCCCAGAACGTGGAGGAGGCTGAAGAGAGTACTACTGGTTTTAATTGTTGCACAATTTGTTTACATCGTCATATTAAAATGGGTGAATCCACCCATTACCCTTACCATGATCTCCAGCTGGTTCAGCCTTTGGGGTACCGACAAAAAATTTCATAAAACATGGGTGAGCTACGATGAAATTTCGCAGCATGCGAAACTCGCTGTGATTGCCAGTGAAGACCAGCTCTTCCCGGATCATGACGGATTTGATTACAAATCCATCGAAAAGGCCATGAAGCATAACCAGAGCAGTAAAAAGATCCGCGGCGCCAGCACTATCAGTCAGCAGGTGGCTAAAAATGTATTCCTCTGGCAGGGGCGCAGCTGGATCCGCAAGGGCCTGGAGGTGTATTTTACTTTTATGATAGAGAAGATATGGGGAAAACAGCGGATACTGGAGATGTACCTGAACGTAGCGCAAACCGGCGATGGTATTTTCGGTGTGGAAGCGGCCTCCCGCGAATATTACGGCAAAAGCGCCGCCATGCTGAACCGGGAAGAAGCTGCCATGATTGCTGCCTGCCTGCCTAACCCCGTAAAATATACCGTGAATCCGCCAGCCAGAATAACCGCCTGGCGGCAACGGAAGATACTTGTACAAATGCGCAACCTCGCACCTGATCTGGACATCATGGAACTGGTTACCGGCCGGAAGTAATGTCTATGATGGCAATAACCGGTTAACAGCCGCTATTGCCAGCGCTTCCCGTTCGTCAAAACTTCCCCGTATATCCGTCCAGGTTACACCGGAGCCGATAACAATATCCTTGTAGATATTATAAAAGTACTGTCTCATTTCCGGATCGGGGTATTCCCGCTGCGGATCTTCTTCCCAGGGAAGATCTATGTAGGTCAGCAGGTAATGGTCACACTCCTGCGCTGCAATTTCTTTTAGTATGCGGGGGTCGCAATCTTCGTATTTATGTTCGCTCCAGACCTTTATGACGTATAGGTCTGTGTCACAAATCAATACAGTACTGGCCCTGGCAGCCTGCTCCCTTTCCAGCTGCAGCTGCCCCTCTGCAATAGCCAGCAAATCATCTTTCTCATAGGGACGCCCCAGGTGGTCCAGGTATTCTCTGGCGTATTCCGGCGTCCATACGGTATTGAAATGTGCTGCCAGCTTAGCGCTCAGCGTGCTTTTTCCTGTTGACTCAGGCCCTATGACAACAACTTTTTTCATGAATGTGCTATTTCCTGTTGCATGACTGTCTTACGCCAGCTTGCATATCCGAACAGGGCAATGATAAATAAAAAGATGGTAAGAAATGCCGTGAGATATAAATGTTTGTAGAACAACAATGGTACTGCCACAAAGTTGGAGATATTCAACAGTATCCAGTTTTCCAGCTTACGTTTTGCCAGCAGCCACATACCGGCGCAGGCTGTAGCCGATATAAAGCCATCCATTACCGGCACATTGGAATCGGAGAAATTCACCAGCAACAGGTAAAACAGCACCCAGCCTGTCAGCGCTATGGCAACCGCTGTCAGCATTTCCCTGCGGCTGCTGCGTGTAATTTTTACTTCCGGCCTTTGCGTAGCCTTCCTTGACCAATACACCCAGCCATATATGCTCATCACCAGGTAATAGGCATTCAGCGTAGCATCCGCATATAATTTAAAGTGCGCTCTCGAAAGCAGATAAGTGTAAATGCCGGTGCTGATAATGCCAGTAGGATAAACCAGGATATTATTTTTCTTCTGAAAAATAACAGACAAAACCGCAAAAATAACCGCCACCACTTCCAGCCACGTCATTTCATGCAAGCCGGTTTGTATGCCATTAAAGATCTCATTCATCTTACGAAATTACGCTCATTTTATTATTTGATTATTTGAGATTTAATTATTTAAAGCGAAGACCTGAGCGAAAACTATCCGCTCAGGTCTTCGCTTTAAATAATTAAATCTCAAATAATCAAATAATAAAATGACCCGTAATTATTTATTGCCCATTAATGTTCCTGACACATTCCAGAAACTCTGACTGGTACCTTCCGGTTTTCCCTGCGGGATAGCTACTTTGATGGTATGGATACCGGGAGTAACGTCTGGCAGGGAGATGAATACCGGCGGGGTGAGTGTGCCGGGGCACCAGTTGGAGCGGCTCAGGTCTGAGGAAGAGAGGCCGTTGCCGAAGTTACCGGATGCCGGGTTGGAGAGGCGGTAGGTGGCGCAGTCTGTACGCCAGGGGATGAAGCGGTAAACTCTTTTTCCATCGATGAAGATTTCATTCTCTTTAGGATTGAATTCATCGCCGCCGCCCCAGCCGCCATGACCAGTGGTGATGTAGCGCAGCTGCAGGTTCTTAATTCCTTCCGGGATGTTGACGGTAACGGTCAGAGAGTCTTTATCGAAGAGGGTAGCGTATTCCTGTCCGGCCATTTCCATGATGTTGGTGGTATTAAAAGCCGGGTATATCCAGTTGGGCGAAGCATGGCTTTCTTCATCATCGTAACCCGGGTAGTACTTGAGGCTGAGGCTTACTTTATGGCCGCCTTTGTCGTAGTTGCCGATGTATACGCCTATCCATACATCGCCCTGCAGGCGTTGTTGCAGTTCTGTTACATCCTGTTTGTATACAACGGAGTCCGCCCAGTTATAGCCTTTGATTTTCACCTGGTCATTGAAATGGCGTACTCCGAAAGGCGTGAAGAAACGGAGTATTTCCAGTACCGGGAAATAGTTGTCGGTGGCCACCATACCCTGATATTTTTTACCGTTGGCGGTAGTAACGAAGGGGAGGGCAGCAGCGCCTTTCTGCAGGCCGTCGAGGAAAGAAGATGCTTTATCGGTAGGGATCATGAATACGGATCCTGTTCTGTCATATGCGTCGCCGTTGGAGTACTGTACCAGTTCAGCGAACAGGTTCTCTCCTTTTTTGGGTGCGGGCAGTTTTATTTTCTTCAGGATGATGGTGCCGCCGGCGTAGTGATACACTTTATCTGCCTGGTCCCCGGAAGGGTTGGGGGTCTGATTACCCCAGGAGATCTGTTCCTGGTTGAAAACGGGCAGGGTAGTATATCTGCTGTCTATCACCTGGCGCATGTAAGCGGCATCGTCTACCTGCTGGCCTGTATTGGATGGCCATGCCAGTTCTTCGGCAGTAATTTTACGATAGGTTATTTTCCTGGCGATGGTTTCGCTGTTACCGTTTCTTACGATGCGGAGAACGAGGCCCAGACCCGGAGCGATGGTGATGTTAGGTGTTCCTTTCAGTGCCGGTGCGTTGGTATACCATACTTCGATGGTGTTGGAGCGGATGAAGAGTTTTGCTTTTTTGCAGACATAACCAAGGATGGTAGCTGTGTCGGGGAGTAGTTCTGCGGTGGCATATTCGGAGAACGGCTTTTTCAGCGTGTACGTGTCACCGTTAGGAGTGCTGAGTACCTGCCAGGAGGCTTTTTCATCGAGTTGCAGGTATTGCTGTTCTTTTTGTTTTGCGCCGCCGGGAACCAGGTGCGCTCTGTTGTGGTCAATGATAAGCTGCAGGCTGCCGCCGGTTTCTTTTCCGTTGTTGCTGAAGCCGTAGGTGATAACGGCAGATGCACTGTCTATGCTCTTTTTCTTTTGTGCCCATACCGGATGCGCAGTGATAACCAGTCCGGTTATCCAAACCAAAACCCTTTTCATTGTTACTTTAATTATATTTTATCCGAAATAAAAAAGCACAGCCACTAAGACTGTGCTTTCATTTAACACTATCATTCACTCAACTATGGCTTATTCTGCTTCTGCCACCACTTCCTTCACTTCCGGTATCATGCGTTTCATCATGCCTTCAATACCGGCTTTCAGCGTAATCATGGAAGATGGGCAACCGGAGCAGGAACCCTGTAACATCAGTGTAACCGTGCCGGCGTTGTAATCTTTGAACTGGATAGCGCCGCCATCCATTTCTACGGCTGGTTTCACATAGTTTTCCAGTAATTCCTTGATACGTTTAACCACATCGCTGTCATCTGCACTCACTTCGTTACTGGCGGTATCTTTCGTTACCACCACTTCATCTTCGTTAATAACAGGACGGTTATCCTCCAGGTATTCCTTCAGGAAGGCTTTCACTGTAGGGATTATATCATTCCAGTCTGTTTCAATGGTTTTTGTCAGCGTAATAAAGTTCGCCATGATAAACACTCCCCGGATGAACGGGAAGCTGAATAACTCCATCGCTAACGGCGATGGTTTTGCACTCGCCTCATCAGGAAAATCGATGCTCTTGCCTGGATACAGCAGTTTGTTGGCCACAAACTTCATGGTTTCCGGGTTGGGCGTCATTTCCGTGTATATGCTGATGATCGGATTTCCTGTTTTAATCATTTTATCCTAATTTACTCTACAAAGGTAACATTTTCCGGGCAGAATTTCAGACCTGCCCTCCTCAAAACCTATCGAATTTTACAATATTCTTATAGGCAGATTTGATTTTGCAGATTGTCATTATTCACCCCGGTATAAATTAAAATTTCCTTCCATGCTACTAAAAGAACTCTCCCAGACCATCGAATCAGCATTGAACAAACAGGTTGAAATGGAAGCCGCCTCGTCCCAATATTACCTGGCAATGGCATCCTGGGCGGAAGTGCAGGGCTATAACGGTATTGCCCAGTTCCTCTACCGCCACTCCGATGAGGAAAGAGTACACATGCTGAAACTCCTGAAGTTTATCAACGAACGCGGCGGTCATGGCCTCGTACCCGCACTGCAGCAGCCTACTGTGAAATTCAAAAACATACATGCCATTTTTGAACATGTGTACAGCCATGAACTGCTGGTGTCAAAAGAAATCAATAACCTGGTGGATATCTGCCTGAGCGAAAAGGATTATTCTACCCACAACTTCATGCAATGGTATGTCACCGAGCAGATTGAAGAAGAAAGAATGGCCAGGAATATCCTGGATAAACTCAAGCTCATCGGGGAAGATAAAGGCGGTCTCTATATTTTCGACCGCGACCTCTCCACACTGGATACCGGCGACAAACACTAATATTAGTCAAAAATTACATTTATTATTTGCGTGTCACCTATTACTTTTGCATCATATGCAAACAATAAAAACGCTGAAAGCACGCAAAAGGATCGCTTTGATAGCACACGATCATAAAAAGGCGGAACTCATTGAATGGGCCACCTATAATAAAACTGTGCTGAGCCGCCACGAACTGTACGCTACCGGTACTACCGGCAAGCTGGTAGAAGAAGCGCTCGACGTATCCGTCAGAAAACTCCTGAGCGGCCCCCTCGGAGGCGACCAGCAAATCGGCGCCCTCGTGGCAGAAGGCGCACTGGATGTAATCATCTTCTTCTGGGACCCCATGGAAGCGCTGCCCCATGACCCGGATATCAAGGCACTACTGAGACTCGGCGTAGTCTGGAATATCCCCGTTGCCTGCAACCGCGCATCGGCCGACTTCCTGCTGACCTCTCCGCTGATGCACCAGGACTATGAAGTGATTCTGCCTGATTACTCGCAATACACACAAAGAAAAGTATAATCACGCCGGATCACTTCACAGCTCCGGCTGGTCTGCCCTTATAAATTTCCACACACACCGCCGGCAGCCGCGCACGCTACAGGAATTTTCCGTACTTTAAGAGAAAGCTTCGGGAATGAAATTGTCTATTGTTCTATTTTTAACCGCCGTCCTAACCACTACGGTTATACGCACCTTTGCGCAAACAGACAGCAGCAAAGCACAGCAAGACTCTATCACTAATACCCACCTGGAACAAACCACACAGCTGCTGCGCCAGAACGACTCCCTCGTTAAAGCCGATGCCGCTGAAAGAAACACCCTGCTGCAACAGATTGAATCCCTGAAAAATGATAACGATAAACGAAAACAGGAACTGCAGCAGCAACTCCGTAACATAGACCAGACAGATTCTCTCAGAAAAGTTAAACAGCTGGAAAGAATAAAACAGCTGAAAGCCATTACCAACGGCATTCCCGTGGCTCCCTTCCAGGATACGCTGTTCCGTATCTACAACCGTCTCGGCGCACAGCAGCCCAGCGACCGCGCTGCCAATATTGAACGGAAACTGCAGCAGCTGGAACATGATCCCTTTTTCGCTGCCGACTCCCTGAAACCTGCTGCCAACGAAAACAACGTGGACATTATCTATAACGATATCATCCTGATGACGGTTACTGACGATGATGCCCTGTGGCTGGAACGCGACAAATCATCTGTTGCCGCAGAATACGCCGCCATCATGCGGAAGGAAATTCTCCTGCAGAAAGACCAGAACAGCCTGAAAAACGTACTGATCCGCATCGGTTGGCTGGCCCTGATACTGGCGATTTTCGGCCTGATCGTATACGGCATCAACCGCGTGTTCAAACGCATCCGCATCCGGCTTATCAAGCGCAAGGAAGAATATTTTAAAGGCGTAAAAGTAAAAGGCTACGCCCTGCTTAACCAGCAGAAACAACTGGGCCTCTTTTACAGTGCCCTGAAAATAATCCGCATCGTACTGATACTTTTTATCTTCTATATTACGCTGCCGCTGATTTTCAGCATTTTCCCCTGGACCAAGGGTATTGCCGACAAACTCATTGACTGGACACTTTCTCCTATAAAAGCCATACTGGCGGGCGTTTTGCAGTACCTACCCAAACTGCTCACCATTCTTGTCATTTATATTGTAACCCGCTACCTGGTCAGGCTCGTTAATTACCTGGCAGCAGAAATTGCCTGCGGCAACCTCCAGATAAAAGGCTTTTACGCGGACTGGGCCATGCCCACCGCCAGTGGTATTAAATTCCTGCTGTATGCCTTTATGTTCGTAGTGATATTCCCATACCTGCCCGGTTCGGATTCCAAAATATTCCAGGGTGTGTCCGTATTCCTCGGCATCCTTTTCTCCCTGGGCTCATCTTCCGCCATATCCAATGTTGTTGCCGGCTTTGTTATTACGTATATGCGTCCTTTTAAAATAGGGGACCGCATTAAAATAGGGGATATTACGGGAGATGTGATCGAAAAAACATTACTCGTAACACGCCTGCGCACCATTAAAAATGAAGAGATCACCGTCCCCAATGCCAGTGTGCTGAACGGCCACACCATCAACTTCACCTCCTCCAGCAAGGACCTCGGACTCATACTCCATACAACGGTTACCATCGGGTACGATGTACCGTGGAAACAGGTGCAGGAACTGCTCATCAGGGCAGCCCTGGCCACCGATGGTATCCTGAAAGACAGGCCACCGTTTGTGCTGCAGACCGCGCTGAACGATTTTTCCGTTGCCTACGAAATCAACGCCTTCACAGACCAGTCGCACAAAATGGCTGTTATTTATTCCGGCCTGCATCAGCAGATACAGGACCAGTTCAATGCTGCAGGCATTGAAATTATGTCGCCGCAATACCACGCACACCGCGATGGAAGCGCCAGCACGATTCCCGCAGACTATCTGCCGAAAGATTATGCACCGCAGCCTTTCCGCGTGGATATAAATAAACAGCCTTAATAATCACACATTTATGGAGCAACCGGCTTCCTTTTTGCTATTTTCGCATCTTACGGATTAAAGTAAGGCAGATGTTAAAGCAATTATTAGCAGGCGCAATCCTCTGGATTGGAATGATGCAGCAGGCCTGGGCGCAATTGCCGCCCAAAAGGGAACTGAGGGCCGTATGGGTAGCCACCATCGAAAATATTGACTGGCCTTCCAGACGTGGCCTGAGTACCGAACAACAGAAGCAGGAATTCATAGACCTGCTTAACAGACACCAACGAAACGGGATGAACGCAGTCATTGTGCAGATACGGCCGGTGACAGACGCCTTCTACCTTTCCCCATACGAGCCATGGTCCGAGTACCTTACCGGCACACAGGGCCAGGCGCCTAATCCATTCTACGATCCGCTGCAGTTCATGATCGAAGAAACACATAAACGCTGCATGGAATTCCATGCATGGTTTAACCCTTATCGTGCTGTGTTCAACCTCAGCCGCAGCAGTGTTACGCCGGATCATATCACCCGTCTGCGCCCGCAGTGGTTCGTTAACTACGACAATAAAAAGTACTTTGATCCCGCTATTCCGGAAGCCCGCGAATACGTTACCACCGTTATCCGTGACGTGGTAAAGCGCTACGATATTGATGCTGTTCACTTCGATGATTACTTTTATCCTTATCGTGTTCCCGGCAAGGATTTCCCGGATAATAACTCGTACCGGCTATACGGAAATGGCATGGCCAGGGACGACTGGCGCCGGGCCAATGTAGACGCCATCATCCAGATGCTGAGTACTGCCATCAAAGCTGAAAAGCCCTGGGTGAAATTTGGTATCAGTCCGTTTGGCGTATGGCGGCACCGGGAGAAAGATCCGGAAGGCTCCTACACCCGCGGAGGCATGTCTAACTACGATGATCTTTATGCCGACATTCTCAAATGGCTGAAGAAAGGCTGGATAGACTATGTAGCCCCGCAACTGTACTGGGAGCGCGGTCACCGCCTGGCCGATTACGAAGTGCTGCTCAACTGGTGGGGCCAGCATGGCTACGGTCGCCAGGTATATATAGGACACGGTGTGTATAAACTGAACAGCAACGCTGCCTGGAAAAATCCGCGTGAGCTGGTAGTGCAGCTGGAAGAAGCCCGTACGCTGAATACCATACAGGGCGATATTTTTTACAGCGCCAAATCATTTGCCGGTAACCCGCTGGGTATAGAAGATTCTCTGCGTAACCATTTCTACAAATATCCAGCACTGCGCCCCGTAATGTCCTGGCTGCCTAACACGGCCCCTGAACCGCCGTATTTTATAGATGCCTTCGAAAGACCCGGCGGACTTGAAATTCATTGGACTGACGATGATACCACCGGCCGCACCAAAGGATACGTACTTTACCGCTTCGAACAGAACGAAGCGATTAACGTTTCCGACCCTACGAAAATTATCAGCATACAACCACAATCACCAGACCCGGAATTTAAAGATGCCGGTTATATCAAAGGCAGAAATTATACATATGTCATTACCGCACTGGACCGCCTGCAGAACGAAAGCCACCAGGCCGAACCACTGCGCGTTCACGTAAGAGGCGGCAAAACCTATTTTACGTTTGAACCCTAACTTATATCGGGGATTTTATTATTTGGTTATTTGAGATTTGTAGCCAATTAATATGCCCCCTGAAAAATTTATGGATTTTGGAATTTTGAAATTTCGGAATTGTAAATACAGCGGATGAATACGCGAAGATCTTTGCTGCATTTTTACAATTCCGAAATTTCAAAATTCCAAAATCCGTAAATTTTTCAGGGGGCATATTAATTGGCTACAAATCTCAAATAACCAAATAATAAAATCCCAAACACCCTTGATATTTTAAGAATTTCAATAATTTCTCCACTATTTTTATTTTTTTCTAAATTTTTGGCTTCTAACAAAAGTTTGTATAAAAAATACGGCATTCCTTTAGTATCTTTAAACCGTTCCCGAATTATATCGTACACCATAACCACCTGGCGAAAGCCGGAGGGGAGAGGTATGTCAAAGCAAAAAATCTAAACCAAATGGATGAAGTGAAGCAAACGCAAGGTTTATACCGTCCGGAATTTGAACATGATGCCTGCGGAACAGGTTTTACCGCTCATATTAAAGGCCGTAAATCCCACCATATTATTCGTGATGCTTTAACCATGCTGGAAAATATGGAACACCGCGGCGCCTGTGGCTGTGAACAGAATACAGGTGATGGCGCAGGAATCCTGTTTCAGATGCCACATGAATTTCTGTATGACGAGTGCCTGAAAATCGGTATTCGCCTGCCAGAGTTCGGAAAGTATGGTGTAGGCATGGTATTTTTTCCAAAAGAACCCCGCTGGCGCGAAGAATGCCGCGAAATACTGCAGCGCAGCGCTGAAAAACTGGGCCTGGAAATACTGGGCTACCGTAAAGTGCCGGTGCGCCCTGATGGCATCGGTGAATCCGCCTTGTCTGTAGAACCGGAAATAGAACAGGTTTTCATTGCCTGTCCTTATTCTATCAGTGATCCGGAAGCATTTGAACGCAAACTGTTTGTGCTCCGCAACTATGTTTCCAAAACAGTCCGCAATACCATTCCTAAGGAGAAAGCACTGTTCTACATTGCTTCCCTGTCATATAAAACCATTGTGTATAAAGGTCAGCTGACCACCTATCAGGTACGTCATTATTATACAGACCTGAGTGACGAAAAGATGGTATCAGCCTTTGCGCTGATCCACTCCCGGTTTGCCACCAACACTTTCCCCAGCTGGAGACTGGCGCACCCTTACCGCTATATTGCGCATAATGGTGAAATCAATACCCTCAAAGGCAACCTGAACTGGCTCCGCGCCGGTGAAAGGGATTTCATATCCAGGTACTTCACACCGGAGGAAATGGATATGATTTTACCGATAGTGGAAGAAGGACAATCCGACTCCGCCAGCCTCGATAATGTTATCGAGTTGCTGACACTGACCGGCCGCTCCCTGCCGCATGTTATGATGATGCTCATCCCCGAAGCATGGGATGGCAACGAGGCCATGGGCACAGAGAAGAAGGCTTTCTATGAATACCATGCATCGCTCATGGAACCCTGGGACGGGCCGGCCTCCATTTCTTTCACGGATGGTAAAATCATCGGCGCTACGCTGGACCGTAACGGTCTGCGTCCCAGCCGTTTTGTTGTAACAAAGGACGACCGGGTTATCATGGCTTCTGAAGCAGGGGTATTACCGGTAGATCCTAAGAATGTAAAAGAGAAAGGACGCCTGCAGCCGGGTAAAATGTTCATCGTAGACATGGACCAGGGCCGCATCATCGGCGATGAGGAGCTGAAGCAGCAGATCTGTTCCCAGCAGCCTTACGGCGAATGGCTCAATAAATATAAAATCCGTCTGGAAGAGCTACCAGAGCCAAGAGTCACGTTTACTCACCTGGAGCACGACCAGATATTCAAATACCAGCGCGCTTTCGGCTATAGCACGGAAGACCTGCACCACATCATTGCGCCGATGGCCATTGACGGCAAGGAGCCGGTAGGTTCCATGGGTACAGATACGCCGCTGGCTGCGCTGAGCAATCAACCGCAACATCTCTGCAACTACTTCAAGCAGCTGTTTGCGCAGGTAACCAACCCACCGATAGACCCTATCAGAGAGCGGCTGGTAATGTCTCTGGCTACCTTCGTAGGCGGCAACGGCAACCTGCTGGATGAAGATCCGCTGCACTGCCATAGTCTGGCGCTGCGTCATCCGATCCTGAACAACTACGAACTGGAAAAGATCCGCAGTATTGACACCGGCCTGTTTCAGGCGAAAACACTGCATACCTATTTCAAGGCTGACGGTAAACCCGGTTCCCTCGAAAAAGGGCTGGCGCGCCTTTGCCGCTATGCGGTAGACGCTGTGGAAGATGGCTTTGAGGTGATTATCCTGTCGGATCGCGCCATCGACTCCGAACACGCGGCCATTCCGTCTGTCCTCGCGGCTTCCGCCGTACACCATCATCTGATCCGCAAAGGTATCCGAGGATCTGTAGGGCTGATCGTTGAAGCCGGCGACGTCTGGGAAGTGCATCATTTCGCCTGCCTGCTGGGATTCGGCGCTACTGCCATCAATCCTTACCTGGCGCTCAGCACCATCCGCGACATGAAGCTGTCCGACAAGCTGGACACCGCACATGATGTGGATAAACTGAAGAAAAACTATATCAAGGCTGTCTGCGAAGGCTTGCTGAAAGTATTCTCCAAAATGGGTATCTCCACGCTGCAATCCTACCAGGGAGCGCAGGTGTTTGAAATCCTGGGGATCAATCAGCAGGTGGTAGATAAATATTTTGCCGGCGCTGTTTCCCGTATTCAGGGGCTGGGCCTGGATGAAATTGCCCGCGAAACGCTGGCTAAACACTGGATGGGCTATGGCCGCAAGGAAACTCCGGTACAGCGGCTGACGGAAGGCGGTGTGTACCAGTGGAAGCGTAAGGGAGAATTCCATCTCTTCAATCCTACCACCATACACCTGCTGCAGTATTCCACCCGCATGGGAGATTACAGTACCTTCAAAAAATATTCTAAAGCAGTAAATGAGCAGAGCGAGAAAGCCTGCACCCTGCGAAGCCTCTTTTCGTTTAAGCGTAACCGTGCTTCTATTTCCATTGATGAGGTAGAACCTGCCAGCAACATTTTCAAACGCTTCGCCACCGGGGCTATGAGCTTTGGCTCTATCTCCCACGAGGCGCACTCCACCCTGGCCGTTGCCATGAACCGCATCGGCGCCAAAAGCAATACCGGCGAAGGGGGAGAAGATGAAATCCGTTATCAGCTGATGGAAAACGGCGATTCTATGCGCTCTGCCATCAAACAGGTAGCCAGCGCACGTTTTGGCGTAACCAGCTATTATCTTACCAATGCAGATGAACTGCAGATTAAAATGGCCCAGGGTGCAAAACCCGGAGAAGGCGGTCAGCTGCCGGGCCATAAAGTAGACGAATGGATTGCCAAGGTAAGACACGCCACACCAGGCGTAGGGCTGATTTCACCGCCGCCGCATCACGATATTTATTCTATTGAAGATCTGGCGCAGCTGATCTACGACCTGAAAAATGCTAACCGTGCAGCGCGCATCAGCGTTAAGCTGGTATCAAAAGCAGGCGTGGGCACCATTGCTGCCGGCGTAGCCAAGGCACATGCCGATGTTGTACTGGTATCTGGTCACGACGGCGGTACGGGCGCTTCTCCTGAAAGCTCCATCAAACACGCCGGGCTGCCGTGGGAGCTGGGTCTGGCGGAATCGCACCAGACGCTTGTGAAAAATAAACTGCGCGGCCGGGTAGTGCTGCAAACAGACGGCCAGCTGAAAACCGGCCGCGACATTGCCATCGCAACGCTCCTCGGCGCGGAAGAATGGGGTGTAGCCACCGCTGCCCTGGTAGTGGAAGGCTGTATCATGATGCGCAAATGCCACGTGAACACCTGTCCTGTAGGCGTTGCCACTCAGGATCCTGATCTGCGCAAACGCTTCAACAGCGATCCGCAACATGTGGTAAACCTCTTCACCTACCTGGTAGAAGAACTCCGCGAAATTATGGCTGACCTGGGCTTCCGTACCATCAACGAAATGGTGGGCCAGGTAGATTGCCTGCAGATGCGCGAAGGCATCACCCACTGGAAAACGCAGAAACTGGACCTGTCTCCGATCTTATACAAAGAACCCGCGGCACCTGAAACCGGCCTCTATAAACAGGAGGAACAGGATCATGGTATCAGCGAAGTGCTGGATTGGCAGCTGCTGAAAGCTGCACAACCCGCACTGGAAAAGAAAACACGCGTTTATCAGCAGTTCCCGGTAAAGAATACCGACCGTACGGTGGGCACCATTCTTTCCAACGAAATATCCAAACGCTACCAGAGCGCAGGACTGCCGGAAGATACGCTGCACTTTAAATTCATCGGCTCCGCCGGGCAGAGCTTCGGCGCTTTCACCACCAAAGGGCTCACGCTCGAACTGGAAGGAGAAGCCAACGACTACTTCGGCAAAGGCCTCTCCGGTTCCAAACTGATACTCTATCCTCACGGAGAGTCCGGTTTCAAGGCAGAAGAAAATATCATTGCCGGCAACGTGTGCTTCTACGGCGCCACCTCCGGGGAAGCCTATATCCGCGGTAAGGCCGGCGAACGCTTCTGCGTCCGCAACTCCGGCGCTACCATTGTGGCGGAAGGCGTTGGCGATCATGGTTGTGAATATATGACCGGCGGTAAAGCAGTCATACTCGGTGAAACCGGCCGTAACTTCGGCGCTGGTATGAGCGGCGGTATTGCCTATGTATATGATGTGAAAGGCACTTTCGCCAACCACTGCAACAGGGATATGATTGACCTCGATCCCCTGGATCAGGACGATGTAACTGCACTGCAGGATCTCATCACTAAACACCACGCCTATACGAACAGCACCGTGGCTAAATTCATACTGAAAGACTGGGAAAACCAGTTACGCCACTTCGTAAAAGTATTCCCGAAAGAATACAAGGCAGTAGTGAAAGCTGGAAAAGTCCAGGTGAAAATTTAGTATTTGAGATTTGATTATTTGAGATTTATGGCCATCGCCATCTCCGCTCAAATAACCAAATTCCAAATGACAACATCTCAAATGAATAACGTTTATGGGTAAACCTACAGGATTCCTGGAATTTACGAGAGAGCTGCCCCGGAAATCGGATCCGGCAGAAAGGGTAGGCCACTACAATGAATTTGTGGAACGCTTTCCGGATACTACGCTCAACAAGCAGGCTGCCCGCTGCATGAACTGCGGTGTGCCCTTCTGTCACAGCGGATGCCCGCTGGGTAATGTAATCCCGGAATTTAATGACGCCGTATATCATCAGGACTGGAAGGAAGCATATGAAATACTCACTTCCACCAATAACTTTCCTGAATTCACCGGCCGTATCTGCCCCGCACCATGCGAAAGCGCCTGTGTACTGGGTATTAACCAGCCGCCGGTGGCTATCGAGGAAATAGAAAAACATATCATTGAAGTTGCTTTCGATAAAGGTCTGGTACAGGCCAAAGTACCGCGTGTGCGCACCGGCAGAAAAGTTGCCGTTATCGGCTCCGGCCCCGCCGGACTCGCCGCTGCCGCCCAGCTGAACTATGCCGGCCACCAGGTAACCGTGTTCGAACGCGATGAAAAACCCGGCGGACTGCTGCGCTACGGTATTCCGGATTTCAAACTGGAAAAATGGACCATCGACCGCAGGGTGAAACTCATGGAAGAAGAAGGCGTGGTTTTTCAATGTAATGCCAACGTAGGCGTTAACGTTAGTACCAACGACCTGCTCCGCGAATACAATGCTATTGTGCTCGCCGGCGGATCCACCATCCCGCGCGACCTCAGCATCCCCGGCAGGGAGCTGAAAGGGGTGCACTACGCAATGGACTTTCTCAAACAACAGAACAAACGTGTGGATAACCGTCCGGTTGACGGCAACGATATTTTTGCTACCGGGAAAAATGTGATCGTGATAGGTGGCGGCGATACCGGCTCCGATTGCGTGGGTACCAGCAACCGCCATGGCGCGGTAAGCATCACCCAGCTGGAACTGCTCCCGAAACCTCCCGGAGAACGTACACCGTTTATGCCCTGGCCTACCTATCCCATGGTACTGAAAACCTCCTCTTCACACGAAGAAGGCGCAGACAGACAATGGGCTATCGCTACCAAAGCATTCATCGGCGATGATAACGGCAACCTGAAAGCATTACGTCTGGTAGACCTGCAATGGTCGCTCAGCCCTGATGGCAGGCCCGCACAATTTACCGAAGTACCGGGGTCTGAAAGAGACCTGCCCTGCGAACTGGCACTGCTGGCAATGGGCTTTGTACATCCGCAGCATACCGGTATGCTGGATCAGCTTGAAGTAGAAAGAGACGACAGAGGCAATGTAAAAGCCACAGAAAAAGATTACCTGACATCCATCCCTAAAGTGTTCACTGCCGGCGATATGCGCCGCGGTCAGTCACTGGTGGTATGGGCAATAAGCGAGGGTCGCGAGTGTGCGAGAAAAGTGGACGAATTCCTGATGGGAACTTCCCAGCTGGAAAGCAAGGACCATTCCTTACAGGCCATGGCACTGTAATTATAGCTCTGACATACGCTGCCCTAACGGCAGCAAACAATCAGCTTAACGCTTTTCTCATAAGCAGGTTTAGATTTTGTTGTAACCTTCAGCCGGGCCGGGTTTTTACCCGGCCTTTTATTTTTTCTTCGGAGATATAATCTGCATATCAGCAGAATAAAATTCCCTGTTCAGCTATTTCCCCGCCGCCGTTTTCCAGAGCCGGATACATTTGTTAACATGAAAAATTGGCTGTATTGCTGGTGCCTGCTCTGGCCCGTCTTATCTGCTGCCGCACAGGAGCGGAGCACTGATGTCATCATTTATACGGCATCTCCCAAAAAAGGACTGTACAGAACCTTTACTGAATTTCAGCAGAACAATCCGGCAGAACAGGGCGATTTTCTGATCAGAAATAAAAGTACTGCCGCCCAGATATACCTGCTGGCCAACCGGAATGAACTGGTGCTCCGCGATGCTGCGGGACAGGAACATAAAGTGAAAAAATTCTGGGGATACTGCGACGGCCGTAATATCTACATCCATGATAACGGACTGAATCTCATCAGCCAGCTGGGGTATTACTGCGTATACGAACTGCAGGGTGTGCAGCCGTCCCGCGGTATCTATAATCCGGCCGACATGACCGTAAACGCTATCAACACGCCGGTGCGGCTGAAAAAAGTTATCAACATTGTTACCGGTGAAATCCTGGAACTATCCTGGTATAATCTTAAAAAATATATTCTGCCGCAAGACAGCGCCCTGTTTGGAGAATTCCGCGCTGATAAATCCAAAAGAGAACAACTGGAATCCTATATCTACAGGTTTAATCAGCGGAACAAACCCTTTATGAGCCAATAATATCTTCCCTCAATCCGGGTAATATTATACCCACCGGTACCGTAATTTCAATTCTTTTAGTGTGCCCGTTCCCGTAATTAATGTATCCTTGCAGTAATTATTTGTCCCCCAATACCTGCGGGTATAGATTTTGTAATATCCGGCGGACCTGATGTACGAAGCGCATGATACTGCCCAAAAAGTAAACCAATAGCATGCTTATGCGTTTTATTTCAGTAAATTACTATAGCAATTAATCATAGTGACAGAACCAGCAGAAACCGAAGAAAAACACGGCCGCCCCTGGTGGCGATGGCTTTTATGGATTATTATTGCGGTGCTTCTTTTGCCCGTAATGGCAGTTTTATTATTTCAACTCGAAGGTGTACAGAATTACCTCCGGCAACAGGGAGAAATATATCTGCAGAAAAAATTAAAAACCAAAGTGCAGATAGGCTACCTCCGCGCCAGGGGATGGCAATACCTGGAACTCCGGAATGTATATGTGGCCGACACCTCCCGTCAGGCGCTGCTTTACACTTCCTCGCTTAAAGTACATTACAACCTGCTCTCGTTAATCAATAACGAACTGCGTATAAATAAACTCGTCTGGGACTCCCTGCTGGTAAACATCTACAGGCATCCCGGCGATACTGTCTACAACTACCAGTTTGCGGCAGATGCTTTCAGCAGCAAAGATGCCACCCCGGATACCCTGGCGCCGAAAACGGGCACCACCCTGCAATTCAGAATTAAGGACGTATCGCTGCTGCATACCAAAGTCCGTTTCATAGACAACCCTGGTGGTATGAACGCTGTACTCACCTGGGACACCCTTCATGTGGATCCGGATGATCTCCTCGTGAATGATGGCATCTATGCTTTCCGTGGTATTACGCTCAGCGGACTGAAAGGATTTTTTAAACAACATTACATTCCTGCTGAAAAAGGCGCACCGCCGCCACCACCGCCGGATACCGGCGCTACCGCATTCCACCTGCTCCTGAAAAAGCTGCATATCAAAAACAGCTCCTTCCTGTATGGCAGCGATGGTATCGGTATCACTACCTCCTGGAAGATCGGTGATCTGACTGTCAGCAATACCAGTATGGACCAGGATTCTACCCGTATCCAGGTAGGAGATATTACCATCCGTAACACTGCCGGCCTGGTTGCCATGGTACCAGGAAAAGATACTACGCCCGCCCCACCGGATACTACCCCCAACACCTGGCAGGTATTTGCCACACAGGTGAACCTGGAACGGCTGGCTCTCCGCTATGACAACGGATCGCCGGCACCCAAAGCTGCCGGCCCCGACCCGGATTACAACCACCTGCTGCTCACAAATTTCAACAGCAGAATTTCCAATATCAGGTATAAGCCAGACAGCATTGCAGCAGGGGTGAAATCACTCAACGCCCGCGACTGGTCCGGCTTCGCTATCCGTAAGGCCAATATGAACGTGGTATTTACACCGCATAGTCTGGTACTGCAGAACTTCCTGCTGCAAACCAATAAAAGCATCTTCAGAAAAAGCATAGCCGTTACCGTGCCCTCATGGTCCGGCATCTCCGACCACCTGGATCAGCTGGGCCTGGATGCCAACCTGGATTCTGTTCACGTTGCCCTGGCTGAATGGCTGCCCTTTGTACCCAACGCCCGCAAAAACAAATCCTTCGATCCGCTCTGGAAGAAGCAGCTAACGCTGGCGGCTATATTAAAAGGTAACCTGGGCATGCTGAACATCAAACAGTTATATGTCAATGACCACGAAGGGAATCTGATAAAAACGGAAAACGGACAGGTTGCACACGTAACAGACATGGACAAGCTGAATGCCGACCTTCCCAACCTCTACCTCGAATCAGGCAACAACGCCCTGCGTTCCTGGCTGCCACCACATACCTTGCCGGATACCCCGCGTCTGCCGCAACACATGGTGATTACCGGTATGTTCAAAGGTGGTATGAAAAATATGCTGACACAGCTGCAGCTAAAAAGCGACTACGCCAATGCCACCGTTAACGCAAAACTTACTGACATCACAGACAGCATTCGGGCTGTTTATGATGTGAACATACCCTACTTCCGGGTACACCCCGGCGTAATGCTGTACGATACTACCATCGGCTGGGTAAGCGGCCGCCTCACCGCCACCGGTCAGGGTTATACGCTGAAACACATGAATGCCAAAGCAGCTGCCCATCTCAGCGAAGCTACCTATAACGGCTATACGTACAGGGGCATCTCCGCAGATGCCGGCATCAGCAAAGGCAATTTCCTCGCCCGCGGCGAAAGCACCGACAGCAGCATTAATACCACTTTCGATATTGCCGGCAGGCTGATAGATACTACTATTCAGGATCTGAAGGTAAATATGGAAATAGCCAGGGCTGATCTCTACACTACGCACTGGTATACTGAGCCGCTTACGCTGAAAGGCAATCTCACGGCAGACTTCAGCAGCCTGGAGCCTACACGTCTGGACGGCAGCGCCTTCCTCTCCAACTGGGAAATTGATACCAAAGGACAGGTGTTCCCGCTGGACAGTATCTCACTGACAGCCCAATACACCGACCAGCAATACCTGGCGCTTAAAAGCCCGTTCGGAGTCATCCATGCAAACGGACATATTGATTATACCAAAGTAGGCAATGCTTTCAGCCACATACTGATGAAACCATTGCTCCCGGCAGATTCCGGCCGTATTGTAACCATTCCGCAAGGGCAGTACCTCCAGTGGATGGCTTCCCTGCAATGGCCGCAAAGCCTGCAGCCATTACTACCGGCCCTTCGCATGGAAGTGCCGCTCACCATGACCGGCCGCCTCAACAGCGACAGCAGTTTGCTGATAGTAGACGCGAGTCTGCCTAAAGTCAACTACGACTCCCTGCAGGTAGACAGTCTTACCCTGTCTGCACACATCCTCGATACATCCCTGCAAACAGATATATCGCTCACCAGGATGCATCATCCTACGTTCCCGCTGTTTCATACTTTCCTTACGGCACACGCCAACACCGGCGCGGTGAATTTCGATCTGCTGCTGGATGATGTCAGGAATAAGCCTAAATATAAACTGGGCGGCCTTTTCACCTTCCTGCCGGATAATATGATGCAGCTCTCCCTGAAACCAGACCTGATGCTGAACCGGGAAATGTGGACAGTAGGAGAAAATAATATCCTGCGGCTGAAAAATGGCAACCCGGATACCGCAAATATCAAACTGTCCCAGGGCAAACAATCCATACAAGTCAGCACCCAGGCCGATTCCAGCACCACGCCGGCGTTGGCTGTTACAATCACGGATTTCAATATTTCCACTATCACAGGCCTGCTGGCTACGGACACACTGCTGGCCAACGGCGTATTAAATGCCAACGCGGTAGTGCGCAACTGGGCCAAAACACCGATGGTACATGCCCTGCTGAAAGTAGACAGCCTCTCTGTAAAAAACACCCGCATGGGCACACTCAACGCCGCTGTGGATAATGAACAGCCGGGGCAATACAAACTCAGCGCCGGCCTGGTAGGTAATGATAATGACGTAAGCATTGAAGGAACCTATGATAGCACTATTAGTGCGCAGGTAAATATCAGCAAGCTGAATATGGCTACCCTGGAGCCTTTCACCATGGGTCAGGTAGCCAGAATGTACGGCAACGCCAACGGCCGTATGGATATTTCCGGTACGCTCAGCGATCCTAAGGTACTGGGCAGCCTTAACTTCAAAAATGCCGGCGGCATGATTACTTTCATCGGTAGCACCATGCACCTGCCGGATGAAACCATCCAGATAGATGAAAACGGTATACTGTTCAGGAACTTTACCATCGCCGACAGTCTGAATAATGACCTGATGGTTAACGGCCGTATCAATACCACCGATTTCAAAAAATACTCCTTCAACCTGGATATTACCGCCGATAATTTCATGGCGCTGGGAAAACAGCAAAACCAGGATCAGTGGATCTATGGACCTGCTTTCATCGACAGTAAAGTGAAACTCCGCGGTACCATGGACCTGCCAAGAATAGACGCATCTGTTAAACTGCGGGATAAGTCCAGCGTAACCGTTATGCTCCCGCAGGAAGAACCAGGACTGGCAGACAGGGAAGGCGTAGTGGAATTCATTGACAAATCCAGACCGGTAGATACCACACTCAAAGCAAAGCTGGACAGCCTCCGCTACAGTAACCCACGACTGAAAGGTATGTTCTTCTCCGGTAACATGGAAATAACGCCGGAATCAATACTGAAGATTATCATCGATAAACAAAACGGTGATTATGTACAGGCCAAAGGAACCGCCAATATCAACGCTACACTGGATCCCAGCAGCAAACTCAGTTTAACCGGCCGCTACGAAATTTCGGAAGGTAAATATGAGATGTCATTGAACCAGCTCATCAAACGGTCTTTCGATATTCAGAAAGGCAGTTTCATCTCTTTCAACGGCGACGCCATGAGCGCGGATCTTGATATAACCGCCAAATACACCGTCAACGCGCCGGTGGCAGATCTCATACAGGATCAGATAGCCAGTAAATCTACACAGGAAAGAAATACCTACAAACAACGCATTCCTTTTGATGTATACCTCATGATCAAGGGCAGCCTGCTGAAGCCGGAAATTACCTTCCGGCTGGATATGCCGGAGAAGGAACGCAACGCCTTCAGCGGAGCGCCTTATAACCGCATCAAGCAGATTAACCAGGTGCCTTCCGAACTGAATAAACAGGTAATGGGACTGCTGGTGCTGAATACCTTTATCCCCGATGATCCGATGAGCACATTGGATAATACCGGCGGTGGGGTAGGACAGGCAGCGCGCAACAGCGTAAGTAAAATATTATCCCAACAGCTGAACAACCTCGCCGGTAACCTCATCAAAGGGGTGGATCTTAATTTTGACCTGCAGAGCAAGGAAGACTATTCTTCCGGAACTGCCCAGGAAAGAACAGACCTGAACATCGGCGCCTCTAAAAATCTGTTCAATGATCGTTTAACCGTTTCCGTTGGTTCCAATATTGTGTTATCCGGTAATCAGCAAAATGCCAGCTCACTGATCGGTGACATCTCCATAGAATATAAACTGAGCCGCGATGGACGCTACCGCATCCGCGTTTACCAGCATAACGAGAATCAGACCGTTATCCAGGGCCAGTTTGTAGAAACCGGCGTAGCATTTATGCTGGTGATGGATTATGATGATTTCAGGGAAATCCTGCAGCGATCCAAAAGCGATAAACCAGCTAAAAAGAAACGCTCCCAAAACAAGACCGACAACGAGCATGCAGACGAGAAATAGCCATATAATCTGTTGTATCATTTTATGCCTGGGCTTCCTGGGCATCAGCTCCTGCAGCACCACCCGGTCGGTGCCTGAAGGAGACCGCCTCTATACCGGCAGCTCCGTAAAGTGGACCGGTAAAAAACCGAAGGATTACAGCACACTCACGGAAGGACTGAAGAAAAGAATCCGTCCTACCCCCAACCGGAAATTTCTGGGCATGCCCATTAAGTTATGGTTGTACAACCTGGGCAATGAACCCAAAGGCAAAGGACTGAACTACCTGTTACGCAGAAAGTGGGGAGAAGCACCCGTATTACTGAGCCAGGCCAAACCGGATTATACCGGCACCGTACTGAAAGAATACCTGGTAGATAATGGCTATTTCCAGGCTGGCGTTACTTCTTCCGTAAAAAATTCCGGGAAGAAAAAAGCGGCTATCGCCTATGATGCTACACCTAATCATCGTTATACTATCAAAAGCGTTACCTATCTGACAGACAGCAGCGCTATCGGCAAAACAGTAACAGGCACCTACGGGGAAAGCTCGCTCATTGTTGGCAAACCGTATTCGCTGGATTCTGTAAAGGCCGAACGGGAACGTATACACGCGCAGCTGAAAGAACAGGGATATTACTACTTCACACCGGACTATCTGCTCGTACAGGTAGACAGCACCAACCAGGGTACCGTTGATCTGTTTGTGAAGATAAAAGATAACACCCCGATGCTGGCATTGCGCCCGTACAGAATGCATGACATCTCCCTGTTCCCGGACTATTCCCTGGAGAATGATTCTCTCTCTACCATGGGCACCCCGGTGCATTACAAGGGTATGTATATTGTAGATTCTGCCAGGCGTTTCAAGCCTATCGTTTTTGAGCGTTCCGTGTTCCTGAAGCCGGATAGTCTTTATCGCCTCAGCTCTCATAATATTACACTGCAGCGACTGATTAATTTAGGCGTATTCAAGTTTGTAAAGGGTTCATTCCGGCCTATTCGTGACACATCCAGACATAACATCGTTGGCGGGTCGGCCAATGCTCCTGCTTACCGGGATACATCCGTAGTTCGCCTCGGCAGGGCGCAGGACAGTACCTATCGCCGCGATACCATGCTGGCGCGTACTTACAGCGCCATGGTAAATAACAAAATATCGCTGGACAGCGGCTGGCTCGATGCTAAATTCTATCTTACCCCCTATAAACGCCGTTCGCTGCAGGCGGAATTACGCGGCACGTCCAAGTCCAACGGTTTCATAGGATCGGAAGTCCGGCTTACCGCTAAAAACCGTAACTGGCTGCATTCTGCCACCTTGCTGGAAATAGGCCTTAAAGGCGGTATGGAATGGCAAACCGGTAATAAAAGTGCCGGCGGTACCAATTCCTATTCCCTGGGCGCGGAAGTAGCTGTTACTGTTCCCCGTTTCCTGACGCCTATTAAAGGTATCAACATCCGCTCTTCATATGTACCGCGTACCAGGATGAGCGCATCTTACGAGTTGTACAGCCGGCAGGCCATGTATAACCTGAATGCCTACACGCTGCAGCTGCAGTACCTGTGGCAGAAGAACGCATATGTAAACCATGCCCTGGCGCCTATTGCTGTAACGTATGTACTGCCAACCAAAACAACGGATGCCTACGACAGTATTCTGAAAAATGATCCCAGCCAGCGCGCGGCCATAGAAAAGCAATTCATCCTGGGAAGCAACTATACTATTACATTCAACAATCAGGCAGCCAACCGCATTCATAGCTTTTACCTGAGCGGCAATGTGGATGTTTCCGGAAACCTTGCCGGATTGCTGATTAAGAAAGGCGACTCTACAAAAAACATCCTCAATAATCCATTTGCGCAATACGAGCGTTTAAGCCTGGAAGGCCGCCACTACTGGACTTTAGGGAAAGGGAAGCAATGGATCAACCGCCTGTACCTGGGTTATGGTTTACCGTATGGCAATTCTTCCACGCTGCCTTTTGTGAAGCAGTTTTTCACGGGCGGTAGCAGCAGTATCAGGGCTTTCAGGGCCAGAACACTGGGCCCCGGTTCGTATCATAACCCGAAGTCCGATACCACCGCGTTACTGGCCAACGAAGCCGGCGATATTAAACTGGAATTCAACTCTGAAGTACGTATACACCTGGCCAGCGTATTCAATTTTGCTGCCTTTGTGGATGCCGGTAATATCTGGCTGCAGAAAGAGATTAAGGAGAAACCCGGCAGCCAGTTTAAATTCAATACCTTCTACCAGGAAATAGCTGTGGGCGCAGGTATCGGCTTACGTATAGATGCCTCTATTGTGGTAGTCCGCTTTGATGTGGCTACTCCCTTGCGTATTCCCTACCTCGCTCCGGGCGAAAGATGGGTCATCAATAAAATTAACTTCGGAGATCCCGACTGGCGCAAGAAAAACCTTATTCTGAATATTGCTATCGGCTACCCCTTCTAATATTTTATTTATTTAATTATTTGAGATTTGGTCATTTGAAATGCAGCGAAGATATAAGCGATATGCTAAGATCTTCGCTGCATTTCAAATGACCAAATCTCAAATAATTAAATAATAAAATAGAAATTATCCGAGTATGTGTTTGTAGTTGGATTTCACTGCGTCAAATACTTCATCGTAGCGGCCTCCGAGAATGAGTTTACCCATCCATAGAGCAAATCCTTTCACCTGGCTGAATTCTACTTTTGGCGGCATGGCCAGGGAGCTGGGGTTTGTGAAAATGTTGACCAGTACCGGGCCTTGGGCATCCCGCACCTTTGTCATGATTGCTTCGGTTTCATCCGGGTTGCGGATGGTGTAGGCAGTAAATCCCATAGCTACCGCCACCGCCGCGAAATCAGGATTGAGCATATCTGTCTGCCAGTCGGGGAGCCCTGCCACTTCCATCTCCAGCTTTACCATACCCAGTGCGCGGTTATTAAAAACAATTACCTTGACGGGCAGTTTATACTGTACAATCGTCATCAGATCGCCCAGCAGCATTGTCAGGCCGCCATCGCCGCAAAGGGCATAAACTTCCCGGCCGGGCTGCGCCAGCGCAGCGCCAATCGCCTGCGGCATGGCATTAGCCATGGAGCCGTGATTGAAAGACCCCAGCAGTACACGTTTTCCGGTGGCATGGAGGTAGCGGGCTGTCCATACATTGGTCATTCCGGTATCTACAGAAAAGATCGCATCCGTTGCTGCCAGCTTATCTATGACATCCGCCACATACTCCGGGCTGATTGCGTCTTCCTTACCTTTATCTTCTACGTATACCTGTAATCGTTGCTGCACTTCTTTATAAAATTCCAGCATGGCTTTCAGAAAACTATTATCCTCTTTCTGTTGCACCAGTGGTAGCAAGGCTTTTATACTTGGCTGAATATCGCCACAGAGGCCCATTTCCAGGTTGGCTCTGCGTCCGAGTCTTTCCGGTTGAATATCTATCTGAACAATCTTCGTTTTTTCCGGCATAAAGGGAGTGTAGGGAAAATCGGTGCCCAGCAACAGTAACAGGTCTGCTTCATGCATACTTTTGTAGGCAGATGCCAACCCCAGCAGGCCGGTCATACCTACTTCATTGGGATTGTGATGCTGTATGCCCATTTTGGCGCGGAAGGAGTACGCTACCGGCGCCTGCAGCCTGGCAGCCAGCGTCACCACTTCATCGTGCGCTTCACTGGCCCCGATACCACAGTAGATGACTACTTTACCGGCATCATTCAACAGGACGGCCAGCTGCTGCAACTCTTCCTCAGATGGCCGGATGACCGGCTGCGGGTGATACAACCTGAGGGAGGTGGTAGTATCAGCTGCATCTGCGGCGGCTACATCTCCCGGCAGCCCAAGCACAGCCACCCCTTTTTTATGCACCGCATGTTGCAAAGCGGCCTGCAACATCCTGGGCGCCTGCGCAGGGGTGGCTGCTACCTGATTATAGCAGCTGCAGTCGTCAAACAGTTTGATGGTATTGGTTTCCTGGAAATAGCCGCTGCCAAATTCCTCTGTAGCACAGGTGGATGCAATAGCTATTACGGGAGCGCCTGAACGATGAGCGTCATACAATCCGTTTATCAGGTGCACATGTCCCGGGCCGCTGCTGCCGGCACAACAGGCCAGTCCGTTCAGCTGTGCTTCCGCACCTGCTGCATAGGCGGCAACTTCTTCGTGGCGCACATGGATCCATTGAATACGGCCATCACGGCGCACGGCATCATTCACATGATTCAGACTGTCGCCGGTAACGGCATAAATCCTTTTAATGCCTGCCTGCACCAGCATTTCTACTGTTTGTTCTGCAACAGTTTTTCCCATATTTTTTATTTTTATGCAGATGAATGAATAATAAAAACACCTCCCGCTATACATTGTTCAGGAAGATGTTTGCATGAAAAACCATCAGTAAATATTTTTACATTTATGTCTAAACTGCGGCCACTATGATGTTCTCCCCGTCCTTCCGGCGCCTGGCGCTCCCGATAGCATTCCTGACAGGCTTTTCTGCCTGCAGTCCTAAGGTGACGCAAACAGGTAAGGCGTCTTACTATGCAGATACTTTCAACGGAAGAAAAACTGCTAACGGGGAGATTTTCCGTCAGCGTAAACTGACTGCGGCACATCGTTCCCTGCCCTTTGGTACCAAAGTAAGGGTAACCAATATATCTAATGGCAAAAGCGTAAAAGTGCGTATCAACGACCGCGGCCCGTTTGCCGGCGGCCGCATCATCGACCTCTCCCGCAAAGCCGCATCCCGGCTGGGAATGATTAACACCGGCGTAGCCAATGTGGAAATCAGGTATAAAAAACCAAAATAAGATGTAGGGATTTTGTAATTTCTTGATTTTGTAATTTAAAAATGCAGCGAAAAGCACCATCTTCTTCGCTGCATTTTTAAATTACAAAATCAAGAAATTACAAAATCTCTAAATTCTCAGCCGAGTCCATAGAAGCCGCCCTTCTCATTCACCGTGTGTTCGCCTTCGGCAATTTCTTCTATCATCTTTTTACAGAAAGCCGGCAGGTCGCTGGGAGTACGGCTGGTAACGAGTCCGTTATCTGTTACCACCTGTTCGTCGGACCATTCCGCACCGGCATTTTCCAGGTCTGTTTTCAGGGAAGGATAAGAGGTCATTTTTCTGCCCTTCAGTTCCCCTGTTTCAATCAATGTCCAGGGACCATGGCAGATGGCTGCCACGGGTTTACCAGCTTCAATAAAATGGCTGACGAATGCTACCGCTTCAGGAATAATTCGCAGCTGATCCGGATTGAGCACACCGCCCGGCAATACCAGCGCATCGTAGTTTTGCGCCTCCGCAGCCGTCAGGGTTTTATCTACCGGATAATCTTTTCCCCAGTCTTTCTCAGACCATGCTCTTACCTTATCCTTCTCAGGCGATATGATGTAGGCCTGTGCTCCGGCATTTTTCAATGCCTCCAGTGGTTGTGTCAGTTCTATTTCTTCAAATCCGTTGGCCACCAGGATAGCCACCTTTTTGTTTTGCAATTGAGTTCCCATAAAATGATTGTTTTGTTTGGTTAAAAATTTTTTATGCTGCTGCTGTGTTCGCAAACACAGCAGCAGCGGGTGTTTTCCTAAAGTATTCTCACAAAAACAATTCCTTTGCCGGAACAGGTCACTGGCAGTAGCTGTTACTGCCGGGTATGTATAATTATTACCTCACTGCGTTGATATATTCATCGGCTGTATGCTATCTCATTCCATTGTAATTTTTTGAAGATGAAATTGCATTTGGCCTCCGATGCTGCTTTATTTGCTGCTATTAATTCCTGAACAATGAAAAACAATACTTTATTTACGGCCCTGCTGGCTATGTGCCTGGCAGCGGGCAGCACGTATGCACAGGCTCCGCAGGTATCGCTTCCCGGTTTCACGGCCTATGCTGACCCGGAAGAAAAGGAGGTGGATATCAATTACCGCAATGGGGTAGTGGACTGGACCAATAACAGCAACACCGTCAATTTTTATTTTCATGTGGCTACGCCGGGTAAGCTGAAAGTAGGGCTGGAAGCCCGGTCTGACGCCGGAAGTAAAATTTCAGTTGCCCTAAACGGTACAGAAAAAGTAATAGCGGTTCCCAACAGCAACGACTACACGCAGCTTACTGTATTGCAAACCCAGATCAAAAAGCCGGGCTTTTATGTGGTTACCTTAAAGGGTATTGAAAAAGCCGGACGCGTTTATGCTGATGTAAAAGGAGTAACGCTGGAAGGTGTTGCCGCAAAGGACATTCAATTCAACCCCAAACCCTGGCGCCGCGCTGCCTCCGTACATCTGGGCTATCCCGTTCCGGAAGGTAAAAATGCAGAATGGTTTTACGGGGAAATAAAAGTGCCGGCAGGAGAAGATAAACTGGGTACCTATTTTATGTCCTGCGGCTTCCATCGCGGATATTTTGGTATGCAGGTAAACTCTCCGACGGAAAGAAGAATCATTTTCTCCGTCTGGGATGCAGGCAGCGAACCTGATAAACGCAGCCTTGTAAAGTATGAAGACCAGGTGGTGCTGCTGGCCAAAGGCGATAGTGTTGATGCCAGCGGGTTCGGCGGCGAGGGTACCGGAGGCCACAGCCATTGGGTGTATAACTGGAAAGCCGGCGAAACCTATCAGTTCCTGATGCACAGCGTTCCCGAAGGCACTACTACCACGTATACTGCTTATTTCTACGTCCCTGAACACCACGAGTGGAAGCTGATCGCCAGCTTCCGGGCGCCGAAAGACGGTAAATATATGGGGCACCTGTACTCATTCCTGGAAAATTTTTCCTTTGAAAACGGCCACCTGGGCAGAAAGGGCTATTTCGGTAATCACTGGATTAAAACCAATACCGGCGAATGGATAGAGCTGACAAAGGCGAAATTCACCAATGATGCCACCGCGAAGGCGAAAGACCGCATTGATTTTGGCGGCGGTGCTGAAAATGGCTGGTTCTACCTGTGGAACAGCGGATTCAAGCCTGCCAATGCTGCCTACGGCGATATGTTTGAACGCCCTGCTACCGGCAGGCATCCGGAGATTAATCTTCCTAAATTCTGATACCAGCTGCAGGCTGTTTATGCTTTCCCCGGGACAAATGTTTCCGGGGATTTTTTTGTTTTATATGTCTATATACCCCATAGGACATAAGTAGCGTATATATTTTCAGACACTTTGCGGCTCTTTGTGCTACCGGCCTGCTTTTCAGCTGATACGGCCCGCCACTGTTCTTTTTCAGCTATTATACCTCGTTATCCACAAAAAGAGATAATCTGGGAGCTATCCAAATCCCTATATACCCCATAGGACTTAAGTAGCGTATTTATTCTCCGCTTCCCGATGCCGATTTTGAATTAAATTCGGTCTGGAAATCTTTGGCTCAGCACTCCTGATTATGCGCAAAACTGTTAATAAAATACTGCCGATACCCAATGTACTGGATGCTTTGAACCCTTTCAAAGTAAAGAAACAACGGATCATGAACTTCAACCCGGTTACGGGAGTAGCTTCCCGGGAACCGGCGCAAGCCAGCAAAATCACTGTTTTCGACTATAACAGTAACGCCTGTACGGAAAAAGTGCTGCAGTCTCTCAGCGATGTATTTCCTTACCTGGAATCTTCTCACAAAAGCTGGATCAACATTGACGGTCTGCGCAAGGAAGATGTACACGCTGTCTGTGAACATTTTGCTATTCACCCCCTCATTGAAGAAGATATTCTGAGTCTTGGACAACGCGCCAAAATGGATGAGATAGGAGAAAGGCTGTTCTGCCTGCTGCCCATGCTTTATTTCAACAGTGATGCTTCCACTATAGACCAGGAGCAGGTCAGCATTGTTGTTGGTGCAAACTTCGTTATCTCTTTCCAGGAAGACCCTACCAGAGATGTATTTGATCCGATCAGGGACAAACTTATGTTACCAGGCTCCCGTATCCGCAACGGCAGTATGGATTTCCTGTGTTACTCCCTGCTGGATGTAATTGTTGACAGCTATTTCGTAGTGCTGGATAAACTGGGAGAAAGAATTGAATTAATGGAAGATGCCGTACAGCATTATCCCAATACAAGAACTCTGGCGCGTATTAACTTCCTGCGCAGACAGGTCTTCCTGTATAAACGTGCTATCTCTCCTGTGCGGGAACTGATGAACGGGTTCCTGAAAAGCGAGAGCGATCTGCTGGAAGATAAAGTCACCAAGTATTATAAAGATGTGTATGACCACATCATTCAGTGTAACGACCTGGCGGACAACTACCGGGATATGATCCTTAACGTGCAGGAAATGTACCACACACAGCTGAATCTCAAGATGAATGAGATCATGAAGGTACTGGCAGTGGTAACTACGCTCATGGCGCCACTGACACTAATTGCCGGTATCTACGGCATGAACTTTCATAATATGCCGGAACTGACTGCTAAAAACGGGTATTTCTATACGCTGGGCGGAATGGGTATCCTGCTTATAATCATGATACTCATCTTCCGGAAGCGGGGATGGTTTTAGCTTTTCTTCTTATATACCGGTACTGTAGAGCATGGCTCGCCGTACATAATACTTTTCACCACCGGGCGCAGCAGGCGGGTTATTTCTGTATAAGCCACTTCACCCACACGTTTATCCCCACATCCCTTGATAACTATTCTTTTATCAACGAGCGAATTCACATCTATCTGAGATAGATTCTTCAGATATAGTGTTCTATATATAAAATCGGTGTCTCCGAAAGCAACATAGGCTGCCACCGGTTCCAGGTAGGTTGTAATCAGCATGTAAGCCCATAACGGCACAATCGCATCTGCCGTACACACCAATCCCACATTCTTTCCACGGTACTGCTCCCAGTCATGCGACTGCATGGCTGTACGGAAATCCTTTTCTTTCAGGATCATACCCATAAAGAGATGTTCCTTCAGGTCAAATTCTACTATTTCTCCCTGGGGATAAAAATTCTCTAAATCGATGGTTTCCAAACCACTTTGCGCTACTTTATTTATGATTTCGTCCATTGTATCCTGGTTTATTCCTGCAAATTTACGAATAATGATGTCAGGAATAATGCGGGGACTATAAACGCAAAGAGGGACGCCTGTAAGCGTCCCTCTTTGCCTTATGTCAGTAAAAATGTATTTGTTTAGAAGAATTTACCGCGGCTATCTTTCACGCTGCTCTTCTTTTTCAGCACTTCAAACAGTTGCTGGTCCAGCATGGATTTGATACCCTGTTCGTAAGTAGCCTGTTGTGCTGCAATGTCCTGAGCAGGCTGAGCAGAAGGCTCGTAGCTGTCAGTTTTGATAACATAAACACCACCGGTTCCTTCGATCGGAGCAGAAACTTTTGCTGTACCCCATGCTTTATTGAAAGCAGCACCAGCTACACGTGGCTCAAAGCCCAGGGAAGCGATGAAAGGAGTACCGAAGCTAACACCTTCTGCTTTCAACACAGGCTGGTTGGTAGCTTTTGCTGCGGCATCCAGGCTGGCCGGCGTTTGCAGTTTGGCCATGATCTGTTCTGCTTTCTTATGCTTTTTAACTTCAGCTTCTACCTGCGGACGAACATCATCCAGCGGAGCAGTACCCTCAGCGCGAACGCTGGTTAAAACAGCTACTACATATTTATCATCGAAAGTAAACACATTGCTCACATCGCCTTTTTTCGCATCGTAAGCCCAACGAACCAGGTCGCGGGACTGGCCTATACCAGGAATAACGAAGTCCATAGGACGTACATTGTCAGCAATTTTCTTGTTCAGTTTACCCTGCTGGATATTTTTTTCAAAGGCAGCAGCAGTACGGCTCTTGCTGGCGAAATCGCTGGCAGCGCCGTAAGCGTTGTTATTGGTTTCCTTGCTCGCTTCCACTGATTTACCGAGGTAAGCCACTTTTACAGCAGGGCCAATGTTTTTCTGCTCCATGATTTCCATTACATGGTAACCAAATTGTGTTTTAACAGTTTTGATCTGTCCTTTTGAACCTTCAAAGGCAAAATCTTTAAATTCAGGAACAAAGGAAGAAGAAGGAGTGATTTCATATTCACCACCGGTAGCTTTACTGCCGGCATCATCTGTATACTTTTCAACCAGGGCTTTAAAGTCAGCGCCA
Source organism: Chitinophaga solisilvae (assembly GCF_009928525.1). Taxonomy (GTDB): domain Bacteria; phylum Bacteroidota; class Bacteroidia; order Chitinophagales; family Chitinophagaceae; genus Chitinophaga; species Chitinophaga solisilvae. Next base: position 91,629 of record NZ_JAABOK010000003.1, on the reverse strand, counting down.
TTTCTCACCGCTACTTCAATGCTGTCAGCACGTTTTTTAGCGGCAGAATCAGGCAAACCGCCCTGCGCACCGGAAGCAACGAGGATGTGACGCACCTTAACGCTGTCCGGCATTGTTTTACGATCAACCATTTTCGCAAACACGATGAGGTTGTTATCATAATATGGCCCGAATACTCCACCCACAGGCATATTCACAATAGAATCCTTCTGTGGCATCTGTGCAGCATTCTTGGAGAAATAACCATCATAGAATTTGATGTCGGAGTTACGGTTAATAAAGCCGGCAACATCATGGGTGGTATCCAGCTCGGATTTAAGAGCCAGGATTTGCTGGATGGCAGCAGCGGAGTCCTGCGCAGAAGGAACAGCATCAAAAGAGATATATTCCACCTTGCGGGATTCTTCTACTTTAAACAGTTGCTTATGATCGGCAATGAAGCGGTTCAATTCAGCATCTGTTACCTTAATAGTGGAGTCGGCAATAGAAGCGTAGGGAACGCTTACATAAGAGATGGTAGCAGTTTTGCTGTTATCTTCCTGCTGTTGTTTTGCCAGCCATTTAGGATAATATATACCTTGTTTAATCAGGGTAGTATATTTTACCTGCTCCTGGGTTTTACCAATGTAGCTTTCCAGCTGTTCCAGCGCCTGACGGATCTGGGGGTTGGAGCTGGCCTGTGCAATAGTCTGCTGCAGGGCTGCACGGTCAAACTGACCATCGCGGGTAAACTGCTGTACTACGATCGGATTCGGGTTTTTACCTCTGATCTGATCAACAATTTCTGCTTCTGTTACAGCAATACCCAGTTTTTTATACTGTCCCTGTAAGATTTGTTCACTCAGAAACTGGTTCCAAACCTGCTCGCGGATATACTGACGTGTTTGTTCGTCAATATTGCCATTCGGCATTTGCTGACGGGCGCCTGCTTCGGCATCCTGAATACGGCGCTGGTAATCTGTGATATCCAGCTCTTCTCCATTTACTTTACCCACACTGGTTGAGCGCCGGGCAAGAGAACTTTTGCCAAAAAAGGCATCCTGTAACAGGAAACTAACAATAGCCAGGCAAATCACTACTACGATCACAACGGCGTATTTGTCCCTGATTTTCTGAATTACTGACATATATTATATAGTCTACATTTTTAAGGATAGCAAAAATAGAATAAAATAACTGTAACTGCAAAAGAGTATTTTTTACCCTGAAACCTAGTACAGTAAAGGGTTTCAGCTGTTACTAACACTTTCGTGGTTCACCTGTCATTCACAGGTTTTCCACAGAAGACAATATTTCACGCATCCCCTTTTTTCAATGCTTTAGGGTTTTCAAACGCCCGTTATTGCTGCTGTTCTCCCGAAAATATAAAATAATTATTATTTGTAGTTTATACACAAATGTGAAAAAGCTGTTTTTCTCTATTCACATGAAATTGTGAATAAAAAGCTGCTATTTTCGGTGCACCCTCATTTTGACCTTGACAGACCTCCGCGCGCTTTTTTTCCACAATTGATGTGTAAAAACCCCTGTAAAAGTGAAAATAAGGTGGGAAAACATGCCTTAGGGAGGAGGTAAAACTAATTTTGTTATTGTCGTTAAAGTTCACCTTAAAATTTCTAATCCACAAAACCGGGTTGTTAACATGTTCTTTTAACAATTTCCTAATATAGGAAGGGTGAAAAAGATTTTCACTCACTACGATATCCACGTATGTGGATGAAATAGTAAAAAGCCAGTATTGGCGCGGAAAGAGCATGTTAATTAGATGTGGAAAGCGTATAAAAAAGGAATAACAACTACATTTGTATCAGCGCTGGAAAATTAATTTCCACATATTCACAGCCCTAATAGTAGTGGGCTTTTCTTTTTAAATATTTAAATAAGTATATAGCTATGACTACGGAAATCGCTGTCGCGAAAAAAAATTTGCAACACAACGGATTTTTGGATATATCGGTTGATCCGGCTTTGGATTTATTTGCAGCGATAGAAAATCTGAAAAAAGAGAAAAACGCCATTGTTCTCGCACACTATTACCAGGAGCCGGATATCCAGGATGTGGCGGACTATATCGGAGACAGTCTGGGGCTTAGCCAGCAGGCGGCAAAAACGGATGCGGATATTATCGTTTTCGCCGGCGTGCATTTTATGGCGGAAACCGCAAAAATTCTGAGCCCGCAGAAAAAAGTGCTGCTGCCGGATCTGAAAGCAGGGTGTTCGCTGGCTGACAGTGCACCGCCGGAACTGTTCAAAAAGTTCCGGGATAAGTATCCTGACCACATCGTTATTTCCTACATTAACTGTTCTGCGGGTATCAAGGCGCTCAGCGATATCATCTGTACCTCCTCAAACGCAGAGAAAATCATCGAAAGCGTTCCCAAGGATCAGCCGATCATTTTTGCCCCCGACCGGAATTTAGGGGCTTATTTGATCAAAAAAACGGGTAGAGACATGGTTTTGTGGAACGGAGCATGCATGGTACACGAAATTTTCTCTCTGGAGAAGATCACCAGGCTAAAAATGCGTCATCCGAAGGCGAAGGTGATTGCACATCCGGAATGTGAACCGGCGGTGCTCGCTATTGCGGATTTTATTGGTTCCACCACTGCCTTGTTAAAGTTCAGCACCAAAGATGACGCACAGGAATTTATTGTAGTAACCGAAACTGGTATCCTGCACCAGATGCAGAAAGACAATCCCGCAAAAACTTTTATTCCCGCACCGCCCAATAATGCATGTGCGTGTAACGACTGTCCGCACATGAAACTGAATACGCTGGAAAAGCTTTATCTGTGTATGGAATACGAACAGCCGGAAATTACGATGGAAGAAAGTCTGCGGATAGCCGCTAAAAAGCCGATTGAGCGCATGCTTGAAATTAGTGCGCATGCTGGGCTTTAATATAACTTACTGATTTACAATTTTATTTGAATAATAATTTTATATAATTAAAATTATTCACCACCTTAAAGGCCCTGAGGATGCCATATCCTCAGGGCCTCCCTGTTTATACTCGAATTGTTTAATTCTCAGCGCGTTATGAGTGGTCTGAGAATCGATTTTTTGCTTACAGACCTTCCTTCTTACCGGATAAACTACGCTCACATTTTTCCCAGTGTTTTTATGTTGTTAATAACCGACTAAAAATGATTTTTGAGTGCGCTGAGAATTGAAAATTTTTTTTGCTCCTGTGGTTACGGCGTAAAATTTTTTTTTATCGGATTCTCACAGCACTATGAAAGGCTTGTAATTACTGTATTTGCAAAGGTTACCGTGAGCATCGTGAAATTTTAAATTATGAGGATATAAGCAGCTTTTTTTTGAAGCCGCTGAGATTTCAATATTTTTTTTGAATATGCCATAACCCCAGGAGTTCAATTTCCGTTCGATTCTCACGGCATTCATTTTTTACAGACTTTTTCACATATCGACGTTATATCCCATTTATCAGCAGGTATTTTCTTTGCGGGTTGCTGTCAGTGAAGTCATTTTGCCGGGCACAGGCGGGTTATAAGGGCTCACCTTAGTGATTTTTTTGAGTGCTCTGAGAATTGAATATGTACAATTTTCGTGGGGTTACCCCAAGGTTTTATTTTTCATTTAATTCTCAGCAGGCTCATAGTGAGCTGAGATTTGCACGTGTATCGGGGTATCCCCGGACTTTCAATATTGATTCAATTGTCAGGGCCTTCCCAGTGTGCTGAGAATCGCATATTTCTCCGAAAACTTTATAAATGATGGATAGCAGAAATGGGATACATTCTCAGGCGGCTGGTAGTGCGCTGAGAATAGCGTAAAATTTTCACTTTCACTGTGAATCCGCTAAAGGAGTATGAGGCAGGATTCTCAGCGCATTACTAGTGCGCTGAGAATGGCTTATTTTTTCTGATTTATAAAGTCGGGCTGATATTCTGATTTGGCGAAATTCTCAGCGGCATAGCAAGCCGCTGAGAATTGCATATAAATTCCTCAAACGGATATGTGTCTTTTTTTTTATTCTATGTGATTCTCATTGGATACTTATTACGCTGAGAATTGCATATTTCTTGTGAGGCCGGAGAGAAACTGGGTGATTTATGTGGAGAAGGCTTGTTTGTAATCTGGAAATGTGGATAAGGAAGACTGATTTGGCTAAAAAATTTTTTTAAATAGAAAATCAGTAAATCTTCGGCCCTTTTGTGGATAAAGCATTCTTTTTTCTGAAAAAATCAAGCCTCAGGCCAAAAATCAGCAAGAAAAATCTGAAAATGTGTATAAATGCTTGAAAAAATCAATTTTTTTTTGAAAAATCGAGTGTTGAGATGAAAGAATGTGGAAAAAACGAATCGTAAGTTTGAAAAGTGCAGAGAAATTTTTTTTGAAACAGTATTTTTCAACAAAAAATTGATTTCTCAGTAAAAAATCAAGAAATAAGGTTGAAAATTGTGGAAATCATCCCCTCAAAAAGTAAAAAAAAATTTTTTTCTGCGCTTTTTCAACAAAATTTTTTTTTGAACGGAGAATTGGTGGAAAATCCAGGAATGAGTGAAAAATCAAAAATTTTTTTTTGATTTTCTTGTTTTTTAAATGTGAGTGTGGAAAGGAAAGGGAGGGAAGGTTAACAAAGAGGAGATAAAAGTAGAGGAAACTATATTTCCTCTACCCAAATATGATCTGCTTCAGTTTTTCTCAAGGACAGGTTATAGCCTGCAACCATGATTGAAATCGGATCTCCGAGAGGAGCAATTTTTTCAATTTTCACTGTTTCGCCAGGTACACATCCCATTTCCATCAGTTTAATGTGAAGATCGTCTTTTTCGAATTCTATAATTATCGCACTTTTACCTGTGGCCAGGGAGGATAATTTCATCATGCCTTTTTTCATTATCTGCGAATTAATCTGTTTAAACTTTGTTTCCGCACACTTGGAATAGCTCCAACGAATAAGACAAAGGTAGGTGTGCAGGGGGAATATGCAAAAAGAAACCTGTATCCATTCCGAAATTTCACTTTACTTTTACAAGCACTTAATAATTTCATCATAAAATGGCGATTCAGTTTACGGCACACGAAGTAAAAGTGAGCTTAAAGGAAAGAAGGAAGTTAAAAACTTTTTTAACGAACCTGTTTGAACGGGAAGGGCAGGGGCTTGAAAGTCTGCATTACATTTTTTGTTCGGATGCGTATTTGCTGGAAATAAATAAACAGTTCCTGCAGCACGATACCTATACGGACATTGTAACTTTTGAAATGGGAGAAGATCCGGCCATTACGGAAGGGGAAATATATATCAGCATTGACAGAGTGTTGGAAAATGCTGAAAAATTCCAGGTATCAGTAAATCAGGAATTGCACCGGGTCATTTTTCATGGGGCGTTGCATTTATGCGGATATAAGGATAAAAGTAAAACAGAGAATGAGTTAATGCGGAAGAAGGAAGACGAGTGTTTAAAAAGATATTTTGTGTAATGTTCCACGTGGAACAAAAGGAAAATGTTTTTAAAATAAAAAGAGGATGTTCCACGTGGAACATCCTCTTTTTATTTTATGGGGAAAGGGGTACTCTTTAGCTTGTTTTTGTGTATATAATTTCAAGATTACCTCTGGATAAATGCAGCTGGAGTTTTTCCTATTGTATTGGTACTTTTTCCAGGGAATGGAGTTTAATACTGAAACGGATTATTAAACATTACATCATACATAAAGAGTTTCCTATTTATTGAAAATACCGGGCATCCTGTTTGACTCCCAAAAATTGCACACTCAAGAAATAGGCTTTTGTCCAAATTAACCATTTCCGGCGAGGTATGTTCCACGTGGAACATGCCTCTTTTTTATGCCAGGATATAATAAAAAATGTTCCACGTGGAACATTCGAGTTTATCTCCACAATGTGCCTTCTTCTCCGTAATTTTGCACTTTCTTTTTATTATTATGTTTCCAACGTACGATATAATTGTTGTAGGTGCAGGACATGCTGGCTGTGAAGCGGCAGCTGCTGCAGCCAATATGGGCTCCAAAGTTTTATTGGTGACCATGAATATGCAAACCATCGCTCAGATGAGTTGTAACCCTGCCATGGGGGGCATTGCCAAAGGGCAGATCGTGAGAGAAATAGATGCATTGGGTGGGTACTCCGGTATTGTAACGGACCAGTCCATGATCCAATTCAGGATGCTGAACCGTTCTAAAGGGCCAGCCATGTGGAGCCCCCGTACCCAGAATGACAGGATGCTGTTTGCCGCTAAATGGAGAGAAGCCCTGGAGAAAACACCCAATGTGGACTTTTACCAGGACATGGTAAAAGGGCTGCTCGTGAAAGATGGGCGTTGTTATGGTGTTATTACCGGGCTTGGTCATGAGATTAAGGCTAAGGCAGTAGTACTTACCAACGGAACTTTCCTGAATGGAGTGATCCACATAGGGGATAAGCAATTTGGCGGTGGCCGCGTTGCGGAGAAGGCAGCCACCGGTATCACTGAACAGCTGGTTTCCCTGGGTTTTGAAAGTGATCGTCTGAAAACGGGAACTCCTCCCCGAATCGACGGCCGTAGCCTGGATTATTCCAGGATGGAAGAACAAAAGGGAGACGATGAAATAGTAGGGTTTTCCTACCTGGATGTAGAGAGAATAAAACCAGCGCAGCAACGAAGCTGCTGGATTACCTACACCAGCGAAGCAGTACATGAAATGTTACGTACGGGTTTTGACAGATCCCCCATGTTCCAGGGACGCATCCAGGGAACTGGTCCTCGTTACTGCCCAAGCATTGAAGATAAAATTAACCGCTTCGCAGAAAGAGAGCGGCATCAGTTATTTGTAGAACCGGAAGGTTGGGATACGGTAGAGATCTATGTAAATGGCTTCTCTACTTCATTGCCTGAAGATGTGCAGATGAAAGCATTACGCCTCGTGCCTGGTTTTGAAAACTGCCGGATGTTCAGACCTGGATACGCAATTGAGTATGATTTCTTTCCACCTACCCAGCTGCAGTTTTCGCTCGAAACCAAACATGTGCAGAACCTCTTTTTTGCCGGACAGATTAATGGTACCACAGGATATGAAGAAGCTGCCTGCCAGGGACTCATGGCGGGTATGAACGCTCACCTGAAGGCAAAAGAGCAGGATCCGTTTATCCTGAAAAGAAGTGAAGCCTATATAGGCGTGTTAATTGACGATCTTATCAACAAGGGGACTGAAGAACCCTACCGTATGTTCACTTCCAGGGCAGAGTTCCGGACCCTGCTTCGCCAGGATAACGCAGATCTGCGTCTGACAGAGAAGAGTTACCAGGTAGGACTTGCATCTGAAGAAAGAATGCAGCGGGTACAACAAAAAAAGGAACAGGTTGCTCAGATTAAATCCATTCTAAAGGAATTATCTATAGAACCGGAAGAAATTGGTGGTTTACTGACAGAGAAATCTTCTGCTCCGCTTTCACAAAAACAGAAGGCGCACCAGATTTTGTTACGCCCTAACCTGGATATTTTCTCTATGAAAGCCAACGTGCCCAAAATAGAACAGGCACTGGCCGCCTTCAGTAAAGAAGCGTTAGAGCAGGCGGAAATCCAGATCAAGTACGATGTGTATATTGAAAAGGAAAATGAACTGGTAAAGAAAATGAGCCAGTTGGAAGATCTCATCATCCCGGATAACTTTGATTATTCGAAACTGGTTTCGCTGTCGAGTGAGGCGAAACAGAAATTTAATAAAATTCGTCCGCATACACTTGGACAAGCCAGCAGAATCAGCGGAGTGAATCCCAGCGATGTACAGATTCTGATGGTGTACATGGGGCGATAAAAATAAAAAGTCATTCTGAAAAGGCGGTCTGAATTTCTCAGACCGCCTTTTTATTTTTGATGGACTGAAAGTTTAAAACAGGTAGAAAAGCATCAAAATTTGATAAAATTCCGAAAAATCGACCTCTGGAAATGGGGTAAATTTCAAAGATCGGGGCCTGAGCAATACCAACTATTCAAAAAGCCACTAGCTGGCTGTATGGGGCTAAAAAGGGCGTTTTTGAACGACGGTATAGTTTTTCAGTAAAGGCAACCCTTTCTTAACCAGCTTCGTATCTATATTACCTTAATTACCTATTTATGTAAATGAAAAAATTTTTTCCAGTGAAAGTGTGTGTTAGAATGTTTTTAGATACAGACAGGTAAGAAATTATTTGTGGAAGACCTGAACCAAATTAATGAATTGATTAACGGCTGTTGCAAAAAGGAACGCAACAGTCAGGAATTGTTATACCGTAAATTTTTCGGGTATGCTTTAAGTATATGCATGCGATATGCTCCGGGTAGGAATGAAGCCATTGAAATTATGAACGACGGCTTTCTGAAAATTTTCCAGCACATAGCGTCTTTCGACAAGAGCCGGTCTTTCAAAACATGGCTGGGAAAAATTATGGTGAACACTGCTATTGATTATCTGAGAAGTAAAAAGAAACTGGCCTTTACCGATGATGTTGATCAGGTGTATGACCTGGGTACAGATGATAAAATTGTAGACAAACTTTCCTACGATGAAATTTTAAAACTTGTTCAAACTTTATCTCCGGCCTATCGTACCGTTTTTAATCTCTATGTAATGGAAGGTTTTCAGCACCATGAAATAGCCGCGATGTTGGGAATTTCTGCAGGAACATCGAAATCCAATCTGTTTAAAGCAAAAAAAATACTGCAGGAGAAAATTATGCATGCTGCGGCTACCCGTGGAACAACCGATGTAGCCGTAAATTATTCAGTTAATAATAATGAGTGAAGAATTTGAAGATAGTATCCGTAAGAAGCTGAGTGAAGCTGATTATCCCTTTGACCAGGATGCCTGGAAGAAGATGGAATCGCTGCTGGATAAAGACGAGGAGCGCAAGCCGGTCATTATCTGGTGGAGATGGGCTGCAGCAGCTATCCTGGTATTAACTGCCGGCCTGACCTGGTGGCTTTTACAGCAAAATACGACTCCGTCTTCTTACTCATCTTCCAGTCAGCCAATAATCAAACAGGATACTCCGGTACAACAACGGCAGGGGGCAGGAACCTCCCAGGTTGTCGCATTGCAGGGCACCGTGCATGAAAATCTGCAGGATGTTCCACGTGGAACATCAGCCGATTCTTTACCCGCGCACAAGGAAGAAGTATTGGTAACAGGTAAAAAACACAAATTTACGTTACCTGTCCCGGCAGAGGTGAAGAAGAAAGAGACAAAAGCGCAGGAACCAGGTGGTATTACTACCGGAACAGCCTTCATTGGAATAGAAAGCCTGGAAAAGGTGCGTATGATGGAAGATAACTATAACGACTATACGAAAATAGAAACGGCAGCAGATATAAACAACGTTAACGGCTATACGAAAATAAATGAACAGCCACCAGCCATCTATCAGGCTGCATTCAGCGAAAAGGATACTGCTGCAGCAAAAGCGGCGGAACCTAAAAGAAAAAACTGGTACATAGGTCTTACATTGGGACCGGACCTCAGCGTGGCGCCTTCCTTTAAATACGGTAACATCGGTTTTAACGCAGGCATACTGCTGCATTATTATTTCAACAAAAAACTCTTTGTCACCAGCGGAATCATCTACAGTAAAAAAATATATACCGCCCCTCCGAAAGATTACGACCGCTGGAACGGTAATACCTATCCCTCCGGAACGCTGATAAGAATAAATGCAGATTGTGATGTGATAGATATACCACTCAACATCAACTATACTTTCCTGCAGGCAGGTAAAAACAGATTCAGTGCCACCGCCGGCCTGTCCAATTACCTGATGCTCCGCGAAAAATACCGGTTTACCTACAAATACGGCCCGCAGGCAGAGAAAAATTACGAAAATGAAAACCAGCACTACCTTAGTATTCTCAATGCCGGCCTCCTGTATCAACGCCCCGTGTCTCACCGTATACTGCTGGGAGTGCAACCTTATGCAAAAATTCCACTCCATGGGGTAGGTTATGGACACATCAGATTATTCTCTGCCGGAGTATCTGTACAAGTTACCCTCACCGGCAGAAAACCTTAAAGCAGCCACGCCGTAAGAACAATCCCCGGCGCCCCATTGTTATCTATTGCCATGCATACGTATGGCATGGCATTTTCTATTTTCATTCCTATAAAAATGAATGCTATGGCTGATAAAAAAAATAAACCCGGCAAAAAGCAGGAAGAAGAAAAAGAATTTCCGGGATACCCCGAATATCCTGCCGGCGATGATATCATGAGTAAAGGAAACAGGAATAACGAAGTGGATATTGACATGGATGAGGTAACCGGCTCCTTCCGCCATAATAGCGAATTGCCGCCTGCTAAAAAGAAAAGCCCGCGTAAAAGTGATGAACAGGAAGAAACCTGGCGCCAGGATAAAACCGGCGATGACCTTGATGTACCCGGCGCTGAGCTCGACGATGAGGAAGAAGCAATAGGAGAGGAAGATGAAGAAAACAACCTGTACAGTATTGGTGGTGACAGGCACGAAGATCTGGAAGAAGACAATGGTGAATTCCTGGACGAAGACGAAGAAAAATACTGATCTATAATAAAGGCGTCAGCAGGCGGCAGACAGAATCCATGAACCGCTTGGCCACATTCCGCTTATTCCACCTGGTTTCCTGCACCGGCAGCGAATACAGCAGATCTTCATCAAATGCGCGGTTCAGCCGCGCAGCTACTTCTTTGTCATATACCAATGCACCGATTTCGCAATTGAGAAAAAAGCTGCGGTTATCAAAATTTACAGAGCTGACCCAGGCCAGGTTATCATCTATTACCATTGTTTTGGCATGAATAAACCCACGCGTGTAGAAAAATACTTTCACACCAGCAGCCAGCAACGGTTTCATGTAAGATAATGCGGCATGCTGCACTATAAAGGAATCTCCCTTCAGGGGAAGCAGCAGCTGTACATCCTTGCCTGCCTGAGCAGCTATCTGCAGCGCTGTCAGTAATTCTTCCGTCGGAATAAAATACGGATTGGTAATCCTGATCCGGTGTCTGGCAACGTTAATAGCCATCAGTATACATTGCATAGCCATGGGCCAGTCTGAATCCGGCCCGCTGGCAACAATGTCTGTATAACACGCCCCTGTGAACGGTACATTCCGGAGAAAATAAGGCGCTTCAAAAGGAAAAACCTCCTTGCTGCAATACCGGTAACTCATGAGAAACTGTAACTGTAAAAGATTGACGGCATCGCCCATAATTTTCAGGTGCGTATCCCGCCAGTATAACCGATGTTTCCCGTTATTGATGTAGCGGTCATCCAGGTTAATGCCGCCTACAAAACCCACCTTTCCGTCAATGACAATAATCTTCCTGTGATTGCGGTAGTTAGCATTCAGGTAAAAATCCACTCTTACCGGCGAAAAGGTATAAACGCGGGCGCCGTTCTCCTTCAGCATCCGGGGAATTTTACGGATCCTGTCACTTCCCATGGCATCATATACGAAACGCACCTGCACGCCCTGATTGAGTTTCTCCTTAAGAATTTCAGCCACTTCATTTCCCACATCATCTGCGCTTAACATGTAGTATTCAATATGGATATGGTGTTGTGCCGCGCGTAATGCTGCCATAACTTCGGGAAATTTTTCTTCTCCGTTAATCAGCAGTTTTACTTCATTGTTTTTGGTGAGAATAGACTGACGGGTATTCAGCAGCATAGCGGATAGTTCCTGTTTACTCCCTGCGTGCTGCCGCAACTCAAGCTGCAACTGCTCCATCTCATGGCGTTGTGACTGCCAGTACTTGGCGAACAGTATTTCATCCTTGCTGCCTTTAAGCGTAAAACGCCGCTTTTTCCGAAGATCCCGGCCAAGGTAATAGTAGACGATCAACCCCACAATGGGAACAAAAACAAGCAGCAATATGTAAGCTATCGCTTTTACCGGATTACGGTTTTCCAGCAGGATGGTACCTACCACACCCAGAAAAGTAAGGATAATCAGTATCAGGCTGCCGGCCTTGATATAAATGTGGAGGTCTGTTCCCGTAAGATAATTGATGAGCGTATGCACCCCGGTGTAAAGTTTAAAATTTCCTGTAAAATACTTAACGCCTGTCTGTTAAAAAAGTTATGCCGGGTTTTCTGAATAGCTGGGGGAGGTGTATCAGCAGGCCGATAGTGGCATTCAGCACAGCGGCAGTGGTCATGAGATTATTTTCTCCCGAAAATCCGCCTAAAAACAGCCAACATAAAAAATACACGTGGAACCATACTGGTACTATCCAGGCTGCCAGCGGCCATGGTGCAGCTGCCACGGGCTGCCGCCTGCGGAAACCTGCGCAGACAAACCCCATCAGCATCAGTAGTATAAAAATCAGCCGGTGCAAACTGGTGATGCCCCATAAGGATTTTAACAGGGCGGCGAGAGGGAAGAGGGAAATGTACAGCGCTATCTGGGAAAGTAAAACCGATAGCAGCGGAAATACAGCTTTCCAGGCTGCTTTGCCGGAGATCCTTTCCAGCAGCCTGCCAAACAGTGAGTAGAAGAATACTACCAATAACCAGCCATAGAAATTGCCATACGGCACGCCAAACCACTGACCACTCAAAGCGCTTCCCGGAAGGCCGCGGCTGACCCAGTCCCAATGCCACATATGTAACCGGTAAGCCACAACATCCATACTGAGATCAATATTGAGCGCCAGCAGGCTATCCAGTGCAGCGGCCGCCCATAGTGGTAAGCCTAACCGGTCGGAAAATAACCTTGACGAATATATGATTACAGCCCATCCGCAGCCAATACAGAACGGTATGTTGCGTGGCGCCGTTCCCAGCATGATGGTGAACCGGCCATAAAAATAACCACTGCTGGTGTATACATTGATGTATTCCAGCAATAGCCCGAAACACAGGCCGCCCAGCAGCCAGGATATATGCCCGATCCCTTTTCTGTATGCATGCCATACGCATATGGCCGTTATGATGTACATACAGGCTTCTGTTAACGGGAAACACCAGGCAGGAGCGGGGCCATAGGGCATATTGGAAAAAGGAAGCATATCAGCTGTTTTCTGTTACTGAAGATAACAAAACTCAGAGGATATTATTTTTATTGCTGTTCGCAATTGGTTGTCTGCAGGATACTAGAAAGGAAATAAAAAAACAGGAGAGAATAGACTAACTAAAACGAATATACGAAAATTGATTACCTATTCACTGCCGGAATTATTTATCCGGCAGTGAATAGGTAAATTTTATTCAGCCGTTATCTCCAGTATATTGCTTGTTAAAGGTTTTACCCGGCCGGGGGTGAGACTGATACCTGCCGTCATCAGGTAATCACCGGTGTATACCTGGTTACTGAATGATGATGACGTACCGGGAAACAGGCTGATTTCTTTTATACGGTAATTTCTTTGAGGGTCAAGTCCCTGTAGTTTAACAACATTGAATACATCGGTTCTGCGGGTATTCATAAGATAGTGGAACACCACTGCCTGCCTTTTATCAGGACTGGTATACTGAAACACCGCACGGGGAGCTTCATAGGGAGAAACAAGCCTGCAAAGATCTCCATACCATATAATATCACGTATACGGTTATACGTAGTTACGGCATCGCGGCTAAACTGTAATTCCTGTGGTGTAAAATCATCTACTTTGATATCATATCCCAGCTTGCCCATCATGGCAACATCTGTGCGAAACTTCAGTGATTGCTTTCCCATATTGGTGACATGAGCCGCCATGGTATTGGACGGAAAGAAATGGGAATAACCGTATTGGATGTAAATTCTGTCAACCGGATCTGTATTATCACTGGGCCAGAATTCTGTAAAGTATTTCAGTGCCCCGTAATCAGTGCGGCCGCCACCACCCGAGCAAAGCATAATGGGCAGGTGCGGGTACCTGGTTCTTACGCGTTCCATTACCTTGTATAAGCTACGGGTATAAGCGATAAAGAGATGCGACTGCTTCTCTTTCAGGTAAGGAGAATAGGTGTTGGTGAGCATGCGGTTGCAATCCCATTTGATATATGCAATACCTGGGTTTTCGGATAGTGTTTTGTCAACGATACCGTACACAAAATCCTGCACGGCGGGATTGATCAGATCCAGCACCAGCTGGTTTCTGTAGTAGTGTTCATCCCGGTTGGGAAGTTTCATGATCCAGTCGGGATGCCTGGCGTACAGTTCACTTTTAGGATTCACCATTTCAGGTTCCAGCCATATGCCGAATTTAACGCCCTGTTTCCCGGCTTCTTTCACCAGGTGGCCTAAGCCGTGCGGGAGTTTTTCCCGGTTGGGTTCCCAATCGCCAAGCCCGGCGTTGTCGCTGTTCCTGGGAAACTTATTGGCAAACCAGCCATCATCGAGGAGGAATAAGTCAACTCCTAACCTGGCGGCCCCGCCGAACAGGCTGGTGAGTTTCTGTTCATCAAAGTGCATATCGGTGGCTTCCCAGTTATTCAGTAAGGTAAGGCGTGGCGTGCGGCCATCAAGAACACCATAATTAACAGCCCAGTGCTGAAGGTTGCGGCTGGTCTGCCCTTTTCCTTTGGATGAATATGTAAAGATGAAAGCGGGTGTGGTAAATACTTCTCCTGGTTTCAGCGTATAGTCGGCAGCATAAGGATTCATACCGGCGCTTACATGAAGTGCGCGCTTTTCATCTACCTGAAAATCAAATTTAAAGTTACCGGTCCAGGCGAGGGTACCGGCAATGGTTTCGCCGGTGTTTTCCTGGGCTGCATTATTGAGCGACAGGAGGAACATGGGTGACTGGTACATATTGGCGCGTACGCCCAGTTTGCTTTCCAGTGTTTTAATACCGGGTGTGAGCGATTCTTCCACCATGGCAGCTTCTTTGGCCCAATCGCCGTGAAACTGCGTCAGCCAGTACTTTCCGGCGTTGAAATGCAGCATGGAGGAGGCATATGCGGTAAGCAGCACCGGCGATTTTTCGGTGTGTGTTATTTCTGTCCAGGACCTGATAACATCTTCTTCATAAAAACTCTCAAAATGGAGGGTAACGCTTACCGGATACACGGGATCTTTGAGGGATATAACGGTGTGGGTGGTATTATTTTCGCGGGAAGCATTATGGGACTGATATTTCAGTTCCAGTGACGGATTGCCGTCATGATGCACTATGCGGATTGCCGGTTCCAGCAGACTTTCCATACCGGCGGTGAGGTATGCTTCCTGTGATGATTTCGCCAGGCTGTCTGCAGTAACGGTTTGCCCGAAATATCGTTGTATTAATCTGCCCTGAGCATTGACGCTGTATAAAAGGCTGGTATTACGGGTGGTGATCCGTATCAGCTGAGTTTGTGCAAATGCCCAGTGAGACAGCAACAGCAGGCATATACCCAGTATTTTTTTCATAATGCGCTTTTGAATAAGCGTACAAAATACAAATATCAGGATGCTATGCTGGTACTAATTTAACGGGAGTGCTTTTTTTTGAGGTAAAAATGCATCTGAGCAAAAACTAAACGGAAAATTCTTCTGTTAAGAAGTAATTAACATTCTTGTGAGAAAAATTTTATTCTTTTGAAACATGTTTTTTAACCCGAGAAAATTGTTTGTGATTGTTGGTTATCCACGTTCAGGAAAGAAGAGGGTATTGCAGGAATTGTTTGCCAGAAAGCACTTTTTTCCGCTGAAGGAACCCATCACCTCATCAGTATTAAACGGCGATTTTGTTGTTATTAACATGACTAACCGGCGGAAGCGCACATCAGTGATGTGTTCCTTTATCAGTCGTGTTATGCAGTATCATGCAGCATCTTCCGCATCAGGCATTATTATGCTCAGTCTGGTGCTGGATAATGGTTTGCATGATGCGGGAGAGATGATCAGGTACCTGAATGCTTCAGGTTACACTATGCATTATCTGGTGCTGCGCAGCAGCTGGTCTGACAAGCAGTTGATCAGCGACGGGGATCTGCAGGCGTTAAAATCCCTGGTGAGCAGGGGGACGGTACATGTATTTGAGAAACTGGTAACGCAGTCGGGTGTCCGTTTTGAACAGCGTCAGGAAGAGCTGGCGGAAGTGATTAACGAAGTGCTGGGAGGCTGCTCATAGTGGCAATTTTCAGCTGTGCGAATTCCAGGGCAATGAGGTCATCGGTACTGCCCAGTACTTCATCTACCAGGCCGAAGGATCTGGCTTCCACCGCATTCAGGAAATGATCGTTTTCAAAGGCGGCAGCGATGTCGGAAACGGGTCTGCCGGCATTTTTGGCCAAGAGGTGAAATATCTGGCTTTCCAGGCGTTCCTGTTCGCGGTAGGCAATACGTACATCTTCCGTGTATCCTTTGGCGCCACCACCTGCAGGATGCATATGTATGGTAGCATGCGGAAGGGCAAAGCGCTGGCCGCTGGCGCCGGAAGACAGAATGATGGTACTCATGCTGCCGGTGAAGCCCACTGCCATCGTAGATACAGGAGAGCGCAGCATTTTCATGGTGTCATATATCGCCATGCCGGCGTAGATAACGCCTCCGGGGCTGTTGATATACATACTGATGGGCTGGTGACTCTGACTGTCCAGATACAGCAGCTGCGCCACAATAAGATTGGCTACCTGGTCATCAATTGCAGTGCCCAGGAATATGATGCGCTCTTTGAGCAAAAGGCTGTAGATGTCGAAGGCATTGCGTCCGTCGCCATCCACTACTGTGGGAATAAGAAAAGCCATGGTCAGGTAAATATGGTGGTGATGGAATGATGAAAGGATTCTTCCTGCATCAGCTGATTAAAAAGCTGATCGAGTTTTTCTTTTTTCTTTTTCCTGGAAAACCAGCGCACAAGTTGCAGCACTTTTTCCTGTGCATTTACTTTTTCCGCCAGCTCAGGAGCAGCAAGTGTTCTGGCCTGAAACAGCAGATGTTCAGTTACAGGAAGCGTATTGTCCAGGTATTGTTCTATTGCCTGTATTTCACACAAGGTTGTCCTCATAACGGGTCTGTTTTATTTGTTCCCTTACTTTTTCCAGGCACTTGTACTTCTGTACAGCGGCTGTATGCGGAGTTTTGTAATGAAATGACGCTGCAATATCCTGCATCGTTTTTTTATCATAGTAGAATGCCTGTAACAGCTGTAAACATTTGCTGCCGGCTGTTTTCAGATATTCCAATACCGGCCTGCGCACAGGTGGCGGAGTATAGTAATCATCCGGTACGGCAAATGCCGGGTTTAGGGTATCCAGGTCTGTTTCCCGCTGATCAGCTTTCAGCTTCCTGATACAGAGTATTTTTGCAATACCCATGATATATGCCTGTGCAGTTACAGCTATCTTCAACGTATTATTCTGTTTTTTTTCCAGGTAGATGATAACTGCATCATGAAACAGGTCTTTGGCAGTCTGCAGGTCCCCGCCCATCTGCCGGACCATCCTGGCTACTTTGGGCAATGTATCCCGGTACAAGGCATCAAAAGAAGGATCATCTGTTATAAACATATACCGCGTTTTAATAGTAGTGTCGGAAAAGAGAGGAATATCACCCTAAAAGGTAAAAATTATTTTCAGCATGGCAGTACATTATTAGCGGCACTGACTGCCAGCGTATAACAGCACTGCTGATTAGCTACAGGAAGATTTTTTTGATATGAAAAACCGATGGTTGCTATTATTATTTTCCTTAAATTAGAAGATGTAATATGGCCATATTATAACCCGTCGAGACCCGTAACCAGAATCTTAACCCATCTTAAAAATGAGCAAATTATGAAAAGAAAGCCCTTATTCTTTCTTCTGTCGCTAATGGTGGCCGCCGTAACAAGTTGTAAAAAATCAGAAAACACGGCTACCCCGCAGCAAGAGCAGTCAAAGTCTGCCGTTAGAGTATGTATTGACAAATCTGACCCGGGAAAACGCGTTTCCACAGAAGGTGTTGCTGTTAATGCATCACTGTGGGCCAACGGAAAAGTTATCCGTGTTAAATTTCTGAATGGCTCTACATTTCTCCGGAACAAGGTAAAAACATATGCCAAAGTCTGGGAGAATTACGCCAACATCACCTTTAGTTTTGTAAATGACAACCAGGCTGCAGATCTCAAAGTAAAATTCAGTAATGACCAGACTTCCTGGTCATATATTGGAACAGACGCACTGGGTGTTTCCGGTGAAACCGTGCATTTTGGCTGGTTTGACGCCAATACGGATGATACGGAATTCAGCAGAACCGTAACGCATGAATTCGGACACGCCATCGGGCTGGCGCATGAACAATCCAGTCCGGCAGCGAATATACAATGGAATAAACCCGTTGTATATGCCTACTATGCGCAATTCGGCTGGAGCCAGCAGGATGTGGATTACAATGTGTTCTATAAGTACAGTGCATCAACTACTACTTACAGCTCATATGATCCGGCTTCCATCATGCAGTATCCGATTGATCCCAGCTTTACCACCAACGGATTTTCAGTTGGATGGAATACCGTGTTATCTGCTACAGACAAGACTTTCATAGGATCAATCTATCCTTGACAGTTTAATGTTTCATAAAGTTATTCCCATACGGCAGCTGGTCACAGTTGCTGTATGGGAATTATTGTCTGCCGGGAAATATCATTTACCGGGCAGGATTGTACGGCGCATACTCATGTGCATATCATATTGCTCCTGAACAGGTACAGCTTTCCGGGAACAGCTGTTAATATCTTTACCTTCCCTGGACCATAGAAACGGATAGAAACTGAAAACTTCATCGCCTGATAAGGCAGCCACATCTTCCCTCCAATGCATCCATCTTTCTTCCTGATAAAATTCTTCCAGATCTCCATTGAAACAAAACAGCAGAAACTCCGTGTAGGTAATATCCAGCGGCTCATATTCCAGATTGCCGGGCGCAAAATAATAGACCTTTCCGGCATCAGCACCAAGTCCGCCGCCATTCAGCAGATAGTAGCCTCCGATAGCATCATCTGCGATTAACAGGAACGATGGGACATCACCCCATTTTTGAATGGATTTTCCATAGTTCCAGTCAGGCAAGGTGCGGGGTAACCTGTTACTCCCGGAGCCAAGGATTCTTATCCATCCGTCATCGATCAGAATACCGCCGGACATATAAACAACAGCTCCCATCGGGGAGCGCGTTGTCACCTGGGTTTTATACAGGGCATCTCTTGCTCTCATGAAATCAACCGGCAAAACTGCTACCTTATTGGTGGCCTCTCTGATCCATTCCTGTACATAGATCCATCCGGGATCTGTATTATTGATGAGTTCTTCTACGGACCGCATTTTATGCTGAGCTGTTGTTTTTAAAGTAAACAGGTTTATTACAATTAGTACCAGAATGGTTTTCATAGCAAAGATATCAATAAGTTATAATGGTAATTGTTGCTGCATACTTCCGGGTGAAATTTCACTTAGTGCAGAAATAAAAAAGGAAGACACGATATCAGTGTCTTCCTTTTAGTTAGCATTCCTGATTATTTTAATTCTTCCAGGTAATCATGATATGCTTTGCCTGCTTCTGCAGTAAGTTTTTTCTTATCTCTGATAACAGTGGCATCACTGATGGAGTGCAGTAACTCCGGTTCAAAATTCAGCGTTGACGTATCTGCTGAAAAAGGACCTACTAACTCATATTCCCATTCGGGGTTGTCATCAACCTGAAAGCGATACAGATAGAGCCATTCAGCCGGTTGCTTTCCGTCCTGTACTTTTACCTGGGTCACGTGTTCAAGTGCAGTTACATTGTAATCATCACTGAGGTAATTACCGATGTATCCCCGTGCTACTACTTCCTGTGAAAGCAGGTGCCGGATATGTGGCAGCTGATGATCGCTTTTTACCGCATCGATAAACGGATAGGCGTTTACGTAGTCATTCAGAATGCCGTTGATAATTTTATCATCCACCATAATATCATGATTGATCAAGCCGCGTACGCCAAGCCCGCGTAGTTCTGTAATGGTATCTTTCAGCAGTTCCCGGAATAATGATGTGGCGCCGGCCGGTGTTCCCGGTAATGCAAGTATATGTCCGGTAACATATACTTTTCGCTGCCATCTCCATTGTTCATCCTCCGGTATTTTTTTCCGCTGGGTTTTCAGCAGGTCTTCAAACTGCTTTGTGATAGCGGGTATCAGCAGAGCCGTTTCATATTGATCTGCCTGCGGAGCCATCCATAAGGAATCATTCCAGGTAGCAGTAACAAGTGCCTGCAGGAAGCTCCCGGATTGTTTTGCCACATTAATCATAGCAGGTAAGTACTGTTTATATAGTTTGTTGACTTTAAATGAATGAGAGATAATGCTTTGTGTACTGGTATTACTTTCCGGCAGAACGGGCGCCAGTCTTATAAATGTGCGGATAGCAGAATCTGATGCCAGTCCGCGTGTGAGCAGCTGTAATATTTTTTTCCGCTGTTCTGTATCTTTTGTATCAGTAAAGATGATTTCTGCTGCATGAACAACATCATCACCGGGGAGGTTTTCCAGGGATGACAGTAGTTTGATGCCGGCTTCGTGCTGCTTGTCTGCCGGGAACGGACGTGACAGCACCTGAATAATGGCATTCCTGTCTGTGCTGTCGGGGCTGAAATGAGTCAGATACCTGCAGGCGCTATTGAATACGGTGGTATCGGTGCTTTGCAGGTCAGTTAAAAGCAGGTTTAGTTTCTTCTGCTGTAAGCGGCGCGTATCATTTTTTTGTTTGTTACCGGCGTGAAAGGAGCTGAAGAATTGTTGGACAAAACCTTTGCTGACCAGTTCCTCCGGCTGAATAACAGAGAGGCGGTAAACAGTATGTCCGGCTACGATGGCCTTCCTGTACCAGCGTAAACCGTTGCTGTTTCCTTTCAGTACTGTTTCATAGGCCGGCTGGCTTTCCCAGACGGATTTACGGTTATCGGCAACAATGAAATTGGTGTCTGCCGGAAACAGATATGATTGCAGAATGCTGTCAGGGTCATTGTGGAAATACGGGCTGTATTTATCTACTTCTACTATGTACATGGAATGAGAAGCGCTGTCCATGGAGGTGTAGTAATCTACCTGTACCGGCGATGTTGTATTTTGTTCTCCGAGAGGTCCTCCGGTAAATAGTGCCGGGCCTGCTATGGAAAAGCTGCTGTCTGCCGCCATGAAAGGCACTACCGGCGCTTTGGCTGCCAGCGGCAGTATCTGGAATTCCTCGCGGAAGCGTTTCCAGTAGCTGCTATCGGTGCTTGTACCGTTATAAATACAAAGCAGGCAGTAGGCAATGTTACCGCGGGGAATAAAACTGAGGCGGGAAATGAAGCCGGTAGGATGCTTGAAAACCAGGTTATATACCGGCAGGCCATGTTGTTCCGTGACGGTGGAATCTATCTGTACAATGCTGCTATCCTGTTCAAGGAGGTTATTGCGGAGATCTTCCAGTATTTTTTTATCATTTGTATTATAGTAGCCGCTTTGCATTTTTTCTACCCGTATTACGTAGGAAATGCTATTGGCGTTATCAAGGGCTGTAAATATTTCTTCGGGGCGTGCTTGTTTATTGCTGCCTGTATTAACATGATTATAGGTAGATGGCAGGAGCGCAGAGAACCCCAGCTGCGGGTTAGGCAGGGTAGTATAAACAGTAGCCGGTCTTACAATATCATAAAAGCGTACCGATCTGAAGAAGTTAATCCTGGCGGTGCTGTCTTTTTCTTCAGAGGCATGCATAAACATAAAAGCCCGGTTGTTGAGGATGAATATGCGGACATAGAATGGTATTTGTCCGTTCATCATCACTGCTTCCGTACCTGGCAGGTTGCGGTAGGAGACAGGATAGGATTTTTTCAGTACTCCGTTGCTCTGGCGGGCCATATTGGTGAGCATCATATTCACGAGGCCTGTTTTATCTGATCCCAGCAAAGCTATATCCATTGCCAGAGCGAAGCCGGTTTCCTTGCTGGCGTTGCCGATATACATTTTACGGTTAATGTTTGGCAGCTGGTAGGCTATTGGTGTACCGGGCAGCATGACGCTGTATCCTTCAGCTATTTTGTTCAGCGGATAACCTTTCACGCTGTCCAGCCGCTGGCGTTCGCGTCTGGCCACACCGGTAAAGTCAGCTTTCACAGCGGTAACTGTAAATCCTTTTGAGCGGAGCAGGGAGAGTATACCTTTTTCTCCGGGTAAGTGTGCAACGCCTACAGCTGCGAAAACGGATCCCTTGCTGATCAGGGTGGTGAGGTTGTCCGTCATTTCAAGGTTGCGTTGCAGGAGGCCGGGGCCTTCCGTACTTTCGCCCCAGGAGTTGACCACGTCACCTATTTTCTGCAGATTGGCAGTGTGATAGATGTTAACGAGCGAATCGAGGAGTGTTACCCGTGTATTGAACCGCTCAGATTTTTCCTTTGCATGGCTGTTTCCGGCTTCCGTGTAGCCGATGTTCCAGAGGAATACATCTTTCTGTACATCAGACACATCAGCGCTCATAAAGTGCAGCTGATTCTGCATCCTTTCCAGGCTATGTACCGGCTTTTCCAGAATGGTGGCTTTCTGATGCAGCCATCCATCGAGAAATGTATGTTCTGTTTTCTGGTCGGGGTTAGCATTTTTAAGCGCCTGTTCTTCATCGAGCAGTAGCTTTTCAATGAACCACAGTCGTTTTACATAGAGTTTTTCGATGGGGGCGCCTGTTTTTTCAATGATAAGGCTGTCCACATAACGGTATTCATCCTTGTTCAGGAGGCGGCGCATATGGTTTACTGTATCCAGCATGGGGCCATGTGGTGAGAACATATAGGACATGATAGAATCCATATCTACTTCCATGGCAAAGGAAGAAGTATTCCGCAGTGCGATGAGGACAGAATCACTGAATTCAAATACTCTGCGGTCGGTCATGTGCATGGTGCCGAACAGGTAGGAAGGAGTGGTGCTGCCGGGAGCATCAATGCGCCATAGCAGCTGGTAGCTGGGTTTCCCTGTATGCTGGGCTTGCAGTGTGGCGGCAGGCAGCAGCAGTAACAATAATAAACCTATCAGACAGGGAAAGTTTGTATGGGTCCCGGGGCGGGGATTTATATAGGAATAGAGCATATAACAAAAATAGTAAAGTACAGTAATAAGGCAGGAGGTATCAGCAATGATGCTATCTAGTCACCAGAAAGTTAATATGCCTGCAGCTGATGATATAACAGGAGAAAGGAAGAAATGGGGAGAAGAAAGCAGATGTGGGAAAAAGAAAAAGGGAACAATACTTTTTACAGTAATGTTCCCTTTTGTGTGGTAGGAGCCGGGATCGAACCGGCGACACAAGGATTTTCAGTCCTTTGCTCTACCAACTGAGCTATCCCACCATCTTCTTTTGTGTGTGTCCCTCTCGTGAAGGGATTGCAAAAGTAAGACAAAATTTATATTTACAAAATTTTTGTTGAAATTTTTTTTCAGATAACTTTTTCAGACAGGATGCCGCTCCATAGTTGACGTCTCCAAACCAGTGACTGGCGGGCATATTGAGCTGCTTCCTCCCATTTATTGCTGTCGTTACCGCAGAGTTCCTGTACCATTTGCATGGCCAGCTGACTATGATGATCGCCGTCTACTTCTATGTGTCTTTCCAGGTAATAGATAAAGGTGGTCAGCTTTCCGGGGAATTTCTGATCCAGGTCTTTCACCAGTGCATAGAACATATCGGGGATAAGATCTTCGCGGCCGAATGTAAATACGGCGGCCATAACATGTGCCTTGCCGGTGGCAATAACGTCGAAGGTAAAGCCGAGAAAGCCTTTTACAGCCTCAGGAAGCGTTGTTTGTTCCAGGATGGCATGTACGGGTGTACCGGCGGCGGCAGCCGAAATAACGGCCTGTATGGCGCTGGTGTTGGCCCCTGCCTGCTGCATCGCCTGCTCGTATAGTTCGAAATGGCTGCATCGGTTGCCATTCATATCCACATCGCTTTCTTCTCCGGTTACAATTTCATTGATGAGATAGCGGGTAGCAGCGCTGCCGGTAGGTACCCAGGGTACATTTACGCAGGTCAGCTGTTGCTGCAGCCCTTTCAGCAGCGACATAAAATCCCATACCGCATATACATGGTACTGCATAAATACCCGGATATCGTCGAGGGTTTCAAGGGAAGCATAGAGCGGATGTGATACTACCTGTTGTCTTGTATCTGCAATGGTTTCCTGTATTCTTTGAATGCTCATAATAGCACGGTTTCGTTGTTCTTCAGAATAATATCCTAGTTGCCATACACCACCAGGAACTTAATACGCATCAGTTTCAGCTGCTCCAGGGAGTAATCGTTTTCGATGAGCTCTTCCCGGGCAAGCGCCAGGCTGGAGGTTTCGCAGCCCTTGAAATATTCCATGATTTCGTCCTGGGCATAATCGTCCAGTTCTTCATCCAGGCAATAGTCCAGGTTCAGTTTGGTGCCGCTGGCAACGATGGTTTCCATTTCATCCAGCAGTTCGGAGATGCTGAGTTCCTTGCTTTTGGCAATGGTTTCGAGCGGAATCTTTTTATCGATATTCTGGATAATGAAAACTTTCATACCGCTTTTATTCACCACGCTCTTCATCACGAAGTCGTCCGGTTTGGTGATGTTATTTTCTTCCACGTATTTGGAGATAACATCCACAAACTGTTTACCATAGCGGATTGCCTTGCCTTTGCTCACCCCCTGGATTTTTTCCAGTTCCTGTACGGTGGTAGGATATTGTGTAGCCATATCTTCCAGGGATGTTTCCAGGAAGATAACGAAAGGAGGCAGGTTTTTTTCCTTGGCTACTTTCTTACGCAGTTCCTTCAGCATTTCAAACAGCGCGGGATCTGCGGAAGCCAGGGCTTCTGCGGTAGCTTCCTCATCTTCATCGTGGCCTTCTTCATCAAACTGGTGATTCAGCGCCACCATGATGGAGTAAGGTTTCTTGAGGAATTTCCTGCCTTTGTCTGTCACCTTGAGCAGGCCGTATTCTTCAATATCCTTTTCTATCAGTCCTTCCAGCATCATCTGGCGCATGAGGGAATTCCAGAAGTGTTCATCGAAGTCCTTTCCTTCACCGAATACGTCGAGCTGATCGTGACGATAGGTAGATATCTGCGGACTGGTTTTACCGGTGATAACGTTTACGACATAGTCTGAACCGAAGCGTTCTTCCAGCGCACGGATGGCTTTCAGCACAATCACCACGCGGTTTTTCACTTCTATTTTTTCTTTCGGGTTGCGGCAGTTGTCGCACTGGCCGCAGCTTTCCGTTTCATATTTTTCTCCGAAATAGTGCAGGATCACTTTTCTGCGGCACACGGCGCTTTCCGCATAGGCAACGGTTTCGTTAATGAGCTGGGCGCCCATCTCGCGTTCGCTCAATGGTTTGTCGCGCATGAGGTGTTCCAGCTTCTGTACATCCTTGTGGGAGTAGAAGCATACGCAGTGTCCTTCCAGGCCATCGCGTCCGGCGCGTCCTGTTTCCTGGTAATAGTTTTCCAGGCTTTTAGGGATATTGTAGTGTATGACGAAGCGTACATCGGGTTTGTCAATACCCATTCCGAAGGCGATCGTGGCAACAATTACCTCGGTATCTTCGTGGAGGAACATATCCTGGCGCTGAGCCCTGGTAGTGGGGTCCAGGCCGGCATGGTAAGCTACCGCCTTGATGTTGTTGGCGCTGAGCATATCAGCCAGTTCCTCTGTGGTTTTACGGTTGAGGGTATAGATAATGCCGCTTTTCCCCTTATGCTGGTGAATAAACTTTACAATATCCTTGATGGTCTGATCCTTCTTGCGTTTGGGCCTGATTTCGTAGTACAGGTTTGGACGGTTAAAGGAAGAGATATATATGTTGGGATTATTTAATCCCAGGTTTTTTACGATGTCGCTTTGTACCTTGGGGGTAGCAGTCGCTGTCAGGGCAATGATGGGCAGTTTGTCGCTGATCTGCTCAATCATCTCCTTCAGGCGGCGGTATTCGGGCCGGAAGTCGTGTCCCCATTCAGAAATACAGTGTGCTTCATCCACCGCGATGAAGGATATTTCCAGTTCGCGGAAGAAGTCCAGGTTTTCCTGTTTGGTTAATGTTTCCGGTGCTACGTAAAGCAGTTTGGTTTTCCCTGTTTGCAGATCTGTTTTTACTTTTTTGATCTGCGCTTTGGAAAGGGTAGAGTTGAGGAAGTGTGCTACGTTATCCTTGCTGCTGTATCCGCGAACCAGGTCTACCTGGTTTTTCATCAAAGCAATGAGCGGAGAAACAATTAAGGCACAACCGGGGCTCATCAGTGCGGGTAACTGGTAACAAAGGGATTTACCACCGCCGGTTGGCATGATAACAAAAGTATCTTTTCCGGATAGGATGCTTTTAATAATGATCTCCTGATTTCCCTTAAAGGAATCGAACCCGAAGTGTTCGCGTAATGCATCCATCAAACTTACCTTTACAACAGCCATTGCATTCAAATTTAAAAAACAGTAAACTCTAAACTCTAAAGAATCACAAATGATGAAATAGTTCTATATGTTTTTTAGGGGACACGAAGTTACTTAAAAAAGCGCGGAGTGGCAATATTAATTACATGACCGCACCGGCGCTGACTAAAAAATGATAAATTTGTAAATCGTCATGAAAAATAATGTAACCATTAACATAGGAGCAGTAGCCAGGCGCACGATAGCAATGGAAGCAACGGCTATTAATGATTTGCAGCAGTTTATAGATGCAGATTTTGAAAAGGTGGTGGAACTTATTGCCACCTGCAATGGCCGGCTGGTTGTTACCGGAATTGGTAAAAGCGCTATCATCGCCCAGAAGATAGTGGCGACATTAAATTCCACGGGCACCCCCGCTCTTTTTATGCATGCTGCAGATGCGATCCATGGGGATCTTGGCATGATACGCCAGAACGATATTGTCATGTGTATTTCCAAGAGTGGTACTTCTGCAGAAGTAAAAGTACTGGTTCCACTGGTAAAGAATTTTGGTAACGTATTGATTGCCATGGTCGGAAATACGTCATCTTTCCTGGCACAGGAAGCGGATTACGTACTGAATACCACGGTAAGTCAGGAAGCCTGTCCCAATAACCTGGCGCCTACTACCAGTACCACTGCCCAATTGGCAATGGGCGACGCTTTGGCGGTCTGCCTGATCGAATGGCACGGTTTTACGGCAGCAGATTTTGCCAAGTTTCACCCCGGCGGCGCCCTCGGTAAGAAACTGTATCTTAAGGTAGCTGATCTGAGCAGGCTGCATCAGGCACCGCAGGTACTGACTACCAGCTCTCTCCGCGAAGTTATTGTGGAAATTTCTTCCAAAATGCTGGGCGTTACGGCTGTATTGGATGAAAACGGGCAGTTGCAGGGAATCATAACAGATGGTGACCTGCGCAGAATGCTGGAAAAGAGCGTTTCCACCGCTTCTGTAACAGCTAAAGATATCATGTCGGTCAACCCGAAAACCATCCAGCAGGATGAACTGGCCATCAACGCACTGGAAATGATGCGCCGGAACGATATTACCCAGCTGCTGGCGATGGACGGTACCCGGTATACTGGTATTATTCATTTACATGATTTAATCAGAGAAGGAATTATATAGCAATGACACAGCTGAACAGCCACTTTTATGTGGCAATAATGGCCGGGGGAATAGGCAGCCGCTTTTGGCCCCAGAGCCGGACAGACAATCCCAAGCAGTTCCTGGATATTCTGAATACCGGGAAAACCCTCCTCCAATGGACGTATGAACGTTTTGCCAACTTCATCCCCAGGGAAAACATATTCGTGGTTACCCATCAGCAATATGCTTCCAAAGTGGCAGAACAATTGCCGGAGCTGCAAACTGCCAATATTGTATGCGAGCCATCCCGGAAAAATACGGCGCCATGCGTGGCTTATATCTCTCATAAAATTCATAAACAGGACCCGCTGGCCAACATTATCTGTGCGCCGGCAGATCACCTGATCGTAGACGGTCCGGCTTTCACCTCCGCCTGCCTCAATGCCCTCCTGTTTGTACAGAAGCATAGCGCCCTGCTTACCCTGGGTATCAAACCGACCCGGCCTGATACCGGTTACGGCTATATTCAGTTTGAACCGCAACAGGTGGCAGACAATGTATACCAGGTGAAAACATTCACGGAAAAACCGAACCTGGAACTCGCGAAAACATTCCTGCAAAGTGGGGACTTCCTGTGGAATGCAGGCATCTTTGTGTGGAATGTTAAAACCATCCTCGCCGCCTTCAAGGAATACCTGCCGGAAATTGATGAGCTGTTTGAACAAAGTACCTACGCACTCAATACCCCGGAGGAAAAAGAAGTGATCGAAACCGTATATCCGCAGTGTACCAACATCTCCATCGATTACGGTATCATGGAAAAAGCAGATAACGTTTACGTGATCCCTTCCAATTTCGGCTGGAGCGACCTCGGCACCTGGGCATCCGCCTACGAAAACCTGGAAAAGGATTACCTCGGCAATGCCGTACAGGGCAAAAACGTAGTGGTAATAGACGCTACCAAATGTATGGTGAAAGTACCTAACGATAAGCTGGTACTGCTGCAGGGGCTGGATGAGTTCATCGTCATCGATACGCACGATGTATTACTCATCTGCAAAAAAGATAACGAACAACAGATCAAGGAATACGTTGCGGAAATAAAGCGCAACAAAGGAGAAAAATTCCTCTAGTCAGGAATTTACAGGATGAATTATGGGTTGCCGGTGGAGTAATTGAATTATTTCGCTTGTATCTTCGCCATCGACTCATAATTCATCATGCCTCATTCACAAATTTGTATGTCGAAGTTACCCAATACAGGAACCACTATCTTCTCCGTCATGTCTGCGCTGGCCGCAGAACATAAAGCCATCAACCTCTCCCAGGGATTTCCGGATTACGATTGCAGCGATGAGCTGAAAGCACTGGTCAATGAAGCCATGCAGCTGGGCCATAACCAGTATGCACCCATGCCCGGATTATTACCGCTCAGGGAAGCTATTGCCGGCAAGATCAAAGATCTTTACCAGCAGCATATCAATCCGGACACAGAAATTACCATTACTCCCGGTGGCACCTACGCTATATTTACCGCCATTGCTGCGTTTATCCATCCGGGTGATGAAGTTATCATCTTTGAACCGGCTTACGACAGCTATATCCCCAATGTGCTGGTGAACGGTGGAAAGCCGGTACTGATACCGCTTTCATTTCCTGATTACCATATCAGCTGGGACGAAGTACGGAGTAAAATCACGCCGCGTACCCGCATGATTATTGTAAATACGCCGCATAACCCTACCGGCAGTACGCTGCGGGAGGAAGATATGGCCGAACTGGAAAAACTGGTGACGGAACACAACCTGCTGGTATTATCTGATGAAGTATATGAACACCTGGTATTCGATGGCGCCAGGCATGAAAGCGCACTGCGCTATCCCGGCATCTACCGCAACAGTTTCGTGGTCTTTTCCTTTGGAAAGGTATTTCATAATACCGGCTGGAAGATGGGCTACTGCATTGCACCGGAGCACCTGACAAAAGAATACCGGAAAGTACACCAATACCTGTGCTTTTCTGTTAATACCCCCATGCAGTACGGCCTGGCGAAATTTCTGGAAACACCGGCGCACTACCTGGAGCTGCCGGCCTTCTATCAGCAGAAAAGGGACTATTTCCTGGAGCTGATGAAAAACTCCCGCTTTACACCGTTGGCCAGCCAGGGTAGCTATTTCCAGCTGATGCGCTATGACCGTATTTCAAACGAAGGCGATAAAGACTTCGCCATCCGGCTGACGAAAGACTCCGGCGTAGCAGCCATCCCCGTTTCCGCCTTCTACCAGAACGGAAAAGACGATCACGTAATCCGCTTCTGCTTCGCCAAAAAAGAAACCACCCTTGAAGCGGCGGCCCTCAAACTCACAAAAATTTAGTTATTTTTTTATTTGAGATTTGGTTATTTGATTGACGGATTTTGGAATTTTTTGATTTTGAAATTTGTAAATACTACGAAGACATAAGCGGATAACTACGCTTAGATCTTTGCTGCATTATAAATTTCAAAATCAAAAAATTTCAAAATCCGTCAATCAAATAACCAAATCTCAAATAAAAAAATGAACAAATAATAATGGGGCTGTTAGTAGTTGATTAATCACTCACCCCTATGAAAATGACTAATACGTTTTTGCTACTAAAGCCCCATTATTTATCACAAGCAAACATACATCCCCATAAAGGGAACTGTTTATTATACAGCCACAGCTATATCTTTATCGGCGCCGAGGATCATGGTGTGTTCCATGAAGGTTACCAGTCCTGTTTCCACGTCGTAGACGCCGCCGATGATACCTACTTCAGCATTGAGGATCATGTCACGGAGTATCTTACTCTGTTCCATGATAGCCTGTACGGATTTTTCAACGTGCAGGTTGGTGACAGCTTCCACGAATTCGCTGTTGCCGGAAGTTCTGTTTTCCTTCACAGATTTTTCAGCGAATACAGAAGGTGTGATTTTATTGAGTAAGCCGGTGAGGTTACCCATTTCCACCGCATCGCAGGCACCTTTGATAGCGCCGCATTTGGTATGGCCCAGCACAACAATAAATTTGGAGCCGGCCACTTTGCAGGCATATTCCAGGCTGCCCAGCACGTTATCGGAGATAACGGCGCCGGCTAAACGGATACTGAAAATATCGCCCAGACCCTGATCAAAGATCAGCTCCGCAGAAGTGCGGGAATCCATGCAGCTAACGATAGCGGCAAAAGGCCATTGCCCGTCAGATGTGTCATTCATCATCTGTAACAGGTTGCGGTTAATACGCAGGTTATCTACAAAGCGGGTGTTACCGGCTTTTAATAATTCCAGAGCTTGCGGTGGCGTAATTTTGCT
Organism: Chitinophaga solisilvae; assembly: GCF_009928525.1. Lineage (GTDB taxonomy): Bacteria > Bacteroidota > Bacteroidia > Chitinophagales > Chitinophagaceae > Chitinophaga > Chitinophaga solisilvae. Next base: position 60,872 of record NZ_JAABOK010000003.1, on the reverse strand, counting down.
TTGTTGTTCTTTATTGAGCGTTTTCATTTTTTTCTTTTTTTGAAGATGAATCAGAAGGAGCACGGTTTCCGTGTTGTTGTTGCTATGCTCCAGAGGCATTACTTAAATACCTTTCATCAGTTTAATTGTAATTGTTTCAATAGCTCCTTATGATTACCGGCAGCGATCGTGTGTACGTGACCGCTACTTTGCCGGTTATGTTCTTCTACTGTGTTGGCGGGTGTGTTTTCGATATTATACACCTCCTTGAAGCCTGTCAGAATAACCTTGATGTTTTTCTGCGGCGCCTTGATTTCCTTGAATTCGCGGATGGTCTGCAAAACATCGAAATCGATATAGGCGGTTTTGTGGGCATCGATCACTACAGTAGTATCATTGGGTAAATGATCCAGGGTGAGCAGGATGCTGGCTTTGTTCAGGAAAGATACTTCCTGCGCCAGTTCCAGCCGGATGCTGTCGCCGGTCTGATATTTTTCCTTACGGAAATAGTAGGAACTTTTCATATTACCGCGGAGGATAGCCAGTACACTCACTGCCATACCGATACCAATACCGATCAGCAGGTCCGTGAATACGATAGCTACTACGGTGGCAACAAAAGGAATCCACTGATATTTTCCGTTACGGAACATCTCTTTGAAGATGGCAATTTTACACAGTTTGTATCCGGTTACGAGCAGTACCGCTGCCAGCGTTGCCAGCGGTATTTTGTTGAGCAAAACGGGGATCAGGGCCGCACATATCAGCAGGAGGGAACCATGTATCATGGTAGACAGCTTGGTTTTACCACCGGCGTTGATGTTGGCGCTGGAACGAACGATCACGGAAGTGATAGGCAACCCGCCGATCATACCGCTGACCATATTCCCGATACCCTGCGCTTTCAGTTCCCTGTTAGGCGGCGTATAGCGTTTCATCGGATCCAGCTTGTCGGTTGCTTCCACGTTCAGCAGTGTTTCCACAGAGGCGATGATAGCAATGGTGGCAGCGGAGATCCACACTTCCTTGTTCCCGATTTCACTGAAACGGGGGAGGGTGAACTGACCGATAAAGTCGCTGAAACTTGATGGCACCGGTAAGTTTACCAGGTGATTCGATCCCAGGGCCAGCACCTCGTTACCAGAGAAGGCATAATTCAGCAGAATGCCCGCTATTACAGCAACCAGAGGCGCCGGCACCAGATTTACCTTTGGGATCTTGCTCCAGTACAGAATAATAAAAATGGATATAACGGTGATGACAGTTGCTCCGATACTGATGTGATTTAAGGTAGACAGCAGCGCGGTAAACGTATTTTCCCCGTCGGCCTGGATAAAGGCCACGCTGCCTTCTGCTTCGGCGTCATAGCCAAAAGCATGCGGCAGTTGTTTCAGGATGATGATGATACCGATGGCTGACAGCATTCCCGTAATCACATTGGAAGGGAAATAATTGGCTACAGTACCTGCTTTGATGAGCCCCAGCACAAATTGCAATGCGCCGGCAATAACTACAGAAAGCAGAAATATGTCAAATGCCCCCAGCTTGGTGATAGCTGTAAGGACAATAGCAGTAAGACCTGCAGCAGGCCCGCTGACGCTCAGCTGTGAGCCGCTGAGAAATCCTATCACAAGACCACCGATGATACCGGAAATCATACCGGCAAACAGCGGTGCGCCGGAGGCCAGGGCAATCCCCAGGCACAACGGCACGGCAATAAGGAAAACCACCAGACCTGAAGAGAAGTCCCCCTTTATGTTGGAGAATAATGATGCTTGCTTGTTCATAAAAAACACTTTTTCCGTTTAGGGATCAGTATGCCGGATAGCAGCAATGCTGCAACCACGGAACTATACAGATACAGATAGAATAGATCAGATTACCGGGCCAGTACAGGGAAACAGACCTGTATCACGTTAACGGATACACGTTGTCCTGCAGATGACGGCAGTAATAATTTGAATAAAAAAATAGAAAAAACAGTTTTGCTGTGTGTACAGCAATGTAGAGGTGATTATGCGTTCAGTGTATTGGGAGGGGGCGCATGTATTTCCTGTGCAGGATTGCTTGGAATATCTTCATGGAGGTGATAATGTAATACACCTACCAGTAATAACGGATCCAGCTCAAGCGCATCAAACTGTTTACAGAACTTCAGGTCCTTCGCAATTTTTACATGGTCGCCACAGGCATCCACAGGATGCTCTTCCACGATCTGGTTATTAAACAGCAGCTTTCCCACTTCCTTGATGGGAAGTAGCTGAGAGACCATAAGGCTCAAAAGAAAGATGCCGATAATTTTCTTCATGTATATAAACTGCTCTGATACAAAAGTAATTGAGTAGAGCCATAATTTCTAAAATCCGGTAATTAAAAAAATGTTAAAGCAAATTAACACGGACTGCTCTTCTTTATATGGTATAAAAATAACACTTTCCGCTCATCCGGATCTATTTACCGTTTGTCATTTATGAAACATTTTATTTTTGTTGTATTTATAAGCCTAAATGGCTGTAAATGTTGTATTTAGCAAGTTTTGCCCAGTAATATTCAAAGCAAGTTATTTTGTTTTCTATGGTATTGTGTATTGCATAGTAGTAAATAATCCCTATTTTTGTATTGTCAAGTTGAAATAACAAGTGTACACAACTGATAACAACTGATCAAAAACCAACCATTAGGATTTTAAAATTAAAAGCTCACTTGCCATGAACATAGATAACACACAATCGCAGATGAGGAAGGGCGTGCTTGAGTTTTGCATACTGTCCGTCATCAAGCAAGGAGAAGCTTATCCGTCAGACATCATTGAAAAGATGAAAGAGGCGAAGCTGGACATCCTGGAGGGCACCCTTTATCCCTTGCTAACCCGACTGAAAAATGCTGAACTGCTGACGTACAGATGGGTGGAAAGCAGCTCAGGGCCCCCCCGCAAATATTTTTCCATGACCGATAAAGGAGAAGTCTTTTACCGTGAACTGGAAAGCACCTGGAACGAACTGGCCAACGCCGTTCACCAATTAACACAAAACACTACACCTCTCTGACTTATGCAGGTGTATACCTGAACCTAAAACCTAAAAGAAGTAGTAAAATGAAAAAGATTATCAACATAAACCTGTCGAGTCGGCTTATCCCCATTGAGGATAGTGCATATGAGATCTTACGCCAGTATCTGGACAGTCTTAAAGCCTATTTTGCAAAAGAGGAGGGCGGCGATGAAATTGTGACGGATATTGAAAGCCGTATCGCTGAAATTTTCCAGGATAAACTCAAAAAAGGTGCTCATTGTATCACTGATGAAGATGTGATTACCGTGAAAGCCTCCATGGGTACGCCTGAACAGTTTGACGAAGCTTCCGCTGAAAATAAACAGTCCAAACAGGAAGACGCTTTTGCAGACTATTACAGCCGCCCGCGTAAGCGCCTCTACCGCGATCCGGAAAATAAAGTACTGAGCGGTGTGTGTAGTGGTCTGGGCGCCTACTTTAACATCGATCCGGTGATCTTCCGTATCGTCTTTGCCCTGCTCGCCATCGGCGGCTTCGGTACCGGCGTACTGGTATATTTCATCCTCTGGATAGCTACTCCGTCTGCCGATACGGCAGCGGAGAAGCTGGAAATGAGAGGAGAAAGGGTAGATCTGAATAATATCAAAACTACCATCCAGGAAGAGTTAAATCATGTAAAAGGTCAGGTGAAAAATGTAGGAAATGATATCCGAAATTTTTCTCAGGGCCGCGGAAAGCAGGTAGGTAATGACCTGGAACGCTTTTTTGTAAACCTCGCTGAAGGTTTGGGAAAAGTACTGGTGTTTGTTACCAAGGGGTTCTTCTATTTCTTTGCGGTGGTGATGCTGATCTGCCTGATCTCTGTAGGTATAGCCATCTCCGTTTCTTCTGCGGCCCTCTTCCCCCTGAAAAATCTTTTCCTGTCAACACCTGTGCAGAGCGTACTCTTCTGGCCGGCACTGGGCCTTATCATCGGTATACCGGTTGTTGCCCTGCTGATCTTTATCGTCCGCAAACTGACCGGTGTTAAACAAGGCAATAAATATGCAGCCTACACGCTCATGTTCCTGTGGCTCCTGGGTATCGTATTCTCCTGTGTAGTAGCTACCTCTGTCATCAAGGATTTCAGAAGACGCAGCAATGTTGAAACAGCTGCCATTACTATCCAGCAACCTTCACAAGGTAAGTTGCTGATAAAAAGAGGAGAAAGCATCCTCACAGATAATGATGATTTCAACTGGTTTGACGAACACATGATGGTAGCTGATGATACCATCCTGCTCAACTTCATCAACGTGAAAGTGGAAAAAAGCAAGACAGACAGCTTCAGTGTGGAAGTAGCCCGCTTTTCCCAGGGCCGCACCCTGCAACAGGCTAACCAGTATGCCAATGACATACAGTTCCAGTTGAAACAGGTAGACTCCATACTGTATCTGCCGGAAGGCTTCACCCTGCCAGCACACTCCAAATACCGCGGTCAGCGCATGACCCTGATTATCAAGGTGCCTGTAGGAAAAAACATAGATATTGATCCGGAAGTATACCGCAATTACTCTTTCAGCAGAAACTTCATGACCAACGACACCTGGGACTTTAACGATGATGAACATCCCCGCGGCCTGAAAATGAAAATGACCACCTCCGGCGCAGTAGATGAAACACCTGTCATCAAAAGACCAGAGTTGCCTGAAACCACTGCTGACTCCGTAGAAAACGGTTACCGCTATAAGGGCAACGACAACTAATATTTAATTATTTTATTATTTGAGATTATATCACATAAAAATGCCCTCTGGTAAGTCCGGAGGGCATTTCTATGTGATACAAATCTCAAATCTCAAATAAGTAAATAACCAAATCTCAAATGGTCAAATGTTTTCCCGATACGATCATGCTGCACTCTTATTAATGCGTAACTTTGCTTTTCGGCAAATAATATTAAAAAAGAGGATAAGATAAGGAATGCAGGCACCAATTAACATCGCACTGGTAGGAAATCCGAATAGTGGAAAAAGCTCCCTTTTTAACGCACTGACCGGCTTAAATCAGAAAGTGAGTAATTTCCCGGGAGTAACGGTAGATAAGAAAACAGGCACGGCACAGATTGTACCCGGCCTCACTGCCAATATCATAGATCTGCCCGGTACCTATAGCCTGTACCCGAAAAGTGCAGATGAATACGTGACTTACGACGTGCTCATCAACCCGGATAATGCCGATATTCCGGATCTGATCATCATCGTTGCCGACGCCTCCAACCTGAAAAGAAATCTCTTATTCTGCTCCCAGATTATAGACCTGAAAATTCCGGTCATCATCGGTCTTACCATGATGGACATTGCCCGTAAGAAAGGCGTGGAAATTGACCTCGATGGCCTGGAAAGAGAACTGGGTGTTCCGGTGGTTTCTATCAACCCCCGTAAGAATAAAGGGGTTGCGGAACTCAAAAAAATTATTGACCTCGCCGCGCGTGGCAATTACAGCGCCGCTCCCCGCGATTTCATCAATAACGGCGCACTCGCCAAACCGGTAACCGACGAGATAAAGAAAGCAGTACCGGGAAAAAGTGATTATGCTGCCTTACACATCGCTGTCAATGCAGATGAACTGCACTTCCTGAACATCCCGCAGAAAGCTGCTATCAAACAGACGCTGCAAACACATCAGTTCAATAAAACAAAAGTACAGGCAGAAGAAATTATGCAGCGGTATAACCGCATCAAGCATATCATGAAATCTACCGTTGTGGAAACGGACCCCCTGCAGAAACAGTTGCGCTCTGAAAAAATAGACGACCTGCTGTTACATCGCTTCTGGGGATATGTTATCCTCCTGGTGGTCATGTTCCTCCTGTTCCAGAGTATCTTCTGGCTGGCATCCTACCCGATGGACTGGATTGAGGGCGGCTTCGGGCAATTAAGCGGGTGGCTTACCTCAGTACTGCCGGATAATAAAATTACCGATGTATTTGTAAACGGTATCCTGGCAGGTATCAGCGGATTTGCCGTATTTATTCCGCAGATCATGATCCTCTTCGGGCTGATTACCATCCTGGAAGATACCGGTTATATGGCCCGTATCAGCTTCCTGACCGATCGCCTCATGCGGCAGGTGGGCCTTAACGGAAAATCCGTCATGCCCCTCATCAGCGGCGTTGCCTGCGCAGTGCCTGCTATCATGGCTACCCGTACCATCGAAAATAAAAAGGAACGTTTAATCACGATACTGGTGACGCCACTCATGAGCTGCTCTGCCAGGCTGCCCATCTATACCATGATGATAGCGCTGGTAATTCCGGACAGGCGAATTTTCGGTATCCTCGGGCTGCAGGGGCTTATCATGATGGGACTGTATCTCCTGGGCTTCTTTATGGCCATCTTTATTGCAGCCATTATGAAGCTGTTTGTAAAGATCAGGGAGAAAAGCTACTTCATCATGGAACTGCCGGTATACCGCGCCCCACGCTGGAAAAACGTTGGTACCACCATGGTGGAAAAGGCAAAAATCTTTGTGACCGATGCCGGTAAAGTAATTGTAGTGATCTCCGTCATTCTCTGGTTCCTGGCCTCTTACGGCCCTTCCAGCCGGATGCAGCCACTGCACGATAAATACGAGAAAATGATCGCCGCTGTTCCTGCTGATTCCCCCGCAGCGGACTCCCTGGATAAGGCCTTCAGATCTGAAAAATTATCTCACTCCTATGCAGGCATCCTGGGGCATGCTATAGAACCAGCTATCCGCCCGCTGGGCTTTGACTGGAAGATAGGCATCGCACTGATTACCTCTTTCGCTGCACGTGAAGTGTTTGTGGGTACCATGGCAACATTGTACAGTGTAGGAGAAAACCCTGATGATAATAACGCTACGCTCCGCGAAAAGATGGCTGCTGCCAAATGGCCTGATGGCAGACCCGTGTACACACTGGCTGCGGGCCTTTCCCTGATGATCTTTTATGCATTTGCCATGCAGTGTATGAGCACACTGGCCATCGTAAAAAGAGAAACAAAATCATGGAAAATGCCGCTGATTCAGCTGGTATATATGACAGCACTGGCGTATATCTGCAGCCTGATCATCTTTAATATTTTCAAATAAATACTTGTTGTACATTAGAGCAATGCTCATTCAAATTGCATTGCTATGAAATTGCTCTGTTACAGTTTATCCTTGTTCTTTGCTGTGTCTGCAACAGCACAGTCAAAAGTTGATTCCGCTACCCTGATGAAGGATGTCCGTACATTGTCTGAAGACAAGTACGAAGGCCGCAAAACCGGTACCCGCGGCAGCCGCATGGCTCAGTTTTATATCCTCGAAAGATTTAAGAATATTGGCCTGACTCCCTATAACGGCACCTACGAATACCCTTTCTACTTTCAGTTCGGAGGGCAGCGGGTGATGGGGACTAACCTCTACGGCTATATTCCGGGTAAAAGCAATAAGGTAATAGTTATCTCGGCCCACTACGATCACCTGGGCATAGAAAAATCCAATAATGTAAGGGATACCGTTTACAACGGTGCTGATGACAACGCCTCCGGTATTGGTGGTTTGCTGGCGATGGCGGCTTACTTTAAGCAGCACCCGCCGGAACACACGCTGATATTTGCTGCTTTTGATGCGGAAGAAGCAGGATTACAGGGAGCCAAAGCATTTCTGCAGTTGCCCCCTGTAACGGTATCGGATATACGACTGAATATCAACATGGATATGATTTCGCATAACAACAGAAATGAACTCTATGTATGCGGTACCTATCATTACCCCGCGCTGAAAACATATACGGATGCTGTGGCCGCCACCAGCCCGGTAAAACTGATAGCCGGTCATGACCGCCCTGGCAGCGGCGCCGACGACTGGACTAACCAGAGCGACCAGGGCGTTTTCCACGGAAAGAGAATTCCTTTTCTCTATTTCGGCGTGGAAGATCATCCGGATTACCACAGGCTAACGGATGAGTATTCACGTATCAACCACTCATTTTACTACCGCAGCGTACAGACTATCCTGAAGGTGGCGGAAGCGCTTGATGCGGCTAACATTTAGCGGTTCTCATGCCGCTGTATCATACCCTGGAAGGAACGTCCTTTCATTTTTATACCTAACCTGTCAGGGGCCAGTTCCGTCATGCGACCCAGCTGATTGGAAGGAATGCCCATATCCAGCAGCGCGTTACGCAGCAGAGGATCGCTGAGCGTACCCCAGTCTGTTGTATAGTCGTCTTCCAGGTTGATGTCCGGCGCAATGCCATCAAAATAGGCCCCTTCATTGGCGGAGTTATACGTCTGAAAGCAGGCGGCATACATATCATAGCGGCCAAACGGGATATTGATAAAGCCAACTGGTTTTCCGAAGGTTTTTCTGCCTATCAGGCGTGGCTTCATACCGGGTTTCAGCACATTGTACAGCAGTTCGCTGGCAGAAACGGTGCTTTTGGTTACCAGGAAGCGGAGTTGTGTCAGATCCAGGGCGCCCTGTTTATTAAAGCGGGTGGTTCTGTAGTTGGTAGCTTCGCTGCGGAAGACTTCCGCCCAGGTGTAGCGGGAGCCGGGGGCTCTCATGGAGGTGAGGTACCGGCTGAATTTATTATTATATACGTTATCGTTAAAAACCTGTGTATACATGACGGAGTTGGTGAGTGCCGCCGGCACCAGCAGGTCCGCCATGTATTCGGCTGTTTCCAGCAGGCCGCCGGTATTATACCGCAGGTCTACCACCAGTTTTTGTACTCCTGCCTGTGTAAAGGCATTGAAAATGGAATCCATTTTAGCTTTGGTATCCTGCAGGGCCACGAAGGTGTTGAAAACGAAGTATCCTACTTTAACGCCGTTGAAAGTATAGATCCGGCTGTACAGGATGGGATCTACCGGGTAGAGGGACGGTTTGATGCTGATGGTGGGCGTGTTGCCGTCCGGTCTTCGGAACGTAAAGGTGGCGCCGTTGCCGCCGAAGAAAGCCTGGTCCAGTAATTTATTGGTGGCGTCGTCATTGTGCAGCGAGGTGACGTTTCCGATGGCGGTTAGCTGCCATCCGCGTTTGATACCGGCTTTATCTGCCGGGGAACCAGGGTATACGTAAATCACGTGAAGCGCATCCTGTGTCTGGAAGCCTATTTCAAAGCCCATATCGCCGGCAATGCCTCCCTGTAAAGTACCGGAGGTGCTGCCATTATCCAGGAAGCTGTATTTGTCCAGCGGCAGCCCGGAGGTATTATTTTTTTTGTATTGAATCAGTGCATTAAACATGGTTTCCACGGAATTATAGCTTTCCGGGCGGAAAGTGGCCGAATCCGGAATTGCATCGGACCACAGGTAAATATCCTTAAAAACGAAGTAGATACTGTCTCTGATATCGCCTGATGGCTGCGGGTTCTGCGTCACGTCTTTCTTTTTGCACGAAGGCAGCAGGAATAACAGGGCCATACCAGCCAGCAGCCATATTTTCAGGTGTTTTGGTTGCATATAATCAATTTGATGGTGTAACTGTAATGTATAAACGAAAGCCTGCGGCTATCTGTTTTTTTCAAAGTTACCAAAGAACTCGAAACCAAGTTCCTCTGGCAGAACGCCTTTATTTTTCATGCCCACATTTACTTTATCGCGCCAGCGGGCCTGTGCGGCTGCATCAGTACCGTTGCGGGTTTCCTGGTCAAAGGCGTATTGCATGCGGTTCATTTCCTGGAACGACTGCAGGTACTGATATTGTATAACGCTGTCGTAATCATCGCGGTTGAGAGCGGTTTGCCGCAATTTCTGCTTGAATCTTTCCACCACCAGGCGGGTAATGTCGAAATGCAGTTGCTCATGCGCCAGGGCGTAGTAATTATTGAGGTATTCCGGGCGTACCCAGGAGGCGCTTCTGATAAAGAATACCTGCATGGTAAGCGTAATTTTCAACGTATCATGTACCTGCCGGCTGCTCCCCTCATAGGCAAAACTGGTGTAGGAAACGGCTGCGCTGGGGCCATTCCGGGAGGGACTGCCGGTAAAATCATCCCAGCGGAGTTTGCGGCCGGCGTCGTAGAAAAGGGTATCCGTATCGCTGGAATCTGCAGTGGTCCTCTCTTCGAAATTCAGTTGTATCACCATCAGGTTCCTGGTATCCGGGGGGCGGACAGGAAATTTCATCTGCCCGGAGGGCAAAAGAAACAAGCTGCATATGGTAGCAAATAAGAGTGGCATACAGGGGAAAATCGCCGGGAATAAAATTAGGGAAATGACCGGCCTTCCGTAACGGGATAACAAAATTTGTGGATTCTATAACATTTCACCGTTACCAGCCAGCAGGAATAGCCGTTTCCCGCGGTTTTAACAATCATTTTTAGCTATAAACGGGCTTTTTTCCGTAATTTACTTTCGACCAAAACAATCGCATATGTACGGCGGCGGATATATTTTTGATGAACCTAACGGAAAGCAGTTACGGGAAGAAAAACAGCATGACGACCCGGAAAAACTGGCTGCATTTGAAGCGCGTATAACCCGGGGAGAAAAGATTGAGCCCGGCGACTGGATGCCGGCGGAATACCGCAGGCAGCTGATCCGTCTGATAGAACAGCACGCGCATTCTGAAATTATAGGCGCCCTGCCGGAAGGCACCTGGATTACCCGTGCGCCAGGCTTCAAACGTAAGCTGGCACTCATTGCCAAGGTGCAGGATGAAATCGGTCATGGCCAGCTGCTGTATAATGCAGCCGAAACCCTCGGCAAATCCAGGGAAGCCATGATTAACGACCTGCTCAGCGGTAAATCCAAGTACTCCAACGTTTTCAACTATCCGGCCGAAACGTGGGCGGATGTTACAGTTATAGGCTTCCTGATAGATGCGGCGGCCATCGTGAACCAGGTAGCCAACGCCAAAGGATCTTACGGTCCTTATTGCCGGGCGCTGGAACGTATCTGCTACGAAGAGAGCTTCCACCTGAAACAGGGGCACGACGCATTTATTGAACTGGCTACCGGCACACCTGTGCAGAAACAGATGCTGCAGGAAGCGCTGAACCGCTGGTGGCAGCCTATTATGCATTTCTTCGGACCTCCCGACAAAACATCGCAGCACAGCGAAAAGCTGATGCAATGGAAAGTGAAAATGGCCAGCAACGATGAAATGCGCAATCAGTTTCTTGAATCATATGTACCGAAAATATGGGAGCTGGGATTAACCCTGCCGGATCCCAACCTGCGTAAGGACCCGGAAACCGGCCGCTGGCAATATTCAGATCCCGACTGGGATGAGTTCTTCAGAGTTATCAACGGCGGCGGCCCCTGTAACGAGGAGCGGTTGCAGGTGCGGAAATGGGCGGAAGAACATGGCCGCTGGGTACGCAAGGCGCTGATGAACCCGCAGGAACGCCGCGCACTGCCGGTAGCATAATCGTATATCCCTGCACGTTAGCAAGCCGGAGCCGCATGGCTGCCGGCATTCATTCTGTCATTATATCAATCAGTAAATTCATGTCCAACGATTCTTTAGATCCGCGCGTAAACAGGCTGAAACTAGGCGACGCCGGAGCTGTGATCAAAGTAGAAGAAGGCGAAAACTGGAATGTATACGAAGTATTTCATCAGGAGAAAAGAGGAGCGCACCATGAACATGTAGGTTGTGTGCATGCACCGGATCCTCAGCTGGCACTGGTGTTTGCAAAGGAACAATTTGCCCGGCGCAAGAAATGTGTGAACCTCTGGGTGGTGAGAAGCGCAGATATTCTCGCTTTTGATGCGGAAGATGAAGATATGTTTGAAAACAACCTGGAGAAGAATTACCGCGATGCCAGCGGCTTTAAGGTGATGGAAAAGATCAACAAATTTAAACAGTCCAAATGATGAACAACGCTGCATTAACAGATCTCATAATAAAAATGGCCGATGATGAACTGATTCAGGGACATCGTAATTCCGAGTGGACAGGCCTGGGCCCTGTCATGGAAGAAGATATTGCGTTTTCTTCCATGGCACAGGATAAGATCGGGCATGCCTGGGCATTGTACCGCATCCTCCATGAAAACCTGGGCGGTCAGGATCCGGATCACTTTGCATTTATACGGAAGGAGAAAGCGTTCAAATGTTCTCATCTTGTTGAAATGCCTAACGGTTCTTATGATTTCAGCCTGATGCGTCATTTTTTATTCGATCATGCTGAAACCGTGCGTTATGAAAGTCTGCGGGAAAGCAGCTTTGAACCCTTTCAGCAACTCAGCAGAAAATTCAAGGGGGAACTGAAATATCATACGCTGCATGCCAACGCTTTCATCATGCAGCTGAGCCAGGCGAATGAAGAAAGCTATGCCCGTATGCAATCTGCGCTCAACGATACCATTGCGCTGGCGGCAGGCATCTTTGAACCATCTGCAGAATATGAAGAGGAACTGATGGTGGCAGGCGTTTATCCCGGGGAAGCAGCGCTGTATCATCGCTGGCTGGACCGCATCTATCCCGTGCTGGTGAAGGCATCGCTGAACCTGCCGGAAATGAGTACGGTTACGCCGGTGTATGGTGGCAGAAAAGGATTTCATACAGCTTACCTGGAGCCGTTGCTGAAGGAAATGGGAGAAGTGTTTAACCTGGATACGGAAGCTAACTGGTAATATCATGTCGCAAACAATTTTGATAGAAGAAGTGTTTCAGTCACTGGAACATGTGATGGATCCGGAGATACCTGTGCTGAGCGTGGTGGACCTGGGTATGATTACCGGTGTGGATGTAGAAGGAGAGGGCGTCCGCATCAGGATGATCCCTACTTTTGCCGCTTGTCCGGCGGTATCCTACATCCAGCAGAATATCCGGAAAACGGTGGAACAGGAACTGGGTATAGCCGTTACCGTAGAAATAGACAAAGAGGCGCACTGGCACAGCAACCGCATGACAGAAGCCGCCAAAGAAAAACTGAAGAACTTTGGTATTGCGCCGCCGCAGGTAATTGAAGGAGAAATGCGTGCGGAGATTATGCTGGAAACCCCTTGTCCGCATTGTGGCAGCGAACAGACGTATCTGCGTTCTCCTTTTGGTTCAACACTTTGCCGTGCCATTCATTATTGCAGGTCATGTGGGCAGGTGTTTGAGCAGTTCAAACCGCTGGAATAGGCGTAGTTTATATGTTCCCGTAGTAGCTATTGAAGGAAATACCTATTTTTACACGCATTATTTGTGTATGCCATTGGCAACTTATACGATGAAACATGAGAATAGGCTTGTATTTCGGATCTTTTAATCCTATACACACGGGGCATTTGATCATTGCCAATTACGTTGCTTACAATACTGATCTGGATAAAGTATGGCTGGTGGTGTCTCCGCAAAACCCGCTGAAACCCTCGTCGGCACTGCTGAATGAGCATGACCGCTTTCACCTGGTGGAGCTGGCCATCAAGGATGAACCGCGCCTGCGCGCCAGCAATATAGAATTTTCCTTACCACGGCCGTCCTATACAGTAGATACCCTGGCTTACCTGGGAGAAAAATTTCCCACGCAGGAATTTGCCATCATCATGGGCAGTGATAGTTTCCAGAATCTTCCCCGGTGGAAGAATTATGAGCACATCGTCAAAAACTATCCCATCTATGTATATCGTCGTCCGGGACATGAGATAAAGGAAACATACGGCGCATCGCCGGAAATTCTGGATGCACCCATGCTGGATATATCAGCAACGGATATACGTAAATGGATTAAGGAAGGAAAATCCGTCCGGTATATGGTGTCTGACAACGTTATCAGCTACATCCAGGAGAATAACTACTACCGCTGATCACCGGATGCCGGTTTCCGGTGCAGTTCTCTTCTTTTCACCAGGTATTCGTTGGAGTAGATGCCCAGCAGCAGGATAAACATGGAAATCAGCAATGGCCCGAATATAAGGCCGATGAAGCCGAACAGGCTCACCCCGATGATTACCCCGAAGATGGTAATCAACGGATGTACATCTGCAATTCTTTTGGCCAGCAGCATACGCGCAATATTATCAGAAGTGCCGACAACGCCGAAACCATAGGCCAGTACGGCGATGCCCTGCCAGGTATTGCCTACTGCCAGCAGGTAAACACCCAGTGGCACATACACCGCAGCCGCGCCGACAATCGGCAGCATGGCAGTAAAACAGGTTACCACAAACCAGAAAATCGCTTCCGGCACACCGAAAATCAGATAACCGATCAGGGATACAATACCCTGAATAATAGCAATGAGCGGTATCCCCACCGCATTGGCAATCACCAGTGTGTTGAACTCTTTACCCAGTTTTTCCACATTGGTTTCCTTGAGCGGAATATATTCATACAGCGTTTCTTCCATCTTGCGGCCGTTCACCAGCATGAAATACAAAATGAAATACATGATAGCAATGGCTGTCAGCGTATTGAAAGTGGCTCCCAGGAAGCCGGGCAGAAAGGCCGTAATACTTTCCTGCAGTTTCTGCAGCCGCTGCGCTGAGAGCAGATCAATACCTATTTCCTGGTGCAGGCGCTCATTGAGCGCTTTGGCGCCGTTAATCAGCTCTGAAGAATGAGTAGCAGCATAGGAGATTTTAGCCGTGAGCATATTGATGAGCATTCCTATCGGCAGCAGGATAATGAGGAAGGATGCTATCATCAGTAAAACGGCAGCCAGGCTTTTATTCATCTTCCTGCCCTCCACCATACGGAACATCCATTTACGGCTCATCACATACAGGGTTACTGCACCCAGGAAGCCGGGAAAGAAGGTGTACAGCTCCAGGAAAAGGAGGATAGCCAGGAATACAATCAGCAACAGAAATCCTATTTGCTTGAGGCGGTCGTTGTCTAAGTAGCTCATGGTATAAAATATCGTGTATTTTTTACTAATGACAAAAAGCGGACCGGCAGACAGAAGCCTGAACAAAAAGCCGTGCCGCTTGTTCATAATGCGGACTTAACAGTGGAAAGTTTCCCCGATTGCCATTTATGGAATAATGTTTGTTAACTTTTATATACCCAAAAACTGAAAACTTTATTCTCTCATCGTTAAAAACATAAATTATGAGTAACAGTTCAAAAGCCGTGGTTTCATTTATCGTAGGTGCTGCAGTAGGGGTAGCGGTCGGATATTTTCTGAACTCCGACAAGAAAGATGAACTCGTGGAAAAGCTGAAGGATCAGAAGAACAGGTTAAAGGAGAAATGGAATAAGAGAAAAGACCAACTTCAGGATGAGCTGGAGAATGAGTTCGCATAAATGCTCCGTTGACAAAATTAATCTGCATGGAAGATAATTTCAGCAACTACTTTAACCGAACGGGCAAAGTAGCCAGGGAGTACCTGGAAACCAGACTGGACCTGATTAAGCTCCAGGCAGCAGGAAAGTTATCGACAGCGTTGGGATTGTTTTTTTCCATCACGATGGCTTTCCTGCTGTTTTTTTTCGTGATTGTATTTCTGGGGATGGTAGTAGGTTTCTGGATCGGTGAAATGACCGGGAGCTTTGCTATCGGGTTCTCGTGTGCAGCAGGGCTGTTTGTGCTGTTATTTGCTGTAATACTTGTTTTCCGCAGGCAGCTCATTCAGCGTCCGTTGACCCGGCTGCTGCTGGCAGAACTGGTAGAGGAAATCACCGATAGAGATGATCAGTCCAATCACATTCATAATCAGCCCCCTCCGGTACAGTCGCAGGAGTCTGCAGGATATAGTTTTGTACCGAATGAAGAAGCTACCGAAAACACCATGAAAGCATAAAATGAAAAATGTTTACACATGCGTAAGGTAAAGATCACCAGCCAGGAAACCCTGGATCTGGAAATCGCCCGTTTAAAGATGCGTTCCAGGCAGCTGGAAAACGAACTGGGTAACCGGGTGGATTACTTTAAGGATAACTATAAGAAAATGGCCCTGAATGCTGTTATCCCCGGCAGTGCAAGACACAGTGGCGCTTTGGGGATTGCCGCCAATATCGCCAAAATGGCCTGGGGCAGCGGTAAGTTCAAAAACTTTGCTACCGGCGCCCTGATGACCGCACTGGAATTTATTGGCGTACAACTGGGCATCAATATTTTTAATAAAGTCACGAATAGGAGGAAGAAGAAGAAGGAGCCGGTAGCGGAATAAATTACGAATTACGAATTGCGAATTACGAATGAGGAGCGAAGAACAAAGCGGAGAAAGAAATTACTTCTCCGCTTTGTTCTTCGCTCCTCATTCGTAATTCGCAATTCGTAATTCGTAATTATTATCCCCAGACCTTCGTTCCTTCACTGCAATTCGCACATATATCAATGTTTTTCCGGGTTTCCAGTATCTGACTACGGAAACGGATATACTCCTTATTATGCCAGAGGGCTTTGAAGGATTCTTTCTTCAGGTTGCCGAGGCGGTGCTGGGCGTCTTTATCGAAGCAGCAGGGCACCACGAGCCCGTCCCAGGTAACAACGGGGGAGTGCCACAGGCGCCAGCAGTGGTTGCCCAGTTTATTTTTGATGGCATAGGTGCCATCTTCGTTTTTGTGATAGCGGGAATATTTGTCGATGGTAGGAATCAGGCGGTTGCCTTCTTCGTAATCATATACCTGTGCTGTTTTAAAGCGGACCTGGTCTACACCGATTTCCTTTGCCAGTTTTTTGATGTCTTCTATCTGATGCTCATTGGGTTTAACAACGAGGAACTGGAAGAAAACAAATGGTTTGGAGGAATTGAGTTCCTTTTTCCATTTCACGATATTTTTAGCGCCTTGTATCACCTTTTCCAGGTTGCCGCCTACACGGTACTGCGTATATACGTCCTGGGTAGTGCCGTCTATGGAAATGATAAGCCTGTCAAGGCCGCTTTCCACCGTTTTTTTGGCGTTGGCGTCGGTAAGATAGTGTGCGTTGGTAGAGGTAGCCGTGTAGATACCTTTGGAAGACGCATATTTCACCATTTCCAGGAAACTGGGATTGAGATAAGGTTCTCCCTGGAAGTAGAAAATCAGGTACAGCAGCTCCTTTGAAATTTCGTCGATGGTTTTTCTGAAGAAGTCCTGTTCCAGCATACCGGTAGGGCGGGTAAAGGCCCTGAGACCACTGGGACATTCCGGGCAACGCAGGTTGCAGGAAGTAGTAGGCTCGAAAGACATGGAAATAGGATATCCCCACTGAACCGGCTTATTGGTCCATTTGCTGACGAAGTAGCTGGCGAGCACCTTGGTGGCATTCCAGGCCCGCCGTGGTGTGAACCTGGAGGCAAGGTTCAGGGTATCATTCAGGTTAAAATCGGGCATATAAAATTCACTTGACCTGTGTAAAAGTAGCTCCTTTAAACAAATTATAACCTATACTTGCTATAAAAAAGGACTGCCGGCATTATTTCCCGTTTACCTGCAACTAACTGAAACAAAGTGAAAAGCATCTGGATAAAATTATTGTTTGTGATTGTCATAGCCATCGGGGCTGCAATATGGTGGTACAAAAGGGAGGAAAAGATTTCATTTGTACGCTATGATGAATTTGGTATTGATATGCCGGTGAATTATAAAATCCATGGAATTGACGTATCCAAATTTCAGAAGGAGATCAACTGGCATGCTGTAAAACAGATGCAGGTAGATAAAATTCGTATATCCTTTGCCTTTATCAAGGCTACCGAAGGCATTACGCGCCAGGATGCAGCATTCAGGCAAAACTGGGAGCGGGCAGGCAAGGCAGGGCTGGTACGGGGAGCCTATCATTTTTTCTACAGTACCCGTGATCCGATCAAACAGGCCATCAATTTTCAGAATGTGGTAGCGCTGCAGTCCGGCGACCTGCCACCGGTGCTGGACATAGAAACCAGCAATAACCAGCCGGCTGCGGTGATCCGCAGCACGGCTAAGATATGGCTGGAAGAGATGGAAAAAGCATATAAAGTGAAGCCGATTATATACACCAATATTCATTTTTATGAAACCTATCTCGGCAATGAATTTGATGATTACCCGTTGTGGATAGCACATTATTATCAGAAAGAACGCCCGGCATCGAACCGTGCCTGGCTGTTCTGGCAACACAGTGATATTGGCCGGGTGAATGGTATCAGAACAACCGTGGATTTTAACGTTTTTAAGGGAGACAGCTCCGATCTAATGAAACTGTGCATACCTTAGTATTATTGAATTTATTTTATGGCAGAAGAACCGGAAGAAAAACCAGTGGAAGATCCGAATAAACTTGACCGGGAACTATTCTGGTTCCTGATTAAAATAATGCGGACCATATTTATCGGTCTTTTCTGGATGATGATAAATGTATTCCTGGGGTTGTACCTGGGGTTTGCAGTGCCGGAAGAATCCACTCCCGGCCGCATGATTTTCTTTTATACGTGGTTTGGCGTAACCCTCGTGGCATACATCTACATGATATGGCGCTTCTGGCGCAAAAAGATGGATGCGCCCTGATTAGTGTGAGGCGCTTCTGCTGCCCAGTACCATCGTCCAGTTTCTTTCAGAACGGCCAACCGCGAACTCGGTGAAATTACCTTTCATCATGTTGCGGCAATGCAGCGGGCTGCTCAGCCATCCCAGTACTACCGCCTGTTCTTCCATATTTCCCGAAGCGATATTTTCCCCGTAAACATTCCAGCGGTAACCGGCCGCGTCTATGCGTGAAGCAGGCGTGGAGCCGTTGGGTGCGTTATGATCAAAGTATTTATTGATCGTCATGTCTTTACTATGGAGATAGGCTGCTTTTTCCAGCAGGCCACTCCAGGTGAGCGGGCCTACGGCAGGCATCTGTTCGCCGCCACAGTTGCAGCCACGGCTGCGGATACCGTTTACCAGCTCCAGCAGCGCTTTACGGTCTACTATATTTTCAGGCACGGTAAGCGTGTCTGTAGCTTCAGGCCCTTTCTCCACAGGGAATACAGGGGCTTCTTTAGAACAGCCAGTAAGGATAACAACAGCAATAATGAATACTGCACACATAATTTTCCCGGACATAACCAGTTAAAAGTTATAGATGAATAGATTACCGGGTTTTAAACAGGAAGTGGTAAAAAATTTCAGTAGGTTTTTGGGCGGTACGGATTAAAATTACTTTGGTTGATCAGAGGTTATGGGTTAAAACAATTTTGCGGACACAAAGATAGTATGTTGATATGAGAAAAAGATTACAGGCTTTGTAAATCTAATGTTAATGAACACTGCCATATTTTCGCAGTAAAGGATGTAGGGATCTTTTCACATTGTGCATGAAGTACTTGTGGAGGGGGCACCACGTATACAGTCCGCTATCAGCCATATTTCCGGCATTGGCCCCTTGGAATAATGTTTGCCCCGTTATTCAGTGTAACGGTATTTCTTCATCCTGCTAAATGATTATTGTGATGAAAAAGAAACAGGACAAGCATACGGAAGCGTATGGGGAACATAGCAAGAAGCCGGTAGAGATACTGGACACCGATAAAGGATCAACAACCCGCAATCCGCTGCACGGCAGTCTGTCCGATAAACCGGAAAAAGAGAACAAAACCGTGCGGGATAGCGAAAAGGATAAAAGACATTAACAGACCATATCCTGGGAAAACCTTACATTTTTTAATAAAGAAGCCGATAAAAGCTATCGGAATTTCTTCTTTAATGTTGTGGTGTATAGCGGCCATCCTATTCTTAGGATGGTTTTTTTTATCAGCTGCTATGGTCTGCAATGATATTCCATTCCCCGTCTATTTTGCGGAGTAAGATGCTGAAATGTCCCTGCAGGTTGCCAATAGTGCGTTTCAGGTGCCATTTACCGATTACCAGGTACACATCTGCTGCCAGCGGCTTGAACTCCAGCAGGTTGAAGGTCAGCTGACCCATGGCTGCCTTGCCGGGATAGGTTTTCTTATAACGGTCCAGTGTAGGCTGCCAGCCATAGGTAACACCGTCTTTTCCGACGAACATCAGAGAGTCCGAATGCCAGTAGGGTTGCATAAATGCCTGCAGGTCGCCTTTATTCCAGGCGGCAGACTGTCCGGCCAGGACAGACTTTATTTGCTGCACATCAGGGTTCTGAGCGCGCAGCTGCCGGGAAGGCAATGCTGCAAAGGATCCTATCAAAATCAGGTACAATACAAAACGCATGTTAAATTTTTAGCAAAAGATAAACAGAATTTGCGATGTAACGCAATACTGTTTATAGTAACTTTGCAGCACTATTTTAGCGTTACCATTCAATTATATTTTAAAATCAACAGTTTATGCCCGGATATGAACTATTTGGCGCCGAGGAAAGGAAAGAAGTAAACGACGTACTGGAAACAGGAATCATGATGCGTTACGGATTTGACGGTCCGCGTAAAGGCATCTGGAAAGCAAAAGAGCTGGAACAGGCTATTTGCGATAAACTGAATGTACAATACACGCAACTTGCTTCCAGCGGTACCGCTGCCCTGACAACCGCCATGGCTGCCCTGGGACTGGGCGCCGGCGATGAAATCATCATGCCTACCTTTACTTTCGTAGCCAGCTTTGAATCCGTATTTTCAGTTGGCGCTACTCCGGTACTGGTAGATGTGGATGATACCCTCACCCTTGATCCGAAAGCGGTGGAAGCAGCGATCACCCCCAACACCAAAGCGGTAATGCCGGTGCATATGTGTGGTGCTATGGCTGATCTGGACGCGCTGCAGGCCATCTGCAAAAAGCATAACCTGCTCCTGCTCGAAGATGCCTGCCAGTCTTTCGGCGCTACCTACAAAGGCAAAGCCCTCGGATCTATCGGCGATGCCGGCACCTTCTCTTTCGACTTTGTGAAAACGATTACCTGCGCGGAAGGCGGAGCCATCATTACCAATAACAAAGACGTATATACTAAATGCGACGGCTATACGGACCACGGCCATGACCACCTGGGCGTGGATCGCGGGGCGGACCTGCACCCGTTCATCGGATACAACTACCGTATCTCCGAGCTGCACGCAGCAGTGGGCCTCGCGCAGATCCGCAAACTGGATACCTTCCTGTCTATCCAGCGCCGTATCAAAAAAATATTCAAAGATGCGCTGGCTACCGTGCCAGGCGTAACTTTCCGTCGCCTGCCCGATGAAGCCGGCGATAGCGCTACCTTCCTGTCCTTCTTCCTGCCGGAAGCAGACCAGGCGCGCAAAGCCACTGCCAATATGAAAGCTGCCGGTTTACCTGCCTTCTACTACTATGATAACAACTGGCATTATATCCGCCAGTGGGATCATTTCAAACAGGGAACCGTATTAACGCCATTTCCTCCGGGCCTGAAGCAGGCAATGGAAATCTATAAAACAAAAGAATTCCCTGCGTCAGACAGTATCATCAGCAGAAATATCTCTACGCCTATCAACCTGTCCTGGAGCGATGCCGAAGTACAGGAAAGAGCAGAGAAACTGGTGAACGCCGTGAAAAGTGCGCTGTAATAAAACTGCAATCATGAAGAAAATAGGACTGATACCTGCCCGTTACGGCGCCACCCGTTTCCCCGGAAAGATGATGGCCGACCTGGGCGGAAAAACGGTGATTCTGCGCACCTACGAATCCACGGTGAATACAGGCGTATTCGACGAGGTAATGGTGGTGACAGACAGCGATATTATTTACAACGAGATTATAAGCCACGGTGGTAAAGCTATCATGAGCAAAAAGGAACACGAAAGCGGTTCCGATCGTATAGCCGAAGCCGTTGCAGATATGGATGTGGATATTGTGGTGAACGTACAGGGCGATGAACCCTTTACACAGCGAGAACCACTGGAAAAACTGCTGCAGGTGTTTGAAGGTGAAGCCGGCAAAAACGTACAGGTAGCCTCTCTCATGCAGGAACTGCACGATGAGGCATCCATCGCGGACCCTAATTACGTGAAGGTGGCAGTAGACAAGAATTTCAATGCCTTATTCTTCTCCCGCTCCGTGATTCCCTACCCGCGCAACAAGGAGATAAAACCGGTTTACTACGAGCATATCGGCATTTACGCCTTCCGCAGGCAAACCCTGATGGACTTCACCCAGTGGCCGATGACGCCACTGGAAAGTGCGGAGAAGATAGAATGCCTGCGTTATCTCGAAAACGGCGTACCCATGAAAATGGTGCTCACCTCCTACATGGGAGTGGAAATAGATACGCCGGAAGATCTGGTGAAAGCAGCGAAGTATTTATAACATCTAACCAAGACGGATATATGAAATTCAGGAATTTTAAAATGGTGGACTACGTAGTTTACGGCAGCGGATGTTTTGATCAGCTGGGCGAAATACTGGCCCCCAGGCGTAAAGGCGATGCTCCCATGATATTTTTCGTGGACGAGTATTTCCAGGATAAGACAGCGTTTTTGTCCCGCATTCCTTTACAGGGGAAAGACAAAATTGTGGTGATAGACGTAACCTACGAGCCTAAAACAACCACCGTAGATAAAATCCGTGATGAGCTGAAAGCTGAATTCGGCGAGGTGTCTGGTATCATTGGTATCGGCGGCGGCTCCGTGATGGATATGGCCAAAGCCGTAGCGCTGATGATGACCAATCCCGGTTCATCCGCAGACTACCAGGGTTGGGATCTCGTGAAGGTACCGGGTGTTTATAAAGTAGGTATTCCTACCATTTCCGGCACCGGCGCGGAAGTAAGCCGCACCTGCGTATTGACAGGGCCTACCCGCAAACTGGGTATGAACTCTGACTTTACCCCGTTTGACCAGATCGTGCTCGATCCGTCCCTGACAAAAACAGTAGAGCCTAACCAGCGCTTTTACACTGCCATGGATTGCTTCATTCACTGCGTGGAATCGCTGACAGGTACTTACCTGAACGCCTTCAGCCAATCCTATGGCGAAAAAGCCCAGGAGCTGTGCGAAGAAATTTTCCTGCAGAAAGAAGTATGGGACGACGATGCAGACGAAAAACTGATGATGGCTTCCTATGCCGGCGGTATGAGTATTGCCTACTCTCAGGTAGGTGTAGCCCACGCGGTAAGCTACGGACTGGCATACCTGCTGGGTACCAAGCACGGTATCGGTAACTGTATTGTGTTCGATAAGCTGGAAGAATTTTACCCTGACGGCGTGAAGAAATTCAAGGAGATGGTGAAAAAACACAACATCGATATTCCGCAGGGCATTACCAAAGGGCTGACTGATGAACAGTTTGACACAATGATTAACGTGTCGCTGGGAATGGCGCCGCTCTGGGAAAATGCACTGGGCAAAGACTGGCAGCAGATTATGACCCGTGAGCGCCTGCGTAAGCTCTACGAAAAACTTTAATCATTTTGTTATTTTATTATTTGAGATTTGAAGATAAAAAAGATGCCTTCTGGTTATTCCGGAAGGCATCTTTTTTATCTTCAAATCTCAAATCTCAAATCTCAAATCTCAAATAATAAAATAATAAAATAACCAAATGATACGCAGGTTCAGTGCGTAGTAAAAATTTAGATTGCATCAAGGGGGATAAGTATATGCTGATATTATTGATTGTTACGGGGATAGGAGCGATAGCGCTGGGGAGCTGGGGCTATGTGATGCTGCAGCGGAACAGGCAGCTGCAGCAGGAGGCCGGCCGGCAGCAGGAACGGAGTGCGCAGCTGGAAGCGCGCCAGGAATACCTGGCCAATATGCTGGATGACAAACAGTTACTGTTGAAAGAGAAACAGCAGCAACTGGAACGGATAAACGAAGAATTTGCCTCGCTGATGGCGGAGCAGGGCCGGCTGATGGAACAGAATAAATACCTGCAGCAGCAGCTGCACGGAGAGAAAGACCGGCTGCAGCAGGTGAATGAAGATTTTAAAGTACAGTTTGAAAATACTGCCCAGCAATTGCTGCAACGTATATCCGGTACGTTTATGCAGCAGAACCAGGTGAAAATGGATGATATCCTTAAACCGCTGGCGGAAAAGATAGACAGCTTCCGCAGCAGCGTACAGCAATCGCTGGTGGCGGAAACCACCCAGCGCGCAGAACTGAAAAACGAACTGCAACGGCTATTGCAGCTGAATCAGACTCTTTCCCGTGAAGCCAACAACCTCACCAATGCCCTGAAGGCAGACACCAAAAAGCAAGGCAACTGGGGAGAAATGATTCTGGAGAAAGTGCTGCAGGCTTCCGGTCTGGAGAAAGGCATCCACTACATCACCCAGGATGCACAGCGGGATGAAACAGGTCAGCTCAGAATGCCGGATATGGTACTGCAACTCCCCGAAAACAGGCAGCTGGTCATTGATTCCAAAGTTTCCCTGAAAGCCTATGAACAATACTGCAGCGCTACCGACGAAACCGAGAAGCAACAAATGCTGAAGCTGCATGTACAATCCGTAAAAAACCATGTAAGTGAACTGAGCCGCAAGGCCTATCACACCCTGTACAACAACACCACAGATTTTGTGATGCTGTTCATCCCGATTGAACCGGCATACGCCCTGGCTATTATGCAGCAGGAAGAAGACCTGTACGATTTTGCCTTCCGCCGGAAAATCATCCTGGTGAGCGTGCCCTCTCTGCTGGCTACCCTGCGTATCATTGATGCCATGTGGCGGCTGGATAACCAGAATAAAAATGCGGAAGAAATTGTACGGCAGGGCAGCGCCCTCTATGATAAATTTGTAGGCTTCGCGGAAGACATGGGCCTGGTAGGAGAGCACCTCAAACGCAGCCAGAACGTATATGAAAGCGCGATGAACAAACTGGTGACCGGCCACGGCAACCTCGTAGGACGTGCTGAAAGAATGCGGCGGCTGGGCCTTGATAATAAAAAAACGATGCCCCGCCAGATGACGGTAGATCTCACTGCTTCCCAGGAAGATGATAATCAGGAAGACGTTACGGATACCCCGGAAAAACTACCGGAGCAAATTACAGGAGAAGACAATGACCTGAAAGCAAACTAATCCCGGCATTCCTGTAAAACCGGCGCCGGCTTCTTATAAAAGAATACCAGATATAAAAAGGCCAGCATCGTTATACCCGCGAAGAGGTAAAAAGTAACGGGGAAATTATCAGACCTGTTATGATATACAAAGGCGGAGAAGTAAGCTCCCAGCCCTATTCCCGCTTCCAGCCCTATATACATGCTGGCCAGCGCCCGGCCACGATGCTCCGGCCGGCCAAGATCTATGGTCCATGCTGTAATAGCAGGTGCATTCAGTCCAACCGAAAGACCATACACTACAGCCGCAGCCATCAATAAAAACGGTGTGCTGGCCAACCCCATCATCAGCATAGATAAAGCCATCACCACGGCAGACACCTTCAGCACCGGCACCCTGCCATAACGGTCGGAAACCTTTCCAGCCAGCAAACGTATACCAATAGAGCTGATAGTAAAATAAGTGAAGAATACCCCCTTATTAGCCACCCCCAGAAAAGCACCGAAGTCAGGAATAATCGTCAGCATCGCTCCGTAACTGAAATAAGTCAGGAAGGTGATAATCACCGGCGACCATACCAGCGGCTCAAATATCTCATTACTCTGGATCTTCAGTAACGACATCCGGAACTTTTGCTTGTTGGGCAGGGTTTCTTTCATCCCTATCAGTATCACCACAGACAATAACGCAAATACAGCAGAAAGCTGAAACATCACATTGATATTCCACCGTACCGCCATATAGCCGCCAATGGCCGGTCCCAGGGCCATACCGATAGTGCTGGCCAGCCCAACCATCCCCATGGCTTCACCACGACGATTAAATGGCACCAGGTCTGACACATAGGCAGATGTGCCCGTTGGTTTAAAACCTGTGGAAAAACCGTGGAAGAAACGCAGCAACAGAAATGCGCCTACAGTACTCACTAACGGATATAATAAACTACAAACCACACATACCAGCGAACCGAATACCATCACGGGAACACGCCCGATGGTATCTGTCAGCTTTCCGCTGAAAGGGCGTGACAAACCTGCCATTAAGGTGAACAAACCAATAATGTATCCTTTGTAATCAGCACCTCCCATCTGGCTCAGATAAGCCGGCAGCTCCGGTATCATCATGTTGAAGCTGGCAGAGAATAAAGCATTGCTCAGGCACAGTAATATAAACTGAAGTGTGTAGATCTTTCCGGTCGACTGGTCCATAATGCAAAAATAGCAACAATGGTACAATTTTGGCGATTATGTTGACCGATACATCGGCGGCCGAACAAAATGCAATTATGACCTGTTTATATTAACCGGATATTAATTCCTGATAAACATCATAACAGGCCACTTAAAGATGTTGTAAATTTATTTAAACTAAAAAATTGAAGCATATGAAAATCGATATTGGAATTTCAGCAGAACATTCAAAACAGATAGCATTAGAACTGAATAAAGTATTGGCAGACGAACTGCTGGTATACGCCAAAACACGCAACAGCCACTGGAACATTGAAGGATCCAATTTCATGGAAATGCATAAATTCTATGAAGGACAATACGAAGAACTGGAAGAAGTAGCCGATGAAGTAGCAGAATACATCCGTAAAATTGGTCACTATGCACAGGGCCGCTACGCTGATGTACTGAAACTCACACACCTGCTGGAATCTGAATATTCCAATGACCAGAAAAAACAACTGAAAGAATTGCTGGATGACCATGAAACCATCATCCGCAATCTGCGCAGACTGATAGACGAGTTTGATGAGAAGTACAAGGATAAAGGTGCGAGCGACTTCGCTACGCAGCTCCTGCAGAAACATCTTTCCCTGGCCTGGATGATCCGTTCCTATCTCAAATAATGATAGTGCCATTATAACATTCAAAAACGTGTCAGGCAACTGACACGTTTTTTGTTTTCATTTAATGGCTACATTTGTCAGAGCCTCATTCCCCATAAAACTGGCTATATATGGACAATACAAACGATCTCCGGCTGGCCGTGCTGATAGATGCTGATAACATTCCTTATCACAATATCAAAGGAATGCTGGAAGAAGTAGCGAAATACGGTAACCCCACCTTCAAAAGAATTTACGGTGACTGGACCAAGCCCACCGTCACCGGCTGGAAAGCAGTACTGCTGGATTATGCCATTACCCCCATTCAGCAATACAGCTACACTTCAGGGAAAAACGCCACCGACTCCGCCATGATTATAGACGCTATGGATATACTGTACACAGGCCGCGTAGACGGATTCTGCCTGGTATCCAGCGACAGCGATTTCACCAGGCTTGCTACCCGCCTGCGGGAAGCCGGGATGCGTGTTATAGGCCTTGGAGAACGGAAAACACCCAGCGCCTTCAGAGCCGCCTGCGATAAATTTATCTACCTGGAAATATTACAGGACCGCGAAAAGAAATCCGGAACTGACAAACCAAAATCTGCCAGGGAAAAGGTGAAAGGTATCAGCAAGGCAGACAAGGAACTGATAGACCTGCTCTCAACCAGCATAGATGATATAGCGGATGAAGACGGATGGGCCTATCTCGGTGAACTCGGCAACCTGCTGCTGAAAAAACAACCCGACTTCGACGCGCGTAACTACGGCTTCAATAAACTGGTGCAACTGATTAAGAGTTTTCCCAACTTCGAAATAGATATCCGCGAAAGTGGCAAGAAAACTGGAAAACTGGTGTACGTAAGAACTGTGTAACCTATGGCCTACAGAAAGATTAAAATACTCCAGGGAGATATTACAAAAATTGCCGCAGATGCCATTGTAAATGCCGCTAACTCTTCCCTGATGGGCGGCGGCGGAGTAGATGGCGCCATTCACCGCACCGGCGGACCGGCAATACTGGAAGACTGCCGCGCTATCGTTGCCCGGCAGGGTGGCTGCAGAACAGGAGAAGCCGTCATCACCACTGCCGGCCGGCTTCCGGCAAAACATGTTATTCATACCGTAGGACCCGTCTGGAACGGAGGAGGTAAAAATGAAGCGCAGCTGCTGGCCAGCTGCTATCTGCATTCCCTGGAACTGGCTACCCGGCACCATCTCCGGTCAATCGCCTTCCCTAATATCAGTACAGGTATCTATCGTTTTCCCAAAGAGCTGGCTGCTTCCATAGCCATGAATACCATTGTGGACTACCTGGAACAACATGATGATATAGATGAAGTACTGCTGGTTTGCTTTGATGACGAAAACCTGCACCAGGTACAGCATTACTATAATCAGTACATACGCCCGGAAGAGTAACCGGTAATATTTTACTGCCGTTAAACATTTTCCGGAAAACCAACTTATCAGCCTTTATTATATTTGACAGAACAACGATAAAAAAACCAAACCACCATTAAAATGAAAAAAATCAACCTGTGCGGACTGCTGCCGCTGGTAGCCTGTCTGGCTTTATCTGCGCGCGCTGCAGCCGGTCCGGCTCCCGTTTCTTCCGTAACCGTTATCGAAGGAAAAGTCCCTGAAAAAATCCAGAAAGTAACCCTGTACACGGTGATAGAAGGGCATAAATCTGAGATCGCTACCTCCGTAGTTGATGAGCATCAGACGTTTGCATTTGCCGTTCCTGCGCCTAAAGAAGGGTTCTACTACATTGGCACCGGCTCCCGCGGCGGGGATGCCCGTATTTACCTGAAGGCCGGCGAACGGCTGCAACTGCAGCTGGATGGCCGCGAATTCAAAGTAGAGGCGGGTTCTGCAGAGAATAAAGCGCTGCAGAAATGGAATGACCAGGTGAACATCATTGCAAAACCGGCATTTTCCATTGACTCCACCACCTACATGTCTTACTTCCCCAAACTGGAAACGTTTGTTGCCAAAGTTCCCGGATTTAAAAAAGAAGTAAATACGTCTAACAAAAAGTTCAACGAGCGGTTGAAATACACAATGGATATGGATGTAGAACGTGCTGCCCTGCAATTCATTTTTACGCCGCGCACCAAACATCCGGATCACAGCATGTATCCTGCCTACTACAAACAGCTGATGCAACCTCAGAAATACTGTGATGCCGGCTTATTACAGGATGGTGAAGGCGCTGACCTGATCCGTTTGTACAGCACGCTGAATATAGTACTCAACAATGATAAAGGGGGGAAAGCTCCTGTGGCGGAAAGACTTAACACGCTGGCATCGCTTTTCTGCAACGATAGTATCAAAGGGCTGGCGGTTACAGACGCACTCAGTACGTACAGAACCTTTGAGGGGCTGACGGAAGCGATGGCGCCGGTAAAGCAGTATGTAATCACAGATGTACAAAAGAAGCGTTACCTGGATTATGAAAAATCAGTAAGAAAATTTGCTGCCGGAGAATCCGGATTAAATTTTTCGGGAGAAGATATCACTGGTAAAAAGATTGCTTTCAGCGAGCTGAAAGGCAAGGTGGTAGTGGTAGATGTATGGGCTACCTGGTGCGGCCCCTGCAAGGCGGAGATGCCTCATATGGAAAAGCTGATAGAAGAGATGAACGGTAAAAATGTTGTTTTTGTAGGCTGCTCTGTAGATGAAGTAAAGGACAAGGAAAAATGGAGCACGTTTGTAAAGGAGAAGGAGATGAAAGGGTTGCAGCTGTTTATGAGTGGCTGGAGCGACATTACAAAATTCTATGGTATTACCGGTATTCCCCGTTTCATGGTATTTGACCAGAAGGGTAATATTGTGAGTATTGATGCGCCGCGGCCGTCTACGCCAGAGCTGAAAGCGATGATCGAAAAGGAGCTGGCCAGAGGCTAGTCACGATAACACGTATGAGAAAAGGCTTCCCATCGGGAAGCCTTTTCTACTATAATGCGATGTAAAAAACAGGGTCGTGATTAGATTTTTGCGTATTTCACCCATGCATATATGAACATCAGCGCAAAAACAACAATGGCTACGGGTGCCAGAAAACCACCGATGCTATCGCCTACTTTGTAAAAGTTGGTGGTTTGTACTACTGTTAAAAGATTCATCAACATAGTATAATGATTTAATTATTTCCGGGTGCAAAATAGAACTTTCGGGGCAATTTGCCAATGCTGATCCGTATTACCATTGTGATAATTGACTGATACACTTGTCCAGCCTTGCTTTTGCGAGGAAATTTTTTTCCAGGGCGGCCGCGAAAGGCACCGGTGTGTCCAGGCTTGCGCAGCGAACTACCGGGGCATCCAGGAGGTGGAAGCAGTGTTCTGCAATCCAGGCACTGATTTCTGCGCCGAAACCGCCGGTCAGCGTGTCTTCATGCAGGATCAGTACTTTGCCGGTAGCAGCCACTATTTCCTGTATGGCACTATAATCCAGTGGCTGTAAGGTTCTCAGGTCCAGGATACCGATGGAAATGTCCCTGCGTTGCAGGGCATATTCCAGTGCCCAGTGTACGCCGCTGCCCCAGGTGATGATGCTGATATCGTCTCCGGGCTGTACCAGCCTGGCTTTTCCTATTTCGATGGAATAGTAGTTATCGGGAACCTGGCCGCTGATGCTGCGGTACAGCGCTTTATGTTCAAAGTACAATACGGGATTAGGATCAGCAATAGCCGCTGCCAGCAAGCCTTTGGCGTCTGCCGGTGTGGATGGGTATACCACCTTCAGGCCGGGTACATGGGTAAACCAGGCTTCATTTGTCTGCGAATGGAAGGGACCGGCGCCTACACCGCCGCCGGCAGGCATCCTGATGACCACGTCTGCTGTCTGCCCCCACCGGTAATGTATTTTGGCCAGGTTATTTACAATCTGGTTAAAGCCGCAGGTAACGAAGTCACCGAACTGCATTTCCACCATACTTTTAAATCCTTCGAGAGACAGGCCCAGGGCGGTTCCTATAATGGCGCTTTCGCAGAGTGGCGTGTTACGCACACGTTCCCGGCCGAACAGCTCTACAAAGCCCTCCGTTATTTTGAAGGCGCCGCCGTATTCTGCAATATCCTGGCCCATGAGGATCAGCGCAGGATGTTGTTCCATGGCCTGCTTCAACCCATCGGAGAGGGCGTTGATAAACCGCCGTTCGGAGGTCTGGCCGCTGGC
Organism: Chitinophaga solisilvae; assembly: GCF_009928525.1. GTDB lineage: Bacteria > Bacteroidota > Bacteroidia > Chitinophagales > Chitinophagaceae > Chitinophaga > Chitinophaga solisilvae. The sequence continues at coordinate 30,105 of NZ_JAABOK010000003.1, read as the reverse complement.
GGCAACTGCCGGGGCTGCCGGGGCATAGATATCATTCAGCTCCGTGGCGGTATCAGCAGCAAAGGGCGCGGTTTCCAGCCCTTTGGCTACATCCGCATCTATACTGTGTTTCAGCTCTTCCCGGATATGAGTGATATCTTCCTGGCTGAGTATTTTTGATGCCAGCAGCCAGGCTTCGTATTGCGCAATAGGATCTTTTTTACCCCATTCCTCAAAAAGCTCCGGCGGCACGTATTTAACGCCGCTGGCCTCTTCATGGCCTCGCATACGGAAAGTCATGGCTTCTATGAGTACAGGCTTCTGTTCCTGAATGGCGTAAGCCCGGGCGTTACGTATGGTATGATATACTTCCAGCAGGTTATTGCCATCAATCTGTATACCTTTCATACCATAGCCAATGGCTTTATCTACCAGCCCGGCGCAGCGATATTGTTCGCTGACGGGCGTGCTGAGGCCGTAGCCATTATTTTCTATGAGAAAGATCACCGGTAGGTCCCATACGGCAGCAACGTTGAGTGCTTCATGAAATTCGCCTTCGCTGGTACCGCCTTCGCCGGTAAACGCCAGGGATACATGTTGTTCCCGGCGCAGCTTATGCGCCAGTGCTACGCCATCGGCAATAGACAACTGTGGGCCCAGATGGGAAATCATCCCGCAGATATGATGTTCGCGGTTGCCGAAGTGAAAGGAGCGTTCCCGCCCTTTACTGTAGCCATTTTCGCTGCCCTGCCATTGCAGCAGCAGCTTCTCCAGCGGCATCCGGCGTGTGGTGAATACACCCAGGTTACGATGAAGCGGCATTATCCATTCATTGTCTTCCAGGGCCAGGGTAGCGCCAACGGCAATAGCCTCCTGGCCTATGCCTGAAAACCATTTGCTGATTTTTCCCTGACGCAGCAGCAGCAGCATCTTTTCTTCTATCATCCTGGGATAAACCAATGACTTGTAAAAAGATACCAGCTCGGTATCCGTGAGGTCAGACCGGTCAAAATACATGAATCTGTTATTTACGGCGTAAAGGTAAAGGGCTAATCATTATTGCCGCCGGCAAGGCTGATCATAATACTGTTAATAATGGTCATAACGATACTGAACAACATGGCCCACCAGAAACCGTCCACCTTAAAGCCGGGAACAATTTTGGCTGCCAGTAAAATAATCAGTGCATTTATAACAAAGAGGAATAAACCAAGGGTTATGATAGTTACCGGCAGCGTAAACAGCACCAGCAAGGGTTTTACCAGCGCGTTGAGAAACGCCAGCACCAGCGCCAGCAACAATGCCGTTACAAAACTATCAATTTTTACGGCCGGCTTCAACAGATAAGTCGTTAACATAGCGGCCAACGCACTAACTAAAATCCGAATCAGAAAACCCATAGTTGGAATATTTAGTTATTTAAGTTAACGAATTCATTTGAGATGTGATTATTTGATTATTTGAGATTTGGTTATTTATAATGCAGCGGAGCCTGTAGCAAATATTACTTCCCCTACAGGCTCCGCTGCATTATAAATAACCAAATCTCAAATGATCAAATAATTAAATCTCAAACGCGTCTGCCTGGCGGTATGCCTTTATCAGCGCGGCTTCACCGTCTTTGCCGGGGTGGGCGTTGCCGTGTTCCATGCCCAGAACGCCTTTGAAGCCTTTTTTATGGAGATGGCGGAAGATATGCTGGTAGTTGATTTCGCCGGTGCCGGGTTCGTTACGGCCGGGATTGTCACCTATTTGTATATACGCAATTTCATCCCAGCACATATCCATAACAGGGATGAGATTGCCGGTATTGCGCTGCATGTGGTATATATCGTAGAGTATTTTGCAGGAAGGGCTTTTCACGGCTTTACAGATTTCATAGCTCTGCTCGGCGGTACGCAGGAAGAGGTCTGGTGTATCGCTGAGGGGTTCCAGCACCATAACAAGACCATGCGGCTCCAGTATTTCAGCGCCGCTGTGGAGGGCGTCAATCACATGGGCGGTTTGTATGCCCATCGGCAGGTTACGGTCAAAGAAGCCGGGAACAACAGTAGCCCATTTGGCATTACAGCGTTTGGCTACATCGATGCTTTCGCGGCAGGTTTTGATGAAGGCATCCTTGAATTCCTGTTTGCCGGAGGCCAGCGAAGTTTTCCAGTTGTTGCCGGTATCTACCACAAAAACACCCATCTGCATACCGAGTTTAGACAGCAGGCTGCCAATCTGTTCCTGTTCGGCAGGAGTGCGGTGCATCATGCCGTTATCTTCAATGGCCCGGAAACCCTGGTCGTACATGAATTTTATCTGATCCAGGAATTTGCCGCCGGCAGAATTTTTAAACATACCATCATGAGGGGCATAGTTCATCCTGAATGTGTTTTCCTTTGCACCAGGTTGTTCGGCGGCGGACGCAGTATTAGCCAGACCACCGAGCGCCAGCGCAGAAATGCCGGCCAGTGTGCCATGCTGCAGGAATTTTCTTCTTTCCATAACGTTAGATTAATTGTAATATGTAATAAACGACGTGCGGATAAATTTAATCGGTTTTGTAAGGAAATACTAGTATCGATGAAAAATTTTCAATTCATCCCGCATTTTTAGCATTCATAAAAAAATATTGCATTCCATTCTTGGATTTTTTAAATTCACCCACTTATTCTATTAATCACGTTAGATGAACAAACAACTTGTGACCTTTTTACTGGGCGGATTGCTCAGTCAGGAACTGACTGCTCAGTCCCCACAGTCTTTCAGTGCTTATGATCAGCAACTTCCGGGAACAACTGTCAGCTTTAAAATGATGCCTGTAAAAGGCGGCCGTTTTATATTAGGTAGCCCGGACAATGAAAAAGGACGGAGCAAGGATGAAGGCCCGGCCAAAAGCGTTACCATCGACGATTTCTGGATGGGCGCCACAGAAGTGACTTTTGATGAGTATGATGTGTATGCGGATGCTGAAAAAGATAAAACACCGGTTCCGGACGGGATGACGCGTCCCAGCCCGCCATATATAGACCTGACACTGGGCATGGGCAAGGCCGGCGGATTTCCGGCCAACAGTATGAGCCAGTACGGTGCACTGATGTATTGCAAATGGCTGTACGCCAAAACAGGTGTGTTCTATCGTCTGCCAACCGCTGCTGAGTGGGAGTATGCCTGCAGGGCAGGGGCCACCACTGCCTTCCCTTTCGGCAATGATGAATCGCAACTGAAGGATTATGCCTGGTTCAAAGGCAACAGCGCAGAGAAATACCATAAGGTAGCACAACTGAAGCCCAATGCACTGGGATTATATGATATGCTGGGTAACGTAGGCGAATGGACACTGGATCAGTATGATGAAAACGGCGTAGCCACTGCAGCTGATAATAATCCATGGACCACGCCCACCGCAAAGATGTCGCGTGTGATCAAAGGTGGCAACTATACAGATGCCGCACCGCAGCTGCGTAGCGCCGCCCGCCTGAAGTCTGACCCGGTATGGAACCGCCGCGATCCGCAGATTCCTAAAAGCGCCTGGTGGAATGCTGACGCACCTTTTATCGGATTCAGAATTGTCCGCCCGGCGAAACAGCCATCTGCAGAAGAAATACAAAAGTTTTTCGACGATTTTATAGATAAATACAAAGGAGCTCGCTAACAACTTTATCACCCTTAAAAAATTTAAATCACACTTACTTATGGAAAGTGAACAGCAAAAATTCCACGGTCAGGGCCGCCGCGAGTTTGTAAAACAAACATCGCTTATTGCCGGCGGTTTACTGGCAATGCCTATCTTGTCCAAAGCAAACTTCTTCTCCGGTTCTTCCGATGTTATCAAAGTAGCACTGATTGGTTGCGGCGGCCGCGGTACCGGCGCTGCTACCCAGGCCCTGAGCACAAAAGAAAATGTGCAGCTGGTAGCTATGGCAGATGCCTTCGCGGACAGACTCAATGATAGCTATAACAATATCAAAGAGGCGATGGAGGAAAGAAAACAGATCAACCGTATCAACGTGCCTGAAAGCAATAAGTTTGTTGGCTTTGAAGGCTACAAACAGGCCATCGCACTGGCTGATGTGGTGATCCTCACCACACCTCCGGGCTTCAGACCCATTCACTTTGAAGAGGCAGTAAGACAGGGCAAACACGTATTCATGGAGAAGCCCGTAGCTACTGATCCTGCTGGTATTAAAAAAGTACTGGATGCTGCAGCTATCGCCAAACAAAAGAAATTAAACGTAGTAGTGGGCCTGCAGCGCCGTTATCAGAACTCCTACAGGGAGCTGTACAAACGCGCGCAGGATGGCATTATCGGTGATATTCTGTCCGTACAGGTATGGTGGAACCAGGGCGCGCTGTGGGTAAAACCACGCAAACCTGAATACACCGAAATGGAATACCAGATGCGTAACTGGTACTATTTCAACTGGCTCTGCGGCGATCATATCGTTGAACAACATATCCACAATATCGACGTGGGCAACTGGTTTAAAGGCACTACACCTGTTTCTGCAGGCGGTATGGGCGGCCGTGCCGTTCGTACCGGTAAAGACACCGGCGAAATATTTGACCACCACTACGTAGAATACCGTTATGCAGACGGCGTAGTGATGAACAGCCAGTGCCGCCACTGGAAAGACGCTCCGAGTAAGGTAGATGAAGAAATTGTAGGTACAAAGGGCCGCATCTATTGCGACCGCGCACAGATCGTGGATCACAAGGGCAAAGTGCTTTACCAGTTTGATAAGAAAAATGAAAACAACCCTTATCAGACGGAACACGATGAATTGTTTGCGGCCATCGCCAAAGGACAATTCAAATTCTCCGATGCACAGCGCTCCGCGGAAACAACGTTATCCGCCATCATCGGGCGGCTGGCCACCTATTCCGGACAGGTAATCAACTGGGATACTGCCCTGAACTCCGGCCTGAACCTGCAACCGCAGCGATACGCCTTCGATGCACCGCCTCCGGTAATGCCGGATGCTTCCGGTAACTATGCTTACGCTAAACCGGGTATCACCAAATATTTCACCTGATGTGAGTATTTTATTATTCAGTTATTTGAGATTTAAAAAAAGCGAAGATCAACTGCTGATCTTCGCTTTTTTTAAATCTCAAATAACTGAATAATAAAATAATTAAATTCCATGTATGAAAGGATTACTGTTTTTGGTGATTTGCCTGTTGCTGCAGGCGCAGGGCTATGCGCAGCCGGCGGCCATTGCCAGATGGGCCGGCGCTAACCTGCTGCAGGAGGCGCCGTTACGGCAGGCGCATACAGGTATTTCCATTTATGAACCGGCAACCGGCAAATATTGGTATCAGTACCAGGATGATAAATTTTTTACACCCGCTTCCAACATCAAAATATTTTCCCTGTATACCGGTTTGCAATTGCTGGGAGATTCACTGCCCGCCATCCGCTACTATGAGAATGATACAGCGCTGTTTGTGAAAGGAGTAGGGGATCCGTCCTTCCTGCACCCTGACTACGCCTGGCAGCCACTACTGCAGCTGCTGCAGCAGACGGGTAAGAACATTTACCTGGTGCCGGCAGTTAATCAGAATAAACGCTTCGGTGCGGGCTGGGCATGGAATGACTATGCAGATTACTATCAGCCGGAACTGAATGAATGGCCGATGTACGGCAATGTGGCGCGCATCTACCACCACCGCGACACCTCCCTGATCCTGCCCGCAGCCTATGATCTGGAAGTTACCCGCGATGATACCATCAGTGAACTTATCACAGACAGAGATGAACGGAACAATATCTTCTTCCTGAAATATAATGCATCACAGACCGGCAGCTCCGTCACTGAAGTACCGTTTATAACCGGAGATATTATGCAGCTGAGAGAAAGGTTGCAGGATACGCTGCATAAGCGTATAGGCATCACCGTAAGTGCGCCGGCTGTAACATTTAATACGCTGCGCAGCATTCCGGCGGATTCCCTGTTTACCCCCATGATGCACCGCAGCGATAACTTCTTTGCCGAACAAACACTGATGATGGCTTCCTCGTTGTTATGGGATACCATCAGTACCCGGAGAATGATTACCTGGATGCTGGACGGCAACCTGAAAATATTACCGCATCCGCCGCAATGGGTGGACGGCTCCGGACTTTCCCGCTTTAACCTGTTTACCCCGCGCGACTTTGTATCGGTACTAACGGATATGTATAAACGTTATCCGAAAGACCGGTTGTTCCACATTTTCCCGACCGGTGGGAAGGGAACGCTGAAAAACTACTACCAGCAGCAGTTTGTACATGCCAAAACGGGCTCGCTCAATGGAGTGGTAGCGTTAAGCGGTTACCTGGTTACCAGAAAGAATAAAACATTGGTATTCAGTGTGATGGTGAATAATCATCATGATAAGGCTGCTAATGTACGCCGGGCAGTGGAACGTTTGCTGACAATGATCTGGAAGGATTACTGAGTCAGGGTTTCAGGGTGTAGCTGGTGAGTTTGATGGTATCGCCGGACTGGTCGGCTTCAATAAGTCCGACACCTTTGGCGTAGTAGCTGGTAGAAACGGTGCCAACCGGTACCGGGTTGTTGAGTACAATAGCGTAGGCATCCAGTTTTACCGCAATGACTTCAGCATAAGCCTTTCCGTATACTGTTTTGCTGATGCCCTTGTCAATGATGGTGTGCCGCAGGATGCCCGTAGTGCTGACGGTACCGTTGCTGATGGTAACGGTATCATTCCAGGAGTCGCCTTTGAGGGAGTTATCTTTCAGGTAGGTGAGCAGGAGGTTATCTGCCTTATACCCCTGGAAGGTAAGCAGGCTGGCGATTTGTGTATAGATGCCATCCTTGCAGTCAGAACAGATGAATACGCTGTCGTCCCCGATTTTTTTGAACCGGGTATTATTGATAGTGGTATCGCCTTCTACGGTTAAGGTATAGGAGATGGTGTCTTTGGTTTTATTGACATTTATGTAGGAAAAGGAGGAGCCGTTGGTGTAAGGCGCATACTCACAGGTACCGGCGGAAGGCCCTTCGGTACTCATCTCCTTGCTGCAGGATAGCAGCAGTATGCAGCCTGCAAGGAAGAGGAATAGTGAGTGGAAACGCGTCATAAAGATAGATCTGGTTAATTTATAACGTTCGCTCCTATGAATTTATGCAAAAAAGGCCAATAACTTTTGAAAGCTACCGGCCTTTTTTATAAGAAGGTGATTTACTGATTATTCTATGCGGATACGGAAGTTGCCGCTGATAGGAACCTGAGCCTGAGTGGAGTAATTATAAACATTTCCGAACAGGCTGCCTTCCAGGTATTCACCAGGGCCGCCGGTAGCAGTAACTTCGGTATTCAAAGAGCCATAATAAGCAACGCCATCAACATTCAGATTCAGTGTGGAGTAGTTGTTACTGCCAAGCCCTATCGTATAAAATACCCAGGATCCTTTATTTAACGATGGCTGTGCTTTGCTAAACGTTATCTGATACCGGGTTGATGAATCGTTAGATGTCCTGAATCTGATTGAATCGCTGATGGTGTTAAATTCATATGCTTTGCCTTCCAATAGCAATTTAATTTCACCGGGCTGAATATTATTACATGCCTGCATGTCGCGGGTATAATCACCGGGAGCAAGTTGTTGCCTGATCGTAGACATTTTATTGGCACCCTCATCTACAGCATTGATGATGACTTCCACAGCATTGTTGTTACTGCATCGTGGAGCAGCGACGCTATAGTTGCCATTAATAATCGGTGCTCTGTAACTGATGCCTTCTACAGAAATATTTACAACTCCGGTTTTGACAGGAGCGCCGCTGCAGGAAATGATTTTACCATGTAATGCCAGTGTCAGCTGCTGGCCGCGGGCAATGGTGATTTTTCCGATATTGGCGTCAGTAGAGAAGGGGCCTATTTTCCGGGTGAAGATGATATCCTTACATTTATCCTCAATGGTAATGGTCAATTCTTCGTGAGATGGAATATCACCACTTACCATACCAGCTTCATCTGTGAATCCGTAAGAAGAACTGATCTCCTGGCTCCGGGTGATGGTCACTTTTATATTAGGATAAGGAACTCCCTTATCATCCTGGAAAACAGCTTTGAATTTAACTACCGGGAATTTCGCATCCACATTCCAGAAAGAAAAGTGTTTCACCGTTCCCACATAGCTGTTGCCTATTTTCTGTGCGCTGCCTTCCTCCCGCCATAAACCGATGGCTTCATCAAAGTGCCATAAGGGAATAGTAGCGGGTGCGCCGGCCTGTAAGGTTGCCGGAATATCCAGTTTAAACGTTACGTTATTGGTGCCGTCCAGGTGCAGTTTTTCTCCGTTTTCTCCCTGTAACTCCAGTGCCATCATCCCGTAGGATTTCAGACCTACTATGGCATTGTTAATATCAATAGCCCTGAGATCACCGGGCATAATATCTGCAAAATCAGGATGTTCCGGATTGATAGGCGCATACAGCAAGGTAACTTTTCCTTTGTAAGGCTGATTGTTTGCATTCAGCACCTGGTTGGGCACAAAAATGAACTGCGCATTGGAAGCGGTGATATTACCGCCGGTAGCGGCGTCAAAAACTCCTGCCGCTTTTTTGGGCAGCAGCTGTACCTGTATGTATTGCAGCTTACCCGCACCGGTAACGGAAATAGTACGGATACCATCGAAGTAACCGGATTTTTTAATGGTGATAACACCGGCTGCTTCCTGCAATGTTACTTCCGGAATAATAAATGCACCATGTGTATCTGTAGTTGTCAAGATACCTCCGCAGGCCACCTGTGCGCCGGAAAGCGGGTTGCTGTTTTCATCAGATACGATACCCTGTAGGCCTGCTTTAACAGGCTTATCAGGTAATGGATTTTTGCCGCCGGGATTGGTACCGGGATTAATGATTTCCGGCTGGTTATCTGCCGTTGCCATCCTCTTATCACATGCCGCCAGCAATAGCATGCTGCCGGTCAGCAGGTATAGAAAAACTTTCTTCATAGGTAAGAATGAAATACTGTTATTACAATTTTACACGGGGTTATTCAACAGGGTTCAAATATAGATGATTCTTGTTATCCGTTTGTGAATTTTAAAAAAAGGTGTCGCTTTCACACTTATTTTTAGAAAATCTATAAAGCATTTCTTGATAAATTGATACAGATATGAAATACCCTGCTACGCGATAAAAAAGGGCAGTTCATAGATTAAATAATATCACCAAAATTACGTTTATGATTCCACGTTATGTCAAGGGCATGCTATTGCTATGCCTTGCCGGCGCTGCTTTCAGGCCGGTTTATGCACGCGCGCCGATTCCTGCTTTCTGGCAGCAAAGTAACATCAACATCAAAGGAAAAGTAAAGGACATCAATGGTAATCCGTTACCGGGAGTGACCATATTGGTAAAGGACACCAAAAAGGGAACGACCTCTGATGAAAAGGGAAATTTTTCACTGAACGATGTGAAAAAAGATGCAGTCCTGGTTTTCCAGTACATCGGATTTGATCCGCTGGAAGTGAAAGTAGAAGGGCGCACCAGCATCAGCACCGTATTAAAGGAAAACCAGAAAACCCTGGATGAATATGTAGTGGTAGGTTATGGTACGCAGAAGAAAGTTACTAAAACCGGTGCGGTATCTTCTGTGAAAGGCGCTGAGCTGCAGCAGTCGCCCAATGTGAACATCTCCAACTCCCTGGTGGGCCGTATTCCTGGTATCATTGCCGTGAATAACAGTGGTGAACCGGGTTATGACGGTTCCCGTATTTTCATCCGCGGCCGCAGCACGCTGGGCAACAGTGCGCCGCTGACGGTTATCGACGGGTTTCCAAGAGATGGTTTTGAGCGCATGAACCCCAACGATATCGAAAGTGTGTCTATCCTGAAAGATGCGGCCGCTGCCATCTATGGTTCCCGTGCGGCCAACGGGGTTATACTTGTTACTACCAAGCGTGGTAAAGGCGGTAAGCCATCGCTGAGCTATGGCTATAACCAGTCTTTCGTAACGCCTACGCGCCTGCCTAAAATGGCCGATGCGCCTACCTATGCGCAGCTGGTAAATGAAATTCTCAAGTACGGAGGCGATAAACCACGTTTCACGGATGAGCAGATAAAAAAATTCGGCGACGGCTCTGATCCGTGGCTCTATCCCAACACCAACTGGTACGACGCCGTTATCAAAAACATCTCCCTGCAAAACAGGCACGATCTTTCCCTGAGCGGCGGTACAGAAAAAATGGCGTACTATGTTTCTCTCGGTTCCCTGTTCCAGGACGGGATTTACAAGAACAGCGCCACCAACTATAAACAACAGAACGTGCGGGCCAATCTGGATGCCACCGTCAATGAAAACATCCGCCTGCGGTTTGATCTCGCCGGCCGCCTGGAGAATAGGAACTTTCCGCCCCGCAGCGCCGGCTCCATCTTCCGGTCCCTCATGCGTGGCCGCCCTACGGAAAATGCTATCTGGCCCAACGGCCTGCCCGGTCCGGATATCGAATACGGCGATAACCCGGTGGTAACCAGTACTAACGATATCGGCTACACGAATGATAAGAACTATGTGGTAAATGGTAACCTGGCAGCTGTTATCAATATCCCCTGGGTACAGGGGCTGTTTGTGGACGGAGCCTTTGCCTACGACCAGAACTTCAACTTCGTAAAATCATGGGTGAAGCCCTGGACACTCTACACGCTCGATCCCAACAAGCCGGGACATCAGCTGAATGCGGCTTCCAGGGGCGTGAGCGCGCCGGAGCTGTCTGAAAACTACCGGTCGTACCGCCAGGCTACCGTCAACTTTAAAGTGAACTATGTGAGGTCTTTCGGAAAGCATAATCTCAGCAGCTTCATCGCCTTCGAACAGGCTACCTTCGATGGTGATACGCTGAATGCCAACCGCAGGTATTTCATCAGCGATAAACTGGATCAGCTGTCTGCCGGCGGCGATAAGGAAAAGAATAACTACGGCAGCGGCTTTTCCTTCGCCCGCAGAAACTATTTCGGCCGTATCTCCTATAATTACAAGGAAACATATCTCTTTGATTTCAATGCCCGGTATGATGGTACGCAGAACTTCCCCAGAGACAGGCGTTTCGGCTTCTTCCCGGGCGCATCAGCGGGTTGGGTGCTCTCCAATGAAAACTTCTGGAAGAAAAGTATCCGCGCACTGGATTACTTCAAGATCCGCGCTTCCTGGGGACAGATGGGTAACGACCAGATTCCTTCTTTCCAGTACCTGAGTACCTACGGGTTCAGCAGCGGCGGCGTCATGCTCGGCGGCGACCTCAACAAGGGTATCTACCAGCTCCGTTCTCCCAACGAGGCCATCACCTGGGAGGTGGCCAACAACTACGACATTGGTATCGAAGCCAAACTGCTGGGGGATAAACTCACTTTTGAAGGCGATTATTTTTATACGCGCCGCTCCAACATCCTCGTGAGCCGCAGCCAGTCTATGCCCGCCTACACCGGTATGACCCTGCCGCAGGAAAACCTGGGCCGTGTGGAAAACAAAGGTTTCGAAATAGTGGTGGCCCACAAAAACGACATCCGTAAATTCCATTATGAAATTATCGGAACCGTTACCCATGCAGAAAATAAGATACTGTTCTGGGATGAAGTACCCGGCGTTCCGGAATGGCAGAAGTCTACCGGCAAAATGATTGACGCCCCCCTTTATTATAAAGCCATCGGTATCTATAAAACACAGGATGAAGTAGATAAATCAGCGCATATCAGCGGCGCCCGCGCAGGAGATGTCATCTTCGCAGACATTGACAATAACGGGAAAATCGATGACCTGGACCGCGTGCGCATCAACCGCACCCAGGACCCAACCTGGATATTCGGGCTGACCTTCATCGCTAAATTTAAGAACTTCGACTTCACCATGTTATGGCAGGGAGCCACCGGCGCCAGCCAGTACCTGCACACAGAATCCGGCCTGATAGGCAATTTCCCGGAGGCTTATGTCAAAGACCGCTGGACAGAAACCAATACCAACGCCTCCTGGCCGCGCGTGAACGACCGTGATAGAGAATACTGGGTAAGCCGTCAGAACTCTTTCTGGTTCTGGAATACCAACTATGTAAGACTGAAAACCCTTGACCTGGGATATAACCTGCCGGCGAAAGTCTGCAAACGTATTGCCCTGCAAAACCTGCGGGTATATGTAAGCGGACAGAATCTCCTGACAATTGACAAGGTGAAGATCTTTGACCCGGAAGCGCCCCAGGGCAGCGGTCAGTTTTATCCGCAGACAAAGATCTACAACGTAGGATTAAACCTTACTTTCTAAAGCAACGAACCATGAAAAAGTTACATATTATAACCTTCCTGACCGGCGCAGCGCTGCTACTGGCTATCGCTTCCTGCAAGAAGGATTTCCTGGAAAAGAAACCACTCACAGAATACGAAGAATCTGATGTATGGCACGACATCGGGCTGGTACAGGCTTTCGTAAACGATCTCTATGTACAGATGCGCCCGGGATTCAACGAAGTAATGCTGTCTTCCATGACAGACGAAAGCCGTTTCATTCATGATTACAATACTTCCCGCGTAGTGCAGGGCAACGTATCGCCCGATGATATCGGCGCACTGAATGACTTCAGCCGCTGGGATGCGCATTACAGGGTGATCCGCAATTGTAACATGTTTTTTGAGAAAATGGGAGAAGTACCGTTTAAAGATGAAACGCAGCGCAGGCGGCTTATGGGAGAGGTACATTTTTTCCGTGCCTGGTATTATCAGATGCTGGTAAAGTACTACGGCGGCGTTCCGCTGATTACCAAAACCTTTAATATCAAGGGAGATGAACAGGAGATACTGAATATTAAGCGGGCATCTTTCGAGAGATGTGTTCAGTTTATTTCAGATGAATGTGACAGTGCCGCCAAATATCTGCCTAAAGTATATGATGATGTTGCTGATAAAGGAAGAGTGACCATGGGCGGCGCGTTGTCGCTGAAATCAAGGATACTGCTCTATGCAGCCAGTGATCTGTTTAATGTGGGAGTCACCAGTGAACTGATGGGCTACAAAACCGGCAGTCAGCAGGCACGTCTGCGGTTGGCAAAGAATGCAGCCAAAGCCGTAATAGATCTGAATTTATATGAGCTGTACCGCCCTACGGATTCTGCTGCAGAAAACTACAGCCGGGTATTCCTGGACAAGGATAATAAAGAACTTATCTTCTTTAAGCAATATGATAAGGCGCTGCTGGGCACCTCGCACGATTTGTATAATGGTCCTAACGGTTATCATAACTGGGGAGGCAATGTGCCAATCGAAAATTTCGTGAGCGGCTACCAGATGAGAGATGGTTCCGCCTTCTCCTGGACCAATGACGCACAGGCCAAAGCGCCTTATGTTGGCCGTGATCCGAGGTTCTATGCCACTATTTTATATGATGGCGCCAAGTGGAAAAAGCGTCCGAAAGACGGTGCAGAAGTGGATCCGGCTGGTGTGATACAAACCGGCCGTTATGAAGCCCTTAACGGGAAAGACAGCGTCTGGGGCCTGGATACCCGCAACAGCACTATTGAAAACTGGAATGGCACCTTCTCCGGCTATTACCTGCGTAAGTTCATGGATAAGAACCTGGATGCGCAGTTCTTTCGCGGCGATCAGCCATGGATATTCTTCCGCTATGCAGAAATACTGCTTAACTACGCAGAAGCCAGCATCTGGCTGGGAGAAGATGCAGACGGCCTGCCCATGCTGAACATGGTACGTACCCGCGCCGGTATGCCCGCCACCACCGCCACCGGCGAAGCGCTCAAGGCAATACTGAGATATGAAAGACGATATGAACTCGCATTTGAAGAACACCGCTTTTTTGATGCCCGCCGCTGGAAAACAGAGGCCATGACAGCTTTCAACGGAAGCGCATTGGGTATTGAAGTACTGGGTTCCCAGATCGCCGGTCATCCGTTTTCTTACAAACCTGTCAGCATCCAGAGCCGCAGCTTCGCCCTGAAAGACTATCTGCTGCCTATTCCTGCAGCAGAAATCAGGAAAAACGGCAACCTGGAACAACAGGACACGTATAAATAATGCAATAATTACGAATTGCGAATTACGAATTACGAATGAGGAGCGAAGATTTAAGCGAAGAAGTAAATTCTTTATCCGCTTAAATCTTCGCTCCTCATTCGTAATTCGCAATTCGTAATTCGTAATTAAAAAGGATGATTTTATTACATCCCTCAAACCCCCAGTGACCAACCATCGCGGTAGGTACGTTTTACGAACTGGTTGGCGGCGTCGAAGTTGGTGATCTTCATGTTAGCGCCGTCCCAGAGTAATTTGATATAGCGGCCAGGATAGTCGTAACCTTTGCCGGAGGCTTTAGGTGTACGGATATCGTAGCTGCGGATAGCGAGATTGGCCATCAGGATGCTTTCGGTGAGCGGGCCGGCAATGTCGAACGGAGAGCTGAGGCCTTTGGCCTGCTGGCTGTTATAGCCTGCGATGGCGGCGTTCACCCATTGTACGTAGTGGCCTTCCGGTACGCGTGCAATAGTTTGCGGTACTTTCACTTCGTTAGTGCGGGAGGTAGGCAGCAGTTTAGGATACATGCCGTAGGTGCCGCACATCATTTTACCTTTATCACCGATGAAGATAGCGCCATTGCCACCGTCGCCCATTACTTCGTTAGGGCCCAGTTCCTCCGGGCGTTCCGGCTGAATACCGCCGTCCATCCAGTGCAGGGTTACTTCCTTGCCGTTTTTACCAGGGAATTTCATGATCACATGAGAAGAAGGAGGGCAGCTTTCCGGGAAGTACCCGCGGTTGAATTCACCTACATATACGCTGCCAACGCTGCATTCCACGGAGGTAGGGTAGCCGAGGCCCAGTACGCGGAAAGGCGGTTCAATAATATGGCAGCCCATATCGCCGATAGCGCCGGTACCATAGTCCCACCAGCCGCGCCAGTTGAATGGTACCAGGTTATCCACATAATCTTTTTTAGGAGCAGTACCCAGCCAGAGATCCCAGTTCAGTTCTTTGGGAATTTCCTGTTTGCCGGAAGGCCAAGCAATACCCTGTGGCCATACGGGGCGGTCTGTCCAGCAGTAGACGGTATGCACATCACCGATTAAGCCGGCGTTGTACCATTCCATCAGCTGGCGAACGCCATCGCCGGAGGAGCCCTGGTTACCCATCTGGCTCACGATCTTATGTTTTTTTGCGCCCTGTGTAAGCATACGCGCTTCATAAATATCGTGTGTGAGCGGTTTCTGCACATACACGTGTTTATTCAGCTGCATAGCGCCCATAGTAGCTACTGCGTGCGTATGATCCGGTGTGGAAACGGAAACGGCGTCAAAGTTTTTATGTTCCTTGTCGAACATCTCCCTGAAGTCGGTATAAAATTTCGCTTTCGGAAATTTCTTAACGGCATCGGCAGCGCGACGGGTATCAACATCGCAAAGGAAGGCTATATCAGCCGGGCCTTTCGTGAATTCAACGATGTCGCTGTAACCTTTACCGCCAACGCCTATACCGGCAACGCGTAAACGATCACTGGGTGCAGTATATCCTCTGCCTAGTACATGACGTGGAACGATCATGAAGCCTGCGGCTGCGAGTGCGCCGTTTCTCAGGAATGATCTGCGGGAAACATTGTTTCCCTCATTTTTTTTCTCTGGAACCATGAGTGATATAATTTTTTTAGATAGATAATTCGCAATGCATTATTAATCCCAGGTCATTATCTTGCCCCTGTCTTCGATTTTCAGGCAGGTGGCCAGCGTTTTCTCATCGTAGGCGTAGCCGTATTGTTTGAGTACATCTGCCGGAACGCCGTCCCACTCGTTGGGAGTGTTACCGATATAGCCCAGGTCTTTGATACCTATTTTACTGGTGAAGAAGCCGGTGGCGGTCAGGTTGCGCATGCGGTTAAAGAAGGCAACGCCCTGGAGGTTTTCCGGAGCGGCCTTTTCCGGCCATGCGATCAGTTCTACCATCTCCATGCGTTGTTGTTCGCTGCATTCAGCGAAAGATTTGTTATAGCGTTTCGCGCATTGTACATCCAGCCAGCGCAGGCCGCCACGCATGGGCAGCTGGTGTTCGGGCATATCTTTTACGATGAAGGCAATGAATTCCGGCACTTTGGCATCGGTAGCGCTGCCGGAATGTTCATCTGCCGGAATGATAATATCTGCCAGTATGGCGATGGTTTTCATTTCTGCCGCAGTGAAAAATTCGGCTTCATTCAGCGCTTTATCTCTGGCGGCTTCGTCCGGGGTACGGCCATAGCCGGGAGTTTTGCCAGCTACGTCTTCTTTTTTGCCGTCGCCTTTTTTGTCTTCACAACCGGTAGCGGCGAGTATGGTGCCTACAGATAAAGTTCCCAGCGCGAGGGCTTTGAGGGATTCTCTTCTATCCATAATGTGATGTTTGCTGTTGATGATTAAATATTTTGTTTTTTCAGTTGATCCACGATGTATTCAGAAGCGCGCATGGAGAGGGCGAGGATGGTCCAGGTAGGGTTTTTATCTGCCTGGGAAACGAAGGCGCCGCCATCTACTACGAACAGGTTTTTCACATCATGTGCCTGGTTGTATTTATTTAAAACGGAAGTGGCTTTGTTGTCGCCCATGCGGGTAGTACCTACTTCATGGATGATCCTGCCGGGGTTTTCCAGTCCGTATTTGGTATCTGCGCCGGGTTTTACACCGGAGGCAACACCGCCCATTTCGTGGATCAGCTGTTCGAAGGTATCCTGCATGTGTTTTGCCTGTTTGATTTCATGATCGCTCCAGGTGTAATGGAAACGCAGTACGGGGATACCGTATTTATCGACTACATTGGGATCTATTTCGCAGTAGTTGTCTTCGCGGGCAATACATTCGCCTCTTCCGGCAAAACCGATGTGGGCGCCGAAGAAGCGGCGGTAATCATCTTTCAGGGATGCGCCGTATCCGCCGGCAGCTTTGGGTTTGCCATCGCGGCCAGGGTATTTTCCGTTCATGCGTTCCATCCCAAATCCGTAGCCATAGGAGGGCATGTGCATGCCGCCGCCGAATTCAATATGGTAGCCGCGGGCGAAGTCCAGTTTTTTATTATCGGCCCACCAGGGAATGTAGAGGTGCATACCGCCTACGCCGTCTTCATTGTAACGTTTACGATCCATGAGATGCGGCAGGAATCCGCTTCTGGAAGCGCCGGTAGAGTCGTGCAGGTATTTGCCGACTACGCCGCTGGAGTTGGCGAGGCCGTTCGGATGTTTGGAAGATTTTGAATTGAGCAGGAGCCTGGCAGATTCGCAGGCACTGGCTGCGAGCACTACTACTTTGGCATTAACGGAATATTCCTGCATATCTGACTTATCGATGTAGGCAACGCCGGTAGCTTTATCACCGGTGCCGTCTGTCAGCACTTCGCGTACCATGGCATTGGTGTAGAGGTCTACATGTCCGCTCTTCATAGCAGGTTTAATGAGCACGGAAGAGGAGGAGAAGTCGCCGTATACAGTGCATCCGCGGCTGCATTGGCTGCAGTAAAAGCACGGGCTGCGGTCTTTGTTGACGGAGCGGGTGAGAATAGAGAGGCGTGCAGGTATAACCGGCATACCGAGTTTTTCCCCGGCTTTTTTAATCATGAGTTCGTGCAGCCTGGGTTTTGGCGGGGGCAGGAAGAATCCGTCCGGTTCATTGGGCAGGTTTTCTTTCGAGCCAAAAACGCCGATCAGTTTATCCACCCTGTCGTAGTAGGGGGCAACATCCTGATAGCTGATAGGCCAGTCGTCGCCGAGGCCGTCGTAGCTTTTATGTTTGAAATCACGTTCACCAAAACGGAGGGAGATGCGGCCCCAGTGATTGGTTCTGCCGCCCAGCATACGGGAGCGGAACCAGTCAAATTCAGTACCGTCCTTTTTCGTATATGGTTCACCGTTAATTTCCCAGCCACCATAGGCCGCGTCAAAGTCACCGAACGGGCGGGTAGTACTGGCGCCTCTTCTGGGCGATTCATATGGCCATTTCAACTGAGTAGCCTGTTCCGGATCTGCCGGATCGTATTTGGGCCCCGCTTCCAGGAGCGCCACTTTCAAACCCGCCTCTGATAATATTTTGGCTGCCATACCGCCACCGGCGCCGGAACCAACAATACATACATCATAGAGCTTAGCCTGTTTTTTAATTTCGAAAGCCATTGCGTGGAAATTTTGGACTTTATTTAAAGAACACCGGTTTTAAATCTATAAATTAAATGCGGAAAAAGCAGTGTTTTTTTTATGAGTGATAACACATCTTATATCATTGGCACAGATATCGGCACCGGCAGTGCTAAAACGATTAGGCTTGGGGTGTACAGCGGGGCCGTATTAGGGTCATTTCAACAGGCATATCCGACCCTGCATCCGGCGCCTGGCTATGCGGAGCAGGACCCCGAAGCACTGCTGGCAGCCGTAAAAGCCGGGATCCGGGAAATGGCGGCAGCGGCAGGCGGGCCGCCACTGGCCATCGCCCTCAGCAGCGCTATGCACAGCATCATGGCTGTAGCGGGAGATGACACCGCCCTCACACCCCTGATTATCTGGGCAGATAACCGCAGCGAAATCCAGGCCCTCGCTCTCAGAGATACCCCGGAAGGAATAAACATCTACCGGCAAACAGGCACACCCGTTCATGCCATGTCGCCACTCTGCAAAATCCGCTGGCTGCGGGAACAGCAACCTGCCCTCTTTGCACAGGCAGCCATGTTCCCCGGCATAAAGGAATATATCCTGCATCATTTCTTCGGACATTATATAACAGATCACTCCATCGCATCGGCCACGGGGCTATTCAACATCGCCACCAGACAATGGAGCGATGAGGCCCTGACAGCAGCGGGCATCCGGGCGCATCAGCTGCCTGCGCCGGTACCGGCCACGCATATACTGACCGGCCTGAAACCGGCAGTGGCAGCGGAGCTGGGTATCCCGGCAGATACTCCTTTTATCGTCGGAGGCAGCGATGGGTGCCTGGCGCAGCTGGGCAGCAACGCACTGGACACCGGTCACGCCACTATCACCATCGGCACCAGCAGCGCTATGCGCATGGCAGGCCTGCAGCCGGTAACAGACGCGGAACGCCGCCTCTTTACCTACCTGCTCACGGACGACATATATATTACCGGCGGCGCTTCCAACAACGGTGGGGTATTGCTGCAATGGCTGGTGCGGGACTTCCTGAAGCAGCCTTTGGACAACCTGCAATCCCTTATCAGTGCCGGATTACAGGCCGAGGCCGGAACATTGATCTGCCTGCCTTACCTCCAGGGAGAGCGCGCCCCTATCTGGAACAGCCACGCTACGGCGGCTTTCATCGGAATACAGCCGCAGCACAGTACGGAACATTTTATGCGCGCCGCCCTGGAAGGCATCTGTTATGCCCTGCGCAGCATCCGGGACCCGCTGGCAGCTACCGCCGGCGCCATCCATAAAATATCCGTCAGCGGCGGATTCACCGCCTCCCCCGGCTGGATTCAGCTGCTGGCAGATGTATTCGGACAAAGCATGCACGTCCGGCAACAGCAGGATGCTTCTGCCATCGGAGCCGTTATGCTCGCCGCCGAAGCACTGAAACTACCGCCCATAGCCGGCCTGCAACATCAGCACGAAAAAATATACACTCCGGATATGGACAGACATGTTGTGTATAACCAACGGTATGAACGGTTTATACGGTTAGGAGAAGTAGTCTTAAAGCAATAAATGCTTTAATTGCGAATTACGAATTGCGAATTACGAATGAGGAGCGAAGATCTAAGCGGGATAAAGAATTCTTTATCCCGCTTAGATCTTCGCTCCTCATTCGTAATTCGCAATTCGTAATTCGTAATTAAAACAATCATTGTGTTTTTTGAATCAGGATATGGGAGGAGCTGATTTTCCCGTCTCTCCTGATCTGTATTACATACTGTCCGGCTTTCAGTCCGGCGATATTCACGGAGACGCTCTGCTGGCCGTTGGAAACACCGCGGCGTACTTCCCGGTTGTTCATGTCGTAGAGGTGATATTCAAAGGTGCTGCCGCTTTTATGTTCCGTATCATGGATCCGGAGGATATCGCTGGCAGGGTTGGGGCTGATGCTGAAAAAGGTTTCAGGGCCACCGCTGTTGGGACCGTAGATACGTCCGCTGGCAGTCTGTTGTTCGCTTTCCCCGCATTCGCATAAGTATTTCGCCACAATAAAAAAGGGAGCAGAGTGTTTGGGAGGAACGGATTGAGTAGACACCCAGATATGATTCGTTCCCTGTCCCTGTCGGATGGTGCCGTTTACAACCTGCCACTGATAAGAGGTGGCAGCTGGGTGCTGGTCTATGCTAAATGCAATATAATCGTTTGCCGGAAGATGGCCGATTGGCAGTGAGCTGAAAATCGGGCTGGCAGGTGGTGGTGTGCCATTCACCTGCAGAGTGATGGTCCCGGCGGCGGATGCGCTGCACGTACCGGCTGCAGCCTGGCAGGAAATGACAGCCGTTTTAGCCACGTCGTCGGTATTGGTAATGGTTACGTTTTTTCCGGTAGCTGCCGGTAAAGTCACCGGAGGTACCTGCCCGTTAATGCGTATCGTAGGCTGATCTACGCTCCAGATGTAGTCTGTGGCGTTAGGAACATCATTTACGGATAGCATGAACGGACTTCTTTTACAAATGTACAGTGGCTTGACTTCTGCGCTGATGGTTGGTTTGGCCAGGGATATACCTGTCACGGAGAAGTTAAAGGTTTTTATCAGCGGCGCCACATCAGGGCAGACGCTGAATACCTTTACAAATGCCGTTGACCAGGAGTATATATTCGTGACATTATAAGTTATCTTTCTGGTGCCTGCACCCTGTACAACCGGCCAGCCGGTGTTGTTTTCCCACTTGTAAGAGTCTGCATAAGGGCTTTCATCAACCTCTAACTGCTGATTCCCTTTGAAATTACAGGGAAGTGTGATGTATTGGGGAAGAGCCATAATGGACGGAAACGCCTTCACATTTACACTCAGTTCCACCCGTCTGGTTTTGCTATCACAGGAGTAATCTGCAATAACCTTATTTACCCCCGGGTCGTAATAGCGATCTTCAAAAGTAATGTTAACAGTAGTGCCGCTGCCACTGATTGTCGCATTTCCCGGATAGACACTCCATGTTATACTTGCTCCTGAGCAGGGAAGGTTGGCAGTATACTGCTGAGCGGTGCCCGGACATGGGTTGGTACTGCCTGAAATGGATTGTGCATAAGCGCCTGAAAAACAAAGAAACAGGCATAGGATGGGTAAACATAATTTCATCATTGATAGGGTTTGGGTTAAGGGAAAAGTAAAAATATCAATGAAAATTACACGAAAAACCAGCCGGGAAGCCTTAAAAGATGAGGTAAGTTTTCAAGCAGGAAAGAGATTTTTTAACTGGAAAAGTTAGGTGGGAGAACAAAAGAAAAACAGGTGGCCTCCTGGTAAGAACCACCTGTCTGAAACAATTAATTGCCTCTTTCAAACATCCGGGCGAGATCCGTGAGTTTGAAGGATATGAAGGTAAACTTCCCGCCAGGCGCCACGTTAGGCATGCTGCAGGCAAAAAGTTCGTCAATGATATTCTGCATTTCGCGGGAGGAAAGCACTTTTCCGGCCGGGATGGCGTTATTGCGTGCCATTGAGCGGATCAGTTGTTCCCGCCTGTTTACTTTCAGGTCGCTGAAGTGTTTGAACTGCTCCAGCAGCCCTTCTATGGTGGCCTGGTCGTTGCCGGCCTGAATATCTGCCGGTACGCCGCGAACCACAAAGGTATGGTTACCGAAAGGTTCCAGCTCATAGCCCAGGGCCTGCAGTTCGGGAAGCATTTCCGCAATGATGAGCGCATCTGCCGGAGGCAGCTGCAGCGTTTGCGGGAAGAGGCTTTGCTGGGTAGCCATCGGAGTTTCCTGGATGGCGCGCAGATAGCGCTCGTACAGGATTCTTTCATGGGCCGCCTGCTGATCTATCAGAATGAAGCCTGACTTGATCTGGGACAAAATATATTGCTGGTGCACCTGAACGGGCACTTTCTGATCGGTGGAGGTGTCCTGCCAGCGTTCATCAATGACAGATGCGGTGGCGTGCGGCTGACTTTCATACGTTACTGCCGGACGCGTTTCCGGTTCTTCCGTATAGGCGGCAACGGTATATCTGTCTGCAGAAGGCTGCTGGGAGCTGGTTTCATACAGGTCTTTCCAGTGTTTCAGATTGCTGCCGGTATTGCTTTTGTCAATCATGTGCGCCTGGTGGGCCTGTGTGAAGGACTTGTACAGGGGCGACTGGGTGGACTCTTCCTGCTGTTTGGCGGTGAATGGTTTGCTGACAGCATCCAGGGCCTGGATACTGGGATCCAGGTCAAAGTCCAGGGTAGCCGTTACGTTGAACTGTGCCAGCGCATGTTTTACCGTGGCCTGAATAAAGGCGTACATGACCTTTTCGTCATCAAATTTGATCTCCTGTTTGGTAGGATGCACGTTGATGTCCACATGCTCCGGGTTCACATCAATGAACAGTACATACAGCGGGAAGCTGTCTGCCGGAATAATATCTGCGAAAGCACTCATCACTGCATGGTGCAGGTACGGGCTTTTGATGAAGCGGTTATTAACGAAGAAGAACTGGTCGCCGCGGGTTTTTTTGGCGGTTTCCGGTTTACCTACAAAGCCGTACACGTTCATATAGTCGGTACTTTCCTTCACATTTACGAGACGGGCATTGTAGTGCTGGCCCAAAATAGCGATAATACGCTGTTTCAGGGAGCCTTTGTCCAGGTGAAACAGCTGCTGGTTATTGCTGGTGAGGGAGAACTGCAGCTGCGGGAAGGCCATGGCCACTCTGATAAACTCATCCACAATATGTCGCATTTCCGCCGCATTGCTTTTCAGGAAGTTTCTGCGGGCGGGCACATTGAAGAACAGGTTTTTCATGGCAATACTGGTGCCTTCAGCCGTCTGACAGGGTTCCTGTTTTCTGACCACGCTGTTGTCAATCTCAATATAGGAGCCCAGATCGGTAGTTTTTTTCCGGGTTTTCAGCTCCACCTGCGAAACGGCTGCAATAGAAGCCAGTGCTTCGCCGCGGAAACCCATTGTCCGGATCTGGAAAAGATCGTCTATAGATTGTATTTTGGAAGTAGCATGACGTTCAAAGCACATCCGGGCATCCGTTTCACTCATACCGCCGCCGTTATCAATTACCTGCACCAACTCCTTGCCCGCATCTTTAATGATCAGCTGAATTTCTGTTGCACCCGCGTCCACTGCATTCTCCAGTAATTCCTTTACCGCCGATGCCGGTCTTTGTATCACTTCCCCTGCAGCTATCTGGTTCGCTATATTGTCTGGTAATAAATTGATGATATCCGCCACTTAACTAGCCTTTTGGCGTAAAGTTAATAATTTATACGGAGTTGCTCGCGGGTGATTATCAGACTGTTTGAATCCGGGAAGCCCGGTTACCGAAAATACTGGTCTGATTTATGGGGTTTAACAATCCATTAAGCGCATTCATACGTACTTTTATCAGAGAAAAATATAATCTAAGCCAAAGAGTTATTTAATGAGAGTTATACAATGATAGTGTTAATGTCACGTTAACGACAACAAACGTAGTATATGAACCTGCGGAATCTGATAATTTTGAGCATCGCAACATTAGTCACCAACTGTACTTACTCGCAAAACAGCGAAAAAAAGAATTCAATGGAAGATGGAAAAAAGAAGGGAGAAGTGTACTCCCGGTCGGACACTAGCAAAGTGAACAAAACCGACGAGGAATGGCGTAAAATATTACCCCCGGAAGTTTACAATATCGCCAGAGAAAAAGGAACCGAATGGGCATTTACAGGTAAATACTGGAACAGCAAGGAAAAGGGGACCTATTATTGCGCCGCCTGCGGTAACCCGCTTTTTGTCTCAGACGCCAAATTTGAAAGCAGCTGCGGCTGGCCCAGTTTTTTTGAACCTATTACCAAAGCCAGCGTCATCTACACACCGGACAATTCACATGGCATGCACCGTACAGAAGTAATGTGCGGCCGCTGTAAAGCACACCTCGGTCACGTTTTCGACGATGGTCCGCCGCCAACCGGCCTCCGTTATTGCATTAACTCCGTGATCCTGGATTTTGAACAGGCCAAAGAAGCAGACAAACACTTCAAGGAAAAAGAAAAGGAAAAAGAGTAGCCCGAACCCGCACTTACAATGCCAACACCCCCGGCGGTTGCACAATAAAAAAACGTATTTTTATTGTAATCAATCCCCCGGAGTTATGAAAGTATTAAAAGCGCTTGCCTGGATTATCGGACTTCTCCTGCTTGTTCTGATTATTCTGATTTTTACCGCTCCTACCCGGTTGCATGTGGAACGCAGCGTTGAAATCAACGCGCCGGCATCTATTGTATGGAATGATATTGTGCGCTTTGAACGCTTCAATGAATGGAGTACCTGGAAACAGATGGACTCTGCTGCCAGATATACCATCACGGGAGATGATGGTACTGTAGGCGCTATCAACTCCTGGAACGGGAAAAAAATCGGAGAAGGCCAGCTGCAGCACCTCTCGCTGGATCCGTATAAAACTGTTCAACAGAAATTAACCTTCATTAAACCATTCCGGTCCGAATCGGACGTGTATTTCCGGCTGACGGAAGCAGCCGGAAATACTAAGGTCGTATGGGGATTTGATGCCCGCTACGACCGGCCGCAGAACGTAATGGCCCTTTTTATGAAAAGCGCCCTGGAAGATGATTTCCAGAAAGGACTCAATAACCTTAAAAGTATGGCTGAGGCCGATAAGAACGGCCCCGGCACCCCCAGCGGTATTAATGTTACCGTAAAAGAAATGGATTTCCCCGCCACCACGTATGTGGGTACACGAAAAACCATCCCCTTTAAAAGTATCGGATCCTACTACCAGTCCAACCTGGGCGTCATCTATAAAGCCGCAACCGCCGCAAAACTGCAGCCAGGGGTGCCTTGCGGACTCTTCTTCACCTGGGATGAAAATGCAAAACAGACAGATATGGCCGCCGCTATTCCCGTTCCGGAAGGCAGCACCCTCGGCGCCGGCTTCGAAATATTTAAACTGCCGGCCGCCAAAGCAGCCTATGTGGATTATTACGGCCCCTACGATAAAACTGCCAATGCACACGTAGCCCTGAAAAAATTTGTAGCAGGTAAAGGAAAGAAAGTCATTCCGCCAACAATAGAAATGTATGTGACAGATCCGGGCACAGAAAAGGACAGCAGCAAATGGCTCACAAAGGTCATTTACTTTATGCAGTAGTCAGTAAGGCGGGGAAAAATAATGGAAGCTGGCACAAAAGATAAAAAGGAAGGGAACTATTTTCCGGCAATAGCCGCGTAAGGTGTTGGCTCAAATTCAATGATCTCGTACATCGCCAGCTGATACTTTTCCAGCGGATCTTCACTCATAATCTCTTCCACCTCCTTGCGGCTGGAAGCCTGGCATAAAATCAGTGATCCTGATTTGGGCTTTCTCCTTCCGGAAAGAATAAACTTGCCATTGTCATAATATTTCTGAAGAAACGCGGTGTGCGCCTCCATAAAGTGCTCTACTGCCGCCACAGGACGGATGTATTGTAAGAGAATCAGGTACATAATGGTTTTTCGATGGTTTTAATTGTTAGTTTCATAGTAAGCAGACAAAGGTATTAACAATATTGGTACCGAATTATTGTACGGATCCCTGAAAACAGGGACATATAAGCAACAAAAATATGCGTACTTTCGCAGGAATGAAATACCACGATAGTGGGAGAGTATTGTAGACGAATGCAAAATGTTGCTACGTATTAACGTTTTTAATTTTTATATCTTTTATGAAAAGAACAATTTCCAAAGTTTTGTTAGCTGCCGTCAGCGCAGCAGTATTCCTTTCTTCCTGTTCCAAAACACCTGATGAAAGTAAACATATCCCCAAAAATGCAGGGATCGTGGTTGACCTCAATGCCAAACAACTCACCCAGAAACTGGTGACTAATGGCATCACTATGGATAAATTCTTCTCGGCAATGCAGTCGGAAGACTCTTCCAGCAAAACGATGAAGGAATGGAAAGAACTGGAAAATTCCGGCCTGGACCTGAAAAGCCACTTCTTCGTGTCTTTCGTTTTCCAGGGTCAGCCATCCGAACATAAATCTTACCTGAGCATGACCGGCAGCCTCCAGGATGCCGCCAAATTTGAAGCATACCTGAAAAAGGAGAAAAAAGACTTCTCCCTGAAAACAGAGAAAGATTTTAAATATATCTGGGAAGAAGACAAACACGCACTCGTTGCCTGGACCAACAGCACCGTACTGTACATCAGCCCGGTTGATCCCAGCGACCTGAATAAATACGCGCCTGCCGGTACCCCCGGTCTGCCCGGCACCGACGACGAGCCTTCTATTGAAGATGCCAACCCGGCCGCCATCGACTCCGCTGCTGCCACTCCGGTTGCACTCTTAGCCACTGCCGACGATGCGGAAGTAAAAACCTGGGTTGCTGAAGCCGATCACCTCTTCCACCTGAAAAAAGAAGAAACTGCCGGCGCCCTGGAACCATTCGCCAAATTGCTGAAAGAAGGCGCTGACATGGGCATATTCGTAAACCCGGAAGCCATCTATAACAGCGGTCAGCTGACCATGATTCCCGCTAATTTCAAAAAATTGATGGAAGGTTCCTTCTACACCGCTTCCATCAACTTCGAAAAAGGTAAAGTGGTAGCAAACGGTATACAGTACATGGGCAAGGAAATGGCTGCCATCTTCAAAAAATCCGGTAAAAAAGAAATTGACCTGGATATGCTGAAGAAATATCCTTCCAGCGATGTTACCGGATTCCTGTCCTATGCACTGGATTTCCAGATGATAGGTGAAATCATTAAATCAACCGGAATGGACGGACTTGTAAACATGTTCCTGTCCAGCAAATCCGGCCTCACCATGGATGACCTCCTGAACGCATTCGAAGGTCAGCTGGTATACATCGCCTCCGACTTCTCCGTTGTGAAAAAGGAATCTCCTTATTTCCCGGGCGAATTCAAGGATGAACCTACTGCTAAATGGATCTTCAGCCTGAAAGTAGGTAAGAAGGAAGCATTTGAAAAAGTGATGAACTCTCCGATGCTGAAAGAAGTATTCCAGAAAGAAGGTGACCGCTATGTGCTGGCTAATCCGGCACTGGCTGCCAACGCACCGGCCATGTCTATTACCGACAAAATGATCACCCTGGGTTCCGACAGCGTGCTGCTGCAGCAGTACCTGGGCGGTAAAGGCGCTATCAAACTGCCAGAAGGTGTTGAAAGCAAAGTGAAAGGCAGCATGATCGGCGGTTATATTGACCTGGAGAAAATTACCAAAAACATTCCGCTGGATAAACAGGAGGAAGAAGAGAAAACCATCATCACCAAAGTGCAGGCCCTGCTGAAAGATGCTACCCTGGTAAGCAAACCTGACGGCGATAAAATCCGTACAGAAGCGGTGATGAACCTGAAAAATAAAGACGAAAACAGCCTGGTGCAGTTCTTTAACTTCGCTACCGAAGCCGCAAAAGTGATGGAAGCGAAAAAAGCGAGAAGCAAAGCTATTGAAGACAGCCTGTTTGCTACTCCGGTAGATACTGTGGTTGCAGAACCAGTTCACTAAGCCTGTAACGGCATTTGTATATTTAGGGATTTTTTGATTTCGTGATATACGGATTTAAATACAACGGCAATATTGTTGCATTTAAATCCGTATATCACGAAATCAAAAAATCCCTAAATCATTTATATTGGGAACGTTAACAGCAAGGACTATGCAAATTCAGCTAGAAAACCTGATGCCGGTACCCCTAAAGGATAAACTCCTGCAGCGCGATTCCGGCGTCTGGAATAAGGAAGTGATCTTCACTCCGGGCAGCTTCGTAAAAATAAAAGCCCCCTCCGGCACCGGAAAAACCACACTGGTGCATTACCTGTATCATATCCGTTACGACTATACGGGCAAAGTGCTGGTAGACGGCCGGCCGTGGCAGTCATACAGCAGAAATGAGGTAGCCTCCATGCGGCAGCAGCAGGTGAGTATTGTGTTCCAGGACCTCCGGTTATTTGAACAACTCACAGCGGAAGAAAATATCACCCTTAAAAGAGTGATGCTGCCACAGCCATACTGCAGCGCCGAAAAAGTAAAGGAAATGGCTGCCAGACTCAACGTAACGCATGTACTGCAGCAAAGCAGCAAAACACTGTCATACGGCGAACGGCAGCGTATTGCCATCATCCGGGCGCTGGTACAGCCTTTCCAATGGCTGCTGATGGACGAACCCTTCAGTCATCTTGATGAAGACAATACCCAATGTGCGGCCGCCCTCATCGCTGACGAATGCAAGGCCCGCAACGCCGGATTCATTTTAACTGACCTGGATAATGACCAGCACTTCTCCTATGATGTGCATTATCATCTTTAATTGTTGTTTTTCATGCGCCCTTTCTTCGAACTACTCAAAAAAATTATACATACCGGTGTTGGAAAAACACGCTTCCTGATGGCATCCATCGGGCTGGGAATAGCCATGCTGCTCATTCTCGTTGCCATCCAGGTGCATTCAGATTTTAACCAGCTGCTGTACAGTACCAAAAATCAGAATGAAACCGCCGACTTCCTCGTGATTAATAAAAAAATCACCAACGCCAATATGGGGCAGACTGGCAAAAGCGCTTTCTCCCCGGAAGAAATTGACCATATCCGGCAGGAGCCTTTCGTGCAGGCATTCGGGTTAATCACCTCCAGCCAGTATAAGGTGGTGGTGCAGGCCCCCGGAGATCTGCATTTCGCCACGGATATGTTCTTTGAATCCGTACCGGACAGCTTTATTGATGTGAAGAATGACGACTGGAAATGGAATGCAGGCGACCGTACCATTCCCATCATTCTGCCCAGTGACTTCCTGAATCTTTACAACTTCGGATTTTCACTGAGCCAGGACCTGCCACAGATTTCCCAGGAAACCGTTAAAGCCCTGCCTTTGCAGGTGGTCATCTCCGGAAATAATATCTCAGAACAGTATATCGGGCATGTGGTCGGTTTCTCCGACAGAATTTCTTCCTTTCTGGTGCCTGCTTCATTTATGCAGTGGGCCAACGAAAAATACGGCACAGGCAGGGCAGCAGGCACCTCCCGTGTAATCATCAAAACACCGGACCCGTCAAACCCTTCCCTGGTAAAGTTCCTGGAAGATAATGGCTACACCACCAATCAGGATAAGCTGAAATTCAGCAAAACACGGATGATAGTACAGACCATCGTTTCCGTAGTAGGATTTTTCGGACTGATACTGCTGCTCTTTGCCATGCTGGTTTTTAGTATGTTCATTCAGCTGATTATCGCTTCCTGTAAGAAGGAAATACAGCTGCTGGTGATGCTGGGAACTGCGCCGGTACAACTGAAGCGCTACCTGTTGAAACAATTTGTGCCGCTGTATATTATTATCGGTGTGCTGAGTCTGGCTATCCTGGCGGGATTGCAATATATTACCGCCACCATTCTGGCAAAACATGAAATGGTAATAAGCCCCTGGCCGGGCGCAGGCGTATTTGCCGGAGTGGCCGGCGTACTGGCATTGGTGTACCTGGTAAACCGCTATACTGTCAATGCTTATGTAAACAAGGAATCATAATTTATTAAATAACGTTATATGAAGGCATTGGATAAGAAATTTGTGCATGTCGTTAACTTCTACCTGAAGAGCGGTTTATCTGAAGAACAAATCAGGCATTTTGAAACAGGCATGAGCAGCCTGCACGTAATTGATGAGATCAGGGTATTTAATGTAGGCCGGCCGGCAGCGACCGACCGCCCGACGATAGACCGGAGTTACAGCTACTCCGTACTGATGATTTTTGATAATCAGGAAGGTCATGATATTTACCAGGTACACCCGGTGCACCGGCAATTTGTGGAAAACTGCAAACAATACTGGGAGAAGGCGGTGATTTTTGATGCCGAAACAATATGAGGCTTTGAATTACGAATTGCGAATTACGAATTGCGAATGAGAAGCGAAGACATAAGCGGATGAAGAATTTAGCAGTTCCACATTAGGGCTGCCACCCAGTTTCGCCAGCAGTTTGGTATCGTGGAGGCGGGGTTCCGTTACCCAGAGATCGTATCCTTTATCGTAGGAAACCAT
>NZ_JAABOK010000029.1 GCF_009928525.1 Chitinophaga solisilvae | reverse complement strand
AGATACCGCGTTCTCTTTGCCAGATATTATGCTACGTACTGCTGACAATTTTTGTTTTAAACTGTATTTAACTCGTTTATCCATAAAAATACCCCCCAAAAGTGTCTAACTTTTGGGGGGCATACCAAAGAGATGTTTTATAGTTGTCACCTTTAATCTTCGTTTTAATCTTCGCTTCTACATTCGTAATTCGCAATTCGTAATTCGTAATTAAACCTCCGGTTTCCAGAGGGACGCTGCCCCCAATATCGCTGCCTGTTCGCTCAGTGCGGCCTGGAGCAGGGGAATATGAATATTGTTGTTTTCAAGTTCACGTGTAACGGCCGGGAAGAAGCGTTCCGCGGCGTTGGCGATATTGCCGCCGATGACGATGGCTTCAGGGGATTCGTCTTTGATGAAGGTGAGCAGGAAGGCAGAAAGGTGACGGGCAAATTCATCGAATACCTGCTGAACGTGCGCGCCGGAGGTGGTGAGCTCGGTCAGTGCTTTCACATCTTTGACGGTGATGCCTGTTAACTCGTGGAAGCGTTTAATGAACCAGCGGGTAGAGAGGTAGTCTTCCGCGATGCCGTCCAGGAAGGGGGCGCACCAGCGGTTGGCGTCTTCTGCCAGTGTGCCGTGATATACGGCAGAGCCGAGTCCTGTGCCCAGGGTAAGTCCGATGACGTGTTTGTAATTGCGGGCTGCGCCGCTGAATACTTCTCCCTGCAGGAAACAGCCGGCATCGTTGATGAAGCGGATGTGGTCCGGCGTCAGCGAGAGGCGTGCTGCCAGCAGTTGCTTTACGTTCAGGTTGTAGAGGGCATCGTACTTGTGCTGGTCTTTCATCAGGCTGATGCCTTCCGTATAATCAAAAGGACCGGGCATGCCGATACCGATGTGCCAGGTAGCTACCGGCGCTGTTCTGAAGGCATCTTCAATCACTTCTGCCCATGCATCGATGATTTCTCCGGGCGTGCCCTGTGAGTTGACACGCGTACGTTTCCAGGAACCGGTATCAATCGTTCTCGTTTCCAGGTTCACCACTGCTGCAGTAATATGGGAACCCCCAATATCAATTCCTAATGCCATGGAACTACTCATAAAAGGTTAAAATATAGAATTTTGGCTAAATCGTTTTAGCTTCGACAAATATATGTATTGTTTGGTTGACAAAGGCCAAATAAATCGTTTTAGCAAAGAAAACAAAAAAAATGCATCTCAATATAACTTCTTTTTTCAAATATCGGCACAGGATTTTTATCCAGCGAAAGAAAATTCTTTCTAAATATTTTGACAGATGAAAAATAATATTCAATTTTACATCCACAATTTACTCCCAAATGGAATCTGACCATTACATCCGCTTTATGACAGCGTTTATCTTAACCAACTACAACACTTCCCCACCCGCGTTGTAAGCCTGTCAAAACACGGGCAGCTTTTACCGTACTTCGACTGTTTATTTCCGAATAGTATTCTCCGGACTTTCCGTTATCTATGCTTCACCGCATAACCATACGTATATGTTCTGTTCCCGGAATACCTGCTACGGCAAGCCTGTAGCCGGAAAGAGCGCCTGTACACCGTAATGCCGCCCGCTTCCTCCGTCATCTTTTTTATCACCCTTCTATATCCCACAACATGGAACACAATCCTGTTTTAAAATGGGCATTGCTCATTGGCGTGCCATTGTTATGCCTGCTGGCGTACAAAGTTATTCTTCGTATATGCTTCGGCGTTGTGATCGTACCGGAAGACCGCATCGGCCTGGTTACCAAAAAATTTGTACTCTTTGGTAAACAGGAACTGCCGGAAGGCCGTATCCTGGCCACGAACGGAGAAGCGGGCTTCCAGGCGCAGACACTCGCCCCCGGCGTTTACTTCTGGAAATGGATCTGGCAGTACAGCGTAACCTTTCAGCCCTTTACCATCATCCCCACCGGTAAAATCGGACTGGTACTGGCAAAAGACGGCGCCGAACTCCCAACCGGCGCTATCCTCGCCCGCAAGGTACCCTGCGATACCTTCCAGGATGCCGTATCATTCCTTACCAGCGGCGGCCGCAAAGGACGGCAGACAGCCATCATCACACCCGGCTCCTACCGTATCAACACCTTCCTCTTTGAAGTGGAAATAACGGACATGATCTCTATCCCCGACAATGCGGTAGGTATCGTGACCACACTGGAAGGACAGGCCATCGAAGCCGGCTCTATCGCAGGTAAAATCATCCAGGAACATAACAACTTCCAGGATGTGGATGCATTCCTCAGCAAAGGCGGCTACAAAGGATTACAGGAGCAGGTAATACTGGCAGG
This sequence comes from Chitinophaga solisilvae, assembly GCF_009928525.1. Taxonomy (GTDB): domain Bacteria; phylum Bacteroidota; class Bacteroidia; order Chitinophagales; family Chitinophagaceae; genus Chitinophaga; species Chitinophaga solisilvae. The sequence continues at coordinate 34,072 of NZ_JAABOK010000029.1, read as the reverse complement.
TTCCTATTTTATCAACCCCTGGTTTGCAAAAATTGAACTGGTGAAAATGACGGAAATCGCTATCGGTCACGTTGGCGTGGTGATATCTTTCGTGGGTAACGACGGAGTGGACATCAGCGGCGCTGAATTCAAACACGGCAATATTGTGGCCAAAGGCACCAAAGGCGTATGGGCGGAACCGTTAGGACCAGGTAAATACCCCGTCAACCCCTACATCATGAAAGTAGAACTGGTACCTACCACCAACCTGGTACTGAACTGGGCTTCTGCCAGAAGTGAATCACATCAGCTGGATAAAAACCTGTCTACCATCACCGTGCGAAGCAAGGACGGCTTTACCTTCAACCTGGATGTTTCCCAGATCATCCATATTCCCACAACGGAAGCCCCTAAAGTTATTGCACGCTTCGGAAATATGAGCAACCTGGTTACCCAGGTGCTGGAACCCACTATTGGTAACTATTTCCGTAACTCCGCCCAGGGCGCCGACGTTATCAGCTTCCTGACCAGCCGTAAGGAAAGGCAGACAGCCGCAAAGGAACATATCGGGCATGTACTGGATCAGTACAACGTTTTCGGTGTGGATACCCTTATCGGTGACATTGTACCACCGGAGAGCCTGATGAAAACACTCACAGACCGTAAAATTGCGGAAGAACAAAAAGTTACCTACGAAACCCAGCGCCAGGCACAGGAAACACGCCAGTCGCTCGAAAAGGAAACTGCCGTGGCTGAAATGCAGAAAGAAATCGTGAAGGCGGACCAGGGTGTACTCATCGCAGAAAAAATTGCCGACGCCTCTGTAAAGAAAGCGACCGGTGATGCCAACAGCGTACGCCTGCAGGCTAATGCGGAAAGTGATCGTATGAAGCTGCTGGCAAGCGGCGAGGCGGAAAAGGTAAGACTGCTCGCCAAAGCGGAGGCCGACCGTACTGAATGGATCGCGAAAGCAGATGCCGAGAAAATTTCACTGACCGGTAAGGCAGAAGCGGAAAAAATACTCGCTATCGGTCAGTCCAGTGCGGAATCGTATAAACTGGCGGTAGAGGCAATGGGTGGCAGCAACTTCACCCAGCTGAAAGTTATGGAAGCCATTGGCGCACAAAACATCCGTATCATGCCCGATATTCTCATCGGTGGTGGCGGAGACGGCGCCAATGGGCCCATCAGCGGTTTACTCGGCCTTAAACTCCTGGAGGAAGTAGCCAAAAAAGATAAAGAAAAAGATAAAGAGATATCAAACGAATAACCCTCACGGGTATCCCGTACCTATGATCTCCTTCCGTCCATGCTAAGTGGTCCTGCTCCAAAATACGCTACCATCAAGGCAGCGCCGAGCAGGGCCACATTCTTCATAAACATGGCCATCTGCATCTGGGCCGTCATCTTATCAGGAATACCCCAGAACTTATGCATGTAAAAAGTGACCGGCACCAGGAAAATTACCAGCAGCCAGGCTCCCAGCCTGGCCTTAAACCCCAGCAGGATACTGAGCCCGCCCAGCAGCGATAGCAACCCCGCCAGCGGTACCAGTATATTGGCGGCCGGAACACCCGCCGATGCTGCATAATCAGCTCCGGAACCAGTTATATGCGTAACGCCTGACATCACAAAAATCAGTGAAAACAGCACGCGACCCAGTAATACTAACAGATTCATACCTGCAATGTTTTATACTACTAACAGTCAACCCGCCGGAATGTTTGCTGCCGGGGTTACCTGCCGGTTACCACCTCTCTCCCGCTCCCCTTTATTTGTTATCTTTACCTGGCAATAAATCGCAGGAACTATGAGAAAAGAAAATTCCACCAACGCTATCAACGAACAGATACTGAACAGTATCTGCAGCACGGCACATACCTTCTCCGTTATCGGCGGCCGGTGGAAACCATCCATCATCTACCGGCTGCTGGAAGGTAAAATGCGCTATCATGAACTGAAGAAAAATATTCCCGGCATCTCCGAAAGAGTCCTGGTACTGCAGCTCCGGGAACTGGAAAATGACCTCCTCGTTGAACGTATCATCTATCCGGAAGTTCCTCCCAGGGTTGAATACCAGCTGACACCGCTGGGCAAAACCATGACGGATATGCTGCAGCACCTTTCCGAATGGGGCAGCATGCATCGCCGTCATATGAAAGTACACCGGGAAGAAAAAGAAATGGTGCTGGCAGATAAAGGCTGAACTTCTCCTGACAGTTAACCCCGCCAGCTTAGCTCTCCGCTGCGGCTATCCATATTGTATAATATTGTATTTTCCGGTAAGCAATCTTTACTGAATCTCAATCCCGGGAATACCTATGTCTCTATATTTCAGAAGCTGTATACTGCTTTGCTTATCCGTACTGTATCTGAAGGCCGCTGCGCAGGAAAATTTATCCGGCAGCCGCAGAGGAAGCGCCATGCATTATCTGTATAAACTTACGGACAAAGAAACACGCACGCTGTACATGGAAACTTCCGCGAAACGGAAAAAACGGCTGGCGGAAGAAAAATATGCACAGACACCTGCCTTCAGCTTCCCGGCCGGCACCCCTGTACCCACTCCGCGGGAGCCGGGCAACTACCTGGAAATATACGCCCGCGGCAATCAGCTGGTTACCCGGCTGATTCCCGGTTCACGCCTGCGTATCCGGCTGATAAACGACCAGCCCGATTACCGTATTTTTTTATATGACCTGAACGGCAATATTATCACGGATGCGGTTATACGCAGCGGAAAACACCGCATGCCGTTTGATCCCTCGTCCCAATCCTACCGGCTTACACATGTCTCCGGAAATGGCATACTGGAGATAGCCCATAAAGGCGCGCTCAACTTTTCCGGTATCACCAGGATCACCCAGCGGCGACACCGCAGTACGTTCCTGAGCCGCCTTAAACGCTTCTTTAAGCCAGCTCCTGTCCGCCGCGGAGACTTACCCGGTTTCATGACCACCAGTAAACCTGTCTACAAACCACTGGATACCGTTAAGCTGAAAGCCTTTCTGTTTCAGCGTAACGGCCTCCCCCTGAATGCACCGCTGGCACTCCGCCTCCAGGACAGATACAAGGAGACAGACACCCTGCTGGGAATACTGCAGCCTTATCGTCCAGGTGGCTATGAATACCATTTCGCCCTGACCGACAGCCTGGATATAGACCTCGACGACGATTACAACCTTGTACTGGAAACTCCCGCCAGCTCAGCAGGGAAAAGGGGCACTTCCTTGTACCATACCACTTTCAGCTATGAAGAATATGAGCTGAAGTCAGTCACCTTTCACATGCGCGTCAATGAGACCCATAACAAAGGCGTGCCGCAGACCGTTTTCCTGAAAGCCACTGATGAGAACGATCTTCCTGTGATGGATGGCCGGGTAAAACTCTGTATCACCGCCGGCAGCAACAGAAAATACTTTGCAGACAGGCTGTTTATCCCTGACACCCTGTGGCAGCATGAAATACCGCTGGAGCCTTCCGGAGAAACCAAAATGATATTACCGGACAGCATATTCCCTGCTGCCAGTATGGATTACATCATCCGGGCCCAGTTTCTCAGCAGCAGCAATGAATCACAGTCTGATATAAAGTATGTCAGCTACTCCTACCCCGCTACTGCTGTTAAAATCACGCAGCAGGGAGACAGCCTCCTCATTACAGCCACCTGCAGGGATACTGTCTACAGCTGCCCGGCGCAGCTGCTCACGTTCCAGGAAAAAGATACCCTTGCTGATGTACGCCTGCAGCTGCCGGCCGTTATCCCGATGAAACCTCATATACAACGGTATGAAGTAATTACTGCAGCGCACCGGGAAGTATTCCGGGCAGATAAAGCCGGCGTTGCGCCGGTATGTCTTACTTTCCGTACTGTTGATTCTGTGTTTGCAGATATTACCAGCCCTTACCGGCTTCCCTTCTGGTATAGCGTGTATGCAGGCAGAGAAAAAATCAAAAGCGGATATGACACCGCCTTTCACCTGAAAACCGCTGCCATCACCAAAGATAACTACCTGGTAGAAGTCTGGTACTTCTGGAATAACAACATCATCCGCAATAACTATCCTATCTCCTTTGCAGAAAATTTGCTGTCAGTGAAAATTAATAGTCCGGCGACTATCTTCCCCGGACAAAAATCACGTATATCCGTTCTCGTTAGTGATTCCAGGAACCGGCCGGTTGCGGATGCGGATGTAACCGCCTACAGCTTCACCAGTAAGTTCCAGCAGCAGCAAGAACCGACTATACCATATCTTGGCAAATCCTACCGTTCCGTTGCATCCTCTTTCCGTTATAACCTGCAGGCTGGCAAGGAAGTCATGTATACCCTGCCGCTGAACTGGGAAAAATGGCAGCAGCCCCTGCACCTGGATACCATCCCTTTCTATCATTTTCTGCATCCCGACGGCGTTTACTACAACACAGAAAAGGTTAAAGGGAATATTACCCAGCTGGCGCCGTTTGTAATGCTCAACGGAGAACCGCAACGGATCATCTTTCTGTGGATTGATGAAAAACCGGTATACCTGGATGCGGCAGATTACCGGCCAGCCTATAGTTTCCCGGTATCTCCCGGCAAACATCATATTAAAATAAGGACTCCTGACTATTACATAACAATAGACAGTGCTTATGCAGCAGCAGGCGTAAAAACATACCTGAGCATCGCTGCAGAAAAGACCACCCCGCAGGTAAACGTAATAAAGATACAGCCGGAGCTGACTAAAGCTGAAAAGGTGTTTGCGGAACGCCATCTTATTGCTATAGCCCCTTCTCATAACAGCAATCCCCTCAGATACATCGCTCAGCAGCAAATACTCCTGGCGCCTTACAGCCATAACGGTTACAGTGATCAGCTGGCAGGCCCGCTATTCAATACTACCGCCACCTACGTGGTACCAGGCAAGTTCTCTCAAGCATTCGAGGTCGAACGCGGTAATCGCTTTGACATTTCAAAAGGACTGATTAAGCAGCGGGAAATCACCGGCATATATTCCATGAGTGCTGTTCAGACCGGCAACGGATATAATTATGGAGCTGATGTACAGGCGGTTGCCTGTACAGAAGAGGAGATAGACAGCCTTTACCAGACTTCCCTGGCAAACCTGACTATTACAAGAACGCTTTTTGAAACATCTGCCCGTCATACCGGTAAATTATCTGTAAACATTGATTCCATCAGGCAGGCGGATATCCGGCAGATATTTCTCTACCGGCACGATGTTCCTGATTTTATCAGGGTATACAACGGGCAGACCACTGATATAGGTAACCTGGACAGCGGCTGGTACCGCATGCTGGTACTGCTTTATAGAAACAGGTATTTTGTGCAGGACAGTATACAGGTAAAAGCAGGAGGCACTTCTTTTATCCGCATTACCCATCCCCGCGTGCAGGGTCCAGACAGCGTCAGCACAGCCATGAATGCCACTATCATCAGATATACAGAAGATGACCATTGGAAATACTATGATAACAGGCGGGAAGACTTTACCATTCCTTTCAACAACCGGTATCTCGACCGGAGCACTTTTACTAATGCCATTACAGGACTGGTCGCCGATGAAAAAGGGGAACCGTTACCTGGCGTCACTATTATGATACGAGGCACTACCTATGGTACCGTTACCAATAAGGATGGGCGCTACCGGCTGCTTGTGCCGGACTATGGAACATTGTTTATCAGTATCGTAGGATATGAATCAGTTGAGCAGGAATTTGATGCGCGGAACGGGCAGCTTTACCTGACCCGGCTGCAAGCACGGTCACAGGCCCTGCAGGAAGTAGTAGTTACCGGCATGGGAGTCCAGCGGACTAAAAAGAGTCTGTCATATGCTATAAGTAACGTACTGCATGGAAGAGTTGCCGGTATGCAGATGGGGGAAAATATCCGCATCAGGGGAAATGGTTCCATGGAACAGGGTACGCCCCTCTATGTCATCGACGGTATTATTTCCGGTACATCGCCGGACAGTATGGATCCTTCTCTCATCATCTCCATGGACATACTTAAATCTGATGTAGCCGTTGCCCTGTATGGCTCCCGTGCCGCCAATGGGGTAATACTTATTACTACCAGAAAAGGAAATAATTTCTCTGATACAGATGCCGCGAATGCAACAGGAACTACCTCTGGTAGTCTGCGGCACAACTTCCGCGACGATGCCTTCTGGCAGCCACGGTTACGGTCCAACGAAAATGGGGAAGCATCATTTGATGTGACCTTCCCGGATGATATTACCAGCTGGCGCACCTACGCGGTTGCCTTTACCGGTCAGCAGCAATCAGGTTCCTCGAAGGATATTATCAGATCCTATAAGCCGGTGAGCGCAAACCTCGCTTTGCCAGCCTTTGCCATTGCCGGTGATACCTTGCATGTTACGGGCAAACTGTTCAACTATCTGGCAGACAGTACCTCGGTTACCCGTCAGCTGTTTGCAGGAGATCAGCAGCTGCTTGGCGGTCCGGTAGGATTCCGCAACAGTCATATTGATACGATGCCCATGGCGATTCCGGCGGCAGACAGCCTCCGGCTGAAATATACCGTTCTGGGAAAAAACGGCTACTACGACGGAGAGTACCGAGCCGTGCCTGTATTTCCGCAGGGAGTGCAGGAAACCAGCGGCTACTTCTTCCCGCTGCATCAGGATACTGCCTTTACCGTCGCCGCCGGTACTGATACCGCCGCCTGGCATATTTACGCCAGTGGCAGCGCACTGCCGGTCCTGCTGGACGAAACAGAAAGATTATACCGCTACCAATACCTCTGCAACGAACAGATGGCCAGCAAACTGAATGCCCTCCTGGCCGAAAAGCGGCTCCGCAAATTCCTGGGTGAAGATTTCCGCCGGGAGCAGCAGATACGGGAACTCGTTCGTTCGCTGAGTAACAACCGCTTCAATAACGGCTGGGGATGGTGGAACCAAAGCTCCCCTGTTCCCTGGATTTCCGCGTATGTAACCCGCTCTTTACTGGAAGCAGAAAAAGAGGGCTATCAGATCAGCCTCAACCGGGAGGCCGTTATCGGGCAGCTGGTATATGAACTGCAGGCCACGCAGCTGCCCGGCAACCGGTTATCCATGCTGGAAATGCTGCAGCTGCTTGGTGCGAAAACAGATTTCAGGACCGCGCTGGACACCATGAATACCCGCTATCTTTCTTCCTATGAACAATTGTTCCGGATGGCCTTACAGGTACGTACAGGCGGCACCGTTAATACAGACTCCCTTTTGCGTAAACAGCAACGCAGCATGATGGGTAATCCGTACTGGGGAGATGAGCCTGAGCAGCAGCACCTGTTCAATAACAGCGTACAGCATACCCTGCTCGTTTATAACATCCTGCGGGAAAAGGGTGGTTATGCAGCAGTACTCGCAGGCATCCGGGCCTGGCTGCTGGAGATCCGCCATCCCGGCCACTGGCGCAACACCTACGAATCCGCCTCCATTCTGCGGACTATTCTGCCGGATATGCTGCAGCAGCCGGGCGGACTAACGGCAACGCTTACACTGAATAATCAGTCCGTCAGTATCTTCCCGTGGAGCACCACCCTGAAAGGCACTACTCCCCTGCAGGTCCGTAAGCAGGGTAATATGCCGGTGTACTTCACCGCATGGCAGCAACACTGGAATCCGGCGCCGCAGGCAGTATCCGGACAGTTTTCCGTCAGTACGGCGTTTGTGACGGAGAGCCACACCGTCACGAAGCTCACTGCCGGTACAGCCACCACCATGGAGGTAACCGTAGATGTAAAGACGCCCGCGGAATATGTCATGATAGAAGTACCGGTGCCGGCAGGTTGTTCCTACAACGGAAAGCAGCAATCGGCTGCCAGTCAGGAAGTGCACCGCGAATATTTAAAAAACAAGGTCAGCATCTTCTGCAGTCATCTCGGCAAAGGCCGGTATACTTTCAGGATAGCGCTGATGCCCCGGTACAGTGGGCATTTCCATGTAAATCCGGCTAAGGCGGAGATGATGTACTTCCCGGTATTTTTTGGCAGGGAAGGCATGAAACAGGTTAAAATCAGCGGTAAATAAATTATATTTAGTAAGACGAAAATCCTGGCATAATGAGAACTATTGAACAATGGCTGGATGACTATGGCACCAGCCACCGCAATCATACCAACAAACTGATTCACTGGATATGTGTGCCGGCTATCTTTTTTAGTATTGTCGGTTTCCTCTATGCCGTCAGAATTCCGCTGTTCGGGTGGCAGGAGCTGACGGCGGCGCATATAGCGTTGCTGCTGGTGATTATTTACTATGCGCGGTTGTCTGCCTCACTGGCAGCAGGCATGCTGATTATCGGCATTCTATGTCTTTGGGGATGGCGTAGTATTGCCGTTACCGGAGTACCCATCTGGCAGGTGGCCCTGGGGATATTTGTACTGGCATGGATAGGCCAGTTCATTGGTCATAAGATAGAAGGCGCCAAACCTTCTTTCTTCAAAGACCTGCAGTTTCTGCTGATTGGTCCGGCATGGCTCATGAGCTTTATCTATAGGAAGGCAGGGATAAAACTCTGACTGCGGTAAGCCGTGGGGGAACACTTTGTATTTTTTTGCTTAAATTATATACAAATCCCCACGCATGAAAAACCGAAAACTTCTACCCGTAGTAGCCCTGCTATTACTATGCATGCATTATGCATCCGGCCAGCAGCTGAAAATCAGCGGTAAGGTTACAGACGCCGCCAGCGGCGCACCGCTCGAAGGTATTACCGTCAGGCTGCTTACCGCACCCAAAGGCACGCAAACCGGTAAAGACGGCAGCTTTTCCCTGGAAGCTCCCTCCACCGGTACCCTGGAATTCAGCTCCGTAGGCTTTCAGCCGCAACAGGTTAACGTGAACGGCAGAACGGAGATCCACGTTAAAATGATAGCCTCCGTGGCGGAACTGGGCCCCATTGTACTGGTAGGTACCCGCAGCGGCGGGCGCGCCAAAACAGAAACACCGGTACCTGTGGATGTTATCAACGTAAACCAGGCCGGCCTGCCCAGCGCCCGGATGGAACTGACATCCCTGCTCAATGTAGCCGCCCCGTCTTTCAACTACAACAAACAAAGCGGCAGCGACGGCGCAGATCAGATCGACCTCGCCACACTGCGCGGCCTGGGCCCGGACCAGACACTGGTACTCATCAACGGTAAAAGAAGGCACCAGACGGCCTTCACCTCTGTATTCGGCACCAGAGGCCGCGGTAACTCCGGTACTGACCTCAACGCCATCCCCGAATCATCTATCGACCGCGTAGAAATACTGCGCGACGGCGCCTCCGCTCAATACGGCTCCGATGCCATCGCCGGCGTAATCAATATCATCCTTAAAAAAGATGTGAACCGCCTCAGCGTCAACGTCGGATATGCCGGTTATTACGACCGCAAGTTCAACACCTATTTTAAAAAATCGCTTAACCAGTACGAGTACAGCGGCGCTATCGACGGTAATACCGTTTCCGCCGGTATCAACTACGGCCTGCCCATCGGGAAACACAACGGTTTCATCAACTTCTCCGGAAATTTTCTCACACAGGGCAAAACATTCCGGCAGGTGCTGGATACCAACCTGAATAACGCCAACAGCCTGCCGATCAATACCGGCCGCCGCGCCCACGGCGATGGCTCCGTTACCTCCGGCGGCGGTATGGTAAACCTGGAAATCCCCGTCGGAGCCAGCAATACCACTATCTATGCCTTCGGCGGATACAACTACAAATCTTCTGACGCCTACGCCTATACGAGAACTTTTCATGGCATCAATCCGGCCTCCAGCGGGCATCCTGACAGATTTCCCACTACCCCCGGCGGACAGCTCATCTTCTACCCTGATATTATGAAAAGTATTCCCAGTCCCAACGATATTCCGGATACCATTTTCAACCCGCATATACAGACACATATACAGGATGCCTCCATCGCAGCGGGTGTCAGGGGTAAAACCAATAACGACTGGAAATGGGACCTGAGCAATACCTTCGGCAGAAACAATTTTCATTTCTACGGAGATAAAACCTTCAATGCCTCTCTGGGCAGCAAAACGCCTACTCATTTTGATGATGGCGGGTTCTCCTTCTCCCAGAACACGACGAACCTCACTTTCTCCAAAAACCTGAGCAAAGGCTTCAACCTGGCGCTGGGAGCGGAATACCGCTATGAACAGTACAGAATTTATGCGGGAGAAGAAGCATCCTGGAAAAATTACGACACCGCCAGGGTACCTACCAAAGCCACCGGGGCACAGGGTTTCCCCGGCTACCGCCCCACCGATGCCGTTAAAGCCAACCGCTCCAACATCGCCGGCTATGCAGATGCGGAATGGGACATCACCGAACAGTTCCTGCTCGGCGCTGCCATCCGCGTGGAGAATTACAGCGACTTCGGATTCACCAGCAATTATAAACTGGCAGCGCGTTACAAGGTAGCGCGCGGATTCAATATCCGCGGTTCTGTAAGCACCGGCTACCGCGCCCCTTCCTTACAGCAGATCAACTACAGCTCCCAGTTCACCAACGTACAGGGCGGCCGTATCACGGAAGTGAAAATAGCGCCCAATAATGATCCTATCACCAAAGCCGCCGGCATCCCTGCACTGAAGCAGGAAAAATCTATTAACGCCAGCCTGGGCTTCTCCCTGAAACCTATACCGGAACTCACTATCACGCTGGACGGTTACATGGTGAAAGTAAAAGACCGGATCGTGTTATCCGGCCAGTTCAATAAAGAAGACGCTACACTGGACCCGCAGTTCGGCCGCGCGCTGGACTCCCTGAAAATCGATAATGCGCAGTTCTATGCCAACGCTGTCAATACCACCAATATGGGGCTTGACATCGTGATCGACTTCAACAAAAAATGGGGAGATCAGCGGTTCCGCACCCTCTTCACAGGTAATATCCAGCATATGAAAATCAACAAAATCAATGTGCCGGATAAACTGAATGACAGCTACCTGCACCGGGGAGAATTTTTCAGTGAACGCGAGCAGCACTTCGTACTGGCATCTGCTCCGCCGGTGAAGCTGGGTCTCAACGTGGAATACGGTATTAAAAAATTCAGTGTAGGCGCACGCGTTACCTATTTCGGAAAGATTACGCTGCTGGGCTATGGCTTTGCCGGAGATCCGGCCAAAGAAGGTACCGGACTACCCGGAGATCCCAACCTGGCGGGCACCGGTATCAGCCCGCTGGTAGCGCTGGATAAAGATGGTACCCTGGTACCGGAAGAATTTGTATACAAGGGAAAAGCAGTGACCGACCTGTATGCGAGCCTGCGGTTCAATTCACATATCAGCTGGTTCCTGGGAGCGGATAATATCTTCAATGTACATCCTGATTTCGGGTATGTGCCGGGGGCTAAATTATCCGCCTACGACGGAGAAACAGGCGGCCCCTGGGATGCCGTGCAGATGGGTTTCAACGGTATGCGCCTCTTCACCAAGGTGGCATTCAGCTTTTAAAAGACGACAATTAAAAAAAATAAAGCCCCGATTAAGATCGGGGCTTATTTACCTAAACCTACAACTGTTACACTGTTATTGCAACAATAATTTATGCTGTGAAACGGATCTGCTAGTGCATCGCAGCAGGATCCAGTTTCCCTTGTTTTTTATTTCCTTTCACCATCAGTACAAACGGGATGCAGATGAGGAACATCAGCCCCAGGTACAGGAATACATCCATGTAGGACATAGCAGCTGCCTGTTTGGTAATGCTGTAGTCCAGCACCTTGTAACCGCTGCCGAGTGCTGTTCCGGGATCCATGCCTTTCGCTATAAAGCTGTGCTGTAACCCATGCACCCTGTTCATCACATCCGGATTATTGGTATCCAGTTTACCCACCAGGTCGTTGCGGTAGAACTGGTTTTGCCTGGACATAAACGTAGTGATCAATGCCACCCCGAACGAACCTCCCAGCTGACGCATCATACCGGTAAAGGCAGCCCCCTGGCCAATCTGTTGTCCTTTCAGGGAAGACAGCGCCAGTGTGGTAATCGGGATGAAGAGTAAACCCATACCTACCCCACGCACGATGAGCATCCAGAAGAAAGCATCTGCGCCGGTATCGGCAGGCGTAATAATTTTATATCCCCAGAAACTGTATACAAAGAACAGGAACATACCCGCTGCCACAAGATATTGCTGCGGCACTCCCTTCTCCAGCATTTTACCGATGATAGGCATCATAAAGGCCGTCGTCAGTGCCGCGGGGATCATCAGCATACCGGATTGTGTGGCAGTCCATCCCAGCAGCCCCTGCGTATACAGGGGAATGATAAAGGTAGAACCATACAGCCCGAAGCCGAGGATAAAGGATAAGATAGTACCCACACGGAGGTTACCGTTCTTCAGTACCCGCAGTTCCACGATAGGGTTCTTATAGGTCAGTTCTCTCCAGATGAAGAAGAACAGGCTCAACGCACTTGTTATGGATAACAGGGTGATGGTCGGATCACTGAACCAGTCATCTTCCTGACCGCGCTCCAGTACATATTGCAGGGAGCCCACACACATTGCCAGCAGGATGATACCGAGAAAATCGATTTCGCTGACAGATTTCTTCTCCGCATATTTCGGGCTGCGTACAAACTGCAGGGTGAGCAGGGTAGCGATTACGCCGATAGGGATGTTGATGTAGAAGATGTAAGGCCAGGAATAGTTATCGGTGATATAGCCACCTAACGGAGGACCAAGCGTAGGGCCGATGATAACGCCAAGACCATAGATAGCCTGGGCAATACCACGTTTCTCCGGAGGGTAGCTTTCCGTGATAATGGTTTGTGAAGTTACCAGCAGCGCACCGCCTCCGAGTCCCTGTATAAAACGGAACAATATCAGTTCCCACATGGTGGTAGCGTTACCGCAGAGGAAGGAAGAGATGGTGAATATAATGATGGAAGCGGCGAAGTAGTTACGGCGGCCAAACTGTTGTGATAACCAGCTCGTCATCGGTACAATGATTACGTTACCGATGGCATACGCGGTTATCACCCAACCAATTTCACTGAGTGTGGCGCCCATGTTACCGCGCATATCGTTTAATGCCACGTTAACGATAGTCGTATCCACGATTTCCAGCAAGGCGCAGAAGATAGCGGTGATCGTGATGATCACCCTGCGCGAGCCGTATTCTATCAATGATTCTTGTTGCATGCAACACGTATATTTTGAATGAAGGCAGTACAGCCTGGAATTAATAATTAATGCTGTGTCGGGGCCTGTCTGTTATTGTTTCCTTATAGCTGATGAATAGATCATAATGCATGGTTTCCATTAACTATTAACCCCAGGCTGCAATGCATTCATGTATGATTAGTTGAGATGCACGTCTACCAGTACGTTCATGCCGGGGCGCAGCTGTTTCACCAGTGCATTGCCGGGATCGTTGAACTCAATTTTTACGGGCAGGCGTTGTACCACTTTTACGAAGTTACCGGAAGCATTGTCCGGAGGCAGCAGTGCGAATTTCGCGCCGGTAGCCGGTGAGAAGGAAGTTACTTTGGCTTCCAGCGGTGTGCCTGGATATGCATCCACGTGCACGGTCACTGCCTGGCCCAGTTTCATTTTCTCCAGCTGCGTTTCCTTGAAGTTGGCCACTACCCATGGGGTGTTGTCCATTACTACGCTGAACAGGGACTGACCTGCTGCCACGTACTGACCGGGCTGTACGTAGATTTTGGATACCACGCCGTTTTCAGGGGCGGTGATGACTGCGTAGGACTGGTTCAGCTTTGCATCATCCACATCGGTTTCACGCTGTTTGATACCAGCCTGCGCAAGATTGATCTGTTTGGAAGTAGCGCTGCTCTGGGAGGTCACTACAGAAGTCTGGCGGGAAGCCGCAGCTTTCTGTTTTACCAGTACGTCCAGCTGGCGTTCAGCCGTTTGTTTGGCTGCGAGCGCCTGCTCATATTGTTGCTGGGTGATAGAGTGATCCTTGATGAGGTTATTGTAACGCTCATAGTCCTGGTTTGCTCTCCAGATATTTACTTTAGCGGCTTCTATCTGTGCGTCGATGGTGCCGATGTTGGCCTGCGCGGTGCTGATACCTGCTTCTGCAGCGGAGGTAGTAGCTTCAGCGGCCCCCAGGTTGGCCTGGGCGGTCATCAGGGCATTCTGGGCCTGCTGTACTTTGATGGCCAGGTCGCGGTCGTCGAGAATTACCAGGGTATCTCCCTTTTTAACGAGCTGGTTATCTTTTACTCTTACTTCTTTCACAAATCCGGATACTCTTGGAATTACCGGGCTTACATTGGCATCGATCTGCGCATTGTCTGTTTCTTCGTGATGCTGCGCGTGAATGTATTTGGTGATACCGAATGCGCCACCACCGATCACCAGTGCACCCAGTACGATGATGAAGCCTTTGCTGCGCTTTTTAGGCGCGGAATTTTCCTGCATGGTTATATTATTAGTAGCTTTTGTTTGCGTTTCCACAGCTTTGTAGTTTATTGGTTTGTTGGTATTATTTGTTGTTGTTCTCCAGTATACCTGCTGCCTGTAACAGTTTGTTATAGGCTACGAGCGCATCTGCCTTGGCGTAGGTGTAGTTCAGATGAGACTGCAGGTTGGCCACGTCAGCATCCAGGAGATCCGTGGTGGTAGCCAGGTTGTTATCGTGTTTATTCTTGGTAATCCGGTAGTTCTCTTCTGACTGTTCTATTGCCTTGATGTAGGTATCCATTTTCTTGTGGCTCAGCAGATAGTTTTCGTATGACTGATATACGTCCAGATGGATAGCATCTGTGAGTCTGGCTTCATTGGCCTGCACTTCTGCCAGCTGGGCTTTGGCGCTGGCTACCTTGGAGCCTGTCTTCCACAGGGAAGAGACGCTGTATTTCAATCCTACGCCTGCATTCACCGCGTTGGTAATGGTAACCACATTCGGGATGTAAGCGGCCACATAGCCTCCTGTGAAGGCAAGAGCAGGATAGTATTCCCCTTTCACGCTCTTTACCTGGGCGGTTGCAGCTCCTGCACGGGCGCTCAGTGCGGCGGCATCTTTACGGTGCTGATATGCCAGCTGTTCAAATTCTGCTTCACCCCTTCCGTCGATGTTGCCGGAGGATGCTTTAAAGGCAGTGGTATCCAGCTGCAGCACGGTATTGTCCGGCAAGCCCAGCATGATATTCATGTTGAGGGTGGATACTTTCAGGTTGTTTTCAGCATCCATCAGCGCCAGTTCGTAGTTAGACTGCTGCAGTTCTGCCTTTAACAGGTCGTTGCGCGCCAGCAGTCCGTTTTTCTCCAGGTTACTGAAATCATGTACCCGCTGACCGGATTGTTTCAGGTTTTCTTTCACCAGCTTCACGGCTTCTTCTGCTTTATACAGGTTACTGTAGGCAGCGATGGTGTTCTGGATGATGTCTTCCTTGTCTTTATCCGCATCAAGTTTCGCAGCAGTGGCCAGGTAGCGGGCAGCTTCCTTTCCGCTCTGTATCATCATACCGGAAAAGATCGGTACGGATACGCTGGCGATACCATAGGCAGCGGAATTAACTTTAGGGCTTTCGCCTCCTCCTCCGCTGCCGCCGTCTTTCTTACCCAGCTTCAGGTCAATGTTCGGTTGCGTTAGCCGCAGATAGGAACCGGAAATGCTTACATCCGGCAGTTGCCTTTCATTGGCGGTTTTAATGTTTGCTTTTGCTTCTTCTATTTTGGCGTAGCTGGCCTTCAGTTGTTTGCTGTTTTGTATACTCAGCGATATGGCTTCATTTAACGAAAGCGGTTTAGTGCTCTGTGCGGATACGGTCTGAAAACCCAGTGCCAGCACTATTCCCGATGCAAGCGCATATAATCGTGCGTATATGCTTTTAGAATTCATGTGTAAGGATTGCTTTAAACAATTTTTTTAAATGAGTACTCAGTCTGAGTCTTAAATATTCCTTGAAAGTTTCGTCGTTCATGTTCTTCAGCTCCGGTTCCTTTCTCAGGATATGCTGTGCCGGGATGATCTGATGAATGGTACCAAACATCGTGGTCATCAGCAATTCCACATCTATGCCCGTATGAAAGATGCCTGCATCCTGCGCGTTGGTGATAATAGGCCGCATGAGTCCCAGCATCTCTCCCTTTACCGTCCATATCAGGTTATGTATCGGGCTTTTTTCTCCGTTGAGCTGTTCTCGGTTCATAATGCACTGGAAGCTCTGTTCATTCAGCATTTTATTCACAAACCTGTCTATCAGCGTATAAATCTTTTCCAGCGGCGACATCGTATCATTCTGCACCAGCTCATTGATAAATGCACGCGATGCCTCCATCCGGTGCCGGAAAACAGCTTCCAGCAACTTATCCTTTGAACCGAAATAATAGGAGATCATGGCAATATTCACTTCCGCTACCTGCGCGATGTCTCTCACCGAAGTGCCATGAAACCCTTTTTCTGCAAACAGCTTTTCTGCTACACTTATAATCGCCAGCTGTTTCTCATTATAGTCTTCCATGTTCCCTTTTTGATTTGACGAAGCAAAGTTAAACAAACGTTTAATTTAAACAATCGTTTATTTAATCGTTTGTTTAAATTTATGTTTTAACAATTCATATATTATTGTAAATCAAAAAAGTATGAAAAAATTTTAAGGAGATTTTAAGCTGTTGGTTTCAATTTGTTAACATAAAGTGTTAAAATTCCATCACACATCATGTTTTTAGGGAAGACGTAACTGCGACAATTAAATTGCAGGAAAGGAGAAATAAAGGAGAAAATTTCCGGAGAAGCACATTTTTATGAAGAAATTTTTTAATTTAATAACAGCAACATTATTCACTTTTCGCTCTTTCATATGTCAACACGCCTCTCTCTTTCTGTCTATATCCTGGTGACGGCACTGGTAGCCGGCACCCTCGACATCATCTCTGCCTGCGTACAGTTTGTACTCATCACCGGCCAACCCTTTACCAAAGTACTGGTATTTGTTGCCAGCGGCTTTTTCGGGAAAGAAGCATTCACCGGCGATCCCGTCACCATGATGTGGTGGGGACTGCTGTTCCACTACCTGATTGCGCTGACATTTACCACCATCTTTTTTCTCATCTTTCCGAGGATTCCGGAGCTGCTCCGGTACCCCGCCGCATCAGGGCTGGTATACGGCATCCTGGTATGGCTCATCATGAACCTGCTGGTAATACCCCTCAGCCAGATTCCGCCACGGCCTTTTCGTTTAGGCAACGCCGTTATAGGTATGCTGATAATTATGGTGATGATAGGATTGCCCATCGGGCTGCTGGCAGGCAGATATTATAAAAGGGCGGGCGCTACCAAGGTATAAGCCCGCCCCAGCACATCACTGCTCATGCAGGATGTTGTACCTGTTTATCAACCGTATATTTATTAGCGAATTACGATTTTCAAATGGTGAATGAGGGGAGAAGAGAAAAGCGGAGACTACAGCAGAAAGCAGATGATCCTATAGTTTGCTCCCTTCTTCCTTTTTATGGTTATTCATATTACCGCATACAAAGCGCTTTGCAGGCAGTTATTACCGGATTTTCACTGAATAACTAATTAACAGGGCAACCTGATAAAATGTTTAACGGACCCTTAAAATCATATGCGGGGATCTTCGTAATTTACCGGCAGATTCACCGCACATGCAAGCCGTTGAAATCATAGATCAGCAATATTTTTCCAGTCAGTACCGCTACATCGCGCCCTCCGCTGACCTGGCCCGCCATGTGGTCTGCTACTGGCTGCTGGATCTGCGCCAGCCGCAGCTGCACGACGATGAGTTCCGGGAAATACTGATGGCCAATATGTATTCCTCTCTCGTACTGAATATGGGCGCGCCCTTTGAGATATACGACCGGCAGGGCCGCTTTCTCCACGCCAGCAACAGCAGTGAGCTGATAGGCTATCATACCATGCCCGTCTCCTACCGGCATCACAGCAATAATTTCCTGGTAGGCATCAAATTCAAACCCGCCTCTCTCAACTACCTGTTTCATATTAAAGGCGCAGACCTGCACCGGCACACGCTTCCCGCCGCCGATGCCCTGCGTCATATTTCCCGGCTGGAGAACGCCGTATACGACGCCAAAGGCCTTCCCGCCATCAACAACTGCTGGAAGCCTTTCTCCGGCAACATGCCGCCCTCCCCTCCGACCGGCACTTCGAATATGTACTGCAATCCCTCAACGGTCCCGCCCTCCAGCAATGCGGCTACCAGCTGAAAAAGCTGTCGGACCTGCTCTTTGTATCCCCACGTACCCTGGAACGCTACTTCGCTGACTCCCTCGACATCAGCCCCAAAAAATGCCTGAACATACTCCGTTTCCGGCAGGCTATTGAACAATACACCCAACACGGCTATAAGGCCGACTGGGAAGAACTTGGCTACCACGACTTCTCGCACTTCCGCAAGGAATGGCGCCGCCTCTCCGATACTGCCACCCGCTAAACTGTCGGTTTTTTACACCAGTTTTCTCCCGCCACCCCGCTAAGTTTGTCTTTCAACAAACAACATCTCCGCTATGTTCTCCCTCCACCGCCACCAACTTGCCAGCCAGCTCCCCGCCGGAGCTGCCGCCATCCTCACGGGCAACGATGTTATGCCCACCAACGCCGATGGCACCATGAAATATTGTCCCAACGCCAACCTGTACTATCTGACAGGCATATACGAAGATGACGCCATGCTCGTACTATGCCCGCACCATCCCATAGCGGCGCTCCGCGAAGTACTCTTCATTAAGAGAACAGATGAAACATTCGTGAAATGGCTGGGCAGACGTATTGACAAAGAAACAGCCTCCCGCGTATCCGGTATCCGGACCGTTTATTTCACAGATGAATACTGGTCTGCCATGAAACGCATACTACCACTGAGCGACAGCATATACCTCTATTCCAACGAACATATGCGCTCGGAAAATGAAACACAGACTCGTGAAGACCGCCTGCTGCTGGAATGCAAGCGCCTCTACCCGCTGCACCGCTATGAGCGCCTGTATCCGTTGCTGGCCAGGCAGCGTACCGCCAAATCCCCGGAAGAAATTGAACATCTCCGAAAAGCCGCCGGCATCACCGAAGCAGGATTCCGCCGCGTACTCCGATATATGCAGCCCGGCAAAACCGGAATACAGGTGGCCGCAGAAATGATTCACGAATACATGCAGTACAACAGCACCTGGTCCGGCTACGAACCTATTGTAGCCTACGGCGCAGACACCTGCATCCTGCACTACCGCGCCAACGAAAGCACCGGCAAAGACGGCGACCTCGCCCTCATAGATGCCGCCGCCAGCTGGAACCTCTACAACGCCGACGCCACCCGTACTATCCCCGTCAGCGGCCGTTTCACCAAACGCCAGCGGGAACACTACGATGCTGTCCTCCGCGTTCATAAACAGGTAAGGCAACTCGTACGTGCAGGCGTCATCCTCACTGACATCTGGCAGGCATCCAACAACCTCCTCCTGGAAGAACTGGTGAACCTGGGCCTCTGCACCACCGCCGACATCCGCGCCAACGGCGCCACCCACTACCTCAACAAATACTGCTACCATAACGTAGCCCACTTCCTCGGCCTCGATGTACACGATATAGGCTACCACCACGAACCACTCCCCGCCGGAGCCGTCATCACCAACGAACCCGGCATCTACAACGAAGCAGAAGGCATCGGAATAAGAATTGAAAACAACCTGGTAGTCAGGGAAAACGGCTATGAAGACCTGATGGAGGGAATGCCGGTGGAAGCAGAGGAAATTGAGGAGCTGATGAATTAAAATTACGAATTACGAATTGCGAATTGCGAATGAGGAGCGAAGATCTAAGCGGGTAATGAATCTACTTCCGCTTAGATCTTCGCTCCTCATTCGCAATTCGCAATTCGTAATTCGTTATTCTATTTAAGCGAATTTATCCACACTGCAATCTTCACCACATCTGCCTGCGGCACCTGCGGGAAAGGCGGCATGGGCGTTGCATAGCCAGGCCAGTTCTGTGGCTGCGGATTGCGGAGCAGTTGCAGGATTTTGGCTACAGAGTAGTTCCTTTTGGCTACTTCATTGAAACCCGGACCTACCTGTTTTTTCTTTTCGTTGTGGCAGGAAGAACAGGTATATTTATTCAGCAACGGCTGAATTTCTGCGGTGGTTAACGGTTTGGCGGCATTGCTCACCGTTTTGGCGGAAGTGGTGGTGGTGGCAGTTTTAGCGGCTGCTTTTATAGCAGTGGCTGAGTTAAAGGTGCTCAGCTCTGCGGCGGCCAGTGACGCACCTTCCGGAATATTGTTCAGCGTGTAGTAGACATCAGGATGTACCAGTGAGTAGGAACCCTGTACTGCGCGGATGCCGGGCAGCGATATTTTGTGAATGTAATAGCGGCGCAGGCCATTCACTACGATGCGTACCTTCATACCGTCGGGAGATACCTGTACTCCTTTCAACGCCAATTTTTCTGTATTCACCGTCGGGCTGCCATATACCGGGTGGTACTTGTAGATAAAGCTCTCTACCTGGTAAGACGCCAGGTCAGCGGCAGACTTTTTATCTATGGGTTGAGTAAAGGTGATTTCAAAACCATCCGGCATAGCGCTTACCGTTCTCATTTCAAAAGGCACACGGTTATTCCATACCAGGCGTTGCAGCCCCTGGTTGGCATCGCCGGCGGAGCCCCAGCCGCGGTTGGTTTCACCGACAAAGAGCGAGCCGTCTTTTCCCCAGGCCAGGCGCAGTACGCCAGACTGGAAGCCACTTCTGAAATCCCAGGCAGCGCCCTGGTATTCTCCGTTCACCTTCTCCAGGTATACGCGCATGATTTTGCTCTGTCCCTGGTCGCCCACGAGTACCTGCCTGGCGAACGGTCCGAAGACGCCTTCAGGGATGGTGATAACCTGCGAGTTGGAAATCCCCAGTACGCCGTGTGGCAGCCATACTGCAGGCAGTTGTACTTCCGGAAAATATTTCTTCATGTCAAACAGCGTCACAAATTTCTCCTGTTCCACATTCTCCGGTTTGATCGCGTGACCCTGAGCATCCCTGCGGAAGCGGGGATCTACTTTGCTGTAGAGCTGTTCTGTGGTGAGCTTTACCGGGGAATCAGGCTCCTTGCTCCAGCGCAGTCCTGCCGGATGCCCTACAAAGTTGCCTTTTTTTACATGTACCAGTGCTCCTGATCCCATCCAGTCTCCCTGATTTTCGGTGTAGAACAGTTCTCCGTCTACGATGCCCAGGCCGCAGGGGGAACGGAAGCCGGTGGCCCAGGGTTCCATTTTACCGTCGGGGGAGATGTGCATCATCCAGCCACGCCAGGGCACGCGGCTTTCACCGCGCCACCATTCTTCGTCGCCGAAGGCAACGTTGCCGGAAACAAAGAAGGAGCCGTCCGGCGCTATCACCGGCCCGAAGCTATACTCATGGTAATGGCCGGATAACGGCCACGCATATACGGTTTCGAATTTATCAATTTTCCCGTCCATATCGGTATCGGTGAGGCGGGTCAGTTCTCCGCGCTGGGCGCAGTACAGCGATCCGTCTTTCCAGGCCAGGCCCAGCACTTCATGCAGCCCGGAGGCTACTTTACGGAAGTAAGGTTGTTTGCTGGAAGGATTTTCCACAATGAAGATATCGCCACGCCGGGTGGCTACGCCCAGATCACCGTTGGGTAAGGTACACAGGCCGCCTACTTCCAGCAGCGTGCCTTCCGGTGAGCTGATACGGGCAATGCGGAAAAAGTCTTCTTCTTTCGGCGACTCCTGCGCCTGTAATCTGCCGGCGGCGGTACCCAGTAATACCAGTCCGGCTATTATTAATTTCTTATAGTTCAGTTGCATCATAATTGTTCGTGTTGCTGCTTAGAAGATGATAGCATAGCGCAGGGTTTCCTTTACCGGCGCAATCAGTTCCATATTGCCCTGGCTGCCGCGGATGATGGCTGCCGGGGATTCCGGGTTCATCTTCACATACCAGGATTTATCTCCTACCAGGAATGTTTTATCATCCAGCCGGATGATACTATCGCCAACGGCTATACGTACATATATATTTTCCTGTGGCCGGGTAATCCGGATGGTACGTTGCAGGCCGGCGCTTTCCGGTAATATGCTCAGCGCGTCTGTTACCTGGGTACCATAGATATCGTAGCTGAAAACGGGCTGTCCTGCTGCATCCAGCGAATAACCGCGGGGGCGGAAGCCCGTGCCGGCGGTATCGGTTGTCCAGGCAGCCTGCTCACCGGCCAGCCGGGCGAGGGAGAGCTGCGGTTTCCGGTCCAGTGTACGGATCATGCCCATAGGCCGGGAAGAGCCGTCGCCACGGTCATGCCACATCGGCGTGGTGTTGAGGAATTCGCCGCGCCAGGCCTGTACCGGTTCGCCATGATCCATATCATAGGTGTAATGGAGCTTCAGCGGAGAACCTGCGGATACGGCATGAACCACACGCGGACCGCCTTTCAGGTCCATAAAGCTACGCAGCACCGTATTTTCAGTGGCTGCCACCAGAATCTGATCGGTAGCATCATCGGCAGGTACGTTGACATCGCTGATAACAAATTCGCGGAGGTTATCTCCTTTCACGGACAAAGTCAGGGAAGGCTTTGCCCAGTCTTCTTCCTTGTTGTACAGTATTTCTACCGGGTAGTCGCCAGGCTGCAGGGTTACAGCGCCGTTACCATCCCAGCCGGATAGTTTTATCACTTCCTGGCCGTTTACTTTCATTTGTCCGCCGCCGCCGGAGGTGTGCAGACGGAAACCGTAACGCCCGGCTGTTTTCACAGACAATACGCCCTGATAACGGATGAGGAACTGGTTTTCCGGCAGATGGCTGACATTGGAGGTCAGCAGCTCAGATTGGCCGTTGGCAACGGGTTTCACTATTCTGAAATCCGGCTGTTTATCAAACGGTCCTCTGAAGATATCATAGGTAATGTCTTTCAGTTCCGGTTTCGGTGCGCTGAAATGGCTGATGGTGATATTCCTGAAGGCAACTGCGCCGTGATCGCCCTGCAGGCGCAGCGGCCCGGTGGCGGCTTCCTTATCGTCCATAGCCCCCCTGGTAGGGCCGGACAGCACCACATTTTCGTGGATGGTGACGCCGTTAAGCTCTGCTCTGAGGATGACCGCATTGGCTATTTTATGACCGGCGGCATCGAAGCGGGGCGCCTGGAAGGAAATTTTCAGGTGTTGCCACAGGCCATTGGCCAGGCTGGCATTCTGGCGCGGTGCATGACCGTCGTACCCCTGCTGCCCTTCCGGTTTGCTGTAGTCCCAGCGTTCATAGATGCCACCATTGTCGGCCGCACGCGGGGAAAGTGTACCATGGCTGTCCAGCAACTGTATCTCATAACGCCCCTGCAGATAGATGCCGGAGTTGGATTTGCGTGCAACCAGGTAATCCAGTTCCAGGTCCATGTCGCCATGTTCCGCCATAGAAAACAGATCCCGGCCATGTGTCCCCTTTTCAGGCAGGTTCACAAGTATCCCGGTACCGGTGGTGGTGGTCAGGGTGTTGTCCTGTTGCAGATCCGACCTAACGTCGCCGGCTATACGCCAACTGGAAGACGGTTGTTTAAAAGCCGACAAATCTGTGAGCGGCACACGGGTTTGCGCGGTGAGCCGCTGTCCGCCGCCAATGCCCGCCAGCATTACCAAAGTACTGCAGCTACACAGGAGCGCAGACTTCGGACGGAACTCATTCCATCTGAGCATAAATCTGATGTGTTTTAGGTTTGATGCTAAATCCATTTAGCTATAATAGTATTATTTTCCCCGGGTCAGTACTACAGTGGTAAAAGAACGTTTTAAACAGTTGAAACAAGTGTTAATGAATTTCAAACTATTGTACACAATAGTTCATATGCGCCTGCCGGCACATCATTTAGCATCCATCTTGTTAATCCCAGCAACAATTGTCAAACGTGGAATTGAATCATTAAACAGCATCCTGCATCCAGGACAGACAAAATAGAAAAATAATTATAACAAAGCGATATGGGAGGCAAAAAATTACATCAGCGGTAAAAAACCGGGGCGGTACCGCAGGGTCAGATACGGAGCCCGAATTTCTCCAGGGCAGCCAGCGTAGCCGCGTAATTGTTATGGCAGATACCATTTATACCGAGGCCGCCGGCTACATCTACAAACATGGAGCGGTCTTCTAGGTATACCACCTCTTCCGGACTTACCTGTGCTATATCCAGTGCAATACGGTAAATATCCGCATCCGGCTTGCGGTAATGCACAAAGCAGGAGGAAATGAAAAAGTCAACAAACTGCCCGATACCAAATTTTTTGATACGATGGGTATTCAGCTCCCGCCCCTCATTGTTTACGATGGCAATCTTCAGCCGGTACTTTTCTTTCAGGTTGCGCACCAGCTCAATCATCTCCGGATAGGGTGATGACTGTGCAAACATAAACTCCTTAAACTGATCGGGAGTGAAAGAGCGGTTTTCATAAAACACCACCCTGCTAAGGTATTCATCCAGCGTAAGTTTACCTACTTCATAGGTATCAAAGGTAAGATGATGTCTTTCCTCCGTTTCCGGTGCATCCAGTCCGAACGTCTGTACAGCCAGTTTACGTGCGGCACGGTCCCATCCGTTGGTCAGCAGTACGCCGCCGATATCAAGGAATAAAGTAGTGATAGCCGTATCTTTCTTCATCTTAAAAAATTAACTTTGTTATCATTATACTAATATACTGTTATCCCGGCACTTAACAAGTTAATCAGATGTATATCAGGAAAGCCACTGTACAGGATGTAGCACAACTCAAAAGTCTTTACCAGGGCGTCATCCGCGCTGTCAACAGCCGGGACTATAACGAGGCGCAGGTAGCTGTATGGGCTGCCAGAGGTGAAAGAACGGAGTCTCTTATCCGGAGAATTCATGAACAACATTTCTTTGTCACGGAAACTCCTGACAGGATAATTACAGGCTTCGCCTCTATAGATGATACCGGCGAACTGGACATGCTGTTTGTTCATAAGGATTATCAGCGCCGCGGAATTGCCACCCTGCTCATGCAACAGATACTTGCTGTAGCGCGTCAGCTGCAGTTGCCCACGCTGACTTCCTATGTAAGTATAACAGCAAAACCTTTTTTTGAAAAGATGGGATTCCGGGTAATTACCCCGCAGACGCTGGAGCTGGATGGGGTGGAGATAAGTAATTTTGAGATGCAGAAACATTTGGTTATTTGAGATTTGGTTATTTGAGATTTTGTGCCTCATCCAGGTTTTCTGCTGAACCTTGCAGTATCAAAGAAAACCTGGATGAGGCACAAAATCTCAAATAACCAAATCTCAAATAAATCTATTTTTTCTTTTTCTTCACCGGCGGCACCGCCTGTATCACGCCGTTAAATGAAATCGGCTGCCGGTTGTTGCTGGTCACCTGGGCAGAAGCGTAACCGTCGCTGGAAACAGTCAGGCTGATAGTTTGTATATCCTGCTGGTCTTTGGGCCGGATGGTAATATTCCAGCCATCCTTTTTACCGGGAGCAGCGTTGTAGTCGAACTGTTTTGATTTGAAGTCCAGCGGCGACCTGGTGGAACCGTAAGGTGCGGAGTATGCGCGTCCGAAGTAAGGAAGATAGCTGATAATGGAATCAGCAGTGACGGTGAGATTGAAATCCGGAGTGAGCTGCCTTACGCGCCCGCTCATGGGCAGGGCGCTCTGGGCTATAAAAACGTAGTTGCGGCCGTCGATCAGTGATTTGACTGCTGCCTGCTGCGCCGCTTTTTTATCAGCCCTTTTTTCCGCTTTTGTTTCCTGTGCATGCAGGCTGGTAAGGGAAGAAACGGCCATAGACAGCAGGAACAGCGTTTTGATAGCAAAAGAACTATTCATAAGTAAATAATTTAACAGCGATAGTAACACCAATATCGTACCACATCATCGATAAGTATCCTTGTTCCGGGGGGAAACGCCGGGATGACGCTGCTTAAAGAAAAGTGAAAATTCATTTGACAGACAGATTAAATCAAGGAAGCCATGCCGAACCCTTATATTTCATTGCTGAAGACCGCCTGGAAATATGCCCGTCGTGAACGTAAAAAATACCTGCTGGTATATGTGATGTTCATCTTTGCCAATATATTCTTTTCCCTGAATCCTGTGCTGTTCGGGTGGTTTGTCGGAACAATACAGGAAGATGCCGCTAATCTTCCCAGGAATACTTTATTGTTTGTAGGAGGTTATATGGGGCTTCATTTGCTGGAATGGGCCTTTCACGGGCCTGCCAGAATCATGGAAAGGCAGCTGGCCTTTAACCTGAGCCGCAACTTCCTGCAGGAGCGGTATCATCAGGCGTTGCACCTGCCCGTCAAGTGGCACCAGGATAACCACAGCGGGGCGGTGATTAACCGTATCCGTAAAGCGTATGAAGCGCTGAAAGGATTTTTTGAGCACGGTTTCATGTACCTGCACGCGCTTTCCAAACTGGTGTTTTCCATCATCGCCATGATTTATTTTTCCCCGCTGTATGGAGCCGTCGGCGTAGTGCTGGGCATCTGCTGCATCTGGATTGTATTGCGCTTTGACAAGCCTTTCATCAAAACGCTGGAAGCCATCAACGAAAAGGAACATGTGGTGAGCGCCACCCTGTTTGACAGCCTGTCCAACATCATGACCGTGATTACGCTACGCCTGGAAAAAAGTATGGAGAACGGGCTGCTGCACAAGGTAGCGCAGATATGGCCACCCTTTCGCCGGAACACCATTATCCATGAATGGAAATGGTTTGTAGCGGATATTATGGTGGCGCTTATCTACTGCGTTATTGCGGCCGGCTTTGTGTTCCAGCACTGGGAACCGGGGAAGGTATTCTATGTAGCCGGCCTGGTATCGCTGCTGGGATATGTAAACCAGTTTACCAGCGTATTTCATGACGTTGCCTGGCAATACACGGATATTGTGCAGTACAATACATCTGTGGAAACAGCCGGCAATATCAGTCACGCCTATACGGAGCACCACCGGCCGGATGCTGCCCCTGAGCTGCCGGCCGGCTGGAAGGAAATCCGTATCAGTCACCTGGATTTTTCCCACCTGACTACCTATGACAATGAGCATGCACCGCAAAGTCTGCATCAGCTTAATATTCAGATAGGCAGAGGGAAAAAGATAGCCCTCATTGGTGAAAGCGGCAGCGGCAAAAGCACGCTGCTGGCATTGCTCCGCGGGCTTTACGAACCGGAGGCCGGTACGCAGTTTATTATCGACGGAGAGGCGTTCCCGTTAGCCACCCTCAACGAAACAGTGACACTCTTCCCGCAGGAGCCGGAGATATTTGAAAATACAATTGAGTATAACGTCACGCTGGGATTACCTTTTTCAGCAGCAGAAGTGATGCAGGTCTGTGAAAGCGCGCACTTCACGGAAGTGATAGCCATGCTGCCGGACGGGCTTCAGTCGGATATCCGGGAGAAAGGCGTGAACCTGTCCGGCGGCCAGAAGCAGCGGCTGGCGCTTGCCAGGGGTATTCTGGCTGCCCGCGGCAGCGAAGTGATACTGCTCGACGAGCCTACCAGCAGCGTAGATCCCAAAACCGAAGCGATGATCTATGATAAGATGTTCAGGGCCTTCTCCGACAAGGCAATTATTTCTTCCATGCACCGCCTGCACCTGCTGCCGCAATTCGATTATATCTATGTGTTGCAACGGGGCCGTGTAGTAGCGGAAGGAGACTTTAACACCCTACGCCATCACAGCCCTGTTTTTCAGGAGTTGTGGAAGCACCAGGAAAACAAATAAACTTTTTAATTAATATTTATTATCATTGCAGCTGCATATTTCATCCGCTGACAGGTTCTCTCCACCTATTTCATTATTCCAGGAAGATTTATGCAAAAAATTTCTCTGTACGACTTAAAGCGCAAACTGAGAACAAGCCAGGATCCGGACGAAATCATCACCTATCTTCGCTTTAATCTGTTTGCCTTTAGCCGGCAGGAATTATCCGGGCTGCTGTGTGAACTACTGGAGTACCAGGAAATATTTTTTGAAGCTGCGGAGCTGCTGATAGAAGAAGGCGGTGCAGACATTCATTACAAAAAAGAAGACATCATTCCGGTTATCTTCTGCGCCATAGGGGCCAATAAGCCACAGGCGGTGGAATATGCGCTGAAAAAGGGCGCGCGGCTGGTGACTGACAATCCGGATTATTTATTTGCCATCGCCTATATATTCCGGCATCACCGCCTGGCGGCCATTACGGATATGCTGCTGATTCTGATACGTCACAACATCCATTTCAACTTCGTGCTGGACAGTCTGGATACCCCTCTCCTGCTGGCTACGCGTCATAACAACAACCGGGAAGTCATTGAATACCTGCTCTCCGAAGGCGTCAGTAAATACGTACATGATGAACACGGACTAACCGCCATTCATTACGTCCCTTTTGCCAAAGCACCGAATCTGTACAAAATTATGATTACCACGCTGGCAGATATCCAGGTACGCCCGAAATTCAATACGGTGATGGAACCCGTGGCAGAGTGCATTATCCGGGTGGATGCGCAGAGCACCTACGAAGAATTTATTCACGAGGCGCTGAATGCGTTCCTGGAGAACAGGCACCGCATGTATGATGATATATTTGAGAAATATTATTACCGGCTGCACATGATTGCAGAACATATTTCGCAGATCAGACAGCAGACCGGCGAACCGGGCTGACCCTCACTTCTTTTTTCCTGCCTGCTTTTTTTATCAAACAAAATCGTATTTTGGAATAATACCATTCCCAAAACCTAAATTAACCAAAATGCTTACAACACTCTCTGTAATTGCCGCACTCTTTTTTGTTGCGCATGTTTACCTCTTATTCACTTCTTTTGGCAAGGCAGGATTCCAGAAAAAAAAGTACCTGTGGTCCCACATTACGCTCTGGATCACCGGTGCACTGGCCTGCATCATAACCCTGATTTTTGCCGGCAAATCTGTTTCATCCGTTATCGATGTTTTTGACACTCCGGTCAAATCCTCCCTGCTGATCGTACTGGCCTTTGCCCTGTCACTGATCGCCCATTCCATTGTAAAGATGCTGGTACTTCCCAAATACACGAGGATTTAATTATTTGGTTATTTGAGATTTGGTTATTTAAAATGCAGCAGAGATTGTTGCGGATAGATTGACGACGGTCTTCAGGATCAATCTCCGCTGCATTTTAAATAACCAAATCTCAAATAATCAAATAATTAAATAAACTACTTGCTGGTGGCTATTACACCTTGTCCGGGTACATACTTATCATATTCCATCTGAACAGCGATTTCTTTTGCTACGGCTTCGCCACGGAGGCGGGACACCAGGTGCAGGGCGCCGTCTATACCGGCGGAAATGCCTGCAGTGGTAATAATGCGGCCATTGTCTACATAGCGTGCATTATCCAGTACTTTGGCGTTGGGTAGTTTTTTACGCAGGTCGTTAATGCTGGAATGGAAGGTGGTAACGGTGAGGTTATCCAGCAGACCGGCGCTGGCGAGTATGAATGCGCCGGTGCAGACAGAAAAGTAATGCCGCGTATCTTTATCGCGGGCTTTGATCCAGCTGATAACCGCCTTATCTGCGGAGGTGGGGGAGGAATTACCGCCGAACACCGCGAAGATATCTGCGGGGGGAGCATCTTCAATACTGTAGTCGGGCACGATGGTCAGGATCCCCTGCGATTTCAGCGGCGCTTTATTTTTAGAGACGGTAAATACCTTGAAGCCCGCATAGGAAAAGACTTCCATGGGACCGGCGAAGTCCAGCACTTCCACCCCGTCCTGCAGGTAGAAGGCGATTGTCAGCGTTTGTTGTTTCATTGTTTCCGGATTAAATGGAATGAGGTCCATACTGCAGTCGGGACACTTCCCTGGCTTATCGAACAATCGGTTGTCACAGGGGCCGCAGGGCGGGCATACATACTGCTGTGTGCCGGGCTGCGTAAAGCCTGTAAACGGCAGGCATAGCAGTAACAGCAACATTATCTTTTTCATACTGATAAATTTATGTTACAAAACTATGGCTGTCCGGAGGCATAATCAGGACAAGGAAGGTAAAAATCAGGACAGATTGGCTGACGGGCAGCATCAGACTGACACTTTTTTCACGAGCTGCCGGAGTTGGTGAGGACTTCTGAAACCGCACTCCCTGGCGACCCAGGCCACTTTATGCTGTGCTTTTAACAAAACGACAGCTTTCTCCTGGCGCAGTTTTTGAATATATTGGCCGATAGTGGTTCCCGTAGCGGTTTTGAAGAGTCGGGTAAGATTACGGGGACTGATATACGCAACTGCCGCGAGTTCTTCAATGGTTAGTTTATGGTCGAGATGCTGTGCAATATAATCCTGTACCCGGTGTACCTGGAAATTAATATGTTGCCTGTTTTGCAGATAAATGCTATGTTGTGAATCGTTGCCATCTCTTCTGATGTAGACAACCATTCCCTGAGCCACCCTGAAGGCGAATTCCGGACCATGATGTTCTTCCAGCAGGTATAAGGCCATATCGATGCCTGTAGCAATACCGGCGCTGGTGTATACACGGTCGCTTTTAACAAACAGCCTGTTTTCCAGCACTTCCAGGCGCGGATACTCTGCACGCAGCGATGCTATCTTTGCCCAATGTGTGGTGCAGGAATGGCCATCCAGCACACCTGCAGCAGCCAATGCAAAAGCAGCGGTACAGACAGAACAGATGGTGGCCCCGGCTGCATAGGCCTGACGGATCCAGGGCATCCACAATATGTCGTCAGCACGGTTCCAGCCCGACAGCTCCATACCGGCTACAATAACGATATCACGATCAGTAACCGTAACGGCTGATAATGGCTCCAGTGCAGCAAACATCAGCCCCGCGGAACTCCGGGCATCCGGATAAGGCGAAACATAACGGAGTTCATAGGATTTACCGCCGCAGGCGGCCTCATAGAACACCGTTACAGCACCCGCCAGGTCCATCAGGTGTACCCCATCAAACAGAAAAAATATTACACGATTGGGTATCATCTGACGAAATTAGTATATTATTGACAAAAAGATACGAGAGGAAATATGAACAGGAAAGACATCTGGAGATACAAATCTTTGGAACAGTTAGAGAACAAAAGTTGGGAACCCACTACAGAAAAAGATGCAGAACAATTTGCCGAATTAAACAAAAGATGCATCGCTTTAAGTAAAGTACCCGTTATCAAGTTAACTGCCAGCGATCTGAGAGTACTGATAGGACAATCATTTAACCCGGCCTATCTGGTGCCTCTGGCCATCGAGAAACTAAAAGATGATTTATTCGTGGAAGCAGATCTGTATCCCGGCGACTTACTAAAGAATGTACTGGACGTACCCGCGCATTTCTGGGAAGAGCACCAGGACCTTCACCATGATCTCAAGACCATGATTAAGGACAGGGCCAGCGAAGTGGAAACCGAGCTGGATTTACCCGGCTACTGGCAATCATAGTTGTAAAACCGGTCACTCTCCCTCAAAATCGAAAAGTGATAACTGCCCCGGATTGTATTGTTTATCCGAACCAGGAACAGCTTCTCCGAAATTAGAAAGTGTTATACCCAGTAACCGAATTTTCTTGTCTTCCGGCCAGGTGGCTGCCAGCAACTGTTTGGCAGTACTGATGATAGTTTCCAGGTCGCCCACCGGTTGCTGAAAAGACTGATTACGTGTAATCTGCCTGAAGTCACTGTATTTGATTTTAAGTGTAATGGTACGGCCTTTCAGGTCGTAACGCTGTAGCCTTGTATGCACGGTAAGCGCCAGCTTTTCCAGCTCTGCATGCATGTCTTCCACGGCCGTCAGGTCGAATGGAAAGGTATCTTCTGCGCCCAGGGATTTCGTTTCCCGGTGCGGCTGTACCTCCCGCTCATCAATACCACGCACTATCCTGTAGTAGAATGCACCGGTTTTACCAAAATGCTGCTTCAGCTCCTGCTCCGATAATTTCTTCAGATCGGCGCCGGTAAACAAACCCATTTTTTTCATCTTGTCCGCCGTTACCTTACCCACTCCATGAAATTTCTCTACCGGCAGTTTTTCCATGAAAGCCTCTATGGAAGAAGGCCCTATAAAGGTAAGCCCATCCGGTTTATTTAAATCGGATGCTATCTTTGCTACAAACTTATTAATAGAAACACCTGCCGATGCTGTCAGCTGCAACTCATCCCGTATTGCCTGCTTAATCAGCCTCGCTATCTCTATAGCTGAACCAATCTGCTGCTTGTCTGTCGTTACATCAAGATATGCTTCATCCAGCGACAATGGCTCTATCAGATCCGTATACCGGGAAAAGATCTCCCGTATCTTCCGCGACACCTCCTTATAAGCATCAAACCGCGGCCTGACAAATATCAGCTCCGGACACAACTGCAATGCCCGCTTCGACGGCATCGCAGAACGTACTCCAAACTTCCTCGCCTCATAACTGGCAGTAGCCACCACACCTCCCCTGCCCTCCGGAGAACCACCCACCGCTATCGCTTTCCCTCGGTATGACGGATTATCCCGCTGCTCTACAGAAGCATAGAACGCATCCATATCGATGTGGATGATTTTACGGTACGACGTGGTGGTGGTAGGATTTATCATGAAATACAAAGGTAATTACGAATTACGAATTGCGAATTACGAATGAGGAGCGGAGATTGAAACGAAGTTTGAATGACGAATTACGAATTGCGAATTACGAATGAGGAGCGGAGATTGAAACGAAGTTTGAATGACGAATTGCGAATGAGGAATTGCGAATGAGGAGTGGAGATTGAAACGGAGTTTGAATGACGAATTGCGAATGAGGAATTGCGAATGTAGAGCGGAGATCAAATGGAGTTTCTGTCTGAATTTTTTTTATTGATAAATTGCACCAAATCTTAGTATATTTTACCTCTGTAAGTAAAAGGAAAATCCTGCATCACCACAAAATCTCAAATAACAAAATAATAAAATCCCACATGTTTTCACCGGATGAAAGTTACGAACACCAGGAGTTTAAGCAGCTGACGCTGGATGGTACAATTATCAGCGGATGTGAGTTCTTTGCCTGTACTTTTTATAAATGCAGTTTCAAGGAGTGTGTTTTCACGGAGTGCATGTTTGAAAAATGTACTTTTGAAGATTGTGATCTTTCGCTCATACAGCTGCAGCGTACCGGATTAGTGAGGGTTACCGTCAAAAACTCCAAGGCGATAGGGGTAGCCTGGAGTAATGCGAAAGATGCCTTCAGTGTGGCTTTTCATGATACCCGTCTCAGCTTCGGCACGTTCTCCGGGAAAAATCTGAAGCAGGGTATTTTCCTTCAATGCCAGGCAGATGAAGTTGATTTCTCCGACTGCAACCTGTCCCAAAGCGATTTTCGTGGTACTGATCTGTCTGCCGCCCGTTTTGTTAACTGCGATCTCACCCAGGCCAACTTCGTAGGCGCTACCCGTTACCACCTCATCGCAGCTGAAAATAAACTCAGAAAAGCGAAGTTCAGTCTGCCGGAAGCCGTATCCCTCTTATACGGACTCGGCATTGAGATAGCAGAGTAAATTTTACGCCACACGGACCTCTTCTACGCTACAATTATTTATCTTTAGAATAACCATAAACAACGATCCAAAATGAAAAAGACCCTTATCTTTATTGCCCTGGCCATATTGGCTACAGGCCAGAGTTTCGCAACCCGCCCGCTTTCAAAAGACATCATTTCCAGTCAACAGATTACCGGCACCTACAAACTACGCATTGAACTGGTGAATACCAACGGTACTCCTGTGACCGGCAGCCACATGCTCCACGGCTTCTGGGTACGCAATGCACAAGGCCAGTACATCGACGCCTCCAATCAGGAAGGGGATCAGTTCGAAGAGCTCTCCGCCGGTACCTACACCGTAGGCGCATACCCCGGCCCCTGGGATGGCGCCGTACCACAAACAGTAACGGTGAATGAAACCGCTGTGGGCCCTGATGGATGGGTGGTGGTGAAGTTGGTGTACTGGGTGGAATAAATTAATTACGAATTACGAATTGCGAATTACGAATGAGGAGCGAAGACATAAGCGCTACCTCGGCCGGCCGGAGCTTACCGCACAGCGTTTCATTGACAACCCCTTTATCCCCGGTGAAAAATTATACCGCTCCGGTGATTACGCCCGTATCATGGACAAC
>NZ_JAABOK010000028.1 GCF_009928525.1 Chitinophaga solisilvae | reverse complement strand
CGCCCGTGCGGTACATGCTGCCGTTAGTTTCAAAAGGATGCGGTATGAACTTCTCTGCCGTCAGCGCGGGCTGATTCAGGTAGCCCATGGCCACCTGTATACCGCTGACGCACAGCTCCCCTGCAACACCTACTGGTACCGGCTCTCCGCCGGGTCCAAGAATATAGGTGCGGGTATGTGATA
This sequence comes from Chitinophaga solisilvae, assembly GCF_009928525.1. Classification (GTDB taxonomy): domain Bacteria; phylum Bacteroidota; class Bacteroidia; order Chitinophagales; family Chitinophagaceae; genus Chitinophaga; species Chitinophaga solisilvae. The sequence goes on along the minus strand of NZ_JAABOK010000028.1, from coordinate 50,574 downwards.
CCGCGCGCCCGATAGGCGGCACCCGGTCGCCGTCAGCAGCCGTCAGTTCATAATAGCTGGTCACTACCGTATTTTCAGTAGGGCCATAGTTGTTTACCAAACGGTATGGCAGTCCTGACAGATCCACTGCCGGCAGGCGGTCGCCGCCGGTCAGCAGGTACGACAGGGATGAGGCGCGGCCGCGTAAACTATTCACCACCGAAGGCACCAGGCCTGTAGCCACAAAGCTGTGCGTGATGCCCGCAGACAGATAGAAAGCAGGTAATTTATCAGGAGATAAACGGGTATCGTCGTCCACCAGGTACAGCCCTGCACCCGCAGCCAGGTAAGGCCATACCTCCCAGCCGAAGGCATCGAAGCCGATGCTGGCCATCGCCGTAGCGCGGCAGGAAGGCGTCACCTCGTAGGTGGCGATATGCCAGTGCGCCAGATTCACCACACTGCAATGGCTCACCATCACACCTTTCGGGCGGCCCGTAGAACCGGACGTATAAATCACATAGGCCATTGAAGAAGGCGTAACGTTTACGGCAGGATCAGTAAGCGGTTGCGCTGCCAACAGCGCGGAGGCAGTATCCAGGCACAGCGTTTCCACATCGCCGCACAAGGCAGCGTGTGCGCTGGTTGTCAATACCAGCGAAGCATTTACATCGGACAACATGTAGGCTATCCTGTCCTGCGGGTAGCTCGTATCCACCGGAACGTAAGCTGCGCCGGCCTTCAGGATACCCAGCATTGCCATCACCAGTTCAGGCGTACGGTTGGCGCACACTGGTATCAGATCTCCTTTTTGTACACCCCGGCTTAACAGATAATGCGCCAGCTGTGCTGCGCGCGTTTCCAGTTCGCGGTACGTCCACGTGATGCCTGCATGTGTCAGCGCTGCTGCATCTGGCGTCTGTGCGGCCTGTGCAGCAATAAGGTCTGTTAACGTACGGTCAATATCTGCAGGGTACGACGCCAGAACGGAAGAAAATTCTTCCAGTAAGGAAGAACGTTCGGCCGCGGTCAGCATCGGCAGCACGCTGATTTGCTGCGAAGGAGCTACGGTAACAGCACGTAGCAGCTGTTGGTAATGGCGCGCCATCGCGGCCATAGTAGTGGCGGAGAAAAGATCTGTACAGTATTCCATGGACAGGAACAAGCCATCCGGCTGCTCCTGCAGGGTTACGCTGAGATCGAAACGGGACACGGTGCGGTCTGTTGCCTTCTCTGCAATGGTAACATCTCCCAGCTGCAGCGTAGCTTCTTCCGGTGTATTCTGCAAAGCGAACATCACCTGGAACAGCGGGCTGCGCGAAGGATCGCGCTCAGCCGCCACTGCTTCCACTATTTTTTCAAAAGGTATATCCTGGTGATCGTAGGCTTCCAGCAAGGAGGCTTTCACCTGCTGCAGCAACGTAGAAAATGCAGGCGTGCCGCTGAGGTCCGTGCGGATAGCCAGGCTGTTTACGAAAAAGCCGATCAGCGCTTCCGTTTCCTGCTGCCGGCGGCCAGCCACCGGTATACCCACCGTAATATCTTCCTGACGGCTGTAACGGTATAACAACACCTGGAATGCTGCCAGCAGTGTCATATACAGCGTTACATTCTCCCGCTGGCTGAATTGCTGCAGGGCAGCTGCCAGCTCACGGTCCAGCAACTCTTCATACACAGCGCCCCTGGTACTCTGCACTGCCGGTCTGCTGAAATCAGCCGGCAGCTCCAGTGGTGTTACGCCTGCCAGCTGCTTTTGCCAGTATGCCTGCTGTTGTTCCAGGATACTGCCGGCAATGTAACGGCGCTGCCACAGGGCATAGTCGGCATACTGCACCGGCAACGGCGCCAGTACTGCCGGCTGACCGGTAACAGCCGCGTTATACAATGCACTGAATTCTTTTACGATGATGCCCGTAGACCAGCCATCAGCGGCGATGTGGTGCAACACGCACACGAGTATATGTTCGGTGGGAGAACTGCTGATAAGCCCTGCGCGCAGCATATAATCTTCGCGCAGGTTAAAAGGACGGCTGATAAAGTTCTGAATGATTGTTTCCGGGTGCGCTCCGTCCAGCAGTTCCAGCTGCCATTGGTCCGCGCTGCGGATTTCCTGGGAAGCCGCTCCCCCTGTGGTATGCGGCGCCACTACCGTTCTTAACACTTCATGCCTGCCGACGATATGCTGTAAAGCCTGTTGCAACGCGGTAGCATTAATATGACCGCTGAGCTGTAATACAGCAGGCATATGATAATGCACCGAACCTTCCAGCTGATCGATCAACCATAAACGTTCCTGGCTGAAGGACAGCGGAATGCCGGCAGGTCGCTCCTGTACTATCAGCGCAGGCAGCAGGTTCTTTTTATCTCCCCGTTGTATCGCCGTTGCCATGGCGGCTATCGTACGATGCAGGAAAACATCCTTCACAGTCATCTCTGCAGATAATTCTTTTCTGATGGCAGCCACCAGCCGCATGGCGAGCAGGGAATGTCCTCCCAGCTTAAAGAATTCATCGTATATGCCTACCCGTTCTATTTCCAGCAGCTGCTGCCAGATACGTGCCAGCGCTGCTTCCTGCTCATTGCGGGGAGCGGCGTACGCGGCCAGTGAAACCGCGCCCATACCTGGATCAGGCAATGCCTTTTTATTGATTTTACCATTGGCAGTAAGCGGTAACTCTTCCAGCGACATCCACAGGTTGGGAACCATATAATCCGGCAGGCGTGCACTCAGCCAGCTGACGATCGCTTCTTCGTTAAACGCGCCTTTCGGCACCACATACCCTACCAGTCTTTTGTTACCGGTGCTGTCTGGTTTAGCGACTACTACACAACGGTATACCAGCCCGCTTTCCTGCAGCACATTTTCAATTTCACCCAGTTCAATGCGGTAGCCGCGTATTTTCACCTGGTCGTCTATACGTCCGAGGCAAACGATATTACCATCCGGCTCCCAGCGTGCCAGGTCGCCGGTAAAGTAAAGCCGTCCACCGGCTTTGAAGGGATGCGGAATAAATTTCTCCGCTGTCAGCGTCTCCCTGTTCAGGTAACCACTGGCCAGCTGTATCCCGCCGATACATAATTCGCCGGTGACCCCTATCGGGCAGAGGTTACCGTATTTATCCAGGATACATACATCCGTATTATGCAGGGGTTTACCGATAGTCACCATTTCCCCCGCCTTCAGTTCTTTTATGGTAGCCCAGATGGTGGCTTCTGTAGGACCATAGAGGTTCCATACTTTATGCTCGCCTGCAGCCACCAGTTTATCTTTCAGTTCTTCTTTAATTGCTTCTCCGCCGGTCAGCACCGTGATACCTTCGCGGTTCATCCAGCCTGCATCTGTCAGCATCTGCCAGGTGGCAGGTGTTGCCTGCATATAATCAGGACGGTGCAGGGACAGCTGTTCCATCAGCAGAAATGCATCCATTGCCTGTTCCCTGGAAGCAATGATTACTTTACCGCCTGCTGTGAGCGGCAGGAAAAATTCCAGGTAGGCGATATCGAAACAGAAGGTAGTTACTGCCAGCAATGATGCCTGCTCTTTCACCGCCAGCGTTTCTTTCATGGAAAGCAGGAAGTTCAGCAGCGAGCGGTGTTCTATGATAACGCCTTTAGGCATTCCGGTAGAGCCGGAAGTATAAATTACGTAAGCGGCGGTATCTGCCTGTAACTGAACCGGGGTGGTATCTCCGGGGCACAGGCTGATATGATACCAGTCAGCATCCAGCGAGATAATTTCTGCGCCGGCAGCCACCTGCTCTATAACGTCAACGCATACACTGCTGGTGAGAATAAATTTCCCGCGGGTATCTTCCAGCATATAGCGGATGCGGTCTTCGGGGTATACCGGTTCTACGGGTACAAATGTTCCGCCGGCCTTCAGCACACCCAATATGCCGGTGAGCATTTCCACGCTGCGCTGTATACATACCGGCACCAGCATACCCGGTTGTAATCCTTTACGGTGAAGGTAATGCGCTACTTTGTTGGCGCGGCTGTTCAGTTCACCATAGGTGACCTGCTGCTCACCGTATACCACGGCAATGGCATCAGGCGTATGTTGTACCCGGGCTTCCAGCACATCCAGGAAAGTATGGTAAGGATCCGTGACGGCGCTTTTACCGGCAAACTCCTGCAGCAGCACCTGTTTTTCCTGTGCGGTCAGCAATGATAATTCTCCCAGTACCGGTTCTTCCAGTGTTGTCAGCTGCAGCAGCAGTTCCCTGAAATGCCCTGCCAGCCGGCTGATGTAGCTGTCTTCCAGTAAAGCGGCATTATAGCTGAACTGAATCGTGATTTCCGCAGCCGCACTCACCATGATGCTGAGCGGATAGTTGGTATGTTCTTTTACGACAGGCTGTAATAACTCCAGTTTCCAGCGGCCCGAGGTCACCACATCGCTGACAGGATAGTTTTCATACACCAGGATGCTGTCAAACAGATCGCCGGTGATACCTGTCCAGCGCTGGATGGTACTCAGCGGCGTATATTCGTATTCCCTTGCTGTGATCTGATCCCGCTGAATCTGTTGCAGCCATGCAGCGGCTTTCGTTTGCCGGTCGATGTGCACATGAAAAGGCAGGGTATTGATATACAGTCCTACTTTTGTGTCAACACCCGGCAGGTCAACGGGGCGGCCGGAAACGGTGACGCCGTAGGCCACCGAAGCGGCGCCGGTATAATGATGCAGCAGCAAGGCCCATATACCCTGCATCACCGTATTCACGGTGATACCATGCGTTTGCGCATACCGTTGTATGCGGCCGGCGGCAGCAGCATCCAGGTGCAGCCATTCCGCCCTGTAGCTGCCGATACCTTTGTTACGGTCTGCCATAGTACCGATAAAAGGCAGCAGGGTACCGGATTCCAGCCCGGACATATATTTTCTCCAGTGTTTTTCTTCTTCTTCCTTATCCCTGTTTTCTATGTAACGGATGTAATCTTCATACAGGTCTTCTTCTTTCTTCACCGGTTCCTGGCCGCCTGTCAGCCGCTCATAGTGTTCAAGTAATTCTTCTATCAGCACGGGTATAGACCATCCATCCAGCAGGATATGATGCCAGGTCCAGATCATGTGATAATCTGCTTCGCCGGTCTGCAGCAGCGTAAGCCGCATCAGCGGTGGTTCGTTATAGTTAAAACCCTTGCAGCCATCAGCCTTCATAAATTCCTTGATGGCCTGCTCCCGGTATGCGGGCAGCATATTCCGGTAATCCAGTATTGCAAACGGAAGTGTTACCTCTTTATATACGCATTGCACCGGCATTCCCAGCTCTTCATAATTAAATCCGCTGCGCAGGATGCTATGTTGTTTAAGGAGCTGTTCCCAACTTTTACGCAAGGCTGTTACATCTGCATTTTTCACTTCACAGCTGAACTGTTCAATATATGCTCCGCCTTCTTCATCATACAGGCCGTGAAACAGCATACCTTCCTGCAATCCGCTCAGTGCATAGATAGCGGCTATTTGTTCGCCTCTCTTCTTTGGTACGGCGGCGGACTGGCTCGTGATATAACTCACCAGTTCATTCCGGTTGGCTTTTATATAACTGATTACTTCCTGATCTTTCCGGATCGCTGCTATCTGTTCTTCTCCCAGTTTTGTTTTATCTCCTCTCAGTATCAGTCTTCCTTCCTCTACAGCTAATGTAAAATGTGCGCGTTGCAGCCTGGTAACAAATTCCTTAATACTCATTATTAAAAATTTAGAATATCCTCTAATTCAGTTGAATCGCCATCGGTATCTCCGTTTAAAAACTGGTCCAGCTGTTCATAGCTGACAGTTGCAGACAGGCCGTAATCCGAAGGGGTGTATACCTGCTCCCGTTCGCCCTGCGCAACACAATGGCGGATCAATGCTGTCAGCACTTTCAGGTAGTCATCGGCCAGTTGCCGGATGGCGGCAGCATCAAAATGAAGCCGGGAGAAGGTCCAGTGCAGCGAGAGACATCCGTCCTGCACCACGCTGTTGACCGCCAGTAGCTCGCGTGTCTTATACGCGCTATGGATTTCATTGCCTGCAGATGCAGCAGCAGGACTTAACCTGCTGTTGGACCTGGAAACATTATCCAGCTGACCGAGGTAGTTAAAAACAATCTCCCAGGGCTGACGGCCCTGCAGGGATGGCAGCCGGTGAATATATTTCAGCACACCATATCCCAGCCCTTTGTCCGGAATCTGCCGCAGCTGTTCTTTGATACTTTTGATGAGATGGCTGTTATCTTCACAACCGGCAGTGTTCAGCAATACAGGGTACAGACTGGTGAACCAGCCAATGGTGCGGCTGATATCATATCCGTTACCGATTTCCTCCCTGCCATGTCCTTCCAGGCCGATAACGATTTTATCGCCGCCGGTCCAGCCGGTGAGCACACGCGCCAATGCAGCCAGCAGTATATCGTTGATTTCCGTATGATAAGCCTTCGGTACTTCCTGCAGCAGCTGTTGCGTGTCTTTCGCATCCAGCTGCACGGTATACTGCCCGTTGTCCTTTACGTATACAGGAGCAGCAGCAGCCTGAAGTAACGGCAACGCGGCATTTGCGGCTGCCATACTTTCCCAGTAGCGTTGCTGCGATAATAACCGCCTGCTTTGCCCGTAAGTCACCAGCTGCTCGTGCCACTGGCGGAAAGCGGTGCCTTTGGCTCCCAGCGACACCGGTGTTCCTTTGATAGCTGCCTGCAGGAGGTTTTCCATATCTTCCAGCAGAATGCGCCAGGATATGCCATCTACAGCCAGGTGATGTATAACAATCAGCAGCCGGTGATGTATGTCAGCCGCCGGTGTTTTAATCAGCACCATACGGATCAGGTCCCCGTTGCGGATATCCAGGTTTTCCTGGAAATACTGGCAGCAGGCGGTGAGCTGCGCTTCCAGCTGTTCTTCCCCGGCAGCGGAGAGATCCTTTACTTCCAGCCGGCTGTAATGCGCGCCATATTCCTGTATCCAGGTTCCTTCCTGCTGGTGATAGGTAAAGCGCAGTGCATCGTGGTGTTCCTGCAGCTGGCGCAGTACCTCTTCCAGTAGAACGGGCGTCACCTGCTTATCTATATTCAGCAGCGCACTCTGGTTGAAATGATTGACTACAGCAGCAGTATCCTGCTCCTGTTCAAAGAACCATTGCTGAATTGGCAGGAGTTCTGCTGCACCGGTAAGCAGTCCCTGCTCTCCGGTCACGGCAGTATCCTTCCCTTTACGGGTCTGCAATACCGCGGAGAGTTGTGCGATCGTCTGATGCAGGAAGATATCTTTCGCCTGCAAGGCATATCCCTGTCTTTTTGCGCGGCTGACCACCTGGATGGTGATAATGGAATCGCCGCCCAGTCCGAAGAAATTATCGTGTATGCCTACCCGTGATACTGCCAGCAATTGTTCCCAGATGGCCGCCAGCTCCTGTTCCGTTTCATTACGGGGAGCCATATACGCAGTATCTGTGAGTTCTCCTGCATCAGGGTCCGGCAGGGCTTTGCGGTTCACTTTACCATTGGAAGTGAGTGGTATTTCCTCCAGCGTTACCCATAATGCCGGCACCATGTAATCCGGCAGGCGTTCTTTCAGCGTTGTCATCACCGCTTCGCGGGTGAAGGTTTCTTTTGGCACTACATAGCCTACGAGCCGCCTGTTGCCCGACTGGTCTGTTTTTGCGAGTACTACTCCCTGGTTCACCAGTCCGCTGTGCTGCAGTACATTTTCTATTTCTCCCAGCTCTATACGGAAACCACGGATCTTCACCTGGTCATCAATGCGGCCCATGTATTCAATGTTGCCGTCTCTCAGCCAGCGGCCGAGGTCACCGGTACGGTATAACCGCTCTCCTTCCACGAACGGGTTCATGATAAAACGTTCCGCGGTAAGTCCGGGCAGGTTGAGATAACCTTTTGCGACGCCCGCACCGCCGATATATAATTCACCGGCGACACCCAGCGGCACCAGGCCCTGTTGTTCATTCAGGATATAGGCGCTCAGTGTAGGAATAGGCTTGCCGATAACGCTGGCACTGTTACCCAGGTGATGCCATTCCAGCTCCTGGAACGTAACGTGCACGGTTGTTTCCGTGATGCCATACATATTAATCAGGCGGCAGTCTTTATACAGTTGTTTCCATGGTTTCAGCTTACCCGGATTCAGCGCTTCACCGCCGAATATTACATAGCGCACCGGTAATGTGCTGGTACGTTCTGTCAGATAATCCTGTAATACATAGAAAGAAGAAGGTGTCTGGTTTAAAACGGTTACCCTTTCGCGGATGAGCAGTTCTCCGAACAATACAGCATCCTGTGTTACATGACGCGGCACCACAATCACACGGCCTCCGTAGAACAGCGCTCCGTACATTTCCCATACGGAGAAGTCGAAGCAGAAAGAGTGGAACATGGTCCATACGTCGCTTTCATCGAAATCATACAGCGGCGCATCGGTTTCAAAAAGGCGTACTACGTTTTCATTGGTCACCAGTACGCCTTTGGGGCGGCCGGTAGAACCGGAAGTATAAATCACATAGGCAACATCCTGTGGAGCAGCAGTTACGGCCACAGGGCCGGCAGGCATCCTGCTGATATGCGGTTCATCTGCGTCCAGTAATACCAGTTCGCCGGCATGTTCCATATCGCTGAAGATATCCGCACAGGCGGCGGTGCTGACCAGTACCGGCGCGGCCGTATCTTCCAGCATGTAGCTGATACGGTCTGCAGGATAGAGCGGATCTATCGGCACGTAGGCGGCGCCGGCCTTCAGGATACCTAATATACCGGTAATCATTTCTTCGCTTCTGTGCAGGCATATGGGTACCAGCATACCAGGCTGTACGCCTTTCTGCCGCAGGTAGTGCCCTAATCTGGTCGCCTTTTCATCCAGGCGGCGGTAGGTCAGCTGTTCATGTTCATATACCACTGCCACAGCATCTGGTGTACGCTGCGCCTGTTCTTCAAAGAGGCGTATAATTGTTTTTTCTTTCGGATACCCGGCAGCAGTGCCTTTCAGCACCTGCAGCAGGTGTTGTTCTTCTTCCGGCAGGAGCATGGACAGCGAACCTATTTTCTGCTGCGGCTGGCTGACGATGGCACGTAACAATTGTTCATAGTGCCTTCCCATCTGCCTTACCGTATCTTCCCGGAAAAGATCTTTACAGTATTCGATGCGCAATGACAGCCCGTCATGACCTTCTTCCATTTCAAAGACGAGATCAAATTTGGCGGTGGTATGTTCCAGCTCCTGCATGGTCAGCGTGATGCCATCCAGCTGCAATGCAGGCGTAGCGGCTGTCTGCTGCAGGGTAAACATCACCTGGAATACCGGCAGGCGGCTCATGTCCCTGTCTTTGGCCACAGCATCCACTACTTTTTCAAATGGTATGTCCTGGTGACTGTAGGCGTCGAGAAGATGTGTTCTCAGCTGCTGCAGCAATACGTGGAAGGGAAGATCGCCGGACAGCTGGCTGCGCAGTGCCAGCGTATTCACAAAGAAGCCGATCAGGTTTTCTGTTTCCTGCTGGCCACGGCCCGCTACGGGCGTACCTACGCAGATATCTTCCTGGCTGGTATAACGGTACAGCAATACTTTAAAGGCAGCAAACAATGTCATGAACAAGGTGCTGCCGAGGTGACGGCTAAGTCCGTGCAGATCTGCCGCCAGCCGGGTATCCAGCGATACCTGTATCGCTGCGCCCCTGGTGCTTTGTACAGCAGGTCTGGGGAAATCAGCGGGCAGATTCAGCGGTTCCAGTCCGGCCAGCTGCCGGGTCCAGTATTCGCGCTGCTGCGTAAGCATTTCACCGCTGATATGGGTACGTTGCCACAGAGCATAGTCTGCATACTGCACCGGCAGCGGTTCCAGCGCAGGTGTGCGTTGCTGGCTAAAGGCGTTATACAGTGCTGATAATTCCTTTAGCAGTATACCTACCGACCATCCGTCCGAAGCAATATGATGAATAGTGATGACCAGCAGGCATTTTACGGGAGAAAGCGTCACCAACCCGGCCCGCAGCATGTAGGCGGCAGACAGGGCAAACGGCTGTTCAATAAATTCGCGGATGGCTGCATCGGTATCTTCCGTAATAATATCTGTAAGCTGCCAGTTGTTCTCCGGTAATATCAGCTGCCGGGCAACATCATCTTCTTCCTGTATAATTACCGTGCGGAGTACTTCATGTCTGTTCACGATTTCCTGCAGGGCTGCTTCCAGCGCCTGCCGGTTAAGGCGCCCGTCGAGCTGCAGTACTGCCGGCATATGATAATGCAGGCTTCCTTCCAGCTGATCGATGAACCAGAGTCTTTCCTGGCTGAAGGACAAGGGAAGATGTTCCGGTCTGGGTCTGACAGCATATACAGCCGGCAAGGAAGCGGCTTTGCCTTTTTCCTGCAGATGATCGGTTAAAGCGGCAATACTGGGATAGGTGAAGATATCCTTCATGTCCAGTTCTACCTGCAGTTCCTTGCGGATAGCCGCCATCAGCCGGATGGCCAGCAGGGAGTGCCCGCCGCGTTCAAAGAAATTATCGTGTATGCCTACCCGTTCTGTCTGCAGCAGGGATGTCCAGATAGCGGCCATCGCTTTCTCCATGGCATTTCCGGGGGCTACGTATACATTGGTAACTGCATCTACCGGGTCCGGCAGGGCTTTGCGGTCAATTTTTCCGTTGGCATTCAATGGCAGATGATCGAGCGCGATGAGCAATGCAGGGATCATATAATCCGGGAGCGATTGCTGCAGGGAAGCGGTGATACCTGCTTTATCGAAAGCGCCTTCCGGCACTACATATCCTACGAGGCGCAGGTGTGCATGTTCTCCGGCGCTGTCCGGAACGGCCAGTACGACAGCCTGTTTCACCAGCGGGCAGGCTTCCAGCACATGTACAATTTCGCCTAACTCGATGCGGTATCCGCGTATTTTTACCTGGTCGTCTGTTCTGCCGAGGAATTCGAGGTGTCCGTCAGGCAGCCAGCGGCAAAGATCTCCGGTTTTGTACAGCCGTGCGCCAGGCTCCGCAGAAAACGGATCTGCGATGAAGCGTTCGCGGGTCAGTTCCGGGAGATGCAGATAGCCGGGGCTTACCTGCTTTCCGCCGATATACAGTTCGCCGCCGATACCGGCAGGAAGCGGGCGGCCATAACGGTCAAGCACATACGCACGCGTATTGCCCAGCGGCTTACCGACAGGCAGTATATCCTGTTTATGGGCATGCGTGTCTGTATACAGGTATTCTATAGCAGTTACCGTTGTTTCCGTAGGGCCGTACTCGTTATAGAAAAGGGCATACGGCGCCCAGGCGCGGGCCAGTTGTATACTGCAGGCCTCTCCTCCTGCTATGACGCGTTTTAATCCGTTGTAGGCTCCCGGCGTAACGGTGAGCAGGAAGCCGGGGGTAGCGTGCAGGTGCGTCACCTGCTGCGCGGCAAGCAGCTGCTCAAACAACTGCATGTCCGTACGTATATGCTCCGGCGTGAGTACCAGCGCAGCGCCGTTGAACAGGGCCAGGTACATCTGCTCTACTGCAGCGTCAAAAGAATAGCTGGAGAACTGCAGGATGCGCTCTGTTGCGTCTATACCGAATTGCTTCGTCTGGTACTGAATCAGATTCGCCACTGCATCGTGCTGTATCATCACTCCTTTGGGCTTACCGGTAGAACCGGAGGTATAGATGATATAGGCCAGGTCGCTGCCGGTAACCGGAATAGCGGGATTGGCAGCAGGTAATGATGCCCACTCTTCCTGCAACGTATCGATGCATATGATGCGGGCAGCAGGATTTATTTCTGTCAGCAACGACCGGTAACGGCTGGTGGTGACGATCATATTTTTGTCTCCGCAATCCTGCAGGATGAATTTTATTCTTTCTGCGGGATAGGCCGGATCTACCGGCACATACGCGCCACCAGCCTTTACGATGGCCAGGATGGCGATCATCATTTCCGGGGAGCGATCCGTACACAAAGGCGTCAGCGAGCCTGAAATGAGGCCCTGGCTACCTAAATAGTGGCTTAACCGGTTAGCGCGTTCATTCAGTTCTGCATAAGTCAGCCGTATACCTTCACAGATCAGCGCGGTGGCTGACGGCGTGGCGGCAGCCTGCGCTTCAAAGCGTGCAGGAATTGTTACCAGCGGCGCTTCCGGCATGGCGGTATCATTCCAGGTGGTTGTCAGCTGCAACTGTTCTTCGGGAGTGAGCAGGTGAATATTTCCCAGCGGCTGGTCAACACCCGCAATAAACTGTGACAGCACTTCGCGGAAGTGCCCGGCCAGCTGCGTTACATACACATCTTCCAGCAGGGAGGCATTGTAACCAAACTGCACATAGATCTCTTCTGCAGCTGCTATCAGGATACTCAGCGGATAGTTGGTCTGCTCCTTCACTTCAATATCTGCGATATCCAGCTTCCAGTTACGGGATTTCACGGCTTCACTGACCGGATAGTTTTCATATACCATGATGCTGTCGAACAGATCACCGGTGATGCCCAGCCAGCGCTGGATGGCATTGATAGAAGTATATTCGTAATCTCTTGACTGGATGCCGCGTTGCTGTATCTGTTCCAGCCAGGCTGTTACCGGCAGGTTACGGTCAGCGTGAATATGCAGCGGCAGGGTGTTGATATATAATCCTACGCGTTGCTCTACATTCGGTACAGCGCCGTTACGGCCGGATACCGTTACCCCGAAGGTAACAGTATCATTACCGGTATAGTTATGCAGTATCCAGGCCCATACGCCCTGCATCACGGTGTTGACGGTAAGTCTGTTTTTCTGTGCGTAAGCCTGTATAGCATTGGTTGCTGCGGCATCCAGCGTAAAGTGGATATTGCGGTATACGCCGTCTCCCCTGGTGCGGTCAGCAGCAGCAGGTATGAAAGGCAGCAGCGTTCCGGAGGTTGTTCCTGCGAGGTAGCTGCGCCAGTAGGCTTCTTCCTCTTCTACATCCCGGCTGGCGATATAACTGATATAATCCTGGTATTGGTCTGTTTCTGCCGGCGGCAGCTGTTTGCCCTGCAGCAGCAGATCATAGTACTGCAGCAGTTCTTCAAACAATATCGGAACAGACCATCCGTCCAGCAGGAGGTGATGATATGTCCAGATCATTTTACAGGTGGTGCCGGATGTTTTCAGCAGCGCCACCCGCATCAGCGGCGGCGTGTCATAGCTGAAGCCCTGTCTTCTGTCCTGCTGTATATATTGCTGTATGGCAGCTTCCTGTTCTTTTTCTTCCAGCAGGCTGTAGTCCGTGACTTCAAACGGTATGGCGGCGATATGATGCACGCATTGCACCGGGAGGTCCAGCGCTTCGTAGTTGAAGCTGCTGCGCAGGATGGTGTGCTTTTGCATGACAGCAGTCCAGCTGTCATGCAGCGCCTGCAGATCGGGATTAGTCACCTGGCAGATCAGTTGCTCTACATAGGCGCCGCCCTGTTCATTATACAGGCTGTGAAACAGCATACCTTCCTGCAGCCCGCTCAGGCGGTATACGGCAGAAATCTGCGTGGCCAGCTGATCCTGACCATACAGGAATGCATCCAGCTGCCGGTAATGTACGGCATTACCCAGTCCATAGTCAGATGGCGTACTTCTTGCGGTCTGTTTTCCCTGCTCCACGCAATGCATGATGAGCGCTTCCAGTTCTTCCTTCCAGGCGGCGGCCAGCTGTTCTATGACAGCCGGTTCAAAATGCAGCAGACTGTAGGTCCAGTCTACCTGTAACATCCCCTGCTGCACTCTACCGTTAACGCCTATACGTTCTTTTACAATTGTATCTTCATGTACATCGTTGCCGGTGGCCTCGGTGGCTATCGTCATCCATTCGCCTCCGGTGGTCATATTATCCAGTTGTCCCAGGTAATTGAACTCAATGTCCCATGGGTGCGGGCCGGCAAGAGCCGGGTGCCGGCGGATATATTTCAGTACGCCGTAGCCGATGCCTTTGTCAGGGATACTGCGTAGTTGTTCTTTTACGCTGCAGATCAATTCACCGGAGGTGTGATCGTTTTCTATGTTCAGCAACACGGGGAACAGGCTGGTAAACCAGCCAACCGTACGGCTTACATCGGCTTCCCGGCTGATCGCCTCCCGGCCGTGACCTTCCATACCAATCACGATTGCGGTTTGTCCGCTCCAGCGGGAAACAGTTTTGACCAGTGCTGCCAGCAGCAGGTCACTGATCTCCGTATGATAGGCCGCAGCTGTTTCCTGCAGCAACAGTTTTGTCTGCAGGGTATCCAGGCCGATTGTGAAGAAGCCGGTATCTTTCCGGGTAACGGGAACAGTGGTGGTTTTATCTACTGGCAGTGGCTGCCATGCAGCAGTTGTCTGTTCCCAGTAGTGCTGCTGTGACAGCAGTCTGCTGCTATCGCTCCAGGTTTCCAGCTGCCGGCGCCACTGGCGGTACGACCAGCTCTTGTCTTCCTGCTTCGGCTGCTGCCCCTGCATACAGGCCGACAACAGTTGGTTCATATCTTCCAGCAGTATACGCCAGGATACGCCGTCCGTTGCCAGGTGATGTATTACTATCAGCAGGCGGTGGTGTGTGGCTGTTTCCGGCGTATGTATTTTTACCATCCTGATGAGTGCGCCGCGGCTGATATCCGGACTTGCCTGCCACTGACGGCAGCAGCCGGTAATCAGGGAAGGTAATTCATCCGGAGTGGCGGCCGAGAAGTCAGCTTCTTCCAGTGGTGTATAATGATCGCTGTAAGTTTGTATCCATTGTCCGTTTTCCCGGTGGTAGGCAAAACGCAGCGCGTCGTGTTGCTGCTGCAGCTGCAGCAGTACCGCCGACAACACCTCGCTGCTGACACGTTTATCTATGGCAAATAATAAAGTCTGATTGTAGTGATGACGGATATCGGCGGTATCCGGTGTAGTATCAAAAAACAGTTGCTGTATGGGCAGCAGACCAGCCGCGCCATGCAATATTCCCTGCTCTCCGGCTTCCTGACGCAGCACGCCTTTACGGGCATCCATCGCGGCTGCCAGCAAGGCTACCGTCTGATGCCGGAATATTTCCCTGGCCTGCAGTTCATATCCCAGGCGTTTTGCGCGGCTTACCACCTGAATGGTGATAATGGAATCACCACCCAAAGCAAAGAAATTATCGTTAACGCCTATACGTTCTATGCGTAGCAGGTCCTGCCAGATAGTAGCCAGCACTTTTTCTGTTTCATTGCGGGGCGCCACGTAGGAAGCCTCCATCAGCACGGCTGTAGCAGGTTCCGGTAATGCCTTGCGGTCTATCTTTCCGTTGGGTGTCAGCGGCATTTCTTCCAGCGTTACCCAGACAGTTGGCACCATATACTCCGGCAATGTATCTTTCAGGTGCAGCTGTATAGCGTCGCGGTTGAAGTGAGGCTGTGGTACCACATATCCTACCAGCCTCCTGCTACCGTTTTCATCCGGCAGCGCCAGCACTACTCCCTGCTGTACCTGTCCGCTTTGTCTTACTGCATTTTCAATCTCTCCCAGTTCAATACGGTAACCGCGGATCTTTACCTGTTCATCAATACGGCCCAGGTATTCGAGTGTGCCATCCGGCAGCCAGCGTCCGAGATCTCCGGTACGGTACATACGCGCCGCATCATCGCTGCCGTATGGATTGGGAATGAAGCGCTCAGCGGTGAGCTGTTCCCGTTTCAGGTAGCCGCGGGATACGCCGATACCCGCCACACAGATTTCTCCGGCCACTCCTGCCGGTGTAAGCTGCAGGGCTTTATCCAGGATATAGATGTGCAGGTTCTGAATGGTGCTGCCCAGCGGCACGTTGATACGCTCCGGCGTATCATACATAAAGTAGTGGGTGATATCATCGGAAGCCTCCGTCGGTCCGTAGGCATTCACGACAGGGATATGCCCATATACGGGATGTGAAAACCATTGTTCCAGAATATGCCGGCTGATGACCTCACCGGTTACCAGCAGATATTGCAGCCGTTCCAGCGGAATGTTGATTTCCTCCTGCAACACAGAAGCCAGGTAAGACGGCACCAGCTCCAGGATACTCACCTGATGCTCTTTTACAGCACCCATCAGTACCGCAGGCTGGAAGATGATACTTTCAGTATATACAACGGTTTCGCCACCGGTAAGCAGGGCAGCAAACATCTGCCATACAGAAATATCAAAGGTATAGGAAGCAATATAGGCCACAATGGTATCGCTGTTCATCTGCAGATCATTGATTTTTGCATACAGATGATTCAGCATACCGCGGTGCTCCACCATTACGCCCTTGGGTTTGCCGGTGGAACCGGAGGTAAAGATCACGTAACAGAGATCTGCGGGCGATGGGGAGACGGACAGGTTATGCACCGGCTCACCGGCAATTGCTGCCTGCCTATCCAGTACTACCAGGGTTTTCACCGGCGGCATCTGCCGGCTGGTGGCGGTACTGCATACAACTGTATCCGCTTCGCAATCACTGATAATATAGCTGATACGTTCTTCCGGATAGGAAATATCTACCGGCACATAAGCCGCGCCGGCTTTCCAGATACCGAGTATAGCCACGAGCATATCTGCCGAGCGCTCTATGCAGAGCGGCACCAGCTTGTCGGTTCCTACCCCCTGCCTGCGCAGATAGTGCGCCAGCTGATTGGCACGGGCATTCAGCGCTCCGTAGGTCAGGATGGTATCGCCGCACCTTACCGCTACAGCATCGGGCGATTGCTGCGCCAGTTCTTCAAACACCGTCACAGCTGTTCCGGCAGCCGGGTAATCTACTACCGGGCCGGCAGCCTGCTGTATCAGCTGTTGCTGCTCCGCGCCGGAGAGGATAACGCTGCCGGCTATACGCCCTTCATATTCGTCCAGGTAAGCCCTGATAACATTGTCAAAATATATACGCAGGTCCTGCACGGTTTTGCCGGACCTGAATTGCTTGCGCTGCACGCAGTGCAGCAGGAAAACGCCATTGGTGATACTCGCTGAAAAGTCAAGCCACGTATTGGTTACCGTAAAGTCGTTGATAAAGGTCCCTTCATGGATGGCCTCCATCTTCATAAACGGAGAGATGTCTGCTACCTCGTTTTCATACACGTGGAAGTTGACAAAGTTGAAGATAACATCAAAGTAAGGGTTATCATCACCTGCTGGTTCCCTGGTGATTTTGGTGATTTCAAACAGGCTTGTTTTTTCCCGCTGTTTCATTTGCAGGAGCTTGTCTTCTATTTTACGGAAATAGGTTCTCCAGGTGGTTTGCTGCCTGCCTGTTTCAAAGCGGAAAGGAATGGTATTCAGGAAGCATCCCAGCAGCCGGTCACTGTCTTCTTTTGCCGGACGGTTGTTGGTCACCAGTCCTACCGTCACCTCATCTTCATACGTGAGCATCCCCAGCGCATATACGCAGGCGCCCAGGAAAAGTCCCTTGAGGGAGATGTTATCCTGCCGGGTTTTCTCTTTGAGCCTATCCAGGAAAGCAGCGCCATAGGGGTGGTCGAACACCTGGTAATCATCTTCGGTTGTAAAGATGTTGAGGCGTTTGTAATCATCCAGGTCTTTCCGCCAGAAATCCCTGTTGGTATCGTCTTTCTTTGCTGCCAGTGTTTCGATGATATAATCTTCATAGGAACATTGCAGCGGCTGCACGGATACAGGTTCTCCGGCCAGCAGGCCACTGCATAGCCGGAACAGTTCCGCATGCAGGGAAGCTACGCTCCATCCGTCCAGGATGGCGTGATGCACCTGTAAAACAAATACCTGGTCTGTCTGCAGACCAAAAAGCGTTGCGCGCCACAATGGTGCTTTTGTTATATCAAAAGGCCGGGTGCGTTCATCGCGGAGATAGTCTTCCACCAGCACCTTAGCAGCTTTCTCATCAGCATGGCTGATGTCCTTGAAGGCTACTGCCACCGACACGGATTTATAAACAATATGCAGGTTATGCCCGTCTACATCCAGTGCAAACGCAGTTCTGAGGGTACCATGTTTACCGACGATGAGCTGCATGGCCTGTTCTACCAGCGCTGCGCTGAATGCCAGCGGCAGGCGTACCAGGATCTGGTCATGGTACAGTGCTTCTTCCGGGCGCAGCTGGGAAAGATATACCATCCCGTGTTCTATATCGCTCATCGGGTAAATGGCTTCCACGTTCCCCGCATCGGGCAGCAAGGGTTTTACGGCTTCGGCAGTAAGACTGATCGTATTTCTTATTTCTTCGTTCAGGCGTTGCTGTTGTTCCGCGGCTGCTCCGTTCCTACTGTCTACCAGGGCAGCCAGCTGCTCGATGGTACTGGCTACGTATACATCGTAGGCGCTGATTTCCCGGTTAAACAGGCGGCGTATGCTGCTCACCACACTAATCACGCGGATGGAGTCGCCGCCCAGTTCAAAGAAATTATCGTATATGCCTGCCCGTGATATACCGAGCAGTTCCTGCCAGATAGCGGCAAGCTGCTTTTCTGTAGTGGTACGCGGCGCTTCGTATACCGTAGCGATGAGTTCCTGCGCATCGGGTTCCGGCAGTGCCTTGCGGTCTACCTTTCCGTTGGAGGTCAGCGGAATTTCGGACAGTATCATCCAGAGGGCGGGCACCATATAGTCCGGCAGACTTGCCTTCAGCCATTGCTGTGCGCCTTCTTTTGTAAAGGCGGCTTTAGGCACCACATATGCTACCAGCCGCTTGTTGCCGGCATGGTCTGTTTTAGCCAGCACTACGCCCTGGTGTACCAGGCCACTCTGCTGCAGCACATTTTCGATTTCGCCCAGTTCGATGCGGAAACCACGGATCTTTACCTGGTCATCGATGCGCCCCTGGTATTCAATGCTGCCGTCAGGCAGCCAGCGTCCCAGGTCACCGGTACGGTACAATCTTTCCCCGGAAATAAAAGGATGCCGGATAAACCGTTCGCTGGTCAGCTCTTCCCGGTTCAGGTAGCCTCTGGCTACGCCCGCGCCGCCGATATACAGCTCCCCTGTAGCGCCCACCGGCTGGTGTTCCTGTGATGCGCTGAGGATATAGGCGCTCAGCGTCGGGATCGGTTTACCGATTACGCTGGCGCTGCTGTCTACATGCGTTTCATTCAGCTCCTGGAAAGTAACGTGTACGGTGGTTTCAGTAATACCATACATGTTAATCAGCCGGCTGTGCTGATATTGCTGTTGCCAGGGTTTTATTTTGGCGGGGTTGAGAGCTTCTCCCCCGAAGATAACATAACGGATGGTGGTATCTTCCGTGCGGGCAGTCATATAATCCTGCAGCACGTAGAAAGACGAAGGTGTCTGGTTCAGTACCGTTACCTGCTCGCTGATCAGCAGTTCTGCAAACAGGCTGGTATCCTGTGTAACTGCCTTGGGTACCATAACGATGCGGCCGCCGTAGAACAGCGCGCCATACATTTCCCATACAGAAAAGTCGAAGCAGAAGGAATGGAACATGGTCCATACATCGCTGCTGTTAAAATCAAACAGGGGTGTATCGGTAAAAAACAGGCGTACCACATTCAGGTCTTCTATCAGCACGCCTTTGGGTTTTCCGGTAGAACCAGAGGTATAGATCACATAGGCCACATCATGCGGGCGGCGTGTAACCGTTACCGGTAGTACCGGTTCCTGTGCAATGCCGGCGCTTTCGTTATCGGCTATTACCAGCTGTATATTGTCTTTTACTTTTTCAAAGATGGTTGCGCTGTATCTGCTGCAGATAAGCAGGGAGGCGGCGGTATCCTCCACCATGTAGAAGATGCGGTCTTCCGGGTAGGCCGGATCTACCGGCACGTAGGCAGCGCCAGCCTTCAGGATACCCAGTATACTTACAATCATTTCTTCCGTGCGCTCCACACAAACGGGCACCAGCTGTTCCGGTTTTACGCCCCGGCGTATGAGGCCATGCGCCAGCTGGTTGGAACGCTGATCCAGCTCACGATAGGTAAGCTGTCTTCCTTCACAGCTCACCGCGATGGCATCGGGGTATTGCGTCACCTGCTGCTGAATGAGCGAGGTGATGGTCTGCGTGGCGGGATATCCGGCATGTGAGTGATGGAAGGTGCTGATGAGGCGGGCTTCGTCTTCGGGCAGTACGGAAATAGCGCGGAGCGGCAGTTCCAGGCTATGCTGGAATTGCTGCAGGATAAAAAGTATCCTTTTTATCCATAAGCTCATTTCTGTGGCGGTGAAGTAATCTTCCCGGTATCCGACGCGCATCTGCATGGGCTGTCTGCCGCCGTAGTCGAGCCACAGCAGTTCCAGCGGCGCCGGGGATGAGCCGCTGGGGATAAAGGTATGTGCCTGTATGCCTTCGCCGTAGTCAACCGCGAAATTGAGTGTGGCAAAGTTGATGAGTATCTCAAAAAGATTTTCTTCAGCTGTATTTATTTTCAGGTGACGGCTCAGGTCGGAGATCTGGTAGTGCTGGTAGCGATAGTCTTCGCGCTGGTCGGCAACGATCTGCCGGATGAGCGTTGCCGGATGCATGTCCGGATCGTAAGTTCCCTTAAAGGGGATAATGCCGGCGAACATACCGGCGATGCTGCGCAGCTGTTTTGTTCTTCGTTTATGCAGCGGCGTACCGAAAATGAAGGAGTTCTGGGGCGTTGTTTTACCAAAATAGGTAATGAGCGCCGCGATGGTCAGCTGCTGCAAAGTGCTTTTGGTAGCCTGCTGCAGGGCGTCCAGCGCAGCGAGTTCCGCTTCGCTGAAGTCTATCAGTAAACTATTGTAACGCTTTTGCGGCTGTGCAGCGGAACGCATTTTCCGTTGCAGGAGCGGCAATGGTTTGCTGTTGATTTTCTTTTTCCAGTAGGCGCCGTCTTCCTGGTAGGCAGCGGAGCGCGCATAGGACCATGCGGCGGCCATTTCCGCCTCATAGGAAGGATAGGAAAAATCTTCCGCTGCACCGGTTACCAGCGATTTATATTTACGGGCTACATACTGATTGAGTGCAGAAGTGCCGAATCCATCTGTTACCAGGTGGTGCGACTTCTGGAAATACCAGTGTTCATCCGGCGCTATCTTAATGAGGTATTGCTCCATCAGCAATACGGACTTATCGAAAACGAACGGTCTGGCCAGCTGCTCTTTTATCCATTGTTCGCAGTCTTCCCGTGTTTTTCCGGTATCGGAAAAATCCAGTTCCTGCAGAACGGCAGTAGTGAAACCATCATCCATGTATCCTGTTGGCACGGGATCTTTCAGGTCGAACCGCAGCTTAAAGGCATCAAATACCTGTGGCAGTGAATGCGCGGCCAGGATAAATTTTTCTTTATCCAGTTTTCCTGTCAGCTGAATGTATACACCCATGTTATAGTAGGATGCATCAGCGTTGAGCAGCTGATCTACATATACTTCCTGTTGGCCGGGATGCAGTGGGACAGCACGGTGTGACATAACTTTAATTATTTATGTTAGGTAAACATCAGGAGAACAGATAAAATACGATTGCAGCATAGCTCCCGTTGTTATAAACATCGGAAGGCTATTCAGCGGCAATCATTGTTCCCTTACTGTACTTGCTTTTGTGTCTTGGTTATGCTGATATCAATCGGGTAAAACAAAACCAATGTTATCACGCTGGGCTTTGCGGTAATAATATCCGCCGATGGCGATATCGAAAACGGCCATTCCCATAGGATTGAACATGATAGTGTCTGATTCTCCGTATTGCTGCAGGGCATCTTTACAGACTATATCAGCGATGGAGAGGGTCTGCTCTTCCTGCAAACCATTTTCCCTATGCATATTTTCTATGTCGGTGTTCTGGCGACAGACTTCTTCCCAATCGTCCACGATGATAGCGTTCATATGTTCCTGCATGGCAGTTTTGTAATCGCGGAGGGAAACGTTCAGCTGCAGCGATCCTTTCACGGGAGCGATGTTGATATAAGGGGCTGCGGAAACTGTACAGGTGATAAAAATATCAGCGGCTGTGTAAGCGCTTTCCCAGGAGTCGGCCACCTGAATTTTATCGCCGTATTCCGCAACGGCGGCAGCGGCATCAATGGGTTTCAGATCAAAGAGGGATACGCGTTCCAGGCGGTCGCCCAGTACAGACGTGACCATACTGAGATGTGTTTTACCGATGGGGCCAAATCCGTTGATACCTACTTTTAATGGGGTACTGCTTTTTCTGTTTTTAAGATATTCCTGTATCAGCAGGCCGGAAACCGCGGCGGTACGGATGGCGCTGATGCTGGCGGTATTGATGACACAGAGTGGAATGCCTGTATCGTGTTCATTCAGAATAGTGACAGAATGCGCTCTTAATTTATTATGGTGTATGTTATCCGGGAAGCTGGCGATCCATTTGATACCGGCTAAGGAGGCTGCACCACCGATATAGGCGGGCATCGCGATAATACGGTTTTTAGGATCTCCGTATCTCAGATAGGGTTTAATCGGCTGCGAATAGTCATTGGTTCCCAGTACAGTCACTGCATCCCGGATCACATCTATTAATTGATCCCAGTCAAGCCCTGCGGCTTTAATGTTGTCGGCATTCAGATATAACATAGATCGTATTTTAACAGTATTAATTATTGCATGGATGCTGCTTCCTGCATCTTTTGCGACAGTTGGATACCCCATTCCTTATTGTAAATGGTGTCCAGATATGTATGACCTTTATCAGGAAAAATAAGCAAGGCGGTTGGCGCGTCCTGCGATGAACCGGTGACAGGGAAGTAATGCTTGGCAGCGTAATATACTGCTCCGGAAGAGGCTCCGGCAAAGATAACCTGCTCGTGCAGCAGGTCCATAGCGCCTTTGATGATATCTGCCTGTGATACAATTACCACATCATCGATAATGGCGTTTTCAATAATCGGCGGTATTTTACTTGCACCGATACCGGAGATAAAACGTTTCATGGGCGGCTGGTTAAAGATAACGGAGCCTTCCACATCCACGCCTACAATTTTAATTTCCGGACGCACCTGTTTCACACTGTTGGAAATGCCGGTGATAGCGCCGCTGGAGCTGACAGCAATAAAGATGTAATCGAGTTTATCAAAGGAATCAGTGATTTCCTTACCCAGGTTATAATACCCTTTATAGTTATTGGGATCTGCGTACTGGTCGGCAATAAAGGAATCCGGCGTACCGGCGTGCAATTCATTTACTTTTTCGATGCGTGTCAGGAGGTAACCGCCGGTATAATCACGTGTGGTCACCTTCACTACTTTATAGGCAAGCATTTCCAGCAACAGTTCATAGGAATGATTAATGTTAGGATCAATAACCGGAATAAATTTTATTCCGATACGCCGGCAGATAGAAGCCGCGGCGATGGCAAAGTTACCGGAGCTGGAAGCGATGACAGTTGTGTTCTCATTAATGGCGCCCGATTTAATACCATTGTATATAATACTGTATGCAGCCCTGTCTTTGGAGCTGCCCGTAAAATTGTTATACTCCAGTTTGGCAAACAAGCGGCTGTTCTCACTGCTTAATTGAATCAGCGGTGTATTACCAATAAAATCAGACAGTTTAATAAGTTCTTCTAACATGTTGCATAATTTTAAAAGCTATCCTGCACCGGTGTAACAGCTACACCGGTGAATTGTATAATGAACTTCCTTTACTGTACAGCAGGGCATAAAAATCCCTGATCCCCCTGCGGGGGACAATAAAAGAAAATAAATAAAGCGTAAGGTCACCCGTAATGTATACAGATAACTACTGTCTGGCGCATACACCTATTGCATTGAATCCGCTCTTCTTCCTCTGTTCAGAATAGTGCTGCCAACTAAAGCATAATGGGTTACATTAATTTGTCTGGAACTGGTTTCATAGTATTAATCGTTGTTTTTACAATACATGAAATATAGCGCCTTTAGCATGGGTTATTAACGGCGGAAATTAACTATTACAACCTGCAATCACTGGTTATTTTATCACTGCGATGGCCTGCTTTTACCATTCTGCACAATCATCAGCAGCAACACATATGCATGTGCCGGTTAACAAAATCTGCTGAAACGAAAAAATGATTACAAGTCATAAAGATGCTAATAGGGTTGCTACGTTCATAAAAGGGGATACTTTAATGGTACTTTAATAGTATTAATCTTAAGTTAACATTAAAAGGTATTCTGTAAAAATACATGTTTTTTGCATTCAAAAAACAATGAACACAAAATTTTCTTCACTTCTGCTCTAACAGCGCACCCGTTAATTATAACTACTGCAAAATAGTGCATTCTTATTTCACAAAACATCTTCTTCCCAATACTTAAAACAGACTTAACACCAATTGCTGATCAGGAATCCAAACGCAATTTTATTGCAGCAGCAGCATCAACAAAAAGCACCAAACACCACTCAAAACAGCCACCACACTACATTAAAAGGCACACACAAAATACCATCCAATTATTCAACTACAAAATTGCCGGCTTTGAAATTGTAAAACAATACCCACATTCAGGTATTTTTAAAAAAATATTACAACACCCTTCCTTACTATACAAAAAATATCCGGCACTAAAAAGCACCGGATATTTTTTAAGCTCTTTTTAATTTCTGTCAGCTCTCCTATCAAAAAAAAGTTACAACACCTATCTTAACCCTGATGTATATACGAATTTATTGCAGGCTTCATCATTAATAAATGTACTGATTACGCTACCGGAATCTGCTGATGTTCCGCTACCTGCTGTAAATATTCCTGATACAGTGCAGTACCGGGATATAACCGCATCAGCTGTGAAAAGCGGGAGGCCGCTTCTGCCAGCAGGGGCAGCGCATGTTCGTCATCGTTATACATCTTGTAGCAAAGACCCAGCTTCCAGCTGGCCAATGCCAGGTTGCCTGTAATGATTTCATTATCCGGACACTTCTCCTGCAATGCCTGTATCTCCCGGTAGTAGGTTTCAAAAGACCGGAAGGTTTCCGGCAACAGCTGCATCGCTATATAAACATCTCCGAGCAATCCGCTGGCGACTGCCAGATCATTGCAGGCAATTTGCATATCGTCAGGCGCACCTGCATCATAAATTTCCTGCTGCCGTTGCCGGTATTGCTGATAGTAAAACAATGCATCGCTGTACTTTTCCTGCTCCATATAAATTTCTCCCAGCTGCTTTGCCGCGATGGCGACAGCCTGCCTGTAGGTATAATTTTCAGGGAACTGCGCCGCCAGTATCCGGGACACGCGGTAATACCTTATAAAATACCAACAAGCCTGCCGCAGCTCCCCCATCTGCCGGCACGTAGCGCCCAGGTCCTGATAGGCCACAGACAAGTCGTCCCGGTAAGTCGTATTCAACGGATAGTCTTTACACAGCTGCCGGCAGATGCAGCAGCTTTCTTCCTTCCGCTGCAATGCTGCATGGTAGTTCTTCTTTACGTCCTCTATCATTGCCATCCTTCCTAATGCAATAGCGTATATGCGTTTCAGTTCGGGATACGGACTGCTGTATTGCTGCATTCTTTCCGCTATATCAAAAAATTGCCGGTAGTACTTCTCAGCCATTTCCATGTTGTGCCATTCCTTATATATATCACCCAGATTCTGATGTACAACCGCCATGCCGTTATCCAGTTGTATGATACCAGGATTAGCCGCTACCAGCGCTGACTTCAGTGCCAGCGAATCCTGGTAGTATATCAGTGCGTCGTCATACTGCCGGAAGGACATATACAGATCCCCTATCCTGTTCAGGGAAATACTCTGCAGTTCCCTGTACCATATATTGTCCGGAAATTCTGCGCTGAGGTCGCCGAACATGGCGCCGGACATCAGGAAGCATCTTCTGGTAAGACGCTTTTTGTTCTGTGACAGATAAACCAGGCCTATACGTTCCAGTGTAACGGCATATACCTTTCTTATTTCCACCACATGATGATGAGCCTTCAGCATAGCCTTCATCAGCCGGGCAGCCTGTTTAAAGTTAACCAGCGCATCCTGAAAGCGGTTGATAGCCACCGCTATCTCTCCCAGGCTGCTGAATGATGCCGCAAGATCGAACTGCAGATCCAGCAGCGAAGGAAATTTTCCGCAAAGGTCTGCTGTCAGGCGATGGAAATGAGAGATACAGGCATGCGCGAGATCATAACGGCTGGCGGATAGCAGTATATCTCCGAGAGAACTGAAGGTATTGAGATACTCCCGGTAATACTCAATATGCAACGGGGCGGCCAGGTGCAGCTGTTGATAGATCCGGCTGGCTTTGGTAATAAATGAAATGGCTTCGGCAAATTTCTTTTCCCGCAAATGCAGATGCCCGAGCTGCCGCAACACCTGCGCGCGGGCATTACTGAATTCAACCAGGTTTATCGTGTCAGCATGTTCCTGTACGTACACCTTACTTGTTTCGAGATGCGTTTCATACTGCTGCTTTGCCATTTCCAGCTCCCCCATCTGCAGATTAATATCAGCGCGGTTATGGAGGCAGGTGAGATAAGCGATATGGCCCAGACTGCGGTAAATATCTTCCGCATCACCGATCATAGACATCGCTTCACCGAATTCCCCTGTTTCCTGCATTTTCGCGGCCACTGCCAGGTAACATGCGGCCAGGTTCAGTTCATCTTCAGCAGAGGTGGTTGTTTCCATATTCCCGGGGTTATGCTATTTTCTGGGAGAAAGTGTTTTCAGTTTTCGTAAAACAGTGGCGGAATATTGCTGATAGGCCCGCTGCTCCATTTCCGGCTGGCGTTTACCGGAGAATATGGCGGTGATGGTGGCAATCAGCGGTGCGCAGGAATGCATGTCCGGTTTCAGTTTCTCATACACGATTTCCTGTATCAGCGGATGCATTTTATATTGCAGGTTCTGCATACCAGCCTGATGCTGCAACGGTTCCTGCTTCCCTTTGATCCAGCCTATCTGCCGCAATTCGTCCAGTCTGTTTTCAAAGGTATTTTCTTCTGCGGGAGGCACTCCCCACAGTTTTTTCAGATGCGCCACAGGTATATCTACCGGCGGTAGCACAGAGAAGAAATGCAGCATAATTACTTTCTCCCTGTTTTCCTTGTCCGCCGCTACATTGCCAGTTTTAACCTGCAGCGATGTTGTATCAAAAATGCTCAGCATATACTTATGCATGGTTTCCTTTCTTCGCTGGTTATAGCTGCTTCTGGCATGCTCTCCTGTGAATACCGGCAGCGCCAGTTCCGGATGTTTTAAATCTTCTTCCCGCAAATGCTTTAACAGCATTGAGGGAGCTATTCCTTTCTTCTTTCCTGTTTTTGCCAGCAGTTCGGTGACCAGCGTATGCCGTCCGATATGCTCCAGCAGCCGTATGGTTTCCTCCCTGATTTGCGCCGTTTCCATGTAATGCATCAGCGCGGCGGCTTCCCGGCTTATGCTGTCGGGAACATAATAATGCATGAACAGCTGCAATGCGTCTTTCATCTCCAGTTCATCGACTTCTATTTTCAAATCAAATTCATCCGGTTGTGTTCTGGTGGTGATTAATATTTTCCATCCCGTTTCCCGGAAGTAATGCTGCATCCGCTGCAGTTCTTCGAAGTCTGATTCGTTTACATTATCGATGGCTGCCAGGTTATTGCCCCGTTGCTGCTTCATAGCGTACAACACAGCTTCCAGCTGCCGCGCAGGCAATACAATTTCTGTCAGGTTCAACTCCAGGCTTCTGGCTACTGACGATACAAATCCTCTTTCCAGATTTTTATTAACAGACACATAGATGATACGCTCAAAGTGTTCCTTACACCGGGCGCTGTTCAGGTATTCATGCAGCACTGTTGTTTTTCCCATCCCTCCCATACTACTCAGCAGCAGTACATTCCGGCGCTCTGCTGTATTGCTGAGCGCAGCATGTATCTCTGTCAGCATATCATCCCTGCCAATGAAACAGTCTGGTTTCTCGGGAGACAGGTGCGTGTACCGGACCAGCGCATCTGCATCCGTAACACTAACGTCAGTGGATACACGCTTATTTGCATCAGTAGTCATCTCTGCATCCACGGCAGTTTTAAAATCCTGATAGTTCCTGTACTCCAGATAAAAGGCCAGCTTATCCCTGGTGTCATTTCTGGGATTCTTCAGTTTCTGCATGGTTATATAACGTTGCAGCTGCGCCCTGGAAATGCCTTCATCATCCTGACTGATACGCGTTCCGTACATCAGTTCTCTTACAGGATTTACATGATTGTTTCCGGAAGCCTTTTTCCATACTCTTTCCCAGAGTATCTCATCATAGGCGGCATCTGTAAGTATCCAGTCTTTCATAACATATGTAATTGAAACAGCATTATAAAATATATAGTAAATGAAATGAATATACCTGCTTATGAGCAATACCTCCCTGCTTATGAGCACAACTCCTGTACTGATGAGACACCTCCCCTTTCCTATGAGAAAATTACTGTCTGACATGAGCAACAGCAGCTTCCTGTGAACGCCTGTTCTCACAGGGTATCCGGACATTTGAATCAGATTACAGCACCGCAAATCCTGGTTGCCGCAGCGCTGAAATTTTCGAAGGCAACGATGATACCGGTCATGTAATCCCTCCCTGGCGCGTAGCTCCGGTAAATGCTAAACACGCGGATTAGCAGTTTACGAAGGCCTGTGAATATCCGGACAGCCGCCGGGATTACATCACCATAGCTCCCCTGCACATACTGCTAAAAAAAGCAACTGGTCCCAACCGGCCGGCAGGGCGCTCTGTGGCTATTCTTCACCTTCAACACTGATTCAGATGAAAAAGATAATCATAGCGGCTTTTGCAGTTACCACTGCCCTGTTCAGCTGCACAGATAAAGATAACAATCCTTCTCCCGTTCTGCCACCCGTTAACAATACCGACTCCCTGTTCTCTGTGCAGGATGGCGAGGATGACGACAGGAGAATAATTATCAAACCCGTTGCGGAAGCTCCGGCTCCGGATTCATCACAGGCCGCACAGGACGGCGAGGATGACGACCGGAAAATAATTATCAGGCCGCAGCCATAACAGCATCCGCTGCACCTGCTGTTCTTCACATCCGGAATGTAACTATTCCGGATGTTTTCTTTATTTTTATCCCTTCCCCCAAATGACAATTATGGTATTCAGACAAGCGTTATTTTTATCAACCGTACTAATGTTCTTTTTTGGTTGCAATGCCCCCGTGCAGGACAAAACCCGGCATACCCTGCAGGTATTAACGGACAGCCTGGACAATAACAGCATACCGCTTCAACGTAAAATTACCCTGGCGCTTTACGCGGATTCCCTCGCAGCTACATCCGGATTTGACAGCCTCCATCAGGATTTCCAGCGCAGAACCGGCGTATTGTATTATGATCTCGGAGAAGCCACACAGGCTAAAAATCATTTCCTGCAGGCCACCACTATTGCCCGCCGGCTCAAAGACTCCTTGCAGCTGGCGATAGCGCTGAACAACACCGGTATAGCCTACGATGAACTACAGGAGAAAGACAGCGCCTTGACCTATTACATTTCCTCCAATAATATATTCCGTCTTATCAAAGATTCTGTACACCTGGCGCAGGGCCTCATCAACATCGGCATTCTCTATAAAAACGACGGAGATTACAAAAAGGCCCTGGATGCCAACTTTGAAGCAGCGCTGCTGCTGGAGCTTTCACCCGACAAACGCAGTCTGTCAGACGCCTACAGCAACATCGGCAATAACCTGAAAGACCTGCGGCAGTATGCTAAAGCCTTTGACTATCATCAGAAAGCGCTGGCCATCAGAACCAACGAAAAAGATTCCACCGGTATGGCCGGCTCCCTGAATAATATCGGTAACATCTACCGCTATCAGCGGAAATACCCGGAAGCTCTGGAACAATACCAGCTGTCGCTGGCCATTAAGAAAAAAACAGGCACGCCAAGATCCATAGCGACCAGTCTCGATAACATCGCCTCCGTTTACCTGCAACTGCAGGCCTATGCAGAGGCCGGAGCCTACTACCGGCAAGCGCTGGCCATCAGCCGAAAGTCCGGCGATAAAGAGGGCGCTGCCAATACCATCAACCACCTGTGCGAACTGCTGCTTGCAACCGGCGATGTAAAAGGAGCAGAAAATCTTGCCGGAGAAGCCGGCGTTCTGCTGCAGGAGCAGCCTTATTCTAAAAACAAACTGCACCATCTCGGTATTCTCAGTACCATACATCAGCGGACAGGCAGATACAAGACCGCCCTGCAATATGCGCAACTCCAGCTCAGCCTGAAGGACAGCCTTTACGCCCATACCGGCCTGACCCGCACAGCGACTGACATGGAAGCCAGATACGACACACAGCAGAAATTAATGACTGCCAATCAGCTGGCAGCACGGCAAACATCACGGATAAAAATACAGCAGGTATACATTTCGGTACTGGCCATACTGCTCATCACGCTCGTTATTACCGCTGTTCAGCTGAAACTGGCCAAACAGAATGTGGAAGGATTATTCAAGGAACTCAATCACCGCGTAAAAAACAGTATGCAGCTGCTCATCTCTATCATAAATCTTCAGAAAGCCAGGATACAGGACCCTGCACGGCTTCAGCTGTTAGACGCTATACAGGACAGGGTTTTTGCGATAAAGGATGTGCATGAATCCCTGCAATATAAGTCGCGGCCTTCCTCCACGCGGATGCAACCATTCATTCATGACCTTGTAGACAAAATCAACATCTCACATGCGGAAAAATCTGCCCGTTTCAATATCATTGTAACCGTGGCAGATATTTATCTGCCGGTGAATACCGCTGTTACAACAGGGCTGATCATCAATGAAGCCATGACCAACATCTATAAACACGGACAACTGCTTCACGACCATGGCGAAATCAGGATAACACTGGAGGCGCTTAACAACCGGTATAAATTATGCATATCAGATAACTGCGCTCCCTGGAAAGCCGCTCCCGGCACGCAGGGAATGGGATTAATACTGCTTAACCTGATGAGTAAACAAATACCCGGCAAGATGACCATCAGCAGCAATGATACAGGTTCCGTAACCGTCGTTACCTTCTGAGGAACATTTACGCCTGGCCGCCCCCCAGCCTGTTCAGCCGGCTCATGAGATTGGCTTTATGCGCGTCCGATACAGGAATTTCGTGTGCGCCGATCTTCACCAGATCTTTCCCGAAACTGTCTATCCAGTGAATATTGACATGAAAGGACTTGTTCGATTTCACCAGTGCCGGGCAGTTCATCTGCAGGATCACCCGCTTGGAAGTCAGGGATACCTTGAATTTCCGGGAGTTGGTGCAGCAGATATTTGTGTAGGAGCCGGCTGATTCAATGAAGAGAATATCGCTGAACAGTACTTTCTTGTAAGGTTGCGGACCGGAAGAATAAACAAATATGCCATCGGACACGCGGTCGCTCAGCTTATATACCGGCATGCCGGAGATAGCCGGCGGGCAAGGCTGGGACAGGGCCTGCTGTACTGTCTTCAGCAAAACACTATGCCTGAACGGTTTGGTAATGTAATCAAAAGGCTGGGAATTGCCGGCCTGTTTGTACACATGGCAATTTTCCTGGTCTGTAACAAAGATGATGGGCAGATTATGATTCTGCCGGATTATACCGGCGGTGGACATACCATCCAGCTTACCGTTCAGCCCTATATCCATCAGAATAAGATCAGGCACAAAGACCCCTACCTGATCGATAGCCTCATTGCCGGATGTTACCGCGCAACAGGTATAACCATTCGATTCCAGCATGACTTGCATGTCCAGGCTGATAACAAGATCATCTTCTACAATAAGTATTTTACCGGTATTCATACGTGTGGTTGTTGATGAGGAATAACAATGCAGTTTTCCAAATATAGGTATCTGCAGGAATATCCTGCGCGTTCAGCAACGTATTTTTTTTTAGTGCACAGGCTGCATTTTTTGCAAAATAACCATTCAGGCCTGTTTACAAAGTCAAACAGCCTGTGGAAAAAACAACCAGGAATAAATTGATTCAGGTGATACATATTGCAGCAGAGACAGACAGCAGGTATACAGCAGCAGTATCACAAAAATCAACCGGTAAAAAATCATCACCAACTAAATCAGCTAACGGGATGGAAACTCATTTAATCATCGGTATCGGTGGCACGGGGAGCAGAATCATTCATTCCTTAAAGTCCACCATAGAACAGAGTCATGGCAGTGCTTCACACGAGGGTGTAAACATCGACTATCTCTACATTGACACGAGCGCCACAGATCTTGACAATGCGCTCACCTGGAAGGAGAAAACCAATTCCATAGCGCTGGCGCCGGCCAATCTGGTACGCATCAATAAAACGGATATGGATGCCATTCTCCGCAATATAGATGCCTACCCCAATATAAAGCCCTGGATAGGCCATGCAGCAGATTGGGAAGGCAGCCTGAAAGCCGGAGAAATCGCCGCCGCGCAGATGCGCCGCTACGGCCGTTTCCTGCTGGCCGGCGACATCAACAAATTCATCAGCTCCCTGAATGCCATTGTTGCCAGCCTGATCAACCGTACGGAAGACCGGGTACGCAACATTACCTTTCATATCTGCTGCGGGCTGGCCGGTGGTACCGGCAGCGGTATGCTCATAGACATCATTGCCCAGATCAGGAAGATATATCCGTTCGATGAAGCCCGTTACCATAACTCTATCTTCCTGTATACCCTACTGCCCGAACTGACCCCCACCTCCTGGGCTACCGCCGGCGGGCTATATCATGCTAACGGTTACGCCTGTATGAAAGAGCTTAATGATCTTTCCCTGCTGAAGTATATTCCGCATGATCTCAGTGATCCCACCCGGCAAGGCAGAAGAATAAATCCTGTTCCCGCTGTATTCTTCAACGGCTGTTATGTATTCACCAACCAGAACGAAAATGATGTACAGCTGAATGTAGAAGAAGAAATTCCCGCGCTGGTAGGCAATTATATCTATCAGCAGATATATTCCATCAATAATCCGGCTGCACGCGAATGGATCAACCGGCTCTCCCGTTGCGAAAACGGTATCAACGACCCTGAAGGAGACGACCTGCATCCGGGAAAAGCTATGCGGAGCAAACGTTTCATCTCCTTCGGCATAAAACGTATCGGCATTCCGGAAGTGGAAATAAAATCGCATTTCACCGCGAAGCTCGCCGGACAAACCCTGCTGCAATTGCTGTACAACCGCTGGTTCGACGGACAGGGATTTGTCAACGAACCAAGAATAAAGGAGTTCAATGCCTATGTAGCCGCTCCGGAACAGCAGCACCGCTGGCTGCTGACAGACAGTCACAACATACTGTCCATGCTCTTCCTGCCGGCAGACCGCGAAAAAACATCCTGGGCATCCTTTGAACAGGCATGGGAGAAGAAAAGAACAGAATGCGCCACTATCGTCACCACCGAAGCAATTCCTAAAACAGAATGGATCATGGCACTGAAAAAACGCTATGACACGTACTATACAGAAACCTTCAGGGGCGAGGGCGTCAGCCGGTTCTTCCAGCTGCGGGAAAAGGATATGAAAGATACCGTACGTTACCTGGCCGGACATATAGACAAAGATCTTTTCAAACACTGGAACAACGCACAATACGGACTGGTAGAAACCGGGTACCTGCTGAACAGCCTGATACAGCTGCTCGAAAATAAAATCAATGTGGTGACAGGTCAGCACCTGGAGAAACTGATCCGCCAGGAAAAAATCTTCATAGAGAAAATAACTGCAGAAGATGCTTACTGGACAAAGATCGGCTGGATAAAGGACGTAGCTTTCAAGGACCGTATCCGCTCTTTCGAAAGACAGAATCACAACCTGGAGCAGCTATACCTGACCAGGACCATGATAGCCGGCTGGCATCATGCCCGTAAACTGCTGCCGGAAGTAAAGAAAAGCCTGGAAGAACTGCTCGACAAAATATACAAACTGCAGGCGAACCTGAACACGTTGCTGAAACAAAACCAGGAGCTGATAGACAAAACCTGCAATGACGGGCAGCCACGCATCAGCGACAACTTCGTCAAGTTCTACGACTCCGCCGCTATCCGCGATGTGACACGGTCACTGGTGCAAAGCGAAAACCTGCAGAAAAATCAGACCGCAGGATTCCGTGCCGCCGTAGAAAATATGCTGGAAGGTATTGCCTCTTTCACGCAGCTCAATAAAAAAGTAACCCTCAGCGAATTCGCCAACCAGCTGGAAAAGCACACCGTAGCCACTTCCGACATGGTGAATGAACAGATGAAAGATATTGTTGACGGAGGGAAAAAAGTATTGAATGTGAGCATCACCGAAAAGCTACGGGATACCTACCAGCATAGCAAGGAAGAGCTGGAATACTTTATACGCGGGCTGGTGGCGCAGGCCGCCGTATTTGGCAAATATGATCCTGTCCAGGAAAATCAGAATGCGCAATCCACCCGCACGATGGAGTTTATGGTAATACTGCCGCCGGATGCGCAGCCCAACGGTACAAAGGATAAAACCTTTAACCATATGCTGACAGACGCGTTTAAAACATCTCGCAATGCAGGGATTCCGGAGGAGAACATCATCTATACCGCTTCCAGGAACACAGAAATTGTACTGATTAACATTCATAATCTCTTTCCGCTCCGTATCCTGTCTGTAGCCGAAGGGCTGAAAACCAGGTACCAGCAGGCATTGAACAGTACAGACGGCAGCATTTCCCGGCGGGCCAGGATTACGCTGCATACCGAAGGAAGCAGCACACATTACCATGATCTGTTTGTAACAGAACGTAATAAGGAATCCTATATGCGGTATATCGTCATCGCCGACAATACCGGTCTTATTGACCTTCAGCCTAATCCGGAAACAGAAGAAAAGGAATACATCCTGATGCCGGAGAACATCCTCGAAGACGACATCATCGTGCTGGGCAGGCAATTACTGCAAAGCCATCACCAGCTCAGCTTCCAGCAGCTGGAACAGTTCCGCGAACGGGTGGAGGTACGGCTGCAGGAACAATACAAACCGCTGAGCAAACAGGCAGCGCTTAAAAGCAGTATCCGGGATAAGCTGGCAGCCTTCCTGCTGATGGTCAGCAACAATCCCCGGCATCCTGAATTCATCAGATACAAGGATGCCTGCACCCAGGCAATAGCAGTGATTGATACGTTCAATAAAAAATAATACGATGCCATCCGGGAAAAAGATATTCATCTGTAATAATACAGACCTGCCCTGCAGGTACAGCCTGGAAGCCACCAGGTTTCTGCTCAACGAAGGAGAAGAAGAGCAATGCCCGGTGTGTCATAAAGCGGATATTACGCCCGTACAGGGACCGGCACGCGCACGCGGAAAGCTGCCGCTGCTGGCCGGATGCGCAGCCGCGTTACTCTTAGCCGCCGGTCTACTCCTGTACGTGAATAGGAACAGATCGTCCGCAGCCACACAGGAACTGCCACCGGAAGTACCTGCACGCGATACTGCTGCCCCGAAAGAAACCAGTCCTGTAAAAATACAGGATACCCTTCCGGCACAGGTAGCCACTGAAGCACCGCCGGTAACCGGCTTGCCGGAAACGCCGGAAACGGAAGCAATAAAAAAAACCAACAGGAAACAATACCGGCAGCAACGCGAAACGCCTGCCGGCGCCCTGCCCGCCCATCCCGGCGATTCAGACAATCCGTTGTATAAAGCCCAGCATCATCATCAGCAACAATATAACGTTCCGAAAAAATAAGTATATGAAAAAGCTACTGTTCCTTCTGCTGCTTGCCGCAGTGAATACGTATGCACAGCAGGACCTGTCCACCGCATGCAGACAAATAAAAGCCGCCAATACCCTCCGGGAAGCCCAGCAATACGAGCTGGCGGAAGATTACCTGAAAAACGGGCTGGCAGCCGTGAAAGCCGCCGGTGGCAAAGAAGCCCGCTATTGGGAGGCCGCCGCCTACGAATATATGGCCCTGCTGAACCGGGATCAGGAAAACAATCCGGAGAGCGTGCGCAACTTCAGCAAAGCCAGAGAGCTTTACCGCAATAATGGTTACGATGTAAGCGCCAAAGCCATGGACATACTGCTTGGCCATGTGCGGGAAGGAGATGATATTTTTGGCGGCATCGATATCGGCGCAAAAGGAACCAAACTCAGTATTGTAGCCGTCAAGCCGGGAAAAAACGGCGGGTATACCTACAAGATTATCCGGAAGCTAACCTTGAATCCCCAGACCAGCACCGGTACCGATAATGCCTTTCATGAAACAGCCACCGCACTGCGCGAGCTGGTAGACACCCTGAAAAACAGAGGCATTCCGGAGAACAGAATATTTGTGGTTATCAGCAGCGGGCTGGCACAGGCGTTACAGCAATCAGGCAATAACACCGTGAGCCGGCTGCAGCAAGTGCTTGCAACGGAAACCGGAAACTACAGGGGACCACTGAATATAATTTCCGCCGCAGAAGAAGGCCGCCTGGTCACCAAAGGCGTACTTCCCTCCCGCTATCTTTACAACAGCACCAGTATCGATATAGGCAGCGGCAATACGAAAGGAGGATATTACGCTGCTGACAAACGCTTCGAGCCGCTGTCTTTTGAATACGGTACCATTACCCTGACTGAAGCAATTAAGGCATCCAACACCGGGCAGCTTCCCTTTCATGAAGCGGCGGCACAGTATTTTAACACCAGGCTAAAACCTGTTATCAGCAAGGAGCTAAGCCGCAAACCTGGTTTTAAAAACAGGAGAAATGTATTCATCATGGGCGGCTGCGTCTGGGCACTGGTGAGTTACCTGCACCCGCAACAGGAAGGCGAGTCCTTTGTTTCCTTCACCCTGAACGATGTAAAGCGACTGAAAAAAATGGCGGTGGAAAATTACGAAGTGCTGATTAATCCTGACCTCTCTGCACTGGATAATACGCCTGAAAAGAAGGAAGCCGCTGCCGCTGCTATCAGGGAAGTCAGAGACAAGGTTTTCAATCAGGAAAACATCATTGCCGGCGCAACCCTGCTGGAAGGTATACTCACAGACCTCAACGGTACGCTGCCGCCCAAAACCTTTTACTTTCCGCGGTATGGCGTGGTAGGCTGGATAACCGGCTACGTAGTGGAGTCTGTTACAGACGAAGTGAAAAGCAAAACTGAATAATCCTGTTTCTTATCTCATCCTGTCCAAAATCTTATTATATGATTTTAAATAAAACGATCGCTCCCACAGAAGGGGAAATCTCTATCAAATCCTATTTCTGTACTTCATTCAATTCTTTTCTGTTCGGCATAAAAGCAAACGGTTTTCTGGAAGTCACCAACAAACGCCTGCTCTTTCAGGCCATGGGCAGCGGCATTACCCGCACTCCCAGTGTTATTCACAGCGAAGTGCCCATCTCTGAAGTAGTAGGTATCAATATTTACAAAGGCAAAGCCTTCAATCTGCTGCGACTGATTGCCGGAGTACTGATCTTTGTCATCACCGCCATGCTGGCCGGCTTCCTCCTTACTTTCCTGCTTTCCGCGCTGGACAACAGCCCGGTATTTTACCAGTTCATCATCTGGGTGCTTTTCCTGGCCTCCCTGTTCCTTGCCTATTTCTATCATCAGCAACCTGGCCTGGATGACGACAGCAGAGGGCTGGATGCGAAAGATAACTCCCTGCAGGAACTGCTGATAGTGGCTGCCGGTACAGGTGCGCTCATCAGCATGGCTAAAGGCGCCATGTCGTACAGTCCTTACGGTTCCGCCAAAATAGCCTTGCCTGTTATCTTTCTTACCTTCCTGTATGCGTTGTACCGCTACTCCAAAAAACCGGCCTTCTCCCTGATGGTACATTCCAAAAGCGGCAGCAATGCGATCGTAAAAATTACGGGACCCTCTCCTATGGGTGCTGCCAATTCCGTTGCTTCCAAAGCACTCAGCGCCAGGCCGGCGAAAGACAGTATCCTCGTTCTGAAAGAACTGGGCGCCCTGGTACTGGATATTCAGAATCTGGGAGAATATGGCATCGAAAAATGGCGCGTAAAATAAATGTTTGTTTCAGCTAAACAGCCTCACTGATGACAACAGATCCAAATAAAAACAGGCATTATAGTCCGCTGAAGGGCAGGTCCGTTCCTTTTGCGTACGCACACGTGCAGACTCCGAAGGGCGCTAAGACAGATCCTGCTGCCTACAATGCCTATCAGCAAGTGCTGAAACAGGAGCATAAGGATTTTCACGCCGCCGCCCAAAGCATGCGGCAACAGCCCAACAGCTGGAAAGTAACAGCATCGCCGGAAAACTACAGGAACAGGCATAAAGATGCAGCGGCCAGAAATAAAGCCAAACACACCGCCTACAAGGGAGAAAACCTCTCCAAAGTTACCAGCAAACCGGTGAACGGCATGGAATCACATGCTATTATGGATAATAAATCAGGAAAGAAATGGGGAGATAAACCTGTAAGCGTTGCACAGCGTGCAAAAGAAAACAGCTTCAGGGACCGCGGTAATAATATGACTGCCAAAGGCAAAACATCCGGTCCGTCTTCCGGCGGAGGAAAAGCGCCGCAGTCGAAATTAAAAGGAAGCCAGGGAAATGCTAAGGGACCACAGGCAACCACACCGGGCAGCAAAATGGGCGGAGGCGGCATGAGTGGCGGCAGACCATCACCGTCATCAGCATTAAAAACGCCTCCCTCCGCTGCTCCGGCTAAAGCGGCTGTCCGCGCTCCTTCTTCCGGACAAAGTAATAGTTCAGGTAAAGGTTCAGGTAAATCCAGATAACACATGAGTGAATTCAAGGATCATTTCAGGCATGTAGAAGGCCTGGAACTAATAACAGACGCCAGCCGGCTGGTATTACCACCGGTAACACCCCGCTGTATACTCAGCGGCGCCGATGGCCGCAGCATACCTTTCCGGGTACCGCTCAGTGAAGAACTGATGAGTAAACATCTTTTGCTGCTGGGGAACATCGGTACCGGAAAAACAACCGCTATCTCACAGATCATCCACCAGATAAAAAATACCATGACAGCAGACGATGTTATGGTGATATTCGATACCAAAGGCGATTTCTATGAGAGATTCCATACAGATAATGATATCGTTATCAGCAATGACGTCTCCCGGTTTAAAGGCAGCAACTACTGGAATATCTTCCGGGAAATCACGATAGACGGCACACCGCGGAGCATACGGGAGAATGCGCTGGAGATAGCGAACAATCTTTTTGCAGATAAAATCAAAAACACCAATCAGCCGTTTTTTCCGCAGGCGGCTAAAGATATACTGGCGACCTTTCTGACGCTCTGTGCGATGGATGAATCAGCCGTGGAAGAAAACAGTAATGCAGGACTGGTTCATTACCTCGAAAACGCCACCAGGCACGAGTTGCTGGAATACTTCTCAGAGAATGGACAGAACCGCATCAGCAGCTACCTCTCCCCTGACGCCGCCGCACAATCCGACGGCGTACTCGCTGAACTGTATCAGCTGCTGTCTGAAATATTCACCGGCGATTTCAGGGAGCATGGCAGTCTGTCTATCCGCGACCTGATCCGGCAAAAAGGCGGGCGCATCATCTTTGTAGAATATGATATTACCGTAGGCAGCATCCTGGCGCCTGTTTACCGGCTCCTATTCGACCTCGCCATCAAAGAAGGCATGGGCAAAAACAGGTCGCGCGGCAATACCTGGTTTATCATTGACGAATTCCGGCTCATACCCAACCTGCAGCATATCGACAATGGCATCAACTTCGGCCGCAGCCAGGGGCTTAAATTTGTACTCGGCCTGCAAAACATTCCGCAGGTATATAATGCCTATGGCGAAGCCATTGCAGAAAGCCTGCTGTCCGGCCTCTCCACCACCATCTCCTTCCGGGTAGACGATAAAAAGTCAAGAGATTTTATCCAGCACAGATACGGCAGCTCTCTCAAAAAACTGGTATTCCGTAAATCAGGCCAGGTAGCACAAGGCCAGATCGCGGAAGAAGTAAGAACCGCCAAAGTCATAGAAGACTGGGACATCTCCCGCCTTGGCACCGGCGAAGCAATTATCGGAATCCCCAATGTACAACCGTTCATTTTCCGGTTCAACCAATAATTTGATTTATGGATTTTTTGATTTTGAAATTTTGAGATTTAAAATGCAGCAAAGGATACTCCTTGCTTATTCGCTGCATTTTAAATCTCAAAATTTCAAAATCAAAAAATCCGTAAATCAAATTATTGGGTCGTCAATTTTCTGCGTAGCATCCGCCAGGCCATACAGCTGAGCAGTATGGTGAACAGCAGTACAGATAAGAGCTGCCAGCATTTTTCCGTTGAATATTTCCGGAAGAAGGTGATACCGAACTGATTCCAGTCAACATCTTTGACGGTACTACCTTTGAAGATGAAGGGATAAAAATACAGGCGGATATTTTCGTGGTATTGCTGCAGGGCTGCCTGAAAATCCAGGTGGTGCTGCAGGTCGGTGCCGGCAATTTCATTCAGGCGCAGGGTTGTTTGTATGCCAGGCAGGAACAGCGCTGCGTTATTGGCAAATTGCTGGCGTTGCTGCAGTTTCGCTGCCATGGCTGCTACGCCGGATGCAGCTTCGTCATCTCCCATCTGCTGCATGGCATAGTACCAGCTCCAGCTGAAGGCTGCATCCTGCGGGAACGAATATTTTCTGAACTGCGGATAGTGCTGATAAAAGCGGGTCATTGTTACCTGCTTGTCTTTATCCCATTTTTCATGATAGCCTTCACGCTGTTGTACAACGGTCTGCAAAGCCTCCGGCACCGGGTATTTCCAGCTCACGATGATGTTGACTAACGCCGGCGCCAGTATGTTCAGCCCTACCCAGCAGGCAATGAGCGTAGCTACATTGAAATCAGATGATCTGCCCAGCGCCGTTACGAAGAAAGACAGTGCAAACCAGAACAGCAGGTAACTGCTGACAGCCAGGAATACCCACAGCAACCGTATATCGGCAGGCAGCGGCAGGTACAGGCAGGCGATCAGCAATAGCAGCCATGCTACTGCAAAAACCACCACTATCCTTACCAGCAGCTTTGTCAGCAGTATGCCTGCCGGACGTTCCGCATGCGGATGAAGCAGCCGCCATACACCCGACTCTTTTTCTGCTGACCACAGGTTGTACGTAAAGGCAATAATCACCAGGGGGAACAAAAAAATGAATACAAAGGCCAGATCTATATTACCATATAACAGGGTTACCGGATTACTGAGATCTGTATCATACAGCTGCCCCTGCAGGCCCAGCATACTGACAGACATGATATAGGGATTGATGTCCCGCTGCCCGTTGGAAAAGGCGGCCCAGTTACCGGGCTGGTCTGCCATGGTGTAGCGGTTATGATATAACAGGGTGCCCAGTTCCTTTCCGAAATACTGAATATTGCGGCGGGTCGTTTCCGGCTGCATTGCAGCCGCTTTCCGGATCATTGCCTGCTGCCTGTTGATAAAGGTACTACCCAGGTACAACCCTGCAATACCGCTGACCAGCAGGATGAGCACACCTGTCAGCGCTGTTCTGCTTCTGCAGAATAATATGAATGCATACTGAAAAAGTCCTTTCTGCATAGCGGATGTTTATAACGTTTTAACAAAGCGGGATGCCAGCTGCACGCCTGCCAGCACCAATACCAGCCATCCCAGCAGGGCGGTGATGGTGGCGGTCTGCGTTGGCAGTACCTGTCCGGTTTTCCTGAAATGAAAAGTAAAGTCCGGCATTTCTTTCCAGTGATCGTGACTGATGGCTGCCGGTTTATCGTTGGCCGCGGGTGTTTCGTTGCTGATGTATTTCATCTGCAGACTGTTCATGCGCTGGGCCAGCTGGTAGCGGTATGATTCCGCCTGCTGCTGGAAATCGGCATAGGTTGTAAAGTCAGCGCCGGTGAGGGCCATAGACAAATGCCTGATAGCCAGGTAAGGATTGAGGAAGCCTGCAGCCATCGTGAAATGATTCTGCCGTTCATAGATATCAATCAGCTGTTGCTGATGGCGGTCGTAGATAGCTGCGGATATTTTTTCGCCTTCCGCCATGACATAGCCGCTGTAGTTAAATGGCAGCTTCTTCACGTCATCAACGCCATATTGCTGCAGCAGCGAGGATTTCAGCTGAGCGTAATGCGGATCATCCGGATTGTGGCTGTCTCCTTCGCGGTGCAGGTCTGCTTCCACCGCTGCGGCGAATTCAATTTTGGCGGGCGACGGATACAACCTGGCGCCGATAGCCTGTGTGAGCCGTGGCAATATTACCAGGAAGAAAACCCAGCAACCCAGCAAAGTAGTTAATGCTGCCCTGGAAGTGCTGCTGAAAGCGGATACCAGCACCGCTATACCTGCGCAGATAATAAAATATACCGCATAGGATACTACCAGCAGCAGCAGGCGCAGCGCGGCATCCGCCGAAACGTGCCAGTGGCTCAGCGCTGCCCACAACAATATTGTCAGCAGTATCACGGGAATAAACAGCGTAAAGGCAACGCCGATGATTCCCAGCATCTTTCCTGCTAAAAGCTGCCGCCAGCTGATGCCCTGGCATAATAATATTTTCAGCGCACCGGATTCTCTTTCTGCCGCAATGCTGTTGAAGCCCAGAAAAAATATCAGCAGCGGCACCAGCAGTTGCAGTACCATGGCTACGCTCAGCTCGCCGAAACGCAGCATACCATTGGAAAATCCTGCTTCGCTGAAGTTCGCGGTATTCTGTTTGTGCGCCTCCAGGAAAATGCTGACACCGGCAAACTGCTCGATCCCAAAATCAAAAAAACTGAGTTCGTGTTTATCCCTGAACACCAGGTAGCCATAGTGTGCCATCCGGTGCGGATGCTTGTCCGGCTTCGACTCCCACTGTTCCCTTACAATAGATTTATAATGCTGCTGTTGCTGCTGCTGCGTTTTAAAATGCTGCCAGCCGATCCAGGTGGCGATACAGAGGATAATGCCCAGCAGCAGCGTGAGTGCAGCGGCGGCCCTGTTCTGCAATACCGTTTTCCAGGTACGGACAGCGATCAGTAATGTTATCTGCATAATCAGAATCTGTAGGTTACGTTGAACATAATATTGCGCGGTGTGCCGGGAAACAGCCGCAGATAGCTCTGTGCGCCTACCCAGTACGTTTGGTTAAACAGGTTGCTGACATTCATGGCCAGCTGCACATGCGATCCGGGCGGCGTATAATACAAGGCTGCATCGGCAATGGTATAGGCGGGAATAACAAAATCACGGATATACCAGGGCAGCTTATCACCGCTGTATTGCACGCCGATACCTGCTCCCAGTCCTTTGAACCATTTGCTGCGGCGGATATCATAACGTGTCCACAGGCCCGCGCTGTGCTGCGGGGTATTCTGCACCCGTTGTCCGGTCAGGGCTGCATTATTATCGGCAGTGATCACCGCATCTACATAACTGTATCCTGCATTAAACTGCCAGGAAGGGGTGACAAACCCTGCAGCTTCCACTTCTATCCCCCGGCTGCGCTGTGCGCCGCGTTCTGTCAGCTTGTTAACATCGGCCGGATCATTGGCATTCATCAGCAGGTTTCGCTGGTTGATTTCAAACAGTGCCACGTTGACCTGCAACATATCCTGCAGCCAGGTGGTTTTAACACCGGCTTCTTTCAGGTCGCTTTCCAGCGGTT
This sequence comes from Chitinophaga solisilvae, assembly GCF_009928525.1. GTDB lineage: Bacteria > Bacteroidota > Bacteroidia > Chitinophagales > Chitinophagaceae > Chitinophaga > Chitinophaga solisilvae. The sequence continues at coordinate 7,188 of NZ_JAABOK010000028.1, read as the reverse complement.
TGAATGCTACGCCCGGTGGCGGCGGCAGTATCACCAGCGAGGAGGTATTGCCCTGTGGCTGGTAGCCGCGCAGGTAAACGCCGTAAACATTGATATGGGAGCCAGCTTCATAGGTCAGCCCGATACGTGGCAGCAGTTGTTGCTGCGCTATCTTTTTTTCACCGGGCTGTTTGTAATTCGTATAGTCTTCATACCATTCCTGGCGCAGTCCCAGCGTCAGCAGGAATTTCCCGTACCTCGCCTGATCCTGTGCATATATGGCATTGACTATATAACCGGCAGGCGGAATTTCGCTGGCTGTAAAAATATAATGGCTCAGTTCCGGCATGGCATAGGTGGGCGCTGCCAGGTTAAAATGCGGCACATTAGGTACTGGTGCATTGATGCCGTTGATTTTTCTGAAGAGATAATTATCTTTTCTGGCAGGATCATATTTTGCAGCGATGCTGCCATCTTTAAGGCGATAGCCGCCGGCGCTGCTTTCTCCGCCTCCCCTGAATTTCTGTGTATGGATGCGGTCATAGCCGATTACCAGTTTATGTTGCAGGGGACCTGTGGCAGCGCTGATATTAAAGTAGGCGCTGACGTTATCCGTATTCCAGCGCTGCTGCCGTAATACAGCGCGCATACCGGCATATGTGGGGATAGGCTGGTTATCTTCATCTACGGCAAAGGCATTGGTGGTCCGGTGTTCCTGCAGGTCTTCATTCCAGGTCTGCTTCATATATGCCATGCTGAAAGTAACCTTCGATGAGAAGGCATGGGAAAAGCTGGCCATCAGCATCAGGTCCTGTGTATTGAAATGATCGTTGCTGCCACCCATGTTGAATGTAACGGGTGTGCTGCCGAGATCTGTTTTTCCTGCTACCGCGCCGAAGATCGCCTGTCCGCGGTCCAGGCGTGTTTTCGTGTCGTTAAGCACCAGTTCCACATTGAGGCTGGTAGCGGCATTGGGCACATAGGAAAAGGAAGGCGCTATCAGGAATGCCTTACGGTATTGCAGATCCCGGAAGCTGCGGCTGTTATCATAGCCGGCATTCAGCCGATACAGCAATGTTTTTTCCTTGTTAAGCGGCCCGGTGATATCCAGCGCGCCCCTGACAGTACTGAAGCTGCCGGCGGAGATGCTGATCTCTCTCCTGCTTTCTGCCAGCGGCTTTTTAGTCACCAGGTTGATGCTGCCTCCGGGGTCCACGCTGGAAAAAGTAGCGCTGGCCGGACCTTTAATCACTTCTATTCTTTCGATGTTGGTGGTTAGCGGCTGATTGAAGTAATACTGGCGGGTACGCATACCGTTGATGATAACACCTTCCTCATTCTGACTGATGCCGCGGATGGAAAACTGATTATAATAACTGCTCTGCGATACGCCGGCTACATGCTTCAATGCATCGCCCAGCGTAAAAGCCTGCCTGTCTGCTATCAGCTCCTTGGATACGGTGGAGATAGCCTGTGGTATATCTTTATTCAGGGTGGCAGTTTTAGTGGCAGCGAATGAATAATCGCTGAAATATTTACGTGTGCGCGTACCTGTTATCTCTACGGTTTGCAGGTCTTCGCGCCGCTGGCGGGCACTGGTGGTATCTGCCTGCTGCGCGTAGGCGGACAGGCTGCATAATAGCGCGGCAGCGTATAAGCCTGTATGCTTATACCTTCCGGCTGGTGAAAATATTTTCACGGAGATGATTTAAATAGTTTGCAGATATAATTTCTGTAGATCGCCGGCATTGATGTCGGACGCATTGAGCGTATGAATGAGCTGCCCGCGGCGCATGATGCCGATATGCGTTCCCAGGCTCACCGCATTGAAAATATCATGGGTGGCCATTAGCACCGACTTTCCCTGCCGGCCCAGTTCCAGCACCAGCCGGGTAAATTCGTCGGTTGCCCTGGGATCCAGTCCGCTGGTAGGTTCGTCCATCAATATGGCGCTGGCATCTTTGGCCAGTGCAATGGCAATGCCTACTTTCTGCCGCATGCCTTTGCTGAAGCCTTTCAGCGCACGTCGATGCGCTTCCTCGTGCAGTCCGCAGCGTAAAAGGAAAGCAGACAGCTGCGCCTGGCTATAGATAAATCCTGCCAGCCTGCTGAAGTAGTCCAGGTTTTCCAGGGCGGAGAGCTGCTCATATAACATCACCACTTCCGGTATGTAGGCAATATGCCGGCGGGTGGCGGCGGCGCCGGGCACTACTTCCTGGCCGTTTACCAGCGCCTTCCCGGAGGTGGCGGCGGTGAAACCAAGGAAAAGGTTGATAGTTGTGGTTTTTCCGGCGCCGTTTTGTCCAAGCAGACAAAATACTTCTCCTGCTTTTATTTCCAGATTAAGATTATCGAGTGCGCGGAAAGATTGATATTGTTTTGATAATGAAATTGCCTGAAGCATGTGATTAGGTTATAGCATACGTTGCTGAATGCCCGGCGGGCATCAGTACAAAAAACAGGTATCCGGAGTATGGTCAAGAACAAATATGATACGGCGGACCTCTGTTGGCGTATGCTGCCGCGGATGCTGCGGCTACTGTTTCCTGCAGTTCCGGGAAACAGCGGCTGACGGGCAGCAGGACCACGGATACAGAGATGCAGGCAGGAATATACGGATCATGGGGTTGCAGTTTTACCAGGTCGCATATGCTGCAGGACTGATAAGGGAGATGGATGTACGCAGCGCTATGGCTGTTATGATGCGCGATGGGCGAATGTACAGTACATACGTGCTGATGCACCGTTTCCACCAGTACAGGACCGAGGAACAGTGTCAGCAGCAGCAAAGCCTTTATGCGGGTGGCGTTCCTGCGGGCGGACAAAAGCGATATATGAAGATGCCGTCGCATGAAAAATTTCCAGGGTGCAAATTAAGCATAAAAATTTCACATGCAACATTGTTGCAAATAATTTTATACAGAAAAAAGGCTGACATGTATGTCAGCCGCTACATTTTTCCGGTTACCAGTATATCAGTGTATCATCTACTTTTCCATCTTTTGACAGCACCACCTTCCGGTCATGCGGTTCTCCGTCCAGCTCTACCTGATACCAGACCTTTCCGTTCATTTCCACCTGTTCAGCATCATCGATACGAAAGCCTTTATATTGGTTGCTGATCGTATTTTTTACGGCAGCGGGCAGCGCAGATGCAGGCACATCACGTTTGTACCTCAGCAGTTTGCCGGTACTGTCCAGCAATGCTTTGTGCTCCAGGCGATTTACCCGGAACTCCGCCTCATATCCTTCCATCTTCTGTTCCCACTCCAGGCCGGCAGCGGTGGGAAATCTGGCATGAAATGTTGTTATCACCGGCGCAGGCACAGCTGCAGCCGGGATGTCCTGCCCGGCAACATGCAGCGATATCAATACCGCAGCAAATAAGGTAAGCATCTTCATAAATACCGTTTTGATCCGGTTTTCTACCACATTTACCATGCCGGGAGAATAAGGCGGGCAGTGCCATGAAGGGCCTCAGATATAAAATCCGGCTCCGCCTGCCACCATCCCCAGCATACCACCGATGATACTGGCAACGGCATCCATTACATCGTAATGCCCCCTGCCGGTAACCAGGGAGAACAGTTCAAAACCATAACTGATTACAATGACGACCGAGAGGGCTGCCAGCGAAGCAATCAGTGGTTGTCCGGGAAAAAGCAACATGGCAGCCACTTCCAGCACAATACCCATTCCGATGCCGACGATAAAATGCTTCCATTTATCCGGCGCTATTTTTTTCAGAAAATTCAAATCAGACAAATTTATCAGTATGTTCTTCCGTAATACGGTACTGTTTTACAGACAAAATATTCTCTTCTTCACGTCTTAAATATATACAATCGGTAAAGTAATATTACATTTCTGCCGCATAAATAAAGCATTCCCTGCGGGCAGCTTTACTTTCCACAAAACGTATACTTATCAACACAATGCAACGGCAGTATAAGACAGGAAGCCCGCCAATGCGCAATATTCGTATTTTTACAGCTGACCAGACCATGTAACAGCATAATGGCCAGAGATAATATCATATTACACCAGGAGGAACTGGACGGTGGTGTGGAAATACTGCCGATGAAAATCATGACTACCATTGTGCAGCCGCCGCACCGGGACGATCACTTTATGTTCATCCTGCAGCTGAAAGGCGTATCCGTCTGGGAACTGGATTTCAACAAGGTAACCATGAACGGGGCGGTTATATGCTTTATAGCGCCGGGACAGGTGCATCGTTATCTCCACAGTAAAAAAACGGAAGGCTGGCTGATTTTCGCCAACCCGGAATTTGTTTCCAGATCAAGCCGGGAGATATTTGACACGGTACTCCACAGCCGGCAGAACATCACTGCCACCGAAAAAGATCCGGTATACGACCTGTTGCCGCTGCTGGAAAAGCTGCTGTATACCAGAGGTATGCCGCTTAAAAAACAGGTGCTTCATTCAATGACAGACACCATTACGGGTATGATTGCCGCCAAGATTATTCAGGGCCAGCATGCCACCCATACCTTTGGCAGCCAGAAGTATACTACTGCCACCAGATTCAGGCAGCTGGTGAAAGAGCAATACAAGGAAAGCAAACAGGTAAAGGATTACGCTGCCCTGCTTAACATCACGCCCCTCTACCTCAACGAAGTCATGAAAGAGATCACCGGGCTGGCGGCCAGCTACTGGATACAGCAGGAAATTATGCTGGAAGCCAAACGGCTGCTGTACTATACAGACCTGGATATCAAAGAAATTGCCTATCAGCTGGGTTATGAGGACCATGCCTATTTTTCCCGCTTTTTCAGGAAACATGCCGGCATGACTGCCTCCTCCTTCAGGGACAGAGAACCATGATTTGTCCAATTATCACCATAGAATAGCTATCGGCCACACCTGTTGAACTGTCTAATTTTGCATTCGTAACACATAGTTTAAATACGATACAAAATGACAGAAACGAAAAAATTTGTCCTGGTTGCAGACAGCAGCGGGGATATGGTGGAGGATATTATCATTCAGAAAAGCAACACCACCTTTTACCAGGTCATCATACCCATTATCGTCGCGGTTTTCGGGGTATATCTGACCATTGGCATGACCCTGGGTGTTCTTCCGGCCTTTGTGCAGCATGAATTAAAATCCGGTAGTATAGCCGTTGGCGTTGTTATCGGATTGCAGTCGCTTGCCACCCTGCTGACGAGAGCCTACTCCGGCAAACTCACGGATACCAAAGGCGGCAAGCATAGCAGTCACCTTGGCATCTGGCTGGCGCTGGTTACCGGCGTATGCTACCTGCTGGCAACCTGGACCAGCTTCAATCCTACGCTGGCATTAATACTGATCCTTGTATCAAGAATAATGCATGGCGTCTCTGAAAGCCTGTTTGTAACAGGTGCGTTAACCTGGGGTATTGGCCTGGTAGGTGCAGATAAATCCGGGAAAGTGATGACCTGGAACGGGATTGCGATGTATGCCGGCATAGCCGTTGGCGCGCCGCTGAGCATCTGGCTGCAGCATGTTTCAGGCATACAGGCCGTTTTCCTGGTCGTAATTCTGTTATCCGTATGCAGCTGGTTAGCCACCAGCAGGCTCCCGAACCTGGCGGCAGATCCGGATCATATCAGAACGCCGTTCTACCGGGTAATAGGTAAAATTGCAGGTCAGGGACTGGGCCTGGCATTTTCTTCCATCGGCTTTGCCTGTATTTCCTCTTTTATTGCTTTGCTGTTTAGCTCAAAGCAATGGGGCAATCCATCCCTGGCATTTATGTCCTTTGGCGCCTGCTACATACTCACACGTGTTTTCTTCTCCTCCTTCCCGGATAAATTCGGCGGGTACCGTGTAGCGCTGATATCGCTGGCAGTGGAAATCATGGGACAGCTGCTGATCGGCTTCGCGCCTTCCAAAGCGGTAGCCATCATCGGATGCAGCGTTACCGGCGTAGGGTTCTCCCTGATATTTCCGGCGCTGGGTGTTTTAGCTATCAGCAAAGTACAGCCACAGATGCGGGGAACAGCACTGGGAGCGTATGCCGCCTTCTTTGATCTTTCCCTGGGGCTGGCCGGTCCGATAGCCGGTATCATTGCCGGATGGTACAATTATCAGGCTGTCTACCTCTTCGGTGGCGCCAGCTGTCTCATCTCTATCTTAACATTACTCATCACCAGAAAAAAATCATCATGGAAATAAAACAAAAGAAAGTTATCCGCTCTCTGTTTGTTGTCAAAGAAAAGATATTCCTGACACCTCATTATATACGGATAGTATTCGGTATATCAGCCAGACAGGCGGAGCAGCTGAGGAAAGTGAGCATCGGCGGGAACAACAAGATATTCGTTCCTGCTGCAGGCGCCGTCATTGATCCTATGGATGAACAGGTATGGGATACTGGTGTATTCACCGCCAAAAGAACTTATACTACGCGGTATATTGACTTTGACAGTCAAACCATGTGGGTTGACTTTGCAGCGCACGGCGATAACGGCCCGGCATCAGCGTGGGCGCTGCGCGCCGTTCCCGGCGATGTACTGGGTATCGGCATGAAGGAAAGCAGCAAGCCCCTCGTTCCGGCAGCAGTGGAATACCTGCTGGCAGGCGACATCACTGCACTGCCGGTTATCGGGGCCATACTGGAACAGCTGCCACCCTACGTCAAAGTCAATGCAGTCATCGAAGTGCCCGGCCAGGCAGATGAGATGGAACTCTATACCCGCGCACATTGCCACATCACCTGGCTGCATAACCCTCATCCGCAAAACGGCAGCACGCTGGCACAAACAGTAAAAAGCATGCCGCTGCCACAGGGAAACAGGTACGTTTTCATGGCAGCAGAATATAATACCGTACGGCAATTAAGACAATACCTGAAAGAAGAACAGGGCTGGAACACCAGCGAATTCTCCGCCACCGCCTACTGGCAGTCAGGCGCTACAGAAGATCAGTCGTCGGCATCGCGCCAGGCGGAACGCAGTTAGATGATAATTACGAATTGCGAATTACGAATTACGAATGAGGGCGAAGATCTAAGCGGATAATACTGTTTTAGTATTCGCTTAGATCTTCGCCCTCATTCGTAATTCGTAATTCGCAATCATTGGTGTCCGGTAAAAATCCAGGCTTTGGTTAAAGCGTAAGATTATTGGGACACCAATGATAAAAAATCATTGTTTTCTCATTTCCAAGCCTCTATGTAGCAAAAAGAGACGGCGGTATATA
>NZ_JAABOK010000027.1 GCF_009928525.1 Chitinophaga solisilvae | reverse complement strand
AGTATCTGTACTCCCTAATTTACGGGCCGCAGATACCGCGTTCTCTTTGCCAGATATTATGCTACGTACTGCTGACAATTTTTGTTTTAAACTGTATTTAACTCGTTTATCCATAAAAATACCCCCCAAAAGTGTCTAACTTTTGGGGGGCATACCAGATTAGCTCTTCGCTTCTACATTCGTAATTCGCAATTCGTAATTCGTAATTGTTTTAAAGTAGAATTCCTTTCATCAACGTATACGCTACGCTGAAATAAATCAGCAATCCCGTCACATCCACCAGGGTGGCTACGAACGGGGCCGATGAAGTAGCGGGGTCTGCGCCTATTTTTTTCAGGAGCAGGGGGAGCATGGAGCCGGAGAGGGTGCCCCAGAGTACAACGCCTACCAGCGAAAAGCCTACAGTAGCACCTATGAGAACGGTATGGTCCCCGTAGGTATGAAAGAGGGAGTTCCAGAGCAGGATTCTGATGAAGCCGATACAACCCAGGACGCCGCCGAGCAGCAGTCCGGAGATCAGCTCCCGGCGCATCACGCGCCACCAGTCGCTGATGGTGATTTCTCCTAACGCCATTGCCTGTATGATAAGGGTGGAGGCCTGGGAGCCGCTGTTGCCGCCGCTGGAAATAATCAGTGGTACAAAGAGGGCCAGCACCACGGCTTTGGCAATTTCGTCCTCGAAGAAGCCCATAGCCGTTGCCGTTAGCATTTCTCCGATGAACAGGACTACCAGCCAGCCGACGCGCTTTTTTACCAGCTTGAGCAGGGGCATATCGAGGTAAGGCTCATCCAGGGCTTCGGTACCACCAATCTTCTGAATGTCTTCCGTATGTTCTTCGTTGGCAATCCATAACATATCGTCGATGGTAACAATACCCAGCAGTATGCCCTGGTCGTCAACTACGGGAAGGGCTACCCTGTTTTCCATCCGGAACACCTGGATGGCTTCTTCCTGGTCGTCGTTCGCGTGGAGAGACACAAAGCGGTCATCCATCAGGGTATGTACCACGGTGTCCGGTGATACAAGCAGGAATTCACGGATCCGGAAGTCGTCCAGCAGCTGGCCTTTTTCGTCGATTACATAGATAACGTCGATGGTTTCACTGTCTTTTCCGTGTTCGCGGATATAGTTAAGTACCTCTTTTACAGTCCATTCTTCCCGGACGGCAATATATTCCGGGGTCATGATACGGCCTACGCTGTTTTCCGGGTAACCCAGCAGGGACAGGGTGATGCGCCGTTCTTCAGGGTCCAGCAGTTTGATCAGCTCTTTCACTGCTTCGCTGGGAAGCTCCTCCAGGAAGGCAGTACGGTCATCCGCAGGGAGTTCGTTCATCAGTTCGGCAATCCTGGCCGGCGGCAACGCCCTGATAACGTCTTCCTGCAACGGAAAGTCCAGGATACGGAAAGCTGCTGCCGCTCTGCTGATCGACAGGGTGTTGATAATGACGCCCGCTTCATCCGGGTCCTCATGTATCAGTTCCGCTATATCCGTTATTAGCTGGTCATCCAGGTACACTGACAGTTCTCTGTAATTCTTTTCTTTCACCAGTGTGCTGAATTTCTCCAGTAATGCTTCGTTTTCCATGTACAATTTGACTCTATGCGCGAAAATAAGTTAAAATAGAAAGCTTCCGGGCAGATGCTACAATAATTCTCCCACATGCAGGCGTATGTTGGTGCAGATGGTATCTGTAGGCAGGTCGTTGGCGTCTCTGCCGAAAGGGTCTTCTATTTCTTCCGCAATGAGTTCCAGGCTGGCCAGTACAAAGAAGATGAACACCACCATGGGGATGATGAGGTAACCCAGACTGAACACATATCCGAAAGGCATCGTCATGATATAGAAGAAGATGAATTTCTTGATGAACACGCTGTAGCTGAAAGGGATAGGCGTATTCTTGATACGCTCGCAGGCGCCGCATACATCCGTGAAGGTCTGCAGCTCATTGTTCAGGATAATCAGCTGATCGCCACTGAGTTGCCCGTCCCGGTGCAGTTCCATGATTTTGCTGGTCATCTGCTGCGCCAGCTGATTAGGTACATGTTTGCTCAGGTCAGGGTGAAAGTCTGTGCCTGGCACGGCTTCCATCTCTTGCGGCAGGTACGTTTTCCGCAGGTGATTTTTCAGGCTGTAGGCATAGTTGGGAATCATGGCCCTGAAATAGGCGCTGGCGCCAGGGTTATCCGGCAGCATGGCCCTGATCTTGATGGCGAAGTTACGGCTGATGTTCACCAGCGTACCCCATTGCCGGCGTCCTTCCCACCAGCGGTCATACGCGGTATTGGTACGGAATACCAGGAGCAGGGAAATGACAAAGCCCAGCAGGCCGTGCATCAGGGAAATATTCTTCAGCTCACTGTTGGACGACAGCTTCCATACCGACAGTTCCAGCCAGGCAATCAGGGCGGAATATATGGACAAGGCAATAAACATAGGGAAAAGCTTCCGTACGGTATCCGCCTTATGAATGCGGAAAATGAAGGTGAACCAGTCTTTCGGGTTATAATTGATCATATAAAACGATTAGCGTTGTTGCAGGCTTTTAATACCCTGTTAACCAAAAGGTAACAAGTAAAAGCAATATTTTCGGCCGCAAACCTAAAATTTTTACACATGATTTTGATAACTTCCTTCTTTAACTTTACTTTACGCCTTCTTTTATACTGAATTAGCGCTATGATAAAGCCGTACTTGTACATTGATAAGTCAAAAGGAAAAGGCAGGGGTGTCTACACAAAAGAAAGAATCCCCGCCGGAACGAGAATCGAAACTTCGCCGGTGCTTGTGCTTTCCAACGACGATACCGGAATTGTGGACCAGACAAAACTCCACAACTATATTTTTCTCTGGGGCGTGCGCGAAACCCGCTCTTGTATAGCGCTGGGCTTCTGCTCCATCTACAACCATGACTACGATCCGAACTGTGAGTATGAAATGGATTTCGACGCCGAAACCATGAGCATCATCACCCGCCGGGAAATCAAAAGAGGAGAGGAACTGTTCATTAACTACAATGGAGACGTTACCGATACCTCCCCGGTATGGTTTGATATGAAGAAGAAAAACGGACAAACCAAATAAATTTCATTTGAGATTTTATTATTTGAGATTTGGTTATTAAAATGCAGCGGAGGTCCACATTATAATAATATACGCGAAAATCTCCGCTGCATTTAAATAACCAAATCTCAAATAATAAAATCTCAAATGAAATTGTTTTTTTTTACTAATATTGTATAAGTGCTTATATAATTATGATGATAAACCCGGATCATCTTTTTCTAATGACCTCCGCCCGTTATCATCTTTTTAAAGAGAAAATATGTAAGTGCTTATATATTTTACGGATAAAGGACTGATGATCCCCGCAGATCTTCGCACACATTCGTAATTCGTCATTTGTAATTCGTAATTAAATAACATGTCATTCTACCAGTCTCTCGGTTATCTCGTGTTTGGCAGCCGCCTTCGCCGGCTGAGTGAATATTTTCTGATGGAGGTGAACAAGGTGTATGAGCAGGCAGGAATACCTTTTGATGCCAGTTGGTTTCCGGTATTCTACCTGTTATCTAAGCACCAGTCCATGCCCATGATTGATATTGCCGAGCAGCTGGAGATATCCCACTCTGCCGTGAGCCAGATGGTGACCAACCTGAAAAAGAAAGGGCTGCTGAAAACCACGCCCTGTAAGGAAGACGGCCGCCGCCAGCTGGTAGCCTTTTCGAAGAAGGGAGCAGAGATGCTGCAGCAGATACAACCGGTATGGGAGGCCATCTCTGCTGCCATGGAAACACTGGTATCAGAAAACAAACAAACACAACACCTGCTCGCCGCTATTGCGCAGATAGAGCAGGCAGTACAGCAACAGCCGCTGTCAGCGCGCATCGGTGCTGCCCTGCCGGAATAAAAATAACACCTGTATCATACACCAGAACAATATATACATACACCAAAACAATCAGTCATAAATCAATGCATCATGAGTGATATTTTTAAATACGGCATAGACCAGCTGACCGTAGGCACTGTGCTCGACATTGCCGCCGGTAAGGTAAAAGGGGTGCTGTCGCCGGAAGTGATTGCCAGGGTGGAAGCCAGCCATGGATACGTACAGGAGATAGTGTCGCAGCATACTACCGTATACGGTATCAACACCGGCTTTGGCCCTTTATGCGATACCAAAATTTCAGAAGAAGATACCCGCGCATTGCAGTATAATATCCTGCAAAGCCATAGCGTTGGCGTAGGAGCGCCCATCCCGGAAGAGATTGCCCGCATCATGCTCATCACCAAAGTGCATGCACTCGCACAAGGCTTTTCCGGCGCCGCCCTCGCTACACTGCAACGTATCATCTGGCACATCGAAAACCGTGTAACGCCGCTGGTGCCTGAAAAAGGCTCTGTAGGCGCATCCGGGGACCTGGCGCCATTATCTCACCTGTTCCTGCCGCTGATAGGCCTGGGCCATGTATATTACAAGGGCCAGAAAACCGCTATGGCAGATGTTTTACAGCAGGAGGGACTGTCGCCCGTAATACTCGGTCCCAAAGAAGGCCTGGCCCTTATCAATGGTACCCAGTTCATTCTGTCTTTCGCCGTGAAAGCCGTACAACGCCTGCATAATGCCCTCGAAGCGGCAGATATCATCGGCGCGCTCTCCCTCGAAGGACTCATGGGCACCGCCAAACCATTTGATCCGCGCTTACACGCCATACGCCCGTTCCCCGGTAATCAGCTGGTGGCGCACCGCCTCAAAACCATGCTGGACGATTCAGAGATAATGGCATCGCATGTAGACTGCGGCCGCGTTCAGGACCCGTATTCCCTGCGCTGTATGCCACAGGTACACGGCGCTTCCCGCACCGCATGGCAGCACCTCCTGCAACTTACTACCATCGAACTGAATGCAGTCACCGATAACCCGATCATTTTCAGCGCTACCGATACCATCAGTGGCGGTAACTTCCACGGTCAGCCAATGGCGCTGCCGCTGGACTACGCCACCGTTGCGGCCGCAGAGCTGGGCAATATCTCCGACCGCCGCAGCTACATGATGATAGAAGGCAGATACGGACTGCCCAAACTCCTGATCGAAGACGCCGGCCTGAACTCCGGTTTCATGATACCGCAATACACCACCGCTGCCCTGGTAACAGAGAATAAAACCCTCTGCTTCCCCGCCAGCGCCGACAGCGTACCTACTTCTCTCGGACAGGAAGACCACGTGTCTATGGGATCCATCAGCGGCCGCAAACTCAACCAGGTAATCGGCAACCTCGAATACATCCTGGCCATTGAACTGTTGTATGCCGCACAGGCCGTGGATTTCCGCCGCCCGCTGAAATCAGGTCCCATCCTCGAAGCAGTACACCGCTACACCCGTGAAAAAGTTTCCTTCGCAGCGAAAGACCGCGTCTTCGCCTACGATATAGAAGCACTCCACCAGATTGTAGCTGACCAGTCACTTGTGCGCGTTGCCAACGAAGCTGCCGCACAGCATCAATTACCTTTAAATGGCATCTATCATGAACAGTTTGGACTTTATTAAAACATACGCGGCACACCCGCAATACAAAGCGCCACGCGGCACTGAGCTGCACGCTAAATCATGGCAGACAGAAGCTCCGCTGCGCATGCTCCTCAACAATCTCGATGCCGAAGTAGCCGAAAACCCGGATGAACTGGTTGTTTACGGCGGTATCGGACAGGCTGCCCGCAACCGCGAAGCACTGCAGAAAATTATCGAACAGCTGCTGGTGCTGGATGAAGAACACTCGCTGCTGGTACAATCCGGTAAGCCCGTAGGTGTAGTACGCACACATCCGCAGGCGCCGCGCGTCATGCTGGCCAACAGTAACCTCGTGCCGAAATGGGCTACCTGGGAGCATTTCAACGAGCTGCGCTCCAAAGGACTGATGATGTACGGACAAATGACTGCCGGCAGCTGGATCTATATCGGTACACAGGGCATTCTGCAGGGAACCTACGAAACCTTTATGGAATGCGGCCGTCAGCACTTCGGCGGTACCCTGAAAGGGAAGCTGGTAGTAACTGCCGGTATCGGCGGTATGGGCGGCGCACAGCCACTGGCCGCTACTATGGCCGGCGGCGTAATGCTGGCTGCAGACATCGACCCTACACGTATCCAGAAACGAATCGATACGCGATATATCGACCGGATGACCTACTCCTACGAAGAAGCAGTAGCCTGGGCGAAAGAAGCCGTAGCCAAAGGAGAACCGCTGTCTATCGGTCTTGTCAGCGATGCCGGCGATATGCTGGAACGCCTGCTGAAAGATAATATCATCCCGGATGTATTAACAGACCAGACTTCCGCGCACGATCCCATCAACGGATACGTACCGAATGGCCTCACGCTGGAAGCCGCACTGGAACTGCGCAAGAGCGATCCTGCCCGCTACCGCGAGCTGTCGCTGAAAAGCATGGCCCGCCACGTTGGCTTCATGCTGGACATGCAGCAGAAAGGTGCTGTCACCTTCGACTATGGCAACAACCTCCGCGAATTCGCCAGAGAAGGCGGAGAACCCAATGCATTCAACTTCCCCGGCTTCACGCCTGCGTACATACGTCCGCTTTTCTGCGAAGGAAAAGGACCTTTCCGCTGGGTAGCGCTGTCCGGCGATCCTGAAGATATATACACCACAGACCGCGCACTGATGGAGGCTTTCCCGGAAAATACACACCTCATCAACTGGCTGAAACAGGCACAGGAAAAAGTAGCCTTCCAGGGATTACCTGCCCGCATCTGCTGGCTGGGCCTGGGAGAAAGAGAGAAAGCCGGCCTCATCTTCAACGAACTGGTGAGAACAGGTAAAGTGAAAGCTCCGATCGTGATCGGCCGCGATCACCTGGACTGCGGCTCCGTAGCCTCTCCCAACCGCGAAACAGAAGCGATGAAAGACGGCTCTGATGCTGTCAGCGACTGGACACTGCTCAACCTCATGTCTAATACCGGCGGTGGCGCTACCTGGGTATCCTTCCACCACGGCGGCGGCGTAGGTATGGGCTACTCCCAGCACGCCGGCATGGTCGTTCTCGCCGATGGCACCGACCGCGCCGCCGCATGCCTCAGCCGCGTCCTCTTCAACGACCCGGCCATGGGCATCTTCCGCCACGCAGACGCCGGCTACGAAAAGGCGCAGGAGTGGGCAGATAAATTCGGAATAAACATTTAATTATTTGAGATTTGGTTATTTGAGATTTGGTTATTTAAAATGCAGCGAAGACCTTAGTTAATTGTATTCGCTTATATCTCCGCTGCATTTTAAATAACCAAATCTCAAATAACCAAATCTCAAATAATCAGTCTCACCAATCATAATAACAGTCCATGAATATATTAATTGGTCCTTTCTCGCAGATACTCCCCATGACCGGTATACCTTTGAAAGGGACGCTGCAGGATGAGGAGCTGACGGTGATAGAAAAGGGCGGTATTGTGGTGAATGATGGCCGTATAGTGGCGGTAGCGCCTTATAAGGAGCTGCTGCAGCAATATCCTGACTGTGAAGTACATTTCATTGATCAGCCGATGGTGTTGCTGCCGGGATTCATTGACTGTCATACGCACATCTGTTACGACGGTAACCGCAGCCGCGATTATGCCATGCGTATAGCCGGTAAAAGCTATCTGGAGATAGCCCGCGCCGGTGGCGGTATCTGGGATTCCGTTACCAAAACGCGTGTAGCCGACACCGTTACACTGGTGGAAAATACCGTGGCCAGAGCCAACCGTCACCTGCAGGAAGGAGTGACCACCATCGAAGTAAAAAGCGGATACGGACTGAATATGGAAAGCGAGCTGAAAATGCTGCGCGCCATTCAGCAGGCGGGGCTGCATACCGCGGCAACGCTGATACCTACCTGCCTGGCTGCACATATGAAACCACGCGACTATACCGGTACGGAAGACGAATATCTGCAATGGGCGCTCGACGAGCTGCTGCCTGTTTTAAAACAGGAAAGCCTCGCCAGCCGCGTGGATATATTTATTGAAGAAACAGCTTTCTCCGCCGCCGCCAGTACCACCTACCTGCAAAAGGCCATGCAGCAGGGCTTTGCTGCTACCGTACATGCGGATCAGTTCAGCGCAGGCGGTGCGGAAGTAGCGGTTAATACCGGCGCCTTGTCTGCCGACCACCTGGAAGCCAGCACACAGAAAGAAATAGATCTGCTGGCCAGATCTTCCACCGTTGCCGTAGTTTTGCCCGGCGCATCATTAGGACTGGGTATGCAGTACGCTCCCGCACGTAAACTGCTGAATGCAGGCGCTTGTGTGGCGATTGCGAGTGACTGGAACCCAGGATCAGCACCCATGGGTGACCTGCTGATACAGGCTGCGGTGATGAGCGCTGCAGAAAAATTATCTACCGCAGAAGTACTGGCAGCACTGACACTGAGAGCCGCCCCGGCACTGCAACTGCAGGACGCCGGTCAGCTGATAACAGGGTTTGTGGCAGACCTGCAGGCTTATCCTACGGCAGACTACCGCGACATACTCTACTACCAGGGCAAGATGAAACCCGCTATGGTATGGAAGAAAGGAGAAAAAGTAAAATAACGCTATGATAACCAAGGAAAGCTATCAGCCGTCACAGGCCAGCAGCTGGACCGGCCGGATTGATGGAACAGCAGCAGACCTCCTGCGCTGGCACCAGGTCATCCGTGTGGTGAACCTGCTGGAATCAGACCTGCCACCACTGCAGCCAGGGCAACGGGGCATCGTATTCCTGGGCTTTGCCTGCGATGAAGGCGTACGCCGCAATAAAGGACGAACCGGCGCTGTAGCCGGTCCGGCAGCCCTCCGCAAAGCCGTTTCCAACTTCCCCGTTCACTTCAACGAACATACCCTGCTGTTGGATGCCGGCGATATCGTATGTCAGGGCAACGACCTGGAAAATGCACAGCTGGTACTCAGCGAAGCCGTAAGAAGCATACTGCTGGCAGGTTACCTGCCACTCCTGCTGGGCGGCGGTCACGAAATTACGTATGGCCATGCCAGTGGTATCCGCAAATATGCACAGCAACGTAAAGGCACTGTTGGCTTCGTCAACTTCGACGCCCACTTCGATATACGTATTCCCGGAGAAGAAGGCCCCAGCTCCGGCACCGGATTCTGGCAACTGGCACAGGACTGCAAACAGGCAGGAGAACCTTTCCACTACCTGGCGCTGGGCATCCAGAAAAACGGCAATACCAGGCAGCTGTTCAACATCGCCGGCGATGAAGGGGCTACCTATGTTGGTGCAGACGCCTTCCACCTGGAAGACCGCGATACGCTGTTCGCCGCTATTCAGCACTTCCTCAGCCAGGTAGATTATATTTACCTCACCACCTGCCTGGATGTATTTGCTGCTGCCTATGCGCCGGGAGTAAGCGCTACCGCCTTCAACGGTATCACGCCGGGCGGCGTTTTCCTGCAGTGCTACCGCGCTATCCTGGAAAGCGGGAAAGTAGTGGGAGCGGATATCGCAGAACTGAATCCTTCTCTCGATGTAGATAACAGAACCGCTAAACTCGGCGCTGCTATTATCTTTGAAGTGGTCAACAACCTGAGTGAGAACTACTGAGTCTTTTGCTGGCAGGGGGTTATATACTGACTGCCAGCAGTTTTTCTTTTGCGTCCTGCTGCAGCAGCTTCAACAGCTGCCCCGACTTAACCGGTAACCGGAGCTGTTCCTTCTTCGCCTGTACAATAACATCTTTCACAAACAGCAACAGCTCACTGGCATCATGCCAGCTACCCAGCTGCTCTCCTGCAGCCTTACAGCGTTTTAATAAATCTTTTTCCGCTGATGCATCCGGCAGCAGCATTTTCATGATGGAAAGCTGATAATACAGCGCCTTCATACGTTTACGCAGGTCATGCCAGGCAGTATGCCGTGCGTTCACCGATGGCAGCCTGGTGTCATGGTATTGCGCCAGGATACGATGTTGCAGTACAGCCGTTCCCGTTACTTCATCAACGGCCGCCAGCGCTGCTTCAAAATGTGCCGGTAGTTGCAGCAGCTTTTTGAGGGAGATTCTTTTGATGGTGGTCATCAGCTGGTCATCTGCCAGGCGCTGTTTGTTTTTCAGCAACAGGTGGGCAATGCCAAACCGCCATGCCAGCTGCTTTTCATGCTTTGATAAAGCCAGCTCCTGCAGGCGCGTATCTCTGGAAATACCACTGACGCTTTGCAGCAGTTTCAGAGAAGTCAGATACCGCCCTGTTTTCAGCCGGTAGTCCGGTAGCTGCGCCGCCAGAGCCAGCAACGCCCGGATCTTTTTACCGCTCACCCGGATGGTATGAATGGCATGCTGCCTTTTGGCGGCCGTTTCCAGCTGTCCGAAAGCATCAGCAACCGTATCACATTCCTGCTGAAGATATTTGTATAACGTCGCCTTTAGCATGTATTTAAAGTTACTGGAAAAGTTGCGTAATATCTCAGTTGATGATATATGCCTTAAAATATATCTTCGCCAAAATTTTACTTTATGCGACTGACGCACATCATGCTGACTACCTTCTCCCTGGTAGCTATCAGCACAACTGTTTTTGCACAGAAAATCAAGCTGGTAAACGGCGATTTGTCTGCCCTGAAAGATGAGAAGCAATTAAACATTGAATTTACCTACAATGACCTTTCCGTAGGTAAATTTGATAATGAAGCAGACTACATAAAAAAGAAAACAGAAGAGTATAACAAGAAAGAAACCGGTCGCGGCGACCAATGGGCAAAAGCCTGGGTAGCAGACCGCAAGAGCCGCTATGAGCCTAAATTCAAAGAGCTCTTCAATGAAAAAGGCGATGTATCTGTCGGCGAATTCCCCAAAGCCAGATACACCCTGATCTTCCACACCACCTCCATGGAGCCCGGCTTTAACGTAGGTGTAATGCGCAAAAACGCTTACATCGATGCCGAAGCACTGATCGTGGAAACCGCCAACAAAAGCAACGTAGTCGCTAAAATCACTGTAGACAATGCTCCCGGCCGCATCTTCGGTGGCTACGACTTCGATACCGGCGTCCGCATTACCGAAGCCTATGCCGTTTCCGGTAAAAAACTGGCAAGATTCCTCGATAAATAGTTTCATTTGAGATTTTATTATTTTGTTATTTGAGATTTTCTCTCTCATCAGTATGTCCCTGAAGTTACAGATACATACAGATGAGAGAGAAAATCTCAAATAATAAAATAATAAAATGAAAAAATCTCACCCGCTCCGTTCTCCGCTCCTCATTCGCAATTCGTAATTCGTAATTCGCAATTTATTCCCCCCTGTGTTAACCCGCATCCAGTATATTTGCATGGGTATCAGTTACTCCCGGAATAATAATCAGTAAAAGATTGCTGTTGAAAAAAATCGGATTGATGTCAGATACGCATAGCTATCTGCATCCGCAAATATTTAAATACTTCGAAGAGGTAGATGAGATCTGGCATGCCGGCGATATTGGTCATGTGGGGCTGGCAGATCAGCTGGAAGCATTTAAGCCATTCAGAGCCGTTTATGGTAATATTGATGGTGCGGATATACGTATCCGTTATCCGGAAACGTTAAGGTTTAACCTGGAAGGGGTAGAGGTATTAATGACCCATATTGGAGGCTATCCGGGGAAATATGCCCCCGGTATCAGGGAGCAGCTGAAAAAGCAGCCGCCAAAACTCTTTATCTGCGGGCATTCGCACATTCTGAAGGTCATGCCTGATCCGGCATTGCAATTGTTACACATGAATCCGGGCGCCTGCGGCCAGCAGGGCTGGCATAAAGTGAAAACGCTGCTGCGGTTTCAGCTGAATGCAGGACGCATCGAAAACCTGGAAGTAATTGAACTGCCCTGACAGGCTTCACCTCAACTGTTAACGTTTATGACTAAACGCACTATGGTAATGCTGCTGCTCTGTTGTGTGGTGCTGCCCGCGGCGGCGCAACGTAAAATCCTGAAATGGCTGCATACCAATAATGATACAGCTTACATAGAAGAGCATACGGAAGATATCACCTTTCGCCTCTACGGCTCCCGGAAATATACCAAATATGATATTATAGACAGAAAACAGAAGAAAGATATACTCTACCGGCCCAATACGCCCTTCAATATAGGATTCGGGGCCAACTACCGGTTCGTGGGGCTTAACATAGGCTTTAACCTGCCCTTCATCAACAGGCACAATGACAGGTTCGGTAAAACAAAATACCTGGACCTGCAGTCGCATATCTATCTGCGTAAACTGGTCGTCGATTTTTATGCGCAGACCTACAAAGGATATTATGTCGCCAATCCCAATGCCGTTTTTGATAAGGAATACGTCAGAAACAATCCGCATCCTCAACGTCCTGACATCCGTAATTCCAACTTCGGCCTGAATGTACAGTATATCTTCAACGATGAACGTTTCTCCTACCGCGCACCTAACTTGCAGAATGAATATCAGAAGAAAAGTGCCGGCTCCTTCATCGTTGGCGGAGAAATATTTCTTGCAAGAATCAAAGGCGACTCCTCCCTGATCCCCTCCAATATTGTGGATACCACCTTCCTGCGGGAACTGCACTATTACCGTTCCGGTATTGCCAGCCTGGCTGCCAACGTAGGCTACGCGCATACCTTCGTATACAAAAAGCACTTCTTTCTTTCCCTGTCCTTAACCACAGGGCTGGGCGCCGCCAGAACAGCGCTCTTCCTGGAAGACGGCACCATAAAACGTAATGTAGGCCTCCAGTTCAGCAACACCATACGTGCCGCACTGGGCTACAATTCCAGCCGCTACTTCGCCGGCGTCCACTACGTAGGCATGACCGCCCGCAGTCAGATGCCCGTTCCCAACACCTACCAGGCTTTCGGTGCAGGCAATATAAGAGTGAGCCTGGTGAAGCGTTTCGCGTTAAAAAAACCACTTTGGAATTAATTACGAATTACGAATTGCGAATTACGAATGAGGAGCGAAGACATAAGCGAAAAAGTAAATTTCTTTATCCGCTTATGTCTTCGCTCCTCATTCGTAATTCGCAATTCGTAATTCGTAATTCAAATTATTCAGGTTTTCTCCTTCGTCAGCCACTTATCTTTCTCCGGCGCCTTATAGTTTTCCATCTGTGTAAGGAGGTCGTCTATACTGTTGCTGCAGAGGAGCATGCTGCGGTTGGGGGCGGAGAGGAAGCCCTGATCGGTCATGGTTTGCGATAGTTGGTTGAGGGCATCGTAGAAGCCGTTGATGTTGAGCAGGGCGATAGGTTTTTTATGGAGGCCGAGCTGTCCCCAGGTAAGCATTTCGAAGAGTTCCTCCATGGTGCCGAAGCCACCTGGCAGGGCGATGACGCCGTCGGCGAGTTCGTTCATTTTTGTTTTACGTTCATGCATGGTATCAACGAGCAGGAGGGTGGTCAGGCCGGTGTGGGCCAGCTCTTTCTCCTGCAGGAAGCGGGGCAGAACGCCGTGTACCTGGCCGCCTGCCTGCAGGGCGCCATCGGCTACAGCGCCCATGAGGCCAACCTTTGCTCCGCCGTATACCAGTCCGATGTTCCGTTGGGCGAGGGTGGCGCCCAGCAGCCGGGCCTGTTCCATATAGACAGGATCATAACCGGGGCTGGAGCCGCAAAAAACTACAATATTTTTCATAAAATCAGTTGCTTGTATTAAGAGAATTCAGTTCTGTCTGTATATTATGCCGGGCCTGTGTTTCACAGGCGGCGATGAATGCGGGCGTCCGGTAGATGGCAGGCATGTCCAGGAAATGCTGCAGTACTTTACGGCGGCCCGGATGGTATATGTTGTCGGGATAGATGTGGTATTCCCGGCGGATTTGCGTTGCATAGGCGGCGTATGCTGCCGGCGGTGCGCCGAGTATCCGGAGGTCTGCATCCAGGAAATAGTCCAGGTCAGTATGTTGCAGCGGATTCCGGTGCGTTTGGGTGGCCAGTATGTATTCCTTTACCAGTGCTGTTTTTTCGGCAGGAAAAGTGGTTTGCTGCAGGTAGGCAACGGCCATGTCTGCACTTTTCGCTTCGTTATCCTGGCGGGCAACATCATATACGGCATCATGGAAGAAGATGGCGAAGGCTACGGTTGCCGGATCTTTTATTTCAGCAGCGTGCAGCCGTAACAGTGAGAGCATATCCAGGATATGCTGCTGGTTATGGTAATAGCGTTGTGCTTCGCTGTAGGCCGATACCAGCAGGGCCAGCGTATCATGAGCGGGCGTATGGCCGGCGAGGAAGGGGGCATTGAGTTGGTCCCAGGTTTCGCTGAATGGATGTACTGACATAAAGATGAATTTCCGGAGGCAATATAAAAAGAAAACGGGCTGAAATTTCAGCCCGTTTTCCTATTTGACAGAAAGCCTTGTATTATGCTTTTTTCGCTGCCTCAGCGCGGATTACATTCAGTGCGCCGCCTGCTTTGAACCACTCGATCTGTTGTTCGTTGTACGTGTGGTTTACCGCAAATTCGTCACTGCTGCCATCTTTATGATGTAACACAACGGTGAGTTGTTTGCCCGGAGCGAATGTGGTCAGGCCAACGATATCGATGGTATCGTCTTCCTGGATTTTTTCGTAATCTTCTTTGTTAGCGAAAGTCAGACCCAGCATACCCTGTTTTTTCAGGTTTGTTTCGTGGATACGGGCGAAGGATTTCACCAGGATAGCACGAACGCCGAGGTGACGGGGTTCCATGGCAGCGTGTTCGCGGCTGGAGCCTTCACCGTAGTTTTCATCACCTACCACTACCGCGCCGAAGCCGGCAGCTTTGTAAGCGCGCATGGTAGCAGGAACTGCGCCATATTCGCCGGTTAATGCGTTCTTAACGGTATCGCTTTTATCGTTGAAGTAGTTGATAGCGCCGATCAGCATGTTGTTGGAAATGTTATCCAGGTGACCGCGGTATTTCAGCCATGGACCAGCCATAGAGATGTGGTCAGTGGTACATTTACCTTTCGCCTTGATGAGCAGTTTCAGACCTTTCAGATCTGTACCTTCCCATGCAGCGAATGGTTCCAGCAGCTGCAGACGATCGGAAGTAGGAGATACCTTCACTACTACGCCGCTGCCATCTTCAGCAGGAGCCTGGTAGCCGGCATCGTCTACTGCGAAACCTTTCACCGGCAGTTCATAACCGGTAGGTTCGTCCAGCATTACTTCTTCACCTGCTTTGTTCTTCAGTTTATCTGTCAGCGGGTTGAAGGTGATATCACCTGCAATAGCCAGCGCAGTAACAATTTCAGGAGATGCTACGAATGCGTGTGTAGAAGCGTTGCCATCGTTCCTTTTCGCGAAGTTACGGTTGAAGGAAGTGATGATGGAGTTTTTACGGTTTGGATCGTCGATATGACGGGCCCACTGACCAATGCAGGGACCGCACGCATTAGCGAGAACAACACCGCCTACCTGGTCGAAGGTAGCCAGCAGACCATCTCTTTCGATGGTGTAGCGTACCAGCTCAGAACCCGGAGTGATGGTGAACTCAGATTTCATATCCAGTCCTTTATCGATGGCTTGTTTCGCCAGGGAAGCAGAACGGGAGATATCTTCATAGGAAGAGTTGGTGCAGGAACCGATCAGTGCTACTTCCAGTTTCTCAGGCCAGTTGTTTTCCTTAACTGCCTGCGCGAATTTGGAGATAGGCCATGCCAGATCCGGTGTGAACGGACCGTTTACATGCGGTTCCAGTTCAGACAGGTTGATTTCGATTACCTGGTCGTAGAATTTGGAAGGATCAGCATATACTTCAGTATCAGGGCGCAGGTGATCTTTCACACCGTCGGCCAGTGCTGCTACTTCAGCTCTGCTGGTCACTTTCAGGTAGTCGGCCATTTTGCTGTCATAAGCAAAGAGGGAGCAGGTAGCGCCGATTTCAGCACCCATGTTACAGATGGTGCCTTTACCGGTAGCGCTAAGGCTGTCCGCGCCTTCGCCGAAATATTCCACGATGCAGCCGGTACCACCTTTTACGGTGAGGATACCTGCCACTTTCAGGATGATGTCTTTTGCAGAAGTCCAGCCGTTCATCTTGCCGGTGAGCTTTACACCGATCAGTTTCGGCATTTTCAGCTCCCAGGGCAGGCCAGCCATTACGTCTACCGCGTCAGCACCGCCAACACCGATAGCCACCATACCCAAACCACCTGCGTTAGGCGTGTGAGAGTCGGTACCGATCATCATACCACCGGGAAATGCATAGTTTTCCAGCACTACCTGGTGAATGATACCAGCGCCTGGTTTCCAGAAACCAATGCCGTATTTGTCGGAGATGGAGGAAAGGAAATCGTAAACTTCTTTATTAGTATCTATAGCAGTCGCCAGATCTTGTGTGGCGCCTACTTTCGCTTGTATAAGGTGATCACAGTGTACTGTGGAGGGAACCGCAACTTTATCACGACCGCAGGTCATAAACTGGAGCAAAGCCATCTGGGCTGTTGCATCCTGCATGGCTACACGGTCCGGCGCAAATTCAACATAGGACTTACCTCTCTCATAGGGAGTGGTTGCAGGTGCAAACAGGTGTGCATATAAAATCTTTTCGGCAAGTGTGAGCGGGCGACCTAACATCTTCCGGGTCGCTTCCACCTTACCCGGTAGTGCCGCATACACTTTTTTAATCATGTCAATATCAAACACCATGGGAAAAAAATAATTTAAGAGCGGTTAAAAATTGCTCGCAAAATTAAACTAAAATCAACAAGTTTTTAAATTAAATACTAAAGATCTGCAGGCAGCCCGGGAAACTTTCCCCGTTTCCCGGGCCCTGAAATTCCCGTGCAGCGCAACAAAAATTTATATCTGCCGGTCTGGAAACGACTCCTCAAAGAATTGTTAAAAAATATTATATTAGATATTTCCCCGCTATCCGGGCAGAAAGGGCGCCTGCTTTAAAGCCTTACCGGGCGCTGTTACCCCGCAGTGGCTGCCGCCCTGTGACAGCAGTCTTCCGCCAGGCCGCCGCTTGTTTTTCCGGACAGAATTTGATAAATTTGGAACATGAACCGGATTAAAGATTTCTTGGAATGGAAGGCTTTCGGTGTATGTACTGCTATCGGTGATAAACTAGGGGTAGCTACTTCCCGGATACGCATCTTTTTCATTTATGCCACTTTTCTTGCGATGGGATCCCCGCTCATCGTGTATATGATTCTGGCCTTCTGGGTAAATATGAAGAATTATATTATGAATGCCAGGAGAAACCCGTTGAGATATCTGTAGTAATAAATAATTACAAATTACGAATTGCGAATTACGAATGTATAAGCGAAGATCTGCACGAAGATTAAAGGAGGTATGCAATAGTTATTCCTTTTAATCTTCGTGCAGATCTTCGCTTATACATTCGTAATTCGCAATTCGTAATTCGTAATTACTCCAGATGAAAGTTCGTCATCTGATAATAATGATTCTGCAGTTCATTCAATGTAATATTTTCTTTCAGGTCGCGGGTTTCATCGCGGTAGTGCAGCTCCAGCCGGGGTTGGTGGCCTTCACCGAAGATCCTGACAGAGAAGGGGCCGCGTACGTATAACTTGCCTCTGCCGTTACCGGACTGTGCTTCGTCAATGTGAAACTGTAACCGCAGCAGGGTGGACTCTTCCAGGGGAATGGAATAGAGATTGTCCAGGTCAAACCAAAGGTCGTTTTCTTCGTCGTCAATGGCTACCAGCACTTTTTTATCCTCATGATCTACCTGTAAAACCTTGCCTGTTTTCTCTACACCGCCATAGCTGGTGATAACGGTGTCGCCGGATTTTAAATGGTGCAAACTGATCATAGCGAGCTGTTTTAGTGTGTAATGAATTTACGTAAAACAACCCAGAACAACAAAGGGTTCAGCCGTTACGCTGCAGGTAATGGCAACGGCTGAACACTGAAAATTTATTTCACTACTTTACGGATGGCTACCAGTTTTTCCAGCAGCTCTTCCAGCAGATCAAGACGCAGCATGTTAGCGCCATCAGACTTTGCGACTGCAGGATTAGGATGTGTTTCTATAAACAGTCCGTCTGCACCGGTAGCAATGGCCGCTTTGGCGATAGTGCTGATCATCTGCGGATTACCGCCGGTTACACCGCCCGGTTGGTTGGGCTGTTGCAGGGAATGCGTACAATCCATCACTACCGGCTCTCCCAGGTGTTTCATGATAGGGATGTTACGGTAATCCACTACCAGGTCCTGGTAACCGAAGGTGGTACCGCGTTCGGTCAGGATGATGTTGTTGTTGCCGGCTCCCTGGATTTTTTCCACCGCAAATTTCATGGACTCGCCGCTCAGGAACTGGCCCTTTTTCACATTCACCACTTTCCCTGTTTCTGCTGCCGCAAGCAGAATATCTGTCTGACGGCAAAGGAAGGCAGGTATCTGTAATACGTCTACGTAAGCCGCTGCCATCGCCGCTTCTGCGGCAGAGTGGATGTCGGAGGTGACAGGCACATTAAATGTCTTTCCTACTTTCTGCAGCAGCTCCAGCCCTTCCACATCGCCGATGCCGGTGAAGGAATGCATACTGGTACGGTTGGCCTTCCGGTAAGAGGCCTTGAAAATGTAAGGAATAGCGAGCCGTTTGCAAATGGCGGAAACCTTCTCCGCTACAGTCATCAGCAGTTCTTCTTCTTCAATAACACAGGGGCCTGCAATCAGAAAAAAGTTTTCCGGATTGTACTGCTCTTTGAACAATGATTTAAGGTGCTTCATAATTTTATAACTATTGGGTCATTAATCGAAGTGCAAAAGTAGGTTGATTTACGGGATTTGTTTCATTTGTCATACTTTTGTAATCCCCTGAAGGGTAACTTCACCCATTGTTGGTTTTATTGTTATAGCATTGTCATGCGCGTGAGCGGGTAGTACGGAAATACCGGTGAACCTGTTAATATTACGCTCCCATTTAAAATTGCTTACAATTATATTTTTGTATGAAGAAAGATAAGATCCTGGTTATTGGTGCCTGTGGACAAATTGGCGTGGAGCTGACCCTGGCTTTAAGGAAAATGTATGGCGATGCCAACGTACTGGCGTCAGACCTGCGGGAAGAGCATGAGCTGCTGAAAGGTACCGGTCCTTACGTGTCGCTGGATGTGATGAACAAGGAAATGCTGCACGTGCTGGTGATCAGGCATAATATCACCCAGATCTATCTGCTGGCGGCGATCCTGTCTGCTACCGGCGAAAAGAATCCGCTGCTGGCATGGCATATCAACATGCAGAGCCTGCTCAACGTACTGGATATAGCCAAGGAAGAAAATATCGATAAGGTGTACTGGCCCAGCTCTATCGCGGTATTCGGTCCTAACTCCCCGATGCAGGATACGCCTCAGCACACCATCATCGAACCAACTACCATCTACGGTATCAGCAAGTTCGCCGGCGAGCGCTGGTGCGAATACTACAATCACCGCTATGGTGTGGATGTAAGAAGCCTGCGTTACCCCGGCCTTATCAGCTACAAGTCAGCGCCAGGCGGCGGTACTACCGACTACGCCGTGGAAATCTTCCATGAAGCAAAAGAACATAAAACATATACCAGCTTCCTGTCAGAAAATACCTACCTGCCCATGATGTACATGCCGGACGCTATCCGCGCTACCATCGAACTCATGGAAGCAGACGCCTCCAGGATCTCCGTACGCTCTGCCTACAACCTCTCCGGCATGAGCTTCTCCCCTAAAGAGATCGCTGCAGAAATCAAGAAGCATATTCCTGAATTCACCATCAGCTACGAACCAGACTACCGCCAGCAGATTGCCGACGGATGGCCCAACAGCATGGACGACGGCCAGGCGCGCGCAGACTGGGGCTGGAAACACGAATATGATCTGGAGAAGATGACAGCCGATATGCTGAAGAATATATAATTTAATTACGAATTACAAATTGCGAATTACGAATGTAACCCGAAGATAAAAGCGAAGACCGAAGCGGAAATACTGTAAAGTATCTGCTTCGGTCTTCGCTTTTATCTTCGGGTTACATTCGTAATTCGCAATTTGTAATTCGTAATTCGTAATTCTAAATAATAAACCCTACCGCTACCGTAGTATTATTAAACTCATCAATCAGTATAAACGCTCCGTTCGCGGGGTTTTCGTGGTAGCTGTCGGCGAATACCGGCTGAGCGGTTCTGATGGTGATGTTGCCGATATCGTTTAAGCCCATGGATGTTTTATCTGTGGTGCGGGTGTGATTGGTAACATCGGTAACGAAGTTGATCTGCTGAACTTTTGCTTTAACACGGTTGATGTTATGCTGCAGCAGGTATGTTTTGCCGGCGGTGAGCAGTTGCTGATCCATCCAGCAGATATTGGCGGTGAGTTCCTTCCTTAGTTCCGGCGCCTGTTCCGGCTTCACCAGCATGTTACCCCGGCTGCTGTCAATTTCATCTTCCAGGGTGATGACTACGCTTTCGCGTGCATGCGCTGCCGTTAGTTGCTTTTCGAACTGCTCTATGGTTTTGATGTTGCTTTTTTGTCCGGATGGCAGGGAGATGACTTCATCACCAACCTGGAACTGGCCGCTGGACACTTTCCCGGCAAAGCCGCGGAAATCATGATAGGCATTGGTTCTGGGCCTGATAACGCTTTGAATGGGGAAGCGCGCCGGGTGGCGGCTGTCTTCCTGGTCAAAGGTAATCTGTTCCAGGTATTCCAGCAGCGTATCGCCCTGGTACCAGGGAATGGTGTTGGTGCGGGTAGCCACGTTTTCACCGTAGAGGGAGGAAACCGGAATGAATTTCACTTCCTGCGCCTTGAAGGAGGCGGTATCCAGCAGCTGCTGAAAGTCTTCCCTGATCTGGTTGAAACGCGCTTCGCTGTAATCCACCAGGTCCATTTTGTTGACGCATACTACCAGGTAGGGGATGCGCAGCAGGTTGGCGATAAAAAAGTGACGATACGTCTGCTCCACAATTCCCCTGCGGGCATCGATGAGGATCAGGGATACCTGCGCGTTGGAAGCGCCGGTAACCATGTTACGGGTATATTCGATATGGCCGGGGGTATCGGCAATAATATATTTGCGGGTAGGCGTTGAGAAGTAGATATGTGCCACATCAATGGTGATACCTTGTTCCCGTTCTGCTACCAGGCCGTCTGTCAGGAGCGACAGGTCGGTGAAGTCAAGCCCCTTGCGCTTGCTGGCGGCATGGAGTGCTTCCATTTTATCCTGCGGAATGGAATTGGTGTCGTATAAGAGGCGACCAATCAATGTGCTTTTACCATCGTCTACACTACCGGAAGTGGCTATACGTAAAACCTCCATAATATGATATCTTTTTACAGTAGAAAAAATTGTTAGAAGTAGCCCGCCTGTTTTCTCTTTTCCATGGCGGCTTCGGAGCGTTTATCATCGATGCGGGCGCCTCTTTCGGAGATTTTGGCTTCCATGATTTCGGCGATAATATCTTCCAGTTTATCTGCTTCGGAAATAACGGCGGCAGTACAGGTCATATCACCCACGGTACGGAAACGTACTTTCTGCCGGAAAGGCACTTCATCAGCGGTCGTGTTGAGATAGGAGGAGAATGGCCAGTAAAGCCCGTCGCGCTCTATGATTTCTCTTTCATGCGCGAAATAGATGGATGGTATTTCCAGTTGCTCCCGGCGGATATAGTTCCATACATCCAGCTCTGTCCAGTTGGAGATAGGAAATACCCGCACGTTTTCGCCTATATTAATTTTCCCGTTGAGGATGTCAAACAGTTCAGGGCGTTGCATTTTGGCGTTCCACTGTCCGAATTCATCGCGGACGGAGAAGATGCGTTCCTTGGCGCGTGCTTTTTCTTCATCGCGGCGTGCGCCGCCGATGCAGGCATCGAATTTACCTTCTTCAATGGCGTCGAGCAGGGTTACTGTCTGCAAAGCATTGCGGCTGGCATATTTGCCGGTTTCTTCCTGCACTTTGCCCTGGTCTATGCTGTCCTGCACATTTCTTACGATGATGTCAAGCCCCAGTGTATTCACCAGCCAGTCGCGGAATTCGATGGTTTCCGGGAAGTTATGGCCGGTATCCACATGCAGCAGGGGAAAGGGAATTTTACCGGGATAGAAGGCTTTCTGGGCCAGCCTTACCAGGGTGATGGAATCTTTGCCACCGGAGAAGAGCAACACCGGTTTTTCAAACTGGGCGGCTGTTTCACGTAAGATGTAGATAGCCTCATCTTCCAGCGCCTGCGGGAATTCCCAATTTATTTTGTTAGTCATCGACTATAATAATTTAGATCAATAGTAGTTGTTAGATTATCCGTGCAGGCCGCATTCCTTGTGCGACTCTTCCCACCACCACCGGCCGGCGCGCGGATGCTCTCCCGGGCCGATGGCGCGTGTACAGGGTGCGCAGCCGATGCTGATAAAACCTTTGTCGTGCAGTTTGTTGTAAGGCACTTTGTGGGTGTTGAGGTAGTTCAGCACTTCATCGTATCCCCAGTGGATAAGCGGATTGTATTTGTAGAGGTGACGCTGTTCGTCCCATTCCAGCGTTTCCATGTTGTGGCGGTTCTCCGATTGTTCGGCGCGTAGCCCGGTGATCCATACTTTCACACCTTCCAGCGCGCGGTTCAGGGGAACCACTTTACGGATGCCGCAGCATTGCTTGCGGTTTTCCACAGATTCATAAAAACTGTTGGGGCCTTTTTCCTTCACCAGCTGCTCTACAGCTGCGGTGTCAGGGAAAAAAACTTCTACGGGATGCTTGTAGCGGGCCATAGTCAGGTCCATTACGTCGTAGGTCTCCTGGAAAAGCCTTCCGGTGTCCAGGGTAAAAACTCTAACGGGCAGTTGGTTGCGCCAGATAATGTCCGCAATTACCTGGTCTTCCTGGCCAAACGAGGTGGAAAATGCCACAGCGCCGGGATACTGCTCCACGAGGTACTGTATGGATTCTTCCACTGATTTGTTGACCAGTGCGTTGGTAATGTCTGTCATGTAATCTTCCTTAAAGATGATAAGCCTTGTGCCAGCCTTCACACTTTTGGTGAAGCCGTCTACAAAAATACATAAATCCTATAAGAAAGATAGACTATGTAGGAAAATTGTTAAGAATTTTACTATTTTATTATTTGAGATTTTAGTCCAAAAAGAAAAGCCCCCCGGATGGTCCGGAGGGCTTCAGTTACTTATACAAAATCTCAAATAATAAAATAATAAAATGACTAGGCGTTGCGCGTCAGAATATCTTTCAGTGTCTTGGTTTCCAGCAATTTCAGCGTGGCGTCCCGCACTTTGCTCATCACCTCATTCAGGCCGCATACGGCTTCGTCGCGGCAGTTCTCACAGCGCTCGTAATAGTTCAGGCTCACGCAGGGCAGCAGGGCAATAGGTCCGTCCAGCAGGCGGATAATCTTGGCCAGCGCTATCTCCTTCGGAGGGCGCATCAGGTAATACCCGCCTCCTTTTCCTTTCTTACTGCCCAGAATACCTGCATTTTTTAACTCCAGCAGGATATTTTCCAGGAATTTAATGGATATATTTTTTTCCTGCGCAATCTCTGAGATAAGGATCGGGCCTTTGTCTACATTCTCTGCCAGGTGTATTAATGCGTGAAATGCGTATTGTGTTTTTTTAGATAACATACTGTATTATTTGCATCCCCCTTTGGATGTCTCTATCGGTAGTGCAATGAACATTTGACTTACAAATATAAGCTTTTGCAGTTAGCTTTCAGCGGACGGCAGTTCGTGGTATACTTTCCGGCGGCTGATAGCTACAGTGGTGGCTACAGGTTCAGTACATCTCTCATAGAAAACACTCCCTGTCTGCCTGTGAGCCATTCGGCAGCTGTAACAGCGCCGGCAGCAAAGCCTTCCCGGGAATGGGCGGTATGAGTAATCGTAATATCGTCTATCGCTGATGTATAGGTAATCGTATGCGTGCCGGGAGCCGGATCAATTCTTTTGGAGATGATAGACAGCGTTTCCGGTTGTTCACTGGATGCATTTACCCAGTTTGTTTTACGTGTTACAGCGCCCAGGAGCTGCTCTGCCAGGGTGATGGCGGTGCCGCTGGGGGCATCTTTCTTCTGGGTATGGTGAATTTCTTCCATCCATACGTTGTATTGCGGCTGTGCTGCCATCAGGTCGGCCAGTTTCTTGTTCACTTCAAAAAAAATGTTCACCCCGATACTGAAGTTGGTGGCATGTAAAAAACCGCCCTGGTATTTACTGCACAGCTCCTTTATAGCGGGCAGCTTTTCCAGCCAGCCGGTAGTACCGCAAACAACAGGTACTTTGGCTTCAAAGCATTTCAATACATTGTGATAAGCCGTTTCGGGTGTGGTAAATTCTATCGCTACATCCGCCTGCCCCAGCTGTTCTTTTTCCAGCAGATGCTGGCTGTCTGCATCAATGCGCAGGATCACCTCGTGTCCTTTTGCAGTGGCGATGGCGTCTATTGCCTTTCCCATTTTACCATATCCGATGAGCGCTATTTTCATGACCCTTGCTTTCTGATTTTTATGTTGATAAAGATGTTACCAGCGACCGGCAAAATAAGGCTGTTTCTTTGCCTTTTTACCACCGATGGATAGATTGACGCTGATGCCCAGTGTTCTGTTGTTGATCAGTGCCGGTGAAATCCGCATACTGAGGTCATCAGACATGTCAAAGGAACGGAGATGGGCAAATACCGTAGCATCTGCAATGTTTAACCCGTACGCCAGAATGAAAAACAATACGGAGTAGTCCAGGTTCTGGCGGTAATAATCGCGTATGATTTTCAGGTTCTCCGGAGAGTATTTATGGCTGGCAATTTCCTGGTTAGGCGTATTGGTATCAGGGTTTCCGTCCATCGCGAGGCGGTAGGCATCCCTGTAATCCTTGTAATTGCCCATATTCCAGATAAAGAAGTACGTACAGGTACCTATGGCAGCATATACCAGCGGCACTTTCCAGTATTCCCGGTTATAGATCTGGCCCAGACCCGGCACGATAGCCGAAAACAGGGCCGCTTTCCGGGGGCTGTGCGGCGGAGGAGCGTCCATCGTCAGCCTGACAGGTTCCCTGCCGGCTGCCGTATCTGTCAGCGCCTGGGTTGCCGGCCGTACCAGCGTATCAATGGGTTTTACTGCTGCAGCGCGGGAAGTATCCTGTGCCTGCACGGATGTGACCATCACTGTTACCAGTAATACCAGGAAGTTGTTGCGAAATAAATGGAATATTTTTCCAGCCTTATTAGCCACCGTATATATCTATTTTTTCCAGGATGCTATCCAGTTCTTCGTCTGAATAAAATTCAATCACAATACTTCCCTTGCCGTTTTTGCCTCTGTCCAGTTTCACTTTGGTAGCGAAGTGGGAGGCCAGGTTGTCCTGTATCTTCTGAAATGCAGGCGGTAATTTTATTTTGGTGGGTTTCTGCTGACTGGTTTTATCCGCCTGGTTGATCTTGCGGGCCAGATCTTCAGTCTGTCTTACAGACAGGCCATTCTGGAGAATTTCGTTGTAGAGGAAAAGCTGGTTTTCCACATTCTCCACACCGGTCAGCACACGGGCATGACCCATACTCAGCTGGCCGTTTCTTACTGCAACCTGGATATCAGGCGGCAGTTTGAGCAGGCGTATATAGTTGGTAACAGTACTTCTTTCCTTTCCCATGCGGTCTGCTACCTGCTCCTGTGTGAGGCTGCATTCTTCCATGAGACGTTTGTAACTCAGCCCCACTTCAATGGCGTTGAGGTTTTCGCGCTGCAGGTTTTCCAGCAGGGCGAGTTCCAGCAGTTCCTGGTCGTTTACCTGGCGGACATACGCAGGTATGTCTTTCAGACCGGCCATTTTACTGGCGCGCAAACGTCTTTCACCGGCAATCAGCTGGTATTTTTTATTGTTGATTTTGGCGATGGTAATTGGCTGGATAACATCGTGCAGCTTGATAGACTGACTCAGTTCCTGCAATGCCGTTTCATCAAAATCACGGCGCGGCTGTTTCGGATTGGTGACAATCTGATCCAGCGCTACGCGTTCTATTCCGGTGGCCACATGTACCGCTGCATTATCGCCCAGGGCGCCGGCAGTCTGCTTCAGGTCCGTGTCAATGTTTTGAAGCAAAGAGCGGATGCCTTTACCCAACGCCTCTTTCTTACTTGGATTGGTCATCGTTAATAGCTAAGATTTTGTCTTTGGATTTAATTTGGGTGAAATTATGTTTCTGCAGTATTTCCTTTGCCAGGTTCAGGTAATTGATAGCGCCTGTACTGGATGCATCGTACATAATCACGGATTTACCAAAGCTGGGCGCTTCTCCCAGTTTGGTGTTACGATGAATGATCGTATTGAAAACGCTTTCTTCAAAATGTTGTTTTACTTCGTCTACCACCTGGTTGCTCAGTCGCAGACGCCCGTCGTACATGGTCATCAGGATGCCTTCAATCTCCAGGGCTATATTCAGCCTGCTCTGCACAATCTTGATCGTATTGAGCAGTTTGCCCAGGCCTTCCAGGGCAAAAAACTCACATTGTACCGGAATAATAACGGAATTGGACGCCACAAGCGCGTTCACCGTAATTAATCCGAGGGAAGGGGAACAGTCAACTATTACAAAATCGTAATCATCCTTCACGGAATCCACCACCTGTTTCATCACCCTTTCCCTGCTGGGATGGTTGATGAGTTCCAGTTCTGCACCTACCAGGTCTATATGGGAGGGCAGTACCTTCAGGTTAGGGGTATCTGATTCCAGTATAACGTCTTTGGCCTGAACATCGTTGACCATACAGTCATAAAGGCTCTGCTGCACATTGCGCAGGTCAAAGCCCAATCCTGTGGTACTGTTAGCCTGGGGATCAGCATCTACCAGCAATGTTTTAAATTCCAGTACAGCCAGGCTGCTTGCCAGGTTGATTGCACTGGTAGTTTTTCCGACCCCACCTTTCTGATTAGCGATTGCGATTACTCTAGCCATTGTGTAATTTAAAAATTCAAAGGTTCATTTATAGGATAAAGGATAAAATAGCAAGATCGCTTCTTCCTCAAACCTCTATGGTGCTGCCTATTTCCGGCAGCAGCAGTTCCACGCCAGCTTCGTCAAACAGCTGCATGGTAGCCTGCTTATCTATTTTGATGTACCCGAACGTATCGTAATGTACACCGATAATCTTTTCGCATTGAATCATTTCTGCAGCCGCTACCGCATCTGCTGCATCCATGGTGAAGTTATCGCCTATCGGTAATACAGCAAAATCCAACTCCGTAAAGTCCGGAATCAGCTCCATATCCCTTGTCATCGCCGTATCTCCGGCAAAGTAAAAGTTACCGTCTTCCGTCATAAATACAAACCCCATCGGATTACCGCCGTAGGAACCGTCAGGCAGGCCGCTGGAATGCTGCGCCACCACACACTTTACGGTGCCGAAGTCAAATTTCCATTTGCCGCCGGTATTCATGGGATGCACTTTGCTGATGCCCTGTTTACCTGCCCAGGTAACAATCTCAAAATTGGAGACTACCGTGGCATTGGTCCGCTTCGCCAGTGCAATCAGGTCCGCTACGTGATCTTCATGACCATGGGAAACAAAAATGTAATCTGCCTCTATCGTATTGATATCCACCTTTTTTGCCAGCTCGTTATGCGTGATGAAAGGATCGAAAAGAATCCTTTTACCCTGGATGTCCACTGCAAAGCAGGAATGGCCGTAATATGTAAATCTCATGGTCTGTTGTTTCCTGTGTTTCCTGATGTAACCCGACACCAAAGCAGCAAAGGAGCAAGGATGCAATTGTTATTGCAAAACACTCATTGCTCCTCCGCTGCTCCGGGTACGCTTTTTATTGTCAAAAATCAGTCCTTTAAAAATAAAAAGGGCCTGAATCGGACAAAAATACAACGATTACCTAGAAATCGGGCGCTGTAGTATATTTATTTATGCACAAATTTATTTATTCGCAAAGTATGCAATTTTCCTCCCTGCCATTCGTCTGCATCCCCATACAGGTGTTTTAACTTTTCCGACCAGAGAAGTTTGAGTAAATTGCCTGATTATTCTCTATTTATATTAAATAATTATAATGAGACCCGGATTAAATTCCCTGATACTGGTTTTCTTTCTGCTGCTCCTGGACCTTTATGTATTTCAGGCGGTAAGGGCCATGGTGTATATGTCTGCCCCCCGCGTACGGAGCATTACCTATGCTGTTTACTGGGGTATTTCCGGCATCTGCCTCCTCATGATCATTCTCCTGCCGTACATCAACTGGCATAGCTGGCCCCAGCAGATGAAATCCTATCTGATGGCCATTTTTATGGGGCTGGTAGTCGCCAAGCTGCTCGTGACGGTATTTTTGCTGATAGACGACCTGCGCCGCGGTGTTTTATGGATCATCCGTCAGTTCGGCGGCCAGCAACCCGTTACACAGGAGAAAGGCGTTGTCAGCGGTATGAGCCGCTCCCAGTTTATCAACCGCCTGGGGCTCATCACCGGCGGCACCTTCTTTGCCACCCTCATGTATGGCTTCTCCAACAAATATAATTATCGTGTTCATAAAATCAAGATAGCCTTTAAAAACCTGCCAGCCTCCTTCAAGGGCATGCGCATCGTACAGATCTCCGATATCCACTCCGGCAGCTTCGCCAACCGCGAAGCCGTGCTCAAGGGCGTTCAGATGATTAATGCCCAGAAACCGGACCTGGTACTCTTTACCGGCGATCTGGTGAACGACCGCGCGGTGGAAATGGAACAGTGGATGGATGTTTTCAGTCAGGTGAAAGCTCCCATGGGAGTATATTCCACCCTGGGAAACCATGACTATGGCGATTATTACCCCTGGCCGGATAAAACTCCTGCCGGTCACAGTGATATGCAGATCAGGAACCTGGAAAGGCTCAAGGAAGTGCATGCGGAACTGGGCTGGAAACTGATGATGAATGAACATGCGGTACTGGAAAGGGGAGGAGAGCAGATTGCCTTGCTGGGCGTGGAAAACTGGAGCGCCATCAAACGCTTCCCGCGCTACGGCGACCTGAAGCGCGCTTACGAAGGCGCCAGAGACATCCCCTTCAAAATACTATTGTCCCATGATCCTACCCACTGGGATGCACAGATCAGGCCCGAATACCCGGATATTGCGCTGACACTGGCCGGTCATACGCACGGCATGCAGTTCGGTATTGAAATCCCGGGCTTGAGATGGAGCCCGTCCCAATACTTTTATAAGGAATGGGCCGGCCTGTACAAATCCGGCGATCAGCACCTGTATGTGAACAGGGGCTTCGGTTTCCTCGGTTACCCCGGAAGGGTAGGCGTACTGCCGGAAATCACCGTCATCGATCTCGCGTAATTACTAAAATTCGCAAATATCAGGATAGGGAAATATCCTATATTGTGCAGGTATCTCTATATAATGCGCATTATCCTGACATGTCTGTTGCTGTTTAGTGGCTGTATTATTGCCCGCGGTCAGTCCCTGGCCGAGCTGGAAAGGCAGCTGGACTCACTGTTGAACAAACAGCAGAAAAGTGAAGTAGTTGTAGCCGTTGCCTACGGAAACAATCCGGCTTATGGCAGTAAAACCACCAATGTGGAACTGCCCATTGTGATGAAAACATTTTTATCACCTTCCGTGACCTGGTATCATAAAAGCGGCTTTTATGCAGGAGCTGCAGGGTATTATCTGTTCAATACAGAAAAAAATCCCTGGTTTGAATGTGATCTGACTGCAGGTTACGACTATACGAAAAACCGTAAATTCCTGACAGGCATCTCCTATACCAGGTATTTTTTCGCCGACTCCACCGATATTCCGGAAACACCGATAAAAAATGAATTATTTGCCTACTTCCTGTACCGGCAATGGTGGCTGCAACCGAGCATCAGCCTGGATTACGGATGGGGCCATGATGTTAATGAAGGATACCGCCGGGAGCAACATCTGCGGGGCAACGATTTTAATATCATTGCAGCCGTACGGCACCCGTTTATTTTCAATACAGTATTCGGAAAAGCAGACGGCCTGCTGTTAACGCCTTCCATTGCCTTTACCATGGGCACGGCTAATTATTTCAGTCAGCTGAAAGCCTTTCAGTATATTTCCCGCTCCCCCAAAATGCGCAAGGAAAAAATACGCCGCACACGGGAACTGTATTTCGAAGACCATACCGGATTTGAACCCAGGGCAGTAGATATTACCCTCAATGCAGCCTATCTGCTCGGCCGCTTTACTTTTTCTCCCGCATTCACGGTTTTTAAGCCGCTGGCCGGCGAAGACCTCAGTGTCATGAGCTATTTCACAGCACGTCTGGCTTACAATTTCTGATAATCTTAACAAATAGCACGGAATTTGTATTTGTGCCCCCGGCAAAAATGAAAGTAGGGGTATTTACCTGTTCGGACGTCTATATTTTAACCATTACTAACAAAACAATTATGAAAAAACTGTTTTTCGCCGTTGCAGTGCTGATGTTTGCTGCAGTTACAACAACCGTTAGTGCACAAACCAAGTTTCTGCGCTTTGGAGTAAAAGGAGGTGCTAACCTCGGAAAGCTGGATGGAGCCGGATTTCAGGATGGCTTCAAATTGGGTTACCATCTCGGCGGTTTTGCCCAGGTGAACCTGGCAAAAGGTTTCGGTGTACAGGGTGAGGTGATATTCTCCTCTACCAAAACTGAAACAACTGACAACTTCAAAGACATTTACGAAGGTGTCAGCACTGCGGACAACCGCAAAAAAGTAAATCTGAACTACCTGAGCATTCCATTGCTCGCTAACATTGACCTCGGTACGCCCCGTCTCAAACTGCAGGTAGGTCCTCAGTTTGGCGCTATGGTGAGCGACAGAAAAGTATTCGGCGCTGCCAACAAAGCCTTCAAAGGCGGTGAAATTTCCGGTGTTGCCGGCTTATGGCTGCAACTGCCGATCATTAACATCAGTGCCCGTTACATCATCGGCTTCAACGACGTAAAAGGTATCAGCAGCATTGGCGATTCCAAAAACTGGAAAAACCAGAGTATACAGTTGGGAGTTGGTGTAACGCTGTAAGAAATTACGAATTACGAATTAGGAATGATGAGTTGGGGCGAAGACCTAAGCGAATGATAAAATATCATTATTCGCTTAGGTCTTCGCCCCAACTCATCATTCCTAATTCGTAATTCGTGATTCTTTTCTGCCATCACGTCACTTGGCATCAAACTTGACAAGGGTAGGTATATATAAAAAAGAGGACCTGATAGATGATTGTCTGACAGAATGTCCTCCGAGGCTTTAAATAACGCAGATGAACAGATTTTATTTAGGAAATTCGGAAGATGAAATGGAGTTCATGCCTATTATCCCTTTGAATGAAGACGGGGACGGTCAGGAAGATGAAAACATTCCCGATGAGCTGGCATTATTACCATTAAGAAATACAGTATTGTTTCCGGGTGTCGTTTTACCAATAACGGTTGGCCGGGATAAATCTATAAAGGCGGTAAATGATGCGTACAAAACTGACAAAATGATCGGGGTTGTAGCGCAGAAAGACAGTACAATTGAAGACCCCAATGTGGCAGATCTCAGCGAAGTGGGTACCGTAGCCCGCATTGTAAAGCTGATTAAAATGCCCGATGGTGGTACCACCATCATTATACAGGGACGTAAACGCTTCAAAATTAATGAGATAGTTACGGAAGATCCGTATTTTAAAGCTAAAATAACGGTACTGCAGGATGAAGCTGCGGAAGATGATTCCGAATTTGAAGCATACATCTCTTCCATCAAGGATCTGGCAGGCCAGATTATTCAGTTATCTCCCAACCTGCCTTCGGAAGCGAGCATTATCCTGAAAAATATAGAGAATGCCTCTTTCCTGGTACATTTTGTATCATCCAATCTCAATTCTGACCTGAAAGAAAAACAGCAACTGCTGGAAATCAACAACCTGCGTACCCGCGCAGAGCTGCTGATGAAGTTACTGCAGACAGAACTGCAGCTGGCAGAGCTGAAAAATAAAATCACCAACAAAACCAAAGCAGACCTTGACAAGCAGCAGCGCGACTACTTCCTGCAACAGCAGATGAAGTCCATCAAGGAAGAGCTGGGCGGTGATTCCAACGACCGCGAAATCAAAGAGATGAAGCGGAAGGCAGAAGAAAAGAAATGGCCGCAGGCAGCTGCCGAAGCCTTTGCCAAAGGCATCGAAAAGCTGGAACGCATGCACCCCAGCACACCGGATTACAGCGTGGTGTACAACCACCTGGACCTGTTACTGGACCTGCCCTGGGGCGAGTATACCACTGACAGCTACGACCTGAAAAAGGCTAAGAAAATACTGGACCATGACCATTATGGCATGGAAAAAATCAAGGAGCGTATCCTGGAATACCTGGCAGTGCTGAAACTGAAGGGAGATATGAAATCTCCGATCCTGTGTTTCGTCGGTCCTCCGGGTATCGGTAAAACCTCTCTCGGACGTTCTATTGCCAATGCGGTAGGACGTAAGTATGTGAGGCTGAGCCTTGGCGGTCTGCATGATGAAAGCGAGATCAGAGGCCACCGTAAAACCTATATCGGCGCTATGCCGGGCAGGGTGATGCAGTCTATCCGCAAAACCAAATCTGCCAATCCGGTAATGATCCTGGATGAAATAGACAAGATAGGCAACGATCTGCGCGGCGACCCCAGCTCCGCCCTGCTGGAAGTACTGGACCCTGAACAGAACAGTACCTTCTACGACAACTACCTGGAACTGGAATTTGACCTGAGTAAGGTGTTGTTTATTGCTACCGCCAACAATATCGGCGCTATCCACCCTGCGTTGCGTGACAGGC
This sequence comes from Chitinophaga solisilvae, assembly GCF_009928525.1. Classification (GTDB taxonomy): domain Bacteria; phylum Bacteroidota; class Bacteroidia; order Chitinophagales; family Chitinophagaceae; genus Chitinophaga; species Chitinophaga solisilvae. Next base: position 27,110 of record NZ_JAABOK010000027.1, on the reverse strand, counting down.
TGGAAATCATCGATCTGAGCGGATACTCCATTGAAGAGAAGACAGAAATTGCGAAACGTCACCTGATACCTAAACAGAAGGACGCGCATGGCCTGACAGATTATAAATTCCGTATAGCCAATAATGTTATTGAACACATTATTACTGACTATACACGGGAAAGCGGTGTCCGTGAGCTGGACCGTCAGTTTGCATCCATTATGCGTAACCTGGCCAAACAGGTAGCTATGGAGCAGCGGTTGCCGGAATCCGTTACGGAGGCGAATGTGGAAAAAATACTGGGTAAACCGAGATACTCCAATGAAATCTATAAGGTTGGCAATCCTCCGGGCGTAGCCGTAGGGCTGGCCTGGACGTATGTAGGCGGGGATATCCTGTTTATTGAAAGCAGCCTGAGTGATGGTAAAGGCGACCTGAAGCTGACCGGTAACCTGGGGAATGTAATGAAGGAGTCTGCTGTGACGGCATTCACCTATCTGCAGTCAAATGCAGCATTGCTGAAGCTGGATCCGAAAATCTTTGCAACCAAGAGCGTTCATGTGCATATTCCGGAAGGAGCAGTGCCTAAAGACGGCCCCAGTGCAGGTATCACTATGCTGACAGCCCTGGCATCCGTATTCACCGGCAGGAAAGTTAAATCCTACCTGGCTATGAGCGGGGAAATTACCTTACGCGGGCAGGTACTGCCGGTAGGGGGGATCAAAGAAAAAATTCTGGCTGCCAAAAGAGCCGGTATCCGCGAAATTATCCTCTGCTGGCAGAATGAGAAGGACATAAAGGACATCAATCCGTCATATATCAAGGGAATGAAGTTCCACTATGTAAAACAAATGAACCAAGTGCTGGAAATTGCGTTATTAAAGAAGTAACTTAGTATAAACTTGCCGTCAGTCAGTCAGCGGCAACTTATAAATGGTTCATATCGGTTTTGTTGTGACCCCGGTATGAGCATCATGTTGATTGTTTTAAGGGTTTTTAAAGCCACCTCTTGATGGGGTGGCTTTAAAGTTTGGAAGAGTTTGGAGTAATTATGAATTACGAATTATGAATTGCGAATGAAGCGCGAAGATATATGCGGAAAAATAATTACGAATTACGAATGACGAATTGCGAATGAAGCGCGAAAATATATGCGGAAAAATAATTTCTTATCCGCATATATCTTCGCGCTTCATTCGCAATTCGCAATTCGTAATTATTTTAATCCGCCAGTTGCCGCTTATACAACTGTATCGTGTTTTCCAGGCCATAATAGAGTGCATCAGCGACGAGGGCATGGCCAATGGATACTTCCTTCAGTTGTGGGATGTGCAGTTTGAAGAAGCGGAGGTTGTCCAGGTTGAGGTCATGGCCGGCATTGAGATCCAGTCCGATGGCGGTAGCTTCGCGGGCGGTATTTTTATAGTCGTTGAACAGCTGCAGGTTTTGCTGCTGTGTACGTGCATTCGTATATTCTTCGGCGTAAGGACCGGTATATAATTCAATGCGGTCAGCGCCGGCGCTTTTGGCGCCTGCTACCTTGTCTACTTCCGGGTTGAGGAAGATAGATACGCGGATACCTGCATTTTTCAGGGTGGAGATCACATCTTTCAGCTGGGACTGATAACGGATGGTATCCCAACCTGTATTGGAGGTGATGGCGTCCGGCGGATCGGGTACCAGCGTACATTGGTGCGGTTTAACTTCCAGTACCAGGTCCATAAATTCTTTGGATGGGTAACCCTCAATGTTGAATTCGGTGGTAACGATGGGTTTCAGGTCTCTTACATCCTGATAACGGATATGACGTTCATCCGGACGGGGATGTACGGTAATGCCATCGGCGCCGAAGCGCTCGCAATCCTTCGCCACTTTAATTATATCCGGGAGGTTGCCGCCGCGTGCATTCCGCAGGGTAGCAAACTTGTTGATGTTTACACTCAGCTTTGTCATACTACAAAATTAATAGTTAATTACGAATTACGAATTATGAATTGCGAATGAGAAGCGGAGAAAGGAGCGAAGAGGAGCAGTGAGAAGATAAAAGCGAAGACCGAAGCGATAATACTTAAAAGTATCCGCTTCGGTCTTCGCTTTTAATCTTCGCTACATTCGCAATTCCTAATTCGTAATTCGTAATTACGCGCAGCGTATATTTTAGTATCTGTAGTAGTCCGGCTTAAATGGACCTTCAGCAGGAATACCGAGGTATTCGGACTGAGCAGATGTCAGTACGTCCAGTTCAACACCGATTTTTTTCAGGTGCAGACGGGCAACTTTTTCATCCAGGTGTTTAGGCAGTACGTATACTTTGTTTTCGTATTTGTCTGCGTTCAGCCAGAGTTCCAGCTGAGCCAGGGTTTGGTTGGTGAAGGAGTTACTCATCACGAAAGATGGGTGACCGGTAGCGCAACCGAGGTTCACGAGGCGGCCTTCAGCCAGCAGGATGATATCTTTACCGTCGATGGTGTATTTATCAACCTGTGGTTTGATTTCCACTTTAGTATTACCGTAGTTTTTGTTGAGCCATGCAACGTCGATTTCGATATCGAAGTGACCGATATTGGAAACGATGCATTTATCTTTCATCAGTTTGAAGTGTTCGCCTGTGATGATATCGCGGCAGCCCGTAGTAGTTACTACGATGTCTGCTTCCTTGATGGCATCTGTCATTTTTTTCACTTCGTAACCTTCCATCGCAGCCTGTAAAGCACAGATCGGATCAATTTCAGTTACGATAACACGGGCGCCTGCACCTCTCAGGGATTCAGCAGAACCTTTACCTACGTCACCGAAACCAGCTACTACTGCAACCTTACCGGCAATCATCACGTCAGTAGCACGACGGATCGCATCTACGCAGGATTCGCGGCAACCGTACTTGTTATCAAATTTGGATTTGGTAACAGAGTCGTTGATGTTGATAGCAGGCATGGGCAGGGTGCCGTTTTTCATGCGCTCATAGAGGCGGTGAACACCGGTAGTGGTTTCTTCACTCAGACCTTTAATATGCTGAATCAGCTCAGTATATTTGTCCAGTACCATGTTGGTCAGATCGCCACCATCGTCCAGGATCATGTTCAGCGGACGCTCAGGGCTGCCGAAGAACAGGGTTTGTTCAATACACCAGTCAAAGTCCTGTTCGTTCAGACCTTTCCAGGCGAACACAGGAACGCCCGCAGCCGCGATAGCCGCAGCAGCATGGTCCTGAGTAGAGAAGATATTGCAGGAACTCCAGCGTACTTCTGCGCCGAGGTGTACCAGTGTCTCGATCAAAACGGCTGTCTGGATAGTCATATGAAGGCAACCTGCGATACGCGCGCCTTTCAGGGGTTTGCTGTTGCCATACTCTTCACGTAATGACATCAGTCCGGGCATTTCAGCTTCTGCCAGCTCAATCTCTTTACGACCCCAGGCCGCAAGAGACATATCTTTCACCTTGTAGGGAAGGCTAAAGTCGATATTTGATTTCGCAATTGTAGACATTAAGATATAATTTTCTGCAAATCTAGGGTTATTTTAACTCTTTACATAATGGCCATAGGCCTGCACCGTCAAAATTGACCTAATTTTTTGTTAATCATCCGATTATAACTCCTTCTTCCCCCGGAAATCAAATTTAATTTGCATTAATATAAATATTACTTTAAATTTGCTAATTAAAATATATATGATTTAATAATTAATTGTTTAGTGATATTCCACAGTGTGAAGGGTATGAGCAATTATTAAAAATCATAAATGCTGCATCTACCGCAGCTTATGAATTCATCATACAAGGCTATTTGAAATAAAGTATTACCGGCAGCAGGTTTTTCAGTTATATCAGCAAATGCTCAACAGAGAGGAATGCCGGAGAGAGCCAATTTTGAAAATAGGCATATAGGGTTTTACAAAGGACTGTTTTTCACATTTTTGACTAAAAATCTATATGTATAAATAGAAATTTACACGCTTATATGTTACTCCTGTCCTATCCTAAGAAAAAGATACGGCTTATTGCCCTTAGCGGTAAGCGTATATCCCTCAGATACCTGGTCTTATTGATTACCTTACTTCTGAGTAATATATATGCCGGCGCACAGGTACTCCCTGCTGTCCGCACCATCAATCCCACCGGTGGCAACAGCACGGCAGACGGACTGAAAATAGAAATGGACGTCAAAGGGAAATGCCAGATCTTCCGCCTGGGCAAAACGGAATCGCTGGTATTCAGTAACATCGCCAAAGGCATGAAAGAGGTGATGATGCTCCGTTACAGCACCGGCGCCATTTTAGCAGAACAGGCCCTGGAAGATAACCTGACGTATATGTCGCCGCTCTCCGGGAAAGGAACTGCCGCCAACCCTTACAATATCACCACATTCTACAAGTTTGAAGTATGGGAAGGCGCCAACCAGCGCCAGGACGTATATGTAACAAGATCACTGAACTACGTACTTCCCAATAATTACTTTACCATCGACTATACCTTCAGCTCCGCAGACCAGGGATATGACGTACTGTTATATATGGAAGAGCAGACCGTCTTGCAGGAAGACCTGGTGCATCCTAACTACGGCAGATCCGGTAAAACAATACTCACCCGCCGCCCGCCATCCACAGCAGGTGCAGGTACCTGCTCCTGGGGATTCACCGACGGCGCCAATAAATATGCAGGCGTTTACAGGGATGGAATGACCTGCAGCAACTTCCCCGGCAATTTTACCCATGCCATCATCGCCAACGGTACTTTCAACAGCTACTCCATCAGCTACCCCGGCGATCTGAAAAAAGATGTGACCAAGCCTAATTACCCGTACGATAATAAATGGGGTTCCAACCTGGACCCTGAAATAGATGATAAAACCATTGCCGTACAGAAATTCCTGTTCAGCAAACCACTGAATAAATCTTTCGGTACCAGGATAGCAATGTCTTACGGCGAAGATCTGGCCTACGGCGATATCAGCAACATCTACACCGTTATCAATTCCACTCCTACCAGCAATGGTAGCTCCGCTGTTACCGTAGAGTTTGAAGGCACGACCGCCGCAGGTAATGAGGGCAATGCCGGCGATAACCACGCTCCGGCCAATCTGCGCCTGAAAGTAACCGGCGCTCCCGGTCAGGTGCTGACAGCTCCGGCCTACCTGGAAATGAAACTGGTCCCTAATCCGGCGGATCCGCATCCTGCGGTACAGGGAACGGACTATACCTTCGACGCAGTATTCATGATACCTGCCGGCGATTACTCTACTCCTAAATATGTGGACCTGACCAATCTTACCATCATCGGTAACAACAGACTGGAATACAGCCGCAATCTGACACTGGAACTGGTGGATGTTCCATCCAACGCACTGGTAAAACCAGGTGCAAAAAAACTGACGACCTATACTATCACGGATGATGAAGACCGTACGCTGACGCTGACTTTCCCGGCGCAGACTTCCATCCTGGAGAATAATACCATTACCGGGAAGATCAGTCTGCCCAACGGTGTACTGACTTCAGAAAACATCAGGGTGGTACTGACTACACCCGCCGGCAATACGGCGCAGCCTAACGGTATCGACTATACGATGCCGGCTGAAGTAACCATCCTCAACGGCCAGCCGGATGCTACCATCAGCATTAACCTGGAAAAAGATAAAGTCCTGGAGTATGCGGAGAAATTTTCCGTACACGCGGAAGGTGATGTACTGGGGCAGCTTAAAACTGCTACCAGCCCGGAATTCACCATTCTGGACGATACCCGTAACCACCAGGAAAATACAACGCTTACCCTGGGAGTAGATAAACCGGATCCGGACCCGTCTTATCCGGCTTTCACCTACAAGGAAGGATTTCTTAACGGTAAACTGAATGTGAGCCTGCCAGCAGGCGTAACAACCGATATTCCTATTCAGGTGACCCTGAATATGAGTGGTACAGCCACACCGGTAAAGGATTTTGATGCACTGCCTGCCTCTTTCAGCTTTACAGGCAATGCGCCTGCTACCCCTGCTACGCTGAACCTTATTAACGACAGCAGGATTGAAGGAGATGAAACCATCGTTTTCGCACCGGTTGCCACAGACGGTACAGCTACTGTATTCACCATCGCGGGGGCTACCCTGACGATAAAAGACGCACAGCTGCCACTGAGCACCCCGGCAGTTTTTCATCTTTCTGCAACTGATATTGATGAAGGAGATGTTAACGGCGCACAGTACTGGGTAGAGCTGCCGGCCGGTATCACCGCCACAGATATAAAACTGGATTTTAATCTTGCTGCAGGCGCAGCTTCCACAGCCCTGCCCGCTTCCTATACCGGCGTGCCGGCTACTATCAGCATTCTTCCCGGCAGCACCGCATCGGTGAAATCCGCTGTTATCGCCCCCGCCAATAAAGTATTTGAAGATGACCGCAACGTGGTACTAACAGTAACGTCTGCACGCAGCGACGTGCCGGTTACCGGCGGACAAACACTCAACATTCATGATAAGACAGATATCCGGCAGAAATCCGTTACGCTGAAACCAGAGAAGGAACATCTGAAGGAAGATGAGGATACCCGCTTCATCATCTCGCTGCCTGCCGGCTATAGCTCCCTGAAGCCGGTAGTGATTGACCTGAAGAAAAATATTGCGGGATCAGAAGCGGCAGATACGGACTTTTCCTACCTCGTTACACAGGTGACACTGCCAGCCAATACTACCGGCGATTATCTGACTACCGTACCGGTCATAAAGGCCGCCTTTGATAAAATTATTGAGAAAGACGAGACATTATCTATATATGGTATTGCCAAAGATTACAGCGTTACTTCCGCACAGCTGGTGATAGACGATCAGACCAGGTTAACGCCTGCCTATGCCCAGGTAGAACTTTCTGCAACGGCAACGTCGCTGGCTGAACAGTCCAAAACCACCGTGAAGGTGAGTCTGCCAAGCCAGGTGACCACGGAAATACCGCTGACCATCAACCTGACGGATATACCGGGAACGGCTACACGTACAGACGATTATCTGCCACTGACATCGCTGACCATCGATAAAAACAGCACAGCCGCCACCACGCAGCTGGAAGTGGTGAAAGATAACCTGATAGAAAACCAGGAGACTTTCAGCATCAAGGCAGAAATGACAGATGAATATGCTACGGCCTATACCAGCACGCCGGCTTCTCTGGCATTTACCATCAATGACCTGGAATATCCGCTGCTGGCTGCCAATCCGGTGGTATTAAGCAGCACGCCAGCCACCATCACAGAAGGAGATGCTACCGGCGCCACGTTGAAAGCCATGTTGCCCAACAGCTGGAAAACCGCTATCCCGCTGGATATAGTACTGTCAAAGAACAGCAGCTCCACCGCCGGCGATGACCGTCACTCGGCTATTCCGGCAAAACTGACTATTCAGCCGGGCAGCGATCATGCTTTAACCACGCTGACTGCTACTTCCAATGATGTACTGGATGATGATGCAGATGTTAATATAGACGCTAACAAGGGCAATGCAGCCATACCGGCAAACAGCGCCGTTGTTCATATAGCTGATAACACCATTAATCAGCCGGGCGCCCGTACGATCACGCTTACAGCCAATAAAGTACTGCTGCCGGAAGGTGAAAAACTGCAGATTACTGCCAGCAGATTATACACATCTACCAAAAAAGTAACCATCACTTTTGATACAGATGTTACCACAGAAGCCAGCCTGGTAAAGAATGACTACGCCTGGATCAGTAAAACGGCAGTACTGGATATTACTGAAAAAAGCCACACCTTCGATATTATCCAGACAACCGCAGATAAGGTGCTGGAGAAAAATGAATCCCTGAACCTGACTGCTAACGCCGGCGTATATACGGTAAATGGTCTCAGTCTGAAAATTGAAGACCTGACCCGGAAAGTACCGGCCAACCTGCAGCTCAGCACAACGCCATATAAATCTGCCGATGCGGCGGAAGGTGATAATGGTCATGTGAAAATCAGCCTGCCGGCAGGTATTACCACAGAAATACCCGTTACCGTGCAGTTACCACAGACAGCAGGTACTGCCGAAGCCGGCGCTGACTACACCATGGCAACGGCCATCTCCTTCAACAATGCAGGCGATACCACCATTGCCCTGAAAATTGCGGCAGACAACCTCCTGGAGAAGACAGAATCATTGACCATCACACCGGCTGCCAACGATGGTATCAGCACTTATGTAACTGCACCATTTAAAGTAGATATCAAAGATGCACAATACCCGCTGCCTGCACCGGTTAAGATAGTAGCCACCCCTGCGGCTATCGATGAAAACGGCGCGCCAGCCATCATCACCGCGGAGTTGCCTGCAGGCATCAGGGCTGGTTATGACCTCACCGTGAATGTGAGCAAAGACCTGATTAACTCTACTGCAGACGCTACTGACTACCTCCCGTTCCCGGATAATTTCAGTATCGTAATTAAAAAGAATAATCCCGGCGCTACCGCTGCCGTTCAGCTGAAAGCCAAGGCAGACCTGATCCTGGAAGATGATGAAAATGTAATTCTCACTGGCAGCACCGGCGATGTAAATATCCCGGTTACCGGTCAGACGATCGTGATCCGGGACAGAACGCACGATGATCCGGCCACCGGCCTGATACGCATTGTGCCTGCAGTAACCGGCGCTACCCGCGTAAAAGAAGGAGATATCTTCAACGGAAAAGTAACCCTTGCTCCGGGTGTTACCTCCAGCAAACCTATCACCGTGGCGCTGGGTATCAGCCCTGTTTCTGCGGCCGGTACTGCAGACATCAGCGGGTTGCCTGCAACGGTGGTTATTACACCGGGCAAATCTGAAGAGCCTTTTACCTTCAGGGCTGAACCGGATCTTATTCTCGAAAAAGATGAAATGCTGAGAATCACCGCCATACCTCAATCGGTAAACGGTATGAGAGGAGATACTCTCGGCGTAATCATAGAAGATGCTACCCGCCTGAATCCGGGTAACCTTAAACTGGAACTGCGTATCGATTCCGTGATGCTGCGCGAAGGAAACAACAGCGCGGTCACCATCGGATTTGTAAATCCGGGTATCGTTTCTACAGAAGATATTGTGATCAATATCGGAAAGAATACGGCGGTATCTACTGCCGATGAGGCTGATTTCAGCGGACTGCCTGCACAGGTGACGCTGAAAGCCATGAAGCACGCAGAAGCATATACGTTGCAGGCTGTCAATGATAACATTATTGAAGGAGATGAACAGATACAGTTCACTGCACAGCTGGTAACACCAGGTTATACAATTGGTCAGCCAGGCTTACTGCTCATTCCTGAAACCGGAGATATGAGCGTGCAGCTGCTGAAGTTAAATAATGCTTCCGAGCCGGCTACTACGGGTAATTATTCCATTAAGCTGCCGGGTAACAGTATTGCCGCCGCCGATGTGAAGGTAGTATTCTATGTGAGCAGTATTGCGGGTACTACCAATATTGCCCCCATTGCACAGTCAGCTACTATTACGGCCGGACAAAACAGTGTATCCGTTCCCGTTAATGTGATAGACAACAGGGTAATAGAAGGAGACGAAGAAGTGAAGGTAGCCCTGCAGCTGGCGCAGATGAAGCGCTTCGGCAGAAACCTGGCCTTTGATACCAATGAAAAAGATACGGTAACACTGATTGTTCATGACGATGAAAGCGATGCCACCGGTCCGAAGGCTGTGGCGCGTGAAATGAAGGCGGAGAAAACGGCTGATGCTTCAGAACCTGCTGTTGCCGGAAATTTCCGCATACATTTCACCGATGCGCAGCTGTCTGCCGCAAAAGATGTGACCGTGACCTATACAGTAAGCGGCGCCGCGGTAGCAGACAGCCGCTATAAGAAGCTGAGTGGCATCGTTGTTATCCCGGCAGGTAAGAACTTCGCGGATGTAAAGGTGGAGCCGATAGATAACAATGTAGTGGAAGGCGATGAAAATGTGCAGCTCAGTATACAGTCTGTAACGGCAGCCATACCTGGGGTAACCTGGCCATTGTCTGCCACCTCCGTTGCGGACGTACTGATTCATGACAACGATACCCTGGTAATAGAGCTGTTCAGCAACAAGACAACCGCAGCTGAAGGAGAAAGCATTGAGTTCACGCTGAAATCAGTGAACAGTGCGGCGAAGGCATTGCCGGTACGTATCCAGGTGGATCAGGATGCAGCCAGAACCTATACGGTAACAGGCGGTGTGGCAGGTGGTAACATCGTAACCATTAACCTGCCCGCATACACTAATAACACCCGCTTTACACTGGCCGCCGCTGATAATGACATTAATGATGATGACGGATTTATCAAGGCTACCATTCTGCCGTACCAGAGCAACAACGGCGCTGCGGCCTATAAGCCCGGTACCGTGAACACAGCTGAAACAGCCATCACTGATAACGATCCGCTCACGCTGTCTTTCGCTGCCGATAAATTCAGTGTAAAGGAAGGTAATAAGGGAGAAAATACGCCGCTGCATTTTGTGGTGAAGATGAACCGCAAAAGCTCCCGCGCTGTTACCCTGAACTATGATTATGAAGCATCAACAGACGGGGTAAGCTATCCGTACCTCGATTACAAAGCCACGCCAGGTACTGATTTCGATAATACCATTAAACAGACCGTTATCCCTGCGCTGGCAGCGGAAGGTAAGATCACGGTTAATATTATCGGCGATACCACCTTTGAACAGAATGAAACATTTGTGGTGAGAATGAAAACAGTCACTGTTCCTTCCGGTCAGCATACGCCAACATTGGGTACGCCGGCAGCCGCTACCGGTATCATTCTCAACGACGATGCCATGTGTAAGAAATGTGATACCGACGGCGACGGGCTGACAGACGAAGAAGAAGATATCAATAACAACGGTGATCCGTTTGATGATGATACCGACGGAGATGGCATCCCCAACTTCCTGGACCTCGATTCCGACGGCGACGGTGTACCTGATTCAGTAGAGCGCTTCACCAGAGACAAACGCCACATAGATGATAATAACAAGAAGATCCGCGTGCATCCGGCAATTTCACCGAACAACGACGGACAGGGTAACGATGCAATGTTCGTTGAAAACATTGAACGCTATCCGAAGAACGAAGTGGTGATCTTCAACCGTTGGGGTGGTACTATCTTTAAAATGAGCAACTACGATAACAAGTCCAGAAATTTCAGAGGTCGTTCCAATACCGGTGGTCAGTCAGGTACAGATGTGCCGGATGGTTCCTTCTTCTTTGCTATTGACATCTGGACGGAAGGCGGGAAGGTAGAGCGTTACACAGGATTTATCGTGATTAAACGCTAAGGACTATACGAAGAAACTGAATTAGTAAGCAGACGTTTTTTGAAATTATTAAGCTGATACCTATGACCAGGCGACTTTATAAAGCTTTAGGGATTGCTATATTATTAAGCTGTTGCTGCGGCCTGCTGGTGCAGGCACAGCAGCAGCCGCTGTACTCGCAATATATGTTCAACGGGATGATTATCAACCCGGCCTATCCTTCCATGGACGAGTCCTCCAGTCTTACTGCCGTTGGGCGTAACCAGTGGGTCGGGGTGGAAGGCGCCCCCAAAACGGCGACTGCATCTTTTTATACGCCGCTGAAAGCAACCAATACCAGCCTGGGGGTTTCCCTGATGAACGAGAAAATTACCGTCAACTCACAGACCGGCGTACACTTTAATGTATCCCAGCGGGTGAAGCTGAATGAAAAGGTATATCTCGCCATGGGCATTAAGGGAGGTATGACGCAATTCCGGGAAGACAACAGCTCGCTGTCTACCTCCGATCCGGTCTTTGCCAACAACCAGAGTTACTGGAAAACAGATATAGGCTTCGGGTTTATGCTCTTCACGGATAAATTTTTCGTAGGGCTGTCATCCCCCACCTTCAAGAGTTTTGATCTGGGGAACAGTGTGAACAAGGTGGTGGTGCAATCGCATTATTATCTGCAGACCGGCTACCTGGTTACGCTGAACGATGATGTGAAACTCAAGCCCAATGTATTACTACGCGTTGTGAAAGGATCAGGACTGCAATATGATCTGAATGCCAATATACTGCTGAAGAACCTGGTATGGCTGGGCGCCTCCTGGCGTTCAGAAAAAACCATGACAGGGTTAGTGCAGGTACAGCTGACGAAAAATCTGCAGCTTGGTTACTCTTATGATACCCCTATGCAATCAAATCTGAAGGGCGCACAAACAGCTTCCCATGAAGTAATGATTAATTACCGTTTCTCCTGGTCTAAGTGGAAAGTGGTAGCTCCCCGTTATTTCTAATACAATCTTATTTGAATTATGAGAACCCAAATCACGGAACATATGCGGAAAAACTATCTTAATTCCCTCATACTCTTTCTGAGCGTTATGTTCATTACCGGCTCCTGTTCAGTTGTAAAGGTGGGCGCCGGCGGTATGGCCAAAGTAAACCGTGCCGAACGTTTATTTAAAAGACAGGAATATGAGAAGGCTATTTCGTTGTGCAATGATGTGCTCAACAATGGCAACGACGAAGCATCCCGGCGTAAGGCAAAATTCCAGCTTGCGCGTATCTATTTTGAAACAAGACAGTTCGAAAAAACCATCAGCCTGTATGATGAGGTATTGTATAAACCGGCAGATGATATCCTGGTAACGGATGTTACCAACTATATCGACCTGCTGAAACGTACCGGCAGGGTAGGCAAAGCCAAAGAGGTGAGTGAACTGTATGCCAGAAACTACAAGAACAACGCACGTTTTAACAACCTGCAGCAATCCCTGGTGAATTATTATACCTTTTTTAATCATGATTCCGTCAGAGATATACGGGTAGACAGCTTGCGGCTGAATTTACCGGGGTATCAGTACGGGCTGGCGCTGTATAAGGAGAATGTGGTGTTTTTATCCAACGATTTCAAGAAATCGGCAGCACAGTCTTTTTACACCAATTCCAAACTGTATATGATTTCAGAAGATGGCGTAGAACCTTTCAACAGCAGCCTGCGTGGCGTGCTGCAGGTAGGGCCGGCTTCTTTCTTTGATAACGGGCAGAAAGTAATTTATACTTCCAACCGGTATACAGATATTAAGAATGAGAAGAATTCCTTTATCAATTACAATAACGGTACGCAGCTGCTGTCGTCTGTATTCCAGCCGGACCATGACACCTGGAGCAAGCCGGTGCCGGTGAAGCTGGGTAAGTCTGAAAATTATTCCTTTCTGCATCCTTCAGTTGCTTCGAATGGTAAACGTTTGTACTTTGCATCCGATATGCCTGGTGGTCAGGGCGGTACAGATATTTATTATGCCGACTGGGACAAAACGGAAAAGCGGTGGAAAGCGCCGGTGAACATGGGACCTGCGGTGAATACCAATGGTAATGAACTGTATCCGTTTGTGGTAGGAGATAAGTTGTTCTTTTCTTCCAATGGCCTGCAGGGCTTTGGCGGATTAGACATCTTTATGGTGAATGTAAAACAGCCGGAAGAGAGGGCAGCACACCTGCCTTATCCGGTGAATACACAGTTTGATGACCTGAATCCTGTACTGGATGAAGGAAAGCTGTTACTGTACTTTACTTCCGATCGTTCCGGCGTGCATGACAATGACCACATTTATGTATTGAATCTGAAGAAGAATCCTTTGAAACAGCTGGATTTGCCATATCCCGGCAAGTCTGCAAAAGACGAAGATAAAGTGCCTTATACTATGAACCCGGCGGAAGCCCGCCAGCAGCAAACTTTAGTAGGCGATACCCGTTATGACCATCTGCCTGTGGAAACCAAACCAGCTCCAGCTCCCGTAGTAGCGGTCGCTCCTGTGCGTGTAGCCGTTTCCGTTAAAGAAGAGCGCCATGTCATAGATTATGCACAGAAAAATATAGATACAGAGCCGGAGGTAATCCAGTGGCAGGACAGTGGTCCGGCCCGTGCAGCGTTGCCGGTAACGCCTGTGGCGGCAACTGCTGCAGTGATACCAGCCAGTACAAAAGTCATTGCTGCGGCTCCTGACCAGCACAGCTGGCAGCAGGGCGGTAATACAGCAGCACCGGCAGGTACAGGCAAAGCTGCTCCTGTTAAAGCGCAGCAGCCGGTAGTAACGGTACCGGACACACGCCGTACAGATTCCCTGCAGGCATCCGTGGTACACGTAAACGCCTATACGGCGCAATCAGACAGCGCGCTGATAGCCGCCAGCGCCGGCTGGAAAATCCCTGGCGCCGTGTATTTTGATCTGAACTCGTATGTGCCGAAAGATCAGGAATATAAGAAGCTCGATTCCATTTTTTATCTCTGGAAAGCCAATCCCCGCCGTATCATCCAGGTGAACGGCCATGCGGATGTTATCGGCACGGAGAAATATAATCTCACCTTATCCAAGAACCGCGCGGCATACATCCAGGAGTGCCTGCTCAGCAGGGGAGTGGATGCAGACAAGATAAGGATCAATTATTTCGGGTCCACCAGGCCGGTGCTGGCTATAAGCCAGTATACGCTGGATGCAGACCGGGAAAAATATATCCTGCAGCAGGGTATCAACCGGAGATGTGAGATCAGAATTCAGTAATTATTTTTTGCGTATATCAAACTAACACAATGAACAAAATTGCTTCACTAATGCTATTACTGGCGGCAGGTACACAAGCCTTCGCACAGGAAATGCCGGTTGTGTTCAACAAGAGCATGGGGGCTCCCAAAAACCAGTACAGAAAGCTGGCGATTGCGGAGAATAATGCGGTTGTGGCTATCGGTGGTGGCTCAGATAACGGGTGTATCACTAAATTATCTGCCACAGGGAATCTGATTTATAATACCCGGTTAAACAAAGGGGGCCTGGTAGCTTACCAGGATTTGTTGCTGTTGCCAAAGAATGAGCTGGTAGCGGTAGGGGGCGGTACTATCGCCTATGGTAATGCGCGCATCACGCGGTTATCATCGACCGGAGAAGTAGTGTTTGACAAAAGCATTGGAAATGGCCAGGGTGGCTATTTTACAAAGATCATTACAGATCGTCATGGTAACTATATCACCGTTGGAGTTGATGGTAGCAAGCCGGCACAGGCACGTATCACCAAAATGTCTCCGGATGGTA
This sequence comes from Chitinophaga solisilvae, assembly GCF_009928525.1. Lineage (GTDB taxonomy): Bacteria > Bacteroidota > Bacteroidia > Chitinophagales > Chitinophagaceae > Chitinophaga > Chitinophaga solisilvae. The sequence goes on along the minus strand of NZ_JAABOK010000027.1, from coordinate 12,076 downwards.
AAATCGAATTTGACAAAGGATTCGGTGCACATAACGTGTTTACCAATGTGCTGATAGACGAAGATGAAAACATCATCGCAGTAGGTGGCGATGTTGGCGACGGACAAGGTAAAGCATTTATGGTGAAGGTGGACGGCAAGGGAGAAAAACAATATGATCTCTCTTTCGGTAAACCAGGCGCTGTGTTTGAAAAAATGCTGCTGCTGGAAGACGGCGCAGTACTGGCTATGGGCGGTGGCGCCTATGGTACCGGCAATGCCAGCCGCATCACCAAAGTGAATGCGGAAGGTCAGATTGTATTCGATAAGGAATACAGCACCGTTGATGGTAAATTCAATGCCATGCGGGTGAATGACCTGGGACAGATCTTTGCCTGCGCAGAAGAAAAGGATAAAGGCCGTATTGTGAAACTGCGCCCTGATGGTACCGAGCTTTTCAACAAGGAAGTAGACGCTGCCCTGTTTGCACTGGAAGTAGGCAAGAATGGTAAGGTAGTGGCTACCGGTGGTAACATCTCCGGCAATACCGGTAAAATTGTGAAACTGCTGCCCGATGGTACACAGGTTGTCAACAAAAATGTAGGCAGCGTTTTCCAGCACCTGCTGCTGACAGAAGACGATGAAATGTGCGTGGTGACCAAAGACGGCTATCGCCTCATTAAACTGACACCCGATGGTGAAATGATGTTCGACAAGCAGCTGGGTAAGTATGATGCCAAAACAACGCTGGCCTCCCTGCTGATGAGCCCTTCCGGTGAAATCATTGCTGCCGGCGGTGGTGAAGAAGATGGTAACCGTATTATCAAAATCAGCCACGGTGTATCTATCAATGACATCGCGGTATCTGAACCTCTGAATGGTTTATCCAATGCAACGCTGACCATTACTTTATCAGGCTTTCTGAGAAGCAATGGCGTGCGTACTCCTGTGAATGTACACTATAAAACAATGCCGCATAAAGCCGGCGCAGGCACTGCCGATTACGATGCTACAGAAGGAACTATTTCCTTCGTGCCGTCTGAATTCGCTGCAGGTGCTATTATCTCCAAAACTATTCAGATACCTATCAAGAGCGACAACCTCCTGGAAGGAAAAGAAGCATTCCATGTGGAAGTACTGGATGCATCTGAACTGTATCTGACCAAAGCCAAAGGAGAAGTAACCATCCTGGATCAGCCGGCCATGGTGAAATTCATTGGTGGTACCAACGGCGCAGAACCTGCTACAGATGTGGTTTTCTCTGCCGGCCTGTTCAAACGCGACAATACGCCGCTGGTGAATGCAACCTCCAAACCGGTACGCCTGACCTATAAATTCGGTAACGGCACCGCTTTACCGGGCGCTGATTTCGTCAGCAGCATCAAAGCACCGTTTGCAATTGACAGCGGCGCTACTACTGCCAGCCTGTCTGTAAAAGTGAAAGACGATAACCGTTTTGAACTGGCAGAAACAGTAGTGCTGGTACTGAGTGAAATTAAAGCAGATAATGAAGCGATTGTAGGCTATAACGGCGACGTTACCTCCATCTCTGCTTCCCAGTACATCCAGGAACAAGCGGCATACATTACGCTGGTGAAACTGACGGATGCCAACGAATCTGCCACCGCTCCGGTGAGCATGTTCAAATGTATCCTGGTGAAAGCCGCTGATCAGACCGTACAAACCAACTGCACCGGCAGCGATATCAATATCTATTTTGGTGTGGATTCCGCCAGCACGGCTGCTTACGGTAAAGATTACGTAATTATGAACGGCGATATGGTGAAAATTACCGGTGATTGTGCATTCAGCGAAACCGATATTCAGGTAGCGCTGGTAAACGACCGTGTGAAAGAATCCGATGCACTGGTAGCCGTGAAACTCCGCGATGCTACTGCTGCTGTTACTGCAGGCGTGCTGAAAATTTCGCCTGAGTTGAAATTAAATAAGGCAGTTGCTGTTATCCACGATGATGATAACGATGAAGGCACTGTTTTAACAGCCAAATAAATATGGCTTGAATCAATAACCGATATACGCTGCTTCAGGCAACACCTACGTTCCCGCATAATTCACTTATGCGGGAATTTTTTTTAGAAAGATGAAGGTCTGTTGAAGGTAAGAGGGGGAGTGGCGGCAGCCTGAATAACCGGATAAGCGGACTGAAGCGATAAATGTTGCTTTTAAAACCGGACTGATTTCTTCCTAAAAATAAGAAAAGCAGCATTCTTTATATTATAAAAATAAAGATGCTGCTTTTTTTATATCTTAAAAATCCGTAGGAATTTCTTTATCGTAGGTAATTGTATAGCATCTGAATAATACTAATCAAAATACTAAAGATAAAAGAGTTGTGTCTTTTAATGGTTAACTTGGGAAAAGCCTGGTATGTCCTTACCGGGCTCTTTTTTTATACCAAAGTCTTACGCATTAAATAGTCTTCCATCAGAAAGCCGTTACCTATTTCAGTATCTTTTTCTCCATAGACGGTGAATCCTTGTTTTTCATAGAAGAAACGCGCTTTATTATAGCGGTTTACATCCAGTTCGAGGGAGGTAGCGCCCAGGTTTTTTACCTGTCTGATGACGGTATCCAGCAGGAATTTTCCTACGCCTTTTCCCTGGTAGTCCAGCGACAGATAGATTTTATGCAGCTTATATACGCCCTCAGTTTCGGTAGGGCTGTAAGAGGCAAAGCCGATTGGTTTTTTGTCATCCTGCAGCACGATGTATTTGTGTTGCAGTTCATTTATCTGTTTGGTCAGGGCAGCGGTGCCATACATCATATCGACCATGTAATCCGTCTGCTCCGGTGTGAGAATATTCTTGTAGGTTGGGCGCCAGATTTTGTCGGCAAGTTGCTGTATGACAGGGATATCGGCTACTGTTGTTGATTTGATGCGGTACATGTTGTGTAATTATAAGCTGTTAGTTTCCTGAATGATTTTATCTATCGTTTGTTGTAATCTGTCCAGCGGCATAAATCCTCTCGCGCAAAGGTATAATTGTCCGCCTGTATCCAGTATGGCTGCCGGAAAACCGGTGATGCCCCAGTTATGAACCAGGTCAAACTCCTGCCTGGTTTCCTGGTGGTAGTGTTCTTCGTGCAGTTTGCTGATGAATTCATCTTCCGGAAGGCCGAATTTTCTGATCAGCTTACGGTAAGTATCATCGTTGTTAAGGGAGATCCCGTCGTAGTTGAGTGCCACCTGCATATCGTGTGCAAAGCTGAGGGCATTTTCCGGCTGATAGGTTTTGAAAACGGTAAGTGCGACAGATGGTTTTTCCGAATCCATCATTTCAGCGGAGGGCAGTAATTTTTCCAGGAAGGAAGGGCCGAACTTCACGCCGGTCATTTCCTCCACATTGGTATGTTCCCTTTGAATATAGGCGGCCATGGAAGACCAGGGATGCTTATTGGCTCCGGCAATCATACCGCCGGAGAGAACCTCGAACTCCATAGTGCTGTGCAGTTGCTGCAATTGTAGTACCACGGGTGTAAACCCATAACACCAGCCACAAAGTGGGTCAAAAACGTATATAAATTTCATAAACGCATTATTAGCTGTCTGACTTTAGCATTCGTAAGTTGGAATGGAGGGCTAGCGCACAAAGATAATCTTTCATCGTCAGCTTTCCGTGAGAAGTTTATCAGCGGTCAAACACCCTTCTGGAAATCGCCACATCTTTTCGTATAGCCTTTATGGATAGCCGGGCCGCGATGATAAGCGTTATAACGGAAGCGCCTAGTACCAGGATATTATTACCTGTGAACAGGAAAAAATCGAAGGTGCCGTGAAAGAACACGGCGATGAGCAGGGAACGGAGCATCAGTGAGTTCCGTTGTGCCGGGATGAATTTGGCCAGGCCGGCGTAGTACCCCATCAGGATGGCGAAAGTAGCGTGTGCCGGTACAGACAGGAACATGCGTGCAACGCCGGTGCCGAAGCCGTAGCGGCTTACATAGGCAATGTTTTCCAGGGTGGCAAACCCCATTCCGATCATAACGGCATATACAATCCCGTCCAGTGGCTCATTGAATTCCTTTTTGCGATAGGCGTAGAGGCGGAGTACCAGGAATTTGGCCAGTTCTTCCGACAGACCAACCACGCCATAGGCGAAGATAGCGGTATCGATCAGGCGGGCATTGGTTTCCTGTAATCCGAAAACAAGCGCCAGGGCTTGCAGTACCAGTGGCAGCACCACGCACAGCATGCCCAGGATAAAGCACTTCAGCAGTAACCCTACAGGTTCGCGGTCGTATTTATCCAGGGCGTATATGAACAGGCATATAGCAAGGCCGGGGGCAATGGCAAGGGCCAGCAGCATCATGGTCAGATATTTTTTAGTTTGCGGCGCTCCGTCAGGTAATTACTGAGCATGTCAACACTGTAACTGCTAAGATTGTTTGCTTTTGTTACGCCGCCTTTCTGAGCAGCCAGGGTACCGTAGTGCACATCGTGATATCCTTGAATGCTGTGGGCATCGGGGTCAATGGAGATGAGCACCTTTTTTTCCAGCGCATAGGGCAGCCAGGTCCAGTCTATATCCAGCCGGCGGGGATGTGCGTTGAGTTCAATCACTACCTGGTTGGCAGCGCAGGCGTCGATAATGGCTTTATGATCCAGCGGATAGCCGTTACGGCTAAGCAGCAGGCGGCCGGTCATATGTCCCAGTATTGTCGTATACGGGTTCTCGATGGCTTTCAGTACGCGGGCCATTGCTTTCTCTTCCGTCATTTTCAGATTGGAATGTACAGACGCAATTACGAGGTCGAATCCGGCGAGTATCTCATCCGGATAGTCGAGCGTACCATCGTTGAGAATATCGGCTTCTATACTTTTAAAAATGCGGAAAGGAGCCAGTTGTCTGTTGAGTTCATCTATCTGTTCCTGCTGGGCGATAACTCTTTCAATACTCAGACCGTTGGCATAGAAAGCGGAGCGGGAGTGATCGCTGATAACGAGGTATTCGTACCCCTGATCCCTGGCGGCGGTAGCCATTTCTTCCAGGGTATAGAGGCCATCGCTCCACTGGCTGTGGGAGTGGATGATACCTTTGATATCGCTGGCGTTGATGAGTGCCGGCAGTTGCTGTGAGCGTGCCAGTTCAATTTCATTTCCTCCTTCCCGCAGGCAGGGCGGGATGAATGCCATGCCGGCGTTACTGAAAATAGCTTCTTCGCTGGCAGCGCCCCTGATATGGGCAGCGCCGCCGCCGGCGTTGAATTTATCTATGAATGCCGGTGCACCGGTAGTGGTAAAGAGTTTACTGTGGAAGTCTGCGGAGTCGCAGCTGTGCAGGATCACGTTGTATTTCTCCTGGTATTTCCATACGAGGTGTGTATCGTTGGTAGCGGAGTGAGTGAATCCGGGCAGGGCTGCGATCTTTTCCTGCAGGGTGGCTGTGGGTATAGCCGCGATGAATTCCAGCTCATCTATGATGATAGCCTGGCGGCGGAAAGCGCCGGTAATGGCTACTGGAGCAGGCGACAGCAGTTCCTGCAGCTGCCGGAGCAGGATGTTGGCCGTTTCTTCCGCTTCTGCGTAGAGGAACCTGTTTCTGTTGGATAGATAGAATTCTATATTCTGGCGTACGTTTTCCTGTGTTTTTTCACCGAATCCCTTGAGGAGCAGCAGGCGGTTTTCATTACAGGCATATAGCAGCTCTCCCATAGATTCCACTTCCAGTTCTTTCCAGATAGTTGCAATTTTTTTAGGTCCCAGTCCTTTGATCTTCATCATTTCCAGGATACCCTGCGGGGTGATCTGCAGGTAATTGTCGAGCAGTCCGAAGTTGCCGGTATCCAGCATTTCGAGAATACTTTTACCGGTAGATTCACCGATTCCTTTGATCTTAAAGATTTCGTCACGGGAAGTATCTTTCAGCTGTGCGGGTAATTTTTCTATCGTAAATGCCGCGGAGGCAAAGGATTTGGCTTTAAAACTGTTTTCTCCGTGAATATCCATGAGTTTGGACAGCAGGGAGAAGTTATCGGCTATTGAATAGTTATCCATGGGATAAAATTACGAATTACGAGTTATACAGGAATTACAAATTACGAATTGCGAATTACGAATGTTGAGCGAAGATGAAAGCGAATCAAGAATTTATTTCTTCGCTTTCATCTTCGCTCAACATTCGTAATTCGCAATTCGCAATTCGTAATTTCCTGAAGTGTATGCTTAAAACGAAAAAACCCAGGTATTACTACCTGGGTTCTTATAACTACATTTTGTAATTCCGATCTTAGTTTGCCGGAGCTGCAGGAGTAGAAGGAGCAGCTGGTGCTTTTTTAGCAGGCGCTTTCTTCTTGGCAGCTGGTTTTTTAGCAGCTGGTTTTTTAGCAGCGGCTTTCTTTTTAGGAGCAGCTTTCTTAGCAGCAGCTTTCTTTTTAGGAGCAGCTTTCTTAGCAGCGGCTTTCTTTTTAGGAGCAGCTGGTTTTTTAGCAGCAACTTTCTTTTTAGGCGCAGCTTTCTTAGCAGCAGCTTTCTTTTTAGGCGCAGCTTTCTTTTTAGGCGCAGCTTTCTTAGCAGCAGCTTTCTTTTTAGGAGCGGCTTTTTTAGCAGCAGCTTTCTTTTTAGGAGCAGCTTTCTTAGCAGCAGCTTTCTTTTTAGGCGCAGCTTTTTTAGCAGCCGCTTTTTTAATTGTTGCCATTGTTTTTTGAATTTGGGTTAGTAAAAAAATATTGGGTATAAAAAAACTTTATGGCTAACACTGATTAGGCTTCTGCCTGAGCAGTGGTGTCAAATGCTTTAACGGAAACGTAAGTTTTGTTCTCACGGCCTTTTCTGAATTCAACCACACCGTCAGCAACTGCGAAAAGCGTAAAATCTTTTCCAACGCCTACATTCTGACCGGGATGATAAACTGTGCCTCTCTGACGAACGATGATGTTACCAGAAACAGCAGGTTGACCACCGAAGATTTTTACTCCCAGCCTTTTGCTGTGGGAGTCGCGGCCATTCTTTACACTACCTTCACCTTTTTTATGTGCCATTGTATAATTACTTTAAAAACTTTATCTAAATAAGTTAACCTAGCTTAAAATATTAAGCTATTTCATTGATCTTGATCTTTGTAAAATGGGTGCGGTGACCGATTTTCTTTCTGAAGCCTTTTCTTCTCTTCATTTTGAAAGCGATTACTTTTTCACCCTGAACATGACCCAGGATCTCTGCTTTTACTACTGATTTTACATCAGTGCCTACGGTCAGCGCACCGGCGTTATCTGTCAACAGTACATCGGAAAACTCCACTTTGTCTCCAATATTTCCCTGTAACTGCTGTACAAATATTTCCTGGTCTTTTTGTACTTTAAATTGCTGACCTGCGATTTTTACAACTGCAAACATAATTATCCAAAATATAATTTCCGCAAAAGTATCAATTGTTTTCCAATTGAACAAAGATTTCCTGCTTTTTTTAATTCATATATGTAAATATATACTATAGGCAGGAAATAAACTTAATCTTTTCAAAGATACGTACTTTCCTGAATTTTATATTTTTTTAACATTTTATGTGGTGCAGCGTGCTGTCAGGCATCCCCCGTTTATATTATATAATAAAGCCCTAAAAACTGTTAAATTACTGTACAATCCAACGCATTTTTGTATACTTTTGTCGTTTACGCGTTAATAGGAATGCAGGCATTTTTGATGGATGGTGTAGCCGGTTAAATTCTTTTACCGTAACTATGACAACTGAATACCGGCATCCGCATGTCAGAAAAAAAGTACTCTCAATCATAAAATAAAGGGCATGAAGTTTAAATCACTGCTAGCCAAACCATTTGCTTCTATCGTTCATAATAAGATAAAGAAGGAGATGCTCAGGGCGGTGGAAGACCAGGATGCTATCCTGGAGGAGCTGATAAAGACAGGCAAAAAGACGGAATTCGGGGCAGATCATAAACTGGACGCTGTACGTACGCACGAAGAATTCAGGCAGGCGGTACCTATCCGCGATTATGAACAGTTTAAACCCTACATTGAACGCATCAAAGAAGGAAAACAGAACGTACTCTGGAAAGGACAGCCGATTTACCTGGCCAAAACTTCCGGTACTACCAGCGGTGTAAAATATATCCCTATCTCTAAAGATTCTATCTCCAATCATATAGACACTGCCCGTAATGCGTTGCTGAACTATATGGGAGAAACCGGCAATACCGCTTTTGCTGACGGAAAAATGATCTTCCTTTCCGGTTCCCCCGAACTGGAAAGAGTAGGCGGTATCCCTACCGGCCGCCTCAGCGGTATCGTGAATCACCATATTCCCCGCTACCTGCGTACCAACCAGCTTCCGGCCTACGAAACCAACTGTATCGAAGACTGGGAAACCAAGCTGGACAGAATAGTGGAAGAAACCATCAATCAGGATATGACCCTCATCAGCGGCATACCGCCATGGGTGCAGATGTATTTCGACAGACTGATGGAACGCACCAACGGCAAACACATCAGGGAGATATTCAAGAATTTTGATGTGATGGTATACGGCGGCGTTAACTTTGAGCCGTACCGGGCCAAACTGATGGCTTCTATAGGGCATCCGATACATACCGTGGAAACATTCCCGGCATCAGAAGGATTTTTCGCCTTCCAGGACTCCCAGGAGCAGGAAGGCCTGTTACTTAATACCAACTCGGGCATCTTCTATGAATTTATCCCTGCGCAGGAAATTTTCAACGAAAATCCTACCCGTTTATCACTGAAAGATGTGCAAACAGGCGTAAATTACGCTATGATCATCAACAATAACGCCGGACTGTGGGGCTATAACCTGGGCGATACCGTCAAGTTTATATCCACCAATCCCTATCGTTTGCTGGTGACCGGCAGGATCAAGCATTTCATCTCCGCCTTCGGCGAGCACGTTATCGGGGAGGAAGTAGAATACAGCCTGATGAAAGCCGCAAAGGAAGAGAATGTGCAGATCACGGAATTTACTGTGGCGCCAATGGTGCAGACCAACGGCGAACTGCCTTTCCACGAATGGTTTGTAGAGTTTGAAAATATGCCGGAAAACCTGGAGGCTTTTGCCCGGAAGGTAGATGAGAACATGCGCCGCAAGAATATTTATTACGATGATCTTTTAACAGGAAATATATTACAACCCCTGAAAATAAGGACTGTACGCAAGCAAGGGTTTATCGACTATATGAAAGCTATTGGAAAACTGGGCGGGCAGAACAAGGTACCCCGTCTGAGCAATGACAGGAAGCTGGCCAATGACCTGACACCGTATTTACAGTAATAGTAATTGAAAAACAGCCACAGCTGCAAGCCGGCAGGCTACAGCCAGGAAGTTCATTTTTGTTAACTGAAGAAAAAAGTAAATCACTGTAATGAATAAACGAAAGATTGCCATCTTCGGGTCTACCGGATCCATTGGCATACAGGCATTGGATGTGATCGCAGCGCATCCTGACAGATTTTGTGTGGAAGTGCTGACAGCGCAGCAGAACGCTGACCTGCTGATAGAACAGGCCCTCAGATTCAAGCCTAATGCCGTTGTTATTGGCAACGAGGATAAATACAAACAGGTAAAGGACATACTTTTTGACAAAGGCATCAAAGTGTTTGCCGGCGCCAAAGCCATGGTGGAAGTGGCTTCCTGGAGCTCTATTGATATGATGCTGGCGGCCATTATGGGCTTTGCCGGTCTGGCCCCTACCTTGTCTGCCATCGAACAGGGCACCCCTGTGGCACTGGCCAACAAGGAAACGCTGGTAGTAGCCGGAGACATTGTCATGGCTACCGCCCGCCGTAAAAATGTGCCTATCATCCCGGTAGACTCTGAACACTCCGCTATCTTCCAGTGCCTGCTGGGAGAGCCTTTCAGTAAGGTGGAAAAAGTGATTCTGACTGCTTCCGGCGGTCCGTTCCTGGGCAAGAAACCCAATTTCCTCATCAACGTGAAAAAGGACCACGCCCTGCAGCATCCTAACTGGAGCATGGGCGCGAAAATCACCATTGACTCCGCCACCCTGATGAACAAAGGGCTGGAAATGATCGAAGCCCGCTGGCTGTTCGGTCTGCATCCGGATCAGATTGAAGTGGTGGTGCACGCACAGTCTATCATCCACTCCATGGTGCAGTTTGTAGACGGCTCCCTGAAAGCGCAGATGGGCCTGCCCGACATGAAGCTGCCCATTCAGTATGCGCTGGGGTATCCTGACCGTCTGGCCAACGATTTCCCGCGGTTTTCCTTCAGGAATTACCCGACCCTCACTTTTGAGCAGCCGGATACCAAAACTTTCCGTAACCTTGCCATCGCCATGGAGGCTATGCAGAAGGGCGGTAATGCGGCCTGCGTCATGAATGCAGCCAACGAAGAAGTCGTGAACGCGTTCCTCCGAAACAGGATCGGGTTCCTGCAGATGACAGAAGTAATTGAAGAAACGATGGGGAAGGTGCCGTTTATTGAAACCCCCACGCTGCATGATTATTACGAGTGCGATAATGCCGCGCGTGAACATGCTGCTTCCCTTATCAATTCTATAGTTATATAAACTGACGTTAAAAATTAACAAAAGGTTTTGCCGGAATATGTAGTAAAACTGATATATTAGGCAGATTAAAGCAGAAAAAAAGTAAATGACAACAGAGGTTATATTGGTGAAAGCCGGGCAGTTGTTACTGTCTCTCTCTATTTTGGTTGTATTGCACGAGTTAGGCCATTTTATCCCTGCCAAGCTTTTCAAAACCAGGGTAGAAAAATTTTATTTGTTCTTTGATCCCTGGTTCTCTCTTTTCAAATTCAAGAAAGGTGAAACAGAATACGGTATCGGATGGTTACCGCTGGGAGGATATGTGAAAATATCCGGTATGATAGATGAAAGTATGGACAAGGAGCAGATGGCGAAACCGCCGCAGCCCTATGAATTCCGGGCCAAGCCGGCCTGGCAGCGCCTGATTATCATGATCGGCGGGGTTACCGTCAACATCCTGCTCGCATTTTTCATCTATGCCATGATGTTATGGTACTGGGGCGAAAAATACCTGCCTACAGATGCCGTGAAATACGGCGTTACCGTGGATTCCCTGGGACAAAGCATCGGTCTGCGCGACGGCGATAAAATTCTTTCTGTCGACAACCGCAAAATAGAACGTTTCAACGCTATTCCTGCAGATATCATCCTGCATGAAGGCAAAACCATTCAGGTAGACCGCAACGGGGAAATGGTGAATCTCAATATCCCGCAGGGATTTGTAAACCGCCTCATCAAACAGAAGGAACCTTTTGCCTATGTACGTTTCCCGTATTACGCAGACAAATTTGAAAAGGGTTCTGTAGCGGAAAAAAGCGGCAAGTTCCAGCCAGGAGATCAGATCATCTCGCTGAATAACAAGCCCGCAGCCTATTTTACCGACTTCGCCAAAGAAATCCGCGGGCATAAAAACCAGGATATCACCGTTGGCGTCATCAGAAATGGAGATACGCTCAACATCCCTGTAAAGCTGACAGAAACCGGTAAACTGGGTATCTACTACCAGGATCCGGAGAAATTCTTCGATTACAAGGTTAAAACATACACCTTCCTGCAGGCTATCCCCGCGGGCTTCACCAAGAGTATCGACAAACTCGTGAGCTACGTACAGCAGCTGCGGTTGATCTTTGTTTCCAAAGAAGTGAAAGTCAGCGAATCCCTGGGAGGCTTTATGAGCATCGGTAACCTGTTCCCTGAATCCTGGGACTGGATGATGTTCTGGGAGATGACCGCATTTTTATCCATCATCCTGGCCTTTATGAACATCCTGCCTATTCCGGCGCTGGATGGCGGCCACGTGCTGTTCCTCCTCTACGAAATTGTTACCGGCCGTAAACCCAGCGAGAAATTCCTGGAATACGCCCAGATCGTAGGTATGGTCATCCTGTTTGGCCTCCTGTTATTCGCCAACGGCCTGGATTTCTGGAGAAACATCATTAGTAAATGGTTCTGATTATTTAATTATTTAGTTATTTGAGATTTAGAATGCAGGGGAGATTTTCGGATTTTGAGATTTTTTGATTTACGGATTTTTTAAATGCAGCAAAGATTTTCGCTAAGATCTTTGCTGCATTTAAAAAATCCGTAAATCAAAAAATCTC
>NZ_JAABOK010000026.1 GCF_009928525.1 Chitinophaga solisilvae | reverse complement strand
AGTATTTGAAATATCTTTTGGTTATTTTAGACAAATACTCATTCTCAGGCCCTTCATGCCCTATTGGTTAATCGCGGAAGCGCTAAGCTAACTATGGCTTTTAGTTTCCCCGGACACTATAGATTCGTAATTCGTAATTGATTAAAATAAATTAATCACATTCTATATCCCCTCTAATCTCATCTTAAACGGGCTCTAATCCGCCGGGTCTAGCTTTGCAGCAAATCAGATATTTGTTATGCAGTTGAAATCTATTTTTCTGTTTTGTATGCTGTTGTTGATGGTACTAACGGGGGCGGCGCAGGCGCGGTTGATAAAGGGGGTGGTGAGCGATTCGCTTACACAGCAGCCACTGCCCGGCGTAGCAGTACAGGTGGCTGGTACGGCGGCAGGAACCACCACCGATGTAAATGGGGCCTTTAGTATACATGTAGCCGCAGGCCAGGCACTCCGCTTTGTTTACATGGGTTATGAGGAGAAGACGATGATACCCGGTGCGCGGCAGGAGGTATCGGTATGGCTGTCTGCTGCGTCCCAATCCCTCTCGGCAGTAGTGGTGACAGGATATACGCAGCAGTCAAAATTACGTACTACCGGCGCCGTTAGTAGTCTGCCTGCGGCGGCAGTTACGCAGGCGCCCGTAGGGTCTTTTGATGTTATGTTGCAGGGGCGGGTACCCGGACTACATACTGGTACGCCTACGGGGCAGCCGGGATCGGCGGGAAGGGTGTCGATACGCGGACTGGGATCTGTCAACGGAGATGTGAATCCGCTGTACATTGTAGATGGTGTGCCGGTAGCCAACAACTCTTTTGCGGCGCTCAACCCGGATGATTTTGAAACGATCAGCATCCTGAAAGATGCCGCGGCTACTGCTCCCTATGGCTCCCGTGCTGCCAACGGCGTTATCGTTATTACCACTAAAAAAGGGAAGTACCGGGAAGATGGAAAGGCGCGGGTATACTACAGCAATCAGTTTGGCGTATCTGCTGTTAACAGCGCCAAATGGGATATGATGAATACTACGGAGCGGCTGCGTTTTGAAGAGATCCTGAAAGATCCGCTGCTGCCTGGCTGGGCGTATTCCCGGCAGAACCCGGAGAAGCTGGTGAACGGCATCGGAGTACCTAAGACGGAGGCCGACTATATTAGCGGCGATCACTACCTGGATAGTCTCCGTAATATCAATACCGACTGGCGTAAGTATCTGTTGCGCAATGGCCGTATGCAGTCGCATAACCTGAGTATGTCCGGTGGTAATGAAAAAACAACTTTCTACCTGGCCGCAGGATACTTCAATCAGGAAGGTGTGGCGCTCAATTCAGGTCTGGAGCGTTACAGCCTGCGCGCCAATATCCGCAACCACAGCGGACGTTTTACCACTGCGCTCCATATCGGTATTTCATCTGCCCTGGTAAAATATATTCCGGATGAAGGTGTGGCAGAAGAAGGCGGTGCTGCAGTGGGCGGTGGCGGTATCACCGAAAAGAATCCTGTTGCGGCCCTGTACTATGCGCTGCCATATGAATCGCCTTACGGAAAACCCGGTGCGGGCCGGTACGGCGCCAATGCGCTGGATGCCTATGCCAATATGCAGCTGAAGGATCAGCAGCTGAAAGGTATACTGTCCCTGCAGGAAACCGTGCAGCTGAATAAAGAGCTGCAGCTGACCGGTACGCTGGGAATGGATTTTCAGCAGGTGAATCATACAGGTTACCTCAACCCGGATTCCTGGTATGGTAAGCTGGTGAGTAACGGCAATCAGGGGTCGCTGGACAGGAAACTGACGCAGCGTACCGGCCTGGTAGCAACAGGCGGACTGCGTTACAACCGGCAATGGGGGCAGCATGAAGTGGAAGCTAACCTGCTGGCGGAGATGAACCGTATAAAAGGCAGCGGCTTCGGATTTACCGGCTTCGGATTAATCAGTGAGCTGTCCGGAACACCTAATGCTGTTACACCCGGCACCGGAGAGAATAATTTCATTCCGGTGTTGTCCGGACAAACAACGCCGGATCGTTTACTGCTGTCGCAGATAGCGCTGTTCCGTTATTCTTTCAGCGATAAATATACCCTGTCGGCCAGCCTGCGCCGCGACGGCTCTTCGCAGGTGCCTGCCGCCAACCGGTACAGGTTTTTCTATGCCCTCGGTGGCAGCTGGAATATACTGGCAGAAGAGTGGATGCAGCAGCAGTCGGCGCTGAGCACCTTGCGCCTGCGCGCCAGCTATGGCCTTACTGGCAATGCAGGCGGCTTTATGAGTGATTATGGATTCAGGACATTGTACGGTACTGCACATTATGGCAGCGGGGCAGCGCTGGTGCCGCAATCGCCGGGCAATGCGGCCTATACCTGGGAAACTAACCGCATCGGCGATATTGGTCTGGAATTCGGTTTCTTCCGCAACCGTTTACGTGGTGAGGTGGATGTTTACAACCGCGTAACAGAAGGGTTGTTTATCAACCGTAATCTGTCGCTCACCACCGGCTTTTCCACGATAGCGTCCAATGCCGGCAAAGTACGTAACAGCGGTGTGGAGCTGATGCTGGAAGGGGATATCATCAGGAGGAAGGAGCTCACCCTGACGCTGGGGGTGAACATGGCTTATAACAAAAACCGTATCCTGAGCCTGGGAGAAGAAGAACAGATTTTTGCAGATGAAGCTACCATCAATCTGGCCGGCCGTCCGCTGGGTACATTCCGCGCTGTAAGATGGAAAGGTGTGGATCCGCAGACAGGCGCGCCTGTGTACCTCGATAAAAACGGGAAAGAAACGAATACCTATAATCCGGATGATGCCGTGCCCCTGCCTGCAAAATATGATCCTTCGCTCACCGGAGGTATTACAGCTGCCCTGCATTACAAAAGATTTGAATGCGCTGTGCTGGTGAGTTTTATCAGCGGCATGTCGCGGCTCAACTATCCCGACATGTACGCCCATACCGGCGATGCTGCCTACCGCCGTTACAGTCAGTCGAAAGATATGCTTAACATCTGGCAGCGGCCTGGCGACATCAGCAGGTATCCCGGTGCGCAATACGCTACCTACTTCACTTCCAGGGATATTACCAGCGCGGATTACGTGAAGCTGAGAAATGTAATGCTGGGATATAATATTCCCGTGAGCCGGCATATGGCGGGGGCGGTACGGAACATCAAGGTATTTGCCACCGGTCAGAATTTACTCTCCTTCATGAAGTGGCGCGGCTTTGACCCGGAAGATGCCAACGACATTGCACAATATGAATACCCGATGCCGCGCACAGTAGCAGGTGGTATACAGGTAACCTTTTAAAAAATTCAAAACGCTGATATGAAAAAGTTATTAACCGTGCTGGCGATCAGCACGGGATTATCCGCCTGCTCCGGTATGCTGGATATTAAGCCGGCAGACCAGATCGATGAAAGTAAAATATTTTCCTCTCTGCAGACATTCGATAAAGCGGTGCTCGGCGTGTATGCCGGCTGGAATGCGGAGCTGTCCATGCGCACCGGCTCCGTGATGGCAGATGAATGCCGGATAGGCCCGAAAAATGCCGGTGTGAACGGTTCCGCGCAGCACCTGTTCCGCTGGACGTATGCTGCTTCAGATGCTGAAATCACAGATCCCTGGAGCAATGCCTACCAGGTCATCAACCGGGTTAACCGGTTGCTGGCAGGCATTGATAAAGTGCCGGCAGCAGATGAAGCAGCCGTTGCTGCCAGGCAGCAGCTGAAAGGAGAGTTGACCGCTATCCGCGCCTATGCGCATTTTGAGCTGTTCCGGCATTTCGGCGCTTCCGGCGTATACCACGCAGACGCACTGGCCGTGCCGTATGTCACTGCTGCTGATATAGATAATAAACCGGGAAGGCCCACCTATGCTGATTTTTTCCGGGAGATGAATGCGGATATCGCCCATGCTGCCGCCTGGATAGACGACAGCCGGGAAACAACACGTATGCACCTTCAGGCGGTACAGGCATTACAGGCCCGCGTAGCATTGTATACCCGTAACTGGGCGTTGGCGGCAGAAAGCGCCGGAAAGGTCATTGCACAGGTGCCGCTGGCGACCATGCAGGAATTCCCCGGTATCTGGACAGATCAAAGCGGGGCAGAAGTAATCTTTAAGCTGAAACGTACGGCAGGCAGTACTTTGCGGCCAGGGGACGTATGGAAGAATGCTACCCTGGGTATTGTGTATTTCGCACCTTCGCTGAAACTGCTGCGCGCCTACGATGCAGAGAACGATATACGCTATACCAGCTATTTCAGCTATGACTCCACACTGGCCGCCAGCGGGCAGCCGGGGGAAGTAATCCGCAAATACGCCGGTACGCCGGGTGCGGAAAACCTGAATGATGTGAAAATTTTCAGAACAGGAGAAATGTACCTTATCCGGGCGGAAGCCTTGCTGGAGCAGGGGAACACCGGCGGGGCCGCCGCCGACCTGCAGACCCTGCGCGAACACCGTATACAGGGATATACGCCACAGATAAACAAGGACGCACGTCAGCTGCGGGAAGAAATAATGCTGGAACGCTTCCGGGAACTGCCTTTTGAAGGGCACCGGTACTTTGACCGGAAGCGGCTGGGCCTGCCGCTGACCCGCCTGCCGGAAGATGCGGCAGATACGGCACTGCAACCCGGTGAGCTGTTTTATTATCTGCCGATACCTCAGGCAGAACGAATGTCTAACCCGAATATCCGGCCTGACAACCCGGGATGGTAGTAGTTTAACAGCAAGGCGCCGGTATTTACCGGCGCCTTTTCTATATGGTTTATGCTTTTTGTTTGTTCTTTCTTACCAGCAGGAAACAGAGATATAAAAACAGCATCCAGCCGGGAATCAGCGCCACCGGCAGTTTCATACCGGTAATCCACATGAGCAGGAGAATGCCCGTCAGAAATATCAGACAGATATAGTTGGAGACAGGATAGAGAAAAGACGGGAATTTAGTACGTATCTGCGCAGCTTTTTTATCTTTCCTGAATTTAAAATGTACGACGGTAATCATCAGCCAGTTGATGATCAGAGAAGATACAACCAGCGACATCATCACCTCCAGCGCTTTTTCCGGTATCAGTTTATTCACTACAATACAGATGGCAGCAAATAAGCCGGATACAATGATGGCTTTCACCGGTACATGGTTTTTATTCAGGCCGGACAGAAATGCCGGCGCATTGCCCTGCCGGGCCAGCCCGTAAAGCATCCTGCTGTTGCTGTATACGCAGCTGTTATATACGGAGAGCGCAGCAGTGAGCACGATCAGGTTCAGCACATTGGCAATAAGACTGGTGAAATAAACAGTTTTGCCAAAGAGGGTGAACTGAAAACCTTTGAGACTCTGGAATACCATCACAAACGGACTGCTGTCGGTGGTGATGCCTTTCCATGGAGAAAGGGAGAAGAGGATAATGAGCGCACCCACATAAAAGATGAGGATACGGTAGATCACCTGGTTGGTCGCCTTGGGAATTGTCTTTTCCGGTTTATCCGCTTCCGCAGCGGTGATCCCGATCAGTTCCAGCCCGCCGAAAGAAAACATGATCAGGGCAATCGTGGCAAACAGACCCTGGTAGTTACCTTTGGCATCTTTCTCCAGTAAGCCTTTCGGGAAGAAGCCGCCGTCGTTCCAGAGGTTTTCTATACCTGCCTGCGGGCCGCCGCTGCCGCTGATGAGCAAATAAACGCCGAAGACAATCATGGCTACGATAGCTACTACCTTTACAATGGAGAACCAGAATTCCGCTTCCCCGTAAACCTTTACAGAGCTGAGGTTGAGTGCATTGATGGCTATAAAGAAGAAGAGGCTGGAAGACCACAGCGGGATTTCCGGCCACCAGAAATGTACATAGATACCGATGGCTGTCAGCTCAGACATGCTTACCAGGATATACAGCACCCAGTAGTTCCAGCCGGAGGCGAAGCCGGCATAGGTTCCCCAGTACTTATAGGCGAAATGGCTGAAACTCCCTGATACCGGTTCTTCTACTACCATTTCTCCCAGCTGCCGCATAATAAAAAATGCGATGACTCCTGCCAGCGCATAACCCAGAATAACAGACGGACCTGCCAGTACGGCGGCTGGGCCTATGCCCAGGAATAGCCCTGTGCCTATTGCGCCGCCGAGCGCAATCAGCTGTATGTGCCGGTTTTGTAATCCCCGGCTCAGCTGTTGCGGCGCTGTATTTTCTTGTGTCGATTCCAATGTGAAAATTATAGATAAGGTTGCAAGATGAGTTAATTTCATCAAATTAAGAAAAGCCGCCGCCGCAAAACAAATAAATCTCCGGACACCCTCCGCTGTATGTTGTAACCCACTGCAGCAGCAGTGCAGCGCGTATAGAACGCAGGAGGAAAGGTGATGAAAAAAACAGCCGGCTGATAGTCGCCGTTGTTGACTCATGCCGACTTTCCCGAACTTATTTTGTACATTCGTTTCAGATGATGGGTAAATCAACCAGCCACATACCGCGTATAATAATTAGCGAAAATCTGAATACGTTTGATGTCCGACTATAAGCAATACAGTGATGATGAACTGGTACAACTGATCCGGCAGGATGATCACAACGCCTTTACGGAAATATACCGGCGATACTGGAAGCGGCTGTACGCACTGGCCGTACACCGGCTGCATTCCCGTGAGCTGGCAGAAGATATTGTACAGGATGTGCTTTCGGGTTTGTGGCAACGCCGGATGCATACCATCATTGATTCGCTGGGCGCCTATCTGGCTGTAGCCGCCCGCTATGCTACCTTCCGGCAGTTATCCAGGATGCAGGTTACCGTTACCACCAACGAATGGCCGGAAGCGTTGCATGCCGCCGCCGATGAAACTGCCGCGCTGCGCTTCCTGCAGCAATCCTTCCAGGAGCAGTTACAGCTGCTGCCGGAAAAATGCCGCCTGGTATTTGACTACAGCCGCAACCAGGGCATGAGCAATAAAGAGATTGCCCGGCAGCTCCACATTTCAGAGAAGGCCGTGGAAAAGCATATCACCAAAGCATTACAGCGATTGCGGATACAGCTCCGGCATTATCTGCACTTCTTTTCTGTGCTTCCCTGAAAAAATTTTTTCAGCAGGAGGTAGGGTTATCTTCCCCTCTTTGTACTATTCTATTATTACCACCTGTAAAAGTAGTCCACACGTATGGAAATGAATGAACTGATTGTCCTGTCCCGGAAATACCTTTCCGGTAAGGCGAGCGATGCAGAAAAAGCTGCTTTGCTGCACTGGTACAACGCCTATGACGAATCGGAGTTGCTGGTGAAGATAATGGCAGCGCCGGACGAGACAGAGGAGGAGCTGGAAGCCCGTATGCTGCAACGTTTGCAGCTGGCTACCGGTACTGCGCCTGTGCGCCGCATTCATTTCCTGCGCCGCAAGGCTACGTGGGCGGCCGCGGCGGCTGTGCTGCTGCTGGCAGCTGTCACCGTATGGTGGTGGCCTGCCCGTAAACCCGCTGCTATTGCGGCAGCTACGCGTATTACGTCCGGCAGTAAAGCCGTGCTGATACTGGGAGACGGCTCACAGGTGCAGCTGGACAGTGCTGCAAGCGGCGTACTCACGCAACAGGGGAACACCCGGGTGATGCAGTCTGCTGGCGGCCTGAGCTACCAGGCAGGTAATAACAGCGGCAGCACAGCACTAATGAATACGCTGCGCACCCCCAGGGGCGTGCAGTCCAGGGTAACGCTCCCGGATGGCACCGGCGTATGGCTGAATGCAGCATCGTCTGTTACCTACCCGGTTGCTTTCAACGGAAAGGAGCGGGAAGTACGCATTACCGGGGAAGCATATTTCGAGGTGACGTCATCTGCCAATCAGCCGTTTGTAGTAAAAACAGCTACGATGGACGTATTGGTACTGGGTACACATTTTAATATCAGCGCCTATGAAGATGAGAACAGTGCGAATACCACGCTGCTGGAAGGCGCGGTGGCCGTAAGAACAGGAGAACAGGCACAACATATATTGCCGGGTCAGCAGATCAGTGTGGCGAATGGAAAAATAGGACCGAAGAAGCGGGTAGACGTTACGGCCGTTATGGCCTGGAAGAACGGCTACTTCTCCTTCAGAGATGCCGACGTACCGGCTGTCATGCGGGAGCTGTCCCGCTGGTACGATGCTGAAGTACACTACGAAAACGGCATACCTGAAGGTAACTTCACCGGGGAAATAGGAAGAGGGCTGACGCTGGAACAGGTAGCTGCATTGCTGGAAACAACACGGATACACCTGAAAATATCAAATGGGGGCAAACACATTACCGTCCTGCCCTGACGGGGGAACGCGATAATTATTCCTGAAGATTAAAAGAGAAAAACTGGTTACTGACTGATAAGCACTATCTGTTGGCACTGCCATGTCATCCATAAAAAAAAACCTGGTGGTAAGATTGGCGTCTGCACCAGGCTTTTGTTCCGGTTAACCCTTTTTGAAAAGCTCTTGTCCGAATGATTCCGGACAAAGAGGATCGTCAACCAAACCATACAAATGTATGCAATTAAAATTTTATTGCAGCAGGCCGCCGCATGCCGGAAAATTACCCGCGGCCTGTTCAGCCACCAACCATTATCTCCCGGCATTAGCAACCAAAATCAGGAGAATCATGCGACTTACCACGATCCTGCTCACCATGTTTGCGCTGCATATCAGTGCAAAGAGCGTATCACAGACAGTGACCATTTCTTGTAAAGAGATGCCTATGCAGCAGGTATTCGCCCTTATCAGGCAACAGACGGGCTTTGTATTTTTTTACCGCACCCAGGACCTGGTGGATATTACGCCGGTTACCCTGCAGGTCCGGGATATTCCGTTGAAACCTGCCCTGCAGCAGCTGATGAACGGGAAGCCACTGCACTGGGCCATCCAGGGGAATACGGTTGTAATTTCCCGGGAGGCGGAAAAGCAACTCAGTGCTGTATTCAGCCAGCTTGCGGAAGCACCGCTGCCTGATGTTGCCGGTATCATCACCGATGAAAAGGGAATGCCGCTGCCAGGCGTTACCGTACAGGTGAAAGGCAGCCGTAAAGCGGCGATCACCGATAAAAACGGGCAGTTCCTGCTGAAGGAGGCCGGCGATAAAGTTGTGCTGGTTATCACCTGTGTGGGATTTGAGAGCCAGACCATCCCCGTGAACGGCAAACTGAACATCCCCGTTATCCTGAAAAGTAAAGTGGGAGAGCTGGAGCAGTACGTGGTAGTAGGTTATGGCAGTACCCGCCGTAAAGACCTCACCGGCTCCGTGGCTTCGGTGGATGTGGAAGAAGTGAAGAATGTACCGTTTACCAGCGTAGACCAGGCGCTTGCCGGTAAGGCAGCAGGCGTACAGGTAACCCAGGCCGACGGCTCCCCCGGCGGCGTTGCTAAAATCCGTATCCGCGGCGGTACTTCCCTGCTCGGCGGTAACGATCCGCTCTATATCATCGATGGTGTACAGGTAACCATCCAGAACAGATATATCCAGAACCAGGCAGAAGTAGTAAACCCTGTGGAACGCTTTGGCAGCGATGATCCCAACTCCTCGGTGGGGGGCTCCTTTGCACGCGGGCTCAACAGCCTGGCCGGTCTGAATATCAGCGATATCGAATCCATCGATATCCTCAAGGATGCTTCTGCAACAGCGATCTATGGTTCTAAAGCCGCCAATGGTGTCATCATCATTACCACCAAAAAAGGTAAGCTGAATCAGAAGCCTGTGCTGGAAGCCAATTACTACGCTGGCTTCAGTCAGCCGGTGAAAGAAAAACTACTCACCGGAGATCAGTACCGCATGGTTATGAAAGAGGCGGCTAAAAACCTGAATGACGCCCGCGCCGCAGCCGGACAAGCGCCGAATACTACGGCTACCAATATTCTCAATGACCCGCACTTCTTAGGCGATGCCAATACCAACTGGTTGCAGGAAGTGCTGCGTACTGGTATTACGCAGAATGCAGACATCTCCGTACGCGGCGGTGGCAGCGGCTCCCGCTATTATACCTCTCTCGCCTATACGAAACAGGAAGGTGTCATCAAAGGGACAGATTTCAGCCGCATTGCCGGAAAACTCAGCCTGGACAATGAAATCACTTCCCGCTTCAAAGTGGTGACCAACCTGGATTACGGCTTCACCAAAAATAATATCACCAACGGCATGTACGCACAGGCATTATATGCGCCACCGACTTTACGCGCGCGCAACGCGGATGGCAGCGTATACCGCTTCCTCGCTTCCGACCTCGGCGGCTACAACTACCAGGGCTATCAGAACCCGCTGGTACTGCTGGATGGCATCAACGAAGGGAAAACATCTTCCCTGATCGGATCGTTATCTGCCGAATACGATATTATCCATGCCCTGAAATTCAGAAGTATTGTATCTGTTAACTATAACAACTACCATCAGCTGAACTTCGTGCCCAGCACGGCGGTGATAGCCTCGCCCAACGGCGTCGATGATTCCAACGGTGGTACTGCCTCGCAGAGTCAGACAGAAGATATCAACATCTTTTATGAAAATACGCTTACCTGGGATAAGCAGTTTAATGAAAACCACCGCATCAATGTAGTGGGCGGTACCTCCTGGCAGAAATTCCGGTACAATTCCTTTTCCGCCAGTGGCCAGGGCTTTCCGGATGATAAGTACCTGAATAATTTATCTTCCGCAGCTCTTACCCTGCCGGCCACCGGTATATCCGGACAAAACTCACTGCTGAGTTTTTACCTGCGCGCCAACTATGCGCTGAAGGAAAAATATCTCTTCACTTTTACCGGCCGCTCTGATGCCTCTTCCAAATTTCCGGCCAGCAACCGGGTGGGATATTTCCCTTCCGGTGGTATTGCCTGGCGCATCTCCGAAGAAAATTTCATGAAGAAAGTGAAATGGATCACAGAGCTGAAACTGAGAGCCAGTGCTGGTTATACCGGAACGCAGAATATCGGTGATAACATGTTCTATACCCTATATACGCCAGGTTCCTATGCAGGACGTAATGCACTGGTGCCTACCCAGCTGGGCAACGAAAAAATCAAATGGGAATCTACCCTGCAGAAAGACCTCGGACTTGACTTTGCAATGTTTGGTTCCCGGCTGCGCGGGGTGATAGGTTATTACGAAAAAATCACCAGCGGACTGCTGCTTACTACAGCGTTGGCGCCCAGCACTTCCTATGGCAGCGTGATTTCCAACATGGCATCCATCCGTAACCGCGGCCTGGAAATAGATCTGCGTGGAGATATTATCCGCCATAAAAAATTCCAGTGGACCAGCGCCATTAATTTCTCCGGTAACCGTTCGCTGGTAACGGATATTACCAATGATTTTACTAATCCCAACGACGACCCCGCCAGTGCAAAGTATAATCTCGGCAACAGCATCGTGCGTACAGGGCAGCCGCTGGGGCTTATATATGGTAAGCAGTTTACCGGTATTATCCGCACGCAGAAAGAACTGGAAGCCTATAAAAAAGAGTTCCGCTATGCAGATTTTTTTGCACGTTACCTGGGCATCGGTGATCCCATGTACAAGCTGAATGCAGAAGGAGATTTTGCGGAGGATGTGATCGGCAAGGCGCAGCCTGACTTTTTCGGTGGCTTCACCAACACCTTTACCTGGAAAAATTTCAGTCTCATTACCTTGCTGACCTTCTCCGTTGGCGGCGATATGCTTTATCTCGCCGATATCCAGAATCAGTACGTGGCAGGCAGAACCAACAAGGGCGTGCGCATCCTCGACCGCTGGACGCCTGAAAATCCGGGATCAGAAAGGCCCAGGCTGATGATGAATGAAAACAGCTACTATTATACCGCCAGCAATGATGTATTCGATGCTTCCTATCTGAAACTGAAATCTGTTACGCTCACTTATCAGCTGCCAACGGTAACGGCTACACGCTTACGTATCCGCGATGCTTCCGTATATGTAGCTGCCACCAATCTGTTTACCATTACGCGGTACCCTGGTCCGGATCCGGAGGTAAGCAATAACCCGTACAGCATTATCAACGCCAGCAGCGACGTGAGCACTTATCCCACGATCAGGCAGTACAGTGTAGGAATGCGGTTTGGATTTTAATCATTTTAAAAAAAGTATGTATGAAGACAATACTGAAATATATATGCTGCGGAATGCTGTTGCTGACAGGAGTTTCCTGCGGCAAGGAACTGGGGAAACTGCCTGAAAGTGCTAAAGTGGATGGTAATACCATCCTGGATCAGCGCACGGCTGAGATAGCGCTGAATGCAGTGTACTACCGCTTTGCCAATGTGCAGGCAAGCTCCAATACGACCAGCTGGCGCGACCACCAGGTAGTGCCGGGCATGTGTGCCGGATGCCTCGGAAGCGGCTATGGTATTGACCGTGCAGAAGAAAATAATTATGCCGGTTCCGGTTTTGCCGGTGTGTACTGGTCAGAATGCTATGCCCTTATCAACGCTGCCAATGGTGTGTTGAAGGGGGTAGAACCGTTGGCAGAACAGGGATTCACCGGTAACCGTAAAAAGGAGATGCTGGCAGAAGCCCGTATGATGCGTGCCTATGGCCATTTCAAACTGCTGAGCTATTACGGCGAATGGTATGATCTCAGCAGTGCCTACGGCGCTCTGCTGCGGACAGCGTTCATTACCTTATCCAACATACCGAAGAAACGGAGTACAGTGAAGGAAAGCTATGACCTCATCCTGGAAGATATAGATTACGCTATTGCCAACGCCGCTGCGGTACGCCCCAATTATTATGCCTCCAGATGGGCGGCCATGGCGCTGAAGCTGCGGGTGCTGATGAGCCGCGGCGACTACGCAGCAGCAGCAACACTTGCCGGCGCCATTATCCAGGACAGTCCCTATAAGCTGGAAACCAACGTAAAGGATATATTCTACATGAAAGGGCTGCGCAGCGAAGAAGTGATACTGGGCATACAACCGCAGCAAAATCAGCAATCCTATTACTATAACCTCAGCTCCCAGTACTATCCCGGCGCCTCTTCGCTGTATGTGGCGAAAAAGAAGCTGAAGGATATGCTGGCCGGAGATCCCCGCCAGTCCTGGCTGATAGGCAGCGAAAACAAAGAGGAAAAAGATACTTACTATTTCCTCAAGTATATTCCGGAAGGCACCAAAGCTACCATCACCTCCGAAACAGCCTATGCTTTTCGTCTCACCGAAGTGTACCTGCTGAGGGCAGAGGCTATCTTGCGTTCCGGCGGCAGTATGCAGGAAGCGCGTAACCTCCTGAAAGAAGTGATGAAACATGCCGGTATCACTGATTTTTCAGCAGTGGATAACGCCGCCACTACAACGGATTTACTGCTGCAGACCTACTATGAAATCACCAAAAGCCTGGTGGGAGAAGACGGACAGGAATGGATGGCATTGTTGCGGCTGCCCTTTGCGACCGTGCGGCAACTGAAACCTGAAATCAACGATCAGATTAGATATATCATGCCCATACCCAGGGAAGAATTTCTGCAGAACCCATCTATCGGTGATCAGAATAAAGGATATCAGCAATAATCATCTCACTAAAAATTTTCATTCATGATGAAACAACAACCTGTTTTATTTTCCCTGCTGGTGCTGGCAGCTGCCGCCTGCACAACAGGGAAGAGGCAAGCCACTATCACTGCAGAACTGCGTGGGCTGGAGGATTCAGTGGTACATATCATTTTACCGGTAGCAGATTCTTCGAAGACGGACACCGTGCCGGTGACCGCCGGTAAGTTCAGCTGGAAAGGCGATCTGCCCGAAACACAGAAAATATATATCGGTACTTCTTCCCGTTATATTGAATTGTTTGCCGGTAATGATGATATTAAAATCAGTGGACATATCGATTCTACCGACAACCTGCAGATCACCGGCTCGCCTGCACAGGATGAGCATAAAGCGTATACTGCTTCCATCAAGGATATAACAGACCAGGAACATGCGCTGTATAACCGTTACCAGGACGTACAGGATAACGACAGTGCAAAGGCGGCAGTGGAAGAAAGTCTGGATAAACTGCGTCTGCAACGCAGAGGCCGTGCTGCAGATTATATCCGCTCGCATCCTGCCAGCGTTGTCAGCGTAGACATGGTAGCGGATATGGCTGTGATGGGAGAATTTGCACCGGTTGACAGTCTGTATAAAACCCTTGCACCTGCCGCGCAACAGACCGCTGCGGGCAAGCGCCTGGCAGAGCGGCTCGCCGTGCTGAAACGCAGCGCTATCGGGCAGCCGATGATTGACTTCACCCAGGCGGATGTAAACGGTAAGCCGGTGCGGTTATCAGACTTCAGGGGAAAATACGTACTGCTGGACTTCTGGGCCAGCTGGTGCGGTCCCTGCAGAGCAGAAAATCCCAATGTGCTGAAAGCCTACAATACATTTAAGGATAAGAACTTCACCGTTGTGGGTGTATCGCTGGATGACAAGCAGGACAAATGGCTGGACGCCATCAAACAGGATGGCATGCCCTGGATACAGGTGTCTGACCTGAAAGGCTTCCGCAATGAAGTGGCAAAGCAGTACGGTATTCAGGCTATTCCTTCTTCTTTCCTGATTGATCCGCAGGGCATCATTATCGCAAAGGAATTACGTGGCAATAAATTACATGAGCAACTCGCTGCATTACTCAATAAATAAAAACCAAAAACCACCCATGATCAAAACGAAAATGCAAACTGCCGCCTTAACGGCTATGCTGCTGCCTTTCAGCCTGATGGCACAGCAGTCGTTTACCATCAACGGCCATATCAAGGGACTGACCGCAAAATTTGTTTACCTCAGCTATGGCAGTGATGCGAAGTATCTGACGGACAGCGCGGCGGTCAGCAATGGCAGCTTTACACTGAAAGGAAATATTGCCGAACCTGCCATGGCACGGCTGTATACGGACAAGCAGGCTGCCATGTATGGCGAAGGAGATGTGGCCTCGCTGTTCCTGGAACCAGCAGTAATGACGCTGACCGGAGAGAAGGGACATTTTGAGCAGCTGAAGCTCACCGGCTCCGCCACACAGCAGGAACAGGATCAGCTGAATATCGCCTACAAGCCTGTTACAGAGAAGCTGAAGCCCCTATCTGCCGCCTTCGATAAACTGAACAAGGAATACATGGCAGGCATGCGTGCGAAAAAAGGCGAAACTGCACTGACACCGTTGAAGAACAAGCTGGATAAGCTGAAAGAACAGATGGAGCCGTATTATGAGCAACGGGAGGCAATTGATAAAAAGTATATCGATGAGCATCCGGATTCTTATCTGGCAGCCTACCTGCTCCGGTGGCGGGTAAGCGGCATGCCGCTGCAGGAAGGGGAAGGCTACTACGCTAAAATGCCGGCAACATTGCAACAGAGCGAGAATGGCAAGGCTATACGAAAAGAACTGGACGGGCTGAAAATGGGCTCTCCCGGCAGCGTGGCGCATGCCTTCACCAAAACGGATATCAACGGTAAAACCCTGAACCTGTCTGACTTTAAGGGCCGTTACGTGATGCTGGATTTCTGGGCCAGCTGGTGTGGTCCCTGCCGTAAGGGTAATCCGCATCTGAAATCCCTGTACACCAGATATAAGGATAAAGGCTTTGAGATCATCGGTATTTCTGATGACGACAGCAAGCCGGAAGCCTGGAAGAAAGCGGTGGACCAGGATGGCATCGGTATCTGGAAACATGTGCTGCGTGGACTGGACTGGAAGAAACGCCAGGCAGGAAAAGAAAATCCGGAAGATGTGAGTGATTACTACGGTATCCATTCACTGCCCACCAAAATACTGATTGATCCGCAGGGCACCATCATAGGCCGCTATGGTGGCGGCGGCGAAGACGACGACGCGATGGACAGGAAACTGGAAGAGGTATTCAGGGAAATTTAATTATTTGAGATTTGGTTATTTGGTTATTTGAGATTTCTTTCCAATCAGTATCTGCCTTTAAATTTTAGGCAGATACTGATTGGAAAGAAATCTCAAATAACCAAATAATCAAATCTCAAATAACGAGGTTTCTGTCTGAAATATATGGAACTATAGGGTAGATGTATTCTACCGGATTAACTCCCAGCTGTTCCGGCGTAGTGCCTACGAATATGGTTTTGCGCCCTTTGATGGTAATGCTGCCGTTGTCTGTTATTTCTATTGTGGCCCACAGTGGTTCTTTATACGGTACTGTATATTTTATCCACGGATGTGTTTTGTCAATATCCGCGGAGTACCTGATCTCCTTGTATTTTTCTCCCAGCCATTGATAGGAGGCGCTGTTAATCTGTACATAGTGGATACCATTGATGTGATTGTAATAATCCTGGTGGTGATGACCGCTGAGCACCAGTATGACTTTATGTTTACCGCGCTGGTTTGCCTGTTCCAGGGTGTATCTGAGCAGGGTGCCGTTTTCCAGTCCGCCGGCGTCGTTATCGAGTCCCTGGTGGCAGCAGACGATTGTGGGCAGAGCGGTGGCGGCGAGGTCTTCCTGCAGCCATTGCAGCTGGGTGGAAGAGATGTAGCGCGCGTATCCGGGTGGTCTTGATTTGCTGCTGTTATGCTCATTGCCATCCAGTATGACGAAGTGAAACCCGTTGCTGTCGAACGAATAATATTTTCCTTTAGCCTTCCAGAACTCCACTACCTGTTCGCGGGTGAATCCGCCGTCGGTATCATGGTTGCCGATGACATGATAGCGCGGTCCGCTGAAGCGGTTCCATATATCCATCAGCGGCTGGTTTTCTTTTTTAGGATAGCAGAAGTCCCCCATCTGCAGGATAAAGTCCGGTTTTTCCTGGTTCATGGCGCTGATGAAGGCGGAGAGCCTTTCCGGCGCATCATGCATAATATCATGATGCAGATCGGCGATGACTCCGAACCTGATTTTCTTTTTGGCGGGTGTGTAGGCCGGGAAGCGGGCAAATAATACAGCGCCACCGGCCAGGGTGGTTTTAGTCAGGAAGTTTTTTCTGTCCATATTATTGGTATTGCTGAATAGGATAGTTACAAATGCTAAACACAAGAGTAGTAAAAAGCCTTGTAATTTAATAATATGCTGGATGAATGGTAATGATGGTTGTTTAGATATATTAAACCAGGGGGGAGTGCTGCCATTATATCCATGTCAGTAGATAAGATGAAGGGTTGTCTGCCGCCACAGGATTAGTTGAGGGGGAATGCAGTGCAGCAGCAGACTTATTACGTATAGCCGGCGCCGTAACGGGTTAATTTTTACGCAGTTTGTGTTAATAATTGTGTGTACACTATATCTTTATTTCTGTACGTTTAGTGCAACAATATAAATGCCCGGTACCTTTTCTGTAAGATAGCAGTTACCAGACAATCATCTGCCAGCCAAAATTTAAGATATTTCATCGTTATCAACATATCAGCATTGCACAGATACTGAATTATGGCATCTGTTGAAAAAGGGTGACCAGCGTGCTTTTGAATGCCTGTATGAAAGATACTGGCTGCCGCTGCTGGATCATGCCTACCAGCGTTTGCAATCCACCGATGCAGCCAAAGACCTGGTACAGGGGCTTTTCGTGAACCTGTATGTGCGCCGCGAAGAGATTCCGGACATACACTCTCCCCGTCATTATTTATTCAGGGCATTAAAATACCAGGTGCTGAACCAGCTGCGCGGCACGTTGCTGCGTTCGGAGAAGCTGCAGCAGCTGCAGGCGGAAGGGCTACGGGAACGGCAGCCGCGGGAGCAGGCTTCAGCCCACGTCATAGAAAAGGAGCTGGAAGGCAGGCTGCGGGATGCTATTCACCTGCTGCCGGAAAAATGCCGGGAAGCCTTTCTCCTCAGCCGTATGGAAAATCTCTCCTACAAATCCATCGCACTGCGTATGGGCATTTCCGTTAATACCGTGGAAAAGCAGATCGGCAAAGCATTGCGCATTCTCCGTGCGCAGGTCGGCAATTATTACCTGGATTGCCTGATACCATTTATTATTTACTTTCTCTGAGCATTTCAAAAAAAATAAAAAAAAATTAACGGGGAGATGGCGGTAGTTATTTTCTCAGGTGACATATATACAGGAGGCATCATTAAATATTCATATGCAGCAGAACGAACGAATTATCACGTTAATAGAAAAGTACAGTGCCGAAGCCTGCACAGACAGCGAGTTGCAGGAGTTGGAAGCGTGGTATGCCGCCTATGAGAATAATGCTCCGCTCAGCAGCCTGCTGGACGCCTCCGCCAGGCAGGAGCTGAAAGGAGAACTGCTGCATTCCATCCGGCAGGAGATAGTGCGCCACACCGCAGCGCAGCCTGTTACCGGCAGATCCCGTCGCTTATTGCTGTTAAGTCGTGCAGCCGCTGCCGTTATTATTACCGCAGCGGTTTCATGGGGTATCTACCAGCGTATGCATCCGGCTGCGGTGACTACCGGTAACGGATATACGCAGATAAGTACAGCCCGCGGAGAAACACGGCAGGTAGTATTGCCGGACAGCAGTAAGGTATGGCTTAATGCAGACAGCAGAATCCGTTATGCCGCCGGTTTCAATGCATCCCGGCGGGAAGTATTCCTGGAAGGGGAGGCCTTCTTTGACATCCACAGGGACCCCGCGCGTTCATTTGTAGTGCATACCGGTAAAGTTACCACACAGGTGCTGGGTACGGCTTTCAACGTTAGCAGCTATCCCGGCAACGAAACCCTAGCGGTGACTGTCGTACAGGGCAAGGTGCGCGTGGCGGAAGGCACTGCAGAAATGGGCGTGCTGTTGCCCGACCAGCAGATCAGTTATAACCGCAGTACCCGTAAGGCAATATACCAGCGTACAGACGCCGCGGCCACGGCCAGCTGGAAAGAAGGGTGGCTGGTATTCCGGGAGCAGTCCTTCCGGGAAATAGCCGCCGCATTACAACGTAAATTTGATATATCCATCGACATCAGCGACCCGGCCCTGGCCCGCTGCCGTTTCACGGCCAGCTTTGCGCCCGGCACCGATCTGCCAAAAGTTTTAAATCTGTTATGTAGAATCAACCATTCCAATTATCAGCTGAAAGCTGATAGCAACAAAATTATCATCAAAGGAAAAGGCTGCCTGTAGACAGCCGCATTGCAACCGAAAAGGAGAGGGAATGCCACATGCAGGGCGTTTCCCGGGATCCTGTTTGTCACTATAGTACATGAAAAATTTTATCGTTATGAAAAAAGCAAGGGAAACAATTGTATCCCGGTACCAGGGTATTGCCAAAAGAGGAGGGCGGTATTTTTTACTCACCGCCTGGCTCTTCTTCGCCTGCTCCTCTATACTGCAGGCGGGCGCCTATTCCCAGCAGCTGGGTGATGTGCGTATATCCCTGGACGTTAGAAACCAGCCACTGGCGAAAGTATTGTCTGCCATCGAAAAGAAAACCATCTTCCGCTTCGTGTATAACTCTGTATCGCTGCAGGAAAGGGCTGCCAAAGGCATCACCCTGGTGGCGCACAATAAGAGTGTGGAAGAAATACTGCGGGAGATACTGACACCGGTGCGCCTGAACTTCGGCCAGGATGGTATCAATGTACTGATTACCCCCGCCGCCACCGCCGCCATGTTCATCAGCACATCGCCTGTAATGGCCCCTGAACCTGTAAAGGGCCGTGTCATCAGCGCTGGCGGACAGCCGCTGCCAGGTGTGAACATCAAGGTGAAAGGCGCTGCACAGGGTACCATTACCAACGAAAAAGGCGAGTTTACCTTACAGGTGGAACCCGGCGAAACACTGGTGATCTCCTATGTAGGCTTCAACACGGTGGAAATACCTGTTAAGGGAAAAGCACATCTCGATATTACCATGAATGAAGCTACCACCAGCCTTTCCCAGCTGGTGGTGGTAGGCTACGGCATACAGAAGAAAACAGATGTTACCGGCGCTATCGCCTCTGTGAAAGGCGAATCATTGAGTAAAATGGGAACTACCAACCCAATTGACGCCCTGCAGGGAAAAGTGGCGGGGCTGACTGTCAGCCGTACAGGCGGCTCTCCCGGCTCCATGGCTGATATCCGCATCCGCGGCCTCGGTACCATGGGCAACCATCAGCCGCTCTTTATCATTGACGGCGTTCCCGGCGATCCCTACTTTCTGAACAACGATGATATTACTTCCATGGAAGTGCTGAAAGATGCTGCTGCTGCCGCTATCTACGGATCGCGCGCGGCTAACGGAGTTATTCTCATCACCACCAAAACCGGCAAGAAGGGAAATGCTTCCTTCGACTTCTCTATGTTTTCCGGAACAGTGACGCCTACTAAAAGATATGAATTCCTGGATGCGGACGGCTACCGGAAGGTGCATAGGCAGATGTATGTAAATGCCGGCAGAACATCATTTCCCGCATACCTGAACGATAATGCCGGCCCCGGATGGAATACCAACTGGCAGGATGAAATAGGGCAGAAGGGAAATTCCCGCAATTATACCATGGGTATCCGTGGTGGCGGCGATGTAGTTACCTTCAGCCTTTCCGGCAGCCTCACTGATGAAGCCGGCACCATCATTGGGTCCGATTTCAACAAGAAGGCGCTGCGCTCCCGCGTGGATGTAAAGAAAGGCATCTTTGATGTGGACGTCAACATCTACTACGCCAACACCCGCCGGGAACTCTCCAAAATCAACCTGAAGGACGCCTATTATCAGTCGCCCCTGCTGCCGGTTTTCGACCCTTCGGAGAAATACGGCTATGCCCTGGAAAAAGACGGATTACCTAAATTCCAGAATCCCGTGGCGGCAGATAATTTCTATGACAGCTACAACCGCACCCAGTACTTTGTCAGCAACGGCCGCATCGCCATTGATCTGGCAAAAGGATTGAAATACACGGTGAACCTGGGTTACACCAGTTCCCACGAATTTGATTATTCCTATTACCCGCCCAATAAGGTTAATGGCAACGATCCGGAAGTCCTTTATCCCTATGTCTATAACCAGCGCAGCAACTGGGAGGAAAAGCTCATGGAGAACCTGCTGACCTGGAACCAGGCTTACGGTAAGCACAACATCAGCCTGTTGGGCGGTTATACCGCTTCTTCGCAGACCTATGATTACCTGAACGCTTCTGTGATCGGTAAGTCGGTTGTCCGTTATATAGATGAAAACGGGAATATTGCGGAGAAAGACGTGCCCGGCGGTTTCCTGGATCCTCGCTTTAATACGCTGAAAGCCGGTCTGGGCGGCACCTACGGAGCTGATGGCTCCGGCTACGTCTACAACCGTACCTCCCTGCTGGGAAGAATAAACTATTCATACGCTGATAAGTACCTCGTGCAGTTCACGGTACGCAGAGACGGTTCTTCCAAATTCGGACCGGACAGCCGCTATGGTACTTTCCCTTCTATCGCCCTGGGCTGGCGTATCACCGAAGAACCCTTCATGAAATCCGTTGACTGGCTGAGTAACCTGAAACTGCGCCTCAGCAAAGGTAAGCTGGGGAATGAAGTGGTGCTCGGCAACTACGACGCGCAGCCGCGTATCTCTATGGGTAATTATTCGGGAGAAGGATATGTACAGGGCACGGGCGCTACGCCATGGCCCGGCTCTATCGCCCGCGACCTGGAAAACAGAAGACTCAGATGGGAAACCGTTAATTCTTCCAACATCGGTGTGGACTTCGGATTCCTGAACAACGCATTGTCCGGTAGCATCAACTATTTCAACAACCGCACCACTGATCTGCTGGTAGTGAAGAGAATGCCTTCTTCTGCCGGTATCAATGATCCTATCCTCAACGTAGGAGAAATCGCCAATAAGGGTATAGAGCTGGAACTCAACTACACCAACAGTTACAAAGGACTGACCTACGATGTAACCGGTACTTTCAGCACCCTGAAAAATGAAGTGCTGTCGCTCGCCAACAACGGCCAGATATTGCAGGGCGCAGGCCTGAAGTTCGGCGATCACATACCTACCCAAACTCGTGTAGGCAGTGAAATAGGCGCTTTCTACCTGTACCGCACCGACGGCATTTTCAGAACTGCCGCTGAAGTAACCGAATGGAACAAGGCGCACAATAACATACAACCTAAAGCCAAACCGGGAGATGTACGGTTTATTGACACCAACGGCGACGGTAAGCTGGATCCCAACGATAAAGTATATGCCGGCACCGGAATGCCTAAATATGAATACAGCCTGAACATCAACCTGGGATATAAAAATTTTGACCTTACCATCTTCCTGCAGGGCGCCGGCGGAAATAAAATCTACAACGGCAACCGCTTTGAAATGGAAGGTATGGAGGCTGGACGCAACTTCCTTACTACCACACTGAATGCCTGGACGCCTGAAAATATCAACAGCACTATGCCCAGGGCTATACTCGGCGATCCTAACGGCAATAACCGCGAGTCAGACAGGTTCCTGGAAAACGGCGACTACCTGCGCCTGAAAACACTGCAGCTCGGATATACGGTGCCGTTATCCCTGCTGAACAGAATTCACTGCAACCGGTTACGGATATACGCCAGCGGACAAAACCTGCTGACGTTCACCAAATATTCCGGTCTTGATCCGGAAGTAGGCCGCACAGGCATTTCCAGCATCGGTGTTGACCGCGTATTGTATCCGCAGACAAAAACCATCATGGCCGGTGTGCAACTGTCATTCTGATGTCTGCAGTATGATGATGACACTTTTACCATTTAAAAGCGATCGTATGAACTATTCTAAAATATTATTGTGCACACTGCTGACTGCGGCCATCGGATTTTCTTCCTGTGAGAAAAGTTTCCTGGAGCAGCAGGCGCCCGACCAGCTGACCACCGATAAATTCTGGAGAAATAAGAGTGATGCGTTATCCGGACTGGCAGCAGTATACGGGCAGCTGGAAGGAGCTACCGACTGGACCAGCTTTATTGAAGCCCGCTCTGTGAGAGAGTATTACCGGGAAGACTATGTGGTGCCCGGCGCGGATGCAGACAACTACCCCTGGTGGCTGGAGCATTACAATTTCAACTTCACCGCCGGCAACCTTGCGGTGGAAGTGTTATGGTCCGGCAGCTATCTCGGCATCAACTTCGCCAACCAGGTGATAGAGAAGGTAGGAGAGATGCCCGACACCAAAATAGATGCACCCAGCAAAAAGATGATCCTGGGCGAAGCGCATTTTCTCCGCGCCTATTATTACTTCTCCCTGGCTAAAAATTTTCAGCAGCTGGTGTTACGCGACCGCGTACCTAAAAGCGATCAGGAAATCGGACATCCCTTGTCAGATAAAAAGGCAGTGTGGGATTTCATTGTGGCAGACCTGAAAGAAGCAGCCGCTAATCTGCCGCTCCGTTCCAAACGTCCGAATACAGAAATGGGGCGTGCCACAAAAGGCGCTGCACAGGCTTATCTCGGTAAAGTATACCTGTATATGGCCGGTGAATATAAAGACCAGGCGGCCGCCTATTACAAGGAGGCGGCGCAGTGGCTCGGCGAAGTGAAAGCCTCCGGGGAATATTCGCTGGAAGCAGACTATAACAGTATGTTCAACGGTACCGTCAAAAACAGCCGGGAATCTGTCTTTGAATTGCAGCAGTCTGCCGACGAAAGCAACGGCGCCTACTACAAGTTTATGCTCAACGCCTGGATTGGCGCCCGCGAATTTAAAGGCTATGGTGAAATATACGGTACACAGCGCCTGGTGACAGAGATGACCAGAGAAGGCAGGATAGCTGCTGACGGTAACTTTGACAAACGTGCGTATGGCACTATCTACTTCAACGATGCCTATTTCAATGACGCGCAGGCCAAACGCGTATACAGCAAAACTTTCACCGCCTGGTTTAAAAATAATACCGATGCCGTAGCCTTCCGCAAATGGCTGCCCGTTGATACGCTGCGTATGCAGCAGGCCAACGATATCAATATGCCGCTGATGCGTTATGCAGATGTGCTGCTGCTGTATGCAGAAGCACTCAACGCTGCAGACCGCACCCCGGAAGCCATCCCGGTTATCAACGACGTGCGGAAACGCGCTGGTATGCCGGCGCTCACCATCACTGCGAAAGAAGAAGTATTTAAGCAGCTGATACATGAAAGGGTAATGGAACTGACCATGGAAGGCAGCCGCTACTACGACCTGCGCAGATGGGGGCTGCTGGAAACCAATATGAAAGAAGCCGGCCGCGGCTATTCGGCGGACAAGGCATACTATCCGCTGCCTAAAAGTGAAGTGGATAATAACAGCGGCATCTGATCCTGCCGCCATGTTACATTTTATCAACTAAAGAAACGATCATGACTAATTCCTTTACCAGACTGTTATCAGCACTGATAATATGCCTGCTGTTCTGCACCGGCGGGGTCTACGCCCAAAGCCCCGTCTGCGGTACAGAACGCGCTATGGAAGAATATTACAGGCTGCATCCTTCCGCCAAAGCACGCATGCAGGATTATGAAAAATACCTGCAGCGTATACAGAAAGAGGTAGTTACCGGCAACGCACGCCATGCGCGTGCCGCCGGTCCTGCAGACGACACCTGCGCTATGCAGCTGTTTGTCATACCGGTTGTATTTCACGTATTCTACGGCGACTCCCCGGAGGCCGCCGCCAGGCTGGTGCCCATGTCGCAGCTGCAGTCCGCACTCGACATTGCCAACGAAGATTTTAATATGCGCAACAAACAGCTGATCAGCACCATCGATCCGCTGTTTGCGCCGATCGCCGCCCGTATGCGCGTGAAGTTCGTAATGGCGAAGAAAGATCCGCAGGGGCAACCCACACAAGGCGCTACCTATCATGCAGAGAGGAGATTCTTCGGAGACGCTACCCGCGAAGCTGAAGACTCCGTTGCCAAATATGCCTGGGATAACTACAAATACTGTAACGTATATGTCATGAACTACCTGGAGCATAACAACAAACCTATGCCCAAAGCCACTTTTAAAGTGAGCAAACAGGAAACGGACATTGAAACAAAGCAGCTCATCACGGGAGAAAA
The DNA here is from genome assembly GCF_009928525.1 of Chitinophaga solisilvae. Taxonomy (GTDB): domain Bacteria; phylum Bacteroidota; class Bacteroidia; order Chitinophagales; family Chitinophagaceae; genus Chitinophaga; species Chitinophaga solisilvae. Next base: position 42,223 of record NZ_JAABOK010000026.1, on the reverse strand, counting down.
CAGCCAGCAGTTTTTTTATGTGGGAGAGAACTACTTCAGCGGCGGCGCCGTTACCCTCAATGTATACACGCCGAAAGTAGATCTGAGAAATGTGCAGCGCCCGTTGCTGACATTCTCCGATAACCTCAGCTGGGACCCGGCATACCCCACCAGCCGGCCGGAAGATAAAAGTACCACCATACTGGTAGCCGAAGCGCTCAACGGCCCCTGGCAGGAAGTGCAGACCATCGCTACCTCCAAATCTGATTTCAACAGATGGCTGCCGCGTCAGGTAGATCTGTCTGCCTGGGCCGGCAAGCAGGTTTATATCAACTTCCGCAGAAATAAACATCATTTCTACTACGCGCTGGATAATGTGTGCATCAAAGCAGCAGGTACCACTGCCTGCACTTTCACAGAAGGCTTTGAATCCGCCGCTGCCGGCGCTTTGCCTGCAGGATGGACTACCGCGGTTACAGATTATAACTACGATGCCAACAACTCCGGTATCGCCTGGTATCCTGACAAAGGTATGAACGACCGTAAAACATCCCGTATCGTTTTCAACGGATGGTACCTGGGGATGGGCGGTATATCTACCAACAACCGCAGCTTTAATTCTACCTTCTCGCATGAGCTGGGCCACTGGCTCAACCTGAAGCATACCTTCGACGGCAACAACTGCGCCGGCGCCGGCGACGGCGTGGATGATACGCCTTCTACCAACGTGGCCGGAGGCGGTTGTAACGCTACTGTATGCGGACATAAAATCAACGGCGAAAACTTCATGGATTATAACACCACCTGTTATAAGATGTTTACCGCCGGACAGATGAGCCGCGCTACACAAGCCATGTATCATGTGGCGCGTAAATCCATCTGGCAGCTCAGCAACCTGGAAGCTACCGGTGTGAGAAACGAATATGACAACGTATGCCCGCCACGCGCTGTTTTCAGCATGGACGTGGAAAGCGTACTGGCCGGCGTGAATACCACCGTTACCTTTACCGATGCCTCCGTTCATTTCCCCGCATCATGGGAATGGACCATCGACAACGGTTCCGGCACGCCCGTTATCCTGAATACCGCTACGGCTACTGCTGTATTTAATAAGAAAGGAACCTACAATGTTACACTGAAAGTAAAAAATCAGTATGGCGAAAACACACTCACCAAAACAATATCGGTAGTAGAAAAAAGCCCTTCTGCCTGTAAACAGGGAGAAGACTTCAACTACAGTGCGCTGGGCAGTCTGCCTGCCGGCTGGACCAAACAAATACCTGCCGGAAACTTCGCCGTAGCAAAAGTCAGCAAAACAGAAACCGTTGACCTGGACGGCCCGATGGTGGCTCTGACAGCAAAAGATAACAGCGGATACCTCTTCATCGGTGAAAACTTCAACAGCGAAACCAACAGCGCTGATGAAGTGAATGTAATCACACAGCAGTACCAGCTGGCAGGTATCAAAGAACCGGCACTGTATTTTGTGGATAACCTGGCCTGGGATAAATCATGGCCTGATCCGCGTCCGGACGACAGATCCACCACCATCCTGGCAGCTACCTCCCTGGCAGGTCCGTGGGAAACGGTAGCCACGCTCAGTACCAACAAATCCCTCATGGGCAAGTGGAATGACAGGAAGATGAAGCTCCCGGCTTCCTTTACAGGCAAAGATGTGTATATACGCATACGCCGCAATCAACACCACTTCTTCTATGCGTTTGATGATATGTGTATCAAAGAGTGGGACGGTACCGTGGAACCTGAGCCGGAACCCAGCATGGGAGCAGATTGTAAGGCGGGTGAGAATTTCAATACCACCCTGCCGGATAACCTCGCACCGGGATGGACACAGCAGGTGCCTGCTACACTGAAAGGCGGCAAGTTCCGTGTCAGCAAACAGGAAACAGTAAGGCTCGTTACCTCCATGGCTTATCTCAAAGCAGCAGATAATTCCAATTATCTTTTCCTGGGAGAAAACTATGATGATGCCGTTAACAATGCAGCAGAAGTAAATGTATATTCCGGCAAACTGAACCTCGCAGGTATCGTGAAACCGGTTGTATTGTTTGCAGATAACCTTTCCTGGGATCTGGCCTGGCCGGAAGCACGTCCGGAAGATAAAGCCACAACGGTATATGTAGCTGAATCACTGACAGGCCCATGGACCAGCGTAGCGGTATTGACTACCGACAAGGCTGCCATCGGCCAGTGGAATGAACGTAAGATAGACCTCTCCGCCTTCACCGGTAAAACTGTTTATCTCCGTATCAGCAGAAACAAACATCACTATTTCTACGCTGCAGATGATTTCTGCGTGCAGAGCGGCGTAGCAGCGCCTGATCCGGAACCCAGCATGGGAACAGGTTGCAAGGCCGGTGAAAATTTCGATAAAATGACCGTCGGACAAAAACCCGGTGGCTGGACGATAAAGATTCCGGGTGGTAATAAAGCGGCTGCAAAAATTGCTGTCAGCGAGAATGTATCTGTAGACGGAAAACAGGCTACCATCAAATCTTCCGACAACTCTCCGTTCCTGATACTGGGAGAAAACTTCAACGATGACCTGAATGGGATAGATGAATTAAATCTCATCACCAACAAAGTATCCCTGAAAGGATTAACCAAATCTGTACTGACCTTCGCCGATAACCTGGCCTGGGATCCTTCCTGGCCTGATCCGCGTCCGGAAGATAAAGCCACTACGCTCCTGGTAGCGACAGCTGCTACCGGCCCGTGGGACAGCGTTACCACGTTTACTACAACCACTTCCCGCTTCAAACTGTGGAACGACCGTACGGTTGATCTCAGCAAATATGATGGCAAGGATATTTATATCCGCTTCCGCAGGAATGCACATCATTACTATTACGCGCTGGAAAATCTCTGCGTGAAAAACAGCGGGGATACAGATCCCGATCCGGAACCAAGTATGGGCAAGGATTGTAAGGCAGGAGAAAATTTTGATAAGATGAAAACCGGCGCCGCACCGGCAGGCTGGAAGAGTGAAATTCCTGCCGGCAACAAAGCCGCAGCGAAAATCACTGCCAGCGAAAATGTATCGATAGACGGTGCACAGGCTACCATCAAATCTTCCGACAATTCTCCGTTCCTGATCTTGGGAGAGAACTTCAACGATGACCTGAATGGAGTAGATGAATTAAGTATCATTACGAACAAAATATCGCTGAAAGGATTGACGAAAGCGGTGTTTACATTCTCAGACAACCTGGCCTGGGATCCTTCCTGGCCTGATCCGCGTCCGGAAGATAAAGCGACTACGCTCTTTGTAGCAACGGCTGTTGGCGGTCCGTGGGACAGCGTTACCACGTTTGCTACAACCACTGCCCGCTTCAAACTGTGGAACGACCGTACGGTTGATCTCAGCAAATATGATGGCAAGGATATTTATATCCGCTTCCGCAGGAATGCACATCATTACTATTACGCGCTGGAAAATCTCTGCGTGAAGAACAGCGGTAGTACCAATCCTGATCCGGATCCGGAACCAAGTATGGGCAAGGATTGTAAGGCAGGAGAAAATTTTGATAAGATGAAAACCGGCGCCGCACCGGCAGGCTGGAAGAGTGAAATTCCTGCCGGCAACAAAGCCGCAGCGAAAATCACTGCCAGCGAAAATGTATCGATAGACGGTGCACAGGCTACCATCAAATCTTCCGACAACTCTCCGTTCCTGATCTTGGGAGAGAACTTCAACGATGACCTGAATGGAGTAGATGAATTAAGTATCATTACGAACAAAATATCGCTGAAAGGATTGACAAAAGCGGTGTTTACATTCTCAGATAACCTTGCCTGGGATCCTTCCTGGCCTGATCCGCGTCCGGAAGATAAAGCGACTACGCTCTTTGTAGCAACGGCTGTTGGCGGTCCGTGGGACAGCGTTACCACGTTTGCTACAACCACTGCCCGCTTCAAACTGTGGAACGACCGTACGGTTGATCTCAGCAAATATGATGGCAAGGATATTTATATCCGCTTCCGCAGGAATGCGCATCATTACTACTATGCTGTAGAGAATCTCTGTGTGAAGAACAGTGGTGGTACCAATCCTGATCCGGATCCGGAACCAAGTATGGGCAAGGATTGTAAGGCAGGAGAAAATTTTGATAAGATGAAAACCGGCGCAGCACCGGCAGGCTGGAAAAACGATATTCCGGCCGGTAACAAAGCTACCGTTAACATCAGCACCAGTGAAAATGTGAATATTGATGGTATGAAAGCCACCATCAAGGCGGCGGATAATTCTCCCTACCTGTTCCTGGGAGAGAATTTCAACGATGCCGGAAATGGCCCGGATGAAATGTCATTGTATTCTTCAAAAATATCTCTGAAAGATGTGAAGGATGCCGAACTGCATTTTGTGGATAACCTGGCATGGGATCCAACCTGGCCGGCAGACAAACCTGATGATAATGCCACTACCATCTTTGTGGGACTGAGCCAGAGCGGCCCGTGGGACAGCATCACCTTCCTTGGCACCAACAAAGCCAACTTCACGAAATGGAATGCACGTACCATTAACCTGAAAGCATATGACGGTAAGGATATCTACATCCGTATCCGGAGGAACGCCCATCATTTCTATTATGCGATGGATGATATCTGTATTAAGGGGTCGGGCGGCAGCACAAATCCGGAGCCTGGAGATTGCAAAACCGGAGAAAACTTCGATAACACCGCCGCTGGCAGCAAGCCCGCCGGCTGGACGGAGAATATCCCTGCCGGCATGACCGTGAGTTATAAAGTAACCAGCAGCGCTAATGTGGACATTGACGGCACACCGGCAGTGATCAAGGGAAAGGATCAGTCTCCGTATCTCTTTGTCGGCGAAAACTTCAATGCAGGCATCGATGCACCGGATGAGATCAATCTTTATACGCCGAAGATTTCGCTGAAAGATCTGAAGACTGCCGAGCTGCACTTCACAGACAACCTGGCATGGGATGCCGCATGGCCGGCGCCGCGTCCGGAAGATAAAGCCACTACCATTTTTGTATCCGCATCCCTGACCGGCCAGTGGGATAGTATCACTGTGCTGAGTACAGACAAGGCGAATTTCAAAAACTGGAATGAGCGGACAGTCAACCTCACGAAATATGCCGGAAAGGAAATATTTATCCGCATCCGCAGAAATGCACATCACTATTACTACGCCATAGATGGTATCTGTATCAAGGGAACAACGGGTCCGGTAGATCCGGGTGTTCCGGTACAGCCGGAGCTGGGCAGGGGCGCAGCATTCGGGTTGATGGTTACACCTAACCCGGTAGCGAAAAATATGCGTATCACTTTCCTGAACAGAACACCGGGTACGGTCAGCTTCCAGGTGATAGATATGTCGGGCAGGATCATGATGCATGGCAAACTGCAGAGTGCAGGCCGTGTAGCAGAAACACATGACCTGCCGGCAGCCTCCCTGCAGCCGGGTGTATACATCCTGAAACTGCAGAACCGCGAGGTATGGGAATCACAACGGTTTATCAAACTATGATGATTTATTAATTCAAAAAAACTGAAATAATGTTGCGCAGATATATCATTTGTTCACTCGGGCTGTATGCTGCTACCGCGCTTTTCCCCGGCAGGGTAAAGGCGCAGACGATACCTTCCACTGCTGTTAATGTAGACGGAAGAACCAATACCATCAGTACAGCCGTACCTTTTCTGAGGATTTCTCCGGACGCCCGCAGCGGCGCCATGGGAGAAACGGGGCTGGCGCTTTCCGCCGATGCCAACGCCGCTTTCTGGAACCTGTCACGGCTGGCCTTTACCGAAAATCGTGCAGGCGTTTCCGTAACCTATACGCCGTGGCTCCGCGATCTGATCGGAGACATGTACCTGGCGAGTCTGAGCGGTTACAAAAAGCTGGACGAGCAGCAGGTTATCAGCGCATCGATGCGTTATTTTTCCATGGGTAACGTCACCTTCAGGAATGAAGCGGGGCAGGAGCAAGGTAGCTCCCGCCCCCATGAAATGGCCATAGATGCGGGATACGTCAGAAAACTGTCGGACCACTGGGCACTGGGTATCGCCATGCGCTACATCTATTCCAACCTGGGCAGCGGGCAACACGGCGCAGACCCCGGACGTACCTTTAAAGCAGGACATGCATTTGCGGCAGACCTCTCCGCCACCTATCATAACAGCATGACCTATGACAACGGGCAGTCCGGTAATTTCAGCTTCGGCGCAGCCCTCACCAATATGGGCACCCGCATCTCCTACGGCAGCGATGCACAGAAGTACTTTATTCCTGCCAACCTGGGTATCGGCGCTGCCTATACACACCAACTGGATGAAGCCAATAAGCTCACCTTTGCACTGGACCTGAATAAGCTGCTGGTACCCACACCGGCCATCTCGGCAGACAGCCTCGGTACCGTATCCACCAAAGGCTCCATGGACGCCCTGTTCAGCTCCTTCGGGGATGCCCCCGGCGGCTTTAAGGAAGAACTGCAGGAAGTCATGCTCTCCGTGGGCGCCGAATACTGGTACAACGACCTGTTTGCTGTCAGAGGCGGCTACTACCGCGAAGGCGTTAATAAAGGCAACCGCAGGTATTTCACTACCGGCGTTGGCTTAAAACTGCAGCAGTTCGGCATTAATTTATCGTATATCGTACCGGCAGGATCAGGAACAACAAGAAACCCATTGTCGAATACGGTGAGGTTTTCGTTGATGCTTGATTTGAAATAACGACGGGAAGTAATTACGAATTACGAATTGCGAATTACGAATGAGGAGCGAAGATATAAGCGGATAAAGAATTTACTTCTTCGCTTATATCTTCGCTCCTCATTCGTAATTCGCAATTCGTAATTCGTAATTTAAAATCCCTATATTTAGTGTATTAATCTTACCCATAACCCCAGCACGCAGCCATGAGATTAATCTGTACCTCTATACTTTTATACTGTCACCTTATTACGATGGCGCAGTACCATCAGCGGCAGGTTGTTGCCATTAATGATTTTCAGTATGGTGTGGCGGGAAAGGCCATTATGGAATTGAAGAGAAGGGAGCCACATCTGCGGCTGTCGGTCAGTACGGGCATCGGGTGTCCGGTGGCTGGCAACGGGCTTTACCCGGCGCTCAATATGGAATGGCAGATCTATTATGGTGGATTGGGTACGAAGTCAGGCTCACAGAAGAACGGCCTTTTTTCGTCAGATATTATCTGGTCAGCTATGCTGACGGCAGGTACGGGATACAGCAGGAATCCGGACTATGTGCCGCTGTATTATTTCACGGATCTGTCGCAGCCGCCGCTGATAAATCCTTATCAGGGAGTATCTGCATCAGTTGGCGTCAATGCCGTGCTGGCAATGGATAGGGGAAAGAGCCGCTGGCAGCGGATAGCGTATGTGAATGCCCATTGGCGTTATGTTCAGCTGGGATACTATAATGATGGCGGCGCCTTGCTGAAATACTGGGGAGATAAGGCAGACAGGTACTATACCGGTGGTGGTTTTCTGGCTGTCACCATTCCGGAGGAGAACACCATCAATACTTTTACAGCCAGCTATCATAAATTCACCGGGTATACCGGCTGTGCCTTTGAGATCACCAATGAAATCAACGGCGCTAATGTGTATTACAGAAAGGTGGAGCAGCAATACTATAACCGCAGTTACTGGAATGTATCTGTAGGCAGCGCCAGGTATGGGTTGTCTGCCTTTTATCAATACAATAATCCGATTCACCGGTGGGATTTTCAGAACTTCATTCACTACATCGGCAACTTCGGATATCACCAGATTCCCTATCCGCAATATCAATCATTCGGGCTGACCTATTTTAATTCATTCCATCAAATCAGCAAGCCATGAAATACCTCCTGTTATGTTGCGCTATGGCAACGGTTTTAAGCTGTAGTATGGCGAAGCGGAAGTATCTCAGTTTTGCCGGTTACAAAAGGGTTGGTACACTGGATACGCAGTTCCTGCCGCTGGATAAGGATTTTCAGTTGTATGTCAGACAAATATGCAGGGTAAGGCCGGTGCCAAACTTTTACACGTCCCGGGATCCCAACCACGCCGCACCGGCAGAAAGATGTAACTGCGATGATAAGCCTGCCGGCAGCAATATGGAAAAAATGGAAGTGGCCTATCTGCTGTATTCGCCCACGCTTCGCAAGGTGTTGTATATTACTACCATACCTACCTATACGCTGAAAAACGGCGATGAACGGAGAGGGTTATACGATATGCCCATATATCGCGCCGATAGCTTTGTGAACGTTGCCAATTTCAATACTTTTTTTGCCGGAGAAATTAAAGGAAATCAATTCATCTTCATTCAGAAAAAAGATACGCTGCGATGGACATTTACTACTACCGATAACAACCGGATAATTACCCTCTCCGATATATCGCGCGATAATGGCAAACAGGAGGAAAGCTATGGCCTGGACTGCTCGCTGGCATTGCCGGTGAGCTTCTACAAAAGAAACAGCTGGACGATGGGATTCGGATTTAATTTCCGGTCAGATACAATCGACCGGGAACACATCACATTTATGAAACACCAGGGTATCTGGTTTGGCAGAGAAAAAAACGGAAATGAAGATAGCTTCTTTCCCCTCTTTGAATTTGAAGCCAACGTTGACTACAGAAAGAAATATCCCTGGGTGTATTTTGGAGCATTCCGGATGCAGAGCAGATGGTTTAGGTAATTACGAATTACGAATTGCGAATTACGAATGTTGAGCGAAGATTTAAGCGGATAAAGAATTTACTTCTTCGCTTAAATCTTCGCTCAACATTCGTAATTCGCAATTCGCAATTCGTAATTGCCCGAAGGGCAAAAACTTATCTTCCCTTGTAAAGAAATGTGAAGATTGATTAAGCATGGTTTACGGACGGATATGTTGTTTAATATTGAGGCTCAACAATCTGTTCGCTATGCTAAAGAGAATGTTTGGCCGGCTGCCTTCTGAACCGGGGGCTGCAGCTGTGCTATTGCCTGCTATGGTGTTATTTGCCTGCACTGCACCCCGTCAGGCACAACAGTATAATTTTACTGCCAGAGGTTGTGACCCTGATTCTCTGTTAAAGCAGGCCACTTACATATTTACAAAGTATAACCTGAATGGGCGGCCTTTTAAGGTAGATGTCATTCAAACAGATTCTTTTTATGTCATCAGAAAATATCCGAAGCGGGAGTATGATATCGGAGGATCTGCCTATATCTATATTTCCAGGGCAGATTGTAAGGTAGTCAGGGAGTTGTGGGATTAGGGGTTACAATATTCCGGTGGTTCATTCGTCTGCATATACAGGTGTTATTACCTGTTAACATTTTAAATGAAAGATCATGAACTACTATCAGTCATGTGCCGCAAAAGGCAACTACGGAAACAGACAACGGGGTTTGTTTTACCGTTCAATGGAAAGGGCTGCTGTAAACATTTACAGGACAGACAGCTCTCTGGAAATACTGGTGTTTGCACCCGGCCGTATCCGGGAACATTTTAGCCTGGCAATCAAAGGGAATGAGCTGGAGGTGTCTTATACGCCGCCTGAAGGTTTTGCGCGGCCTGAATGGATCAGGCGGGAGTACAGCAGGGGCGGGTTTATCAGGACATTTGCCCTTGATCCGTCCATCGATGTATCCGGTATTACGGCAAAGTATGTAGATGGTGTGCTGCAGGTGAGCCTGCCGCTGGCCACCGGAAAGGAGGCCGCACCGCATACCATCCCGGTCAGTTAAGTATGTATTACATTTGTTGAATCAGCCGGTTGTTCTTTTGGGAGCAACCGGCTTTTGTTTAGATATTGCCGGAAATTTATTTATTGGCGGAATAACAGAAGGTGTTTAAATTAGTAGATGATACGACACGCCGGTGAATAAATCGCCGGTTATTGTCAGCCCGGAGCACTGATATTTTCCGGTACTAACCAAATTTCCCCTGTTATGAGTATGTCCCTGAATGATGCTATTATTAAAGCCCTCGACGTAATTAAGGAGCCGGCCACCTATATGCAGGTGTATAAGAAAATCTGCGAACACAATGACTATGATTTTAAAGATGGCAAAACACCTGCTTCCACGGTATCTGCCTCACTCGGTAACTTTATCCGGAATCGGGATTCCCGGGTGAAAAGGATTCCGTTGAAAGGAAATAATTTCACTTACTACCTGTCGAAGTATGAAGGAGAGATCAGTATGGAAGCGCTGCAGGTAGTACAAAACAACGAGCCGGCGGTAAGTGTTCCCTTGCAGGCTGCGGGCGGCTTTGATGAAAGAAGTCTGCATCGCCTGCTCAGCAGCTTCCTGCACTCTGTCAATATCAGATCCAGAACGATTTTTCATGAGCAGTCCAATGCGAAGGACAGTAACCAGAAATGGATACATCCTGATATGATAGGTATCAGGTTTGTTAACCTGCATACGGCTACGAGCCAGGCATTTTTAAATGCGATCAACCGGTTGGCCACCTTTGAGCTGATGTCTTACGAAATCAAGAAGGAGATTAAAACGGATTATGAGCTGAAGAAGTGTTTCTTCCAGGCTGTTTCAAATTCCAGCTGGGCCAATTATGGTTACCTGGTGACCTTTGAGCTCAGCGACGTGCTGATGGATGAAGTGAAGCGATTGAACCAGGCATTTGGTATTGGTATTATCCGGTTAAGCGGCAACCCTTTTGAGAGTGAGATTATTTTCCCTGCCAGATACCGGGAACTGGATTTTGTGACGATAGATAAGCTATGCAAGATAAATCACGACTTTGAGAAGTTTATTGACCATACAGAGAAATATATTACTGCGGATAGCCGCTACACATCTGCCTTAGCCAGCGAGCTGACAAAATTCTGCGATGAGTTTTTTATGACAGAAACAGAAGCCGTGGAGTACTGCAGGGGGAAGAACATTCCGGTAATTTTAGAATAAAATTAATTACGAATTACGAATTGCGAATTACGAATGAGGAGCGAAGATTTAAGCGAAGAAGTAAATTCTTTATCCGCTTAAATCTTCGCTCCTCATTCGTAATTCGCAATTCGTAATTCGCAATTAATTTTTAACTCTATTCTGTTCCGTATCAGCCCCCGAGTTATTATGTTTCCGCTGGCCTTCCACGGCTTTACCGAAGCGGAAGCTAACGGTGAGGATGGCGGCGCGGGAGTCGCTGAGGGTTCTGAAGGTGGCATCAGTGAGGCGCAGGTTGTTGATGGTGCCCTGGCTGATGTTGTTAAAGAAGATATCACTTACGCTCAGTTTCACAGAAACTTTACGGGAGATCATTTTGGCTACGGCGGCGTTTATGCGTCCTCTGCCGGCGAGGTCGAATTGTGCGTTGGTGAAGCGGGTCTGATAGGTGCCGTCCACCTGCAGGGTCCAGTTCTTTTTCAGTTTGAACTGGAGGAGGCCCTGTGTATAAAAGTAAGTGCTTCTGGTGTCGAGGGGGCCGTCGTAGAAATCGCTTTTGGCATGCACGAAGTTCAGTTCATTGCTGAGCTGGAAGCTGAACCAGGGGGTGGGGGCCAGACTGGCATCGAGGCCGATGGTGGTCAGTGTGGTGCGGCCGATATTGGCGGGTCTGCTGTAATAGTTGTTGCCAACAATTTCGATGGTTTCGAATACCTGATCCCTGGTGTCGCTGTAGCCGATGCTGGCAGTGAGCCAGTTATGGAAAATGTAGGCCAGTTCCAGTTTGGAGGAAAAGGAAGGTTGCAGGTAAGGGTTACCTACATAATACGTGAATTTATCGAGTGGGGATATGAATGGGTTCATATCCTGATAGTAGGGCCGGTCGATTCTTCTGCCGTAGTTGAATTTCAGCTGGTGGTTGCTGAGCGAGTCCAGTTTGTATAAAAGGAACAGTGTGGGGAAAAGGTTGCTGTAGTTACGGGTGAAAGAAGAATCGGACTTGATGGCGTTGCCCAGCTGATGACCTTTGATGGAGGTGCTTTCAAAGCGAAGGCCTGCCTGTATGCTTAATCGGTTAAAGTCTTTGTTGATATTAACATAGGCGGCATTGATATTTTCCTGGTAGTTGAAATGATTGGTTTTATCATAATCCGGTTTGCTGATATTTTCAATGACGTTGAAGTAATTGGCTGCGTTGGATGTTTTGGTATAACTGGTTTTGGCGCCGGCTTCCAGTTGCCATCCATCGTTGAGCGGGTGGGTGTAATCGGCTTTCCCTGCGTATATTTTGATGTTGGAGGGCAGCTGACCGGTCAGCAGGTCTGATGATCTGAGTTGCCCGTCGGATTTGAAGTTCTGGTTGCTGAATGTCTGATCATTGTCGATGCCGTAGGTCAGGTAGTCGAAGTTGGCCAGCAGGGAGGGGCCGTTTTTGCGGAAGTCGTGCCGCAGGTTGAGGTTGATGCCACCGTATTTAAAGGAGCCGTCTTCATCATTTTGTGATACCACGCTGGAGTCCGGGTTGTTTTTAGCATCGTAGAGGGTGCCGGTGCTGCTGTTCCTGTTTTTTGGGTACCTGGCCAGTCCGTTGAAGATGATGCCGGCGGTGGTTTTGTCTGACAGGTAAAAGTCAGCGCCGAAGCTGCCTTTATAGGCGCCGCCCAGGCGATGAATATAGGAGTTCTGGGTGAAGATGCTGCGGGTGCTGCCGTCTTCATTTTTATATTTCCTGAAGATGTCGATGTCGTTGTAATTGTTGCGGGTGCCGTATCCGAAGTTACCGAACAGGTTTACCATGTTGTTGCGGTAGTTGAAATCGAAGCTGTTGGTGGAGCTGGAGTATTTGGATACGCGGGCGCTGAGGTTCAGGCCGAGATTAAATCCCCTGATTTTACGTTTGGCTGTTTTGATATTGATGACGCCACCGTTGCCGGCAGCATCGTATTTTGCCGGCGGGTTGGGCATGATTTCCACCTGAGCGAGTGTGGAGGCGGGCATAGAGCGGAGAAAGTTCTGCAGGTCTGTGCCGGAGAGGTAGCTGGGTTTATCGTCAATGTAGATGGTAACGCCCTGTTGTCCTTTCAGGCTGATGCCTCCGTTCTGGTCCACTCTTACGCCGGGCGATTTTTCCAGTACATCAAGTGCGGAGGTGCCTGCATTGGAGATAACGGCATCTACGTTGACCACAGTACGGTCTATTTTCTGTTCAACAAATTTCTTCTGGGCTGTTACGGCTACTTCTTTGAGTGCGATATCTGATTTCTTCATGATGACAGGCGGTACTGTTACCGGAGTGCCGGTGGAGTCAGTCGTGAAGGGTGCTGTTTCATATTTAAGCATACCTATTGCGGTGACGATGATGCTGTAGGTGCCGGCTGGCTGGCCTTCGAAGATGAATGAGCCGTCTTTTTCAGATACTTCCAGTTTCACGGGGGCGGCTGTTCCCTGCCTGAGCAGCGCCACGGTGGCGGCGCTGACAGGCTGCTGCTGTTCGTCGGTTACTTTGCCGGCAATGCGGGTCTGTGCGTTGGCCTGTTGGAAGGCAAAGTACGGGCATATGGCCAGTAAGGTCAGTAATAAGGGCTTCATTCCTGGATGATTTTTAGTGAATGTTCGGGATGGGTTTTAAAAGAGGGATTATTCCGGTTTGATAACGGTTTTCATCTTCATGCAGATGTTGACCAGGTTTTCCAGTGCGGCGGCGGAGTTATTGTTTCTGGCTGCGGCGAGCGAGAAGTAGCCGGCGGACGCGTTGATATGAAACCTGGCGCTGTCTGCGGTGACGATGTCTTTATCAATGCTGTGCTGGCCGCCGAAAATTGTCTGTGGCCGGAAGCAGCTGTCAATATAGTTTTCTACTATCGCTGTCTGATTCTTGTTATAGCGTACGTGCATCTTGAAGGTGGCGGTGGTTTCTTCCACCGAGATTTTAACGCCATGTACCGTGGAGTGCTGCCGCAGAAATTTTGTCAGCAGCAGGATGACAGCCACCAGGCAGATACCGAAAATGATATATACTGATTTCATATCGTCGTTTTATCTGTAAAAGCTCAGTTACGGATTCTTTTCGCCCAGAAGTAGTACACGAGCAGCCCCAGTGCTACGCTCACTGCCATGATGATAACGGAGTAGATGCTCAGCGGGTAGTTGCTGATGATGGCCAGGCCTGCGGCGACGGCCACCAGTATGCAGATCCATTTCACGGCAGCGATAAGATGATTGTTGCGTGGCAGCATGTTGGCAATGACTTCTCCGGGAACGCCCTTTTCTATCATTTTCTTTTTCAGGCGGTCGTCCAGTAATATACGTATCAGTGAAAGTATAAAGGACGCGACCAGGTAAATAATGATGACAGCTACTGCGCTTCTCATCAGTTCCGGCTGCTGTTCCCCCGGAATCTGTGTTTGTGCCCCGGCAGTAAGGGAGCAGCCGAGCAGACCAGTGATATTGATAATACGTTTCATGTGGTTCTTTTTAAGTGTTTATACGGTATCAGACCGGCGGGATAAAATAATGTTGCAGTTTTTTTAATAAAAATTCAGCAACCGCATTTTTTCCCGGTAGTTAAGCACCGTTTCCCGGCATAGAAACAGCAGAATACCTGCTGCTGTTACCCCTATCAGGGCAAGCATCATGGCCGGGATACCGCTGAACAGACTGCTGAGGAACCTGCCCAGTACCAGCAGCGGCACCGCAAAGCCCATCACGGCAGCAGCGCCGGTGAGCACCGCAGGCCAGGGGAAGCGGCGCACCGCAGGCTGCGGCTGTGGTAATTGTTCCAGCACCAGCTGCGCCACATCAAAATCAAAGACCGGCTTCTCCATAGTCTTCAGCGCGCCGAAAATAGCCCGGTATTCCGCCACCGCCGCCCTGCAGGAAGAACAGCCTTCCAGGTGCGCTTCCCGCACGGAGCCGGCTTCCGGCTGTTCCATGGCTGCCTGCTGCAGGGCTTCTTCTGAAAGATGATGTGTATTCATAATGCTTCTCTGTTATATATAGATAATAGATTTTTTTTCAGCTGATTACGTGCCCGGAACAGATAATTTTTGACCGTTCCTTCCGGCAGCGATGTTATTTCAGCTATCTCGGCGTAGCTTAACTCTTCCTGGTGATACAAAGTGATCAGGGTCTGGTAAACGGGAGGAGAAAGTTTTCTGATGGCATTACCCAGAATAGCGGTACGTTCCCTGCCGGATAACTGCTGCTCAATGGGATTCTGATGCAACGGTTGCTGCGACTGCAGCAGCAGATCCAGCCCGTCGTCTTCCTGGTCCCCGTCTGCCGGCCGCTCCGGCAGAAATACCAGCCGCTTTTTCTCCAGGTAATGCAGGCAGGTGTTGTAGGTAATCCTGCCAATCCAGGTGGACAGCTTTGCGTTGAACCTGAACCCGGCAAGATGCCTGAACGCTTTCAGGTACACATCCTGTACGATGTCTTTACGGTCGTCAGCCAACGGGATCATTTTGAACACAATCTGGGCTACCAGCCCCTCGGTTTGCCGCACTATCTGTGCAGCGGCCGGTTGATGGCCGCCAAGCGCCCGCTCAACAAGCTGCTGGTCAGTAAATTTCTGTTCGACTGAATGGTTCATTTTGAATCAGACCGGTTAACGCCAATAATGTTGCAAAAATTACAAGAAAAAATACAACAATGAAAAATGCTTTTAAATTTTTGTGTTTTGATTTTCTGGAAAAAAGCAACTATTTTAGAGTATAGCGAAATCTGGAGTTTCTGTCACATATTTTGCTATAAACTCACAGATATAAGAGTAACCCGGAGTTTTTTGTATTATACCGCCGGTACAAAAAATGATTCACAACGCTAGTAGGTACTTAGACCTTCACGGTTAACCGTACTCTCAATCATATAACCTTATTTGCACACGACGTTATCTGACGAATCAAATGTTCTCCTCATGCCAGTAGTAAAGTCCATTAGTATAGCCATCGCTGACGAAAGCTTCCTCTTTGCCAAAGTACTGAAGAACTATATTATTGAACAGGACCGCTTCCATGCCTTGGTTCATACCGTAACCCTGACCAACCTCATCAGCCAGCTGGAAGATCTGTCTCCAGGTATTCTGCTGATGGATATTCTTCAGCAACCCAACATCACTGAAACATTAATCACCGTGAAAGACAGATGTCCGGACCTCAAGGTAATTATATTATCCATGTGCGAAGACCCGGAACTGATCAACACCCTGCTGAATGCAGGTATCTACGGATATGTTTCCAAAATGAACGAACCGGAAGAACTGCTGGACGCCATCATTGCTGCCGCTGAAGAAAAAATCCACAGAAGCAGTGTCATAACAGATTTCCTCTACCAGAAACAACAGCGCAAATACGGCATGTTCAGCAAAGCAGATACCATTTCACTGAACAACCGCGAAAGAAAAGTACTGCAACTGCTGTGGGAAGAAAAAAGTACCCGTGAAATTGCCAGCGAATTCTTTCTCAGCACCAAATCCATCGAAAAAATCAGGCAGGATATGAAAGAAAAACTAGGGATAAAATCAACGGTAGGACTCCTGAAATACGCTATTTCCAATAATATTATTTCAGTGTCTGCCGCAGAACCCTGCGTCAGAAGCGAAAGATAATGATACCCGCTGCCATAATTAGTAAATACCGCATTAAAAATTGGGATTAATGCTAAGGGTTCTCTTTACTGTTTGAATTAATTTGTTAAGGCGTTCAGTTGCCTGCTGACGCTTCTCCACAAAGAAGCGCCTGCATCACATTACTGAACAGACTTTACACTGTAAACCCTATTTCGGCTCCTTCCTCATCCTGGCAATGTCAGTTGCCTTAGCGGGAGCTATTGATCAAACAGTCACCCAGCTATGAGCAAGTTCTCTGAAGGATGGTACCTGATCTACACGAAACCTAAGCATGAGAAAAAAGTATGTACGCGTTTAACGGAACTACGCATCGTTTCTTTTCTGCCTACCAGGAAATCACTGAGAAAATGGCATGACAGAAAAAAGTACATTGATGAACCCCTGTTTCCCTCTTATGTTTTTGTTTACCTCACAGATCTGCAGAGCTACTATCACAGTATAGATGTCGACGGATCCCTTTTTTATGTCAGAACCGGGAATATTATTACCCGCATCAGCGAAGCAACTATTAATAATATCAAACTTATTACCCATAATGCGGAAACGGTGGAAGTATCGGAAGCATATTTCTGCCCCGGACAAAAACTCGTGATTGCAGAAGGAGCACTGGCCGGACTTTCCTGCGAACTTGTCAGGTACAACGATAAACAAACCCTGCTGGTGAGAATGGATCTCCTCAAAAGAAATCTCCTGCTCACCCTGCCGGCCGGATACCTGACCTGCGCTTAACCGCTTTCCGCGGAAAAAAATCAGATGGATATGAATATTGAGCTTACTCCGCTGTTACCGGCAGACGGACCCGCCACCCTATTGCCCGGTACCACCGGTACAGAAAAATGCAGGAACGCCATTCTGAAGCTGTCACCGTTTATAGGAAACACCCAGCTGTATAAATTCAGCTACCCTCACGCTAACCTATATACGAAACTGGAACATCAGAACTTCTTTGGCAGCATCAAGGACCGCCCCGCCCTTTATATTCTCCGCAAGGCACTGGAAGAAGGACGTATCAATGAAAATACAACGGTCATTGAATCTACTTCCGGCAACTTCGGCGTTGCACTGGCAGGCATCTGCCAGGCCATGTCCATCCGGTTTATTGCCGTTGTGGATCCTAACCTTTCTGCTGAAAAAGAACAGATCATGCGCCTCAGAGGCGCTGAAATCCTGAGAGTAACGGAAAGAGATGCCACCGGCGGCTACCTCCTGAACAGGATCAAAACCGTGAAAGCATTCCTGGCTGCCAACGAAAATGCCTACCAGCCGGACCAGTACCAGAACCCCGACAATTATTTTTCCTACTATCATACTTTGGGAGAAGAAATAGTGAACAGCTTTTCTTCGCTCGACTACGCCTTTATCAGCGTAAGCACCGGCGGTACCATTACCGGACTTTCACAGCGGCTGAAAGAACATTACCGGAATATCCGCATCATCGCGGTAGACGTGGAAGGCTCTATGGTCTTCAGTAACGTACCCGCAGTAAGAAAACTCTCCGGCCTCGGCGCCAGCATCCGCACCCCCTTCTTTGACAAGGCGCTGATAGATGATTATATCATTCTTTCCCAGCAGGATATTATTAAAGGATGCCATGAACTGCTGACCAGCCATCACCTGTTCCTGGGAGCTTCCGCAGGCGCTGCCTATACCGCTGCCGACAGAATACTGCAGCAGGCCGCACAGCCTTCTGCAAACGCTGTATTCATCTCGCCCGATGCCGGCAATGCATATATCGATACGGTGTATAACCAGGAGTGGGTAAACCGTAATATACTGACGTCACAAACCATCTGATATGTTAGAAGATGTTTATCCTTTAAGCCCGCTGCAGAAAGGGCTGTACTACCATTGGCTGAATGATCCCGGATCCCAGGCATATTTTTCCCAGATAAGCTGTACTGTAAAAGGAAACCTGCAACTTCCGCTACTGGAGGAAAGCTACAGACAACTCACGGCGCGTCATGCCATCCTGCGCGCTTTTTTTACACATACGGTCGGAGAAGAACCTTTACAGGTAATCAGAAGCAACCAGCCACCTGTATTTGCATATGCGGATGTCAGCCACGATGCTGCCTTTTCCCTGCCCGATTACAGGGCGGCAGACCGGGAGAAGGGATTTAACCTGCAGACCGGCGCACAGATCCGGCTGACGGTATTGAAAACAGGAGCAGATCAGCACGAATTCATCTGGAGTCATCATCACATCCTGATGGACGGATGGTGCCTCCGCATTCTCATGAAAGAATTTACGGAATTATATACTGGCCAGTTACGCCAGCGCCCGGCGCAACTGGGAAGGGTATATCCCTATGCGAACTATATCAAATGGCTTTCCCGCCAGGATAAGGCAGCATCGCTGGATTACTGGCGCGCCTACCTCAGTGCCTTTTCGCAGCCTACCGGCATTCCCGCTACCGGCCTGCCGGATAAAGGCCGGATGGCAGGAAGGAAAAGCCAGCTGCGCATAGAAGGCACGCTGCGCCAGGGTATCAGGCAGCTGTGCCATCAGCTGCAGGTAACAGAGAATATCTTCTTCCAGGCGGTATGGAGCATACTCCTGGGCTGGTACAATAATACCACGGACGTGCTGTTCGGCGCAGTGGTTTCCGGCAGGCCGCCACAGCTCGAAGGCGTAGAGCAGATGATCGGTCTGTTTATCAACACCATCCCCGTACGTGTAAATCTCAGCGACGCGCCTTCTTTCACGGCGCTGATGAAAGCCCTGCAGCTCGATTTTATCCGCGGCACGGAACATCATCATGTGGAGCTGGCCGAGATACAGGCTGCCGCTCAAACAGGCCGCGCACTCTTCGATCATATCATTGTCTTTGAAAATTATCCTGACCAGGAACCTGCGCAGCCATCAGACGCGGCAGCCACAGCACCAACGGATACCGTGGCATTTACAGCACTGGAAGCATTTGAACAAACCAGCTACGACTGCTGGATGTCCGTGATTCCCGGCGCTGCGCTTACTGTTAAAATACACTACAATACCCTGCTGTATAAGGAAGAACAGATCACACAACTGCTGGAGCACCTGCAACGGCTGATGACTGCAGTGGTGGAACAACCGGACATCGCCCCGGAAAAAACAGAAATACTTTCTCCGGAAGAAAAATTACAGCTCTTATTTACGTTTAATGATACACAGGCTGCCTTTTCTGACCATACAACCCTCACGGCATTGTTTGAGACACAGGTGCGGTCAGCGCCGGAAACAACGGCGCTTGTATATGAAGATACCAGCCTTTCCTTTAATGCATTGAACACTGCCGCCAACCGCCTGGCGCATTGCCTGCTGCAACAGTATAATATCCGCCGGGAAGAAGTGGTGGGCATACGCCTGCAACGCAGTCCGGATATGATAATTGCCATACTGGGCATCCTGAAGGCCGGCGGCGCTTACCTGCCGCTCGATCCGTCGTATCCGCAGAGCCGTGTGGACTACATCGTGAACAACAGTAACTGCCGCCTGGTAATAGACGACACCTGGCTGGACGGATACCGGGCAGATACCACGGCCTATCCTGAATATAATCCCGATGCCGGCGGAACCGCTGCTGATCTGCTTTACGTGATCTATACCTCCGGTTCCACCGGTAACCCCAAAGGCTGTATGATTGAACACCGCGGTGTCATCAACCGCCTGGAATGGATGTGGCGTAAATATCATTTTTCTGCGGAAGAAGTTATCCTGCAGAAAACGAATTTCACTTTCGATGTGTCAGTACCGGAAATATTCATGCCGTTGTGCCTCGGTGCAAAGATGGTGCTGTGCCCTGCGGATGATGTGGCTTCACCACCCCGCCTTGCGGCGCTCATCGCCCGGCATGCCGTTACCTGCGTGCATTTTGTGCCTTCGATGCTCAACGAATTTATTCCGTTCCTGACAGACAATACCCTTCACCGGCAGCTGGCATCAGTGCGGCATGTCATGGTGAGCGGCGAGGCATTATCACCACAGACTGCTGCCAGGTGGTACGAACAAATGACAGCTCCGCTTCATAACCTGTACGGACCTACGGAGGCATCTATTGAAGTGACCTGCTATGATGTTGCCCCCGGCGATGCTACCGTGCTGATAGGTAAGCCTATCGCCAATACCGGCATTTATATCCTGGACCAATGGAACCGGCTGATGCCCGCCGGCGTGCCCGGCGAAATATGTATCGGCGGTGTGGGCCTCGCCAGAGGCTATATGAATGCACCGGAGCTTACGGCACAGAAATTTGTTCCGCATCCCTGTCAGGCTGGTCAGCGTATCTATCGCACCGGCGATGCCGGCCGCTGGCTGCCCGGCGGACAAGTGGAGTACCTCGGCCGCAAGGACGACCAGGTGAAGATCCGCGGCTTCCGCATAGAGCCGGACGAAATCAGCAGGATACTGGAAGAACATCCGGAGATCATCTCCGCGGTGGTAACGGTATATCAGTCTGAACACAATAACGACAAGGCACTGGTGGCTTATATGATCGCTACTGCGCAACTGGATACGGCTGCAGTAAAATCATTTTTAAGTACCCGTCTGCCGGAATATATGATACCTGCCTGGTATATACAGCTCGATAAATTTCCGCTGACGACCAGCGGCAAGACAGACCGGAAACGCCTGCCCCCGCCGGATATGGCCGGACTGGGCGCTCATGGCAGATATGTCATGCCCGGCACCCGCACGGAAGAACAGCTGGCCGCTATATGGCAGGCTGTGCTGGGGATTGAACGCATCGGTATCAAAGATCACTTCTTTTCCAGGGGCGGTCATAGTATCAAAGCTATACAGCTGCTGGCACAGATACAGAAAGTATGTAAGGTGAAGCTGGCGCTGAAAGACCTGTTTACACATCCGGTGCTGGAAGACCAGGCCAGGCTGATTGCACAGGCGGATAGTAATAGCTTCACCGCCATTACGCCGCTGCCGCAACAGGAGAGTTATATTTTATCATCTTCCCAGCTGAGAATCTGGATACTCAGCCAGTTTGAAAATGCCGGCGCTGCCTATGTAATGCAGGGCAGGCACAGCTTCGGCGGTGATATGGATACCGACGTGCTGAATGCTGCCTTTCACACGCTGATAGCCAGGCATGAAATCCTGCGCACGGTTTTCAGACAGAACGACGCCGGAGAAGTCAGACAGTTTGTACTCGATCCTGCTGCAATACACTTTGCGGTAGATATCCATGATCTGCGCGCCGGCATCAGCGACGATGCGGCGGCTATCATCCTGCAGGGGTATGCAAAAGAACCTTTTGATCTGACCACCGGCCCGCTGCTGCGTATCCTGCTGTTCCGCAATAACAGCCGGCAATGGACGCTGCATTATTTTATGCACCATATCATCGGCGATGAATGGTCGATAGGTATCCTCATTAAAGAATTGCTGCACACCTACCAGGCCATGCTGGAAAATATTCCGGCTACGCCCGCACCGCTGCGCATTCACTATAAAGATTATGCTGCCTGGGAACAGGAACAGCTGCATGCGGATAAATTGCAGGCACACAGAACCTGGTGGCTGCAACAGTTTGAAGGCGAGCTGCCTGTGCTGAATATGCCGCAGGACCGCGTACGCCCTCCGGTAAAATCATATCAGGGAGGTGTTGTACACAGCAGCCTTCCGGCGGATACCCTCCGGAAAATACGCCAGCTCAACGAAGAAGCCGGCGCTACTTTGTTTATGAGCCTGCTGGCGTTTGTAAATATTTTCCTGCACCGCTATTCCGGTCAGGAAGATGTAGTGGTTGGTACAGTCATCACCGGCAGGGATCATGCTGACCTGGAAGACCAGATCGGATGTTACCTGAAGACGCTCGCACTACGCACGGGCTTCAGCGGCAGAGATACTTACTGGGACCTGCTGCTAAAAGCCAGGAAGCTGTCGCTGGGTGCATATGAACATTATATGTATCCGTTTGAAGACCTGGTAGAGGAACTGCATCTGCCCCGCGATATGAGCCGGCATCCGCTCATTGATGTGATGCTCATCCTGCATGGTAAGGAAGGCGTAGCAGCGGCAGACGCAGCCCCGCACGAAAGCATGGCTACCTCCACCAGCAAGTTCGATCTGTTGTTTGAATTTTCCGAGGCAGCCGGTGCATTACATCTCACTATAGGATATAACAGCGATATATATAACGGCGATACTGTAGCCCGGATGGCTGCACACTGCTGCAGCCTGATAACGGAAGCCGTTTCCCGGCCTGAACTGCCGGTGAATCAGCTGGCATATCTGTCCGCGGAAGAAAAACATACACTGCTGCACGTGTTCAATGATAACGCCGTGGAATACCCGTCAGACAGCACTTTCGTGGATCTGTTCCTGCAGCAGGCCACCCGCACGCCACTGGCAGCGGCGGTGAAAGCAGGAGAGGAGATGGTTACCTACAGGGACCTGCACGTCCGCGCAGCGCGGCTGGCAGCCCATCTGCAGCTGTCCGGTATAGGAGAAGGTTCGCTTGTTCCTGTCTGCCTGGAACGCTCCGCAGATATGATTATTGCTGTACTGGGCATCCTGATGGCGGGAGCAGCCTACGTTCCAATAGATCCGGGCTACCCGCCTGAAAGAATACAATACATCTTAACAGACTGCGACGCGCAGATGATAGTGTGCAGCGAGTCCACCGCGCAGTTGTTACCGGCAGGAAAAGAAATACAGCAGCTGATACCCGGCCGTGAAACAGCCACTGATACGTATGTTACAGCACATGTACAACCTGCCCACCTGGCCTATGTGATCTACACTTCCGGATCTACCGGTACTCCCAAAGGCGTGATGGTGGAACATGCGGGCATGCTGAATCACCTTTTTGCCAAAATCAATGACCTGCATATCACAGATCAGTCAGTGATTGCCTACACGGCTTCCTTTACGTTTGATATTTCCGTGTGGCAGATGCTGGCCGCATTACTGAAAGGCGGGCATACCATCGTTTTCCCGGATGAGCTGATCTATCAGCCTGCTGCACTGATACAGGCAGTAGATGCCAGCAACACCACCATCCTGGAACTGGTGCCCTCTTATCTTGCGGTAGCATTGGACACCGTGACGGAGATAGCGCCGAAACATCTGAAAATACTGCTGACAACCGGAGAGGCCGTCAGCAGAAAACTACTGGAGAAATGGTTCGGCCAGCCCGGCGCGGCGCATATCCCGGTAATGAACGCATACGGACCTACGGAAGCATCTGATGATATCTGTCATCACCTGATGTATAATGTACCGGAACAGGTGAACGTACCGGTAGGAAAGCCAATACAGAATACCCGCATCTATGTGCTGAATGCCGCATCAGAGCTGTGTCCTGTAGGAGTGTCGGGAGAAATATGCGTAACCGGTATCGGCGTATCCAGGGGATACCTGCACCAGCCGGCGCTTACAGCTGCAAAATTTGTGGAAGATCCTTTCGGCGACGGTACCTGGAAAATGTACCGCACCGGGGACCTTGGCCGCTGGCTGCCGGATGGCACCATCGAATATGCCGGCAGGCTCGATGAACAGGTGAAGATCCATGGTTACAGAATAGAACCCGGTGAAATCGAACATGTGATAAAAGGTTGCCCGCTTGTCCGCGAAGCCGCTGTACTGGTAGCTGATGCCGGCAACGGCTCCCGCCGCCTCGCCGGTTACATCGTTCCGGAAGGCCCGTTCAGTAAGGAAGGGATTATACAATACCTCAAGGGCAAACTGCCAGACTATATGATTCCCGCTCAGCTCCTGCCATTGGAGCAGCTGCCGCTAACCATCAATGGTAAACTCGATAAAAAAACACTGCTGCAGATAACAGGAACAATAGAAGATGATATCGAAATAATTGCTCCCAGAACGCCTCTGGAAGAACAACTCGCTGTCATCTGGCAAGAAGTACTCGGGAAGGAAAAGGTGAGCGTTACCCGTAATTTCTTTGAAGACGGAGGGCAGAGCCTCCGCGCCATTCAGCTGATTGCCAGAATCAACGCAGCTTTCCAGGTGAAGATAACTGTGCAGACCATCTTCCGCGATGCTACCATTGAAAGCATCGCCGGACAAATCGATTTTCTGCAGGAACAACAGCGTAAGAAACATGCTAAAGAAGGTCTTATTCAAATAGAACTGTAAAAGATATTTCTATGAAAAAATTATTGATGGATTTGAAGGAAAATAATATCCTCCTGGAAGTTGTTGACGGCGAGCTGAAAGTCTTTGCTGACAGTAATCCGGATCCATCCCTGATAGCGGAGATAAAGTTGCGTAAAGCGGAACTGCTGCAATTGTTGTCGGGTAATACGGGAGGAATTACAGCGGAAGAAACCGTGCCGCATATTACTCCTGCCCCGGCAGCGGAAAGCTATGCGTTGTCCTCTTCACAGCGCCGCCTGTGGGTTATCCATCAGCTGGAACCTGACAGTACGGCCTATAACCTGAAAGGCACGCATGTGTTTGAAGGCCGGCTGGATCAGCAGGCGCTGGAACAGGCATTCAGCAGCCTGGTGGAGCGGCATGAAATATTGCGTACCGTTTTCAGAACAGATGAGGAAGGAACGGCCGGACAATACATCCTTTCCGTCGCTGACGCCAGGATGCAGATTCAGCAGGTTGATGCACGGGAATTATCTGCTGCAGCGCTGAACAGCCTGGTGCTGCAGGAAGTGAATACTCCTTTCGACCTGGCGGCAGGCCCCCTGCTCAGGGCAACGCTCTTCCGCACTGCCGGCGGCAGCTGGGTATTCTGTTATGTCATGCATCACATCATCGGCGATGCATGGTCTACCGGCGTACTGGTGAAAGAACTGCTGGTATTATATAACGCTTTTACAAAAGGAGAAAGCAACCCGCTGAAACCCCTGCGTATTCAGTACCGGGATTACGCCGTCTGGCAGCAGGAACAGCTGAACGGCCCTGCCCTGCAGGAACACAAGTCATACTGGCTGCAGCAGTTTGAAGAAGATGCGCCTGTCCTGCAACTGGCGCCGCATCAGCCCAGACCTGCAGTGAGAAGTTATAACGGAGATGAATATACGCATATCATCGGGCCGGAGCTGACAGCCGCCATCAAAAAGCTCTGCGCTGCAGAAGGAGGTACGCTGTTTATGGCGATGCTGGCGCTGGTGAAAACCCTGTTATACAGATATACCGGGCAGGAAGATATTGTTATCGGTACCTCTATTGCCAGCAGGGAAAATGTGGAGCTGGAGAACCAGATTGGTTTTTATGTGAACACGCTGCCGATGAGAACCCGCTTTACAGGGAAAGACAGCTTCCGGAAGCTGCTCTCCGGGGTAAAGGCCGTTACGCTCGATGCATACGCACACCAGGCTTACCCGTTTGACGAACTGGTGGAAGTACTCAACCCGGTGCGTGATGCAGGCCGGCATCCTCTTTTTGACGTGATGGTGGTATTGCAGAACATTGATGTGGCGCGCGAAGAACAGGCTGCCCATCTTGATGGCGTTGACGTAAAAGGTTATGGCTACAACGGTAAGGTGGTCAGCAAGTTTGACCTCACCTTTTTCGTCCTGGATGACGGCGAACGGCTGCTGGTCAGGACCGTATACAACACGGACATCTTCGGCCCCGCACTCATTCATCAGCTGAGTACACATCTGCAGCAGCTCATGGAAGCAGTGACGGAAGATTGTCTGCAGCCATTGTCTGACCTTCCCATGCTGGATGAAGCAACGCAGCAGCAACTGCTGCGGGAGAGCATCTCTTCGGTGATATATGAAGATACCACCGTGGTAGACCTCTTCAGAAAACAGGCGCAGCAAACGCCGGATGCCACTGCACTTGTGGCTGGCAGGACATCCTTAACCTATGGTCAGTTACAGGATGAATCAGACAGGCTGGCGGAATATCTCCGTACCACCTGCGGCATCACTGCTGATGATCGTGTAGGCATCCTGCTGCAGCGCTCCGAAAAGGTGCTGGTGGCCATGATCGCCGTACTGAAGGCCGGCGGTGCCTACGTGATGATAGAACCGGAAATGCCTGAATCGCGCAAACGCTACATGGTAACTGATGCCGGCATCCGTGCGATGATTACACAATCAGATTTTCTGTTTGACATACACTATTACGACGGACAGCTTTTTGCCATAGACATACAGCTGGAAAGCCTGCCGGCAGCTACTGCCGCGCCGGCGGTCATTTCACCGGAACATCTCGCGTACATTGTATATACTTCCGGTACTACCGGTGCGCCGAAAGGAGTGATGGTAACACACCGTAACCTGGCAGACTATTATTACGGCCTGCTGGCCGCTACCAATATCGGCGCATGCCGCAGCTTCGGCCTGGTTTCCACACCTGCTGCAGATCTGGGTAATACTGTTATTTATGCTTCGTTACTCACCGGCGGCGCCCTGCATATATTCTCCGCCGATGAAGTGATGAACGGAGAAAAAATGCGGCAGCATCAGGTAGATTGTATCAAGATAGTACCCTCGCACTGGAAGGCATTACAGGATGACAACAGTTTCTTCCTCCCGGAGAAATGTATCGTTTTCGGAGGAGAAACGCTGACCGCTGATGTGATAGAAACGATCCGCAAAGTACGCCCGTCCTGCGATATCTATAACCACTACGGCCCTTCCGAAACAACTATCGGTAAGCTGGTAAGGAAAGTGGACGAACCCTCGCGCATTATTCCGCTGGGAAAACCATTCGGGAATACGGCAGTGTACATCCTGGATCAGTATGGAAAACTGCTGCCTGCCTGGGCTACCGGCGAAATCTGCATCGGCGGAAGGGGCGTTTCAAAGGGCTACCTGCAACAGCCGGAACTGACGGCACTGCAGTTTATCACCGACCCTTTTCATGCTGACCGGCGTATCTATAAGACCGGGGATCTCGGTCTGCGCCTGCCCGGCGGCGATATCATCTTCCTGGGCAGAAAGGATAATCAGCTTAAAATACGTGGTTACCGTATTGAGCTGGAAGAGATAGAACATGCGCTGCTGAAGCACCCGGACATCAACACCGCGGTGGTACAGGCTTTTGAGCATGCGTCCGGCGATAAGGAACTGGCTGCCTACTGGACCGGCGATCATGAAATGGATGCAGGCATGTTGCGTACACATCTCGCCGCATCTTTACCATTGTATATGCTCCCCGCGCATTATATCCGGCTGGAGCAACTGCCGCTGACCGCCAACGGAAAGATTGACCGCCGCCGGTTGCCAGCTCCGCAGGAAGCAGCAGATGCGGCCTACGTGGCCCCGCGTAATGAAATAGAAGAGCAACTGGCCGCCTTGTGGAGAGAGATCCTGAAAAGAAAACGCGTCAGCGTAAAAGATAACTTCTTCGATATCGGCGGTCATAGCCTGCGTGCTACCAGGCTGGTCAGCATGATACACAAAACATTTTCCGTGAGCCTGGAGCTGAAGGATATTTTCGCTTCGCTGGTACTGGAAGATCAGGCGGTATTGATCGCCAATGCCCGGAAGACGGGCTGGATGGCTATTGAGCCGGCGCCGGTATCAGACAGCGGATACCCCGTTTCTTCCGCGCAATACCGTATGTGGATACTGAGCCAGCTGGAAGAAGGAAACATCGCCTACAACGTGCCCACTACGCATATTTTCCATGGAGCTGTCAGCCCCGAAGCACTGCAGGCAGCCTTCAACAGCATGATAGCGCGGCATGAAGTACTGCGTACCATTTTCCATGCCACGGAAGATGGCGCTGTAAATCAGATAGTGCTGCCGGCAGATAAAACCGGTTTCAGCATTACCCTGCACGATTTCAGAAAAGAGGCGGCGGGAGAAGCGCTGGCAGATGAAGTAGCAGACATCGCTGCCAGGCAGCCATTTAACCTTTCCACAGGACCGCTGATCCGCGCCAGCCTCATCTGCCTGTCAGATGACAAATGGGTATTTGTTTTTGTCATTCATCATATCATCTGCGACGGATGGTCAAAAGAAATATTGCTGAAGGAACTGCTGCAGTTCTATCAGCAGTATCAGCAACCTGAAAATACTTCCCTGATACCACTGCGCATACAATACAAGGATTATGCGGTATGGCAGCGTGCATCCCTGGAAAGTGAAGTAATGCAGGCGCATAAAAACTACTGGATAGAACAATGTTCCGGTGAGCTGCCGGTGCTGGAAATGCCGGCTGACCGCCCGCGGCCTCCCCGCAAAACGTATAACGGCGCTACCGTTGGCAGGTTTATTCCTGAAGCAACGATGAACGCACTGAATGCAGTAGCCAGGGAGAATGAAAGCACGCTGTTCATGGCATTGCTCGCAGCCGTGAATACCTTACTGTACAGGTACACCGGGCACGAAGATATTATCATAGGCACTACCGTAGCAGGCCGTGAGCATACCGACCTGGAAGACCAGATAGGTTTTTATGTGAATACGCTGCCTGTCAGGATGCGCTTCAGCGGAGGTGACAGCTTTCATTCCCTGCTGCAGCATGCCCGTCAGGTGATGCTGCAGGGCTTTGAACACCAGGCCTACCCGTTTGATGAACTGGTAACAGTGCTGGACGCAGACCATGATATCAGCCGGAACCCGCTGTTTGACGTTACTATGGTGTTGCAGAATGTCAAGGAGATTACCAGCAACCAGGGACAAACCGGCGAAAGTGCCCGCCGCGGCATTACCAGCCGCTTCGATCTCACGTTTAATTTTGTGGAGAGCAGTGATGGATTGCGTGTATCCCTGATTTATAATACAGACCTCTACAATGATAATACCGCCTGGCGGCTGCTGTTTCACCTGGAGAATATCATCTGTGATATTGCGCATCATGCAGATAAACCCGTATGGGCGCTGGAGTACCTGGCAACAGCAGAACGTGCGCAGCTCATTCATGATTTCAATCCGCCGGCATCGCCATGTCCGCAGGAGTGGCATACCGGTGATGCCTTCCGGCAGCAGGCAGCCGCTACGCCGGATAAAACAGCCATTGCCGCCAACGGTACTACCATCACCTACAAAGAGCTGGATGAACGCTCAGATAAACTGGCGGTATATCTGCGGGAGAATTACAACATCACTGGCGGCGACCTGGTAGGCGTGCTGCTGGAGAAAACGGAGAAGGCGGTCATTGCCATCCTGGGGATACTCAAAGCCGGCGCGGCATATGTTCCCATAGATCCGGCCTTCCCGTCGGACCGCAAAAATTATATGCTGCAGCAGGCAGGATGTAAGGCCATTCTCACCCATATCGATTATATCCCTGACCTGTACAGCTTTGAAGGAAGCGTCATAGCGCCGGAGGTGGAAGAACACCTGATAGAGGCGTGTGAGATAAAACATTATACCGGCATCACCGGCAATGACCTCGCCTATGTGATGTTCACCTCCGGTTCCAGCGGGGAGCCGAAAGGCGTGATGATAGAACATCACGGCATCCGGAGGCTGGTGAAAGACTGTGGATATATTGACCTGAAAGCATCAGATGTGCTGCTCGCATCAGGCGCAGTAGCCTTTGACGTAACTACGTTTGAATACTGGAGCATGCTGCTGAACGGCGGTACGCTGGTACTGGCCGGCAACGATGCGCTGCTCGATAAACAGCAGCTGTCGGCGCTGCTCCGTGAGCATGCCGTAAATATGATGCTGCTGACAGTAGCCAGGCTGCACCAGCTGGTGGAAGATGACGTAAACATTTTCGCAGGACTGGAAGCTGTTTTTGCAGGAGGCGAACAGATGTCATTACGCCATGCGCACGCCATCCTCGCGAAGTTCCCGGACCTGCTGCTGCTGAATTGCTATGGCCCTACAGAAAATACGACCAACTCCACCGTAGGCGCCGTACGTCCGGAACATACCGTTATCTCTATCGGTAAGCCGGTGACTAACGGTACCGCCTATATCCTGGATGGCCGTCAGCAATTGTGTGCGGTAGGTATAAAAGGGGAATTGTATGTAGGCGGCGGACTGGCAAGAGGATATATCAACAATGAAGCGCTGACTGCCGAACGCTTTGTGGCAGACCCTTTCCGGGAAGGCGCCCGTATGTATAAAACCGGTGATATTGCCCGCTGGCTGCCCGATGGTAACATCGTGTTTGAAGGCAGGGTGGACGATCAGGTGAAAATAAACGGTTACCGCGTTGAGCCGGATGAAGTGGCCAGCATCCTGAAAGGCTTCCCTGATATGGGTTCTACGGTAGTCATAGCAGGCGTGAATGTCAACGGAGAAAAAGAACTGTGGGGATATTTTGTTTCCCACGTGTTAGTGGATATCACAGCACTGCGGACTTACATGACAGGTAAAGTGCCTGCCTTTATGGTGCCGTCCAGCCTGATACAGCTGGGAGAACTGCCGTTAAACGTAAACGGCAAGATTGACAGAAAACAACTTCCGCGGCCGGATAATGCGGACCAGTCTTCCGGCGCACCCTACGTAGCGCCGCGTAACCAGGTGGAAGAAAAATTGCTGTTGCTGTGGCAGGAAGTGCTGGGCAGAACCATCATCAGCGTGAAGGACAGTTTCTTTGACATCGGCGGGCATAGCCTGAGAGCCACGCGTCTCGCCAGTCTCATTTATAAAACCTTTGATGTAAATATCACCCTCAAGGATATCTTCGCCTTTACCGTGCTGGAAGAGCAGGCGGAACTTATCCGGCAGGCGAAGAAGGAATCATTTGTAGCGATAGCGCCGGCGCCGCCTTCGGACAATGGTTATCCGCTGTCGTCTTCCCAGTACAGGTTATGGATACTGAGTCAGTTTGAAGAAGTCAGCATTGCCTATAACGTAAAAGATGTGCATGTATTCAGCGGAGAGCTGGACCCTGCCGCTTTACAATATGCCTTTGATGCTGTTATCGGCAGGCATGAAGTGCTGCGCACGGTTTTCCGGCATGATGATACCGGTGAACTGCGGCAGTTTGTGCTGGAGCCGGCAGCATTGGGCTTCGCCATTGCGCGCCATGACCTGCGCGGTGAAGACAATGCCGCCGCCATAGCGCTGCAGCTGGTAAGAAAAGATTTTGTGACACCGTTTAATATGGCCACTGGCCCGCTGGTAAGAGCCAGCCTCATACAGCGGGCAGAAGGAGAGTGGGTGTTCACCTATGTGACACACCACATCATCAGCGACGGATGGTCAAGAGGTATTCTGATAGATGAGCTGATGAAATGCTACCGTAGCTACCGCGACTCCGTAGATCCGGAGCTGCAGCCGTTGCGCATACAGTATAAGGATTATGCCGTATGGCAGCAGGAGCAGCTCACCGCCGACCTGCTGAAAGAACACCGGGAATACTGGTTGCAGCAGTTCTCCGGCGCATTGCCTGTACTGGAGCTGCCGTCAGATAAAGTACGTCCCGCCGTGAAAACCTACAACGGCGCCGCCTGGAGGAAAAACTTCAGCAAAGAGCTGAGTCAGCGTATACAACAGTTTACCACCGACCAGGAAAGCACCCTGTTTATGACGATGGTAGCCGCTGTGAATGCACTGCTGTATCATTATGCCGCACAGGACGATATCATCATCGGCACGCCGGTTGCCGGCAGGGAACATGCTGACCTGGAAGATCAGATCGGTTTTTATGTTAATACCCTCGCGTTGCGCACACAGTTCAGCGGCCGCCACAGCTTCCGGGAACTCCTGCAGCAGGTGAAGAAAGTAGCGCTGGGCGCTTATGAACACCAGCTCTATCCGTTTGATAAACTGGTGGGTGACCTTGATGTACAGCGCGACCGCAGCCGCAACCCGCTTTTTGATATACAGGTAATTGTACAGCAGGCCGTAAAAGCCGTCAGCAGTGCGGGAGAACAGTCGCAGCAGCTTACTATGAGCGGCTATGACGGTATCGGTACGATCTCCTGCGTGTTTGACCTGGTATTTGATTTTGCAGAACGCACAGACGGATTACAGCTGCGCCTTGCCTATAACACCGATATATACAGCCAGTGGATGATACAGCAGCTGGGAGATCAGCTGGAACAATTCCTGTCCGCTGCCCTGAGCAATCCTGATACAGCTATCGGGGAAGTAACTTTCCTCAGCAGCGATGACAGACAGCAGCTGCTGCACACCTTTAACCAGACGGCGGCAGATTTTGCGCCGGACAAAACGATTATACAGCTTTTTGAAGCACAGGCAGCACGTACGCCGGACAGTACGGCGCTGGTATTCAACGATACGGCGCTGACCTACGCGGAGCTGAATGAAAGGGCGGAGCAGCTGGGCGCTGTTTTACAGCAGACATATAACATCCGTACAAATGATCTCGTCGGTATTATGCTGGACAGATCTGCGGAAGTGATCATCTCCATGCTCGGTATATTGAAGGCAGGTGCAGCCTTTGTACCTGTGAACCCGGATTATCCCAGAGGGCGCAAGGAGTTTATCTTCAAAGATACCGGTATCAGCACACTGATTACCGAAACCTCCCGGATGTTTGAACTGGACTATTTTGACGGCGCACTGTATATGACAGATATTCCTGTTGCCGCACCGCCTGCAGGAGCAGTGAATCAGGCAGGACCCGGAGATCTGGCCTATGTGATCTACACCTCCGGATCAACGGGAGAACCGAAAGGCGTGATGGTGGAAAACGGCGGACTGGCCAACACTATCCAGGGGATGCAGGCATTCTTTGACATCCCTGCAGGATACAGGAATATGCAGATTACTTCTTTTTCTTTTGATGCTTCTGTATTTGAAACATTCAATGCGCTGACCTGCGGCGCCGCCCTGTATGTGGTTAGTGATGACATCAGGGATAACCCGCTGCTGCTGGAACAGTTCATTACAGATAACAGCATAGACTTTGCACTGATACCGCCAGCCTATCTGCGGATGCTGGACGTAGGAAAAATCAGTACGCTTAAAAAGCTGGTGACAGCCGGTGAAGCAGCCCTGGCAGACAAAGCCCGCGCCTTCCTGCAGTACGGCGAATACTATAACGCTTACGGCCCTACGGAAACCAGCATCTGCGCTTCCGTAATGCCCGTACCGGATGCAAAGAGCATCGCCGGCGACAACGTACCTATCGGCCGGCCTATTGCCAACAGCCCCGTCTATATCCTCGATGCACAGGATCAGCTTACGCCGGTGGGCGTAATAGGAGAGATCTGTGTAGGCGGCAGCGGTATTGCACGCGGTTATCTTAATAAACCGGAACAGACAGCCGCGAAGTTTGTGCCCGATCCGTTTGCTCCCGGCAGGCGTATGTACCGCACCGGGGACCTCGGCCGCTGGCTGCCTGGTGGTATACTGGAATATACCGGAAGAAAGGATGAACAGATTAAAATCAACGGCCACCGCATTGAACCGGGCGAAATAGAAAACGCCCTGTTACGCTATCCGGGCGTGGATGCAGTGGTAGTAACACCGGTGCTGAAAGAGAATGGTGAAAATGAACTGGCGGCCTATCTGGTAGGCGCAGCGCCATTGTATACGAATGAGCTGATAACACACCTGTCAGGATTACTGCCCCTGTTCATGATCCCTGCATGGTTTGTGCAGCTGGATAGCTTACCACTCACCTCCAATGGTAAAATAGATAAGAAGGCATTACCTTATCCCGGCGATGCCGCCGTGAATAATGTGTATCTGTACTCCGCGCCTGAAGGCCCTGAAGAGCAGCTGCTGGCAGCTATCTGGCAGGAAGTGCTGGGCCGGGAACAGGTAGGCCGCACCGATGATTACTTTGAACTCGGCGGTAACTCACTCAAGGCTATGATCATCCTCAAAAAAATACTCGATGTCACCGGCGTTACTATCCCGATGAAAGTATTGTTTGAGGAAAAAAATGTGGCTGCCATCGCGCGTCATATCCCGGTGGGTACCGTGATCCTGCCTTCTTATAACCAGCAGGTTTATTTCTCCGGCTGGAACAGGAAAGGAGATCACCTGATTGTAATGCCGTATGAAGGAGCGGAGATACGCGCAGATGCGCTGACGGCTGCCGTGAACCAACTGGCAGACCGGCATGAAATGCTGAGAACTGCATTTGTGAAAGCAGGAAGCGTTGTGCTGCAGCGCATATTGCCACCAGGTGCATTGCGCATCAATGTGGAAGGCCCCGTACAACTGCAGCAGGACGAAGCGCTGGATACGATCATCAAAGAGGAATATAACTGGGAGGCGGATCTTGCCGCCGCTCCGCTGTTCCGGGTGAAACTCTTCCATTGTGCCAACGGCAGGCATGTTGCGCTGATTACCATGCATCACATTATCACTGATGGTTATTCTATCGGCATCATAAAAAATGAACTGACCGCGTTGTATATACAGCAGCTGACCGGCGCTGCGCCACCGCCTCCGTTGAAATTCCAGTACAGGGACTTCTCCGGCTGGCAGCGGAATCATGTGGCATCGGCAGCCGGACAGGAAAGCCTGCGGTACTGGAAAGCAAAGCTGGAAGGCTGCCGGCTGCAGGTAGCATTCCCTGCGTGGCAGGAAACAGACGACGGACCCAATAACCTGGTGCTCCTGCTGGAAGGCAGCCGTTATCAGGAGATAGCCGCCTTCTCGAAAAAACACGGGGTGACCCGCACCACGCTGCTCATGGGGGTACTGACACTGCTGGTACACCGGCTGTCCGGACAACAGGAGGTCGCCCTCTGCACCACGGTTTCAGGAAGGAACTCGATACATTTCGGCCCGCTGGATGTAACCGGGCTGATAGGGTTCTTCGCCAACATGATGATTGTACGCCATCGCATAGAGGATGCGGGTAATCCGCTGGCATTGCTGAAAGCAGTACAGTCCGGCTTCCTGGACGATCTGCAGCACGACGCCTGTCCTTTTGGCGAGGTAGTCCGTGCGCTCGGTATAGATACGCCGGATTTACTCCGTTCTGCTGTCTTCTTCAATTATCACAACTATAACAGCGATCTGGAAGCAGCCTACGAAGGTAATATCGCTGATGGTAACAAAGACGGAGAGCATATGCAGCTCTTTGGTATGGTACTGGTGGTAAAGGAATACAGCAACTGCCTGAAGCTGAATTTCATTTTTAACAGAAATATCTTCCCGTATACACAACGAATAGCGTTGAGAAATCTTTTTGCAGAAATATTAAATCATACGCTGAATGCCCGTTAATCCTGTATCCGTTGTTATTATAGACGAACAGCTGCTGTTCCGCAGAATGCTGAGCAACTATCTTGTTAAATGTGCGCACATGGATGTGGTGCTGGAAGGAGGACAACTAAAGGAATTGCTGAGAGCTGGCAAAAGAATGATGTTTGATGTGCTGGTGATGGATATTCCTGCTACCGGTGCACATGAAATCATCTGCCGCATCAAAGCCATGTATCCGCTGTCAAAGATCCTGTTATTATCTATGACAGCGGATATTGAATGGGTGAGCGAGCTGCTGGAGATGGGCATCTATGGCTGCGTATCAAAAAGAGATAGTCCGGAAGAACTCCGGGATGCTATTCTTACCATTGCATCGGACAGGATTTACCGTAACCAGTTGTTCA
Organism: Chitinophaga solisilvae; assembly: GCF_009928525.1. Taxonomy (GTDB): domain Bacteria; phylum Bacteroidota; class Bacteroidia; order Chitinophagales; family Chitinophagaceae; genus Chitinophaga; species Chitinophaga solisilvae. The sequence continues at coordinate 6,343 of NZ_JAABOK010000026.1, read as the reverse complement.
CAGAAGCGCTCTATTGTCATCACCGGAATAATTACTCCGGAGGGCCGGATATTGCCGTGCCGCTGACAGACCGCGAGAAACTGCTGCTGAGGCTGATGTGGGAAGATAAAAACAACAGGGAGATAGCAGATGAAATATTACTCAGCGTGAGGTCTGTGGAAAAGCTGAAGCAGGAACTGAGAGAAAAGCTGCAGGTCAGATCTGCAGTAGGATTGCTGCGGTATGCTATCGAAAGTAAGATCTGTACCATCGGATAGTGCTTTAGTAAAAACCGTAATGAAAATTAGCACAACCCCTAGTTTATATATTCCCTTATAACTGTAATTTGTATTTATAAGCCCTATTGATGCTATCCTGGTTGTAACAGGAAATGTTACATGCCATAGCGATAGCTGCATCTTCTATTCTTCTCACCCGCGATATACGTAACATGCTTAGAATAATCGACTACCTGACGTATCACGCCAGCGTATCCCCATTTAAAACAGCTTTTATTATTTCAGGTAAAGGACTTGAACCGGACCAGCGTATTTCATACGGCAAACTGGAGGAAGAAGTGCTGTCACAGGCCATGCAGCTGGCGGCACATCACCTGCACGGCAAGCGGGTAGTGCTTGTTTACCAGGATGTATTGTCTTTTATCGTATCATTTTTTGCCTGTCATTACAGCGGCGCTGTACCGGTGCCGGTGCCTTATGTGCAGAGCAGCAGGCAGTTTGCGCGGCTGCAGCATATTATTGACGATGCCATGCCTGCAGCTATACTGTGCCGCAAGGCAACGGCCCGCTACCTGGAAGATGCCGCAGCGCTGCTACTGTTTACAGATGGCTGGAATAATCCTGCGCCTGTAACAGAGTCCCAGCCGCATGATATTGCCCTGCTGCAGTATACCTCCGGCTCCACCAGTGATCCCAAAGGCGTAGTAATCTCTCATCAGAACCTCATCCATAATCAGGAGATGATTGCGCAGACATTCCGCTGCGACAGTCAGTCTGTTATCTTCTCCTGGCTTCCCTTTCATCATGATATGGGATTGATCGGCAATATCCTGCATACCGTTTTTATGGGCTGCACGGGTGTGCTGATGGATCCGGCGGATTTTATACAGCAGCCGCTGCGCTGGCTGGAAGGCATTTCCCGCTATAAGGCCACGCATAGCGGCGGCCCCAATTTTGCCTATGATCTGTGTACAGACAAGATTCCCGCCGATAAAGTGAGCACCCTGGATCTTTCCTCCTGGAAAGTGGCTTTCAACGGATCAGAAGTAATCCGGCCCTCCACGCTGCAGCGGTTTACAGCACATTTCGCGGCTGCAGGATATAACCCTCATGCCTGTACGCCGTGCTACGGCCTCGCGGAAGCCACCCTGCTGGTTGCCGTGTATCATGATGAGCAGCAACCTGTATGCATACACGAAGACCGGCAATTAATAGGCGTAGGTGCAGCAGTGCCGGGCATTACGGTGAAAATCATTTCCGCCGCTACAGGTCAGCCGGTAGCCGCAGGAGAAGAAGGGGAAATATGCATCGCCGGCGACAGCGTTACCGTTGGCTACTGGCGGCGTAATAACCAGGCATATTTTTATGAGCAGGACGGTCTTCGATTCCTGAGAACCGGCGACCTGGGCTTCTTTCATCAGGAACAGCTGTTTGTACAGGGCCGGCTGAAAGAGATGATGATCGTCCGCGGAAAAAATATCTATCCGACAGATGTGGAACAGGCGGTGGCAGGCAGCAACAATGATATAGAAAATAATGGCGTAGCCGTGTTTTGCACAGATGCTGCCAGCGAACAGGTGGTAGCCGTCATAGAAATAAAAAGAAGCGCAGTCAGGTCGCTGGAACCCGCTATCGTGATTGCTGCTGCCAGAAGAGCCATGACAGGCAGATTCGGCATTACTCCGCATGATATACTGCTGGTGTCGCCTTTCACCATTCCCCGCACCACCAGCGGGAAACTGCAACGCAGTAAATGTGTGGGATGGTACCAGGAAGGGCTGTTTAAAAGTATGGCTTCCCTGCAACAGCTGCCGGAAGAAATCATCCATACGGCGGTAGCGGATGTGGAAGATATAGCCGCTCATCCCGACAGTTATAAAATACAGGATTACCTGCTGCGCATCGTCTCCGAAAAAACTGGCAGCGCCGTCTATGCCGGCGATGTGTACCATACAGACCTTACCGACCTCGGACTGGAATCCATGCAGCAGGTAGAGCTGCTGAATAAAGTTAACAGGGAGCTTGATCTGAATATAAATATTTCAGCAGTGATGGAGAATAATACCATCTCAGCGCTTTCCGCTTTACTGGAAAATATGCTGTGGCTGAAGAACAGACAAATCTCCGATAACGAAGTTATTATATGAAACCCCTGGAAATTATTGCTGCGCTTAAACAACTGAATGTGGCGCCCGTAGCGCATGGCCAACAGCTGAAGCTGACCGGCGAAACGGAACGGGTGCCGCAGCATCTGCTGACTGTTATCAGAGAAAACAGGGAGGAGCTGTTGGCATTCCTGACAGCGAGCGCAGGACAGATAAAACATATTCCACTGACCCGCACAGCGCGGAAGGCCTCCTTTGAAACATCAGATGCGCAAAGACGGCTGTGGTTACTATCTCAATGGGAAGGCGGCGATACCGCCTACAACATTGTTACCGGCCTCCTGCTGAAAGGAAATACAGATCATCTGCTGCTACAGGCAGCCCTGCAACGGGTGGTGCAGCGGCATGAGATCCTGCGCACCGTATTCCGGGAAGTAGATTTCGAACCAAGGCAGTTTATTCCCGATACCCTGTCCGTACAAATACCACTGGAAGATATTTCCGGCCGGGCTGATAAAAAGGCTTATCTCCTTGAACAATACCAGCAGCAGTACCGTACCGCTTTCGACCTGGTGAACGGGCCGCTGCTACGGATGCAGCTGTACCGCATGGCCGCAGAAGAATATGCCCTGCTGTTTTCCATACATCATATTATCAGCGACGGACATTCTGTAGCCCTGCTGCTGCAGGAGCTTATCAGCAACTATGAATTACTGCTCGCCGGACAAACACCGTCGGCCGCACCTTTATCAATACAGTATGTAGATTATACCGCTTACATCCGTCAGCAGGAAGATGAGCGGGCAAAGGCATTCTGGACCAAAGCATTTGAAACAGCCGTGCCGCCGCTGGAGCTGCCGGCAGATTTCAAAAGGCCGGCAGTGAAACAGTTTGCCGGCGCTATCCGCCGCTACTACTGGCAGGAAGGGAACTACGAACGTATCCGTAACTTCTGCAAAGAACAGCATGTTACGCTGTTCAACTTTTTCCGCGCTACCCTCACCGTACTGCTATACCGCTTTTCCGGGCAGCAGGATATGGTAATAGGCACACCGGTGGCCGGCCGTAACCGGCAGGAGCTGGAACAGCAGCTGGGTCTGTATGTGAACACGCTGCCATTGCGTACTACACTGCAGGCAGACAGTCCCTTCCTGGAACATCTGGCGCTGATATCACAGCACTCAAAGCAGGTATTTGAATTCCAGGACTACCCGCTCGGTAAAATCATGGAACAGGCCGTAGTGAATACTGATGCCTCGCGCGATCCGTTGTTCGATATCCTGATGGTGGTACAACCTGAACCGCTCATCCAGGTAAGCCGGCAATCCGGTATCGTGCTGGATGAACTGTATCATTACCTGGCGGAAACAGCACCGCTGCTCCTGGATCAGGTGACCTCCAAATTTGATATCAGCTTCAGCTTTGCCGTAGATACGGGAAAGAAAGGTTATCTCGAAGTAGAGTATGCAACCGCGCTCTATAAAGATGAAAGTATTCAGCTGCTGCTGGATGCCTACGAATATATTATTGCCCAGGTGCTGGATAACCCGCAGATTACGCCGGCAGCAACAGCTATCGCTACGCCGGCGCAACAGGCGTTACTGCATCTGTTTAATGATACCGCACACGATTTTCCTGCAGATAAAACGGTAGCGGATCTTTTCCGCAAACAGGCGTTGCAGAACGGTACGCGTACCGCGCTGATATGGGGAGATGTACAATGGACCTACCGTGCACTGGACCAGGTATCCGGCAGGGTTGCCCGTTTCCTGCAGCAACGTTATCACATCGCCGCCAACGATCTTGTTGGAGTAGAACTGGATCGCAGCGACTGGCAGGTGATCTGCCTGCTGGGGATCCTGAAAGCCGGCGGGGCATACGTACCGGTAGATCCGCAGTATCCGCCCGACCGCATTCAATACCTGCGTGCCGACAGCGACTGTAAGGTTGTGATAGATGCCGCATTGCTGGAAACAATACAGCAGGAGCTGCATACATACAGCGACGAACCGTTGCTGCGTGCATCCACTGCCGACGACCTGATATATGTCATTTATACTTCCGGCTCCACCGGTATGCCCAAAGGCTGTATGCTGAAGCACAGGGGCGTTGTGAACCGCCTCCGCTGGATGTGGGATCACTATGGTTTTACACAGGAAGACGTTATCCTGCAGAAGACCACCTTCACGTTTGACGTATCCGTATGGGAACTGTTTATGCCGCTGTGTTTTGGCGCAACAGAAGTGCTATGCCCGCGGGAACATATCGGCTCCCCGGAACATCTGCTGGCACTGATAAATGCTACCGGCGTTACCGCCCTGCATTTTGTGCCTTCCATGCTGAACAGCTTCCTCGAGTATCCGTTTACCGGTACTCCGCTGCAAGGCGTTACTAAGGTGATGTGCAGCGGAGAAGCCCTGACAGCAGGCACTGTCAGCCGCTGGTATGACCGGTTTAATATTCCGCTTCATAACCTGTACGGACCTACGGAGGCATCTATAGAAGTAAGTCATTATAGTCCGCTGAACGGTGATAGGGTGATTCCTATCGGCCGCCCGATATGGAATACCCGCCTGTATGTGCTGGGACCGCACAATGAATTACTGCCTCCCGGCGTGAACGGCGAAATATGCATTGGTGGCGTAGGCCTGTCCGTAGGCTACCTGAACCGCCCGGAGCTGACAGCAGAAAAATTTACGGCAGACCCTTTTATTGCCGGAGAAAGAATATACCGCACCGGCGACACCGGCCACTGGTGCGCAGATGGTAATATCGTATTTGTAGGCCGTAAGGATAACCAGGTGAAAGTACGCGGCTACCGCATAGAACCAGGTGAAATAGAGCATGCGCTGCAGCAGTACCCCGGCATCAGCGATGTGGCAGTAACTGCACATGCCGCTCCGGATGGCGATCATACGCTGATTGCATACCTGGTAGCCACAGATACACTAAACCATACGGATATACGTAGTTGGCTGGGAAATACCCTGCCATCGTATATGATACCGGCGCATTTTGTACAGCTGGAGACATTCCCGCTGACTTCCAGCGGTAAAACAGACCGGCGGGCCTTGCCATCTCCGGAAGGTTTTATCTTCACCGGCAAAGGTACGCGAACAGCCCCGCGTAATAGCATCGAAGCACAACTGGTAACCATCTGGGCTACTGTACTTGGTGTGAAGGAAGATCATATCAGCGTTACTGATAATTTTTTCCTCACGGGAGGTCACAGCCTGAAGGCAACCCGGCTCGCGAGCCAGCTGTTCCGGCATTTTGAAGTGAAAATAACCTTGCATGATATTTTCACGCATCCTGTTCTGGCAGCACAGGCGCAGCTGATCTCTTCCCTGGGTCATACGGACTTTGTACATATCCCGGCAGCGCCGCCGCAGCGCAGCTATGTATTGTCATCAGCACAGCGCCGCCTGTGGGTGCTGAGCCAGCTGGACGGAGGCAGCATCGCCTACAACGTACCCTCGGCGCATGTCTTTGAAGGCCTGCTGGATGTGGAAAAGCTGGAAGACAGCTTCCGGACGCTGGTAGCAAGACATGAAATACTAAGAACCATTTTTCAGGAAGATGAACAGGGAGAAGTAAAACAGTTTATTCTTCCTGCACTTGATTTTAACATAACAGTAACGGATATACGTAATAACAGCATTGCACTGGATGCATTACTGCAGGAAGATTTTCTGTCTCCCTTCGACCTGCAGACCGGTCCGCTGCTGCGCGCATCGTTATACCGCCTGTCTGCCAACCGCTGGGTATTCAGCTTCACCATGCACCATATCATCAGCGATGGCTGGTCTATGGGCGTGATGATCCGTGAACTGCTGCAGCTGTACCAGGGTGGTGAATCGCTGCCGGCGCTGCGTATCCAGTATAAGGATTATGCGTGCTGGCAACCGGAGCTGGTAAACCCGGAACATCGCAGCTACTGGCTGGATCAGTTCAGTGATGAACTGCCTGTCCTGGAACTTCCCGGCGATTATCCGCGCCCTGCAGGCCGCACCTATACCG